>NZ_CP050153.1:0-2400000 GCF_011617465.1 Brevibacterium pigmentatum
AGAGCCAAAAGATAATCAGGATAATCGGATGAAGCCCGGTACACAGGACACTCCATCTTAGCGAGGCTCTGTCCGAGCGGTCAAACGGGATCCGCATGTTTCACGTCACGCTCGCCCGAAATTCATCACCGTTCGCGTTTCCGTCACCAACGCCCGTCCACAAGTCACACCCATGTAGTTTTCCACAAGCTTATCCACGAGTGTGGAGATTCACTGGCCTGAGTCGGCACTGATCCACATTCTGTGGAAAACTATGTGGAAGTCATGCACAGGTGTGGATCACGCCAGAACGATTTTTTTGAAAGCTGAGGAAATGTGACGGTGTCGAATTCCAAGAACGAGCTCATCAGCCGCTGGCGCACGGTGGTCTCAACCCTGGATCAGGACCCGGAACTCACGGCCCACCAGAAGGGATTCCTCTCCCTGGCTGTGCCCAAAGCCCTCGTCGACAATGCTCTCGTCCTTCTCGCCGTGCGCGACGAACACACCCGCCGCACCATCGAGACCCGACTGCTCGGCCCCCTGACCAGGGAGTTCTCCAAGGTCCTCGGGTTCGAGGTGACTTTCGGCTTCGTCGTCGATCCCGAACTCGACGTGCCGATCCGCTTCGAAGATCTCATCGGAGAACCCACCCCGGGAACTCAGTTTCCCATCGATCCGGTCACCTCCACCTCGGCGACGGGATCGCCGGAACCCACCCGCACCGAGGCGGCCGAACCGGTGCGCCCTGCCCCAGCCGATCATTCGACCCCCGGATTCGCCCAGCCGAACCAGGGCCAACCGGGTCAGGGCCAGCCCGCCGCGCAGACTCCGAACACTCAGATGCCGCCGCAGGCGCAGACATCGGCACCGCAGACGCCCACCCAGCAGCCGCCTCGTGTACCGGCCGATTCGGGGATGACCGACCGTGAGATGAAGATCGCCGAGGCGACCGCCGCCCCGATGGGCCCGCCCGTCGATGCTCCCGGCGTCGCCCAGCTCAACCCGAAGTACACCTTCGACACCTTCGTCATCGGCGCATCCAACCGTTTCGCCCACGCCGCGGCGTTCGCCGTCGCCGAGGCACCGGCCAAGGCCTACAACCCTCTGTTCATCTACGGGGACTCGGGATTGGGCAAAACCCACCTGCTCCATGCGATCGGCTACTACGCCACTCAGCTGTTCCCCGAGATCCGCGTGAAGTACGTCTCCAGCGAAGAGTTCGTCAACGACTTCATCAACACGATCGGTTCGTCGAAGACCTCGAACGCCCTGCGTCCGGCCTTCCAGCGCCGCTACCGTGAGGTCGACATCCTCATGATCGACGACATCCAGTTCCTGCAGGGCAAGGATGCGACCGTCGAGGAGTTCTTCCATACCTTCAATGCGCTGCACAACGAGGCCAAGCAGGTCGTCATCACCTCCGATCAGCCGCCGAAGATGCTCAAGGGCTTCGAAGAGCGGCTGCGCTCCCGCTTCGAATGGGGTCTGCTCACGGACGTGCAGCCGCCGGATATGGAGACCCGGTTCGCGATTCTGCGCCGCAAGGCAGCAGCCGAACAGCTCGACGTCCCCGATGATGTCCTCGAATACATCGCCTCCCGGGTGTCCTCGAACATCCGCGAGCTCGAAGGCGCCCTCATCCGGGTAACGGCTTTCGCCAACCTCAACGATCAGCAGATCGACGTCTCCTTGGCCGAGACCGTCCTCAAGGACTTCATCACCCCCGATGACACCCCTGCAGTCACGGCCGCGGACATCATGGGTCAGACCGCTGCCTACTTCAGCCTCACCCTCGATGACCTGTGCGGAACCTCCCGGTCCCGGACGCTGACCACGGCAAGACAGATCGCCATGTATCTGTGCCGTGAGCTCACCGACCTCTCCCTGCCCAAGATCGGACAGGCGTTCGGTGGACGCGATCACACGACCGTTATGCATGCGAACAAGAAGATTCGAACTCAGATGGCCGAAAGACGGGCCGTCTACACACAGGTCACCGAACTCACAAACCGCATTAAACAACAGCACCGCCTATAGAAGACGTCATACACATCTGTGGATAACCCTGGGGACAATTGCTCACAGCTGGGGACAGAACGGTGGACAGAAGCGCTCCGCGGGTGGAAAGATGTGAACTACATGCTTGTGTTTACCCAAGCGCCCACCGACGCCCTCGTCGCGGTGCACATGGCATCCACAAGCCCATAATCGGTCAGAACCCTTGATTACTCTGGGGTAAGAGGCACTTATCCACAATCTCCACAAGTGCTGATACTTCTACCAAGTGAATTCAACTCCTAAGAGGGCGACCGCCACCGACTGCTGCGGTGGGTGAGCATCGAGCTCACAACCTCGAGCTCGTCTCGGTTGCTGAGCTCCGCAATATTCGAACACAGGATCTCGGACGATTCTCGAATGCGAGATTCACTCTCCTCGGACCCTCTTTCGGTCGGCACTCCTGAGGTGGGCACAAATCGGATAGGCTGTGTAAAGTTTTCCGAGCAGTATCGAGCCTGTGACTCGCAACCCGGAATCTTGTGCCAGATGCCCAGTGCAGGTCGGGTGGCCACCCCGAAGGAGTAAAGTGAACGCGGAAGCATCCCCCTTGAAGTTCAAAGTCAATCGCGACGTTCTCGCTGACGCTGTTGCCTGGGCAACCAAGACTCTGCCCAACCGTCCTTCCGCTCCGGTCCTCACCGGCATCCTCATCACCGCCGAAGCCGGCGGCACAGTGCGCCTGGCCGTCTTCGACTACGAAGTCTCTTCCCGTGTCGAGATCGTCGCCGATGTCGCCTCCGCAGGAACGGTCCTCGTCTCCGGCCGTCTGCTCGCCGACATCTCCAAGGCGCTGCCGAACCAAGAGGTCACGCTCGAACAGATCGATGCGAAGGTCGACGTCACCTGCGGATCCTCCCGCTTCTCGCTGATGACGATGCCCGTGGCCGAATACCCGGCACTGCCGCAGATTCCCGACGACTCCGGCACCGTTTCGGCCGGAGAGTTCCAGAACGCCGTCTCACAAGTCACGATCGCGACCTCGAAGGACGACACCCTGCCGATCCTCACCAGCGTTCGCGTCGAGATCGAGGGCGAGAAGGTCACCATGCTCGCCACCGACCGCTACCGTCTGGCCGTGCGCGAATTCACCTGGAACCCGGGACGTCCAGACGTCTCGGCCGTGGCCCTGCTGCGCGGACGCACACTCTCCGATGTCTCGAAGTCCCTCGGCGGAGATGTCACCATCGGTCTGAGCACCGACGCCGGCAAGGACCTCATCTCCTTCACCTCGGCGGGCCGAGTCACCACCTCGCTGCTCATCGAAGGCGAATACCCCAAGGTCAGGTCGCTGTTCCCGGATTCGGTTCCGATCCACGCCATCGTCGAGACCGCCGTGCTGCGTGAAGCCGTGCGCCGTGTCTCGCTCGTGGCCGAACGCAACACCCCGCTGCGCTTCGAGGTCACCGACGGAATGCTCACCCTCCACGCCGGCACCGGTGACGACGCTCAGGCTTCCGAAGCCGTCGAAGCCACACTTCAGGGCGACGAGATCACCGTCGGCTTCAACCCTCACTACATCGCCGAAGGTCTCGCCGCTGTCGAGAGTCCGTACGTGAACTTCTCCTTCACCCAGCCGATGAAGCCGGTCATCATCTCCGGGCAGAAGGAACTCGACGGTCCTGCCGACGAGTCCTATCGCTATCTGCTCATGCCCACGCGCATCTGAATGTGGATATCCCGACTCTCCCTGCGTGACTATCGGTCGTATCCGGAGCTCGACCTCGAGTTCTCACCCGGAGTCACGACATTCGTGGCTGACAACGGGACCGGGAAGACCAATATCGTCGAGGCGATCGGGTACCTCGCTCATCAGCGCTCCCACCGGGTCGCGTTCGACGCTCCTCTCGTCCACGAGGGCAGACCGGCGGCGACAGTGTCGGCACTGGTCAACCGGGATCAGCGCCACGCCACCGTCGAGGTGACCATCCAGGCCAAAGGAGCCAATCGAGCCCGGGTCAACCGCAATGCGGTGAAGCTCAAAGACATCCTCGGCCTCGTCTCCTGCGTCGTCTTCGCCCCCGAGGATCTCAGCCTGGTGCGGGGCGAACCGGCCGAACGCCGCTCCTGGATCGACACCCTCGTCGTGGCGCGCAACCCGCGCTTCGCCTCGATCATCACGGACTTCGAACGGGCACTCAAACAGCGCAATGCTCTGCTCAAACGGCTCCGCGAGGACCGCGATCCCGGCCTCGAGGCGACCCTCGACATCTGGAACATGGCCTACGCGGACTCCGCGGCCGAGCTCGTCTTCGGTCGGCAGCGGATCCTCGCCGACATCGTCGAGCCGCTGCAGACGAACTTCGCCTATATCGCCGCCGACGCCCGACTGGAGCGGCAAGGTGCCCATATCGCCTACGGTTCGCGCATCGACTACTCGCAGGCCGAGTCCGCGGCCGACTGCAAGGAGCTGCTGCTCGCAGCCCTCGACCGTCGCCGGACGACGGAGATCGAGCGCGGACTGACCCTGCACGGACCCGGCCGCGATGATCTGTCGCTGACGATCGGAACGCATCCGGCCAAGGGGTACGCCTCTCACGGGGAGACGTGGTCTCTGGCGCTGGCGATGCAGCTGGCGGGCTGGGATCTGCTCTCCGCCGATGCCGGAAGTGCCGCCGAACAGCCGATCCTCGTCCTCGACGACGTCTTCGCCGAACTCGACACCGGTCGACGGCAGCGTCTGGCCTCCAGAGTGACCTCGGCCGAACAGGTCTTCATCACCTCGGCCGTCGACTCCGATCTGCCCGATGGCCTCGAGGGAGTCCGGATCGACCAGTCCCGCCTCCTGCAGAGCAGCGCAACATGAGCGGCATCGAACGGGACTACTCCACTCCCGTCGCCGCCCTCGAAGCCCTCGACCGAGTACGGCGGATGGAGGTCACCGAAGCGAAGTTCGTCCGCAGCCGTCGACGTTCACGTCTCCGCGGCGAAGTCGTCTACTCCGGATCGGGCCGAGACGGCCGTGACCCGAAATCGGTGTCCTCCGTGCTCGGCTCTCTCATCTCCGACCGCGGTTGGTCGTCCTCACTCGACATCGGCAAGGTGCTCGGCCGGTGGCCCGACCTCGTCGGGTCCCAAGTGGCCCAGCACGCGACTCCCGTCGACTTCTCTCCTCCGCTGCTGGTCATCGCGGCGGACTCGACGACCTGGGCGACCCAGCTGCGAGTGCTCAAACCGACGATCCTGCGCAAGCTCGAGGAAGGCCTGGGCTCGGCGACGATCACCGAGATCGAGATCAAGGGGCCACAGGGGCGCACCTTCAAACGCGGCCGACGATCGGTGGCCGGCCGCGGACCCAGGGACACATTCGGCTGAGATGGGGCGGCTGCCTCGGCGAAATTCCGGGAAGAGTCCCTGCATTTATGAGAAGAACACAGAAGGCCTTAAACGGCCATAGCCGCTCCCTCACCTGTCCGGGGGTACATCTGCGGCACGAAAATTCGGGAAATACGCCTTCACAGGCCGCTTACGGGCATTTCAGCGTGCGGCGCGGTAGAATGGGGAGCTGATAGCGACCATCCGAACAAGGAGTCATATGACGACCGAGGATCAGCCTCATTATGATGCCGGCGACATCACTGTGCTCGAGGGTCTCGAGGCAGTCCGGAAACGACCCGGCATGTACATCGGTTCGACCTCGGAACGCGGTCTCCACCACCTCGTTCAGGAGATCGTCGACAACTCGGTCGACGAGGCGATGGCCGGCTATTGCGACCATATCGAGGTCACCATCCTCGCCGACGGCGGCGTCCGCGTATCCGACGACGGCCGTGGAATGCCGGTGGCCATGCACCCGACGGAGGGCAAGCCGACCGTCGAGGTGATCCTCACGATCCTCCATGCCGGCGGCAAGTTCGGCGGCGGCGGTTATGCCGTGGCCGGCGGTCTCCATGGTGTGGGTTCGACCGTCGTCAACGCGCTGTCCGAACGACTCGAAGTCGAGGTCAAGCGCGACGGCTATGTGTGGAACATGGACTTCGTCCGCGGTGTGCCCACCGGCGAACTGCAGCGCGGCGAGGCGACCGATGCGACCGGCACGACCGTGACCTTCTGGCCGGATGGCTCGATCTTCGAGACCACGGACTTCTCCTACGAATACCTGCGTGCGCGCTTCCAACAGATGGCCTTCCTCAACAAGGGCCTGAAGATCAGCCTCACCGATGAGCGCCACAACGAGGTCGATGACGAGGATGTCCAGATCGACGAGGACGAGGCGAACGAGTGGAAGCCGCGCACCGTCACCTACGAATACGCGAACGGCCTGCTCGACTATGTCGAGTACCTCAACTCGACGAAGAAGGCCGATCTCGTCCACCCCGATGTCATCGTCTTCGAAGCCGAAGAGGGCGAACAGACTCTGGCGCTCGAGATCGCGATGCAGTGGACGACGTCGTACAACGAGTCCGTTCACACCTACGCGAACGTCATCAACACCCATGAGGGCGGTACTCACGAAGAGGGCTTCCGCACGGCACTGACCTCGCTGGTCAACGCGTATGCGAAGGATCAGAAGCTGCTGCGCGACAAGGATCCCAACCTCACCGGCGACGATATCCGCGAGGGACTCACCGCCGTCATCTCCGTCAAGCTCGGCGACCCCCAGTTCGAAGGTCAGACGAAGACGAAGCTCGGCAACTCCGAGGTCAAGGGCTTCGTCCAGCGCGTGGTCCGCGACGAACTCGGACACTGGTTCGAGTCGAACCCGGCCCAGGCCAAGGACGTGGTGCGCAAGGCGCTGCAGGCCTCCCAGGCCCGGCTAGCCGCACGTAAAGCCCGTGAGGCCACCCGCCGCAAGGGACTGCTCGAGTCCTCGGGCATGCCCGGCAAGCTCAAGGACTGCCAGTCGAAGGACCCTTCCGTATCCGAAGTCTTCATCGTCGAGGGTGACTCGGCCGGCGGCTCGGCGACTCAGGGCCGCAACCCGAACACCCAGGCGATCCTGCCGCTGCGCGGAAAGATCCTCAACGTGGAAAAGGCTCGCCTCGACCGAGCGCTGGGCAACAACGAAGTCCAGGCGATGATCACGGCCTTCGGCACCGGCATCGGTGAGGAGTTCGACCTCGAGAAGCTGCGGTACCACAAGATCGTCCTCATGGCCGACGCCGATGTCGACGGACAGCACATCACGACCCTGCTGCTGACGCTGATCTTCCGGTACATGAAGCCGCTCATCGAGCACGGCTACGTCTACCTCGCCACCCCGCCGCTCTACCGCATCAAGTGGTCGAACGCACCGCACCAGTTCGCGTACACGGACAAGGAGCGCGACGGACTCCTCGAGACCGGGCGGGCCGCAGGCAAGCGACTGCCCAAGGACCTCGCGATCCAGCGCTACAAGGGTCTGGGCGAGATGAACTACGAGGAGCTGTGGGAGACGACGATGGATCCCGACCACCGGCTGCTGAAGCAGGTGTCGCTGGACGACGCGATCGTCGCCGATGAGATCTTCACCGTCCTCATGGGCGATGACGTGGATTCGCGTCGCCGCTTCATCCAGGAGAACGCGAAGGACGTCCGCTTCCTCGACATCTGAGCGTCCGTCCTCACCGGGGCAGCCGCCTCGGTGAGGGTGGGAGTCCGGATGCCCCGCCCCCATTCTTTGCACGCACCAATCGCCGCCGCACACGGCTGAGATCCAGCCGGACACGGTTCGAATACAAGGGAAGAGCCCACATTGGCCGACGAGAACGATATCGGAACAGAAATCAACCGGATCGAACAGGTTGATCTCAACCTCGAGATGCAGAGGTCGTACCTCGATTACGCGATGAGCGTGATCGTCGGACGTGCCCTGCCCGACGTCCGCGACGGACTCAAGCCCGTCCACCGCCGCGTGCTCTACGCGATGTTCGACGGCGGCTACCGGCCGGACCGCAACTTCTCCAAGTGCTCCCGCGTCGTCGGCGACGTCATGGGCCAGTACCACCCGCACGGTGACACGGCGATCTACGATGCCATGGTCCGTCTCGTGCAGCCGTGGACGATGCGCTATCCGCTCGTGGCAGGACAGGGCAACTTCGGATCCCCGGGCGACGACGGAGCGGCCGCACCGCGTTATACCGAGTGCAAGATGGCGCCCCTGGCCATGGAGATGGTCCGGGACATCGAAGAAGGCACCGTCGACTTCCAGGACAACTACGACGGTCGCAACCAGGAACCCATGGTTCTGCCCTCCAGGTTCCCGAACCTGCTGGTCAACGGCTCGGCCGGCATCGCCGTGGGTATGGCCACGAACATTCCTCCGCACAACCTGCGGGAAGTTGCCCAGGGCGCACAGTGGTTGCTGTCCCACCCGGAGGCGAGCAAAGAAGAGGCACTCGAAGCCCTCCTCGGCATCGTCAAGGGACCCGACTTCCCGATGGGCGCGACGGTCCTCGGCCGCAAGGGCATCGAGGACACCTACCGCACCGGTCGCGGATCGATCACTCAGCGAGCCGTCGTCGAGGTCGAAGAGATCCAGGGCCGCACCTGCCTCGTCGTCACCCAGCTGCCGTACATGGTCAACCCGGACACCCTGGCCGCGAAGATCGCCTCCTACGTCAAGGACGGCAAGGTCGCCGGCATCGCCGATCTGCGCGACGAGTCCTCGGGCCGCACCGGTCAGCGCTTGGTCATCGTGCTCAAGCGCGATGCCGTGGCCAAGGTCGTGCTCAACAACCTGTACAAGCACACCTCGCTGCAGGAGAACTTCTCCGCGAACATGCTGGCCCTCGTCGACAGCGTGCCGCGCACACTGAGCATCGACTCGTTCCTGCGGCTGTGGGTCAAGCACCAGATCGAAGTCATCGTCCGTCGTACGCAGTTCCGGCTGCGCAAGGCCGAAGAGCGCGCTCATATCCTGCGCGGCTACCTCAAGGCCCTCGACGCCCTCGACGAAGTCATCGCCCTGATCCGCCGCTCCCCGTCCTCGGACGAGGCGCGGACCGGTCTGATGGAGCTGCTCGAGGTCGACGAACTTCAGGCCAATGCGATCCTCGACCTGCAGCTGCGCCGTCTGGCCGCACTGGAGCGTCTGAAGATCCAGGAAGAGGCCGAGAAGATCGAGCAGCAGATCGCCGAGTACAACCACATCCTGGCAACCCCGGCTCGCCAGCGTGAGATCGTGTCCGAGGAACTCGACGAGATCGTCGAACGCTACGGTGATGATCGCCGCACGAAGATCCTCGCCGGATTCGACGGAGATGTGTCCATGGAGGACCTCATCCCCGAGGAAGAGGTCGTCGTCACGATCACCCGCGGCGGCTACGCGAAGCGGACCCAGACTCACCTCTACCGTGCTCAGCACCGCGGCGGCAAGGGCATCAAGGGCGCGGCGCTGCGCGGCGACGACGTCGTCGAACAGTTCTTCGTCACCTCGACCCACAACTGGCTGCTGTTCTTCACGAACACCGGTCGCGTGTACCGGGCGAAGGCCTATGAGCTGCCCGAGGGCTCACGGGACGCCAAGGGCCAGCACGTGGCGAACCTGCTCGCCCTCCAGCCGGGTGAGACGATCGCACAGGTGCTGTCGATCCGGGACTACGAGGTAGCCGACTTCCTCATCCTCGCCACCCGGTCCGGTGTGGTGAAGAAGACCCGCCTGAGCGAGTACGACTCGAACCGCACCGGCGGTGTCATCGCCATCAACCTGCGCGAATACAAGGGTCAGCCCGATGAGCTGGTCTCGGCCCGCATCGTCGGTGCCGAGGATCACCTGCTGCTGATCTCGCGGAAGGGCATGTCGATCCGCTTCGCCGCCGATGACGAGTCGATCCGTCCCCTGGGCCGAGTCACCGGTGGCGTCACCGGTATGAAGTTCAAAGACGACGACGAGCTGCTGACGATGGACGTCGTTCGGCCGGACACCCACGTCTTCGTCGTCACTGAAGCCGGGTTCGCCAAGCGCACCCCGGTCGACGAGTACCGCCTGCAGGGGCGCGGCGGTCTGGGAATCCGGGTTGCGAAGATCACCGAACAGCGCGGAGACTTGGTGGGCGGACTCATCGTCGAAGACGGTGAGGAGGTCCTCGTGGTCATGGAGCGAGGTAAGATCGTTCGGTCGAGCATCGATGAAGTTCCGGCGAAGGGACGCAACACCATGGGTGTGGTGTTCGCGAAACCGGATAAGAAAGATCGTATTATCGCAGTGACCCGTGGTCCCGAAGCCGAGGTCGAAGACGAGATCGAAAGCGAAGACGATGCCGAAGTCCCGGAAGGTGAGGTCGCAGAGCCTCAGACCGGCAACGAGGATGTGGAAGAGTGAGCGATAGCAAACAGCCAGGCTCAGGCAAGATCATACGCACGTCGAGCGGCTCGACCCGTCTGACGGCCGGATCGTCGAAGTCGGACGAGAAGTCGGCTGCAACATCCGGATCGGGTTCGAAGTCCGGGTCCGGCGCGAATCAGGGATCCGGGTCCGGTCGCGGCTCCTCGGGTCAGAACAGCCAGAACGCCACCGTCGTCGCACCTCCCGCACCGAAGGCTTCGCCGAAGCCCAACCGCGCGCCCTCGGCCGGATCGACGCCATCGGCCCACACCGGATCTCAAGGATCGGGTGCCCAGACCGGTTCCCAGGGGGTCGGAGCACCGGCCTCCGGATCGCAGGGATCAGGCTCCCAGGGATCGAGCGGCGGCAACCGCGGCGCCACCTCGGTGATGGGAAATGCCGCGAACACCGTCCGCGCGAGCTCCGGCAGCGTGAAGATGGGTGTGAAGAACATGGTCGAGGGCGGAAAGGGCAAGAAGAAAAAGGGCCCCCGCACCGTCCGCCTCACCGTCTCCGCGGTCGACCCGTGGTCGGTCATGAAGATGTCGTTCCTCATGTCCGTGGCGATCGGCATCGCCACCATCGTCGCGTTCATCGTGCTGTGGGTCGTGCTGCAGGCGACCGGTGTGATGAGCGGCCTCGAGTCGACCATGAGTGAGCTTGCCGGCGCGGAGTCGGCCGAGCGGATCATCGGCATCTTCGGCTTCGGCCGAGTCGTCGCTGCCGGCTTCATCATCGCGGTCATCAACATCGTGCTGATGACGGCGCTGTCGACCCTGGCGGCTTTCATCTACAACATCGGCTCCCTCATCGCCGGCGGATTCAGCCTCACCCTCACCGACGACTGACCCCTCCCCTAATTGCTACCTGACGGCGGCCCAGCAACCTCGCGCGAGGTTGCTGGGCCGCCGTCAGGTAGTTCTGGGAGGGTGTGAGGGGTGTCACTGGGTGCCGATTTGTATTTGTCTGGCCTGGATGGGTATTGTTTTACTTCGGGTTCACCCGATAAGGGCCTATAGCTCAGGCGGTTAGAGCGCTTCGCTGATAACGAAGAGGTCCCTGGTTCAAGTCCAGGTAGGCCCACGTCCTGTCACAACAGGATTTCCTTTCGAGGAGGATCATGAGAAGATGGATTCTCAGCGGTCTCACGTTAGTGGGACTGGGAGTGTTCTTCGGGTGGCGGCACCAGAACCAGAGTGCCCAGGCCGAATGGTCCGAACACACCGACTCGGTGTGAGGGTGTGAACCCGTTTCGGGGGTATGGCGCAATTGGTAGCGCATCTGCTTTGCAAGCAGAGGGTTAGGGGTTCGAGTCCCCTTACCTCCACTCGAGTAGTTTTGAGACAGCACTCGTAGAACGAAGGCTCCGAACCGATTGCGGTTCGGAGCCTTCGTCGTTCGCTGAGGCCGGACCCGACGTCACGGGGAGTTGTCACCGGACGCCACCCACGTCTGTTCTCCCTGCAACACTCGGCAGTGACGAAGGTCGCTGCGGTTTCGGGTTCTCCCCACTGTCGGCGGGAATCGGGAATACGTTAGTCTGAGTTGCTGTTAAGACAATCGTCTGCGCGTCGATTCGGCATCTGCGTGCGACCTCCGCCCACATCCCGGGCACCACAGACACATCCGAACGGAGCACCGTCTTGTCCAGCGACAGCTCACCCGCACACGCTCAGACTCATCAGCCCGAGACCATCGACCCCGCAGGCATGAAGGTTATCTGGCTGCTGCTGGTGGCTGCCTTCGTGGCGATTCTCAATGAGACGACGATGGCCATCGCCATCCCCGAACTCAACAAGTCCCTCGGCATCCCTCCGGAGCAGGGCCAGTGGCTGACCAGCGCCTTCATGCTCACCATGGCCGTCGTCATTCCGACGACCGGATTCCTCCTCCAGCGATTCACCACGCGCCAGATCTTCCTGGCCGCGATGATTCTGTTCTCGACAGGCACGCTCATCTGCCTCGTCTCGCAGGGATTCATCCTGCTCCTCATCGGACGGATCGTCCAAGCCGCAGGCACCGGCATCATGATGCCTCTGCTGATGACCACGATGATGAATGTGGTCCCTGCGCATTCGCGCGGACGGATGATGGGTCGAGTCGGTCTCGTCATCTCGCTGGCCCCGGCCATCGGACCGACGATGTCGGGCATCGTGCTCGATTCGCTGGGCTGGCGCTGGCTCTTCGGCATCATCCTGCCGATCGCGCTCATCGCTCTGTCACTCGGCGCGAAGTGGATGACCAATCTCGGTGAGTCGACGCACGCCCCGATCGACGTCATCTCCATCATCCTGTCCGTGTTCGCCTTCGGCGGCATCGTCTACGGCCTCAGCCAGTTCGGCGGCGGTCACGGCGGTGAGTCCGGCGGTGGGTCCACAACCGCACTGGCATGGGCGACGATCGGCGGCGGACTGGTCTTCCTCGCCCTCTTCGTGTGGCGCCAGCTCGTCCTGCAGAAGGACGATCGCGCCCTGCTCGACCTCCGTGTGTTCAATTCGCGCAACTACGTCTTCTCGGTCATCATCATGGCGGTCGTCGCCCTGTCGATGTTCGGGACGTTCTCCCTGCTGCCGCTGTACCTGCAGAGCGTCGTCGGACTCGGCGCCACCCAGTCCGGCCTCGTCCTCCTGCCGGGTTCGGTGCTCATGGGCCTGCTCGGACCGGTGATGGGTCGAATCTACGACGCCCGAGGCCCCAAGACGCTGCTCGTACCGGGCACGATCATGATCGCTTCCTCGATGTTCGCGTATTCGACGGCCGGCGTGGGAACGCCGATCTGGCTGCTCATCATCGTCCAGATCGTCATGTCGCTGGGCCTGGCCGCATCGTTCACTCCGCTGTTCTCCGCCTCTCTGGGATCGCTGGAGCGCCACCTGTACTCGCATGGTTCGGCCGCGCTGAACACCCTGCAGCAGGTAGCAGGTGCAGCCGGAACCGCACTGCTCATCTCGATCTACTCCGCGGCCCTGCACACCGGCCAGGCGGAGGGCAAGTCGATCCCCGAGGCGGGCGCTCCCGGTGGCCACGCCGCGTTCCTGCTGGCGACGGTCATCGCGATCGTCCCCATCGTCCTCGCATTCTTCATCCGCAAGCCCGAGGACCAGGAGGACTACCCCGCCGAGGTGGTCGAACCGACCGACGCCAGCCCCGCCGAATGATGACCGCTCCATAACAGCGGCACAATGGTGCGCACCGAACCCCTCGTTCCGATTCGTGGAACGAGGGGTTCTGCGTTCGGCCGTCCCGGTGCTCCGAGGTCCGTCCTTGGTACCATGACCTCATGATCTCCTCTGCGTCCTCGGGCCCGATGTCCTCGACCGAGATCCAACCGGATGTGCGAGTCCGAGGGGCCAGGGAACACAACCTGCGCAATGTCGATCTCACCATGCCTCGGGATGCACTCGTCGTATTCACCGGAGTGTCCGGGTCGGGCAAGTCCACCTTGGCATTCGGCACTCTCTACGCCGAATCCCAACGCCGCTACCTCGAATCCGTCGCCCCCTACGCCCGCAGGCTCATCGACCAGGCCGGAGTCCCTGACGTCGATTCAATCACGGGGATGCCGCCGGCCGTGGCCCTGCAGCAGCAGCGCGGCGGGCGCAGCGCCCGCTCGAGCGTCGGCAGCATCACGACGGTGTCCAGCCTCGTGCGCATGCTCTTCTCCCGTGCCGGCCACTACCCCGATGATCAGCCGATGCTGCTGGCCGAGGTGTTCTCCACGAATACAGTCGAAGGAGCCTGCCCCGAATGCCATGGAATCGGCCGCGTCTACGAGGTGCCCGAGGAGAAGATGGTCCCGGATCCGACGCTGACGATCCGGGAGCACGCAATTGCCTCCTGGCCGAAGGCCTGGCACGGCCACCAGCTGCGGGACGTGCTCGTCGCCCTCGGCTATGACGTCGATGTTCCGTGGCAGGATCTGCCGCGAGAGCACCGCGACTGGATCCTCTACACCGAGGAGACCCCGCACCTTCCCGTCCACTCCCGGCTGACATTGGCCGAGGCGCGCGAAGCGATCGCAGCAGGTGCCGAACCGACCTATTCGGGAACCTTCGTCGGAGCCCGCAAATACGTGCTCGATACGTTTGCGAACACGAAGAGTGCTGCGATGAAGCGGCGGGTCTCCGAGTTCCTCACCGTTGCGCCCTGCCCGATCTGCCAGGGAAAGAAGCTCAGACCCGAGGCACTGTCAGTGACGATCGCCGGTCTCGATATTGCCGAATTCTCCGCCCTGCCGCTGCATGAACTTATGCAGATCCTCAGCGATGCCGTCGCGGAGTCGAGAACATCCATGGACGCGGGCGATCACGCGCCGTCGTCATCTGGGCGCCAGTCTGCCGCCGAGGATCACTCCTCCGTTGACGATCATCCCTCGGCGGAGAAGCTCGCCGCGTTCGTCCGCCTCGGCGAGGGCCTCATCGACCGATTGAAGCCCATCAGCGATCTCGGGCTCGGGTACCTCTCGCTCGATCGGACCACGCCGACGCTCTCCGGTGGAGAGCTGCAGCGACTGCGGCTGGCCACACAGCTGACCTCCGACCTCTTCGGGGTCGTCTATGTGCTCGACGAACCCTCGGCCGGTCTCCACCCGCAGGACGTCGATGCACTCATGGGCATCCTCGACGGACTGAAGGCGCGCGGCAACAGTCTCTTCGTCGTCGAACATTCGGTCGACATCATGCGCCATGCCGACTGGCTCGTCGACATCGGACCCGGAGCCGGCGAACGCGGCGGGCACGTCCTCTACAGCGGCCCCGCTGCCGGTCTTGCCGAGGTCGACGAATCGGTGACCCGCGGCTATGTATTCGGCAACCGCGGACTCGAACCCCACGAACCACGTCAGCCCCACGGGTGGATGCGGCTGGAGAACATCCGCCGCAACAACCTCCACGATGTCAGCCTCGACCTGCCTCTCGGCGCGCTGACCGCCGTGACCGGAGTATCGGGGTCGGGCAAGTCCAGCCTCGTCAGCCAGGCGCTGCCGGCAATCGTCGGCGACCGGTTGGGAACGTCCACCTCCACTGATGACCCCGCTCCCGAAGGCGATGATCTGCTGCTCGTCGACGATACCGAAGAGCTGCGCGGAACCGTCACCGGAGACCTCACGGGATTCCGTCGGGTCGTGAGCATCGACCAGAACCCCATCGGCCGGACGCCCCGGTCCAATGTGGCGACCTACACCGGTCTGTTCGACCATGTCCGCCGCCGCTTCGCCGAGACTCCCGAGGCGAAAGAACGCGGATACAAACCCGGACGGTTCTCCTTCAACGTCTCCGGCGGACGGTGCCCGACCTGCGAAGGAGAAGGCTCCGTCATGGTCGAGCTGCTCTTCCTTCCGTCGGTCTATACCGAGTGCCCGGACTGCCACGGCACCCGCTTCCAGTCGAGCACGCTCGAGATCCTGTGGCGCGGACGCAACATCGCCGAGATCTTAGGGATGAGCGTCGAAGAGGCCCACGACTTCTTCACCGGCGAGTTCGACATCATCCGTTCGCTGACTGCGCTCATCGACGTCGGCCTCGGCTATCTGCGTCTCGGCCAGCCCGCCACCGAACTCTCCGGCGGCGAAGCACAGCGGGTCAAGCTCGCGAGCGAACTGCAGCGCTCCGAGCGCGGCGACACCCTCTACGTGCTCGATGAACCCACGTCAGGACTGCACTGCGCCGATGCCGACCGCCTCGTCGCCCACCTGCAGTCACTCGTCGATGCCGGCAACACCGTCGTCATGGTCGAACTCGATATGCGCGTGGTGGCCGTCGCCGATCACGTCATCGAACTCGGCCCAGGTGCCGGTGACGCCGGCGGACGGCTCGTCGCTGCAGGCGCACCCGCTGACGTTGCCGCGGCAGGTGCGGGTCCTTCGGCGAAATACCTCACCGCAGCACTGTCCGAACACGGGTGATCTGAGGCACACGCCCTGATCTCGGCAGGCTGCGAGATCCGCAGAAACATGCCGATCCCGGGACCTGCCGGAATTGTTGGAGACGTCTAAGTCTCAGTTGTCCGTAGACACACCCGATCTGCGGTGGGAAGTCTTGAGACATGCCCACAGCAATTCTTCGCCGCATCGCGATCTGCCTGCTCATCGCCGCACCCGCAGTGGTGCTTCGCGTCACCGGCGTCGAACTCGCCCCGGTCCTCGAGCTCCTCACCTACGGCGCCGCAATCGTCGCTGCCGCCTTCCTGCTGGCCTGGGCAGCCGAGGCGGCGCAGAAGGACATCTCGGGCGCGCTCGCGATCGCCCTGCTGGCCCTCATCGCTGTCCTCCCCGAGTACGCTGTGGACCTCTACTACGCCTTCCGATCCGGATCCGATCCCGACTATCTGCACTTCGCGGCGGCGAACATGACCGGATCCAACCGACTGCTGCTCGGCTTCGGCTGGCCGCTCGTCGTCATCATCGCGCTCCTCGTCGCCCGTCGCATGGCCAAGCGAACGAAGTCCCCCGTCCAGCACTCCCTGCGCCTCGACTCGGGCAGCCGGATGGACATCGGCTTCCTCGTCATCCTCGGCGTGATCGCCTTTGCCATACCGCTGCTGGGCAGTATCCCCATCTGGTTCGGCTCGGCACTCATCCTCATCTTCGCCGCCTACCTCTGGCGGGCCGGACAGTCCGCCGGAGACGAAGAAGAGGAGTTCGTCGGCGCCGCAGCCCTCATCGTCGCCATGCCACAGAAGGCCCGTCGGATCACCGTGATCTTGATGTTCGTCGTCTCCGCTGCGATCATCCTCACCTCAGCCGAACCGTTCGCCGATGCGCTCGTGGCCTCGGGTGAGAGCCTCGGCATCGACAGCTACTTCCTCGTCCAGTGGCTCGCCCCGTTGGCCTCCGAGGCGCCCGAGTTCATCATCGCCGCGATGTTCGCCCTGCGCGGCATGGGCGGAGCGGCCATCGGCACGCTCATCGCCTCGAAGGTCAACCAATGGAGCCTGCTTGTCGGCTCCCTGCCGATCGCCCACTTCGCCGGTGGCGGCGGCCTCGGGCTGCCCCTGGACGGCCGCCAGATCGAGGAGTTCGCACTCACGGCCACGCAGACCATCCTCGGCGTTGCGATCATCCTGGCCCTGCGCTTCCACTGGGCACCTGCGCTGGGACTGGCCGCGCTCTTCGGACTGCAGTTCTTGGTCACGGACACGTCTGGCCGCTGCATCCTCTCCGCGATCCAGGCGGTGCTGGCGATCGTCTTCCTCATCCTCCACCGGGCTGACATCCTCCCCACCCTCGCGGCCCCGTTCCGCAGGCCTCAGGCCGATTTCGGTGGGTCGGACATCACCGAGGCGGCCGAACCCAACCGCGAATCGATCGCCACGGCGTCCTCCGACCCGAATTCGCCCGGTGCCCGCGCGTAGAATGACGATCATGCCGCGCCCCGCTGTCACTCGCATGGTCGAGGACTACGTCACTCTCATCTGGAAAGCCTACGAATGGCCGGGCGGTCGCCCCGCCACCACCGAGATGGCCGAGCAGCTGGGAGTCACCGCCTCGACCGTTTCGGCGAATCTCAAGAAGCTCGCCCGCGACGGCTACATCGACTACGAACCCTACGGACAGATCGTGCTCACGGATGTGGGCCGGCAGATCGCCGTCGAGATCGTCAGGCGCCACCGCATCGTCGAGTCCTACCTCGTCGAGGCTCTGGGCCTGACCTGGGACCAGGTCCACGATGAGGCGGACCGGCTCGAACATGCGGTTTCCGACCTGGTGCTCGAGCGGATGAACGCGGCGCTGGGGAATCCGGAGCGAGACCCGCACGGTGACCCGATCCCCGATGTCGACGGGCATACGGCTGAATTCCCGAGCAGGCGGCTGCAGGAGACCGTCCCGGGCGTCGAGGTCGAAGTCGTGCGCGTCTCCGACCGTTCGCCCGAGCTGCTGCGGTACCTCACCGAACGCGGAATCGTCATCGGTACGAAGCTGCAGGTGAGATCGATCAGCTCGGCCGCCTCGGCGATCGCGGTCAGCATCGGCGACGAGAGCATCGAGCTCGCCCTCGACGCCGCCGACGCGATCCGCGTCGGACCCCGACCCAGCTGAGGGCTGGAGGACCGCCTGTCAGACGCCTGCAGATCGGCATCAGTGCGGACATCGGGGCGAGAGTCTCCCCGCCTCGTCCGCTTACGACAGATACGACAACTGCGACAGATACGACAACGCCCGGTCGGCTGCGAATGACTTGCAGCAGACCGGGCGTCGACTATTGCGCGGGGCTCAGGCCCGGCAACGAACAGATCAGGCGTGGACGCGGATGAGGTGTTCGTTGGTGAACGCCTGGAACGCCCACTGAGCGTTCTCGCGGCCGTAGCCGGAGCGGTTGATGCCACCGAAGGGGTATTCCGGTCCGGACTCCATGTGGCTGTTGATCAGCGTCATTCCGGCGTTGATCTTCTTGCCGAACTCCTGACCCTTCTCCAGATCGTCGGTCCACACCGAGGACATGAGGCCGTATTCGGTGTCGTTGGCCAGACGCAGAGCATCCTCTTCGTCCTTGGCACGGTAGATCATCACGGCCGGGCCGAAGAGCTCGTTGCAGCCGAGGTCCGAACGCGGGTCGATGTCGGTGAGCACGGCCGGGGACATGAACCAGCCCGGGCGGTCGAGCTTCTTGCCGCCGGTGAGCAGGGTCGCACCATCGGCGACGGCTTTCTCGATCATGCCGATGATCTCGTCGCGAGCACCTTCGGACGACACCGGTCCCATGCCGGCCTCGGGGTCGTCGAAGTCCGAAACCTTCGTAGCCTCGGCGGCCTTGACGGCCTCCGCCACGAACTCGTCGTAGAGGTCATCGACGACGATCATGCGCTTCGGCGAGGTGCAGACCTGGCCGGCGTTCGCCAGACGAATCCCGACGAGCTTCTGCGCGAGCGAGGCGACGTCCTTCGAGTCGAGGACGACGGCCGGGTCGTTTCCGCCGAGCTCGAGGACCGCGCGCTTGTAGTACTTCGCGGCGATCGCGGCCACCGAGGCGCCGGCACCCTCGGAACCGGTGAGCGAGAAGCCCTTGACGCGGAAGTCCTTGAGGACCTCCTCGGCGTGGGAGGAGTCGAGGTAGATGTTCTGGTACACGCCCTTCGGCAGCCCCGCCTCGGTGAGGAGGTCCTCGAAGTACTGGGAGGACTTCGGGCAGATCGACGCCTGCTTCATCATGATCGTGTTGCCGACCATGAGGTTGGGCAGCACGAAGCGGGCGATCTGGTTGTACGGGAAGTTCCACGGCATGATGCCCAGCAGCACGCCAAGCGGCTGGTGCTCGACATAGCTGCTGGCGGCGCCGGCGGCGGCCAGGTGGGTCGTGGACAGGTGAGTGGCGGCGTTGTCGGCCATCCAGCGGGCGGTGCGGGCGACCTTGTCGACCTCGCCGAGTCCCTGCTTCTTGATCTTGCCCATCTCGCGTCCGATGATGTCGGTCATCTCATCGGCGTTCTCATCGACGAGATCGGCGAATTTCCGCAGGATCGCCGCGCGCTCATGCAACGGCGTCTCCTTCCATGCCAGGTGCGCCTCATGGGCACGATCGATGTAGGCGGGAATCTCATCGACGGGTACGGAGGCGAACTCCTCCTCGACTTCGCCGGTGTTGGCATTGGTGACAGCGAACTTGCTCATGGAACGTCCTTTCACGGGTTGACGATCTGTGCCCTGTAACAAACTACAGTCTCCCGACATTCCGCGACACTTGAGTCCATCCCTGGGATTGGGAATCGGGAATAGGATTCGGGCATGGAGAGAGTGACTGGAATCGGCGGATATTTCCTGCGGGCCTCCGACCCCGAGGCGATGACGACGTGGTACCGAGATGTCTTCGGTGTCGACTTCGGCGATCACGGGCTGTGGCAGCAGCCGGAGGGACCGACCGTGATCGGGTTCTTCGAAGCCGACACCGACTACTTCGGGACGCGGCCGGAAGGCCAGGATCGGCAGCAGACGATGCTGAATTTCCGTGTCGCCGACCTCGACGCGATGATCGCGCAGCTCCGCGTTGCCGGCGCCGAGGTGGACGACCAGACCCAGCAGATGGACGGAATCGGACGCTTCGGCTGGGTGACCGATCCCGAAGGGAATCGGATCGAGCTGTGGGAGCCGGAAGAGCAGGGGTGACCGTCCGGTGAGCCCGTCCGCGGGCGGATTGAACTGGGGGATCTGGACGTCGGGTGGGTGGGTCTAGGCGGCCGCCTCGGCGGTGGCGGGTTCCCGGCGATCATCGACGAGGCGGCGCTTGATCGCGAACGACAGGACCGCGGCGATGACGCACATGGCTGCTCCGCCCCACCAGGCATAGGTGTACTCACCGAAGGCGTCACGGACGACACCCGCGCCGAACGCCGCGCCGGCGGCCCCGATCTGATGGGCGGCGAAGACCCAGCCGAAGACGATGGTGCCGTTGTCACCGAAGATCTCCCGACACAGCGCGGCCGTCGGTGGGACCGTCGCCACCCAGTCGAGTCCGTAGACGACGATGAAGAGGATCATGCTCGGGTGAACCGTGTCCGAGAGCAGCCAGGGCAGGAGCAGCAGGCCGACTCCACGGAAGGTGTAGTACGCGACGAGGAGGATCCGGGGATCGAACTTGTCGGTCAGCCACCCGGAGAACATCGTCCCGACGATGTCGAAGATTCCGACGACGGCGAGGAGACCGGCCGCCGTTGATGCAGGCATTCCGTGATCGTGAGCCGACGGGATGAAGTGGATGCCGATGAGGCCGTTCGTCGTGGCTCCGCAGATCGCGAAGGCGATGGCCAGAGCCCAGAATGATCGGTGTCGGGCGGCGAAGAAGAGTCCTTCGAAAGCCCGTCTGGTGGCCCCGGTGCCGCGGCGCTTGGCGGGGGCGCCGTCGGTGGCTGTCGAAGCGTCGGTGTCGACGGCTCCGTAGGGCAGGACGCCCAGGTCAGAGGGGTGATCGCGGAGGACGAACCAGACCAGCGGCACGGCGGCCATCGCCGCGATGCCGATGAGGAGGGACGCGGGCCTCCAGCCGGTGGACTCGGCGATCGTGGCGACCGGAGGCAGGAAGATCAGCTGGCCAGTGGCCGATCCTGCCGTGAGGATGCCCATGACCAGCCCACGGCGGGCGAGGAACCAGCGATCGGCGATCGTGGCAGCGAAGACGAGGGCCATCGAACCGGTGCCCAGCCCGATGAGCACTCCCCAGAAGATGAGCAGCTGCCAGGACGCGGTCATGAGCACGCTCCCGCCCGCGCCGAGGGCGACCAGCGCCAGCGCTGCAGCGACGACCTGGCGGATGCCGAAGCGGTCCATAAGCGCCGCGGCGAAAGGTGCGGTGAGCCCGTAGAGCAGCAGGTTCACGCTCACAGCCAGGGACATGCTGCTCATCGACCACCCGAAGTCCGCATGGAGCGGGACCATGAGGGCACCGGGAGCGGCACGGAACCCGGCGGCGGCGAGCAGGGCGATGAAGGCGACGGCAGCGACCCACCAGGCGGGGTGGATCCGGCGGTGCCTCCGCTGTACGGGTGGAGTGGTCGACATCGATCCCTCGGGCTTTCTTCAAAGAAGTTATACTGGAGACAGTTTAAACAGACTTCGCTGGAGAAAGGTAGCCGAGATGGCATTGCGTTCGGACTGGTCGCAGGAGTTCTGCCCGGTGAAGCGGTCGCTCGATGTGCTCGGCGATCCGTGGGTGCTGCTCATCGCCCGCGACGTCCTCCACGGAAAGGGACGATTCGATCAGCTGCGCGAGAATCTCGGAATCTCCGAGGCCGTCCTCAGCCGGCGGCTGTCAGGAATGCTCGAAGCCGGGCTCTTGACGAAGGTCGACTACGCCGATGGGGCCCGGATCCGCCAAGGCTACGCGGCCACCGAGGCAGCCGCGGATCTGCTTCCGATCCTCCAGCAGCTGTCGCTGTGGGCTGAGAAGCACACCGAACTGCCTGCCGGCGGAAGCCATATGGGACTCATCCACGAAGCCTGCGGGCAGGAGACGACTCAGGGCGAGGTGTGCAGCGCCTGCGGCGAGACTCTGGTTCCCGAACAGATGACCTGGGTCAAACCGTGGATCGACAGAAGGGAGCGGCTGCAGGCGCCAGGGACTCTCAACTGACCCTTGCCCGGACTGGGTGAAGCGGACGTTCTGCTGGGACTGTACGGTTCGCTGGGACTAGCAGGCCGCCTCGGCGAGGGTGGATACTGATTGCGGTGTCCACGAGCGTTCGACGCGGATCGCCACGGCCACCACGACGAGCGCAGCGAGTGCGAGGACGATGGCGGCGACAACCGTGGCGGGGAAGCCGAAGCCGGCGGCGATGACCCAGGCACCGACGGCAGGTCCCACCGCATTGCCGACGTTGAAGGCCGAGGTGTTGACGCTCGCGGCCAGGGTCGGCGCCTGAGTCGCGATCTGGAAGACGCGGGCGTTGAGCGCCCCGGCGATGGAGAAACCGCTGGCGCCCACGAGGACGATCATGATGACGGCAAGGATCGCATGGTCGGCTACCAGCCACAGGGCGCCGAGGCTGAGTGCCAGGGCCGTGAGGCTGCCGACGATATTGCCGAAGATGTTCCTGTCGGCCAAGCGCCCGCCGACGACGACACCGACGAAGGCACCGACGCCGAAGGCCGCGAGGACTGCGGGAACGAGGTCCGCGGACAGGCCGGCCACCCGAGTGAGCAGCGGGGAGAAGTAAGAGAAGGACGCGAACACCGAAGCCTGGAACAGCGCCGTCGTGCCCAGGGCCAACCAGATTCGGGGTCCCTTGAACGCCGCGATCTCGGCACTCAGCAGCGTACGCAGGCTGGGGGCCGCCTCCGCGGGAGCGGGCGATTCTGCTTCGTCTGGGTCGGCGGACTTCGCTGGGTCGGCGGACTTCGCGCTCGACCGGGTGGTCACGGCGATGAGAACGGCGGCCAGCGCGGTGACGAGGGCGACCGCCCAGAACGTCGAACGCCACCCGAACTGGGTGCCGATCCACGTTCCCATCGGCACGCCGACGAGATTGGCCACGGTGAGCCCGCCGACGAGGCTGGCGAGTGCTCGGCCCTGCACCGCGGCGGGAGCGATGGCCGAGGTGTGAACTGCGGCGACGGCCCAGAATCCGCCGCAGGCGAAGGCGGACAGCACCCGGGAGACCATGAGCAGCCCGTAGCTCGGCGACAGTGCCGCAAGGATGTGAAGGGCGGAGAAGCCGATGATCATGACGATCATCGTCGCCCGCCTGGGCAGGGTCAGCGTCAACAGCGTCATGGCCGGTGCCCCGACGATCATGCCGACGGCGAAACCGGTGATGAGCAGGCCTGCCTGTGGGATGGTCACGCCCAGATCCGCACTCAGCGGCTCGAGGATTCCGGCGATCATGAACTCGCTGGTGCCGAGGCAGAAGATCACGGCGGCCAGAAGGTAGACCTGAGCGGGGACGCGGGGTCTGAGGGAAGGCGGTGCTGAGGTGTTCATCGAGTGGAGCCGCCTTTCGTCGAGGAACCTGCCCTCACGGGGGTACCTCCGGTCTCGAGGGTGGCCTTTCCGGCCGGAGTGCACAGTCCTGCGACGAAGGCTCTGGCCTGGGCGAGGACGTGGTCTTCGGGCATGACCCGGGCGGCGATCCGCAGGCCGGCGAGCACGCTGTGGATGAGTTGGGCATGGATGCGGGGGTCGAGGTCATCGAGGACATGGTCGGCGCTCTGACCTCGTTCGATGATGCCTGAGTAGGTGTCGAGCCACGCGTCGCGATCGGGGTCGAGGATGGAGCACACGGCATCGACTTCGCGGCCGAGTTCGGCGGCCGTATTCGCCGACAGGCATCCGGTCCGGTTCTCGTCTTCGCACTGCTGCTCAAGGGCGCCGCCGAGGCGGTGCATGAGCAGGACGGGTGCGGGCTCGGCGCTGTGGTCGAGTTCCTCCCTCAGTGGGATGCCCGTGGCCGTATAGTCGCGCAGGGCGCGGAGGAAGACGGCGTCGAGGCTGTCGAAGGCGTTGTAGAAGCTCGAGCGGCCGATGTTCGCGCGTTCGCAGACCAGCCCCACATCGGTTCCCGCGTAGCCGTGTTCGCTGAACACGGCTATGGCTGCGTCGATGACGGAATGCTCGTCGAAGCTCTTCTTCCTGCCCATGCGACGAGCCTAAAGAATTTTGGACACGCGTGTCCAATAAATTCTGATCTAGGTTGGTCCGATCGATTCGGTGGTGTCCTCAGGACCCGACGTCGCCGAGGTGGTGCCGGACTTCGTGGAGTCCGTAGAGCGCAAGTGAGGCGACGGTGAAGGCATGGCCATCGGAGCGGAAGCCGCGACGATCCCATTCCTCCCCGCTGACCCGGGACAGGAGGCCGGCATAGGACTCGGCGGCCGCACTCAGGGCGGGGGACACCTCGGCGGGATCGGCGTGGGCATAATCGGATTCGATGGCGACCGCATCGCCGTCGAAGTTGTCCAAGGTTGGGTCGGATGCGGTAAGCATGCGCTCGGTGCGCCGGCGGAATTCGTCGAGGACATCGCGCATATGGGAGGCGTATTCGACATCCGACCACCGGCCCGGTGAGCGCCGCTCGGTGGCGTCATCCCTGGTCAGGACCGTCTGCCAGGTGGCGGCCGCCTCGGCGAGGGTGGCGGGGACTCCGGTCGGATCCTCGGTGCCGGTGAAGCCGCATTCGGAGCAGCCCCCGGTGAGGACATCGGTCCAGTCACGCGTATCCGGAATGATCTCGCTCATTTGCTGTCCTTGCTGCTCGACTTGCTGTTCGACTTACTGGCGCTCTGCTTGGTGCTCGATTTCTCGGCGTTCGACTGCTTGCCGTCATTGAGGATCTCGGCGAGCACCGTGGCCTGGCTGATGTCATCGCGTTTGGACGCGGTGAGCAGGGTCAGAGTCCCCTTCTGCGCGAGTTCGCGCAGCTCATCAAGCGCCTGCGCGGCATCGTCGCTCTGCAACTCCTCGCGGAAGCGGCGGGCGAACTCGTCGAACTTCTCCGGGTCGTGGGAATACCATTTGCGCAGCTCGGTCGAGGGCGCGACGTCCTTGACCCATTCGTCGAGCTGGGCCTTGTCTTTGCTCACCCCGCGCGGCCAGACGCGATCGACGAGGATCCGGGTCCCATCGGACTTCTGCGCATCGTTGTAGATGCGGCGGACCCGGACCTCGTGTGCGCTGCTCTTGGCGGAGCTCTTCTTCTCGGACATCGGCAGATGCTCCTTTCGCTCGCTTCCCTTCGAGTGTACGACGCGAACACATCTGCAGTGCCCTCTTCCTCTGCCGCTCTTGTCGACAGCTGTTCCTGACGACAGCTGCACTTGACGGCTGTCGGTATGAACACCTTGGCCGATCGCGCCCGCTGAAGCGTAGACGTCCGAGACGTAGGTCGCCTTGGTGTCACTGCGTAGGTCTCTTCCACGACGTAGAGGATGTCGTCGAAATCCGTGGGTGCGGCATGCTGAGTCGGGCTGATGGATGTTGGCATCGTTGCCTCCTCGAACGAAGAATGAATCTAGGTTCACACCTGGTGAACATCAGTTCATGAATGCGGTCAAGAATCGCGTTGCCGGAAGATTCTTGTGAGTTCGCCGAGTTTCGTCAGTCCGCATCGGAGCGCCGGTGCACCGGTGGAAGAATGTTGCCGGCTAGGGTGCCGATGACGACGAGAGGCGGACGACGATGACCGCGGTAGAACCTGGGCCGAACAGCTCGATGTCACCGACGGGCAGGCAGACAGGCGCCGGTGCGGAGATCGGGGCGCTCATCGGCGCCGGCTTCGGGCTGCTGTTCCTCATCATCAACACCGTCCAGTTCTCGATCCTGGGGCGCACACTCGTCATCGCGGTCGGCGTCATCGTGTTCGTCGTCATCGCGGTCCTCGCGGTTCGCGGACTGCTGCGGAAACGTGGTGGTGGCGGCCGCCTCGGCGAATCTGGGGAACGCAGTCGTCGGGAACCGCCGTTCGGTCGCGCCTACTGGATCATCGTGCTCATCGAGGCGGTCCTGTTGTTCGCCGGAACCCGCCTGTTGGCGAGCCTCGGCCATCCGGAGCTCGGAGTGGCATGGGTGGCGGTGGTCGTCGGCACTCATTTCTTCGCGCTCGGCTGGGTGTTCGGGCTCGACCGCTTCCATGTGCTCGCCACCGTCGTCACCCTCTGCGGAATCGGTGGGTTCATCGCCTTCTTCGCGGCGGCTCCGGCGTTCATCCCGGTCATCAGCGGCGTCATCTCGGGCTTCGTGCTGCTCGCCTTCGCCATGTGGGCCCTGATCCCGACCGAGCGGTAGAGCCCGGCACGCATCGAGTTTGGTTCGGTTCGTCATCGGGTTCTGATCCAGTCATCGAGTTTTCTCCCGATGACTGGATCAGAATCCGATGACTCCCCACGAGGTGGCCGCACCGGGAGGCCCCTCACGTCGCTTCGCGTGCGCTGGTGGCCACTCGGCGGGGCGTGGGTCAGTCCTCGGCGGGGGCTTCGGGGACCCCGGTGCCGTCCTTCTTCAGCTGCTGCACGCGCGGGGGTGGGAACTCCGGAGCCTGGGCGGCGGGACGGGCCTCCAGCCCAGCGAACACCTCGGCGATGGCGCGGTCGAGCTGCGGATCGTCGGCGGCGAAGAGCTGACCGGGATCGTGTTCGACCTCGATATCGGGGTCGACGCCGTAGTTCTCCACACTCCAGCCCTTGCCCTCGATCCAGAAGGCATAGCGCGGCTGCGTCACTCCGGTGCCGTCGACGAGGTCGTAGCGACCGTCGATGCCGACGACACCGCCCCACGTGCGCACGCCGATCACCGGGCCGATGCCCTTGGCCTGCACGCGCGCGTTGATGATGTCGCCGTCGGAGCCGGAGAACTCATTGGCCACGAAGACCACCGGGCCGCGCGGAGCATCCTCGGGGTCCCGGTCCATCTGGTCATAGCTGCGAGCCGCACCCCAGGCAACCACCTGGTCGGCGAAGCGTTCGGCCACGAGCGCGCTTGTGTGCCCGCCGCGGTTGAAACGCACATCGGCGATGACACCCTCGCAGCCCATGGCCTGTCGCAGATCCCGGTGCAGCTGCGCCCAACCGTAGGAGGTCATGTCCGGGACATGGACGTAGCCGATGCGGCCGGCGGACTTCTCGGCCACATACTCCCGGCGCGAGCGCACCCAATCCTGATACCGCAGCTTCTCCTCACTGGCCAGCGGAATGACCGCGACCGTGCGGTCCTTGCGACCGCGGCGCAGAGTGAGCTCGACGATCGTGTCTGCTGCTCCCTGCAGATGAGCGGCGGGACCGGCCGCCTCGTCGACGGCCTGACCATTCACGGCGACGATGACATCGCCGGGCTGGGCCCCGACGCCGGCCTGCCGCAGCGGCGACCTGGCATCCGGTTCACTGCTCTCACCGGGAAGGATGCGCTCAATCGTCCATCCATCCGCCATCTTGGCCAGATCCGCACCGAGGAAGCCGAGCTTCTTCGACCCATCGCCGAGCGCCGACGGCGTGACATAAGCATGCGAGGTGTTGAGCTCGCCCACGGTCTCCCACAGCACGTCGACGAGGTCGTCGTGAGTCAGCGCCTTCGCGGCCACGGAACGCCAACGCAGAGTGACCGACTCCCAATCCACCCCGTTCATGTCCTCGCGCCAATAGTGGTCGCGCATGATCCGCGAGTTCTCCTCGAACATCTGCAGCCATTCGGCTCGGCGGTCGAGTTCGAACCGCAGACGCGACACGTCGACGGAGATGAACTCATCATCGTCGGCCTCGACCTTCCGGTTCGCCGGAACGACGCTGATCGCATCGTTGCTGCGCACGACGAGCAGCTTGCCGTCTCCGGAGACCTCGTACTCGTCGGCCTTGTCGACGACGGTGGTGACCTTCCGCTTGACGAAGTCGAAGTACTGGACCACTTCGGCGGGTTTGTCACCGGTATCCCCGGCCCGCTGTGTGCCCAGCTCGCCGGCCTCGACATCGCCGGTGCGCAGCCAGACGAGGCCGCCCTCGGCGGATTCGAGATCACGGAAGACCCCCGAGGCGACGGGGAACGGCACGATGCGCTCCTCCGCACCCTCGAGTTCGACCTCGACGGTGGCGACGGACTTGTCCCCGCGACCACGCTCGGCCTTGGCATCCTCGGTGGCCTCATTGATCGCCCACCCGCCGGCGCTCGGGCCGAACGGTGCGGGCTCATCGGCGGCCAAAGGCAGCAGCCACGGCCGGGTGACGCCGTTGAACGACAGATCGAAGGAATGCTGGTTGTACGAGGGATCGAAAGTGCGATCGGAGAGGAACGCGACGAATTTTCCGTCGCGGGTGAAGGTCGGTGAGAAGTCGTTGAACTTGCCCGTCGTCAGCGGCTGGGCCTGACGATCCGACTTCACCTCGGCGATCATCAGCTGCGCGAGCAGCTCCTCACCCTGCGTCGGCTGTGACCACACGAGGTACTTCCCATCGGGTGAGAACCGCGGATCGCGCGCCTCGCCATGGCCCGAATGTCCGACCATCCGCGTCCGCCCGTTGCCCACCTCGACGGTCCGAATCGACCCGTCGTGGGAGATCGTGGCGAGCATCTTCCCCGCCGGATCCGCCTGCAGGTGAAGGACCCGTCCCAGGGCTCCGGCCCCGATGCGCCGAGGCGGCTTGTCCCCGGTCACGGACGCGACCTCGATCGCATCCTCCCCTTCGACATCCGTGATGTATGCGGCGTAACCCGTGTCCCCGAGGACGAGGGGTTCGCGGGCGCGGATCGACGAATCCGCGCACAGTGCACGGGCCGGGCCTTCGCGGTGGGCGAGCCAGAAGGTCTTGCCGCGCCATTCCACAACCGAGGCATTGCCTGCCTGGTCAGGGCTGATGCTGTTGAGCCCGGTCTTCGGATCGAGGCTCATCGGCTGCACCTGAGTGCCCGGCAGAGTCACTGCAAGAGTGCGGACGGCCGCATCGAGGCTGTCGAGGATCTTGATCTGCCCGTGGGAGTGCCAGACGATGCGGGTGCCATCGGTCGTGGCGTCACGGACATAGCCGTCTGCCTCGGTCTGGTGAGTGAGCTGGCGCGGTTCGACCGCGGCGCCCGGGTTCGTCGAGGCGGCCCCACTCGCATTCGCCGAGGTGGCCAGACCGTCGATGATCCACAGGTTCGCCTGCTCATCGGCATGGTGAGGGAAGGTCGCGGCCCGGTCCGAGGCGAAGACGAGCGAATCGCCGACCCACAGCGGATCCGTCAGCGAGGCCTCGTCCTCGCGCAGCAGGCGCTGCCACCGGGCCCCGGATCCATCGCCGATGCCGTCGGCATTCGAGCCTCCGACCCGATCGAGCCACAGCCTCGGCGCGGTGCCTCCGCGGTAGCGCTTCCAGTGTGCCGGCGGACGGGAGAACGGGGTCGACAGCGCCGTCACTCCCGTATGGTGCCGGGCCAGACCCGAAGCGCGACCGAACGACAGCCGATCGACGTCACCGTTCAGGCTCACTGACTTCACGACATGGTTGCGGACCTCGAACTCCCCGGCATTCGCACCGACGAGGACATGGGTCACATCGGCCCAGCCGAGCATCGTCATCGCCGTCGAACCCATCCAGGTGAGCCGGCGCAGGGCCCCGGTGGCCACCTCGGCGACCATGAGCTCCGGCTGGCCGGTGCGGAAGGACACGAACGAGACATGCGCTCCGTCGGGCGAGATCCTCGGTGATCGGACCGGCGCATGATCGGAGGTCAGCCGCCAGGCGCGGCCGCCGGCGGAGGGCACGAGCCAGACATCGTCGTCGGCGGTGAAGGTGATGAGATCGGACTGGATATGGGGATAGCGAAGATAAGTCACGTGACCCACATTACAAGCTCGACTGTGCGGCGACCGAGGGCCGGAACCGATGTCCAGGCAACTTGCACCCGGCAATAGAATGGCCATATGCCATCTCTGACTTCTGTGCTCACGGACCGTTTCGCCGCCGCCCTCATCCAGGCCTTCGGTGAGGACTTCGCCAGGCGCGATCCCGTCATCCGCAGCAGCCAGTTCGCAGACTTCCAGGCCAATGTGGCGCTGCCCCTGGCCAAGGAACTGAAGTCGAAGCCGCGCGATATCGCCGCACAGATCGTTCAGAACCTCGACCTCGAGGGCGTCTGCGAGACCCCGGAGATCTCGGGACCCGGGTTCATCAACCTCACATTCACCCCCGAATTCCTCGCCTCCACCCTGACCGCAGGCGGAGTCGCCGCCGCCCCGGAGAACACCGATCCGCAGACCATCGCCATCGACTATTCGGCCCCGAATGTGGCCAAGGAGATGCACGTCGGCCACCTGCGCACCACCGTCGTCGGTGACGCCCTGGCCCGCACCCACGAATTCCTCGGCAACACGGTCATCCGCCAGAACCACATCGGCGACTGGGGCACACCGTTCGGCATGCTCATCGAGCACCTCCTCGACGTCGGCGTCGACTCGACCGAGGCCTCCGAGGTGTCCGAGAACCCGAACGCCTTCTACCAGGCGGCCCGGGCGAAGTTCGATTCCGACGAGGCCTTCGCCACCCGCTCGCGGGCCCGCGTCGTCAAGCTCCAGGGCGGCGACGAAGAGACCCTGGGTCTGTGGACGACGCTCGTCGGCTACTCCCGCGAGTACTTCAATCGCATCTACTCGCTCCTCGATGTCACCCTCACCGACGACGACCTCGCCGGCGAGTCCACCTACAACGACGTGCTGGCCGAGGTCTGCGACGAACTCGAGGCCAAGGGCCTGGCGACGATCTCCGATGGTGCGCTGTGCGTGTTCCCCGAAGGCTTCACCGGCCGTGAGGGCGAACCTCTGCCGCTCATCATCCGCAAATCCGACGGCGGCTACGGCTACGCCACGACGGACCTCGCCGCCGTGCGCAACCGGGCGGTCAACCTCGGCGTGAACCGTGCCCTCTACGTCGTCGGCACCCCGCAGGCCATGCACTTCGATATGGTCTTCACCGTCGCCCGCGCTGCCGGCTGGCTGCCGGAGACCTTCAGTCCCGAACACGTGAAGATCGGCAATGTGCTCGGTTCCGACGGCAAGATCCTGCGCACCCGCTCCGGCGCACCGCTGCGCCTGGCCGAGCTCCTCGAAGAGGCCGTGACCCGGGCGAAGGCGACACTGGCGGAGTCGAGCGTGGACTTCGAGCCTGCGGAGGCCGACGAGGTCGCACGCATCGTCGGCATCGGTGCGGTGAAGTACGCCGATCTGTCCGTCGCGCACGACACCTCCTACACCTTCGACCTCGACCGGATGCTCGCCCCCATCGGCAACACCGCCCCGTACCTCCAGTACGCCGGCGCCCGCATCCGCTCCATCGGCCGCAAGGCCGAAGCCGAAGGCGTCGACGCCTCCCAGGTCGCGAACGCCGCGATCAGCCTCGGCGAGGCTGCCGAACGTGAGCTCGCGCTGTCGATCCTCGGCTTCGCCGATGTGGTCACCGAGGTGGCCGCCGGGTCGACGCCCCACCGACTGTGCACCTACCTGTTCGATCTCGCCCAGGCATTCACCTCGTTCTACGAGCAGTGCCCGGTGCTCATCGCCGAGACCCCCGAGCTGCGCGACTCCCGCCTCCGGCTCTCGGCGATCGTGCTCGAGGTCCTCCAGGCCGGTCTCGGGGTGCTCGGCATCCGCGTGCCCGAGCGGATGTGAGTTCGCCTCAGCGGCCGACCGCAAAGAGGATGCTGCCCTGGATCGTTCTGGGCATCGTCATCCTCGCCCTCAACCTGCGCACCCCGATCATCGCGCCGACCGCGATCCTGCCCGACATCCAGGAGGGCACGGGGTTCAGCGCGGCCGGACTCGGTCTCCTCACGGGCCTGCCGGTTCTGCTGTTCGCCTTGGCCACGCCGCTGGCGGGGAAGTTCATCACCCGCCTCGGCGCCGAAGCCACGGTTCTCGCGTGTCTGTCGGGTGTCCTGCTGGGCACCGTTCTGCGTTCGGTCGGCCCGTCCTGGCTGGTGCTCGCGGGCACCGGCATCATCGGCCTGGCGATCACCTTGGGCAATATCGTCGTCCCCGTCATCATCCGCCGCGAGGTGCCGTGGGAAAAGGTATCGCTGGTCACCGGCCTGTATTCGGCGATGATGAACGTCGGGTCGATGGCCACCCTCATCGGCACCGGCCCCCTGGCCGAAGCCTTCGGCTGGCGCTGGGCGCTGGCCGCCTGGGGCGGTCTCGCCTTCTTGGGCCTCGGTTTCTGGATGGTGCTCATCCGCGTGCGCGTGCGACGCGAGGGTGAGGCTGCCCGCGCTGCCGCGGCCGAATCCGCCGACGATCCTTCCCTCACCGAGGCGGCCGCCCCCGTCGTGAAGCCCTCGTGGGCCGAGGCTCCCGCTTCCTTCCGGCTGATCATCGCCCTGCTCATCGTCACGTTCTCCGGACAGTCGACCGCTTACTACGTGACGACTACCTGGCTGCCGAGCTACCTCAGCGACACGATCGGGCTCGCCCCGACCGCCGCCGGAGGCACGGCGTCCCTGTTCCAGATCGCTGCGATCCTCGGTGCCTTCGGAGTGCCGCTGCTGGCGGTGAAGACGAAGCCTTGGGTGCCTGTGGCGATCGTCGCCGTGCTCTGGTTGTCCCTGCCCGTGGGACTGTTGGCGGCCCCCGGCGCCTACTGGTTGTGGGCGACCACCGGCGGCATCGCCCAGGGTGGCGGGTTCACGGCGATCTTCTCGATAATCGCCCGCACCGCCGGAAGCGATGCGCAGACCGCGTCCGCTTCGGCGCGTGTGCAGTTCGGCGGCTACCTCGCAGCGACCCTGGCCCCGCCGTTCGCCGGTTGGCTCAACACCGCCACCGCCGGGTGGACGGCACCGCTGCTGCTCATCCTCGCCGCTACCCTCGCGTTCACGATCACCGGTCTCTTGGCCGCCCGCCGAGCCGGCGGCTTCCCCCGCGGCGGGCGCGAGGTCCTCGACCCCGACTAACCTCCCCTTCTTGCTACCTGACGGCGGCCCAGCAACCTCGCGCCAGGTTGCTGGGCCGCCGTCAGGTAGCAAGAAGGGAACAATACGTACAGAAGCACCGAGGCGGCCCACCATGAGGTGGGCCGCCTCGGTGACGGAGTGAGTGACTCAGTGCTTGGCGTCGTTGCTCTCGGCGGGCTTGACGGCCGGCTTCGGAGCGGGGACCTCGTCGGCGGCATCGGCCTTGGTCGACGGCACAGCGGTCTGCGAGACCTCGGTGGGTGCGGCCTGGCGCGAAGCCGGGGTCGAACCGACCGGACGGGCGTCGGCGGGACGATTGTTCGGCAGCGGGGTCGACCAGGGATCCTCGACCGGCTGGGCCTTCTTCCACACGTAGTAGCCGATTCCGGCGGCCGAACCGATGACGAGGGTCCACACGAGTGCGGCCTTTCCGCCACCGGACTTGCGAGCGGTGTCCTTCTCGATGCGCTTGCCGGCATTGGCGAGAGCCTTGCGGGCCTTCTTCATGGCCTTCTTGTCGCCGGTGAGGCGGACAGCCAGGTCATCGATGAGCTTCGGGGTCTCGGCAGCGGACAGCGAAGTCGCGGCGTTCGATGCGAACTTGCCGGCGCGTTCGGTGGCTTCTGGTCGGTAGGCCTCGAGCCTGTCGGCCCAGTCGTGGACTCGATCATTGGCCTTGTCGGCGAGAGCCTCGACCTGCGGACGCGCCTTCTCAGCGAACTCTTCGGCCTTGCCGGCAAGCGCCTCGACCTGGGGGCGAGCCCTGTCTGCGGCCTCACGCAGCTTCGGGGCTGCGGTCTCGCTGGCATCTGCCAGGACTCGGAGTGACGTCTGCTTCGCGGAATCGAGCTTCGAGGTGAGCTGATCTCGAGCGGGCTTATTCGACATAAACTGTTCCCAATCCTTAGATGTCGGAGGTCAAGTTGATCATTGACTAGTCTACGGCCTAGGGGCAAACCTGTGGACAGCGGATGTCATCGAATTGTCTGCGGATCGCCTGACAGGTTGGGCAATGGACCTGGTGCGAAACTGCATTCGCCGCCTCGGCGTGGAAGAATGAAGTCATGACTACAGCTTCTACGCATACCGCAGTCCTGCACACCAACCACGGTGACATCACCATCAACCTCTTCGGCAATCATGCTCCGAAGACCGTGGCCAACTTCGTCGAACTCGCCCAGGGGGAGCGTGAGTTCACCGATCCCTCGACCGGCGAGCCGACCAAGCGCCCCTTCTACGACGGCCTCGGCTTCCACCGCATCATCTCGAACTTCATGATCCAGGGCGGCTGCCCGCTGGGCACAGGCACCGGCGGACCCGGCTACACCTTCGACGATGAGATCCACCCCGAACTGCAGTTCGACCGCAAGTACCTGCTGGCCATGGCCAACGCCGGCAAGCAGATGGGACGCGGCACCAACGGCTCGCAGTTCTTCATCACCACCGCCGAGACCCCGTGGCTCAACGGCAAGCACACCATCTTCGGCGAGGTTGCCGATGAAGCCAGCCAGAAGGTCGTCGACGAGATCGAGGGTGTGCGCACCGCTGCGATGGACAAGCCGGTCGAGCCGGTCGTCATGGAGAAGGTCGACATCACTGCGAAGTGAGTCACCGTCCGCAGAGGACACTGAGTACCATGGTGTGATGGACACACCTGAGGAGGGCTCGGCACGGGAAACCGGCCGGGCCCTCTCTGCATCCCCGCCGCTGATCACCCGCACGCTCCTCATCGTCACCATCGTGGCCTTCCTCGCGGAGCTCATTCCCGGCCTCGACCTGCTGCGGAGGCTGAGCTTCGTTCCCGCACTCACCCTCGAACAGCCGTGGCGGGTGCTCTCGGTCGCCCTCGTCCATGAGGAGCCGTCACCGTTCCACCTGCTGGCGAACATGATCGGGCTGTTCTTCTTCGGATCCTTCGTCGAGAGAGCCCTGGGGCACTGGAAGTTCCTGGCCGTATACGTCATCGGCACCGCCGGTGGTTCGGCCATGGTGCTCCTGGTGGCAGACCCCTTCGACGTTGACTGGGTGACGAACCACATCGGCGCTTCGGGTGCGGTGTTCGCGATCGTCGGCGTCCTCTTGGCCCCGACACACCGCCTCGACCGGAACATCACCGGGGTTCTCGTATTCGTCGCGCTCAACTTCGGCTACGGATTCCTCGTCGCGGGGGTGTCCTGGGAGTCCCACCTCGGCGGTCTGATCACCGGATTCGTGCTCGGCTGTGCTGGGCTGCTGGGTCCGCAGCGATCGCGGACGCTGGTGTTCACGGTGACCTCGGTCGGTCTGGTGGTGCTGATTGCGGCCTGCGGGGCGTGGAAGATGGCCGGACTCGGACTCTGAACCAGGCTCCGGCCTCGGACTCTGACGGATCGGCCGTTGCGGGTGCATCCTCGGCGCTGTCAGGCTTTTACCAGACAAAAGCCGATCTGTGTGCACTCTTCGGTGGAAAATTCTTTGTCCACAAGCTCTATCCACAACGTGGATAACTTACACGTGTGTGTTTAGCCTGGTCAGAGAGCCAAAATAAGTTTTCCACAAGCGACGCACCCGGCTTGGGTATAACTCGGCGCTTGTGGATTGTTGATACAGGGCAGCGGCTGGCGGGGTGCGCGAAAGTCCTGGTGAATGCAGAATGTCTGGTCGATCCGCGGTGTTCTGAGCGTGAGAATCACCGCGGATCGACCAGACAATCGAAGCGATTGCGGCCGGGACCGGCTACCGCCAGCGTGTGGACATGATGAGACCCGCCACGAAGAAGGCGAAGCCGATGAGGATGTTCCAGTTGCCCCACGCTTCGACGGGGAAAGCACCCTGAGTGATGTAGAAGGTGACGAGCCAGATGAGGCCGACGAGCAGCAGTCCGATGAGGACCGGCAGGAACCAGCTCGGGTTCGGCTTGATCGTCTGTTGCCCCGAGGTCGAGGTGTAGCTCGCGGTCTTGCGTCCCTGCGGCCGCTTAGCAGGATTGCCCGAACGGGAGGTGCGCTTGGCGGCCGCACCCTTCGAGCCGGATGTCTTGGAAGACGATGCCTTGGAATCGGAAGCCTTCGAGGACTTCGACGACTTCGCGTCCTTGGTCGAGTCGGACTTCTTGGTCGACTTCGACGACTTCTCGTCCTTGGACTTCTTCGCGGCAGCCGTGGCCTGTGAGTCTTTCTCGGAGGCCTCGTCGTCGGCGTCCTCGTCCGCGGAATTGCCCTTCAGATCGTCTGCAGCAGCCTCGGTCGCATCCGAATCGTCGTCCGTAACGTCGGCGACGTCAGTGTCGGCAGCCTCGGCGACGTCAGTGTCGGCAGCCTCGGCGACGTCAGTGTCGGCAGCCTCGGCGACATCGGTGTCGAGCGATTCGGTCTCGAGTTCCTCGACCTCGGCCGTCTCGACAGCTTCAGCGGATTCGGCCTGCTTCGCCTTGGCCGCCGACGAAGTGCGAGAAGTGCGCTGGGGGCGTCCTTTGGACTTGGCCACAAGTACTCCTTTGTCGGTCGACCGTCGCGGGGTCGCCGAATGAATGGTTGGGGACGATCGCAGACCAGTCTACTCGGGGCGGGGGTCACAGTGAAAAACTCCGACTACCCTGAAAGCGCCCCGAGCGCGCTCCGAACGTTGATTCTCATAGGATAAAGTGCATAAGGGTGTCCCCGCCTGTCTTCTTCGACGGCCCCCAGACAATGCAGTGACAGTCACGGAGCAGAAGTGGTGAATAGTTCCTCCTCGGGTAACGAGCCGGGCGTGAATCCGCCCTCGCGACCCACTATCCGTCCTGCTCAGAGACGGCAGGCTCCATCTGACTCCGGCGACCAGCGCCACGGTCACGCCGCCGGCGGTTCCGGCGATCAGCCGTTGCCCAGCCGACGCGAGATGCGGCGCAGGGAAGCCGAAGCCGCCGCAGCCCAGGGCGAACCGACTGCGGTCTACTCCGACGCCCCGCCCGTCTATCAGCAGCCCCAGCAGCCTCAACAACCCCACCAACCCCCACAGGCCGCAGCTGGCCAGCAGCGTGGCCAGGCCACTCAGGCGATGCCCGCCGTCCCACAGAACGCTCCGGCAACGGCACAGCAGGCCCCAGCCGCGGCCGGTACCGGATACGCGGCCGGGAACGCATACGCGGGCGCACCCCAGCAGGGCGGACAGACTGCACACGGACAAGCCACGCACGGCCACCTCGGCGAGGATCAGCCTCAGAGCCGTCGCCAGACCCGACGCCAGCGCGGACGTCAGCCCGTGGAGAAGGAACCGCTCGGCCCGATCCGCGGGACCGTGCGCACTTTCGGCGAACTGTGCATCACGGCCGGCCTCGTCCTCATCCTCTTCGTCGTCTGGCAGCTGTGGTGGACGGACATCCAGGCCAACCGCGACAACGAAGTGCTCGCCGACGAACTCACTCAGGACTGGGCGAACCAGGACCCGAACGAACTGCCCGACGATCCGGACGAACCCGTGGTCGCCGAACCCGCGGGCAAGAACGAGGCCTTCGGCATCTTCTACATCCCGCGCTTCGGCGGCGACTACTACCGCACCGTCGCCGAGGGCGTCGACCTCGAACCCGTGCTCAACCGAATGGGCGTGGGCCGCTATCCGAACTCGGCGATGCCCGGCGAGGTCGGCAACTTCTCCATCGCCGGCCACCGCGTGACCTACGGCAAGCCGCTCAACCAGATCGCGAACCTGCGCCCTGGCGACGAGATCATCGTCCAGACGAAGGACGGCTTCTACACCTACACCTTCCGCAACTTCGACATCATCCTCCCCGATGCCGTCGAAGTGCTCTCACCCGTGCCGGACGCACCCGAGTTCAAGGGCAAGGACCGGATCCTGACGATGACGGCATGCAACCCGATGTTCTCCGCCAGGGAACGCTACGTCGCCTATGCCGAACTCACGGACTGGACGCCGGCCACCGACGGAGCACCGGACAATATCAAGGACTCGAAGGCCTACGACAAGGTCAGCAAGAACGGCGGTGCCTGATATGTACGCATTCATCTGGCGGATCCTCCCGGGCAACTGGGTCGTCAAACTCATCTTCGCCCTCATCCTCATCGCGGCGGTCGTGTTTCTGCTCATGCAGTACGTCTTCCCCGTGATCGCCCCGTACATGCCCTTCAACAACGCCACCGTGACGGAGACCGGACAACAATGACCTCAATCCTCGTCATCGACAACTACGACAGCTTCGTCTATACGCTCGTGTCCTATCTGCGTGAGCTCGGCGCAGACGTCGATGTCGTCCGCAACGACGACATCCCGGCGACAGAGATCGCGGAGATGGTCGGCAGCTATGACGGCCTTCTCCTGTCCCCGGGTCCCGGCGTGCCCGCCGAATCCGGGGTCTGCCCGCCCCTGCTGTCCTGGGCGGAGACATCCGGCATGCCCGTGTTCGGCGTCTGCCTGGGCCATCAGGCCCTCGGCGAGGTGTTCGGCGCCGAGGTGACCCACTCGCCCGTGCTCATGCACGGCAAGACCTCGACCATCACACACGACGGCGAAGGCATCTTCTTCGGCTGCCCGAGCCCGCTGACGGTCACCCGCTACCACTCGCTGGCGATCGTCGACGAGACCCTCGACCTCGAGAAGTTCACGGTCACCGCCCGCACCGACGACGGCATCGTCATGGCCATCGAACATCGCGAGCAGCCCCTGTTCGGCGTCCAGTTCCACCCCGAATCCGTGCTCACCGAATGCGGATACCTCATGCTCGGCAATTGGCTCGAGGTGTGCGGCCTCGAGGGTGCCGCCCAGGCCGCGGCGGGTATGTCGCCGTTGGCGACCGCGATCGCCTGAGAAATCCCGCCGATCCCTGATCGCAGGGTTCTCGCCGAGGCGGCCGATCGTTATGATCGTGACCACAGTGATCCCTGTGCACAGTCGATCCGAATCCGCGCCGGGATCCGTGCACGCACACAGTGGTCGTGCACGAGCGACGAACAGGAGACAGCGATGATGTCAGAACCGACCTATCTGCGCGAAGAACCGTTCACCGAACTCACCGTCATCGAGGTCCCGGCCACTCCGGCGGCGGTCGTCGAAGGCCGCGAAGTGCCCATGTCGGACCTGCCGGAACTCTTCGATTCCACGTTCAACGGGCTCTTCCCCGTGCTCTCCGAGGCGGGAATCGAACCCGCAGGACCGGCCTTCGCCCTCTACACCCGGCAGCCGAGCGAAACGGTGGATCTGCAGGTGGGGATCTCCACCTCGGCGGGCCTGACGAATGCACAGCCGATCGCCGGCGGTCGTATCGTCATCCCGGCGGAGCTTCCCGGCGGTTCCATGGCCGTGCGCAGCCACCTCGGCGGATATGACGGGCTCGGGGAAGCCTGGGCGCAGCTGGTCAAGGACGCGATGGCGGCCGGGCATGGTCCGGGACTGCCGTTCATCGAGCTCTATGTCACCGAACCAAGCCCCGAGGCGGATCCCGCCGATATGCGCACCGACCTGTTCCTCACCCTGGAGTGAGAGACAGCGGCCGGGTCAGTCGATGACTGACCCGGCCGCTGTGCGCTGCGAGGACCGAGAGCTTCAGTTGCCGATGACTTCGGACCAGTTGTCGAAGAGCCCTCCGCCCATCGAATCCTTGTCCTTGTCCTTGTTCTTGTCTTCGTCATCTCCGCCGCCGTCATCTCCGCCGTCGTCGTCGCCGGGAACGGTCGGAATGCCGCCGGGGACCGAGGGAATCGAAGGCGAGGGCTCCGGCGGCTTCTTGGCCACCTTCACGGTGACCTCCGAGCCCTGCTTGACCTCGCTGCCGCCGGTCGCGGACTGTTCGAAGACCTTCTTTTCGGCGTGGTCGGCGGTCTCGACCTCTTCGGTCTTGCAGGTGAGCTGGTACTCATCGCCCTCGAGGGTCTGGCAGGCCTCCTCGGCGGTCTGACCGGTGACATCGGGGACCTCGACCATGCCCGAGGAGACGACGAGGTCGACATTCGAATCGACGTCGACTTCCTGACCGGTACCGGGCTTGGTCTCGATGACGACGCCCTTCTCCACATCCGGGGAATTCTGCGAGATATGGGTGCCGGCCTGCAGCTTCGCGTCGTTGATGACCTGCCGCGCCTCCTCCTCGGTCTTGCCGGAGACATCGGGGACCTTCACGGACTCGGGGCCCGACGAGATGATCAGCTTGACCACGCTGTCCTTCTCCACCCGCTGACCGCCGGGAGGATCGGTCTCGATCGCCTTGCCCTCGTCGACCTCGGCGCTGTACTTCTCGTCGCGGTCGACGCGCAGTCCCTGTTGGATGAGGGCTGCCTCTGCCTCGTCGGCGTCCATATCGGCCACATCCGTGACCTGGACCTGAATGACCTCGGGGGGTTTGTTGATCTCGTACACCCACAGGGCCACGGCGGCCAGGGCCAGGAGGACGAAGATGCTGCCGATCCAGACCCAGGCGCGCGACCGCTTCTGCGGCGGCCGCTCCTCCTGGTTGGTCATGATCGTCGAGACCGGCCCGGTCTCGGGAGCGGCCTCGGCGTCGTTGGCATGAGCCATCGGAGCGGTCATCGGCGGGGCCATCAACGGATACGCCTGCGTGGCGTCGACGTCGTCCTCGAAGCTCATGGGGCGGCCGTCGCGGGCGGCGAGTACGTCCTCACGGAAGGTGTAGGCGTCCTGATAGCGGGAGTCGCGATCCTTGAGCAGAGCGTGCAGCAGGAGCCGGTCGACGGCCGGTGGGATGTTCGGGTTAAAGAAGCTCGGCGGCTGCGGGGTCTCCCCGACGTGCTGGTAGGCCACGGCCAGCTGGGAGTCGCCGACGAACGGGGGACGGCCGGCCAGCAGCTCATAGAGGAGGCAGGCGGTCGAGTACAGGTCGGAGCGGGCGTCGACGACCTCGCCGCGAGCCTGCTCGGGGGAGAGGTACTGGGCGGTGCCGACCACCGACTGGGTCTGCGTCAGACCCGAATTGTCCTTGAGCGCTCGGGCGATCCCGAAGTCCATGACCTTGATGTCGCCCTCGGGGGTGAGCATGACGTTCGCAGGCTTGATGTCGCGGTGGACGATGCCGTTGCGGTGGGAGTACTCGAGTGGAGCCAGCACCCCGGCGATGACATTGAGGGCCTCGTCGACGGTGAGTGTGCCGTGCTCGTTGAGGACTTCGCGCAGGGTCTGACCCTCGACGTATTCCATGACGATGAACGGCACGGACACGGACGAGCCGCCGGATTCGACGAATTCCTCTTCTCCCGAATCGTAGACGGAGACGATTCCGGGATGATTGAGACCGGCAGCGGACTGGGCCTCGCGCTTGAGCCGGGTGTGGAACGACGGATCACGGGCGAGATCGGAACGCAGAAGTTTGATGGCCACGCGACGTCCGAGACGGTTGTCGACGCCCTCATGCACTTCTGCCATGCCCCCACGGCCGAGGAGCGCACGAACTTCGTAACGCCCCGACAGCACCTTGGGTTCACTCATGTATGTCCTCCGCTTGTCTCACCCGGTCTCACGGTTCATTCTCACCTGAACCGGGTCGAGTTTCAGTATCTCAAACTCTTCGCTTCTCGTAATCGCTGGTCAGTATCGCTCAATGTCTATTCATCGCCGGGGTTTCCGATCGGGTCGCCGAGGGCATCCGAGCTGCTCAGCCCGCCCGGATTGTCGCCTGCCCCGTCATTGCCGCTGTTCGGGTTCGAGCCGCCGTTGCTATCGGACGAAGCCGAATCTTCGGAACTCGACGAGTCCGAGCTGCTTGAGCTGTCCGACGAACTCGAGGAATCCGATTCGCTCGAGCTCCCGGAGTCCGACGAGGAATTCGATGAGGAGTTCGACGAACTCGAGGAGTCCGAACCGGTGTCGCTGTTCGCCGAGTCGGATCCGGAGTCCGAACCCTGGTCCTGCGAATCGGACGAGGAACCGGAGTCCGAGCTCGACTCGGAGTCATTGCCCAGCCCCGAATCGGATCCGGAGTCAGAGGCCGGTTCCTCGGGCTGTTCGGCGGGTCCGGCAGAGATGTAGAGAGTCACGGTGTCGCCTTCTTCGAAGGTGTATCCGTTGTCGCCTTCGCCGACGTCCGCGACGGTGCCGGCTGCCCGATCCGAGTTGATATCGGTGGTTTCGACCTCGAGTCCCTTGTTCTCGAGGTTCTGCGTCGCCGAGGATTCCGTGAGTCCGATGTAATCGTTCTTATCGATCTCGATCGTCTTCGCCGCCTCCGAGGTGGGAGCCGAGGTGGACGGTTCCGGTTCGGGTTCGGCATTGCCTCCGCCGAGGAAGAACCACAGCAGGGAGCCGACGGCGATGAGGGCGATGATCGCGAGGATCCAGATGAGGATGCGGCCCTTGTTCGACTGCTTGTCCTTCTCCAGATCCTGGTTCTGCGGATCGTTGGGGTCGATCTGTCCCGTGTTTGCGGCGGCTGCACCCGCTCCTGCGGCACCCGCGCCGGCGATTCCGGCTGCGGCACCGTTCGGGTACACCTGAGTGGCGTCGTTCGACGAGGTGACGGGCAGGGTCTTCGTCGTGGCTGCCGGCTCCGGGTTGTTGAAGACCTGGGTGAGCGCTTCGGACGCGGCGGCACCGTGACGCATCTGCGGCACGAGCTCCTCGGCTCCGGCGATGTCACCGGCGGAGAGCGCCTCGGCGGCCTTAGCGACCTTGAAGGCATCCGAGGGACGACGTTCGGGCTTCTTCTCCAGCAGGCAGTCGACGAAGCGGCGCAGCGGTTCGGAGACCGTGTCCGGCAGCGGCGGATGTTGCTGATTGACCTGGGCGATGGCGATGGCCACCTGCGAATCCCCGGTGAAGGGACGCTGACCGGCCAGGGCCTCATAGGCGATGATGCCCAGGGCGTAGAGATCGGATCCGGGTCCCGATCCCTTGCCGGTGGCCTGCTCGGGAGCGAGGTACTGGGCGGTGCCCATGACCTGCCCGGTCTTCGTCAGCGGGGCCTGGTCGGTGACTCGGGCGATGCCGAAGTCGGTGATCTTGACGCGGAAGTCCGGCGTCATGAGGATATTGCCGGGCTTGATATCACGGTGGATCACGCCCACCTTGTGCGCGGCGCCGAGGGCCTGAGCGGCCTGGGTGACGATCGAGAGCGTATCGGTCTCGGACAGGGGCGCGCTGCGTTCGATGATCGCCGACAGTGCTTCACCGGGCACGTATTCCATGACGAGGTAGGGCGAACCCTGCTCGTCGCCGTAGTCGTAGACACCGGCGATTCCCGGGTCGGAGACACGACCCATGTTCTGGGCCTCGGCACGGAACCGGGCGAGGAAGGTCGATTCGGAGAGGTACTCGTCCTTGAGGATCTTCGCCGCGACCTCACGGCCGAGGACGGAATCCACACCCTTCCAGACCTCACCCATGCCGCCGACGGCGATGCGGGAGGTGAGTTTGTAACGGTTGCCCAACAGGGTGCCTTCGACGGGTCTCATTTCTCGACCACCGCTTCCATCATGTTCTTCGCGATCGGTCCTGCGACCGTCGCACCATAAGCTTCATTGCCCGCGTTTCCGCCGTTCTCGACGACGACCGCGACCGCGACCTGAGGGTCATCGGCCGGGGCGAAAGAGATGAACCAGGCATGGGGTGCCGCGCCCGTGGCGTGCTGGGCGGTGCCGGTCTTCGCTGCGACCTTCGTGTCGCCCATCTTCGCCACCGAGGCGGTGCCGTCGTCGACGACACCGGTCATCATCTCGGTGAGCTTGTCGGCCGTATCTCCGGACACGGCGCGCGACATCTGACTCGGACGGGTCTCGGAGATCGGTTCGAGGGTGTTCGCATTGAGCACCCTGTCGACGAGCTGAGGCTTCATCATCTTTCCGCCGTTGGCGATTCCCGCAGTCATCATCGCCATCTGCAGCGGAGTCGACCGGACCTCGTACTGACCGAGCGAGGACTGAGCCAGCTGCGGCGGATTGAGGTCGGACGGGAATGAGGACGGGGTGACATTGAGAGGGATGTCGAGATCCTCGCCGAAGCCGAACTTCTCGGCCTGCTTCGCGATCGCGTCCTCTCCGAGGTCCATCCCGAGGGAGGCGAACGAGGTGTTGCAGGATTCGGCGAGCGAATCGGCCAGGGTCGGCTTGCCGCCGTTGCGGCACGCACCGGGATGCGAGTTGCCGATCGTCGCCGTCGTCTGCGGCAGATCGAGCGTTGCCGGTCCGTTGAGCTGCGAATCGGGATCGTAGTCACCTGATTCCAGAGCGGCCGCTGCAACGAGGACCTTGAATGTCGATCCGGGCGGGTACAGGTTGCCGCCGATCGCGCGGTTGTAGGCGGGCTTGCCGTCGGCAGCTTCGAGGTTCTTGTAGGCCTCGCTGGCTTCGGTCGAGTCGTGGCTGGCCAGGGCGTTGGGGTCCCAGCCCGGGGTCGAGGCCATGGCCAGGATCTTCCCGGTCTTCGGGTCGAGGGCCACGGCCGCACCGTTCTGGTTGCCCAGCCCGTCCCATGCGGCCTGCTGCACCTTCGGGTCGATGGTCAGCTCGACCGCTGCGCCGCGTGGCTGCTCACCGGTGAAGAAGCTGCCGACCTTGTCGTAGAACAGGGCGTCGGAATCGCCGGAGAGGTAGTCGCCGGCGGCGCGTTCCATGCCCGAGGCTCCGGACACGACGGAGTAGTAGCCGGTCAGCGAGGCGTAGGCGCGCGGATCGAGGTTCTCAGAGCCGTATTTGCGCTGGTACTTGTACTTGTCGTCGACAGGCTCCGAGTACGCGATCGGGGTGCCGTCGACGAGGATCGGACCGCGATCACGGGCCAGCTGGTCGAGGATCCGTCGGTTGTTCAGCGGATTGTTGTTCAGCGAATCCGCGGTCACGTACTGCACCCAGCTCGTCGACCCGAAGAGGAGCGCGAACATGACGAATCCGACGACGGCGATATGCGTCAATGGCTTCTTCATCGTTCACCTCCGGTTGGTCGTTGGTCGGTGGGATCGGTGTCGTTGGGTGTCCCGCCGCGCTTGAGTGCGCGGTCATCCGCGGGCGGCAGGTTCGTCGTCGGGGCTTCGCCGTCGAACTCACGGGAATCGGCCGGCGGCAGATTCGTCGTGGGAGCATCCTCGTCGACGGTGCGCGCCGAGGCGGCCCTGCCCTGTGCCGGGACGGCTCCTTCTGCATCCGCTGAGTCCACCTCCGCGGCGGGGGCGCCCGCGGGAACGGGCTCGGGATCCTCGGTGATGGTGAGCACGCCGGTGTGGAACTCCTCCACGGGGCGCCTGGCGTTGTCCGAGATCCGCAGCAGCAGGGCGATGATCATCCAGTTCGCGATGAGCGAGGATCCGCCTTGGGCGAGGAACGGCGTGGTCAGACCCGTCAGCGGGATGAGGCGCGTGACGCCGCCGACGACGACGAAGACCTGCAGGGCGATCGTGAACGACAGGCCCGTTGCCAGCAGGGTTCCGAAGCCGTCCCGCAGCTGCTGAGCGGTGCGGATTCCGCGCTGGAAGATGAAGAGGTAGCAGAGCAGGATGACGAAGAGTCCGGCCAGGCCGATCTCCTCACCGAAGCTGGCGTAGATGAAGTCGGATTCGGCGTAGGGGACCATATTCGGTCGGCCCTCGCCGAAGCCGGTGCCGATGAGTCCGCCGTTGGACATGCCGAACAGACCCTGCACGAGCTGGTAGGAGCCACCGGGGGTCTTGTTGTACTCTTCGGCGGTCAGCGCATTGAGCCAACCGGACACACGCTGGCCCACATGGGAGAAGAGGAATGTGGCGGCAACCGCGCCGGCGGAGAAGAATCCGAGGCCGAGGATGATCCATGAGACCTTCGAGGTGGCCACGTAGAGCATGGCGACGAAGAGACCGAAGAAGAGCAGCGAGGTGCCGAGGTCACGTTCGAAGACGAGGACGCCGACGCTGGCGACCCAGGCGACGACGATGGGGCCGAAGTCGCGCAGACGGGGGAAGCGGATGCCGAGGATCTTCGGGCCGGCGGCGACGAGCTGGTCCTTGTAGGTGACGAGGTAGCCGGCGAAGAAGATGGCCAGCAGGATCTTCGCGATCTCACCGGGCTGGAACGACAGCGGACCGACGCCGATCCAGATACGGGCGCCGTTGATGGTCTTGCCGATGCCCGGGATGAGCGGAAGCAGAAGGAAGACCAGAGCGGCGAAGCCCGAGACATAGGTGTAGCGGCGCAGCCAGCGGTGGTCGCGGACGACGAAGATCACGACGATGGCCAGACCCACGCCGAGGCTCATCCACACCAGCTGGGTCATCGCCGAACCGAGGTATTCGTCGCGGCCGAGGTCGACACGGTAGATCATGGCCAGGCCGAGCCCGTTGAGCAGCACCGCGATCGGCACGAGCACGGGATCGGCGTACTTCGCCTTGATCCACACGATGATGTGGAGGATGACGCCGAGAGCCGCCAGCCATGCGGCATAGCCGTAGACATTGGCCGGGATGGTGTCTTCGACGCCGAGGCCGACCAGAGCATAGGCGCTGGTTGCGACGGCGATAGCCAGGATCAGGAGACCGAGCTCCGCCAGACGGTAGGTTCTGGGGCGCGCGGTCTGCGAGGGAGCCTGGTTCATCACTGCGACTCCCGGGTGATGGCGTCACTGGGGTCCGCGGACTTCGAATCCGGAGGTGATGGCGCCGGGTCGCTCGGACTCGTCGAGTCCTGCACGTCGCCGGACATGCCGGAGGAGCGATCGGATTCCTTGCGGAGATTGTCGATGATGCGATCGGCCTCATCGCGTGAGCCGGCGGGAATAGATCCGCGGAGGCGGTCCTGGGAGTAGCTGTTGAGGCTGCCGACCTCGATGTCCGTGGTGTCGACGAGGCGGCTGAGTTCGATGGGCCCGAGCGTCGTGTCGAGGCCGCGGTAGAGGGAGACCTTGCCGTCGTCGTTGGCGACGTAGTACTGGTGGCTGACGTAGTTATAGGCGAAGAATCCGCCGACGGCCAGCGCGACGATCACGATGGCGGTGATGATCCACCCGAGGTAGGACCTTTTCTCGACCTCTTCGTCGAGGTCGGCCTCCTCGTCTGCAGCGGTGTTGGTCCGCAGCTGCTGAGTAGTGCCGTCCCGAGCTTCGACGTCCTCGCCGTCTACGGTCTGGATCGGTGCCGTGTCGGCGGATACGTCGTTGTCGGCGAAGGTTTCGTGGGCTTCGGTGTCAACGGCCGCCTCGGCGTCGGGGTTCGCACCGATCGCGGCGTAGCGGGGGTTGAGGTGGACGGAGCCGACGGACACGCCTTCGGCGGTCTCGACCTCGCCTTCGAGGACATCGCCGACGACGACGGTGACGTTGTCGGCTCCGCCGCCGGCCAGGGCCAGGTCGATGAGCTGACGGCAGGCCTCGTCGGGGTCGGCGACCTCTTTGAGCACGCGGGTGATGTCGTCGATGTCGGCGAATCCGGTCAGACCGTCCGAGCACAGCATCCAACGGTCACCGACCTGGGCCTCGCGCAGGGACAGGTCGAGGTCGGGGGAGGCCCCGACGTCGCCGAGGACCTTCATCACGACCGAGCGCTGCGGGTGGGTCTCGGCCTCCTCGGGGGTGATCCGGCCTTCGTCGACGAGCATCTGTACGAAGGTGTGGTCGTGGGTGATCGGCTGGAGCTTGTCGTCGCGCAGCACATAGCCGCGGGAGTCGCCGATATGGGCGAGAGCGAAGCGGTTGCCGGGAGCACGCAGGACGGCGGTGACGGTGGTGCCCATTCCGGCGAGTTCGGGCTGTTCGCCGACGCCGCGGCAGATGCGGTCGTTGGCTTCGAGGATCGAGGTGCGCAGGATTTCGAGGGCGTCCTCGCCTCCGGGCTCGTGGTCGAGCTCGGCCAGGCGGGAGACGGTGATCGCCGAGGCGACGTCTCCGCCTGCGTGACCGCCCATTCCGTCGGCGATGAGCAGGAGATTGGGTCCCGCGTAGCCGGAGTCCTGGTTGTTCTTACGCACCAGCCCGGTGTGAGACCGGGCTGCCGAACGGAGAGTGATGGTACCGCCGGTCGTCACGATTGGGTCTCCAGGGTCGTATGTCCGATGGTGATCCGGGTGCCGATGGCCAGTTGGATGGGTCCGGTCATGCGTGAGCCGTCGACGATGGTGCCGTTGGTCGATCCGAGGTCTTCGAGCATCCATGCGCCGTTCTTCGCGGAGATCCGAGCATGATGGCTGGAGGCGAAGTCGTCATTGATGATGATCGTATTGTCGGGGGCTCGACCGAAGGTCACAGGTGCTCCCGAGAGCATGAGCGTCTGCCCGGCCAAGGGGCCGTCGGTGATGCGGATGGTGCCCGGATGGGCGTGGGCGACCGGGGCCGCCGCCGGACGCGGTGCGGGAGCCGGACAGGACGGTGCCGGCGGGGCGGACTTGGAGCCGCCTCGGCGGGATTTCCTTCCGGCACGGGTCTTCCGGGGGCCGAAGATGTCGCGCCGGAGGACTCCGGCGACTCCGAGGACGAAGAGCCAGAGGATGATGAAGAATGCCAACCGGAAGACGGTGACGGTGAATTCGCTCACTGGGCGTCCCGCTCGTTGTAGTGGACCTCGGCCTCGCCGGCGAGGAGGATGTCGCCGTCGGAGAGGGTCGCCGATGTCAGTTTGCGTCCGTGCAACAGTGTGCCGTTCGTCGATCCGAGGTCATTGGCCACGGCGCGGTCGCCCTCGACGACGATCTCGAAGTGACGGCGTGAGACGCCGGGATCGTCGATGACGAAGTCGGAGCTCGACGAGGAACGGCCGAAGGTGTTCGTGCCCTGTCGCAGCATCTGCGTGCGACCGTCGATGGTCACGCTGGCTTCGATGGTGCGAGCGGGTGCGGGTGCCGGGGCGGGGCGCGCGGCGGGGTTCGCCCGCGGTGGCGTAGCCGGGGCCGAACGCGCGGGTTCGGGAGTGCGGCGCGGGGTCACGGGGCGGGAACCGGAGTTCGGGGATTCGCCGACGATCGGATTCGCCCGCGAGATCGGGTCGTAGCCGCCGCGGTTGCCCGGCTGGGCGGCAGGAGATCCGTCGGGACGTTGGGTCGAGGACACGACGCGGTACATGCCCGTGTCGAGGTCGTCGGCGAGAGCGAATTCGACGGAGACGGGACCGACGAAGCTGTAGGCCTGTTCGACGGCGTGGTCGCCGACGATCTGGCGTAGATCGGAGCGCAGCTCGGACTCGAGGCCGGAGAGCCGGTCATGGTCGGTCTGCGAGAGCTCGATGACGTAGTGGTTGGCCGTCAGAGTGCGACCGCGGGAGACCACGGCGGCCTTGTTGTCGGCCTCACGGCGCAGTGCTCCGGCGAGTTCGACGGGTTCGACCTGGGATCGGAAAGCCTTGGCGAAGGCGCCGTTGACGACGTTCTCCAGCCCCTTCTCGAAGCGATCGAGTAACCCCATGGCACCTCCTCATCAGGTGTTGCCGTTGCCGGACGAACTCTTCGCCAAGCGTCTTTGAGTGCTCTGACCAGGTGGTCCTGATCACGTGCACTCTGGGCACATCAACACCCAATCCTAACGCGGTGAAGCTCTCAACTCACGTTACGCGAGTTCGCGGGGCGAAGCTGTGCCGGGATTCCCTGCGCGCGTCCAGGGAAGTTCGAGGGAATGCAGACGGTGCGGGCGGGTGGCTGTGCGGGGCCGGCGCGCGTGAAGCGGAGGGGGAGTGTGCGGGTGCGGCGAGGGGCTGTGCGGGATGTGCGCGGTTCGCGCAGGTGAACGAGTGTGGGCGGCTGTGCGGAGCGAAAATGTGAAGGTGGACACGTTTGAGCCGATTCGGCATTCTCGGTTTTAAGTTTCGCCTCCTCCGATGCTAGAGTCGTCTCTTGTTCGCGCGAGTGGCGGAATTGGTAGACGCGCTGGCTTCAGGTGCCAGTGGCCGCAAGGTCGTGGGGGTTCAAGTCCCCCCTCGCGCACAGCGAATGCGAAGCCCCTCACCAGGATCTGCAGAAGGTCCGGTGAGGGGCGTCTTCGCGTCCGCGCGGGTGGTCGCCGCAAACGGCCCAGTTTGAGGTGAGCAGCACGTGTTTGAACATGGGCTGCTCACCTTAAACAGTGCTGATTCCAAACTGAGTCGAAGGCACCTGGGCGAGGGGCGCTGGGTGCACCCGGGTGGCAGCGCAGCCCCGCAGTCGGCAGTCCGCACTCGGCAGAATGCGAAATGGTGCTGTTTCCTCTGAAATGCACACAGAAGAACGTGAGCAGTTCAGAGAAGACAGCACCAATTACGACCTGAGGCCCACGTGAGGCCTACATGAGGGCCGCACGAGGGCCGAGTGAGCCCTGGGGCTGCGAAAAGCCCGGCGTGAGGACCGAAGTGAGGCCTGCGTCGGGAGCCGGGGAGCAGGCTCAGGCGCGCTCGTAGAGGCGGGCGCGGCCCTTGACGCCGGCGAAGCGGAACGGTCCCGCGGTCACCTTCGGCGTTGAGGCGTCCTCGGCGCTGGAGAGCTCGGCGGCGTGAAGTGCGCGATAAGCGTCGATTGACAGCGGCACTCGGGCGTCTAGTGCCTCCGTGACGGCCTGTCGGCGCGACTGCTGCTCGTAGCCGGGGACGACGCGGGCGGTGAAGAACTCGCCGACGCTGCCCGAGCCGTAGCTGAAGAGTCCGATGCGCTTGCCCGCGAGATCCGCATCGTGGTCGAGCAGCGAACACAGTCCCGCATAGAGAGAAGCGGTATAGGAGTTGCCGAGACGGCGGTTGTACAAGGTGCTCGTGGCCAGTCCGGTATCGCGCGGCCCGGTGGAAGCTGAGCCACCCGCAGTCCCCGCGACGATCTCCGTGTCGAGATCCTCACCGGTGAGTCCGGCGAGGTGGACCTGCGCCTTCTTCGCCATCTTCGTGAACGGCTGGTGGTAGAGCACGCGGTCGATCTCGGCCATCGCCGGTCCGCCCTGCGCGGCGAGATCGGTCCAGGCTCCGGTGAGCGCATCGAGGTAGGCGGTCACGGACAGGGCTCCGTCGACGATCGCGGTCGTCGAATCGTTCGGGCGCCAGAAGTCATCGACGTCGGCCGAGTTGAGACCCGAGACCGGTTCGATCTCGAGCAGCTTCGGATCCGCGGAGACGAGCATCGCCACGGCACCGGCGCCCTGAGTGGGCTCACCGGAGGTGTCGAGCTCGTAGCGGGCGACATCCGAGGCGATGACGAGCACCCGCTGTCCGGGAGACCGGGTGACGATGCCGACGGCGGCCTGCAGGGCGGCCGTCGCCGAGTAGCAGGCTTCTTTGACCTCGACGACCCGCATCTGCGACGGCAGGTCGAGCAGCGAGTGCACGGCCATGCCGGCGGCCTTCGACTGGTCGATGCCCGATTCGGTGGCGAACAGCATGGTGCGGATGCCCTCGGTCCCGCTGCGCTCGATGATCGGCGCAGCGGCCGCGGCGGCCATGGTGACGACGTCCTCATCGGGAGCCGGGAAGCTGAACTCGTCCTGGCCGAGGCCGAGGTGGAACTTCGCAGGATCGGTGCCGTTCGCCTCGGCGAAGTCATCGAGCCTGACGACATGGTGGCTGGTGGCCAGTTCGATGTCGTCGATGCCGATTGGTGCAGTGCCCGCAGCAGTGTGTGATGTCATGCGGCCTCGCCGTCCTCTCGCTGAGTCTCGGCAGCGCGCTGCTCGTCAGCCTTGCGTTCCATCTGACGGTGAGTGTCCATCAGCTCACCCGGGTTCGTCTGCGCGGCGAGCAGGGACAGCTCACCGCAGAGCACGGTGGCGGCCATGAGTGCCGCCAGGCGACGCGAATTCGCTCCCGGCTCGCGATCCTCGCGGCAGCCGAGGCGCTCCAGTGCCTCATCGACATGAGGCAGATCCTTGCCGTTGCCGACGGTGCCGACGATGAGGTGCGGCAGAGTCGTCGAGAAGTACAGGCCCTCGGGGCGGTTCTCCGCATAGGTGATGCCCTGTGAGCCCTCGACGATGTTCGCGGCATCCTGACCCGTGGCCAGGTAGAACGCGAGCAGCATATTCGCATAGTGGGCGTTCGCCGAGCGCAGGGCGCCCGCGATCGTCGACCCGACGAGGTCCTTGCGGATGACGATCTCCGTCATCTTCTCCGCGGTCGTGCGCAGGCGGCGCTCGACGACCTCGTGGGGCAGGAGGATCTCGGCGACGACATTGCGTCCGCGTCCGAGGATCCCGTTGACCGCGGTGGCCTTCTTGTCCGAGCAGTAGTTGCCGGACACCGACCCGTAGTCGAGGCCGAGGTGCCACGACAGGATGCGCTCCATGAGCGAGTCCGAGGCCTGGGTGACCATATTGTGGCCCGAGGCGTCATTCGTGCGGAAGGCGAAGCGGACGAAGAGCAGATTGCCGACGATCTCCGGATGGATCTCGATGAGCCGGCAGTGATTGGAACCGGCCTCGACGACCGATTCGAGTTCGGGAGTCCGGTGGCGGATGGCCCGCGCGGCCGCCTCGGCGCCGATCGCGGATTCGGCCACGAACAGCACGGACCGGGTCATCCGCTCATCGACGATGACGGTGCGGATCCCGCCCTCGATCTCACGCGAGATCGAGGCCCCGCGGCCGACGGAGGGCCACAGCGGGGTCTCATACGTTGCCAGGGGCACGGCGACCTCGGTGTGGGTGCCGTTCGGAGCCAGCGCTTCGCCGCTGACCCGCAGGGGACCGACCCACGTGGTGGGGATCCCGGTGATCGTGGTCTGCTGATTCACAGCTGATTCCTCCTCGAAAGAGCGTCGGTGCGGTGCGAGAGCGCGGTGGCGTCGATTCCGCGCAGACGGACGAACTCGCCGAGGCGACCCCGAGTGAGCAGGTCCGTGCCCGTGAGATCCGTGGATCGTTCGGCCCCGAGCAGTGCGAACAGAGCCGAGGTCTGAGTCTGCCAGGTGCGCACGAGGTCGACGAGTCCGTCCGGACCGTGGTCGAGCACTGTCTGCAGGAACGTGCCGGCGACGCCGACGGCGCGAGCACCGCAGGCCAGTGCCTTCACGACATCATAGGGGTTGCGCACTCCGCCGGAGGCCAGGAGCACACGGTTCGAGATTCCGTCGTCCATCAACGTTTCGGTCGTCCACTCAGGTGGGGCGTCGAGCAGGCAGGCCAGTGCCGACTGGCCGAACCCGGTGAGCATGGAGAAGTCTTCGGCCGGTGAGCGATCGTTCTCGATGCGCAGGAAGTCCGTGCCTCCGGCGCCGGAGACATCGGCGAACTGGACCCCGATCTCGGCGAGCAGCGTCAGCGTGCGGCGGCTGAGTCCGAATCCGACCTCTTTGACGACGACGGGCACGGGGCAGGCGGCGACGATGTCCTCGAGGCCGGACAGCCAGGTGGAGAAGTCGCGGGTGCCTTCGGGCATCGCGGTCTCCTGCACGGGGTTGATGTGCAGCTGGAGGGCATCGGCGCGCAGCAGTTCGACGGCGCGGCGGGCATCATCGGCGCTGCGACCGGCACCGAGGTTGCCCATGACGAAGCCGTCCGGGTTCTCCTCGCGGATGACGGTGAAGCCCTTGGCGGCCTCGGCGTCGTCGAGAGCCACGCTCATCGATCCGCAGGCCATGGGCAGACCGGTCTCGGCGGCGGCGATGGCCAGATCCCGATTGATCTTCGCCGTGGTCTCGGTGCCGCCGGTCATGCCGTTGACGTAGAAGGGCGTCGGCCAGGTCCACTCGCCCAGCTCGACGCTGAGGTCGACGCGTTCGGGGCTCGTGCCCGAGAGCGCATGGTGGACGAATTCGAGGTCGTCGAAGTCGGTGCGGCGGGGACCTTCGGTCTGCTGCGCCGAGGCGAGGCGAACGTGGTCGTCCTTGCGGGAGGCCCGTGAGGCCTTGGTCTCCGGAGACTCTACTGATGCCGCTGTTTCAACGGATGCCGGGGTCTCAGAACTCATCGATCTCGCCTTCCTCTCGGTGGGCACCGAGGTCCAGGGGTCGGATTCCGGCGGCTTCCCAGCCGCTGAGAATGGTCTGTGCTTCGGTGTGCGAGTGGGCGAGGGCGATTCCGCAGTCGCCGCCGCCGGCGCCGGAGGGCTTTGCGGCGGCACCGTGGGTTTCGGCGATCTCGCACAGATCGTGCAGGGCTTCGGTCTCGATGAGGCTGCCCGTGGAAACGCTCAGCCGTCGCAGCAGAGCGCGCACGGCGCGGATCGTGGTCAGGCTGGCCTCGGCGTCGTCGGCATCGAAGGCCGCCACGAGATCGTCGACGAGGATCTGGGACTCGGCGGCGAAGGAGACGAGCGGGCGGGTCTTCGCTGGAGGTGAGGCAACGGCCCCGACCGGGGTCGACTCGGCGGAGGTGTCGTCTGCCCGTTCGCTCGCGGTGTCGTCCGCCCGTTCGTTCGGGGTGTGGACGCGTGTGACGAGGTGTTCGGTCGACGCCGGTGATCCGGTCCAGCCGACGAGGAGGTCGAGCGAGCTCGGTGGGGTGACCCGTCTGGCCGAGCAGCCGGCCCATTCCGAGCAGCTCAGAGCGGAGACGACCCCGTGGGCCTCGCGGTGAGCGTGCAGGGCCGCACGGTCGGGGGAGGAGTAGCGGATCCAGCCGCCGAAGGTGCTGGCGGCAAGATCCCCGCCGGAGGCCTTCGTGGAGATCGCGATGGTCGCGAGGACGGCGAGTTTGAAGCGTTCGGTCAGGGTGAGGCCGAGCCCATAGAACTCGTCGAGAGCGGCGATCGTCGCCACGGTCACCGCCGCCGATGAACCGAGGCCGAACTTCCGGCCGTCGGCGTCATTGAGTTCGCTGGAGATCTCGAGATCGAAGTAGCGGGGGCTGGCACCGCGGCCGGAGCGCAGCTCTTCGACGGTGGAGATCGCCGAGAGCACATAGTCGAAGGGACGCTCGTCGACGATGATGTGCTCACCATCGTCTTCGCGCCTCCAGATGACGGGGGCCTGACCGTATTCGCTCGAATGGATGCGGCCGGCGCCTTCGCTCTCGGTCAGACGCACGGTGATGCACCGGTCGACGGCGATGAGCACGGCGGGCTGTCCGGGTTCGACGACGGCGTACTCGCCGGCGACGAACAGCTTGCCGGGCGCCCGGGTCTCGATCATGCCCGGCTGCCTTCACCCGCAGCCGTGGTTGCTGCGTCTGCGGGCGGTACTTCGTCTGCGTCTGTGAGCAGGTGGGCTCCCGGTCCGGGGCCCACGACTCGGACGTCGCCGAAGCCGGAGAGCTTCTCGGCCAGCGCCTCGGCGTCATGGGGGCGGACGATGACGGCGACGTTCGGGCCGGCATCGGCGGTCGAATAGGCTTCGATCCCGTTCTCGCGGGCTTCGGCCACGGCGTCGACGATCGCGTGGCTGGTCGGGTTGAGGAACCGGATCGGCGGCACCGTCGACTGGATGAGGCCGTGCATGCGCAGTGCGTGGGATTCGGTGATCTCACCGATGCGAGTGAAGTCCCCGGCGGCGCAGGCGGCGACCATCTGCTCCAGATAGTCCTCGGTCGAGGACACCCAGCCGGAGTAGAAGGGAGAGGTGGCGGCGGTCAGGCGCATGGCCTCGCGGGAGGACACGGCCTTCCGGGCCCGGTTGACGGTGACGATGATCATCCGCATATCAGGGGCGGACACGGTCTCGGCGAAGGACGATTCGTCGTCGCCGGCATGCCAGACGGCGATGCCGTCGGGAATCGAGCGGCAGGCCGACCCCGAGCCGCGGCGGGCCAGACGGCTGAGATCCTTGGGCCCGAGATCGAGGTCGAATGCCGCGGCGGCCGCTGTGGCCAGGGCCGCGAACCCCGACGCCGAGGAGGCCAGACCGGCACCCGTGGGCACTGAGTTGCGGGACCGGACGAGGACCCGGTCGTCCCGTCCGGCCAGGGCGCGGACGTGGTCGAGGAAGGTGGAGATCCGGTCCGTCTGACCGGGATCGGCGAGTGCGCCGTCGAGTTCGAGGACATCGGAGTCGGCGTTCGGGGCGGGCACCACGGTGGTCGTGGTCTGGAAGTGGTCGAGGGTCAGCGACAGACTGCCCGCGGCGGGCAGGATGAGCTCCTCATCGGCCTTGCCCCAGTACTTGACCAGGGCGATGTTCGGGTAGGCCCGCGCCGTCGTCGTCTTCATGTCGGTCTGACCTCCGTCGTCCAGGTGCGGGGTGCTCCCGCCTTGCGCAGGGCCTCGGCGAGCTCCTCGGCCGAATCATCGTCATCGGCCAGGGCCAGCACGCAGCCGCCGAGTCCGCCGCCGGTGAGCTTGGCTCCCCGGGCTCCCGCCACGGTGGCGGCATCCACAAGAGAATCGAGGGTCGGGGTCGAGACCCCGATATCGCCGAGGAGGCCGTGCGCTTCGATCATGCGTGCACCCATGGTCGCCCGATCACCGGAGCGGATGTCGTCGACGGCGGCGTCGGTGAGCGCGGCCAGACGGTCGATCATCCCGCCGATGCGGGTCGGATCGGCGTCACGGCGGGCGCGGACCCCTCCGACCGCCTCGGCGGTGGACCCGTGATGACCGGAGTCCGCGAGGACGAAGACGAGACGCTGACCGACGTCGATGGTCTGCGCGCACCCGCTCTGGAAGCGGATGGGGGCGGGTTTGGCCACGGCCCAGGCGTCGATTCCGCTGGGTCGGCCATGAGCGACGGTCTCGGCGGCCTGCACGATCTCGTGGAGGGTGTTCTCCTCGAAGACCGTCGCATGCAGGTTCGCGACGGCGCGGGCCACGGAGGTGGCCACGGCGGCGCTCGAGCCCAAGCCGCGGCTGTGGGGGATCGCCGAACGGATGAGCAGCTCCACCTCGGCGTCGGGATCGTCCACGGCCTTGAGAGCGGCCTTCAGGCCGGCGACGACGGGGCCCATCGGCTCCGGAGCGGTCTGCGCGGTGCCGGAGAACAGCTGGCTCTCGATCCGGGTCTCCTGATGCGGGGACCGGCGGATATCGGCCTGGACCCCGAGGCCGTGCAGCGGCACGGCGACGGCAGGGGAGCCGTAGACGACCGCGTGTTCGCCGAAGAGGATCGCCTTCGCATGGGCGAAGCCCTGAGACGTGCCCTGGGGCGCCGGCGACGGTTCGGTCTGAGAGGAATTGTGCATGCAGAAGGGTTTCGGAGTCTGTGGATTGATTTCACCATCATATGCCGTACCCCGGCTCATCCCGAAGACGAGGTGACGTCCGTCTCAGGTGAGTCCTACCGAGAGGTAGGCGCGTTCGGCGGGGTCGGTCGTCAGGTCGAGGGCGCGGCGACGGGCGCCGGCCGCCTCGTCTGTGCGGCCGAGGCGGGTGAGCAGATGAGCCCGCAGCACCCAGGCAGGTTGGAACGCGGAGAGGCGCTTATCGTCTTGGCCGTCCGGGTCGAAGCCCAGCGCGTCGAGTGCTGTCAGTCCCGCCGCGGGGCCGTCGACCTCGGCGAGGACGGCGGCCCGGGAGACGGATCCGCCCAGGCTCGGTGCGATGCGCTCGAGGTCGTCGTGGAGGCGCAGCAGCATCGGCCAGTCCGTCGTCCCGTCCCGGATCCCGGCCATATGGAGGAGCTGGATCGCGGCTTCGAGTCCGAAGCGGCCGACGTGTCCGCAGCGATGGACCTCGACGAGGTGGCCCTGACCGGCGTCGGTGAGTGATCGGTCCCAGCGGTCCGGGTCCTGGTCGGACAGGGGCACGAACCGTCCGGCGGCGTCCCGGCGGGCGGGAAAGCGGGCGGCCGAGAGGTGGATGAGGGCGGCCAGTCCGTGGGCTTCGCCGTCACCCGGACACAGCTCGGCCAACAGTGAAGACAAGTAGACGGCCTCGCCGATCATGCCCTCACGCGGTTCGGCCGCCGCGTGCGCCCATTCGATCGCGAAGGCTCCGTAGATGGCCTCCTGCACATCCGGCAGGCGGGACTCGAGGTCGAGGCGATCGGGTTCGCCGAAGCCGATGCCGAGCGCTGCGACCCGTTTCTTCGCCCTGGTCAGACGGGCAGAGACCGTGGCGGCGGGCAGAGCCATCGCAGCAGCGATCTGCTTCGCCGTCATCCCCATCACGGCCGAGAGCATGAGCATCGGACGTGCGGCCGCGTCGATGTCGGGATGCGCGCAGGCGGCGAGGAGTTCGAGGCGCTGATCGGGCAGGGCATCGAGGTCGAAATCGGCAGGGTCGGAGCTCTCGGGATCAATCTGTGTGGGATCAGTGCGCGCGGGATCGATGCTCGAACGATGGGCGCCGTGGCGGTCCGTCGGCCGGTCGAGGACGTCGTCGTCGAGGGCGGCGGCTGTCCGGGTCGCCGCGGACTTCCACACGTCCCTGCGGGCGTTGAGCGCCACCCGGTGGAGCCAGCCCTCGGGATTGCCGGGTGGGCCCTGGGCTCGCCACGCTGTGACGGCCCGTTCGAGCGCGGTGGCCAGGGCATCCTCGGCGCCGGCGATGTCACCGTCGGCCGCGGCGATGAGCGCGATGATCCTGCCCCAGCCGTCCTGGGACAGGATCATCGCGCGATCGGCCGGAGCGGGATCTGCCACGGATTCGGCCGGGTCGGTCACGGGCGGGTCCAGGCCCCATCGACGAACGACGTCGCGGCGGGACGGACCTCGATGGTCCCGTAGCTCGTGCCGGGGAACTTCTCGGCCCAGGCCAGGGCGGCCTCTGCATCGGGGACGTCGATGACGACGACTCCGGCCAGGTCCTCCTTCGCGGCGGCGAAGGGTCCGTCCTCGATGACGACCTCTCCCGTCCGGCGGGTCACGGTCTTCGTCTCTGTGTGGGGTGCGAGCATCTCCCAGGCGACGAAGACTCCGCCCGAGGTCAGGGCCTGACCGAAGTCGTCCATGAGACGCATCATCTCCTGGAAGTCCTCCGCGGAGGGGGCGGGGCCGTCGGCACCGGGTTCGGGGGCGTGGAAGATGAGTGAGTAGCGCATTGCCTGTCTCCGTTCCTTCTGTGCGGCCGTATTTCGGTCGCTCACAGAGAAGACGATCGAATCAACGTCGATTCAACCCCTGGGCAGAATTCTTCCACGAAATCCCATCGCCGAGGCGGTCCCGACCCCGCCGAGGCGGTCATCCCAGGCCGGGAGTCGTCCTCACACCATCCCGGTGTAGACCGATCCGGGGTTGAAGATGTTGTCCGGATCGAGGGCCTGTTTGATCCGGTGGTTGAGCTCCATGACGTCCTCGCCGAGGTAGGGCGCGAGCCACGGTGCCTTGAGTCGGCCGACGCCGTGCTCACCGGTGATCGTCCCGCCCAGCCCTGTGGCCAGATCCATGACCTCGCCGTAGGCGATCTGCGCGCGCTTCTGCTGTTCCTCATCCTTGGGATCGAGGACGAGCAGCGGATGCGTGTTGCCGTCGCCGGCGTGCGCGATGACGGCGATCGTCACATCGCGGTCGGCCGCGATCTTCTCGATGCCGAGGACCAGGTCGCCGAGCTTCGGCAGCGGAACGCCGACGTCCTCGAGCAGCAGCGCACCCTTCTTCTCCACGGCCGGGATCGCGATCCGGCGAGCCGTGACGAAGGCTTCGCTCTCCTCGGGGTCGGTCGTGAGGTAGCACTCGGAGGCCGCGTTGCTGTTGCAGATCTCCTCGATGATCGCCGCCTGAGCGCTCGCGTGCTCTCCGGGTTCGTCGGACTGGATGACGAGCATGCCCTCGGCCTCACGGTCGAGACCCATCTTCAGCTCGTCCTCGACAGCGTTGATCGAGGGCTTGTCCATGAACTCGAGCATCGAGGGCCGCATCGCCTTCGCAATGTCGAGGACGGCGTTCGTGGCGTCGGCGAGCTTCGGGAACATCGCAACGACGGTCGTCGGGGGCAGCTGGGCGGGGATGAGGCGCAGGGTCACCTCGGTGATCACGCCCAGGGTCCCCTCCGAGCCGACGAACAGCTTCGTCAGCGGCAGGCCGGCAACGTCCTTGAGCCGGGGTCCGCCGAGCTTCACGGCCCGACCGTCGGCGAGGACGACGGTCATCCCGAGGACGTAGTCCGTGGTCACGCCGTACTTCACGCAGCACAGTCCGCCGGCGTTCGTGGCGATGTTTCCGCCGATGGAGCAGAACTCGAAGGACGAGGGGTCCGGCGGGTACCAGAGGCCGTGCTCGGCCGCGGCGGCTTTGACCTCGGCGTTGAAGGCGCCCGGCTGGACGGTGGCCATGCGGGTGACCGGGTCGATGCTGATCTCGCGCATCCTGTCCAGGGACAGCACGATTCCGCCGTCGATCGCGGAGCTGCCTCCCGACAGGCCGGAGCCGGCGCCGCGGGGCACGATCGGGACCTTCGCCTCGGCGGCGATGCGCACCACCGTCTGCACCTCCTCGGTGGAGGTCACCCGGACCACGGCGGCGGGCACCCCGGCGTCGGGATCGTTCGCGCGGTCCCAGCGGTAGGCATCCATCGATTCGGGATCGGTTATGACTGCCGCGGCCGGCAGGGCGGAGGTGAGCGAGGAGACAACGTCCATGTTGCGTATCTGCCTTTCGAGCGGAGTTCGGCACCCGGAATTCGCTCTTGACGTTACCAGGAACACGTTCGCCGCGTACGGCCAGGGTCAGGGTGCGGACGGGCGCTCGGAAGGTCGTCCGCGAGCACCCGCGGCGTAGGCTGGATCCATGACCTCCGCCCCCGATCAGCCGCCCGCCGCCTGCGTGCTCGGCACGCTGCCCGGCACGGGGTTCGAGGGCCGCCGGATCGGGATCGTCGACCTCGATCGCGACGGTCGGGAGATCGATCGGATCGACCTCGCCGAGGAGGCCTTGCCCGACCATGTCCGTGACCGTGAGAACGGGGCCCGGGGAGGGCAGAACGGCTCCCGCCCGCGCTGGATCTTCAGCGACACCCCGAAATGGTATCCGCCTTTGTTGGCCGCCGGAGTGAGCATCGAACGCTGCCACGATCTGCGCTTGGCTCATGCGATCCTCGCCCGCTCCGAACTCGTCACCGCACCCGAGGCGGTGCGCGCTGCCGCCGACTGGGACGCCGCACCCGCCGATGCCGCCGCACCCGAACAGGCGGCCGCTCTCTTCGACATCGATGCCGGGCGCGGATTCATCCCCCAGGTTCCGCACGACCTCGAGACGACTCTGGCCGAATATGCGCGGCAGACCGCGGCGATCGAAACCGCGAGCGACCCGGGACGGCTGCGGCTGCTGCTCGCCGCGGAATCGGCGGGAGGACTCGTCGCCGCGGAGATGCGCGCGGCAGGTGTGCCCTGGGATGAGGCCGAACATGATCGGATCCTCACCGAATTGCTCGGGCCCCGGCCGATCCGCGACGGGAAGCCGGAGAAGATGCTCGCCAAGGCCGAGGAGGTCCGGGCCGCTCTCGACGATCCGCGGGTCAACCTCGATTCGCCGAACCGACTGCTCGCGGCACTGCGCAATGCGGGAATCAACGTCGCCTCGACCTCGAAATGGGAGCTGCAGACGAGCGAGCATCCCGCGATCGAACCCTTGCTCGAGTACAAGAAGATGGCCCGGCTGCTCTCCGCCAACGGCTGGCACTGGCTCGACGAGTGGGTCGATGAGGGCCGCTACCGGCCGGTCTATGTGCCCGGCGGGGTCGTCACCGGACGGTGGGCGGCCAGTGGGGGAGGGGCCCTGCAGATTCCACGGCAGCTGCGGCCGGCGCTGCGCGCCGACGAGGGGTGGCGGCTCGTCTCCGCCGACGTCGCCCAGCTCGAACCCCGCGCGCTCGCCGCAATGTCGGGCGACCGGGCGATGGCTGCAGCCGGCTACGGCCGCGACCTCTACTCCGGGCTCGTCGACGCCGGCGTCGTGGCCACCCGGCAGGAGGCGAAGATCGCCGTCCTCGGCGCGATGTACGGATCGACGACCGGGGAGGCCGGGGCCCTGGTGCCGCGGCTGCGGCAGAATTTCCCCGCCGCGATGCACCTCGTCGATTCCGCCGCCGAGGCGGGACGACAGGGCGGAGTCGTGTCCACCTGGCTGGGTCGGACCTCCCCACCTCCGGGCGAGGGTTGGCAGCGACTGCAGAGGGCGGCGAACCGCTTCGACGCCACCGGCGCCGATGAGCAGAGAGCGCGGCGGGCCGCCGGTGACCAGGGACGATTCACCCGCAACTTCGTCGTCCAGGGCACCGCTGCCGAATGGGCGCTGGCCTGGTTGGCCGACCTGCGGCTGCGCCTGGACCGACTGCCGGAGGTCGACGGCACCTACCCGGCGACCGCCTCGGGGCCGGTGTTCGCCCGCCGAGCCCACCTCGTCTTCTTCCTCCATGACGAGGTCATCGTCCATGCCCCGGCCGAACAGGCCGATCAGGCGGCGGAGGCGATCAGGGCGGCGGCCGCCTCGGCGGGTCGATTGCTGTTCGGGGATGCCCCCGTCGATTTCCCGCTCGACCTCAGCATCGGTGAGCGGGCGATCAAAGAATAAGTCCATGTGCATGGAATAGACTGCGAGCCGCAGGCGCTGGACGATGTGGCCCAGCAACGGACACGGAATCCAAGGAGAGCACATGAGCATCAGCGTCAAGGCACTGCAGAAGACCGGACCGGACCAGCCGTTCCGCGTGGCCACGATCGAACGCCGGGATCCCCGACCCGATGACGTCGTCATCGACATCAAGGCCGCAGGCATCTGCCACAGCGACATCCACACCATCCGCAACGAATGGGGCGAGGCGCACTTCCCGCTCACCGTCGGCCACGAGATCGCCGGCGTCGTCGAGGCAGTCGGTTCCGATGTCACTGATTGGAAGGTCGGCGACCGCGTGGGCGTGGGCTGCATGGTCAACTCGTGCGGCGAATGTGAGGAATGCCGGGCCGGTCAGGAGCAGAACTGCCTGAACGGCAGCGTCGGCACGTACAACGTCGAAGACGTCGACGGCACGATCACCCAGGGCGGATACGCGCAGAAGGTCGTCGTCAACGAACGCTTCGTCTGCCGGATCCCCGATGCGCTCGACTTCGACGTCGCCGCCCCGCTGCTGTGCGCGGGCATCACCACCTATGCACCGCTCAACCGCTGGGGTGCCGCTGAGTTGAAGAACGGTGCTCCCAAGCAGGTCGCCGTGCTCGGACTCGGCGGACTCGGCCACATGGGTGTCCAGATCGCCGCGGCCATGGGCGCGCAAGTCACCGTGCTCTCGCGCACGCTGAAGAAGGAAGCCGCGGCACTGGAACTCGGTGCGCAGCGGATGCTCGCCACCACCGACGAGAACTTCTTCTCCGACCACGCCGGCGAGTTCGACCTCATCCTCAACACCATCAGCGCCGACATCCCCGTCAACCGCTACCTGCGACTGCTCAAGCCGCGCGGGGTCATGGCCGTCGTCGGGCTGCCGCCGGAGAAGCAGGAGTTCTCCTTCGGTGCCGTCATCGGCGGGGCCAAGGCGATCGCCGGATCGAACATCGGCGGCATCGCCGAGACACAGGAGATGCTCGACTTCTGCGCCGAGCACGGCATCGCCGCGAAGATCGAGACGATCCCCGTCACCGAGGCGGACGCCGCCTATGATCGAGTCGTGGCCGGAGATGTGGTCTTCCGCGTCGTCATCGACACGGCGAGCTTCGACGACGTCGAGGCCGTCGCCGTCTAGTCGGTCAGGGCAAGCGATGACGGGTGCGAGGCGACAGCTGCGGACGGTGCCGTTGGCGCTGCTCATCCTCTACACGGTCTGCATCGGCTTCGTCACGCTCACGCCCAACCAGATGGACACGGGTCCCGGCTCGTTCATCGCGGGCCTGCTCGAGTTCCTCGCCTCCCACCGGGTGACCGCGTGGATCGACTACGACATCCTCGAGAAGCTCGCCAATGTCGGAATGTTCATCCCCTTCGGTCTGCTCGTGGCTCTCCAGTGCGGCCGAAGCCGCTGGTGGGTCGGCTGGGTCGCGGGCATCGCGTTCACGTGCCTCATCGAGGGCGCTCAGGCGACCCTGCTCTCACCCACGCGCTTCGCCACGGTCAGCGATCTCGTCACGAACAGCCTCGGCGCGGGAATCGGAGCGGTGGTCGGCCTCATCGTCATGACGATCTGGCCGCCGAGGATGGACCGGGTTCCCGTCGATCACGAGGTCCGGTGAGGCCGGGTCCCGGTGACGGCCGTGTGCCGCCGGCCCTCAGCCGCCCTCCGACTCCTCGAGCGCTGCGATGCACTGGCCGAGCGCCTCGGTGACCATCGTCCGAGTCTCTTCATCGAGCGGTGAGACCATGCGAGCCGTGACCACCTCGACGCGGGAGACGGCCTGATCGAGCGCCTCAACGCCTGCCGGGGTGAGGCGAGTGGGCAGGATGCGACCGGAGTCCGCCTTGGCCGGTCTCGTGATCAGCCCCCGTTCCTGGAGTCCGCGCAGAAGCGTATTCATCGTCTGCCGGGTGACGAAGGCGCCGCGGGCGAGCTCGGAATTCGACGCTCCCGGCCGTCGCCGCAGCTGCTCGAGGCAGTTGTACTGCGGCGTGGTCAGCTCCAACGGTCGGAGCGTCTCATCCATTCGGGACCGCAGCGCCGACTGCAGATGTTTGAGCTGATAGCCGAGCAGCGACTCGAGCCTGTCCTCTCCGACGGCTTCTCCAGCTTTAGTCTCTTGACTCATGTAAGCATTCTGACATACATGTCTGATGTCAGGTTACTGACATAAGACGAGAGCGGGTCCTGCCATGCGGCGGGATGCCGAAAGAGAAGGAGAACACCATGAATGCGTCAGTGAGCGGTCCGGACTTCATCGCCTTGCAGGTGCGCGACGTGGAAGCGGCCGCACAGTTCTACGAATCGCAGCTCGGGCTGACCCGAGCCCCGGCCGCCCCGCCCGGAGCGGTCGTGTTCACGACCTCGCCGATCCCCTTTGCCGTGCGCGAACCGCTGCCCGGCGTCGACCTCGACTCCGGCGATCGCCCGGGAAACGGAGTGGCGCTGTGGCTGAGGTGCGATGATGCGCAGACACTGCATGATTCCCTCGCCGAGGCGGGGGTGGAGATCCTCCGTGCGCCCGCACCCAGCCCCTTCGGGCTGACCTTCACGTTCACCGATCCCGACGGCTATGCGGTGACCCTGCACGACGCAGGGTGATCAGCGCAGCGAATCGACGATCTTTGCGATCCGGCGATCTCGGGTCTCCTCGGCCTTCGCCGAGGTCACCTGTCGCACATGCTCTTTGCGCTTCGACGGAGCGAGCGCATCGAAAGCCGCGCGGACATCCGCGGCGGCGAGAGCCTCGGCGAGGGAATCGGGAACCGGGGTCTCCCGGTTCGAGGTGTCGTGAGTCAGCGTCACCTCGTGGGTCTCACTGCCGGCGACCCCGATCTTCTCCCGGTGTTCCTTGGCCAGCGGGAGCAGGTACTTTCCGCCCATCACCGCGGTCGTCGAGGGATAGGAATAGCCTTCGATCGTGACGATGACCGGGACCCGCTTGCCCACGCCGAAGCCGAGGACGATGTCCTCGGGAACCTCGATGCCGACATTGTTGCCCAGAGCGAGAAGTTCGGTGGTGAACGTGACCATGGGGCCTCCTCGGTGAGTGGTCGTTCTCAGCCGAGCGTAGGCCGATCAGTCCTCGTCGACAAGGTCGGGAGACGATTCGGCGGTCGAGAATGTCGGCCACCAGCAGCGCACCCGCTTGGCGTAGTCGCGGTATTCGTCACCGAAGCGTTCGATGAGGTCGGCCTCCTCGTGGGGGCGGATGAGCCAGTTCCACAGCAGCGAGCCGATGAGTGCGTACACGACGACGAGCCACGAACCGATGAGCAGACCCATCGACACGCCCTGGACGATGCCCGCAATGGCCATCGGGTTGCGGACGAACGCATAGGGTCCGCGATTGACCAGGTGATGGGCCATCTGGGAGGGCAGCGGGGTGCCGGAGCCGAAGTTCGCGATCGCTCGGGCCCGACCAGACGCCGACGCTGGAGAGGGCGAGCAGGGCGAAGCCGACGACGACGAGGAGGATCGGGAACTTGTAGGCCAGATTCCACCGGTCTTCGAAGGCTTTGATGATGACGGGGATGATGACGAGGAAGATGCCCCAGAAGACGACGATCTGAATCGTCGTGTGCACGAGCACGCGAGAACGCACTCGAGTATGGGAGCTGTGGAATGCGAAGGGTCCGACCAGGAGCTTCTCGGTGGGGATGCGGCCGAGGAGCATGAGCACACCGGCGAAGACGCTGCCGATCGCGGCGAAGATCATGAGGACGGCACCGAGCCCCGCCTCGGTGGTGGCAGTGGCATAGATGACCATGACCAGGGCCACGAGCACGGTCCAGCCGGTGGCGATCCACACGGCCCAGCGGAAGTTGAGCGCGGCCAGGGCGGAGCCGATGACGAAGAGGGGGATGTCGACGATCGCGATGAGCAGCGGATTGATCCCGCCGAGCGTCGCGTCCGCCACGGTCGGCATCAACGCGGTGGCCAGCCACCACGCCGCACCGGCCAGTGCCTGGAGGGCGAAGTACATGCGGCCGTGGAAGATGCGCAGCCGCTTCTTCGGCTTGTTCGCTTCGGTGAGATGTCGATTCATGTGTGCACCGTCCCGCGGACGCAGATGGACGTGGCTCCGCCGACCCAGATCTCGTCAGCTTCGGCCGTGATGGAGATGACTCCGGAGCGGCCGAGCGCGGTCCCCTGAGTCGCGGTGTAGCTGTTCGGGGCCAGGTTCTCGCTGATGAGCCATTGGGCGACGGAGGCGTTGAGGCTGCCAGTCACCGGATCCTCGGCGACGCCGACTCCGGGCACGAAGGCGCGGATCTCGTATTCGTGGTCCGCGCCGTCCGGGTGGGCGCCGAGAACGCCGAGCTTCGCATCGGGGATCGCCGAGAAGTCGGGGTTGAGAGCGAGAACCTGTTCGGCGCTGGCCAGCCGCACGGCCGCCCAGCCGGGTCCGTTGTCGGCCCACTGGTGATCGAGGATCTCGGCGCGATCGACGCCGAGGGCGGTCGCGATCTGGTCGACGTAGGTTTCGTCGAGCGGACCCGAGCGCAGGCGATCGGGGGCGGCGAAGGCGAGGGTCTCGGAGAGTTCGACGGTCGGGTCGGTCTGGTTGGTCAGGTCGGTTGTTTGGGTCGGGCCGCCTCGGCGAGGGGATCTGCGGATGTCGACGAGGCCGGCACCGCATTCCTGGACGATGCGGTCCTCGTGCTTCGGGGCGCCGCCGGCGTCGAGCCAGGCCGCGGCCGAGCCGAGCGTGGGGTGGCCGGCGAAGGGCAGCTCCCGGTGCGGGGTGAAGATGCGCAGGCGGTAGTCGGCCCCGGGATCGTCGGGTGGGAGGACGAAGGTGGTCTCGGACAGGTTCGTCCAGTTCGCAATGCGGGCCATCTGCGTCTCATCGAGGCCATCGGCGTCGACGATGACCGCGACGGGGTTGCCCTGGAAGGGCACGGCAGAGAAGACATCGACCTGGGCGAAACGACGGTGCTGTGACAATGACACTCCTTCGCATGATGCGGACCACGCTGCGAGCGGGGGACTGCGCGGGCGCTTCTCACAGTGTAAAGGCCCAGGCCGGAGCGTCGGTGGATTGGCCCCTGTTGGCGCGGGGGTGTCAGCTGCGGAGGGCGGCGGTTCGGTCGACTCGGTGCGACCGGTGATTGCATAATGAGGCATGCACTCAGGTGACACTGCGCGGGGACGAGGTCCTCGCATCGGAATGCTCGGCGGCGGGTTCATGGGCCGCGTCCACAGTCGAGCCGCACGTTCGGCCGGAGCCGTGCTCGACTCGGTCGCATCGTCGCGGCCGGAGAGATCGGCACAAGCGGCGGCGAATCTCGGCTTCGAGAATTCGACTGCGCCCGACGAACTGCTCGGCCGCACCTTCGACGCAATCCACATCTGCACGCCCAACGACGTCCACGCGGCACAGTCCCTGCAGGCGCTGGACGCGGGGTCGAACATCATCTGCGAGAAGCCCTTGGCCACTGATTCGGCCGCCGCGCGTGCCGTGTTGGCCCGCGCCGACGAGGCGGGTCTGCTTGGGACCGTTCCGTTCGTCTATCGCTACCACCCGATGGTGCGCGAGGCCCGCGCCCGATTCCGCGAGGGGCAAGCCGGGACGCTGCTGACCGTCGACGCCGGATACCTCCAGGACTGGCTGCTCGGCTCGGGCGACGAGAACTGGCGAGTCGACTCCGAACGCGGCGGCCCCTCGCGGGCCTTCGCCGATATCGGCTCCCACCTCGTCGACCTCATCGAGTTCATCGTCGACGACCGGATATCGTCCCTGGTGGCGACCATGAGAACCGTTCACCCTCGCCGAGGCGGCACCACGGTGACCACGGAGGACACCGTGGCTGCAACCGTCGAGTTCTCCGGCGGCGCCATCGGTTCGCTGCTGGTGTCCCAGCTGGCTCCCGGACGCAAGAACGGACTGACCGTGGAGATCGCCGGCACCGAAGCGAGCATGCGCTTCGAGCAGGAGCAGCCCGAGCAGCTGTGGTTCGGCAAGCGCGCTGACAGCCGCCCCCTCGTCCGCGATCCCGACTCTCTGTCCGCCGATGCCGCGCGTCTGTGTATGGTCCCGGCCGGCCATCCGCAGGGATACCAGGATGCGTTCAATGGCTTCGTCGCCGACTCCTATGCCTACTTCGCCGGCGAGCGACCCGAAGGTCTGCCGACTCTGCGAGACGGGGTGCGAGCCGTGCTCGTGACGGAGGCCGTGCTGCGGTCGGTACACGAACGTTCTTGGGTCGATGTCGAGTCGCTGGCCGTCTAAGCGCCGTGACCTCCGGCACCATGGGCACCCCGACTGCCCGAACCATGGGCACCGTGACCTCCTGAGTCATCGGAGCCCCGACCTCCTGAATCGCTGAGGAGGTCCTGAGGGTCCCGCTCAGGAGCGGTTCGTACACTGGGCCGCTATGGACTTCAAGCAGGCAACGGCGACGTGGTGGGACGCTATCACCTCGGGCTTCGGGCGACAGGACGGACTCGAGCTCGACGTCCTCGGGCTCGTGCTCGTCATCGGAATTCCCCTGGTCGTGACCGTGACTCCGGGGATCTGGAGGTTCTTCGGACTGTTCGTGACCTTCGTCCACGAGCTCGGTCACGCTTTCGCCGCCCTGATGACGGGGCGCGTGGTCAAAGGGATCTCGCTGAACTTCGACCATTCGGGGCAGATGAACTCCTTCGGCCGAGTCGGCTTCTCAGCCACCTGGGCGGGTTTCTGGGGATATCCGGCACCGGGCGTGCTCGGACTCGTTCTGGCCACCTCGGCGGTCTTCGGTTGGGCCCCCTTGGCCCTGTCGGTGGGTGCGCTGATCCTGTTGGTCGCACTCATCTTCATCCGGAACCTCGCCGGTGCGATCATCGCCGTGATCACGGCGATCGCGGCGCAGCTCGTCGTCGTGTTCCTGCCGTTGGAATGGATCTCGGTCTTCGTCGCAGCACTCGGCACGGCGCTGACGATCGGATCGCTCAAGGACCTCGTCAAGGTCATCCGCGTCCACACCCGCAGACGCCATGTGCAGCAGTCCGATGCCTATATCCTCGCCCAGGGCTCGTCGTTGCCCGCCGGTGGCTGGCTGACGCTGTTCGCGCTGGTCATCATCGTCTGCGCGCTCGCCACAGCGCGGGTGCTGTACACGGCGGTGTCGGTCGGCGCGGTGTGATCGCGGGGTTCCCGGGGATTATTGGGTTCCCGGGGTCCTGAGCTGGTGGGGCGAAGGAACCGTGAACCGGCGGGCCGTGATTCCGTGTCAGTGGCGGATGGCAGAATCGGAGCATGGCCCCACATCCGAAATTCTCCGCTGTCCTCTTCGATTGTGACGGGGTCCTCGTCGACTCCGAAAGCATCACGAACGGCGTGCTCCACCAGATGCTGCAGGAACTCGGCTGGCAGCTGACCGCCGAGGAGTGCATTGCGCGATTCGTCGGCAAGATGCTCCGCGACGAGGCCGACGTCATCGAGGAACACACCGGCTTCCGCATCGACATGGAGTGGATGAACGAGTTCCGCCGACGGCGCAATGCCCAGCTCGAGGCTTCCCTCAAGGCGATTCCGGGCGTCGTCGACGCGGTTCACCGCATCGCCGGGATCTACCCGGGCAGAATCGCCTGCGCCTCGGGAGCCGACCGTCCGAAGATCGAGCTGCAGCTGCGCAAGATCGGCCTCTTCGATGCCTTCGACGGCCGGATCTTCTCCGGCCTGGAACAGCCGAATTCGAAGCCCGCCCCCGACGTCTACTTGGCTGCCGCCGAATCGTTGCAGATCAACCCCGCCGAGGCGGCCGTGGTCGAAGATTCCCCGACCGGCGTGATCGCTGGTGCCGCGGCCCGATCCCATGTGCTCGGGTTCTGCCCGGATTCTCCCGTGCATCAGAGCGCGGAGACGCTGTTGGCTGCGGGAGCTGCCGAGACCTTCAGCGCGATGGCGCAGCTGCCTGCGCTGTTGACCGACTAGCTGTCTGGTCCGGAGGGATGCCATTTCAGGCGCCAAGAGGACCGAGTGCTTGATTCACGACGGGGAACCGAACCGTTTCAACAAACTGCATCAAACATAAGTGAAAATGAGTGACGATCGGTTTGTTATCGAACTGTAACATTCATTTCTACTTTTTGATAGTAGAATAGAACTAAGGCATTCACATCGACGTGAAAGGCGGTGAGACCGATGAAGGATCCTCAGGATCCAGGCGACAGCGGTCTCGAGCCTGCCTCGAATGAATCCGTTTCGGGTTCCCCCGCGTCTTCAACGGAACCCGCTTCCACGCCGCAGGTGTCTCTGATCGGCCCCGACTCGCCCCGTCGTCTCGACGTCGATCCTGATTCGCCTATGGCCGTTGTCGTCAGCCTGGCTCACTTGAGCACGGGCGTTCGTCTCGCCGAGTTCCAGGCCGTCGCCGGTCTGTTTCTGTCCGATGCGATCGAGAAGCTCCGCTACGCCGCGGGTGACAAGATCTACTACCACGCCACGTTCACCCAGACGGCCAATCGTTTCCTCACGGCACGCGACGGCCTGCTCCCCGAAAAGGACGATTTCGTGGATCCCTGGGAGTGCACTGGCTTCGTTTTCGATGACAGCGCCCTCGATGAATCTGACGACGCCGACCCAATCGCTGACGATTCCGCTGAAGCGGGAGCCGAAACAGACGACGCCGATGCCGCAGCTGTCCCTTCGGCATCAGCTGAGGTTGTTGCCGACGAAGACGGCAATGATGTTGCCGAAACTGGCGGTGCTGCTGACACGAGCACCGATGGCGGCGCCGACGATGACACCAGTGCTGATGCAAGTGCGGACTCCGGCGCCGCGGATAGCGCCGCTGAGCAGTCGCCGGCTCCGACGGTGAGATCGCTTCCGAATTTCCCCAAGTTCGGGCTGCACAAGTCCTTCAACAGCTGGGTCCATGACCTTGCCACGCGTGAAGAGATCGCCGAACTGACCACGGTCCTCGGCTCGACGAGCGACGGCGCCTACAGCGAGATCGCGAACGCCGTCACGCTGTCATTCGGACTGCCGAAGTTCCTGCAGCGCTGCCTCGCCGGTGAGTTCACGCTCGAACATGTGCTTGCCGCGACCCGGGCCATCAAAGACGTCGCCTTCGAGTACCTGCCTCGCCTCGATTCCTACCTGGGTGACCGCCGTGCTGATATCACGCTCGAGACCTTCAGGAAGTCGCTCAATCTCAAGATTGCGGCGCTCGTGCCCGTCGATGACCGGGCCGAACTGGCAGCCAAGCGCCGCCGGGTCGACATCATGACCTATCCCGATGGCACCGCCTCGGTGACTCTGTCCGGACCCGCCGTGGAACTCAACGCCTTCTACCTGCGCATCGAGGCTTTTGCACGAGCGATCCGCAACGGCAACATCTCGGCGCTCACCGACGAGAACACCGCTGGCTTCGAGGTTGCCGATCAGAACAGCATCGCCGCCCTCATGTTTGATATCGCCACGCGGGCAACACCTCAGATGGCCATTGCCGTGACGACGCACGACACGTCGACCGGTGAGACGACAACCAAGGAAATCGCCCTCGAAGCTGCAGACGACCCGACAGTTCCGATCACTGCGGCCGAGGTCGATCGCACCGCGCAGGCTGCGCAGCGTGAAGCCGAAGCGGCCGCCGGCACCGGCCTCGACGTGAAGACCACCATCAAGCTCGTCATGCCCACCCACGGACAGTGGGTGCGAGAACAGGCGAAGATGATGGTGACGGTTCCGTATCTCACTGCGGTGGGAAAGTCGGAGCTGCCGGGAACGTTCTCAGACGGCACTCCGGTGCCGCCGGATGCAGCTCGGGCCCTCGCGGGTGAGTGCCCCACTTGGCACCGGATACTCACTGATCCCGCTACCGGGACACCGATCGATGCTCGTTCACGCAGCTACTACATTCCAGCAGACGTGCGTGCGCCCTTGACCGGAAAATGGCAGTCCTGCACTGCTCCGGGGTGCAACCGACGGGCAGAGACCTCGGAAGTTGACCACATCATCCCCTTCGACCACGCAGATCCGGCCCGGGGCGGTCAGACGACGTTCGAGAATCTCCACCCACTGTGCAAACCCGACCACCAGGCAAAGACCGACCGCAAGTTCTCGATCCGAATGACCGAGGACGGGACGGTGGAGTATTCCTTCACCCGTGGGGTTGTCGCACGAATGTATCCGCCGGACAATCCGATCAACTCCGAGCACGCTCGGCAGGTGGAGAACTATGCCCAACTGCCGAATCTGCTTGGCGAGCGGATCGCCGACGACGTTGAGCGGAGCTCCGACGACGTTGAAGTGACTTCCGACGACGCTTTCGGCTGCTTTGCGGTCGATGACTCGTGCCGGCCCGAGAGTGACGGGCAGCTGAACCCGGCTGGTCATCGTGAGGTCGCAGATCCATCACCCAGTCCCGAACGAGGGGACCAGTGTGCCCCGACGGACAGCCGGAAGCCGCCGTGGAACGACTATTGGGACTCCGGAGACCCGCCCCCGTTCTGACGGCGGGCCTGATCTGACACTGGGCCCGATCTGACGGCGCCCCCGTTCTGAACGCGGGCTCGATCTGACAGCGGGTCCGACCTGACGACCCGGCCCGACCTGACGGCAACTCTGAAACACACGAGGCCCCGGACGCGCGCCTCCGCAGGCGGCGGCCGGGGCCCAAGCGGTGTAACCGAGCCTAATTGGCGTATCCGGTTTTAGGTCCCGTCCTCGGCGATGAGGCGGCGGACGTCTTCCTGGGTGCGCACCTCACCCTTCTGGGCGGCGTCGACGACCTTCTCATGCTGCTCCTCGGTGACGACGGGAACTTCTTCACCGTTGCAATCGACGATCTTGCCGTCCTTGACGGTATCGCCTTCATAGAGGATGGCTTCGTTGTCGATGAGGCGCTGCAGCTCTTCCTTGCGGATGACCCGTCCGGTGCCGGCCACGAAGACCGATCGGTCGGAGCGATCCTTCGTCTTCACACCGATGTGGTTGAAGATGAGGTTGAGCAGCACGGCCATGAGAGTGGCCGAGGAGATGCCCGAGTGCAGGATGATGCCGACCCAATCCGGGAAGGCGTTGTAGAAGTCGGGCTCGACGACCGGGATGATGCCGAAAGCCAGCGAGACCGCCACGATGATCATATTGAGGTTACCCTCGTACTCGACCTTCGACAGCGTGCGGATGCCCGACGCGGCGACCGTGCCGAACAGGACGATGCCCGCGCCGCCGAGAACCGGAGTCGGCACTGCGGCAATCAACCCGCCCATCACCGGCAGCAGACCGAGCACCACGAGGATCGCACCGCCGGCAGTGACGACGAAGCGCGACTTCACTCCCGTGATAGCGACCAGACCGACGTTCTGCGCAAAAGCCGACTGCGTGAAGGAGTTGAAGATCGGCGAGACCGCCGAGGACAGCATGTCAGCGCGCAGACCCGAAGCGATGCGCTTGGAGTCGACCTTCGTATCGACGATCTCTCCGACGGCGATGATGTCCGCAGTCGTCTCGGCGAAGGTGACGATGATGACGATGAACATCGAGATGATCGCCGCGGCCGAGAATGTCGGCATACCGAAGGCGAACGGCTCGGGGAACGCGAAGATGCCGCGATCGAGTACATGGGAGAAATCGGCCCAGCCGAAGATGAGGCAGCCGATGGTGCCGATGATGATGGCCAGCAGAATCGACAGCTGGGAGATCATCGCGACGGGAATCCGGCTGAGGATGAGCACGATCGCCAGGGTGACCACGGCGATGAGGATATTGCGCGCGCTGCCATAGTCGGCGGCCTCGGCGTCCCCGCCCATGGCCCAGCCTGCGGCCACGGGCATGAGTGACAGACCGATCGTGGTGATGACCGTTCCGGTGACCACCGGCGGGAAGAACTTCACGATGAGTGCGAACCCCGGAGCGACGATCAGACCGATCACCGAGGCGACCAGCACCGATCCGAAGACCGCAGGCAGACCGTCGCCGCCGGCCAGAATGGACGTCATTGTGGCGACACCGGCGAACGAGACGCCCTGGACCAGCGGCAGCTGCGAGCCGAAGAACGGCACACCGACCGACTGCAGAATCGTTGCGAGACCACCGACGAACAGACAGGAGGCGATGAGGAGGCTGATGCCGTTGCCGTCGAGACCGGCGGCATTGCCGATGATGAGGGGAACGGCGATGATTCCGCCGTACATGGTGAGTACGTGTTGCAGACCGTAGGCGAACGAGCTGCCGACGGAAAGCCGTTCGTCCTCCGGACGGGCCGGCTTGCTCGCGGCCGCGGACTTGCGGTCGTTGCTGGGTGACTGATGGGATACCGACATCTATCTCTCCATTGAGTGCGTCCTCGGGCGAAGACCTCACGGTGACTGACCGACCTCAGTGGCCGGTGTAGCGTGCGAGCGGGCATCAGATCGACCGAGGGATCGGTTGCATAATTCCGTTATGCGAAAGGAAATTTCCTTATCGCAAAACTCTAAAGGAATACCATTTGCGCCGCAAGCCATTTTAGTGACCCGCCGCACATGTTAGAGTTCACGGCAGTCGTGTACCCATCCCTCGACAATCTACTGATCGTTCGCTCAGTTCGATGGTTGTGCATCATCGTACCGTCTCGCCGACCAGTGGGTACAGTCGGGGATCCCGGATGGGATACCGACCGGCGGAGCAGCAGACGCCGGAAAACCTGAGCTGGTGGCGTCGGCCCCAGTTCTGTCGCCACTGACCAATAGTGCGCGCTCGTCGCGCACGGTTCAAGAGGAAAGGCGACACGATGACCGACATCAACAAAACCGGCACACCGTCAGCAGGAAGTTTCTCGGCTCCAGGGAGCTTCTCGGCACCGGGAAGCTCCCTGACTACGGGAGACCGCGCATCGAGGAACTCCCAACTGTCAGGGAACTCCCCGCGGCCGGGGGACCCTCCGGCGTCCGCGAACTCATCGACAGCGCGACTGTGGCTGCGCGATCCGCTGGCAGTCCACCTCGGTGTCGGTGTCGATCCGAACCGGGCGGCGCGGGGAATCGTCATCGATCGGACAACAGGGACCATCGTCGAACTCGTCCCGGCCGGTGGTGAACCCACCTCCTGCGGAGCCGAAGGGACCGCGGCCTCCGGGGAGAATCTCGAAGTCATCGACGCCTCAGCGCATGTCATCACGCCCGGGCTGATCAATACGCATCATCACTTCTACCAGACGCTGACCCGTGCATGGGCGCCCGTCGCCGACCTGCCCCTGTTCGGGTGGCTGCAGAACCTCTACCCGGTCTGGGCCAGGCTGACCCCGCGGGCGCTCGAACTCGCCACGACCGTGGCGATGGCCGAACTCCTCGAATCCGGATGCACGACCGCCGCCGACCACCACTATCTGTTCCCCACCGGCATGGACGAGGCCATCGACATCCAGGTCGACGTCGTCCGGAGACTCGGCATGCGCGCCATGCTCACCCACGGGTCGATGTCCCTGGGCGAGGACGACGGCGGACTGCCCCCGCAGCAGACCGTCCAGGACTCGGCAGTCATCCTCGACGATTCCCGTCGCCTCGTCGAGACCTACCATCAGCGAGGGCCCGGCGCTCAGATCCAGATCGGCTTCGCCCCGTGCTCCCCGTTCTCCGTGACCACCGAGCTCATGCGCGAGTCCGCCGCGCTCGCCGCGGAACTCGATGTCCGTCTCCACACCCACCTGGCCGAGACCATCGACGAAGAGGACTTCTGCCGTGAGACCTTCGGCCTGCGCACCGTCGACTATCTCGAGTCCGTCGGCTGGCTGGGGGAGCGGACCTGGTTGGCGCACGGTGTGCACTTCGACGATTCGGAGATCGGCCGCCTCGGCGCCGCCGGGGTCTCCGTCGCCCACTGCCCGACCTCGAACATGCGGCTGGCCTCGGGCATCGCCCGCGCCGTCGAACTCGAGGACGCCGGTGTCAACGTCGGACTCGGCGTCGACGGATCCGCGTCGAATGACGCCTCGAACCTCATCCGCGAGGTCCGGCAGGCCCTCTACATCCAACGTCTGCGCTACGGCGCCGAGGTGGTCACCTGCGACCGCGCCCTCGACTGGGCGACCAAGGGATCGGCGGCGGCACTCGGCCGCGACGATCTCGGCACCATCGAGGTCGGAAAGCAGGCCGACCTCGCGATGTTCCGCCTCGACGGCCTCGCATTCTCCGGATCGCACGACCCGATCCCCGCGCTCGTCCTCTGCGGTGCGGAGAAGGCCGACCGGGTGATGGTCGGCGGTCAGTGGCGGGTCGTCGACGGCCACGCCATCGGCGCGGACGGATACGAAATCGACAAGGAAGCGCTCATCGCCGCACATCAGGAGGAGGCGCGCCGCCTCGTGGCGGGATGAGGGCTGGGGCGGCGGTCGCCTCGGCGAACCTGATTTGAGGGCCGGTCGGGCCTTGGGCACAGATGGGCGACCGGCCGCTCAGTCCTCGGGCTTGCGGAACACCTCGCGCAGGTGGTCGCCGGTCAGGAAGTCGCCGACGCCGATCATGACCAGGCTGAACACGATCTGCTCGGTGATCATCCAGACCGGGTAGAGGCCGGGGATCGCGGCCATGACGAGGGTGATGACGGGGAAGATCTGCGTGAACAGGCGCAGACGCTGGTATCCCCAGTAGAAGCCCTTCGTTGCGCGCCAGAAGAAGTAGAAGAGTGTCACGGTCATGCCGAGGACGACGATCGTGCGCATCCACACGGCGAATGGCACGGGCTCGCCGGCTCTGGCGATGAGCACTGCGTAGACCACGGCTCCGAAGCCGAGCACGAGTTCGAACACGAGCAGCCAGGTGATCCAAGCGAAGGCGCGTTTCGTCTTCGGGTGTTCGAGGCCGTCCGAGGGCACGACGATTCCGGCTTTCCTGCCGCCGGCGAGGCGGTCGATCTTCGTGAGCAGGTTCTCCATGGCCATGCCACCAGGCTAGCGGGATTGCCGGCTCCGGAACCGATTTTCCGGGCCTCAGGCGCCTGTGTGATGGAACATCATTCGAAAGTTGGGGATGGAGTTCAATCCTGTGGGTCAGGAAACCGCGCCCGCGCGCTGATGAAGTGGAAGCATGAAGAAGTTATTCAACGCAGCTTTCACGTACATGATCATCGGCGTCCTCTCAGGACTGTTCTACCGCGAGTTCACCAAGGCCAACGGCTTCCCGTCCGGTGAGTTCACACAGCTCGGCCTCGTGCACACTCACCTGCTCACGCTCGGTTTCATCGTCCTCCTCATCGTCCTTGCGCTCGACAAGGTGTTCGGACTCTCCGGCACGAAGCTGTTCTCGTGGTTCTTCTGGCTCTACAACTCAGGCGTGATCCTCACCGCGTCGATGATGGTCTGGCACGGTTCCCTCACCGTCCTCGGCGAGGAGCCGAATGCCATGATCGCCGGAATCGCCGGCCTCGGGCACATCGCCCTGTCCGTCAGCCTCGTCCTGTTCTTCCTCGCCCTGCGCAAGAAGGTCGTGGCCGGCAAGGCCGTCACCGGTGGTGCGGAGGCGACTTCGCTGGCGCGCTGACCGGCACACCTTCGCCGAGGCGCGGCTGGGGCCCGCACCCAACGACGTCACCGTCGTGGTGCGGGCCTTCTGCCGTCTGCTTCGGCTGCGCCGAGGATGTCACACGATGATCGGCTGCTGGAGTTCGACGATCCATCCCGCTTGGACGGAGGTGTCGGAGGCGGCGTTGTCCCCCGTTTCGAGATAGATCTCGCGGCACGGGCCGGTCAGGGAATATCCCTGACTGATGCACCACTCGGAAAGGTGCTGCCAGCTGGCGCCTATGCGGGTCATCGACCCCTCGTGGATGAGAGGCGCCGCCGTGCACGACTTCAGCTCTGTGACCTGCAGATCCGCAATCCCCTGGGTTGCTTCCGTGCGATACCCGCAGGTGACCTCGGTTCCGTGTCCGGCGTCCGAGTAGATGCCGACACCGGCCGAGTGTCGAACGCCCGCCTCAGCCAGACGGTCGGCAACGCTGCCGAACAGAGGTCCGATCTCGGAGGTATCGAACGGCGGTTCGCCGAGAACGACCGTCTGTCCGAGGACTCTCTCCGGAGGCAGTTCCTTGATGATGCAGTCTGGATGGCTCATGTCTGTCCCTTCGATGAGTGCCAGCCGAAATTCGACTTCGGCCAGCTTCGCGGCTGCTGCCGACTGTTCGGCTCGTAGTTGATGACGTCGCAGATTGAGCATGCCGGTCAGCTCGGTCGTGCTGAGGTCGGCATCAAGAAGTTCGGCGATTTTCCGCAGCGGGATCCCTAGGGCGTTGAGCGCCATGATTCTGTTGAGCCGCGGCAGCTGCGCCACTGTGTAGCTGCGGTGTCCGGTGAACGGGTCGACCGAATCCGGTGTCAGCAGATCCATCGACTCATAGTGGCGGAGCATGCGCACCGACACTTGCCCCAGCTGCGCGAATTCACCGATCTTCATGTGCTCTCCTCGTCGTCATCGACAGTCCACCACCTGACATGGTGTCAGGTTCAAGGACAGCTCTCCGACTCATGGAATTCCGCCCGTTGGGTGAGCAGTGATTCCCAGCGCCGCGTGCGCATCCTCGCAATCGAACACGAACGTGGCACCGGAACGCAGCGGTTCGGCGAATGGCTGGTCGAAGCCGGCGCCGAGGTGGTGGTGACCCGTCCGTACCTCGGTGACCTGATCCCGGCGCTGGGGTCGGCCGATCGTTCGGAGTCCGAGGGGACGGTTGCCGAGGCGACGGTTGCCGAGGCGACGGGTACCGACGACAACAGCCCGTTCGATGCGCTTATCGTCCTCGGCGGGTCCGCGGGGCCCCTCGATGACGCAGAGAATCCCTGGTTCCCCGAGGTCAGGGATCTGCTTCGTCGGTCGATCGACGGGGAGTTCCCCAGCCTCAGCATCTGCCTCGGCGGGGAGATGCTCGCCCTCGCAGGCGATGCCGCGATCTCCCGGAGGGCGCACCCGCAGATCGGGGTCTACGAACTGAGTGCCACCTCGGAGGGGGAGTCCGACCCTGTGTTCGGGTCGCTGGCTGGAACGAGGCTGCCGTCCGTGCTCTTCCATCAGGAGGAGATGGCGCTGCCGACCGACGCCGAACTCCTCATCACCGGCTCCGATGCCCCGGTGCAGGCCTTCCGCCTCGGCGAATTCGCGTGGGGCACTCAGTTCCACCCGGAAACCGATGTCACGCAGATCTCGCGTTGGCTGGACGGCAACGACCTGGCCCTGCCAGCCGGCAAAACCGAGGATTCGATCATCGCCGAGGTGGAAGCTGACGATTCCGTACTCGTCGACAACGGTCGGCGATTGGCTCGGTCCTTCGTCGAGTTTCTCGAAAGCCGGCGCTAGGCAGGCTGCGCCCTTCAACGTGTGAGAAGCATGTGAACAAGGGGCTTTATCTGAGCGACCGCTGAAAACCAGCGTGGCGATTGTTACGTTGATCACGGGTGCCGGTCCCGGACCAACCCTCCGGACGAAAAGCAACTACGCGCCCGCAGATATGACTCCAATAACTGAACATCTCGCCCATTCCGCCACCGAGACGGATGTCGTCGCCGCCGGAGTCGACGAGGCCATCGAATCCTTCCTCGGACCCGCGGCACAGACCTTCAGCAATATCGTCTTCTTCGAGCTGCAAGTCGGCTCGCTCGGCATTCCGCTCATCGTCGTGTGGCTCATGGCCGCCGCCGTCTTCCTCACCGTCTACCTCCGCTTCCAGCCGATCACCGGAATCCGATACTCCATCGGCATCATCCGCGGCCGCTTCACCCGCAAGACCGACCCGGGTCAGGTCTCGAGCTTCCAGGCGCTCGCCACAGAGCTCTCCGGCACTGTCGGGTTGGGCAATATCGCCGGTGTGGCCGTGGCGATCACGATCGGTGGACCCGGGGCCGCCCTGTGGATCATCATCTTCGGCTTCTTCGCCATGACCGTGAAGATGGCCGAGGCGACCCTCGGCGTGAAATACCGACAGATCAATGCCGACGGCAGCGTCTCCGGCGGACCCATGTACTACCTGCGTGCGGGACTGGCCGAGATCGGACGGCCCAAGCTCGGCAAATTCCTCGCCGGCTTCTATGCACTCACCGCCGTACTCGGCGTCATCGGTGCCGGCAACCTGTTCCAGGCGAACCAGGCGGCCGCGATCATCGTTCAGGCCACCGGCAGCGAATCGAGCTTCTTCGCCGACAAACTCTGGCTCATCGGCGCGATCATCGCCGCACTCACCGCTCTGGTCATCCTCGGCGGGATCAAGAAGATCGGTCAGTGGACGTCGAAGCTGACTCCGCTCATGGCGATCCTCTATTTCCTTTCGATCGCCGTCATCCTCATCCTCAATGCCGGGCAGATCCCGCATGCCTTCGTGCTCATGTTCACCGGTGCCTTCAGCCCCGGCGGCGTCGCCGGAGGTGCCGTGGGCGTGGCGATCGTCGGCATCCAACGTGCGCTGTTCTCCAACGCCGCCGGAATCGGCTCGGCGGGCATGGCCCATGCCGCTTCGAAGACGACGAAGCCGGCCACCGAAGGCTTCGTGGCGATGTGGGAGCCGCTCATCGACTCCGTCATCATCTGCACCCTGACCTCGTTGGCGATCATCACCACCGGGCTCTACTCCGAGAGCACCGAGGACGGCATCGGCCTGACGGCGCAGGCGTTCGCCACCGTATCCGGCTGGTTCCCGATCCTGCTCACCATCGCCGTGGTGCTCTTCGCCTTCTCGACGATCCTCGCCTACGGCTACTACGGACAGCAGGCGCTGGGCTATCTGACGAAGAACTCGAAGGCCGCTGACAAGGCCTACCAGATCTTCTGGATCCTCGGCGTCGTCGTCGGCGCCTCGATGTCGCTGGAATCGGTCATCGCCTTCTCCGACGCGATCTTCTTCCTCATGGCCTTCCCGAACCTGCTCGGCATCTACTTCCTGGCCCGCATCCTGCGCCTCGAGATCCTGCGCCTGCGCACGAGGATCGACGTCGGTGTGATGCAGGAGATCACCCCTGTGGAACTCCAGGTCGGTATGGGTGACCACGAACCCACCCAGGAGCAGATCAAGGCCGCCGAGGCGGGGCGGAAGCGCAAACGCGACAAGCTGCGCGAGGTCCGCGATAATCTGCGCCGGAAGAAGCAGGAACGGCAGAAGGCCGCGGACTGAGTCCGCGGCCTTCGGGCCTTTCTGTTTCGAAGGTCGGCGCCGCCTCGGTGAGGGGTTCCGCCTCAGCTCAAGGTCAGTCTTCGGCCTTCTTGAGCTTCTGATCGGTGTTGGAGTAGGAGATCGAATCAGCGGTGGAGCCGACGAGCCCCATCGTGACTCGCAGAAGTCCGGGTTCGACGTCGTCCATGGGCGGAGGGGTCTCCGGCCCGATGGTCAGCGACTTCCCGTCCTTCGTCTGGGCTGTGATCGAACCGATGTAAGTAGTGACATTGCCACTGAGCGTCATCGTGTCGGCCGTGGTCACCAATCCCTCGTGCTCCTCGGGCGGCTTCACCGTCAGCGAGAATTCCTCGATCGTGATCTCGTCGGCCTGGATCTTCAGCACCACTATGGACCCGCCGTCAGCGGTGGGCACCGAGACGAACGAAATCCCCTTGAGGCCCTTGAACGACAGGGATTCGGATCCCATCGCAGCCGGAGTCTCCGTGAAGGTCGGCGCGTTCTCATCCATCTGTGCTTCGGATGGGAACTCTCCGTTGCCTTCTTCCTCCGAGTCCTCGTCCTCGGTCGGGTCGTCACTGGGCTCATCGAGTCCCAGGCCTCCTCCCGGGTCCGTGGGTTCTTCGGAAGGCTCCTCCGTCGGCTCCTCGCTCGGTTCATCCGTGGGGCCCGGTGCGGGCAGCGAGGGGTCGGACGTCGGTGGATCACTGGGCTTCACCGGCATGCCGGGAGACAGGTCATCCGCAGGTGCGGGGTCCTGGGTGTTTGCGGAATCCTTGTCATCGCAGGTGCCCGCGAGTGAGCACAGCGGTGACGATTGGGCGGCTGCAACCGAACCCGCCCCGAGAGTCGTCGGGAGGATCAGGACAGCTGCCGCCAGGATTGAGGCCGTGCGGCGGCTGGGTGCCCTCATGCAGTCTCCCCCTCAGCGGCTTCGGACTCCTTCGGCCCGCGCGGTCCCATCCAGGCGACGATGAGGATCGCGCCGATGGAGGACAGCAGCATGCCGATGATGAACCCGCCGAGGTTCACTCCGATGAGTGAATAGACTGCGAGGACGAGGGCGATGATCCCGTAGAACACGTGATGCGTGGGGCGGAAGATCGACAGCAGAGCGAGGACGACGATGGCGATCGGCAGGACCGTCGCCTGCAGTCCCTCGATGCCGAACTGGATCTGCATGTTGCCGAGGTCCAACTGTCCGGAGAAGAACAGCTCGATTCCTCCGAGGACGGCAAGCACTCCTCCGATGAAGGGGCGCTGCCGACGCCAGTGCTTGAACCCCTGGCGTTTCTCGGCGCGTTCGCTCATCTCGGCTCCCTCGCTGCTGTCGGCATCCTCGGCCTCCGGCGCCGGGACGGCGAACTCCGCCGTCTCGACGCCGGATTCGGAAGAGTCGCTCTGCTCATCGGCGCGTCGACTCCGCCGGGACAGCGCAAGCAGGCTCGTCTTCTGCACGGTTGCCTCCTGATCGGCGGCCTCCCGTTCATCGGTCGGCTGCCCGTTGGCTGCTGAGTCCCTCATCAGTCGCACTGCTCAGATCCGTCGGTGAGCTTCAGCGACATGTCCTTGAGCGTGAAGACCGAGGCCGTGGTCGACCAGGAATCCTGCTTGAGGTCCTTGATGTTGACGGTATCGGCGTCCTGCGAGAAGTCGCCCTTGCTGCCCTTTTCCTTCGTGTTGACGTCGGAGGCATCGACGCCGATCCGGATGTTCTTGAACGACGCATCGCCCTCGAGTCCGGTCATGCCGATCTGCAGGTCCTTCGCCGTGGCTGGTTCGCCCTTGCCGCCAGCCTTGATGAGGATTCCGACCTTGCCCAGGGGAGTTTCCTGCACGGCCGACTGGCAGAGGTTCTCCAGGCTCGCGTTCTTGATGTTTGCGGTGACGACGGCGTGCTCGGCGCCTTCTGCGTCCTTGGCGACTCCGCTGTACTGGGAGAAGCCGGTTCCATCGAGCTCCGTCGAGGAGATCTTGAACTGAGTGCCGGAGATGGCGAACGAGACCGGCACCGCACCCTGGGCTACCCCGCCCATGAGCATGGCTGAGACGACGCCGGTGGGAATCGCGACCATGGCGATGCGACCGGCATGAGACGAGACGAGCCTGCGGATGAGGCTGGGGTTGCGGAACTTCATTGATCCTCCTTGACCACCGAAGGCTCGGTGGGCATCAGCGTGTGACGTAAGTTACTACGGGGTGTTACCCGACAGTATCGCGGCTGAAGTTTGAGCGTCAACATCTTTTGTTGCCGGTGCTCTCAAGGGGGAGAGTTCGGGCGGCCGTATGACCGCGTGGAAAGCCTACCTGCCAGATCGGGCGTGGCGACATCATTCCAGATCAGATGCTGTATTCGTGGTCTTCGAATCGAGGGTCGGGCCCGCTTCCAAGGGCCCGGAGGTTCGGACTCGGTCACGAGGAGCGGGCCGGGAAGAGCCGTGAACAAAACTTTCAAAACTCAGCTTTCAGAACTCGTTTCAGAAGTCAGTCACCCTTGCCGCGCACATCGTCCTGGTGAGCATGGAATCGGCCCTGCCCGGCGCGGCGTCGACCCGGCGTCGACCCGGCGTTGACCAGGCATCGGCTGCGGCGAATACCGGAGCGGGCGCGGTCACCGCACTTCAGCGCACCTCAGCGCACCTCAGCGCACCGGGGCATCGGGACCGAGCGGAATGCCCAGACCCCACCACAGGAAGAACAGCAGGCTCCAGCTGATCGTCATGCACACGGCCAGTGGCAGGGTGTGCGAGGCGAGGGTGCCGATGCCGGCGTTCTTCTGATACTTCTGCATGAAGCCGAGCGCGAGGATGAAGTACGGGCTCATCGGGGTGATCGCCGTCGAGCCGGAATCGGCGATGCGGAAGATCGCCTGCGAGGTCTCCGGTGGCACCTCGAGCAGCATGAGCAGCGGCACGATGACCGGGGCCATGATCGCCCACATCGCCGAGCCGGAGGTGATGAGCACGTTGACGACGGAGAGCACGAGCAGGACGAGGATGAACACCACCCACGTCGGCAGGCCGAGTCCGGTGAAGAGTTCGGACACGGAGACCGAGACGAGCATGCCGATGTTCGTCCACTCGAAGTACTCGAGGAACTGGGCGATGGCGAAGAAGAGGACGAGGACCCCGGAGATCGACGCCAGTCCCTGACCCATGAGCTTCGGAACATCGGACCAGGTCTCGATCGTGCCTTCGCGGAAGCCGTAGACGATGCCTCCGATGCCGAAGAGCATAGCGATGAGGAAGGCGATTCCAGTGAGGAACGGGGACTCTCCGAAAGGTCCGTCGCCGCGCAGAGGTGCGCCTTCGGGGACGACGAGCACGACGATGGCGATGATCGCGGCGATGACGGCGAACATCGCGTAGCGCAGTGCCTTGCGCTCCGTGTCGGTGATGACGAGGTCTTCGTGCTCGGCATCCTCGTCGGCTTCGAGGTTGTCGCGCTTCATGAGCACGAGCTCGGTGACGATCGTGATGACGATGGCCAGGAGGAAGGAGCTGGCGATGTTGAAGTACCAGTTGCCGATCGGGGTGACGATGTAGTCGGGGTCGATGATGTTCGCTGCGGCGGTCGTGATGCCCGCGAAGATCGCGTCGTTCGGCGTCGGGATCGGGCTGGCGTCGTAGCCGGAGGCGATCGAGGTGTAGGCGACGATGACGCCGAGGACTGGGGAGCGGCCCACGGCCTTGAACACCATCCCGCCGAGCGGCACGAGGATGACATAGGCCGCCGCCGAGGCGACGTGGGAGACCGTGCCCATGAACGCGACCGTGAAGACGATGAGTCCGGCCGGGACGCGGGCGATCGAGACCTTCATCGCCGTCGACAGCAGACCGGTGCGTTCGGCCAGGGCCACGCCCATGATGACGACCATGATCGTGATGAGCGGGGGGAAGGTCTCATAGGCGTCGAGTGCGGTGCTCACGGCCATGGCGATGCCGTCGCCGCTGAGGAGGTTGTTCACCGGGGTCCAGTCCCCGGTGCCGGGATCCTCGACTCCCGCGCCGGCGAGGGAGAGGACGAGGCTGAATACGGCGAGGATCGCCGCGAGGATCCAGAACAGCCAGAAGGGGTTCGGCAGCTTGTTGCCGACGACTTCGATGACGTTGAGGGCGCGGATGACCAGCGGCAGCTTCTCCTGCTCGTCGGTCTGCACGGTATCGGTGGTCTGGGTCGGTTTCATTGTGAGCTCCTGAGAGTCCAGGCGGAGTTTTCGGGCAGGGTCCACCAGGGCACGGTGATTACGGCACTGGAATCGGGTGATCGGTGGTGGGGTGCTCGGCCGGGCGGCCGGTCAGTGAGAAGCGGGTGTCACAGTCTCTGCAGCTCCTGACAGTAGGCGACGAGTCGGTCGACGACCTCGCCGAGGATGTCCTCCCCGGCCGCGGCCGTGGCGGTCCGTGGATCGCCGAGGACGCCGTTGTCGGCGTAGCGATCGAACGTCACCGCTGTTGACGGTGATTTCGTTCGCGAGAGTCGGGCGCGCGGGTCGAGATCGTCGAGCCGGGTGGCGCCGGGGTTGAGATGGCCAGAATCGACGAGGGATTCGTCTATGGCGAGCATCTGCGAGGTCTCGGACTCTCCGCAGTGGCCGCTGACCTCGGTACGGGGAAGGGCGGCAGTCGCCTCGGTGGCCAAGCCGGAGACCGGGGCGTAGGCGAAGACGAAGTCGGGGTGGGTGGCGAGCAGGGCCTGCTGGACCACGCCGAGGGCTGAGAGGTTGCCGCCGTGTCCGGTGATGACGAGGAGCCGGTCGAATCCGGCATCGGCGAGCTGGCCCACGATCGAGGTGACGAGGTCGATGAACAGCTGGGGGCCGATGTTGATCGTGCCGGGCAGGAAGCGGTGGTGCGGGGAGACGCCGTAGTCGATGCCGGGCAGGACGAAGGCACTGTTCTGATCTCCACCGGCGCGTTCATCGAGGACAGACAGTCTGTCGACGACGGCGCGGGCGACATGGGCGGCACGGATGTTGTCGGTGCCCAGCGGAAGTCCGTCGCCGTGCTGTTCGCAGGCGCCGACGGGAAGGACGAGCAGGCTAGCCCGGTCCTTCGCGAGCTCGACCTCGAGAGAGGTGAGTTCGGCGTAGCTGCGGATGTGAGGGCGGATCTCCGTGATCGTGGGGCGGGTCATTACTGGGTTCCTTGCGCGGAGTCGGGTTCGTCGGTCCAATCGGCGAGGACGGCCGCCTTGATCGCTTCGAGGTGCTTGCGAGTGCGGTGGGAGGCTTCGAATCCGTCGCCGCGGCGGATCGCGTCGAGGATGTCCGCGTGCTCGTCGTGATCGCGCAGTCGGTCGTAGCTCGTGCGTGCCGCCTGTTGGGTGCGGGAGTGGATGGCCAGCAGAGACACGAGCATCTCGTGCAGCGCACGGTTGCCCGAAGCGCGAGCGAGTTCGACGTGGAAGTGACCGGCCGGGACCGCGGTCTCGACCTGGAGGGCATTGTCGAGCGCGGATTCCATGGAGGCCACGGCATCGGCTTCCTGCACGGTCGCCGCGAGCTCGGCGATGCCGGGCTCGATGGCGATGCGGGCGTCGAGGAGTTCGATGGCCGCGGCGAGGTCGACGGGCACATAGTGCGGATTGTCGAGGATGCGGCGGTTGATCGCTTCGCGGACGTAGGTGCCCGAGCCGTGCTTGAGCTCGACCGAACCCGTGGCCTCGAGGCGGCGCAGAGCCTCCCGGACGGTGGGTACGGTGACCTCGAAGCGGGTGGCGAGGACCTTGGCCGAGGGCAGGGTCTGACCGGGCTGAAGGTTATCGGTGCGGATGGTGTCGACGATTTCGCGAGTGAGGCGTTCGACGAGTCCGACGGTGGACGTCATGGTGCTCTCCTTCAAGTGTTTAAGTCATCTAATCACTTTGGGGTGGACGTGTCAACGGTCACTTCTGGGTCGGGCCTTTGGTGGCGCCCGGGTGGTTGAGGAAGAAGTCCCAGATCGTGTCCGTGGCCGAGAAATCCTCAGTGACATATCCGCCGCCGCTGTAGACGACCTCACCTGGCCAGACGTGGCCGCCGTCGGCGACGGAGTAGAGCTCGACGGCGGCAGATCCGCCGGGCTTGCCGGGTGAGCGGCCGCCTTCTTTTCCTTCGCTGCACTGTGCCCACCGGGTGCGCACGACATCTTCGCCCTTGCGGCCGACCTGGCGGTCAGCGGACTTCGTGCAGCCGGAGGCCCCCGCCCAGGGCTGGATCCATTCGCGCACACCGGGGTAGTCCTCGCCTTGGCGGTGACCTCCCTCGTAGTGCATCGTGGCGTCACCCGTGCCGTGGATCGCGAGCATCGGCGTGGGTGTCGAGTAGTCGCAGCCCTCTGTCGACTGCGGATAGTAGGCGCCGGCGACGGGAGCGAACGCGGAGAAGCGATCGCGCAGGTGACAGGCGAGGACGGAGACCATGCCGCCGCCGTTCGACTTGCCGGTGGCATAGACCCGATTGAGGTCGATGCAGTGCTCGGACTCGATCGAATCGAGCAGCTCGGCGACGAACGCGACGTCATCGGCACCGCTGGCGTAAGGAGCACCCTGCCAGGAACGTTTGCCGTCGCTTTCGTCGCCGTCGGGGAAGACGGTGATCGCGGGCAGGGTCGGCAGTCCCGTGTAGTTCTGGAATTCGGCACCGTCGGACCCGTTGCCGTGGAACCCGAGGACGAGCGGCAGGGGAGTCTCAAGCTCGTAGTCGCGCGGGATGTTGATGCGGTAGCTGCGCTCGCCGTCTTCCGTAGGTATCGTCTTCTCATCATTGCCGGGCTTCTGCTCGGTGCCGCAGCCGGCCGACGGGGCGGCCGGTATCGTCGATGCCTTCTTGCCGGTGGTGTGAGCGGCGGCAGAATGCGCGGGTGCGGTCTGTGCGGTGGCGGCCATTCCTGGGGCCGCAGCTGTACCGGTCAGAAGAGCAGCGCTCGCGGCGGTCGCGAGCAGGGTGGTCGTGATGCGTTTCGTCATTGATGACATCGTCAGTCCTTTGATCGTCGGTGATCGTGGTGAGGACTCTAGCAAAAGTCATCAGAGGACTAAATGAATTGGCTATGACGGTGGCGTCGTCGAGGAGGCAGTGGTGTTGCCGATTCGGAATCCGCGGTCGGAAGGTGTTCGACTCAGGCCGTCTGCGGCGAATCCCCTTCGATGGTTGACCAGTTCACCTTCGTCAGTGCGACGGTATGCGCATGTTCACCGGCACGGACGGCGGCGATGATCTCGGTGTGCTGCTCCGGTGAGGCCGATCCCTCCACCGATTCGAAGTGCAGGAACTCCGCTCGGCGCAGAGTGGCGGTGACGACCTCGAGGTGATCGGGAATGAGGGGATTGCCGGATCGAGTGAGGGCCACCTCGTGGAAGTCGTCATCGGCCGCAGTCGCCGCCTCGGCATCGCCGGCCGCGAGGGCCGCGCTCAATCGGCCGTTCGCCTGCTCCATCTCAGCCAGCGCCGCTTCGTCGAGGGCGGGGAAGGCGAGGTCGATCGCCAGACCGTGGAGTTCGGCGGCGATCTGCCGGGCAGCGAGGATGAGTTCCGGATCCTCTGGGGCCACGCGCGTCATCCGGCCCGGCTCCGCCACGACGAGTCCGGCCTGCGCCAACCGTTGGAGTGCCTCGCGCACGGGCGTTCTGGACACCTGGAGCCAGGCGCCGAGCTCCTGATCGCGCAGCTGTTCCCCTGGGGCGAGCTGGCCGCGGACGATGGCGTCGCGGATCGACCGATAGACGTCATCGCGCAGCAGGCTGCGCTGCGGGGCGGGGGAATCCGTGGGGATCGGCACGCTCGGTCACCTTGTCTCTGAGTTGGTGGTCTCGTCCCGCGGGATGGGACTCGAACTCTGACCCATTGTAACCACCAGCAGAATGCAATATATTGCATCTCACTGGATGCGATCCAGGACACATCGCGCGAGAGAGCGATCGCCCCGAAGCGAACGCTTCTGAGAACAGAGGACATCATGGCCATCACCGAGTTCGAACGCTACCCACTCACCTTCGGGCCGAGCCCCGTGCACGAGCTCCCGCGACTGAGCGACCACCTCGGCGGGGCCCGTGTCTGGGCCAAACGGGAGGACATCAACTCAGGACTCGCCTTCGGCGGCAACAAGACCCGCAAGCTCGAGTACATCGTTCCCGACGTCCTCGCCTCGGGCGCGGACACGCTCGTGTCCATCGGCGGCTACCAGTCCAACCACACCCGCCAGGTCGCCGCGGTCGCTGCCCACCTGGGACTGAAGGCGCGCCTCGTGCAGGAACGCTGGGTCGACTGGGAGGACCCGGTCAACGACAAGGTCGGCAATATCGAGCTCTCGCGCATCTTGGGAGCCGACGTCCGCCTCGACTCGGCCGGATTCGACATCGGCATCCGCTCGAGCTGGGAGAACGCCCTGGCCGAGGTCGAAGAATCAGGCGGCAAGCCCTACCCGATCCCGGCCGGCGCCTCCGAGCACAAGTTCGGCGGACTGGGCTTTGCGAACTGGGCGTATGAGGTCGCCCAACAGGAGAAGGAGCTCGGCGTCTTCTTCGACACCATCGTCGTGTGCACCGTGACCGGTTCGACGCATGCCGGAATGATCGCCGGCTTCGCCGCCCTCGAAGCCGACGGCGGACCGAAGCGCAAGGTCATCGGCATCGACGCATCGGCCACGATCGAGAAGACCCGCGATCAGGTGAAGAGGATCGCGAACACCACTGCCGAACTCATCGGCCTCGGGCGTGAGATCACCGACGACGACGTCGATATCCGCACCGGCTGGGAAGGCCCGGCCTACGGCATCCCCGACGAGACGACCGTGAACGCGATCCGCACCACCGCCCAACTCGAAGGCGTCATCCTCGACCCCGTCTACGAGGGCAAGTCGATGGCAGGGCTCCTCGACCTCGTCGGAGACGGCACGATCGACCAGGATTCCACCGTCCTCTACGCCCACCTCGGCGGACAGCTCGCACTCAACGCCTACTCCTCGATCTTCTGACGATGAGCACCGCACAGGAACCGAGCGCACAGGACATGGACCGCCACCAATTCGAGACCTCCTTGCAGGTCAGCCCGCCCGGGACGAACGACCGTCCGCTGCGGGCTTCGACCTCGGGAGACGATGAGATCCTCGACGAGATCGCCCAGCGGGTGCTGTGGCTGGCGACCTCGATCATCGACCGCGCCAACCGCGGCCGAGTCAACCCGGACGGGGTCAAGGTCGGCGGCCATCAGTCCTCGTCGGCCTCGATGACCGGGATCATGACGGCGCTGTGGTTCACCCGACTGCGCGCGATCGACCGCGTCTCGGTCAAACCCCATGCCTCGCCGGTCCTCCATGCGATCAACTATCTGCTCGGAGACCTCGGCGAGGAATTCCTCGACACCCTGCGCAGCCGCGGGGGACTCCAGCCCTACCCGTCGCGGACGAAGGACCCGGACACGGTGGACTTCTCCACCGGATCCGTGGGCATCGGCGCGACCGCTCCCATCTGGGCGGCCCTGTCCCACCGCTACGTCTCCGACCGCTTCCCCGAGACCCCCGAAGCCGGCCGGTTCTACTCCCTGCTCGGCGACGCAGAGATGGACGAAGGGGCGGTGTGGGAGGCGATCATCGATCCGGAGGTGCGCAGCCTCGGTGAGATCGTGTGGATCGTCGATCTCAACCGGCAGTCGCTCGACAGGGTCATTCCCGATGTCCAGATCCGCCGTCTGCAGGGCATGTTCGATGCCGCCGGGTGGCAGGTGCTCACCTGTCCGTGGGGGCGCCGACTCGAAGCCGTGTTCGCGGCCCCCGGCGGTGAGGCGCTCAAGAATCGGCTCGTGCAGATGCCCAATCCCGAATACCAGCGGCTGCTGCGCGCCCATCCGTCCGAGATCCACGACCGGCTGCTCGCGGGTCTCACCGACACCGAGGCGGCCGCCCTGTCCGCGGTCATCGACGGCTTCGACGCGGACGGTCTCGCTTCCCTCATCCGTGACCTGGGCGGACATGACCTCGGCCAACTCGTGTCGACGTTCGACGCCATCGACGACGACCGGCCGACGGTCGTCTTCGCCTACACGATCAAGGGCAAGGGGCTGGCCACGGAAGGCCATCCCGGCAACCATGCCGCGCAGCTGACCGAAGCGCAGATGCGCGAACTCGCTGCCGCCTCGGGGATGGACCTCGATGACCCATGGGTCGCCTTCGCTCCGGACACCCCGGCCGGCCGATTCTGTGCCGAGACCGCGCAGCGGCTGCGGCGAGAGCCGGTGACCGGCCATGCCGTGGCCGAGGTGCCCGCCGAACTGGGCTTCACCCCGCGTCCGCAGATCTCCACCCAGGCGGCGCTGGGGCGGTTCCTCTCCGACCTCAAGCACGTCGCCCCCGAGGTGGCCCAGCGCGTTGTGACCCTGTCGCCGGACGTCGCGACGTCGACGAACCTCGGCGGATGGATCAACAAGACTGGGATCTGGTCCCCGGCTGGCCGGCATGACTGGTTCTCCGATGACCGGGAACGGGTGCTGCGCTGGCAGGAGGGCACGAGCGGACAGCACATCGAACTCGGCATCGCCGAGGTCAATCTCGTCTCCCTGGCCGGAGAGCTCGGGTCCACCGGGCAGCGCTGGGGACAGCCGCTGCTGCCGATCGCCACGATCTACGATCCCTTCATCAACCGGGCCCTGGAGCCGTGGACCTTCAGCCTCTACGCGGGTGGGCGTTCGATCATGGTCGGCACTCCCTCGGGTGTGTCGCTCGCGCCGGAAGGTGGGGCGCACCAGTCGTTCAACACACCCTCGGTGACTCTGGAGATCCCGGGCCTGACGAGCTGGGAGCCGGCCTTCGCCCAGGACCTCGAGTGGACCCTGCTCGAAGCGCTGCGCGAACTCGCCGACCCGGACGGCGACTCCGCCTACTTCCGACTGACGACGAGGCCCGTGGCCCAGGAGCTCGCGAGCGTGCCCGAGGATCCGCTGCTGCGGGAACGCCGCCGTGACCAGGTCATCGCCGGCGGCTACCGGCTTTCGGCCAGACCGGCTGCCGAGGACGAGGTCACCCTCGTCGGCGCCGGGGCCATCATGACCGAAGTGATCGCGGCGGCGGCCCGACTGGAATCCCTGGGTGTGCGGGCCGGAGTCGTCTGCCTCAGCTCACCGTCGAAGGTGTTCCGGTCGGTGCAGGATCGGTCTCGGGTCCGCTCGAGTGTCCGCTCGGCCATCGCCGACGAACTCTTCCCCGCAGAGCAGCCGGCACCGCTGGTCACCGTCCTCGACGGGCACCCGCACACTCTCGCGTTCCTCTCTGGAGTGCGCGGGGACCGCACACGGAACCTCGGCGTCACCGACTTCGGTCAGGCCTCCTCGGTGGGGGAGGCCCACGAGATGCACGGGATCGACACGGACTCCATCGTGCGCGCCGGACTCGACCTCGTGGGGCGGTGAGTTCCCCCCCCGCGTGGTGAACCGTTTCGGTCCTCTGGTTCGATGAACTGGGACCGGGGCGGACCCCTCGCCGAGGTGGGAGGTCCCCGATCGAGGCCGGCGTTCTCTCCTCGCGAGCGCGGTTCGGATTTCGTCGTCACCGATTCGGAATCCGCACCGCCTCGGCGAGAGGACCATGGGCGATCGGGGACAGAGGATTCCCCCAGGTTTCGGCACTTGTTGCGCGGGTCACGTATTGATAGCGTGGGTGGCAGGCATACGCATTCCGTCGATTCGGGCGGCAAACAGGTATGCAATTGCTTCAGCGGCGCCAACAGGCGCGCACAAGTCAAAGGAGTCTGGAATGAGCAACGTAGGCAGTGCTGCAGGCGGCTACCGTGTCGAGAACCCGGCCACTGGTGAAGTCGTCGAGAAGTTCGACAATGCCACCGACGAAGAGGTCCAGCAGGTCCTCGAATCCGCACACAAGGGCTACCTGAGCTGGCGCGAGAAGACGATCGAGGAACGCGCCGCGATTGTCAACAAGGTCGCCGCTCTCTTCGGCGAGCACAAGGAAGAGCTCGCGAAGATCATCGCCGAGGAGATGGGCAAGCCCACCGCCGAGGGAGAGGAAGAGGCCGAGTTCTGCGAGGCGATCTTCAACTACTACGCCGACAACGGACCGAAGTTCGCCGCCGATGAGCCGATCGAATCGATGTCGGGTGGCAAGGCCTTCATCCAGCGCCGTCCAGTCGGCACGCTGCTGGGCATCATGCCCTGGAACTTTCCCTACTACCAGGTCGCTCGCTTCGCCGCACCGAACCTCGTGCTCGGCAACACGATCATCCTCAAGCACGCGGAGATCTGCCCCCGCTCCTCGGCGAAGATCGCCGAGATCATGAAGGAAGCCGGCATCCCCGAGGGCGTGTACAACAACATCTACGCCACCCACGACCAGATCGAGACGATCATCGCCGACGACCGCGTCGAAGGCGTGTCCCTGACCGGTTCCGAGCGTGCCGGATCCGCAGTGGCCGCGACCGCGGGCAAGTACCTGAAGAAGGCCGTGCTCGAGCTCGGCGGTTCCGACCCCTACATCGTCCTCGACACCGATGACATGAACGAGGCCGTCGACACCGCGTGGGGCACCCGCCTGTACAACACCGGTCAGGTCTGCAACGCGAACAAGCGGATGATCGTCATGGACGACATCTACGACGACTTCGTGTCCGGACTGACCGAGCGTGCCCAGTCCTGGGAGAAGGGCACCCCCGCCGAGGCGGGCGACGGCAAGTACTCGCCCCTGTCCTCGCGTTCGGCCGCCGAGAATCTGCGCAAGCAGCTCGACCGCGCCGTCGAGCAGGGTGCGACTCTCGTCGGCGGCGAACTCGCCACCGACGGTTCGGCCTATGTCTCGCCGGCCGTGCTCACCGGAGTCACCTCGGAGATGGACGCCTACCGCGAAGAGCTCTTCGGCCCTGTGGCCACCGTCTACAAGGTCACCAGCGATGACGAAGCCCTGGCCCTGGCCAATGATTCGCGCTTCGGCCTCGGCGGTGCCGTGTTCGCGAAAGATCCCGAGCGCGCCGCGAAGCTCGCTCAGCGCCTCGATGTCGGTATGTCGAACGTCAACACCCCGGCCGGTGAGGGCGCGGAGATCCCGTTCGGCGGCACCAAGCGCTCGGGCTTCGGCCGCGAGCTCGGCCCCTACGGCATGGACGAATTCGTCAACAAGCGCATGTACTACGTGGCTGACTGACTCGAGGTTGGCCTCAGCCTTCGTCGAGAAACGGGATGGGTGTCGAGAAACGCGTGTGCGCATGCGTTTCTCGGCACCCAGCCCGTTCTTCGCTGTGCTGGACCTCGGCTAGCCGATTCCAGTGTGCTGGGGTGCTCCCTGCGGGTGGATCTACCTCGAACTCTGCGCGGATGTCGCGGCGAAGCCATTCGCAGGAGGCACGTCGGCGGAGGACAACCCTGACCCACGGGCCGATCGAGCCGCTCCTATACTGAGGATCTGTGCCCGGGGCAGGCTGACGCCGGCTGAGGAATGGGCACGTGCTGGCCGGAACGGGCCCGCGAGGAACGAGTTCGAGGAGGACGGAATTGCCCATCACGTCGAGGATCCTCGAGATTGCGGCCGTCGATCCGGACCAGTTGGCCATCGTCGGCGGCCACTCTGGCAGCCCTGCCCCCGATGAGAGCGCCGACCCTGCTGAAGGCTCACGAGCCCCACGTTCCCTCACCTATGCTCAGCTCGTCCGGGATTCGGCCACGATGTTCGCCGCCGTCGACGCCCTCCACAGTGCCCAGACCGACCCGCCGAATCCTGCTCCCGAAACCCACGGCACCCCGATCACGGCAGTGAGCCTCACCTCGGCGTTCGAGACCTCCCGCATCATCGCCGGCCTCGCCGGCTTCCGCGCAGTCTCGGCCACGATCGACCCCCGCTGGCCGCTCGACCATCAGGTCGGAGTCATCACGACCACCGGAATCGGCCTCGTCATCAGCGACTCGACCCGTCTCGCCGAGGCGCTCGCCGCCGCCGGATGGACCGGAACCGTCATCACCGCGACCGACTTCCGCGCCCGTGAAACCGCCATCGACCCCGCCGATACCGCACCGCCGACCGTCCGTGCGGCGTCCGAGCCGTTCCTCATGCTCTTCTCCTCCGGCACGACGAGCAACCCGAAGGCGTTCATCAAGACCCGCCAGCAGTACCGCGACAACGTGGCTGTGTCCTCGGCCCACCTCGAACCCTTCGCCGGAGTAGCCAGCCTGGCCCCAGGCCCCGTGTCCTACAGCCTCACCCTCTACGCCGTCGTCGAAAGCCTCGCCACCGGCGGCAGCGTCCACGTCGCCGACGACTTCGACCCGTTCACCATGGGGTCGCGCATCACCGACGAAGCCATCACCCGCGTCGTCGCCGTGCCCGCCGTCGTCAAGGCCCTCGCCGAGGCGGCCCGCCGAACACCTGAGAGCTTCCACGGTCTCGACCTCGTCGTCACCGGAGGAGCGAACCTGCCCGCTTCCATCCGCTCGGCACTCGCCGACGTCCTCCCTGACACCAGGCTGATCAGCTATTACGGTGCCGCCGAGATCGGATTCATCGGCGACAGCCGCGACGGCGACGGCACCTGGATCTCGATCTACGACACCATCGGCGTCGAGGTCCGCGACGAATCCGGTGCCCGGCTGCCCGACGGAGAGATCGGCACGGTCTGGATCAGGGCCGCCGCCTGCTCCGACGGCTATGTCACCGGCACCACCGACGCTCAGCTGCGACGCCCCGACGGCTGGGCCACGGTCGGTGACCAGGGACGGATCGAAAACGGACTCCTCCAACTCGCCGGACGGGCCGGTGACATCGCGATCACCGGAGGGCACAAAGTGTCCCTGCCCGAGGTGGAACGCGCCTTCGAGGAATACGACCGCGAGGATCCGCGGTCGGGGCCGGGCCGCCTCGGCGAGGTCTGCGCGATCGCCTTGCCCGACGACGGTCTCGGCAGCATCGTCGCCCTCGTCATCGAATCAGGCGCCCTGGGTTCCGGGAGCCATGCCGGGGATGGCGAATCGACTGCGCCCGACAAAGCAGCACTGCTCGACCACGCCCGGGCGGAACTGGCCCCGCAGTTCGTGCCAAGACGGTTCTATTCACTCGACCGGCTTCCGCGGACCGTCGGCGGGAAGATTCGACGCCACGAAACCGTTGACCTGGTCATGAGCGGAAAGGCACAGCGGTTGTGAACGCATCCCGGAGCAATCGGCACCGGACAGACGGCGTGCGCGAGGTCGTCCTCACCGGACTCGGAGCCATCACCCCGAGCGGCCAGAACCCCGAAACCCTCTGGCAGTCTGTGCGCAGCGGCACCAGCGCCATCGACGTCCTCGCAGGTGAGCAGTTCGACGACCTCGCCGTGCGAATCGGCGGGCAGATCAAGGACTTCGACGCCGAGGCGGTTCTGCCCCGGGCGCTCGCCCGCCGACTCAGCCCCGTCCAACATTGGGCCATCGCCGCGGCCGACCAGGCGATGCGCGCAGGCGGAATCGAATCCGCGGCCGACGATCTGCCTTGGGACCGTGACCGCACGGCAGTCATCGCGGCCACCGGCTCCGGACCCGTCGACGCCATGCAGGAGGCGACGCGTCGCCTCGACGCCGACGGCCCCAGGTCCGTTCCGCTGACCCTGTCCATCCACGGAGCACCGGACTCCGCGGCGGCGCTCATCAGCCAGCGCTTCGACCTGCGCGGTCCCGGCCAGGGAGTCTCGGCGACGTGCGCCTCCGGGGCGATCGGACTCGGCGAGGCGATGCGCCGCATCCGCCACGGCTACGCCGACGCCGTGCTCGTCGTCGGCATGGAGGACTGCCTCGGTCCGGTGAATCTCGCCTCGAATGCGAATATGCGCGCGCTCGCCGCCGGATTCGAAGACGACCCGACCGCCGCCAGCCGCCCCTTCGACCAGGCCCGCAACGGCTTCGTCATGAGCCAGGGTGCGGCTGCGATCCTCCTCGAATCCGCTGACTCGGCGGCCTCACGTGGGACGATGCCGCTGGCCGAGCTCGCCGGTTTCGGCGCCGCCAGCGATGCCCACCACCCGACGAACCCGCATCCGCAGGGACGGGGAGCCGCCTCGGCGGTGGTCCAGGCTTTGCACGATGCCGGGCTGGAACCCGGCGATATCGACCACATCAACGCCCACGCGACGGGCACACCGGCCGGCGACCGGGCCGAACTCGCCGCCTTCGACGCGGCCTTGGGGGAGGCTGGACGAACGATCCCGATCTCCGCCACGAAATCGATGACGGGACACCTCCTCGGCGCATCGGGAGTCGTCGAGGCGATCATCGCGACCCTGACGATGCGTGACCAGACGCTGCCCCCGACGCTCAACCTCGACGACAATGAATTCCCCGACTGGGACATCGTCGCCGGTCACGCCCGTGAGATGGGTGGTGGGCAGGACCTCGCCGCGGCGGCCGTGGACACCGTCCTGTCAACGTCGTTCGGCTTCGGCGGGCACAACGGCGCGATCATCCTGCGCCGCATCGCGCAGACCGCGACACCCTCGACAGACGCGACCGACCCCTCGACGGACGCAGACGACCCCTCGACGAAGGAGAGCCGATGACCGACCGTGAGACACGCGTGAGCGAGCTCGCCGCGCGGTACCTGCCCGATGATGTGCTCGAACGATTCCGCGAACGAGCCGACGTCTATGACCGGGAGAACCGATTCTTCGACGAAGACCTCGCCGAACTGGGGGACCTCGGCTATCTTCAGCTGTTCGTCCCGCAGTCGCATGGCGGGCCAGGGCTGAGCCTGTTCGAGGTCTCCCGACTTCAGCAACGGCTGGCATCGGCAGCCCCGGGAACGGCGCTGGCCATCAACATGCACCTCATGACCACCGGCGTGGTCAAGGCATTGAACGACCGCGGGGACGACAGCTTGAACTGGGTGTTCGACGAAGTCATGGCCGGTGAGATCTTCGCCTTCGGCATCTCCGAGCCGTCGAACGACTGGGTCCTGCAGGGCTCGAACACCGAGGCGGTGTCGACGGCCGACGGCGGATACGAACTGACCGGGGTGAAGATCTTCACCTCGCTGTCTCCCGTGTGGACCAGGCTCATCGTCCACGGTGCCGTGGCCTCCGACGACGACGGGATCGCCGGTCCCGATGCGGACGAGCCGGCCGAAGGTCAGCTCGTCTACGGATTCATCGAACGCGATGCACCCGGCATCACGGTCTCCGACGAATGGGATGTGCTGGGAATGCGGGCCTCGCAGTCGCGGGCGACGATCCTCGACCACGTGCCGATGAAACCCGAACGGGTCTCACGCGTCATCCCCGCCGGCAAGCACCCCGATCTGCTCACCTTCGCGATCACGAGCAACTTCCAGCTGCTCATCGCCGCCGTCTATGCCGGAGTCGCGGCACGGGCGCTCGAGCTGGGTGCCGCCGGTCTGCACAAGCGGAAGTCCGCGAAGGCCGGCGTCACCTTCGCCGAAGTGCCCGAAGCCCGGACCCGCCTGGCCGATGCGCACCTTGACTTCATGCCGGTGACTGCGATGATCGACGCCTACGCTCGGGACTTCGACGACCTCATCGACCACGGCGCCGGCTGGCCGCTGCGCCTGGTGGGGGCCAGGATCAAATCGGCCGAGGCGGCCCGCCGCAACGCCGAAGTCGCCCTCATGTGCACGAGCGGCAGCGGGTTCGGCAACAAGCACGAACTCTCCCGCCTCTTCCGCGATGCCACGGCCGGACTCTTCCACCCGCCGAGCGCGGATGCGGCACGTCCGATGTACGCGGCAGCGCTGCTCGACGGGTGAGCTCGCTTCCGCTCAGTCAACGCGAAACTCGAAAAAGTCGTCGCGAGTGACGACTTTTTCGAGCTTCGAGTTGATCGAGGGGCTCGCACCTACAACGCCGCCGCCTCGGTGCGCGCCTGACGCTGGGCTTTCGGTACCCACCGTGGGTCTGGCTTGACCAGCGTGACCATGACGACCACGATGAGGTTCGCCGCGACAGCCCAGAGACCGCCGTTGATCCCGAGCAGCGGGTCGAGTCCCGTGTAGTGGAGGGCGACCATGACGACGGAGCCGACGAAGAGACCCGCAGCTGCTGCCTGCTTGCTCATGCGCGGCCAGTACAGGGACAGCAGCGCGGCCGGCACGACCTGTGCCAGGCCCTCGTAGCTGAGCACGGAGAGCTCGACGAGCGCATCCGGCATGAGCAGGCTCATGATCAGGGCGATGATGCCGACGGCCAGGCACACCCACTGGGACAGTGTCTTCTGCCGCAGGCCACGTGCGTTCAGCTGCTCAGGCGTCATCGAGGCGGCGTTCTTCGGTCCGGCCAAGCCGCCGCCCAAGACAGTCCGTCCCCACATCGAACCGATCGAGAGCATGTACACGCTCATCGGCACGATCGCCGAGAGCGCGCCTGCGACGCCGATGATCGCGACGATCGGCGCGGGCAGGGATTCGATGACCACGGAGAACAGGGCCAGGTCGGCGTCTCTGAGGGCAGGGACGACGAAGAGTGCAGCCACACCGACCATCATCGGCACGAGGAGCAGCAGCTGATACCACGGCAGAATGATCGAGTTGCGTCGCAGAGCATTCGCCGAGGTGCCCGACAGGTAGCCGGCTATCGACGTGGGGAACACGGTGATCGTGATCCCGTTGAGGATGATCGTCGAGATGAACCAGGCACCCCCGTAGATGCCATCGCCTGCACCGGGGAAGGTCAGCCACTGAGATTTCTCACTCACGACGCGGTCAAGCAGGGGAGCCAGGCCGTCGAAATAGTGCAGCGGTACGTAGATCGCAAGGAACGCGACAGCGAGGATGACCAGTCCGTCCTTGAGGACGCTGACCCAGGCGGAACCGCGCAGTCCGGAGAAGAGGATGAACGCCTCGGCGACGATGAAGGAGACGATGGCGGCGACCTTGAGGTCGATCGCGCCGTAGCTCATGGCGTTGACGACTGCACCCATGCCCTGAATCTGCAGCTCGATGTAGGGGACGACGAAGATCGTCGCGAGGACAGCCACGAGGATCGCCAACCCACGCGAGCGGAACCGGTGTTCGACGATGTCGGAGAGACTGACGAGCTTGTGCCGGGCGGCATAGGTCCAGAACAGAGGGCCGACGAGGTAGGCGACGACGAGACCGATGCTCAGGTACCCGATGAGGTAGAGGATCGGCACACCGTAGGAGTAGGACCAACCGGCCGTGCCGAGGAACGAAAAGCTCGTATACGTTTCGCCTGCCATGAGCAGCAGGATGAAGACGAAGCCGAGCCCCCGCCCGGACACCGACCATTCGTCCAGCGACTTCTCCCGGCCGCGGCCGGACCAGATGCCGATGCCGATGGTCGCGAGCATTGCGAGGCCGAAGATGATGCAGGCGATGATCGCGGGGGTGCTCATTTCCCGGCCTCCTCGATCTCGTGGTCCTCACCGAATGCGACATCGGAGGGGATGTGCTCGGGCAGATCGTGCCGGTAGTACCGGTCGCCGCGAGCGGTCATCCACACGAAGAGCCAGGTGAGGATCGTGACCGCGATCGTATAGGTGAGGATGAACGGCAATCCGGCGACGCGCGGCTCGACCGAGTTCGCCACGACCGGGGTGAGGACGTAGAGGATGACGGGAACGATGAGGAGGACCAGCGAATACCGCCGCCGAGGTGGCCCTGACGTTGGGGCCGAATCGTCAGATTGCGATATGAGCGACCTTCTTTCACTCGACACCGGCAGCCGGTCGGCAGCCTCGGCAAGGCTAGTGCCGTGAGTCACAGACGAAATGGCCGTCCGAAGTGTGGAATCGGAGAGCTATGCTGACGGAGATGACCGAGCAGTCAGCTGACAATGTGGATCCTGGCGCAGCGCAAAAGTGTCAGATATAATCGACACGTGGCTGTTGTTCGAACTACCCGAACATTTGATCGTTGGCTCAAGGGCCTCAAGGATGAGAAAGCTCGTGTCCGCATTCTGCTTCGACTGGATCGTCTTGCGCACGGGAATCCTGGCCAGGTGGCACCGATCGGAAACGGGTTGTCTGAACTCAAGATCAATTCCGGTCCCGGTTACAGGATCTATTTCCTTCAGAGCGGGTCTGAGTTGATCGTGCTGCTCTGCGGTGGTGACAAATCGACGCAGGGTAAGGACATAGCCGCTGCGAAGAAGCTTGCTGATACTTGGAAGCTGGACCAGAGGAAGGAGGGTGGACATGACTGACGACGTGAAGTATCCGATCTTCGACGCCGCTGATCACATTGCCACTGCCGATGATGCCGCGATCTTGCTGGAGACGGCCCTTGAAGATGCCGCGGATGACCCAGGTGCCCTTCCGGCGGCGCTCGGGATCATCGCTCGATCAGGAAATATGAGCGACCTGGCTCGCCGAGTCGGCATGAGCCGCGACGGCCTCTACAGGGCGTTGTCGGAGGATGGAAATCCGACCTGGTCAACAGTCCTGCAAGTGACCAAGGCGCTGAACCTGCGGGTTGAGATCCATCCGGAGCCGCGCTCGGCCTGATCGTCTGGACCTGGAATGGCTGGAACTTCGACCACACCGCTCGCCCTGTCGTTTGGGACGACTCCGCCAGTGGCTCGCTGTCCCCGGGACTAATACACAAATATCTCGCTGTTAGAATTGGTGCCATGAATTTCGGTATGCCCTCCAGAAGGCTCCGCAGCCGCCGCTGACGGCGGCGGGACCCTTCACATCACTCTCGTGCGCCGTCCTGGCCCTCGCCGGACGGTGGCTTCATGCTGTCCGGCTCCACGACGAGCTGAAAGACCACGATGCCGAAATCAACATCTTCATCCCCCGAACTCGACCTGTCCGCAGGATCTGCCGCACACATCCGCGCCGAAGGCATTCACATCATGCGCGGCGACCGCGAGATCCTCACTGGTCTCTACCTGACGGTCTCTGTCGGTACGCGACTGGCTGTCGTCGGCGAGAACGGCAGCGGCAAGACGACCTTGCTCCACGTCCTCGCCGGTACGCTTCCTCCCGACCAAGGAGTGCTGAGGCGGTCAGGTACCGTCACCCTGCTCGAACAGGCCCTTGACGCCGATGACAACCGCACAGTCGGCGACCTCATCAATGAATCCCTGAGCCAGGAGAAGGCCGCATTGGCCGCTCTCGACGCAGCCGGCGAGGCGATGGCACGAGACGAACCCGGGGCAGACGAGGCCTTCACCCACGCCCTTGAATGGGCGACCCGCCTCGACGCATGGGACGGTGAGCGTCGCATCGACACGGCACTGTCGGGGCTGTCCGCGTGCTCGGACCGGACGCGGAGCCTCGCGAGCCTCTCGGTGGGCCAGCGGTACCGGGTGCGTCTGGCCGTCGTCCTCGGCTCGAGCACGGACATCCTGCTTCTCGACGAACCGACGAACCACCTCGACGCCCAGTCACTGGCGTTCCTCACCGAGCGACTGCGCACCCGACACGGCGGATTCGCCCTGGTCAGCCATGACAGGGCGCTGCTTCACGATGTCGCCGACGAATTCCTCGATCTCGATCCGAGTCGCGACGGACGCCACCGGAACTACTCCGGCGGCTACCGCGGATGGGTGGCGGGGAAACGTCGGGACCGTGAGAAGTGGGAGCAGGACTACCTCGCCGAGGTGGCCGAGCACGCCCGACTGTCCGAAGCCGCCGATGACGCCCGATCCCGATTGAGCACGGGGTGGCGTCCGCCGAAGGGAACCGGCAAGCACACTCGCGCGACGAGGACCGCCGGCGTCGTGCAGGCCTTCAACCGTCGCGTCGAAGACCTCGAACGGCACGCCGTGGAAGTGCCCGAGCCGCCTCTGCGTCTGCAGTGCCCGGACGTATCGGAATCCGAGGACGAGCGGTGGGAAGCGGAAGGCGGCTCACTGCTGGCAGCGGAATCGGTCACCGTTGAAGGGCGGATGAGGCAGACGGTGTCTCTGAGCATCGCTCCCGGCGACCGCCTGCTCATCACCGGCGCGAACGGCACCGGCAAGTCGACGCTTCTCGACGTCCTCACCGGCCGTCTCGATCCGAGTTCCGGAGAGGTGCACAGACATCCGCAGGCACGGGTCGAGCTGCTCAGTCAGGAGGTGCCCGAATGGAACGCCGCCGACACCGCCGCCCGTGTGTTCGAGGACTATGCACTACGGTCGTCACTGTCCGGCGACCTTACCCTGCAGGACCTCGGGCTGCTTTCGGCGGATGACTCGACGATACCGGTTCACCGACTTTCGCAGGGTCAGCAGCGCAGACTCCAGCTGGCGATGTGTCTGGCGGTCGAACCCGACGTGCTCATCCTCGATGAACCGACGAACCACCTGTCCGCCTCGCTGGTCGACGAACTCACGGAGTCCTTCGGGACCGCCTCGGCGGCGCTCATCGTCGTCACCCACGACCGGCAGATGTTGGCGGATCTCGCGGACTGGCCGCGTCTCGACATCGGAAGAGCAGCAGCGCCGCTCGGTGCTTGAGTTCGTCCCCGCTCAGTCAACGCGAAACTCGAAAAAGTCGTCGCGAGTGACGACTTTTTCGAGCTTCGAGTTGATCGAGAGCGCTCGTCAGAGTTCGGGCAGCAGCGAGATCGGGTTCTCGATGCAGTCGGCCACGAAGGTGAGGAACTCGCTCGGCTCCTGACCGTCGCACGCCCGGTGGTCGAAGACGAACGACAGGTACATCACCTTGCGCACGGTCAGCTCACCGTCGACGACCCACGGGCGGTCCTTGATCCGGCCGAGGCCGAGCATGGCCACCTCGGGGAGATTGATGATCGGGGCCGAGCCGTCCACGCCGAACGCCCCGTAGTTGTTCAAGGTGAACGTGCCGCCGGAGAGTTCCGCGGGATCGAACCTGCCCGAGGCGGCCTTCCCGACGGTCTCGGACACGGAGTCGCGCAGCTGCCGCAGGCTCATCTCGCCGGCCCCGTGGACGACGGGGACCATAAGTCCGCGCGGGGTCTGCGCGGCCAAGCCGAGGTTGATGTCGCCGTGGGTGACGATCTCGCCGGCAGTCGTATCGATCGACGAGTTGATGATCGGATACTTCTTCAATCCGGCCACGACGAAGCGGGCGACGAGCGACAGCAGCGAATATCTCTCACCGGTGCGCGCCTCGAGCGAGCGCTTCGTGCCCAGCAGTTCGGTGGCATCGACATCGAGCCAGATGGTCGCCTCGGGGATCTCCTGCCGCGACTTCGTGAGGCGTTCGGATACGACCTTCCGCAGCCCCGTGATCGGGGTGCGGGTATCGCGGTCGGCGTGGGGGATGGAGGCAGGCACGCTCGCCGAGGCGGCCGTACCGGATACAGGCACGCTCGCCGAGCCGGCTGTGCCTTCCGTTCCCACGTGCGGTTGGGCGACCGGGGACGTCCCCGCGGGGACGCGTGTGGCGGCTGCGCCCGCCCCAGATTCGATGGCGGCAAGCACGTCGGACCTGGTCACGACCCCGCCGGGGCCGGTGCCGGGCAGATGCTTGGCACTGATTCCGTGGTCCTTCGCAAGCTTGCGCACGAGGGGTGAGGACACGGGGGAGACGCGGTCGGTCGCAACGGTCGAAGAGTCGCCGGCAGGGGCTGGCGTTTCGGTCGGCGGCTGCGGAGGAGCAGCTGGGATGACGGTCGGAACCGCGGGAGCCACAGTCGGTGCGGCGGTGGATGTCGCGACCGGTGCGGCCGCGTGTTTGCCGCCGAACGAGCGCTTCTTCGTCGAGCGGGTCTTCGGTTCGGAGGTGCCGTAGCCGATGAGGTTCGCACCGCTCGACTCGGGATGTCCACCATCTGCGCTCGCCGTCGCGTTTACAGCCTCGCCACCATCCGACGCCGGCGCATCGGCCCCAGCCCCCGCCTCGGCGACGGAGAGCAGCGCCTGACCTGCACTGACGGTGTCTCCGGCGTTCGCGTGAAGGCTGACGATCCGCCCGGCGTACGGGCAGGGGAGTTCGACGACGGACTTCGCGGACTCGACCTCGACGACCATCTGATCGACGTGGACCTCGTCCCCGATCTCGACCTTCCAGGAGATCAGCTCCGCCTCGGTGAGGCCTTCGCCGAGGTCGGGAAGGATGAACTCGCGCGTGCCCGTGTCGCGCATACCTGCACTCAGATCAGCACTCATCACAGCTCCCAATCCCAGGACTCGAGCGCATCGAGCACGCGTTCGATGGTGGGCAAGTAGAACTCCTCGAGCTTCGGCGACGGATACGGCACGTCGAACCCGGTGACCCGCAGGATCGGGGCCGACAGATAGGTGAAGTTGCGTTCGGTGAGGCGGGCGGCCACCTCGGCGCCGTATCCGCCGAACTGGGCGGCCTCGTGGATGATCGCCGCGCGCGAGGTCTTGCGCACAGACTGAGACACCGTCTCGTCGTCGAACGGCGAGAGCGTGCGCAGGTCGATGACCTCGATGGACAGTCCGTGCTCGGCTCCCGCCTCGGCGGAATCCAGCGCCGTCCGCACGGTCGGTCCATAGGCGAGCAGGGTGGCGTCGGTGCCCTCGCGGATGACCTGAGCGCGGTTCATCGGTGCCGTGGACACGGGCAGGCTCAGCGTCTCCTTCATCCAGTACCGCGACTTCGGCTCCATGAACACGACCGGATCGTCGGAGGCGATCGACTCCCGCAGCAGCGAATACGCATCGGCCGGATTCGACGGCGTGACGACGGTCAGACCCGGCGTCGACGTCCAATAGGCCTCGGACGAATCCGAGTGATGCTCGACCCCGCCGATGTCGCCGGCATAGGGAATCCGGATCGTGATCGGCAGGCTGACCCGGCCTTTCGTCCGGTTCCGCATCTTCGCCACATGGGACACGATCTGCTCGAACGCCGGATAGGCGTAGGCGTCGAACTGCATCTCGACGACCGGGCGCATCCCGTTCATCGCCATGCCGATTGCGGTGCCGATGATGCCGGACTCCGCAAGTGGGGAATCCCAAACGCGGTTCGACCCGAATTCGGCCCGCAGTCCTTCGGTGACCCGGAAGACCCCGCCGAGGCGGCCGACGTCCTCACCGAAGATGAGCACAGTGTCGTCGTCGGCCAGGGAATCGCGCAGCGCGTGGTTGAGGGCCTTCGTCATCGTCACCGATGACGGGGCGGGGCCGGCTTCGGGGGCCCGCGCAGTGCCGGGTGCGGTGTCGCCCTTCGCCGAGGCGGCCGTGGCTGTTTCGTCGTTCACCGCGGTCGGATCGGTGGTGGGGTCGGTGGTCGGTTCGGTTCCCGCTTCGACGCTCATGCGCAGCCTGCCGCGGCGAGTTCGGTTTCGAGGACCTGCTGCTGTTCGGCAAGGGCCGTGCGCGGGGTCGAATATACGTGGGCGAAGAGCTCGCGCGGGTCGACCTCGGCCTCTTGGTTCATCGCATCGCGCACGGACGCGGCCAGGGTCTCGGCTGCCTCGGCGATCTCTGCGACTGTCGCATCGTCGAGGGCACCGGTCGTTCGCAGATACTTCTCGAGACGGTCGATGGGATCGAACTGCTTCCAGTGCTCGACCTCTTCGGTGTCACGGTACTTCGTCGGATCGTCGGAGTTCGTGTGCGACTCCATCCGGTAGGTGAGGCACTCGATGAGGGTCGGACCGTCCCCGTTCCGACCGCGCGCCAGCGCCGCCGAGACGGCGGCGAACACGGCGGCGACATCATTGCCGTCGACGCGCAGGCCCGGCATTCCGTAGCCGGCGGCCCGGTCGGCGAGCATCGTCGCGTTCGTCTGCTCCCGCAGGGGAGTGGAGATCGCGTACTGGTTGTTCTGCAGCACGAAGACCGTCGGGGTCTGCCACACGGAGGCGAAGTTGAATGCCTCGTGGGTGTCGCCTTCGCTGCTGGCGCCGTCGCCGAGGAAGGTCAGGGTCGCTGCGTCCTCGCCCTTGAGCTTCGCGGCCATCGCGAATCCCGTGGCATGAAGGGTCTGCGTCGCCAGCGGCGTCGCCGCAGGTGAGGTGTGATATTCGTGCGGGTCGAAACCGCAGTGCCAGTCCCCGCGGAAGGCGGCGAGGATCTCGGCCACGGGCACACCGCGGGTCAGCAGCGCTGCCGAGTCGCGGTAGGTGGGGAAGAGCCAATCGTTCGGGGCCAGCGCGGTGGTGGCCCCCACCTCGGCGGCTTCCTGACCCGCCGCGGACGGGTAGGTCGCGAGCCGACCCTGCCGGGTCAGATGCGTGACCTGTGCTTCGAACCGGCGGACGAGGACCATCTGCCGGTAGAGACCGGTGAGGGTGGCATCGCTGGGGATCCGCAGCCCTTCGGTCGGAGTGTCGGTGAGCCGGCCATCTGCGCCGATGAAGCTGATCGGCTGCAGCTGGGGCAGTGAGCGGCCTGTGGTGGGAACGTCAATGGTCATGGCCCCATGGTGGCGTGAGCCGAGTCACGATTCCATGGCTTAGGTGCAGGTGAGGACGGGCGGCCAAACGTGTCGCTAACTCGGGACGAAGGGGCCGGTTCCGGCAGGCCGAGTGGACGTTTGGCTGGACGGTGAAGAAAGGTTGGCGCCGGCCCGGAATGTGATCTCGGTGAAGCCGCGGGGCCATGCCGGGGCAGTTGTGCGGCCGACGAGGTCTGACTTGTTACCGTTATTGCTTCAGTTCATCCTCGGCAGGAGCAATGCGTGTCTACTTTCTTCGACGGTCCCGAATTCCACGGAATGGCAGCGGGCGGCAAAATCAGCCACAGCCCCGGCATGGGCGATCGGATGATGCGGGAGCTGGTGCCGTTCCTCAAGGCCGAAGGCATTGACGTCGATGATCCGAATGCGGACTTCACCGAGGCCGAATTCCACGCAGCCATGGAGAAGGCGCAGGAGGAATACAACCGCCGCCTGTTCACCCCGGTCGGTGCCCACCGCGGACTGGCTCTGGGGAAGCTGCGGTCGTTCTCCGTGGCCTCTGCCGAAGGCGACATCAAAACCGCCGAGGCTGTTGTGGCCTCCCTGCCCTCTGACCCCCAGGACTTCAACCCGAGCGTCGCGCAGGTGACCGGGGCAGCGATGGACCTCCTCGACGAATGGTTCACCGACGACGTGCACGGACCGAAGCTCGGCGGAGTGATGGCACCGAAGTGGTCGGCGAAGAAGTCCCGCGCCGTGGCCCGCGACATCCTGGCCCTGGCGCATAAAGGGCGCGTCGTCGACAGCCTCGACCGCCTCATCACCAACAACAGCGGACGCCCCGTCCTCGAAGGGGCCATGCTCGCCGTAGCCGCCGCGGTCGTGCGGTTGACCAAGCGAAACAAGGTCTCGGGGCAGGAAGTCGTCGACGAGCTCATGCCGCTCGACGGTTATCCGGAGCCGGTGGCCGGCACCTACGGCTCCACCGACCGAGTGTTCCAGGACGACCAGGACGTCCAGGACGGCCCTGCCGCAGACCAGGACCTGCCTGAGTGGCTCGGCGGATCGAGCGCCGAGGCGAGCGGACAGGCGACTCCCAACGCTGATCCGCAGGGCGTCGACGAACGAATGGACGAGGTCGAGAAGACGGTCTACGAGATGCCGCTCTACCAGCGCTTCCGCGACTGGCTGGCCGAGACCTACGACGACGTCGACGAGGACTCAGAGGTCTTCGACATCGCCCACCTCCTGTTCTGCATCGCCGTGTCCTCCCGCGCAGATATCAACGAACCGGAGGGAACCGACGACCTCCTCGACGTCCTTGAAAGCTTCGCAGTCGACGGACAGGAGGAGGCCGAGAAGACCGATGGCGAATCGCCGTCGACGGTGATCTTCCTCGACAGCCTCGAAGCTCTCGACAACTATCTCCGCTTCCGCATGGACACCGACGAGAACCCCGAACGCTGGAACGCCGCCCGCGCCCGAGCCGAGGCCGCGAGCATGCGCACCGACCCGCTGCCCTCGGCCCTGATGGCCGCAGTCGAAGCCAATGCCCTGAGTGAGGAGCAGCTCGCGCAGCCCATGCCGCACAATCGCCTCGTCGCCGGTGTAGCCGGCATTCTCGAATGGATCGGCGACTCCCGCCCGTTGACCGGTACGGGACGGGTGAAGCGGGCCGATATCGCCGAGGCGGCCGAAAAGTTCGGCATCAAAGCCGTCGGAGTTGCGTCGAACGCCCGGTACGAAGACGGCGTGAACTATGCGCGCAGCGCCGATGAGGTGCCCGTCCTCGAAGCAATGTGGGCCGTGATGCAGAGTGCTGAGATCACCGAGATCACCGGCACCAAGGTCCGCCCGGGAAGCGCCGCCGACGAGTGGAAGAAGGGTGAGGTGAGCGCGGATACCGCACTGCCGGTCATCGGCGCCTTCATCTACGAGCGGCTGCTCGACGTGATCAACCTCGTTCCCGGAGAGGACTACGGCGCCCCGGCGATCACGATCGCCCAACGCCTCATCGAGATCCTCACTCCTGACTCGGCACCCGAACGCCCCGACCTCGACCTCGGCGAGGTGCGCGCCGAGCGACTCTCCACGCTCTTGGCAGACGAGCTGCAGGAGCTCACCGAGCTCGGACTCCTCAAAGCCGACGGTGAAACCTTCTCCGTCGAGCCGGTGTACCGGCGCATCGTCGCCGGTGCCGGTCTCATGCTGCTTGCGGGACCGGCCGAATAAAGGGCCCAGCGAAAAAGTCGGCATCAACCTGTTGTGTCCTCCCGGGCCCCGGGTTAGGATAGCCTATGAGAATTACGCAACGCGGGTCTTTCCAAAGGCAGTTGACACGCTAGCTTGAAGTGTTGGATACGGCGTGCGCGGTTCTCTCTGTTTCACGTCATGAAGCCCTCGGCGCAAATTCCGGCGCCGGGGGCTTCGTTCTGTCAGAACTGAGTGCCCTATCGGGCGGAAGTGCCGCGTTCCTCATCCGGCGCCGGGACGGCGGCCCTCGGCCTCATCGAGGATGAGGAGTGAGCGGGAGGACACGACGCCCGGGACCTCGTGGATGCGGCGCAGGATCACCTGCGACAGCGCAGTGTTATCCGGGGCATTGACCGTCACCAAGGCGTCGATATCCCCGCTGACGGCTTGGACCTTCTCGACGAATGGAAGGGCTGCCAGGTCGTCACGGACCTGCGGCCAGGGGCGCTCGCCGATCTTGACGACGACGACCGCGGTCACGGTCATGCCGAGGGCCTCGCGGTCCACCTCGGCGGTGAATTTTCTGATCGCACCCGATTCGATGAGGGTGGTGAAGCGCTTATGTGCGGCGGAGCGGGAGATGTGGACACGTTCGGCCAGCTGGCGCACGCTCAGGCGCGAGTCCTCGACGAGGGCGGCGATGATGCTGCGGTCGATGTCGTCGAGGTCGAATGCCACGGGGCGCTCCTTCACCGTTGATGTCTGCGTCTTGCCTGCGACCTCTGCGTTCAACCTGCCCTGATGCACTCGCGCGGAGAGGCGGCGATGGGCACCGGGAGGAATGGTCGGTCTCCTTCCCATTCTAGGGCCCCGCCTCGGCGAGGAGATGGCTCCGCGTCGAGGTCCCGTCGTCGACGACAGGGAACCGCCTCGGCGAGGAAAGTCCGCATGGTTGCGGAGTCCGACGCACTGGACAAATTCTGTCGATCGTTCGTACAGTAACGGAGATATCTGTGGTGCCTACCACGTACCATGGGTGATGGACATGATCGGTTCTAACCCGGACCCGGTCAACGGACGGAAATCAGCCACCTGTAGATTATGAGACGAAAGTCTCACGCAGCTGGAACTGCTTCACGAACCTAAGGAGTCATCCTTGAAGATCGCGGTGTTGGTCAAAGAGGTCCCGGATACGTACGGCGACCGCAAGTTGAACTTGGAAACCGGGCTCGCCGATCGCGGCGCCTCGGAAGCCGTCCTCGATGAGATCGGTGAGCGTGCCCTCGAGGTCGCCCTGACGCAGAAGGACTCCGATGGCGACACCGAGGTGACCGTCATCTCGATGGCTCCCGATACCGCGACCGCGACGATCCGCAAGGGTCTGGCCATGGGCGCCGACAATGCCGTGCACGTGGCCGATGAAGGTTTGGCCGGTGCGGATCTGGGCCTGACCGCCGAGGTGCTCGCCGCGGCTCTGCGCCGCGGTGAGTTCGACCTCGTCGTCACCGGCAACGTCTCCACCGACGGCAATGGCGGAATGATGCCGGCGATGCTCGCCGAGCACCTCGACTACCCGCACGTGACCGGCCTGACGACCGTCGAACTGACCGACGGCAAGGTCTCCGGCACCCGCGCGGTCGAAGGCGGCAAGCAGCAGGTCTCGGCCGAACTGCCCGCCGTCATCTCCATCACCGAGGCGCTTCCCGAAGCCCGATTCCCGAACTTCAAGGGCATCATGGCAGCGAAGAAGAAGCCCTTCGAGGTCATCAGCCTGTCCGATCTCGACATCGATGCCGAGGACCAGTCCGTGGCTCGCTCGATCATGGTCACCGTCGCCGAGAAGCCGCCGCGCGAAGCCGGCGAGAAGGTCGTCGACGAAGGCAATGGCGGAGTCGAACTCGCCGAATACCTCACCAAGAACCGTCTGGCCTAAGGAGAATCGCACATGTCAGAATTCCCGCAGGACTCCATTCTCGTCGTCCTCACCGCCGATGCCGAAGGCCAGCTGGAGAAGCCGGCCGCCGAACTGCTCGGGGGAGCTGCTGAGATCGGCTCGCCCGTCGCCCTCGTGCTCGCCGCCGGCAGCGCTGACGCCGCTGCCGAGAAGGCCGCCGAACTCGGCGCCGTGGCGACCCTGACCGCCGCAGCCACCGAGGGCAACCTCGGCACCGCGGCCGTCGACGCCGTGGCCGCAGCTGCGGAGCTCACCGCTCCCGACGCCGTTCTCGTGCCCAATACTCTCGACGGTCGCGACATCGCCGGTCGCTACGCTGTGCGCAGCGGATCGGCTGTGTCCGTCGACGCCACCGGACTCGAACGCGACTCCGAGGGCATTGTGGCCAACCACTCCGTCTACGGCGGCGGCTACACCGCCTCCTCGGCCCCGACTTTCGGTGCCCCCATCGTCACCGTGCGCCTGGGCTCGATCGAGGCTCGCGCCGAAGCGCAATCCGCGAACATGCATGCCCTCGAGGTCGCCGATTCCGGTAAGCGCTCGGCGGCGATCGATTCGTTCGAAGCCGTCGTCGAAACCTCCTCGCGTCCCGAGCTGCGCGGTGCGCAGAAGGTCGTCTCCGGTGGTCGCGGCGTCGGTTCGGAGGAGTCCTTTGAGCTCGTCGGCGAATTCGCCGACACCCTCGGTGCAGCCGTCGGTGCCTCCCGTGCGGCCGTCGACGCCGGCTACATCGCCCAGTCGCACCAGGTCGGCCAGACCGGTGTGTCGGTGTCCCCGCAGCTCTACGTGGCTCTCGGCATCTCCGGCGCGATCCAGCACAAGGCCGGCATGCAGACGTCGAAGACCATCGTCGCAGTCAACAAGGACGCCGAAGCCCCGATCTTCGATATCGCCGATTTCGGCGTCGTCGGCGACCTGTTCAAGGTCGTTCCCCAGGCCATCGAATCACTGAACGAGAATAAGTCCTGATATGGCAACCTATTCCAGTTCGCTGCGCTCGGGTCTGCCCCGGGTCGAAGGCGGAGACCCCTGGCCCCCGGAGGGCACCATCGGTGAACCCTTGGAAGAGGGCGCTTCATGGCTGCCGGAGACTGCCGAGACGGAGGAACTGGATGAAGGTTCCCCCGCCGAGGCGGCCGAGTCCGATGTGACCGAAGCCGAGGAATCGACGGGGACCGAGGCTTCCGGTGAAGCCGAGGAGCCCGTTGAGGATTCGGTCGAGGAGCCTGCTGAGGCAGTTACGTCTGCCGAAGTGCCTCTGCGCCGCGGCCTGCCGCGCGTCGAGGGTGGAGAGCCCTGGCCGCCGGAAGGTCTTGCTCCTGCCGGAGTGAAGGCCACCGGTGCTTCTGCTGCTCCTGTTGCGTCCGCTGAATCGTCGGCTCCGGAAGAGCCTGCAGTTGAAGAGGATGTTCCTGTCGAGGATTCGACCGAGGACACGGCGTCCGCTGAATCGGACGAACAGTCTTCGGCTGCCCCGGTTGCCGCTGCCGCGACGGCTGGTGCCGGAGTGGCTGCCGGCGCCGGCGTCGCCGCTTCCGGTTCGGACGATGAGTCGGCTGCGGCAGAACCTGCCGCCGCCGATGCTGCCGCTGCGGAATCGGCTCCTGCCGCCGAGGTTCCCCTGCGTCGCGGTCTGCCGCGTGTTGCCGGTGGAGATCCTTGGCCGCCGGAAGGCTTCGCGCCCGCCGGTGCCAAGGCCGCAGGCACTGCTGCTCCGGCCGCGGATGCATCCGCTCGGGCCGAGAGCACTGCGGAGGAATCCGCTGCTCAGGCAGACTCTGCCGAAACCGCTTCGGCGGATACGTCAGCCGATTCCACGTCTGAAACCTCGTCGGCTGCTCCTGCAGCCGCCGTAGCTGGCGCGGGTGCTGCCGGTGCCGGTGTGGCTGCGGCAGCCGCGAGCGGTGCGGGCTCCGGAGAGCTCTCCGATGTGCCGCTGCGCCGCGGCCTTCCCCGCACCGCCGGGGGAGACCCCTGGCCGCCGGAAGGCTTTGCTCCATCACGCGCTGTCAAACCTGCCGCAGGCTCGGCCGCCGCTTCGGCTCCGGCTGAAGAGAAGGCCGCTGACGCTAAGTCGACCGATGCTGCATCTGCCGAGGCAGACAAGTCGGCCGAGGTGAAGCAGGATGCGAAGCCGGCTGCAGCTGAGGAATCCGTTGAGAAGAAGCCCCAGGGGCGGCGCACCGGAATCGGCGGCGTCGGTGCCGGTGCGGCAGCCGCAGGTGCGGGAGCCGCCGCCGGTGCAGGTGCCGCCGCAGCGGGAGCCGCCTCGGCGTCGGAGAAGAAATCTGACGAAGCCGAGAAGAAACCCGCTCAGCGCAAGCCGATGGCGAAGCCTGCGGTCAAGACCGCGGACAAGCCCGCTCAGCGCAAACCGATGGCGAAGCCCGCCGCGAAGGCCGACGACAAGGCTGCCGCACGCACCGCGGACAAGCCGGTCGCGAAGTCGGCCCCGGCTGCGAAGGCCACGTCGTCGGGCTCGGGCAGCACCGCCTCGGCGAAGCCTGCAGCGAAGAAGGAACCGGTCATGATCGGTTCGAAGTCGCTGGGACAGTGGTCCAAGCTCGTCGGACTGGGACTCGGCGGACTCATCGTCGTGGCCGGGATCCTCATCCTCGCCGCGCGCGGTGTCACGACCCTGCCGGGCGTGCCGGAGTTCCTCGAACGCTACCCGGGCGAATACCACATCCCGGACTTCGTCGATCCCGGCTTCCCGGGCTGGGTGCGGTGGACGCACTTCCTCAACATTTTCTTCATGGTGCTCATCATCCGGTCGGGTCTGCAGGTGCGTCACCAGCAGAAACCGCCGGCGTTCTACACGCCGAAGAACGGTGGGAAGAAGATCAGCATCAACCTCTGGCTGCACACGAGCCTCGATCTGCTGTGGCTGGCCAATGGTGTGGTCTTCGTCGTGCTGCTCTTCGTCTCCGGACACTGGGCACGCATCGTGCCGACCAGTTGGGAAGTCTTCCCGAACGCTCTGTCGGCGGCGCTGCAGTACGCCACGATGGAATGGCCGATGGAAGATGCGTGGGTCAACTACAACGCTCTCCAGCAGCTGATGTACTTCATAGTCGTGTTCATCGCCGCTCCGCTGGCCGCGATCACCGGTGTGCGGATGAGCGAATGGTGGCCGAAGGACGCCTCGACGCTGAACAAGATCTACCCGGCGCCGCTGGCTCGGGCGATCCACTTCCCGACGATGCTGTTCTTCGTGTTCTTCATCCTCGTCCACGTGTTCCTCGTGTTCACGACCGGACTTCGACAGAACCTCGGGTACATGTTCGCCGGCACGGACGTGGTCGGATGGGCCGGTCTCATCTGGTTCCTCATCGCGATGGTCGTGGTCGTGGCCGGTTGGTTCGCCGCCAGGCCGCTGCTGCTCGCCCCGATCGCGAATCTCTTCGGACGCGTGTCGAGCAGGTAGGCGACACCGCCCGCATCAGCGAAGCCCCGCACGATCGAAAGGTCGTGCGGGGCTTCGCTGTGTCGGGGCGAGTTCAGTTCCAAGGCCCTGTCGGACATGCAGTCCGGCGGGTCCTTTCGCCTGCCGCTTTCTGATTGCGCGCAGTTCTGAGCAGAAATCTCTTGACCGGGTGACCGGGACACAATAACCTTAAATGCAACGCAGTTGTAAAGAATGCAACACCGCGTTGTCACTGTTCACAACGATGGAGAAGACAATGAAGTCCGACCTCGCTCCAGAGGACAACGACGCTGTGAAATCAGATGCGTCGGCGACCGCGCAGCCGAATATCGAGCAGAAGCGGACGCTGCGGCGCGTCGTCTCCGCCAGTTTCGTCGGCAACTTCGTCGAATGGTTTGACTACGGCGTCTACGGGTATTTTGCGACGACCATCGCGATCGTCTTCTTCCCTGAGTCCGAAGACAATCTCGCGCTTCTGTCCACCTTTGCGGTCTTCGCCGTCTCCTTCGTCGTCCGCCCCATCGGCGGCTTCATCTGGGGTCATATCGGAGACAAGATCGGACGACGTTCCGCACTGTCCGTCTCGATTCTCATCATGTCTGTCTCGACCTTTGCGATCGGTCTGCTGCCGAGCTTCGCGGTCGCCGGCTTCCTCGCTCCGGTGCTGCTGCTCGTCGTCCGCCTCGTCCAAGGATTCTCTGCGGCAGGCGAATATGCGGGGGCCTCGGCGTTCCTCGTCGAATACGCACCACCGCGGCGACGCGGTCTCTACGCAGCCGTCGTTCCAGCCAGCACCGCCACCGGATTGCTATTGGGATCGGTGCTCGCCGCAGTCCTCTCGTCGACGCTGAGCGATGGACAGCTGGAGAGCTGGGGTTGGAGGCTCCCATTCTTCCTTGCCGCGCCCATGGGACTGATCGGCCGCTATATCCGGACCCGACTCGAGGACACGCCGGCATTCCGTGAACTCGCTCAGCAGGATGAAGTGATCAAAGCTCCAGTCTTCGCCATGTTCCGGGACCACTGGCGCCCCCTGCTCATCTCGATGTGCGCAGTGCTGCTCAACGCCGTCGGGTTCTATGTCGTCCTGACTTATATGCCCACCTATCTCACGACCGAGCTCGGCTATGGGGCTACTGAATCGTTCGTCGCCACCACCATCGCTCTCGTCACCTATATCGGTTTCATCCTGCTCACCGGTCTGGCCTCGGATCGGTTCGGTCGCAAGAGGATGCTCATCATCGCCTCAGTCACTTTCATCGTCCTCACGGTGCCGGCCTTCATGTTGCTGGACGCCGGCAGCTTCACGCTCGTCGTCCTCGTCGAGATCGGACTCGGAGCCATGCTCACCCTCAACGACGGCACTCTGCCGAGCTTCCTTGCCGAGATGTTCCCGACACGTATCCGGTACACCGGGTTTGCCGTGAGCTTCAACGTGTCGAACGCCCTGTTCGGCGGCACCGCACCTTTTATGGCCACTCTGCTCATCGGCCTGACCAATTCGCATCTTGCCCCCGGTTGGTACCTCATGGCTGCGGCCGCAATCTGTCTCGGTGCAGTCATCTGCGCCAAGGAGACCTTCCATAAGCCTCTGCGCGACGTCTGAAGTCGTCCAGAACCCCACCACACCGCCGCGGCACCGAGATGGCGGTGTCGAACGAATAGGAGAAACCCATGACCACCTTTGCTGACAACGCCTCCGTCGCTGACCTCGAGCGGCTCAAGGTCCTCCACAACGGGTCCAAGACACCGCTGGCCTTCTCCGATGGGGAGATGGAGCGGAGACTGACCGGACTGCGCGCCATTATGGCCGAGAAGGAGCTCGACGCAGTGGTCCTCACCTCTTATCACAACATCAAGTACTACTCGGACTTCCTCTTCACCTACTTCGGTCGCTCATATGCCATGGTCGTCACGGCCGACGACACGGTGACGATCACCGCGAATATCGATGCAGGCATGCCGTGGCGAACCAGCTACGGGGAGAACATCGTGTACACGGATTGGCGTCGTGACAACTACTACTACGCGATCCAGGAGGGCCTGCGTCAGCGCGGAATCGGAAACCCGCGCCGTCTCGGCGTCGAAGACGACAACCTGCCCCTCGAGAATCGCAACAGGCTCCAAGATGCCTTCCCTGCAGCGGAACTCGTCGACATCTCGAAGGAGTCGATGCGCCAGCGGATGATCAAGTCACCCGAGGAGATCGAGGTGATCAAGCACAGCGCTCGAATCGGCGACCTCGGCGGTGAGGCGATCAAGGCCGCCATCACCGAAGGCATCAGCGAGTACGAACTCGCTCTCATCGGCACTGAGGCGATGACTCATGAGATCGCTAGGACTTTCCCTGACCAGGAGATCCGTGATACCTGGGTGTGGTTCCAATCGGGTATCAACACCGATGGCGCGCACAATTGGGCGACGACCCGCAAGATCCGAAAAGGTGACATCCTCAGCCTCAACTGCTTCGCCATGCCGACCGGCTATTACACCGCGCTGGAGCGCACACTCTTCTACGGAGAGCCCAACGCTCGGTCGCTCGAGCTGTGGAACGTCAACGTCGAAGTGCACAAACGCGGAATCGAACTCATCAAGCCCGGCGCTGTGTGCAAGGACATCGCCGCCGAACTCAATGAGATCTACTTCGAGCACGGACTCTTCGAAAACCGCACCTTCGGGTACGGACACTCATTCGGAGTGCTCAGCCACTACTACGGGCGTGAGGCCGGGCTTGAACTGAGAGAAGACATCGACACCGTCATCGAGCCGGGAATGGTCATCTCCATGGAGCCGATGATCACCATTCCCGAGGGGCAGCCGGGTGCCGGCGGTTACCGCGAACATGACATCGTCGTCGTCGGGGAAAGCGGTTCCGAGGACATCACGAAGTTCCCGTTCGGGGCCGAACACAACATCATTCCGGCCTGAGGCACCGGCTGGCGAATATACTCACACCATGTCCCGACAATCGCCTGACAACCCACGCCGCGGTGCCTCGGTCATCGAAAACACCGTCGCCATCCTGCGCTGTTTCGCGCCGGACCGACAAGAGCTCGGTGTCACCGAGATCGCACCGCGCGTGGGGCTGCACAAGAGCTCGGTGTCGCGGATTCTCGCCTCACTCGAGCAGGAGGGGATCGTCGAACAGGCGCCGTCCAGGCGGTATCGGCTGGGTCTGGGAATCATCGCGATCGCGGGCCCTCTGTTGGCCGATCTTGATGTTCGCAGGGCAGCATATCCCATCCTGCAGGCACTCACGCAGGCCACTTCCGAGACGAGCGCGCTGATGGTGTGGGACGGCGCCGAGGCGGTCACCGTCGAACAGGTTCCGAGTCCCGAGCCGGTCAAGCACACGTCGAGTCTGGGGTCGCGATATCGGACGGAGGGAAGTGCCTCGGTGAAGGTGTTCCGCAACGCCGGCGACGGCCCGGATCGCGCCGGCGGACCCGCCTATGCACTCAACGATGCCGAAACCTCTCCGCACGAGGTCGGCATCGCCGCACCCGTGCACGACCATCGCGGTGAAGTGGTCGCGGCCGTCCTCATCGCCGCACCGAAGTTCCGCACCGATGCGCCCCGCATCGCCGAGCTCGGCAAACACTGCGTTCAGGCGGCGGAGCGGGTCTCGCTGCGCCTCGGCGGTTCAGGGAGGTAGTGAATCTGCATCAGTGTGCGATGACGGGACCGTGAAGCGCGGGTCCAGTTCTGGCCGGGCTCAGCGCAAGGTGGAGCGGACGGTCTTGTCGAACTCGCGGACGTGCTCGGCGGCGCGGGCGGCCACGGTCTGTTCGTCCCCGTCGAGGATCGCCTCGAGCAGATCGATGTGCTCGCGGATGTGAGTGATGAGATCCGGAATCCCCGGGATGACGAGGCACCAGATGCGAGTAGCAAGGTCGTCGAGGCGGATGAGCGTCTCCGATAGGTGCGGATTGTCCACTGAGCTGTAGATGAGGCGGTGGACGTCGAGATCGCGTTCCATGAGGGTCCGCTGCTCGTCGGTCGCCTCGAGTGCCTTGAGATCGGCGATCGCTGCCGTGAAATCCGCGCGACGCTCCGGCGTGAGGTTGCGAGCCGCGCGCCTGGCGGCGATGGGCTCGAGTGCTTCGCGCATCTCGGAGATCGTCGACAGATCGGTGAGGTCGACGTTGGTGGCGAAGGTGCCGCGCCGCGGATAGGACACCACGAGATGATCGCGTTCGAGTCGCTTGAGGGCCTCGCGGATCGGCGTGCGGCCGACCTCGAGCTCGGCACTGAGGGCCGCCTCGTTGATCGGATCGCCCGGAGCGATGTCGAGCATGATGAGGCGGTGGCGGAGGATCTCATAGGCGTGATTCGCCAAGGACGTCGTCGGTGACGTCGCGTCGGCGGATGTGCTCATGAGAAGACTCCTCCCAATCTCTGCGGGAAACGTATTGCGCTGGCTGGAATTCTCTGCCTACACTACAGGAACGCATCTGATATATTAGTTGCCGATCAGCCGAAGGAGGCTGGCTGCAGCAGGTCGAAGGAGATCCATGACAGAGCAACTCGCACACCCCGCCGACGTGGCAGAGGCCTTCCCCAGCCGCGAACCCGTCGAGCTGAGCACCTCGATCGCCGAACTCGATCCGCAGATCGCCGGATTCATCGACGCCGAACTGGCCCGGCAGCGCGAGGGCCTGGAGATGATCGCCTCGGAGAACCACACCTCCTCGGCCGTCATGGAAGCTCAAGGGTCGGTGCTCACGAACAAGTACGCCGAGGGCTACCCGGGTCGCCGCTACTACGGTGGCTGCGAACACGTCGACGAGATCGAACGCATCGCCATCGACCGCGTCAAGGCCCTCTTCGGCGCCGAACACGCGAACGTCCAGCCGCACTCCGGCGCCCAGGCCAACGCCTCGGTCATGCACGCCCTCATCCGCCCCGGCGACACCGTCCTCGGACTCAACCTCGCTCACGGCGGCCACCTCACCCACGGAATGAAGATCAACTTCTCCGGCCGCCTCTACTCGATCGTCCCCTACGGCCTCGATGCCGAGACCGGACGCGTCGACATGGTCGAGGTCGAACGCCTCGCCCACGAGCACCAGCCGAAGCTCATCGTCGCAGGCTGGTCGGCCTACACCCGGCAGCTCGACTTCGCCGAATTCCGCCGCATCGCCGACTCCGTCGGTGCCTACCTCATGGTCGACATGGCTCACTTCGCCGGACTCGTCGCCGCCGGCCTCCACCCCTCACCGGTCCCGTACGCCCATGTCGTGTCCTCGACGACGCACAAGACCCTCGGCGGTCCTCGCGGAGGCATCATCCTCACCAATGACGCGGACGTCGCGAAGAAGATCAACTCCGCCGTCTTCCCCGGCCAGCAGGGCGGACCCCTCGAACACGTCATCGCCGGAAAGGCCGTGGCCTTCGGTCTGGCCGCCACCGACACCTTCGTCGACAAGCAGAAGCGGACCCTCGCCGGCGCCTCCGAGCTCGCCCGCCGCCTGACCGAAGACGACGTCGCCGAACGCGGAATCTCCGTCCTCACCGGCGGCACCGACGTCCACCTCGTCCTCGTCGATCTGCGCAACTCGACCCTCGACGGAGCCCAGGCCGAAGATCTGCTCGCTCAGATCGGCATCACCGTCAACCGCAACGCCGTCCCCGACGACCCGCGACCGCCGATGGTCACCTCCGGTCTACGGATCGGCACCCCGGCGCTCGCCAGCCGCGGATTCGGCAGCGAAGCATTCGCCGAGGCGGCCGACATCATCGCCGAGGTGCTCAAGGCCGGCACGGACGAGAGCGGCGCGAGCCCGGAGATCATCGCCGAACTGAGCGAACGCGTCACCCGACTGGCGAACGACCACCCCCTGTACCCCACCCTCACCGAGATCGGAGCACGCTGATGGCTGACCAGCTTCCCGAACACCCCGACTTCCTGTGGCGCAACCCGGAGCCGAAGAAGTCCTACGAAGCCGTCATCGTCGGCGGCGGCGGACACGGACTCGCCACCGCCTACTACCTGGCGAAGAACCACGGAATGACGAACATCGCCATTCTCGAGCGCGGCTGGCTGGCCGGGGGCAACATGGCCCGCAATACGACGATCATCCGTTCGAACTACCTCTGGGACGAATCCGCCGCGATCTACGAGAAGTCCCTCAAGCTCTGGGAGCAGCTTCCCGAAGAGCTCGACTACGACTTCCTCTTCTCCCAGCGCGGCGTGCTCAACCTCGCCCACACCCTCCAGGACGTCCGCGAATCCCAGCGTCGGGTGAATGCGAACACGCTCAACGGCGTCGACGCCGAATGGCTGGACCCCCAGCAGGTGAAGGAAGTCTGCCCGATCATCAACATCGGCGACGACCTCCGCTATCCCGTGATGGGCGGCACCTACCAGCCGCGCGCCGGCATCGCCAAGCACGACCACGTCGCCTGGGCCTTCGCCCGCAAGGCCGACGAGATGGGCGTCGACATCATCCAGAACTGCGAGGTCACCGGCATCGAACGCATCGGCGACCAGGTCGTCGGCGTGCAGACGAACCGCGGACCGATCGCCACGGAGAAGGTCGCCCTGGCCGTGGCCGGCGACTCCTCGGTGCTCGCCGACATGGCCGGGATCCGCCTGCCGATCCAGACCCACCCGCTGCAGGCGCTGGTCTCCGAACTCTTCGAACCCGTGCACCCGACCGTGGTCATGTCCAACCACGTCCACGTCTACGTCTCCCAGGCGCACAAGGGCGAACTCGTCATGGGCGCCGGCGTCGACTCCTACAACGGATACGGCCAACGAGGCGGCTTCCACGTCATCGAGGAACAGCTGGCCGCCGCGGTCGAGCTGTTCCCGATCTTCGCCCGCGCCCATGTGCTGCGCACCTGGGGCGGAAACGTCGACGTCACCCTCGACGCCTCACCGATCGTGTCGAAGACCGAGGTCGACGGACTCTACGCCAACTGCGGCTGGGGCACTGGCGGCTTCAAGGGAACACCGGCGGCCGGCTTCACCTACGCCCACACCATCGCGAACGATGAACCCCACCCGCTCAACGCCCCATTCGCCCTCGACCGCTTCGAAACCGGCCACCTCATCGACGAACACGGCGCCGCAGCCGTGGCCCACTGAGCGGAAGGAAAGAGACACCGACATGCTGCTCATCCACTGCCCGAACTGCGGGCCACGCGACGAAACCGAATTCCACTACGGGGGACAGGCGCACGTTCCCTACCCCGAAGACCCGCACGCCCTGACGGACAAAGAATGGGCCGAGTACCTCTTCTACCGTGAGAACAGCCGCGGCGCCTTTGCCGAGATGTGGAGCCACAGCGCCGGCTGCCGAAAGTGGTTCAATGCCGTCCGTGACACGGCCACCTACGACTTCGCGGCGATCTACCCGATCGGCTCGCCCCGTCCCGACACCCAAGGAGAGGTTCGATGACGAACACCACCCGTCTGCACTCCGCGTCTCGACTGTCCTCTGCCACCGGCATCGACACCGCCCGCCCGATCGATTTCACCGTCGACGGACAGTCCTACTCGGGCTTCGCCGGTGACACGATCGCCAGTGCGCTCATCGCCGCGGGCCGCATCGACTGCGGCAACTCGACCTACCTGGGACGTGCTCGCGGCATCCTCGGCGCCGGCGTCGAGGAGTCCAATGCGCTCGTCCGCGTGTATTCCCGGTACTCCGGAGACGTCTCCGAATCGATGCTGCCCGCCACCCGTGTCGCCATCGCCGAAGGACTCGAGGCCGACTACCTCGCCGGACTCGGCATCCTCGACCCCGGCCAGGACGAACTGACCTACGAACACAAGCACGTGCACACCGACGTCCTCATCGTCGGCGCAGGCCCCGCCGGACTCGCTGCGGCCAGGGAAGCCGGCAAGTCCGGTGCGCGCACCCTGCTGCTCGACGACCAGTCCCTGCCCGGCGGCTCGCTGCTCGCGGCGGGACCGGCCACGGCCGAAACGATCGACGGCGTCGACGCCCTCGCCTGGGTCGAGTCCACCGTCGCCGGGTTCGCCGAGCACGAAGAGCTCACGTACGTGAAGAACACGACCGTCTTCGGCAGCTACGACTCGAACTACTTCGTCGCCCTCGAAGACCGCACCGATGCCGTCGCCGCTGCTGGTGGCCGCGGAGTGCGCCAGAAGGTCTGGCATATCCGCGCCGGTCAGGTCGTGCTCGCCACCGGCGCCCACGAGCGTCCGATCGTCTTCGCGGACAACGACCGACCCGGCATCATGCTCGCCTCGGCCGTGCGCACCTATCTCGGCCGCTTTGGTGTGGCCGCCGGTGACCAGGTGGCGGTGGCGACGACGAACGACTCCGCCTATGACCTCGTCACCGACCTCCACGCGGCAGGCATCACCGTCCCCGCGGTCATCGACTCCCGTCCGACCGCGTCGGCGATCGCCGAATCCGTCACCGCAGCCACGGGCACCCGGCTCATCCTCGACTCCGCCGTCACCGGCACCGCCGGTGAGGGACCGGCCGGTCGGGTCAGTGCGATCACCGTCGCAGCGCTCGACGATGACGGCGTCGCGGCTGCTGAGGGTGAGGAGATCGCCGTCGATCTGCTCGCCGTATCCGGCGGCCACTCACCGGTCATCCATCTGCACGGTCAGCGCAAGGGCGCGATCCACTGGAACGTCGACATTGCGGCCTTCGTGCCGACGACGCCCGTGCGTGACCAGTTCACGGTCGGATCCGTGACCGGGGACTACTCGCTCGAAGCGGCTCTGCGGCAGGGCGCCGAGGCGGGGAACCAGGCGGCGAACCGCACCGGCTTCCCGGCCGCGCTCACCGTCCCTGCCGCCTCGGCGATGGCGTATGCCCCGGCGCGCCCATTGTGGCTGGTCACCTCGGCGCAGGACGATCACCAGAACCTGAGCACTCACTTCATCGACTTCCAGCGTGACCAGACCGTCGCCGACGTGCAGCGGGCGATGGGCGCAGGCATGCGCTCGGTCGAGCACATCAAGCGCTACACCTCGATCTCGACGGCGAACGATCAGGGCAAGACCTCAGCGGTCAACGCCATCGGCGCGATCGCCTCGGTGCTGGGGGAGGCCGACGACCTCGGCCAGGTCGGGCACACGACCTTCCGCGCCCCCTTCGCACCGGTGCCCTTCGCGGCACTGGCCGGACGACGCAAGGGCGAACTCTTCGACCCAGCCAGGGTCACCTCGATCCACTCCTGGCACGTCGCCCACGGCGCCGAGTTCGAAGACGTCGGGCAGTGGAAACGGCCCTGGTACTACCCGAAGCCGGGCGAGGACATGGAGGCGGCGGTGCTGCGCGAGGGCAAGGCCGTGCGCGAATCCGTCGGATTCCAGGACGCCTCGACGCTCGGCAAGATCGAGATCCGCGGGAAGGACGCCGGAGAGTTCCTCGGCCAGATCTACACGAACGGCTTCAAGAAGCTCAAGGTCGGAAAGGGTCGGTACGGGCTGATGTGCAAGCCCGACGGCATGGTCTTCGACGACGGTGTGACCCTGCGCGTGGCCGAGGACCGCTACTACATGACGACGACCACCGGCGGGGCTGCGACCGTCCTCGAATGGCTCGAGGAATGGCATCAGACCGAATGGCCCGACCTCGACGTCGTCTTCACCTCGGTGACCGAACAGTGGTCGACCGTCGCCGTGGCCGGACCCCGGTCCCGCGACGTCATCGCCAAGCTCGCCCCGAACCTCGACGTGTCGAACGACGCTTTCGAGTTCATGGGCTTCCGCGAGACCACCCTGGCGAACGGCATTCCCGCCCGCATCTGCCGGATCTCGTTCTCCGGCGAGCTCGCCTTCGAGATCAACGTCGACACGTTCTATGGGCTGGCCGTCTGGGAAGCCGTCGCCGAGGCGGGCGCCGAGTTCGACATCACCCCATACGGCACCGAGGTCATGCACGTGCTGCGTGCCGAGAAGGGCTTCATCATCGTCGGACAGGATACCGACGGCACCGTCACCCCGCAGGACGCGGGCATGGAATGGATCGTGTCGAAGGTCAAGGACTTCATCGGCAAACGCTCCTACTCCCGGGTCGACACGGCCCGCGAAAACCGCAAGCACCTCGTCGGGGTGCTGCCCGTCGACGGCACGACCCGTCTCGCCGAGGGCGCCCAGCTCATCGCTGCGGGCACTCCCGTCACACCGGAGGACGGACCGGTGCCGATGATCGGCCACGTCACCTCGTCCTATATCTCGCCGAGCCTCGACCGGCCGTTCGGACTCGCGCTCGTCGAGAACGGCCGCAACCGCGAAGGTGAGATCGTCAAGTCCCCCTTCGGCGACACCCTCGTCGACGTCGAGATCACCTCTCCCGTCTTCTACGATCCGGAAGGAAACCGCCGCGATGGCTGACACCACCTATTCCACCCCTTCGACGGCACAGTCCCCGTCCGCCGCGGCTGCCACGGCAGAAACCGGCACCGCGGGCACCGGGTCGAGCGGACTCGATGATCTGCGGGTCTCTCCGGCCGCGCACCTGGCCGGGCTGATGTCCGAGGCGAGCGCGGCGGGCGGCCGCAGCGTGGGCTTGCGCGAACTGCCCTTCACCGTGCAGATCGGCCTGCGGGCACAGCCGGATTCCGCATCATGGAAGTCGCTCGAGGACACGTTCGGCCTGCGCCTGCCCCGCGGCGTCGGTGAAGTCACCGGTGACCCGGAGGCCCAGCACGTGCTGTGGCTGAGCCCCGACGAGTTCCTCGCCGTCGACGTCTCCCGCTGCCAGGAGCCCGGTGAGACGATCGTCGCCGAGGCGGGACTCGAGGGACTGCCCGGACAGGCCGTCGATCTCTCTGCCAACCGGACGATCCTCGAACTCACCGGTGAGAAGGCCCGCGAGGTGCTCGAGAAGAGCTGCCGCGCCGATCTCCACCCCCGCGCCTTCGGAGTCGGCACGGCGATCGTCACCGCGCTGGGACCCGTCCCGGTCATCCTCCATCACAGCGGTGAGGACACGTACCGGATCTACCCGCGGGCGAGCTTCGCGGACTTCGCGGTCCGCTGGCTGCTCGACGGTATGGCGGAGTTCCTCGCCGACGGACAGATTCCCGGGCCCGAAGAGGGAGCCGGCTGATGAGCCTCGGGGTCCTCGATCTGTTCTCGATCGGCATCGGGCCCTCGTCCTCGCACACGGTGGGCCCGATGCGTGCGGCGGTGCGCTTCGTCGACGAACTCGCCGAGGCGGGCCAGCTCGACCGTGTCGATGCGGTCCGCGTCGGACTCTTCGGTTCCCTCGGTGCGACGGGCATCGGACACGGCTCGGACTCCGCCGTGCTCGCAGGGCTGAGCGGTAAGGAACCCGAAACGCTCGACCCGGATTCGGTGGGCCCGCTGGTCGCCGAGATCCGCGAGAAGGGGTCGCTCCGCCTCGGCGGGCGAAAGGACGTGCCCTTCGACGTGGCGTCAGATCTCACCCTGCACCTGCGGGAATCCCTGCCCGGCCATCCCAATGGGATGCGCATCAGCGCCGAGGCGGACGGTGAGCTCATCGAGCGCGACTACTACTCCGTGGGCGGGGGATTCGTCGTCACCGACGACGAGCTCACCGCGGAGAAGGACGCTGCCGAAGCCATCGACGCAGCAGCCGGCGGGTCCGGTGAACAGCGGAGGGACGGGGACGTCATCGACTTCGCCACGGCCGACGAGCTGCTCGAGCAGTGTCGGACACACGGGCTGAGCATCGCCGAGCTCATGGCGGTCAGCGAACGAGCCCGCCAGTCCGATGAGACCCTGCGGGCGCGGCTGCTCGAGATCTGGTCGGTGATGCGCGAATGCGTGCACAACGGCTGCACCCGCAGCGAAACGACCCTGCCCGGGGGACTCAAGGTGCGCCGTCGGGCCCCCGAGCTGAAGGCGAAGCTCGAAGCCGCGGACTACCGGGCCTCGGGGTCGCTCGACGCTCTCGAATGGGTCAACCTCTACGCGTTGGCCGTCAACGAGGAGAATGCCTCGGGCGGGCGGATCGTCACCGCCCCGACGAACGGCGCGGCGGGGATCATCCCCGCGGTCCTCCATTACATGGACCGGTTCGTCACCGGCGGCGGGGGCGCCGACTCCGAAGCTGCGGAAGCGAGCGCGGGTGACGACGCCGTCGTGACGTTCCTGCTCACGGCGGGGGCGATTGGGATCCTGTTCAAACGCAATGCGTCGATCTCCGGCGCCGAGGTGGGCTGTCAGGGCGAGGTCGGATCGGCCTGTGCGATGGCTGCCGCAGGACGGTGCGCCGTGCTCGGCGGAAGTCCCGAGCAGGTGGAGAACGCCGCCGAGATCGGGCTCGAACACAACCTCGGGCTCACCTGCGATCCGGTGGGCGGCCTCGTGCAGGTGCCGTGCATCGAACGCAACGCCATCGCCTCGGTGAAGGCGATCAACGCGGCCCGGCTGGCCATGCACGGCGACGGCTCCCACCGGGTGAGTCTCGATCAGGCGATTGAGACCATGCGGCAGACTGGAGCCGATATGAAATCGAAGTACAAGGAGACATCGCGCGGCGGACTCGCCGTCAATGTCGTGGAATGCTGAGTAGAGCACCAGGCCCCACCCCACCGACAGGAAGACAAGGACATGCAGGACTACATCTTCACTCTCGAATGCGCCGAGCGCCCCGGAATCACCCATGCCGTGACCGGTGCCCTGCTCACCCACGGAGGGGATATCAAGGAACTCAAACAGTTCGACGACCAGTCGACCCAGCAGCTGTTCCTGCGCATCGACTTCAGCGTCTCCGATGAGCCCGGCAACGGTGTCGAGGCTCTACGGACCGACTTCGAGGCGATCGGCGAGGAGTTCGGGGCGACCTGGCAGCTGTGGCCGCAGGGGGAGAAGCGGCGGGTGCTCATCATGGTCTCGAAGTTCGAGCACTGCCTCAACGATCTGCTCTTCCGCGCCCGCGTCGGCGAGCTGCCGATCGAGATCGCGGCCGTCGTGTCGAACCACCCCGACCACCGTGAGCTCGTCGAATGGCACGGAATCCCGTTCTTCCGGGTTCCGGTGACGAAGGAGACGAAGCCCGAGGCCGAGGCGAAGCTGCTCGAACTCGTCGATCGCTTCGAGGTCGACCTCGTGGTGCTCGCGCGCTATATGCAGATCCTCTCCGACGACCTCGCCCGCGAACTCACCGGACGTGCCATCAACATCCACCACTCGTTCCTGCCGTCCTTCAAGGGCGCGAAGCCGTACCACCAGGCTTGGGAGCGGGGAGTGAAGACCGTCGGGGCGACCGCGCACTTCGTCAACAGCGAACTCGACGAGGGCCCGATCATCGCCCAGCAGCTCGTCGAGGTCGACCATGCCTTCACCCCCGAGGACCTCGTTGCGGCCGGCCGCGATGCCGAATGCAAGGCCCTGTCCAATGCCGTGAAGTGGCACTGCGACGGCCGCGTGTTCCTCTCGGGCAAGAGGACCATCGTCCTACGCTGAGCGATCGGCGATTTGCAGCTGAGTTGGACGGAGGCCATGAGCTCACTGCATGCCGCCTCGGCGTGGATAGACTGTCGACTATGAGCGAGACCCAGACCGAGATCGGCCCGCGCGTCGGCGACCAGGTGTTCGAGGCGCTGCAGGCGAGCATTCTGTCAGGCGAATATCGCAGCGGGGATCGTCTGCGGATCCGCCAGCTCGCGGCGTCCCTGGGCACGAGCGTCATGCCCGTGCGGGAGTCGCTGGCCCGGCTCGAGGCGGTCGGGCTCGTCGAGACCAGCCCGCACCGTGGAGCGGTGGTCAAGACCTTCACCGCCGAGGAGCTGCTGCAGATCTACTCCGTGCGTCGCATCCTCGAGGTCGAGGCGACGGTCCAGGGTGCTCAGAAGCTCGATGAGGTGGGCCGGGCACGATTGGATGAGGAATTCGCGGCGATGGAGGCGGCTCTCGACTCCGGCGATGCCTCGAAGTACCTCGACCACGACGAAGAGCTGCTTGCGACGATCTATTCTGCCTCGGGCAATCCCGTCCTCGCCGAGACGATCCGGGCTCTGTGGCTGCGATGCCGGGCCTACAAGCTCGTCGGAGCGAGGCTCGAGATCGCCGCTGCGGACACGGTGCCGCTGCTCAAACATCAGCGCCGACTCATGGACGCCGTCGACGCGGGAGACCCCGCAGCAGCCGCCAAGGTGACCGAGGAGTCCTTCGACGACGCCGTCCGTCGTATTCGTGCGGGACTGGGAGATCAAGCCGCCGTCTAGTTCGGAATCCGGTCGGCGAAACTCAGCTGCGGCTGAGGAGCGCCGAGTGGAGTTCGCGCGGGAGTTCGGCGACCTCGAGGGTGCGTTTGCGACCGAAATCGACGCCGAACTGCGAGTGCAGACGATCGAGGTGCTCGGCGACCCGCTTCGAGTAGTCAGGGTCGAAGGCGTCTGCCGCGATCGCGATGACGAACAGTCCCGTGCCCGGGTTCTCCTGTCCCGAGTCGAAGGCGGGTGCGTCGACGGAGAAGCGGCCCCCGCCATGGACGGCGAGGAGTTCGATCATGAGTGCGACATTGCTGCCCTTGACCCCGCCGAATGGCAGCAGGGAACCGGCGAGGGCGGCCTCGGCATCGACCGTGGCCGCCCCGTTCGGGTCCTGTGCCCACCCTTCGGGGATCGCCTCTGACCGATCGGCGGCGTCGCGGACGTTGACCCAGGCGGTCGCACTGGTCGCCTGGTCGAACATGCGCGGGCCGTCGGCATGGGGAACGGCGAACGAGAACGGGTTCGTTCCGGTCGCCGAGCCCGGTGAGCTGAACAGCGACATCAGCGCTGGTGAGTTGGCCCCTGCCAGCGCCACCAGGCCTCGCTCGGCAAGCCGTGTCGTGTAATAGCCGAGTTCGCCGGCAGTGAAGGCATTGGAGATGTTGAGGACCGAGATGCCGAGCTTCGCGGCAGACGCGGCGAAGTCATCGACAACTGCGTCGAACGCGAGCTGCGCAGTGCCGCGGTCGGCGTCGACATGGTGTGCTGCGGGCAGACGATTCGTCACTCGCGGCTGTGCCTGCCCGTTGATGCGGCCGGCTTCGAGCCCATCGAGGTAGTCGAAGAGGTGCGCCGTGCCGACGGCGGTCTTGCCGCGGCGCTCTGCGGCCACGGTCGCCTCGGCCAGGGACTGCGCCAGTGCGGTCGACCCGCCGGCCGCGGTGATCGCAGCGATGCACAGGTCGCGCAGTTCGGTGATCGGCAGGGACACGGTCGTGGAATCAGGAGGCTCCGGCATGCCCTTCACGCTACCGGAGTCCGCCTCCTGCGCCGGCGCTGAGGGGCGGCTCAGAGGTCGCCGGAGTTCGGGTCGTGGACGGGATGGGAGCTCAGCACCTCGGCGATGGCCTTCGCTTCCCGGCGCAGCAGAGCGACGAGGCGTTCGACCCGTGAACCCGTGACGCGATCGGCGATCGAAGCGATCGACAGAGCCGCCTGCGGGCGGGAGCCGCGGATGCGCAGCGGCACCGCCACCGCCCACGACCCCTTGGCGAAGAGCCCCGGATTGTGGACGAAGCCGTCGATGCGGGCCTGATCGATGATGTCGCGCAGATGCGGGACGGAGACCTTCGGATACCTTTCGGCAAGGATCTCGGCGTTGGCCTCGAACTGGGCGTCCACCTCGGCGGGGGAGAGCTCGGAGAGGATCGCCAGCGATCCGGCCCCGATGCCCAAAGGGTGTCGGTCGCCCACGGACAGGGCGTTGTTGAAGATCTCACCGAAACCCTCCTCGCGGCGGGCGCAGATCGAATAGCTGCCGGTGCGCAGAGTGAGGAACACGGTGTCCTGACTGAGTTCGGCCAAGCGCAGCAGACTCGACTCGGACTCCGTGACCAGGGGATCCACCGATTTCTGGGCCAGCTGACCCAGGATCTGCGATTGCACGCCGAGGCGGTATCCGCCCTCTTCGAGGCGTTCGACGTAGCCCATGGCGATGAGCGCCTGGAGCATACGGTGGACGCTGGCCTTCGGACGGCCGCTGATCGACGCGAGCTCGGACAGACTCGCGCCCTCACGTCTCTCACCGGCGATGAGGCCGACGAGGTTGAGCAGAGTCAGCGCGCGTTGGATGCTCTGTGCGCCGGTACCGGGTTCGAGACTGTCGACGGCGTGGGCGACATTGAAGGACGCGGACCGGCGCAGAAGCCGACCGCGCATCTTGATGCGGTACTCCTCACGGAGGTCCTCATTCGAATCGGCGGCATCATGCATGCCTCCATTATGGCCCGGGTCTGAACCTGCGCCGGCCGCAGACTCAGCTGAATTGACCGACGAGGAGCCGCCTCGGTGCGGGGATCGTTCAATTCGAGGTCGGGACGTTTCCGCGCGCGGTGAGCATACGGATGGCGATGATCGTCTCCTGCAGATCCGTGAAGCTGCGGACGTTGCGGCCGGTGCGGTCGGCTGCGGTGTCGAGCCGGTAGTACGCGGTGTTCACGTGGACGTGGAGGTGCTCGGCGGCGAGTTTGGCGTTGAGGTCACACGCCGCGTATTCGAGCAGCGTCTCGATGAGGACACCGCCGGCGGCGAGATCGTCCTCGACGAACCGGCGCAGTTCGGGCCGGATGATGCGGTGGGCGACCTTGTCGTCGAGGGTGACGAGGTAGTCGATCGGGGTGAGCGCATGCAGCGACCTCACTCCTGGCACACCGTTGAGACTCTCCTGCGCGAGCACGGCCTCGCGGTACGCCTCGGGCACACGGTCCAGACCCTCGTGAACGGTGGAGGTGCCCACGCACAGGTCGGTGCCGTGGCGGGACAGCTCCCGGTGGACCCGTTCGAGATCGGCCAGGGTGGTCGTCCCGTCGGAAGTCACCGGCGTGATGCCGACGATCTGATCCTGGAGGACCACGGCGATGCCACGACGGCCGAAATCGAAGACCGAGCGCAGGGCGGTGATGACCTCCCGCATCCCTCGATCATCACGCAGCGGCGTCTGCGAGGTGGCCGTTGCGACGAGCACGCGCGAATCCGGGCGGAGGTCGGACACCTCGGCGAGGTCCGCGCTCGGCCCCGGTGCCAAGCGGCGACCGGAGAGCAGATCGTCGACGAGGTCACGGCGGACCCGGTCGCCCTCAGCCATCTCAAGCTGCTGGGTCTCGAGGTAGGCGACGGCCCCGACGGAGCTGCCGACCTCGATGACGCTCATGACGTGGATGGCGATGTGCAGCGCCTCATCGCGGGTCTCCTGTTCGGAATCCGAGGCATCGACGATCGCCTCCCACAGGGTCTCCTGACCGATCCGGAAACCGGTGAGGAAGTCCGGCAGAGTCACGCCCTGCCGCAGTCGCCGCCGGGCCTGGGAGGCGGTGATCGGGAAGTCCCCGGCGGTCGCGCGGCGGCCCTCCTCCAAGGGGGTGAGCGCGGCTTCGAAGACGGTGAACGTGTGTGCGGTGAGATCCTCGGCGAGGTTCTTGTCCGGGCTGGCCGGATAAGCGGGCACTTCCCGCCAGGTGCGACTGACCGAACGTTGGACCGTGGCCGGCAGCGTTGCTCGGACACGGTCGACGATGCGCAGGACGAGTGGATTGGCGACCATGGCAGAAGCTTACGGGCATACTTGTCGTCCGACCACAATCGATGACTCGTGTTTCTGTTGCACATCCCGTTGCCCGACCCTGCCGGCAACGGCAGTATGGGCACCATAGAGCCGGACGGCGGGAGCCGAACGGGAGTCGGACCCGTCCGCTCAGTCGACTCTTCTCCTGTGCTGGGGCCACAACCAGTGGTGGTTCCAGCACCAGCTCCGAGCCGATCAACGACGAACGAATCAAGCCTGGAGGAAGCGATGACCAACCTCGCCGCCAATCTCACCGCCACCGCAAGCCGGCACGGACAGCGACCTGCCGTCCGCCTCGGCCATTCCGTGCTGACGTATGCGCAGCTGCAGGACCAGGCGCAGCAGGTGGCGACGATGCTCAAGGACAGGGGAATCGGGCCCGGCGACCGCGTCGGACTCGTCCTGCCCAACGTCCTCGAATTCCCCGTCCTCTTCTACGGGGCGCTGTCCGTCGGCGCCATCGTCGTGCCGATGAACCCGCTGCTCAAGGACCGCGAGGTGCAGTACTACCTCGAGGATTCCGGGGCCCAGATCGTCTTCGCGTGGAAGAATATGGCGGGTGAGGCCGGGAAGGCGGCGGCCGCGGTCGGCATCGAATGCGTGCGAGTCGATCCCGCCGACTTCGCCGATCAGCTCTCCGCCTTCGATCCTACGACCGAAGTGGTGTCCCGAGCCGACGACGACACCGTCGTCCTCCTCTACACCTCGGGCACCACCGGGCAGCCGAAGGGTGCGGAACTCACCCACTTCAACATGATGAGCAACGCGGCCGTCACCGCCGAGACCCTCACTTTCCTCACCGAGGAGGATATGGTCATGGGCTGCCTGCCGCTGTTCCACTGCTTCGGCCTGACCTGCGGACTCAACGCCTCCGTGCTCAGCGGATCCTGCCTCGCCCTCATCCCGCGCTTCGACCCGATCGAGGCCCTCGAGACCATTCAGGAAGCGAAGGTCAGCATCTTCATCGGTGTGCCGACGATGTACGCGCGCATGCTCAACGCCGAAGGGCGGGAGAACTTCGACGTCTCCAGCCTGCGCTCATGCATCTCCGGCGGATCGGCGATGCCCGTCGAAGTGATGAAGAACTTCGAGTCCGCCTTCGACTGCATCATCCTCGAAGGCTACGGGCTGTCCGAGACCTCCCCGGTCGCCTGTTTCAACCAGCCGGGAATGGAACGCAAGACCGGCACCATCGGCGTGCCCGTGCGCGGAGTCGAGATGAAGCTCGTCGACGATGACGACAACGACGTTCCCGTCGGTGAGATCGGCGAGATCGCCATCAAGGGCGAACCCGTGATGAAGGGGTACTGGGGACGACCGGAGGCGACAGAAGTGGCCATCCGCGACGGATGGTTCCACTCCGGCGACCTCGCCGAGCAGGACGAGGACGGCTATTACACGATCGTCGACCGGAAGAAGGACCTCATCATCCGCGGCGGCTACAACGTCTATCCGCGTGAGGTCGAGGAAGCGCTCTACGAGCACGAAGCCGTCGCCGAGGCGGCTGTGATCGGCATCGCGAATGACGACCTCGGTGAGGAGATCGGGGCCGCCGTCGCCCTCAAAGCTGGCAGCAGCGTCGACGCCGAAGCGTTGCGTGAGTTCGCGAAGGACCGCGTCGCCGCGTACAAGTACCCCCGCAATGTGTGGATCGTCGACGAGCTGCCCAAGGGCCCGACCGGCAAGATCCTCCGCCGCGAGATCTCGGCACCGGAGGACGCTCTGAACTGAGCTTTCGGCGCACTCGGATCCACGATGCGGAACGGCGGTCTCCCAACTCCGCGACCGCCTCGGCGAGGGGAGGCCTAGAATCGGATCGGCCCCATCGGACGGTGGGGCCGTCGATTTTGAGAGGTGAGTGAGACGTGGCCGAGACCGTCCTCGACATTGCCGATGTGACGTTCCGACGTGGGCAGACGCAGATCCTCCACGGCATCGATCTGCGCATCGCCGCCGGCGAGCACTGGGTGCTCATCGGGCCGAACGGGGCGGGGAAGTCGACGCTGCTGAGCTTCGCCTCGGCGCAGGTGTTCCCGACCTCGGGCACCGTCGACATCCTCGGATCTCGGATGGGGCGGGTCGAACTCGCCGCTCTGCGTCGACTCATCGGGCATGTCAACCCGCGCCATCCGCTGAGGTCGAACCTCACCGTGCGCGAGGTCGTGCTCACCGGGCTGACCGGCACCGTCGAACGCCCCATGCGGTGGGAGCCCACACCTGCCGATATCGCGAAGGCCGATGCCCACATCGCCGAGGTGGGCTTGGATTCCCGTGCCGATGCCGGGTGGAGTGTCCTGTCGCAGGGGGAACGGGGCCGTGCCCTCGTGGCGCGGGCACTCGTCGCCGATCCGCAGCTGCTGCTCTTCGACGAACCGACCACCGGTCTCGACGTCGCTGCCCGCGAGCAGCTGCTCGAGACCATCGACGACCTGTCCGTGCGCTCGCCGGAGCTGTCGACGCTGCTGGTCACGCATCATCTCGAGGAGATCCCCGAGACCACCACTCACGCCGCGCTCATCTCCGAAGGATGGCTGACAGCTGCGGGCCCCATTGCCGAGGTGCTCACCTCCGAGCAGGTCTCCGCCGCCTTCGACCACCCGATCGAAGTGGGCTTCGCTGACCGCCGCTGGTCAGCCCGCGCGGTCCGGGTCCACGCTGCTGACGCTGGGTGACGGAGAGGCCTCCGGGTCCGTCATCACGTTTTGTGCAGATACACGGGTTTTGCCCCGATGATCAGTTCAGCGAGTGATGAGGCAGGGGACAGAACCTGATGACGCCGCGTCATTGCACAGCTGTGTGCTCAGGCCTAGGCTTGAGGCATGAAGATGAGTACCGTGTGGAGCATCATCGGCGCGATCATCGCTGTCATCATCGCGTGGTGGGTGGTCAACGTCGCGTTCTCCATCGCGTGGTTCCTCGTCAAGGCCATCATCACGGTCGTCGTCGCACTCGCGATCTTCGGCCTCATCAAGGCATCCCTGAAGTCGAAGGACCGCGACCGAACGCGCTGATTTCCGGCGCTCGACCGCGCTGACCGCGCGTCTCAGAGATCGCCGAGGCTCGTGTTCGCCCCGCACAGGACGACGCAGACCTTCTCTCCCTCGGCCGGCACATAGCCGCCCGAACCGTGGACTCCCGCCAGTGCCGTGGCCGCCGCATGTTCGACCGCCAACCGGTGCTGATCCCACAGGTGCTGCCGGGCACCGATGATCGCCTCATCGCTGACCAACACCGAGGTGACCAGATCCGACCGTGCCGCAGCCAGTGCCAGCGGTGTGGCCCTTCGGGCACCGAGCGAATCCGATGCCACCGAATCGACCGTGACGTCGACCGGCTCTCCCGCCTCGATCGCAGCACTGAGAGCGCGACAGTTCTCCGGCTCGACCGCCACCGTGCGCACTCCGTGATAGGTCGCGGCCGTCGCGACCCCGGCGAACAGTCCGCCTCCGCCGACGGAGACGACGACCGTATCGAGGTCGGGCACCTGCGCCAGGATCTCGGTCATCAGAGTGCCCGCGCCGGCGGCGATGAGCGGATGGTCGTAGGCATGCGAGGCCAACGCCCCCGATGAGGCGACGAAGTCGTGGCAGGCCGCGGCCGCCTCGGCGAATTCGCTGCCAGTCAGCACCACCTCGGCACCATAGGAGCGCAGGCGCTCGACCTTGACCTCCGGGGCGTTCGCGGGCAGGAACACCGTGGCGGGCACACCGGCGGCACGAGCCGCCCACGCACAGGCGAGGCCCGCGTTTCCGCCCGACGCGATGGTCACTCCCGCCTCGGGGAAGGTGCCTTCGGCGAGATGAGACTGGATGAAGTTCTGCGCGCCGCGGGCCTTGAACGTGCCCGTGTACTGCATGAACTCGAGGGCGAAGAGCAGGCCGGATGCGTTCGGGTCCTCGGCGGGGCCGGAGCTCCACGTGGCTGCGGTGGGGGAGGCCGCCTCGGCGAGGGTGCCCGGCTGTGCCGGGGCCACGGTGACCGGCCGCACCCGTCCGGCGATCCGGGCGGCCGCGGCTTCGATGTCGGGATACGTCAGCTCAGTAGGGGTCGGTGCAGTCATGTCGCCAGCCTATGCGAGAGCTGCTGAGGGGGTGCGCCGCCTCGGTGGATTGTTGGGTCGATCCACGGCGTTTCAGGCGGAGGAATCACCGTGGATCGACCAGGAAATCGAGGTGCAGGTGACGAACCAGGGGTTCGCGGCAGCCTCAGTGATGCTTCGTCAGGCCGAGGTCGTTGCCCTTGGTCTCCTTGACGAGGCTGACGCCGATGAGCGAGACGATGCACACGACGATCATGTAGATCGCGATCGAGATCGATGAGCCGGTCTCGGCGAGCAGGGTCTCGGCGATGGTCGGGGCGAAGGCGCCGCCGAGGATCGCGCCGAGTGCGTAGCCGATCGAGACTCCCGAATAGCGGACCTCGACGGGGAACATCTCCGCATACATCGCCGACATCGGGCCGTAAGACAGGCCCATGCCGACGGTGAGGACGAAGATGCCGATGCCGTACATCCAGATGTTCGCCATATCGATCATGAGGAACGTCGGGATGAGCCACACGATGAGCAGGACGTACCCGATCTGGAAGGTTCGCACGCGACCGAGCTTGTCCGACAGCGCGCCGCCCCACATCGTGAAGACCAGCCAGCCGAAGCTCGCGAGCGTCGTCGCCAACAGCACGGGTGCCCGGTCGAGGCCGACGGAACCGCCCTCGGCGACGGGTCGCGAGGCGTAGGCGGCAAAGAACGCGATGATCATGTAGCCCACGGCGTTGTTGCCGATGAAGATGAGCGCGGAGAGGATGACTTCCTTCGTGTTCTTCTTGAACAGGGTGCCCAGCGGAGCCGAGGATTCGGCCTTGCGCTCGGCGAGCTCGGCGAAGACCGGGGACTCTTCGACCTGCCGGCGGATGTAATAGCCGACGAAGACGAGGACGACGGAGAAGAGGAACGGGATCCGCCATCCGAAGCTCGCGAACTGTTCGGCGGAGAGGACCGTGGTGAGCACCCAGATCACACCGGTGGCGAGGATCATGCCGACCGGCACACCGATCTGCGGGTACGCGCCGAAGATGCCGCGCTTGGAGATCGGGGCGTGCTCGACCGACAGCAGCGCGGCCCCGCCCCATTCGCCGCCGGCGGAGAAGCCCTGGAGGATCCGCAGCAGGGTGAGCAGGATCGGGGCGCCGACACCGATCATCGCGTAGTTCGGGAGCAGACCGATGAGCGAGGTCGCGGCTCCCATGAGGATGAGCGTGAGCACGAGCATCTTCTTGCGTCCGATCCGATCGCCGAGGTGGCCGGCGATGATCGCGCCCAACGGGCGGAAGAGGAACGAGATGCCCAGCGACGCCCACGCCATGATCTGACCGAGGGCCGGATTATCCGAGGCCAAAGGACCGAAGTACTGGGTGGAGAGGACGAGGCCGGCGGCCTGAGCGTAGATGAAGAAGTCGTACCACTCGATGGTGGTGCCGACGAGGGTGCCGGCGAGGACCTTACGCTCCTCGCGGGTGATCGAATGAGGGGTGGCCGGATTCGGAGTGACCGGGCCTGAAGCGGTGGCGGACATGAGCGGAACCTTCTGTTGCTGGGCGACTTTGCCGGGTGCCGTCTCCGGAGGCGGTGGTCCTCGACTCTGAGTGATCGCCGGTGCCTCGGGTCTGGCGGCGGACGGATGGACGTCTGCCTCGACTGACTGCTTGGTCAGTAATTGCCTCTGACTATATTGCAGATGGTCTTCGATGTCACCTGCGTGAAGGCCGAATCCGGGCCCGATCCTCCGCTGCTGCTCGTTGGCGGTGGAGATCGGTGAGTCAGCGACCTGCTTCTGAATCGTTGCTCGGTGAGGTTATCGTGGCCGAATGGCTCAATTCTGCCGCGTGCAGCAGAGCCTAGGGGCGGTGAGCGTCTCTGCGGCGAATCCAAGGAAGGGACCGAACGATGGCAAGCACAGTGATCCTGGTCAACGGCCTCCCTGCCTCCGGGAAGTCCACGCTGGCCTCTGACCTCGCCGAGGCCGCGGACATTCCGTTGCTCTCTGTCGACGAGGTGCTCGAACGGCTCGTCGATTCCGTGGACTACCGCTTCCCCCCGGGGTCCAGCCCATGAGCTCGCAGGCAGAGTGGCATGGAGGCTGGCATCCCTCGTCGAGGACACGGTGGTGGTCGAGTCGTTCTGGGCTCTCGAACGTGATCTCGAGAGTGTCAAGGAGGGCCTGCGAATCGCCAGGGCTGAGGCGGTCGTCGAAGTATGGTGCGACGCACCTCTGGAGGAGGCCGTCGAGCGATACGAGAACCGAGACCGTCACGGGATACACGAGGACGATCCGAATGATGTCGATCTGTGGCGGCGAAGTGCACCGCTCGACGTCGGGCCGGTCGTGCGCATCGATACGAGCAGCGATTCGGGCAAGGCATCGGGTGCAGAGGTGCTCGCGGCAGTGCAGGAGCTTCTGACAAAGGGTGAAACAGAAGAAAGAGGGGCATGATGAAAGGCAGACTTCTATTGGCGATCGGCATCGGAGTGGGATACGTCCTCGGTTCCCGCGCTGGTCGACAGAGCTATGAATCGCTCACGCGATGCGTCCAGGACCTGTGGGGCGACCCCAGGGTCCGGGCCCGTGTCTCGAAGGTCGAGGACTCGGTCAAGGAGAAGGCTCCGGCCGCCCAGGACAAGGCGGAACAGGTGCTGAAGGCCGTCGGTGAGAAATCGAAGAAGGTAGGCGATGAGGTGAAGGCGAAGATTACCGGCGATTCGGCCGAGGATCCGATGGAGGACAGTCATGGCTGAGATCTCCGATACCGAGCACTTCGGGGTCAGTCGAAAAGCCATCGAGGCCGAGCTCGGTGTCATCGCCGCCGAGTGGGAGCAGCAGGGGCGCATCGAGCCGGTCGTGGACAAGGACACCGGTGAGATCCATCCCGATGCGGAGCGTGAGCTGCTCGATCGTTTCTGAACTGCTCTGACGACTCTTTATGACAATTACCGACCGCTTGGTTAGTATATATCTGGGAATCGGCAGCGGTGCCGAATGCGGCCGCCGTGGACCGGGAGACGTCGTTTCACCAGGGAGAGCAAAGCATGACCGAAATCCTCAGTTCCTATGTGGCCGGAACCTGGCACACACCGGCAGCGACCGATTCCGCCCGGCCTGTCCGCGACGCCGGCACGGGGGAGCTCCTGCACTCGGTGAGCTCGGCCGGAGTCGACTTCGCCGCCGTCGCCGACCACGCCCGGACCACCGGCATCGCCGAACTGCAGAAACTCACCTTCCACCAGCGCGGTGTGATCCTCAAGAAGCTCGCGACCTATCTCATGGAGCGCACGAAGGACTACCACGAGATCTCCTTCACCACCGGCACCACCAAGCGCGACGCCTTCGTCGACATCGAAGGCGGAATCGGCACACTCTTCACCTACTCCGGCGTCGCCCGCCGCCAGATGCCGAACTCGACCGTCCACCTCGACGGCGGAGTCGAACGCCTGTCGAAGAACGGCACCTTCGTCGGCCGCCACATCCTCACCTCCCGGCAGGGCCTCGCGCTGCAGATCAACGCCTTCAACTTCCCCGTCTGGGGCATGCTCGAGAAGTTCGGGCCGATGTTCGTCGCCGGCGTCCCCGTCGTCGTCAAACCCGCCACCGACACCGCCCACCTGACTCAAGCCGTGGTCGCGGATATCATCGAATCCGGTCTGCTCCCTGCCGGCGCGATCCAGCTGGTCACCGGTGACGTCTCTCCGCTCTTCGACCACCTGGCCGAACAGGACGCGATCGCCTTCACCGGTTCCGCGAACACCGCCCGCACGCTGTCCGCGCTCGACTGTGTGACCCAGCGCGGCACCCGCTTCTTCGCCGAGGCGGACTCGCTCAACTTCTCCCTGCTCGGTCCCGACGCCGCACCCGGCACGGAGGAGTTCGACCTCTTCGTCTCCGGGGTCGTCGCCGAGATGACCGTCAAGGCCGGACAGAAGTGCACCGCGATCCGCCGCACCTTCGTCCCCGAGGCCCACGCCGAGGCGGTCGGTGAAGCCATCACCGCGAAGCTCGCCACCCAAGGTGTGGGCGATCCGCGCGAGAAGTCCACCCGCCTGGGCCCCGTCGTCTCCGACAAGCAGCGCACCGACGTCCTCGACGCGGTCGACCAGATCATCGCCGGGGGAGCCCGCGTGCTCACCGGCGGGCGTGAGGAATCCGATCGTCTGGCCGCCGAACACGGTGGTGCCTATGTCGCGGCCACCGTCCTCCAGGCCGATGACGCCTGGTCCGATGCCGTCCACGACATCGAGGCCTTCGGTCCCGTGACCTCGATCATCACCTATTCCGACACCGAGGATGCCGTCCGCCTGGCCGCCCGTGGCCGCGGTTCGCTGGTCGGCTCCGTCGTTACCCACGATCGTGAGTTCGCCACCGAATTCGTCCGGAAGATCGCCCCATGGCACGGCCGTGTGCTCATCCTCGATCGTGACGATGCCCAAGAGTCGACCGGTCACGGTTCGCCGCTGCCGAACCTCATCCACGGTGGCCCCGGACGGGCCGGCGGCGGTGAGGAGATGGGCGGACTGCGCGGTATCACACACTTCATGCAGCGCACCGCGATCCAGGCCTCCCCGGACATGCTCACCGCGATCGGCGGGGAATGGGTCAACGGATCGGAGCGCCGCCTCGGCGATCATCCGTTCACGAAGTCGCTGGTGGACCTGCGCCTCGGCGACACTCTCGATTCGGAGTGGCGGGAGGTCACGCTCGACGATATCGAGCACTTCGCGAACTTCACCGGGGACACCTTCTACGCCCACATGAACGAGGAGGCGGCCGCCGCGAACCCGTTCTTCCCGGGACGCGTGGCGCACGGCTACCTCATCGTGTCCTTCGCCGCCGGACTCTTCGTCCAGCCGGACCCGGGCCCGGTGCTCGCGAACTACGGACTCGAAGGGCTCAACTTCATCACGCCCGTCTCCCCAGGTGACAAGCTCAAGGTGACGCTCACCGCCAAGCGCATCACCCCGCGTGAGACCGACGAATACGGTGAGGTCCGTTGGGACGCACAGGTCGTCAACCAGAACGACGAACCCGTGGCGAACTACGACGTGCTCACCCTGGTGGCCAAGGAGTACTGAGGGCCCGGATGGGTTGAAGGCCCTGCCGGACGGACAGGCAGGTAGTAGTCGCCCCGCGCGGAGGATGTGCATCCTCGGCGCGGGGCGACCTCGTTCATGAGGTCCGGGGGACGCGGACCTTGAGGGATGACGGGCGGACCGTCACGATCGCCGGAGTCTGTGCGACCGCGTCGCCGTCGGCGACGATCTCGACCGGCGCGGCACCGGCGGGAGTGTCGATGCGGATCTCGCGAGCCCGGCTGAGATGGATGTGCGGGTGACGGTCGTGCCTACCGGACATGAACGCGACGAGCTCGACGGCGAGCTTCGGCAGCCATGCCTCCCCCAGGAGGACGACGTCGATGAGTCCGTCGTCGATCGCCGCCTCGGGTGACAGTGTGAGCCCGCCCCCGTAGCGGCCGGAATTCGCGAACCCCGCGGTCAGGCTCCGGAAGTCGAGGCGCTGTCCGTCGACTGTCAGCTCGAGGTCGATGCTCCTCGGCGGCAGGATCGCACGCAGGATCCCGTACAGGTACACCCAATGGCCCCGGACGACCCTGGTCGAGTTCGCATGCCGCTGGACGGTCGAGTCGAGGCCGAGACAGACGTTGCCGAGGCTGATCGTGCCATCGAGGTCGAGCACGTCGATCACTCGATCGCGGCCGTCGGCGATCGTGGCCACAGCCTCTTCGACGCGCTTCGGGATGCCGAGTTTGCCGACGAGGTCATTGCCGCGGCCACCGGCGATGACGCCCAGCGCCGTGTCCGTATCGACGAGGCCGGCGGCGACTGTACGCGCCATCCCGTCACCGCCGAGTGCGCCGACGACCTTGGCGCCCTCGGCGGCGAATGCTGCGGCGAGCTCCTTCGCATGTTCCTCGCTCGTGCTTCTCACCAGCCGCGCCTCGAGACCGTGTGCGGCGAAGGCGTGGACGAGCGGATCGATGCGTCTGAGCACCGCTCCGCGCCGTGCCGTGGGATTGAGGATCACGGGCACGACCGCCGGATCGGCGACCGGCCGTGCAGAGCCCCGGTCTGTGGAATCCGTGCCGAAGGCGCCCTTGTCTTCGATGCCGCTCACAGCCGATCCGGTCCGTTCATCAGCTTGCCGGGATTCATGATGCCGGTCGGGTCGACCTCGGCCTTGGCTGCGCGCAGCATCCGCAGCCACATCTGACCGGTCTCGGCAGGCAGCCACGGAGCGTGGTCGGTGCCGACGGCATGGTGATGGGTGATCGTTCCGCCGCCCGCCATGATGGCGTCGCTGGCCGCGGACTTCAGCGCCTTCCACTGGGCGATCTCCGCCCCGACATCCTGCTTGGCGAAGACCGTGTAGTACAGCGAACAGCCGGTGGCGTAGAGATGCGAAACGTGGCAGAGCACGAATGCAGGAGTGCCGCGCTCGGCCATCGCTTTCTCGATTCCGGCGCTGATCGTGCCGTGGAGGTCATTCACCTTCGACCACGGGGCCGAGGTCTCCATCGTCTCGACGATCATGCCCTCACGCAGCAGCTGATCCCGCAGGTACGGAGTCGAGAAGCGGTGCTTCTCCCACGAGGCCTCCGGAACCGCGCCGAGGTTGACGCCCTTGTGTCTGCGCACGATCGAACGGCCCTGCGAGCGACGCGCACGCACATCGGAGGGGGTGCCGTCGTAGCGGACGACGAGGAGACAGGGAGTCGTGAGGCCGCGGGCGCGCAAGTAGGCGAGAACGCCCTTGCGCTGCAGCTCGCTGCCGAGCTGCGCGAGACCGAACGCGGTCTCGTTGACATCCGAGAGACGGGCGATGTCGAGGTGCAGTCCCGACTGCTCCATCTCCCGCAGTGCTGCAGCCCCGGATTCGAAGTCCGGGAAGAACCAGGAGTCGCCCTGCACTGCCTTCGGCACGCGATGGATCCGCAGGGTCGCCTCGGTGATGATGCCCAGCGTTCCCTCGGAGCCGACGAACAGCTGGCGCGGATTCGGTCCGGCCGCCGTCGCCGGGGTGGTGCGCAGCTCGACGGGACCGTTCGGAGTCGAACAGCGCAGACCGCAGACGTTCTCATCGATGCGGCCGTACCCGGTCGACTGCTGACCGGCCGAGCGGGTGGCGACCCAGCCGCCGACGGTGCTGAACTCGAAGGACTGCGGATAGTGGGCGAGCGTGAAGCGCCGAGCCTGCAGAGCCTCCTCGAGGTCGGGTCCGAAGACTCCGGCCTGGACGGTGGCCGTCAGCGACTCCTCGTCGATGTCGATGATCCGGTCGAGGCGGGCCAGGCTGATGCTCACGACCGCCGCGAACTCGCCGCGCACGGCATCGATGCCGCCGACGACGCTTGTGCCGCCGCCGAAGGGAACGACCGCCACGGATTCCTCGGCGCACAGCGCGAGGAGGGCGTCCACCTCGGCGTTCGAAGCCGGGTAGAGCACCGCATCGGGAGCGGTGACCAGCTCGCCGCTGCGCAGCCGGATGAGGTCGGGCAGGCTGCGCCCGGCCGCATGGGAGACGCGGACGGCGCGATCGTCGCGGACGAATTCCTCGCCCACCGCCTCGGCGAAACGGGCCCTGACTGCGCACGGCAGGACTGATTCGGGCAGCTCGACGTCCTCGAGCGCCACATGCGGCCTGTCGACTCCGGCCGGCCACCCGCAGTGTTTGCTCAGTATCACCTTCGCGCCGGGTTTGACCGGGCCGTCGTGGCCGTCTTCGCCCCAGCCCCACCAGCGCATACGCGGCTTGTCCATGGTCGTCATCCTTCGTGTCGTGATTCGGTGCGCAGTTCCGGAGCGAGCCGGGCCACAGCGTCATAGAGGTCGGCGCGGTCGGCGTCGACGAGTCCCCACCGGGTCCGCCGGTCGATGACGTCCTCGACCGTCAGCGCCAGTTCGTGTTCGACGGCGAAATGGACCTCCGCGCCGGTCAGCGGGATGCCCTCGCGCACGGGTTCGTTGAGGGAGGGGTCGGCATCGCCGTAGGCTGCCACCTTCGCCGCGTCGGTTCCGTAGATGGCGACGAGGCGATCGGGCAGGCCAGGTGCGGGTGTGCCCTTGCCGACGAGGCCGAGTTCGGTCGTCCGGCATGCTCCGGCGCGCAGTCCGCCGACCCTGACGACGTCGTCGACGGCGTCTTCGGCCATGCGGCGGTAGGCGGTGAGCTTGCCCCCGACGATCGTCAGCGCCCCGGTCCGCGAGTCGCGCAGCAGGGCGTGTCTGCGGGAGAGGTCGGCGCTGCTCGAGGTGTCGCTTGTCTTGATCAGCGGGCGGAAGCCGGCGTAGCCGCCGACGATGTCGTCAGTGGTCAGCTTGTCCTCGAGAACGGCGTTGATCGTGTCGAGGAGGAACGCCTCCTCATCGCCGTCGGGAAGGGCGCGGTCCGGGATCGGACCGTGGTGCGGATCGTCGGTGAGGCCGATCATGACCAGACCGTTGTGCCACGGCACGGCGAAGACGTAGCGGCCGAAATGACCGGGCACCGGGGAGGTGATTGCGGCCTGTGGATCGCCGAGGCCGGCGGCCGGCACGAGGATGTGCGAACCCTTGCTCGGTGCCAGTACGACCTCGTCCGAGAGAGTGTCCGACCAGACGCCTGCGGCATTGACGATCTGTCGGGCGCGCAGCGTGTGCTCCTGCCCGGTGAGGCGGTCCCTGATGTGCACACGGGTGGGTTCGATGTCGGTCGCCTCGGCGTAGGTGATGACACCCGCACCGTGTTCGGCGGCGGTCCGGGCCAAGGCGACGACGATCCGTGCGTCGTCGATGAGCTGACCGTCCCAGCTGAGCAGCCCGCCGCGCAGGCCGTCGGTCGCCGTCGTCGGGGCGAGCTGCCGGACTTCGGCGGCCGAGACGCGGCGGGGATGGGGGAGAAGCTCCTTCGGGGTGCGGGCGAGCATTCGCAGGACGTCGCCGGCGTGGAAGCCGGTGTTCGTCATGGCCGCCTCGACGCGGCCGACCCCCGGATGCAGCGGGAAGATCATCGGCAGCGGTCGGATGAGATGCGGGGCGATGGTGTTCATCAGCCGGCCGCGTTCGACGGCGGATTCCCACGCGATCCCGACGTCGGCCTTCGCGAGGTAGCGCAGTCCGCCGTGGGCGAGCTTCGAGCTCCAGCTGCTCGTGCCCGAGGCAAGGTCGCCGCGTTCGACGAGGGTGACAGAGAGTCCGCGGCTGGCCGCGTCCAGAGCGACGCCGGCGCCGGTGAACCCACCGCCGATGACGACGACGTCGCAGATATTCGCCGAGGCGGCCGCGAGGTCACGTTCGCGCTGAGCGGCGCTGAGGGACGAGGTGTTCGCTGTGGCTTGGGAGCCGAGTCCCGCCGAGGTCGTGGGGCCGTCGTCTGCATTGGTGGAGGTCATTCTCGCCCTTTCTGGCACGATGCCGTACCAGTTTGCATTCGGCGATGAGTGTTGTCAAGATCACACTGTGACTACTCAAGGACGCCCCTACGCCGGGGCCAGCCGCGAAGCGCGGGAAAGTGCTCGGCGGGAACAGATCATCGCGGCAGGGATCGAACTGTTCGGGACTCAGGGATACCGGGCGGCCACGGTGGGCGCGATCTGCGAGACCGCGGGGTTGAACAAGCGCTACTTCTATGAGTCCTTCGCCACCTTGGAGGATCTCCTGGTCGAAGTCTACGAGCGGGTGGTGGCCGATCTGCGGGCCGCGGTGCTCGCCGGTGGTGCGGCCGATGCAGGGGGATCTGAGGCTGCGACGGAGGCGCAGGGCGGCGAGTCGACGGCAGCATCAGGGGCTGACACCACGGCGACGCCCGGTGTCGAGATCGCCGCGACACCCGGCGCCGAGGCCATGGGGGTGCTGCGCGGATTCATGGGCGGGTTTCTCGGCTGGGCGCAGGAGAACCCGATCTTCGCGCGAGTCCACCTCTTCGAAGTGCTCGGAGTCAGTGCGCGCATCGACGAGCTCTACCGTCGGCACGGGCGCGAGATCGGCGGTGAGCTTGCCGATTCGCTCTCAGCGGCGGTCTCTGGGCGGGGTGTCGTCGGTACCCGGCGCAGGGTGCTCGGCGATCTGCTCGTGGGTGCCGGCATCCAGATCGCCGTCGACTGGGTGATCGGCGGATATGATCCGCCGAAGGAAGAGCTGCTCTCCGAAGTCGAGGGGACGCTGGGCTGGGTTCTGACAGCCGGCGCGAGCTGGGATGGCTGAGCCTCAGGCCTCCAGGCCTTGGAAGGCCATCGTTGTGACCGCCTCGGCGATGGTGTCGGGGTCGACGGGATAGCTGGGGCGGTACCACTCGGTGATCGAGTTGACCATGCCGAAGAGCAGGCGGGTGATGAGCCCGGGGGTGAAGTCCGAGCGCAGACCGCCCTCGGCGATGGCGGCCTCGACGAGCGCACGGACCTTCGCATCGATGTTGCGGCGGGCCTCGAGGGCTTCGCGTTCCAAGGGCGAGTTTCCGCGCACGCGCAGCAGCAGTGTCACCGAATGGTGATACTCGATGAGGATGACGACGCTGGCGCGCACGGCCAGCTGCAGGCGTTCGAGCGCGGTGACGTTCTCTCGCAGGCTCTCGGTCTCGACAGCGGAATCGAGGGCACGGATGCCGCGGCTGATCGCCAGGTGCAGCAGCTCCTCCTTCGACTTCACGTGATGGTAGATCGCGGACTTCGTGATGCCGAGCTCACGGGCGACCGTGTCCATCGACGTGCCGTCGTAGCCGCGGGAGACGAAGACCTCTGTGGCCTTGTTGATCAAGGTCTCCCGGTCGTAGCCGGGACGGCCGCGGCGCGAGCGTTTGGGGGCGGTCGCCTCGGCGGGGGTCGTCGGGGACGTCGACGCGGCGGTCGTCGAGTCCGCGGACGACGTCGTCGAGTCCGGGGCTGTCGACGCAGGTGAGGACGATTCGGGCATGCGCATCAGTCTAATCGGCCACCTCGGTGAGTGCCGCGATCCAAGTCACAGCACTCGCCTCGGCGCGCGTCCGCAGCGTCGGTTCCGCGCATGCCCCGCCTCATCTCAGCGCACGCCCTCGCGGCGGTCGATGATGCGCTTCATCTTGCCGACCGAGCGCGGCAGGTCCCCGGGCATCTTGATGTCGATGGCGCAGGAGACGCCGAGGCGTTCCTTGATGCGGGCGGCCACGAGCTTGTCGAGGCCGTCGAGCTCGACGGCGCCGACGCCTTCGCGGGCCTCGACCTCGACGGTCATCTCGTCCATCCGACCCGGGCGGGTGAGGATGAGCTGGAAGTGGGGGCTCAGGGGTGCGAACTCGAAGAGCACGGTCTCGACGTTCGCGGGGTAGACGTTGACGCCTCGGATGATCATGAGGTCATCGGAGCGACCGGTGATGCGCGAGATGCGGCGGAAGTTCGGGCGCGCGGTGCCCGGCAGCAGCGTTGCGAGATCGTGCGTGCGGTAGCGGATGATCGGCAGCGCTTCCTTCGTCAGTGAGGTGAAGACGAGTTCGCCCTCCTCGCCGTCGGGCAGCACCTCGCCGGTGAAGGGATCGACGATCTCCGGGTAGAAGTGGTCCTCCCAGATCGTCGGGCCGTCCTTCGTCACCGCGGATTCGCAGGCCACACCCGGTCCCATGACCTCGGAGAGGCCGTAGATGTCGACGGCATCGATGTTGAAGGAGTTCTCGATCTCCTTGCGCATCTCGTCCGTCCACGGCTCGGCGCCGCAGATCGCGGTCTTCAGGCTCGTCGAGGTCGGATCGATGCCCTGCTTGTGGAACTCGTCGAGGATCGTGAGCAGGTAGGTCGGGGTGGCCGTGATGATGTCCGGCTTGAAGTCCTGGATGAGCTGCACCTGGCGCGGGGTCTGCCCGCCGGAGATCGGGACGACGGTGAACCCGTGACGCTCCGCCCCGTGGATGCCGAGTCCGCCGGTGAACAGGCCGTATCCGTAGGCGTTGTGCATCATCTGTCCGCGCTTGCCGCCGGCACCGAGGATGGACCGCGCGATGAGGCTGCCCCACCGATCGAGATCGCCCATCGTGTACCCGACGACCGTCGGCAGACCCGTTGTGCCCGAGGAGGCGTGGATGCGCGCGACCTGCTCCTGTGGGACGGCGAAGAGCCCGAACGGATAGTTGTCGCGCAGGTCCTGCTTGTTCGTGAACGGCAGCTTCGCAATGTCATCGAGGCTCGTGATGTCGGCGGGAGTCACGCCGAGGTCGTCGAAGGCCTTCCGGTAGAACGGCACCCGTTCGTACACCGAGGTCACCGTCCTCTTGAGGTTCTTCAGCTGGTCGGAGCGCAGCTCGTCCAGGCTCATTCGTTCGCCGGCGTCGAGGTCGGTCTCAGTCATCATCGTCTCCTTGCGAATCTCTTCTGTGTGTCAGATCCAAAGACCGCCGAGGTGGTCCACCGTTCTTCGGTGTCCGGTCGTCGACGGGTGGTTCGGTGGGGGTGGTCCGGCGCGGCTGGGTGCCGGACGCGGGTCGGGAGGTTGTGCAGTCGGCTGGGTCTACTTACGGGCGGGCAACGTGCGGGAGCGGCCGCGGTAGGTGGCGATGATGTCGTCGCCGCGGGTGACCGTGACGTCGTAGATACCCGAGCGGCCCTGCTTGACGACTTCGTGGCCGCGGGCGACGAGCTCGTCACCGAGGTACGTGGGCTTGAGGAAGTCGATGTCTCCGCCCGAAGCGACCGTGACCGAACCGGGATAGTTGCAGGCCATCGCGAAGGTGGTGTCGGCGAAGAGGAAGACGTAGCCGCCGTGAGTGATGTCGTGGCCGTTGGTCATGATCTCGGTGACCGTCATCGAGCACTGCGCCCAGCCGGGTCCGTGGTCATCGACGGTGATGCCCAGGTGCTGGGAGGCGCGATCGTTGGCGAACATCGCGGCGGCACCGGTGAGCTCCTCGGTGGCCGCATCGGTGGGGGACTCAGGTGCCGCCTGGGTGGATCCTGTTGGATCGGTCGGTGGTGTCGCCTCGGCGGGGGAGGGGGCGTTCGGGGTCTCCGACTCCGCGGTCGTCGTGTCGTGGGTGGGCTGTCCCATAGTCGGCTCCTCCTCGAGTCGCGGGTTCAGGCGCCGATGCACGAGGAGTGCCTGCGCCGCTGCGTATGGACGACGGTGAGAGTTCCCCGCGATCCCGGACGGTCAGCCCGTCGGAGAATTAACGACCATCTGGTCAATAAATATCGTTCCGATCGTCGTTGCTGTCAAGTCACGGGTGTGGTCGGGGTGTGTTCGTCTGCGAATCGCGCACGCATCCTCAAGCGCAGGCGGGAATAGGTCACTATCGGATAGTTGCCGAGAAACATAGGTCGCTATCGGACATTATCCGGCGGGCGGAAGTATCCGATGCTGACCTGAATTCGGCAGGCGCCGCGCTGGTAGTGCGATTGTTGGGTCGATCCGCGGTGGTTTCGTCGCCGATGACGCCGTGGATCGACCCAACAATCCACTGATCGGCACGGCGACGCGGCACGGCGATCCCACAGTGCCGCGGCACGGCGGCGGGGCTGAGCGGCTCGTTCGCGTGGGCGGCATTGCGCCTCGGCGAGGGGTGTGCGACACTGGTGGCAACAATACAGAACAAATGGTCAGTAAATGGATATCCCAGCCCGAAGGTTCTACGATGGTCGGACCGATTCGAGGTCGGCAGCCGCTGACCGAGGCAGGTCCTGACAAGGGCACATCCAAGGGTGGAGTGGTCATGACAACTCAGATGAACGACAACCGCTTCGACGAGGCGCAGCTGCAGGCGCAGTTCGACGCCACGATCGAGGCCAAGGATCGGATCGAACCCCGGGACTGGATGCCCGAGGCCTACCGCAAGACGCTCATCCGCCAGGTCGCGCAGCACGCGCACTCGGAGATCATCGGCATGCAGCCCGAGGGCAACTGGATCTCCCGCGCACCCTCGCTGCGCCGCAAGGCGATCCTGTTGGCGAAGGTCCAGGACGAAGCCGGACACGGCCTCTACCTCTACTCCGCCGCCGAGACCCTGGGCGCCACGCGCAATGAGCTCACCGAGAAGCTCGTCGCCGGCAAGCAGAAGTACTCCTCGATCTTCAACTACCCGACCCTGTCCTACACGGATGTCGGCACGATCGGCTGGCTCGTCGACGGGGCGGCCATCTGCAACCAGGTCCCGCTGTGCCGGACCTCCTTCGGCCCCTACGGCCGTGCGATGATCCGCATCTGCAAGGAAGAGTCCTTCCACCAGCGCCAGGGCTACGAGCTGCTGATGACGATGATGCGCGGCACCGAGGCTCAGCGCGAGATGGTCCAGGAATCGGTCAACCGCTTCTGGTGGCCGGCGCTGATGATGTTCGGTCCTCCCGACGACAACTCGCCGAACACCGAGCAGTCGATGGCCTGGGGCATCAAGACCCACACCAACGATGAGCTGCGCCAGAAGTTCGTCGACATGTCCGTCCCGCAGGCAGAAGCCCTCGGCGTGACGTTCCCCGATGAGAACCTCAAGTGGAACGAAGAGCGCGGACACTACGACTTCTCCACCCCGAACTGGGACGAGTTCTGGGACGTCGTCAAGGGCAATGGCCCCTGCAACACTCAGCGAGTCGCCCATCGTAAGCGCGCCTGGGACGAAGGAGCGTGGGTGCGCGAAGCAGCGCTCGCCTTCGCGGAGAATCAGACCGCAGAGGCGGCCGCCACCACGGCCGCGGCCGACGCGACCCCCGCCGCCGGAGTCGACACCACCACCCCCGAGGAGACAGCGAAATGACCGAGACCAACCCCGGCTCCACCTCGGCGAAGGATGAATCCGCTGTGGGCTCGACCCGTGGCGAATGGCCGCTGTACGAGGTCTTCGTGCGCGGCAAGCGCGGACTCAACCACGTTCACGTCGGATCCCTGCACGCCGCCGACGACCAGATGGCCGTCCACCACGCCCGCGACGTCTACACCCGACGCAACGAAGGCGTGAGCATCTGGGTCGTCCGCGCCTCCGACATCACGGCCTCGAGCCCGGACGAGAAGGACCCGATGTTCGCCCCCAGCGGCGACAAGGTCTATCGCCACCCCACCTTCTACGACATCCCCTCCGATGTCCCCCATATGTGAGAAGGGGCGAGAAATGACTGCGAACAACGAACCCACCATCCACGTCGAACACGACGAAGCCGGCACGAACGTCGATCACGGCGACCACGACAACGCGTATTCCGGTCTGCTCGTCAACGACGCCAACTGGGCCTTCGGCACCGACTTCGAAGACCCCCTGGCCGGCGTCGACACGACCGTGCCCGACGGCGTCGACGCCAAGGACCTCGGCGTGTACTGCCTCATGCTCGGCGACGACGCCCTCGTCTTCAGCCAGCGGATCTCCGAATGGTGCTCGAACGCCCCTGACCTCGAAGAGGACATCGCGCTGGCGAACATCGCGCTCGACCTCCTCGGCCAGGCGCGTCTCCTGCTCGCCCGCGCCGCCGCAGCCGATCCGGAGCTCGTCCCTGAACTCCCCGAAGGCTCCCCGGTGCCCGATGAGGACCGTCTCGCGTACTTCCGCAACGACCTGGGCTTCCGCAACGTCCGCCTGGCCGAGGTGCCCAACGGCGACTTCGCCGAGGCGGTCGCGAAGATCCTCATCTACTCCACCTGGCGCCTGTCGATCTTCGAACGCCTCGTCGACAGCCGCGACACCGTGCTCGCGGCCATCGCGGCCAAGGGCGTCAAGGAGATGTCCTACCACCGCGACTTCGCCGGACGCTGGGTCGTGACCCTGGCCCGCGGCACCGAAGAATCGAAGTCCCGCCTGGTGGCAGCCCTCGATGGACTGTGGCCGCTGTGGGCAGAGCTCTTCGAGACCCACCCCGTCGAAGCCTCCGTGGCCGAAGCCGGAATCGGCGTCGACCCCGCGCCGGTGGCCGACGAAGCATCCGTGATCCTCGACCAAGTGTTCGCCGCGGCCGGAATCGACCGGCCCGAACGCGGCGGTCTGGCCGGAGTCGGCGTCCACGGCGGCAAGGGCCGCGACGGACTCCACACCGAGGCCCTGTCGAAGCTGCTCGCCGAGATGCAGGTCGTCGCGCGAGAGCACCCGGAGGGTCAGTGGTGACCGCCATGCTCGAGACCTCCCCGACCGACACCCGCACAGCTGACATGGATACCCGTACGACCGACACCGCCGCCGAGGCGATCGACCGTGCCCGGGCCGCCGCCGAACGCGTGACCGACCCCGAGATGCCGATGCTCACCCTCCTCGACCTCGGAGTTCTGCGCGACGTCACGATTGAGAACGGCCACGTCGTCACCACCATCACCCCCACCTATTCGGGCTGCCCGGCGATGGCGACGATGCGCGATGACCTGCAGCGCGAACTCCTCGAGGCCGGTTTCCCCGACGCCGAGGTGCGCGTGTCCCTGACACCCGCCTGGACGAGCGACTGGATCACCGAACGCGGCAGACAAGCACTCAAGGACGCCGGAATCTCCCCACCCGGAGCCGCACCGCGCAACTCCGGCCCGGTGGCGCTGACGCTCATGCCCACCCGCCGCGCTGTGACCTGCGTGCTGTGCGGATCCGACGACGTCAGGCTGTCCTCCGAGTTCGGCGCGACCGCGTGCAAGGCGATGTACCAGTGCAACGACTGCCTCGAACCGTTCGACCATGTGAAGGAGATCTGATGACACAGACGATCGATCAGACCGCCGAGGCGGCTCCCGCCACCGAGCCCGCCGACGGACGCTCCCGGTCGGCTTTCTACCCGCTGACCGTGAAGTCCGTCGACCACCTCACCGAGGATTCGGCCGCAGTGACTTTCGACGTGCCGGCCGAATACAGCGAACTCTTCGACTTCGCCGCCGGACAGTCCCTGACCCTGCGACGCATCATCGACGGCCAGGAGCACCGCCGCACCTATTCGATCTGCGCCCCGGCGGGAACCGCCCCGCGCATCGGTGTGCGCGAAGTCCCCGAAGGCCTCTTCTCCCTGTGGCTGGTGGGCGAGGTCCGAGCCGGCGACGTCATCGAGGTGCAGCCGCCCTCGGGCAGCTTCCGCGCCGACGCCTCCGCCGGCGGCCGGCATCTGTGCATCGCGGCGGGTTCGGGAATCACCCCGATGCTCTCCATCGCGTCGACCGTGCTGTCCAACCCCGAAGCCTCGGTGACCCTGCTCTACGGCAACCGGCACACGAACACCGTGATGTTCGCCGAGGAGCTCGCCGACCTCAAGGACGCCCGCAACCAACAGCTCGACCTCGTCCACGTGCTCTCCCGCGAACCCCGCGATGTCGAGCTCTTCTCCGGCCGCCTCGACGAGGAGAAGCTGCGGGATCTGCTCACCGCCATCGTCCCGATCGGCAGCATGGACCATGTGTGGCTGTGCGGACCCTTCGGCATGCTCGAAGACGCCCGCAAGGTGCTCGCCGAATTCGACGTGCCGAAGGACCGGATCCACTTCGAGCTCTTCTACGTCGACGAACCCCCACCGGAGGTCGTCCACGCGGACAAGGTCGTCGAAGGCGCAACCAGCGACGTCACGGTCATCCTCGACGGCAAGCGTTCCACCTCGGCGATGTCGCAGGGCAAGACCATCCTCGATTCCGCGCAGGAATCCCGGTCTGATCTGCCGTTCGCCTGCAAGGGCGGAGTCTGCGGAACCTGCCGCGCGAAGATCTGCGGCGGCGAGGTCAACATGGTCCGCAACTATGCTCTCGAGGACGCCGAGGTCGAAGCGAACTTCGTCCTTACCTGCCAGACGTTCCCCGTCAGCGACGAGGTCACGGTCGACTTCGACTCCTGAGCGTCCCGAACCCCAGTGGGCGCGGGCCCGCACACCAACGGGTGCAAGCCCGTACCATGTCACCTACCCGAACTCTTCAGCGAGGAGACCCATGCCCGAGGCATTCATTCTGGACGGACTGCGCACCCCCATCGGACGCTACGGGGGTGCACTGGCCGACCAGCGGCCCGACGACCTCGTGGCGACCACGATGAAGACCGTCGTCGAGCGGGCGGGCATCGACCCGACCGATATCGACGAGGTGATCCTCGGCTCGGCGAACCAGGCCGGTGAGGACAACCGGAACATCGCGCGCATGGCCGTGCTCCTGGCCGGACTGCCCGAATCCGTGCCCGGGTTCACCGTCAACCGTCTGTGCGCCTCGGGGATGACCGCGATCACGACGGCACGGGCGATGATCGCCGCGGGAGATGCCGATGTGGTCGTGGCCGGCGGAGTCGAATCGATGACTCGAGCCCCGTGGGTGAGCGAGAAGCCCTCGCGTGCGTGGTCGAAGCCGGGACGGACCTGGGACACCTCCATCGGCTGGCGGTTCACGAACCCCGCCTTCGGTGAGGACACGACTCTGTCGATGCCGCAGACGGCCGAACGCGTTGCCGAGAAGTGGCAGCTGAGCCGTGAGGCCCTCGACGAATTCGCCTATCAGTCCCATCAGAAGGCGCTCGCCGCGCAGAACGCCGGCAGCTTCGGCCCGGAGATCCTGCCCATCGGAGAAGTCACCGCCGATGAGGGCCCGCGCGATTCGACGCTGGAGAAGCTCGGCAAGCTGCGCCCCATCCACGGACCCGGGGGCGTCATCACCGCCGGAAACTCCTCCTCGCTCAATGACGGCGCCGCCGTCGTCGTGCTCGTGTCCGAGGACTATGCGAGCAAGCACGGACTCAGCCCGCGCGCCCGCGTCGTCGCCGGTGCCAACGCTGGAGTCTCCCCGGAGATCATGGGCATCGGCCCCGTCCCCGCGACCCGGAAGGTGCTCGAGCGCACCGGGTGGAAGGTCGGCGAACTCGAGGCTGTCGAACTCAATGAGGCCTTCGCCTCCCAGTCGCTGGCGTGCATGGGCGACCTCGGCCTCGACCCGGAGACCGTCAACGGCTTCGGCGGAGCGATCGCGCTCGGCCACCCGCTGGGCTGCTCGGGCACCCGCATCACTCTGACCCTGCTCAACCGCCTGGAGCAGGCCGGGGCGAAGAAGGGACTGGCGACTATGTGCGTGGGCGTCGGCCAGGGTTCGGCGCTGCTGCTGGAGCGCGTGTGAGCGCCGGCGGCCCCGGCGGGGACACGAACGGCGCAGCCGGTGCACCCAACGGCCCCGGCGTGAACGATTCCGCCTCCCCGCTGCTCATCGAACGCCGTTCCGACCGCACGATCATCCGCCTCAATCGGCCGGAGGTCCGCAATGCCATCGACCAGTCGATGGTCGATGCCCTCCATGCCGTGTGCGCCGAGCTCGAGGCCGAACCGAAGGTTGCGATCCTCATCGGCACCTCGGGCGTCTTCGCCGCCGGTGCGGACATTTCGCAGCTGCGCAACCGTCGCCGCGATGATGCCCTGGCCGGGATCAATTCGAAGATCTTCTCCCGCATCCAGGAGCTGCCGATGCCGGTCATCGCGCTCGTTGAGGGATTCGCCCTCGGCGGTGGGGCCGAGCTCGCGTTCGCCGCGGACTTCCGCATCGGCACCCCGTCGACGAAGATCGGCAACCCGGAGACCGGTCTGGGCATCCTCGCCGCAGCCGGAGCCGCGTGGCGCCTGCGCGAACTCGTCGGCGAGCCCCGCGCCAAGGAGATTCTCCTGGCCGGGCGCACCCTGCAGGCCGACGAAGCCAAGGCGATCGGTCTGCTCAATGACGTCGTCGATCCCGAGGACCTCGAACTCGCCGGTCAGGCGCTGGCCGACCGGATAGCGAGCTTCGCACCCCTGGCCGTGCGGCTGAGCAAATCGGCGTTCCACGCGCCGCGTGAAGCGCATCCGCTCATCGACAATGTGGCCCAGGCCGTGCTGTTCGAAACCGACGAGAAGTTCGCCCGCATGGATGCGTTCCTGTCCAAGCGCGCGGCGAAGAAGGCGAAGAAGGCCGCCGAGGCGGAAGCAGCCGAGCGTGCACGCGCCGAGGCCGTGGCGACCGAAGCGATGGATCAGCAGAGCGATCCGCGAACCCGAGGAGAAGGCGACAACGCATGAGCGAGCCCAACACAGACACCCCCAGCGAGGCGGCCCCCACCATCGCACGTGTCCCTGATGTCGTCGGCGTCTACGGCGGCGGACGGATGGGTGCCGGAATCGCGCATGCCTTCGCCACCGCCGGTGCCCGCGTCATCGTCATCGAGAACACGGACGAGACCGTGGCAGCGGCCAGAGAGCGCATCGACGCGTCTACGAGTAAGTCACGGTCCAAGGGCATCGAGGTGCCCGGCACCGTCGTCGTCGACCGTGACCCGACCCTGCTCGACGAGGCCCTCCTCGTCGTCGAAGCCGTGCCCGAGATCGTCGAACTCAAGCAGGAAGTGCTCGCGAGCATTGCGAAGCACGCTCCTGCAGCATCCATCGGCACGAACACCTCGGCGCTGTCCATCGATGAGCTTGCCGCTGCCCTGCCGCGACCGCAGGCGCTCATCGGGCTGCACTTCTTCAACCCGGTGCCCGTGTCCGAACTCGTCGAGGTCGTCGTCGGCACCCACACCGACGTGAAGCTCGTCGATGTTGCCAAGGATTGGGTGACGGGGCTGGGGAAGACGGCGATCACGGTGAAGGACTCGCCCGGATTCGCCTCCTCCCGCCTCGGCGTGGCTCTTGCTTTGGAAGCGATGCGGATGGTCGAGGACGGTGTTGCCAGTGCCGAGGACATCGACCGGGCCATGACCCTGGGCTACCGGCATCCGGCCGGGCCGCTGACAACGACGGACATCGTCGGCCTCGATGTGCGCCTCGGCATCGCCGAGCACCTCGCCGCTGAGATCGGCGAGCGTTTCACACCCCCGCAGATACTGAAGGACAAGGTCGCCGCCGGTGAACTCGGCCGCAAGACCGGACAGGGTTTCTACACCTGGTGACACCCTGGTGACGGGCGCGACTGCGTCCGCCACCTCAGGCGCAGCAACTGCAAGGACACGCAAAGGAGCATCCATGACCGAGATCCAGCTGAAGAACCGCGGCCCGATCGCCGAACTCGTCCTCGACGGACCCGAGTCCCGCAACGCCCTCGACGCGGACAACCTCCGCGATATCGCGGCCGCCGTGGCCAAGGTCGCCGAGGCGGTCCCCAACGTGCGCGTGCTCGTCATCCGCGGGGAGGGCAAGGTCTTCTGCTCCGGTCGCGATATTGCGAACGTCGACGTCGAGACCGATGACGCCCACGCCTTCCTCGCAGAGATCTTCGCCCCCGTGTTCCAGGCGATCCGCGCGCTGCCGATCCCGGTGATCGCCCAGGTCCAAGGGGCCGCGCTCGGGCTCGGGTACGGAGTCGCCGCGGCCGCGGACATCATCTTCGCCGCTGATGATGCGAAGTTCGGGTCCCCGTTCGCCGCGATCGGCGCGATGCTCGATTCCGGCGCTCACCACGTGCTCCTCGACCGGGTCGGCTATCACCGGACGATGGACCTCATCGTCACCGGTGATTTCATGACCGGCGCCGAGGCGGCCGCCACCGGGATCGTCTCCCGTGCGGTCCCAGCCGCGGAACTGTCCGACTTCGTCGAATCGAAGCTCGAGAAGATCGTCACCGGACCGGCCGAGGCCTTCGCCATGGAGAAGGGCTTCGTCCAGAAGCTCGCCGACGAACGGCCGAACCTCGCCGAGGTGCTCGCCCAAGAGGCGGCCCTGCAGGAATCGGCGCGCCAGACCCCGGACTACGCCGAAGGCTTCAGAGCCTTCCAGGAGCGCCGCAAGCCGAACTTCGGCTGAGCCGCTCGTTCAGTGCGTCGCGGGGTCACTGCGTCGCCGGTTCACAGTGCCCGACGGTGGTTCTCATCGTCGGGGCTCTCCGTCGACCCGTTCTTCGTTTTCTCGGCATCCCGCGAGCTCTTCCATCGGCGCATCGTGATGATCGTCAACGCGATGACCAGTGCCCAGGAGATGCCCACTGCGATGCCGTTGAGGGCATTCGGGTCCCCGATGAAGGCACCGACGGCCACAAGTGAGAGCTGGCCCGGCAGGGACGAGATGACAGTGGCGCTGAGGAATGTGCGGTTGTCGATTCCCAGTGCCCCGCTGCCGTAGTTGACCGGCCAATACGGGAAACCGGGCATGAGGCGCAGGGCGCACACCGCGTAGAAGCCGCCGCCGGTGAGCTTGGATTCGATCGTCTCGGCATGGGACCCGAGCAGACGTAGAACCGTGTCCCGACCGAGCGCCCGGGCGATCCAGTAGCCGAGCCAGCAGCCCCCGACGACTCCGGCCATCGACAGGAGGGTGCCGAACGGCAGTCCGAAGATGAGTCCTCCGGCCGTGGCCATGATCGTCACAGGGATCGGGGTGGCGGCAACGCCCATATAGATGAGGACGAAGACGGCGAAGCCCCAGAATCCGGCGGCCGCGATATCGTCCTGCAGCACGTCGACCGAGGGCAGGCGAACATTGAAGACCGCCCACACACCGGCCAGCACGGCGAGTGCGAGGGCGATATTGCGCAGGATCGTCGACCAGTCGAGACGCTCCCGGTTATGCCGGGTGCGGGGCGACCACTCCGCGGGCGAGGCGTCTTCGTATCCGGACATGGCCCGATCTTACGTCTCGCCCGGGGTGGTAGGGCAATCCCACCGTCAGGCTGCGGGACCCTCGGTCAGAGTCACCTCGCTGGTGTGGGACTGACCGTCGGCGTCGGTCCAACTCAGCGACACGGTGTCACCGGGCTTGTGCTCGGCGATGGCGGACGACAGAGCAGTGCCGTCGGTGATCTGCGTCGAACCGATCTGGGTGATCGTGTCACCGGCGGTCAGTCCTGCCTCGGCCGCGGGGGTGTTCTCATAGACACCGGCGACGACCGCACCCTCGGCCTGCGACGCTGAACCCGATTGACTGGCTCGGCCCGGCTGGATGGGCTGTGAGTCCTGCTGGACGCCGATGCCGAGGAATGCCGGATAGCCGATCGTGTTCGTGCTCGTCTGCTGTCCGTCGATGATCGCTTCGGCAGTCGTCAGCGCGGACTCGATGGGGATGGCGTAGCCCGTGACGACGGGGGCGCCGGAGGAGGCGGCCGTGTTCATGCCCACGACTTCTCCTTGGTCATCGAGCAGCGCCCCGCCTGAATCGCCGGACACGATATCGGCCTGGACTTCGATCATGTCTCCCAGAGTCTCCGAGTCCTCGGAGCCCTGTGCGGTGGTGGTGACCGAAGCGCCGAGGTCGGTGACCGAAGCGCCGAGGTCGGTGACCGATCCGTCGGCGGCCTGCAGCTGTCCCTGCCCCTCGGAATTGCCGACGGCGGTGACATCGTCACCGACGGCGACGGAGTCTCCATCGATGGTGGCCGGCTGCAGGTTCGAGGCGTCCTTGAGCTGGAGCACCGCGACGTCCTTCGTCGAATCGGAGCCGACGACGGAGGCCTCATAGGTCTTGCCGGTCGTAGTCACGGTGACGGAGATCTTCGTCGAATCGGCGATGACGTGGTTGTTCGTCAGCACCAGACCGTCCTTGCTCAGTACGATGCCGGTGCCGGCCGCCTCGGCGTTTTCGTAGCCGAGCTCGGTGTCGATGAGGACGACTCCCGTGGATTCCTCGGCGCTCGCCGGGGACGCCTCCTGCTGGGTCGAGCCGTTGGAGTCCTGGCCGGTGTTCGGCGACTGCGCGTTCCCGCCGGGTGCGGTGCCGTTGCCGGGAGTGACGCCGTTGGTTCCTCCCTGGGTGCCCTTTCCCTGACCGAGACCGGACGACTGACCTCCACTTTGTCCGGGATCGGTGCCCTGTCCAGGATCAGTGGCCTGTCCGGTGAAGGGGATGGCTGACTGGGTGGTCGCGACCGTGGAGGTGTGGGCCGCCGCGGCAGCCGGCAGTCCCGCGGCCGTGCCGACGGTCAGTGCCAGTGCGGCTGCGGCGGCAGTGACCGCTGCCGCCAGGCGACGACGGGGGTTGGTGCTCATGGTCTGTGCCTTTCTCTGCTGAGTGGGAGTGCGTGATGACTCCTATTCAGCACCTGGACGCTGTGGCCAGGCTGTGGCGCAGCTGGAGCGAGGCTTCGACTTCGTCAGGCGAGAGCTGAGAGGGCCGGACCGGGGCATGAATGCGCCGATCCCTGCGGAGCTGAACTCAGCTCCGCAGGGATCGGCGGGGTGACGGCTGCGGCAGGGCCGCCTCGGCGAGGGTTTCAGCCTGAGGGATTCTCAGCCGGTGAAGATCGCGACGGCCTTGACCACGGTCAGGGACAGGCCCCAGAGGAGGCCGCCGACCACGACGACGGTGAGGACGGATCCGACGGCCCGGTAGGCACCGCCGACGGGGGACTGCGGTGAACCGGAGTCGGGGACGTGGGCGACGGGGGTGGAATCGTTCATGATCTGACCTTTCCTTCAGTTCTCTTCGAGGGCGGCGGCCTGCTTGGCGGCGACGTCCTCTTCGCGTTCGAAATACTTCTCGCTGACCGGGCGGACGAGCGCATTGGCAATGAAGCCGATGACCAGTGCGCCGACCATGATGAACATGCCCGGGGTGTAGAGCTCGGGGCCTTCCTTGCCCGCGGCCTCACCGGCTTCGACGACGGAGTTGACGATGAGCGGACCGGCCACACCGGCGGCCGACCATGCCGTGAGCAGCGCACCGTGGATGGCGCCGACTTGGTAGACGCCGAAGAGGTCCTTGAGGTAGGCGGGAACAGTGGAGAATCCGCCGCCGTAGAAGGAGATGATGATGAGGGTGGCGAGCACGAAGAGGATGATCGACGCGCCGCCGAAGAGCGCGACGAGAAGATAGAGGATCGCCCCGACGCCGAGGTACATCATGTAGTTGTTCTTCCGCCCCAGGTAGTCCGAGGTCGTCGACCAGATGAAGCGTCCGCCCATGTTGCCGATGGAGAGCAGGCCGACGAAGCCGGCTGCCGCGGCGGCGGTGATGCCGAAGTAGGACTGGATCATCGGGGCGGCGTTCTCGAGGATGCCGATGCCCGCGGTGACGTTGAGGAACAGGACGACCCACAGCAGCCAGAACTGCGGTGTGCGGATGGCGTTGCGCACGGAGACGTTGCCCTTCGTCTGCATCGGCTTGGCCTCCACCTTCGACGGGTCGAAGCCCTTCGGGGTCCATTCCGGGTGGGGGACGCGGATGACGAAGGCGCCGGCGGCGATGACTACGGCGTAGACGATGCCGAGGGTGACGAAGGTCGGGGTCAGACCGGCGACGAGGTGTTCGGGATCGGCACCGCCGCCGTAGAGGGCCATGAGCTGGTTCGACATCGGGCTGGCGATGAGCGCACCGCCGCCGAAGCCCATGATGGCCAGCCCTGTTGCCAGGCCGGGACGGTCCGGGAACCATTTCATCAGGGTCGAGACCGGGGAGATGTAGCCGATGCCCAGACCGATGCCGCCGATGACTCCGTAGCCGAGGTAGACCAGCCACAGCTGGCCGGCCACGATGCCGAGGGACGCGATGAAGAAGCCGACGACCCAGCAGGTTCCGGCCGCGACCATCGAGGCGCGCGGACCGTTCTTCTCCACCCAGGGGCCGAAGACGGCCGAGGAGATGCCGAGCATGAGGATCGCGATCGAGAAGATCCAGCCGATCGCGACCTCACCGGAGTCGAAGTGGGACATGAACGGGATCTTGAAGACGCTGAATGCGTAGACCTGGCCGATGCACAGGTGGATGGCCAGAGCGGCCGGTGGGATCAGCCACCGGTTGAAGTTCTTCGGCGCGACGATCGCCGAGCGCGTGAGAATGGAAGCCACGGGAAGTCCTTTTCTGCGATGAAACTCGTGTCACCGTCGACACTGGTCAGCGGACGGAGCGGGCGACCGGCGGTCAGCCGACCGACCGGATAGTCCACCTCAGGGTAAGTTCCACACAAAGAAAATGCGAGGAATGCTCAGCGTTTTCTTGAGAAAAGGCGGCAATTTCTTGCCAACTGGGACGGAATCCGTGGCCTCCGGGGCTCAGAGGCGGATCGTGACGTCGGCCTGCTTGCGCAGCTTCTTCGCGAACTTCTGAGTTGCCTCCTGAGACTTCTGGCTCTTCACCTGCTCCTTGAGCTGGGGACGCATCTCCTCGATCGGCGGCATCTCCTGCTGGCCCTGGCCGCCCTGCTGAGCCATCTGCTCCTGCTGGGTCTTCGCCTGTTCGTAGGCCTGCCCGATCTCTTCGCCGCTGACCTTGAACTCACCGTACTCGTCTTCGACGAGGCCTTCGATCTTCAGCTGGTTGGCAAGCTCCGAGCGGACCTTCTTCTCATCCATGCCCTGGTCCTTCATGGCCTTGAGGAAGTCCTTCTCGCTCATCTGCCCCGACTTCGCGGATTCCTTGAGGCCCTTGTCGATGTCCTTGTCCGAGACGTCGATCTTGCGCTTGTCGGCTTCCTGGACGAGGACTTCGGTGCTCACGAGGTTCTCAGCGGTCTGCTTCTTCAGTCCCTTCTCATCGACCGGCTGGCCGGACTGCTGAGCCTGCATCTGCATCTGCTGGTACTGGGTTTCGAAGAGGGGGACGAACTCGCTCTTCTTGATCTTCTTGCCGTTGACCTCGGCGACCACCTCGGGGATGTCCTTGGTGTTCGGCTTGCCCTGCTGGCCCTGTTGGTCCTGAGCAGAGTCGGCGCCGGGGGACTGTTCGGCCGCGGCCGAGGACTCCTTCGGTTTTGCTTCGTCGCCCTGACTTCCGCAGGCGGCCAACGCCACCACGGATACGGACATGGCCAGGCCCAGCAGCCACCGGTTCGTTCGCACATTCACTCCTGCTCATCGGTTTCAGCCTGCCAGGCTAACAGTGCCGACTCCCCGAAGAATGTGTGGAGTATGTGCGTCGCTTGGCAAGGACGATTGCGGTGGTTGGGCTCGGGGAGGTTCCTGATCCTTTCTGTTCGTCTCGGACTCGTCGATCGGGCGCTGACGGCAGGCCGCCTCGGCGGGTACACTTCGGCTACCGGAAACGCACGGAGCACGGTCCGTGCCATCCGCAGCGAAGGGAGTTGGCCATGGAATCGACGTTTCGCGGGGTGTTCCTCACCTGCACCGACGCCGAGGCGACCGCCGCCTTCTATCGCAAGATCGCAGGGCTGCCGCTGACGACCGAGGGCGATGAAGAGTACTCGTACTTCGTCGTCGAGGCCGGGGGAGTGCAGTTGGCTCTGCATTCGGCCGAGGCGTTCGCCGACTATGCGTTCCCGCCCGTCGCCGAGTCGAATCTCACGCACCTGTACTTCCGGATTCCGGATCAGGCGGAGTTCCTCGAACGGATCAAGAACGCCGGCACTCCGCTCGTGGCGGTCGATGACGTCGTCGTCACGGTCGAGGACCCCGACGGCCGGAAAGTCATGTTCGGCACGGCGTGAGGATTGCCGTCAGTCCGGCCCTGAGGTCAGCGAGGAAGTCGTGCGGTGCTTCGAGGGACGGGAAGTGTCCGCCTTTCGGCGCTGCCTGCCAGCGGACGACGCGCCGGTAGCGCTGCTGTGACAATCCGCGCGGATACCTTTCGATATCGCAGGGGTACATCGTGATCGCCGTGGGAACGTCGACGCGCAGGTCGGGGTGGAGGGAGTCGTGGCTTTCGGCGTAGATGCGCGCCGAGGAAGCACCGGTGCGCATCAGCCAGTACAGAGAGACATTGTCGAGCAGTCGGTCCCGTGAGATCGTCTCGAACGGGTTGTCTCGGGTGTCCGTCCATTCGGCGAACTTGTCGAGGATCCACGCCAGCTGGCCGACAGGTGAGTCGACGAGGGCATAGCCGATGGTCTGTGGGCGGGTGGCCTGCTGATGGGCATACGCGGCCCGATTGGCCCAGAAGTCTTCAGCGTCTTCGGCCCATGCGCGTTCGTCTGCTGTCAGCTCGTCGAGTGATGCGCCGGGGACGCCGGGGGCGTAGGTGGTGTGGATTCCGATGAGGTGGTCGGGGAAGCGTCCGCCGAGGATCGTGGTGATCACTCCTCCCCAGTCGCCGCCGAAGGCTGCGAAGCGGTCGTAGCCGAGTCGTCCCATCAGCGTGACCCAGGCTTCGGCGATTCTGTCCGTCGACCAGCCGGTGCTGCTCGGTTTGTCGCTGAAGCCGAAACCCGGCAGTGACGGAACGACGCAGTGGAACGCCGGTGCCTCGGGATCGGTCGGTTCGGCCAGCTCGTCGATGACGTCGACGTATTCGGCGATGCTGCCGGCCACCCATGGGTGAGGACCAACGGGGTTGCGTTGGGTCGCGAGGACCGGCGGTGGAGGAAGTGGATTCGGAGTCCGTCGATGACGGTGCGGAACTGGCCGATCTCGTTGAGCCTAGTCTCGAAGTTTCGCCACGAATAGTCGGTTCGCCAGTAGTCCACAAGGTCGACGAGGTCAGTGAGCGGGACACCCTGGGACCACCGATCAGGACCCGGCGCAGGTGACTGACTCGCGACGGTCTCTGCTTCGGGCAGGCGAGCCGAGGAGAGTCGGCGGTTGAGGTCATCGATTTCGGACTGAGGGAGGCAGAGGTCGAAGGGTACGACGGCACTTGTGCTCATGGGTTCGGTGGTCCTTTCGAGGGCGGGGCGGACAACGGACGGCGAATCTGTATTGAGCGACCGGTCAGCAGGCAGTGTGGATCCGCAGTCCGTGTTCTCCGGGGCGCAGGTGGGGTGCAAGTTCCCAATCGGTGGTGTACTCGCCGGTGAACTGCGGCCGGTAGGGGATTGTCGGGGCAGTGAAGAGCTCGCCGAGGCGGTCTGTGAGTCGGGTACGGATCAGCGTCAGGTCGTCGATACGGTCGGCGCTGGGAATGGCGAACGGTTCGAGCACGCTCATGCCGGTGTAGGCGAAGGTCCCGTGGAGGAGGCCGAAGAGGAGCTCGTTGAGCTCTCCGGACTTCCCGCGGGGGCCGATGGCGTGCGGGCGATCTCCAAGTGTGGTGATGACGAGTGCCCGTTTGCCGGTGAATGGGCCTTGCTCGAAGCGGAGCCGTCGTCCCGTGTTTTCGTCGGTTCCGAAGGCGAAGCCGCTGACGAAGACTCGGTCGAACCAGCCTTTGAGAATCGCCGGCATACCGTACCACCACAGCGGGAACTGAATGACGGCAGCGTCGGTTTGCCGCAGCTTCTCCTGCTCGCGGACGACCTCTGAGGGCTGGGTGCCGGTGAGGTGGGCAGTGCGGGTGTCGGCACTGACGCGGAACCGATCCGATGAGTGGATGTCGGCATCGCGCGGACGCACCACCGGGTCCCATTCCATGGCATAGAGATCGGATTCGACGACGGTGTGGCCGAGCATGCGCAGGTGGTCGATTCCGGCGGTGCGCAGGCTCCCGTTGAGCGAGCGAGGATCCGGGTGTGCGCTCAACCAGAGGACGGCCGAACGGGTGTCATCGTATTGCATGTCTCCATCGTGGATGCATAGAGTACGAGCGTCTAGTACGGACATTTCTGTCCCTGTGGAGGTGCCTATGCGGTTGCCGGTCCGGCGCGCGATGGAGGTGTGCCCGGTCGAGGTGGCGGTCTCGGCGGTCGGTGGCACCTGGAAGCTCACTGTCATCAAGCATCTGCTCGACGGAACTCGCCGGTTCAACGAACTCGGGCGACTGGTGCCTTTGGTGAACACGAAGACTCTCACCAGGCAGCTGCGCGAGCTCGAGGAGGACGGCTTGGTTCTGCGCACTGTCTATCCGGAAGTTCCGCCGCGCGTCGAGTACTCACTGACCGATCTGGGGCGCAGCCTTCAGCCGATCGTCGAGGCGATGAACGAGTGGGGCAAGGACTTCGAACGCACTCACGCGGACTGAAGACAGAGGCAAGTGCCGTCCGCGGGCTCTGGCGCTCGGTCCTGCCGTATGGTGCTTCAGGCGCTCGGCTCGTAGGCCGAGTAGGTGATGCCGCTCGGGAAGGACTTCGCATCGATGAGCTTGAGGCGCGGCGGTCTGGCCGAGTGCGCGCCGTCGTGAAAGTAACCGCGTCCGCGACCCTGCCATACCGGATAGGTGAACATCCGATACTCATCGACGAGTCCCTCCGCGATGAGTTCGTGGGCCAGGGTGATGCTGCCGGTGACGATGACATCGCGTCCCGGTGCCTCGCGCAGGTCAGCGACCGCGCGCAGCGGATCGGAGCTGATAATCTGTGTGTTCTGCCAGCCCGGTTCGGTCAACGTCGAAGACACGACGCGTTTGTCGACCTGATTGAGGTGGTCCGCGACTCCGGTGGTGTCATCGGTGGCGTTCGGCCAATAGCCGCGGAAGTCCTCGAAGGTCTGCCGACCGAGCAGCAGCACGTCCTCGTTCGCGGACTGCCGCATGAGTTCGGCCGAGAGCTCTTCGTCCTGGGCCTGCGGATCGAACCAGTCGTCGAGCATCTCGACACGACCGTCGAGGGTGATGTTCTGAGTGATGATGATGCGCACGCTCGGTCTCCTCGTTGAGTGACGTGGGTAATCAACATTACTTGCCCGTGCAGACCGGCAACAAGGGTGCGTTGACCACCGCAGGGCATAGATTGGTAACAGCAGCCGACCGGAACCGGTCGAACCGAACCGCACGCCACCCATACGATGAGGAGCCCCATGACCACCCCAGATTTCCGCACCGAAGCTCAGGGCCACCTCGGCGATCTCATTTCCCTGCGACGCAAGCTGCACGCGAACCCCGAACTGGGATTCGACCTTCCCTTCACGCAGCGGACGGTGCTCGATGAGCTCGTCGGGCTGGGACTTGAGATCACGACGGGGGAGTCGCTGACCTCGGTGGTGGCCGTCCTCAAGGGCGGGAAGCCCGGGCCCGCAGTCCTGCTGCGTGGAGACATGGACGCGCTGCCGGTCGTCGAGGACACCGGCCTGGACTTCGCGTCGACGAATGGGAACATGCACGCGTGCGGACACGACCTGCACACGGCAGGACTCGTCGGCGCCGCCCGACTGCTCGCCGCTCACCGGGAGGAGATCCCCGGATCGATCATCTTCATGTTCCAACCCGCCGAGGAGGTCGAGGGCGGGGCCGAGCCGATGATCGCCGAGGGGGTGCTCGAGGCCGCCGGAGTCCCAGCCATCGCGGCCTACGGAATCCACGTCGAAGCCGACGTTCGGGGTCGCTTCACGACGAAGGGCGGGCCGCTCATGGCCGGGTTCGCCGACCTCAACCTGACCATCCACGGAGCCGGCGGGCACAGCAGCCAACCGCAGGCGACCCGCGACCCCGTGCCGGCGCTCGCCGAGGTGGTGCTGGCCCTGAATACGATGACCGGCCGGTCCTTCGACATATTCGACCCCGTCGTCGTCTCGGTCACCCAGCTCGAAGCCGCGCAGGCCAGCAACGTCATCCCGGACTCGGCGAAGCTCACCGCGTCCATCCGCTTCCTCTCCGCCGAGTCTCTGGCACTGCTGCAGGAGCGGGTGACCGAGATCGCCGAGAACATCGCCCGGGCGCATCGCTGCACCGCCGAGGTGGACTTCCGAGTGGGATTCCCCGTGACCGTGAACAACGCGTCCGAGTCAGCACTCGTGCTCGAACGCTTGGGCTCCGTGTTCGGGTCCGAGCGGGTCGTCGAGATGGAGCATCCGCGGATGGGGTCGGAGGACTTCTCATTCGTCTTGCAGAAGGTTCCGGGCACATTCGTGTTCCTCGGCGCGACGCCCGAGGGCATCGACCCGGACGCCGAGACGAACCACTCACCCAGGGTGGTCTTCGACGACGGCCTGCTCGGGGATCAGGCCGCAGCGCTCGCCCACCTGGCGTTCGCGCGGCTGGTGGACGAGGAGAAGCGCTGACGAAAACAGTGGTCGCAATCGGATGCTCAGGAGGTCCTGAAAGCATCCGATTGCGACCACTTCTCACCGCTTCACCCGGCTTTCGGCCATGAGAAGCACGGGCTCAGCGTGAGGTCTGAGAGCCTCAGGCGGAGATGAGGCCGTGCGGGTCGAGGACGAACTTCTTCGCCACGCCCGAATCGAAGTCCGCATAGCCCTGCGGGGCATCCTCGAGGCGGATCGGTGTCGCGTTGACGTTCTTCGCGATCGAGACCTTGTCGTGCAGGATCGCCTGCATCAACCCGCGGTTGTACTTCATCACCGGGCACTGGCCGGTCACGAACACATGCGACTTCGCGAATCCGAGGCCGAAGCGCATCGACAGCGACCCTTCCTTGGCCGCCTCATCGGGCGCGCCCGGATCGCCGGTGACGTAGAGGCCGGGAATGCCGAGGCTGCCGCCGGCCCGGGTGATGTCCATGAGCGAGTTGAGCACCGTTGCCGGCGCCTCGTGGCTGGCGTCCTTGCCGTGTCCGCGCGCCTCGAAGCCGACGGCGTCGATTCCGCAGTCGACCTCGGGCTCGCCGAGGATCTGCGCGATCTGGTCCTTCGGGTCGCCCTTGGACACGTCGACCGTCTCGCACCCGAATCCGCGGGCCTGAGCCAGGCGATCCTCGTTGAGATCGCCGACGATGACGCAGGCCGCACCGAGCAGATGCGCCGAGGTGGCTGCGGCGATTCCGACGGGACCCGCACCGGCGACGTAGACCGTCGAACCCACACCGACGCCGGCGCTGACGGCACCATGGAAGCCGGTGGGGAAGATGTCGGAGAGCATCGTGAGGTCGAGGATCTTCTCCATCGCCTGGTCTTTGTCCGGGAACTTCAGGACGTTCCAATCGGCATAGGGCACGAGCACGTACTCGGCCTGTCCGCCGACCCATCCGCCCATGTCGACATAGCCGTACGCCGAACCCGGGCGGTCCGGATTGACGTTGAGGCAGATACCGGTCTTGCCCTCCTTGCAGTTGCGGCAGCGGCCGCACGAGATGTTGAACGGCACCGACACGAGGTCGCCGACCTTGACGACCTCGACGTCCCGTCCGACCTCGACGACCTCACCGGTGATCTCGTGGCCGAGCACGAGGCCCTCCGGGGCCGTCGTGCGGCCCCGGACCATGTGCTGGTCGGAGCCGCAGATGTTCGTCGCCACCGTCTTGAGGATGACGCCGTGATCGACCTTGCGGCCGACATTGGCGGGATTGACTCCAGGCCCGTCCTTGAGGACGAATTCCGGGTATTCGGTGTCGATGACCTCGACCTTCCCGGGACCTGCGTAGCTGATTGCCTTATTGCTCATCGTTGAGCCTCCATGTGTGCGAAACGTGGGAGTTCGACATGCGAATGTGACGAACTGGGGTCCGTCGACATCACTGACATATCAGTCTGACATCAGACTTAGACGCAGTCTCGCCGTCGTGACAGAACTCTGTCAAGCCCCCTGCAGGGAACATGTGCAGGCTCAGGAGTCTTCGCGCAGGCGCGTCGAGAGAATGTACTGGGAGGTCGTGCGCAGATGTTGAAGGGAATCCCTGATCAGCGGAGATCTGCGACTGCCTGCCCGCATGGCGGCGATGATCTTTCGGCTCAGTCGGCCGGAGCCTGTCAGGCGAACCCGGCTGACGTTGTCTTCGCCGGCGAGACTCGCCAGTCGCGGCAGCAGGCTGACTCCGATGCCTGCCCCGACCAGGGCTGCCGAGGTCTCCCACTCGGCCGACTCGTGTGCCACCGATGGTGTCACTCCCGCCGCTGTGAAAGCAGCGATGAAAAGTGAGTGATAGGGCGATCCCGGGCCTGCTGTGATCCACTCCTCTCCCGCGAGTTCGCTCAGCGTCACCGACTCCCGACCTGCAACCGGGTGATCGGCGGGCACCATGACGTCGAGGGGGTCATCGAGAAGGTCGATGCTTTCGAACCGGTCATCTTCCTCGACTTGGACATTGCCCTGCATCGAGACGATGACGGCGAGGTCGATGCGCTCGGCGACGAGGAGTTCGAAGCAGCGGGTCGGACTCGCTTCGACCACGTGGACGCTGATCCCGGGACGAGTCGTGCGCAGCTTGGCCGCCAGCGGCGCCAGCAGGTTCGACGAGGCGGTCGAGAAGCCGCCGATGCCGAAATGCGTCGGTGCCTGGTCGCCGGCTCCGAGCGCACCGGCGCGGATGTCCTCCCACGCGGCGGTCAGCTCGTCGGAGCGGCGGACGAGATAGCGGCCGGTCGACGTCAATCGCAGGCCACGTCCGTCCTTGACGAGCAGCGTCATTCCCAGGGCCTGCTGCAGCTCTCTGAGCTGGCCGGAGACCGCCGATGCGGAGTAGCCGGTGAGCTCGGCGGTGGCGGCCACGGTGCCGCAGGCGGCGAAGGTGCGCAGTGTCGTCAGGCGTGGATCGATCATGCGCACAATTATGCAGTGAATCCGCAGAATATGTAACGAAATCTCGCGCTTTTTCTGCAGGGTGTTCCTCGCTAGTGTGACTGTCGAGATCGTTCCGGCAGCACACGGTCTCCGCGGTCTCCGCCGAGGAATTCGCCCGTTCCACCGGTGGGCCGCTGCAGGCAGACATCAAGGGAGATGAGCATTGACAGCTACCAACCTGGCACCGACGAAGAAGGGCTTCCCCGCGGGATTCACCGAGGAGAAGCTCGACGAGACCCGCATCCGACTCGACACCCGTCGGACAGGCTTCTCGCTCGAAGCTCCGTTCTACACGGATCCGAACCTCTTCAATCTCGATATGCAGGCCATCTTCGGTCAGCACTGGGTCTTCGCGTGCAGCGTCGCCGAGATCCCCGAGCCGGGTGACTATGTCACGCTCGACTACGGTCCGTACTCCCTCATCGTCCTGCACAACGACGACGGCGGCGTCAACGTCCTCCACAACGTCTGCCGGCACCGCGGGGCGCGCGTCCTCACCGATGCGCAGGGAACGACGGGCAACCTCGTCTGCGGCTACCACTCGTGGACGTACTCTCCCGAGGGCGACCTCATCCACGCCTCGGCGCCGGGGGAGATGACCTTCGACAAGTCCTGCTACGCGCTCAAACGCGCGCACGGAAAGATCGCCGCCGGGCTCGTGTTCATCTGCCTGGCCGAAGAGCCGCCGATTGACTTCCATGAGACCGCGAAGATCTTCGAGCCTTATATCGCCCCTCATGAGCTGGCGAAGACGAAAGTCGCCTATCAGCAGAACATCGTCGAAGAGGGCAACTGGAAGCTCGTGATGGAGAACAACCGCGAGTGCTACCACTGCGATGGTCACCCGGAGCTCGCGTGCTCGCTGTTCCCGACCTGGGGCCTGACCGATGAGACGATCCCACCCCACCTCGAAGACGTCTGGGACCGCAACCAGCAGGCGCAGGCCTCCCTCGAATACCGATGCCGTCGCTACGGCCTGCCCTATGAGGTCGTCGAAGAACTCGACACTCGCGTCGGCGGCATCCGCATCTCCCGCGAATCGCTCGACGGAGCGGGGGAGTCCTTCTCGGCAGACGGGCGCCGGCTGTCGAAGAAGCTGCTCGGCGACCTTCCGGACTTCCGCCTCGGCCGCTGCTCGATGCATCTGCAGCCGAACTCCTGGTTCCACCTCCTCGGCGATCACGTCATCACCTTTGCGGCATTCCCGATCAGTGCCTCGAAGACCCTCGTGCGCACCACCTGGCTCGTCGCCGACGACGCCGTCGAAGGTGTCGACTATGACCTTGAAACCCTCACTCACACGTGGAAGCAGACGAACCTGCAGGACAAGGCCTTCGTCGAACTCTGCCAGCAGGGAGCGGCGAGCCCGTTCTATGAGCAGGGACCGTATATGAAGAGCGAGTACCAGGTCGAAGCCTTCATCAACTGGTACGTGCAGCGGATGCGGGAGCACGTCGGATGAGATCCTCCGCTGTGCCCGCGCTGCCGCTGGCCCAGCGGGTGCGCGGACTGGAGATGCCCTGGAACCGCGTGCTCTCGAGCGCCTCGGAGCCGGCCGGAGCCGCCACCGCGCTGGGTCCGTGGCACCCGCAGGAATTCGCCGCCGAATGCGTGGAGACCATCCCCGAGGCGGGAGGGATGATGGTCTTCGTCTTCCGTCGCATGGACGGGGCGCCCCTGGCGTTCCGGTCGGGGCAGTACATCAACATCGACTTCCCCATCGACGGACCCGATGCCGAGCCGGTGTCGCGCAGCTATTCGATCTCCTCGGCCCCGACCGAGCCGTGGACGTTCTCGATCACGATCAAACGCGACCCCAATGGCAAGGTGTCGCCATGGGCGCATGACCACCTCCGCCCCGGCACCGTCCTCGACATGCTCGGCCCGGTCGGTGCGTTCCACCTCGCAGATTACGACCGGAGGGCACGGTTCCTGCTGCTCGCGGCCGGAGCCGGGATCACCCCGCTGATGTCGATGATCCGCACCGTGCATTCGCTGCCCGGCCAAGCCGATGTCGTCCTCCTCTACCACGGAGCCGCACCCGACTCCTTCGCCTTCTCCGAGGAACTCGACTTCCTCGCGAACGTGGATTTCCGGATCAAGGTCATCTACTGCCTCGGCGATCGGGAATGCGGCGACGAATGGGAGGGACGGACGGGACGCCTGTCGACGTCGCTGCTCGAGGAGCTCGTCCCCGACGCCAACGGTCGGCAGGTCTTCGCCTGCGGTCCGGAAGGTTACCTCAACACCGCGACCGAACTGCTGCGCGAAGTCGGCGTCGACGACACCTCGGTGTTCATGGAGTTCTTCTCCGGCGATCGTGAGATCCGTGCCGAATACGCCGAGGAAGTCGCCATCGCCGGTGAGATCGCCGAGGAGATCGCGGCGACGACCGAGGAGTACTTCGAGTCCCAGCCGGCCGCGCTCGACATGTACGAACCCGAGTACGACGCCGACGGACCGGTCGAGGCGGTCGGCGCACCGACCGAAGCCGTCGACGCCGAGGCGGTCGTGCCCGTCGACGACGATGTCGAGATCGAGGTCGTCGGCGTCACCGATGAGAACCTCGCCGAGGCGGGTCCCGATTCTTCGTCCGACGCTGGGTCCGCGGTCCCGGCTGGGGATGGGGCGGCCGCCTCGGCGAAGGATGCGGGCGAAGATGACGAAATCGCCGTCGTCGACCCGGCCGCACTGCCTACTGTGGGGCAGGGTGAGCACACGATGTCGTTCGTGCGCACCGGCCTCAACGTCTGCGTCGGGGAGGACGAAACGGTCCTCCAGGCCGCGCGGAAGGCGGGGGTGAAGATCCCCGCGAACTGTCAGGAGGGCATGTGCGGATCCTGCAAGGTCGTCAAGCTCGACGGCGACGTCGAGATGAACCACCAGGGCGGAATCCGCGCCCGCGAGATCGACGCGGGCAAGTTCCTGCCGTGCTGCTCGACGGCGAAGACCGACCTCGTCATCGACTCCTGACCCGCGGCTGAAACCGCGACATCCTCTGCAAAACAGTCCCCACAATCTTTGTAATTAAGGAGTACTCAGTGCCGATCTCATCACCACGAGTCGTCATCATCGGAGCCGGCATCGTCGGCGCCAACCTCGCCGACGAACTCGCGCAGCTGGGCTGGACCAACACCCTCGTCATCGAACAGGGCCCGCTGAACATCCCCGGCGGATCGACTTCTCACGCCCCGGGACTCGTCTTCTCCTCGAACGCGTCGAAGTCGATGACCGAATTCGCGCAGTACACGATCGAGAAGCTCACCGCGCTCACAGACGCCGACGGGCGCGGCTCGTTCCTGCCCGTCGGGGGCCTCGAGATCGCCACCACCGAGGATCGGCTGCAGGACCTGCACCGTCGAGCCGGATGGAACCGGTCGTATGGCGTCGAAGCCGACGTCATCGACCCCGAAGAATGCGCGAAGCTCTTCCCCATGCTCAACCGGGACATGGTCCACGGCGGACTGCTCACCCCAGGTGACGGGCTCGCGTTGGCGGCGAAGGGCACTCAGCTCGTCATCGACCGCGCCCGTGCCGCGGGAGTCGAATTCCGCGACCGCACCACGGTCACCGACATCGAGACCACCGGCGGGCGGGTCACCGCGGTCATCGCCGGTGAGGACCGGATCCCCGCCGATATCGTCGTCTCCTGCGCCGGCTTCTGGGGACCGAAGATCGGTGAGATGGTCGGCACTCCGATCCCGCTGCTGCCGTTGGGTCACCAATTCGCCTGGACCACCGAGGTGCCCTCCTTGGTGGGTGCGAACGAACTGCCGGCCGGGGCGAAGCGACCCATCCTGCGCTACCAGGACAAGGACCTGTACTACCGCGAATGGGGCGAGCGGATCGGCATCGGTTCCTATGCCCACCGCCCGATGCCCGTCGATCTCGATACGCTGCAGACCTACTCACCGGACGAGATCACGAGTGAACGGATGCCCTCGAGCCTCGACTTCACCCCGGACGACTTCGCCCCCGAATGGGAAGCGACGAAGACTCTGCTGCCTGAACTCGCACAGACGCAGATCCAGCGCGGGTTCAACGGCATCTTCTCGTTCACCCCGGACGGCGGTTCGCTCGTGGGACAGTCACGTCAGGTCGACGGATTCTTCGTCGCCGAGGCGGTATGGGTGACCCACGGCGCAGGCATCGCCCGCGCCGTGGCTGAGCTCATCGCCGAAGGACGGTCGAAGACCGACCTGTCTGGAATCGATCTCAATCGCTTCGAGGATGTGCAGACGAACGCCGACTACGTCAGCGAGACCTCGCAGCAGAACTTCGTCGAGATCTACGACATCATCCATCCTCTGCAGCCGCGGGTCTCGCCGCGTGACCTGCGGTCGAGCCCGTTCCGGCGGCAGCAGGAGGAGCTCGGGGCGTTCTTCCTCGAGACCTCCGGCTGGGAGCGTCCGCACTGGTTCGACGCGAACGCTGCTCTGCTCGCGGACATGCCCGCGGAATGGGCGGCACCGGAACGAGACGCCTGGGCGGATCAGTTCCATTCGCCCATCGCCGCGGCCGAGGCCTGGAAGACGCGCACCTCGGTGGCGATGTTCGACATGACCCAGCTCAAGCGCTTCGAAGTCACCGGCCCCGGTGCCGGCGAACTGCTGCACGGGATGACCACCTCGTCGATGCGGCGCTTGCCGGGAGCGGTCAGCTACACGCTGCTGCTCGATGAGGTCGGCGGAATCACGAGCGACATCACGGTCGCGATCCTCGACGAGGAGACCTACCAGGTGGGCGCGAACTCGAACATCGATCTCGCGTACATTTCGCGGGCGGCCAGGCACCAGTCGGCCGCTGACCCGTCGAAGTGGGCGACCGTGCGCGAGACGACGCCGGGAACCTGCTGCATCGGTCTCTGGGGCCCGTTGGCCAGGGACGTCATCGCCAAGGTCACCGATGAGGACTTCAGCGATGCCGGACTCAAGTACTTCCGTACGAAGCCCGCGGTGGTCGGCGGTGTGCCGGTCACAGCGATGCGCCTGTCCTATGTCGGCGAACTCGGCTGGGAGATCTACACCTCGGCGGACCTCGGTTCGCGACTGTGGGACGTGCTGTGGGAGGCCGGTGAGGAGTTCGGCATCATCGCCGGCGGACGTGAAGCGTTCAACTCGATGCGCCTGGAGAAGGGCTTCCGGTCCTTCGGCACCGATATGACCAGCGAACACGAACCGGTTCAAGCCGGCCTCGGATTCGCCGTGAAGGCTTCCAAGACCGACGACTTCATCGGCAAGGCTGCGCTCGAGTCGAGGGCGGCTGCAGCGACGACGAAACTGACCTGCCTGACTCTCGACGTGCCCTCGGACGTCGTGCTCGGCAAAGAACCGGTGTACGTAGTCAGCGGGGAACGCTCGGGTGACGCGGATGGCGGGGCCGCCTCGGCGAAGTCGGACGGATCGGCCGGGACGGTCGGCTCGGGTGTCGCGGATGGGTACGTCACCTCGGCGGCCTACGGCTACTCGATCGGGAAGTCGATCGCCTACGCGTGGCTGCCGAACACCCTGGGAGTCGGTGACGCCGTGGAGATCGAATACCTCGGGCGCCGGCTGCCGGCCACGGTCACCGCCGAGCCGCTCTTCGACCCGGAGATGACTCGCCTCAAAGGCTGAGCGGGTACGTCTTCCGGCCGGAATTCATCGACAAACGCACGGAGCGTCGAGACACGGGGGAGCGCACCCGTGCCTCGACGCTCAACGCGTTTTTCGACGGACTGGGCCTGTGGTGGTGTGTCGAAGGCCGACACCAATGTTCCATATGGTGGATTTTTTTTGACCAACTGGTGGGACCGGGAAAGTATGAGAGGACAGTGCTCGTTGTGCAGAGCCCAGTACCCGAAGGAGTGTCCATGTCCTCACCTGCGATCATCGGCTGGTCCCACGGAAAGTTCGGCAAGTCGGAATCCCCGTTGCCGCAGATGATGGCCGACGTCGCCCGCGACGCCATCGCCGAGGCGGGACTCGAACCGTCCGACATCGACGTCATCCACGTCGGCGTCTTCAACAACGGACTCTCCCGCCAAGGCTTCGAAGCCGCTCTGACGGGCACTGTGTTCCCCGAACTCGCCCGCACACCGGCCCACCGGCACGAGAACGCCTGCGCCACCGGCTCCGCCGCGATCTTCTCCGCCCACGACTCCATCGCCGCCGGCCGCCACCGCACCGCGCTGGTCATCGGTGCCGAACGGATGACTCAGGCCTCCGGTCACGACGTCAACGAGGTCCTGCTCAGTGCCAGCTACCGGGAAGAGGAAGAGCACTATAAGTCCTTCGCCGGAGTCTTCGGCGAGATCGCCCGCCAGTACTTCGACCGCTACGGCGACCACTCGGAGACCCTCGCGAAGATCGCCGCGAAGAACCACGCCAACGGCGCCCAGAACCCGCTCGCCCATATGCAGAAGGACCTCGGTTTCGACTTCTGCAACACCGTGAGCGAGAAGAACCCGTACGTCGCCGAACCCCTGCGCCGCACCGATTGCTCCATGGTCTCCGACGGAGCCGCGGCGCTGGTCCTGGCCGCCGAGGACGTCGCCGCCTCCGCGCCACTTGCCGTGACCTGGCGAGGCATGGGCAACGCCAACGACGTCCTGCCGCTGTCCCAGCGCGACCCGCTCGAGATGGCCGGAGCCCGTGCCGCCATGGACCAGGCGCTCAAGGCCGCCGGCATCGGCATCGACGACCTCGACTTCCTCGAAACCCACGACTGCTTCACGATCGCCGAACTCCTCGAATACGAAGCATTCGGCCTCGCCGCCCCGGGCCAGGGACACACCCTGCTCGACGACGGTGCCACCGAGGTCGGCGGTCGCCTGCCCGTCAACCCCTCCGGCGGTCTCAAGGCCAAAGGCCATCCCATCGGCGCCACCGGTGTGTCCATGCACGCCCTGGCCGCCGCCCAGCTGACCGGCCGCTCACCTGGCATCCAGATCGATTCCCCGGAACTCGCCGGAGTCTTCAATATGGGCGGTGCCGCCGTGTCGAACTTCGCCTCCGTGTTCGAACGCGTCCGCTGATGCGCGCCATCTCCCAGACATCCCCGGCGAAGGACTTCACGCCCACACCTCGGCGCGGGGTCAACGTCTCCCACTTCCTCACCCAGACCGCCCGCCGCATCCCCGACCGCCTCGCCGTCGTCGACGACGATCACGGGCAGCGCTGGACCTGGGCCGAACTCGACGCCCGCGCCGAAGCGCTCGCCGCCGCCCTCCAGGCCGGTGGCGTCGACCGTCGCGACACCGTCCTCCTCGTCTCGGCCAACCACGCCGAGGTGATCCAGTCCTTCTGGGGAATCCTGCGCTCCGGCGGGGTCATCGCCCCACCGAACGCGGCCCTGTCGACCGAGGAGCTGCTCGGCATCAGCGCCGAGGTAGCCCCCGCCGCCGTCATCGCCGACCGCGCCTACGCCGACTTCGTCACAGCCCTCAAAAACACCGGCTTCACCGGTCCCGTCTTCTGGATCGGCGACCTGCCTACGGCTCAGGCGGCAGCGGCACCGGCAGAGGCCGTCGACTCGGCAGTCGACGAGGACGACCCCTGCTGGTACTTCTTCACCTCCGGGTCGACCGGGCGACCCAAGGCTGCGACTTTCACGCACCGCCACCTCGGCGCGGTGCTCATGAATCACCGCTGCGACCTCTTTCCCAACGAGGACGAGACGGGGGCGTCCCTTGTGCTCGCGCCGCTGTCGCACGGCGCGGGCATCCACATGCTCGGGCAGGTCTTCGGCGGCACTCCGTCGGTCATCCACCCCGGTGGCAAGCCCAGCGTGGAGTCCCTGTGGCCGGCCATCGATGCCTACGGGATCACGAACGCCTTCACCGTCCCGACCATCCTCAACCGCATCGCCGCCGGCTACCCAGAAGGCCGCGGACCCGAGGATCACACCCTCGAGCGGGTCATCTACGCCGGAGCCCCGATGCTCGCGACCGACCAAGCCCGGGCGCTCGAGAGGCTCGGGCCCTGCCTCGTCCAGTACTTCGGACTCGCCGAGGTGACCGGAGCGATCACGATCCTCCGCCCAGAGGACCACGGAGCCATCCCCGTCGACGACGCCGGAATCGGCACCTGCGGCCGCGCCCGCACCGGAGTCGAGATCGTCATCGTCGACGAGACCGGCGCACAGCTGGCCGCAGGCGTTCAGGGCGAGGTCTGCGTGGCCGGACCGACCGTGTGCGCCGGCTACCTCGGCCGCCCCGATGCGAACGCCGAATCCTTCGCCGGAGGGCTCTTCCACACCGGTGACGTCGGCTACCTCGACGAACGCGGGTACCTGTTCCTCACCGGCCGCAAGTCCGATATGTACATCTCCGGCGGTTCGAACGTCTACCCCCGCGAGATCGAGGAGCTCCTCCTCACCGACACCGAGGTGGCCCAGGCCGTCGTCGTGGGCGTGCCCGACCCGCAGTGGGGCGAGATCGGCGTGGCCGTCATCGAGCGAGCGCCGGCGAACGGGAACGACGGAGTCGGTGTTTCCGATGCCGACGCGGATGACCTGGCCGAGCGGCTGACCGCTCTCTGCAGGTCGGGTCTGGCGAAATACAAGGTGCCCAAGGAGATCCACTTCGTCGAGACCATGCCGGTCACCGCCTACGGCAAACTCGCACGCAAGGAACTCAAGGCCGAATACTCCCAAGGACGGGGCAGCGCACGATGAACTCGACTGAGACGGCAGCCGTGTCAGTGCCGACAGGTAGGTTAGTCGGCACGACGATCATGGCCATCGGCTGCGGCACTCCGGACGGGGAGGTGAACAACGGCTTCGCCGCTGCGATCGGATTCCTTCGCGAGGGAGCGAAGGTCTGCATCGTCGACCGTGACCCAGGTGCGCTTGACGAAGCGACACGGGCCCTCGCCGAGGCAACTGCCCAGGTCGACTCGTACGGCGCGGTCACGTCTGAGCGGGGCCACCTCGGTGCGGTCGACCTCGACTCTCAGCTGACCACGGTCGTCGCCGACGTCGGCGACGAAGACTCCCTGGCTGCGGCGTTCGCGCACTGTGCCGATCGCCTCGGCGGGCCAACCGTGCTGCACTACAACGTCGGCATCGTCGTCAACGGGGGAGTCGACGAACTCGAGACCGACGGCTTCCGTCGTGCCCTCGACATCAACCTCACCGGGGCGTTCTCCGCGATCAAGCATGCGCTGCCGCATATGCGCGCGGCCGGACACGGGTCGATCATCACGGTGTCCTCGGTCGCCGGCATGCGCTACATGGGGTATGACTACCCGGCGTATGCGGCATCGAAGGCCGGACTCATCGAACTGACGAAGGTCGTCGGCGCGCAGTACGCCTCCGAGGGCATCCGCGCGAATTCGATCGCCCCGGGCCTCATCGAGACCCCGCTCATCCATCGTTCGATCTCGGGCCACTACGGCTCGGTCGAGGAGATGCTCGCCGCTCGGCATGCGCAGTCGCCGACAGGGAAGATGGGTCGGCCCGAGGATGTTGCGGACCTCGCGGTGTTCCTCGCATCAAGCGAATCGGCCTACATCAACTCCACGCTCATCCCCGTGGATGGAGGACTGACCCATTACGCGGGGATGCCGAAACGATGATGCGGACGGACGTGCACAGGGTGCGCGCCACCGCGACGAGGGAGAGCCCAGCCGAGACGGCCGGGCACGTGAACGCAGACTCGAGCGTCGCCTCGGCGAGGGAATCCACCGCGGTCGGGGCCTGACCCCGCCGAACTCAAAGACAGTGAAATAACGGAAATCAAGGAGGCAATGGTGCCGATAATACGGACGACGAGGACCATGCTCGTCTGGTCCGCCGTACTGATGGTGTGCGCCCTGCTGCTGGCAGGGTGCGGAACGAACTTCGGCACCACCGACGACGGCAAGCAGCGCTACCGGTGGAAGATGACGGTGACGACCGGATCGACCTCGACGTGGTACCTCGCGGCGGAGAAGTTCGCGAAGGACCTCGACGAGGAGACCGACGGACGGATCACCATGAAGGTCTTCGCCAACGAACGGCTGTCGGCCGGTGAGGCCACGGCCGGAGTCGAACAGCTCATGGACGGGGCGAAGGACTTCTCCTACAACTCGCCGATCATCTACGCCGGCGTCGACCCGCGCTTCGGCGCTGTCACCGCTCCCTTCATCTTCGACTCCGTCGAGGACGGCCAGAAGGCGCTCGCCGGCAAGGGTGGCGACGTCTACGCCGACTACCTCGCCGAACGCGGCGTGCATCTGCTCGGCTTCGGCGAATCCGGCATGCGGCAGCTGACGAACACGCACCGGCCCATCCACACGCCCGACGACATGAAGGGCATGAAGTTCCGCATCCCCGGCTTCGGCATGTACACCGACCTCTACCGCGGACTCGGCGCGAACCCGACGACGATGCCCTTCGGTGAGGTCTTCACGGCCCTGCAGCAGGGAGCCATCGACGGTCAGGAGAACCCGATCGACGTCATCTACTCGGCGAACCTGCAGGAGGTCCAGCCGTACCTGACGCTGTGGAACTACTCCTATGACCCGCTCGTCCTCGGCATCAACAAGGACCTCTTCGACTCCCTGACGCCTGAGGACCAGAAGCTCGTGACCCGCCTGGCCGGCGAGGCCAACGACTTCCAGATCAAGAAGAACCGCGACGGCGAAGAGAAGCTCATCGCCGAACTCGCCGACTCCGGCATGGAGGTCAACGAACTCAGCGACGAGGAGAAGGACGCCTTCCGCGCCAAGCTGGGGCCGATCTACAGCGAATACCGCAAGGTCTGGGGATCGGACATGTCCCAGGCGTTCATCCCGAAAGGACTGTGAGATGAGAGCCATCAGATTCTTCGAGGACTGGGTCGTCATCGCCTCATTTATGGTGATCGTCGTCGTCACCTTCGTCAACGTCCTCTCCCGCTACATCTTCAAGGCCTCATTGGCCTTCTCCGAGGAGATCACCATCAACCTCCTCGTCGTGCTCACGATGATGGGAGCCGTCGTCGGGATCCGCCTCGGCGCGCATCTCGGGTTCACCTATCTCGTGGAGAACGCAAAAGGCAGCGTGCGCCGCGTCCTCCTCATCACCGGCACCACCCTCATCGTCGTTTTCCTCGCCGTCCTCCTCATCTGGGGCGGGGAGATGACGATCGCACAGGGCCTGCGCGGCCGGGCGACCCCGTCGCTGGGCATCCCGCAGTGGCTGTTCACCCTGTCCATTCCCTTGGCCGGTCTGCTCGGAATCATCCGCAGCCTCCAGGCTCTGCGGACGGCTCTTCATGAGGACACCTCCGTCGAGGCGGTCGTCGAACGGCTCGCCAGCGAAGCCGCCCCGACCATCGACTCGTCCGAATTCTCCTCTGACCTCGAAGGAGGCCGGAAATGATCGCGCTCCTGCTCTTCGGCAGCTTCTTCCTCTTCCTCGGCCTCGGAATCCCTGTCGCCTTCGCCCTCGGTCTGTCCGCCGTCGTCACCCTGGTGACCACCGACGGATTCCAGGTCCTCGACGTCGTGCCCTCGGTGGTGTTCCCGTCGATGAGTTCGGGCACGCTGCTGGCGATCCCGTTCTTCATCCTCGCCGGCATCGTCATGCAGTACACGGGCATCTCGCAGCGACTGGTCGACCTCGCGTTCCTCATCTTCGGACGGCTGCGCCACGGCCTGGCCGCAGTGACGATCATCTCCGCGTTCTTCTTCTCCGCCATTTCCGGATCCGGTCCTGCCACCGTGGCCGCGATCGGTGCGATCCTCATCCCCGCGCTCGTGCGCAACGGGTACCAGAAGAAGCACGCGGTCTCCCTCGTCGCAGCCTCCGGATCGATGGGCATCGTCGTGCCGCCGTCGATCGCGTTCATCATCTTCGCCGTCGTCGCCGCCGAGTTCGGCAAGATCTCGATCTCCCGGCTCTTCATCGCCGGCATCGTGCCCGGCATCATCATGGCGCTCGCGTTCTTCATCGCCGCACTGTTCGTACCAAGGGTGCGTGAGCTCGCCGGTCTGCCGGTGAGGAAAAAGTCCGCCGCCGAGGCGGTGCCCGGGTCCACATCGACCGGAACACCGGCGTCCGGTTTGGTCGGTATTGACTCCGTTGGGAACGGCGGTTCGGGTGATGGTGCGGCAGCGGGGAAGACTCAGCTGCTGACGACGGAGGGGAAGGCCACCTCGGCGAGTTCCGGGGTTTCCGGGACTTCGGGGTCGGTCGGGTCCGGGTCGGTCGGATCGGCGGATCCGACGGTCACGGTCAACCCCGAGGGCGGGTTCGGCGAGATCATGGCCGCACTGGTCAAGGCGATCCCGGGCCTGCTCATTCCGGTGATCATCCTCGGCGGGATCTACGGCGGAATCTTCACCCCCACCGAGGCGGGAGCCGTCGCATCCGTGTACGCGCTCATCGTCGGGGTGTTCGTCTACCGGGAGCTGGGTTGGAAGGACATGCCGAAGGTGTTCCTCGAGTCCGGGGTCTCGACCGCGGTCATCATGTTCATCGTCGGCGTGGCCAGCCTCTTCTCCTACGTCATCACCGTCGAAGGCGTGGCCGACCGGATCTCGACGGCCGTGCTGGGTGTGACGGACAACAAGTACCTCATCCTCGCGGCGATCACGATCATCCTGCTCATCGTCGGCGCCTTCGTCGACGTGATCAGCGCGTTCTACCTGTTCATCCCGATCCTCGTGCCGATCCTCATCGGCGTGGGTGTGGACATGACGACGATCGGTGTGTTCATGACCGTCAACCTCGCGATCGGCCTGTTCACGCCGCCGGTCGGGCTCAACCTCTATGTGGGTGCGGGCATCGGAAAGGTCAAGCTCGAGGAGGTCGTGCGCGGGATCATGCCGTTCATCATCTGCGCGATCATCGCCCTGCTGCTCATCACCTACATCCCGGCGATCTCGAACTGGCTGCCGGACCTGCTCGGGGTCGGATAGTCGGGGCTGTTGGGGTCGGCGCCTGCGAGCACTTGTCGGCGCCGCTTCGGTGCCGGCCCGGGCAGGTCCCGGCCGTACGGTCGGGCCGGGGAATTCACGCCTTACTCAACTCTGTCGAAGGAGAATCATGGAACCGTATCTGCTCACGAACAAGACGGCCCTGGTCACCGGTGCCGCGCAGGGCATCGGCCTGGCGATCGCCACTGCACTCGCCAGGCGGGGTGCCTCGGTCGGGATCGTCGACCTCAAGGGCGCCGAAGAGGCAGCCGCCGGGCTGGCATCGGAGTACCCGGACCAGCGGTTCGCCGCGTTCTCACTCGATGTCCGGGATCTCGCCGAGGTGAGCGCTGCGGTCGGATCGTTCGTCGAGACGTTCGGGGGACTCGACATCCTCGTGAACAATGCGGGCACGGCCGCACGCATCGGCATCGACGAGATCACCGCCGAACAGTGGCAGCGCGACATCGAGACCAACCTCGGCGGGACGTTCAACTTCATCAAGGCCGCCGTCCACCCCCACATGATCGAGGCGGGCACCGGGTCGATCATCAACATCTCGTCGATCTCTGGCATCAACGGCGGAGCGGTCTCCGACGGGGAGGCCGGAGCCCGGTCGGGACCGGCGTATGCGGCGAGCAAGGGCGGGATCATCGCCCTGACGAAGTGGGTGGCCAAGGAGTACGGACGCCAGGGCATCCGCTGCAATTCGGTGGCACCCGGTCCGGTCGAATCCGCACTCACCGCCGGTCAGGACTACGACACCTCGGGACAGGCGCTCGACCGGATGGGTCGGCCGGATGAGATCGCCGAGGCGGTCGCCTACCTCGCCACGGACGGAGCCGCGTTCACGACGGGGCAGATCCTGCGTGTCGACGGCGGGGCCGTGATGTCGTGAGTCGCTGACGCAGTCGGCCGCAAGCAGACGATCCCCGCATCATCCTCAGGACGATGCGGGGATCGGTGTCTCTGCTGGCCTGTTTGTGCTGGTGCGTCTGGTCAGGGTTGGCTTGTCTGTGCTGGCATGTCTGTGTTGGCTTGTCGGGTCAGGCGAGGCGGCGGACGAAGAGTTCGAAGGTCACGGCCACGGCGTTGGCCCCGGCCTTGAGGGTGCCGGCGCAGACCTCTCCGGCGACGTCGACGACTTCCCCGGAGAGGTTGGTCTGTGGAGATCTGCCCTGTGTCCCGATCACGGTGCCGCTCAGATGGGTGAACTCGACGGCCGGCCACGGGGCGGTGCCATCGGTGAACACGGCTCCGGTCGTACTGCCGAGACTCGCGAGAACCTCGGCGGAGTCGAAGCCTACGTTGCGGCAGACAGCGAGGACCGCCTCGTCGAGGATCTCACCGGGACGGATCCGGGAGATGACGGCATCGGGGAAGTCCGGGGTCTCAGAGCGCTTTGGCGTTTCAGGAGTTTCCGACATGTCGCCTGCGCGGTCGGTGGGCGTCGGAGCGAAGGCCGAGAACCCGGTCTCGGGGTCGACCTCGCTGATCAGACGCGCATCGTGAAGGGTGAAGAGTCGGATCGTCAGCCCGGCCGGCCCCGCTAGAGTGCCCGGCAACAGGTGTCCGCCTTTGGTCTGGCCGTCCGCACCGGTCCATGAGGCGTGGACGTGGCAGAAAGGTGTGCCCTCACGAAAGCCGATCGTCGCAGATGCGTGGCGAAGTTCCGTGGTGTTGTCGACGCTGAATGCTTCGGTGAAGGACATCGGGTGATCGGCGTCCGGACCAAAGGCGGGGTGGACATAGTCGATGCGACCGAATTGTCCGGAGACGAACTCGGCCATGATGCCGTCCACTGCGAAGTCGGTCAGGGATGCTTCGAGGGCGTTGAACAGGTCCGCGCCCTCCGGCAGTTCGAGGACGTGCTCGGTCCAGCGGGTCGGGACGGAGACGATGCGGGGGTTCTGCCGTGGACCCGCATGGACGACCGCAGTTCCAGGTGCTTTCAGCGGGAAGGTCGGCTGTTGCAGTGCTGTCGTCTCGGCTCCATTGCTCATGGCTCGATTATCGTCGGCGGCCGGCGTCGGTGTCGCCGACGATCCACGTGGTGGAACGTGGGCTCAGGCGTTCGAGGCAACGGCGGCGGCCGCCTCGGCGCGGGTTCGTCTCTTCTTCTCACCGAGGTGGCCGATCACGGCTGCGGCGGCGATCATAACGGCGACGAGGGCGATGCCGATCCACTGATTGAGCATGAGCGTGGCGGCACCGGCCAGCGCACCGGTGAGGATGAGGATCACGGCGAGGAGCCGACGGACCCAGCGGACGTTGTCACCGCCGGCCAGGCTCGAATCGGCCGCGAGACCGACGATCGTCGAGGTCACGACCACGGTGGTGACGTCGGCGATCTTCATCTTCCGGGCGGCCGCGGCCTGCGCGCCCATGAGTGCGGACAGGGCTGAGGTGAAGATCGTGCCGGCGAGGCCGATCTCGGGGTCGGGGACGATCGCGACGTAGACGGACAACGCGGCACAGCCGACGGCGACGCTGGAGAAGATCACGGTCGTCCGGTGGTGCCAATTCTCGCCGATGTCGCCGAGGATGCGACCGGACAGGGCCGCGCCGACCATGAAGAAGACGAGCGCGAGGGCCGGCCGGAGGACTGGAACGCCCTCGGTGCCGGCCAAGCCCATGCCGAGGATGACGACGTTGCCGGTCATGTTGCCGGTGAAGACCTTGTCGAAGCCGAGGTAGCCGATGGCGTCGACCATGCCGGTCGAGAATGTCAGCAACAGCAGCATGGCCAGGTCGAGGCGACGTGTCATGGCATCCCTTCCAGAGTGCGAGAACGACGGAGAGCCAGCCGACTCTGGCGCCTCAGGTGTCTTCCGGTCGCGCAGCTGTCGCAGGCGAGGAGGTCCGGCAACGGCGACGAACGATCCCCGTCGATCATTTTGTATACAAACTGTACTGAGGTGGCGTTTGGTATGCAAAAAGACGCTGTCGGCCGATGCGCGGGTATTGTCGATAGCGACTGCCAACTCAGTGCCCCACGTGACACAGCGCCCGCGTGACATCGCCGAAGGACTTCGCCTCATGCCCTACACCTCGCCACCCGCCTTTACGACTCGGCCCACCCTCGAAGGGCACTTCGGAATGGCCGCCTCGACGCACTGGTTGGCGACCGCGGCAGCGCAGGCGGTGCTCGAACGCGGCGGCAATGCGTTTGACGCGGCCGTCGCCGGAGCCTTCCTCCTCCACGTCGTCGAACCCCACCTCAACGGACCCGGCGGCGATATGACCGGTATCTTCGCCACCGCCGACGAGCCCTCGAAGCCACAGGTGATGATGGGACAGGGACCCGCCCCGGCCGCCGCGACGATCGAGCACTACCGCAGCGAAGGCCTCGACATGATCCCCGGATCCGGGGCGCTGGCCGCAGCCGTGCCCGGGGCCGTCGACTCCTGGCTCAACCTGCTCGAGCACCACGGAACGTGGGAGCTCGCCGACGTGCTCGACTTCGCCATCGACTACGCCGATAACGGACACCCGATCCTCGCCCGGGCCGCCGGAGCGATCGGGAAGGTCAGCGAACTCTTCACCGAGCACTGGCCGAGCTCCGCCGAGCGGTGGATGCCGGAGGGGCGGATTCCCGAGCCCGGCGAACTTGTTTTCAACCATGCCTACGCCGAGGTGCTGCGCGGTCTCATCGCTGCTGGCGACGGACTCGACTCGCGGGAGGAACGGATCCAGGCGGCCCGGAAGGAATGGACGTCCGGGTTCGTCGCGAAAGCCATCGCCGACTTCATCGCCGCCCCTCACCGACACTCGACCGGCGGCGACCATGCCGGGGTGATGACACTCGAAGACCTCTCGTCCTTCTCCGCAGGTTTCGAAGACCCCGTCACCACCGACTTCCGCGGATATCAGGTCGCGAAGATCGGCGCCTGGGGTCAGGGTCCCGTGCTGCTGCAGGCGCTGAAGATCCTCGAGGGGTTCGACGACGAACGACTGGACCCCTCGACCGAGATCGGAGCGCACACGATCCTCGAGGCACTCAAGCTGGCCATGGCCGACCGCGACACCTATTACGGCGATGCTGACGTCGATCTCGATTGGCTGCTCAGCGAGGACTACGCGGCCGCCCGTCGGGACCTCATCACCGAGGCGGCATCCCCCGAGTTCCGGCCCGGGGCCTCTCGGGATGGTGCCGCGCCGTCGTTCACCACCCCGCTCATCCCCGAAGGAGCGGACAAAGAGGCACTCATCAAGGCCGGGATCGGTGAGCCGACCGTGCAGAAGAACGGTGTCAACAATGGTGACACCTGCCACCTCGACGTCGTTGATCGGTGGGGCAACATGATCTCGGCGACCCCGTCTGGGGGCTGGCTGCAGTCCTCGCCGACCGTCCCCGAGCTTGGATTCTGCCTCGGCACACGCCTGCAGATGATGTGGCTCGACGAGGCAGCCCCGTCGGCACTGCGTCCGGGCCGGCGCCCGCGCACCACGCTGACCCCGACGCTGATCTCCAAAGACGGGCAGCCGATCATCGCTCTCGGCTCACCCGGCGGCGACCAGCAGGAACAGTGGCAGCTGCTGTTGATCCTGCGCATGCTCGTCGGCGGATACGCCGCTCAGGAGGCCATCGACGCACCCGCACTTCACACGACATCGGTGGCGGGCTCATTCTGGCCGCGCACCTGGGTGCCGGGCGGAGCGGTCGTCGAGGACCGCCTCGGCGAGGCTGTCATCAGCGGTCTCATTGCCCGCGGTCACAACGTGACCCGGGCGGGGGACTGGGAGCTCGGCCGGCTGTCGTGCGTGACTCGCGATCCGGAAACCGGGCGGCTGAGCGCGGGCGCGAATCCGCGCGGCGCGCAGGGCTACGCGGTAGGAAGATGACGATGACCGATTCGAATGATGGCAAACCGGATGTCGGTACGCAGATCCGCACCGACATCATCACGGGAAAGCTCGAGCCGGGAAGCAAGCTGCGGGAGGTTGCGCTGGCCGAACGGTACGAGGTGTCGCGGATTCCGATTCGGGAGGCTCTGCGTGCGCTCGAGGCCGACGGGCTCGTCGAGTCCCGGAAGTACAGCGGATCGGTCGTCGCACCCTCACCGGTCGAAGACGCCGAGGACCTGTTCGAGATCCGCATCGTGCTCGAGTCGGCGACCGCGAAGCGTGCGGCACGCAGGGTAGCCGAGCGCACTGCCGGGCAGGATCCGGACTCTCGGTGGGCGGATGTCCGTGCCGAGATCGACGCCATTCTCGACGCCGGTGACGTCGTCATCGAGCAGGAACGCTTTGAGGACCTCGCAGTGCTCAACATGCGTTTCCACTTCGCGATCGCCGAACTCAGCGGCAGCCTGTCGTTCATCAGCCTGCTGCGACAGATCTCGGGCAAGATCGAGTGGCTGTACTCGCTCAACCTTATGCGCCGAGGCCCGCAGGCGTGGCCGGAACATCGCGAGATCATCGCCGCCATCGACGCCGGTCAGGTAGAGCAGGCCGCCGAGGTCATGGCCCGACACGTGCGCCGCAGCCGCGATTCCTACTTCGCCACAATGTCCGAACGCCCCCGCACTACCTGACGGCGCCCCAGCGTGGTGGCGCCACGTTGCTGGGGCCCGTCGGGTAGTTCCGGGCGCGGGAAATCATACTTTTAGGGGAGAGACCCCGATTGGATCGCTAGCTATCGTTGAGTGGTCTCACCTTGGTTTTCGACGGTATGCGCAAGCAAGAGGTGCGACGGGCAAGACAACTCGATTCGCGATCAAGGTCGGTGATCAACACGGTGCAGGAACCTGCCCATCGTTCAATTCTGCTCACAAGTGTGAGCTACCCGCTCTTCGTCTCGGGAGTCGTTCTGCTGTTCGTATCGATCACCATCCCGGGAGCCGTGCTGCTGGGGTCCGGCGTCTTCCTCATCGGCGTCAACGAACTGTGCTTCTACATCGCGAAGAGCGGCATGACACGGGATCGTGCCGCCACATAGTGTCTGCGCGTCTTCGATTCCCCGGAACTACCTGACGGCGGCTCAGCAACCTGGCGCCAGGTTGCTGAGCCGCCGTCAGGTAGCAATTAAGCTTCGGCGAGGAGGCGGTCGAGTTTGTCGTAGCCCTCGACGATGCCGTGCTCCATGCCCGAGGCGACCATGCCGTCGCGGGACTCGACCGAGTCGAAGATCGAGGTCGACATCAGTCGTGTCCGCCCGTCACCGAGGTCGGTGAGAGTGAGGATCTCGAGGTTGACCGCGTCCGCGAACCCCTCATAGGTGAAGGTCTGGACGATGCGCTCGTTCTCCCGCACCTCGTGGAACGAACCGAAGAACGCGTACTCGCCGCGGTCATCGGTCGAGACGTAGCTCCAGTTCCCGCCCGTTCTCGCATTCCATTCGCGGATCGTGTTCGTGATCGAGTCGGGCCCGCACCACTTGACGAACAGCTCAGGGTCGATGTGCGCCCGAAACACCTTGTCTGGTGTGGCGGCGAAGTCGCGGGTGATCGATATGCTCTGTACGCCCTCGGGGACGTCGAGTTGGAGAGTCGAAAAATCGGCTGCGGTGTCTGTGGTGGTCATGTCATGCTCCTTTGCGTGATTTTCTATGGGGTGACTTATCTTCGGATCCCGTCGCCGAGGCGGCGCTCGAGTCCGAATTGTTCGCTTCCTCGTCCGCGTCCATCTGTTCGAGGACAGCGTCGAGGCGTTGATAGCGTTCCTCTGCCTGTTGTCTGTATCTTTCGATCCATTTCGTCATCAGATCGAACACATTGTCTTCGAGGTGGACCGGTCTGCGCTGGGCGTCGCGAGTGCGGGAGACCAGTCCGGAGTCCTCGAGCACCTTGAGATGTTTCGATACGGCCTGCAGGCTGACGTCGTAGGGTTCGGCGAGTTCGTTCACCGTCGAGTCCGCGACGCTGAGGCGGGCCACCATGTCCCGACGGGTCGGGTCCGCCAGTGCCGCAAAGACCTTGGACAGCTGATCGGCCATGGAGCCTCCTGCATTTCGAATCCCATATTTAACCAATTGGTTGATACGGTACTGCGATCAGGATCTTTATTCAACCCTTTTGTTGAATAAAGATCTCGTTGCTTCACTTCACCGCTTTCACCTGCGGCGATGATCGCAAGGGCTGGACAGCCTCGGCGAGATTCGACGGATTTCGTACCGAAGATTTCCAGTTCTGAACGATGATTGCGGAGCTGGCTGTCGTATTGTCTCAGTAGTGGCGGACCCGGAAGGGCGTCCGATGGATGCGAGTTCGGGGCCCGTCGGCAGGTCAGTAAGACGATGATGTCTGGAGAAGAACATGCCCACATTGCGCCAGCAGCTGTTCCGGATCAAACCGGTTCCGCGGCAGAAGGAAGATGTCGAAACCGATCTCAAGCGCACCATCGGTCTGTTCTCGCTGACGATGGTCGGCGTGGGCTCGACCATCGGCACAGGCATCTTCTTCATCCTCTCCGAATCCGTTCCGGTGGCAGGCCCCGCCGTGATCTGGTCCTTCGTCATCGCCGGAGCCGTCGCTGGTCTCGCAGTCATCTGCTATGCCGAGCTCGCCGGATCCGTTCCCGTCTCCGGCTCCTCCTACTCCTACGCGTACGCGACCCTCGGCGAACTGCCGGCGATGGGTGTGGCCGCCTGTCTCCTCCTCGAATACGGAGTCGCGGGAGCCGCCGTCGCCGTCGGCTGGTCGCAGTACGTCAACCAGCTGCTGTTCAACCTCTTCGGATTCGAGATCCCGCACGCCCTGGCCTATGCGCCGGAAGAGGGCGGAATCGTCAACCTGCCAGCCATCCTGCTGCTGGCGATGTGCTGCTTCCTGCTCGTGCGCGGCACCGGCGAATCCATCGTCGTCAACGCGATCATGGTCTGCCTCAAGGTCGGCGTGCTCATCTTCTTCGTCTGCGTCGGCGTCACCGGTTGGGACTCGAACAACTTCGCCGACTTCGCCCCCTTCGGCATCTCCGGAGTCGTCGCCGGCTCGGGTCTGATCTTCTTCAGCTACGTCGGCATGGACGCCGTCGCCACGGCCGGCGATGAGACGAAGAACCCGAAGAAGACGATGCCCCGCGCCCTCATCGCCGCCCTCATCATCGTCACCTCCGTCTACGTCCTCGTCGCCGTCGCCGCGCTGTCTGCCCAGCCCTGGGAGGAATTCGAGGGGCAGACCGCTGGCCTGTCCGCCATCCTCGAGAACATCGTCGGCTCACAATGGCCCGGCACGGTCGTGGCGGCCGGCGCGGTGATCTCGATCTTCTCCGTCACCCTGGTCTCGATCTACGGCCAGTCCCGGATCCTGTTCACGATGGCCGGCGACGGAATGATGCCCAAGCTCTTCCGCGAGGTCAATCCCCGCACCCTCACCCCGGTCAAGGGCACGATCGTCGTCTCCGCCGTCATCGCGATCCTTGCCGGCTTCATCCCGCTGAACTTCCTCGCCGAGATGACCTCGATCGGCACCCTCGTCGCCTTCGTCGTCGTATCCCTGGCCGTGATCATCCTCCGCGTGCGCGAACCGAACCTCGAACGCGGATTCAAGGTCCCGTTCTATCCCGTCCTGCCGGTGCTCTCGATCGTCGGCTGCTTCTGGATCATCTCGAGCCTGCAGATCATCACGATCGTCGTCTTCATCATCTGGACCGCCTTCATCCTGGGCCTGTACTTCATCTTCGGCCGCAAGTCCTCCGTCCTCGGCAATCAGCTCGCCGAGGCGGGGCCCACCAATCCCGAATCCGCCGGAACGGACTCCACAGGAGGAGCCAAATGAGCATCGTCGTCGGTCTCGCCCCAGGTCAGGACAACCGCGCCGCAGTCGAGCTGGGTATCGTCCTCGCCCGCACCTATCGGCGCCGGATCGTCGCGACAGCCGTCGACTCCGCCGCGTTCCCGATGGCACCCGTGCACTTCGAGAGCCAGTACGAGAAGAGATTCCGCACCGTCGCCGAGGCGGCCCTCGACGAAGCGCGTGCGCTCATTCCCAGCGATCTTGAGTCCGAATGCGTCCTCCACTCCGCGCGGTCGTCACGGCGCGGACTGCTCGAGATGTGCGAGAAGACCGATGCCTATCGCCTTGTCGTCGGACCGTCGTCGGAGGGGAAGCCGGGCAAGATCGCGCTCGGATCGGTGTCGAACGGTCTGCTGCACAGCGCGAGGCTGCCGGTGGCTCTGGCTCCGGCCGGATTCGAAGCGTCGGAGGGCGCGCGGCTGAAGCGGATCACGGCCGCGTATTCCGGGTCGTCCACCTCGGCGGATCTCATCCTCGGCGCTGCGATGGTCTCGGCGGAGTCGGACGTGCCGTTCCGCATCGCCTCGTTCGCCCCGCGTTCCCGAGTCGTCGCGTCCGCGAACGTCCCCTTCGATATGGAGTCGCGCGTCATCGACGAATGGACGAAGACCGTCCAGCGCGACACGGACAAGATCCTGTGTTCGATCGAGCAGCTGCACATCAAGCCTGGTGAGACGGACGTCGTTGTGGGAACCGGCGCCGACTGGGCCGCGGCTCTCGGGGCCGTCGAGTGGAAGCACCCGGAAGTGATGATGCTCGGGTCCTCCGGACTGGGTGCGCTCAAGCGAGTGTCCCTGGGCAGCCATGCGATGCGGATCCTGCAGAACTCTCCGGTGCCGATCGTCATCGTGCCCCGCCGCGCGAAAGCCGATTACATCCGCCAGCAGACAGTGTGAGTGCTGTGTGAGCCCCGCCGGCTGAACATGCGCCGAGGGGCTTTCGGGCATCACTCACTGTTAGGGCCACAACCCCCTGCAAGTGGCTCGTCCTACAGGCTGCGAGGTATCCCTCACCCGTGGTGGCATAACCCCCTGCAGGAATGGGGTGGTGTGGCACTGCGAGTGAGGGATGGTCCTGATACGTCGTGTCTCTGCGGGGCTGCGATTGTCCAATACTTGAGCGGTTCCAAATTGGCCTCGGCAGTTTCGCTAGCGTGGCGGCAGGTCACAACGACGTGGCCTGGAGCTAGTAGAGAGGAACCGCATGGAACTGCTGCGACTGGGACCGATCGGACACGAGATTCCGGCAGTCCGCCACGATGGAGTCTGCTTCGACCTCCGTTCACTGTTCGATGACATCGATCCGAACTTCTTTGCCGCCGACGGCATCGGACGCGTACGAAATGCGCTCGCCGCCGGCAAGCTCAGCACGCTCGACGGTGCCGATGAGATGCGCATCGGCGCGCCGCTGACCAGGTCTTCTGCCATCGTGTGCGTGGGCATGAACTATGCCGCGCACGCCCGCGAAGCCGGAGCAGAACCTCCCGAGCGCCCTGTCATCTTCTTCAAGATGCCTTCGACCATCGCAGGTCCCAATGACCCGATCGAACTGCCGCCGTATGCGACGAAGGCCGATTGGGAGGTCGAGCTCGGAGTGGTCATCGGCACGCGGACCTTCAGGGGCGCCTCGGCGGAGGAAGGACTCGATCACGTCGCCGGGTACGTGCTCGGCAACGATCTGTCCGAGCGCCGACTGCAGATCGAGGAGTCCGGGGGCCAGTGGTCGAAGGGGAAGAATCTGCCCGGCTTCACTCCGCTCGGGCCCTGGATCCGCCCCGCCGCCGAGGTGGACCCCGGTGACCTGCGGCTGCGCAGTTGGGTCAATGGCGAAGCCAGGCAGGATTCGTCGACGAGTGACCTCATCTTCTCCGTCGGCGAGATCATCTTCCAGCTCAGCCAGGCGATGGCCTTCGAGCCGGGAGACGTCATCCTCACGGGTACCCCGCAAGGTGTCGCGCTGTCGGGAAAGTACCCGTACTTGGCCGACGGGGACGTCGTCGAACTCGAGCTCGAGGGCCTGGGACGGCAGCGTCAGGTCGTGACCGTCACGGAGTGAATGCACGAAGCGGCGCACCGATGACTGGTGCGCCGCTTGTGCATGTGGATCGGCGTCTCAACGACGACGGCCGATCATGTGAGGGCTGAGATCAGCGGTTCTCGTCGAATCCGCCCTGCTCGCCACCGAAGCCACCCTGGCCCTGATCCCGGCCGCCGAAGCCGCCCTGTTCCTGGCCGCCGGGCTGGCCGCCCTGTTCGCGGTCGTAGTCTCCGCCGAATCCGCCGGACTGCTGGCCTTCCTGGGACTGCTGGCCGCGGTCGTCTCCGCCGAACCCGCCGTCGTTCTGACCGCCCTGAGCCTGCTGGCCGCGATCATCGCCGCCGAAGCCGCCCTGTCCCTGGCCACCGGGCTTGCCGGCCTGCTCGCGGTCGTTGCCACCGAATCCACCGGACTGTTCCTGGCCGCCGCCGAGGCCGCCCTGCTCCTGCTGTTCCTGGCCGCCCTGGGCCTGCTGTTCCTGGCCGCCGAAGCCACCCTGCTCCTGCTGACCCGACTGGCCCTGCTGGCCGCCCTGGTCGCCGAAGCCGCGCTGCTGGCCCTCGGGACCGCTCTGCTGCTCATTGCCGAAGTCGTTCTGACCGCTGTCGTTGTTGCCTGCGAAATCGTTCGATTCCATGTCCAACTCCTCATTCGGTGACGAATCATCGCTGTCTGCGACTCGATTGCCAGTCTTCGGTACCCAGAGCCTGGCTGACAATAGAGTTCAAGGAATGTTGCGCGAAGTTCACTCAACCCGCAGCTGATGTTCAGCCAAGGCAGCTTTTCAACGCGACTTTGCTGTCAGCGGCATTTCGTCACCGTCCAGCACCGATTGTGGAGAGAAGATGGACGTGGTCGTGACCATGGTGGTCGGACCGCCGGCCGAGCAGACCGGCCGAACGAGTGCGGGAGGCACAATGAGTACACCCGATTCCGACACACGACGGGTGACGAAAGGTCGCGTCACGGTCTGGGCGGTTCTCTGTCTCATTCCGGTGATCGCCGCCTTCGTCCTCCAATGGCTGCCGATTCTCAATGGCCCACATCTGTTCCTCGGGCTGCCGACCATTTTGTGGTGGACCTGTGTGCCCGGCAGCCTCCTCGTCACCGGCATCCTCCTGATCATCGAGAAGACCCGCCCCGATCTCGAACGGCAGGGCCGCCTCGACGACCTTGCCCTCGAAGAAGCCGAGAGGCTCGAATCGGCCCAAGTCGGAGACCGACCGGAAGTGCAGGCACGCCCCGACAACGGTCGGGAGGGCTGAGATGAGCACTATCGAGATCGTCACCCTCGGCGGAATCGTCCTCGTCGCGATCCTCGGCTTCATCGGACGCAAGAAGCCCAATGCCGACCTCTCCGAGTGGACCGTCGGCGGCCGACGCTTCGGCGTGGCCACCACCTGGCTGCTTCAGGCCGGCGAAACCTTCACCACTTTCACTTTCCTCGGTACCGCGGGGCTCGTGGTCTCGGGAGGCGCCGCCGCCTTCTACTCGATGCCCTACGTACCCCTCGGCTACCTGGTCCTCTACTTCATCGGCCCGAAGATCTGGCGCATGGCCAAAGCACGCGGACACCTGACACAGGCCGACTTCCTCGAACACAGCTACTCCTCGCGCACCCTCGGAGTCATCGCCGGCATCTGCGGAGTCATCTTCCTGCTGCCCTACCTGCAGCTGCAGATCACCGGACTCGGCCTCATCGTCCAACTCGTTACCGGCAACCGAACGACGGGCGTGTGGTCAATGGTCATCGCCTTCATCCTCGTCGTCGCCTTCGTCCTGTGGTCGGGCCTGCGAGGCGTAGCCACGACCGCGTACTTCAAAGACGCGCTCATGCTCGTCATGCTCTTCGTCGTATGCATCTCGATCCCCATCCATTTCACCGGCGGATTCACGAACGTCTTCGACACCGTCGCTGCCACTATGCCCGACCTCCTGAGCGTCCACGGCACAGAGGAATACGGCATCCCCTGGTACATCTCGAACATGGCGATCAGCGCCATCGGCGTGGCCTTCGTGACTCTCCCGCACATGTGGCCGCCGATCCTCGCCGCCCGCAGCTCCGCGGTGCTTCGCCAGAACTACCTGTGGCTGCCGATCTACAACACCTTCATCGTCCTGCCGCTCATCGTCGGCTACGTGGCCGTCGTCATCCTCGGTCGGAACACCGATGCCGACTCGGCTCTGCTCCACCTGTCCGGCCAGATGTTCCCCGATTGGGTGATCGGAGTCCTCGCCGTCGCCGGAATCACCACTGCGATGGTGCCCTCGGCCGCGCTGCTCATCGGCATCTCGACCCTGGCTTCACGCAATGTCTTCCGGATCAGATCCGAACGGCATCAGTTCACTGCGACTCAGATCATCGTCGTCGTCGCCACTGCCCTGTCGCTGCTGCTGGCCATCGTCATGCCCGACCTGCTGGCGAACCTCCTGCTGCTGACTTTCTCCGGCCTCGACCAGCTCGCTCCGGCGATCGCTGCGGCTCTCTTCTTCCGCGGTCGTCTCAGTGTTCGCTCGATCATCGCCGGTCTCGCGGCGGGGCTGATCGTCGTCATCGCCTACACGTTCTGGCTGCCGTTGCCGTGGGCGATCAGCGAAGGCATCATCGGCCTCGGCGTCAACATCCTCGTCGTTGCGGTCTGTGAAGCCGTGCGTGCCGGGGTCGGTCGGTCGCAGGCTGAGATTCCGACCGAATCCATCGGTCAACGCGCGTAGGTCACGTTGCGGAACAGCTGAGCACCGCCTCGGCGAGGTGGACCGTCCGACCGCCCGGACGTCGGATATCCGCGCCGATCGCGCCGACACCTGGCACCATGGGAGAACCGAACCACGCACAACTAGGAGCATCGTCATGAGCACGCACCGACTTCCCCTTTCCGGTGTGCGAGTCCTCGAACTCGGCAACTACATCGCCGCACCCACCGCCGGGCGGATGCTCGCGGACTTCGGCGCCGAGGTGATCAAAGTCGAACGCCCCGGCACCGGCGACGAACTGCGCAACTGGCGGCTCAAGGCCGGCGACACCTCGATGCTCTACCGCACGATCAACCGCAACAAGAAGTCCGTCGTGCTCGACCTGCGCAGCGACGAGGGACGCGAGGCCGTGCTCGAACTCGTCCGCCGCAGCGACATCCTGCTCGAGAACTTCCGCCCCGGCACCCTCGAGAAGTGGGGACTCGGCCCCGACGTGCTCGAGGAGGCCAACCCCGACCTCGTCTTCGTGCGCATCTCCGCCTTCGGCCAGACCGGACCGATGTCGTCGCGCCCCGGATTCGCCGCCGTGGCCGAAGGCTATTCGGGCTTCCGCGAACTCGTCGGCGATCCCGACCGCCCACCCGTGCGCGTGGGCATCTCGATCGGCGATTCGATCGCCGGCATGCAGGCGGCCTTCGGCGCCGTGATGATGCTCTTCGACCGACAGCGGCAGAAGATCGCCGGAGCCGCCGAGGCGGTCGTCGGATCCGCGCACAGCTTCGAAGGCAAGGGCCCGCTGTCGGAGCGGACCGTCGACGTCGCGCTCAACGAGGCGATGTTCTCCGTGATGGAATCCCTCGTTCCCGACTACTCCGCTTTCGGCGAGGTCCGCACCCGCACCGGCGGTCGGATGGAGGGCATCGCGCCGTCGAACGGCTACCTCTGCGCCGGCGGGAAATCCGTGGTCATCGCCGGCAACGGGGACGGAATCTTCCCGCGGCTGATGACGGCGATCGACCGTTCCGACCTCGCCGAGGATGCCGACCTGCAGACGAATGCCGGCCGTTGGCAGCGGCGCGACGAACTCGACGAGGCGATCGGCGAGTGGTGCGCCGAGCGTTCAGTTGAGGACGTCGTCGAGGCCCTGGAAGAAGTGGGTGTTCCGGCCGGGCCCATCTACACGGCCGAAGACCTCGTCGCCGATGAGCAGCTCGCCGCACGCGGAATGATCCAGAACCTCGACGTGTCCACCGGCGAGGAGGTCCTGGAGGACGTCGCGTTCCCGGGAATCACTCCGGTCATCGGCGGTGAATCGATCGCGATCGACCACCTCGGGCCCGACTTGGGCGAACACACCGACGAGGTGCTGTCGTGGCTGGGGCTGAGCCCAGATCAGGGAGCTGCCCCGGAGTCGGACCAGGACAGCAGCGAGGACTGAGCACAGACGACCGTGCCACGGCTGTCTTCGAATACCTCTTCCGGTGAGGACCGCCCAGGTCTACTCTTATGCCATGGGCGAGCTGAGGTACTCGATCAACGTCACCGTCGACGGCTGCTGTGATCATCGCGTGGGAGTCATCAGCGATGATTTCCATCGCCATCATGCGAACAATCTCAAGCGTGCCGACGGGCTGATCTTCGGTCGCATCACCTACCAGATGATGGAAGACGCCTGGCGCCGGCCCGAAGGTGACACGACCCCGGAAGAAGACCTCGACCCGTTCGTCGCAGCCATCGACCCGGCCCGCAAATACGTCGTCTCGAGCACCTTGGACAGCGTCGACTGGAATTCCGAACTCATCCGCGGCGACCTCGCCACCGCCGTCCGCGAGCTCAAGGAACGATCCGTGACGGGACTCGCAGTCGGGGGAGTGACGTTGCCGCTCGCGCTCGCCGAACTCGGCCTCATCGACGAATTCGAATTCGTCATCCACCCCTGCATCGCCGGCCACGGACCGTACCTCTTCGCTGGCATGAGCGACGTCGTCGACCTGGAACTCGTCGACCGCACCAAACTCGAATCGGGGCACGCGATCCATACGTACCGGCCGAAGAACCTAGCGTCCCGATAGACGGGACTGAACACAGGCAATTCTCCCCGACCTCTCATATGCCGAACAAAGCTTGTTCCCTGGACTGAGCGCGTTATATAACGAGAGTGGAGTCGCGCATGGTCGCGCGGCGACGAATCGTTTCCCGTTCAGCGGGAGCCTGCGTGAAGGAGTCCCATGGTCCGGCCCACTTCCGTCGATATCCTCGACACCACTCTGCGCGACGGGCTGCAGATCGAAGAAGCCATCGTGCCCACCGATGTCAAGGTTGCCCTGGCCGAGAAGCTCATCGGCTCGGGACTCAAGCACATCGAAGTTGGCTCCTTCGTCAATCCGAAGAAGGTTCCGCAGATGGCCGACACCGACGAACTGCTGCGCCGTCTGGCACCGCACGAGGCCGACGGGGTCGAGTTCTTCACCCTCGTATTCAACCTCAAGGGCGCCCAGCGGGCCGTCGACGCAGGCGCCAAGAACATCAAACTCGTGCTCTCGGCCTCCGAGGGGCACTCGAAAGCGAACTCCGACGCCTCCATCGCCGAGGCCTCCGACCGACTCATGGACGCCGCCGTCTTCGCCCGTGACCAGGGACTGCGCTTCGACATCACGACCGCCGTGAGTTTCATCTGCCCCTTCGACGGGATCACCGAGGCGGACCACCTCGTCGAAGTCCTCCGCCCCTTCGTCGATGCCGGAGCCCACGGAGTCGGAGTCGCCGACACCATCGGCAACGCCAACCCGTCGCTGGTCCGCCGCAACACCTCGGCGGTCCTCGAGGCCTTCGCGGACAAACCGGTCAACCTCCACCTCCACGACACATATAACTTCGGAATGGCCAACGTCATCGCCGCCCTCGACCTCGGGATCGCGAACTTCGACGCGGCCATGGGCGGACTCGGCGGCTGCCCATTCGCGCCGGGCGCTGCCGGCAACATCGGCACCGACGACCTCGTCCACCTCCTCCACCGCGAAGGCGTGGCCACCGGCGTCGACGTCGACGCGCTCACCGAGGTCCGCGAGCCCCTCATCGCCGCCGTCGGGCACAACCTCACCTCGAGCCTGTCCGACATTCCCGCCACCCCCGCGGTCTTCGACGACCGGTTCGCGGCCGCCTCGGCGAAGGCCTGAAACGACCACCGAGATGACCACCGAACACGCACCCGCAACGACCCCCGAACCCCTGCCGCTCGAAGGCATCCGCGTCATCGAGTTCTCCCACATGGTCATGGGGCCCAGCTGCGGGATGATCCTGGCCGACCTCGGCGCCGAGGTCATCAAGATCGAACCCCGCGGTCCCGGCGACAAGACCCGCTACCTGCCCGGGTCCGGATCCGGTCTTTTCCCCGCGTTCAACCGCAACAAGCACAGCGTCCAACTCGATATCGCCGAGGCGGCCGACCGTGACCGCGTCCTCGACCTCATCGATTCCGCCGACGTCCTCCTCGAGAACTTTCGCGTCGGCAAAATGGACTCGATCGGATTCGGATACGAGGAGTTGTCCGCACGGAATCCCGGACTCATCTACTGCTCCCTCAAGGGGTTCCTCTCCGGTCCCTACGGGAACCGGGCCGCCCTCGACGAGGTCGTGCAGATGCTCGGCGGACTGGCCTATATGACCGGCCCTCCCGGGCAGCCGCTGCGCGCCGGCGCCAGCGTCAACGACATCATGGGCGGAATGTTCGGAGTCATCGGCATCCAGTCGGCACTGCGGGTGCGCGAGACCACCGGCCGCGGAAAACTCATCAACTCCGCACTGTTCGAGAACAACGCGTTCCTCGTCGGCACGCATATGGCGCAGGCACAGATCAGCGGCGAACCGCCCCGACCGATGCCGACCAGGCAGGCCACCTGGGCCGTCTATGACATCTTCCGCGACGCCGCCGACAACCAGGTCTTCGTCGCCGCCGTCTCCGACGGGCAGTGGCGCGACCTCTGCGACGAATTCGGGCTGACGGGGCTCGCCGCCGACCCGGACATGCTGACCAACCAGGGCCGAGTCGACCAACGCGACCGCATCCATTCAGAACTCCAGCAGGCACTGTCCCAGCTGAGCCTGGCCGAGATCGAAGAGAAGTGCACCCGGCGCGGACTGCCGGTCGCCCCGGTCAATACTCCCGCCGACCTCACCGACGATCCGCACCTCGTCGCCTCCGGAGCGCTCGCCCACACCGGGCTGCCGACGGGCGTAAGCGTCGATGTGCCGCTGCTGCCGCTGACCTTCGACGGGAACCGGCTCGGCCTGCGCAGCGATGTGCCGGAACCGGGCCGCCACAACAGCCACTACCGGGACGGCCCGGCAGTGCCGACGGGCCCACCGGTCGACGGACCTCAGCCCGACGAGGGCCGCCTGGGCTGACGACCAGCGAGCATCAGATCACCCGCCGGCACCAGCAACCCGCTTCACCAACCACCACCGATAACCGAACACACAAAGGGACAGCTCATGCGATCAACGACGATCACACGCACACGGACGGCCGCCTCGGCGAAGGAAAAGACGACGCGTGCCCGCAGGCGCGCGGCGACGATCGGGGCCGTGCTCGCCTCGGTCGCCCTCGTCGCCACCGCCTGCGGAAACAAGGCACAGCCCCCGGGCGAGGGCGGCGACTATCCGAAGGGGCCGGTTTCGGTCACCGCTCCGGCCGAACCCGGATCCGGCTGGGACACCACCGCACGTGCCCTCGTCGAGGCGCTGCAGAAGGAAGACATCGTCTCCACCCCGCTGCCCGTGCAGAACAAACCCGGCGGCACCGGCTGCTCCTGGCTGACATCGATGATGCAGCAGGAGAAGGGCAAGGACGACCAGATCGCCATCACCTCCCTGGCCAGCCAGACGATGAAGGCTCGCAACCTCTGCGAATACGGCCCCGAGGACGCAACCCTCATCGCCACCCTCTACGTCGAGGACTTCATGGTCGTGACCCCGAAGGACGGGGACTTCAAGGACCTCGACTCCCTGGTCAAGGCACTCAAGGACGACCCGCAGAAGGTCACCGTCGCGGCCGCCGGAGACGACACTCTGCCCTTCGCCCTGTTCGCGAAGGAAGCCGGCGTCGACCCGGCCGATATCAACTTCGTCAACTACGACGGCGGCGGAGAGCAGACGACCGCGATGCTCAACGGCGATGCGAAGGTCGCCATCGCCGGAATGAGCGAGTTCCGTTCCGTCATCGAAGCCGGTGACATCGAACCGCTCGTCACCTTCGCCCAGGAACCGCTGGCGGCTCCCTTCGACAAGGTGCCCACCGCGAAGGACTCCGGCTACGACGTGACCCTGGGCAACTGGCGCGGAGTCTACGGACCCGCCGAAATGCCGCAGGAAGCCGTGGACTTCTGGGCCAAGGCGCTCGAAGACGTGAGCAAGTCCGGCGCCTGGCAGGAGACGCTGAAGAACAACCAGTGGGCCACCGAGTTCCACACCGGTGACGACGCCCAGGCCTACGTCGACGACGCGGCCAAGACGGTTGCCGAAGGCGTCAAGGAGACCGACCTGGGCAACAGCAAATGACCGCTCACCGCACCGACCTCATCACCGGCGGCGCCATCGCCGTCATCGGCGCGGTGTACTACATCGCGACGTTCTCCATCCAGGAGACCGCGAACATCGTCACCCCTCGCACCTTCCCCGCCATCGTCGGGATCGGGCTCATCGTGCTCGGGCTCTTCCTCGCCGGGCAGGCCATCGTCCGGCACCGGAGGGACACCCTCGCCGAGGCGGGGCCCGGGTCCGCGGAATCCGCTGAGTCGGCAGGATCCGCACGCACGAGCGCGGCGGGGGATGGGGACGGTGCGGCCGCCTCGGCGGGGGAATCCTCCGTGGAAACCGCGGGCCGATCCTCCGGTGAGGACGGGGTCGGCGGGATCGTGCTCGAAGCGCCGCCGGAACCGCAGCTGCGGAAGGTCGTGTTCCAGTTCGCGCTCTTCTTCGTCTACCTCGCGATCCTCATCCCGGTTGGATTCCTGCTGTCGACGGCGGCGTTTCTGATGGGGCTGACCAGCATCTATGCGCCGGAGAAGTGGATCCGCAACCTCATCTTCTCCGTCGTCTTCGCCGGCGTGGTCTACGCGGCGTTCGTCTACGGGCTCGCGGTGTACCTGCCCGTCGGGATCCTGGGTTAGGGGGCGGACATGGACACTCTCATCGATCTGGGAGGCGGCTTCGCCTCGGCGCTCGAGCCGGTCAGTCTTGCCTTCGCCCTCCTCGGCGTGCTGCTCGGCACAGTCGTCGGAGTGCTGCCGGGAATCGGTCCGATCTCTGCGATCGCGATCCTCATTCCGGTCTCCTTCGGCATGGAGCCGGTGCACGGGCTCATCCTGTTGTGCGGAATCTACTACGGGTCGATGTACGGCGGCTCGATCACCGCCACGCTCATCAAAACCCCTGGTGAGGTCTCCAGCGCGGTGACCGCGATCGAAGGCTACGAGATGGCTCGCCGTGGACGGGGCAAGGCGGCCCTGGCGACCGCGGCGATCGGATCGTTCCTCGCCGGAACCCTGGCGATCATCGGTTTGACGTTCCTCTCGCCCGTCCTTGTCAAGCTCGCGAACGTCTTCGGCGCCACCGAATACTTCCTGCTCATGGCCACGGCTCTGCTGCTCGCGTCGACGATGTCGGCGGGTTCGCGGGCCAAGGCGCTCATCTCGATCTTCATCGGTCTGGCCGTGGGCCTCATCGGCCTCGACTTCCAGACCGGGCTGCCCCGGCAGACGTTCGGGATGAGTCTGCTCTCCGACGGAATCGACTTCACGATCTTCGCGATGGCGCTCTTCGCTATCCCCGAGGCGATCCGGAACCTCGCGCTCGGACGTGGGGCCAAGGACGAGATCCAGAGCTTCGGCAACGACAAGTGGATGACGAAGCAGGACTGGCAGCGGTCGGCCGGGCCCTGGGCCCGCGGTTCCGTCGTCGGGTTCATCATCGGCATCCTGCCCGGAGTCGGTCCCTCGCTGGCTTCGTTCATGTCCTACATCATGGAGAAGCGGATCTCGAAGCGACAGGACGAATTCGGTCACGGCGCCATCGAAGGTGTGGCCGGTCCGGAGGCGGCGAACAACGCCGGTGTGGGCGGTGCGATGATTCCGCTGTTCAGCCTCGGCATCCCGGGATCGGCGACGACGGCGCTGCTGCTCTTCGTGTTCACGATGTATGGTCTGCAGCCCGGGCCGCTGATCTTCCGTGACGAGACCGGTCTGATCTGGACGATCATCGCGAGCATGTACATCGGCAACCTCGCGCTCATCATCCTCAACCTGCCGCTGGTCGGGGTGTTCGTGAAGCTGCTGAAGATGCCCAAGGAGATCCTCTTCTCGTCCATCCTCGTGCTCGTGGTCATCGGCGCCTACGCCATCGAATTCAGTCTGTTCGGGCTGATGATGCTCGGCATCTTCGGCGTCATTGGCTACCTCATGGAGAAGGGCGGGATCCCTTTGGCCCCGGCGATCCTCGCGCTCGTGCTCGTGCCGCTGCTCGAGGACAACTTCCGGCGCATGCTGCAGATCTCCGGCGGATCGTTCGCGCCCCTGGTCACCAGGCCGGTGTCGCTGTCGATCATCATCCTCATGGTGGCAGGCATCATCGGACCCATCATCTTCCGGTGGTGGGTGTCGAGGCGGAAGCTGCTCGCCGACGTGACGGTGTCGTGAAGGACGAAATGAAAGCAACGACTGACAATCCACCGCCGGAGATCGGCGTCATCGACCGCAGCGCGGCCATCCTCGCAGTCCTCCAGGACTCGCCGATGACGGCTGCAGAAGTGTGTCGCCGCCTCGGCTATTCGAAGTCGACGACCTACCGGCTGCTCACCGACCTGCGGGCGCACAAGTTCATCATCCGTGACTCCTCGGGGCTGTTGCGGTTGGGGCCGTTCCCGGGCCGGCGCAATATCGCCACGACGAATTCAGTGCTCGAGCATCTGCGGACGATGACCGGGGAGTCCGTGCAGCTGTGGGTCCGGGTCGGTGAGGACCGCGTGTGCGTGCGCAACGTCGAAGCCGATCATGAGCTGCGCGTCTCCCGCGGAGTCGGGGCAGTGCTCCCGCTCGTCGACGGCGGCTCGGCGGCCCTGGCGCTGTGCGGGCCGGGAAACCCAGCGGAGTTCTACGCGACGAAGCAGGCACGGGTGGCCGGGACCGCCTCGGCGAGCGTGGCGTTCACCGTCGGGGCGATCGTGTTCGCCCTTTGCGTGTCCTACCCGCTGACACGGGAGCCGGACAACGTCGCCGGCGCCTATCGCAGCCTGCTCAGCCGGGCCGCCGTCGAGCTGCGGGCGCTGCTCGACGGCAGTGAGGAGCTCGAAGTGCTGCGCGATATCGCCCGGTTGGCGCTGGGCGCGCGGAAGCAGGCGGGGGAGTAAGGCTGTTCCCTCCTGCCGGAGGGTGCGAGTGCCCGCTCAAGCGCCGATACCTGTGGGGAGAGCAAGCATTTCCGGTGGGGGCCTGGGCATCAGCGGGAGAAGAATGTCGGTTTCAGCTCGGAATCTCTGCATTCTTCTCCCTAGAAATCCTGAAGGATCTGCCTGACGACCCGGTTCTGGCGGGAAGTGCAGGTGGCGTCACTCGTGCGTTGAAGAACTGTGGACGGATCCGGACTCGCGTATCGGCGCCCTGTGGAGACGTCAGCGGCGTCCACAGTGCGGAAGCCGCTGCCTTGCGGTCGGGAGCGTATCCGACTCTCCTACTGGTCATGGACCTCCTCATCGAGCATCGCAGCTACCCGTCACTCTTCAGAACCAGTGAGGCCGAGGAACGGGGAATCAGCCGGCATCATCTGCGGTATGACCCGCGTTTCAGCGCCGTCACGGCGGGCATTCACCGGGATGAGGTGAGATGTGTCGAGCACCCGACTCCGAGCTGGGCCGACGAGAAGTGGATGGAGGAGAGCCTTCGGCTCAGGGCGATGACCATGGTCGTTCCCAGGATCGTCGCAGGGGGTGCCACGGCCGCGCGACTGTTCGGTTTGCCACTGCCGCACAGACTCATCGATGAGCACCTGCACCTGGTCACTTTCGACCCGGACAGGAAGGTGGCGCGGAAGGGGACGACCGTACGCCGACACGCGCGTGAGGAAGCCGGGTACTGGCTTGAACTGCCGATGCATTCGCCTGTCGGGGTCTTCCTTGATCTCAGCGCCGAGCTGACCCGCGACGAGCTCGTTGCCCTCGGTGATGCGATCGTCGGCGGATGGCACGGTCCGCCGCTGTGCAGCCTCGAGTTCCTGAGGACGAAGAGCACACAGCGGAATTACCTGAGGCAGCGAGCGCAGGTCGCATCAGCATTGTCACTGATCAGGGAAGACGTTGACTCGCCGCAGGAGACGAACCTTCGACTGTGGGCAATGAGCCGTGGGCTGCCGGAACCTGTGGTCCATCCACGGGTCTACTGTCGTCTGCTCAACCGCACGGTCGAGCCGGATTTGGGCTATCCCCACGTGAAGTTGGCGCTCGAATACGAAGGTGAACACCACCTGCTGTCCAAATCACAATGGGCAAGTGACATCGCCAGGGACGAGGCTCTGCGGCACGAGGGCTGGGAGGTGCTGAGGGTGACGAGCCAGATGAGCAGGGCGGAGCTTGAGCGGAAGATTCGGTATCACCTTGAGCAGAAGGCTGGCCGTGGCGGCAGGTAGCAGGTGGTTCTCCGGAGCCGAAGGGGTCCGATTCTGCGGGAGCAGAATGTAGATTTTCGAGCCGTGAAACGACAATCTGTTCCCGCTGATTCGGGGAACCATGTGTGCGACCCCGAGCGTCGCTACGATGACGCCAAATGAACGGCAACGCTTTCGCAGCGGCTGACCGCTTCTAGTGTGGGTATCTGGGCGCAATGACCCGGTGAACACTCGAGGAGAGGACCCCCTTATGACCACACGCATCGCCGTCGTCGTCGGCAACCCGAGCCCAAATTCGCGAACCCGCCAAGTTGCCGAAGACCTCGCCGCCAAGATCGCCGAGGTGACCGGATCCGAGATCGACGAAACCATCGAACTCGCCGAGGTGACCGACCAGATCTTCGAGTGGAAGTCCGACCGCCTCAACACACTCACCGAGCGTCTGGCCACCGCCGACTACGCCGTCATCGCCACGCCGACCTATAAGGCCAGCTACACCGGACTGCTCAAAGCCTTCCTCGACCGGTACGACGCTGGCGGTCTGCATGGGCTGACCGCGATCCCGGTCTTCACCATCGGGTCCCCGGCGCACACGCTCGCGGTGGAGACGACCCTGCGTCCGCTGCTCGTCGAACTCGGCGCCAGCGTGCCGACGAAGGGCCTCGCGTTCCCGACCGCGAAGTTCGATGAGCGTTCGAGTGTGCTCGACGAATGGGTCGACAGCCAGAAGGCGTACCTGCCGCAGAGGTGAGCCTTCAGCTTGGCGAACCTGCAGCGGCTCAGTGCAGGGGCCGAGCTATTGCAGGTTCACCAAGCTGGTGAGTTGGCCGGCGCCAGGAACGTGGTGCGGGCCCGCTGAACGCATCAGCGGGCCCGCACGGCTGTCTCGGCGGATGAGGTCGTCCCGATCGGGGACGGCCGCCTCGGTGGGGGATCAGTCGATCTGCAGCTCGCCCATCGCATCCCAATCGTCGCCGTCGATCTGACGGGAGATGATCTTCGGGGTCGCTGTCAGTGCTGAGTGCATCGGCCCGCCCGTGGCGGTCGCGGCCTGGAAGTGGTCGGACTTCACATGCGCTTCGGCGGCATCGTCGTCGAAGGCTTCGACGAGGACGTACTCGTTCGGGTCATCGAGGCTGCGCGACCAGTCGAACCATTTGTTGCCCGGTTCGGCACGGGTCGCCTCAGTGAACTCGCGGGTCAGCTCGGGCCACTGGTCGGCCAGTTCGGGCTTGACGGGGAACTTTACGACGATGAAGATCATGTCTTCTTCCTTCTCTCTGTGGTTGTTCTCTCGGGTGGAGATGTGGGTGTGGCGGTGTCGGTTTCTGCTCTCAGCGACAACGTTACGAGAACTGCATTCCGCCGTCGACGAGCATGGTCTGTCCGGTGATGTAATCGGAGTCCTCGCTGGCGAGGAACGACACGAGGTTCGCGACGTCCTCGGGCACGGACACCCGACCCATGAGGATGTCACCAGCATATTTCTTGATCGCCTCACCTTTCGCCAACCCCTCCTCGGCGGCGAGTTTCTCATCGATGAGATCCCACATCGCGGTGCCGACGATGCCGGGCCCGTAGGCGTTGACGGTGATGCCGTGCTTGGCCCACTCCATCGCCGCGCCCTGGGTCAGTCCGCGCACCGCCCATTTCGTCGCCGAATACGGTGACAGCAGCGCGAAGGGACGGAACGCGACGATCGAGGCGGCGCCGATGATCTTGCCGCCGTTGCCCTGCTCGATCATCTGCTTCGCCGCAGCCTGATAGGACAGGAAGACGCCGGTGAGGTTGACGTCGACGATCTTCTCGAAATCGGCCTTCGAATAGTCGATGAGAGGTTCGACCTGGGCGATTCCGGCGTTCGCGACGAAGACGTCGAGCTTGCCTCCAGCGTCCACGGCAACCTCGACGAGGCGGCTCAGCGATTCCTCGTCCGTGACGTCCACCTCGGCGGCGGTGGCCTTCCCACCTGCGCTTTCGATCGTGGTGACGGTCTCCGCCACGCTGTCGTGCATGGTCGGCAGGTCGGCGACGATGACAAGATGCCCATCGGCTCCGAGCCTCTGGGCGATGCCCTGACCAATTCCCCGACCGGATCCCGTCACCACCGCGACGCTGTTGTTCGTGCCCATTTCTCCTCCTTGAGTTCTCAACTGTGAGTGAGCACGATCATTCTCAGCTCAATCGCAGTCAGTAAGACACGGTTCTTCTCATATGGCGATAAAGTGACAGTTCACCCATGTGTTCACGCGTGTTCGGCGGCGGGGAATGCGCGGCTCCAACGTGCTCGACTCACGGGTGTTCGGCGACGGGGACGGTGACCGAACCGCCGCGCAGGTAGCTCGACGCCAGGCCCGCATGCTCTCGCAGGGTCGACTCGACCAACTTCGCCCGTCCCGTCATCTTCGATGAGGGAGTGCTGACCGCCATCGCCCCGACCTGCATCCCCGTGCCATTGCGCACCGGCACGGCCGCGCAGGTCTGACGCGGCAGGAACTCCTCGTGCTCCCAGGCGATTCCGCGGGTGGCCACCTCGGCGAGATGGGGATCGAGAGCCTCCCGACTGATCATCGTCTGCGGAGTCAGCACCTGCATTCCCCGCGCCTCGAGGTAGTCGGTGCGCTGAGGTTCGGGCATTCCGGCCAGGAGGATCTTGCCGAAGGCGGTGGCGTGCGCCGCCTCGTGGAAGCCGAAGCGCAGAGGCCGCAGGCGCGGATGCTTCTCACAGTCGGAGCAGTAGGTGAGGATGATGTCCGAACCGCGATAGATCGCGAAATAGGCGGCGGTGCCCAACGACCGATGGAGCTGATCGGTGATCTGCCGGATCGGATGCGGAGCAACGAGGCGCTGCTGGAACGACAGCCCGAGCTCGAAGCACTTCGGGCCGAGCTCGAACCGTTTGGAGTCCTTGAGGTAGACGAGATACCCCGCTGAGGCGAGCTCGTTGAGGAGCCGGTAGACGGTCGGCAGCGGGATCTCGAGACGGGAGGCCACGGTCTTCGCGGCAGCACTGCCCGAAGCGGCGACGGCTTCGAGAACGGAGAAAGTTCGTTGGATCACGGCACTGTTGGACACGCGGTCTCCTGACTGTGCGATCGCCTCGGCGGTGGGCATCCGGCCGCGGCCGCCGGACCGGTGACGGAGACGGCCGGGCGGGAACGGTTGTGGGTGCGGGACGGTGGGGCCGCCTCGACGATCGACTTTTTCATGTGGTGAGAATGAGGATAGTCCATGGTGTCGCCGGTTACATAGGTTGCTCATGTCAGGACAGTGGCGGGCGTGCGTCGATGCCGCCGGCCGAGTGGAGCAAAGGAGCATCCGATGGCATTCCCTGCAAAATACCCATCGCTGAATGCGATGGAGATGACGGACGAGGCGAAGCAGACCCTCATCCGAGTGCTGCGCGTGGCGTTCCCGCACGCAGACTTCCCCGACGGGCCGTATGTGCGCACCGCGGAGAAGATCCTCATCGCCGCCGATGAGGAGACCTGGTTCCGGGTGGCCCTCATCCAAGGGCTGTTGTCGTTGGATCAACTCTCCGACGGGGACTTCTGCGGACTCGACGACGATTCCGCGCTCAAGGTGCTGCGCCGGGTCGAGTCCACCGAGTTCTTCGGCTTCGTCCGGCGCACCGCCGTGCTCAACCTCTATGACGATGTCGAGGTGTGGGAGACGCTGGGCTATGAAGGGCCGTCGTTCGACAAGGGCGGCTACATCAACCGTGGTTTCGACGATCTCGACTGGCTGCCCGAACCGAGGATCCTCTATCCCGAGGACGAGCCGATTCCCGAACTCGGTGACGGGGCCACAGGTGTTCGCAGCGGCGGTTTTGCCGGTGACGAATCGACCAATCAGCCCGCGCCGCAGAGCGTCGAGATGGGTGAGGTGAAGAAGTGATGGCACAGAACCAGAACGCAGGCCGCAGCGTGACCGGATACAGCGTCGATCCGGACGAGGAGGCCGTCGTCATCGTCGGCTCCGGCGCCGGTGGGGGAACGCTGGCCTACGAGCTCACCGCGAAGGGCATTCCCGTCGTCGTGCTCGAGGCCGGGCCGTATCTGCGCAACGAGGACTACGTCAATAACGAATGGGAAGCCTTCAACCAGATGGCCTGGCTCGATCCCCGGACGACGACGGGATCGTGGCGGATCGCCCGCGACTTCCCGAACCTGCCGGCCTGGATCGTCAAGGCCGTGGGCGGGACGACGACCCACTGGTCGGGCGCGACCCCACGCTTCAAGAATCACGAGTTCAAGGCCCGCAGCGTCTACGGCCGCATCGACGGCGCCAACCTCCTCGACTGGCCGATCACGCTCGAGGAGATGGCCCCGTACTACGACCGGGCCGAGAAGGCGATGGGATCGACCCATGTCCACGGGCGCCCACCGCTGCCGGCGAACAACAACTACAAGGTCTTCGCCGGAGGGGCGAAGGAGGTCGGCTACAAGTTCTACGCCACCGGCCCGTACGCCACGAACGCCGAAGAGTACGACGGCCGGCCCGCCTCCATCCAGGACGGCTTCAACTTCCAGGGCGATAAGAACAGATCCAAATGGTCGACCCTGGTCAGAGAGCTGCCGCGGGCTGCGGACACCGGTCTCCTCGACCTTCGACCCGAGTCCCAGGCAGTGCAGATCACACACGATGCGAACGGTCGCGCCGACGCCGTCCTCTACCTCGACAAGGACGGCAGCCTGCACCGTCAGGCTGCGAAGCTCGTGTGCGTGGCCGGCAACTCGATCGAGACGCCGAGGCTGCTTCTGCTGTCCGGCACACCGTCCTTCCCCGACGGGTTGGCGAATTCCTCCGGCCATGTGGGACGGAACTATATGCGCCACCTGACCGGCACCGTCTGGGGTCACTTCGACAAGCCCGTTCGGATGTACCGCGGGGAGACGATGGCCGGAGTCATCGCCGACGAGTCGATCCATGATCCCGACCGCGGATTCTCCGGTGGTTACTACATGGAGACGATCTCGCTGGGCCCGGCATTCATGGCCTCCTTCGTCGAACCCGGCGGGTGGGGACCGGACTTCGCGGCACTGCTCGACCGGTACCTCAACACCGCGGGAATGTGGATCGTCGGTGAGGACATGCCGCAGGAGAACAACCGGGTGACGCTGAATACGACGGTCAAGGACACGAACGGACTGCCCGTGCCCAACGTCCACTATGACGACCACGCCAATGACCTCGCGATGCGCGAACACGCCTACGCCGCAGGTCAGAGAGTCTACGAGGCGGTCGGAGCGCAGACCTCCCACCACACTCCGCCGTACCCGTCGACACACAACCTCGGCACCGCGCGGATGAGCGAACGCCCCGAAGACGGAGTCGTCGACAAGTGGGGCCGGACCCACGACGTGAAGAACCTCTTCATCTCCGACGGATCTGTCTTCACCACCGGCGCCGCGGCGAACCCGACCCTGACGATCGTAGCGCTGGCGATCCGGCAGGCCGAATACATCGCCGAGGCGCTGCGGACCGGGGAGGTGTGAGGCTAGGTTTCGGCTGATCGTCTGGGTGGTTGCCACTCCGCGGCCGGCCTCGGCTTGGTGAAACTACAGCAGATTGGCCCAGGGGCCGAGCTGCTGCAGTTTCACCGAGCTGGTGAGAGGCACTCACCTGCATCGGCCTGCGCTGCAAAAAGTGCCCTGCCGCGCGGCACCCTCGGCAGGAGGCCCCATAGGATGAAAGGGAGACCGACTCAGGAGGAGACTGCCCGTGGCACGTACCGTCTACTACACCGCGACCACGCTCGACGGGTTCATCGCCGACCCGAATGACTCGCTCGAATGGTTGCTGCGCCAGACCGAAGAACCGCCGGACGACGGGTTCATCGACGGAGTCGGCGCAATCGTCATGGGGGCCACGACGTACGAATGGGTGCTGCGCAATCTCGACGGGCCGTGGCCCTATGAGGTTCCCGCGTGGGTGATGACCCACCGGAAGCTCGGCCTGCCCGAAGCCGGGAAGGACGGGATGACACCCGACATCCGGTTCGCCAAGGGATCGGTCTCCGACCACTACTTCGAAATGTGCACCGCCACGGGCGACCATGACCTGTGGGTGATGGGCGGCGGCGACCTCGCCGGACAGTTCGCCGACGAAGGCCTTCTCGACGAGATCATCACCTGGACCGCACCGGTGGTTCTCGGCAAGGGACGTTCACTGTTGCCGCGCCGCCTCGACCTCGAACTCATCGAGGTCGGGTCCAGCGCCCCGTTCGTCATCGCCCGCCACCGAGTCATCGGCCCCCTCCTCGAAGACAGCCCTGCCGAATGATTCCCCTCGCCGAGGTGGGACGACGTTCCGTGCGGGAGGATCCCTAGTACGGATGGTCGGGGCCGCCTCGGCGAAGGAATCGATGAATCGTTCGTAAGGGTGGGCCGCCTCGACGAGGTTCATCCGGATATCGGGCACCTCTGGTGGGCGGTCGGATTCCGTGATTCGATGCAGTCATGACTGCTGCGATTGAGAATCATCGGGCCCGCCTGCGCGCGGGCGAGATCTACAACGGACTGTGGATGATGTCGACGAGTCCGGAGCTGGCGAAGGCCGGGGCGGCGGTCGGGTTCGACTATGTCTGCCTCGATCTGCAGCACGGGCTGGTGCGGCCGACCGACGTGCTGCGGCTGACCGATGCGGTGCGTGCCAGCGGGGACGCGCTCGTCACGGCGCGGGTCGCGGCGAACCGATTCACGGAGATCGGGGCGCTCGCCGACGCCGGAGTCGAGGCGATCATCGTCCCGCTCGTTTCCTCGGTCGACGAGGCGCAGGCCGCCGTGGCTGCGCTCGACTATCCCTCGCGGGGCGGGGATCGTTCGTGGGGGCCGACGTACGAGATCATGCACGACGCCGTGCAGGACACTCGGGACGAGAGGCCTCTGCTGTTCGTCATGATCGAGAACGAGGAGGGCCTGGCCGCGGTCGAGGACATCTGCGCCGTGCCGGGAATCGACGGAGTCTATGTCGGTCCGGCCGACCTCGCGTTCGCCGTCGGCGCACTGCCCGGCCAGCCGAACGAGGCCCACGCCGAGGCGCTCGTGCGGATCCGCACTGCCGCCGACGCTGCCGGAGTGGTCCCGGGAATCCACTGCGGAAACGGCGAGGAGGCGAAGCTGCGCAAGGAACAGGGCTTCCGTTTCATCACCTCATGTGGTGATTTGGGTGCGGCGGGCCGAGCCTTCCGCGAGGACCTGGGCGCAGCCCGGGGATGAAACTTTCCCCAATTACTACCTGACGGCGGCTCAGCAACCTCGCGCGAGGTATCTGGGCCGCCGTCAGGTAGTAAGAGGGGTTAGGAGCGGAGGAGGGAGATGACCTGCTGCAGGGCGGGGTTCTTCGATTGGGTGTTCCACATCGCCTTGAGCTCGACGATCTCCTCGGGCAGATCCTCAAAGGGTCGGAAGTGCACTCCGGGCACACTGACGAGCGATGCCGATTCCGGGACGAAGGCCAGCCCGTGGTTGTCGGCGACGAGGTTGATCATCGTCAGCACCTGACTGATCGAATGCCTCACCATGTGATGGTCGATCGGGAAGTGACGAATGATGAGGTCGTAGAAGGAAGTCGCCTTCGTCGCCGAATGCATGATCAGCGGCTCCCCGGTCACATCGTCCTTGCGCAGCGGCCGTTCCAAGTCCATCAGACGGTGCCCGTCCGGGATGGCGAGCAGCAGCCGTTCGGCCAGCAGCAGTTCTGAGTTGATGAAGCTGGGGGTCGTATCTGACCGACCCAGTCCGAGGTCGATGCGGCCCTCCGCGAGATTCTCCAACTGTTCGCCGGTGACCATCTCATAGAGGTCGAGGTCGATGCCGGGGAAGTTCTCCTCAATGGCGGTGACCAGACTGCCGAGGATGCCGAAGCCGCTCGCGGCCGTGAAGCCGATGCTCAGTCGTCCCCACTGGCCCGAGGCGATACGACGTGCGTCCTGCGGAGCTCTGTCGGCCATGGCCAGCAGCACCTGCGCATTGTCGAGGAACGCTTCCCCAGCTGCAGTGAGGGTGACGCGCTTGTTGTCTCTTTCGAGCAGGTCGACCCCGACGAATCGTTCCAGCTTTTGGATCTGCCGACTCAACGGAGGCTGCGTCATCGAGAGGGCCTCAGCGGCTTTGCCGAAATGCAGGTGTTCGGCGACCGCGACGAAGCACCGAACCTGGTCCAATGTGTACATGGAACGACAATACCTTTCGAGCATTACTTCATGCAGATATCATCATAGACAATATTATTGACGCTTCTTAGGCTCATTCCGAAGTGCTCAACAGATACGCAGAAGTATCGAGTGAGCTGGAAAAGGAGTGGACCAGAAAATGCAGAACATCTCCAAACGAGTTGTCGGGCCGCTGGCCCTCGGCTCCGTGGTGGCCCTCGCTCTCTCAGCATGTGGTGGCAACGTCACCGCAGGTGGCGGCGGTGAAGAAGACTATCCGACGAAGGAAGTCTCCATCACTGTCGGAGCGGCAGCAGGAGGTTCCACGGACCTCATCGCCCGTGCGTTGGCCGACAGTGCTTCGTCCGACCTCGGTCAGGCCATGCCGGTGATCAATAAGCCCGGTGCCAACGGCACACTGGCGGCCAAGGAAGTCCAGGCAGCCAAGCCGGACGGCTACAACCTCGCAACTCTCAACGCTTCGCTCATTACGATCACGCCGCTGGCTGTCGGTGAAGATGAAGCTGTGAGCATCGATGACTTCGAGGTCATCACCGGTGTCTCTCAGGATGACTACGTCCTGGTCGCCAACCCCGATGCCGGCGTGAAGTCCGTCGATGACATCAAGAAGAGCGACAAGAAGCTCTCCTTCGGCACGGCGGGCGTCGGTACCGGCTCGCAGCTGGCGCAGAGCCTTCTGCTGGCGCAGATCGACACCGACTTCAAGGAGGTTCCGTTCGACTCCGGGGCACCCGCTGTGACTGCGACTCTCGGAAACCAGGTGAATGTCTCGACGGTCCAGCTTGGTGAGGCGAAACCGCACATCGACGCCGGCAAGCTCGTGCCGATCATGGTCTTCTCCGAGGAGCGGAACAAATTCCTCAAGGACGTTCCGACGGCTACAGAAGAAGGCTATGACATCCCGGTCTCCCAGTATCGGGCAGTAGTGGCACCGAAGGACACCCCGGACGCCGTCGTGGAACGTCTCGACAAGTCGTTCAAGGCCACCTTCGAAACGGACGCCTACAAGGAGTTCAACGAGAAGAACCTGCTGACGCCGAAGGAGATCCCCGGCGACGAGGTGGCCGCCGAATGGGCAGACCTGGCAGACCGCTACAAGAAACTGGTTGACGAATATGACATCGACCTCGCAGACTGATCGGCTGACCGTGGACACGTCCGATAGCAGTGACGCCCGGTCAGACATTCAGGCCGTAGGTGATGACGCAGAGACCCCCGAGGAGCTCCTCGCGCTGTGGGAGGAAGAGGCTCCGGAACCCGCCGGAGGGATCGCCAACCTCGTTGCCTGCGTCCTGACTCTGGTCTTCGGCATCGCCGGAATGGTGCTGTCGGTGAACCTCTCCCTCGGCAGTCTGACTGATCCGGCTCCGGGCTTCTTCCCCTTCGTCGTCTCGCTGATCACAACAGTCCTCTCGGCGGCCCAGATCGTACTGGGCCGCCGGGGCGGCGACGGTGAGAAGTTCAGCCGCTACTCGGTCACGGTCGTGTGGGGAGTCATCAGTCTCCTCGTGTTCGTCGCCGTGCTTCCCCTGATCGGATTCGAGATTCCCGCGCTTCTTCTGTCCTTCGTCTGGATGAAGTGGCTGGGCGGGGAATCCTGGCGATCGGCAATCCTCTACTCGGTCCTGACCGTCGTAGTCTTCTATCTCATCTTCGTCGTGGCACTCCGCACCCAGCTGCCGCATCTCTTCTGAGGAGGACGAACACATGGACATATTCACTCCAGTCCTCGAAGGGTTCGGCACCGTCCTCGAACCCGGAAACCTTCTGTACTGTTTCATCGGCGTCCTCGTCGGCATGCTCATCGGTGTGCTTCCCGGACTCGGACCTGCCGCGACAATGGCCATCCTTCTGCCGATGACCTTCGGTATCGAACCGGTCACTGCCATCATCATGCTCGCCGGCATCTTCTACGGGGCACAATACGGCGGCACGATCACCTCGGTGCTGCTGCGACTGCCCGGTGAAGCCAGCGCTGTCGTCACTGTCTTCGATGGCTTTCAAATGGCCAAACAGGGACGTGCCGGAGCGGCCCTCGGAGTCGCCGCCATCGGTTCGTTCATCGGCGGTACCGCAGCTATCCTCGGGCTGACCTTCCTGGCGCCGCTGATCGCCGGTTTCGCGCTCGATTTCGGACCGCCTGAGTACGCAGCACTGTCGCTTCTCGGCGTCACCTTGGTTGCCACCATCAGTTCCGGCAACAAGGTCAAGGCGCTGATCGCCGCTTCCATCGGAGTGTTCCTTGCGATGGTCGGCCGCGATGTCTTCACCGGAACCGAACGGTTCACCTTCGACAACCTCAACCTCAGTGACGGCATCGACTTCGTGACCGTGGCCATGGGACTCTTCGGCCTCGGCGAGATCCTCTACAACCTCGAAGAACGCCACAAGGCGATGGCCACGCCGGAGAAGCCCAAGCGGGTGTGGCCGACGAAGGGCGAACTCAAACAGTCCGCCCCGGCGATCGGACGCGGCTCGATCCTGGGCTTCCTGCTGGGCATTCTTCCCGGTGGCGGCGCCACCATTTCCTCCTTGGCCGCCTACGGTGTGGAGAAGAAGGTCGCCAAGGATCCTTCGCGGTTCGGCAAGGGCGCCATCGAAGGCGTGGCCGGACCCGAATCCGCGAACAACGCCGCCGCGACCTCGTCCTTCATTCCGCTGCTGAGCCTCGGCATCCCTGCCAATGCCACCATGGCGCTGATGTTCGGTGCTCTTCTCATCCAGGGCATCACCCCAGGACCGCTCTTGGTCTCTGACGAACCCGAGCTCTTCTGGGGCGTCGTCAACTCGATGTACATCGGCAACATCCTGCTGCTCATCATGGCGATCCCGCTGATCGGCGTCTTCGTCAAGATCCTCAGCGTCCGACCGGCGATCCTCGCCCCGATCACCGTGCTCATCACATTGATCGGCGCCTATACGATCAAGAACTCGGTCTTCGACGTCGGACTCGTCGTTCTCTTCGGGATCATCGGGTACCTCATGAAGAAGACCGGATTCGAGCCGGGACCGCTCGTCCTGGCCTTCGTGCTGGCCGAACTGCTCGAATCGAGTGTGCGCCGTTCGCTCATCCTCTTCGAAGGCGACCTCGGCGGGGTATTCAGCCGCCCGATCACGGTCACTCTGCTCTTCGTGTTCCTGGTCGTCATCCTCCTGCCGATCATTCAGAAGATGCTCGGCAACGCCAAAGCCAAGTCAAAGAGCAAGGAGCTCGTGTCATGAGCATTCTGGTCGGATACGTTCCGTCCCCGACGGGAGAGGCCGCCGTCGACGCGGCCATCAAAGAGGCGAACTGGAGGGGAGTGAAGCTGCGGATCGCGAACTCACGCAAAACCGGCCCGCTCGTCGAAGGCACAGTGGCAGATGACGCTGACCTCGAAGCGGTGAAGTCCAGGGCGGAAGAAGCGGGAGTCGATGTCGAAGTGTTCACCCTTGCCCACGAGGATGACGTCGTCGACTCGCTGCTGGAAGCTGCGGACGCCTGGTCCGTCGACCTCGTCGTCATCGGAATGCGCAAGCGGTCGCAGGTCGGAAAGTTCATTATGGGCTCCTCCGCGCAACGGATTCTGCTGCAGGCGGACGTGCCCGTCATGGCCGTCAAAGTCAGCAGCTGAATAACTTCTCTCAAGGCCGGTACCAGCAACGTTGGTACCGGCCTTACGCCTGCGAGGCCCACAACTGTGCCAACCAACCGAATATGGAGCTGAAATGACTCTCAAAGTGGCAGTACTGCCGACGTCGAATACCTACCTCGACAATGCGCTGCAATCAGCAGGTGCCGTCGTCACAGCGCTCGACGATGCCCAAGCACTGGTCTGGACGGGTTCGGACCAGACCGGCTTCCCTCAAGACCTGCCGAGCACTATCGAGTGGGTCCAGCTCAAATCGGCTGGCGTCAGGCCATGGATCGAATCAGGGCGGATCGATTCGCAGCGCACGTGGACATCAGCGGTGGGTGCGTACAGTGCCGATGTCGCCGAGCATGCAGTGGCTCTGCTCCTCGGCTGTCTGCGCCAATTCGCACTGCACGCTCGGGCAGGCTCCTGGTTGAAAGAACAGACCTGGGGCACAGTCCGCTCCTTGTGTGGGCGCAATGTTGCGATCGTCGGTGCCGGCTCCATAGGACGGTCGATGATTCCCCTGCTCACGGCACATGGGGCCACAGTGATCGCCATCAACCGTTCGGGTCGAGAAGTCTACGGCGCAGAGCGGACAGTGACCTCGCGAGAACTCGATGAAGCACTCGCGGCTGCCGATGACGCCATACTGGCAGGAGCGTCGACGGATGAGACGCAGCACCTCATCGGCGCAGAACAGCTGGCCGCGTTGGGTGCCGACCCACGAGACGGATCGCCCGGAGTGCTCGTCAACATCGCCAGGGGAGACCTCGTCGATACTGCAGCGCTGACCGATGCGCTGCGTCGTGGGATCATCGGCGGAGCAGGACTGGATGTCTTCGATCCCGAACCGCTGCCGTCCCAGGATCCGCTGTGGGGCATGGACAACGTGCTCATCACTCCGCATGTCGCCAATCCGCGGAATCGGATGCTGGAGAATTTTGCGTGCCTCGTCGAGGAGAATCTGCGCAGATTCGCATCCGGGACGACGCTGAAAGCCGAGATCGATCTGAACCGCAGCTACTGAACCTGCGTCAGCGCGGTCACTTCGTCAGCGCCATCCAAGCGAACAGCAACAGCAGTTCGGCCTCGACATCGTCGAGACGATGTCGAGGCCGAACTGTTTATGCGCGTCGATCGGGTCTAGAACCAGCCGATCACGACCTGGACCGTCACCCAGATCGTCAGCAGGGTGGTGAGTACGAGGATGATGTTCTCGAAGAGGTTCGCTTTATGCTCTCCGAAGTGACTCTTCTTATTCGCCAGGATGAGCAGACCGATCGCGACGAGCGGGACGACGACCGCCTGGAGTCCGGTGACGAAGACTGCCATCGTGACGAATCCGGGCATTCCGGGGAACGCCCAGATGATCGGAGAGACGAGGATGAAGAGGCTGAACCACTTGAAGGACGGGTCGTCTTCGAAGTGATCGCCGTAGCGTTCGCGCCTGGCAGGCACGATGATGTGCAAGCAGTCGACGATGATCTTCGGGAATCCGTTGGCGAAGCCGACGACGCTGCTGTAGAGGATCCCGAATGCGCCGAGGTAGAAGATGATTCCGCCGACGGCGCCGAGGTGGATCGTCAGCGCCTGCGAGATGTCGTCGAGGTTGGTCACCTGGATGCCGTTCGGGCGAAGGATCTCGGCACCGACGACCCAGATTGAGAGGCTGATGACGATCGCCGAGGAGATTCCGAACAGAATGTCGTTGCGCTGCAGCTTCTTGAAGCCGACCCCACGCCATCCCTTGTCGCGAACATAGTAGGGGTAGAGGAAGTTCGCCATCGAACCGGCGACCGCGCCGATGAGGGAGAGTGCCACGGCGAAGACGCCGATCGCCCCGGTATTGTCCGGGATGCCGAAGCCGATGGTGCCGCGGACGATCTCACCGACGTCGGGCACGCTGTAGATCGCGAGCCCGAGGAAGACGACGGTCATCATCGCCAGGAGCAGCTTCATGATGCTTTCGATCGTCTTGTAGACGTTCTTTCCGATGACGAAGATGCTGCCGACCACGAGGATGCACGACCACAGGAATGGGTCCCCGACTGTGAAGATGCTGGCCAGAGCCTCGCCGGCTCCGCGGACCATGTAGCCGTTGAGCAGGTGTCCGCTGATGACGGCGGCGATCCCGATCGCCCATGGATACCACCGGGCGACATCACGGTAGCCTTCGATGATGGACTGGTTCTTGAGGTTGAGGACCTGGTAGCGGCCCATGATGTTGACGATGACGAAGCGGATGAGCAGAGAGGCCGCAAGCAGCCACATGAGGTTGTATCCGTAGTTCGACCCCGACACCGAGGCGGTCACCAGGTCGCCCGCGCCCATCATGGCGAGGACGGCGATGATCCCGGGTCCGACTTCGCGGAGGCTCCCGAGGATTCCGCGCCGCTTCGGTCCGGTTGTGGGTGAACTGTCTGAGCTGACTGTGCTGGCAGCGTCGTTGCTATTCGCACTCATTGTGAGATGTGTCCTTTCGGCGGCCTCGGCTGTTACCAGCGTGGAGCCACGGCACTGTAGTCGGGGTTGAACTTCTGCATGTATCCCGTGTCGTCGCGATTTCTGATGCCGCAGTCGAGGTATCGCTGGTGCAGCTGAGCAAGTCGATCGCGATCCAATTCGACTCCGAGTCCGGGCCGCGTGGGCACCTCGACGCTGCCGCCCACGAAGCTGAACGGGTCGCCGACGATGACGTCGTCCTCTGGGTTCTTCCACGGCCAGTGCGTATCGCAGGCGTAATCGATGTTCTTCGTCGCTCCGGCCAAGTGCAGCATGGCTGCGAGACTGATGCCCAAGTGGGAATTCGAATGCATCGACAGTGACATTCCGAAAGTCTCGGCGATGCCGGCCAGCATCGTGGACCGGCGCAGACCGCCCCAGAAATGGTGGTCGGAGAGGATGACGTCGATGCTGCCTGCGGCCACGGCGTCCGGCAGCTGAGCGAATGCGACCACGCACATGTTCGTCGCCAGCGGCATCGATGCCTTGGAGCGGACTTCCGCCATGCCTTCGACGCCCGGCGTCGGATCCTCGAGGTATTCGAGAGTGGAGTCGAGGCGTTCGGCGATGCGAAGCGAGGTCTCGACCGTCCACGCCGCATTCGGGTCGATACGCAGGGGAACATCTGGGAAACGTTCCGCGAGAGCTTCGATCGCTGCTGCCTCCTCGTCCGGGTGGAAGACGCCACCCTTGAGCTTGAGCGCTGTGAACCCGTACTCGGCGATCATCTTCTCGGCCTGGCACACGATGCCCGCCGGGTCGAGTGCCTCGCCCCACCTGTCATCGGGGTCTCCGGGGTGACCGGCCCACTTGTAGAACAGGTAGCCGCTGAAATCGACTCGATCGCGGACCCGGCCGCCGAGGAGGTCCGAGACCGGAACCCCGAGGATCTTTCCCTGCAGGTCGAGCAGCGCGACTTCGAACGGGGAGAAGACCCGGTCGAGGGTCGATGAATCGGTGATCATTCCGCTCATACCGTGGCCGCCGGCGGTGGAATCGTCGGCCATCGCCTCGTCGACGGCGGCCCGAGCTCGATTGGTGTCGAAGACGTCGGTGCCGTTGAGAGCGTCGGCGGCGAGTTGGAGACGGTTCTGATGAGCTTCATCGCCGTAGGTTTCGCCCAGGCCGTACATGCCCGAATCGGTGACGATCTCGATGATCGTGCGGATGGCGAAGGGTTCGTGGACTCCCACGGCGTTGAGCAGTGGGGGATCAGCGAAGGCGACGGGAGTGAGATTGATGTCGACGATGTGGGTGCGCTTGGCAGCAGACATGGTGGTCGGAATCCTTCAGCCGATTGTCACGGTGTCGACGGTCCAGGCCCGAGCCTGATCGCTCAGGGTGATGCCGAGTCCCGGGCGGTCGGGGACGATCATCCGACCGTCCTTGGTCTCGAGACGTTCGTTGAACAGCGGATCGAGCCAGTCGAAGTGCTCGACCCAGGTCTCGCGCGGGTAGCAGGCCGCGAGGTGGAGGTGGATCTCCATAGCGAAGTGCGGAGCGATATCGAGGCCCGCTTCATCGGCGAGGGTGAGCAGGCGCATGAACTGGGTGATTCCTCCGACTCGTGGGGCATCGGGCTGGACGATGTCGCAGGCCCGAGCGTCGATGAGTGCCCGATGCTCAGCCACCGAGCTGAGCATCTCACCAGTGGCGATGGGAGTGTCGAGGGTTCTCGTCAGGCGGGCATGGCCCTCGACGTCATAGGCATCCAGCGGCTCTTCGATCCACACCAGTCCGAGCTCGTCGAGGGTTCGGCCCATGCGCAGAGCCGTCGCTCGATCCCACTGCTGGTTTGCGTCGACCATGAGGGGAGCATCGCCGATGTGCTCGCGCACTGCGCTGACTCGGCGGAGATCTTCGGCGCTGTCGGGCAGGCCGACCTTGATCTTGATTCCGCCGATGCCATCTTCCAACGACTTCGATGCACGCTCCTTCACCTCGTCGATCGAGGCGTTGAGGAACCCGCCGGAGGTGTTGTAGGTGCGCACGGCATCGCGATGGCTGCCGAGGAACTTCGCGAGCGGCAGCTCTGCCCGCTTCGCCTTGAGATCGTAGAGTGCAACGTCGATCGCGGCGAGTGCCTGAGTGGCCAGGCCCGACCGTCCCACCGAAGCGCCGGCCCACAGCAGTTTCGTGTAGAGCTTGGCGATGTCATTGGGATCCTCGCCCAGGGCCGCCTCGGCGATCTCCTTCGCATGAGCGTACTGAGCGGGACCGCCTCCGCGCTTCGAATAGCTGAACCCGATCCCCGAATGTCCCTCGGTCGTGGTGATCTCGGCGAAGAGCATCGCCACTTCGGTCATCGGTTTCTGTCGACCCGTGAAGACCTTGGCATCGGAGATCGGCACCGCCAACGGCAATCGAATCGATGACAGGGTGATCGTCTTGATCGCGTCAGGGGTGTACGCCATTGAAGCTCCTCATTCGTGCCGATTCGGATGTGCACTCACCCAGTCATCGGCCGACGTCAGGTGAGTCAAGTGCCGAGTCAATAACATCGGTCTTTGCCACATCTGACCAATACCTTTAGTGCATGAGTCGATATCGTATGGGCCTTAGACAGGCATCATCGGGCGACCTAGAGTCGCTTCCGAATCACTCCATCGAAGTAGTCAGCAAAGGAACCACAATGGCTCAATTCTCCCCACAGGACCTGGCAGCTCACCTCAAGAACGGACTGCTGTCATTCCCTGCGACGGCGTTCAACTCAGACCTCAGTCTCGACGAGGCCGGCTACCGCAGCCACATCGAATGGCAGTCCAGCTACGACGTCGCCGGTCTCTTCGCCGCGGGCGGCACCGGTGAGGGATTCAGCCTCAGCCCCGACGAGGCAGCCCGCGTCGTCGAACTCGCCGTCGCCTCCTCGCGTCCCGAGGTTCCGGTCCTGGCCTCCGCGAGCGGTCCCACCGTCCAGGCCGTCCGCAACGTCCGCGATGCCGAAGCCGCAGGAGCTGAAGGCGTCCTCGTCCTCCCGCCCTACCTCACCGAATGCGACCAGGACGGTCTCTACGAACACGTCGCCGCGATCTGCGAAGCCACCAACATCGGCGTCATCGTCTACAACCGCGCCAACGCCATCTACTCCGCCGACACCGTCGCCCGGCTCGCCGACAACCACGCGAACTTCATCGGGTTCAAGGACGCCATCGGCGACATCGAACACCTCACGAAGGTCTACGCGAAGAACGGCGACCGCCTCTTCTACCTCGGCGGACTGCCCACCGCCGAGACCTTCGCCCTGCCGCTGCTGCAGCTGGGCATGAGCACCTACTCCTCGGCGATGTTCAACTTCGTCCCCGAATTCGCCCTCGACTTCTACGCCGACGTCCGCGCCCAGAACCGCGAGGCCGTGACCGAGAAGCTCAACCGCTTCGTCCTGCCCTACCTCGACATCCGCGACCGCGGCAAGGGCTACGGAGTCTCCATCGTCAAGGGCGGGCTCAAAGCCATCGGCCGCGACGCCGGACCCGTGCGCCCACCGCTGCACAGCCTCAGCGACCAGGACGTCGCCGACCTCGCCGGCCTCATCGACGCAGCGAAGATCCGCCCCAACACCGAGATCAAGATCGGAGCCTGACACTCATGACCGCGCTCACTGGACTCTCCCTCATCGCCGGGGACCCGGTCACCGGCAACGGCGCCACCACCAACGCCGTCGACCCGAGCACCGGGCAGACCCTGACCCCCGACTACACGTTCCTCGACGAAGCACAGGTCGACGCCGCCGTCGATGCCGCTGCGCAGGCATTCGCCAGCTACCGGGCGACCACGCCGACCCAGCGCGCCGCCTTCCTCGAGACGATCGCGGACAACATCGAAGCCGTGCGCGAAGCGATCGTCGACCGTGCCATGTCCGAGACCGGGCTGCCCTCGGCACGGCTGACCGGTGAAGTCGGCCGTACAGTCGGACAGCTGCGACTCTTCGCCGAGGTGGTCCGGACCGGGAACTTCCACGCCTCCCGCATCGACCCCGCCCAGCCGGACCGTACCCCGGCACCGCGGCTGGACATCCGGCAGCGCAAGGTCCCCGTCGGCCCTGTCGTCGTCTTCGGCGCCAGCAACTTCCCGCTCGCCTTCTCCGTCGCCGGCGGTGACACCGCCTCCGCGCTCGCCGCCGGCTGCCCCGTCGTCGTCAAAGCCCACAACGCCCATCCCGGAACCGGGGAGATCGTCGGCCGGGCCATCGCCGAGGCGGTCACCGCCAACGGTCTCCACCCCGGAGTGTTCTCCCTCGTCTTCGGACCGGGATCCTCGGTCGGTCAGCGACTCGTCGCCGATTCCCGGGTCGCCGCCGTCGGCTTCACGGGTTCCCGCTCCGGCGGACTGGCCCTGCAGTCGACCGCTCAGGCACGGAAGGTCCCCATTCCCGTCTATGCGGAGATGAGCTCGGTCAACCCGGTCATCCTGCTCGACGGTGCCCTGGCAGGCGACGGGGCACGCGTCGTGGCCGAACAGTTCATCACCTCGCTGACCGGCTCGAGCGGCCAGCTGTGCACCGCACCCGGGCTCGTGCTGGTGCCGACCGGTGCCGACGGAGATGCCTTCGCCGAGGCGGTCGGTCAACTGATCGCCCAGCAGACCGGGCAGACCATGCTCACTCCTTCGATCGCCGAGGCGTTCGACCGCGGCGTGGCCGCGCTCAGTTCACAGGACGACGTGTCCACGGTGGGTACGGGAACCGTGGGGGAGGGCCAGAACGCCCCCGCCCCGGTCGTCTTCACCGCCACCTCGGCGGCCGTGCGGGAGAACGAGGTGCTCAGTGAGGAGATCTTCGGAGCCGCCTCGGTGCTGGTCCGCTATGACGGAATCGATGATCTGCTCGACACCCTCACCGGGATCGAAGGCCAGCTGACGACGACGATCCATGCCACCGACGCCGACACCGAGGCGGCCGGACGGCTGCTGCCCGTCCTTGAGGACCTGAGCGGTCGGATCCTGTTCAACGGATGGCCCACCGGGGTGGAGGTCGGACACGCTATGGTTCATGGCGGACCGTTCCCGGCCACCTCTGCACCGGGCACGACGTCGGTGGGGTCGCTTGCCATCGATCGATTCCTCCGCCCCGTCGCATACCAGTCGGTGCCGGTTGGACTGCTGCCCGAACCGATCGCCGACGACAATCCGTGGTCGGTCGTGCAGATGGTCGACGGTGTGGTGACGACTCCGGACCAGGCTGGAGCCGTCCTCAGCGGGACGGGTGCGGCCGGATCATGAGGGGAACGTCGATGACGATACAGACGCAGTTCGCCACCCCGACCATCGCATCGGTGCGGGTCGTGCCGGTCGCAGGCCGCGACTCGATGCTGCTCAACCTCTCCGGTGCACATGGGCCCTACTTCACCCGCAATATCGTCCTCATCACCGACAGCGATGGTCGGACGGGGCTCGGTGAAGTGCCCGGCGGCGAGAACATCAAGGCCGCCATCGAAGAGGCCGGGCGTGAACTCGCCGGGCGCCGGGTGGCTCAGGTCAATCGGATCGTCTCCGAGCTGCACCAGCGATTCGCTGCCGTCGACGCCGGTGGGCGGGGCAATCAGACCTTCGACCTGCGGGTGGGCGTCCATGCCACGGCCGCAATCGAATCGGCGCTGCTCGACCTGCACGGTCAGTTCCTCGGCCTGCCGGTGGCGGACCTGTTGGCCGCCGGGCAACAGCGGGATGCTGTGCCGATGCTCGGCTACCTCTTCTATGTCGGCAATCCCGATGCCACCGATCTCGACTACCTGCGCGAACCGGATGCGGACGGGTGGGATCGTCTGCGTCGGGAGGAGGCGCTGACCCCGTCAGCAGTCGTTGAATTGGCGAGGGCCGCCTCGGCGAAATACGGATTCAAGGACTTCAAACTCAAGGGCGGAGTGCTCGCCGGCGAGGCCGAGGTCGAGACCGTCACGGCACTGGCCAGGGAGTTTTCGGACGCACGGATCACCCTCGACCCGAACGGCGGTTGGCTGCTCGACGATGCCATCGAATACGGCAAGGCGATGAACGGCGTCGTCGCCTATGCGGAGGACCCTGTCGGTCCCGAGGGTCGGTTCTCCGGTCGGGAGACCATGGCGGAATTCCGCCGAGCCACGGGCCTGCGGACGGCGACGAACATGATCGCCACCGATTGGCGGGAGATGGCGCACGCGATCCGGACCAACGCCGTGGACATTCCGCTTGCTGACCCGCACTTCTGGACGATGTCCGGCTCCCACCGGGTCTCGCAGCTGTGCCACGATTTCGGGTTGACGTGGGGTTCGCACTCGAACAACCACTTCGACGTGTCCCTGGCGATGTTCACCCATGTCGGAGCCGCGGCTCCCGGCAAGATCACGGCACTCGACACGCACTGGATCTGGCAGGACGGCCAGGAGCTGACGACGAATCCGCTGAAGATCGTCGACGGCGAGATTCAGGTGCCTAAGGCGCCGGGACTCGGCGTGACCATCGACGAGGACCGATTGGCCGAAGCGCACGAACTCTACGTCGAACACGGCTTGGGTTCGCGCGACGATTCGGTTGCCATGCAGTACCTGGTCCCCGGCTGGACCTTCGACGCGAAGAAACCCGCCCTCCTCCGCTAATTACTCCTCTTGCTACCTGACGGCGGCCCAGCAACCTCGCGCGAGGTTGCTGGGCCGCCGTCAGGTAGCAATTAGAGGGAGACTATTGTGCGGAGGGATTTGGTCGGGGACGCGAATTCCTTTGCCAAGTCAGCCAAGGGGATCGGGCCGCCTAGGATGTCCTCCCACGGCAGGGTCCCGCCGTCGGCTGCCAAGAAATCCACGGCTTCGGCCAAGTGGTGGGGTTCGAAATTGTGGACTCCGGTGATCGTGCGCCATCCGCGCACCACCTGCTCGGGATCGATCGACACCTGCGGCCCCGGCGTCACGCTGCCGGCGAGGACCACAACGCCCCCGACACCCAACGACGAAATGCAGGAGCGCACCCCTGACTCGGCACCCGAGAGCTCGAGAGCGACGTCGACATCAGCGATCTCCACACCCGGCTCAACGGACCGAGCAGCCCCCGCCCGGTCGGCCAGAGAGCGGCGGTCCGGATGGGGATCGGCGGCGATGACCTCGGCAGCAGCGCGGGCCAGAGCTGCCCCGACCGCGGTCAACCCGAGCATCCCGATTCCATTGACGAACACCCGGCGTCCCCGCAGGTCACCGGCGGCTTCACACATCGCCATCACCGTGGCTACGGCGCATCCCGCAGTCGCCGCCACCCCATCGGGCAGCGAATCCGGCACCGGGACCACGGCCACCCCGGCCGGCAGGTGGATATGGCTGGCGTAGGTGCCCGACAGTGCCCAATCCGACTCGGCCGATTCGTGGCCGACCTTGCGCACCGAGGTGCATTTCGCGCTCAGCCCGCGTCGACAGTTCCGGCACTGACCGCACACCGAGGTGACCGAGAAGACCACGCGCGTGCCGACGGGCACATCCCCACGCGTCTCCTCGACGATGCCGACACCCTCGTGGCCGAGCACCGAGGGGCACGCCCCCGGACGACGTCCGTTGACGGTGTGCCGATCGGACCCGCACACCGTCGCCGCAGTCAGCCGGATGAGGCTCTCGCCCGGTGCCAGCCGCGGCCGGTCGAACGTGCGGAGCTCGAATTCCGATCCTCCGGTCCACACCTGGGCAAACGGCTGAGCGGTTGCGTGGCCGCGATCGGTCGCCTCGGTGCCTGTCATCGTCGAATCGGGGACGGTCGATATCACTTCGCGAACACCGCTGTTTCCTGCTCGGCGAGGACCGCAGGCAGATCTGCCACGGAGTCAAGGACGAGGTGCGCGCCCTCGGCCGCGAAATCCTCCCGGCTCAGGTGCCCGGTGAGGACCCCCACGGCCGTGACCTCGGCGTTGAGTGCCGATTCCACATCCGCCGAGGTGTCTCCGACGCTGACGACGGCAGCGCGGTCGGTGACTCCGACCGTGTCCATGACCTTGTTGATCAGGTCCGGCGCCGGACGGCCGGCGGGCACCTCGTCGCCGGTGACCGCGACGTCGAAGGTCTCTCCCGGCGCCCAGCCCATGGTGGAGAAGATGAGGTCGGCGATCTCGCGGGAGAACCCGGTAGTCAGGCCCACCTTGATCCCACGCTCACGCAGGGTCGACAGGGCCTCCTCGATTCCGGGCAGCGGACGCGGAGGATTCTTGGTGTAGGTCTCGCGCAGCTCGGCACGGAACCAATGCCAAGCCCGCTCGTGGACCTCCTCGGTGACCTCGATTCCGCCGAGGCGAAGCAGATTCTCGATCGCCCAGTGCTTCTCCGTGCCCATCCACTTCTGGAAGACCTCATCGGAGTAGTCCGCGCCCTCCCTTTCGGTAGCCTCGCGCAGCACGCGGTAGACCTCGTCACGTTCGTCGATGGTGGTTCCGGCCATGTCGAAGACGGCAAGTTCAGTCATGTCGATTCTCTTTCTCTTGCGGTGGTGCCCACGTAAGTCCGCGGACAGAATTGGTTGGGTACGAGGCTCAGCGCACGGCTCGGCGCAGCCACATGGACAGGGCTTCGACTGCGAGGACGACCGCGACCATGAGGATGAGCACCGTCGTCACGACATCGAACTGGTTGACCCGCGAGGCGTTGAGCAGCAGGAATCCGATCCCGCCGGCGCCGACGACGCCGAGCAGCGTGGCCGAGCGGATGTTCGTGTCGAGCAGGTACATGATGTGGGCGACGAACGCCGGTGCCGCCTGCCGCAGGGTGGCCGAGAAGAACACCTGCGCCTCACCGGCTCCGGTGGCCCGCACCGCCTCCTGGACCTGGAGGTCCGTCTCCTCGATCGAGTCGGCGATGAGCTTCGAGAGCAGGCCGATTGCGCCGATGGACAGGGCCAGTGTTCCGGCCACCTCGCCGAGTCCGGAGATGACGACGAAGATGATCGCGAGGATGAGTTCGGGGATGCCGCGGACGACGACGATGAGGACGCGGAACGTCTTGTGCACCGCCCGATTCGCCACGACATTGCGGGCGGCGAGGATGCCGATGGGCAGCGCGAGGATCGCCCCGATGAACGTCGCCGCCAGTGAGATCTGGATGGTGACGAGCAGCTGCTCGACGAGGTTGGCAAGCGTCCCGCCGGTCGAGGGCGGTAAGAACAGCGCCAGGGTCTGCGGCAGGTCGAGCAAACCCGCGGCCAGAGCCGACCATGACACGTCCACCCGCCACAGAGCGGCGATCGTGAGGACGATGAGCACCGCCGCCGAGGCGAAACGACGGAACCGTGCCACGCTCCACGGTGGGGTGAGGTTGAGATCGCCGACCCCGGTGGCCCGACCCCGGTTGAAGATCCGGTCGACCCAGGTGCCGCCGGTGATCTTCGCCCCCGTCGAGGCCATGAGCGCTGCCCGGATGGAGCCGGAGACGAGTTCGATGACGATGCACAGGACGAGCACGATGACCGCCAGCGCCATCCCGCGCTGGTAGTCCAAGGTGCGCAGCGAGTCCGCGATGGCCAGGCCGATTCCGCCGACGCCGACATAGCCGAGCAGCACCGAGGTGCGCAGGTTGATGTCGAAGCGGTGCAGGGCCGTGGCGATGAGCTGCGGCATGAGCGTCTGCGGGATCGCGGTGAGGATCTGCTGGGAGCGGCTGCCGCCGAGGGCTTCGATCGATTCTCGGGGTCCGTCGTCGAGCTCTTCGATGGCATCGGCGTAGAGCTTGCCGATCATCCCCACCGAATGGATGCCCATGGCGATGATGCCGGCTGTGGCGCCGAGGCCGAACATCCGCAGGAACACAATGGCGAGCACGAGGTCGGGAATCGCCCTGGCGAGGACGATGAGGGTGCGCGCTGTCCACTGCGAACCGCGACCCATCCGGGTGGGACGAGCGGCGAAGAGGGCGACGGGGATCGAGAGCACGACGGAGAGCAGAGTCGCCAGGAACACGATCGCCAAGGTCTCGACGACAAGCGAGACCGTCTCACCGAACGCCGGGAAGTCGAGCGGGACGATGCGGGAGAAGAACCCCACGGCATTGTCGAACGACGAGGCGATCGTGGCGATGTCGATGCCGAGTGACCACACCGACCAGGCGCCGGCGACGGCGAGGCCGATGAGCACGATGACGGCCACGGCGGAGTTTCCCGACGGTCGGGGACGCTGCGGTTCGACGACGGCGGGAGCCTCTCGGTCGAGCACGAGACTCATCGGGTGGCTCCCACCCGGGCGGCCGCCTCGGTGTCGGACCTTGCCATCTGCGATCCGGCAGTGTTCGTCTCGCGCTCGCTCGCCTCGGCGGTGGTGTCCATTCCGGACACGCTCGAGTAGATCTGGGAGGCCTCCTCGGCGCTGAGCCCGGCGGTCGTGCGGTCGAGGACGACCTGGCCGGTGCGCAGACCGATGATCCGGTCGGCGAAATCGATGGCCAGCTGCACCTGGTGCAGGGAGGCGATGACGGTGAGGTCATCCTCGGCGGAGATCTGCCACAGCAGGTCGATGACGTCGCGGGCCGATACCGGGTCGAGGGAGGCGACCGGCTCATCGGCGAGGAGCACCTTCGGGTGCTGCATGAGTGCGCGGGCGATCGCGACCCGCTGCTGCTGACCGCCGGAGAGCGTGTCGGCGCGCTGGTAGGCGCGGTCGGCGAGACCGACCCGGTCGAGTTTCTTCAGGGCTTCGCTGCGGATAGCCTTCGGGTACATCATCAGCGTGATGCGCGGTCCGCGCAGCGATCCCAGTGCCCCGGCGCAGACGTTCTCGAGCACGGACATCGGACCGACGAGGTTGAAGGACTGGAAGATGACGCCGATGTCGCGGCGCACGGCCTTCAACTCCGATCGGCGCAGCCGGTCCATGTCCTCACCGAGGACCCGCACCCGCCCCGAGGTGGGGGTGTGGAGTCCGTTGATGTGGCGCAGGAGGGTGGATTTCCCCGAGCCGGAGAGGCCGAGGAGGACGCTGATCCCGCCAGTGCGGAACCCGAGATTGACGTCGTCGAGACCGAGGACTCCGCCGCCGAAGTCCTTCGTCACATGGTCGAGTTGGACGGAGTAGATGGAGTCGATCTCCCTTTGGAATTCGGGCGTGGTCGGTTTGCGGGTGGGGTGCGGGAGTGTCATGGTCATCCTTCTCAGCCGATGTTCTTGCAGGCGTCGGCCTGGGTGGCGTCGCAGATGTCGCGGATCGAATCGAAGTCGGAGTCGGAGACTTCCTTGTAGCCGTAGGTGATCTCTTCGGGCAGGACGCAGTCGTCCTCGGAGTCGCAGATCCCGGCTTCGACCATGGCCGGGACGTTGGCCTTCTCACGCAGGATGTTGGTGATCTTCGCGGCCGTATCGGCGTCGAGGGAGTCGTTGTTCACCGCGATCGGGTCCTCGGTGATCGGGTCGGATTCCCACACGGGTTCGAGGCTGCCCTTGTTGACCTGACCGGACTTCTCGAGAGTGGTGAGCATGGCGTCGTGGGCGAAGGCGACGTCGCAGTCACCGGAGTTCAGCGACAGCAGCGAGGCGTCGTGGCCACCGGACATCACCTGTTCGAGGTCCTTGTCCATGTCGATGCCCTCGTCTTGGAGGCCCTTCATCGGCACGAGGTAGCCGGAGGTCGAGGCGGCATCGACGAAGCAGACCTTCTTTCCCTTGAGGTCTTTCAGGTCTTTGACGTCCGAGCCCTTCTTCACATAAGCCAGCGAGGTGTAGGCGGGATCCTTGGCTTTGTCGTTCGTCGGTGCCGCGGCCGGTTCGATGTTGATGCCCGAGTCCTTGGCGATGACGTAGGCGAAGGGGCCGAAGGAGGCGGCGTCGATCTGGCCGGCGCGCATGCCTTCGACGACGGCGGCGTAGTCCGAGGCGTTCTGGAATTCGACCTTCTTGCCGGTCTCCTCCTCGAGCAGCTTCGTGACTTTCTCGAAGGAGGATTCCAGCGTCGAGGATGATTCGGCGGGGACGGCGGCGAAGGTGATCGTGTCGTCGCTTCCTCCTCCGGAGCTGCCGCAGGCGGCGAGCAGGGGCAGGGAGAGGAGACCGGCGGTGATCGTGCGGAACGCGCGAGAGCGGAAGGGGGAGGTCATGGTCATGGCGTGGTGGCCTTTCGGAGAGCAGTGCGGCAGAGGCGCTGAGGTGATCGTTCGAATTCATCGTGTCGAGATCACCGGAGAATGTCTATACAAGTAAGGGAAGTTCACCGACTGGACATGACAACTTCACGGTCGGTTCGGAGTTACCCCGACGTATCGTGGGACCGGTCACTGAAATGGACGGGTGGGTGCAAGCCGGACGTCGCATCTCTGAGGGCATCGAATCGGCCCCGAGGCGGTCGCGGATGGGCGCGACCGCCTCGGGGCCGATTGGGTTGGTCGGTGTCAGGGCGGGGAGGGGGAGTTGCCTCAGGTGTCGGCGGTGCCACCGGAGAGGATGAGGTCGGCGATGCCGAACGACAAGGTCATGCCGATCCCCGAGGCAACGACGGCGACGGTCGTGCGTTCGTCCGGGCGCTCGAGGACGAGGTTCGTCGTCGGGCTGTCGGCGTACATGCCCAGCCACCGCTGCAGCACACGCGGGCGCTCAATCCCGAGCATCGAGGTGGCCCGGTCGAGCAGCAGCGAACCGACCCGCTCGTCGATGAAGGGTTCCGGGCTGAGGTCGTAGGCGTGTGAATCGCCGATGAGCAGGCCCTGCGGGATGTCGGTGACCATGAGGTTCGCGATGCAGCCGCGCAGCTCCGGTTCCCGTTCGTCGAGGTCGTGGCGCAGCGCCCCGGCGCCGGGCATCGCCGCGAACCCGTCGTAGCGGGCCAGGGAGGTGCCGGTGAGCATCGCGAAGCCGGTCGGAATGTGCTGCGGGGCCTCGATGAGCGACATGACGAGCGAGCAGATGCGGATCTCGTGGGATTCGGCGATCTCGGGGAAGAGGCTGGTCAGCTGATAGCCGGGGCAGACGACGACCTGCTCGGCGTGGAAGTTCCCGCGTGTCGTCGACACGGTGCCGTCGGCCACCGCGGTGACGTGCGTGTTCCAGGTGAATTCCACGCCCTGACCGGCCAGCCATGCGGCGATTCTCGGGGCGGCCTGTCGCGGGTCGACGCGCATGTCCTGCGGCAGATGTGCGCCGCCGATGGCCGGGAGGTCGGGGTTGCCGACCGCCTCGACGATCGCCTCCGGGTCGAGCAGTCGAACTTGGTCGGGGCCGCGATGGGCGGCGAACTGCTCGAGGACGGTCAGCTCGGCCTCGGTCATGGCCGGGATGAAGGTTCCGGTCTCGGCGGCCCAGAGTCCCGTGGCGGCCGCGGCGTCGAGCCAGCCCTCGCGGGCCTTCGATGCGATCGGCTGCGCGGCATCGGACTGGCCGGTGAAGCAGGCGTGGCCGAAGTTCTGGATGGACGAGCCCACGGGGCGGTCGGAACGGTCGATGATGTGGACGCTGCGGCCCTGTCGGCGGGCGAGGAATGCGGTGGCCAGGCCGAGGATGCCCGAGCCGGTGATGATGAGATCTGTTGTCGGCATTCCCTCATATTCGTGCGGTTGTCGGATAAGATGAAGATATGTATGTACAAGTTTGATGTCTGTTCACCTGAATGTGACATTCGGACTTCGTTGAGCCATGCCGAGTTCACCGAGACAGCGCTTCCTCGACTCTGAGGCGCTGTCCTCTGAGCCGTCGAATGAGCACCGTCGAAGGAGAAGTGAGGTCATGACCACCGGCCCGAGGCACCGCACCCGTCAGCAGCATGACGAGATCGCACACTATCTGCGCACGGCGATTCGTGAAGGCTCGTTCCAGCCCGGCGATGAGCTGCCCTCCGAGGCGGAACTGACGCGGAAGTTCGCGAGTTCGCGTGGACCGGTGCGGCAGGCGATGTCCGCTCTGCGCGGGGAGGGGCTGATCTCCTCGGGGCGGGGGAGGCGCACGGTCGTGCTCGACAACGTCCTCACGCAGTCCTTCGACGACGTCATCTCCTTCTCCCAGTGGTGCCACGCCTCGGACATCGTGCCTGGTCAGGTCACGCAGCGTGTGGCGCGGGAACCGGCGGAGAAATCACTGGCCGCGAGCCTGCGGATCGAAGAGGGCGATCCGATCGTCTCGGTGTTCCGGCTGCGGCTCATGGACGAAGCTCCGGCCATGGTCGAGAGGCTGAACTATCCGTTCGAGTTCGGACGTCACGTGTTGGCCTTCGACACGGATTCCGGGTCGATCTATCAGGAGCTCATCGACCAGGGCGTCGACATCAACCGGGCGTCACGCACGATCGATGCGGTCGGAGCGAACGATGACGATGCCAGGCTCCTCGAAGTCCCCGTGGGCACCCCGCTGCTGCGGGTGCGCCGGAGGGCGTTCACGACCGCCGGTGATGTCATCGAGTCCTCCGATGACCGGTACCTGCCGTGGAAGGCGAGCTTCACGATGAACTCCACCCGCGGAAACCCGAGCTCCATGTCCCTCATCTCCGGCGACTAATTCCCTAATTACTACCCGACGGCGGCACAGCAACCTCGCGCGAGGTATCTGGGCCGCCGTCACGTAGTAATAAGGGGCGGGTACAGTGACAGACACCGACTCGAGAGGACGAGCATGACCACAGAGACAGTGACACAGCAGAGCGCCTCGACCGAAACCACCCCATCCTCCACCCCCACCGGAGCCGACCACACCGAACACGTCGACCTCCTCGTCATCGGCTGGGGCAAGGGCGGTAAGACACTGGCCGGCACAATGGCTCGCGCCGGCAAGAAGGTTGCCGTCGTCGAACAGTCGGAGATGATGATCGGCGGCTCCTGCATCAACATCGCCTGCATCCCCACGAAGATCCTCGTCCACGACGCCGAGAACAAACGCGCCGATGACGACGTCGACGAATACTTCGCGAAAGCCGTCAAACGTCGCGACACCCTGACCGGGGCGATGCGGAAGAAGAACCACTCGATGCTCGCCGACCTCGATTCAGTGCTGCTGGTGAGCGGCCGCGCCGAGTTCACCGGCGAACGCGAGGTCCGCGTCACCGGCGGCGCCGACACCATGACGATCACCGCCGACACCGTCGTCGTCAACACCGGATCCGTCGCGAACATCCCACCCATCGACGGTGCCCAGCTCGGCGGCCGCATCCACGACTCCGAATCGCTGCAGCACGTCGACCCGTTCCCGAAACGCCTCGTCATCGTCGGCGGCGGGTACATCGGACTCGAGTTCGGATCGATGTTCGCCCACTTCGGCTCGCAGGTCACCGTCCTCGACCGCGGACCCCGCCCGCTAGCGAACGAAGACGACGACGTCGCCGAGGTGGTCGCCCAAGCCCTCGCCGACGACGGAGTCACCATCGTCAACGACGCCTCCGTCACTGCAGTCAACGACGGCGCTGACGCCGCGACCGTGACCTACGAGGTGGGCGGTGAGACCAAGACCATCGACGCCGAGGCGGTCCTCCTGGCCGTCGGACGCAAGCCCGCAACTGCGGACCTCGGCCTCGAGAAGGCCGGCATCGACACCGACGACCGCGGATTCATCGTCACCGATGAGTACCTGCGCAGCTCCGCCGAAGGCGTGTACGCGTTCGGCGACGTCAACGGCGGACCGATGTTCACCTACATCTCGCTCGACGACAATCGGATCCTCGCCGATCAGCTCCTCGGCGAGGGCAAACAGTCGACGAAGGACCGCGGCTCCGTGCCGTACACGATGTTCCTCACTCCGCCCGTCGCCCGCGTCGGCTTGACCGAGAAAGCCGCTCGCGACGAAGGCTATGAGATCAAGGTCGGTGCGAAGCTCCAGGCCGATATCGCAGCGGCACCGCGGGCGAAGATCGAAGGCGACCCGCGCGGAATCGTGAAGTTCGTCGTCGACGCGAAGACCGATCTCATCCTCGGCGCGGCCCTCGTCCACGTGCACTCGCAGGAGGTCATCAACACCGTGGCGCTCGCGATACGCCACGACGTCACCGCAACCGAGCTGCGCGACACGATCTACACCCACCCCTCCGCCACCGAGGCGCTCAACGAGGTGCTCGGCGCACTCAAGTGAAGCCCGCGATAGGCTCGCCATCATGAGCCGTCGCATCGTCATCACCACCGATTACCTCGAACCCGGCGACAGCGTCGACCGGCTGCTGAGGGAGCACGGACTCGAACCCGTGTATTCCCCGGCGGCCGGTCGACGCACCGAGGATGAACAGCGCAACCTCCTCAAAGGTGCGATCGGTGCCATCGTTGCGAGCGAACCGATCACCCGTGACACGCTCGCCGAGGCGGCCGACCTCCGAATCCTCGCCCGCAGCGGAGTCGGATACGACTCCGTCGAAACCACCGCGGCCCAAGAGTTCGGCATCCACGTGGCCAACACCCCCGGCGTCAACCACCACGCCGTCGCCGAACTCGCGCTCGCTCTCATGCTCAACTGCGCCAAACACTTCAGTGACGTCATCAGCGGCGTCAACGCGGGTCAGTGGCCGCGCACCGCAGGCACGGAACTGCGCGGCAAGACGCTCGGCGTCATCGGCTACGGCCCCAGCGGAAAAGCGATCGCGCAGATCGGCGCGGCCCTGGGGATGCGCGTCATCGTGGGCACTTCCCACCCCGACACCGAGGCGGGCCCGAGCATCGAATTCGCCGACGTCGACACCGTCGTCGCGGCCGCCGACTACCTCACCCTCCACGCTCGGGCGACCGGCACCCCGATCATCGGCACCGACCGACTCGCTGCGATGAAGGACACCGCGTTCGTCATCAATACCGCCCGCGGATCACTCATCGACGAGGCCGCCCTCGTCGCCGCGCTCAACAAAAAGCAGATCGCCGGTGCCGCCCTCGATGTGCTCGAGACCGAACCGATGACGAAGGACAACCCGCTGCGGAAATTCGACAACGTCTGGGTCACCTCGCACCTGGCCGGTCAGACGGTCGAAGCCCGTGAACGCGCCGGGTTGGCCGCCGCTCAAGCCGTCATCGATGTAATCGACGGAAAGGAACCCGTCGGACTCATCGTCTGAAGAGTCCTATCCTCACCTGCCGGGGCGTACCGTTGACTCATGGCGCATCCGCAGATGTTCGATGACGACGATCCGATGCTCGAGCGGGTCCGCGCGATCGCGCTCGGCCTGCCCGAATCGGCCGAGAAGATTTCGCACGGCAGACCGGCCTTCTTCACGAAGAAGATCTTCGCTCACTACGGCGGCACTGAGAAGCTGGCATCGGGGGAGATGGTGCAGCACCCGCAAGCGCTGCTCGTCCTGCTCGACCCCATGGACGCCGAGGTGGTGCTCGAGCGACTGGACTCCTTCGTTCCCATGTACCTCGGCCCCTCCGGCTGGGTCGGACTCGGACTCGACGATCTCGACGACGAGGAGCTGCGCGAACTGATTATCGATTCGTACCGCAGCACCGCCTCGGCGAGGTTGGTCAGAGAACTTGAACCCTGAGTCTCAGCGCTGCCGCTTCCGAGCCCTCGCGACAATGAGCAGAACAACACCCAGCACGGCCAGGATCAGCCCCGCGATAAATCCATAGAACGGAAATCCGTGTTGCGTCACCGAGAACTCCTGACCGGTGACGGAGTCCCCGCTGCAGGTCAGGGCCGGCGGCAGATAGTCGGCCGTGACCGAAAACCCCAGCACATCGTCACCGCCGACGGATTCCGGGCAGATCCCAAAGCCGTCAGATTTCGCGTACCACTGAAAATACTGTCCAAGCATCATCAACGACAGCACGAAGACCCCGATCGCAATGAGCCGCAGCGGCCATCGATCTCGACCCGGTTCGGCCAGCGGCGACCGGTACAGCCCGAGCAACCGGGTCACCGCGAACGCGATCAGCACACCGAGAAGCACCGCGACGCTGAGAGCGGCGAATGCCATCGAGAACATGAACATCGCCGAGGTGGCTCCGGAGTGCTCGACCATCGCCGTGCCGCTGTCGACCGAGGCGCGGCAGACGAACCCGGACGGTGCGCGATCCTCGATTTCGATCGCATCGGGGTCGACGCTGAGGGTATCGACCAGATCGGAACAGGCATCGCCGGCACCCTGTGCACGGGCGACCGCTGTTGATATCCACGACGTCACCCACTGGGCAGCGTGGAGCAGCGCGGCGACCACCAATCCGGCGCTCGGCAGGAGAAAGGCCACCCGCCACCGCGAAAGCCTGCGAATACGGCGAAGGAATCCCCGCTCCGCAGCTCGCGCGTTCGTCTCCATGCGTCCACGCTAGCCCAAGCCGCATTGTGAGAATCCCGCGTCAGTGCTTCCTCGGAGGATCTCACAGGAAGAGTTCACCCACGACATCCTGCTCGAACTCAAGGAGAATGCTCTGGCCAGCAATGCCTCGGCGGTCATAGGGTGAATACATGACGACCCCAGCGAACACCCCCGCACAGAACTCACCGATCCCCACCCTCGACCTCAACGACGGACGTGCGATCCCGCAGCTCGGGCTCGGCATCTACGCGATGAAGGGCGACGAGGGGGTCGACGCCATCGTGGGTGCCGTCGACAATGTCGGCTACCGCCTGCTCGACACCGCGGTGAATTACGAGAACGAACGCGAGGTCGGTCAGGCCATCGCCGACTGCTCCGTCGCTCGCGAGGACCTGTTCGTCACGAGCAAGATCCCCGGCCGCCACCACGGCTTCGCCGAGGCGATCGCCAGCACCGAGGAATCGCTGGCCCGCCTCGGCCTCGACTACCTCGACCTCCACCTCATCCACTGGCCCAATCCCAGCGTCGGCAAGTACGTCGACACCTGGCGCGGGCTCATCGAACTGCGCGAACGCGGGCTCGTGAAGTCCATCGGCGTCTCGAACTTCACCGAGGAGATGCTCACGGAGCTCGTCGAGAAGACCGGGGTCACCCCGGCCGTCAACCAGGTCGAGCTTCATCCGTATTTCCCGCAGACCGAGCTTGTGGCCTTCCACCGCTCCATCGGTGTGCAGACCGAGAGCTGGTCCCCGCTCTACCGTGACCAGGGACTGTTCGACGAAGCCCCCATCGCCGAGGCGGCCGCCGCCCATGGCGTGACCCCGGCCCAGGTCGTTCTGCGCTGGCATATCGAGATCGGCAGCATCCCGATCCCGAAATCCGCGAACCCGGAGCGTCAGCGCCTCAACGCCGATGTCTTCGAGCTCGAACTCACCCCCGCCGAGGTGGCGGCGATCTCCGGACTCGAGCGCGGTCGCATGAAGGACCGGGATCCGCTCACTCACGAAGAGATGTGAGGCAGCACGGCGGTTGTTGACGCCGACCGCGAGGACACGTGGAATTCCGACGGACGACCAGGGCTGACTTTCCGCTGCTCGCGCGATGGCTAGGCTCGCCCCACGTTGCCCGCTTTTGGAATCACGAGACGACTCCGGAAGCGATCGAACGGGACTTCGGCGGCAGCGTCGATGGGACGGAAGCTTCGGATGACTTCATCGTCGAGGACGCGGGGGTGCCGGTCGGCTTCATCCAACGGAGCGCAATCTGGGACTACGCGGACGAGCAACGCGAACTCATGGCTGACGCCCCTCGGGATGCGTTGACGATCGACTATTTCATCGGCGAGGTCGCTGCGACAGGCAAGGGCTTCGGCACACGGATGATCCGGGAGTTCACCGAGCTCTGCTTCGCTGACTGCCCGGCCGCCTCGGCGATCATTGTGCCGGTGATCGCTGGGAATCCGGCGTCGTGGAGGGCTCTCGAGGCTGCTGGATATGAGCGGTTCGCCGCGGGGCACATCCAGCCCGACAACCCGATCGATGACGGGTGGCACGTCATCTATCGCCGGGATCGTCCTTGAAGGTTTGGCAGTCTAGGCTCGAGGTGCAGTCGCCGTTGGTTCGTGCCTCGGTGCTGTTGTCGATGCGGAGACCGAACTCCCGGCGCTGTCATCTCTCTTCCGGTACCTCGACGAGGCTGCCCTTGATTCCCGACAGATAGCTCGCTCCCAGCGGAGTGAGCGAGAGCAGTTTTCTCTTCGCCCCGGTCCGCGGAGCATCGACCGCCGTGCTTACCAGAAATCCGGAGTCCTGCAGGCGTTTGATGGTGCGATAGAGGCCGCGTTCTGTGATCTGCCATCCCGTGGCTGCGGTGACCGCCTCGGCGATGGTGGAGATCTCGGCCGGCTGATGTGTCGCGACGAGGGAGAGCGTGATCGGGGTGAGCATCGACTTCTTATACGTCTCGACCCAGGACTCGACGCGGTGGTCGAGCCACTCCCGCTCTTCCGGGGTGACTGCGGCCGGGCTGCCATTCGCCGCAGTCGTGATGTCGATTGCCTCGTTCGTGGTGTCGCGAGACTGTGCCGCCACCTCAGTCCTCCCAGCCGCGGCCGAGGACTGAGCCGAGGAGGTGGACCAGCAGTCCGAGCCCCCACAGGGCGCTCATCACGAGCGTGGCCCCGAACCAAGAGCTCTCGAGAAGGGTGTGGGTCGCGTCTCCGGCGCCGTCGACTTCGAAGCCGAGGAACATCACCCGGAGGATCGCGTGCAGATTGAAGGAGGTGGTGACGGTGACGAAGGCAATGGCATGGGCGATGACCACGCCGAAGCGGACACGTTTGAGCGCGGTCAGGTTCCGCCACAGCCACACCACGATTCCGATGGCGACGAGTGCTGTGAGTCCACCGGCGAGGATCGTGACCTCGCCGCCGGTGGCAGCGACGACGATCTGCACGATGGTCATGGCGATGATGAGACCGAGCGTGTATGGGAGCAGAAGGGTTCGGGCGTTGGCGGGCGATGACGTCTGCGGAGCTGTAGTCATGTTGGTACTGTACCTATGGTTCACTGCCTGGCGCAAGGGTCGATCCCGCACGATCATTCGGGTGGGTTCCACCTGTGTGACAATGGCACTGTGAGGATGAGAGTCAGGCACCGGCGCGCTCTGCGCGGCACTCTCGCCGCAGCGTTCGCGACCTTTGTCGCGCTGACGTCGCACATCCTCGGCGGTGGATCGTTTCCGACTGCGATGGGCGTCATCGTGCCGCTGGCACTGTCGACCCTCGTCTGCGTTCTCCTCGCGGGGCACCGCCTGTCTCTTCCTCGGCTGACGGTCTCCGTCGGAATCAGCCAGACGCTCTTCCACCTCCTGTTCTCCCTCTTCACTCCGCACGCCTCTGGCTCACCGACCGCCTCGGCGCAATCCGGCGGCGGGCTCGCCGCGCTTCTCGGCTCGCACTCTCACCACTCAACCTCACATGGTGCCGACCACGAGTCGATGCACTCGATGCACGGCGGCGCGGTGCAGATGACCCATGATTCCGCGGTCATGCCTGCCATGGACGGTTCAGTGGGCGCAGTAGCCGAGATGCATTCGCACTCGTCACCGGGGATGCTGCTGGCCCACTGCGTTGCCGGGATCGTGACGATCGCGATGATCTATTGGGCCGAGCGACTTCCGGTCATGCTCGGCGACTTCGCCCGCCTTATCATCAGAGCCGTCATCCCGCGCCTCGTCGTCCGGCGGGCGCAGATCGAGAAGCCTCGGTCGCTGATCGGCTTCGAGCCCGAACTGCCTCGCAGTCTCGGTGTGCGCCGATCCCCGGTGCTCCGGCGAGGGCCACCACAGCCTGCTTTCTGACACTCATCACATCCGCGCATCGGCTCCCGTGAGCCGGTGCGATCACTGCTGACCGCAACTGGTCGTCGACCGCGACTGCTTGTCGTCCGCGAACGCTGCCGACCGCAACCGCCAGTCGCCAGCAACTGCCCGTCGATCGCGACTGCTTGTCGGGGGCATCCGGCCGACCCGATCCGGCTCAGCGCACCTGAGAGAAAGCATCATCATGACCACACCTTCATCAACCGTGCCCGAAAGCTCGGGTCCGGAACCGACTCCCCACCGTGACCACCCCGACCGATCCGATAGGCCCGTTCCGTGGCTCGGCCCGCTCCTGCGGCGCCTGCACTTCTACGCGGGGATCCTCGTCGGCCCGTTCATCCTCATCGCCGCGCTCACCGGGGCGGCCTACGCCATCAGTCCGACGGTGGAGAGAGCGATCTACGCCGACGAACTCAGCGCCCCGGCCACCGACCATCCGCTGCCACTGGCCGACCAGATCGAGGCCGCGAACACCGTCATCGGAGACAGCGACGCGACGCTGTCCGCCGTGCGGCCGGCGTCCGAACCGGGCGACACCACCCGCGTGATGTACGACGACCCCAGCCTCGGCGAGAGCGAATCCCGGGCGATCTTCGTCGACCCTGCCACCGCCGAGGTGGTCGGTGACCTCACCGTCTACGGAACCTCGGGTGCCCTGCCGCTGCGGACCTGGATCGACCAGATGCACCGCAGCCTCCACCTCGGCGATGTCGGACGCTTCTACAGCGAATTCGCCGCCTCATGGCTGGGAATCGTCGCCGCAGCGGGGCTCGTGCTGTGGATCCTCCGCGCTCGCCGGACGCGAAAGCCGACAGCGATGCTGCGACCGAGCCGGAAGGGGAATGGGCTGAGACGCACCTTCTCCTGGCATGCCTCTGTCGGAGTGTGGGCGGCCATCGGCATGCTCTTCCTCTCGGCCACCGGCATCACCTGGTCACAGCTCGGTGGGGAGAACGTGACCAAGCTGCGCGCGGCGCTGAGCTGGGAGACGCCTGCGGTCTCGACGGAACTCGGCGGAGCCTCGGCGACTGATGGGCACGCTCATCACCACGGTGACAGTTCTGCCGCCGAGGAGGCCGACAGCGTTGCCGATCACGCCGCGATCGATCCCGCTGACTTCGACATGATGCTGTCGATGGGACACGACGTCAATATCGATACCGGGCTCGTCGAGATCCTGCCTCCGGCCGATGCCGATTCGGCCTGGGTGGTGCAGGAGATCCAACGCAGCTTCCCCACGAAGGTCGACGCCGTGACCTTCGACACCGAGACGATGGAGGTGACCGACCGGGTCGACTTCTCCGATTACGGTGCGGCGGCGAAACTCGCCCGCTGGGGCATCGACCTGCACATGGGCACACTGTTCGGACTGGTCAATCAGATCGTGCTCTGCGTCCTCGCGCTCGGCATCGCGGCCATGGTCGTCTGGGGGTACGTCATGTGGTGGCAGCGGCGGCCGAAGCGGAATCCGGCGAAGAGGTTCGGATCCGTGCCGCCGCGTGGAGGACTGGCTGATGCGCCGTGGTGGGGCGTCGGTGCGGTTGTCCTCGCCGCCGTCGCGATCGGGTTGTTCCTGCCGCTGGTGGGCATCAGCCTGCTCGCGTTCCTCGTCGTCGACGTGGCTCTCGGGCTGAGGACGCGGCGACGCGAGCGACGGGCCATGGCGAGCTAAGGCGCGCAGCCTCCCGCCTATGTGCTGAAACATCGCTTCAGTTGCAAGTCGACATCACGTTAGGTGCGGGCTGTCATCACCTTTTGGGCAGGTCATCGGGTTGCGAACCGATGATCTGTCCAAAAGGTGATGCGGCCAGAAGCTCGGGCTGGCAGGCGCGGAGTCGAGCGGCGCGAGCGGCCTTCGTGATTGGCCGCCCGCCGCATCACTCGAACGACACGGAACCTTTCGCACGGGTGTCGACTCGCAGCTCGAAGACGTCCGGCCGGGCGTAGTGGCCGACCGGGTCGAAGTCGAGGTGCGAACGGGTTTTGGCCCCGAGGTCGATGTCGGCGTAGAGGATCGTCTCCTCCTCGTAGACCGGTCCGGCCAGCACCTCGCCGGTAGGTGCGATGATGACGCTGCCGCCGCGGATGGCGGTCTCACCGTAGGGCAGTTCTTCGTCGAAGGGATGGTCGTCGGGGAATTCGCTCTTCGTGATGAACTGGCATGCCGAGAGCACGTGAGTGCGGCCCTCTAAGGCGATATGCGTCATCGTCGCCGTCCACGTCGGACGGTCATCGACGGTCGGCGCGCAGTAGAGTTCGACTCCCTTGGCATACATCGCCTGGCGCAGCAGCGGCATGTAGTTCTCCCAGCAGATGACACTGCCCACTCGGCCGAAAGGTGTGTCCATCGTGTCGAGGGTCGACCCGTCCCCGAAACCCCAGATCACACGCTCGGTGCCGGTGGGCATGAGCTTCCGGTGTGCGCCGACGACCCCGAGTTCCGGGTCGACCATCACGGCTGTGCAATAGAGGGTGTTGCCGGAACGTTCGATGATGCCGATGACGACGAAGGCACCGACCTCGCGGGCTGCCTCGGCGAGCTTGCCCATCTCGGGGCCATCGACGGCGATCGCTCCGTCGAAGTACCGCTGGAACTGCGCGCGACCTTGCTCGGTGCGCATCCCGACGGGGGCACCGAAGGTGCTGCCCTTCGGATAGCCGCCGATGAATGCTTCGGGGAACACGACGAGCTCGGCCCCGTTGCCGGCGGCCTCCCTCAGCCTGGCGATCGCCTTGTCGACCGACGCTTCGGCATCGAATGGAACGGAACCTGCCTGGACGACTGCCACTGTGCGCATAATGCTCGACCCTCTTCGCTCGATGGAATCTCCTGGCTCAACTGTCGAACGGTTGACAGTAAAGGTCAAACAGCCGGAGCGCTCGCCTCGAACGGACGGGCGCCCCGCGATTCTGTATCGAATCGCGGGGCGCTCTTTCAGTAGGGGGCATCAGCTCCAGAACGAAGCGGACCGAGCCCGCATGCTGTCGCGGAACTGTCCTGTTGACTTCTCGAGCAGTTCACCGGTGCCCCAGTCGAGGACGACGCCATACTGGCGGATGACGTCGTGGACGGTGATCTCGCCGTCGCGGTAACGGCGGGCCACCTCGGCGGGGTCGGCGTCCAGCCAGGATGCACGTTCGGAGCGGATCCGTTCCCGTTCCTTGGCTGTCGCGGCCTCGTCGATCTCGTATTCATCGAGTTCGGCATCGATCTCACGGACGACCACGCCGTAGTCCTTGGTCGCACGGTCGATGGAGACATAACCGTCGATGACGTCCTCGAGCACCTCGGCTGTGCTCCGCTCGAGCGGATCCCCGAAGCCTCCGCCTCCGGCGCTGGGGCGTTCGAACGTGTCACCAGGGCTGATGGCTACGTTCGAGAATGTGGCGCCCAAGTAGCGTGGGTTCTCCGACGACGGATTGAGCCAGACTCCGTGTGGGATCGAGGGCAATCCGCCATTGATGCCCCACGTCGTCGAACGGCCCCGGTCGCAGCAGTAGCTCATCACGGCGCCGGTCGCATCGGTGAGGATGCCGCCCTTGTTGACGCCGCAGCCTCCGCGGAATCGGCCGGGTCCGCCGGAGTCGGTACTGATCGAGTGCTGAGTGGTGACCACTGGGGTCAGTCGTTCCTGGCCCTCGACCGGCTGAACAGCGAGACCAGTGCCGAACACCGGTGACGTCGCCGACGAGCCGTCCTTCGTCGATCGGCCGCCCCAGCCGCCGGCCATCCAGTCGTACCACATGAAGTACGGGCTCGATTCGGTCCTGGCATCATGTCCCCCGACGAGCAGATACTCGAGGTTGAATGCACACGCCATCGCGCGTTCGGGCATGATGTGGGACCAGAGTTCGAAGATCGCGTTCATGACCTTCTCGTACGGTCCCGAGCAGAACCCTGTCACCGCGTGCGGCCAACCGGCATTGACGACCGTTCCCTCCTCGCCGATCTCGGCCGTCACGGCCTGATAGAACCCGGAGTTGAGCGGAACTTCGGGGAAGAAGGTCTTCGTGCCGGCGTAGATCGCCGAGAACGTCGTCCCGTAGCCGGAGTTGAGGAAGGTTGAGACCGCCTCGGCGGAGCCGGTGAGGTCGTAGTGGATGCCTGTTCCGTCGAGGGTGAGCTTCACCCGGATCGGAGCCAGACCCTCACCCTTGGCGGGGTCGCCGTCGAGGAAGTCGACGGTCTCCCACTCGCCCTTCGGCAGGTCGCCGAGGCCGGCGAGGACCGTGCGGCAGACATAGTCCTGCGTCTCCTGCATCGCGTCGAGAACCGTGTCCTTCGAATATTTGTCGACGAGGCGGAGCACTTCACGTTCGCATACAGCAGTGGCTTCGGCCTGGGCGTTGAGATCACCGAGCGCCTGGTCCGGAGCGCGAGTGTTCGATACGAGCAGCTGCGCGACATCGTGGAGGAACCGGCCCTTGTGCCACACTCGCAACGGGGTGATGCGCAGTCCCTCACCGAAGTGCTCACTGGCCGAGACATCGAACGAGCCGGGTACGGATCCACCGATATCGGCCCAATGCCCCTTGTTCTGCGCGAAGCCGATGATCTCGTCGTCCGCGAAGATCGGACGGATGAAGCTGACATCGTTGAAGTGCGTGCCGCCGCGGTAGGGGTCGTTGATGAGGAAGACGTCGCCGGGGTTGATGTCGTCACCGAACTCCTCCATGACGGCCTTGCACTGGAAATGCAGGGTGCCGACGTGAACGGCGATGTCAGCACTGCCCTGCATGACGGTGTTTCCGTAGCGGTCGCAGAGAGCTGACGAGAAGTCGCGGGAATAGATGACAAACGAATAGCAGGTCCGCAGGATCTGCTCGCTCATGAGGTCGACGCTGGTGGCGAAGGCGTTCTTCAGCACTTCGAAGGTCACCGGGTCGAGAGTGGACGTCGACTGTTCCGTCGTTGTGGTCATGGGTTTCTCCTCACAGGCCGTTCTGTGTCGTTTTCTCGGAGGCGGAAGCCAGCGCCGGCTCGCCTGCCTCGGAGTTCAGTGCGATGCGGATGTTGAACCATTCGTCGATCACAGCCGAGGAATTCGGCGGGATGACAGTCGTCGAATCGATCTGGTTGAGAATCGCCGGTCCGATGAACGCCGCGCCCGACGGCAGGTTCTCGCGCTGGTAGACCGGCGTCGCATGCCACTGACCGTCGAAGTAGACATCGCGGACCTCGATCGGCTCTCCGGGCTCCTTGCTGCTGACCGGAGTCGGTTTGAAGGTCGGTTTCGGCGTTCTGCCGAGCGCTTTGAGATGCAGCTGATAGATCTCGACGGGGGTGTCGTCCTGCCGGAAGGCGTACTGTTTCTCGTGTTCCTCGTGGAAGAGCTGGACGGCCTCGCGCAGAGCATTCGGCCCCGATCCCATCTTCACCTGCAAAGACCTCCACTGGCCGTGATAGCGCATCGAGATCCCGCGTTCGAAGACCGCGTCTTCGTCAGGGACCTTCTCATGTCGCAGCCGATCTCGACCTTCGAGCTCGAGCTCACGGAAGTGCTGTTCGACGGATTCGGCATCAGCGGAGTCCGCGACGCCGGTGAACATCTGCGACAGGTCGTGCTGAATGTCGACGAGGAGGCATCCCAGCGCCGAGGTGACTCCCGGGCTGGGCGGGACGATGACCGAGGGGATGTTGAGTTCGCGAGCCACATCCGCTCCGTGCAGGGCGCCCGCTCCGCCGAAGGCGATGAGCGCGAAATCTCGCGGATCGAGGCCTCGGCGGATGGACACGAGACGGACCGCATCGGCCATGTTTGCATTAGCGACCTTGACGATGGATTCGGCTGCGGTGTCGATGTCGAGCCCGAGCGGGTCGGCGATCTTCTCCTTGATTGCCGCCTGAGAGCTGTCGCGGTCCAGAGTCATCTCGCCGTCAGCGAGATCGGTGCCCAGCCGGTTGAGCCAGAGGTTCGCATCTGTGTTCGTCGGTTCCTTCCCGCCTCGTCGATAGCAGACAGGACCTGGGTCGGCACCCGCTGACTGAGGGCCGTTTCGCAGTGAGCCGGCAATGTCGATGTGTGCCAGCGATCCTCCGCCTGCTCCGATTGTGAGCACCTCGATGCTGGGGAAGACGATGGGGTGACCGTATTCGACTTCCCACTCGTTCGTCTCCCGCAGCTCACCATCTGCGATGAGCGAGATGTCTGTCGAGGTGCCGCCCATGTCCAGTCCGACAGCATTGTCGTACCCACACTGCTCGGCGACGTGCTGGGCGGCTATGGCTCCTGCGGCGATCCCCGAAGCCGCCAGTCTGACAGGAAATTTCTTGACCATTTCCGATGTCATCGAACCGCCTCCGGAGTGGAGCAGCAGCAGTTCTCCGGCATAGCCGTCGTCGGTCAGGCTGCTGTCGAGCTGCTCGACGTAGCCGGACACCAGCGGTCCGAGCACGGCATTGGCAACCGTCGTGTTGAATCGGTTGTGCTCAAAGATCTCCGGCAGCACTTCCGCCGACGTCGAGATGCTGGCCTCGGGCAGCTCCTCGGCGAGGATCTCTCGCATCCGGATCTCATTTGCGGAGTTCGCATAAGAATTGATGAAGCAGACGGCGATGGTCGTCGCTCCGCGCTTCTTCAGCAGTCGCCCGAGCTTCCGGGCCTCATTTTCATCGAGTTCGGTGACGATATTGCCGGCGTAGTCGACGCGTTCTGTGACTTCGAATCGGTCGCGGCGACGAATGTAGGGACCGGAGACGTCTGAGTACGCGTCCCACAGGTCGTCCTTCGTGCCATCACGGATCTCGATGACATCGCGGAATCCTTTGGTCGTCACCATCGCCGATTTGGGGAATCTACGAGTGATGAGCGCGTTGGTCGCCACGGTCGTTCCGTGCGAGAAGAGTTCAACCTGGCTGAGGTCGATGTTCGCTCGCTTCACTCCGTTGAGAACGGCTTCCATCGGGTTGTCCGGAGTCGAAGGTACTTTCGTCACCCTCATCTTCTGGGTGGATTCGTCGAAAACGCAGATGTCGGTGAACGTTCCGCCGACGTCGACTGCGACGCGTAGATCTGCCACGGTCATCTCCTTTGATTGAGGTGTTCTCCATAGACTGGCTTTCGGCGCACTGGCAGGTCAATGGAGCAGACGAAGGAAGAATCAGTAGGATTTGTGAAAATCACAAAAGCTCATCATCGTTGCTGGAAGCCGGCCCGCCGGTGTGTCGGCAATGGCGACGCCAAGGAGAGACGCAGATGTGTTCGAACCGAAATTCGCTGACCCGAGAGCAGATCTTCGACGAGCTGATGAGCGGTCTCAACTCCGCAGATCCCCTCGAGTCGACCCTTCTGCGTGCCGCGAGAATCTGCAGAGGTGCGGGACTCGTCGTCAACGAGCTCGGAGAGGTCGTCCGATCGGTCGGTTCGGCGCCGACTCATCTCATCTCTCAGTGGATACACGATGAAGTCGTCACGGACGCTGACAGTGCACGGTGGGGCGAACCGAAGGCAGCAACAATCGGACGCTGGCACGTTCACGCTCAGGCCGTTCGTCTTCGCAGTCGTAACCACATCATTGTCGTCGCAGTGCACGATGATGAGTTGGTGGAAAGAGAGGACGGCGCAGCCGGTGGGCGGATCCTCGACGTCTTGTCCAAGTTATTGCGGGCTTTCGAGGGCTTCGAATCGTTCTCGATCAGCAATCGGCGGGAGGAATCGGTCCGAGTTCTGCGGGATCTGGAAGCTGGAGTCTCACCGGGACGTGAACCGGCGCTGTGGCGGCTCCTCGAGAGCTTCGGATTCGTCGCCTACGAGCCGATTCGAGCCGTGCGGATTCGTCTCGACACTGCGGACTCCGAGTCAGCGCGACCGGCTCTGCCTCCTGGAGGCGGACTCGTCATCAGGGAATCTGGGTATGGAGCATCGGCGATCGACCAGACCGTGGTGTGCTCGGGGGACTTCGATATCGAGGGCCGCCTGGATACTCCAGGTCTTCTCGGAGTCGGGGTCTCCGGACTCTTCACGGCACTCAGTCAGGTACCGGAGATGCTGCAGACGGCGGACGTGGCGCTTGGCTCAGTGCGAGGTACGAAGTTCGCTTTCGTCGATCGCATGCGCCCGATCGAATGGGCGGCGGCCCGCATGAGTTCACGATTCGACCGCCGCCTCGTCGCTGCTTTCCTCAACCCGATAGTGACCAAGCCCGAAACTTCCACCACACTGCGCACCTACGTGGAAAGCGGCGGCAACATTTCTGAGGCTGCAGGTCGGCTGCATGTGCACGAGAACACTGTTCGTTACCGAATCGGGCAGATCGAGAAGGTATTGGGCGCACGCCTCACCGATCCACGGACGGCCGCAGAAATCGTCCTCGCACTGCAATGTCTCGATTCCGCCGAACACGCGTAGGCTGAGACCATGCCCCGTCACCTCCTGACCTCGACGCCGCCGAACCCCGACCCTCGCCGAGGGGGTCCCGCCGGTGACGACGTAAACGGCGCCGACACAGCTGCCGCGCCCAAACAGCACCCCAAGGGTCCCGTCCGCGGCCGTGGGGCACTGCTCGCACTCTTCGCCGTCCTCCTCGTCGCCTGGGTCGGCATCTCCGGTGTCGGAGGTCCGTACTTCGGCAAGATCTCCGAGGTCGCCACGAACGACCGCTCATCGTTCCTCCCCGAATCCGCGGAGTCCACTCGCGCCCAGGACCAGATCGAGAAGTTCAGCGACCTCGATTACGTTCCCGCCATCGTCGTGCTCGAGAACAGCGACGGAGTCACCGACAACGACCGGTCCCGGCTCGATGAGCTGACGAAGACGCTCGAAGATGATGAGCTGCTGGCCGCCGATCCCTCGCCGGCCATTCCCTCCGATGACGGCGAGGCCCTCCAGCTCATCCTCCCGGTCTCACAGGCGACGACGTCCGATGATGTCGAGTCCATCAGAAGCGCGATCGGCAAGGTCTTCCCGACCGCGTCTGCCGCCGATATGACCCCGGATCAGGCCGCCGAAGCCCCGACCACCGTGGCAGACGTCCACGTCACCGGTCCGGCGGGATTCTCCGCCGACCTCTCCGAAGCCTTCGCCGGCATCGACGGCATCCTCCTGCTCGTCGCGCTCATCGCGGTCTTCGTCATCCTCATCATCGTCTACCGGTCACCGCTGCTGCCCGTCATCGTCCTCTTCACCTCGGTCGCTGCTCTTGCCGCCTCGATCTTCATCGTCTGGCATCTCGCCGATGCCGGTATCCTCCTGATCAACGGGCAGGTCCAAGGCATTCTCTTCATCCTCGTCGTCGGCGCCACCACGGACTACTCCCTCCTCGTCGTCGCCCGGTTCCGCGACGCACTCCTCCATGAGTCCGACCGAGTCAGAGCCGGTCTGAGCGCCCTCAAGGGTGTCCTCGAACCGATCGCGGCCTCCGGCGGCACCGTTATCGCTGGGCTCCTCGTCCTCCTGCTCACCGACCTCGCCTCAACCAGAGCGCTCGGCCCCGTCGCCGCGATCGGCATCGTCGTGGCGATGCTCGCGGCCCTGACCTTCCTGCCCGCCGCACTGATGATCATCGGCCGCGCCGCGTTCTGGCCCTTCCTGCCGCGCGTCCAGGCAGAAACGGCCACACCCAAGCGCGGGATCTGGGCCCGCATCTCCGAGGCGGTTGCCGACCATCCGCGCCGCATCTGGGTCACGCTCGTCATCATCCTCGCCATCCCGCTGCTCGCCCTCCCGCAGTTCAAGGCCGAGGGAGTCCCACAGTCCGACTTCGTCCTCGGCGACTCCGAAGCCCGCGACGGCCAGGACATCCTGGCCAAGCATTTCCCCGGCGGCTCCGGGTCCCCGGCACAGATCGTCGTGGCGAAAGATGAGCTCAACGATGCCGCGAAGGCGGTCGGTCGCCTCGGCGGGGTCGAATCGATGACCGTGGTCGCCAATGATTCACCGAGCGGGACGCTGTCCATCGGCACGGACGGAGAGATCGACCCACCGCGCGGAATGCCGAACGGGGCAGGATCGGGCGGGTCCGGTCAGCCGGAGACGCCGGCCCCCACCGAGGTCGACGGCAATGTCCTGCTGGAAGCGACGCTGAAGTCGGTCGCGGATTCGGACGAAGCCGAAACCGCAGTCACCGAGATCCGCGAGGCTGTGCACGACATCGACCGGGAGGCCCTCGTCGGCGGGGAATCCGCGGTCGACCTCGACACGAACACCACCGCCGAGGCGGACCGGGCCTTGGCGATCCCGCTCATCCTCGTCGTGGTCACGATCGTGCTCATCCTGCTGCTGCGGTCCCTGCTGGCACCGCTGCTGCTCGTGGCGCTGACCGTCCTGTCCTTCGGCACTGCGCTGGGAGTCTCCGCGCTCGTGTTCAACGACGTTATCGGGTTCTCCGGAGCAGACCCCTCGGTGCCGCTCTATGCGTTCGTCTTCCTCGTCGCGCTCGGCATCGACTACAACATCTTCCTCATGTCCAGGGTGCGCGAGGAATCGCTGCGTCTGGGAACCCGGGCCGGCGTGCTCAAGGGACTTGTCTCCACGGGCGGGGTGATCACCTCGGCGGGAATCGTGCTGGCCGCGACCTTCGCCGCGCTCGCCGTCATCCCGGTGATGTTCCTCGTCCAGCTCGCCTTCATCGTCACTTTCGGCGTGCTGCTCGACGCCATCCTCGTGCGCTCGCTCGTCGTCCCGGCGCTCGTCTACGACATCGGACGCGGAGTGTGGTGGCCGTGGCGGAAGCGGATCCCGCAAGACTGAGCCGGGCGGGGATCGGGCGAGCCGCCTCGGCGAGGTCGAACCGATGATGAAGGGCCGACGGCGGCAACACGATACCCCCGGAGTGAGACCGGAGTCCGGGCGACTCTGCTCAATCTCTCCAGCCGGGGGTACGTTGGGGATGTGCCGGGTACTGACGCCGAGGGGTGGTCGACGGGCCCCGAATCTGGGGCCAGTTATATCATTGAACTACTATTCTGTTGACTATGCAACAAAAGTGTGGCATGACACATCGACGAGCGGGGGCGGACCGATGGACAAGACGACTCCGGTGAGCAGCATGATCAGGCAGAACGGCCCAATCAAGATCGCGGCCTGGCGTCTGATGATGGAGAAGTATCAGGACTTCTATACGAGGTTCGTACACGAGTTCCGGACACGGCACGGGCTGACCGTGAACGAGTTCGACGTGCTCATCAACGCCCGACCCGAGGCCCAGGTGCGCCATCGAGACCTGCTGCGCAGCCTCGTGATCAGCCGCAGCGCGCTCAGTCGATTGCTCGGCAAGCTCGAGGATCGTGGCTTGGTCACGCAAGAGCCCGACCCGGAGGATCAGCGCGGGGTGCTCGTCGCCCTGACCGAGGAAGGACTGCGGCTCTGCGACGAGGCGGCCGCGACGAATGCGGAGATCATCTTCGCCAGTTTCGCCGGGCTCACGGATGCCGAGGCCGACGTGATCTTCGAGCTCGTCTCGAAGATCTGCCCGGTCGAGTAGGGGAGCGGGCGAGCGGCATTCGCGCGGAACTGTCCCCCTCCCCGCGCCTGTCGAAGACGGCTAGGCTGAGGCCATGAGCAACGTTGAGACCCGCCCCGATCAAGTGGTCTGCAAGGCCGGGGGACTGCCCGGGCCGGCCTGTGACCAGCAGGGGCGTTCCGCGGTTGAGATCATCACCTCCCGTGAGGTTCCGCTCGGCGGTCCACGGGCGATGATCGTGCGCCGCACCCTGCCGCAGCGGCAGCGCTCCCTCATCGGCCCCTGGTGCTTCGTCGACCATTACGGACCCGCCGATGTCTCGGTCACCGGCGGCATGGACGTCGCTCCGCACCCGCACACCGGACTGCAGACCGTGAGCTGGCTGTTCGAAGGCGCCATCCAGCACATCGACTCCGGCGGCAACGCCGGCCTCGTCATGCCAGGCGAGGTCAACCTCATGACCGCCGGCGCCGGCATCTGCCACTCCGAGGTCTCGACCGAGGAGACCACGACCCTCCACGGGGTCCAGCTGTGGCTGGCCCTGCCCGAGGCCACCCGCCACCAGCCCGAACGCGAATTCGAGCACTTCGAACCCGCCCCTATCTCCTTCGCCGGCGGAGAGATGCTCGTCTTCCTCGGAAAACTCTGGGGAACGGAGTCTCCGGTGCAGACTCATTCGCCGCTGCTCGGCGCCGAGATCCGCCTCGACCCCGGTGCGAGCATCGACCTGCCCGTGAATCCGAGATTCGAGCACGGCGTCCTCGTCGACTCCGGCGATATCGCCCTGGAGAACGTCGACCTGCCCGTCGCGGCGGTCGGCTACACGGGCACCGGTGTTGAAGAGCTAAGCATCGCCAACCGCAGCGACGAACCCGCCCGACTCATCCTCCTCGGCGGCGAACCGTTCCCCGAAGAGATCGTCATGTGGTGGAACTTCGTCGGCCGCACCCATGAAGAGATCGCGGCCTACCGTGAGGAATGGCAGGCCGAAGGTGACCGCTTCGGCGTCGTCGACGGCTACGTCGGGAAGGGTGGGCCCGGCCGCAATGCCGACGGCATGGGGAGGCTTCCCGCGCCGAGGCTGCCCGACGTCACGATCAGACCGCGGAAGAATCCGCCGCCCCAGGTCCAAGGTGGACCCGCGGAATAGAGCCGTGCCGAATTCCGCTCCACCCAGTACCAGCAGAGCACGACGAAAGGGTTATCGCCATGGTGAAGACATTCGAGGACAAGACCGGCGCCGAGGTGACCGTGTCGATCAACGAGGCCACCCGGTCCTATGACATCGCCGTCGCCGACGGCACCGTCGCCGGCCACGCGTATTTTCTGCCCGGTCCCGACCCGGAGACCGAACGCATCTTCCACCACACCGTCGTCGACGAGCAGTTCGGCGGTCGCGGACTGTCGAAGTTCCTCGTCGCCGAAGCGCTCGATGATTCCCGCGAACGCGGAATCACGGTGGTGCCCGTGTGCCCGCTCTTCGTCAAGAAGCTCCAGGAGGCCGGCGACGACTACACGGCACAGGGCGGGAAGTACCGCAACGCCACCGGCGCCGACATCGACATCGTGAAAAGCCAGGCGTGAGCGGGTCGATGAGCAACGCGAGTCGCCCCTTCATCGACAAGATCCACCCGGAGAACTATAAAGCCATGGCCCAGGCGGCCGCGGCATCGCGGAAGGCGTCACGCACTGCGGGCCTGGATGACGGGCTCATCGAGCTCGTCAACACGCGGGTCTCGCAGATCAACGGTTGCCGCACCTGCCTGAGCATCCATGCTCCGGCCGCACGGAATGCCGGGATCTCTCAGCTCAAGCTCGACGTGCTGCCCAGCTGGCACGAGGCTGAGATCTTCACCGATCAGGAGTTCGCGGCCCTGACCCTCGCTGAGTCGCTGACCGTGCTCGACAAGGCCGCCGATCGCGACCAGATCGCCGCGGACGCGGCCCAGCATCTGACAACCGAGCAGATCTCGGCGATCGAGTGGTCGATCATCCTCATCAACGCGTTCAACCGCATCTCGATCGCCAGCGACCACCCGGTGTTCGGAGCTCAGCAGGACTGAGCGTCTGCCGGCCGATTGGGTGCGGTCGACCGAGCGGTTGGACTCGGCGGGCCTCAGTTGAGGACCTGCTTGTCATCGTCCGCGCGGATCGCGGCGAGACGCCCCGCCACATCTGCAGATCCTGCGGGCTCAGGCTGGCCGTGCCATGGCCCACGGCTGCTGCGCCGAATGCCACCGACAGGGAGGGCATCGGGCCCGGTTGTTGAGACTGCTCGTCCCGGAGGGCTGCCGATCAGTCACACTTGAACCCGACCGTTGCCCGACCGCTGAGCCTGAACGACCGGAGCCCGCCTATGTCCACCTCCCACATCGACGACCACCGACGGGGCCACCTCGGCGCCGGTGACCTTCGGAGGACGCCTGCGGCTCATCGGACCCGGAATTGTGCTCGCGCTCGCCAGCGTCGGCGCATCGGACATGATCACGACGATGAACTCCGGTGCCGAATACGGACTGGCGCTCATCTGGGTCTTCACGGTGGGCATCGTGCTCAAGTTCGTGCTCTCCGAGGCGGTCTCCCGGCTGCAGATGAGCGGGGACCGGTCGCTGCTGTCCCACCTCACCGGCTTCGGCGGGCGGACCTTCCCGGTGCTCTTCCTCATCGCCGAACTGCTCGTCGGGCTCTTCTTCGGCGCCGGCGTCGTTGCGGTGACGACGAACATCCTCCAGGCGATCTTCCCGGTGCTTCCGTTCTGGCCGACGGCCGTCGTCGTGCTGCTCTCGGCCTCGGTGCTGGTGGGCATCGGCCGCTACGGTCTCGTCGAAAAGGCGATGATGGGCTTCGGGATCATCATGTTCTTCGGCATCATCGCGCTCGCAATCTCCGTCTTCCAAGGTGACGGCGCCCAACAGGTCGCCGCCGAAACCGTGGTCCCGCCGTTCCCGAACACGTCCATCATCACGGTCATGTCGCTCATCGGCGGCGTCGGCGGGGCGACCGGCATCCTCGCGTACTCGTTCTGGATCCGGGAGAAGTCCTGGCGGAGTCCGGACTGGAAACCCGTCGTCCGCCTCGACCTCGTCATCAGCTACGGCCTCGTCTTCGTCTTCGCCGTGGCGATGAGTGCGGTCGGGGCCTTCATCCTCTACGGCCAGGGCTTCACGATCGCGGACAACGACTCACTGTTCGCGATCGCCGACAGTCTAGTCAGCCGCATCGGTGACGTCGGACGGATGGTCTTCCTCATCAGCTTCCTCGCCGTGGTGTACACGAGCGTGCTCGGCGGATTCTCCGGCATCGCCTACGTCACCGCCGACTGCCTGCGAGTGCTCAGGCGTTACCCGCACCAGGACGAGGCGCGCTTCGACATGTCGGCGAAGTCGGTCGAGTTCCGCGGCGCGCTCGTCTACCTGTCCGTGGCGACGCTGGTGATCATGGGGCTCGGCAAGCCCGTCACCCTCGTGCTCGTCTACGCTGCGATCAGCGCGTTCATCCTGCCGGTGCTCGCGCTCGCCCTGCTCGTCATCCTCAACCGCGGATCCGTGCCGGCCGGCCTGCGCAACACGTGGTGGTCGAATCTGCTGCTCACCGTGTGCCTGGCACTCTTCGGATTCTTGGCGATCCTCCAGGTCAAGGAGTCGGTGATGGGGTTCATCGGGTGAAGTGAGGCGCACCCGACAACTGTCGGGTGACTGCGCGAAAAGCTCGATGGTCTGGCGGTAGTGCCGCGGTGCCGGGGTCGGCATACTTGGTGACATGACACAACGACGGTCACGATTCGACACGGAGCTCGCCGCGAGTCTGTCCGTCATCGGCGGGGTCTTTCCGCCGACCATCACTCCTTCGCTCATCGACTTCATGCGAGTCTCGTACGCCTCGGAGCCGCTGGCGGAGACTCTCAGCGGCCGTCGGGTCGAACATTCCGAATATCAGGTGCCGGGCCACCTCGGCGAGGACATCACCGTCTCCGTCTTCAGACGATCCGGGGACATCGGACGACGACCGACGATCGTCTACGCCCACTCCGGCGGGCTGATGTTCGGCGATCGCTTCAGCGCGCTCGGCCTCAACCTCGACTGGGTCGAGAAGATCGGTGCGATCCTCATCTGCCCCGAATACCGCCTGGCGCCCGAGTTCCAGGACCCCTATGCGCGTGAGGACATGTACGCCGCGCTCTTGTGGACGGCAGAGAACGCCGACACCCTCGGCGTCGACCGCGCCCGACTCATCGTCGCCGGAGCCAGCTCCGGAGGGGGACTGGCCGCCGGAATGGCGCTGGCGGCCCGCGACCGGCACGGACCGAAGCTCAAGGGCCAACTGCTCATCTACCCGATGCTCGACGACCGAGGCATCACACCGTCGACCCATCAGTTCGACGGCATCGGCGTCTGGGATCGAGTGAGCAACGAAACCGGATGGCAGGCGATGCTCGGCGATGACTACCGCACCGAGGCGGTCTCGCCCTACATCGCACCATCGCGTGCCAACGACCTCACCGATCTGCCGCCCGCGTACATCGACGTGGGCTCGGCCGAGATCTTCCGGGACGAAGCCGTCGCCTACGCCTCGGCCCTCTGGAACGACGGCAGCGAAGCGGAGCTGCACGTGTGGCCCGGAGGCTTCCACGCCTTCGACATCTTCGCCGCCCATACACACCTTGCGCAAGGAATGATCAGCACCCGAATGGCCTGGATCGAGAAGCTCCTGGCCGACTGAAAGGAACATCATGTCTGAGAACACAGCTGTCAACGACGCAGTTGTCCGCGTGGCCACGAAGACCGTCGACAGCGGCGGCGTCCCAGGCGTCGTCGCCGGAGTGACCACCGACAAGGAGACCATCAGTCTCACTGCTGCAGGAGTCCGCTCCCTCGACGATTCGCAGCCGATGACCACGGACTCCGTGTTCATGATCTTCTCCACGACGAAGGCCCTGACCGGCACCGTGGCACTGCAGCTGGTGGAGTCGGGAGAACTCGACCTCGACGCCCCGGCGAAGGACTATGCCCCAGGACTGGCCGACGTGCAGGTCATCGACGGCTTCGACGACGGCGGAGAACCGATCCTCCGGGCACCCGCCAGCGAACCGACCACCAAACAGCTGCTGCTGCACACCGCCGGCTTCGGCTACGACTTCTTCAACGAGAAGTACGAACGACTCGCCCGCGAACACGGCCAGCCGAGCATCGTCACCGCCACCAGGAAGGCGTTGGAGACTCCGCTGCTGTTCGATCCCGGCACCCAGTGGGAGTACGGGTCGAACATGGATTGGGTCGGCCAGGTCATCGAAGGCATCACCGGAAAGACTCTGGGTGAGGCGATGCGCACCCGAGTCCTCGAACCGCTGGGCATGGACGACAGCACCTTCCGTCCGACCGCGTCGATGCAGGAGCGGCAGGCCACGATGCACCAGCGCACCGACGGCGAACTCGCGGCGACCGACTTCATGCTGCCCGAACCGGAGGTGGAGATGGGCGGCCACGGACTCTTCTCAACCGTCGATGACTATCTGAAGTTCATCAGGATGTGGCTCAACGACGGAGCAGCTGACGACGGAACCGTCGTCCTCCGCCCCGAAACGGTGGACATGGCCACGCAGAACCACCTCGGCGATCTTCGGGTGAAACTGTTGCCCGGAGTCATCCCGAGCTTGTCCAACGATGCGGAGTTCTTCCCCGGCATGCCGAAGACCTGGGGATACACGTTCATGATCAACGAGGAGGACGCCCCGACCGGACGCCCGGCCGGCGCCGCCGCATGGGCGGGTCTTGCCAACCTCTACTACTGGTTCGACCGACAGAACAAGATCGGCGGGTACTGGGCCACACAGATCTTCCCCTTCGCCGACCCCGAATCCGTCGGTGGGTACCTCGAGATGGAGACGGCAGTCTACGATGCTCTGAAAGGCTGATTCGCGACCGAGGCGAATCGCGACCGTCGGGCGACAATCGTGGACAGCCAATCGTCGACCGACGGACGAACGAGGAGGTGGTGACGTGCAGGAGCTGCTCGGCAGGATTGCCAAGCTCGATCCCGAGGCGAGCCTGGGTCTGCGCGTCATCGCCTGCTTCGACGAACTCATGGCCGGCGAGGTCAATTCCCATGCCCTCGCCTCTGCGGCCGCGGCTCTGGCCGGTTGCCCGGCCGGCTTTCGCAGTGGGGACGGGAGCAGGCAGCTGAGGGTCGATTCAGGCGGAGTCTCGATTCCGGGAGACCGACCCGCCGAGGTGGCCGCCCTGTCCCTGCCGAACGATTCCGAGGTCTGGCTCGAGCGGGAGGACGTTGCCTTGCCCAACGATGAACTCATCCTTGAGAGATTCGGCCTGGCCATCGGCGTGAGATTCGGTCTCGAACGGCAACAGCTGGAGACCCCGCGGGACGTGGCGCTCGCCCTCGATCCTGCTGCGACGCCCGAAGACCGGAGTGCTGCCGCGGTTCGCCTCGGGTTGACGCCTGGTTCGGGATATCGAGTCCTCGCGGCCCCGCTGTTCGCCGTCTTTGAGAAACGACCCGCCGGTCCCACCGATGTCATCACCAGCGAACATGGCACTCTGCAGGTGGTCATCGTGACCGACGACACCGAGGGTATCGCCGTGACACCGGCCGGACTGGGGCCGTCCGGGTCGATCGGAGAATTGCCGCGGTCACTTCGGGCAGCCGTGGTGGCACTGCGGCTCAGCCGCCCGCCCGAGGAAGGGCTCGTGCGGGCGGAAAACTTCGGTGGGCTCGTCGAACTGCTCGCCGAATCATCTGACACAACCGATCCGGACGCTGCGCTGATCGACGAGATCATGGACTCGCCGTGGGCAGAGTCCACGGTGCGCGTGCTCCTCGAAGCACCGACGATCAGGCAGGCGGCCCGCGACCTCGGTCTGCACCACAGCACGGTGCAGAGCCGGGCCGAGCAGATCGAACGCTGCCTCGGCTACGACCCGCTGTCGGGCTACAACCGCACCAGGTTGGGCATCAGCGTGCTCCGGTGGCGGCTTCGCAATTCCCGAGTGCTTGAACTTCCGGGGCCCGTGGGGTGAGGGGTTCTTGGCCGCTGTCGGGTGAGCGACTGGCGGCGCTCCTCCTTCACTCCCGTCCGGAACTGATCCACTTCGGATTGTCGACGATGTTGCGGCCGCCTTCGACGAGGGTGCGGATCTCATCGAGTGGACTCATGGCCTCAGCGTCGATTCGCAGGTCGAGCGCGCCGAGGTTCTCCAGACTGCGTTCGGGCTTGCGCGAGCCCGGAATCGGCACTGCACTGACACCCATCTCTGCCGCACGGTGAAGAAGCCAACCCAACGCCACCTGAGCGTTGGTCGCACGGTGACGGTCGGCCACCTCGGCGACGGTTGAGAGGATCCGCTGGTTGGCATCCCACGCCTCACCCATGCGCGCGGTTCCGCCGCGGACATCGCCGGCCACCTGATCCTTGGTCAGGGTGCCGGTGAGGAATCCGCGACCCAGCGGGCGGTACGGGACGAACCCGATCCCGAGCTCGGCGCAGGCGGGCACGACGTGGTCTTCGACGTCGCGCGACCACAGGCTCCATTCGGACTGGACCGCGGTGATCGGGTGGATCGCGTGGGCGCGGCGCAGCTCGTCCGCGGTGACCTCGGACAGGCCGATGTGCGCGACCTTGCCGGCCGCGACCAGTTCGGCCATCGCCCCGACCGTGTCCTCGATGGGAACGTCGGGGTCCGGCCGATGCAGATAGTAGAGATCGATCGAATCCACGCCGAGGCGGCGCAGCGAAGCATCGCACGCTTGGTGCGCGTATTGGGGTCGTCCGTCGGTGCGTTTCGTCGATCCGTCGGAGAGCGTGCGCAACCCGGTGATGCCGAATTTCGTGGCGAGCTGGACATCATCGCGGCGCTTGGCGAGGAACGGAGCGAGCATCTCCTCGTTCGTTCCAGCAGGACCGGTGGCGTCCTCGCGAGGTTCGCCGTAGACGTCGGCAGTGTCGAGCAGAGTGATGCCGGCGTCGACGACTTTGCCGAGTGTGGCGCGGGCATCGTCGTCGGTGGTGCCGCCGTAGACGTGGGACAGTGCCATGCAGCCGAAGCCGATGGGAGAGACCTCGAAGTCGTTGAGGAGAGTCATGGCCCCCAACCTACGACTGTGAGTGCGCTCGTCGTCAAGAGGTGGCGGCGAACTCACTGTTCATCGATCTGGGACCGTTCTCTATTGAATGTCACTGCGCGTCGTTGAGACACTTGGACGCATGTCCGGGTCAGAGCAGTCTCTCCGCGCCGTAGTCTTCCTCGGGTTGAGCGTCGACGGGCGAATAGCGCGGCCCGACGGGGACTTGGAGTGGCTGACCAGCCGAGGCGCAGCTGCCGGAGACGCGGGGTTCACTCCGTTCCTCGAGTCGGTTGATTCCTTGGTGATGGGGCGGAGGACCTTTGAAGCCATCGCAGCCTACGAAGACTGGCCGTACCTCGACCGCCCGATCCACGTGATCAGCACGACCCTCCCACCGGATGTCGACTCTCGAATCACCGTGCACCGCAGCCCCGAATCCGCCATCGACGCATTGCAGAGAGATGGTCGTCGGAGGGTCTATGCCGATGGCGGGGAGACCATTCGTTGGTTCTTAGCTGCGAAACTTGTCGACGAGATCACGCTCTCCTACGTACCCGTGCTCATCGGCGATGGGCCATCACTGTTCGGTCCGCTCGGCGGCGATGTCGACCTGGAACACGTCCGGACTGAGGTCCTCGACGGCGGAATGGTGCAGACCACCTACCGCGTCGTGGATGGGCCGACGTTTCGCGCATCCGAATAGGCCGTCTGCGGCGAGCGACGACTCACTGTCACTTGTGACAGAGACCTCCGGAGACAGAAAACCGCGGGCCAGGTCGACTGCACTCACTGTGCCCCGACCCGGCCCGCGGTCCCAATCGAATCGCGCGGCTCGCTCTGACTTACACGCTCACCCCACGAACGCCGTGGCGAAGAACGGCACGAACGTGACCAGTGCGAGTGCCGCGAGCAGCACCAGCGCACTCGGGATCGCGGCCTTCGCCACTCCGACGACGCTCATACCCGACATGCCGGAGGCGACGAACAGGTTGAGACCAAGCGGCGGTGTGATCATGCCGATCTCGAGGTTCATCACCACGATGATGCCGAAGTGGATCGGGTCGATGCCCAGCTCCATCGCGATCGGCAGCAGGATCGGGGCGAGGATGAGGATCGCCGAGGATGTCTCCATCACACAGCCGACGAACAGCAGCAGGATGTTGACGAGGATGAGGAACTGCCACGGCTGCAGGTCCCATTCGGTGATCGTCGTCGAGATCTGTCCGGGAATCCGCTCGCTGGCGAGCACGAAGGTGAAGAGGATGCCGTTGGCGATGATGAACATGACCATCGCCGAGGTCTTCACTGACGCGAGAGTGACCTCCCACAGCTGCGAGATCTTGATCTCGCGGTAGATGAGCAGCGACACGACCAGCGAATACGCGACGGCCACGGCGGCCGCCTCGGTGGGGGTGAACCATCCGGAGTAGATTCCGCCGAGGACGAGGAATGGCAGCGCCAGCGCAAGGATCGCATCCCGGAATGCCTTGAGTTTGTCTTTGTTCGACATCCGGAAGCCGACCCCGGCGTGACCGTAGCCCTTCTTCCAGGCGACGAAGACAGCCATCCCCAACAGCATCACACCGGCGAGGATGCCCGGCAGGACGCCTGCGAGGAACAGGTCGCCGATGTTCTGCTCGGTGGCGATGCCGAAGACGATGAGCGGAATCGACGGCGGGATGAGGATGCCCAACGACCCCGAGGTGGCGACGAGTCCCGTGGAGAATTCCTTCGGGTACCCGTTCTTGATCATCGCCGGAATCATCAGCGCACCGACCGCGACGACCGTGGCCGGTGAGGAACCGGAGACCGCGGCGAAGAACATGCACGCGAGCACCGTGGTGATCGCCATACCGCCGCGCAGATGGCCGACCATAGCCGCACCGAAGTCGGTCAGCCGCCTCGAGATCCCACCGCGGGACATGATGTTCGCCGCGAGAATGAAGAATGGGATCGCCATGAGCGGGAACGAATTGAGTGCATTGAATAGACGTTCCGAGACCTGGGTCATCGGAATGAGCGTGAAGTAGTAGAAGTAGACGAGGCTGGTCAGGCCCAGGGCGACTGCGATGGGCGCCGAGGTGACGAGCAGTGCGATGAGAACGACGACGAGGACGATGGTTGCTTCGAACATCAGCGATCGCCTCCCTTCTCTTCGGTCCCGCCATCGCCGAGGCGGTCATTCCCGTTGTCCCCGTCCGCGCGGTTCGCGCGGTCGCTTCCGTCATCGACGATCGCGAGGTCCTCAACATCGATGCCGACGGCGGCGGCCTCCTCGGCGAGGACATCCTTGTCGAGCTCTGTCGCAGGAGTGCGCAGGGCTCGGATGGTCATTTCCACCGCTCGGATGAAGAACAGAGTCATCCCCACAGCCAGTGAGAGTTCGACGACCCACAGCGGCAGCTTGAGCGCCGGGGTGATCGTCGTCCGTGAGAACGGTTCGGTGATGAGCGCCCACGACAGGTAGGCGATGAAGCCGGCGTAGACCAGAGTGGCCAAGCCGCCGAGGACGACGAAGAACTTCTTCGCCTTGCCCTTGAGCAGCGCTGGCATGATGTCGACGGCCACATGCTCGTTGTGGCGCAGGGTGACCACCGCGCCGAAGAACGTCGAGAAGATGATGAGGTAGATGACCGCCTCTTCGGACCAGAAGAGGACGTCACCGGTGATATTGCGCAGAAGCACGGCGAAGACCGCCAGGGCCGTGGCCGCGATGAGGCAGCCGCCGGCGAGAACGTTCTCGAGCCGACTGAGGTACGTGTCGAAGGTCTTCATCATCAGCCCCGTTCCTCATTGCGCTTGAGAAGTTCGTCGACGACCTCAGGACCGATGACATCGCGGTACTTCTCGTATTCGGACGGCACGACCATGTCCTTGAAAGCTTGGCGCTCTTCCTTGCTCGGGATGACGATCTCCGTGCCGCCGGATTCCTCGATGGTCTTCTTCGACTCTTCGTTGACCTTCTGAGCTTCCTTGCGGTTGAACTCGCTGGCCTCATCGGCGGCTTCGTCGACTGCGGTCTGCAGGTCGTCGTACCAGCGCTTGTTCACCGTGAGGATGTAGCCGATGTAGCCGTGATCGAGTTCCGTCACGTACTTCTGGACCGTGTGCATGTTCTGCGACTGGATGTTCGAGTAGGTGTTCTCGCCTCCGTCGATTAGTCCCTGCTGCAGTCCGCTGTAGACCTCGGCGAACGCGAGCGGAGTCGGAATCCCACCCCAATTCTCGAACTGGGTGCGCAGCACGTCCGAGGGCTGGATGCGGTATTTCTTGCCCTTCATGTCCTCGGGCTTCAGAGTTTTGTTGTTGGAGTGGATCTGCTTCATGCCCGAATCCCACAGACCGAGGACCTTGAGCCCGTTCTCCTCGAGATCGGGGTTCGCGTAGATGGCCTTGCCGATCTCGGTATCGGGACTGGCGACTTCGGGGATCTCGTCCGGTTCGTCGAAGATGAACGGCAGGTCGAGAACCTGCAGGCTCGGCGCGATCGTCGTGAACTTCGCGCTAGCCGGAGCCAGCATCTGCACGGCATTGGACTGGATGGCCTGCATCTCGTCCTTATCGCCGTAGAGTTCCGAGTTCGGGAACACCTCGACTTCGATGCGGCCGCCGGACTTCTCTTCGACCTGTTCGGCGAAGAAGTCTGCGGCCAGTCCCTTCGGTGTGCCCACCGAGGTGACATGGGCGAAGCGCAGTTCGAATTTCTGTTGGTCTCCGCTGCGTGCGGGATTGCATCCGCTCAGCAGCAGGAGGCTTATCGAGAGGCCCGCGATGAGCGGCTTCCACCTCGGTCGTCTCATTGACGTCATCGTCAGCTCCAGTCTGGTTGGCCAGGGGCGAAGCCGATCGGGAGTGTCTGTGTGCGGACGAGCTCACCGAAGACGACGGCCGTTCATTGCCGTGCGGGGAGTTCGTGCCGAGTCATGTTCTCGATCGACCGTTCACGAGCCTAGAGGACTTTACGCCAATTTCCAATATGATCCGTCAAATAATGCATTATTTGTCGGGGAGTGGCTTCCCGGGTGTGGATCCCGGAGGAGTGGCGACCACGGTCCGTACTGAGGCAGTCAGTCCGCGTCGAAGTCGAAGGGGTCGGAGACTGCCTGACCGGTCGTCGACTCGGCCAGGCGAAGGAAGCCGTTCGTGATGTGATCGCCGAGGTGGCGCGCCGCCGCGTCCGGATCGACGTAGCGGACGGCGTCGACGATCGACTGATGTTCGGCATGCACCTGATCGAGCCGCTCTGGACTGTCGAGGGTGAGATCCCACGGGAATGCTCGCCAGCGTGCAGCGATGTCGTCGCGCAGCGCGGGCATTCCGCAGCGGTCGTAGAAGAAGAAGTGGAACTCCTCGTTGCGGGTGTTGCGCCCCAGTGAATCACCGTCGGCGCTCGCCTCGTCGAGGGCCTCGAGCAGACGCTCGGCCTGGCGCAGCTCGTGCCGGGAGATCCGCGTGGTCGCACGGGCGATTGCGAAGGTCTCGGTGAGCTTTCGGGTGACGAAGAGGGATTTGAGACGGTCGACATCGACGCCGGCGACGCGCACGCCGCGGTGAGCTTCGGAGGTGACGAGACCCTCGGCTTCGAGGATCCGCAGGGCCTCGCGGACGGGGGTGATGGAGGCATTGAACCAGTCGGCGACCTGATCCTGTCGCAGTCGTTCGCCGCGATCGAGCTCGCGAGAGAGGATCTTTCGGCGCAGGCCGAGGACGATGACGTCCCGTTTGGTCGATGCCGACTCCTGATCCACCCGATGCCTTTCGTTCATGCGTCACCCGCTGTTGGGGTGTCAGTTTCATGTCTCGGTGGTGCCAGTCTACAGGCTCGGGCATCCGCTGAGACTAAAGAATGCATTATCTGTGAAGATATGTATGATGTGGATGTCAACGTTTCACACCTCGTCGTGGAGGGCCGATGGCCACTGCTGCACCGACGTCCGTACCGAGCCCCGCGGGCCAGGACGACGCGACCGCCTCGAACCTGCCGCTGTCCGGCATCACTGTCATCAGCTGCGAACAGGCTGTCGCCGCCCCCTTCGCCTCACGCCAGCTTGCCGACCTCGGAGCCCGGGTCATCAAGATCGAACGCCCAGGCGTCGGCGACTTCGCCCGCGGATACGACACGACGGTCAATGGACTCTCGAGCCACTTCGTGTGGATCAACCGCAACAAAGAGAGCCTGGCACTCGACCTCAAGAGCCCCGACGGACTGAAGATCCTGCACGAGCTCATCGCCTCGGCGGATGTCTTCATCCAGAATTTCGCGCCCGGCGCGGCAGAGAGACTCGGCCTCGGTGCCGAAGACCTTCGGTCGATCAACCCTCGGCTGATCCACGCCTCGATCTCCGGATACGGAACGGACGGCCCGTACAAAGATGCGAAAGCCTACGATGCACTTGTGCAGGCCGAGGCAGGACTGGTCTCCGTGACCGGAACAGAGGAGTTCCCCGCGAAGACGGGAATCTCGACGGCAGACATCGCCGCGGGAATGTACACGTACTCCGGCATCCTCACCGCTCTGTACAACCGTGAGCGCACCGGTGTTGGCGCCACCTTGTCGACGAGCCTCTTCGACTCCCTCGTCGAATGGATGGGCTACCCCCTCTACTTCACCCGCTATGGCGGCACCCGCCCCACCCGCGCCGGCACCTCCCACGCCGCCATCGCCCCTTACGGTGCGTTCACCTGCGGCGACGGCACACAGATCATGCTCGCGATCCAGAACGAACGCGAATGGGAACGCTTCGCCACCCAGGTCCTCGACCGTCCCGATATGGTCACCGACGAACGCTTCGACCGTGCCGCTCACCGCTACGCCCACCGACACGAGCTTCAGGAGATCATCGAGCGAGCCTTCTCCGCGCTCACCGGCGAAGCCTGCGACGCTCTGCTCGAGCAGGCAGCGGTCGCCCACTCCCGGCAGCGCGATATGAGCGAGATCGCCGACCATCCGCAGCTGACCGAACGCCACCGCTGGCACGATGTCGATACCCCCGCTGGACCGATCTCTATGCTCGCGCCCCCGGTCGAGATGTCCGGAGTGGGCCATCGCATGGAACCGATCCCGGCGGTGGGGCAGAATTCGGAGTCCATCCTCGGCGAGCTGGGGATGGATGCCGAGACGATCGGCGAACTGCGCAACGATGGGGTGATCTGACGGCGATGAATGAAGAACCCGCACAACCGACCGACGGCGGGGCCGCCTCGGCGGGGGCCGATGACTTCGCCTACTCACCTCTGCTGCCCACGCACGGTGACGGCCCGGTGATGCGCCAGCTCGACATCGCCGGAGTCGAGCAGATCCACGCCGAGGTGGCCGGAGCGTCCCGCTCCTTCCTCCACGTGGCACCGTCGACGCTGACCGACCTCGCCGAGGTGGCCTTCAAAGAGGTCTCCCACTACCTGCGCACCGACCACCTGGCGAGCCTGCGCGCAATCATCGATGACCCCGAGGCCAGTGACAACGATGTCTTCGTCGCCCTCGACCTGCTGCAGAACGCCGCGGTCTCGGCCGGGGAGATCCTGCCGATGTGTCAGGACACGGGCACCGCGATCGTCTCGGCCAAGCGAGGCCCGAATGTGCTCACCGACGGTGACGATGCCAAGCATCTCTCGGCCGGAATCCACCGCGCCTATGAGGAGCTCAACCTCCGCTACTCACAGCTCGCCCCGCTCAGTCTCTTCGAGGAGACGAACACGGGAACCAACTTGCCCGCCCAGATCGAGCTGGGCTTGAGCCCGCGTGATGACTACGAGCTGCTGTTCATGGCCAAGGGCGGAGGGAGCGCGAACAAGTCCTTCCTCTACCAGGAGACGAAGGCCGTGCTCAACGAGAAGGCAATGCTCGACTTCCTCGCCGAGAAGATCTCCACCCTCGGCACCGCAGCCTGCCCGCCGTATCACCTGGCCGTGGTCATCGGCGGGCCGTCGGCCGAGTTCACGCTCAAGACCGCGAAGCTCGCCAGTGCCCACTACCTCGATGATCTGCCGGAGACCGGCGACGCCGAATTGGGCCACGGATTCCGGGACCGGGAATTCGAGCAGACCGTCTTCGAACTCACCCAGAACCTCGGATTCGGTGCCCAGTTCGGCGGCAAGTACTTCTGCCACGACGTCCGCGTCGTCCGGCTGCCCCGGCACAACGGATCCCTGCCGATCGCGATCGCCGTGAGCTGTTCGGCCGACCGGCAGATCATCGCCCGCATCAACGCAGACGGCGTGTTCATCGAAGAACTCGAACACGATCCGGCGAGGTTTCTGCCCGCGATGGGCCGGGTCGAGGAGATCGAATCCGGCAATGTCACCGCCATCGACCTCGACCGACCGATGCCGGACCTGCAGGCGCAGCTGTCCGGGCTCTCCGTCGGCGACCGTGTGTCGCTGACGGGAACGGTCATCGTCGCCCGCGACATCGTGCACGCGAACCTGCGCGACCGCCTCGACGCCGGTGGGGAGCTTCCCGAGTATTTCAAAGACCATCCGATCTACTATGCGGGGCCGGCGAAGACGCCCGAGGGGATGCCCTCGGGGTCGTTCGGTCCGACCACCTCGTCGCGGATGGACACCTATGTGCGGCAGTTCCAGGAGGCCGGCGGGTCGATGATCATGCTCGGCAAGGGCAATCGGTCTGCGCAGGTGAAGAGCTCCTGCGCCGAATTCGGGGGCTTCTACCTCGGATCGATCGGCGGCCCTGCCGCCCGGCTGGCCCAGGACTGCATCACCTCGGTCGAGGTCCTCGATATGGAGGAGCTCGGGATGGAGGCAGTGTGGAAGATCCACGTCGAAGACTTCCCGGCGTTCATCATCACCGACGACAAGGGCAATGACTTCTTCGACAGCACCGGTCCGCCGACGCTCGGCCTCGGCCGGACCCGCACGGTGCGTGACGGCACCCGACTGGACTGAACTTTCCAAATGACGACCACAGCGCATCAAGGAATTGAGGATTTCACCATGGCAGTGAGCAATGAAGAGCAGATGATGATCGACCTGGTCGCCGAGTTCATCGACGAGCAGGTCAAACCCGACGTCAACCGTGTCGAGCACGCGAACGAATACCCCGAAGCGTGGATCCAGACGATGAAGGACATGGGCATCTACGGGCTCGCCATCGACGAGCCGTGGGGGATGGGCAAGGTCTCGACCGAGGCGTATGCGCTCATCACTCAGGAGCTCGCGCGCGGGTGGATGTCCCTGGCCGGTGCCATGGGCGGGCACACCGTCGTCGCGAAGCTGCTCCAGGAGTATGGCACCGATGAGCAGAAGGATAAGTACCTGCCGCGGATGGCCACGGGTGAGCTGCGGGCGACGATGGCGCTGACCGAACCCGGCGGCGGATCCGATCTGCAGGCCATGCGCACGACCGCGACGAAGGACGGCGACGACTACGTCATCAACGGCTCGAAGACGTGGATCACGAACGCCCGGAAATCCGACCTCATTGCGCTGCTGTGCAAGACCGACCCCGAGGCGGAACCCCGTCACAAGGGCATCTCGATCATCCTCGTGGAGAAGGGGGAAGGTTTCACGGTCTCCCAGGATCTGTCGAAGCTCGGGTACAAGGGCGTCGAGACCTGCGAACTGTCCTTCGACGGTCTGCGGCAGCCGCAGTCGCAGCTGCTCGGCGAGGCCGAGGGCGTCGGGTTCAAACAGATGATGAAGGGGCTTGAGATCGGCCGCATTCAGGTCGCCTCCCGGTCACTCGGTGTCGCGCAGGCCGCCCTCGATGACGCGGTGAAGTACTCGCAGGAGCGTGAGTCGATGGGCAAGCCGATCTGGAAGCACCAGGCCGTGGGCAACAAGCTCGCGATGATGGCGACGAAGCTCGAGGCCGCCCGGCAGCTCGTCCTCCACGCCGCTCGCACCTATGATTCGGGGGCGCGTGTGGACATGGAGGCAGGAATGGCGAAGCTCTATGCCTCGGAGATGGCCGCCGAGGTGGCCCTTGATGCCATCCGCGTCCATGGCGGTTACGGATATTCCACCGAATACGACGTCGAGCGCTACTACCGGGATGCGCCGCTGATGATCGTCGGCGAGGGCACGAACGAGATCCAGATGAACGTCATCGCCAAGCAGCTCATCGGCCGGAACAAGGCCTGAGGGGCGTCAGCCCTGTTCGGTCACGGCGTGGAAGGTGTCAGCTCGATGAGGAATCCGGATCTCCCCTCCTGCGCCTTCTCGCCGTGCTGATTGAACAGGGTGAAGCGCCGGTCGACGAAACCCTTGTCGCCCGCGGAGACCTTACGGCAGGACACGATCTCCATCTCGACAGTCACCGTGTCTCCGATACGCAGCGGCGTGAGGAACTTCCAGTCGTCGAGTCCGGTCATGGCGATCGCCGATTGCGCGAACCAGCCGGCCCGGTCCATCAGCCCGGTGAGGACGGCGATTCCCAAGGCGCCGTGCAACAGCCGTCCTCCTCGGTCCTCCATGTATTCGGCATCGGCATGGACTTGGTTCCAGTCGCCCGAGAGCATCGAGAACATTGTGAGGTCGGCTTCCGTCAGCGTTCGCGCGGGAGACCGATAGACCTGACCGACCTCGAGGTCCTCGAAGTAGAGGCTGTTGTCGGTGGTGTGCTTCTCGGGCATGGAGTCCTCCTGGGCCAGGGGCCGAAATCGGGCGCCTGTTGCCTGGGTGGAGCGCCTCTGTCATACTCAGCATACAAGAACGAACGTTCTTCCCTGCTCAATGAGGAGTGATAATGCAATCAGCACCCAACTCGCCCACCGGCCCTGACGCGACCACGTCCGGCATGACCACGACCGAACTCGAAACACCCGACGAAGGCAAGATGACCCGCCTCGCTGCCGCATCTGTCATCGCCACAGCGCTCGAGTGGTTCGACTTCCTCATCTATTCGACCGCCTCGGCGCTCGTCTTCGGCCATGTCTTCTTCCCCTCGCTCGAAGGAGCCTTGGGAACCATCGCCTCGTTCGGCACCCTCGCGGTGGGCTTCATCGCCCGTCCCGTCGGCGGCATCATCGCCGGTGCTCTCGGCGACAAGTTCGGCCGCAAGGGACCGCTCGTCGCCTCGATGATCGTCATGGGGCTCGCGACAACGTCGATCGGACTGCTGCCCAGCCACGAGACCATCGGAATCTGGGCGCCGATCCTCCTGGTGACCGCACGCTTGGTCCAAGGACTCGGCGTCGGCGCACAATGGGGCGGCGCCACGCTGCTGTTGACCGAGCATTCGCCGCTGAAGCGTCGCGGTTTCTACGGATCCCTGATCCAGCTGGGCACCGTCGCCGGCATCATCATCGGCAATGCCTTCTTCCTCTGTATCCTGCTCTTCGTCGATGAAGGCGCCTTCATCGAGTGGGGCTGGCGCGTGCCGTTCCTGTCGGGCATCCTCCTCGTCGCCGTCGGAATCTTCGTGCAGATGAAGATCGAAGAGACCCCCGTCTTCAAGTCCATGCAGGCTAAGGCGGAGGCCGCAACCGCCGGGACGAAGATGCCTCGCGTCTCCTTCCTGCGCGCCCTGCGGCTGTACTGGAAGCAGATCCTGCAGGCCGCCGGCGCATTCTTCGTCGTCAACGGCACCTTCTACATCATGATCTCCGGAATGCTGTCCTACGGCACCGCGAATGTCGGGCTCTCTCAGACGACGATGATCATGATCGTCTGCCTCGCAGTCGCCACTCAGATCTTCACGATCCCCTACTTCGGGGCCTGGTCCGACCGACACGGCCGCCGCAAGATCTTCCTGCTCGGCACCGTGCTCATGGCCGTGTGGGCGTTCCCGTTCTTCTGGCTCGTCGACACCGGCAATCCGTTCCTCGTCGCGGCAGCCATCATCGTCGGACTCACCCTGCACGCCATGATGTTCGGGCCTCAGGCAGCACTGTTCGCCGAGATGTTCCCCGCCGATGTCCGGTACTTCGGAGCCTCCCTCGGATATCAGCTGGCGAGCGTCTTCGCCGGTGGCCTCGCACCGATGATCATGGTCTCGCTCATCGAAGCGACCGGCACCTCGGCGAGCGTCTCCCTCTACATCATCGCGATGGCCGTCATCACCTTCGTCGCCGTGTACTCCATCAGGGAACGCTTCCAGGCGAACCTGCATGAGACGGCCGCAGACATCGAAGAACGCGAACTTCGGGAAGCAGGCAAGCTCGATGCGGCTTCGAAATCGACAACCGCGGAGGGGGCCGAACATGCCTGAGACGACTCTGACCCTCGAAGAGAGGATCACTCGCCTCGAAGACATCCACGAGATCGGGCAGCTCCGCGCCCGGTACTGTCAGGAACTCGATGACGGTCGCTGGGAAGACCTCGCCGACACGTTCACCAAGGACGGCGCGTTCATCGGTCTGTCCACTGCACGCGGCCGTGCGGAAATGCTCGAGTTCTTCCCACAGCTCAACTCCTCGACCGTGACATCGTGGTGGCACTTCAGCTCCAATGAGACAGTCGAGCTCGACGGCGACTCCGCGACCGGAACGACCTGGCTGCTCCAGCCCTGCGTCGTCGACGGCGAATCCCAGATCGCGGCCGGTCGGTACGAAGACACGATGGTCAGGACGGCACACGGGTGGCGTTTCCAGGAGCGTCGAGTCTCGTTCTTCTTCTGGTCGTCGCTCGAATCCGGATGGGACGCGGCGCGATTCTCGTTCCCGCCCGCCGTCGACGCGGCCGATGCCCGAACGGTCGAACGGCTCGGATGATGTCAGTCGGAAGAAGCAGGCCGCTTGGCGGCACGGACCAGACCGAAGACGAGGTCGACCTGCAGATCGGCGAGTTCGGCGGGCGAGAGCTCACCGTCGGGCCGGTACCACGTCGACATCGAGTTGCAGAGGGTGACGACGCCGCGCACCGCCGAGCCGAGATTGCGCACCTCGCACTCTCCTGCGGCAGCACCGTCACCGATCGCTGCCTGGAACACCGCTTCCGTCCTGTCTCTTTCGGTGACCACCTCGGCGCGGTTCTCCCCTTCGAGGTAGCGGAACTCGGTGATGCCCACCACCGAGGCGCGGGGCTGGGCCACGATGAAATCGACGTAGGCACGCACCGCGGCCTCGAGCCTCGACAACGGGTCCGTTCCCGCTGCGCCGACCGCTTCCTCGAGCGAATCGGCCAGCGTTCGCGCTGTCTCTTCGAGCACGAACTCGAGGATCTCGCTCTTGGATCCGAAGTAATTGTAGAGATTCGACAGGGAGGTGCCCGCCGCCTTCGCGATCTGCCGCGTCGATGCGCCGTGGAAACCCTGGGCGGAGAACACCTCGAGGGCAGCGTGGACAACCGTGTCACGGTCGATGAATCTCGGCGCTGCTCGCCGCCGGCTCGCGTTGGCTGGGGTGTCCTCCATGGGCACCAATCTACTCATAAGTTCACGCGCTCTCATAAGCACACCTGGAAGGAACTGTCATGACCACCCCGCTCAAACCGGGCCATAGACTGCTCGTGAATGCTGACGCACTGGCCGCAGCCAGTCCGCTGGCACTGGCCGACTCCGTTGCCGAGGCGATCGGTCAGGAGCTGGGGCAGTCGGTCCGACTGGTCTCCGCCGAGCTGGATACCAATGGCACGGTCCAGACCGACGACGGCGAACTCATCTCCCCCTCAGCAGTGGTGACGGCTGTCCTGCCTCAAAAGGGGCGGGAGCTGCGGACCGAGGTGACAGCCCACCTCGAAGCGGACGCCGCCTGTTCCGCCTCGGTGCGTTTCGCCTTCGCTGAAGCCATCGACAACAGCGACGACGTGTCCGATCTGCTCTGCCCCGGCAGTGCCGGCTGGAACAGCGCATTGCGCGATCGGCTGCGCGAGGACTCCGAGTTCTCCACACTCATCGAGGCTTACGACGGAACGATCGGCATCTCCATCGGCGGTCGCCCCGTACACATCCGGGGCTACCGCGGTCAGGTGCTCGAAGTCGTCTCCCGCTCCATCCTCGGCGCCGCCTTCGTGCTCTCCATCCCCGGCGACGTCTTCATCGACCTCATGACCGCAGAGCGCAACCGCTTCATGGAGACCGCGATGAGCGGGAAGATGCGCTCCTCAGGATCCGGGTACGAGTACCTGCGCATGACCAGCGCACTCATGCGCATCATCGACCACGCTCGAGCCATGGCTGTCACAGCCGGCTATGTCGGCTCCGAATCCGTCCTCGACAAGAATCTGCAGGTGGCCTGAGATGACGACACTGAACCACACGAACGCTCCGGCAGCGACGACCCTCCGCGCTCACCAGCTGATCATCGACGACCGCATCGCCTTCGTCGAGGACTGGGGCGACATCGACGCGACGCCGCTGCTCGCTGTTCACACCGCAGGTCAGTCCGGAGTCCAGTACCGTCATGTGGCGGCGGACCTCGCCGCCCTCGGCTACCGGGTCATTGTTCCCGACCTGCCCGGACACGGCCGCACGGAGCCGGTGAAGAATGGCCCGGTGACCGACCTCGGTGAGTACGCGCGATTCGGTCTTGACGTGCTCGATCAGCTCGGGATCGACCGGTTCGTCGCCGTCGGGTGCTCGATCGGCGGCAAGATCACGATCGACCTGGCCGTGCGCGCCGGTGACCGCATCATCGCGGCCATCGCCATGGCCGCCGGATCCCGTCCCGGCCACGTCTCGCTGCGAGGACTGACGCGTGAGCTCGTCGACATCTCGACGCCGTCTCGCGGCGATCGCACCTACTGGGGGACGCGAGCCGTCGTCGGCTCGGCGATCGACGAGGAGCGGCGAGAGCTCATCGCCCGCATGCACTGCAGGGAGGACCCGATCGTGTCGAACTCGGATCTCATCGGCTGGGGGCGCCACGACGTCAGCGAGGGCCTGCCTGGTGTCGTCTGCCCGACGGTGCTCGTCGCCGGTGAGGACGACCTGTGGATCGACACCGCAGCGATCCGCCATGACGCGGAGGCCATCCCCCGAGGCACCTTCGTCCTCCTGCCGGGAATCGGGCACTATCCGATGGAGGAGATGTCGGACTTCGCCGAGGCGGTCGACTCCTGGGGTGCGCAGTGCTGGCACTCGCGGTGCCGATACCGATCTTCCCGATTCCGGCAGTGCCGATGCCTGCAACGCTGACCGAAAGACCGAAGAATTGGAGGCCGCCCGCTCATGAATTCACCCGCCACTCTCTATGGTCATCTGAAAACCTGGGCGGAAACCGACCCGCAACGGACGGCCCTCATCGACCCGCTGCCGACCGGTGCCGGCCGTGAAACCACCGAGTCCGGGCACGTGCGCATCAGCGTCTCGGATCTGCTGGCCCGCACCAACGAGTTGGCCGATCTGCTCGCCGAGCACGGTGTCGGCCCGAACGACTGCATCGCGGTCTGGCTGCCAAGCTGGTCCGACACCTATGCGTGGCAGTTCGCGGCTTCCGCGCTCGGTGCGCACGTGATCGGGGTGAACACCCGCTACAACGTCGCCGAGGTGGGGCACGTCCTCACCAAGGCCCGTCCGCAGGTGCTCGTCGTGGCCCACGGATTCCGCAATCTCGACTTCCTCGCTACCGCACGGAAGGCCATCGCCGAGGTGGACCAGGAAACTGCCGCACAGCAGGACCGTTCACCGGGGAAGCCGTTCACCCCGCCGAAGGCATTCGTCTGGGCGGTGCCGGGAGCCGCGAGCGAACCCACGATCGCGGACTACGACCTCGGCGCCGGGGCGGTGCTCGTCCCCGCAGAGTCGTCAACCATCGATCAGGCAGCGACTTCATTCGCCGCGGCCGCACCCGAAGAATCCCGGCTGTCGGTTGCTTTCACGACTTCCGGCTCCACGGGGATGCCGAAGCTCGCGGCTCACCGGGAGTCCGCCGTCATCACTCATTCCCAGCAGGTCGCCTCTCGAATCGGCTTCACCACCGGTGACGTCCTCGTCGAACCCCTCCCGTACTCGGGCGTCTTCGGATACTCGGCGGGAATGGGGGCACTCTTCGGCGGAGCGGCAGTCCTCCTTCACCCGGTCTTCGACGAACAAGAACTCGTCCGGGCCTGGAGCACCTTCTCCGGCTCACACTTCGTCGGAGCCGACGACATGCTCTCCCGAGTGCGCAAGGTCTGCGAAGACACGGGCACGAAACTCGAATCGTGGCGATGGGCAGGCGTGGCCGATTTCCAAGGAATGTCCGCCGACATCGCCGAATGGGCGGCCGAACAGTTCGGCACCCGCACCGTCGGCGTCTACGGATCCTCCGAAGTCTTCGCACTCACTTCGTTCTGGCCGAACGACACCCCGGAAGAGCTGCGGTACTCGGGAGGCGGTCGCCTCGTCGACCCTCGCTACGAATACCGCATCGCCGATCCGGTCACGGACCAGCCTGTGTCCGAAGGCTCGGAAGGTGAAGTCCAACTCCGGGGTCCCAACGTCGTCGACCACTACCTCGGTGATCAGGGAGAAGGAAGGAAGAACTTCACCTCCGACGGATGGTTCCAGACGGGGGACCTCGGGCGCGCTCACGGGCCCGAAGCCTTCGAATACGTCTGCCGAATGGGTGACGTCATCCGTCTGCGGGGGTTCCTCGTCGATCCCGCAGAGATCGAGCTGCACCTCATTACCCATCCGAACATCGAGTTGGTCAAGGTCGTCGGGCGCAGCAGCGACGTCGGCGAGCCCGAAGTCGTCGCTTTCATTCAGCCAGTGCCCGGAACTACTCCCGAACCTGAGGACATCCGGCAGTACTGCCGGCAGCAGCTCGCCAGCTTCAAGGTCCCGACCGAGGTCCGCCTGGTTGAAACCATGCCCGTCACCGCGGGAACGAACGGCTCGAAGATCAAAACCGCCGTCCTTCGAGAATGGGCGGCTCAGCCGGCGGTGGTCGGACAGTGATACGAATCGAAGAAGACATGAAGACCCCAGAAAGGGCAGAAGATGACTCATAAGCCGCGTCCGCGTCCGGACACTCCGCACATGATGACCGAGGAGCGCCTCGAGATCCAGGCGCTCGCCCGTGAGTTCGCCCGTGATGTCGTCCTGCCGATCGCCAACGAGCTCGACCCTGTTGAAGGGCAGTTCCCGGATTCGATGGTCAAACAGATGGCGGAGATGGGGTTCTTCGGCATCCTCATCCCCGAGGAATACGGCGGGCTGGGGCTCGGCGTGTTCGAGTACTGCCTCGTGGCCGAGGAACTCTCCCGTGCCTGGATGTCGGTGGCCGGTCTGTTGGCTCGTGGCAACGGCATGGGTGGCGGATTCTCGCCCGAGCAGGAAGCGAGGCTGTTGCCGAAGGTTGCCAGTGGTGAGTACCTCGGGGCCTTCGCCCTCTCCGAGGCCGAAGCCGGGTCGGATGTGGCGAACCTGCGGTGCAAGGCCGAACGTAATGCCGATGGTGATTGGGTCATCAACGGCACGAAGATGTGGTGCACGTATGCCGATCAGGCCGACTATATCGTCCTCTTCGCCCGCACCTCGGTGGAGGAGAAGCGGCACCGCGGGATCTCGGTGTTCCTCGTCGAGAAGGAACGTGGCACCTTCCCCGAGGGGATCTCCGGGGCGCCGGCGAAGAAGATCGGGTATCACGGGTGGAAGACGTGGGAGCTGTCGTTCGATAACTTCGTCCTGCCTGCTGATGCCGTCCTCGGTGAGGAAGGCCGCGGGTTCTACCAGGCGGTGTCCGGCCTCGAGGTCGGGCGTGCGCACACGGCTGCGCGGTCGATCGGGTTGGCGCAGGCGGCGCTCGAGGACTCGGTGAAGTACCTCAAAGAGCGGGAGCAGTTCGGGCACCCGCTCGCGGACTTCCAGCATCTGAGGTTCAAGGTCGCGGACATGGCCGCTCAGATCGAGGCGTGCCGGCAGCTGATGTACCACGTGTGCACGGAGATCGATTCGGGTCGTCGCTGTGACAAGGAAGCGGCGATGGTGAAGTACCTGGCCGGAGAGATGAGCGAGAAGGTCACCTCGGAGGCGCTGCAGATCCACGGTGGTGCCGGATACACGAAGGACTTCGCCGTCGAGCGCCACTGGAGGGATGCGCGGTTGACGAAGATCTTCGAGGGCTCGTCGGAGATCCAGATGCGCATCATCTCTGACGAACTCCTCGGCCGCTGAATTACTACCTGACGGCGGCCCAGCAACCTGGCGCCAGGTATCTGCGCCGCCGTCGGGTAGTAATTGGCAGGTTGTGGGCGCATTAACGAACTGATGATAGGAACTTGACTGCGATGAGTGAGACGAACCTCCAAGACTGGGTCGGCCGCAGTGCCACCGCCACTGAGATCGCCGATGGGGAACGGGCCGCACGCCTGGCGACACTGCTCGGCCATGACGGTGACCCGGCGTCGCCGCTGTTCCCAATGGGGCACTGGCTGCACTTCTCTGAAGATGATGTGCCGATGAGTGACCTCGGCGCCGACGGGCATGCCGCGCTCGGTGGGTTCATGCCCCCGGTGCCCCTGCCCAGGCGGATGTGGGCCGGCAGCGACCTGACCTTCCACGCTTCGATTCTACCCGGGCAGACGATTGAGCGGACGACGACGATCGACTCGATCACGGAGAAGACCGGCAGCACCGGCCCGTTGTGTTTCGTCGTGCTTCGTCACGAGCTCACTGCTGACGGGAAGCCTGCCACGACGGATCGGCACACAATCGTCTACCGGGAAGCCAACTCGGTACCGGAGGGATCGGCGACGAAGCCCCCACGTGCGGACAGCGCGGTCCCGGAAGGCTGGGATTGGACGCGTACGGTCAGGCCGAACGAAGTCATGCTCTTCCGTTATTCGGCGCTGACGTTCAACTCCCACCGCATCCACTATGACCACCCGTATGTCACCGAGGTGGAAGGCTACCCCGGCCTCGTCACACACGGGCCGTTGACCGCGACGCTGCTGCTCGACGCGTTCATGTCCACCCATCCCGAGGCGTCCGTGACCGGTTATCGATTCACCGCGAAGTCCCCGTTGTTCGCGAATGAGCAGATCCACCTCGTCGGCAGAGACACCGAGCCCGGCGTGCACGAGCTGCGAGCCATCGCCCCAGGTGGGAAGACCGCGATTGCTGCCACTGTGACGACTAAGAGCTGAGGAGCACCACTATGTCCGACACCCGCCCGGCACCCCTGACCGGCCTCAAGATCGTCGAGATCTCTGCATTCGTCGCAGCCCCCTTGGGTGCGATGACCCTCGCTCAGCTCGGCGCCGACGTCATTCGCATCGACCCGATCGGCGGGAACATCGATGCGAACCGGTGGCCGATCAGCGATGACGGCACCTCAATCTATTGGGCGTCTCTGAACAAGGGGAAGCGTTCAGTCACGCTGGATCTGAAGTCCGAGGAAGGGCAGAAGATCGCCACCGACCTCATCGCCGAGGCGGGCACGCTCATCACGAATCTTCCGGCCCGCGGATGGTTGAGCTATGAGAATCTCAAGCAGCATCGCGAAGATCTCGTCATGCTCCGCCTAGGCGGGTGGCATGACGGTTCCCCGGCAGTGGATTACACGGTGAATGCGGCCAGCGGGTTCCCGATCATCACCGGTGATGACGAGCGCCCAGTGAATAATGCGGTGCCGGCATGGGACGTTGCTGCGGGGCTCTATATATCCAACGGGATCATGGCCGCCGAGTTGGATCGTCGTACCTCGGGCAAGGGCCAGGAGATCACGCTGGCGCTGTCTGATGTCATGCTCGCGACAGTCGGCAATCTTGGCTATATCGCCGAGGTGCAAGCGACGGGCAAGACCCGTGGGGCCTTGGGCAACGGTCTCTACGGTGCCTATGGTCAGTCGTTCGAGTGCGCGGATGGGCGTCAGGTGATGGTCGCTGTCATCTCGAACAAGCACTGGCGGGGTCTGGGGAAGGCGACCGGTCTGAGCGAGAAGCTCGAGATGATCGGTCCTCTGCTCGACGTGGACTTGTCGACCGAAGGCGGTCGGTTCGAAGCACGCGAGGCCATCGACGCGGTCGTGCGTCCGTGGTTCGCCCAACATAGTTCGGAGGAGGCGACGAGGCTGCTCGCCGATGCGGGAGTGCTCGTCGGCGGGTTCCAGACGTTCGAAGAGCTTGTCACCAGCGACCCTCGGTGTTCGACGGAGAACCCGCTGCTGACCGAGATCGATCAACAGGGCGTCGGACGGGTGCTGGCGCCGCGTGTGCCGTTGACGTTCGGAGGAACACCGGTAGCGGACGCTGCACCGGCTCCTGCGTTGGGCGGCAGCACCGAGGATGTGCTCGCGGACGTGCTGGGTCTTGCATCTAACGAACTCGCCGGTCTGCGAAGTTCTGCAACGATCGATTCGTGAAGTCCGCGAACTAACCGTTGAGTCAGGTGGTTTGAGGATTGCGGTTCGAGTTTGTCAGTTTTAACGCCTTAAGGTCGCCTTCTGAAATTCGTCAAATTTGATCTCCAGGAACTCACGTTTCGGTCGTTCCTTGCGCTGCAAAGGGAGTTTCATCAATTTGCGGCCGTGAAGCGCTTGCAGACCATGTTTGAGCATGGGACCATCGACTTCTTCTAGGAGGTCATGACGGACGTGGACGACAAAATCAGGGTGAACACCGAGGAAGTTGCCGTCAAAAGCTGCATGATGGATTTTGCACATGGCCAGTCCGTTATCAACCGCAGCTATTCCTCTTTCATCTCGATCAGGGACAACATGAGCTGCGTCAAGCAAGCCAGAATGACCAAGGTTGCAGATAGCGCAACGGTTTTCGTATGCAGATAAAACCATTGACCTGAATGCTGGCTGATGCACTCTTGCCTTTGCCATACGCTGGAGATATCGGCGGGCGACTACCTCATGAGCAGATTCAGAGAGCTCAAATGCTGTAGCAGCATCTTCCGCCGCAGTGAATGCAAACTGTTGCTTCTCGGGCTCTTCGCCCACGATATAGACAGGGGCGATGACCTGGTACCTTGCAGGGCTCATCGCAACGCCGAGAAACCAAATCAGAGGCAAGCGGAGCTTCATTGCCGCACGTAGGCCGACGTTTTCCGGGTGATTTGGATCTGTCCCGCGCCACTTGTACCGGAATAGCCCATCACTGCCGGTGGCGTCCTCGTAGGGAGGCTTTTCTCCGGGTTTGGTGTACGCCGTCCTAAAGGATAGAGCTGCCTGGTAGCCCCGCGGCTTCCAAATGCCTTGCATGGGCGCCTGCAGGCGAACAGTTTCGTCTGCGAAGTGGAAGTCGAGAATATCGTCTCGCGTCAAGGGTTCGTTGCCACCGTCTGTTCGCAACTGTAGCCACTCAATTGCTGCTTCCCTCATTCCTGAAGGCTCCCTGTCTAACAAGATATGCTCCCTTCAGATGGGCCATGTGGACGAATGTTGTTTTGTACTAGCGAATCGACAATCGGCCGATCGGGGAGAGCCCAGTCCAAAGCCGGTAATTGGTCTGTGGGGCACCATTTCAGCGCATCGTGGTCAGTGCTTCTAGTCGGTGAACAGCGTGTCGAAACGCGGTAGCACGCGAGGTCTATCAGCTGACCATTGCTTTCTGTAGTTTGGCGTTTGACGAGATCGAGCACTTCGGCGTCGTGAACATTGAGTTCTTCGGCGAGTTCACGCGCTAACGCCTGCTCTGCAGATTCGTTCGCCTCGACCTTGCCGCCGGGAAACTCCCATTTGCCACCTTCGGACTTCCCAGCGCGGCGTCTACACACAAGAAATTCACCTTGATGCTCGATGACTGCGCCTACGACTTTGAGAGCCCCGTCCATGACTACATGTTATGTCAGGCCGCCGTTGCATGGGGCCGTGGCAGCGATATACTCGCCCGATTCTCACTGAAATGTTGCGGTGTAAATTTGGGCTCTGCGCCGACGGTAACTGAATCTTTTGACCGCATTCAGTCGTATTGTTGTCGAAGTCGATGACCGGGAGGGTGCTTCTCCGGAAATGGGCGAGAACCAGACGCGTCGAGCTCAGTCTCGGTTTTTCGCCATTGCCCGCCATCTGAATTTCAGACAGCGACCATCTAGAACCGCTGTTGGAACTCGAGTGCGAGCGTAACTAGGCTCAAAAATGTCATAGCCACACTCGCCTACCTATTGGTAAACGGCGACTGTTCGCGCGCTAAAACTGCTCGTCAGAGCACCCAACATGCCGAGGAAGTCATGTCCGAATTCCAGACAGTCGATGCCGCTGGTGCTGCCGAAAGCCCCGGCGCCGAACAGTCAGTAACGACTAGGGTTAAGCAGCCGATCGGTCTATTCACCCTTTCAGCGATCGAGATGTGGGAGCGCTTCAGCTTCTACGGACTCCAAGTCATTCTCGCCTATTACATCTATTACTCCGCGGGTGACGGCGGGCTGGGCCTGACCGAAGGCGAGGCATTGGCAATTACCGGTGCCTACGGAGGTGCCGTCTACCTCGGGCAGCCTCTCGGAGCGTGGTTTGCCGACCGACTTGTCGCCGCTAGAACGATGGTGATGGCTGGTGGTGTCATTATTATGGCCGGTCACATCAGCCTCGCGGTCATCCCGGGCGTTGTTGGACTTCTCACTGGTCTGGCGCTGATCACCATCGGCACCGGAGCACTGACACCCAACGCATACGCCATGGTCGGTCGCCTTTATAAGGAACAGTCACCTCGGCGAGATTCCGGGTATGCGATCTTTTACACCGGCATCCTTATCGGTGCGCTCCTCGGTCCCCTGGCTACCGGCTACCTTCAGGCGGAGTTCGGATTCCACTATGGATTCGGGGCCGCAGCCATCGGAATGGCCATTGGCCTCTTCACCTACTTCCTCGGCCGTCACACGGTCCCAGAAGAGTCAAAGATCGTGCCCAACCCAATTAGCCTGTCAGGCAAATGGAAGGCTCTAGGGTTTGGCGTCGCGCTGCTCGCAGTAATCGCCATCCTGGTGAGCACCGGACTTTTGTCAACCGGCAACCTCAACAATTACGTACTTGGGACGATTCTTATAGTCTCTGTCGCCTATTTCGTCGTTATGCTCCAATCGAAGAAGGTGACAGTCGATGAGCGGCAAAGAGTCAAGGGCTTCATTCCGCTATTCATCACCGGTGCAATATTCTGGACAATGATCCTTCAGCTTTTCACCACCTTTGCGGTCTATGCCGACACCCGCGTCAATTTGAGCATTGGCAGCTATTCGATGCCCGCCGCCTACATCAGCACCTTTGAAGTCATCGCCGGCATCATCGCCGGACCGCTGATCGCAGCTTACGGACAGAAACTCGCCGCCCGACCCAATCGCAAGGTTCCGAGCACCATCTCGAAACTCGCTCTAGGATTCGTTCTCATGACGTTGACGTTTGGACTATTCGCACTCTTTCCACTGATCTTCACCGGCCGGATTCCACTCATCCCGGTCATCATCGGCATGATTGTCATGGGAATCACCGAGGTGATGTACGCTCCGATTGGTATGTCCGTGGCCTCCCAACTGTCCCCAGTTGCCTTTAACTCGCAGATGATGGCCCTGTGGGGGCTGACTACCGCCGCCGGAGCCAGCCTTTCCGGCTTTATGGGCCAGCTGTACTCGGGAACCAGCGAAGTCGGGTTCTTCACACTTATGACTGCTATCAGCCTGGTCACCGCCGTATTTCTCTATTGCCTACGCGGTCCGCTGCGTCGTCTCGGTGTCGCCTGACTCTTCAACCATTCTTCTGACCCACATCGAAGGAGCGCCCCATGCCTCTCGCCGACCGTATCTATCGAGCCGAAGTCGTTCATACCCTGGATCCCAGGATGCCGGCCACGGATGCCGTTGCCGTCCACGACGGAACGATCATCGCCGTTGGTGAGATCGACTGCGCGGCAGTGACCGGCCCCGACACAGAGATTGTCGAGCTCAACGGCCAAACTATGGTCCCAGGATTCCACGACGCCCATGCCCACCCCGTGCTCGGCGGATTGAGCATGGTCGAGTGCAACCTCGACGACATCCATGGTTACAGGCCGTATCTCGACCGCATCGCCAAATACGCTGCCGAGAATCCAGACGATGACTGGGTGCTCGGATCTGGTTGGTACGGGGACGTCTTCACTGACGGCTTTCCACATCGCCGGGACCTCGACTCTGTCGTCCGCGACCGTCCCGCTTCGATTACCAGCCATGATGCGCACGGCACCTGGGTCAACACCCGAGCTCTCGAGGTTGCGGGGATTACACGGGAGACCCCCGATCCCGACGGCGGCCGCATCGTCAAAGATGATGAGGGAAATCCGACAGGGTTGCTCCTCGAGGCTGCAGCCGAACTTGTCACGGGCTTATTCCCAGCGAGTACCGCTGCTGACGTGGAACGGGCGCTCTACAACTCGCAGGACTACTTCCATTCGCTGGGGATCGTTGGATGGCAGGACGCCGGAGTCGGTGTCCTCACAGGTTCACCGGTCGACACGTTCCACCCGTATATCTCGATCGCCGAGCACGGTGGCTTCGCCAGCAAAGTTACGGCTGCACTGTGGTGGGACCGTACGGTGCCATATGCCCGACAAATCGAGACCATCAAGGAACGACGCGCTGCAATCCAGGGCGTTGACGGTAATCGACGCCGCGGCGGTTTGCAGTCCACGGTCGTCAAGATCATGCTCGACGGAGTCTGCGAGAACCTCACTGGCGCGCTCAAGCGCTCTTACCGGGGCCACGATCACGAGCATGGCTTACTGATGTTTGAAGCCGAGGAACTCAACGAGATCGTTAGTGGTCTCGAAGCGAACGACTTCGACGTACACATCCATGCCGTGGGAGACAACGCCGTCAAGTTGGCCGTTGACGCCTTGTCCAAGAACGGTGGGCCGGCGGCGGAGCGGCGCCATCAGATTGCCCATCTCGACATCGCCGACCCGGCAGAACTGGTCCGGATGGCTGAAGCCGGAATCATCGCCAATGTACAGCCGTTATGGGCAAGGCGTGACTCCGTCCTCGTCGACACCAAACTGCCTCTGCTGCATGAGGATCAGCAGTCCCATCACTTCACCTTCGCCTCGATGAGAGATGCAGGTGTCCGGCTCTCCTTCGGCAGCGACTGGCCAGTCTCGAGCCCCGATCCAATTTGGGGTATGCACGTGGCAGTCAATCGCACGGCTCCGCACAATGACCCTCACGGTCAGGACGATGTCGCACAGAACGAGCCACTGCTTCCTGACGAACGAATCACCCCCGCCGAGGCGCTCCGGGCCTACACGATTGATTCGGCCTATGCGAACGGCTATGACGATGTCTCCGGCAGCATTGAGGTGGGAAAGTCAGCAGACTTCGTGATCCTTGATAGGGACCCATTTGAGGTCGAAACCGACGATCTGGGGGACCTCCAAGTTCTATTGACGGTCGCCGCAGGGGAACACGTCTACGAGCGCAGTAGAGCGATCGTATGAAGTCGTGATTGACTTTGTCAGCGACTTAGACTCAGAGCCTCCCACGCAAACGTCGCTAACCAATGCGACGACACGTACTCGTCAGAGACAGCTGATGCAAGTCCGGGGGTCATCAACGAATCGACTCGGGTGAGCATGCCCTTGGCCTGTGCCATGAGCTCGTCATGGTCCGTCTTCTCCGCAATCGCCACCAGCCTCGGCGCCAGCCGCATCACTGATGCCGCTACTGAGAGTCCCAAGCCGTAGAGGTGGCTCTGCTGACCGTCGGTTGGGTCGAGGACCTTGACCGGTGTAAGCGCTGGGGACTCCGGCGAAAGTTCGGATAGAAACTCAGGCAGCCACGTCGCCAACTCGTCTTCGGTGAGCATTTCAGCCATGAGGTCGGCCTCGCACAGGCCGGGGGAGAGGAAGTCGTGTCCGCTGCGCTCCTGAGTGAAGTTCCAGGCGGCATCCTCGGCGAAGAATCGACGAGCTGCACCTGCGATGACATCGACAACATCATGTCGGCCTGCCACCCGGGCGCCGAGGAGGATTCGGCGCAGTCCGAACGCCGTGTTCGAGTGCACCCCGTGACGAACTGGCTCGGCCGCCTTCGGCAGCCATGCAGCCACCAAGTCGAAAACAGTCTCGGCGAGCACCTGCGTATGAGTACCAAGCGCACGCAACTCCGGAATCCCACTGGCATTGAGCACCCGGTCGAGCTCGACCGCCCACGCCCAGCCATATGGCCGCTCCCACGAAGGACTGCCACGGAGGAAAGCCGCCTCGGCGAGCATATTCTCTTCGCTCAGATGCGCGGTCAGAACCTCGACCGCACGTTCGCGCCAACCAGCCCCGTGCGCCGCCTCGGTCCCCAACAGCGACGCCAACAAATAGTGCATGTGCACGCTCGAATGCCAGTCATAGGAGTTCGCGAACGCGGGATTCTTCTCCGCCGCGGGCACGATATCGGCAACGCTCCGCGCCAGATGATGGGAAGCGAACGGATACTCACGGGTGATATTGCTCAGAGCCACCTCGGCGAAAGGGTGGACGTAATCGTCAATCTGCGGCATTGATCCTCATCGGCTCGGGGGCTTCCACTCTACTGGGGCGATCACCAGGCATAGTGTCGAACCGCAACGGCTAGGCTGGAGCGGACCAGGATTATCCCTGGACGCGGCGTTCCGGAAGGTTAGGAGAGCAATGACGCGAACTCCCGAAGTATTCGGCCCGACGGTCGACGACCACACTCGGTGCGACCACTACGCCACTGGCCTCGACATCATCGCAATCCGCTTCGCCTGCTGTGACCGCTACTATCCCTGCCACCTCTGCCACTCCGAGACAGCCGACCACCCCGCGCAGCAATGGCCGCAGGATAAGTTCGACCAGCCCGCTGTCCTCTGCGGCAATTGCTGGAGTGAACTGACGATCGCTACGTACAAGGCGGCCGGCGACTGCCCGAACTGCGGGGCCGCATTCAACCCCCGCTGTGCGGCGCACTCGGATCTCTACTTCGCCGGTCAGTGACGAATCCGTTCAGTGAAGGAACTGCATCACCACGATCATCGCTGCCATCCCCCAACAGTCGAGTGAAATCAGAGGGCGCCTACGGGCGATGTCACGGACGGCGCAGACCACCAAAAGGATAGCTAGGACGACGACGGCCATCATTAGGAACGTGGTGATCAGCGACACGTCGCCGGCATGATGACCATGACCGCCGGCATGCGTCGCACCGCGCATGTGGGCCCCATGGTTGAGGACCTGCCACGCCATGACCGGATAGGCGATGGTGGAGAGCACTGCAGCCGTCGGCCCCGGGTGCGACGCCCCGGGACCGCTCCATTCAGGCTCGGCCGATGGCTGAAGCCCGCGGTCGGCCTCCGACTCTGACGGGCCGCCCACGCCAATCGCAACGAGAGCGGGGGTCCGCTTCGGCGAGGGGATCCTGGACGACGATCGCAGGAACACGGCCAGGCAGAGCCCGACGACGAGCAGCGCCCCAGACCAGATCACCGGCGGGACCAGGGCGGTATAGGCCAAGTCGACCATGGCAAGGACCATCATTGCCGCGGCGATGATAGTTGCCCGTCCCTTCGACGCGAGAGCGCCGGTCAGGCACAGGACTCCCGAGGCGACCATGAGGAAAGAGGCCAGGCCGCTCATCGTCTGCGCCGGTCAGTCGCACTCGCAGGAGTGACCGGTCTCTGTGTCGCAGTGTCCCGACTTCGGACGCGGCACATCGAGCGCGGGATTCCTGTCGAAAAAGCCGTAGGGCTTCATCGTGAACCCGAGCTTGTCGACAGGCATGATCGGCCAATCCTCGGGGCGGGGGAAGTGCGTCATCGCAAACGATGCCCACACGACGATGTCGTCACCATCGACCGGTCGCTGCTGCTCGACCCACTGGGTAATGGTGCCAGCGCCCGGGTTCTGATTCGGGTAAGTGCCAGAGGGGAACCGTTCATCCGCATCGAAGTGGGTCAGCCACATGTGCTTCGACCCGAAACCGGCCCGCTTTGAGATCGACGACCCCTCGGCCGCCATCATCGTTGGCTCATCGGGTACGCGCAGTTCATATCCCACGGGGAACCCATGCCGGTTGTTCTTCTCCGGATTGACGATATGCCAGACACGGCCGGTCTCCCCGTCGGCAGTCCGACCGCCCTCGGCGGTGAGCCGAGTGAGTTTGCGGGTGAAAGCGTTGCCGTAGGGGTTGTCGTCACCGAAGGGAACGCGGACAGCTTCCTGCTCATCGACGGCGTTGGCGATGCCGTCGACCTGCATGTCGAGGCGGGCACAGAACATGTGCTGGTGGAACGGCATGCCCAACCCCTCATCGCCGAGTGGGGACGACCAGCGCTGCCGCTGGGTCTCATCACCGTACGCGGCTGTGTAGACGATGCCGGTGGCCTTGCACTCGAGCTCGATCGTGCCGTCGAGGTAGAGGTACCAGTAGAAGCCGTAGTCGTAGTTGCCGACGGTGATGAAGAAGGAGATGACGAGTCGACGGTTGCGGCGCACGTCGACGGCTCCGGTGAACTCGTCGGTGTGCTTGAACAGAATGCCCGCGTCCTCTTCGTGGATGCAGATAGCGTTCGTGATCGTGTGTGCGTGCCCCTGATCATCGGCGAGCACAGCATCCGAGTAGTGGATCTCGCCGAGGCAGTCGCACCCGAGTTCGAGCGAGTTCGCGCTCTTGCCCATCGAGTACTCGCCGGCGTCGAAGTAGTTCTGCCAGAAGCGCACTGGGCTGGGATCGCCGTAGGGGACGACCATCTCCGCCACCGAAGCGCGGTAGACGATGGGGCGCCGCTCGCCCTCGTCATCGAAGCTGATCTGATGGAGCACCAGCCCTTCGACCGGGTCGAAGCCGAGCCGCACCTGCCACTTTTCCCAGTCGAGGACATCCCCGTCGAGGGTGAAGCTTGCCCCTTCGGGCTGGGTGATCTCGATCGCCTTCTGCGTCGTCCGCGGCTCAGGCAGCCACGAGTCGAGGTGGTAGTCGAAGCGCTCCTGCGGCACCGGGACGATATCGGTGTCGACGACCTCGACGACTTCTCCGGTGTTGAGGTCGAGGTAGGCGACAAGCCCTTCGAGAGGGTGGGCCCACGCATTGTCCTGCGGGTCCGACTGGATGAAGGATGAACCGCGCACGAGGCGGCGTCCGGCTTCTCCAGGGATGTCGAAGCATCCGGCAGAGAGCGCGCAGATGCGCACGGTCTCGACGTCGGTGATGCCGCGAGCCGCGACGGCCGCCCGCCAATTCGCGTCGTTGCGGATCATCTGTTCGGCTTCTTCGTACTCGGTCATCGTAATCGGGGCCTGGCCCTCGGCTGCGACATCGAGCACCCGGGCGAGCAGCACCCTGCGCTCGGTCAGCGAGACGAGGAGCTCTGTCTGTTCCCCGGTGCCGCGATCGATGATGAGCGAGCGCACGCGACGGTCGAGGTCAGTTGCGCCCGAAATAACATCGCGCTTATCTGGTTCGACAAGGCTGACGAGTGCGAACAGCGTCTGTTCGTTCACGTGGCCCGCGTCGACGATGACCGCACGGTTAAGTTCGATCTCATCGCGGGTCAGGCGATCAAGAGGGTGGGTGGTCGAAGTGCCTGCGGCAGTCGTTGTAGTCATGGATCTCATATGCCTTTCTGTGTGTGGAGTGTGCTGTCTAAAGCGGGGTCAAGGTCGTCGAGCAGATTCTGAGGATCGGCCGGGGTGGGGCGATAGACACGAATCCGGTGTCCGCGGACGTATCCGATGAGGGCCAGTGCGGCGAGGGCACCGAGGGTGCCGAGAGTGAGCGCAGTGAATGGGCCCTGTGCGACGCCCCACTCGTCGAGGAAGTTGTACTCTTGCCCGAACAGTCGATCGAGCGTGCCGGGGAAGATCGCGACCCAGGATCCGAGCAGGATCCAGAGGAAGGCGATGCCGCCGAGGATGGTGAATCCGACATTGCCGACGGGCACTCGGAAGGGGCGTTCGATATCGGGATGCTTCCACCGCAGTTTGATGGCTGCGGGAATGATGAGCAGGTAGCTGAGCAGGAAAGTGGAGATGGAGATCGAGAGGACGACCCCGAATAGTGCACCGGCGTCGCCGCTGAGCTGCATGGCTGCGATGAGGAAGACCGTGGCGACGATGCCCGAGAGCAGATTGACGTTGACCGGGGTGCCGAGGGTGCGAGAGATCTTGCCGAAGAAGCCGCCAAAGAACGCGCCGTCTGCCGCGGTCAGTGCCTGCATTCGATCGCTCATGATCATCCAGGCCGCGCCTTGGGAGGCGAGGATGATGACGAACATCAGCGCTGCGAGCACGACCATGATGTCGGCGGCGGGACCGTAGACGGTGAACACCGTCTGCACGGCGTCGAGGAGGCCGCCGATGCCCGTGATCGTCTCGGTCGGCAACACGAGCAGCATGGCGAGGACCGGCAGGAGATAGCAGAGCGCGGAGATGATACCGGAGCGTGCGATCGCGACGGGGATGTCCTTCTTCGGGTTCTTCATCTCGTCCGAGGCGCTGTTCGAGGCCTCGAACCCGAGGTAGGAGAAGAGCAGGAGCGGCACAAGCCCGAGGAAACCGCCGAGGCTGGGGCTGAAGTCCGAGAGGTGAAGTGGCTGAACGCCGTGCTGGGCGGCATAGATGATCGTGGTGAAGAGGAAGAACGCAATGAAGATGACCTTGAGCACGCCGCCGAGTGTGGGCAGCCACTTCGCCTTCGCCAGAGACAGGATCGCCGCGATCACCGTGATCCAGATGAAGACGATCTTGAAGATCCAATCGCCGATCGACCCGGCCTCGAGCGGGCTGACGAACTGGTTCCATGTGCCGGTGGCGAGGAACGCCATCGAACCGCCGACCCATACTGGCTGGGTGACCCAGCTGAGGATCGAGGCGATCGCGCCGAATGGCCGGCCGAAAGCTTGGCGGACCCAGATATAGGCTCCGCCCTCACCCACGAAAGTGCTGCCGGTCTCGGCGAAGACGAGCGCGTAGGGCACGAGGAAGAAGATCGCGAGGACGAGTGTCCAGGTGAAGGTCTCTGCGCCGAACCCTGCGGTTTCGGCGAGGACCTCGATGCTCAATACCGCCGACATGACGATGAGCACGATGTCGAATCGGCCGAGCGTCTTCTTCAGTTGCTGCTTCTGTTCGTCCGCGTATGCGGTCGTCCGTTCAAGGGAAGACACCATCCACCTCCTTGTGAGTGGGCGTCCGATAGAGTTCTTTGTGTTACACCGTAAAGAATTGCACGGGCCGGCGCCAATTGACAGAGGTACGGCCATACCGATCCGCGTTGGCCTGCATCACTTCAGGAGATAATGAGGCCATGGCACGACCGAAGAATCAGGCGGGACGTCGCGCACAGCTAGTGCAGGCGGCCAAGCAGGCAATTGCGAAACGGGGACTCAACGGGCTGCGAACCATCGACGTGGCCGCGCACTCAGAACTGGGTGCCGGATCGGTAGCGTACTACTATCCCGACCTCGGAGACCTCGTGCGAGAGGTGCATGAGGACGCGGTGTCGCGGTTCTACTGGAGTCGCCGCAAGCAGGGAAACGCAGACGACCAGCCGACGACCAGGCTCGCACAGATCATCCGTAGCGGCATCCCGCGCTCGCGCGACGACGTCGACTTCCAAGTGCTCAATGAGCTGCATACCCATGCATACAGGGATGCATTCCACGCAGAGCTCATGGCGGAGATGTACCGCCTAGAAGTCTCGCTCTATGCCGCCGTCCTCAGCGAGGGCGTCGATGCGGGCAACTTCACGATGACCCTACCCGTGGAGACTGCCGCGAGTAACCTCGTGGCTCTCGAAGACGCATACGGATTGCACTTCATGGGAGGAACACCGCTCAACGCGGATGACATCTTCCGGCTCATCGCCGCCAACGCCGAGGCTCTGACCGGGTGCAGTCTGGTCGAAACGACAATGGCGCGGTGAACCGGCGTCCACCCGAACAGGAGTGGTTGCCGGTTCACCGCGCCGAGAATGGACTTTAATGTCGGTGGGTCTTGCAGAAGCGGGGGTGTTTCACCCCCACTGCATCCAGGTGGTTTTGAAGTCCGAGTAGTTCTCCAAAGCGTGGACCGAAAGGTCACGTCCGAAGCCGGACTGTTTGAATCCCCCGAAGGGTGTGGTGAAGCCTAAGGCGTCGACGGTGTTGACCGAGACGGTTCCGGCGACTAGGCGCGCGGAGACTCGATGTGCCCGAGCCATGCTGCCCGTCCACAGCGCTGCAGCCAGACCGTAGGGCGTCTCGTTGGCCCTCGCGATGGCCTCCTCCTCGGAGTCGAAGGGAGTAACGAGGGCGACGGGTCCGAAGATTTCGTGGCTGTACAGGCGGTGGTCCGCCGGCAGGTTGGTGATGATCGTCGGATCGATGAAGGTGCGGCGGCCGTTGATCGCCGGACGATTGCCGCCCTGGACGATGGTGCCGTCTGCGCGGGCCTCTTCGATGCACTCCCACACTTCGTCGGCGTGCTTCTCGGATACGAGGCAGCCGATCGCGGAGGAAGGATCGAGCGGATCCCCGGGCTGAAAGTTCTCGGCCGCGTCCTCGAGAAGATGGACGAACTCTTCGTACACAGGGCGTTCGACGAAGATCCGCGAGGTGGCCGAACAGACCTCGCCCTGGTTGTAGAAGATGCCGAAGGCCGCCTTCTGGGCCGCGGCGGTCAGGTCATCGGTGTCGGCGAAGATGACGTTCGCGCTTTTGCCTCCGGCTTCGAGGGCCAATCGCTTCATGTTGGACTCCCCGGCGTAGACCTGGAGCTGCTTGGCGACCTCGGTGGACCCGGTGAAGCCGAGCATGTCCACGTCCATGTGCCGGCCAAGCGCGGATCCGACGACCGAGCCCCGACCGGGCACGACGTTGAGGATGCCCGCGGGCAGTCCCGCCTCGGCAGCGATCTCGGCCAGCAGCAGGATCGAATGCGAAGCCTCGACCGGCGGTTTGACGACCAGCGCATTGCCGGCAGCCAGCGCGGGCGCGATCTTCCACGTCGCGATCTCCAGCGGATAGTTCCACGGCACGATAACCCCGATGACGCCCAGTGGTTCGCGGGTGACGAGCGCCGTCGAGCCGGCCGGAGTCACCGGAATCTCGTCGCTGAGCTTCTCGATCGCTTCGCCGTAGAAACGGAACAGAGCAGCTGCACCCGGGGCGTCGATCGTCGAGGACTCACCGATCGGTTTGCCCATGTCGAGCGTGTCGAGAAGGGCGAATTCATCCGACCGCGCTTCGATGAGCTCGGCCAGGCGCAGCAGCACCTCACGCCGATGTGTCGCCGAGGCACGCGACCACTCGCCGGTGTCGAAGGCGGCGCGAGCGCTCGCCACCGCCGCATCGACATCGGAGGCGTCGCCGAGGTGGAGCTGGGAGATCACTTCACCGGTGGCTGGGTTCGTCTTCGGATGGGTCTGTCCTGAACGTGCATCGACACGTCGCCCGTCGATGACGGGCCGTCCGTCGATGGTCAGCGCCGCAGCTGCGGCCTGCCACTCGGCCAGGGTGCTCGGTCGGGTCGGGGTGTCGGTCAGAGTCGCGGTCATGGCAGGTCTCCTTCGAGTGTGGGGCGGAAAGCGAGTGGGTAAGTGACCGCGGTCAGCGGTCGCTTGAGGGTTCGACGGGCGGCGGGGTGGGGTGCACTGCCGGGGCTGCCGCTTCGTCGACCGAATTTGACGCCTCATCGATGTCGTCGGAGTGCAACAGGTTGATGCCGCGGGTCTCCGGCAGCGAGGCGACGGTGACGATGCCGATGACTCCGACGACGGCGAGGAACCAACCGGGGCTCAACGTGCTGCCGGTGGTATCGATGAGCCAGGTGAGGATATACGGGGCGGTGCCGGCGAAGAGTGCGGCTGTGAGGGCATAGGCGATGGACAGCCCCGTCTGCCTCGTCCGGGTCGGGAAGAGCTCGACCACGGTGGCGGCGTGGGTGCCGAGGATGATCGCGAGGATGAAGGCCAGCCCGAAGGTCGACACGAACGACGCCCACGGGTAGTCCGCGCCCATGAGGAGGAACAGCGGCACGGAGAGGACGGTGAGTGCGATCGCCGCGGTCATGAGCACGGGCTTGCGTCCGAAACGGTCGGACGCGATTCCCGCCAAGGGGACGATGACGAGTCCGAGCGCCGAAGCTAAGGTCGACAGCAGCGCCGCCCGCCCGGGTTCGATGCCCACGGCGGTCTCCTGATAGGTGAGCAGGTAGACGAGGACGACGTAGAAGGTGACGTTCATGAACGTCTCCATCCCGCAGGTCTGGAGGAACTGCTTGGGATTGCGTTTGAACACCTCACGCAGGGGCGCCTCGGCGACGGTTTCCATCTTCTGCAGCGCCTCGAATTCCGGGGTGTCCTCGATTTTCCGGCGGATGTAGAGGCCGATGAAGCCCAGAGGCACAGTGATGAGGAACGGGATTCTCCAGCCCCATTCGTTCACCTGGTCGGGAGTGAGTGCCTGGTTGAGGAGGAATACGACGAAGGATGCGAGCAGGAACCCGGCCAGGGAGCCCACCTCGAGCCAGCTGCAGCCGAAGCCGCGCCGCCTCGGCGGTGAGAACTCACCGAGGAAGGCCGCCGCACTGCCGAATTCGCCACCGGCGGCCAGCCCCTGCACGATGCGAGTGACGATGAGGAGGATCGGAGCGAGCATACCGATCGTCGCGTAGGTCGGCAGCAGCCCGAGCGCGAGCGTCGAGAGAGCCATGGCGAGGATGACCAGCGACAGGGTGTGCTTGCGGCCGAGTTTGTCTCCGAGTCGGCCGAAGATGATAGCGCCGATCGGACGGACGAGGAATGAAACCGCGAAGACGGCAAAAGTGGCGAGCAGTCCTGCGGTGCTGTCCTCCTCGGGGAAGAAGATCGATGCGATCGTCGTGGCCATATAAGCGTAGACGGCCCAGTCGAACCAGTGGACGAGGACGCCGATGGAGCCGGCGACTACGCTCTTCTGCAGGCCCTTCTTATAGGCCAGCCCCTCGATGTTCTGCTTGTCACCTGACATGTCCGAATCCTCCTTTGGATACGTGCCCGCCGGCAGTGTGCCGGTGGCTTCGGCTCGATGAACCGACTACAGCTCATTTCATGCGTGCGGCTATTGCCGGACCGCCGATTTGGTGCGGCGGTCACTGACGTCTGCGGCCGTCCAGGCCAGTGCCGTGGCGCCGTCGAGGAGTGTGCGTTCGGCCGTCTCGCCGATGCAGGACTCGGCGAACGCCGCCTGGTGGTTGCTGGCCTCGCCGCCCACACCGATGTAGGGGTGGATAGCGTCGACGATCTGAGAGACATTGCCCATGTCCGTCGAGGCACGGTTCATCGTCGCGGCGACAGGGTCGACATCGAAGGTCCGGCCCAGTGCTTCGGCGTTGAATCGGTAGTACTCAAGTGCTGCCTCATCGGTACGCATTTCCGAGTAGCGGCGGCTCTCCGGGGTGATGGTCAGCTCGGCCCCGGTGGCCAGGGCTCCGGCTTCGAAACAGTTGACGACCTTCTTCTCGACGTCCAGCAGTTCGTCGGTCGTCTCGGCGCGTACGTACCAGCGGCCTTCGGTCTTCTCGGGAATTGCGTTGGGAGCCTCGCCGCCGTTCGTCATCACCCCGTGGACACGCACGGTCTTCGGCAGCTGCTGACGCAGGAGGCCGAGGGCCACCTGTGCGATGAGGAATGCATCATTGGCGTTGATGCCGCGCTCGGGATAAGCGGCCGCATGAGCGGCGCGCCCGGTATATTCGACGTGCCAGTGAGTGACGGCGAAGGGTTCAGCCTCGGCGACGTCGACGGGTGCCGGATGAGCCATGAGCGCGAAGTCGAGTTCGGTGAAGGCCCCGCGGTCGAGCAGTTCGATCTTGCCGCCGCCGCCCTCTTCGGCCGGGGTGCCGATAACTTCGACGGTGATGCCGAGCTCCGCGGCCGCCTCGGCGAGGCCGATCGCCCCGCCGACGCTCATCGCTGCGATGAGGTTGTGGCCGCAGGCGTGACCGAGGCCGGGCAGGGCGTCGTACTCTGCGAGGAAGCCGACGGTGAACTCACCGGTTCCGTACGTGGCGCGGAACGCGGTTTCGAGCCCGAGGTAGGGGCGTTCGACGGTGAAGTCGTGCTCGGCCAGGACCTCGGCGACGGCGGCCGAGGAGCGGAACTCCTGCCAACCGAGCTCGGGTTCGTCGTGGAGGAAATTCGACAGCTCGATGAGCCGTGAGGCAACCTCGGTGATCCGGGCGGCGACTCGATCTTTGACTGCGGTTGCCGCGTCGTTCATCGGTCGTCTCCGGGGACACCGTACGACGGTGAGGCGGCCGGATCGAGGCCGCGAGTGATGTAATCGTCGCGCTGCGGCATCCAGATGTCGAGAAGGCGGCCGAGTTGTCCGATCGGATCCTCGTCGGCCCAATCGACGCGCAGGTCGGTGACCCTCCAGCCGGAGCCGTTGACCACGGACAGGCCGGCGGAGTGGACGGGTCCGGCTTCGCCGCCGGCGGCCATCGCTGCTTCGAAGGCTGCAAATAGTCGTTCTTCGAGACGACCGGTGGCAGACAGCGCGGTCTCGACGAAGGCGTCAAGGACGGTCAGGTCGGCGAGCATGTTGCCTCCGGCCACGGCGTTGGTCTCGGTGCGGGTGCCGAAGATGCCGAGTGCCTGTGCGCCCGAGTGCGCCGCGGTGTTCCCGGCCGCGTCGATGACGAGCAGCTGCCGAAAGTCGATCGCGGTCGGATCGGCAGCAGCGACGACGGCGTCGAGTGCCGACTTCGCGTCTTTGCCAGCGCGCATCTCATCGAGGATGGCCGGACCGAGCCGGGGGTCGGTGATGTTCTGGGAGTTCACCCCGCCGATCCCGTCGGCCAGACTGATGCAGCGTGCGGCGACGGCCGGTGAGGACGAGGAGATGGCAGAGCCGAACTCCCCGGTTTCGGGATCGTGGAGGAGCAGCGAGAAGGTCACTGGGCCACCTCGTTCCGTCCCGCCTCGGCGGAGTTGCTGATGACAGCGGTGGCGTCGATCTCGACGAGCCACTCGGGGCGAGCCAGGGCTTGGACGACGATACCGGTCGAGACGGGGTAGACGCCCTTGAGCCACTTGCCCATGGTCCGGTAGACATCTTCGCGGTAGCGGGGGTCGATGATGTAGACGGTGACTTTGACGATGTCGGCGAGGCTGCTGCCGGCTTCTTCGAGCAGCATTGCGATGTTCGCCATCGCTTTCTCCGTCTGGGCAGTGACATCACCGATGCCGACAGACTCTCTGGTGTCCAGATCCTGACCGATCTGTCCGCGGAGGTAGACGACACCGCCGGCGACGACGGCCTGACAGAGATCGTTGTCGAGGTTCTGCTCCGGATAGGTGTCCTTGGTGTTGAACATCCTCAGTCGTGTGTGCGTCGGCTCTGCCATGGTGCGTCTCCTCGTTGAGTGAAGCGATCGTTGTCTGCCACCCATTCTCGAGACATTCCATTCATCTGTGAAATAGTTATAATTTAGTCAGAGTATCTACAAAACAGATTCTTCGTCACAGGGAGCCGCAATGGTGCAGAGATTCTCGATCACCCTCACCCAGCTGTCGTACTTCGCCGAGTGCGCGAAGACGCTCAATATGACCGAGGCCAGCCAGGAGCTCCACATTGCGCAGTCGGCCGTGTCGACGGCGATCAATCAGCTGGAGAAGGCCCTCGGCGCTCCACTGTTCGTGCGCCAGCACTCGAAGGGCCTCGTGCTGACGTCGGCAGGCGAGAGCCTGCTCCGAGAGACCCGGGAGATCTTCGGACGCATCACCGATGCTGTCGACTCGATCCAGGCCGGCCAGCGGGAGGTGCGCGGGACCATCGTCATCGCCTGCTTCCAGACGATCGCGCCCTTCCTGCTGCCGCAGCTGCTCCAGCGGCTCGGCGAACGGTACCCCGAACTCAGCGTCGAGGTCGTCGAAGGTGATCACGAAGAGAGTATCGACGCCCTGCGCAGCGGGCGGGTCGAACTCGCTCTCAATTACGACCTCACCGAATCCGACGGCATCCGCGCCGAGATCGTCGGCGAGGCCCGTCCGCACGTCATCGTCGGCACCGATCACCGTCTGGCGAGGCGGAAGAAGATCTCGCTCACCGAGCTCGCCGACGACGCCTTTGTTGTCCTAGACCTGCCCGACAGTCGCGAGTACTTTCTCAACATCCTCCGTCTGGCCGGAATCACGCCGCACGTGCGCTACCGCAGCTCGAGCTATGAGACCGTGCGTTCGATGGTCGCTATGGGGCTCGGATACTCAATCCTCAACCAGCGTCCGCGGATCCGACAGACCTACACGGGGGAGCGGACGACGATTCTCGAGATCTCCGACTCCGTCCCGACCCTGCACGTGGCCGTGTCGACTTTGGCTCGCTCCGGGCGGACGGCGAAAGTTGCGGCCGTGACGGAGATCGTCCGCGAGATCCTCGCCGAGGTTGCCCTCGAATAGGGGCGGACGTGCCGTCGCCGGGTTGTTCGTGGGGCCCCGGAACGGCGGGCGTGCCAATACGTCGAATTGATCGATATCTGAGTACTGCATCTATTCAGTCGATGCAGTGGACCGTGAAGAACTATTGGCAATGCCACTCTCACCTGCGGTTTGCTGGATGGCGTCAGGGCAACGTTGAAGTTGTTCCCGCCAGCAATGAAGCACGTGCCGCAGCACCGCGGCACCGACGGAAGGGTGTCCATGTCGAACACAGCCGCAGAAACCACCGAGGTCGTCGTCATCGGCGGCGGCCAGGCCGGAATCGCGATGAGCGAGCATCTCAGCGACCGGGGAGTGGCCCATGTCGTCCTCGAGAAGCACCGGGTTGCCGAGGCCTGGCGAACTCGCCGCTGGGACTCCCTCGTCGCCAACGGTCCGGCTTGGCACGATCGCTTCCCCACGCAGGAATTCGAGGAGACCGATCCTGACGGTTTCGCCACCAAGGCAGAGGTTGCCGATTACTTTCAGAAGCTCGTCGATCGCAAAGACCTGCCGGTGCGTACCGGTGTGACAGTCACTACGGTCGAGGAGAACAGTGGCGGCCGCGGCTGCCGTGTGACCACCGACTCCGGTGTCATCGATGCCGATTACGTGGTGTCGGCAACCGGTCCGTTCCAGACTCCGCGCATTCCCGGACTCATTCCGGATGACGCAGGTTTCACCCAGATGCATTCGAGCTCGTACAAGAACCCTGACCAGCTCGAAGACGGCGGAGTCCTCGTGGTCGGAGCCGGGTCCTCGGGCGTACAGATCGCCGCAGAGATTCAGAACTCGGGCCGGCCGGTTCATCTTGCCGTCGGTCCCCACGATCGCCCTCCTCGGTCCTACCGCGGCCGCGATTTCTGCTGGTGGCTGGGAGTCCTCGGACTGTGGGATCTCGTGACTCCGCCTGCCGGGGCGGAACATGTCACGATTGCTGTCAGCGGTGCCGGTGGCGGACATACCGTCGACTTCCGGGACCTGGCCGATTCCGGAATCACGCTCCTCGGGCGCGCCAATGGGTATTCAGATGGAAAGCTTGTTCTGGGGACGGATCTGCAGAAGAACATCGCCAATGGTGACGAGAACTATCTCTCCCTGCTCAACGCTGCCGACGAGTACATTGAACGCAATGGCCTTGAACTGCCTCCCGAACCAGAGGCACATGTGCTCGGACCCGACCCGGAATGTGTCAAGAATCCGATCCTCGAACTCGATCTCGCCGAGGCAGGCATTCGTACGGTGATCTGGGCGACCGGGTTCGGAGTCGACTATTCGTGGCTCAAGGTTGATGACGTGCTGGACGAGTCCGGGTACCCGGTTCATGCACGCGGAGTCTCTCCGGTCCCCGGTGTGTACTTCCTCGGACTGCCGTGGCTGTCGCGGCGTGGATCAAGCTTCATCTGGGGAGTTTGGCATGATGCGAAATACATTGCCGATCAGATCGACATCCAGCGGATGTACCGCGACTATGCGCCGGCACAGTCCGGGCTCGCAGCAGCCGCAATCTGATTGAGTCAACAGCGGACGGGCGGCGGACATTTCGAACCCAATGATGGGCGAAACGACCTGTGGCCGAACTAGCAGCACCAACAATTCCGCCGCCCGTCCGCTGTCTCCGAAGTCACCTACTGACCGAGTAGAAAATATGAGATTCTGAAACCACTATGACTGAGTCGAACGTCTCCGCAGATCCCAACACCGCCTCTCTTCCCCTCAACTCGCCGACCGCGACGAACCAGATCCCCACGAACCAGAACCTCCCCACGCGCACCGAGACCGATTCGATCGGCAGCCTCGAGATCCCCGATACCGCGTATTGGGGTGTGCACACTGCTCGGGCGAACGAGAACTTCCCCATCGCCCGCCGTCCCGTCTCCGTCTACCCCGACTTCGTCCGTGCCTTCGCTTGCGTCAAACAGGCGGCAGCCCGCGCCAACGCGGAGATCGGTGCGCTCGATGAGCAGCGTGCGAACCTCATCGACGCTGCCTGCGAAGAGATCAAAGGCGGCAAACTCCACGACCAGTTCGCTGTCGGCGTCATCCAGGGCGGAGCCGGCACCTCGACGAACATGAACGCCAACGAGGTCATCACCAACCGCGCCCTCGAGATCGCCGGTCGTTCCAAGGGCGACTACGCGTTCATCCACCCCAACGACCACACGAACCACAGCCAGTCGACGAACGACACCTACCCGACGGCGATCAAGATCGCGCTGGCGTTCTCACTGCAGAACCTCCTCGGCGAACTCACGCTCCTTGCCGATGCCTTTGCCGCGAAGGGCCGCGAGTTCTCCCATATCGTCAAGGTGGGGCGCACCCAGCTGCAGGATGCCGTTCCGATGACGCTCGGTCAGGAGTTCAACGCCTTCGCCACGACGCTGCGCGAAGACGTCCAGCGCCTCGAAGAGGCGGTTGCCCTCCTCGGTGAGGTGAACATGGGCGCGACCGCGATCGGCACCTCGATCAACGCCCCGGTCGGGTACAAGGAAGCCGTCATCAAGCACCTGCGCCAGATCACCGGGCTCGAGCTCGTCACCGCCGGCGACCTCGTCGAATCCACCTCGGATACCGGCGTCTTCATCACCTTCTCCGGTGCGCTCAAGCGCAGCGCGCTGAAGATGTCGAAGATCGCCAACGACCTGCGTCTACTGTCATCGGGGCCGCAGGCCGGCATCGGTGAGATCAACCTGCCCGCCCGCCAGGCCGGATCGTCGATCATGCCCGGCAAGGTCAACCCCGTCATCCCCGAGGCGGTGTCCCAGGTCGCGTACTCCGTGGCCGGCGCCGACGTCACCGTGTCCATGGCCGTCGAAGGCGGACAGCTGCAGCTCAACGCCTTCGAACCGATCATCGCCCACTCGCTGTTCCAGTCGATCACCTGGCTCGAACGCGCGGCCCAGACTTTCCGCATCAACTGCGTCAACGGCATCACCGCCAACGAGGCGCACATCGAGGACACCGTCGACCGCTCGGTCACCGTCATCACCGCGTTGGCCCCGGTCATCGGCTATGTCGCCGCAGCAAAACTGGCGAAGGAAGCACTGGCGAAGAACGAATCCATTGCCGATCTCGTCGTCGAGCACGGACTGCTCGAGCGGGATGAACTTGGCGAAATCCTTCGCCCCGAACGGCTGACCGGTATGCCCGCCGATGATTCCGTGGACAACACTGCCACCAGCGCCGAGGCGGTTCCCCGGGATGAGGTGACCACCGAGCTTCCGATCATCCCCGATCCGGAAGGGTGACAAGCGGCAAGCGGCTGTGCCAGGTGCCTTAGAGGGGTTCCCGGCACAGCCCATAATTGTTTGTTGTCTCAAGGTGTCCCGTGGCGAAAGACCTCAAGAATTTCATCGACCCCGGCCCCCGCGAGTCCGAGAGAGTCGACGGTACGGCCTGTCTCCTTGAAGTCGACTCCACACAACACGCTGCTGATGGCGATGAATCCGTCGGTGAGCGGCATTTTCACACCCACCTCGTTCCCAATCGAGCTCCAGACGACCAACCCGAAGGGGATGTCTTCGGTGAAGTAACGGTGGGTGAGCGAATCCGGCTCTGGGAACGCCTGCCGACCATAGCCTTGGACGACGCGGTCGACGAACGATCCTTCAGTTACTCCATACGCGTCGGCGAGGAACTGCCAGAATCCGGTCGTGTCCGTGTGCAGAGTCGAGGACAGCGACAATCTCTCTTGATCGAGAGCCTCGATGGCCTCGGCGATCCGTGGAGTCACCAGAGTGTGTTGGGGCAGACGGTCGGCGTCCTCAACCGTCTTGAAATTGAGCACTGCCGGCGGAACGTGATAGATCGGGTTCGAATTGCTCAGCCCTACGGCAAGACTGTCAGCTGCCGCGACATAGTGCTTACCGAAGAAGGGAGTCAAGCGGTCGACCACTTCCTGCGTCCGGCTGTTGGGTAGGCTCGAAACCCGTATCGAGTCCTTGATGGCGCCGACGTACACCCGGGCTGGTTCCTTAAGTCGGCATGTGTATAGGCTCGTCGCGCTTTCCGCGATCAGACTGGGTCGACGCTTCTCCAGAGCGAACTGTCGGCATAGTTCGACACCGCTGCCGAGCACCGTGGGTTGGAAGACGACGAGCTGCTCCGGAGTGAGAACCTGTGCGAGGGATGCCGAAAGCCCCGGATGAGCGAAGGCGGGCGCCGCCACCACGATGACTTCGGCTCTGGCCACGGCGGCCTCGATGTCGGTGGTGAGCAACGCCGGCATTGCTCTGCCTTCAACATCTCCGAATAGCTCAATACCTCCTCGGTCGCGGATCGGATCGAACTCTCGGTCCCATACGGAGTACATTCGAACCGAATGTCCTTCCAATGTCATGTGTCCGGCAATTGTTTGTCCGACGTTGCCTGCACCGATGACGGCTATCGTTCCCATTATTTGTTCCTTTCGTTGTTACAGCAGTTGTTCGGTCGGCGCCGCAAGCGATGAAATCAACGCACAGGTACACCTGGTCCGAGCGGAATCCCGATGAGATACCAGAGGACGAAGAACGTCGTCCATACGATGAGCACCGCGACGGCCAGCGGAAGGGTGAACGACAACATCGTTCCGACACCGGCCCCTTTGCGGAAATGCTGGACATATCCGAGGGCGAGAACGAAGTAGCCATTGAGCGGCGTGAGGCAGTTGGTCACTGAGTCGCCGATCATGAACGCGACCATTGCCGATTCGGGACGCATGCCGATGTACATGACCAGCGGGACGAGGACGGGTGCGAGAATCGACCACATCGCTGAACCGCTGGTGATGAGCATGTTGAGTATGCAGATGGCGACAACGATGAGCAGCAGCAGCACGAGGTGCGGGGCACTGAGCTGCTTGAATAGCTCAGCACCATTGACGCTGATGACCGACCCGATATTGGTCCACTCGAAGTAGGCGAGGAACTGCGCGACGACGAAGAACAGTACGAGCACCGGTGCCAGTGTTCGGATGCCCTCGGCCATCGCAGGCGGCACATCGCCTAGGGTGGGAATCGACTTCGTGATCCGGCCATAGACGATTCCGAGCAGACCGAACACGACGGCGATGAAGATCGCGATGTTCTTGAGGACGGGGGACTGGACGATGCTGCCGCCCTCACCGCGGAACGGTGAGCCGGGCATGAGCATGAGTGCGATGCCGACTGCCGCGATTACGAAGACGACGGCTGACAAGATGAGTCCTCGACGCTCCTCTGCACACAGGGTCACCGAGCCGCCCGCCTGCATTGTCGGATCGGTGTTGAACAGCTTGTCGGAGACAGCGAAGTCGGCATCCAAGCGATTCGGAGAGAATTCCGGGCGGCGGGCGAGCAACTTGTCGACGACGACGGCGATCGTGATCGAGAGGATCACCGATGAGGCCGCCGTGAAGAAGTAGGTCGCGAAAGGCGTGACGACGTAGTTCTCGTCGACGATGTGCGAGGCGGCCATCGATAGGGACGCGCGGATCGCATCAGAAGGTGTGACGAGCGGGCTGGCGTTGAAGCCGACAGCAGTGGCCGCATAGGCGACCATGAGGCCTAGCAGCGGGCTGCGGCCTGCAGCTCTGAACGCCAGTGCGCCGAGCGGGATCATCACGAGGTAGGCGGAATCCGACATCACATGTGCGATCATCGAAGCGAAGGCGATCGAGAAAGTCAGCCACGCTTTCGGCAGACGTCCGACCGTGACTCGGAGCAGCGCGGTGAGCATTCCGCTGCGCTCGGCGATGCTCACGCCGAGTAGGACGACGACGATCATCGCCAGCGGCGGGAACGTCGCATAGTTCGTCAGAGCGTTCTCGACGGCGAAGAGGGCGCCGTCGATAGAGAACAGGTTCTTGACCCGCGCTGTCGATCCGTCGGCCGGCAGGACTACGGAGACTCCGAGTCCAGACATGATCGCACTTGTGATTCCTAGCAGTATGCAGAGGAAGGCGAAGAGCCAGAACGGGTGAGGTAGTCGGTTTCCCGCGCGTTCGATCGCACTGAGTGCTCGGTAGAAGCGGTTGTCAGGGTTGATTCCCGGATCAGCGTCGACGGTTCGGGGTGTCATGAAGGCCCTCCTGCGGGTCGTGGACTCGTGGCACGTCGTTGTGGTGAGGTCCTCGTCGAGGACTGGCAGCCAAGTTGTTTAATCCAACTTACGTACATGAAATATATAACAGGAATGCTAGAATTCGAAAGCAGATGAAGTCAACCCGCAGCGAACACTCGGGTTGAGACTCGAGAGCGGAAGTGGGTGTTCGATGGCTTCGAAGGAGTCAATGGCCGATCGGGCCTATGCCCGGTTGAAGAGGGATATCATCGAAGCACGGCTGCGCCCGGGGACGGTTCTGTCGGATTCGGCCCTCGCTGAACAGTACGAGATGAGTCGTACGCCGGTGCGAGAGGCGATCAACAACCTCCGCCGAGAAGGGCTCGTCGTCGTACTTCCGAAGCGGGGAACCTTCGTCAAACCACTTGACTTCGGCGAAATCCACGATCTCTACACTCTGCGGACCCTTGTCGAGCCCGAGGCGGCGGTGCTCGCCTCTCAGAGAAGCACAGAGGGGGAGCTCACCGAGCTCGAGGAGCTCAGCGCACTGAGCACGGACCCTGACGTCGAGAAGCTCGTGCTCAATGAGCGCAACAGCAGGCTCCATGTGCGCATTGCCGAACTTTCCGGCATCTCCCTGCTGGCGACGACGGTGCGGGCGATCCATGAAGAGATCGAACGCTGTCTCAACCTCCGCCGAGAACTCGGTCGTCCCTACAAGGCGGTCAACCACGGCCGTCTGGTCGACGCGATCATGACTCGTGATGAGGTCGTCATCCGCAGCACTGCGCTGAGCGGGATCGAGCGGGCGCGCGACCATATGATGAGTGTGCTCACACGGCACTCAGGAGTCGCCGGAGAGGGCGACTCGTAGTTCTCCCGGAGTTGGCTGTAGTTCTTCACCGGTGGGGCCACACGCCGAACGACCAGATAAGCGCAGGGAAGACTGCAAACAAGGCGATGTCCCATCGAGCGACGCGCGGCACGACGGCTTACTCGCCCTCCCACTCCACCGGGGTCTTCGTGAGGAAACCTTCGACGGCGTTCGCGAAATCCTGGCTGCCGTAGACCTTTGAGACGACATCCGCATCGTCGACGGGTCCGCCGGCGGCCAGGCGACGGAGGTTCTCCTTGATCGCCCATTGCGTCAGCGGAGCCCCGGACACGACCCGTTCGATGAGAGCTTCGGCCTCGGCGTCGAGATCCTCGGCGACTGATGTGAGGAACCCCGAGGCCAGCGCCTCCTGCGCGTCGACCTTCCGCGCGGTGATGAGCATCGACGCCGTCCGCGGTTCCCCGAACGCCCGGACCAAGCGGCGCAGGGTGTTTGCCGAGAGAGTGTTGCCCAAGGTGCGCGCGATGGGGACGGAGAACGCCGAGGCGGCCGATCCGATCCGCACATCCGCGCAGCACGCGATGCCCAGACCTCCGCCCACGCAGTGTCCGTCGATGACGGCGATGACCGGTTTGTCGACCGCGGCCAGGGCGCCGAGCACCTCGTCGATGCGCTGCTCGTACGCGACCCCGTCCTCACCGGTGAACCCGCGGAACTGCGCGATGTCCGTGCCGGCGACGAAGGCTCGGCCTCCGGCTCCGCGAAGGACGAGGGCACGCAGATTTGGATCCGCGTCGACCTGGGCGGCCGCCTCGGCGAGCTTCTGATACATCTCGAACGTCATCGCATTGCGGGCCTCGGGACGGTTGAACGTCACGCGCAGACTGCGCCCGACCACCTCGGTGATCACTTGATCGCTCATGACCGGGCCTCCTCGGTGACTGTGCCGACTCCGGCATCGGTAGTGCCCGGTCCGGACCCGTCCGACTCGGCAGCGCCTGCGAACTCCGCGAGCACCCGGTCGGTGTCCGCGCCGAGCGACGGTCCGGCCGGACCGTGGGTCAACTGCGAACGTGAGAAGCGCATCGGGTTGCCCAGCTGAGTGACCTCGCCGAGGCGGGGGTGCTGAGACGACCAGAAGAAGTTCCGTTCCTCAAGGTGAGCGTCGGTGAAGACCTGCTCGTAGTCGTTGATCGGGGCGGCCGGGACACCGACACGATTCATCTCCTCGACCACCTCGGCGATGGTGCGCCTGCGCAGCCGATCCTCGATGACGGCGATGAGAGCCTCTCGGTTGGCGAACCGCAGCGCGGGCTCGGCGAATTTCGGTTGGTGCTCGAGATCGGCGAGGTCGAAGGCCGAGCAGAACCGCGTCCAGGTGGCCGGGGTGTTCGCGCCGATGGTGACGAAGCCGTCGCCGACCTCGATCGCCTGATACGGCGCCTGCGCCTGATGGGCCGAACCGTTCGGCCGACTCACCGTCCCGGCGCCGAAGTACCCGCCGGCCTCCCACACCGCCAAGGACACGGCCGATTCGAAGAGCGAGACGTCGAGGTACTGGCCCTGCCCGGACTCTCGACGCTCATAGAGGGCGGAGACGATGCCGAGCGCGACGTAGAGGGCGGTCGAGAGATCGGAGATCGGCACCCCGACCTTCGCCGGCGGCAGATCGGGAAACCCGGTGATGCTCATCAGCCCCGACCGGGCCTGCGCCATGATGTCGAGGCCGGCCAAGGGCGCCAGCGGCCCGTCCTGTCCCCAGCCCGAGGCGGAGGCGTAGATGAGATCGGGATGATCCTCACGCAGATCGTCGTATCCGAAGCCCATCTTTGTCAGCGCCCCGGGACGCATGTTCTCCACGAGGACGTCCGCCTCGGCGAGCAGGGAGTGCAGGCCGGCTCTTCCTGCGTCGGATTTGAGGTCGAGGACGATCGACTCCTTGTTGCGGTTGAGCCGGATGAACGGGCTCGATTCGCCGTCGACGAATGGCCCCGAAGCGCGCATCGGATCGCCGCCCGGCGGTTCGATCTTGATGACGCGGGCGCCCATATCGGCCAGCTGCATCGTCGCGTACGGCCCGGCGATGAACACGCCGAGCTCGAGCACCGTCACCCCCGATAGCGGTCCTGGTGCTGAGTCCTCACTCATTGCGTCCTCTCTGACTGCATTCTCACTGATCGGTCGGATCGTCGGGGTCGGTTCTAAGTGCCGAATGGTTCAGGCATCGGCGGGTTCGCCTGTCGGCGCCTTCACGCATCGGCGGCTTCGGGCAGGCGGGAGGCGCGGGCTGAATGCCCGGGCCTCGATGCCTCGCCGGTGAGCAGCTGCGGCAGCGTCATTCCATTCACGTTCGCGAGGTCCGCCGCCTGGGTACGACAAGAGAATCCGTCTGCCAGATAGATGGAATCCGCCGGCGCATCCCGCAGTGCCGGCAGCAGGGCGTTCTCTGCCACTGCCACCGAGGTGTCGTAATGGCCGGCCTCCATCCCGAAGTTCCCGGCCAGCCCGCAGCAGCCGGCGAGTTCGCGCACCGTCGCACCTGTCCGCTCGAGGAGCGCCCGGTCCGCGGCGAAACCCATGACCGAATGCTGATGGCAGTGCGGTTGGACGACGACGGTGCGTCCCGTGAGATCGGGGACGTCGAGCTCCGCGTCGACAAGGACCTCGGCCAGCGTCGAGGTGGCCGCCGCGATCCGCCTGGCCCGTTCGTCGTCGGGGAAGAGATCGCCGAGGTCGCTGCGCAGCACCGCGGTGCAGCTCGGTTCGATGCCGACGACCGGGATGCCCTTCCGGGCGTAGGGATCGAGGATCTCCATCGTCGACTCGAGTTTCCGCTTCGCCGCGTCGAGCTGGCCCGTGGAGATGAGCGTGAGCCCGCAGCAGGCTTGCTGATCCGGCAAGAGGATCTCGAAACCGGCCGCTTCCAGCAAGTCGACGGCCGTCCTGGCCCCGGCATCGGAGAGGTATTCGGTGAACGAATCCGCCCACAGCAGGACCTGTTTCTTGCTCGCCTGGGAGGTGCTCACGTATTCGTCGGCGACGAGGGCGTCACGGTTCGCATCTGAGGCATCGCGCGCCTCGGCGGAGGAGACGCGGGACTTCGCCCAGCGGGAGAACCGGCGATCATTGAACCGGACCATCTTCCGGCGTGGGTCCATTCCGCCGCCGGTCAGGACGAGTTTGGCCAGGGGACGGAACCCCAGCGCCGCGTTCGCCAAAGCACTGACCCCGGGCACCGCCGTGAGCAGGCGGCCCCAGGTGGGCAGCCAGCCGAGCGAATAGTGCGCGAGGGGACGGAGCTTCCCACGGTAGGTGCGGTGGAGCACCTCTGACTTGTACTGGGCCATATCGACCCCGGCCGGGCAGTCGGACGAACAGGCCTTGCAGCTCAGGCACAGGTCGAGGGACTCGGTCACCTCGGCGCTGTCGAATGCGTTGATCAGGCCTCCGTTGGTCACCTCTTGGAGGACCCGGGCGCGACCGCGGGTGGAGTCCTTCTCATCTTTCGTCGCCAGATACGACGGGCACATGAACCCGCCGGACCCGGAGGTGTCGGCACGGCATTTGCCGACGCCCACGCAGCGGTGGACGGCGTTCGTGAAGCTGCCTTTGTCGTGCGCGAAAGCGAAGCCGCCGGCCGTGCCGATCGGGATCGACTGCGGCCTGCGCAGGTCGGCGGTGATCGGCAGCGGGTCGACGATGATGCCCGGGTTGAGCAGGTTGTTCGGGTCGAAGAGCCGTTTGACCTCGCCGAGGGCGGCGATCGCTTCATCCGAGTGCTGAAGGCTGAGGAGTTCGGACCGCGCTCGCCCGTCGCCGTGCTCGCCGGAGGCAGAGCCGCCGTATTTCGTGACGAGTCGTCCGGCCTCCATGACGAAGTCGTGGAAGACGTCGATGCCATCGGGGCGGTCGAAGGGGAAGTCCGTGCGCATGTGCACGCAGCCGTCCCCGAAGTGGCCGTAGGGCAGACCGCGGATTCCATAGGAGGCCATCAGCTCGTCCTGGTCTCGCAGGTAGTCGCCGAGCACCTCGGGCGGGACCGCGGCGTCCTCCCATCCGGTCCAGGCGGGGTCGCCGTCTTCGGTGCGTCCGGCCAGTCCGCCGGCGTCGGCGCGGATGCCCCACAGGGTGCTCGCTTCTTTTCCGGCGGGCAGGATGCGGAAGTGGTCGGTGCCGGCATCGGCGGCGATGATCTGGGCGTTCGCGACGGCTTCGTCCGCGGTGGCGCCGGCGACTTCGATGAGCAGCCAGCCCTTGCCCGCCGGCAGTTCGGGGACGGCGTCCTTGCCCTTGTGGTTGCGGACCATGTCCATGAGCCGTGAATCGATGCCTTCGACGGCGAGCGGGCCGTGGGGCAGCACCCGGGGGACGGCATCGGCGGCTTCGAACATGTCCGGGTAGCCGAGGACGAGCACCGTGGGTGACTTCGGAAGGTCGCCGAGGTTGACGACCGCCTCGGTGATCGTCGTCAGTGTGCCTTCGCTGCCGACGAGGAATTTCGCGAGGTTCGGGCCGTTCTCCGGGAGCAGATGCTCCATCGCATAGGCCGAGGCTTGGCGGCTGAACCGGCCGAATTCGGTGCGGATGACTCCGAGATGACGGCCGGCCACCTCGGCGAGTCCGGGAATGGGATCGAGTCCGGATCCGGCGAGGAAGGACCGGCCGGTGCCGTCGATGGCCGTCATCTCGACGATGTTGTCGACGGTGCGGCCGGCCGAAATCGCGTGCGGTCCGCAGGAGTTGTTGCCGATCATGCCCGCGATCGTCGCCCGATTCTTCGTCGAGGGATCGGGGCCGAAGGTCAGCCCGTGCGGTTTGCCGGCTTTCTGCAGCTCGCTCATCAGCACCCCCGGTTCGACTCGGGCGGTCTTTGTCGCCGGGTCGATGTCGAGGATGCGGTTGAGGTGGCGGGAGAAGTCGATGACGATCCCGGTCCCGATCGAATTGCCGGCCTGCGAGGTGCCGCCGCCGCGGGAGGTGATGGGCACCCGGTGCGACCGGGCCACGTCGAGGATCGAAACGACGTCAGACCTGGTCTTTGGGAAGGCCACGACCTGCGGCACCACCCTGTAGTTCGACGCATCGACGGCGTATTCGGCCAACCGGCGAGCCGAGGTGTCGACGGTGCCTTCGATGCCGCGGGTGAGATCGGTGACGACGTCGGTGATGTCGGTGTTCGTCTCAGCGCTCATGCCGAGCTCAGCTCTCGCGGAGGATGTCGAGGGCTGCTCCGAGGCCGGCTGAGTCGATCTTCACTCCCGCCAGCTGCAGTCCCATCTGGACGCCGGCCAGTGTGCCCGCAAGGGTGAGATCATTGAGATCGCCGAGGTGGCCGATCCGGAAGACCGTCCCCTGCAGTTTGGATAGGCCCGCCCCCAGAGACATATCGAAGCGGTCGAGGATGAGCTTTCGCAGCTCATCGGCGTCGTGTCCGTCGGGCATGACGACGGCGGTGAGCACGGGGGAGTGTTCGCTCTCGTTCGTGCACAGCACTTCGAGGCCCCAGGCCTCGACTGCGGCACGTGTCGCTTCGCCGAAGCGGATGTGGCGGGCGAAGACGTTGTCCAGGCCTTCCTCATTCAGCAGCCGCAGTGATTCCTTGAGTCCGAACAGGATGTTCGTGTTCGGGGTGTAGGGAGTCATCCCGTTCCTGCCGGCGGCGAGCATCTCCGTCCAGTTCCAGACGGATTTCGGAAGGGACGAGGACTTGTGGGCTTCAAGGGCCTTGTCGCTCACGGCATTGAAGGACAGTCCCGGTGGGAGCATGAGGCCCTTCTGTGAGCCCGAGACCGTGACATCGACGCGCCATTCGTCGTGCCGGTAGTCGACGGAGCCGAGTGAGGAGATCGTATCGACCATGAACAGAGCCGGGTGGTCTGCGGCGTCGATGGCCGCGCGGATCTCGGAAATGCGGCTCGTGACCCCGGTCGAGGTCTCGTTGTGGACGACGCAGATAGCTTTGAAGCGGTGGTCGGTGTCAGCGGCGAGGGCTTCGCCGATCTTCTGGGGATCGGCGCCGGTGCGCCAGTCGCCCGCAATGACCGTGGGTTTGAGTCCCCATTTCTCAGCCATCGTCTTCCACAATGAGGAGAAATGCCCGGTTTCATAGCAGAGGATCTCGTCGCCGGGGTTGAGCGTGTTGACCAGCGCAGCCTCCCACGCCCCGGTTCCCGTGGCCGGGTAGATGACGACCTGATTGGAGGTGCCGAAGATCTCGGCCATGCCTTCGAGTACATGGCTGAAGAGTTCTTTGAAGGCAGGCCCTCTATGGTCGATTGTGGGCATCGAGATCGCCCGAAGAACAGTATCGGGAACGTTGCTGGGTCCCGGGATCTGTAGGAAATGCCGTCCGCTGATTGTCATTGAAGAATCCTCTCTGATTCCACGATGCGGTACATTATTTTCATTTGACGCTACCACAATGAATTCGAGAGAAAAATGCCCTTTCCAGGATTCGGAACGGAGATTTGCGGCATTCTGCTCGCCGGTCGAGTTGAGCCTTTTCTGCCCGGTTCGGATTGCGGTATTCCATTTTCTCTGAGTCTTTGACGTGGAGTTCTGTACTTTCCTGTGGCGAAAGGCTTACTTTGAAAACCGCGGGTTGGTATACATGCTCCTGTTATTCGGGAAAGTGAAGTCGAGGTCTTGACGGTTCGGAATTCTCCGGGGCAGACTTTCATAAAGTAGCAGCAAGATTTCCACATCGTGGAATGTCGGTTGCGGCAATGGGGTCGTTTCCGACTGATTCACACATCGCATAGGAGCGAATTGTGTCTTTGGAGATTGCTTCGATACTCGTTCTCGTGGCTCTGTTCGTCATCGCCACCTTTGTTTCGGTCCATATGGGTGCGCTCGCGCTCATGGCGACCTTCCTGTTCGGAACCTTTGTTCTCGACGAAGACGTCGACACCCTGTTGTCAGGTTTCCCTGCAGATCTGTTCCTCATCCTTGTCGGTGTCACGTATCTGTTCGCCTTGGCGAAGGACAACGGCACGGTCGATTGGATCGTCCATATCCTCGTCAAGGCCGTCGGCGGTCGAATAGCGCTGATCCCGTGGGTGTTCTTCGTCGTCACGGCTCTGCTCTCCGGTTTCGGTTCCGTGGTGCCGGCGGCCATCGCGATCATCGCGCCGATGGGGATGGGCTTCTCCCGGCGGTACGGCATCCGACCGCTGCTCATGGGGCTCATGGTCATCAACGGAGCGACGGCCGGCGGCTTCTCGCCGCTCAGCATCTTCGGCACGATCACCAATCAGGTCGTCGAGCGCAATGACCTGCCGGGCAGCCCTCTGCTGCTCTTCCTTGCCTCCTTCGTCTTCAACGTCGTCCTCGGCTTCGTCTGCTTCTTCCTCTTCGGCGGGCGGGAGCTGCTGGGCAAGCGCGATCTCGGGCATGGACTCGAAGACAAAGACGGTGAGCCTGCCGGTGGTGTCGGAGCCGGATCGGGCGGCACCGGTGCAGGCGGCTCGGGCGGAGCGGATGGCACTGCTGGCGGCGTGGACGGCGGGTCGGGCGGCTCTCCCGCGCCGTACCACGACCCCGAGCGCAGGGCGGCGCGACGGTCGGTGCAGACGACGATGGTCAAGGACGCCGACGAGGACGTCGAAGTCACCACCCTCGACCTCAACCGCATCGTCACCCTTGTCGGGCTCGTCGTTCTCGCTGTGATGGTCGTGCCGCCGCTCAACCAGGACGTCGGCTTCACCGCGATCAGCATCGCCGTGATCATCTCGTTCTTCTCGCCCCGCATCAGCAAGGGCGCGGTGAGCAAGATCGCGTGGCCGACAGTGCTGCTGATCTGCGGCATCGTCACCTACGTCGAGCTCATGGAACGACTGGGCACGATCGACTGGCTCGGCGAGCAGGTCGCTGGCATGGGCGCTCCGCTCTTTGCGGCACTCATCATCTGCTTCATCGGTGCGGTGGTCTCGGCATTCGCGTCGACGACGGGCATCCTCGGTGCTCTCATTCCTCTGGCAGTGCCGTTCCTGCTCACTGGAAGTGTGAGCGAGATCGGCCTGATCATCGCACTGGCGATCTCGTCCTCGGTGGTCGATTCCTCACCGTTCTCGACTTCTGGAGCGCTCGTCGTGGCGAACTCGCCGGAGGACCAGCGTGACAGGGTGTTCAAGCAGCTCATGGTGTGGGGCTTCTCGATGGTCGTCATCGCACCGATCGTCACCTGGCTGATCTTCGTCGTCCCCGGGTGGTGATGAAGGATCCAGTCCCGGGGTCGGGGGTGGAACGTCAAAGGCTTTCAACGCGAATCGGCGATGGGTTGGAAATGTCTGTGCCTATGGTGTTCATTATTGCACGGGGCTATATTTGAATGTATGGGACGGTTCCAATCGGATAATCCGGGCGAACTCATTCGCGAAGCGCGTCTCGATCTGGGAATCACACAGACCGAGTTGGCCCGGCGCGCCGGCCTGAGTCAGTCCAGCCTGGCCCAAATAGAATCGGGCAAGCGGAACGTCTCCTCTGAGATGCTCGAACGCGTATTGAAAGCGGCAGACTACCGACCCTCACTTGCCCTCGAGATGGCATTTGAACGAATTCGTGACGAAGCTGACCGCCTGGGCCTGAGGAATCTGAGAGTGTTCGGCTCGGTGGCCCGCGGCGACGATGGTTTCAACAGTGACATCGATTTCCTCGTCACTGCGGATGAGGAAGTCGACCTGTTCGATCTCGCGCTTTTCGGAGAGCGGGTCCGACAGATCACCGGCTTCCCCGCAGATGTCGTTGTCGATGATGGTCCGATCCCACCCGGGTGGCAAGCAATGCGAGAGGCCGTGCCGGTATGAACCCATCGGAACCTCATCGAGGCACGTATCGCCGGCCCCCGCGGCGGGAAAAGACGGACGTGGACTTCGACCAGGCGAACATCCGTACCGAGTTGAGGGCGATTCTGCGACGCACGCAATCGGTGGCCGCGACTGCCCGCGAAGAGTTTTCGGACGGAACCGCTTCCTACGATATCGCCGGCATCGCAATCATTCGCCTCGCGTCACTGACCGAGCGGGCTGAGTTCGCGATCTGGATGAAGCTGCTGACGAAAGATGAAGTCCTCAGCATCAGAGCGACCCGGAATATCGTTGCTCACGCGGGCTACGCGTCGATGGATGATGACCGCTTCTGGGACACGGTGACAAAACGTGTGCCGGAACTTATCGAGAGGCTGCTGAGCTCCGAAGAGTGAAACGGCGTCGCTTTCGGTCGCCTGGGCGACCGGGAACTATTGAGGCCGGTCTGGCGAGAATATTTACTTTAGGGCACCTAAAGTAAATATTCTTCCGTGATCCGTGAGGTTAGCTGGAATCGCCTACCCCTCGAGCAGCCCCTTGATGTCCGCGGCGGTCACCGTCTGGCTGAAGGCTTGCCCGCCTGGGCCCCGGCCCTCGTACGTGCCGGCGTCGGACATGAGGTCGTCGAAGAGTTCGGCCTTGCGCTTCTGCAGGGCGAGCACCTTCTCCTCGATCGTGCCCTCGGCGACATAGCGGTAGACCATGACGCTCTTCGTCTGCCCGATCCGGTGCGCCCGGTCGATCGCCTGATTCTCCGAGGCGGGATTCCACCACGGATCCATGAGGAAGACATAGTCCGCCTCGGTGAGGTTGAGCCCGAACCCGCCGGCCTTGAGGCTGATGAGGAACACCGGCGCCTCACCCGACCGAAACGCATCGACGACCGCCCCGCGATTGCGCGTCGACCCGTCGAGGACGACATAGGGAATCCCGCGAGCGTCGAGGTCCGCGGCGACGTTGGACAGGAACGACGTGAACTGGCTGAACACGATCGACCGGTGGCCCTCGGCGATGACATCGTCGAGCCGTTCCAGGAGCGCCGCCAACTTCGACGACGGCACCTCAGTATGTTCGGCATCGACGATCGACGGATCGAGAGCGAGCATCCGCAGCAGCGTGAGCGACCGGAAGACGATGAACCGCTGCTTGTCGTATTCGCTGTCGATGAAGCCGAGGATCTTCTTCCGTTCCTTCTGCAGAATCCGATCGTAGAGTCTCCGGTGCGCGGCGTTGAGCTCGACCGAGATGACCTGCTCCTGCTTCTCCGGCAGGTCTGCGGCGACGAGGTCCTTGGTCCGACGCATCATGAACGGTCGGATCCGCTTCTGCAGACACTGCATCCGTCCCGGATTCTCACCCGACTCGATCGGACGCACATACTCTTCCTCGAACCGGTGCGGTGACGGAAACAGTCCCGGCGAAGTGATCGAGAACAGCGACCACACGTCCTTCAGCGAGTTCTCCAGAGGAGTTCCGGTCAGCGCCAGTCGGAACGGTGTGCGCACTTCCTTCGCCGCCAGATGGGTCTGCGCGGACGAGTTCTTCACGAACTGCGCCTCGTCGAGGATGAGTCCCGCCCACTCCATCCGCGAGATCGGAGTCTCCTCCAACCTCAACATCGCATACGACATGACGATGACATCGGCACCGCGAGCCACCTCGGCGAGGTCGACCCCACGCGCCCGCGTCGACTCGGCCACGACACGGACATCGAGATCAGGGGCGAACGCGGTCGCCTCCTTCACCCAATTCGGCACCACTGAGGTGGGAGCGACGACGAGGAAGGGGGCGCTCGCCTTCGCGTGCTTGATGAGCGCGAGCGTCTGCAGGGTTTTGCCCAGGCCCATGTCGTCGGCGAGGATCCCGCCGAGGCGGCACCGGTAAAGCAGTGCCAACCACCGAAATCCCTGCACCTGATACGGACGCAGCTTCGCACCGTTCAGGTCGGGGACCTCGGTGGCGGGCAGGTGCTCGAGGTCGGCCAATGCGCTCACGGAATCTCGCCAGGTCACGGCCGGTTCGGACTCGTCGGCGAGGTCCTCGAAATCCGACCACAGACCCACATGCATCCGGGAGATCTTCGGCGACTCCGGTTCCCATTCGGGGATGAGGTCCGCCTCGGCGAGGAGGGCCTTGAGCTTGTCGAAGATGGGCTTGTTGAGCGACAGGAAGGAGTCGTCGGAGAGCTTGATCTTCTTCGTTCCGGCGGCCAGCGCCTTGTACAGCTTGACGAAGGGGACCGGGTGGCCGTCGATGCTGATCTGGAAGCCGAGATCGAACCAGTCGTTCTTGTCCGACTCGACCGAGGTGATCTTCACGTTCGGCTCCCCGCCGAGCTCCCGGTATGGCTGCTTCTTCCCGCGCGTGATGACCTTGACGTGCTCGACCTCTTCGAGCCCGGGCAGGACGTTGACGACGAAATCCGCGGTGTCCGCGTCGTCGAGTTCGACGTCTCTGATGGTCGGCAGGGCGGAGCCGGTTTCGTGGGTGTCGGCGAGGAGTTTGTCGACCTCGGCGACGACGGCATCTTCGAAGTCGAGTTCGCGTTGCTCCGCATATTCCCTCGCCGAGGCGGCGCTGAGCCTCAATCGATCGATGACGGGGAAGGTGCGGCGGGGTCCCTGGTATTCCCAATACCAGCTTAAGGAGAGTTTGTCGCCGGCGCCGAAGGCGGCGAAGACGACGAGGCGGGGCCGGCCGTACTGCGGGAAGGCGACGGTGGCGTCGCTGCTGATGACCTCAGCGCTGGAGCGCAGCTGCGGGTAGTACTCCTCGAAGAATTCTTCGGCCTCCGCCTCGGGGATCGTGATCGGCCCAGGCGATTGGAGCACGGGCAGCGCGGATTCCTTCGTCGGGATCTCCGCGGGGGCCAGGGTGACGGTGAAACCGCTGGTGACGTCGACGCCGAAAAAGCCGTGCGTCCAGATGGGTTTGATCAGTCCGGGGGCATATTCGCGTTCGTCGATCGTTGCCCGCGTCTGCACCTGCAGGCGGTTCTGGCTGCGGCGGATGTCGATGGCGGCGCGGGCGGTGTGCCCGATGCGGATGGTCATATCCGGATTGATGCCGACGAATTCGATGCCGAGCTTCTTCCCCTGCGTGAAGTGGTCCCACAGCAGGGGAGTGCGGAAATCGGCGAGGTGGTACGGCGCCCCGTCGGGTGTGAAGTCCGTCTTCCCGCGGGTGCGCAGTCCGGCGAGTTGGGCGAACCATTCCTGGTGGGCGGGGTCGATGTCGAATTGGCGGGTCATGCGGTCGATGGTGCGCCAGGTCAGGGACTTCTTCACCCAGTTGCCGGATTCGCTGAGCATGAGCGGGCGGATCGCGAGGCTCGGGTTCGCACCCGGGGTGACGTCGTCCTTGTTGAGGACGACGGAGTGCTGGGCTTCGAACCAAGTGCGGGGGATTACTTGGACGAGCTCGAATCCCAGCGCCACGGGCGTGTGTGAGTGCGGAGCCGCCTCGGCGAGTGGGGCGAAGGCATCACGCCAATCGGCGGGGAGGGCGGATCGGTTGTCAGACACCAGGCCATCCTCTCATCTGCCGGTGCCGCGAGACGTACGCGCTGCGTCTGGGGTGAGAGGTACAGTCGGCGCATGAGCGAGAACAGCGACAGTGATGACGAGCGGTGGCTGATCGTAAAGGGACGCCGATGGCGACGAACCGACCCAGCACTGGAACCCAGCGTGATCGAGGAACTGAAGGGTCACCTCGGCGCTGCGAGGAATGCCGTCAAGCAGGCGAAGAGGCGGGGTGCTGAGAATGATCTCGCGGAGGCGAGACGGAGGGTGAATGTCGCGAAGCACGGCCTCGGCGAACGCGGCGAGTATTGGTGGGAGATGTCGCTCGAAGACCGCCGTCGGCGCGCGGAGACGGCCCTGAACGAACTGCGGTGAGCTCGAACAGGGCCGTCACTATACTGTCAGGCGTGAGCAGCCCGGGTGGACGCGCTGCTGCGGGACGTCAGACTCCGGACACCGCGGCTGCCAAGTTGCCGAGGGACGATTCGAGGTCCTCTTCGCTGACGGCCGGGAAGTCGACCTGCTTGAGCACCTCCTTGTCGGTGACAGCGCTCCAGTCGTAGGTCACGGAGACCTCGGTCGAGTCATGGCTGTGGGACTTGAGCTCCCAGACCCACTCCCAACCCGGTGGCTCTTCACCGGCCGGTGCCGTCTTCCAGGCGAGAAGCTTGTTCTCCTCAAAGCCGATGACGTGATTGTCGGTCTTGTAGTCGCCGCCCATCTTGTCCCAGTGCATGTTCATCGTGAACACTTGGCCGGTCTCGGTGATGCGGTCAGTCTTGTCATCGGACTGGACCATTCCCGAGCCGTCGATCTCGGCATGACGCTCTGGATTGGAGAGGACGTGGAAGATGTCCTCTACGGGGGCATCGATCGTGCGGGAAGCGCTGATGCTCGTCTCACTCATGCTTGTCACCTTTCGTCAGATGGTGGCTGGAGTACGGGCCGGTCGACCCGTCCCTGTGGCCCACGGTATACCCTGGTTCCGAATGAGGGGAGGGGGTGCGCAACCAATGACAGCAAATGTGGCTGGTCTTCCGGATCCTCGTTGAGGAATGCAGAATAGCCGACAGAGGTACGTGCCCTACGACGAAGACTTCAACATCGTAGGCAGCTATCGGCCGGCAGTCTCGCAGGGCCGATCGCTGATCCTGCAAGGTCATGTGGATGTCGTTCCGACCGGACCCTTGGAGAATTGGACTGCTCCGCCCTTCGAGCCTCGAGTCGAGCCTTCGAGCCTCGAGTCGAGAACGGCTGGCTGTACGGACGTGGCGCCGGGGACATGAAAGCCGGCCTCGCGGCCAACCTCTTCGCCTTCGACGCGATCACCGCTGCCGGATTCTCTCCTGCAGCCCCGATCCATCTCCAATCCGTGGTGAAGGAGGAGAGCACCGGCAACGGAGCGCTTTCGGCACTTCTGCGCGGCTACACCGGCGACGCCGTGCTCATCCCGGAACCAGTAGAGAACGCCCTGGTGCGAACCAACGTCGGAGAGATCTCTGGCGGAGACTGACCCTTCAGCGTCCCGTCATGGTGTGAGGTCTCCGTGCGGCCGCCATCTATCCGGGGATCGACCCGGAACAGGCGTGGGAAGAGATCCAGGAGCACGTCCGGCACGCGAGCATCGCCCGGCGCGGTCAGGACAGTCGCCTGCCACACCTGGAGCGAACCGGCTTCTTCACCGCAGGATATCGACTCGACGAAGGCGGAGGAGCTTAGGCCGTCCTCGGCTCGGCCCACCGGGATGTGTTCGGCCTCCCCTCTGCAGTCGTTCACCACGCCGGGCTACCTCGACGGCCGGGTGTACACGAACTACGGACCGATGCCGACTCTGACCTACGGACCCCGATCCTTCGACATCCATGCCTTCGACGAGCGCGTCCACATCGAGTCCGTCCGCAACATCACGAAGACCATCGCTCTCTTCACCGCCGAGTGGTGCGGGTTGGAGCCGTTGAAATAGGCGCATCGGCGTTCTGCGCGGACTGCTGGCCCAGCACCCCTTCGAGGCGATGCCTCAGCCGATCCGGTCAGCGAGGTCCTCGAAGTCCTGCGCGATGACGTCCCAGTCGCCTTCGGCCGCGAGGTCCGTCGTCTGGTCGGATCCATGCTCGGAAGGGCGACGGACGAAGCACGTCCGCAGCCCGAGGGACTGTGCTGCGGCGAGATCGCTGTTGTGCGCGGCGACCATGGCGACTTGATGCGGTTCGAGACCGAGGATTTCGGCGGTCCGCCGATACGCGTCGGGGTCCGGCTTATAGGCTCCCGCCACCTCGGCGCCGAGGATCGCATCCCAGGGAAGACCAGCACGTTTGGCGACGTCGAGAGCCAACCGGACGTTCGCATTCGACAATGGGGCGACGACGAATCGCTCCTGCAAACGGGTCAACCCTGCGATCGCATCCGGCCACGGATCGAGCCGGTGCCACGCAAGATTGGTCTCGTCGAGGACCGGTGCGGGAATCGAGTCCGGATCGACGCCGAGACCCCTGAGCACGGTCTCGAGATTCTCCCGGTGGAGCACATCCAGACGAACGAACTCCCGGTCACCGTTGCGGACCTGCTCCATCGACGGCTGATATTCGGCCCGCCAAGCGTCGGCGAACTCAAGTGGAACGAGATCGGGAACATGATCGCGCAATTGCACGGCCACCTCGGCGGCAATACTTGTACGCCAGTCGACGACAGTGCCGAACATGTCGAAGACGAGGGCGTCGACCGAATCGAATCCTGCTGTCATGGTTACACGGTAGTCCGGGCGCATCGGACCGTCCACGTCGGTTCTCCCGCTCACCATGTCAGTCCGTCCGCTTAGACTGAGCGGTGTTGGGAGTCGACGAGGACCTCATCGACACTGAACCACACGGCATCGGCGGAAGGACCTGACCGTGGGATGGAGCACGAGCGAATTGGCGCGTCTGACCGGAACCACGGTCAATACGATTCGGCATTATCACAAGCTCGGGCTGCTCACCGAGCCCGAACGGATGAGCAACGGATACAAACAGTACGGGGCTTCCCACCTGCTGCGACTCCATCAGATCCGGCGGATGCGCGAGCTCGGGATCCCGTTGGCTGATATCGGTGCGGTCGAAGACGATCACGAACAGCAGCAGCTCGCCCTCAAACAGCTCGAGTCCGACCTCGGTGAGCAGATCGCGGCCCTGGAAAAGGCACGCACCGAGGTGTCCCAGCTCCTCGAACACGGAGCGCCGATCGATACTGCTTCAGGCTTCATCGACATCGCCGCCCGGATGTCGAACTCCGATCGCGCACTGATGAACATCTATTCGACCCTGTACGAGGAATCGGCGCTCGCGGAGATGCGGTCCATCATGTCCGAGACCACACCGTACGACCAGGAAGTCGATGAGCTCGCCGAGGATGCCGACGACGCCACCCGCGCACGCTTGGCAGAGCAGATCGCCCCGAGTATGAAGCGACAGCTCGAAGCGAAACCCTGGCTCCTCGCGCCGACCGAGCGGATGACCGGGGACGTGAAGATGGGGCAGGCTGCGATCATCGGCTCGCTCAGAGAGCTCTACAACGACGCGCAGATCGACGTCATCCAGCGTGCCTTCATCGCCGTCTTCCCGAATCTCGATATCCCGGACGCCGACCGCGAGCGGTTCATCGCTTTCATCAAGCACGTTGCCGCGGAGGAAGAAGGCTGAGGCAGGGGACTGAGGCGGAGGAAGAGGAGTGAGGTCGGGAGCTGAGGGAGAGAGCTGAAGACAGTGACTGGGAAATGTAACTGAAGATTCGCTGGGTTCGACGATGAGGGCTTGACCCTGTTCTGAGAACACAGTCTGTACTGAACGTATCAACCATCAGATCCGGTTCATCCGGGCCGGGATCTGCCGATTACGTTCAGGAGGACACCATGAACCCCATCATCGAATTCTTCCAAGGTCTCGCCGCTCAGGTTCCCGACCTGCTTCAGCCGTTCATCATCGCCGCGGCCGGGGCGGTCCCCTTCATCGAGGGTGAGATCTCCTCGATCATCGGCGTGTGGGCCGGAATGAACCCCGTGCTCGCCGGAATCGCCGGAGCCATCGGCAACTTCATCTGCGTCACCGTCATCGTGCTCCTCGGCGCACGGGCGCGCCGCGCCGTCGTGAATCGTCAGAGCGAAAAGCGTGAGCTCGCGACCGTCGGGGCAGGCGCCGGTGTCGGTTTCGCACCGGTTGATGGCGCTGCGCCCGAGGCAAGTGCCACGCGGAATGGATCCGCCGACGTTCTCTCCCCCGGTCCAGCGGCCGACGGCGATGCCGGTGACACGGCGACGGAGGGCCACCTCGGTGAAGGTGGGAAGCCCGAGTCCAAGGGACGGGTCAAATTCAAAAAGTTCCTCACCCGCTTCGGCGTCCCCGGCGCGAGCCTGCTCGGACCGCTGGCGATTCCCACCCAGATCACCTCGACGATCCTCGTCAGTGCTGGTGTGAAGACCTCGTGGATCCTGCTGTGGCAGGGCATCGCGATCATCGCCTGGACAACCTTGACCACGCTCATCGCCACGGGATCGCTCGCGCTGCTGGCAGGCTGAGCAAATCCTCGACCGACGTACTGGAACAGCAGCCGACCTAGCTCAGACAATCCAGGTGACTACGCCCATGTATTTCTCACTTGGTCGAACCGTGACGCATGCCGCCTTGACGACCCGATATCCGAAGAGACGGTGGACAGAAGCCGCCGTGCGCACATATTTCTCGCACTGTGTGAGAGTCGGGTGATATGTGTGGCTGGCTTTCATCACACCGGCGTGAGCGGCGGTGCCGCCGAATATGCTCGCCGTAGCCAGAATCAGGGAGGCAGTTCCAATTCCAAGAACTCGTTTCATCTGCATCATCTTCTCCGCATCTCAGGGGCATCATTCTCTGTACGCGGCCACCATCTCTGGCCACACGACCGACACTATTTGCAGTTACGTGAGTCGGAGACGATTGCGTGTACCGAGGTTGAAACCCGATGTGCCCCATCTGAAACGTACAATGGAGTGAATGTCTGATACCGGGAGAACCCACACCTCGTCGCTGGCCGTGCTCGGTGCGCTGCTGTTCATCACCGCCCGCAGCCTCGATTCCACTGGCGCGCCGGGGATCCCTGCCAGCGCCGATCCGGCGAAGCTCAGTCCCAGCGACCGGGAGACCCTCGCCGAGGTGGAGTCCGCACTGACCGTCCAACTCGAGAACTCAGGGACGTCGGTGACGTCCACTCTCGCCGAGGTGGCTGCGGCGGTTGCGTACGTCCGCGGCCGGGCGGAGGTCCCAAGTCTGACCGCCAGCCGGTACGACAAACTGCGCAAGTCGGTGCTCGACGGCCTCGGAGCGACCTCGGCGCAGGGGGCGACCATCTGGCCGCCGACCAGTCAGACCGCGGTGCAGCGGTTCGGGTCCTGGAACGAAGCGCTCAAGGCGGCGGGTCTGGCGACGAACAAGATCGGCCGAGCCAAGGGCCAGCTGCGCTTCGACTCGGATGCCTACGACAAGGCGATTGCCGAGTTTCTCGCCGACTGCGAATCACGCGGGACCGCCGCGACCTACAAGGCTTACACCGAATACGCCGCCGAGCATAAGGGCGAGGTGCCCTCGGCCGCGGCCGTCCGGAAGTTCTACGGAAGCTGGAATTCAGCGCTCGCCGCAGTGGAATGAGGTTGTTGCAGGCTCACCGAGCTGTGGCGAAGGCCTCCAGCCGGTCGCACGCGGTGTTGATGGTCTCGTCCGAGACCGCGAAGGTCAGACGCAGGTAGCCTTCGCCGGCCGGGCCGAAGGCCGAACCGGGGATCGTCGCGAGATTGTGCTTCTCGAGCAGCTGGGTCGCCAGTTCCCAAGAGTCCAATCCCCACTCGGAGACATTCACCCAGGCATAGAACGTCGCCGCCGGGCGCAGCAGACTCAAGCCCTCGACGGCGTTGATGCGCTCGACCATGAGCTCACGCCGCCTGGCATACGAAGCGACCATCTCATCGACCGCGGTCTGCGGTCCCTCGATTGCGGCGACCGCTGCCTCCTGGACGAAGCCGGGCAGACTCGAGGTCAGGCCCTCCTGCAGCAGTGCCATCGGCGCGATGAAATCCTCCGAACCGATGACGAAACCGCACCTCCACCCGGTCATCGCATAGGTCTTCGAGAAGCTGCCGATGGCCAGGAACCGATCGAACTCAGCTCCCACCTCGGCGGTGGATGGTTTCACCTCGGCGATGGAGGTGAAGACAGCATCGTCGAAGACCATCTCGTCATAGACCTCATCGGAGATGACGGTGAACTCGTGCTCATCGGCCAGCGCAGCGATCTGCTCGAGGTCGGCCCGATCCATGACCGAACCCAAAGGGTTCGACGGACTGTTGATGATCACGGCCGCGGTCTTGTCCGTGATCGCAGCGCGGACATCCTCGGCGCGGAGCTCGAAATCATTGTCCTCGGTGACAGGAACGGATACCGCAATCCCGCCGAGGCGGTGCACCTGACCCATGTAGTTGGGGAAGCTCGGGTCGGGGATGAGGACCTCGTCGCCTGGGGTGACAGTGACGTCGAGGGCGAAGGTGAGCGCCTCCATCGCGCCGAAGGAGACCATGACGTTCTCGGGCGCGATGCTGCGATTCCATCGAGTCGAGTACTTCCGGGCGATCGCCTGCCGCAGTTCGGGGATGCCAGCATTCGCAACGTAGCGGGTGTTGTCGTTCTCGATCGCGCGGATGCCTGCGGCCTTGATGTGCTCCGGAGTGGTGAAGTCAGGTTCGCCGACGGTGAGCTTCACAGCATCGGGGAAGTCGAGGGCGAGGTTGAACATCTTGCGGATGCTCGACGCCGGGTAGGAAGCGGCCATGGGGGAGATGCGGCTGTGCGAACTCGTCATGGATTCAGTCTGCCTCTTCGACGAACCGGACGACAGGGGTGGGCCACAGCGTAAGACCGGGGCAGGTGCCCGGCCGTTAGGCTTCAGCTTGGTGAACCTGCCGCAGCTTGGTGCAAGGACCGAGCTGCTGCAGGTTCACCGAGCTGGTGGAGCTGGTAGGACTGGTGGAGCCCCGCCCCGCTTACTCGTGCAACCCGGCCAAGCGGGATCCGAATCGGGCGAGCAGGCTCGTCTTCTTCGCCCCGGTCGCTGACTCCCACGCATCCGCGAGGCCGAAGATCTTGTACATCGACCGGATGCCCAACCACCGAATCGGTTCGGGCTCCCACTGCCCGGAGAAGTGGTCGTTCCACGGCAGCCCGGTCAAGGGCGTCGATGCCCCGGCAGCCCGATCGAGCAGGGTCTTCGCCGCCAGATGAGTCGCCGTCACCCCGTGCCCGGCGTAGCCGCGGGCCACTCCGATGCGCTGTGTCGGGTCGAAGAAGACACCAGCGCACCAGTCTCTGGTCACCCCGAGCGCCCCGCGCCAGGCATGAGCAACCTCGAACTCGAGGTCCGGGAAGAGCGAGGACAGGCGCCCGGCCAACAGGTCGACCACCTCGGCGGGGACCTCACCGTCACCGGGCAGGCCCGACCGAAAAGCATAGGGTGCCCCACGGCCGCCGAGCGCGATCCGGCCATCGGCCGTGCGCTGGGCATAGATGAACGTGTGCGCCGTATCGCCGAGACATTCGCGCCCCTCCCAGCCGATCGACGCCCACGCGTCGCCCGGCAGCGGCTCGGTTGCGATCATCGACGAGAACACCGGGATGACCTGCCGTCCCTGCAGGCCCGACAGGTCGCCGCCGACCGTGTCCGAATACCCCTCGAGACACACGAAGATCGTGTCCGCGTGCACCGGCCCGCGGTCCGTGGCGACCGAATTCTTTCGGATATGCCTCGCCGAGGTGGCCTCACAGATGGTCACGCCCTGTTCCCTGAGCACGTGGCCGAGTCCCCGGGTGAGCAGTGCAGGATCGATGGCGGCGGTACCGGGGAAGTAGAGGCTGCCGAGCGCCCCGTCGACGTTGATGCGGGCACGAGTCGCCTCGGCGTCGAGGAACTGCATATCCTCGGGCCCGTATCCGAACTGCTCATTGCCGGCCTCAAGATCGCGCAGCCGGGACAAGCCGGCCTCCGATTGAGCGATGTCGATATGACCGCCGCGGACTTGGTGGGCATCGATGCCCTCGGTCTCGCAGACGTCGAGGACCTCGTCGATGGAGTCGAAGAGTGCCGACTGGAATGCGCTGACGCTGGCCACGCCGTCGAGCCCTGCCGAGCCGACCGGCCCGGAGGGATCGTTCTTCCGGGCACGGTCGACCGCCTCGGCGAACTTGGTGCGATTGCCCGGCAGCAGGGTCGAGAGCCACCCTCCGTTGCGGCCGGAGGCGCCGTAGCCGATGTGGCGGGCCTCGATAATAGTGATCGCCCAATCGGGGTGGGCCTGCCTGGCGTAATAAGCCGACCACAGGCCGGTCAGTCCGCCGCCGACGATGACGAGATCTTGTTTCTCGCGCGGCAGTGGTGCGGGGTCGTGGGTTTCGGCGGGGGAGGCCGCCAGCCAGTGCGAGGCTTCACCATTGAAGTAGGACACGGATCATCTCCTGAACTCGAGGCGGACCATGTGGTCGCCTACGAAAACAGTTCTATCTCACGCTCAAGGTGAAGTAAATAGTTGCGCCGGTTTGTATTGAGTGCTGAAACAACCTCGACAGCCTACTGATTTCTTCGTCACGGCGGTACTTGGGTGGTTGTGCTGATTACACAGTTCGCATGAGCGCAATGGAGCCGATCAATACCCGCGTATTTCCACTCAGCCACGAACCGATCGGGGACTGGCAGATCATTCCGGCCGCCTCGGCGGGAGGGCCCGACGCGGTTGGATCGGTCGAGCTGGAAGGGGCGACATCCTCGGCGGGGGAGGCGTCTGTGACGACGGGACTCGCCGAATTCGGCACCATCGGCGGCGCTCAGAGCCGAGGGAGTCGGGAAAACGTCATGGGTGCGGATCCTCTTTGTTGAGTAGTGTCGAAGACGGCCCGCACGGACGAAAGGGATCGACGATGATCGACGTGGCATACTCGCGCGACCTCGTCATGATCGGCGCGATCTTCGGTCTCGCCGCGTTCATCTGGTCCGGGTGGGCGCAGGAAGCACCTCCCAAAGGGCTGGTCTTCCGGCTGGTCCTCGCCGGGTTCGGAGTCGCGGGACTCGCCCTCGCCGTGCCGAGCATTCTCACCGCCATCGGCAACTGGTCGGAACCCAGCGCCTTCACCACCGGGACCGCCTCATTCACGCTCTACCTCATCGTGTTCTGGGCCGAGGTCATCATCGCCGCGGTGGTGAGCTTCTTCCTCATCCGCGCCGGCCAGACCGAGAACATCGCTCCGCTCATCCTCGCGATCGTCGGCATCCACTTCTTCGCACTCGCCGTCGTCTTCGACCAGCCCGTCCTTCATCTGGCGGGGCTGCTGCTGACCATCGTCACGGTGGTCGCGTTCATCTTGCCGCGCGAGACCGCGGCGCCGAGCTTCTGGTGCGGCATCCTCGGCGCTCCGGTATTCCTCGGCATCGGTCTGTGGTGTCTGCTCGCCGGACGCAGCGCGCTCGCCGTCGGATGAATCTCGGACACCGCTGACAATCCCTGGTCAGGTGCTCTATCGTGAGTGAACCGGTGCGCACCGTGCCCCGGGGACGGTTCCGTCCCTCCTTGCGCAGCACCCACGGGCACCTCAGCACCGACACCTCAGCACTGCCCCGAAGAGATGGACCCCGAAGAAGGAGTCGACGATGAAGACTGCTCGCCGCTTGGACAACCTCGGCACCGAGACCGCTTTCCGCGTGGCCCAGGCCGCCGCCGATTGGAAGGCGAAGGGCAACGAGGTCTTCCCGTTCCACCTCGGCGATCTCAATTTCCCGCTCGCTCCTCACATCGTCGAGGCGATGGAGCAGGCGATCCGCGACGGCAAGACCGGCTACTGCCCCGGGCCGGGGATCCCCGAACTGCGGGAAGCGCTCGCCGATGACATCGGCGCGCGGCGCGGAATGACGATCGACCCCGCCGAGGTGGTTGTGACCACCGGTGGCAAGCCCGTTATCACGAAATTCCTCCAAGCGGTGATGAACCCCGGCGAAGGTGTGCTCTACCCGAACCCGGGATTCCCGATCTACGAATCCCAGATCGAATACTTCGGCGGTACGGCTCTGCCCTATCGCTATGTTCCGACCTCCGACGGTTTCGCGATCGACCTCGATCACCTGCGGGCGTCGATCGATGAGAACACCACGGCGATCATCTACAACGACCTGCAGAACCCGATCTCTGCGGAATCCACCCCGGGGGAGCGGGAGGCCATCGCTGCGATCGCGCAGGAATTCGACCTGTGGGTGCTCTCTGACGAGGCGTACTTCGAGATGCGCTATCGCGGGAAGTCCCAGTCGATCGCCGCGCTGCCGGGCATGCGCGAGCGCACCGTCATCCTCTACACGTTCTCGAAGAAGTACGCGATGACCGGTTCGCGTCTCGGGTGCGCGGTAGCGCCGAAGGAGGTCGCCGAGGCGATCTCGCTGATGAACACGAACGACGAATCGTGCACGAACCAGTACGTGCAGTGGGCGGGGATCGCTGCCCTGCGCGGGCCGCAGGGGCCGGTCGGGCAGATGTTGGAGGTGCTGCGCAAGCGACGTGATGCCACCTGTCGGCTCATCAATGAGATCCCCGGTATGTCCGCGGCGACCCCGGGGTCGACGTTCTACGTCTTCCCCGATGTCACCGAGGCGATGGAGGCGAAGGGAATCGCGACTCTGGCCGACTTCTCCACAGAGGCGCTGCATGCCACGGGAGTCTCATTCTGCACTCGCGAGCACTTCGGCTCACCGCAGCCCGGAGAGGATCGTTCCTATATCCGGCTGGCATATTCAGGCATCGACGAAGCCGCGATCACCACGGGGCTCGTCCGACTCAAGGAGTGGATCACGGCCGACTGAGTCCAGCTCGGCCCGGCCGCGGCCCAGTCAGGACCAGTCGCTCCAGGCGGGACGTCGGGTGCTCGGCAGTGCGTTGTGGCGGCGCCACTCGTGGATCCACTCGGGCAGTTCGGGCACATTCTCCGGCACCCCGAATGCCTCAATGAGGTCGTCTCTGGTGAGCGGGCCGCTGTCTGCGATCACTCGTGTGGCGACATAGGCGCGGGCGAAGATCTCACCGTCGACGACCATGCGATGTTCGAAGAACACGGTACGTTCATCGATTCCGCAGACCTTGGTCTCGAGGACGTAGCGCTGCCAGAGTTTCAGTGATTTGCGGAAGCTGATGGTCTCGCCGCTGACGACTCCGGACCATCCGCGCTCACGCATTGCCTGCCAGGCCCCGCTGCGCATCATCATGTCGAGTCGGCCGAGGTCCATGATCGACAGGTACTTGCCGTTGTTGAGATGCATGAAGATGTCGATCTCGCCGAGGTGGACGCGCATGGGGAGAAAATACGTGTCCCAAATGTCGCGGGCAGAGCGCTGCTTGGACCTGAAGAGGTGCAGGAGCATACGGAAGAAGTGCATGACGACTATGTTACTTTGCAGTAGATGATCGGCGGGTGCGGCCCCACCTGCCTCGGCTGGGACAGCATTTCAGCTTGAGTGAACCTCAGCCCTGGGCGCCTGTGATGGGTGACCGGTCGCTCCGGAGAAAGAGTGGATCGTCCGGTCGAGGACGGGAATCGCGCGAGACGACGGGGCAGGGGAGCCGCCTCGGCGAGGGGTTCCGTCAGTCCTTCGCAGGTTCGGGTTCTCGTGCGGGGAAGAAGGGCGATTCCTCGGGTTCGGGATGGCGTTTCCACTGCACGATCATGATCACCGCACCGAGCGCGACGGCGCCGATTGCGCCCCAGACGTTCGTGCGCAGGCCGAGGATGACGAAGCTCGGGTCGAGGCGAATAGACTCCCAGACGATGCGGCCGGCACCATACCACATGAGGTAGACGGCGAAGAGGCGTCCCCACTGGAAGAAGACCTTGCGGCCGAGGTAGAGCAGGACGAGCGCGCCGAGGCTGTTCCAGATGACCTCGTAGAGGAATGTCGGGTGGAAGAGCGTGCCGGGTGGAGTGCCCAGCGGGATGGCCGGATTGCCGGGGTCGATCTCGAGACCCCAGGGCAGGGTGGTGGGCAGGCCGAAGAGCTCCTGGTTGAACCAGTTGCCGAAGCGTCCGCAGGCCTGGGCGAGGATGAGACCCGGTGCCAGGGCATCGAGCAGGGTGGTGAGTTTGAGGCCGAGGCGGCGGCACATGATCCATGCACCCAGCGTGCCGCCGATGAGTGAACCGAAGATCGCGATGCCGCCCTCCCAGATCGCCCAGACCGAACCGGGCTCGAACGGATTCCAGGGGTTGCGACCGGGTCCGAAGTAATCGGTGTAATGCGTGATGACGTGGTAGATGCGGGCGAAGACGATGGCCATCGGAACCGCCAGAGTCGCGATGTCGAGGACTTGCCAGTCTTCGACGCCGCGTTTGGTCAGTCGGCGGTTGGTCAGCACGATCGCGATGATGATGCCTACGAGGATGCACAGCGCATAGAAGTGGATCGTCAGCGGACCGATTTGGAAGCTCGAGATGGACGGGCTGGGGATCGCCGCCGAGGTGTCGTGCGGAATCGCGGTCGCGCTGGAGGTCACTAGGCCGAGGTGCATGAGGCCAGTCTATTTGCGGCGCCTGTGAATCCGGTATTCGCGCGGATGGAGACTGCGTTGCAAGTGAGTCTGCTCCAGCGAATGGGCCTCGACGATTCGCGACCAATTGAGCTCGCCGGTTGTGCACTGCGTGTTCTCGCTGAGGTGCGGGCACAAGGGTGCCCTTGAGCTGCCTGGCAGGGCTACGTGCCGAAGAGGCCGTCGATTATGTCGTCGGTGATGAACCTCGAGTGCATGATCGGGGTGCGAGCTGGGTCGATGCTTTCGGGAGGTTTCCATGCCGGCCGACCGTCAGCGAGCATGAAGACTTCCCAGGTGGAACGGTCCATGAGGTGGTGGTGGAAGGAACAGAGCAGGCACATGTTGTTGATGTCGGTCTTGCCACCCAAGGCGTGCGGAACAACATGGTTCACGTCGCACCATCCCGCTGGTGAGTCGCAGCCGGGGAACACGCATCCGCGGTCTCGGGCGGTGACGATCGCGGTCTGTTTCTTGTTGGCGAAGCGCTGATCCGTGCAGACTTCTACGGTGCGAGCCTTTTCGTCCATCAGGTGGAAGAAAACGGTGCCATTGAGTCCGCGGCGAACGACATCGCTCATGGGGAAGCGGTCGCCGGAACCTGTGACGGCTTCGCCGGTGCCGTTGGCGATATCCGACGCCTTCGCTGTGATGACGAGAGGGTATGGCGAGCCCTTGGCTGCTTCCTTCATGCTGATGCGCGAGATGACGGTGGTGAAGCGCTCGTAGATCCAGGCTCTCGCACTGGGTTGTTCGCTCATGAGGTCGACTGTCGAGCCGTCGGCGCGGACGCCATGGCCAGCGGGAGTGGAACGGTCGCCAGCGGAATCGGCAGTATTCGCATCGGCGTCGCCGGCAGCTTCACTCTCGGCGGCGGAGTCGCTCGCGGCATCGATGACAGCCCACGGGGGAGCGTCAAAACGATCTCCGGTGAGCACTGCATCGAGGGGTTCGAACTTTTCTTCGCCCGGTCCCGCTGTGCTCGACGGGTCTTCGTCGGCAGTTCCCGCCGAGCTCGATGCGTTGTCTTTAGCAGATTTGATCCGCGACGTCAGCAGTCCGTGCAGTTCTGATCCTGCTACTGGATCGAGGACCCCCTCCAGCCTCCAGTCGCCGTTGCGCTTGGGGCGGGCAGTGATGAAATAGGCAGAACGGTCGCTGGGGTCGAGCGGCTCGGCGCCGTCGGGGTCGATGAGAGCGAGCATCTGACGGAAGATGTCGCGGAGCTCGGTGACAGTCACCGATTTCGCGTACTTCACGAGGTCGGTTTCCACACGGGACCTAGTCTCGTGATCCACCCATGCGGGCAGTGCCTTGAGGCATTCTTCGATGACAGTGAGGTGCTCGGCCGGCAGCGTGCCGAGGTGGAGCTGCTCGGCCACGAGCGGATGCTCAGGTTCGAGCGGTTGCCCGTCGAGTGCGACACGTCCGCCGAGATTCTCTGCGAGCTTCGCCCGGCGGTTCGCTTCTCGCCCCGAGAGATTGAGGCGCTCCTGGATGAGCGCCTTGGTCGACTTGGCACCACTGTCCTTAGGTGTGCCGACGCGTTCGTAGACGGCCAGCGCCAAAGTGGACAGGGATTCACTGAGCCGACGCAGCGCCTCCGCCCCGTCGATGACCTGCAGGGCCTCGTCGGGCCCCATGGGTCGATCGAATGCCCGAAGTGCACCGACCAGTCCGGTCAGTGAGGCGATCGAGTCGGTGATCTCGGGAGCGCTCTTGGCAAGGTCGTTCCAGGCGGAGTCGGTGAGGACAGGGTGCAGCGAGGTCGGTCGCTGAGAGTCATCTCCGGCATCGGGCTGAGGCGGGACGGGGTTGATTGCATTGGTCGAGCTCGCGAGTTCAGGAACTGCGCGCTGTGCGGCTGAGTCCGCCTTGGTATTCGGCTCAGGCTCTGCGGGGATTGCTGTTTCAACGGCTTCGCTTGGTTGAGCGACCTCGGTCGCATGTGTGTCTGCGATGGGTTCTTCGAGTTTGGTGGTCGGCGCGTGTTCGTCCAGTTCGTCGTCGGTCGATACGGGGTCCAGGGCATTGAACACGTCGGCGAAGTGGTGGCCACTGAGGTCGAGTCCGGCTGTCTTGAGCTGCTCAGCCAGAGAAGAAGGGCTCGATGGTTCAACTTCGGGGCTTGTGGGTGCGTTGTCCTCGGAGGCGCGAGAAGTTGAAGTGGGGGAGTCGGTGCAACTCGTAGGATTCGAATTGGTCGGTGGCCGGCGTCTCGCCCCGCCGCGCGAGTCAGTGGCAGCGCGTCGGTCGCGCTTTCCTGACTTGCGTCGCTTGCGGTTGGGGGTGAAGGTCATCGCTGTCGAGTTCCGTTCGTCGTTGAAGGTCTCTTGCTGAAATTATAGTCAGTCACGATGGAGAAAACAATAGAAACTTCGAAAAATATTCGATTGGAATTGTCGTTCCAGTTGAGAGGGAATATTAAAATGATGGAGAACACGTCATTGGCGTGTTTGAGGGTGATTCTATCTGTCGGCACCGACACGAGATCGATGCGAGACCGACACGAGATCGATGCGAGATCAACGCGGAATGCCGCGGCGGTCAAAGGCTTCGCGGCGGGCCGCCTCGGTGAGGATGCCATTCCTGTGGCGGTGGGCCGCTTCGGTGGGGGCGGCATTCCTGTGGCTCTGGCCGCCTCGGCGGGGCTGTGTCTGCATGCACGGGCGCTGCGGGTGGGATGATGAGGGATTATGGCACTCGATTTCACCCTGGTGCAGCTGCGGTACTTCCAGGAGGTCGCCCGGCGAGAGAATATGACCGAGGCGGCGAAGCAGCTCAATGTCACCCAGTCGGCGATCTCGACGGCGATGGCTCAGCTCGAGCGGACCATCGGGCTCGACCTCTTCATCAGGCAAAAGAACCGATCCGTCGTGCTCTCGCCGGCGGGAAGGCGTTTCCTCGCCGAAGTGACAGGCTTCCTCGATGCCTCCGAGGCGCTCGGCGAAACCGCGCAGGGGCTGTCCCGGTCACTGAGCGGGAGTCTGACTGTCGGCGTGTTCTCGCCGATCGCACCGACCCGGCTGCCGCTGATCCACGACGAATTCGCGAAACGCTACCCAGACGTGCAGGTGACCTACCTCGAAGCCGACCTGGAAGAACTCCAGAGAGCCGTCAAAGCAGGCGATTGTGACCTGGCGCTGACGTACATGCTCGGTCCGACGAGCCGATTCGACACCTTCCTTCTCGATGTCATCGAACCGCACGTGCTGGTGTCCCGCAATCATCGCTTCGCCAACGGAGGGAAACCGAAGCCAGTGAGCCTGAGCGAGCTCGCCGACGAAGACTACATTCAACTCGATCTGCCCTTCTCCAGGCAGTACTACGACGAGCTCTTCCGCATCGCCGGGGTCGTGCCGAAGGTCCGCCACTCATTCTCGGGTTACGAGACTCTGCGGTCGTTCGTGGCGATGGGGCACGGATACTCGTTGCTCAGCCAAAGCGTGTCATCGGGCACCTATATCGGTCTGCAGACCGTCGATGTTCCCCTGCTCGACGACTTCCCGAGCATCGATCTCGCCGTGATCTGGCCCGAAGGCGTGCGCTTGAACCGGCGCGGGAGAGCCTTCTGCGAAGTCAGCAGAGAGGTGCTGGGCGCTGCCTCGAACGAGTGATGGCGCGGAACGTCGGAGGCGGGCGCGGAACGGCACGCCAGGTGAGAAAGTGCAGACACCGGAGAGCACCTGGCCCCATCATCTGCCATTCATCCAATTGATGACAATGTTCAAAAGTATCTGTTGGACTGATTCCGATTCGCTGATGACAATGAATGGCAGGCGTCACGCGGGCAGACGGTGATGCTTCCGCCCGCCAGGGCGACAGAGCAAAGGAGCTTTGATGTCCACTCCCATCACCGGCCAGGAGCACACGCCCACCGCCGACGGCAACGGCCGATCGACGACGATGCAGCGAAAGGTGCTCCTCGGCGGCAGCATCGGCCAGTTCGTCGAGTTCTACGACTTCACGCTGTACGGTCTCTCAGCAGTCATCCTGTCCGAATACTTCTTCCCCGACGGTGATCGGATCACCGGTCTGCTGGTCATCTTCGCGACCTTCGGAGTCGCCTTCGTCATGCGCCCCCTCGGCGGACTGTTCTTCGGCGCACTCGGCGACAAGGTGGGCAGGCGGCAGACCCTGACGATCACGATCTTCCTCGTCGGAGCCTGCACCGCACTCATCGGCATCCTCCCCGGGTTCGACACGATCGGCTGGTTCGCGCCGATCCTGCTCATCCTCGCCCGCCTCGGACAGGGCTTCTCCGCCGGCGGCGAATCCGTCGGCGGTCCGTCCTTCGTCTACGAGCACGCTCCGATTGCCAAGCGCGGACTCTGGATCAACATCACTCTGGCCGCGACCGCTCTGCCCTCGGTGTTCGCCGGAGGCCTCATCCTCCTGCTGTCGACGATGATGAGCGACGCCGCCTTCGAGTCATGGGGCTGGCGTGTTCCGTTCCTTCTCGCCCTGCCGCTCTCAGCCGTCGGTCTGTGGATCCGGTCGAAGACCGACGAATCAGAGCTGTTCAAGAAGACCGCCGCAGAACGGCCCAAGGAATTCAGCCCGATCCGCGAATCCTTCCGTGAGAACTGGGTCGGCATGCTCCAGGTCTTCTTCGTCCTCGGCGTCACCGCACTCGGCTTCTACATGCTCTCTGCCTACTTCGTCACCTACATCCAGACCACCGGCGACCTCAGCCGCGAACAGTCGCTGCTGACCAACGCGATCGCCATGGCCAGCTACACGATCTTCCTGCCCATCGCCGGCCACCTCGGCGACCGCTTCGGACGTCGGCCCATGCTCATCGCGGGCTCGATTCTGCTCGCGGTCACCTCGATGCCGGCATTCGGGCTCGTGACCAGTGGACACATGGGGCTGGCATTCCTCGGACAGACGATCTTCGTCCTTGCCCTCTGCTGCTACGGCGGAGGCTGCTACACCTTCTTCTGTGAGCGCTTCTCGACGAAGACGCGGTTCACCTCGGCGGCCATCAGCTACAACATCTCCTACGCAGCGCTCGGCGGAACCGCGCCGTTCGTGGGTACCTGGCTCGTCGACATCACAGGCGTCAACACCGCACCCGGCTACTACATGGCCGCTGCGGCCGCCGTATGCCTCGTCCTCATCTTCGTCACCCGCCTCCCCGAGACCCGCGGACGGCTGGGGTGAGCACGGGTGAGCCTGCATTGACATCGAGTTTCGTCCACTTTCACATCACATTTTGTACAGATCATCGGGATGAAAAGCGATGAACTGAACGAAAAGCGATGTGCGGGCCCGCCCGCGCCCTCAACCGCGCCCCAGACCTTTGCAAACCGCATCCCACCCACAAGAAAGCAGCGATAACCAATGAACCATCAGGCACCCCCATCGCCCGACGCCGCCCCGTCGTCCGCACCCCCGGCATCCGACGCGGCCTTCCTCGCAGACTTCCATTTCGTCGCCACCATCGGGGCCACTGACAACAACGGCGTCGACCGGCAGGCGCTGACGCCGGAGGACAAGCAGACGCGTGACTGGATGCGCGGCTGGGCGACCGACAAAGGCTTCGAGGTGCGGGTGGATGCGATCGGCAACATGTTCGCGTGCCTCGAGTTCGTTCCCGACGCCCCATATGTCCTCATCGGCTCCCACCTCGATTCGCAGCCGCTCGGCGGTCGCTTCGACGGCGCCTACGGCGTCATCGCCGCCCTCTTCGCGGCCCTGCGCGTCAAAGAGGAGCTCGCCGAATCGGGCCTGAAACCCACCTTCAACCTCGCTGTCGTCAACTGGTTCAACGAAGAAGGCGGCCGCTTTGCTCCCTCGATCATGGGCAGCTCCGTCTACGCCGGACTCTTCGACCTCGACGAGATGCTCGCCGTCACCGATCTCGACGGCACCACCGTCGCGGAGGCGCTGGGCGCCATCGGCTACGCTGGCACCGACACCCCGCCAGAGGCGATCTCCTACGCCGAGATCCACATCGAACAGGGCCGCATCCTCGAGCGCGAAACCACGGACATCGGCGTCGTCGAATCCAGCTGGTACACGCAGAAACTCGACATCGACGTCCTCGGCGAACAGTCCCACACTGGCGCGACCGCCATGGCCGATCGCCACGACGCCCTCGTCGCAGCGGCCAAAGTCGTGCTCGCCGTCGCCGAGGTGGTCGACGAGTTCGAGGAGGAAGCCCTCGTGTCCTCGGTCGGTCAGCACGTCGTCGAACCGAACTCGCCGATCGTCGTTCCCCGCCGCGTCCACATGGTCGCCGACCTCCGCTCGTCCGACCCCGCCATCGTTCAAGCCGCCCGCGACTCCCTCAAGACGCAGATCGCCGAGATCGCCCGCGCCCACGACATCGCGATCAACTCCCGCGACTTCGACATCCGCGATAAGCGCCATTTCCCGACCGAAGGAGTCGAACTCGCCGAGAAGGCCGTCGCCAACGAAGGCCTGAGCATCCGTCGGCTGGAAACCATGGCGGGCCACGATTCCGTGGCGATGAACCACCGCGTGCCCGCCGTGATGATGTTCGTGCCCAGCGTCGACGGCGTCTCCCACTGCGAACGCGAATTCACCACCGACGAGGACATGGTCCGCGGAGTCCGCGTCCTCACCTCGGTGGCCGGAGAGCTCGTCCGAGGCGAGCTCGCCGCCGTCCGCGACGGTGCCGTCTGGGTCGGTTCGTCCGTCGCCGAGGCGCGCGCATGAGCCGCGCTGTCCCGCGCTCCGGCGCTGACGCCAAGACCGCCAACACCACGACCGAACCCTGGACCCTGTCCGCCACCGAGGCGCTCGCCGCCTTCCGCTCGAAGGAACTCTCCCCGGTCGACTACCTGACCTCCTTCATCGGCCGCATCACCGCGGAAGATGAGCGCATCAATGCGGTCACGGAAGTCGTGGAGGAGGCGGTCCCCTCGGCGCGGGAAGCCGAGAGGTTCTACTTGAGCGCCACCGACGATGACCTCGCCGATGCGGCCGCCACCCGCCCGCTGCTCGGACTTCCCGTGATCGCCAAGGAGAAGCACCCGCTCGCCGGCCGAGGCCTCACCCAAGGACTGCTGCACGAACGCGACACCATCGCCGACAACGATGCCGCGATCATCGCCCGCATCCGCGCCGCCGGCGGATTCGTCCACGCCCGAGCCACCTCCCCGGAGTTCAGCTGCGCGACGATCACGCACTCGCCGATGTGGGGCGTGACCCGCAACCCCTGGAACCTCGACCTCTCGCCGGGAGGGTCCTCGGGTGGGTCCGGTGCCGCGCTCGCCGCCGGATTCGCGCCTCTGGCCACGGCCTCGGACATCGCCGGATCGACGCGGCTGCCCGCCGCCTTCACCGGCACCGTCGGCTACAAAGCTCCGTACGGTCGGATCCCCGGCGCCCAACCCCTGGCCGCCGACTGGTATCGCGGAGACGGGCCGATGACGCGCACCGTCGCCGATGCCGCCCTGCTCGCCAAAGTCATGGTCGGCGTCGATCCGAGCGATCACGCGACGATCACCTCGCTCGGGTTCCTCGATGACTTCGACCCCGCCGAGGCGGCTGATCGACTCCGCGGACGCAGGGTCGCGCTGTGCGTGAGGTTGGGGGACTTCCCCGTCGGGAAGGACACCGAAGCGAACACCCGCGCGGTCGCCTCGGCGCTGGAATCGGCGGGTGCGCAAGTCGAGGAGATCGAACTGCCGTGGACGGCCGAGCGGATCTTCGAGACCGCGTTCACCCACTTCGGGCACCTGTTGGCACCCGCCATGCGGAAGGCCACACGCGGCCACGAGGACACGTTGGCCGACTACACGCTACGGTTCATGGCCGACTCCGAGGCGGTCGCCGGCCGCCGCTCCTTCTTTGACGGACTCGCCATGGAGTCACAGATCCAGGCCGAGCTGGCGTCCGCGATGGACGGCTTCGACGTACTCCTGGCGCCCACCTCGGCGGTGGCGGGGTTGGAAGCCGATGCGAGCTATCTCGACGGGATCACGGTCGGCGCGGACGGCGTCGGTCGCGAAGGCGGAGAGAACGGTGCGGGCGGCGACTCGGGCGGTGCGGTCGCTGCCTCCGGCGAAACGGCCGGCTTCCACCTCGACCACTACTGGCAGGCGCATATGACGATGCCGTTCAACATCTGCAACCGGGTGCCGATCGTCAATGTGCCCTCCGGGATGGCTGACTGCGGCATCCCCACCGGCGTCCAGGTCATTGCCCATCCCTATCATGATGTTCGAGCCTTCGAGATCGCCGCGGCAATCGAAGAGCTCTGCCCGTGGTCCGGTCTCGCACCGCTGTGACGACCGGACTCGGCGCCCCTGATCCCCGACGGCTGGCAGACGCCAGCCCAACTCAGCACGAAGCCAAGCGGCTGCTTGACTGCACCACCTAGTAACAAGGACCCACAATGATGTCTGATCCATCCGGGGTGCTCCCCGACGACCCCGGCGGCTCTGCCGGCACGACAGCACGCGGCACCACAGCACGCACCACCAACCCAGCCAACCCCAACGGCCCGGAGTCGACCAACCCGGGCAAGGTCGCCTTCGCGAGCTTCATCGGCACGACCGTCGAATGGTACGACTACTTCCTCTTCGGCACCGCGGCTGTGCTCGTGCTCAACGACCAGTTCTTCCCCTCGCTCGATCCTTTGGCCGGGCAGCTGGCGTCGCTGTCGACCTTCGCCGTCGCCTTCGTCGCGCGGCCTTTGGGCGGAGTGATCTTCGGGCACTTCGGTGACAAGCTCAGCCGCAAGTCGATGCTCGTGCTGTCCCTGCTCATGATGGGCTTCGCGACTTTCGCGATCGGGCTGCTGCCCGGCTACAGCACAATCGGCGTGGCCGCTCCGATCCTCCTCGTCCTCCTCCGCGTGGTCCAAGGCTTCGGCGTCGGCGGCGAATGGGGCGGGGCCGTGCTCATGGCTGTCGAACACGCTCCACCTCATAAGAAGGCGTTCTACGGAGCCTGGCCGCAGGCCGGTGTGCCCGCCGGTTCCGTGCTCTCCAGCCTCGTGTTCTTCCTCGTCCAGCTCATGCCCAATGAGCAGTTCATGTCCTGGGGGTGGCGGATCCCGTTCCTCATCTCCGCCGTCCTCGTCCTGATCGGCCTCTTCATCCGCCTGCGCCTGACCGAGTCGCCTGAACTCAACGAGGTCAAGGAAGAGAAGAAGGTTGCGAGCCTGCCCTTCCTCGAACTGTTCAAGACCTCGAAGAAGTCGCTGCTCATCGGGATCTTCTGTCTCGTCGGATCGAACACGCTCTTCTATATCGCCAGCGTCTACCTGCTCTCCTACGCGCCCGACTACACCGGCTTGAACCGCGGCGAGGTGCTCCTGGCCATAGCGATCGGTGCGTCCTTCGACGTCATCGCCATCCCTCTCGTCGCGATCTTCGCCGACCGCCATGGCAAACGCACGATGATGCTCGTCGGCAGCCTCGTCACCGCCGTCGCCGCCATCCCGATCTTCTGGGCGATCAACACCGGGACCTTCCTCGGTGCGGTGCTGGCGATGATCATCGCATTCCCGATCGCGCACTCGGTCGTCTACGCCACCTCCTCGGGCTTCATCTCCGGACTCTTCGACCCCGAGGTCCGCTACACCGGAGCATCGATCTCCTACCAGATCGGCGGGCTCATCTCCTCAGCCCCGGCTCCGATGATCTCCGTGCTGCTGTTCACGACCTTCGAATCGTGGGTGCCGGTCGCGCTCTACCTCGTCGCGGCTAACCTGTTGGCAGGGATATTCGTCCTCTTCGACACGAGGAACAGGGCGATGAGCGAGTGACCAGGAGCAGACAGATGACCGACGGACAGGTGCAGCCGACGAACGGACCGACTCATCCAGAACAGGCTCATCCGATGGATGAGCACACCATCGCCGAGGTGGAACGTGCCGGAACGCAGTTCAACGCCGTCACAGCGATGACCGTCGACCGCGCGGATGCCCTCACCGCGGAATCGATCCGCCGCCGCGATTCCGGGCAGCCGCCTCGGCGCCGGTCGTGGACCGACTCGAAGCAGCGGGGGCGATCCCGGTCGCGAAGACGAACTGCCAGGAATATTCCTACGGAATCCTCGGCGACGAATCCGCCTTCGGCCGCGTGATCAACCCCGTCGATCCCGCACTGTGCACCGCCGGATCGAGCTCCGGATCGGCCGCGCTCGTCGCCGCCAACGCGGTGCCTTTGGCCTTGGGCACGGACACGGCCGGGTCCGTGCGCGTGCCCGCGGCCTGCCAGGGCGTGTTCGGGTTCAAACCGACCTTCGGCGTCGTGCCCGTCGACGGAGTCTTCCCGCTGTCGCCTGCCTTCGACACCGTCGGCCTGTTCGCCTCGGACCTCGGCGTGCTGACCACGGCCTTCGATGTGATCGCTGGCGACGTGTCCGGCGAGGCACCCGATCTGAGCGCGGCGATCGGCCTCATCGGCAGCGGCGAACGGACGATCGATGTCAGCCTCTTCGGCGACGACGATAGCCGGGCGAGAGACCTGCTCATGACGGTCCCGGACCTCACGATCACCTCGGCGAATGGCCCGACCCTGGGCGAACTCCTCGACGACCTTGCGCCGATCTACGACTTCATCCGTCTCTATGAGGCTTACGAGGTCCACAAGGACCTCTTCGCCGAGCACGCCGCGGACTACCAACCGGGCGTGGCCAAGAAGATCGAGGCCGGCCGGGACCTCGGCGAGGCCGAATACCGGAAGCAGTTGGACGCGCTCGCCGAACTGCGGGAGCGGTCGCTGTCGGTCTTCGGCGCCGCCGATTTCCTGCTCACTCCAGCCCTCGACGGGCCGGTGGTCCGCTGGGATGAGATCGACTCCGGATCGGCGGCGAAGTTCATGCGCTATTCGATGCCGTTCAACGTGCTCGGCTGGCCGGCGTTGACGATCCCGCTGCCCGGGGCCGGCGTCGGAAACGGAAACGGCGTTGGAACTGGAGCCAGCTCAGGACCGCGGGCGGTGCAGCTGGTCGGTCGCCCGGGTGGTGACCGCGACCTGCTCGCCTTCGCCTCGCGGCTGGGGTGAACGCAATTCAGATACCGCCGAGGCGGCCCTCCCATTTCGGGAGGGCCGCCGCGGCGAGGATGGGCCACGTCGTTCGGATGCGTGATCCGATCAGGGAGGGCTGCCTCGGTGAGGGTGGGAGGTCACAGCCTCCAGCAGCTGTCGAGCGGAGCCTTGCCCGCGAAGGTGCGACTGGTGAAGGCCTCGATGCGGGGCAGGGCTGCGACGTAGCCGCCTAAGTGAGTGGGCCCGAGATTGTCCTCGAAGGCCACCTTGTGACCGGCTCGGCACCAGGTCGACGCGAGCTCCTTGCCCTGATCGAACGAGATGACGTCGTCGAGACGGCTGTGGTTGACCAGCAGCGGAATATCAGGCACTTCGGCCTTACCCAACCGCTGCCGGTCAACGATGTCCGTGAAGTGCTCGTCGATGACCTCAGGGAACGACTCGCCGTTCTTCGTCAGCGACTTCCCATCCGTGAAGGCAGTCGAGAGCAGGGCTTGGACGGTGCACTTGTCCGCTGTTTCGGCGACCACCTTCTGCCCCTTCTCGTTGAGGAATTCTGACAGATCGATGTCGGCCTGATCGGCGAACCCGACCACGCCGTAGAGTGCGAATGCCGTATAGACGCTCGAGAGACCGGAGACGGTCTTGTACAGGTCGGTCGGCACGGCACCGGCCGAGGTGGAGACGACGTTGAGTTCGGGAGCCCATTCCTTCTGTAGCTCCAGAGCTGCCGTCGTGGCGTGGCCGCCCTGTGAGTATCCGCGCAGCTGGAGCTGGGTGTCCGCGTCGATCTCGCTGCCGTCGAGCTGCTGAACGGCGCGTGCCGCGTCGAGGACGGAGCGCCCCTCTTCGACACGGTTGACGTAGTGGTGGGTGCCTTCGGTGCCGAGGCCCATGTAGTCGACGACGACAACCGGATGCTTTGCGGCGAGGGCCGATGCGACGGAGATGCCTTCGTATTCGGTGCCCATGCCCATCTGGCGGCTCGGAGCGCACTTGTCGGCGATGCCCTGGGTGCCCGGCGCGATGACGACGGCATCCTCAGCGTAGCCGCTCGCACCGTTCGGGGTGAGCAGAGTGGCGGTCGCGGCTCGGGCCTGTCCCTTCTCATCGGTGGTCTTGTACATGAAGACCGTCGACTTCGCGTCATGCTTGATGAGCTTCACCGGATCGAGGTAGAACTCGGATTCGGCCTGCTTGACCACTGCGCCGTCCTCGCTCGGCAGTGAGTCCGGGGTCTGATAGAAGTTCCCGGGAACCCCCGATGCCGGAAGCTCCTCCTGCGCGGCGGCGTATTCGACATCGGCCGTGGTGATCTCATCGGACTCTTCGACGGCCTTCTGCGCCTGTTCGACGCTGACGCCTTCGGGGACGGAGTCGCGGTCGAGTGTGCTCGGACCCTCTGCCGCACGGTCGTCGAGGAACTGTTCGGCTTCGGCATCGGTCTGCGGAACGAGTTCGGTGGCCTTGGCCGGCGCGGTGGTCGTGCACAAAGTGAGTGCGAGGCCGACGACGGCAGCGGCGCTCAGGGCCCGCAGGCGACGACGGGAACCGTGTGAGGAGGTGGTCGGCAGTGCTGTGGTTGGCGTGCTCATAGGCGTGGTCCTGTTCTGCCATGTCTCTCGGCATTGAGAAGGTGCGGGACAGTGGTGTCGGTGCAGACCGCAGCGGTGTACACCGTGACGGTGAGAACAGTGTCACGACGGGGTGCAGTCGGCCAGAGTGTTCACCGTTGGACGCCCTGATTCTGACGGGCACCACACACATTACTTGATAGTAGAACTGAGTGGTAGTTAAGTGCAGATTCGGTCTGTTGCCTGGTGGAGAGACACGTCGACGGCCGCCGGTCGACAGCGAAGCACGCTGCCGGCCGACGGCCGTTGGAGGAGCGGAACCACCCCGCCGAGGTCAGCTGCCCGGAATGGGCAGGGCCGCCTCGGTGAGGGTGGGGTTCACTTGCGTTCGAGGTCCTCGAGGGAGGGGTAGATGGTCTCCTTCGGGGCGACTCCGTGGTTGCGGATGAGCAGGAAGTAGAGCACGAAGGTGACCACGATGCCCACGAGCCACGAGATGTCCGCGCCGCCGAGCTTCGCGACCAGCGGACCGGTGTAGAAGGACTGCGCGAGGAACGGGATCTGGACGACGACGCCGACTCCGTAGGCGACCAGCGCGCGCCAGTTCCATGCACCGTAGCGACCATGGCGGTCATAGAATGCGGGGATGTCGAAGCGGTCCTTCGAGATCAGGTAGTAGTCGGTGAGGTTGATGACGCTCCACGGGGTGAAGACCATGAGCAGGGCGAGCACGAAGTTCTTGAAGTTCGCGAGGAAGTCCGCTGAGGCCGCCAGCGCCACCAGCACGGTGAGCGCGACGATGCCGATGACGAACACCGCTCGGGTCCAGCGGCGGATCGTCGCCCGGTTGCCGAACGAGGTGAGGATCGTCAGCGTGCACATGAAAGCGCCGTAGGCGTTGAGCGTGTTGACGGTGAGCTTGCCGAGCAGGATGACGACGAAGATGAGGAGCGCGAAGACGCCGCCGCCGACGATGTCACCGACGTAGGCGACCTGGTTCTCGACGAACTCGTTGCCGGTCTCCGTCATCGCGGCCGCACCGATGAGCGCTCCGAGCGTCATCGACCACTGCGAACCGATGACCGAACCGCCGAAGGTGAACCAGAAGGTCTTCGCTGCCGGGGTCGAGCGCGGCAGGTAGCGCGAGTAGTCGGCGACGTAGGGGCCGTAGGTCAGCTGCCAGCCCACGGACAGAGCGATCGCGGAGAGGAAGGCGGGGAAGGCGAACGAGGAATTTGAGATCAGTCCGGGGACGTCGACCTGAGTGATCACGCAGTACGTGATGAACAGGAATCCGAGCAGGCCCGTGACCGACGAGATCCGTCCGAGCACGTGGATGTACTTGTACCCCAGAAGAGCCACCAGAGCGGTGAGCGCGCCGAAGATGACGATGCCGATCCACGGGGTCTGCGCGCCGATGATGAGGTTGACGGCCTGACCGGACAACACCGCGCCGGTCGAGGCGAAGCCGATGTACATGAGCACGACGAGCACGAGCGGGATGATCGCGCCGATGATGCCGAACTGCGCACGCGAGGAGATCATCTGCGGCAGACCCAGCTGCGGCCCCTGCGCCGAGTGCAGAGCCATGACGATGCCGCCGATGATGTTGCCGATGAGCAGGCCGATGATGGCCCACAGTGCATCGGCGCCGAAGACGACGGCCAGAGCCCCGTCGACGATGGCGGTGATCTGGGTGTTCGCGCCGAACCACAGGGTGAACTGGGACCGTGGCGTTCCGTGACGCTCGGCGTCAGGCACCATCTCGATGGACCGCTTCTCGATCCCCGAACTGGTCGTACTTGCCATGATTTTCTCCTTTGAACTGATGGACCTGGTTCAGTGTGGCACCACTGCACAACACCCGACGAGGTCCAGATCACACTTTCTGTCCGAAATATCGGAAAATCTCGCCGAGGCGGCCCGGAACGTCCGGACATCGGAGCGGGGGTCCGAGGAGCGACCGACTCGCCCTCAGATACCGTGCCGATCGTAGACTCCGACACGTTTCGGTGCTGTTTCGCGCCCGGTCTCCCGGCCGCACCGGCCGCTATTTCGACAGAGAGCGCGCGATGATCGTGCGCTGGATCTCCGACGAGCCTTCGTAGATGCGGTAGATTCGGGCATCTCGAACGTAGCGTTCGAGCGGAAAGTCCCGGGTGAAGCCGTAGCCGCCGTGGATCTGCAGGGCTTCATCGGCGATGTACGCGGCCGCCTCGGAGGCGGCGAGCTTTGCCGTGGCCGAAGACCGGGTGAAATCGACCCCCGAATCGCGCTGTTCGGCGGCGTCCATCGTCAGCAGCCACGCCGACCGGTACTTCGTGTACATGTCCGCGAGCTTGAACGCGATGCCCTGCAGGCGGCCCAGCGGTTTCCCGCTGATCTTGCGCTCGCCCGCCCAATCCACGGCGGCGTCGAGAGCGGCCTTGCCGATTCCCAGGCTCATCGCCGCGACCTCGATGCGACCACGGTCGAGCACGCGCATCGCCGTGGTGAAGCCCTCGCCTGCGTTCCCGAGGAGGGCATCCTCGGGGACGACCGTGTCGATGACGAATTCGAAGACCGGGCTGCCGCGCAGGCCCATCGTCTTCTCCGGGGGATTGAAATCCAGCCCCGCCGAGGCCGCCGCGGTGTCGACGATGAATGCGCTGATGCCCTTGTGGGCGGCATCGACGTCGGTCTTCGCATAGACGATGATGAAGTCCGCGAAGCCGGCGTTGGTGATGAAGCACTTCGTGCCCTTGAGATGCCAACCACCGTCGACCCGTGTGGCCTTCGTCGACATCTCCGCCGGGTTCGAACCGGCACCCGGCTCGGTGAGCCCGAAAGCGCCGATGACCTCGCCGGCAGCGGCACGTGGCAGCCACGCTTCGCGTTGGGCATCGGTGCCGCCGAGGAGGATCGAGTCGGTGGCGAGGAACTGCGCGGTGACGATCGACGCGGTCGATGCACACGCCTCGGTGATGGCGGCGACCATCTGGCTCATCGCCACCGAACCGACGCCGGGCCCGCCGAATTCCTCGGGCAGGTTGAGCCCCATGACCCCCACCTCGGCGAGGGTCTTCAGGGTTTCGTCGGAGACGCGTTCGTTCGCGTCGGCGGCCGCGGCCTGTGAAACGAGGACGTCCTTGCTGATCGAGACGACGGCGTCGACGAGTTCCTGTTCATCGGTGGTGATGTCGAAGGCCATAAGAGTGCTCCTTTGCAATGGGGATCGGTTCGATGGAATTGGACGGGGTCCCGACCAGGAGGATCGGGGAATCCTGACTGAGAGGCCAGGGGATTCGTGCGGAGTGCGCCGCCTCGGCGAGGTTGAGGCCAGCCGGTCAGGTCAGCGTGCGTCGGTGGGTGCGGCGAAGTCGGCGTTGTGTTCGCCGAGGCGGGGCGCCGGAAGCGCGGACGCCGGGCGGGTGCCGTCGACAAGGAGCGGGTGGCCGAGGAAGGCGTGCCCGGATCGGGGATCGGTGGCAGTGAGATCGCGATCGGAGCCGATGGGGCCGGTGACCGCCTCGGCGAAATCGAGGACGGGGGAGTTCGGGATTCCGGCGGCATCGAAGATCTCGCACAGCTCGGTCACGGTGCGCCCGGTGGTGAATTCTTCGATCTCGATGCGCAGCGCGTCGTCGTTGTCCGACCGATGAGCGTCGGTGGCGAAGCGCGGATCGGTGGCCAGCTCCGGCTTGCCGAGGGTCTGGGCAAGAGTACCGAAGAGCCGGTCGTTGGCCACGGCGATGACGAGGAGTCCGTCGGCGGCGCGATAGGTGTCGAACGGTGCCGAGACGGGGTGGCGGTTGCCGACCCGGGTGGGGGCGGATCCAGCGGAGCGGAGGGAGGCGTTCGTCGGCTGCATGGCGAGCATGACGTCGAGCATCGGAATGTCGATATGGGCACCTTCGCCGGTCGTCTGGCGGTGGAAGAGCGCCGAGGAGATGCCGAAGGCGGCGAAGACTCCGGCGGAGACGTCGGCGATGGATTCGCCGACTCGGGTGGGGGAGCCGTCGGGGAAGCCGGTCGAGGCCATGAGGCCGCTCAGGGCCTGGATGACCGTGTCGTAGGCGGGGCGTTTGGCTTGGGTGCCGTGCTGTCCGAAGCCGGAGATCGACGCGTAGACGATATCGGGTTTGACGGCCTTGAGGTCCTCATAGGACAGGCCGAGCTTCGCGGCGACGCCGGGCCGGAAGTTCTCGACGACGACATCGCAGCTCGCGATGAGATCGAGCAGTCGAGCGTGGTCTTCCGGGTCCTTGAGATCGGCCTCGATCGAGCGCTTTCCGCGGTTGAGTCCGGTGAAGTAAGTCGACCCGGAATCTGTGAAGGGTCCGAGATGTCGGGAATCGTCCCCGTGGCCGGGCATCTCGATCTTGATGACCTCGGCGCCCTGATCGGCGAGCATCGCCGTGGCGTAGGGGCCGGCGAGGACTCGGGAGAAATCGGCGACCCGAACCCCGGTCAGCAGCTGCTTCGTTGCGTTCATGTTCCTCATCCTCGGCGCTGACCTGGGCGAAGACAACGGGGTCTCCGCGGATTTCGTCCGAGGTGTCGGACTGGATCGAGCGCTGACGGGCGGTCCGTCCCTGGGGTGGCCTGAGTCGGCGTGAAGGGCCGCCCGCGACAGACGCGGACGGCCCTTCACTCGGCCTGCGGTGAGCTGCTGGCTCCTCGAGTCGATCAGCCTCAGGCGAGGCCGTCCTGTCAGGCTACGCGTTCGAAGACCGCAGCCATGCCCTGGCCGCCGCCGATGCACATGGTCTCGACTCCGTAGCGGGAACCGCGGCGATCCATCTCCCGCAGCAAGGTGGCGAGGATGCGCCCACCGGTCGCGCCGACCGGGTGGCCCAGTGAGATGCCCGAGCCGTTGACGTTGAGACGCTCGGCGAAGTCGGATTCGGACAGTTTCCATTCGGTCGTGCAGGCGAGCACCTGCGCCGCGAATGCCTCGTTGAGTTCGATGAGGTCGATATCGCCGAGTTCGAGACCCGCGCGTTGCAGTGCCTTCGCGGTCGCGGGGACCGGACCGATGCCCATCGTCTTCGGCGGCACTCCGGCCACCGCCCAGCTGCGCATGCGGGCGAAGACCCGCAGACCCAGCTCGGCGGCCTTGGCGGCGGTGGTGACGATGCACAGGGCGGCACCATCGTTCTGACCCGAGGCATTGCCGGCGGTCACCGTGGCCTCATCGTCGGACTTCCCGAGCATCGGCTTGAGCTTCGCGAGCTTCTCGACCGTCGACCCGGGACGGATGTGCTCATCGGTCGTGATGACCTGTTCGGGGGTCTTCCGGGTGGCCGGCAGTGTGATCGGCACGATCTCGTCGGCGAACTTCCCTTCCTCAGTCGCCGAGGCGGCACGACGGTGCGATTCCACGGCGTAGGCGTCCTGGTCCTCCCGCGAGATCTTGTACTCACGGCGCAGGTTCTCCGCGGTTTCGATCATTCCGCCCGGCACCGGGTAGTCATTGCCGCCGGCGGTGAGGCGGCCGCGGACGAGGCCGTCTTTGAGCTCGACGTTGCCGCCCCTGATGCCCCAGCGGATCTCCTCATTGAAGAACGGTGCGCGGCTCATCGACTCGACGCCGCCGGCGACGACGAGGTCCGCATAGCCGGCCGAGATCATCGCGTGGGCGTCAGCGATCGCCTGCAGGCCGGAGCCGCAGCGGCGGTCGACCTGACGGCCCGGAACGGTGATCGGCAGTCCCGCGTTGAGGGCGACGACGCGGCCGATCGCCGGGGTCTCCATGTGCGGATAGCAGTTGCCGAGGACGACATCCTCAATGGCTTCACCCGGCAGGTTGGTCTTCTCCAGCAGAGCTTTCAGGACCTGACGGCCGAGCTCCTCGTGCGGAACGTCCTTGAACTGTCCGCCGAATCCGCCCACGGGGGAGCGGAGAGGTTCACAGATGACGATGTCTTCGGACACAGGGTCTCCCTCTGGTTGCGGTCGCACCGTCCCGCTTGTGGGGCCGGAACGTCGACACGATCGGCATCACTGCCGAATTTGGTATTAATACTTTCCCATTTATGAACATATCCGAATGGATTGCGCCTGACAAGGGTGCGTCTCAATGAATGGGCCTCATCGTGACGGCGCGGCACTGGTGGGTGGGTCGCCTCGGTGACGGTATGCGGGGTCGCTGGATTCGATTCGCAAGATTCGCCAGCCTGGCGGGCTTGCGGCAGCCAGGCCGCTCAGCGGACGGTCGGCAGTACCGCCTCGGCGACATCGAGCACCGTGTTCAGGGCTGCGTCCTGCTGATCGAGTCGGTAGGCGAGGTGGAGCTGGGTGGCTTCGTTCGGGAGATCGAGCGGCACGGCGGTGATCCGCGAGTCGTAGCCGGCGGCGACGGAGTCGAACGTGATCGTCACACCCATTCCGGCGGCCACGAGCGCAGAGATCGACTGCGAATCGGGGGCCTCCTGGACCGTGCGCGGGCTGAACCCGGCATCGAGGCATAGGCGCATGGCGGTCTCGCGCAGGTTCGAATTCGGTCGTGCGGGCAGGAGGACAAAGGGTTCGTCGGCGAGTTCCTCGACGCCGATCTTCTTCCGACCCGCCAGGCGGTGAGAGCTCGGCATGGCGACGCATGGACGCTCGATCGCCACGGGGCGGCCGGCGATGAGCGGGGGCCGACGGCGCCAGCGGACCAGCGCGAGGTCGAGGGTGCCGTCCATGATCCGCTCGAGGCCTTCGTCGGCGTAGACCGTCGACTCGAGGTGGAAGGTGATGCCCGGATTGCGTTCGTGTGAGGCCGCCACGAGGGTGGCGGCCAGGTCGCGGGAGGACGGGTGCGAGTAGCCGAAGCGGACGCGGCCGACCTCACCGCTGGAGGAGCGGTGGACGGATTCGACGGCGGCCTGCTGGGTGGCGAGCATGTGTTTGGCCGGTTCGAGCAGAGCCTCACCGGCGGGGGAAAGGCTGACTGAGCGCGTCGTGCGTTGGAACAGTGAGGCGCCGAGTTCGGTCTCCAGGGAGCGGATGGTGCGGCTCAGCGGGGGCTGGGCCATGCCGAGGCGTTCGGCGGCGCGGCCGAAGTGGAGTTCCTCGGCGACGGCGACGAAGGCGCGGATCTGCTGCAGCTCCATGGACGATCTCCCTCGTCAGACGTTCAGGCGGTCGGGCATGCGGGTGGCCATCATTATTGCACGTTGGGTAATCAATGACTGAGCTGTTTTATAGCGGTCGGCAATGGGGTGTGCGGCGCATACTCGAGCACGTCCGAAATGTCGGACGGAACTTGATGCGGGCCACTTCCGCATTCTGCTCCAGCCGACAGAATGGAATGTGTAGTCAGAGCCGACAGCGCAGGGGAGCCCACACCTCGGCGCGACGGCGAAGCGGCAGCCAAGCATCCGCCTCGTCGGACACAGCGACAAGGAGAATCCCATGACCACCAAGCCGTCGTTCACTCAGCACGACCCGTCCCGCGTCATCCGCGCCGACCGCGGAACCGAGATCACCGCGAAGTCGTGGCAGACCGAAGCCCCCAAGCGCATGCTCATGAACAACCTCGACCCCGAGGTCGCCGAGCGTCCCGAAGACCTCGTCGTCTACGGCGGCACCGGTCGCGCCGCCCGCTCCTGGGAAGCCTACGATGCGATCGTGCGCACCCTCGACGACCTCGAGGACGACGAGACCCTGCTCATCCAGTCGGGCAAGCCCGTCGGTGTCATGCGCACCCATGAATGGGCCCCGCGCGTGCTCATCGCGAACTCCAACCTCGTCGGCGACTGGGCCAACTGGGAGCACTTCCGCGAGCTCGAGGCCGAAGGCCTCATGATGTACGGCCAGATGACCGCCGGATCCTGGATCTACATCGCCACTCAGGGCATCCTCCAGGGCACTTACGAAACCTTCGGCGCCATCGCCCGCAAGCGCTTCGACGGCACCCTGGCCGGCACCCTGACCATCACCGCCGGCTGCGGCGGCATGGGCGGAGCCCAGCCGCTGTCCGTGACCCTCAACGGCGGCGCCTGCCTCATCATCGACGTCGACAAGACCCGCCTCGACCGCCGCAAGGGCAAGCGCTACCTCGACGAGGTCGAAACCGACCTCGACACCGCACTGGCCAAGGTCATCGAAGCCAAGAAGAACAAGCAGGCACTGTCGGTCGGACTCGTCGGCAACGCCGCCGAGATCCTCCCGCTCATCCTCGACCGCCCCGAGGCGGCCGAGGTCGACATCGTCACCGACCAGACCTCCGCGCACGACCCGCTGTCCTACCTGCCGATCGGCGTGAGCGTCGACGAATGGCACGACGAAGCCGACCAGGACGCCGAGAAATTCACCATCCGCGCCGAGGAGTCCATGGCCAAGCATGTGAAAGCCATGGTCGAATTCCAGGACCGCGGCGCCGAGGTCTTCGACTACGGCAACTCGATCCGCGACGAAGCTCGCAAGGCCGGATACGATCGCGCCTTCGAATTCCCCGGATTCGTCCCCGCCTATATCCGTCCCCTCTTCTGCGAAGGACTCGGACCCTTCCGCTGGGTGGCGCTGTCCGGCGACCCGAAGGACATCGAAGTCACCGACCAGGCGCTGAAGGAACTCTTCCCGGAGAACGAACACCTCCACACCTGGCTCGACGCCGCCAACGAATACGTTGAGTTCGAAGGTCTGCCGGCACGCATCTGCTGGCTCGGCTACAAGGAACGCCATCAGGCCGGCCTGCTGTTCAACCAGCTCGTCGCCGAAGGCAAGATCTCGGCCCCGATCGTCATCGGCCGTGACCACCTCGACTCCGGGTCCGTCGCCAGCCCCTACCGCGAGACCGAATCCATGCTCGACGGCACGGACGCTGTGGCCGACTGGCCGCTGCTCAACGCCCTGGTCAACACCTCCTCGGGTGCTACCTGGGTGTCGATCCACCATGGAGGCGGCGTCGGCATCGGCCGCTCCATCCACGCCGGTCAGGTCTCCGTGGCCGACGGCACCGAACTGGCCGCGAAGAAGCTCGCCCGCCTGCTCACGAATGACCCGGGCATGGGCGTCATCCGCCACGTCGACGCCGGCTACGACCGCGCCGCCGAAGTGGCCGAAGAGCGCGGTCAGCGCGTGCCGATGATCCCCGAGCTCGACAAGCGCGACGAGGAATCCGCCGCGCAGTAAGCAGTTGGAGTCGCCGCGTCGAGCGGCCGGCTGCTGAATAGCTCGAGAAAAGTCGGGCAGCACAGTTTTGAAACAGTGCTGCTCGACTTTTTGTGTGCCGCGGGGAATTGTCGACCGCGAGTAATCGGCTGCGCCGCGAACCCTACTCGTCGAGGAAGAGGTCGAGCTCGAGGTCGTTGGGCCCGTGACCGACGGAGCCGGGCTTCGACGCATCATGGGCGTAAGCCGAGAGGTCCGTGACACCTTGAGCCGCCAACACCTCGTCGTCGATGAAGAAATTGCCGGTGACCTCGCGGGGGCCGCTGGTAAGGATCACCCATGCCGCCTCGGCCATGATCTCGGGCTTGCGGCTGCGCGCCATGAGCTGTTCGCCGCCGAGGAGGTTGTTCACAGCGGCCGTTGCGATCGTCGTCCGTGGCCACAGGCTGTTCGCCGCGACTCCGGCCTCGCGCTGCTCCTCGGCCAGCCCGAGCGTGACCAGCGACATCCCGTACTTCGCCATCGTGTAACCCAGGTGTCTGCCCGCCCATGCCGGATTGAGGTTGAGCGGCGGGGAGAGCGTGAGCACATGCGCGGCGTCCGAGTCTCGGAGGTGCGGCAGGGCCGTTTTGGCCAGAAGGTAGGAGCCACGTGCGTTGATCGAGTTCATGAGGTCGAACTTCTTCATCGGCAGGTCCTCGACTGGGGAGAGGTCGATGGCGCTGGCATTGTTGACGACGATGTCGATCCCCCCGAAGGCCTCAACGGTCTTCGCGACCGCCTCGGCGACGGATTCGTCGCTGCGGACGTCACCGATGATCGGCAGGGCCTTGCCGCCGGCCGCCTCGATCTGCTCGGCCGCAGTGTAGACCGTGCCCTCGAGCTTCGGATGGGGTTCCGCGGTCTTCGCCAGCAGCGCGATATTCGCCCCGTCCTGGGCTGCGCGCAGAGCGATCGCCAGTCCGATTCCACGGCTGCCGCCGCTCATGATGATCGTCCGTCCGGCCAGCGATCGGGTGGAATATCCCTCGCCGAGGTGGCTGTCAGTGGTCATCGTTCGTCTCCTTCATCCGTAGTCCGATGATCGTATCCGTGTGTTCGGTGGTCGGGTCCGTGTTCCGCGATCCGTTGATCGGGATGGATATGAGCCAGGCTAGCCTTCGGGTCACGACTTTGCCCAGGTGTCAGGTGCTTCCGGTGCCCGACAGCGAGGGTGACCGTTCCGACAGGACCGCATGAATCTTTGTCCGAAATATCGGACGAATATCTTTCTGGGCCGTTCACTGCCGTTCGCCGACAGTCCATACTGGGACTGAACCACACTCGATCGGAAAGGGCCGACCGTCATGCAGCTATTCACCGGGATCAGCGAACTCGTCGTCAATGATCTCGACCGTCTCGGCGAACTCGACGTGATCGCTGACGCCGCTCTGCTCGTCGACGCCGGTCGGGTGATCTGGTCGGGACCGTCCGCACAGGCGGACACCGCGCTCGCTGCACACGAGGACCAGACCGGCACCGCCGGCCTCAACGACGATGACATCGCCAACGGGGAAGTCACCTCGGCGAATGACCTCGGCGGACTCGAGACGATCGACCTCGATGGGAAGGCCGTCATCCCGGGCTTCGTCGACAGCCACAACCACCTCATCTTCGCCGGCGACCGGTCCGAGGAATTCGCGGCCCGGATGGCCGGGCAGAAGTACTCGGCCGGGGGCATCGCCACTACCGTGGCCGCCACCCGCGCAGCGACGGAATCCGAACTCGAGGCGAACCTCGTCCACCTGCTCGATCAGGCCAAGCGGCAGGGAACGACGACGTTCGAGATCAAGTCCGGCTATGGGCTGACCGTGCCCGACGAGATCCAGGCCCTCGACATCATCAACCGGCACGCCGAGGAATCGACGCTCATCGCCGCCCACGTCGTCCCACCGGAGTTCAAGGACGAACCGGAACGCTACGTCGACCTCGTCATCGACGAGATCATCCCAGCCGCCGAAGGCAAAGCGAAGTGGATCGACGTGTTCTGCGAAACCGGTGCCTTCACCGAGGATCAGACCCGGCGGATCATCGAAGCCGGCAAGGCCGTCGGAATGAAACCGCGGCTGCACGCCAACCAGCTCACCGGGGGAGGGGCGCTCAAGCTCGGCGCGGAACTCGGCTGCGTGTCCGTCGACCATGCGACCTTCGCCTCCGATGAGGACCTCGCCGTCCTCGCTGAGGCGGGCACCGTCGTCACCCTGCTGCCGAGCATCGAATTCTCCACCCGCCAGCCCTACCCCGACGCCCGCCGCTACGTCGACGCGGGAGTATCGCTGGCGATCGCCAGCGACTGCAATCCCGGGTCAGGGTTCTCCAACAGCATGCCGTTCGTCATCGCCATCGGCGTCCGGGACATGCACTTCACCGTCGAACAGGCGGTGTGGGCAGCGACAGCCGGCGGAGCCAACGCTCTGCAGCGCACCGATGTCGGCCACCTCGGAGCGGGAGCCCGCGCCGACCTGGCCGTCCTCGACGCACCCAGCTACCGCCACCTGGCCTACCGGCCGGGTGTCCAGCTGGTCGAGAGGGTCTACTCCGGCGGTGAGCTCATCGTCGACAACCGATCCCGCGACTGAACTTCATCCACGACGAACACAAGGAAAGGCTCTTCATGACCACATTCATCGATCTCGACCCCGATACGCTGACCTTCGCCGAGGTGGTCGACGTCGCCCGCAACGACGCGAAGGTCTCCCTGTCCGAAGCCACCCTGGCCCGGGTGAACAAGTACCGGGAGGCCATTGACGCCCTCGCTCAGGCGGAGAAGCCAGTCTACGGAGTCTCGACCGGATTCGGCGCGCTCGCGCAGCGCCACATCCCCGCCGAACTGCGCACCCAGCTGCAGAAGTCCCTCATCCGCTCCCACGCCGCCGGCGTCGGCGAACCCGTCGAACGCGAAGTCGTGCGGGCGCTCATGCTGCTGCGCGCCCGGACACTCGCCACCGGTCGGGCCGGCGTCCGCGCCGAGGTCCTCCAGACCTATGTCGACCTGCTCAACGCAGGCATCACTCCGGTCGTCCACGAGTACGGATCACTCGGCTGCTCCGGCGACCTCGCGCCCCTGTCGGCGTGTGCCCTCGTCGTCATGGGCGAAGGCGTGGCCGAAGGACCCGACGGAGTGGCCGGGCCGGCCGATGAGATCCTCGCTGCCGCCGGAATCACCCCGGTGACATTGGCCGAGAAGGAAGGCCTCGCGCTCGTCAACGGCACCGACGGCATGCTCGGCATGCTCATCATGGCCCTGACTGACTTGGAGAACCTGCTCACTGCCGTCGACGTGTCCGCGGCCATGAGCATCGAAGGACTCTTCGGCACCGACGCCGTCTTCGCCCCCGAGCTCCACTACGCACTGCGCCCGCACGACGGTCAGGCCGCCTCGGCCGCGAACATGCTCGCCGCGCTCGCCGATTCCGGCATCACCGCCAGCCACCGCGACTCCACCCACCTCGTCCAGGACGCTTATTCGATGCGCTGCGCCCCGCAGGTCAACGGCGCCGCGCGTGACGCCGTCGCCTTCGCCACCCAGGTCGCCGAACGCGAACTTCGGGCCGCCATCGACAACCCCGTCGTGCTCACGAACGGAATGGTGTCATCGAACGGCAACTTCCACGGCGCACCACTGGCCCACGCGTTGGACTTCCTCGCCATCGTCGCCGCGGACGTCGCCTCGATGTCCGAGCGCCGCACCGACCGGATGATGGATGTTGCCCGCAACCAGAACCTCACTCCATTCCTCGCCGATGACGCCGGCGTCGATTCGGGACTGATGATCGCCCACTACACGCAGGCGGCCATGGTCTCCGAGGCCAAGCGCGGCGCTACCCCGGCCTCGGTCGACTCGATCCCGTCCTCGGCCATGCAGGAAGACCACGTGTCCATGGGGTGGTCGGCCGCACGCAAACTGCGCAAGGTCATCGACAACCTCGCCTCCGTCGTCGGCATCGAACTCTATGCCGCCTCCCGTGCCTGCGATATGCGCGACGCCGCACCGGCACCGGTGACCGGAGCCGTGATCGCGAAGATCCGTGAGACCGTTCCCGGACCAGGCCCTGACCGGTTCCTCTCGCCCGAACTCGCCGAGACCATCGCGAAGGTCAAGGACGGTTCGCTTATCGCCGCCGCCGAGGCGGTTGCACCGCTGACCCACACCGTCACCGCTGCTGCCGGAACCTGGCAGCCGGAAGACGGCGGACCGGCCGTCAACGATCCCGAGTTCACTGCGCTGGGTAACCTCGAAGCCGCCGCCGAGGCTTCGGGCACCTCAGCAGCCACCACCCACCAGGACTGACACCGGGCTGGGACCGGTCGCCGACCGGACCCGACCGACGGGCCTCTGATGCCAGGGCCGGCCGACCACGGCGCCGACACATCACCGGACCCCACCGATTTCGAACGGAGTGAACTGTTAATGAGCGATGTCGTCTCGCTGCTGAGCCAGATCGAGGACACCGGCCGCGACACCCGCGGTCCGGGCTACCAGCGGCCCGGATTCTCGGACACCGAACGGGACCTGCGTGAGTGGTTCCTCGCCGAGGCGGCCCGCCGCGGTCTCGATACCGAGATCGACGCCAACGGCATCACTTGGGCATGGGCCACCCCGCAGGGTGCGAACGCGGTCGTTACCGGATCCCACCTCGACTCCGTGCCCGGGGGTGGTGAGTTCGACGGCCCCCTCGGCGTCGCCTCGGCGCTGGCGGCCTTCGACGTTCTCAAGGACTCCGGCGCACTCGAACAGTCCACCCGGCCCCTCGCCCTGGCCGTGTTCCCCGAAGAGGAGGGCTCACGCTTCGGTGTCGCCTGCCTCGGCTCACGACTGCTCACCGGCGCCATCGAGGTCGACCGTGCACTCGGTCTCAAGGACGCCGCCGGTGACACCTTCGCCGACGTCGCCCGTGGCTATGGCCTCGATCCGGATCGGATCGGGCGTGACCAGTCTCGGCTGGCCGGAATCGGTTCCTTCATCGAACTCCATGTCGAACAGGGCATCGGTCTGACCAACACCGATCAGGCCGTCGCCATCGGCTCCTCGATCATCGGCCACGGTCGCTGGCACTTCGCCTTCTCCGGCCAGGGCAACCACGCCGGTACGACGCCGATGAGCCATCGCGCCGACCCGGTGGTCGCAGCTTCCCGCGTGATCGGGGATATCCCGACCCTAGCGGCCGCCACTGACGCGAGCGCCGTGGCGACCGTGGGGCGCACTCTCATCCACCCGGGCGGGACGAACGTCATTGCCTCGTCCATGAGTTTCTGGCTCGACATCCGCCACCCTGACGACGCGGTCGTCAAGCAGGTGCTCGAGGCGATCAGCCACCGCGCCCAGGACCACGGCGCTGATTCCGATGTCGACGTGACCATCTCGCAGGAATCCTACTCGCCGACGACCCACTTCACCGCCGATCTCAACTCCCGCTTGACCTCGGTGTTGCCGGACGCGCCGCTGCTGCCCTCGGGCGCCGGCCACGATGCGGGCATCCTCGCACCCCATGTGCCTTCGGCGATGCTCTACGTCCGCAACCCGACCGGAGTCTCCCACGCTCCCGAAGAGGCCTGCGAGGTCGACGACCAGAGGGCCGGAGTCGATGCGCTCGTCAAGGTGCTCGCCCGCGAACTCGGCATCGAGAACGCCCTGGCCGACGGCAATGCGGCAGGCCCGACGACAGGAGGTGCGCGATGAGCACCCGCTACTGGTGCGAATCCGCCTGGATCGACGGAGCCGTTGCTCACGGAGTCCTGCTGAGCGCCGATGACACAGGAACTCTCACCGCCGTCGAGACCGGGATCGACACCGCTCCGTCCGACGCCGAGGCGGTGTCCGGGTTCGTCCTGCCCGGCGGAGTCAACGCCCACTCCCATGCCTTCCATCGGATGCTGCGCGGTCGCACCCACGGCGACGGCGGCACCTTCTGGACCTGGCGCGAAGTCATGTACTCCGTCGCCGCGAAACTCGACCCGCAGGCCTACGAGACCGTGGCGCGCGCAGTGTTCGCCGAGATGCTCGCCGGCGGCTACACCTCGGTGGGCGAATTCCACTACGTCCACCACGCGCAGGACGGAACGCCGTACGGCACCGAGCGTCCCCGCGGGGACGCCGAAGCCGGCACCGAGCGTCCCCGCGGGGACGCGAGCGACGATGCCGGACACCGCGCCCACGCGATGGAACGAGCGCTGGCACGGGCGGCCGCCTCGGCGGGGATCCGCGTCCGACTGCTCGACACCTGCTACCTCACCGGCGGCATCGACTCCGAACTCTCGGCCGAACAGGCCCGATTCGGCGACGGCACGATCGACGGATACATGGACCGGCATGCCGGCCTCATCGGCGCCTTTGCCGACGAATTTCCCGTTGAGACCCCAGGTGAGAGCTTCGTCCACGTGGGAGCCGCGATCCATTCGATTCGTGCGGTCCCGGCGGCAAACCTGCAGCGGTTCACCGAACTGTCCGGGCCCGTGCACGTCCACCTGTCCGAGCAGCCGGCGGAGAACGAAGCCTCCCAGGAGGCGTACGGAGCCACCCCGACCGAGGTTCTCGCGCGCTCGGGGGTCGTCGACGACCGGCTCTCGGCCGTCCACGCTACCCACCTGAGCGAGGAGGACATCGCGATCCTCGGCGGCTCCCGGTCGACGATCGTCATGTGCCCGTGCACCGAGGCGGACCTCGCCGACGGCATCGGACCAGCCCGTGAACTCGCCGATGCCGGAGCAGTGATCTCGCTGGGCTCCGATCAGCACGTCGTCCTCGATGCCCTGCGGGAGACCCAGGGACTCGAAGCCGGGGAACGGCTGCGCTCCGGTCAGCGCGGACGGTTCTCACCGGCCGAACTCATCACCGCGCTCACCGCGGGCGGGGCGCGCAGCCTCGACCTGCCCGTCGGCGGGCTCGAGGTGGGGAAGGCCTGTGACTTCGTGGCCGTGCGCAACGACAGTATTCGCACCATGGGGTCGCTGGACGAGCAGATCATCCTCACGGCCAGCGCGAGCGATGTGCATCTGACCGTCAGCGGCGGGAAGGTCCGCGTGCGCGACGGAGTGCACACCGAGCTCGGCGATATCGCCGAACTCTACGCGCAGGCTTTCGCCGCGTTGGAGATGGAGGGCTGAGTCGTGGCTGAGGTTCCCGCACTGCGGCGGGCGATCGCGATCCTGCGGCATATGGCCTCGTCGAACCGATCGATCACGGCCGGCGCCCTGGTCCGGTCGCTCGAGATCCCGCGGTCGAGTGCGTATGACATCCTCGCCGTGTTGGAGGAGCTCGGGCTCGTGGCGCGCACCGAATCCGGGTATGTGCTCGGAGCCGGCGTGCACGAGCTCGGGGCGTCCTACCTGCGGACGAACCCCTTGCAGCGGTTGGCGCAGCCGATCGTCCGGCAACTCGCCGAGGATACTGCGACGACTGCGCAGTTGGCCGTGATCCGCGGCTGGGAGACGGAGTACGTGCTCAAGGAGCAGTCCCTGAAATCCGTCGCGGTCATCACCGCCACCGGTGTGCGCATGCCCAGCTACCTCACGGCGACCGGGCGGGCGATCCTCGCTCAGCTGCCGAAGTCCGAGGTGCTCGCGATGCTGCAGTCAGAGACCGAGTTCGTTACGCGCACGGGCAAGGGCCCGACCTCGGTGAAGGCGCTCAACGCGGTGCTCGCTCAGGAGCGACGGACCGGCACCGCGATCGAACACGGCGAAGTCACGCCCGGGATCTCGACGCTCGCGGCACCGGTGTTCGACGTGTTGGGTCGCCCGATCGCGGCCATCGGCCTCTCGTTCGTCACCGAGACCCTGCCCGAGGACACCGATCCGATCGTCGACCAGGTCAAGGCCGCCGCCGCCGAGGTGACCGCCAAGCTGCGGTGAATGTGTCCGGTCCGCTTGCGCCGACTTTTCGGCGCGGTCGGGCCGAGCGTCAGAGCCCGAGGACTCGTCGCTCGCGCGCGACCTCCTCGACGATCTGGTGATCGCTGCGCAGCTCCTTGATCAGCGCGATGCCGAGGACGACCACGATGACGGTGAACGGAACCGCTGAGAGCATCGCCGCCTGCTGCAGGGCCTGCAGTCCACCGACGAGGAGTAGGACGACCGCGCAGCCTCCGGTGAGGAAGCCCCAGGTCGCGATCACGGGACGTCGGGGAGCGAAGGACCCGCGTGAGGACAGCGAGCTGAGCACGAAGGTGTTCGAGTCTGCGGAGGAGACGAAGAACAGGATGACCATGATGATCGTGAAGACCGAGGCGAGCATGGACAACGGCAGCTGATCGAGGAGGCTGAAGAACGCGGTATCGAGGTTGTCCTGAGTGGCGTCACCGATTCGGGCCCCGTCCATGTCGAACTTGATCGCCGAACCGCCCATGACGGTGAACCAGATGAAGAACACGGCGCTGGGAACGAGAAGGACTCCGGCGACGAATTCCCGGATGGTCCGGCCCTTCGAGATCTTGGCCAGGAAGATGCCGACGAAGGCGCTCCAGGACAGCCACCACGCCATCATGAAGTAGGTCCAGCCGAGCATCCATTCGCTGTCTTCGGCATTCGTGGGTGTCATGAAGCTGAGTTCGATGAAGTCTCCGGCGAAGGCTCCGACGGACCGGACGAACAGGTTGGAGACGAAGCCGCTGGGTCCGGTGATGAAGACGAACAGCCCCAGCAGAGTCGCCATGGTCAGCGTGATCTGCGAGATGTACTTGATGCCTCGGCTCACTCCGGTCAGTGCCGAACCGGTGAAGAGGAGGGTGAGCACGGTGATGACGATGATCTGCATGACGATGGTGGAATCGACGCCGAGGACGGTGTTGAGTCCCTCGCCGATCTGCGAGGCGCCGAGCCCCAGGGACGTCGTCGTCCCGAAGAGTGTGGCGATGATGGTGAGGATGTCGATGAAGTTGCCGACCCAGCCGTCGACGAAGCGGCCGAGGACGGGGCGCAGCATCGTGGATACGAGTGCCGGTCGGCCCTTTCTGTGGGTGGAGTAGCCGATCGCCAGTCCGAAGACGCCGAAGATCGCCCAGGCTTGGAAGCCCCAGTCGAGGTAGGAGAACTGCATTGCGCGGATCGCCGCGTCCATGGTCTCCGGCTCGGCCAGTCCGTGGGGCGGGGTCATGAAGTGCGACATCGGTTCGGCCACTCCGTAGCTGACCAGGCCGATTCCCATCACAGCTGCGAGGATCATCGCGAGCCAGGTGATCGTGCGGTATTCGGGACGCGAGTCCTGCGAGCCGAGGCGGAGGCGACCGAATCGACTGGCGGCGAACGACACGAGCATCGCGATCGCGGCGAACGGAACGACGAGGTAGATCCAGCCGAATCCGGTGGACACTGTCGTCATGGCTCGCGTCATGATGTCAGAGAGCGCATCGGGTGCGATTGTCGCCCACACCATGAAGGCGATGACGACGGCGACCGAGCATACAAAGACTTTCCCCACTCGGTTGGAGTGTGGGGCTGCATCGGGTGCCGTAGGGGAGTCGGCAGTATCAAGTGCGGATCCGGCCCCGCCGGCAGGGGGAGGGTCGTCTGACCCGCTCGAGGAAGCGGACGCGGTTGAGCGGTCGGAACCGCCTGCAGTGCCGCTTGCGGGTTCGGGGGTGGGTGAGTTCAGCATCGTCATCGTGGTCTCCGGACTCACAGCCGCCTCGGTGGCGGGCATGAGCAATCGTCGGTTCAGCGGGTGGGATCGGGCAGATTACACAACAGGCCCCGCGAACTGGGTCGTTCGTGGGGCCGTGCGACTGACGAGTCTATGCGCTCGCCGCCGAATCGCCACATGTATGAGCGCGGAAACAGCAGAGTGTGAGTCTTCTCGCGGTGGAGTACTGACGCTGCCGGGTCCCGCCGACCGCTCGAGTTGTCGTCGCTGTGCCGAGTTATGCGGCGAGCGGTGGACGCTGGCTCGATCGGTCGGCGAGGGGCAGCAGCTGCTCAGAGGTATGGACGAGTGATGAGCTCGAGATACATTCCCGACGGGTCGAGGAAGTAGACACCGCGACCCCCGTGCTCGGTGTTCGTCTCCTGCGGGCGAGTGCGCTGTGGGTCCGCCCAGTAGTCAAGCTCGCGCTGTTTCAGCAGGTCAAGGGCTCGACCGAAGTGGTCGTCCGGGCAGAGGAAGGCCATGTGCACGGGCAGGATGTCGTACCCAGGCGGGGGAGAGGCGAACTGGAGCATGACCCCGCCGGAGAGCATGATGTTGGCGAACGGTCCCCAGGACTGGGTGTGCTCGGCTTCGAGAATATCGACATAGAACTGCGCCGAGGCGGCTGGATCGGCTGCGGCGACGATGGTGTGGTTGAAGGTTGCTGACATGATGAAGTCCCTTTTCGGATGGAGGGTGGTTCGCTGATAGCCCGAAATGTTTTCGGGCATGGTGAACTGAGAATTGAGAAATGACTTCATCATGAGGAGGACCGCGAGCAGAACGCTCGTGACCTCTGCGGCTCAACCGTCGACCGGGTTACCGATCCGTGAGCGGCTATATGCCTGTCCGGTCATCGGCAACGAGCCTACAACCTGCGGGCTCGAAGCGATACCGTTTCTGCAGAATCCAGCGAGGAGCAGGCGCGCTCACCGCTTCTGGAGCAGGACCGCGACCTCGAGATGCTTCGTGTGCGGGAACATGTCGAAGATCCGTGCCTGAGCCACCTCATATGCGGGCATCCGCGCGAGATCCTTCGCCAGAGAGACGGGATTGCAGCTCGAATAGACGATGTGCTCGACGCCGGAATTCTCCAACGCTGCCGACAGACGTGCACCGATCCCTCGCCGAGGCGGGTTGACGATCACGCAGTCCGGTCGTTCGACGCCGGTTGATGCCGCCAAGTTCGCCTCGGCGAACTCCGTGGCATCGCCGGAGAGGAACCGGGAGTCGATGCCGAGCTCGGCGGCGCTGACCTTAGCGGACTCGATGGCCTGCTCGCTGACCTCCACCCCGGTGACCCGGCGGGTAGGGCCCGCACAGTAGAGAGCGAACCCACCGACACCGCAGTAGAGGTCCCACAGGTTCGATGCCTCCACCGCATCTACCCACGCGGCGACTTGGTTATAGAGCCCAATAGCTACGTGCGTGTTCGTCTGGAAGAAACTCTGCGGCCGCAGATGCAGATCGACACGATCGAGGTTCATCCGCAGCGATTCCCCGCGGAGCATTTCCTCGCGGCTGCCTTCGAGCACGGCCTTGTGCTCGGGCAGCAGATTCACCGACACCACGGACGCGGCGGGAATGAACTCGAAGAGCGGCCCTTTCCGCGACCGCAGCACATCGAGACCGTGCTGAGTTCGGACGACGAATCGAATCATCAGGTCACCCGACGGCGCCGCCGTGACATGGACGAACTTCAGCTCCCCACGGCGAGCAGAGACATCGTAGGGCTCGAGCCCGGTGCCATCGAGGAAGTCCGCAAGCACCGGAATCACCGCACGGATCGCCGGGGCCTGAATTCCACAATCACGCAGATCGACCCCGTGGAACTCCTGATCGAGGATGCCCAGGGTCACGTGACAGGCCGACCCGCCGACGGCGAGCTTCGCGCGGTTCCTGAAATCCCGCACACCGCTGGCGAAGGTCGGCAGCCAAATCCGGGGCGCTGCCTCGGCGAGGGTCTCCCGGCACCAGGACTCCTTGTCCGTGATCTGCTGCCCATAAGGCGTCTCGATGAGCGCGCAGGAACGGCATTCCCCGCGCTCGAAATACCCGCAGTGCAGGCGCCCATGATCCGCCGAGGCGGGGGTCAGCGGCAAGGTCGTCATCCCCTCATTCTATTCCGCGATCGGCTCCGGAATATCGTTGACCCGGATCGTCTGGCACCGTAGAAGAAGTCGGACAGATCGCCGAAAAACGGGATGGGCGTCGAGAAACGCACGCGCACACCCGTGCGTCGACGCCCAGCCCGTTTTGCGGCGGAGCCGGGAGATCAGGCGGCGATGAAGGCGAGGGCGACGAATGTGCCGAATGAGACGAACGGGGCGATCGCTGCAATCGCGATGGCGATGATGCCGGGTGTTCGGCCCCGCCCGGTGACCGCGGCCGTGATGCCGAGGATGATGCCTGTGAGACCTAAGCAGGTGCACAGGCCCTGGACTCCGACGAGAACGGTCGCCAGGGTCTGATACCAATCCGGTGTGTCCGTGAAGTAGTAGCCGGACGCGGCCTCGGACGGCCCGACGGTCACGCCCAGGATCACCGAGGCGGCCAGGCTCAGGGCCATGGCGACGATCGAGAGCGCCACGGCCACCTTGCCCAGCGCCGGCGACTTCACCGAGGCGGCGCCATCCATTCGAGTGTTGACGCCGTTGTGCGCATCAGCCAGATCGTCGGGCCGCGGCGAGGCATAGACGGGATGGACGGGAGGGGCGGGGACTCGGGGCTGCTGTGCCGCGAGCTCATCGTCGGTGGGCTGGGGGTACGAGAAGTCCGTCGAAGTCATGCTTCGACGCTATCGACGCAGAAAGGCGGCGCCCCACCCTGCTATCCCAAGAGTGGCGTCGGGAAAACCACCCTGCAGGCAGCGCGAGTCAGGGCTTGTGGGCGACGATGAGGAATCTCTTCTGGGTGACGGTGATCGGCTCACTCGATTCGGCCAGGCGTCTGAGGACATCGAGGTTGGACCTGACGGCGAACCCGGGAACGTCCCACGGAATATAGGCGAGGTACTCGATGACCGCCTCGACGTCGGTGAAGCGCATCGTGCCCTGCCATTTGCGAGCCGCCTCGATCGACAGGCCCTGACTCTCGGCGTCGCTGACGCACGGCTCGAGCTGCTGGTGCAGATCGCCCACCCCGCCGCCGAAGAGGTCGCGGAACTCCTGCGCCTCCGTGCCGTCGACCTGCTGGGTGAGGAACAGCCCGCCCGGGGAGAGGACACGGGCCACTTCGGCGAGGTCATAGCTTTCGTGTCGATTCATCACGAGGTCGAACTCACCGTCGCCCCACGGCATCTCCGGGTGATGCTCACTGTCGTACCGGGTGACCTCGACGCCATAGTCCTGCAGCGTCGAGGCGGCCAGGGGAACATTGGGCTCCCACCCTTCGGCCGCGGAGATCGTCGGCGACGGTTCGCCGGGAGGCCTGGCCTCGTCGAGCCGATCGATGAGTTCGCTGAGGCGCTCGCCGCCTCCCGTGCCCATGTCGAGGCATCTGCTCGACTCGGCCATCGCATCGAGGCAGATCTGATCGAAGTCCCACGGCGGATCATCGGCGACGAGGCGGCCGGCCAGTGGGGAGAAATCCCACCCGGTCATCGCCGCCGTCTCATGGATCCAGGCCCATCGCTCGTGGCGTTCATGGGGAGTCTCGTCGCGCGTGCGACTGCTGTCGGCATATTCGGGCATGTCCACACTCCTCTGCCGGGTGGCTCGGCACCATCACCGAGCAGGTCAGCAATTCTGCCGGACGGCTCAGCGCCGAAGGAGGCGCCGGTGCCGTACTTCGACTCTAGGCCAAAACGGGATCGAGGTGCGGGATGTGGGAGAAGAATTCTCCGGACTGAGACATGGGATATTCAGAGGAAGCAGAACACGAGCACCGCGATGCAGACGACGAGCATTCCCAGACAATTGAGCCAGAAATCCCGACCGACATACCTCGCTCGCAGGTGAGCGGCAGCGGCGCAGAGGAAGTAGACGACGAGGCCCGCCGCGGCTGCTGCGCCGAGCCCGGGAATCCAGATCCCCGTCACCAGTCCGGCCGCGGCGAGGAACTTCACGACGGCGAGTACCCACCACCACTCCCGCGGGAAGCCGACCCCGTCGAGGCAGGCGGCGATCGCCCGCGGGGGACGGAAGGTGAGCAGGCCGTCGCCGAAGACGATGACCGCGAGGACGATGACCGGCCAGACCGGTTCGGGCAGGAGCGTCACAGCGAGCTCCTGACTCTCGTATGGAAGACGATGCTCGCGAGCATCGCCTCGACGGCGTCGTCGAGACCCATCGTCGTCGCCGCCCACCGGAAGAGGATGCCCAGGTAGGAATCGTAGAGAGCCGCGGCGCTGGCCCGTGCGTGGTCCTCATTGATCCCGATCGAGACCAGTGACTCGCTCAGGCGGCTCTGCAGGTCCACGGCGAGAGCGTTGAACACCTCCGGCTCGCCCTTGACTCGCATCATCGCCGCCGCATAGTCGCGGGACAGATCCTCGTGTTCGGCGAAGAATTCGAGGAAGGGCAGGAAGAGTTCGAGCAGATGACGCTGCACGCCGAGGATGGTCGGGGCGGGCCCGTTGTTGCGCCGGCGTTCGTTTCCCGACGCGACAGGCTCGTGCGTCGCGCCGGTGGCGTGTACCTCCCGTTCTGCAGCTGCCCGATCCACCGATCGAAGCACCGGACGAGGATGACGTCCTTATCACCGACCGACATCACTCTGCCCACCGACACGCCGGCAGTTTTCGCGACTGCCCGAATGGTCGTGGCCTTGAAGCCATATTCGAGGAACAGCTCGGCGGCGGCACCGATGATCCGATCCTCGGTCTGCCGGCGCTTGCCCGACCTCGATTGAACGTGTTCACTGACCATGCTCGAACCCTAAGCCCTTCCGTGTTCACTTTCCAGACCCGGTGTGGTGTTGCCCGCAACGGGAAAGTTAATGTACCTTAACTTTATGAACGTCGATTCCTCATCGGTGCGCACCCGCGAGCGCGGGCGGAAGAAGCACGGCCGGAAGAAGATCTCCACGGCAGTGCTCCTCGGCCCGGCCTTCGTCGCGGCCATCGCGTATGTCGATCCGGGCAACGTCGCGGCCAACCTCACCGCCGGTGCGGAGTACGGGTACCTCCTCGCCTGGGTGCTCGTGGCCGCGAACCTCATCGCCGTTCTCGTCCAGTACCTGTCCTCGAAGCTCGGACTCGTCTCCGGGCAGTCGCTGCCGAGTCTGCTCGGTGATCGCCTCCGCAAGCGAAGCCGACTCGCGTACTGGGGGCAGGCCGAGGTCGTCGCCATCGCCACCGACCTCGCCGAAGTCATCGGCGGCGCGATCGCGCTGAAGATCCTCTTCGACCTGCCGCTCCTCCTCGGGGGTGTCATCGTCGGCGTGGTGTCGCTGTTCCTGCTCTCGATCCAATCCACCCGCGGTCAGCGTCCCTTCGAGTTCGTCATCATCGGCTTTCTGGTCATCATCGCCATCGGCTTTCTAGCAGGCCTGTTCGTCGGGGATGTGAATTGGGGGCAAGCCGCAGGTGGAATCGTGCCTCGGCTCGAGGGCACGAACTCCGTGGTCCTGGCCGCGAGCATGCTCGGCGCCACCGTCATGCCCCATGCGATCTACCTCCACTCAGCGCTGTCGGTCGACCGGCATCGTGACAATGCGACCGCTACGACTGGGCAGCTGCTGCGCGCCAACCGCTGGGACGTCGTCCTCTCCCTCGTCGTCGCCGGTTCCGTGAATATCGCGATGCTCCTGCTGGCTGCCGCGGCACTGCGCGGCCAGACCGGCACCGACACCATCGAAGGTGCGCACGCGGTCGTCACGGCCAACCTCGGCGAGGTCGTCGGCCTCTTCTTCGGCATCGGACTCCTCGCCTCGGGGCTGGCTTCGAGCGCCGTCGGATCCTATGCGGGCGCGTCGATCATGCAGGGCCTGCTGCGCGTGAACTTTCCGATCGTGTGGCAGCGCGCGTTCACGATGATCCCGGCACTCGTCGTCCTCGCCATCGGAGTCGACCCCACCTGGGCGCTCGTGCTCAGCCAGGTCGTGCTCAGCCTCGGCATCCCGTTCGCGATGATTCCCCTGGTCAGGCTCACGAACAGTCGCCGGGTGATGGGCGAATTCGCGAACGCGCGATGGATCACGATCATCGCGGCGGCCGCCTCGGCGCTCATCATCGCACTCAACGTCGTCCTCATCGTTCTGTTGGCTCTCGGGGTGGAGTGACCCTCGCCGAGGCGGCCGTGCACTGCCGCTCAGCCCTGACGCAGGTCAATCGGACGGATGAGGATCCGCGGGTCCGAGCGCACCCACCACGGCTTCGGTTCTCCTGCAGCTTTCGCGGCGCGGCGCTCGGCGCGGGTGGCATAGCGAAAGGTGAAGACGCGGACGCGGACGAGGTCCGGCGTTCGTCCGTCGAAGGGGTCGGGACCCATGAGGCGGCGGATCTGCGGGTCTCCGGAGCCGATCTTGCGCACGAGCTCGGTGAACCAGGTCTGCCGGTAGTCGCCGAGACCGGCGAACCACATGAGCCAGTCGAGCCGCAGGTGATAAGGCGCGATGATAGGACCGCGCCGGTGCACGTCACCGGGTTTGCCCTTGAACGCATACTCCCGCCAACCGGCGTCCGGGCCCCCAGCGTCGGAGTCGGTGCTGTCGTCGCCGGAGCCAGAGCCGGCACCGGAGTCGTCGATCCACCCCTCGATGATGATCTCGTTGCGGGTCTCGGTCATCGACCCGAATGCACCATAGGCGTTGCCGAGCCCGAGTCGATTGAAGCTCGCGTTCATCAGCTGATTAGCTGAGAACAGGTTCCGCACAGCCGGCACATTCAGCCACACCTGCCACGCGACGAACACGAGGACGACGATCAGCCACCAGAGCGGCAGGGCCTCGACCGGTGCAGCGGCAGCGGCGGGGTCGACCACCTCGGTGCCGGTGTGATCGGTGAAGAATGCGGTCACGGAGTCCCAACCCCATCTGGGGAAGGGGCCGCCGACGATCCACCGGAAGAACGTGTCGCTGATTCCGGAGCAGGCGAGCAGGATCGTCGCCCAGTTCAGCCACGCATAGTTGCCGCTGACCACGAGCGCGAGCTGGGTGATGATGATGGCAACGGCGGCGAACGACGCGATCGGCTGAGGCAGGAACAGCAGCCATGGAGCGGCGAGCTGGACGATGTGGCTGCCCAGGGTCTCACCCTTGTGCCACCAGCCGGGCATGAGGTGGGCGCGGCGGCTCAGCGAGTTCGGCATCGGCTGCGTCTGATGGTGATAGTCCATGGCGGTGAGGTCACGCCAGGAAGAGTCCCCGCGCATCTTGATCATTCCGGCACCGAATTCGATGCGGATGACGAACCAGCGCAGCAGCAGGATCATCGGCAGGGTCGGGGCCACCTCGTGAGAGCCGAGGAACCCGATGAGGAACCCTGCCTCGAGCAGCAGCGATTCCCAGCCGAAGCCGTAGAAGCGCTGCCCGATCGACACGATCGAGAAGTACAGCGCCCACACGCCTAAGAACACCGGGATCGGCATCCATGCCGGTCCGGCCTGAGGCAGACCGATGATCGCCGAGGCGGCCAGGACCATTCCGATCACGCAGACGAGGCGCAGCCGTCGGTCCGAATACGAGAACCGCTTCCACCGGAAGAGACTCGGTGCCTGCCGGGCCGAGGTCAGAGCGATGAAGCGCGGGGCGGGGGTGAGTCCCCGCTCGCCGAGGAGTGCAGGGAACTGGTTGAACGCGGAGGCGAAGGCGATGAAGAAGAGCACGCCGAAGCCGCGTTGGATGATCTCACGGGAGATCGTGTAGTCGCCGGCGGTGAGCAGAGCGACCACCTGGCTGAGTTCCATGGCTTAAGTCTCCTCCTCCTGCGGCAGACGTCCCGTCGTGGCCAGAGCGGTCAGTGCTTCGGTGAACGTGTCTGCCTCGCTCGGGTCCCCGCCGACGAGTTCCATGTCCGGACGGTCCCGGAAGTGCACCGAGGTGGTGTGTCCGGCTGGGCGGAACTTGGTGCTGGCTCCGCGCAGCTGTCCGGGATGTGCCTGGTCGAGGATGCGGACCGGGCCCGGTCGGGCGGACCCGGTTCCGGTGCCGGTGGGTGCGGCCAGGAGGAGTCGCTGGTTCGTGGCGGCGAGAATCTGCCCGGTCGGGTTATCCCTATCGGCGAAGTGGAGCATGAGGTTCTCACTTGGGGCGAGAGTCATCAGCAGAGACTGCAGTCGAGCCTCGTGGGCCGCATCGATCCTGTTGGTGACGCGTGCTCGGGCGACGGCGAACAGGCGGGCCGGGACCAGTGCGACCGTTGTGATGATGAGGCAGATGGCGGCCACTGCCAGCCCTGCCGGCGGTGACACCGTGAGGATGTTCGATGCCACGACGCCGATGGTGATGGCCAGGATGGCGATGAGCACAGAGACGATGAGGAAGACCGCCCAGAGCGTGCGGTGGAAGGCGTCGGCGATCGCTCCGAGGGCGAGGCTGAAGTTGACCGTGGCCCACAGTCCGAAGAGCAGGGCGAAGGCCGGCAGAGGCGATGCGGTGAGGTCGCCCCAGACGGTTCCGGGAATGCCGGAGTCCTTAGCGAAGGCGTGCCAGACGAATGCGGCGATGACTCCGCAGACGGCCCATACCGGTCCGACGGCGAACACTCGAGGCCATGGATTCCGGACGAAAGCGGTGGGCGGCTGTCTGCGTTTCACTCCATGCGGATCCGCGGCCTGCTGCGCACGGGCGGCATCGCTGCCAGCGGGCGGTTTGTCCTCATAGAAGGCGAAGGCGGCGATGGCCGAGAAGAAGAACAGGACCAGGATCCCGATGCTCGGCGCCTGGTCCGGGTTGATGCCTCTGAGCACATGCTTGCGGAGCGGATTGATACCGGCATTGGCAAGGAAGAACGGAATCGAGGCGAAGACGGCGAATCCGATCCCGAACACGAGAGTCATGCCCCTAGAGCGTCTGTCCCTATTCATACCTCCATCCTCGCAGGAACTCTGCGAGCCATGGGTGCTGAGATGTTCCGGATCCGTTGCGTCGGAACTACAAGTCTGGTCGAAGGAGTATGCCGGATCAGCGGGGAAGACGGCCCGTCCGGGCGAGGACGGTGATCGCCTCGGCGAAGCGACCAGATGCTTCCTCGGTGCCGCCTGTCACGCTCATCGGCTGCCGGCCGTTGAAGAGCACCGTCGTGATCACGTGGTTGCTGCGACGTTCCGATGCGCCGCCGCTCAGCTGACCGGGCTCGGCCTGTTCGAGGACGAACGTGTGCCCCGGCGCAATGATCGAAGCACGGAAGATTCGTCGGTCGGTCAACACGAGCACCTGCGGGTCGGAGGCGCCGCCATTCGAATGGGCGTCCGGGGTCTCGCCGAGGTAGCTGGTCAGGACCCGCTCGCCGGGCTGGAGGGCGTCCTCGGGCGGCTGAGGGGTTCGACCGAATCCCCGTCGGCTTTCGGCAGATGGCCGTTTGCCGGAGTCGAATCGGTCGACTCGCCTGACCGCCCACCATCTGAGCGGGATGAGCAGTGAGGTCGAGAGGATCAGGCAGACCACACCCAGCGGAAACGCAATGATCGTCGGAAATGTGGCGAGTCCGAAATAGCCGAAGAGGCCGGCCGTCAGACACCCCAGGCCGAGCCCGCAGGTGAGAATCGTGAGCGAAGCTGAGCGGCGATCCCGGTTGAACGCTTCGGCCAGAGACGACCAGGCGAGGGAAATATTCGCTGTCGCCCAGCAGAAGAACACGATCGACAGAGCGGACAGCGGGTTGCCGGTGAGGTCGCCCCATACCGTTCCCGGCGCCCCTGGGTCTGCGGCATAGGTATGGCCGATGAACAGCGCGGCCAATGAGCAGATGGCCCAGATCGGTCCGGTGAGGAGGACTCGTGGAAGCGGGGCGCGGACGAACCTGGTGAACGACTCCGGCTGCCGTGGAGTGTGCGGATCCGTCTCGGCGTGGTCGGGATGATCGTCTCCGCTGACGATGGCCAGCGCCGCGATTGCGACAGCATGCGCGGTGAGGAGGATTCCGAAGATCACGGACGGCGCCAAGTAGGGGTCGCCTCCGAAATCGTCGGGGCTGTGTTTCGACGCGACTCCCGCATTCGTCGAGGTGAAGGCGACGAGGGCGATTCCGGCGATGAACAGACCGAAGACGACGATCATGCCGATGGACGGGTGCCTGAACTTCATGATTCGATTCTTCCACGCCTCACTGGCCTCGCAGCGCCTTGTCGCATACGACACTGAGGACGCCCGACACCGTCGGTGAATACAGAAGGAGCGGTGACCGTATCGGTCACCGCTCCTTCGATCGCTGTGCTCACCCCGTCACCGAGGCGGCTGTGCACGGGTGGGCACGGCCGCCTCGGCGTGGGGAATGGTTCAGTGCTTCGGCGCTTCGAGCTCTTCGACGTCGTCGGCATCCTTGGGCACCGCCGGAATCGAATCCGTGGTCGGCGGTGTGGGAGGGGTGACGACCGACTGGTAGGAGTGCTCGTGCGAATAGGCGAGGAACGACAGGTGGTTCTCGTACCGGTCGAGCACGTCATCGATGATCTGCTGCGAGCTCAAGCCCATGAGGTCGTAGCCTTCCGAACCGGTCTGGGTGAAGACCTCGATGCGCAGGTACTTGTCGTCGCCGCGCGGGGCATTGCGGGCACCGAACGACGGCACATTCGCTTCGACGGCCGCGGCCTCATAGTGGAAGTCGCGCTGCTCGCCCATGTCGACATTGAGCGTGTTCGTCGTGATGCCGGTGTCCTCGTCCATGGTCTGGAGGTGCTCGACGGTGTAGCCGAGTTCGCGGAACTCCGCGGCCACGGCGTCCAAGGACGGTCCGACCACCTCGGCGACGAAGCGTTCGACGGACTTCTTCGTCGGGTAGGACCGCAGAGTGGCCAGACGCTGACGCCAGGTCTTCTCCGGGGTGCGTCCACCGTGGGCGGCGGTGGTGCGGCGACGACGGATTCGACCCTCACGCTCGGCGCGCTCCATGCGCAGCACCTTCGAGAACGAAGCCATGACGAGGTAGGCGATGATCGTCACCGGCAGGGCGAAGATCAGGGTCGCGTACTCCATCGTCGTCACACCGCCGGCGACGAGCATGGCGATCGTGAGCACTGCGGTCACCAGCGCCCAGAAGATGCGCAGCCACTTCTTGCCGTCCTCTTCCGGATTGGGGATCGAGGAGGAGAAGTTCGACATCACCATGGCACCGGAGTTCGCGCTTGTGAGGTAGAACAGCAGACCCGACAGTGTGGCCAGTCCGACGAGGAACGTCGCTCCGGGGAACATCTCGAGCAGGTCGTACCAGCCCTGTTCCGGGGAGGCGATGGCTGTCTGCGCGAACTCGTCATTGCCGTTGAACACCTCGGACAGGGCGGAGTTGCCGAAGATCGTGACGATGATGAAGTCACAGATGACGGGTGCGGTGATCGCGGCGATGACGAACTCACGCAGGGTGCGGCCGCGGGAGATGCGGGCCAGGAACAGACCGACGAAAGGACCCCAGGCGAGCCAGAAGGCCCAGAAGAACAGGGTCCAGCCGCCCATCCATTCGGAACCGCCGTCGACATAGGCGAACGTCGACAGAGTGCGTTCGGGAAGCGTGAAGATGAAGCGGCCGATGTTTTCGACCATGGCGTTGAGCAGGAACGCCGTCTTGCCGGTGACGAGGATGTAGAGCATCATCGCCGCACACGACCAGAGGTTGAGCTCGGAGATCAGACGGATGCCCTTGTCCACACCCGAGGTGCAGGCGGCTACGGTCATGACCACGGCGACGACGACGAGAGCGATCTGCAGTGCCAGACCCTGTTCGAGTCCGAAGAGGCTGGCGAAGCCGACGTTGAGCAGGACGACGCCGATGCCCATCGAGGTGGCCACGCCGAAGACGGTGCCGACGAGGGCGAAGATGTCGATGACGTCACCGGTGGCTCCGCGCACGCGCTTGCCCAGCAGCGGGTAGAGGACCGCACGGATCGACAGGGGCATGCCCCAGCGGTAGGCGAAGTAGCCCATGGCCATGCCCAGCAGCGAATACATCGACCAGCCGGCGATGCCGTAGTGGAACATCGTCCACACCACGGCGTCCTGTGCGGCGGCGGCCGATTCGGCTGTGGCGTTGACCGGTTCGAGGTACTGGGTGATCGGTCCGGTCACCGAGTAGAAGAGCATGTCGATGCCCACGCCCGCGGCGAAGAGCATGGCGACCCAGGTGAAGAGGTTGTACTGCGGACGAGAGTGGTCGGGGCCGAGCCTGACGCTGCCTTCCTTGGACAGCGCCACCCAGAGGACGAAGCCGATGACGACGGTGACGGTGACGACATAGAACCAGCCGAGGTTCTCTGCAATCCAGTCCACGACAGTCTTCATCGTCGACTGAGCCGAGTCGGGCATCATCATCGCCCACACGGAGAACGCGAGGATGATGAGGGAGGCGACGATGAAGACTCGCCAATTGACCCGGGAGCCGCGTTCGTCGGAGAGCTCCTCCGGGCCCTTGCTCATCTCTGTGCTGTCGATCGGAGCGCGCTTCTCGGGGTCGACGTCCCTGCTGATTCTCGTGGCCCGGTCGGTTCCGCCGAATCGTTCGCGTTCGACGACTGGGCGCTTCAACGTCTCTTCGTTCGGATCCTGCACGCATTGACCTCCGGTAGACAAAAAGGGACAGGGCCCGAAAATGGGCCCGATCTATTCTACGGGTGGAGGTTTCTCACAAATTCATCACCCCCTCTTTTCAGGAAGTTGACTAAGCGGTGGAGGCGTCCGGGTCAGGCTGTGAAAGCAGGTGCTGTCAGGTGAGGGAGCGGGCGCGGTCACGCCCGGGAGCGGGCGGCCACCTCGTTGACGGTGTCGACGAAACGGTGCGCCTCCGCGGGAGTGGTCTCCTCCAACCGCATCGACGATCCGACATGCAGCTCCACGGTCACGGTCGCGCGTCCACGGAACTCCTCTGCTCGGACGCCGCCGACCTGCCGAGTAGCCGCCTCTGAAAGCTGGGCGACTAAGCCCTGAGCATCAGTGCGCACCCGCATGATCCGCAGGTTGGTGAGGATAAGCAGATCGGTGTCGAACGGCGGCAGGCTCCGCAGCCTCGCATACTCGAACTCTCCGCGGTGGAACAGGCCTGCCGCGTTGATGCTCCCTGATCGTGCCTGCTGGTCGAACGAGGTGGGCGCCCCTCGCCGTGCTGTTGGTCGGGACGCCGACTTGCGGGCCTTCGCCCACCGGCGGAGCGCACGGAACGGGGACCAGCCGTCTGTGAGGGAGGGGCCGTCGGGGATGGCGGGCCGAACCGACCCCGGTCGGTCGGCGTCGTCGGCTGGGGGAACCGGGTCGGAGGGGAGGGAATGGGAGGTCATGAATGTGATTCTGGCAGGGCCGCCTCGGCGATGGGGTGGGTCGGTCGTAATCGTTTGGGAACATCTGTGCCCGATCACTCACTTCGGGTGAAGTGCCGGGCGGGCCGATGCGTCCATGGGATACTGGGGGCATGCGTGCAGGTGAAGTCTCCGAGGTCAGTCAGGACTACCTCAAGGCCATCTGGTCGGCCCAGGAATGGGGCGGGGATCCAATGACGGCCACCGAGCTCGCGAAGCGGTTCGGAACGACGAAGGCCAATGTCACCGAGGTGCTCAAACGACTCGACGAACTCGGTCTCATCACACGCGTGCCCTACCGTCCGCCCGTGCTCACCGAGCAGGGCAAGGCAATCGCCCTGTCGATGGTGCGCAGGCACAGGCTCATCGAAACGTTCCTTGTGAAGTCGCTCGGGTACGGCTGGGACGAGGTCCACGATGAGGCCGAGATCCTCGAGCACGCCGCCTCGGATCGGCTCATCGACCGCATCGACGCCTTCCTCGGCCACCCGGCGTCCGACCCGCACGGCGATCCCATCCCGGGTGCCGATGGTGCCGTCGATTCCCATACTCCGACCCTCCTCGCCGAGGCGGCCGCCGGGTCCTATGCGGTGCTGAGGGTCTCCGACGCCGATCCTGTTGTTCTGGGCGAGCTCGCCGAGGCGGGTGTGCTTCCCGATGTCGCGCTCGTTGTCGTCGATCGCACCGATGACGCGGTGACCGTGGACATCGGCGGGAGGCGGGAGACGATCGCTGCCGCGCTCGCCGCGGCCGTATATCTGGATGCGGCCGCGGCGAGGTGACGGGCGGGACCGGAGTCTCGCGTTCGCCGCGCTGGGTCAGGCAGTCTCGCCTTCGCCGCGTGTGCGCGGGCGGGGGAACTTCGGTTCGGCACGCAGCAGGGTCAGCGCTGTGGCCGCGTGGGCGTCGAAGCCTTCGGCGAGGAAGAGCTTCGGCCAGTCGCCCCAGAGTTCGGATTCATACGGGGTGCCGGGCAGGTAGGTTCCGTGCCTGTTCTGTCGATGCCACGGGTGGGACCGGAACGCCGTCTTCGGAATGGTTCGCAGCGTTTCGAACAGGGTCTGATAGAGCACCGGTGTGAAGCCATCGCTGCGCGCGGCATCGGCCGTGCTCACCCAGCCGGGTCCGGCAATCGGGATGCCCCGTTTGATCGCCGAGCTCATCTGGGCTTTGATGCCGGCACGCTGCGGGTCGGGGGAGTGGTGGAGGAGCACCTTCGACCAGTGCAGGGCCTCCTCGGGGTCGAAACCCGGCCACTGTTCAGCGGCCCTGCGGCGGTTCTCGGCGTCGTTGTGGGAGCCGGCGGAGTCGTTGTCGAAGTCTGCGGACATGGCACACCGTCCTTCTCGGGCGCGCTTCGGCAGCGCTGACCCGGATCGAAGCTTGCCCGAACGGTTGACACGGGCCCGTTCTTCCCCTGGGGCACCCGGTCGATGACGGGTTGCCGTGTGGCCGGCCAGGTACCGATGGCCACAACTCGCGAACGTGATTTCAGTGTAGACGGAGGGTCTGACATGACCTGTGTGGTGGCGATTTCTGCGGGTGCGCCGCGGAGGAATCTAGACGAGTCCTTCCTCGTCGGCGTCGGCCGCCGATGACCAGAATCGGGGGTCGTGGTCCTCGACTGTTTCTCCGCAGTCGACACAGGTGCGGAACTCGATTGTCCCGTCGGCGCTGAGTCGACCCGGTGTCAGGCTGCTGCTCTCTTCGCAGCCGGGACACCATCCATTGATGAAGCGTCTGATGTGAGTGCCGTGGTTCTTGTCCATTCCGGCTCACCTCTCGACCGAATGCGCTCTCGCTGCTTTCAGTCTACGAGCGCCGGCAGTCGGCGAAGATGAACTTCCGGAGAAGATGACCGCGTCCCGGTCCGACGGGGAGACGTCGGACCGGCGCACTGGACTCTCACCTGCGCGGCAGATTCCACCTCGGCTGGGGCTGCTGCGGCTTCTGATGTTGGTTCATGAAACCGCGTTCGGCCTGCAGATGGCCCTTGTCATGGCTCTTCGCCTTGGAATCGGCGCCCGGGATGGATGCCTGGAGCTTCTCGTTCGCCTTCTGCGCACCGACGATGGGCATCTCCCCGGTGATCAACGGTGTCTGAGGGGCCGCCTCGGTGATGGGGTTCTGTTTGGGTGCCTTGCTGTTTCGCATGGTCTTTCCCTTCTTCGCATTCTTCGGTTGTTTCGCGGTCTTCGCGTTCGTCCGGTCGCCGAAGTTCTTCTGGTCGGATTCGGCGGCCAGTTCGGTGAACAGTCCGGTCCACTGGTCGGGGGTGAGGTCTTTGGGCAAGGTGTCTCCTCGGATGCCATTGCGGTCCATGGTCGATTGCAGAGTGCGGTGATCGGTGATGCTCATCTTCGAGAGGATTCCTTTCATTCCTCGCCCGCGACCGGTGAAGACCGAACGGACGAACTGTTGATAATCGGATCGAGCCTTGGCCGAGATCGATCCAGTGGGACAGCGATCGATGGTGAGGATGCCGCCATCGACGCTGGGCTTCGGGGTGAACGCATCGGCGGGGACGCGTGTGACGAGGCGGAAGTCGAACCACGGGGCCCATTGCGCGGTCATCATGGTCGAACCGCCGATTCCTGCGCGTTTGCGGGCCACCTCCCATTGGGTGAGCAGGATCGCCCGCTGCCAGCGTCCGGAACGCAGCAGCCTGCGGAGGATGGGAGTGGTGAGATGGAACGGCAGATTGCCGACGATGACCGGCCGGTCGAGCCGGGTGGTCAGGATGTCGGCGTGCCGGACCTCGGCCCGCGGGTATGTGTCTTCAAGGTGATCCAACCTCGTTTCGTCGATCTCGACGAGTGTGAGCTCTCGTCCGAGCCGGTAGAGCTCGGCGGTCACTGCCCCGTCGCCGGGACCGATCTCCATGATCGGTCCGGAGGTGGAACGAGTCAGGCTCGCAATCGTTGAAATGGTGGTGGGTGAGCGCAGAAAATTCTGGCCGAGTTCGTGCCGCCCGCCGTGCGTCGACCGTGAGGTCGAACGCTGATGAGTCGAACGGCTTCGTGAGTTCTGGGGTCGCAATGGGATGTGCTCCAAAAAGACGATGGAGGCACCCGAGGCAGCGCAATGATGGTGAGTCAGATCGATTCGCGATGACCCGCTCGATCGTGGTGATCGACGTGGTCAGATAATCGGAAAGGGATCAGCCGATTGCCGCATCGCCCGGATGCCGAGGGCTCTCCGGGAGGACAACGCGCTTGCAGAGCAGATCAGGGTGACCGTCGTCGGTCAGCCGATCGCAGAAGAATTCGTCAGGCGCGCTGTCAGGCGCTGCGGTGACGAATGTAGAAGCAAGGCGCAGTCACTGCGCTGCTGTTCAATGTACCCATGTCGAACAAGATAGCACAGGGGGCTTTGCCGAGACCAGGGCTCGGATGGAAAACGCCCCGCCGACTTCGCGTGGAAGTCGGCGGGGCGGAAGGTCGGATCCGTTCGGAATGATGTCTCGAACGTGGTCCGGTGAACACCTGTGGGCGTTCGTGTCAGCGGGTCAGCCCATCAGGGTGCGCAGAGCGATGACGCCGACCGAACCGATGACAGCGGCGGCCGGAAGGGTGATGATCCACGCCAGCGCGATCGGCTTCATGAGCTTCCAGTTCGCCGAGCGGTTGACCAGTCCGACACCGATGATCGCACCGATGAGGATGTGCGTCGACGACACCGGCAGGCCACTCACCGAGGCGGCCATGACGATTCCCGCAGCCGCGAGCTCGGCGGCGAAGCCGGAAGCCGGGTGGATCTCGGTGAGGTTCGTGCCGACGGTTGCGATGACCTTGCGGCCGATGAACCAGAGACCGACGATGAGGGCGATGCCGCAGGTGAGCATGGCCGCGAACGGCACGGTCGCCTCGCCGCTGATGCTGCCGGTGCGGAGCACATCGAGGACGGCGGCGAAGGGGCCGACGGCGTTGGCGATGTCGTTCGAGCCGTGGCTGAAGGCAAACGCGGAGGCCGTGAACACCTGCATCCAGGAGAACAGGATGTAGGTTGCGCGGGGAACCGTCTGCTTGCGCAGGGTCTTGGCGAAGACGAACACAGCCAGCCACACGGCCGCGCCGATCATCGCCATGATGAGCAGACCGCCGACAGTGGTCACGCTCATGTCGAGGTTCTTCAGACCCTTGAACAGCAGCATCGCGGTGATGATGACCGCGCCGGCGGAGGCGATGAGGGGAACCCAGCGCTGCAGGGCCGAATGCGTACCGATCGAACCTTCGCCGGTGGGGGCATCCTCGGTGGCGGCGTCGATCTGTGCATCGACGGATCCCTCAGCAGCGGAGACCGGGGCGAGCATGTGCGGCTTCAGCGTGTGCGACAGTGCCTTGCCGAGTACGTACTTCTTGATCACGCCGTAGATGACGAAAGCGGCGAGTCCACCGAGGGCGGGGGACAGCACCCAGGAGATCGCGATCTGACCGACCTCGGACCACTGCACCATGGCGAGTCCGCCGCTGCCGGTGACGAAGCCGATCGTCAGAGACGCGCCGATGATGCCGCCGATGATCGAGTGCGTCGTCGACACCGGCCAACCCATCCGAGTCGCCACGAGCAGCCACACGGCCGCGCCGAGGAGGGCCGCCATCATGATGAACGCGAAGTCCATCGGGTTGATCGCCACCCCGCTGAGGTCGACGATTCCGCTCTTGACCGTATCGGTGACGTCACCGCCGGCGAGCAGCGCGCCGCTGACCTCGAAGACTGCGGCGATGAGCAGTGCCTGCTTCATCGTCAGGGTGCCGGCGCCGACGGAGGTTCCGAAGGCGTTGGCGACGTCGTTGCCGCCGATGTTGAAGGCCATGAAGGCACCGAAGATGACCGTGGTGATGAGCACCATGCGGGGTGCGTCCCGGCCCACGAAGTCGAAGGACCACAGGGTGAAGGCGATGAGGGTGATCGCCAGCAGTCCGCCGAAGGCCAGATGCCAGAGGCAGTCGTTGCTGCGGCCGACGGCAGGCGGCGGAGTGTGGCGCTCCGGGGCCAGAACCTGGGTCATTCGTTCTCCTAGCGGGATTCAGTCGATGAGGCGGTGTCTGTCTGCCTCCATGATTCGCAGGTCGAATGACCGCCAGGTTACGGCGAAAGTGAATAGACGGTTAACTCCGATTCCGAGGCCCACGAAATGCTCATGCACAATCGGTAGGTTTTGCCGTGTGTTCACGCGATGTTCCAGGTCAGGTGCTATATCAGCGGGCTTTTGCGCAGCGGGCGCTTGGGTGTGCCGGAGATCGAAAGTCATGTTGTGACAATGACCACTTCGGTCCGACTTCGGTGCGCGAATCGGTGAGCAGCGGGTATGTGAGAGAGCCCGGATCCGCAATTATGCGGATCCGGGCTCTGTCGAAAAGGGGGAAAGGTCGCCGAGGCGGCCGGAGTCAGTCGATGATCTCCCCGCGGATGACATCGCCGCCGTCGTCGTCGGGACGGTTGCGGTGAGGGTCGGATTTCATCTGCCTGTCGACCTTGCGCAGTCGACGGCCGAGAGCGATGAGGGCGATGCCGACGAGGATGATGAACCCGGCGAGGGTGAAGATCAGCGCGGTCACTCCGGCGCCCGGTGCGAAGAGGAAGAAGCCGCCGAGGATGATGCCGAGGACGCCGATGACGGTGAGCGCCCACCAGGTCCTGACGCCCATCCGACGGATGAAGAAGGACATGGTGAGCGCGAGGAAGCTGAAGAAGATGATTGCGAATCCAGTCAGCACCGTGACCATGGAGGCGAACAGCATCGGGGTGAAGAAGATGAGCGCACCGAGGAGGATGAGCAGGACCGCGCGTGTGACCATGCTGCCGGTGCGGCCTCCCTGCGGTGCGAAGACGAGGGAGGAGCTGGCGATGACGGCGAGCCAGCAGGCGAAGATCCGCACCACCACCTCGGCGGAGGTGCCTGGCCAGACCATCATCAGCGCACCCATCACGAGGGCGATGACGCCGTTGACGATGACTGTTCTTCCAGTGCGCTTGAGGTCCATGCGCACAGCCTAGTCCTCGGCCTTGGACAGACGCTGAAGACGGCGGGCGAGGTCGGCGGGCAGGAGATGGGTGAGGCGGGCAGGTTCAGGCGTGCCCGAAGTGCTCCTCATGGTCGGCAGTGTCGGACCGTGCGGCCGAATCCGAGGTGGTCCGCTCCTGCTCCGGCATGTCCGAGGTGACGCGCTCCTGCTCGGGCATCAGCCCGCTGAGCTTGAACGATTCGGACATGGCATGGACGATGGCGTCGAGGTCGGCCGGGGGACTCGACGTCGTGCCCGATTCAGTCCGGTCAGCCGCCTCGGCGGGGGTGTCCGTGGTGGGTGTGACTCCTGCTTCCGTGGTCGACTTCGCTCCCGCCTCAGTGGTGGGAGGAGCCGCCGGGGTGTTGTTCTCGAGGAAGCGGAGCAACTCGACGGGGAAGGGCAGGACCAGGGTCGAGTTCCGTTCCGCGGCCACCTCGACGATGGTCTGGAGGAGGCGCAGCTGCAGGGCGGACGGGGTGTGGGCCATGGCCTCGGACGCCTTGGCGAGTTTGTTCGAGGCCTGCAGCTCACCGTCGGCGATGATGACGCGGGATCGGCGTTCGCGTTCGGCTTCGGCCTGGCGCGACATCGAGCGTTTCATTGTCTCCGGCAGGGCCACGTCCTTGATCTCGACGCGATCGATGTGGACGCCCCAGTCGACGGCGGGGCTGTCGATCATGATCGCCAGACCCTGGTTGAGGCGTTCGCGGTTGGTGAGCAGATCGTCGAGTTCGCTCTGTCCGATGATCGAACGCAGCGACGTCTGGGCGACCTGGCCGACGGCGAGCTGATAGTCCTCGACGTCGACGACGGCCTTGCGTGGGTCGACGACCTTGAAATAGATGACGGCGTCGACGCGGACGGTGACATTGTCGCGGGTGATGCCCTCCTGCGCGGGGATCGGCATTGTCACGATCTGGAGGTTGACCTTCTCGAGCTTGTCGACGAAGGGGACGATCGCAGTCATTCCGGGCGGACGGGGCTCGGCGTTGACTCTGCCGAGGCGGTAGACCACCCCGCGCTCATACTGCTTGACGATCTTCAGGCTGTTTCCCAGCGTGATTGCTCCGAGTGCGACAAGTGCGGCGAGGATACTGAGCGCCAACATGTCGAATCGCCTCCTTTGACGATTGACTGTCTGCTCCATGTTACGCCTGCGCGGCGCGGAAAGACCCGGCTCTGAGGGAATGTGGACGGTGCGTACTCAGGCTTCTCTAGCGAGCAGTCGTTTGCCGGCGGGGTAGGCATCCAGGGCTTGAGGGAGGTTGACGCGTCGGCCGGACGCGAAGGTTGCGAGCACGCGTCCGGTGCCCGGCTGATCCTCGCCGACTCCGGCGGGTTCGAGGCCGATGCGGCGCAGCGTCTGTTTGGCCACCGGCATGGGGGAGTCGAAGACGGTGAGGGCTCCGGCTCGGGCGGCCATGATCCGGTCGGCGACGAGTCCGTAGTGGGTGCAGCCGAGCACCACGGTCTCCATGCCGGGGCCCATCTGAGTGAAGGCATCCTCGATGGCGGTGTCGATCTTATTGAGATCGGCGGCGTTGATGGCCTCGGCCAGTCCGGGACAGGCGATCTTGGCCACGTGCAGGTCCGCGGCGAAGGAGTCGATGAGGTTCTGCTGATACTCACTGCCCGTGGTCGCCGGTGTCGCCCAGATAGCGAAGTCCTGGCCGGTGCCGGCGGCCATCTTCACCGCAGGCACGGTGCCGATGACGGGGATGGTCGGTTCGTAGCGGGCGCGGACGGCTTCGAGGGCCTGCACCGAGGCGGTGTTGCAGGCGATGACGATGGCATCGGGTTCCCATTCGGCGAGCACCCCAGCCGAATGCAGGGCCCGCTGTTCGAGAGTGTCGGTGCTCAGGCTGCCGTACGGGGTGAAATCCGGGTCCATCGCGAGGACGAGATCTGCGTCGGGAGCGAGGTTGAACAGTGCGTCGGCGGTGCCGAGGAGTCCGAGTCCGGAATCGAGCAGGCCGATGCGCGTCATGAAGTTCCCTTCGGGTCGGATGTCGTCGAGTGGTTGGTTTTCGACTTGGTGGTCGTCGGGTCGCCTGCGTTCGGGCCGCCGGGCTTGGTGTCGCCGGTCTTCGGAACGCCAGTCCACGGGTAGGCGAACTCCCGGATCTCCTTGAGATGGGCTTTCGTCAGGCCGTGGGCGAAGTCCGGGGCGATGAGTTTGAGGCGGTTAGGCGAGTAGTGCTTGAGGAAGTACTCGCGGGTGGCCGGCCAGGCCAGGTCGTCGTCGATCCAGATCGCACGCCCGTGTTCGTGGGTGGCCAGCCAGTCCTCCATGGCACGAGCTTTCCACCACTGCTGCGGATCGTGAGCGAAGCGATTGTGGGTCTCATCGGGCATTTCGATCACGTCGAAGGAATTGCGCAGACCGAACTTCGGTTCGAGTTCGGACTTGCATCGCTGCGACCAGGTCGAGAGCCACACGACGTCGACTTCATGGGTTTCGACGATGCGGTCGAAGAATTCGACGACGGACGGCCGGTAGTGGAGTTCGTAGTGCCACGCGTGCAGCTTCTTCCGGCCCTCGGCCATGCCGCGCAGCTTGGGAACCGGGTAGGAGTTGAGGACGCCGTCGACATCGAGGAAGACAGTGACATGGCGAGCCTGCCTGCGCGCCGACACAGGCGCTGAGGATGCTGCAGCCATCATTCCTTCCCGTGAGCTCGGGCGTGTGGCCCTCTGTTGGGGCCATTCGCGCGCTATTCTGGGGGCAGATCGCGCCGCCCGCACCAGATGATCACAGACGAGTTTACCGCCGCGAGCGTCAGGAGGCCGAGTCCGTGTACCGCGAAACCCGGATCCCACGCCAGCGGGCGAGCCTGTGGGTCTCCGTTCCCGACAAGGCAGATTCCCTCGCCGAGGCGACCGATCCCGTCTGTGGGAACCCTGCCTTCGGGTCGGACGCCGCGCCTGCTCCAGCTCCCTCGCTCATCGCGCCCGACGGGTGCATGGATCTCATCGTCATCGATTCGCAGATGCTCATCGCCGGTGCCGATTCCACGGCACGGAGGTTCCACGGTTCGGCCGCACCGACGGTGGGTCTGCGCTTCGACTCGGGCGTGCTTCCGCAACTGTTGACCACCTCGGCGGGGGAGCTGGCCGACCGGGTGACGCCCCTCGACGCTGTCATCGGCGGCAGGCATACCAGGGGTGGGAAAGTCGGTGAGCGCGGGGCCGCCTCGGTGACGGGAGCTGCCCGGGTGCTGCTCGACACAGCCGGCGGCCTGATGGACCGGGCTCCGCTGGATCCGCGTCCGATGTCCCTGGCTCGGGCATTGGATGTGCGCTCAAGTTCGCCGGCCCAGACCGTCACCGAGGCGGCCGCACAGTTCGCGTATTCACCGCGGCAGCTGCGCCGGCTGAGCACGGAATGGTTCGGCTACGGACCCAAGCACCTGGCGAAGATCCTGCGCTGGCAGGCCGCACGAGACCTCATCGAATCGGGCCGCTCACGGACAGCAGCCGCGGCCGAGGCCGGGTATGCCGATGCCGCACACCTGCGGCGGGATGAGCGCTCGCTCATCGGATGAGGGCGCTCTTGGCGTTCGTTCCGTAAGTTCGTCCCCACTTAGAACTACCCGACGGCGGCCCAGCAACCTCGCGCCAGGTTGCTGGGCCGCCGTCGGGTAGCAATTAGGAGTTGAGGGCGGCGAAGAGGTCGACCGTGTTGCCGTCGGGGTCGGAGACCACGGCGTAGCGCTGTCCCCAGAACGCGTCCCAGGGTTCGTGGACGATTCCGGCCACGGGATCGCTTCCCCCGTCGCCGCGTCCGGTGAGCTTGGCGAATGTCGCATCGACCCCCTCGGCGGTGGAGCAGTCGAAGGCCAAGGACATCGTGTGTCCGCCGGTCGGGCGGGTCCACTCGGGGTCGATGCCGAGGACGACCGCTTCGGTGTCGAGGAGGATCCGCAGGGATCCGGAAGTGAACTCGGTGTGTGGGGCGTCCGGGCCGCCGTCGGCGAGCTCGAGGCCGAGCGCGGAGTAGAAGGTGATGGCGGCTGGCATGTCTGAGGTGATGATCGAGATCGCGTCGAGTTTCATGACTTCAGACTATGCGGACGTGCAGGGAGTCGGCTTGAACGAATCGGCCATGATCGCGCGTCCCCCGGGAGGTACTCGCCGCTGTCGGGCGGGCGATGCGCTCACACTGGGTGAGTAAATGGCCACGCCCGCCGCGGTTTCGCGTGACTGTCTCTCCCACCTAAGTCAGCGGTTCGGTCCTCAACCCTGCAGGTAGGGTTCGAAGACTGCGCGCAGCTCGGGCGTCAGCGGGGTGGGCTTCTGCGAGTCCCGGTCGATGTGGACGAGCACGCAGTCGTGGTCGAAGACCTGACGTCCGTCCTGGTCACCTCGGGTGTTCACCGTGAATGAGGAGTTGCCGAGCTTCTTCACCGTCACCGTCATCTTCAGCTCCGGGCCGTACATGACGGGCACGAGGTAGTCGATGGTCTGGCGGGCGACGAGCAGTCCGCCGCCGGTGATGTGTCCGGCCCGGATCTCGTGCATCCAGCGCACGCGGCATTCCTCGATGAGGGTGATCATCCGTGCGTTGTTGACGTGGCCGAGCAGGTCCTGATCCGACCAGCGCACTTCGGGTGAGAGTTCGAAAGTGGCCATGACTGCCTCCGGGAGCTGATTGGGAACGAGGTCTGAACGATCGTTCCATAGTTAACCAGGTGGCCAGCGCCAACGGAAATTCTCAGTGCATTGGTACTGTCCGAAGCGGCCTTGGCGGAGCCCGGGTTCAACTGCGCTCAGCCGCGACGGCGCACGATCTCCTCGTTGACAGCGGCGACCACCTCGTGGAGGTCGCCGATGATCGCGTAATCGGCACGCTGGACCATCGTGGCCTCCTCGTCGGTGTTGATGGCCACGAGCGTCTTCGCGCCCTCGATTCCGGCCATGTGCTGGATCGCTCCCGAGATCCCGCAGGCGATGTAGACATCGGGGGAGATGCGACTGCCGGTCTGGCCGACCTGCTCGGCGTGCGGGCGCCAGCCCAGCCCCGTGACCACACGTGAGACGCCCAAGGCCCCGCCGAGGTGGTCGACGAGTTCGAGGACTTCTGCGAATCCGTTCTCCGACCCGACTCCGCGACCGGCCCCGACCACGGCTCTGGCCGAGGTCAGTCCGGACGCATCATCGGCGGCTTCGACCTCGGTGCGCTGGACACGGGTGGCCAGGTCCGCCTCGGCGACGGTGAGGTCATAGCCAATGATTTCGGGGGTGATCGGGGTCGTCTCTTCGGGAGTGCACGCGTGGCCGGCGATCGTGAGCACCTGCAGATCCCCGTCGAGGCGGAGGCGTTCGAAGGCAGTGCCGCCGTGGACCTGACGCAGCAGCCCCTCCTCGTCGGCGGCGATGACGTTGGCAGCCATGCGGGCGCCGGTGCGAACAGCGGCATGGGCCATGAGCTCCATGCCGCGCGGGGTGCCCGAGGCCAGCAGCGTGCCGGATTCCGGAGTGACGTCGACGATCGCCTGCGCCCAGGCCGCCGCCGAATACTCCGCGAGATCCGGATGCTCGAGATGGTGGATGACACCGACCCCGAGTCGCCCCAGCGCGTCAACGGCGGAATCGCTGAGTTCCCCGATCACCACCGCTTCCGTGCTACCTGACGGCGGCCCAGATACCTCGCGCGAGGTTGCTGCGCCGCCGTCAGGTAGTAATTGGGTGCGGGCGAAGGTGAGGGCTTCGGCGGAGGTGAGCGTCACCTGGCCGGAGGTGTCGGTTTCGATGAAGACTAGGGTCATGGCCGGATCACTCCGATCTCTTCGAGCACATCGACCAGGGCGGGAGCCGCTTCGGGGCCCTCGCCGAGGATGGTCACCGAACTCGCCTTCACCTCAGGCAGTTCGAGCCGGATGCGGGGGCTGCCCGTCCCGGGTTCCGGGGCGTCATATTCGACGATCGGGGCCTTCTTCGCCTTCATCCGGCCGGTGATCGAGGGATAGCGCGGATCGACCCCGCCCTCGTGGACGGCGACGACGGTAGGCAGGTCGAGTGAGAAGATCTCCGTTCCCGCCGGCCCGATCCCGCGGGCTTCGATGCGGCCACCGCCGCGCTCGCCGCCTCCGCCGCTCCCGGCACCAGCCCCTTCTCCGCCGCCGGTTACACCAATCGTCTGGATGTTCGTGAGCACCGGGTATCCGAGGTCGTAGGCCAGGCGGATTCCGACCTGGAAATCGCCGGTGTCGGCGGCATCGTCACCGGTGAGGACGAGATCGAAGGTCTGCCCCGCCTCGGCGCGATCACGGATGACATCGCCGATGACCTGCGCAATGTCCTCGGGTGCGAACACGGACGGGTCGGCCGCCTCGACGAGGATGCCGTCGTTCGCACCCACAGCCACTGCCGCTCTCAGCTGCTCGACCGCCTCGGCGGGGCCGAGTGTGAGCACCGCGACCGTCCCGCCGGTCGCGGCCGCGGTCTGGATCGCGAGCTCGACAGCGCACTCCTCATGCGAGGACATGGTGTGGCCGAGCCCGGATTCGTCGATCTCGGTACCGGTGTCGTCAAGGGTGACGGAGCCCGCGATATCGGGGACGCGCTTGATGCACACGAGGATGTTCATCTCATCTCCTGATGCACTTGTTGTCGGGGTCGAACAGCGGCGTCGAATCGACCGACGCGACCGTGACGGGATAGAACTCCTCCATGTAGACGACCTGCAGTTGGTTGCCCAGCACCGCCTCGGCGGGTGGGAGGAACGCCATGAGCACATGCTTGCCCAGGCTCGGAGCCGACCCCGCCGAGGTGACATAGGCGGGGCGACCGTGCCCGTCGACCAGCGGTTGACCCTCGGCAGAGACGATGGGTTCCCCGCCGAGCATGTACCGCTTCTCCCCACTCGCACTCGTGTGGTCATCGACGGTGAGCGAGCACAGCACCGTCTTCGGCTCCTCCTCACGGTGACGCAGGTGCGCGGCCCTGCCGATGAAGTCCTGGGACTTCACCTTCGGCCGGCTCATCCCGACCTCGACGACGCTGCGTTCGGAATCGAGCTCGGCCCCGAACGCGCGGTAGCCCTTCTCGATCCGACCGGTGGTGCCGTAGACGCCGAGACCGACGGGGATCAGCCCATGCTCGTGGCCGGCTTCCATGAGCATGTCCCAGAGCTTCAGCCCCGACTCCATCGGCACGTAGAGCTCCCAACCGAGGTCGCCGACGTAGGAAATGCGGGAGGCGAGCACTTCGAGCGAACCGATTTCGATCCTCCGCGCCGTCCCGAATCTGAACCCCTCGTGAGAGACAACCGCGCTGGTGAGCTCGCCGAGGATGTCGCGGGCTCGCGGTCCCCACAACCCGATCGTCGTCCACGAACTCGTGAGATCGGCGATCTGCGCGCCCGTATCGGGCAGTCGGTCGGCGAACCATTTCAGATCGACCATTCCGTGGGCGGCGCCCGTGACGACGCGGAACCGGTTATGTGCCAGCCGCATGATCGTCAGATCCGAACGGAACCCGCCGTTCTCATCGAGGATCGGGGTGTAGACGACCCGACCGACGGCGACATCCATCTGCGCCAAGGCGATGGTCTGGACCGCGTCGAGGGCGGCGGGGCCGAACACGTCGAAGATGACGAAGCTGGAGAGATCGACGAGTCCGGCACGGTGCCGCATCGCCAGGTGTTCGGCGTTGATGATCGGGGACCACCAGCGGGAATCCCATTCGGCACTGCGGTCCATCACCGCGTCGCCGAACTCCTCGAGCAGACCGGCATTCGACTCGAACCACTGCGGCCGCTCCCACCCGCCGGCTTCGAAGAACACGGCTCCGAGATCGGCCTCACGCTGCCACATCGGCGACCGGCGGATGTCGCGATCGCTGCTCCACTGCTCGCCGGGATGGACGATCCCATAGGTCTTGTTGAAGGCTTCGGAGGTGCGCGCCTTCACATGGGCGCGGGTGCGCTGGTGGGAGTGGAAGCGAGCGATGTCGGCGCCTTGGATATCGATCTCCGGCAGTCCGTTCGTCATCCACTCGGCCACCGCCCGACCGACTCCGGGCCCTTCCTTCACCCACACGGCCGCCGCCGACCACAAGCCCTTCACCTCGGGTGATTCGCCGAGGATGGGCGCCCCGTCCGGGGTCAGCGAGAGCAGACCGTTGATGGCGTAGCGGATCTCGACGTCCGGGTTCGACAGCACTTCGGGCATGAGTTCGACGGCCTGTTCGAGCTGCGGATCGAAGTCCTCGTCCGTGAACGGCATCTCCGTGGGGGAGAGCTTCGCCGCCTCGATCGAGGGGATCTCGTCGGGGTCGTGGAGGATCGGCCGGTGGGCATAGGAGCCGATCTCCATATCGGATCCGTGCTGACGTTCGTAGCAGAAGGTGTCCATGTCCCGCACGATCGGAAACGAGATCTCGCCGGGACGTTCGGTCAGCTGCGGGACGGGCCCGACGCTGATCATCTGGTGGACCGCCGGAGTCAGCGGAATCGCGGCACCGGCCATGGCAGCAATCCGCGGGGACCACACGCCGCAGGCGATGAGGACTCGGTTCGTCGCGATCTCGCCCTTCGTCGTGTGCACGGCCACGATCTGCCCGTCGTCGACATCGATGCCGGTCACCTCGGTGTTCGGCGAGACCGTGAGCGCTCCCTTGGCTTCGGCGGATTCGCGCATCATCGTGCCCGCCCGCACGGAGTCGACGACTCCGACGGTCGGTGTCCAGAACGCGCCGAGGATGACCTCGGGATCGAGGAACGGCACCTTCTCGACCACCTCGGCGGGGGTGACGAGGGAGGATTCGATGCCCCACGCGCGGGCCGAAGCCATGCGTCGCCGCAGCTCCTCCATGCGCTCTTCGGTGCGGGCGACCTCGAAGCCACCGGATTCGGTGAAGACGCCGAGTTCTTGGTACTGGCGCATGCTGTCGAGGGTGAGGTCGGCGATCTCACGCGAGTGATCGACGGGGAAGATGAAGTTCGAGGCGTGCCCGGTCGAACCGCCCGGGTTCGGCAGCGGACCCTTGTCGACCTGGACGATATCGGTCCACCCGAGCTCGGCGAGGTGATGGACGAGGCTGTTGCCGACGATGCCAGCTCCGACAACGACGACGCTGGCCTGGGCGGGGACGGAAGCCATGAGCAGGCTCCTCTCTGAAGGCATCTTCGCCTTCACCGGCATTGTTGCGAACTATGCAACGATGCGCGCTATGTGGAACTGCGTACGATGATCGTCCTCCGCCGAGGCGGGTGTGTCAAGAGGTTGTCTGCGCCGTCTTCGTCGGGTTGAGTGACCGTGTTGAGCGCGGCTTCAGGGGTGACCGGCGAGGCTGCCGTCAGCGCGTCCGTGCCGAGCTCGCGTGGTTCAGCGTTGTGAATCAGTGTTCGTGCCAACCGAGGCGCGCGGAGATGTCGGCCGCAGCCTGAGTGAGCAGGTCTCTGGCAGACGTGACCTTGTCGGTGGTGAACCGGAAGCTCGGACCCGAAGCCGAGATCGAGGCGATGACGTCCCCGTCGGCATTGCGTACGGGAGCGGACACGGCGGTCAGCCCGACTTCGAGCTCATCGATGACGAGCGAGAATCCGGTGGCGGCCACCTCGGCGACCTGGGTGAGCAGCTGCGGGACCGAGGTCACCGTGTGCGGGGTGTAGCGGGTCAGCTTCGCGCCCAGAGTCTCGCGCATGCCTGACTCGCTCAGCGCGGAGAGCAGGACTTTGCCGTTGGAGGTCGCGTGCAGCGGAATGCGCTGCCCGACCCAGTTGTGGCTCTGCACCGAGGATGTCGACGAGGCCTGATCGAGGTAGAGGGCGGCGCCGTCGGAGAGGACGGCGACGTTGATCGTCTCACCGGTCGCCTCGGCGAGCATCTTGGTGATCGGGCGGGCCTCCTGAACGATGTCGAGGCGTGCCGTCGTCGCTCCAGCGAGGCGGAGGATGGACAGGCCCAACCGGTATCTGCCGCGGTGGTGGTCCTGTTCGACGAGTCCACGGGCCTCGAGGGTGGAGACGATGCGCGAAGCCGTCGACTTGTGCACCCCGAGCTCACCGGCGATCTCGGTGATCCCGGCGAGCCCGGTGCGGGCGATGATCTCGAGGATAGTCACGGCCCGATCTACCGATTGGACGCCGCCCGAGCCCACTTCGCTGTTGCTCATTTCGAAACTGTAACTCACGACGCGCAACCCGGCCAGAGTCTGAGGGCGTGGGGTAGGGTGAGTGCGGTCGGAGGGCCTCGAATCCGCCGACCCCCTTTCCCCGACGGAGCTGAGCACGATGAGCAATGGGACCCAGTCGATCGACCGGGCGGCAGAGATCCTGTCGTTGGTCGTGAGGTCCGACGAACCGATCTCCTACACCGAGGTGGTCGAAGAGACCGCATTGGCTCGGTCGACGGTCTCACGTCTGCTCTCCGCGCTCGAGCGCAATGGCCTGGTCGAACGCGACGGTGAGGGCCTCTACCGCGGCGGCTCGCTGTTCGCGACCTATGCCTCCCGCTTCGACCGGGTGGAGAATCTCGTCTCCGCAGCTGATCCGACCCTGCAGCGCCTCAGCGAGGAGACCGGTGAGACCGTCAACCTCGCCATGCCGGGACCCAAGGGCGTCGTCCAGGTCGCTCAGGTCGATTCGACCTTCGTCCTCGGCGCCACGAACTGGGCCGATGTCGAGGTGCCTCCGCACTGCTCGGCCCTGGGCAAGGTCATGTTCGCCTACGACGTGATCCCGTTGCCGACGGGTCGACTCGAGCGCCGCACCGAGAAGACCCTGGGCTCACGCAAGGAACTCACCGACGACCTCGAGGCGGTGCGCGAGCGCGGATTCGCGATCGTCCACGAAGAGTTCGAGATCGGCCTCGACGCTTTGGCGGCACCAGTGTTCGGCATCGAGGGAGACGTCGTGGCCGCCGTGGGCATCTCCGGGCCGACGATGCGCATCGCCGCACACCATGACCGCCTCGGCGAGCTGCTCGTCGACGAAGCCGGCCTGCTCTCGCGCACCCTCAAGCGCAAGGTCACCCACCGGTAGACGAGCCGAAGATAGGTCGTATTCGGATACTTTTCGGCGCTGAAAGTATCCGATAGTGACCTGGATTCGTGTGGCCGTGTCCGATGGTGACCTATTTTTGAGTGCGGTCGCCTCTCACCACGCGGTCGAGACCTCTTCGGCACCGCCGAGGGCCGCGAGCTGCTTGCGGCGCCAGACCTCGGTGTCCTTGATCTGATTGAACGTATAGATGTGCAGACCGGCTACGCCCATGTCCTGGTCGTCGAGGACCGGGCCGATCTTGTCGAGGAACTTCCGCGGGTTGTATCCGCCGGGCTTGGCCATCCGCGTGAACGTCGCCGTGTTCTTCCGCAGGAACCGCGTGGACTCTCCCACCCCGATCTTCGTCGCGACCCGGGCGAGCTTGGCCAACTCCACCTTCCCGGCAATGCCGAGGACCAACGGCAGTTCGACGCCCCGTGCGCGAACCCTGGGCACCCAGGACGCGATGACGGACGGATCGAAGCACAGGTTCGAGACCAGGTGTGTGGCGTAGTCACGCTTGTCCCACATCGCCTGGATCGTCACATCATCGGGGATGATCGGGTGCGATTCCGGATAGGCGCTGACGCCGATGTGTTGGAACGGTGCGGCCATGGATGAGAGATCGACGAGGAGGTCGTGCGCACCGGCGTACCCGCCGGCCGGGGGAGTGGCGTCCCCCGCGGGGACGAAGATCCGGTCCACAGCCGCCTCGGCGAGGCGATCGACGATCTCTGTGAGCTCGGGTCTGCCATGGATCATCCGCGCCGCGAGATGGGGCACGGCCCGGAACCCCAGGGCCTGGAGCTGCTCGGCCGTGGACAGGGTCGCCTCGAGGGTCAGCCCCGTCGACGCAGTCACCGTGATCTCGCGGCCGGGCGCCACGTACTCCTCGATGCGTTCGACGATTCCGGCCGTGGGCAGAACCTCGTAGCGGGCGGTGGTCAGGAGCGCGCGCAGCGTTGCCTGTGACATCCTCGTCTCCTTCTCGGAGGTCGATTCATGAAACTCGCATCCGCGAGTCCCTTGCGTCCCGGTGTCCTCGATCCTACACTCATTGTACCCATGATATGGGAATTGAGTTCCATAATATAAAACTGTGCGAGCAGGGGGAACACCATGCACAACAACGTCCCCACAGTGGACCAAAGCGACAGACAAGTCCCGATCAACCTACGCCAGTCCGGCCCGACCCCGGTCGAAATGCTCATCGACACCCGTGTCCGCAAGTCCCCTTACTGGGAACTGTCCATGCAGCAGGGATGCTGGCGGGCGTCGATCTACAACCGGATGTACCACCCGCGTGGCTACATCCCCCGCGACGAGGGCGGGATGATGGCCGAGTACCAGTCCCTCGTCAACGATGTGACCCTGTGGAACGTCGCCGTCGAACGGCAGATCCAGGTCAAGGGTCCCGACGCCGAAGCGTTCGTCAACTTCGTCATCACCCGTGACGCAACGAAGATCCCCGTGATGCGCGCCCGCTACGTCATCCTGTGCAACGAAGCCGGCGGCATCCTCAACGATCCGATCCTGCTGCGGGTCGGCATCGACGAGTTCTGGTTCAGCCTCTCCGACACCGACCTCATGCTCTGGCTGCAGGGGGTCAACGTCGGCGGCCGGTTCGACGTCACGATCGGCGAGATCGACGTCGCCCCCGTCCAGGTGCAGGGGCCGAAGTCCGTCGACGTCATCGCCGATCTCGTCGGAGAGGAAGGACGCACACTGCCGAGCTACGGACTCATGGAAGCCCAGGTCGGCGGCCGCGACGTCATCATCTCCCAGACCGGATTCACCGGTGAGAAGGGCTACGAGATCTACCTCAGGGATGCGACGAAGTACGCCGAGGATATGTGGAACGCCGTGCTGGAAGCCGGTGCGCACTACAACCTCAAGGTCGTCGCTCCCAGCCACCACCGCAGGATCGCAGCCGGCATCCTCTCGTGGGGTCAGGACATGGACTTCGAGACGCTCCCGTTCCAGGTCAACCTGTCCTACCAGGTGCCGCGTAAGAAGGAAGCCGACTATATCGGCAAGGCCAGGCTCGAGGAGGTGCGTGGGCTGATCGAGGCCGGCACTCCGCCGTATCGCACGCAGCTGGTGGGTCTGCTGGTCGGCGGGAAGCCGATCACGGACTATGCCCCGGACTTCTGGCTCGTCTCCGCCACGGCCGATGGTGAGGCGGTCGGGTACGTGACCTCACCGTGGTATTCGCCGGAACTCGAAGCGAACATCGCTATGGCTCACGTGCCGGTCTCAGGAACCGAGCTCGGCACCGAGTACTGGGTGCATCTGCCGGAACCGTTCGCCGATACTCCCGGAGTCCCGGTGCGCGCCGAGGTGGTCGAGATGCCGTTCCGCCCGAGTGTGAACCCCAACCAGCGTGAGCGTCTGAAGATGCGCGGACTCGACGCCGCCGTCTGAGTCGACTCCCGCTCCTTAAGACCGAGCGCGGTCGCCGTTGCGCAAAGCCGGCGGCCGCGTTCGCATGGCAAGAGACGTACGCGCGGTCGGCGCGTTTGGTCGCCCGCGAGTGTTCGGGCGCAGCTCGGTCCGCAGAGCGTCGGCATCACGCACCGCAAGTGCCGAATCCTCCCGCTGGCAATGCCGGCACCCCTCACCCTTAGTGGCACCTCCTACATATAGCGAAGCACCCCTCACTCTCAGTGGCTCACCACCCCGTTGCAAAGGGGTGATGTGTCGCTGAAGGTGAGGGGTGCGAGCACTGGTGCGGTGTGCAGCTAACGGTGCGGAGTGCCGCTAGCGGTGAGGGATAGCTCCCGCGATCACTTGCCGCGGAGGGCCTTGACCTTTGCGAGGAGTTCGGTCTCGGCGTTCGGGCCGGCCTTGACGCCGCGCGGCAGCCGGAACATGAACACGACGCCGATGATCAGCCACACACCGAACATCGCCCACGACTGCCACGCGAGCTGGGCAGAGAACGGGGTGATCGGCAGGTAGAGGACGAACAGGATGAGCGTGAGCACGGCCGAGATGACACCGATGGTGAAACCGGAGTTGCCCTGGCCGCCGATGCGCAGCGGACGGTCCATCGCCGGTTCGCGCTTGCGCAGGACCAGGAACGCGACGCTGACGAGGAAGTAGGCGATGACGATCGCCGGCGAACCTGCGTCGACGATCCATCCCAAGGCCGCCGAACCGAGGAACGGTGCCAGGGCGGAGAGCGCTCCGATGAAGAGGATCGAGTTGACCGGGGTGCGGTAGCGCGGGTGCAGTTTGCCGAACCAGGCGGGGATCATTCCGGCCGTAGCCATCGCCCACATGAGGCGGGACGAGCCCATGAGGAAGGCGTTCCACGAAGTGATGATTCCGGCCAGACCGCCAGCGATGACGAGCTTGCCCCAGAACGCGGAATTGAACATGGCTGCCAGTGCGTCCGCGGTGACGAGATCGTGCGCGGCCAGTTCAGACGCGGGCATGGCCAGCGACGTCATCCAGATGATGATGACGTAGAAGGCGATAGCCATGAACACCGAGGCGACGACGACTTTGCCGATCTTCTTCGGCGGCAGGTTGATCTCCTCAGCGGACTGCGGGATGACGTCGAAGCCGACGAAGAGGAACGGCACGACCGCGACGACGGCGATGAAACCTGAACCTCCGCCGGTGAACAGCGGCTCGGCGTTGGCGGCTTCTCCGCCGACCAGTCCGCCGGCCAGGAGCATGAGGGCGACGATGATGAGGAAGGAGACGACGAAGGTCTGGACGAGGGACGCGACCTTGACACCGCGGATGTTGATCCAGGAGATGATGATCGCGGTGACCGTGCCGACGAGCGCCCAGGTGAGATACACATCGAAGTCGGCGATCGTCCACAGTTTGACGAACTCGAGGTTCGGGAAGAGGTAGAGAGCGGTCTTCGGCACGGCGACGGCTTCGAACATGACGACGCTGATGTAGCCGCCGGTGATCGCCCACGAACCGAAGAGGGACACCTGTGGCCCCATTGCCCGGATGAGGTAGTTGTGCTCACCGCCGGCATGCGGCATGGCTGCGACGAGTTCGGAGTACACGGTTCCGACGAAGCACATGATGATGCCGCCGACGACGAAGGCGAGGATGGCGCCCATGGTGCCGGCGCCGGACAGCCACTCACCGGTGAGCACGACCCAGCCGAAGCCGATCATGGCGCCGAAGCCGATGAAGAGGGCATCGATCGAGCCGAGGGCTTTGACGAAGCCGTGGTCTCGATCTGTCGTTGTTGACTGCGATTGACTCATGGGGTTCCTCGACACTTCAGTGTGGATGGACTGTACAGGTGCTGGACCGCGCCGCGGGCAGGAGACTGATCGCGGCTGTTCCGATAAGGCAGAGTAGCAGGATTCTGACCGTTACCGGTGAGTTGACTGCATACGGGTTCATCCCGGGTCAGTGGTGCTACATTTCGTCTGGTGCACAGCTCACATCGCTCAGCGATCGTCCGCGTCATCGCGGGCTACCTGGCAGCATTGGTCACCGGGACCACTCTGCTAATGACCCCGGCGGCCACGGTCGCCGACGGCGGCATCTCGCTGCTCAAAGCTCTCTTCACAGCCACCTCGGCGCTCAGCGTCACCGGGCTTGTCGTCCTTGACACCGGTCAGGACTTCACGCTCTTCGGTCAGATCGTCATCATCTGCCTCATCCAGGCCGGCGGTCTCGGCGTGCTCCTGCTCACCGCACTGCTTGCCCTGCTGCTGGCGGGAAAGGCCGGACTCCGGCTCCGCCAATCCGTGGCCTCGGAGACGAAGAGCGACGCGATCGGCGGCGTCAAGCCGCTCGTCCTGCGCATCACGGCACTGACCTTCGGCACGGAGCTCGTGGTCGCCTCGGCGCTGTTCCTCCGGTTCTTCCTCCATTACGACGAACCCGTGCCACAGGCGATCTGGGATGCGATCTTCCATGCGATCTCCGCGTTCAACAACGCCGGATTCGGGCTCCGTCAGGACAACCTCGTCGATTACGTGGCCGACCCCTTCATATGCGGTCCGATCGGACTGGCAGTCATCCTCGGCGGGCTCGGCTATCCCGTCCTCATCGAACTCGTCCGGGGGTACCGAACCCCGCTGAAATGGGGTCTGACCACCCGGATCATGGTCGTCATCACCCCAATTCTTCTCATCGGCGGCACCATCTTCATCGCCGTGATCGAGTGGAACAATGCCGCGACGATGGGCCACCTCGACGCGTGGGGGAAGGTCCAAGCTGCGACGTTCCAATCGACGATCACCCGCACGGCCGGGTTCAACTCGATCGACATCAGCCAGATGCACACGGCGACCTGGTTCGGGATGGACGTCCTCATGTTCATCGGCGGCGGACCGGCGGGCACGGCAGGCGGTGTGAAGATCACGACGATGGCGGTGCTCGCGGCGACGACGTGGACGGAGATCAGCGGCGGACGATCTGTGACCCTGTTCGGTCGCCGCATCTCCCGTGACGTGCACAGACAGGCGACGACGGTCATCGTCCTCGCGCTCGGCTGGGTGCTGCTGGCGACGATGGTCATCCTCCTCTGCGACCCGAGATTCGGCCTCAGCCGAGTCCTCTTCGAGGTCATCTCCGGCTTCGGCACGGTCGGTCTGTCGACCGGAATCACCGCGGACCTGTCCGCGCCAAGCCAGATCATCCTCATCCTCACCATGGCGCTCGGCCGTCTGGGACCGGTGACCGTGGCGTCCGGCCTGGCCCTGCGTGAGCGCCCCATCCGCTACGAACTGCCGAAGGAACGGCCGCTGATCGGCTGATGGCCGATCCATCGAGAGCCGAATCAACGACTGCCGATGCCCCCGCCGAGGCGGCCCAGAAAGGACAAGACCATGAACGAGAAGAAGAACTGGATGGCGCGGTCCGCGTCGTTCTTCACCGGCGACCCCTCGCCACTGGCGAAGGACGGAGCGGTGGCCGTGATCGGGCTCGGCCGCTTCGGCGGATCCCTGGCGCACGAACTCGCAGAGCATGGAGTCGAGGTCATCGGCGTCGACCGTGACGAGTCCGTCGTGGCCGAGTTCGCTGATGTCCTCGCCCATGCCTCCCGCGCCGACGCCACCGACGAGGTGGTGCTGCGACAGCTGGGCATTGACGAGGTCTCCCGCGTTGTCATCGCCATCGGCAGCGATCTCGAAGCGAGCATCCTCGTGGCTTCGCGGATCCTCAAGCTCGGCAATCGGCACATCTGGGCGAAGGCGATCAGCGAAACCCACGCAGAGATCCTCCATCAGCTGGGCATCGGCAACGTCATCAGCCCCGAGAACGATATGGGCCGGCGCCTGGCCCACCTGATCAGGGGCCATATCTCGGACTTCCTGCCCATCGACGAGGACTTCGTCCTGGCGCGCACCACTCCGCCGGTGCGCACGACCGACGTGCCCTTGGCCTCGCTGGGGCTGCGCACGAGGTACGACGTCACGATCGTCGCGTTCAAACGCCGCGGCGGCACCCACTGGGACATCGCCGATCGCGACGTCACGCTCTACGCCGACGACGAGATCCTCGTGGCCGGCAGCCCGAAGAAGGTCGAAGCGTTCAGTGAATTGGACAAGGACGCCGACGCATAGGTCGACGTCCTTGGACGATTGGCATTCCCTCGCCGAGGCGGCGCTTGAGTTCTCGAGGGGTATTCCCCGAGGCGGCGCTTGAGTACTCGAGGGCTGGTCCCCGAGGCGGCCCCGGAGTCAGGTGCGCCCGATCCGGGCGCTGTGGCTGAGCTCAGTCGCGAAGGTCAGTCGCCGAGGTCGACGACCTCGAACTCGAGGAGGTTCGCCTGCTCGGATACCGGCTGCTTTCCGCCGGACTCGTGGACGGATGAACGGTTGGCGCGCCAGTTCTCGAAGTCTTCGCGGGTCGCCCACTGGGTGTAGACGAAGTACTGATCTCCGCCAGCGACCGGACGCAGCAGTTGGAAGCCCTCGAAGCCGGGAGCGCCGTCGACGGAGTGCTTGCGTTCGGCGAAGCGCTTTTCGAGTTCAGCGCGAGCTGGTTCGGGGACGGAGAGCGCGTTGATGGCGACGACTGACATGGTTGCTCCTGTTCGGGTTGGCAGCTGAGTCTCCTCGACCCTACGGCCTTGACCCGAGTGCTGTCTGAGGAGTCCGATTGTTCGCCCGCAGAGTCTCAGATCCGGGCTCAGAGCCGGTCTCGGAATCTGTTTCAGAAGTCCTGTCGGCGCAGCCGCCACGTTGCCAGCACTGCTCCGCCGATGACCCAGGCGACGAGGACGAGGAGGGCTGGGAGGACACCGATGTATTCGGTCCCTCCCGCCTCGGCGACCCCGCTGATGTTGTGCACGGCGCCCAAGGGGAGGAACGGTCGGAGGACGGACGCGAGACCGTCCGGCAGCCAGCCGGCGAGCATGGACCCGACCAGCAGAGCCAACGGGGTGAGCACTCCGCCGGTGACCGAGCGGAAGATGACCGCACCGAAGACCGCGAGGAGCGAATAGATTACGGGCAGGAGCGTGCTGCCGAACGCCAGCCGCAGATGGTCCGGGCCGCCAGCCGCGGCGAGGACTTCCGGCCAGTCGGCCCCGGCGGCTGTTCCCGCGAGGAGGCTGCCGCAGATCGTGGCAATGACGGCCGTGACGACTGCGGTGACGGCGGCGGCCGCGGCGATGATGACGGCCTTCGCTGTGACGAAGCCTGATCGTCCGCGGGCGCGCAGCAGGGCCTCGGTGATCGCGCCGGTACGGAACTCGACCCCGGCGAACCAGGCCCCGAGGACGACGAGGACGGCCGCGGCGGCATCGACTCCGAGAACGCTGGTCGAGAGCACATCTTCGGTGCTGGTCTCCGACAGAGGGGCGCTGCGGGTGGCGGGGATGGTGAGCACGAGCAGAACAGCCGAGATCGCGCCCAGCGCGAGCGTGATGCCGAGCAGCTGACGCGGCCGACGCAGGTCACGGAACTTCACCCATTCGGCGCCCGTCCATCGGGGCCGAGCGGTGATCGGAGAGGTGGGTGCTGTCTGAGAGGCCGGTGCGGTCGGTGGTGTCGTGGTCATGCCGTCGCTCCCTGTTTCGGGTTGTCTGAGGGTGTGCCCGTGCCGATCGTCGCCGCTGTCTGTGAGGCCGAGGAAAGTGTCTTCGAGGCCGCGTTCCTCGGCGGCGAGCCCCGTGAGCTCGACCCCGAGGCGAACGCAGAGCCGGAAGATCTCGCCGGGGTCGATTCGGGCGATCGTGGCGTGAGTGCACAATGCGTCGGGTTCGACTGCGATGCCCTCTGCCCGCAGATGATCGAGCAGCAGTGCGAGATTCGTTCCCTGCACTCGGACTCGGGTCGAGGATTCCCGCCGCATCTCATCGAGGGGACGGTCGGCGATGAGCGCACCGTCGCGGATGATGATGACGTGGTGGGCGATGAGCTCCATCTCCCGCAGCAGATGGCTCGAGAGCAGCACCGTTCTGCCTGTGCCCGCGAAGTCCGTGAGGAGCGATCGCAGCCATGTGATTCCTGCGGGGTCGAGTCCGTTGAGCGGTTCGTCGAGGATGAGGACTTCGGGGTCGGTGAGAAGAGCAGCCGCGATGCCGAGTCGCTGACGCATGCCCAGTGACAGCTGGGAGATCCGGAGGGAGCTTGCGCGGGTCAGGTCGACGAGGTCGAGCATCTCGTCGATTCGGGCGGGTTCGGTTCCCGTCGCCGTCGCGATCCAATCGAGGTGTCCCCGTGAAGTGAGCCCCGGCAGCATGTTTCCGGCGCCGAGGAAGGCTCCGGCGATGTGTGCGGGTTCCGCGTGCTCGGACAGGGGACGGCCGTGGACGGCTACGGTGCCGGAATCCGGTGAGGTGAGACCGAGGACCATCTGCATCGTCGTCGACTTTCCGGCACCGTTGGGGCCGAGGAACCCCGTCACCTGTCCTGGCGCGACGTCGAAGCTGAGATCGTCGACGACTCGGTGACCGCCGTAGCTCTTCGTCAGGCCGCGGACCGAGATGCCTGGATCTTTCGATGGCAATACATTCATACTGCAATCATTATGCAAGTTGATCGTATTGTAAAGTGGGAGGATGCCGAAGATCGTCGACCATGCCCAGCGCCGCACAGAGATCGTCCATGCCCTGTGGCAGGTCATCTATCTCAATGGGATCGACGGGGTGTCATTCCGTTCCGTCGCCGAAGCGGCCGGAATCTCCATCGGCCGCGTGCAGCATTACTTCCCTTCGCGCAGTGAGCTCATCCTCGAAGGCTGCCGACATCTCGTCGACAGCGCTGAGGTGGCCGATCTGGACGATGCCGATGCGTCGTCCGCACCTGGTTCCGCTGCTGCGGTGAGTGCGCTCCGCGAGTTCTGCTTCGCGTTCATTCCCTCAGGTGAGACCATGCGCATCGGTGCGTCGGTGTGGTACACCTACGTCGCTCGAGCGGTGATGGATGAGCAGATCGCCGAGATCATCCGTGCCAGCGATCGTGCGACGATCGAGCTCGGGACGCGCCTTTACCTGGCAGCTGTCGGCACCGACAGCTCTGTGGCGGACGGCGACAACGCTGCCTCCCGCAGGTGGGCGATGCGGATGATCGCCTTGGGCAAGGGGCTGGCTCAGGAGGTCATGCTCGATGAGCGCAGCGCCGCCTCGGCGAAGGAGATCCTCGAGGAGGAACTCACGGGCTTGGTCGCGCCCTGATTCCGCGCTATTCGCCGTCGTTGACCTCGAGTTCGGTGAACGTCAGGCTGGGGGCGTGGATGCCGGCAGCGCGGCGGATGCGCTCGGCGGTGAGTTCGCTGATCGTCGGGAATTCGGCGTCTGTGGCGGCACCGCCGGTCCGGCCCTTTCCGCCGCCGACCACCACGGCCTTCGCGTTCTTCGATCGCAGCGGCTCCGGGGTCTGCACGAGCACGAACGATCGCGAACCCTGATCCCGTTCGTTCGCGGCCATGACGGCCTGCGCGGTGGTCCCGGACCCGGCGAAGAAATCGAGGACGATGGCATCGGGATCGAAGAACGTCTGCGAGGCCACGAGTGCCTTGACCAGCTCGACCGGCTTCGGATAGCTGAATACCCCGCCCAGGCCCAGCGGTTCCAGATCGTTCTGCCCGCCGAGCGCCTTGATGATCGAGTACATCTTCGAACTCGCCTTCTCCGCCGGCGTCACCCGCACCACCGCGTGCTTGCCGTCTGAGCCCCAGGGTCGCAGGATGTACTCGCCCGTCGCCAGCTTCGCGTCCACCTCGGCGAGCTTCTTCTCACCCTTGACCGCGACGATGTCCTCGTACATCAGCCGCCGCTCCGACCCGCGCGCATACCGGCCGAAGCCGGCGCGGAGCACATCGGTCTCCACGAGCATCCGCCTGCCGTCGATGACCTCAAGCTTCGCCGGCGACTTCTTCTCCGTGAGGAACGGCCCCACCCGGCTCGCATCGCGGGCCCACACATGCACATAGTCGTGCCCGCGCACGAACGACCGCGCATTGCCCCCGCCTTTCGCGCGCTGATGGATGAGCGTGCCCAGCGAATTGTCCTCACCGAAGATCTCGTGGCCGAGCAGCTGCGCCCACGCGCTCTCCTTGTCGTCGAGATGGAGGAATAACACTCCGTCCTCGCGCATGAGCTCGCGAGCCAGCAGCAGCCGCGGCGTCATGAACGACAGCCAACTGGCGTGATCGTGCCCGTGATCCTTATAGGTATGTGCATTGCCCGTGTTGTACGGCGGATCGATGTAGACGACCTTGACCCGCCCACGATGCGTGGCCAGCAGCGCCTGCAGCGCCGGCTGATTGTCCCCGACGACGAGGAGATTCTCGTGCGGATCGGGAGCATGGGCGGCACCGTCGCTATCCCGAAGCCGTGGTCGATCCTCGCCGAGGCTGGGCTCGGGTTCCCGCTCACCCTCACCGAGGCTGGGCCCGGTTTCGGAATCCGCAATGAGGCGGCGACCGAGGGCGAGGGCGGCGGCCTTGCCCGGCCACTCCAAGACGGTCGTCATCCTTCTCCTTCAACCCGAACGGTGCCAAGATTGCTGTATGAGTATTTCACGAGTGGCCGTCGTCGGTGCCGGCATCCTCGGCGTCGCCGCCGCCCGCGAAGTCACCATGAAGTTCCCCGACGCTGAGGTCGCCGTCTTCGACAAGGCCGAAACCGTCGCCGCACATCAGAGCGGGCACACCTCCGGAATCGTCGACTCCGGACTCGATCAGAAGCCCGGTTCGGCCGAAGCGAAACTCACCAAGCGCGGCCTCCAGCTGCTGATCCCCTATATGGCCGAGACCGGCGTGCCCTACCGGGAATGCGCTCAGCTGCTCATCGCGCAGAACACCGACGAAGCCGAACGACTCGAAGAGATCTTCGCCCGCGCCAAGGACAATGAGGTCCCCGGCGCGCGGCTGCTCGAACGCCACGAGATCGGAGCCGTCGAACCGGCCGTGAGAGGAGTCCTCGGCCTCTTCTCACCCCATGCGGCCATCGCGGACTTCGCGGCGCTCACCGCCGCGCTCGCCTCCGATGTGCGTGCCGCCGGAGGGACATTTCGCTTCGGCACCGAGGTCACCGGCTTCGACACCATGAGCAACGAAGTCCGACTGCGCGGACGCCCGGTTCCGGCAGACGACGCCACGGCCAGTTCTGACGACCGCGACGAGCAGGTCCGCGACCGGCCGCGCACATATCGCGGGGAAGAGGGGCACGACCCGGTCATCGGCATCGGCGATGAGCTGCGCGATCGCTTCGGGCAGCAGGACTGGTTCAAGCAGGCCGAATCGACGATCGGCGAGTGGACACAGAAGCTCTCTGACTCCTGGTCACGTCGTGACGATCGGCGCTCATGGGATGCGCGCCCCGACAGCGGACAGAATGATGCCCCACACCGCGACAGCTCCGGCCGGGACACTGCCCCCGAAGAGGTGCTCGGCACCTTCGACATCGTCATCGTCTGCGCCGGTCTCCAGGCCGATCGCCTCGCGACCGCCGCCGGACTGGATGCCGAACCGCGGATCGTGCCGTTCACCAGCGACTACTATCGGATCCCGGCCACCGACACCGAGGTGGTCCGCGGCATCATCGGATCCGTTCCCGACCCGCAGGCTCCCTTCACCGAAACCTCGATCGTCCGCGGGCTCGACGACGGGCTCATCCTCGGACCGAATACCTTCGTCGCCCTCGGCCGCGAATCCTACGACCGGCGCGGATTCGACCTCGCCGATATCAGCTCGACCGCCAGAAACAAAGGTTTCTGGAAGTTCGCCGCCCAGACCGCGAAGACAGCGGCCCGCGGAGTCAGACCTTTGGTGAGCAGGACCGCCTTCGTCGACGGAATCCGCCGCTTCGTCCCCGAGGTCGATCCGAACACCGTGACCTCCGGACCTCGCGGAGTCCGTGCTCAGGCGATGACCGCCGACGGCGAACTCATCGACGAACTGGCCGTGACCAGGCGCGGCAGGCTGACCATGGTCAGATCCGTGCCGAAGTCGGCAGCCACCTCGGCGCTGGCGATCGCCGAAACGATCGTCGATCGGGCCTTCGAGAACACGACCCGCTGAGGATCCGCAGCGCGAACTCATGCTCGTCCGCCTGGCCGAAGCCCTGGCGGAATGATCCGAACGCTCACCAGCCTCGGTCACGGGACACCCGGAGTGGGGGAGCCGCCTCGGCGTGGGATTCCTGTGCCGTTGATCTCTGTCGACGATCAGCCGGAATGGCGCTCGAGGAACTCGTAGACCTCGGTGTCGTCGACGCCGGGCACGGCACCGGGCGGAACCGCGGCCAGCAGGGACGCGTGCATCCGGGCCGACGGCAGCGCCTGGTCCTCCCACTTCTCGGCCAGATCGTTCGGGGCCTGTCGGCAGCAGGACGGATCCGGGCATCCTGACTGCGATCGGATCGGTGATTCCCGACCCTCGAACCAGCGGACATGGGAGAACGGGACGCCGACGCTGATGGCGAAGTCGCCGCCGGGCAGCACACGGGCGGTGCACCAGAACGAGCCGTGCGGGGTGTCGGTGTACTGGTAGTACGGGCTGAACCGGTCCGCGACGCGGAAGACGGTGCGCGAGGTGAAGCGCTTGCACGCGAACTGGCCCTCGATCGCTCCGAGCGGATCGGTAGGGAACGGCAGGCCGTCGTTCGAGTACGCCTTGTGGATCGTGCCGGAGTTGTGGACCTTCATGAAGTGCACGGGCAGGCCGAGGTGCTCGGTGGCGAGGTTCGTGAACCGGTGGGCGGCCATCTCATAGCCGACGCCGAACATATCGCGCAGATGCTCGACGGAGAGCACCCGCTTCTTCTTCTCCTCTTCGAGCATCGGCACGGCTGAGGACTCGGGCAGCAGGATGGCGGCAGCCAGGTAGTTGGCCTCGACGCGCTGCTGGAGGAACTCGTGGAAGTCCTTCGGGGAGTCATAGCCGAGGACATGCGGAGCCAGGCTCATGAGCAGGTGCGACCGCGGATCGAAAGCGGCATCGGCATTGGGCAGATACAGGCGCTTGTTCGCGGTGTCCGAGATCGACCGAGTCGATTCTGGCAGGTCGGAGACGTAATGGAGGCTGAAACCGAGCTTCTCGGCGATGAGCGCTGTCTGCCGCTGTGACACCGTTCCGGATTCGTAGCCGACGAGGTCGAGCAGCTCGGCGGCAGTGGCCTCGAGGTCGGCGAAGTAGTTGTTCTTCTCCCTCATCCGATCCCGCAGCTCCCGGTTGGCCCGCCGTGCCTCCTCCGGGGTAGCGGCCCGTCGCTCCAGAGCCTCGCCGAGCTGCCGCTGAAGACCCACGATCGCCTCGAGGGCATCCGCCGGCAGGGACTTGATCCGCACCTGCGGCAGTCCGAGGGAGGAGTACATGGGGGAGGCCTGATTGCGTTCGGCTTCGAGTTCGAGGGCTTGTCGTTCGTCGATCGGAGCGGGGTCGATGAGCTCGGAGACATCTGTCTTCAGCGCCTTCGCGATCGAGGCCAGGAGCGTGACAGAAGTTTCTCGCTTGCCGTTCTCGATCGTCGAGATCTGGGACGCCGCACGCCCCACTTCGTGCCCCAGCTCGTTGAGGGTCAAACCGCGCTTCTTGCGAAAAAATCGGATTCTTCTGCCGATGCTGAGCAGGTCGGTCTGCTGCTCTTCGCTCTCAACTTCCGCGCCAACGCTGTTCAAAGTGCCTCCCTCGGTTTCTGTGGGCTGGTTCACGCGATTGAAAAACAGTATGACAGAACCGCGAAATTTCTGAAACCGGAAATATCGAGATTATTCATCCGAAAAAACAATGCGAGAGCGCTTGCGGCCCCCGCAGACTGGATACATCAACAACCCCGAGAGATCGAGAAAGAGAAGGACAATGACTGAGAACACCACGCAGAACAGCTTGCACGATGCTGAAGCCATCCGCCGCGACTGGGCCACCAACGCCCGCTGGTCGGGAGTCGCTCGTGACTACGAGCCCGAGGATGTCGTCAAACTGCGCGGTTCGCTGATCGAGGAGCACACGCTGGCCCGTCACGGAGCCGGGCGCCTCTGGAACCAGATTACCGCCGGCGACATCCACTCCGGTGACTACGTCAACGCACTCGGTGCACTGACCGGCAACCAGGCAGTCGAGCAGGTCAAGGCCGGCCTCAACGCCATCTACCTCTCCGGGTGGCAGGTCGCCGCCGACGCGAACGCCGCCGGTCAGACCTACCCCGACCAGTCGATCTACCCGGCCAACTCGGTGCCGCAGGTCGTCCGCCGCATCAACAACGCTCTGATGCGCGCCGACCAGATCGAGACCTCGGAAGGCAACAAGCAGGTCGACGACTGGTTCGCTCCGATCGTCGCCGACGCGGAAGCGGGCTTCGGCGGCTCGATCAACGTCTACGAACTCATGCGGTCGATGATCGCAGCCGGCGCTGCCGGTGTGCACTTCGAGGATCAGCTCGGTTCCGAGAAGAAGTGCGGCCACCTCGGCGGCAAGGTCCTCGTCCCGACCTCGCAGCACATCCGCACGCTCAACGCCGCCCGCCTCGCGGCCGACGTCGAGAACGTGCCCAGCCTCGTCATCGCCCGTACCGACGCCGAGGCAGCCACGCTGATGACCTCGGACATCGACGAGCGCGACCAGCAGTTCGTCACCGGTGAGCGCACCGCCGAAGGCTTCTACAAGGTTCGCAACGGCATCGAAGCAGGCATCGCACGCGGACTGTCGTTCGCTCCCTACGCGGACATGCTGTGGATGGAGACCTCCACACCTGACCTCGAAGCAGCCAAGCAGTTCGCCGAGGCGATCCACGCCGAGTACCCGGACCAGATGCTGTCCTACAACTGCTCGCCGTCGTTCAACTGGCGCAAGCACCTCGACGATGCGACCATCGCGAAGTTCCAGCGCGAGCTCGGAGCCATGGGCTACAAGTTCCAGTTCATCACCCTGGCCGGCTTCCACGCTCTGAACTACTCGATGTTCGATCTGGCCCACGGCTACGCCCGCGAGCAGATGAAGGCATACGTCGACCTGCAGGAGCGCGAGTTCGCTGCCGAGGAGCGCGGATACACCGCGACCCGCCACCAGCGTGAGGTGGGCACCGGCTACTTCGATCTGGTGTCGACTGCACTCAACCCCGAGTCGTCGACCACCGCGCTGGCCGGCTCCACCGAAACCGCTCAGTTCCACTGAGCCGCGCCGGGTTTTCGCCCCGCTGACCAGCGGGGATGAGCCCACCAGAGACCCGGGGCGGATCGATGATGTTTTCACGGGGTTTACATCGTCGATCCGCTCCGTCACACCACAGACGAAGAACCCCGCCACGATCCCACCGGAACGCTCACTGTCACTGCGGAGCCGCCTCGGCGAGGATCACCCACAGACTGAAAGCCACATATTCCAGGCACACTACGACGGGTGAGGAGAAGCCCATGTCTTACATCAAGATCAACGCGCCGCTCGAAACCGGCTTCGGCACCGTCCTTTCGGAGCCTGCTCTGACGTTCATCGCCAAGCTCCACGACGAGTTCGCCGGCACCATCTGCGACGTGCTGCGCACGCGCCGGGCCCGCGCGGCCGAGATGAACGGCGGAACCCTCCCCCGTTTCAAGCCCGAGACCGCACGCATCCGCGCCGACCGCTCCTGGTCGGTCGCCGGATCCGCCGGAGCACCCGGTCTCGAAGACCGCCGCGTGGAGCTCACCGGCCCGGTCACCGAAGACGAAGTCGTGGCAGCGCTGAACTCGCAGGCGAAAGTGTGGCTGGCCGACCTCGAAGACGCCACGAGCCCCACCTGGGCCAACGTCATCGGAGGACAGGTCAACCTCTTCCGCGCCATCCGCGGCCAGCTGCCCGGAGTGACCAACGACAATCAGCCGACCATCGGACTGCGTCCCCGCGGTTGGCACCTGCCCGAGAAGCACCTGATCTACGTCGATGACAACGGAGCCGAGTTCTCGACCTCCGCCGCGCTGGTCGACTTCGGTCTCTACTTCTTCCACAATGCTCGGTACCTCATCGACAATGGTTCCGGCCCGTACTTCTACCTGCCGAAGCTCGAGTCCTCGCAGGAAGCACGCCTGTGGAACAAGGTCTTCGTCCTGGCGCAGAACATGCTGGGCATCGAACAGGGCACCATCCGGGCGACCGCTCACATCGAGACGATCACCGCAGTGTTCCAGATGGAGGAGATCCTCTTCGAGCTGCGCGATCACTGCGCCGGCCTCGAAGCCGCCGGCTGGGACTACCTGTTCTCCGTGGTGAAGAACCTGCGCAACACCACCGAGTACGTTCTGCCCGACCGCGAGCGCCTGACGATGGACCTGCCGCTGATGAAGGCCTTCACCGACCGCCTCGTGGCCACCTGCCATCGTCGCGGAGCACATGCGATCGGAACCATGTCCAACCTCATGGCCGATCACCCCGACCAGGAGTTCGTGGCCGCCGAATTCGAGCGCATGCGTGAGGACAAGGCCCGTGAGGCCTGGCAGGGCTTCGACGGCACCTGGGTCGCCGATCCTGCTCTGGTTCCCGCTGCCCTGGCCGTGTTCGACGCCGCTCTGGGCTCGCAGCCGCACCAGCTGGAGAACAAGCGCCCCGACGTGCAGGTGACCAGCGAGAACATCCTCGACCGCACCGGCCTCGAGCCGGTCGTGACCGAAGAGGGCGTGCGCGTGAACATCCGCGTGGCCATCGGATACATGAACGAATGGCTCGGCGGCAATGGGCACGTGGCTCTGGAGAACCAGCTCGAAGACGTGTCGACGGCCGAGATCTGCCGCTCGCAGATCTGGCAGTGGATCCGCCACGAGGTGACCCTGGACAACGGTCAGCAGCTGACCTCGCGTCTGGTGGAGCGCTACCTCGGCGAGGAGCTGGCGGGCATGGAGCGCCGCGCCGACGACCACTTCGATGAGGCCGTGGAGATCTTCCGCGAGACGGCACTGGGCGAGGAGTTCGCTGAATTCCTCACCATGCCGGCCTACACCGACCACCTGGTCGACCGGGTGTCCAAGCCCACCGAAGCCTTCGTCGCCTAACAATTACTACCTGGCGGCGGCCCAGCAACCTCGCGCGAGGTTGCTGGGCCGCCGTCAGGTAGTTCTGGGGGTAGTTAGTGGGGACTCAGGTCCAGTCGATGCCCTCGGGCGGCCACGGCTCGCCGTCGGCCTGAGCATTGAGCTGGTAGGCGATCGCCCCGTCGATCGACTCGCGGATGATGTCTGCATGTCCGGCATGCCGGGCGATCTCGGTATTGAGATGCATGAGGATCCAGCGGACGGACATGACGAAGTCGTCGGGCATCCACGGGTTGTACGGCATCGGAACTTCGGTGCCGAGGTCGGTCCCCGCCTCTGCGACTGCGGCCCGAGCCTCCTCGATCCCGTCGATGACCTTGTCGAAGATCGCTACCGCCTCGTCGATGTCGAGGTCGGGCAGGGCTGACCCGTCGAACATCGCCGTGAGTCCCATCTTTTCGTTGACCGGTCGGTAGTCGTCCTCGGCGATCTCTCGAGTCGGTTCCTTGACTTGGATGAGCCAGTTGTTGACGACCTGCGCCGCGTGGACGACGAGTCCTGTGATGCTCAATCCGCTGGCCGTCGGTGTGCTGCGAGCCTGTTCGTCGGTCAGGCCGAGCGCCGTGAGCTTGAGCTGGTTGCACTGCTGCGTGAGGAACGTGAAGGCAGCGTCGGCTTCGGTCGTGACGGAAGGGGTGAAGAACGGCATGGTCTCTCCTCGTGGGGTCTTCGTTCGGCAGGTCCGCCGCAGCCGATCGGCTGAAGCGGTAAACCTATCGTCAACTCCTATGCGGACATATACTGTCCGCATCTGTGGAGGGGCCCGAAGTTCTTTGAAGACGTTGTCGGAGGCTCCTTTCAGATCTGCGCGGGCACCTTATCTCGGCTCGCACGAAAGAGGAGAGTGACATGCGATCGGAGACGCGGCTCCTGACTCTGCTGAGCCTGTTCGCCTCCGGGCGTGGGTACACTGCCGCCGAACTCGCCGCCCGCTTCGACGTCACCCCGCGGACCATCCGCCGCGATATCGCCGAGCTGCGCGATCTCGGCTACATCATCTCCTCGATCCCTGGTCTCGCCGGTGGCTACCGCGCCGAATCGCGGACGGTGCTGCCGCCTCTGCAGCTCGAGGCGGGGGAGGCGCTGGCCACCGCGGTTGGTCTCGCGCTCCTGCGCGGGGCCGGCCTGGACACCGAGCATGCGGATTCGGCGACGACGAAGCTGCGGGAGATGCTTCCGACGGCGATGCGCGCGACCGTCGCTGATATCGCGGCGGCCGTGTCCGTGTCCGAAGGAAACGTTCCCGGAGTCGATATCGATGCAGTCATCACGCTCGCCTCGGCGATCAATGCGTCGACGATCGCGACCTTCGACTACCGGAAGATGCAGCGGACGGAGGCCGAGGTCCCCTCCGTCACGAGCGCGCCCGTTACCCCGACCGCCGATCCGATTGCGGTTCGATGGGCAGCCCCCGATAGCGGCGTCACCGACGCCAACTCCTCGACTGCCGAACCCTCGACGCTGCGTCGCGTGGAACCGATCCGCCTCGTCGTTTTCGGCGCTCACTGGTACGTCTTCGCCTTCGACCTCGACCGCGATGATCATCGGGTCTTCCGCCTCGACCGGATGAGCGATGTCCACGCGACGACGCTGAGCTTTACGCCGCGTGACCACCCCGACGCCGAGGCGGCTGTCTCCGCCGCCGTCACCACCACCGCGTATCCGCACACCGTCGTTCTGCGCACCGCTGCCTCGGTGCAGGAGGCGAAGGAATGGTTTTCCACCCGGAGCGCCACCATCACCGAGGCGGCCGACGGGGTGCGCATCACCTGCGGATTCTGGGACCTCAGATGGGTCACGGCCACCCTGGCAGCGATCCCCGCCGAGATCGAAGTGCTCCACCCGCCGGAGCTCATCGACTCCCTGCGAGAACACGCAGCGAGAGCCCAGGCAGTCGTCGAAGCCTCAATTTCCTAATTGCCACCCGACGGCGGCCCAGATACCTCGCGCCAGGTTGCTGGGCCGCCGTCAGGTAGTAATTGGAGGGCAATGGGGGTTGTTTCTACCTGACCGTTGAGTGATCCCGACGTGAATGAATCATGGATGAGTCCATATACTGGGGGCCATGACGATTCTCATTGGCTACCTACCCGCTCCCGAGGGTGAGGCTGCTCTGCGTGCCGGTTTCGCAGAGGCCAAACTGCGGTCGAGCGCTGCCGTCGTGATCAACTCACAGCGACGAGGTGCCAGTGGAACTCCGACCGAGATCGGTGAGGACGAGATCAAGCGGATCGTCGACCTCGGCAAGGAATCGGACGTCGACGTCGAGGTGCTCCAGCCCGACCACGAAGACGATCTGCCCGGCACGCTCAACGACCTCGCCGAGGAGTACAAAGCCCAGCTCATCGTCATCGGCCTGCGCAAACGCTCGGCGATCGGGAAGTTCATCCTCGGCTCGCAGGCACAGCGGATCCTCCTCGAAGCCGAGGTTCCGGTCCTCACGGCCAAAGCCTGATTCGACGGCAAAGACCTGAAAACTCGCCAAAGCCTGAATCGACGGTAAGACCTGAAACCTCGCCGAGGCGGCCCTGACCTCGGCGTCACCGCCGAGGTTCCAGCCCCCATCCCCACGCGAGGAGTTCGGCCAGCGACACGCCCTCGGCGTCGCTGAGATCCGTGATCTGTGTGCGGCACGAATACCCGTCGGCGAGAACGATCTGCAGACGCTCGCCGTTGTCGGAATGCGTGCCGGATCCGGTCCGGGGCTCCACACTGGTGGCCCGTCCCCGTTTGCGCAGAGCCGGCAGCAGAGCCACCTCGGCGACGGCGACCGAGGTCTCGAAATGGCCGTCCTCGACGCCGAAGTTCCCGGCCAGACCGCAGCAGCCCCCGAGGAACTCAGTGCTCGCTCCGGCCCTGGCCAGCAGCTCCCTGTCGGCCGCATTGCCGAAGATCGCGGACTGGTGGCAGTGCGGCTGCACGAGCGCCTCGACTCCTGACAGGTCCGGCAGTCCGGCGCCGATGCTCAGCAGGTATTGGGCAAGAGTCTGCACGCGGTCGGCCACTCGGTGCGAGGCCTCATCGGCGACGAGCTTGAGCGAATCGTCCTTGAGCGTGGCCAGGCACGAGGGTTCGACGCCGATGATCGGCACGTCTCCCGTGGCATCGAGAGCGGTGATCGTCTCCGACAGATTCGCCTTCGCCGCATCCAGCTGACCGGTGGAGATGAGAGGCAGCCCGCAGCACACGGTCTGATCGACCACCCGCACATGCACACCGGCCTGCTCGAGCACGGCGACGGCCGCGGCGAGGATGCGCGGAGCGAAATGGTTCGACCAGGAATCGGCGAACAGCACGACTTCGGCATTGGCACGCGACTTCGGTGCCGCCTCGGCGATGGTGGTCCACCACTTCCTGAACGTCGTGGACGCGAACTGCGGGATCGAGCGGCGGACGTCGATGCCGGCCATCTTCTTCGCCAGCGTCGTCAGCCCCGGCAGTCCCGAGACCTTGTTGAGCACCGGCGCCACCGGCGTGACCAGGCGCGCGAGCTGGGGGAGGAACCCGAGGGAGTAGTGCTTCATCGGCCGCAGCCTGCCCTTGTATGTCTGGTGCAGGACCTCGGCCTTGTACGTCGACATGTCCGTGCCGGTCGGGCATTCGGTCCCGCAGGCCTTGCACGATAGGCACAGGTCGAGAGCCTCGTGGACCTCGGGGGAGTCCCAGCGAGGCTCGAGCAGATCTCCGGACACCATCTCCTGCAACACTCGTGCGCGACCTCGCGTCGAATGCCGCTCGTCCCGGGTGGCCTGGTACGACGGGCACATGATGCCGCCGCCGGCCGCCGAATCCGCACGGCACTTGCCGACTCCGGTGCACCGGTGCACCGCCGAAGCGAAACCGGCGGACTCGCCCTCGTAAGCCATCGCCAGAGTGCCGGGCAGCTCCTCACGCAGCGGCAGTTGGGTCAGACGCACCGACTCGTCGAGGGCATCCGGGTCGACGATGACACCGGGATTGAGCAGATGCTGAGGATCGAAGAGACGTTTGACCTGGGCAAACAGATCGAGCGCCGCCGGGGTGTACATGAGGCGGAGCAGTTCGGACCGGGCCCGACCGTCCCCGTGCTCCCCGGAGACCGACCCGCCGTAGCGGGCGACGAGCTTCGTGGCCGCGACCATGAAATCGCGCATCACCTGACCGCCGTTCGGGTCCTCGAGTGGGAAGTCCACGCGCATGTGCAGGCAGCCGTCACCGAAGTGCCCATAGGGAATACCCCACAGCCCGTGCTCCTCGAGCAGCTCCATGAGGTCATGAAGATAATCGCCGAGGTGGTCCACCGGAACCGCCGAATCCTCCCACCCCGCGTGGGCGTCCCGTCCATCGGGAGTGCGTGAGACGAGGCCCGCACCATCGGCGCGGATCGCCCACACCTCGGCCGCCGCCTTGGCATCGAGGACCGCGGTATCGAGCGACTTCGATTCGGAGATGAGGCGCTGAGTCTCCGACTCGAGGGCGGACTCGTCCTCACCGGTGAGTTCGACGACGAGCCAGCCCGCGCCCTCGGGCAGCGGCGGGACCGCCTCGGCGCCCTTGGTGTCGATGACCCGGTCGAGCATGCGCGAATCGAGACCCTCACAGGCGGCGACGGGGAAGTCCTTCAGCAGAGGCGCATCGTGGGCGGCGGCGACCATGTCCGCATAGCCGAGCACAACCGCCGAGGTGAAGCTCGGGTCCTTGACCAGACGCATCTTCGCCGCGAGGATGACGCCCCAGGTGCCCTCGGTGCCGGCGAAGGCCCGGCGGACGTCGAAGCCATTCTCCGGTAGGAGGGACTCGAGGCCGTACCCGGAGACCTGGCGGGAGAACGTGCCGAAGTTCGTGCGGATGGTGCCGAGGTTCTGCGCAACGAGTTCGTGCAGTCGCGGGAACGTCGCCGCCGCGTCCGAGTCATCGAGGGTGACGACGGTGCCGTCGATGAGCATGACCTTCAGCGCCAGGATGTTGTCCCCCGTGCGTCCGTAGCCCAGTGCCCGCGGGCCGCACGCATTGTTGCCGATCATCCCGCCGATCGTGCAGCGGGTGTGGGTGGACGGGTCCGGGCCGAAGCGCAGACCGTGCGGTTTGGCCTGTTTCTGCAGGTGAGCGTGGACGCAGCCGGACTGCACCCAGGCCGACTGCTCGTCCGGGTCGAGGTCGAAGACCGCATTCATATGGAGAGAGAAGTCGAGGACGATGCCGCGGCCGATGGCATTGCCGGCGATCGATGTGCCGGCGCCGCGGCTGGTGATGGCCACACCGAGGCGGCGCGCAACAGACAGTACTCGCGCCACTTCCTCTTCGTCCTGGGGGAAGACGACGGCGGCGGGGACGAGCCGGAAGAGCGAGGCATCGGAGGAGTACGCGGCGCGGTCGGTGTCGTCGATGCTGAAATCACGGATGCCCGCGGTGCGGAACTGTTCGGCGAGTGCGGTGGGAAGCGCTGTCTGGGACTCGTCTTCGTCGACGGTCGCCCGATTCGCTCCAGTGGGATGGGCCATAGTCGTCATGTCCGCATTGTGCCACCTGGGTTGCCGGAACATCGATACCTTCCACGTCGCGGAGTTGCGAGTGAGAGTCATCTTCGGGGCCTCAGGAACGTTATACTTTCGTTATCACACGTGCTCAGAACGGTGCTGCACAGTAGCCTGAGTTCCTATATCCGGGAATTCTTGGCGTCTTGACATATTCGTGGTATCTAATGGGACTACACCAATTCGTGGCAACGTGCCACTACTTGAATGCAAGGGAAGAAACCATGTCTCGTCGAGCTCGTGAATTGACAGTTGATCAGACTGCATTAGTCGGCGTCGTCCGAAAGGTCGCACGGCAGCGTTCGAAAATCAACACCGACTATGTGATGGCGATTCTGCGCGCCCGTGAAGAAGGCGCGACCTTTGGTGCGATCGCCGAGGCGGCCGGCACCTCCTCGCAGGCCGTTCAGGAGATCGTGCGCAGGCACGGGCCTGTCAAGCGCAGTGAGCCGAAGGCCGGAGTCGCCGACCCTGCCTGATCCTAGGAAGCACGGGGCAGGACGGCATTCTCCGGGTCCCCTCTGTGCCCGCTCTTCCCGCGCAGAAACCAGGGCGGTGATCCATAGATGATATGGATCACCGCCCTTGTGCGATTCATGCACGTTTTCTGACGGTTCCGTGGCCGAATCGTCGAGACACCGGAAGTGGGAATTTCCGAACTGGTGACAATGAGGCTGGTGAGCGAACAAATCACCGAAGAGAATACTGTTCGGAGTTCGAAAATCGCTTCAGGAATCGCCTCTTCATCGGTTTGAGAAATCATTCGGACCTGGATGCTGTGACGGCAACCGCAGGTGAGTTTCCGAAGGACCGGAATAGCCGATTGATCGGAGTTCCCGGCCGCAGTGGGCGGCTTAGATACAAGAAGTACATATTCGCCGGTGTATTGCAGTCTTGTTACACAGGGGACGAGCCAGAGTGAATGGCTCTGTGTGGACCTGGGCCATGCGGCCCTATGCCGGCGCGCAATTTCGGGCAGGTTTCTGCCTGCGGACACTTGGGCGAGAGCCGCAACGCCTTGTCTAGAGTGGCCGTATGAACTCCGAGCTCGAATCGCTGCCCGCTGAGATCGTCGACCTTCCGCTCATCCGCATCGCCTCAGACCTCTCGCTCATGGCTTGGGAGCAGATACTCGCCTGGAGGCCGCTGCTCGGCGCGAGCCTCGATGCCAGCGTCGTCGATACGAAGACCTCACCGAATGACCTCGTCACTCGCGCAGACGCACAGATCGAAGCGCTTGTGCGCGGGTACCTCAATCGAGTCCGACCCCATGACCTCATGGTCGGCGAAGAGGGATCCGAGGCCCTGGATCCTGTCGAAGTCTTCCCAACGGATTTCCTACTCAAACTCCACGCTTTCGACTCGGAGTCGGGCCGACTCCTCGAGCTCGGCGATGAACGGCAGAGTAATGGAGCAGCCGGGGCGGATGACGGTCCGCGCTTGGAGTGGCATGTCGACCCGATCGACGGCACCGTCAACTATGTCCGCAGCATCGAACACCATGCATTCTCCGTCGGCGTCTGCGAGGTTGCAGATGAGGAGGACGCCGGCCTCGGGCTCGGCGTCTGGCGGATCGGACTCGTCGCCTCACCCGGACTGGACGCCACCTGGTTGGCGGCCGCGGGACGCGGCGCCTTTCGCGTCGACGGACGATTGGCTGACTACCGCGAGTCCAGTTCTGCCGTTCCGGCGCGACGCCTGCGTGGGACTCCGCCCGGACTGTCGGGCAGGCTCCTGGCCACTGGATTCGCCTACGCCCTGAGCAGCCGCGGCGTCCAGCTGGCCAAACTCGAGGACCTCATGACCGGCTACGACGACATCCGACGCTGCGGATCGGCCGCCCTCGACCTGTGCATGGTCGCCGAAGGGCGGGTCAACGGCTACGCCGAACGCGGCCTGGGCATCTACGACTACGCCGGCGGGGCCGTCATCGTCGAAGAGGCCGGCCTCAAGGTCAGTCGCGGAGGCTCCGGCGGACCGACCGCCGCGGCCGATACCCAGGACGAGGTCGACCGTCTCATTGCCGCGATCTGAACCCGGGGTCGCCGCCGTCCGACCCCAGGCCCACGCCATCTGAACCCAGCCCCCATCACCTGAGCTCAGGCCCACTTCGAGTGTGATGCAGATAACGTCATACTTATTTGACTTAATTTTCAGAGCATAGGCTAAGCTTACTTTCAGTGTGTGCACGCGCTCTTCTTATACGTTCATTCCTGAAAGTGGGACCCTCATGGTTTCGACTCGCCTTCAACTGAGCGCCCTGGCAGGCGTTGTCGCTCTCACTCTGGCCGGCTGCGGCTCGGCAGAATCCGACTCGGCGAAGGCCGATGCCTCCGGCTCCACGGTCGAGGTCGAGGACAACAACGGCAAGCAGACCGTCGCCTCCCCGCCGAAGTCCGTCGTCGCCACCGACAACCGCACGTTCCAGACACTCAGCGACTGGGGCATCGAACTCAAGGGCGGCGCCGTCTCCCTGATGAGTGAAGACCTCGAGTACACGCAGGATGATTCGATCCTTGACCTCGGCAGCCACCGCGAACCCGACCTCGAGAAGGTCGTCGAAGCGAAGCCCGACCTCATCGTCAACGGTCAGCGCTTCGCCCAGTTCCATGACGATCTGGCCAAGCTCGCTCCCGAGGCAACGGTGCTCGAACTCGATCCCCGCGACGGCGAGGACTTCGACGCCGAGCTGCGCCGACAGACGACCACTCTCGGCGAGGTCTTCGGCAAGCAGGATGAGGCGAAGAAGCTCGTCGACGACTTCGATGCCTCCATCGAACGCGCCCAGGCCGCCTACGACGACAGCGACAAGGCCATGGGCCTGATCACCTCGGCCGGCGACATCGGCTACGCTGCACCCTCGGTCGGACGCACCGTCGGCCCCGTCTTCGACATCCTCGACCTCGACCCGGCCCTCGAGGTCGAAGAGGGCAGCGAGGACCACCAGGGCGACGACGTCTCCGTCGAAGCCATCGCGAAGTCGAACCCGGACCTGATGATCGTCCTCGACCGCGACGCCTCCTTCGCCCCCGAGGAACGCGACGAAGGCTCGGCCCCTGCCGCCGAGGTCCTCGAAGACTCCGAAGCGCTCAAGGACGTTCCTGCGATCAAGGACGACAAGATCGTCTACTTCCCTGAGGACACCTACCTCAACGAAGGCATCCAGACGTACACCGAGTTCTTCAACGACTTCGCCGACACACTCGAAGACCAGAAGTGATGACCCTCGCCGAGGCGGCCCGACGTCGGAACGAAAGCCGACGCAACCGGACGGAACAGGTCCCACGTGGGGCCGCCTCGGCGAAGGCACCCCTGTTCGGATGGCCCCTGCTGCTGGGCATCCTCGGGGTCGCAATCCTCCTCGCGGTCTCGCTGCTCACCGGCGTCTATGACGTCTTCGGCGGTGACGGCGGGGCCGAGATGTTCCAGATCACGCGGATCCCGCGCACGATCGCCCTCGTCCTGGCGGGAGCCGCCATGGCGATGTGCGGGCTGGTCATGCAGCTGCTGACCCAGAACCGCTTCGTCGAACCGACGACGACCGGAACCACGGAATGGGCGGGCCTCGGCCTCATGCTCACCGTCATCATCTACCCCGACGCCTCGATCGTGGCACGAATGGTCGGGGCGATCATCGCCGCGTTCATCGGCACCCTCGTCTTCTTCGTCTTCCTCCGCCGCGTCTCCCTGAAGTCCTCGCTCATCGTGCCCATCGTCGGCATCATGCTCGGCGCCGTCGTCGGCGCCGTCTCGACATTCATCGCGGTGCAGACCGACATGCTGCAATCCTTGGGCATATGGTTCGCCGGCAGCTTCACCTCGATCCTGCGCGGCCAGTACGAGACGCTGTGGATCGTAGCGGCCGTCGTCGTCGCCATCTTCATCCTCGCCGACCGATTCACCGTCGCCGGTCTCGGCAAGGAGATCGCCACCAACGTCGGACTCAACTACAACCAGATCCTGCTGCTGGGCACCGTGTTCGTGGCCATCGCGACCGGAGTGGTCACCGTCGTCGTCGGCAACCTGCCGTTCCTCGGCCTCATCGTGCCGAACATCGTCTCGCTCATGCGCGGCGATGACCTGCGCTCGAACCTGCCGTGGGTGTGTCTGCTCGGCATCGCGATCGTCACCATCTGCGACCTCATCGGCAGGATCATCGTCATGCCCTTCGAAGTGCCCGTCTCCCTCATCCTCGGCGTCGTCGGCGCGGCCGTGTTCGTCGCCCTGCTGCTGCGTCAGCGAAAGGTCGGGTGAGCTCGGATGCGCGCAAACGATGAAACCGAATCGACCGGGACCGGCACCGAGGCAGCCCACCCGACCGCGGCCACCGTCGTGAACGGCGGGGATCGGTCCGGTGCGGGCGCACGGTACGGTCGGCCGCCTCGGCGAGGGTCCGCGACTGCTCAGCGGTCGTCGGGACCGCTTCCGACGAAACGGTCGCAGCGTCGCTACTGGACGATGATCATCGTGCTGGCGGTCGCCTCGGCGGGGATCGCTCTGGGCATCCTGGCCTGGGACAATCCGATGCCGATCACCGACCCGGGGTTCTGGCTGATCGCCGAGCTGCGGCTGACGAACCTCGTCGTCATCGCCCTGGTGGCACTGTGTCAGTCGTTCGGCACGGTCGCCTTCCAAACGGTGACGAACAACCGGATCATCACCCCATCGATCATGGGATTCGAGTCCCTCTACGTGGCGATCCAGACCTCGGCGATGTACTTCTTCGGAGTCACCGCGATCGTCGAACTCAAGGGGCTAGTGCCCTTCATCGTCCAGCTCGTGCTCATGGTCGGGCTGTCGCTGGCCCTCTACGGGTGGCTGCTGTCGGGACGGCATTCCTCGGTGGCGCTCATGCTGCTCATCGGCGTCGTCATCGGCGGCGGACTCGGCTCGGTCGCGACATTCATGCAGCGGACGCTGACCCCGAGCGAATTCGACGTCCTCTCCGCCCGACTGTTCGGGTCGATCTCGAATTCGGATTCGAGCTACCTGCCGGTGTCGATCCCGCTGAGCGTGCTCGCCTGCCTCGGGCTCTACCTCTGCTCCTCACGCCTGAATGTGGTGGCCCTGGGACGGGACATGACGAGCAACCTGGGACTCAACTACAAGGGCGAACTGCTCAAGGTCCTCTTCTTCGTCTCCATCCTCATGGCAGTGTCCGTCTCGATGATCGGACCGATGGTCTTCCTCGGCTTCCTCGTCGCAATGCTCGCCTACCAGTTCGCTGACACCTTCGACCACAAACGCCTCTTCCCGATGGCCGCGCTCATTGGATTCGTCGTTCTGGGTGGGGCGTACTTCGTCATGAAGAACATCTTCTACGCCGAGGGGGTCGTGTCGATCATCATCGAGATCGTCGGCGGCGGCGCCTTCCTGCTCGTCATCCTGAGAAAGGGGCGCCTGTGATCACGCTCGAATCGGTCCGCAAATCCTACGCCGACGAAGTATCGATCGGACCCGTCGATCTGCAGATTCCCGCCGGGGGAGTCACCGCTCTGGTCGGGCCGAACGGTGCCGGGAAGTCGACGCTGCTGACGATGATCGGGCGGCTGCTCGGGATGGATTCCGGTGCGATCTCGGTGGCCGGCTATGACGTCAGCTCGACGAAGTCGAAGGATCTCGCGAAGATCGTGTCCATCCTGCGGCAGGAGAACCACTTCATCACGCGGCTGACGATCCGGCAGCTCGTCGGCTTCGGGCGGTTCCCGCATTCGAAGGGACGACTGACGACTGCCGATGAGGAGGTCATCTCGCAGGCGATCGACTTCCTCGAACTCGGTGAGCTGGAGAATCGCTTCATCGACGAGCTCTCCGGCGGGCAGCGGCAGCGTGCCTATGTGGCGATGGTGCTGGCTCAGGACACCGACTACGTGCTGCTCGATGAGCCGCTGAACAACCTCGACATGAAGCGGTCTGTGCAGATGATGCAGCACCTGCGCCGGGCCGCCGCCGAGATGGGGAGGACCATCGTCATCGTCCTCCACGACATCAACTTCGCCGGTCACTACGCCGACCACATCTGTGCGGTCAAAGATGGTGCGATCGTCGAATTCGGCACGCCCGAGGAGATCATGACCGGAGAGGTGCTGTCCCGAGTGTTCGACACCCCGGTCGACGTCGTCGACGGCCCGCGAGGGGCCCTGGCGGTGTACTTCTGAGGCTGCTAGCTGTGTGCTGCTGATCTGCTGTTAGCGGGGACGGCTGTCCGTGTGTGAGGCCTGCCCGTGCGGTGGCTGGGGTGGCGGGGACACTTACTGAGGCTACTTTCGGGCGCTTATCGCCTTTTGACCGAATCATCGATTTCGATCCCGATGCATCGGTCAGAAGGCGATGACAGTTCGGACGAAAGTCGATGACGGATGGTGCAAAAGCCGATTACTGGGCTCGAGCTCCCGTGGACTGAGTTCTCACTTGCGCACCAGACACCGTGGAGTGCCTGCTCGGTCGGCGCCTTTCGAGACAGTCAGTGCGATCATCGGTTGCAATGGGCGAACCCATCTCAACGGTGCTCAACAGCTGAGTGTTCGCGGGGACTCCCGTGCAGTATTTCGGGGAGTCTTGTGCAGAAACGGTTCTCAGCGGCCTGTGGAGAAGAACGTGACTCGACCGTTGTGGACTTGTGGACGACGAAACGTTGTCCACAGCCCCAGCGCAAGAGGTTCTGAAGGCGGGCCGCTGATGCCGATACTCGCCAGATGAAGAATACGATCTATCGTGAAGAGCTCTCCGCCGCGGGTATCTCCTCCAAGACGATCATGGGTGCGCTGGACTGCTGCCTGATTCGTCTTTGCCGCGGGGTGTACTCGGTGATCCGCGAGTGCCACGTGAGAGACCACAGCCGAATTGCGGCATTTATCAGAGACGCCGACTGGATCAGCTTCCACGTCGACAAATCTCCATCCGACTTGAAGCGTGATTTCCGGTACCAGACCCAGCTCCGTGCGCTGCGAATTCAGAGCTATCGCTGGTATCGGCCAGAGGATGTGATTGTCGGCAAATCGGCTGCTGTCCTCCACGGAATACCTTTGTACAAGGACGCATCGAAGGCGATCACGGTCAGACACCCGAGGAGCAATTCACACACTGAGGAGATCATCCGGGTGCGGCGTGAGGTTCCCACAGAGGATCAGGTCCGATTCGGCCACCTAGCGGCCACCTCGGCGATCAGGACGGCCTTGGACCTCATTCGGATCTCGGGACAACGCGAAGCTTTTGCAGCACTGGAGTGGGTGCTGCGTCAGACGACGGCCGCTCAATTCCCTGGCTTCAACCCGAAGTTCGGGTATACGGAGAAGTTTCAGACCGAGGCCCGTCGAATTATCGAGACGGCATTCTATCCCGCGGTTGCCCGCATGCGGTCGGGCCAAGTCACCGCACAGCGGATGGTTGATGCGATCGGTCCGTTCTCTGAGAGTCCTGCTGAGAGCCACTGCCGATTCAACCTCATCGCCTTGCATCTGACGGGGTTCGAACAGCAGATCGAAGTCCGAGACAGCCGGGGCTTCATAGCTCGAGTGGATTTTCTCAACGAACAGACACGAACGATCCTCGCAGTCGACGGAAGCGAGAAATATGCTCTGGTGGGGCCTTCGCTGATCCGGAAAGAAGGCGAACAGCACAACCGGCTTCTCAGCTTGGGCTATAAGGTCATCCATCTGAGTTTCGACGAAGTGCTCAGCCTCAGCGACTTTCGGGACAAGATCTTCAGACAAGCGCCGGAACTGAAGTAGATGGTTAGGAGTCCGGACGAATGATGCAGACCTCGCGCATCGACTTTTGTGCCGTTAACCATCGGGTTTTGTACGGTCGGGTATCGAGTTTTGTGCGGTGCATCGAGTTTTATCCCGATGACCTGATCAGAGAGCGATGATTCGCCGAGGAGGCCGCTGAGTGACCACGCCTCGTCACTCGGTGAGGGCGCCGTTCAGTGCCAATTCCTGCGTCGGCCTCCAGTGGCCACCCGAAGAGAACGGCGCTGATGTTCGTGACCGTCGGATCCTTTTCGCGGCCTTCCTCAACCAAAGTGAGGACGCGGAAGGCGGCTGCGCTTTCGGTCTGAGCAGACCCGGCGGCCTCCTCTATTTGTCGTCTGCCTCGACGGCCGGTCGGACCGTCACCCAACGGCGCACTGCGAGCACGAGTGCAGTGATGAGCCCGACGATGAGCAGCCCGTCGGCGGCGATGTAGAACAGGTGCAGGGCCGAACCGCCGTCGTCGACCCCGGCGAGCACCGCATCGGTGCGCTGGTTGAGCAGCGGTCGGATGACGATGACCTTGATGATGAGCACTGCGATGAGCCCGCAGGCCACACTGCGGTAGGCGCGGTCGACTCCCGACTTGAGCAGGGCCCACAGCAGGATCACGGCGATGACCAGTTCGACCCAGTTCATCACGCCGAACACCAGTCGCCCGATGCCCAATCCCAACGGGATCGTGATGCCCGGGGCCGTGAACTTCAGCGGCGCCTCGATGAGGGAGATGCCGATGATGAGCCCGAGCCAGACGGCGGGCAGGAGGATCCGAGCGCTCGCCGCCAATCGCGAGTCATCGGTGCTGAAGAAGTGAGTCATGATCCCGATTCTACTCCTCGTAGAAAATCGGCTGCCGCGCCCGATCCGCATCCATTCGGCCGCACCGCAGCGTCCGCCCATCCTTACCACCGCCCCTCCCGCTCTAGACTGGTGCCCATGCGTCTGTTCTCCAACGCCGTCGTGCGCACGTTCGCACCCCAGGCCGCCTCGAACACCCCTGTCTCGACTGCCTCCGACCCGAGCGCATCGAACTCAGACACCCCCGCCGCAGCTCCCACCTCGACCGTCGACTTCATGCAGCCGGCTCCCGACGCGATCCTCGTCGACGGGGAGACCATCGTGGCCGTCGGCACCCGGGCCGAACTGCTCGACATCGCCGCCGCGCAGTCGTCGACGACGGCGGCGCTCGCCTCGGCGGGTGGGGTCGGTGCGACCACGGTCATCCCGGGACTCGAGATCGACGAAATCGACTGCGGCGGACAGGTCATCCTGCCCGGTTTCGTCGACGGCCACATCCATTCGATCATGTACGCCGACTCCCTGACCGACCTCGATCTGTCCCAGACGAAATCCCTCGCCGAGGCGGTCGCACTCATCCGCGAACGTGCCGATTCCCTCCCGGTGGGCACGTGGGTGGTCGGCTCCGGGTGGGACCTCAACAAATGGGAGGACCCGAGTTATCCGGACCGGACGCTGCTCGACGCCGAGGTTCCCGACCATCCCGTGGCGATGTGGTCACTCGACCTGCACACTCTGTGGGCCAACGCCCACGCCCTCGAGATCGCCGGAATCGACGAGGCGACCCCCGACCCGTCGGGTGGCAGCTTCGTCCGCGACGACGGGCAGCTCACCGGTCTGGTGCGCGAGGACGCCACCGACCTCGTCGCCCGCTTCATTCCCGAACCCAGCCGCGAGGAGCAGGTCGAACGCCTCGCCACCACTCAGGAGCTCTTCCTCTCCCAGGGCCTGACCGGGATCCACGACTTCGACGGCATCGCCGCGACTCTGGGGTGGAACGACCTGCATGAAGCCGGTCGCCAGGACATGCGCGTGACGCTGTTCCTGCGCTCACCCGAGGTGCCGTGGGCGATCGAGACCGGGTGGCACACCGGCGACGGCGACGACTGGCTGCAGTGTGGTGGGTTGAAGCTGTTCTCCGACGGGGCGCTCGGCTCGCACACCTCGCACATGTCCTCACCGTTCCCCGAAACCGACGGCGAGACCGAGAACTTCGGCATCGCGCAGATGACCGAGGACGAACTCTTCGAGCAGGCGCACATCGCCACCGAGGCGGGCATCTCCGTGGCCATCCACGCCATCGGCGACCAAGCGAACCACCATGTGCTCGAAGTCTTCGACCGGCTGCGTGACATCACGCGGGCCGCGGAGGAGAAGTACGACCGGCCCCTGCGCCACCGCGTCGAACACGCTCAGTTCATCCAACCGTCCGACGTTGCACGGTTCGCCGAGCTCGGGGTGCTCGCATCCATGCAGCCACGCCACTGCATCTCCGATCTGCATCTGCTCCACCTCATCGACGAGTCCGCGCAGCTGGCCGCTTACGCGTGGCCGGACCTGCTCGAGGCGGGCGCGCACGTCGTCTTCGGTTCCGACGGCCCCGTCGAACCGGCGAACCCCTTCGCCGCGATCTATGCGGCGATGACCAGGGCGAACATCTCCGGCGAGGCGTCCACGACGTTCCAGCCGCACCGTCGTCTGAGCGCAGTCGAGGCCATCCGCCTGCACACTCAGGGTCCGGCTTTCGCCGCCGGCCTCGAGGCCCGACGCGGATATCTGGCCCCGGGAATGGACGCCGATTTCATCCTCGTCGACACCGATCCGTGCGCCGCCGAAGGGCTGAGCAGCGACGCCCTCAACACCGAGGTGACCGCACAGTCGAGTGACCTGAACGGCTCGCGCACGCCGACCGACGGCCTCCTCGGCTACGATTCCGAAGAAGCCCTCTTCGCCCACGCCGAGGCGATCCGCGACACCCGAGTCGCGCTCACCGTCGTCGGCGGCGAAATCAAATACCGGGCCTGACCTCGCCGAGGCGGCGCGACCGTCCCGCTGAAACGTCCCCGCAGGGACGCGGAAATCCCGTGAGATGTCCCCGCAGGGACGCGGAAATCCCGTGAGATGTCCCCGCGGGGGCGCGAACCCACCGAACGACGACGGCCCGACGTCCCCGCAGGGATGTCGGGCCGTTGTGAACGCTGCTCATCCTCGGCGAGGCACCGGAACGGATGTCCTTTCGCCTTGGCGAGGTTCGACGCAGACGTCGGGCCGCCTCGGCGAGGCGAATAGCCGACTCAGATGTGGCGGCCGCCGGAGATCTCGGTGACGGTGCCGGTGAGGTAGCTCGAGAGCCCCGAGGCGAGGAAGAGCACAACCGAGGCGACCTCTTCAGGTTCGCCTGCCCGGCCGAGCGGGATGTCGGCGAGCTTCGAATCGATCGCGTGCTGCGGCATGGCTGCGGTCATCGCCGTGTTGATGAAGCCGGGCTGGATCGCGTTGATGCGGATGTTCTTGAACGCGACCTCCTTCGACACGGCCTTCGTCATGCCGACGATGCCCGCCTTCGCCGCGGAGTAGTTCGACTGTCCGGGATTGCCGACCTTGCCGCTGATCGAGGACACGTTGATGATCGAGCCGCCGCGGTCCTGTTCGCGCATGAGTGCGGTGGCGACCTTGAGCCCGTTCCACGTGCCCCGCAGGTGCACGGAGATGACATCGTCGAACTGCTGCTCGGTCATCTTCCGGATCGTCGCATCACGGGTGATGCCGGCGTTGTTGACCCAGATGTCGACACCGCCGAACGCCTTGGCGGCCTCCTCGGCGAGCTTCTCGACGGCTGCGAGGTCGGAGACGTTGCACACGACACCGGCTGCGATGTCTTCGCCGCCGAGCTCGGCCACGGCCGACTGCAGTCTCTCCTCGGTTATATCGGCGACGACGACCTTGGCTCCGGAGTCGACGAGGCTGCGCGCCATCGCCAGGCCCAGTCCCTGCCCGCCGCCGGTGACGACGGCGACCTTCCCGGCCAGCAGGCCGGGAATCGCGGTGACTCCGCCGGTTTCGGTGACGGTGATGCCGGTGTTCGCGGTCGTGGATTCAGTCATGTGATGCCTTTCGTTGGGGTGTGACCAAGCGGAGCCGGACCTCGCCGAGGCGGCCCGCCGTTGCGCTTATGCGTGCAGAATACTGGTGCCGAACTCAGAGGTTGAACTGGGGCTTGTGCGCGCCCTTGAGCAGCTGTTTGGCGACGACGACGCGCTGGACTTCGGAGGTGCCTTCGTAGATGCGGAAGAGGCGGGCGTGACGGTAGAAGCGTTCGACCGCGGATTCGCGCATGTAGCCCATGCCGCCCTGGATCTGCACGCCCTTGTCAGCGATGCGGGCCAGCGCTTCGGAGGCGAAGAGCTTCGCCGAGGAGGGGCCGAGCTTGCGGTCGGTCTCAGCGTCCCAGCGCTGCGCGGCGGAGAGGACGAGCGCTTTGGCGGCGGCCACCTCGGTGTAGATATCGGCGAGCATCGCCTGGACGAGTTGGAAGCGGGCGATCGGCTCGCCGCCCTGTTTCGCGTCGGCGGCGAAGCGCACCGACTCGTCGAGGATGCGGATCGACTGGCCGACGCAGATCGCCGCGATGTGCAGGCGTCCCTTGTTCAGCGAGGCCATTGCCGCGTAGAAGCCCTTCTCCTCCTCGCCGCCGATGAGGTTGGCGGCGGGCACGCGGACGTCGTCGAAGAAGATCTCCGAGGTCCATGCGCCGGCCTGGCCCATCTTGTGGTCGTGCGGTCCGACGGTCACGCCCTCGGACTTCGTGGGCACGAGGAAGACTGAGATGCCCTTCGACCCGGTGGCGTTCGGGTCGGTGCGGGCGAAGACCATGAGGACGTCGGAGGCCTCGGCGTTGGTGATGAACCGCTTGGAGCCGTTGATGATGTAGTCATCGCCGTCGCGCACGGCCTTCGTGCGCAGGCCCGATGGATCGGATCCGGCCTCGGATTCGGTCAGCGCAAAGGAGGCGACGACGTCGCCGGATGCCAGACGTGGCAGCCATTCGGACTTCTGGTCGTCGGTGCCGTAGTTGACGAGCACCTGTCCGGCGATGCCGTTGTTCGTGCCGAACAGCGAGCGGAACGACGGTGTTGTGTAGCCGAGCTCCATGGCCAGGAGTGCGTCCTGTTCGGCGTTGAGGCCGAGGCCGCCGTATTGCTCGGGCAGGGCCCAGCCGAAGAGTCCCATCTCGGCCGATTCCTTGATGATGGCTTCGGGGAAGGCGTCTTTGTCCTCGACCTGGGTTTCGAGGGGGACGACCTTCTCGCGGACGAATTCGCGGACGGCGGTGAGGATGTCGTCGAGTTCTGAGTTGTCCATGGGTCACTCTCCTTTGTGTGTGTCCGGACGGTGGCATCCTGCGGACGGCGGTTCAGTGGCGCAGAGGTGCAGCAGTGTCATTGTGCGACTGGGGCCATCATATATCGAATTGATGAATAAACGAGAGGCATTAATGCCGTGATAGGTAATTATTATCGGTGTGAGTGGCGGTGGGGCTGGGGAGTGGTGAGGCGGTGGGACTGTGGGGTGCTGACTCTGTGGTTCTCAGAGAGACGCGTTCCACTCGTCGAGGCGGCTGCGCAGCAGCTCGGCCGTCATCTCAGTGAGTCCGATGCCGTGATAGTTCGGCAGCCAGGTCTCGACACGATCGGCCGCGCTCGCCGCCGTCTGCACATCCCAGTCATTGATGTCGGAGATCGCTGCACCGAGCCGGGCCTCGTACTCGGCGAGGAACGATGCGGCGGCAGCGCGGGAGCCCAACAGGACGAGGTCCTGCCTGCACCAGGCGAGATCGAAGCCCCGCGGAGCGTGCTTGGCTCCCGACCAGTCGACGACCCCCGTGAGGCGAGGCGCCCCGGTGGCCTCGTCGCGAACCCACAGGGCGTTGCCGGTCCAGAAATCCCCGTGGGAGAGCACTCGATCGCGGAGGTCGAGCCGGTCGAACCCCTGTTGCGCACGGTGGGCGATCGCCGATTCCCCGGTGTGCGGTGCCAGCGGTGCCAGAGGCAGTCCGGTGCCGTCGAGTCCATGGATGGAGAACAGTGCCGCAGCCATCTGCTGCGCCACGGCAACGAGATCAGCGTGGGGATCGGGCGTCGAACCGGCGACCCTGGTCGTGATGATGAGCGGTTCTTCGGTATCCGCGCTGCCGGCGACGAGGTGAGGGACCATCGGCCCGAGCGCGGTGATTCGTTCGAGCGCGGCGAGCTCTCTGGCCACGGCATCGTCTCCCGAGGGAAATGTTCGAACGACGACTTCGGAAGCACCATCGGAAGCCAGAAGGGTGAAGGCGTGCTGGCCCGCAGTGAAGACCTCGAGCAGCTCGAGATCCCGGCCCAGAAGCGTCGACGCCGATCGACGGGCTCGTTCCTGTGATGTCGGCACGCGCATCATCGCCGCGGTTCAGCAGCCGGTGCGTGCGGAATGCCCGCGCACCGGGCGAGCAGCTTCTTGAGCCCGGATGTATAGCGTTTGGCCATCATCATCTGCGCGGCGGTCGTGATCGGGCCGGCCGCCTTGAGCGGCGGATGACCCGGTACAGAATCCGCGGTGATCGAGGCAACGAGGCGGCCCTCGGAGTCCGTGGACACGAGGAAGGTCTCCTCCCCGTTCTCCAGGTGACCGGGCAAGGTGCGATAGGTGAATCCGGCGCGGTTCGCCTCGTCGATGACCTCGGAGACGATGCACGACCCGACCGTCACGAGCAGATCCCGACCGCGCAGCCGCCTCGGCGAGGTCGGCCATAAGGGGTTGAGTCGCAGGTCGACGACCTGCCCTTCGGCCACACGACGTCCGGGTCGGACCGCGACGCCCGCGAGCTCCTGCAGCTGCCAGGTGAAGATCGCCTCTCGGGTGGCGGGGAAGAGATCGGCAGGCCCCAGATCGCGGTGGTGCTCGAGGTGATTCATTCCCCCATTCGCACCCGGATCGCGGTCATTCTTCGCGCCCGATCGACCCTTGTCATCGCCCCTGGTCAGGCCTAGGATGAAAATGGTTAGCTGAACGAACGCTCGCTACACGTCGGCGTCGTGAGGCGATGCCGATCGCTCATGCCATCGAACGGACACTGGAGTTCATTTATGTCAGACAGCACCTCAGCCGCTCAGCCCACGGCCGCCTCGGCGGGTCCGAAATCCGGTCGCCGCTTCGAAGGACAGGTCGCCGTCATCACCGGTGCCAGCCGCGGCATCGGACTCGGCGTCGCTCGGCGGCTCAACGCCGAGGGGGCCACCGTCGTCCTCACGGCACGCAAGCCCGAAGCGCTCAACGAAGCCGTCGCAACGTTCCCCGAAGGCACGGCGCTGGCCATCGCCGGCAAGGCCGATGACCCGGCGCACCGAGCAGAGGTGTTCGACACGATCGCGCAGAAGTTCGGCCGTCTCGACGTGCTCGTGGCGAATGCGGGAATCAACCCCGTCTACGGCCCGCTCGTCGATATCGAGCTCGACGCTGCGCGAAAGATCTTCGACGTCAACGTCCTCGGCACCCTCGCCTGGGTGCAGGACGCCGTTCACCACGAGGGGCTGAAGTTCCGCGAGAACAAAGGCCGCGTCGTGACACTGTCCTCGGTCGCCGGGCAGGTCCCGAGCGAGGGCATCGGCTTCTACGGGATCTCGAAGGCGGCGGTCTCGCACCTGACGAAGACGCTCGCCGTCGAACTCGGCCCCGATATCCGCGTCAACGCCGTCGCCCCGGCCGTGGTGAAGACGAAGTTTGCGACTGCGCTCTACGAAGGCCGAGAGGAACAGGTCGCCTCCGCGTATCCGGTCAAGCGCCTCGGCACTCCCGAGGACATCGCCGGCGCGGTCGCCTACCTTGCTTCCGACGACGCGGATTGGATCACGGCCCAGGTGCTCACCGCCGATGGGGGAGTCGTCACCGCCGGCGGCAGCGCCTGAGGCTGAGTATCTGGCGGCTCTGGCTGCGAGTTGGTAGTGGCGAAAGGTCTGAATTCTTGATGGAATTCAGACCTTTCGCCACTATCAACGCAGGAGGGTCGGACTCCTCCCTGGTGTTGGCAGCCGACGGCTGAGGGGGCAGCGGTATTCTGCGGCGCATTGTTGGGTCGATCCACGGTGTTCTCGGCGCGGAAACCACCGTGGATCGACCCAACAATCCAATCCGGGCAACGTGCTGGAGGCGCCGGCTCTATTTCACCGGCAGACCGGCGGCGTGGGCGCAGATGACGCCATAGCGTTCGGCCAGATCGGCCGGGGTGAGTTCACCGTCGGAGCGGTACCACTGCGAGACGCCCGTGCAGATCGTCGTAATCGCCCGCGAGGCATCCCGTGGGAACTCAGTGCTGAAGCTGCCGTCGGCAACGCACTGCTCGACCACCTCGTCGAGGAGTTTCTGCTGCCGGTCACGTGCGGCGATATGGGCTTCTCGGTGTTGGCCCTGCAGGCTGCGGATCTCGCTGAACGCGATGAAGGCGAGGTCGGATTGGTGAGCGTGGAAGAGCAGCAGACACTCGATGAGTCGGTCGAATCGCGCCAGGGGGGCCTGGTCGCCATCGTCCAGAGCCGCGACGCTGCGCTGCCACAGATCTTCCATGGCCAGGTTGTCGATCTCGGCGAGGATCGCATGCTTCGAGGCAAAGTGATGGTAGAGGCCAGGCACTGACAGTCCGGCTGCTCCGGCGAGCTGGCGGATGCTCGTGCCATGGAATCCGCCCTTGACGAAGTTGTCGAGGGCGGCCTGGAGGATCGGCGACAGCAGGGGCGCGTCGTAGTCCCGCCATTCGATCGTGGGTGCGTTGCTCACGGGTTGTCCCTGCCTGATCTGTCTCACTGTCCTGTCATCTCTAATCTACGACCATTCCTGCCGGGCGGCTCTATTCAGCTCCCGAGGCCTCTGTCTGTTTTCCCTTGCGTCCGACCATCGTGTGACCTACGATACAGAATTAACCGAGCGAGCGCTCGGTCGGGCGGGATGAAGACGTTCCTGTCACGACATCATGAAGGGCGACAGTCAGATGGCAGCCGACACCACTTCCACCACCCCGCAGCACGTGTGGACGCGGCTCTACCCCGCCGGAGTCGGCGCGGATCCGGAGATCCACGACGAATCCGCCGCTCATGCGTGGAATGCCCGCGTCGATGCCCACCCCGACCAGACGGCCGTCACCTACCGCGGCACCACCTACACGACGACCGCCATCGACCGCGAAGCCGAGGCGCTCGCCACCGGATTCCTCGAACGCGGACTCACGAAGTCGAGCGTCATCGGCGTCTATCTCCAAAACGTCCCGCAATTCGCCGTCGCACTGCTGGCCGCTTGGAAGATCGGCGTCGTCCCACTCGTCCTCAACCCCATGTACCGCGGCCGAGAACTGCGCGCGCTGATCGACGATTCGGCCGCCTCGGCGATCATCTGCGACGAAAGCGACTTCGCTCAGGTCCAGGAGACGCTCGCCGGCGGATCGGTGACTTGGGTGCTGACGGCGAACGACGACGAATACGCCACCGACCCGACCCTCGCGACCGTCGACACCACCCCCGCCGAGGCGGCCCCCGCCGATTCCGGCATCGCCGTCGACGCCTGGGCATCCTTCCTCGCCGCGCACCGAGCCGAAGCTCCCGCCCGCCGGACCGAACTGCTGCCCGGCCTCGACGACGCTGCACTGCTTACCTACACCTCGGGCACGACCGGCCCCGCCAAGGGCGCTATCGGCACCCACCGCAACGTGTTGGCCGTGGCCCGGTCGTACGGAGCGTGGATGAGCCTCGGCGAAGGTGACGTCATGCTCGCCATCGCCCCGCTCTTCCACATCACCGGAGCCGTCGCCTGCGCGGCGACCTCGCTGATCTTCCCGATCACGCTTGACTTCATCGGCCGCGTCAACGCGGACAAGATCGTCACCGCCATCCGTGATGACAAGGTCACCGTGACCATCGGCTCGATCACCGTCTACAACGCCCTGCTCGAACACGAATCGGCCACAGCTGAGGACCTGCAGAGCATCCGCTACCTCTACTCCGGTGGAGCCCCCGTGCCGCCGGCCACGGTCGAGCGCTTCCGGAAGCGGTTCGGCCATTACATCCACAACATCTACGGAATGACCGAAACCGCCTCGGCGGTCATCGGAGTCCCGCCCGGCACCGAGGCACCCGTCGACCCGGCCACCGATACCCTGGCCATCGGCGTGCCATTCCCCGGACTCGAAGCCCGCATCGTCGACGTCGCCGAAGGCACCGTCATCACCGACACCACCTCCGGCGAACTCGAACTGCGCGGACCCCAGATCACGCCCGGTTACCTCGGCAAACCCGAAGCCGACGAGGCGGCCTTCGACCACGGCTGGCTGCGCACGGGCGACGTCGGAGTCATGGACGACGCCGGCTGGATCTACCTCGTCGACAGGATCAAGGACCAGATCAACGCCTCCGGCTACAAGGTATGGCCGCGCGAGGTCGAGGACGTCCTCTATGAACATCCGGCCGTTCTCGAAGCTGCCGTCGTCGGCCAGCCCGACGACTACCGCGGCGAGACCGTCGTCGCCTACGTCTCGCTTCGCGCCGGTCAGGACGCCGCCCCCGAGGAACTCATCGCCTTCACGAAGGGACGACTTGCGGCGTACAAGTACCCGCGCATCGTCCATGTGATGAGCGATCTGCCCAAGACGCACACCGGAAAGATCCAGCGGAGGATGCTCCGCGATTCCGGCAAGGACAAGCCCGCAACACAGGAGAAGCAATGAGCGAATCAACGATCGGACGCCGATTCGAAGGGCAGGTCGCCCTCGTCACGGGATCGAGCCGCGGCATCGGACTCGGCATCGCCCAGCGGCTGCAGGCCGAAGGCGCAACCGTCGTCCTCACCGCCCGCAAGCCCGAACCACTGGCCGAGACCGTCGCCGAATTCCCCGACAGCACCGCCATCGGCATCGCCGGCAAAGCCGATGACCCGGCTCACCGCGCCGAGGTCTTCGACACGATCGCTGAGAAGTTCGGTCGCCTCGACGTGCTCGTCACGAACGTCGGCATCAACCCCGTCTACGGCGAAACCGTCGACATCGACCTCGACGCCGCGCGCAAGATCCTCGAGGTCAACGTGCTCGGCACCCTGGCCTGGATTCAGGGCGCGGTCAACCATGAGGGGCTGCGCTTCCGTGAGAACAAGGGCCGGATCCTCTCGATCTCGTCGGTTGCCGGACAAAACCCCAGCGAAGGCATCGGCATGTACGGAGTCTCGAAGGCTGCCGTGTCCCACCTCGTGAAGACCCTCGCTGTCGAACTCGGACCCGAAATCCGTGTCAACGGCATCGCTCCGGCCGTCGTCAAGACCCGTTTCGCCACCGCCCTCTACGAAGGCAAGGAAGAAGAAGTCACCGCAGCCTACCCGGCCGGCCGCCTCGGCGCGCCGGAGGACATCGGCGCAGCCGCGGCATACCTGACCTCGTCCGACTCGGACTGGATCACCGCCCAGATTCTCACCGCCGATGGCGGACTCATCACAGCAGGAGGCACAGCATGAGCCGGATTCCCGCAGAGGTCGAGGAGCTGCGCCAGCGCACACGCACCTTCATCCGCGAGGTCGTCATCCCCGCCGAACCTCACCCGGGTGACTACCTCGACGAGGCGGTCCTCGCCGATCTCAAGGCCAAGGCCGAGGAAGCCGGCGTCTTCGCCCCTCACGTGCCCACCGAATGGGGTGGACAGGGCGTGCCGATCGAATTCTGGTCCCCGATTTTCCAGGAGGCCGGCTACTCGCCGATCGGACCCGCTGTACTCAACTGCATGGCCCCCGACGAGGGCAATATGCACATGCTCGAGCAGATCGCCACGAAGGAGCAGAAAGAGCAGTTCCTCGCTCCGCTGGCCGCCGGCGATGCCCGCTCATCGTTCGCCATGACCGAACCCCACCCGGGCACCGGTTCCGACCCGTCGGCGCTCGCCACCCGCGCGGTCAAGGACGGCGACGACTGGGTCATCACCGGCGACAAGCGCTTCATCTCCGGTGCTGAACTGTGCACCTTTTTCATCGTCATGGCTGCCACCGATGCCGAGGACTCCGCCGACGCCGGCGACGGCTCCGGTTCAGCTCAGGCCCGCAAGGGGCAGGCAGCCACGATGTTCCTCGTGCCCAAGGACACCCCCGGCGTCAGCGTCGGCCGGTCGATCCACACGGTCGATCGCACCATCGCCGGCGGCCACCCCTACGTCCACTTCGACGACGTCCGCGTCCCCGCCTCGGCGATCCTCGGTGAACCCGGTAAGGGATTCGCCTACGCTCAGGTGCGCCTGGCACCCGCCCGCCTCACGCACTGCATGCGGTGGCTGGGACTGGCCCGCCGCGCACTCGACACGGCACTCGACCGCGCCGAACACCGTGAGGCGTTCGGCGACATCTTGGCACGTCAGGGCCTCGCTCAGGAGCTCATCGCGCAGTCGGTCATCGACATCGAGACCTCCGACGCGATGATCACGAAGACCTCCGAGGTGCTCGCCACCGACGCGAAGGAAGCGAACTCGCGGTCCTCCATCGCGAAGGTCTACTGCTCCGAAGCCGTCTACCGCGTCATCGACCGCGCCATCCAGATCACCGGCGGCGACGGAGTCTCCGACCAGCTGCCGCTGATCCAGTACCTCAACGACGTCCGCCCGTTCCGCATCTACGACGGCGCCACCGAGACGCACAAGTTCGCGATCTCCCGCCGCGCCTCGTCGAAGCGCCGCAAGGAAGTCGCCGCAGGTGCGCCCCGCCTCGACAACGTCGGGGAGGCACGATGACCGAGAAGCTCGTCGACGTCGTCGACACCGCCGCCGAGGCGCGCGCCCTGTTAGCACCGCCGCTGCTCATCGTCGACGTCCTCACCGACTACCTCGACGCCCACGGTCTCGGAACGGGACCGATCCGCTGGGACCGCATCGGCGAAGGCCAGTCGAACGTGACGTTCCGCATCCGCCGCGATGAACTCGACGTTGTGCTCCGCCGCGGACCCCGTCCCCCGATCCCGAAGTCGACCCACGACATGGTCCGGGAAGCGAAGATCCAGACGGTGCTCGGTTCACAGGGCGTGGCCGTGCCGAATATCCTCCACGTGTGCGAGGACGAATCCGTGCTCGGCGTGCCGTTCTACGTCATGGACTTCGTCCCCGGCACCGTCGTCACCGATACCCTGCCGGACTTCCTCGCCGAGGCGGCCGACCGTCGCGCACTGAGCGAAGCCCTCGTCGATCGCCTCGTCGACCTTCATTCGGTCGATGTCACCGTCCCCGAGGTGGCCGCACTCGGCCGTCCGGACGGGTACATGGAGCGGCAGGTGAAGCTGTTCGCATCACTGTGGGAGAAGAACACTCAGCGAGACCTGCCTGAGGTGAACCGCCTCGGCGAGTGGTTGGCTGCGAGCATTCCGACCACTCAGCGTCATACGGTCGTCCATGGTGACTACCGTGCTGGAAACGCAATGATCGCATCGTCTTCGCCGGTCGAGGTCGCTGCGATCCTCGACTGGGAGATGTCGACGCTCGGCGATCCGCTCGCCGACCTCGGCTACTTCCTCGTCACCTACACGGACAACGAGCATCCGCGCACGGTCATGGACCTCACTCCGGTCACGGCAGGCGAAGGATTCCTTACCCGCGCCGAACTAGCTGCTCGCTACCAGGAGAAGACGGGCCTCGATCTGTCCGACCTGCCCTGGTACGAGGCCTTCGCGCTATGGAAGGCGGCGATCTTCAGCGAAGCCATCTATACGAGGTGGCTCAACGGTGAAGCGCCGGCTGCCGGTGACTTCACCGGCAGCCTCGAGACCGGAGTCCCCGAACTCATCGCAGCAGCCGAGACCATCGCCGCCACCGTCGTCTGAGGGCGGGCGGCCGCACCTGCACCATCTCAGAGAATCAGAGCACCACCACCTCCAAAGAAGCAGTGGAAAGGAAGCCATGACCGATACGATCGCAGAGACAAAGGTGCCTTTGCAGCTGAAACGACGCTCCGTCGTCGCCAGCACCATCGGCAACATCCTCGAATGGTACGAATGGAGCGCCTACGCGGTGTTCACTCCGTTCATCGCGGCCGCTATGTTCAACAGTGAGGACCCGGTCTCCTCCGTCCTCGCGACCCTCGGCGTCTTCGCCGTCGGATTCCTCATGCGGCCGCTCGGCGGCATCGTGTTCGGCAAGATCGCCGATGTGAAGGGTCGGAAGTTCGTCCTCATCGTCACGATGCTCATCATGGCCGGCGGATCGTTCCTCATCGCCGTCCTGCCCACCTACGGACAGATCGGCGTCTTCGCTTCCCTCATTCTGCTCGTCATCCGGGTTGCCCAGGGCTTCGCTCACGGCGGAGAGTCGGCGACTGCGAACTCCTACATCGCCGAGATCGCCCCGGCCCATAAGCGCGGATTCTGGGGCAGCATCGTCTTCGTCGCGATCTTCGGCGGCTCGGTCGTCGCCTACACCATCGGCGGAGTGATCACGAATGTCTTCTCTGAAGCCGCGGTCAGTGATTGGGCGTGGAGGATTCCGTTCGCTCTCGGTGGTCTGCTGGCGCTCGTCGCACTGTGGATGCGCCGCGGAATGGTTGAAAGCGATGTCTTCGAAGCCGACGAAGCTGAGGAAGTCGTCGCTCCGACTCCGCTGGATCGTGGGCGTGTGGTTCGCGCGATCATCCTCGTCGTGCTCATGACCTCGGGGATCACCGCAGCTCACTACACGTGGACGTCGTACGCGTCGACCTTGGCGATCACCGAGCGTGGCATGGATGCGCAGACCGCCTACTGGGCGACTGTCGGTGCGCAGATCATCGCTCTCGCGTCATTGCCGTTCTGGGGAATCCTCTCTGACCGGATCGGTCGTCGGCCGGTGCTCATCGGCTTCGGTGTCCTCATGGCCATCCTGCAGTATCCGCTCATGGGCATGATCACGGACACCGGGTGGACGCTCTTCGTCGCGTCGACGCTGGCTCTGCTCGTCGTCTCGATGGCCGGTGCGCTGCTGTCTGCAGTCCTGTCCGAGGCATTCCCGACGAAGGTTCGCACGCAGGGAATCGGGTTCGCCTACTCGGTCTCCGTGGCCGTGTTCGGTGGAACGGCGCCGTACCTCAACGGACTGTTCAACTCGCTCGACCTCAGCTGGCTCTCCAGCGGCTGGGTGGTTCTGCTCTGCCTGGCGACGATCGTCGCCGTGGTTAAGCTGCCCGAGACCAAGGGCAAGGACCTCAACGCGATCTGAACATCGCGGCGGGACGGAAGAGCCGCCTTGGCGAGGATTTCTTGAGCGGAAGCCCGATTGGGTGGGAGAAATGGTCACGTTCTGCGCGCAGCTGCGTGACCATTTCGCCCACCGAAGGCACTGACAGTGGCGCACCGACGCTACTGGCAGGGGAACCGTGCGCCTCGGCAGGGCGACCGTTCGCCTCGGAAGGGGCACAGAGTGTGCTGCCGAGCCGCCGGCCTGCGCCTGAACCCGGGGTTTGTCGGGGGTGATTTCATTCACTAGAATCGGAGGCGCAGTTCCACACGGTACTGCACACAACTTCATACGCCGCTAAGACAAGACGTGGGAGAGCTGCCGGGATTCCGAGCAGCGCCGTAGGTGCAATTCCCTCCCCGGGAAACTCTCAGGCCCAGTACCACCGATTGCAGGCATATCTGAAGGACAGCGAGTCCCGACTGCAGCCGATTCCGCGCCGAAGAGCGCACGAAACGGAGGCAGGGCAGGCCGCAGCTCCGACAGATCGGGGAGGACACTCAGTGATCGCTGCGTCCTCCTATCGGTGGGCGCGACACCGACCCTAGGACGGCAATTGACCAGTTCACTCGCCCATACGACGCAGGCAACAGGGGACACCGCACGCCCCTTCTCCGACCGCCACATCGGCCCCCGCGCCGATGACGCCCAGGCCATGCTCGCCGAACTCGGCTATGACTCCCTCGAAGCACTCTCGAGCGCCGCCGTCCCCGAATCCATCCAGAACGAAGAGCTCAACCTGCCCGCAGGCCGCTCCGAGTTCGACGTTCTCAACGACCTGCGCGAGCTCGCCGGTCAGAACGTCATGCGCACCCAGCTCATCGGTCAGGGCTACTACGACACGATCACCCCGGCAGTCATCCGCCGCAACCTGGTCGAGAACCCCGCCTGGTACACCGCCTACACGCCGTACCAGCCCGAGATCTCCCAGGGCCGCCTCGAAGCGTTGCTGAACTTCCAGCAGGTCGTCCAGGACCTCACCGGCCTCGACATCGCCAACGCCTCCCTCCTCGATGAGGCCACCGCCGTCGCCGAGGCGGTCCTGCTGATGCGTCGCGCCGTGAAGAAGGGGACAACTGTCGTCCTCGACTCCGAACTCCACCCGCAGACCATCGCCGTCGTCCGTGCCCGCGCCAAGGCCATGGACTTCCGCGTCGCCGTCGCCGACCTCGCCGAAGGCCTCGTCGGCGAAGACATCTTCGGCATCGTCTGCGCCCAGCCCGGCACCACCGGCGCCATCCGCGACTTCACCGAAGCCGTCGACGGCGCGCATGACCGCGGCGCACTCGTGACCTTCGATGCCGATCTGCTCGCACTGACCCTGCTCAAGGACTGCGCCTCGCAGGGTGCGGACATCGCCGTCGGCTCGGCCCAGCGCTTCGGTGTGCCCCTGTTCTTCGGCGGCCCCCACGCCGGCTTCATGGCTGTGAAGTCCGGACTCCAGCGCCAGCTGCCCGGCCGCCTCGTCGGAGTGTCGAAGGACGCCCAGGGCAAGCCCGGCTACCGCCTGGCCCTGCAGACCCGCGAACAGCACATCCGCCGCCAGAAGGCGACATCGAACATTTGCACCGCGCAGGCACTGCTCGCCAACGTCGCCTCCATGTACGCCGTCTACCACGGCCCGGTCGGCCTGACCCGCATCGCCTCCCGCGTCCACCGGCTCGCTCAGGCCTTCGCGAAGGCGGCGGACACCGCCCCCGGCGCCGAGGTGGTCACCTGGGAATTCTTCGACACCGTGGCGCTGCGCGTCGCCGATTCCGAGGCCGCCCGCTACGTCGCCGACCAGGCCGGATTCAACATCCGTGTCATCGACGACTCGACCGTCGGCGTCTCCTTCGGCGAGCCCCACACCGTTGCCGATGCCAACGGTCTGCTCGAAGCCCTCGGCATCTATGCCCGGGTCGACGCGGACGAATTCGAAGCCGCCTCGGCGGGGACCTTCGGAGCCAACGCCGTGCCGGAACCCGCGTTCGACGCGAAGTTCCACCGGGACACCGAATTCCTCACCCACCCCGTCTTCAGCGCCCACGGCTCCGAGACCTCGATGATGCGCTACCTGCGCACCCTGGCCGATCGGGACCTCGCGCTGGATCGGACGATGATTCCGCTGGGTTCGTGCACGATGAAGCTCAACGCCGCCGCCGAGATGGAACCCATCACCTGGCCGGAATTCGCCTCCATCCACCCCTTCGCCCCGGCCGAGCAGACCGAAGGCTGGCGCGCACTCATCGGCCGCCTCGAGGACTCGCTCGTCGAGGTCACCGGCTACGACCGCGTGTCCCTGCAGCCCAACGCCGGTTCCCAGGGTGAGCTCGCAGGACTGCTCGCCATCCGCGCCTACCATGTGGCGGGCGGCGACGACGCCCGCACCGTCGTGCTCATCCCGCAGTCCGCGCACGGCACGAACGCCGCCTCCGCGGTGCTCGCCGGACTCCAGGTCCAGGTCGTCGGCACCGCCGATGACGGATCCGTGGACATGGACGACCTCGATGCGAAGATCACCAAGCACGAAGGCAAGATCGCCGGCATCATGATCACCTACCCGTCGACCCACGGCGTGTTCGAACCGCAGATCCGCGAGGTCTGCGACAAGGTCCACGCCGCCGGCGGCCAGGTCTATGTCGACGGTGCGAACCTCAACGCCATGGTCGGCCTCGCCAAGCCCGGCGAATTCGGCGGCGACGTCTCCCACCTCAACCTGCACAAGACTTTCTGCATCCCTCACGGAGGCGGCGGTCCGGGCGTCGGACCCGTCGCAGTGCGCGAACACCTCGCGCCCTACCTGCCGGGTGACGCCACCGATCCGCTGCTCGTCGCCGGTGACCCGGAGGCCAAGGAACTGCCGATCTCGGCCTCGATGTTCGGCTCCGCCGGAGTCCTGCCGATCAGCTTCGCCTACCTCGAACTCATGGGCTCCGAGGGGCTGCGCGAAGCCTCACGGGCTGCGCTGCTGGGTGCGAACTACCTGGCGAAGAAGCTCGGCGACGTCTACCCGATCCTCTACTCGGGTGAGAATGGACTTGTCGGACACGAGACGATCCTCGACCTCCGCGCCATCACCGCGGCCACGGGAGTCACCGCCGAGGATGTCTGCAAGCGCCTCGTCGACTTCGGCTTCCACGCCCCGACGCTGGCCTTCCCGGTCCCCGGCACCCTCATGGTCGAACCGACCGAGTCCGAGGACAAGGAAGAGCTCGACCGCTTCATCGAGGCCATGCGCACTATCCGTGCCGAGATCGACGAGATCGGCAAGGCGTACTCCTACGAAGAGTCGCCGCTGGCACTCGCTCCGCACCCGGCGACCGTGGTGATGGACGACTGGGATGCCAAATACTCGCGTGAGACCGCCGTGTTCCCGGTTCCGAGCCTGCGCCTGACGAAGTACTTCCCGCCGGTCAGCCGTATCGACGGAGCCTACGGCGACCGCAACCTGGTGTGCTCCTGCCCGCCGCCAGAGGCCTTCGAAGAGTTCGAGGAAGAGGACAACTGATGACTGATCAGACTGCCAACGCCCCCAAAGAGACTCCGCTGCACAGCGTCCACGCTGACCTCGGCGCATCCTTCACCGACTTCGGCGGCTGGGACATGCCGCTGAAGTACGGTTCGGAGCTCGCCGAACACCGTGCCGTGCGCGAGGCCGCAGGCCTGTTCGACCTCTCCCATATGGGTGAGGTGCGCATCAGCGGAGCCGATGCCGCCGCCTTCCTCGACTACGCGCTCGTCGCGAAGTACTCGACGATGAAGATCGGCAAAGCCAAGTACGGTGTCATCGTCAACGAGGCCGGCGGACTCCTCGATGACCTGATCACCTACCGCATCGGCGACGAAGAGTTCTTCATCGTCCCCAATGCCTCGAACACGGCTGCCGTGGTTACGGCGCTGACCGAGCGTCTGCAGCACTTCCTGCAGGCCGTGGCACCCGGCTCCGATGTGCACCTGACCGACGAATCCGATGCCACCGCACTCATCGCCGTGCAGGGACCGAACTCGGAGGCGATCATCCTGCGCGCCCTCGACGAATCCGGCCACGGCGAATTCGGACCCCGCACCGGCGCCGGCGACCAGGCGAAGGAACAGGTCACCGACGATGCCAACGGGGGAGCCACCTCGGCGGGGAATGACACCATCACCATCGGTCAGGCGGTGCGCGAACTGGGGTACTACGCGTGGATGCCGCTGACGATCGCCGGGATCGACCTCATGCTCGCTCGCACCGGCTACACCGGTGAGGACGGGTTCGAGCTCTACACCCCGAACATCGGCGCCACCCGCCTGTGGAACACACTCGTGACCTCGGGGGCGGACTACGGGCTCGTGCCCTGCGGGCTGGCCGCACGCGATTCGCTGCGCCTCGAAGCGGGAATGCCGCTCTACGGCAACGAACTCGATGAGAACACCACCCCGTTCGATGCGGGACTGGGCCGGATGATCGGGTTCAACACGAAGGACGTCTTCTTCGCCCGCGAAGCCCTCGCGAAGCTGGGAGAGACCGAACCCCCGCGCGTTCTCGTCGGCCTGAGTTCGGAAGGACGCCGCGCCGCTCGATCCGGAGCCGTCGTGTCCATTGACGGCGCCGAGGTCGGCACCGTCACCTCCGGCCAGCCCTCACCGACGCTCGGCCACCCGATCGCCATGGCCTACATCGACCGGGACCGCGCCGAGGTGGGCACCGCCGTGACAGTGGACATCCGCGGCAAGGCGCACGACTTCACCGTCACGCAGCTGCCGTTCTACAAGCGCCAGGCCGACTGAAGCTCTCACCCACAATTCATCCCAGGTGGGGCCGGTGACTCGTACACTGGTCTCACCTGGCACAACAACGTCGTGATCGCCGCTTCCGGCGGCGGTCGCAGTAAGGAAGACACATGGCACAGCTGCCCCCGCTCCCGCAGAACTTCACCTACTCCGCCGAACACGAATGGGTCGACGGCGCTGCCGATGAGCTCGTCGGCAAGACCGTCAAGGTCGGCATCACCGCCGTTGCCGCCGATGCCCTCGGCGAGGTCGTCTACGTCGACCTGCCCGAGGTCGGCGACACGATCACCGCAGGTGAGACCTGCGGCGAGGTCGAATCCACGAAGTCCGTGTCCGACCTCTACACCCCGGTGACCGGCGAGGTCGTCACCATCAACGAGGCGGCCGTGGACTCACCCGGACTGCTCAACTCCGACCCCTACGGTGAGGGCTGGCTGTTCGAGGTCGCCGTGACCGAGGTCGGCGAAGTCATGGACGCCGCCGGCTACGCCGAGGCGAACTCCCTCTGAGACTCGTTGTGAGGCTCGCATGAGTCTCACCCGTCCCGCCGAGGCGGCCCTGCGGGGCTGCCTGACGGGACAGCCTTTCGAGGCGGATCCTCCGGGCGGAGGATGCAAACCCTGAAGCGGGGTCGGTCGAGGTCGGTGCCGACGCATTGTCGGCACCGACTCGCCCTGCACGTGAGTGCACGGCTGTTCGGTCGGCCCCGTCGTCATCTCATCAGAAACGAAGTGATTGCCATGCCATTGAGTGTCTTCGACCTCTTCACGGTCGGCATCGGACCGTCGAGCTCCCACACCGTCGGACCAATGCGTGCCGGCGCGAGCTTCATCGACCTCCTTAGCGATTCGCTTAGCTCCGTGGCGGATCTGCGCGTCGACGTATTCGGTTCCCTGGCCGCCACCGGAGCCGGTCACGGAACCTTCGACGCCATCCTCATCGGCCTCGAAGGCTGCCGCCCCGACCTCATCGAAGCCAACGAACTCACCGCCCGGCGGACACGGATGTCCGAGACCGGGACGATCATCCTCGGCGACTCGACCGGCGATGGCGTCGAACTCAAGTTCACCGAGGATGACATGGTCAAACGCCCCCTGACCGTCTTGCCGCGCCACACGAACGCCATGACCGTAACCGCCTACGACGCCGCGGGGGAGACCCTCGCTGAGGAGACCTACTACTCCGTGGGCGGCGGATTCGTGACCTCGGAGACCGAGTTCCTCGACAAGGAGAAGACCGCCGCGGCGGACGCGGGAGACGGCGATGCCGAGTTCGCTGTCGCGGACTCCGTCGTCGACGCCGAGCTCGAGTCCTATGACGAAGAGCTGCCCTATCCCTTCCACTCCGGAGTCGAGCTGCTTGAGTGCTGCCGCGAGAACGACCTGTCGATCGCCGAGATCATGCACGCCAACGAACTGTCGATGCGTGAGGAAGACGAGATCCTGCACGGCCTGCTGCACATCTATTCGGTGATGGAGGAATGCGCTTCGGCGTCCCTGGACCGCTCGGGCTACCTGCCCGGAGGGCTCAAGGTCCGTCGCCGCGCCCACGACTGGTATCTCAAGCTCAAGGCAGAGGACCCCGGCCGGGATCCCGGCTACTACCTCGAGTGGGTCAACCTCATCGCGATGGCCGTGAATGAGGAGAACGCATCGGGCGGCCGCGTCGTCACCGCACCCACCAACGGGGCGGCCGGCATCATCCCCGCCGTGCTGCACTATGCGCTCAACTATGTTCCCGCGGTGATGGAGGGCGGCGAGTCCGCGAAGCATCGGGCGATCGTCGACTTCCTGCTCACCGCGGCGGCCATCGGAGTCCTGTACAAGGAGCGAGCGTCGATCTCCGGCGCCGAGGTGGGCTGTCAGGGTGAGGTCGGATCCGCCTCGTCGATGGCGGCCGGGGGACTGGCCGCAGTCATGGGCGGGACGCCCGAGCAGGTGGAGAACGCCGCCGAGATCGCGATGGAGCACAACCTGGGCCTGACCTGCGATCCGATCTCCGGGCTCGTGCAGGTGCCGTGCATCGAACGCAACGCGATCGCCGCCGGCAAGGCCATCAACGCCTCCCGCATGGCACTGTGGGGCGATGGCCAGCACCGGGTCAGCCTCGACGAAGTGATCGAGACGATGCGCCAGACCGGGGCGGACATGTCCTCGAAGTACAAGGAGACAGCGATGGGCGGCCTCGCCGTCAACGTAGTCGAGTGCTGAGTGCTGAGTGCTGAGTGCTGAGGGCGGAGGGCGCGGCCCCGAACCGCCGCGAAGCCGCTCACAGAGCCTCAGCAGCCCCAATAGAACAGCAGGCATCCTTGCTGTCCCAATTCGACCGAAGTGACATGGAACATGTGGAACACGTGTTCCAAATGCATCCAAATGTAACGAAACGATAACGAACCTCCGGCGCGGTATGAGCGCGAAAGAGCGCCCCGTCACATCCCAACGATGCCATGGGCAAGGCCGGGTCTGTTACATGTCGGTAGGTCGGGGCGATCGTTGCGGAAGTGCCCCGAAATCGACGGTTTCGAGGTTGACGCTCATTCTCATCCCGTTAGGTTTATTGGCGTGAGAAACGCACTCGCTGAACCGAAGACGCAAACCGACGTTCGTACTCCCGAGCTGGAGGACGGACAACATCTATGGCGGCTCGCGAAAGATACAGCCGTGCTCGATCTGAACTCCTCGTACTCGTACCTGCTGTGGTGCCGCGACTTCGCGGACACCTCGGTGATCGCGCGAATCGACGGAGAGCCCGCCGGCTTCATCACCGGGTACACCCGTCCGGAGAATCCGGACACCCTGATGATCTGGCAGGTCGCCGTTGACGAGAAGTTCCGTGGTCACGGACTCGCTTCGACCATGCTCCACGAGCTGGCCGATCGCACCGGCGCTCTCCGCATGGAGACGACGATCACCGATGACAACGCGGCGTCCAACCGTCTGTTCCAGGCCTTCGCAGACCAGCGCGGAGCCGGATACGACCGGCGCCCGCTGTTCACCCCGGAGATGTACCCGGACGGCCACGACACCGAGTACCTCTACGAGATCGCACCCCTGTAACGAGCCCCACCCCCGGCACCCCGCAGCCCCCTGCCTCAAGGGAGCGAACGCGACAGGTGCCAGGAGGCGGAAGGAAACGCCCGCAATGAGCGGCAGCGGCCACCGCCTCGGCGACTGCACACGATGCAGCCGCACAATCAAGAAGTCGAAAGGACTCCAAAGATGACCGAAACACCTTCTGACAAGCCCGACATCTTCGAAACTCGCGAGTCTGCCGTGCGCAGCTACTGCCGTTCCTGGCCCGCCACCTTCGCCCGTTCGCAGGGTGCGAAGCAGTGGGACGAAGACGGCAACGAGTACCTCGACTTCTTCTCCGGCGCCGGCGCGCTCAATTACGGCCACAACAACCCGGCCGTGATGGGCCCGCTCATCGAATACCTGCAGTCGGGTGCCGTTCTGCACTCGATGGACATGAAGACCCCGGCCAAGCGTGAGTTCCTGCAGACCTTCCAGGACCTCATCCTCAAGCCGCGCGGACTCGACTATTCCGTCATGTTCCCCGGACCGACGGGAACCAACACCGTCGAGGCGGCGCTCAAGCTCGCTCGCAAGGTGACCGGTCGCCAGCACATGCTCTCGTTCACCAACGCGTTCCACGGTATGACGCTGGGATCGCTGTCGGTGACCGGCAACTCGATGAAGCGAGAAGGTGCAGGCATCCCGCTGACCAACAGCTCGAAGATTCCCTATGACGACTACTTCGACGGCGAGGTTCCGGACTTCCTGTGGCTGGAGAAGGTTCTCGAGGACTCCGGCTCGGGCGTCGACAAGCCTGCCGCCGTCATCGTCGAGACCGTGCAGGGCGAGGGCGGACTCCGTGCCGCTCGCGCCGAATGGCTGCGCGCCCTGTCCGATCTGTGCAAGAAGCACGAGATCCTCCTCATCGTCGATGACGTGCAGGCCGGCTGCGGCCGCACCGGCTCGTTCTTCAGCTTCGAAGAGGCCGGCATCGAGCCCGACATCGTCTGCCTGTCGAAGTCGATCTCCGGTTCGGGTCTGCCGCTGGCACTGACTCTGTTCCGTCCCGAGCTCGACGTCTGGGAGCCCGGCGAGCACAACGGCACCTTCCGCGGAAACAACCCCGCGTTCGTCACCGCGACCGCCGCCATCAAGACTTTCTGGGCCGACAACGAGTTCCAGAATCAGCTTGCCGACACCATCGCCGCTCTGCACCAGCGTCTTGACGGAATCGTCGAGAAGGCCGAAGGTGCATCGATCCGCGGACGCGGCCTGCTGGCCGGCGTCTGCTTCGAAGACCTCGAAGTGGCTGAGAAGGTCGCCGCCTATGCCTTCGAGAACGGTCTCCTGCTCGAGACCTCGGGCGCCGATGACGAAGTCATCAAGATCATGCCGCCGCTGACGATCGACTCGCGCGATCTGCAGGCGGGCCTGGACATCATCGAGGCCGGAGTGGCCAAGTTCGCTCCCGCCGCTGCCAAGGCCGCACTGGCCTGACCCACCTCTGCCCGGGCCGGCGTCGCAGCAGTGGCGCCGGCCCGAGCTTTGGGCGGATTCGAGCTCACCAGCTCGATCGCCCAGCCGGGCTGACGGTTGCCGTTGATTTGCAGCGGTCGCCCGCGGTCCACCCCTGAATACTTTCACCGACCTTTTGCGAAAGGACCACAAATGTACGTAGTCAACCGCGATGACCTCAACGACACCGACCGCGATGTGAAGTCCGAGACCTGGCGCTCACGCCGCATGGTGCTCGGCAAGGAGCGCGTCGGATTCTCGTTCCACGACACCGTGATCTACGCCGGAACCACCTCGACGTTCCACTACCAGAACCACGTCGAAGCCGTGTACTGCGTGCAGGGCAAGGGAACGCTGACCGACCTGGAGACCGGGAAGGAATACCCGCTCCACGATGGCGTCATGTACCTCCTCGACGGAAACGAGAAGCACACCGTCGTGGCCGAGGAAGAACTGCGCATGGCCTGCGTGTTCAACCCGCCGGTCACCGGTCGCGAGGTTCACGACGAGAACGGCGTGTACCCGCTCATCCTCGAGGATGAAGCAGCACCTGCGAACTGATTCAGTTCCCCTTGAAGGCTGAGTCGGCGAAAGCCGACTGAGCTTCATTCGCCGAGGCGGCCCGAGCATTGCGCTCGGGCCGCCTTTTCGCGTGTGGTTGAGGCTTCCGGGTGAACGGCACCGTTGAGTGGGGCCGGATGGACTGCAGGTGTGATAATCTTCGGCTATACAACTTTCAAGTTCGTGACTTCTCGTTGCCGATTACACATTCGTTGACTCCAACTCAGGCACCCCCTTCCATCCCATCTTCAGTTGGAGTCTTTATGAAGTTCCTCAAGCGCGCCCTTGTGGCGTCCGTTGCCGCTCTTGCTCTCGCCGTCGGTCCCGCCGTCTCCGCCGAGGCAGCGAGTGCGAAGTTCGACGTCACGAAGCTCTCTGCCAAGAGCATGGTTGTCTCCAATTCGAACTGCCGCAACGTCGACGTGACGATGGCTCACAAGAAATCGGGTGTTTCCGAATGGTTCGTCGATGTTGATGTCACTCGGAGCGGCGGAATAGTCGACTACGTGTCTTTCAGTCATGACGGCAACACGAAGCGAGCGCGTTCGATGGTCTGCCCGGACTGGTCGGGGCTCGGAAAATACACGCTCGGTCCGTCAGATGTCTGGGCGAACAATTCCAGCTTCTCGAAGTACGTCGACCGTACCGACTACACCAAGGGGTACTTCTACGTTCGCGGCAAAGCGTATGCGTCTTTGTCCTCGAAGCGCAGTGGAAGCACGGTCACTCTGACCTCGTCGACGAAGGTCTATCACCCGGAGCACTACGGCAAGATCAAGTACAGCCCGAAGGTGAAGTTCCAGGTCAAGTCCGGCAGCAAATGGAAGACGCTGAAGACGGTCTCCGCGAAGAAGGGCAAGGCCACCTACAAGCTGAAGTCAAAGAGCAAGAAGACCTACCGCGTCACTTTCAGCCAGGTCAGCTGGGCAACCGGAGCGACCTCGAAGTCGGTCAAACGCTGACCGTCCAAAGAATGACCGGCACCTTTGGAGGCGATTCATCTCTGTTGGATCGCACCGAGGGTGCCGGTCTCTCTGTCCTGGCTCTGACCGGGGTACCGGGGACGATGTCTTCCTGTTACGGTGGCCGCACAACCCGTTCTGCGGGGCCGATGAGCAGTTACGCCACCGGCCCGGCAGACGGCACATAGCGAAGGAAGGAGAAATGATGACAGCAGTATCAGCTGCGACCGCAACCACAGATCTCTATCCGACTCGCTCCGGTGAGACCACAGAGGTTCTCCCGCGCACGGGTCCGATCGTCTTCGGCGCTCCCGAAGACGGGCCCCTCGAGGCGCCTGATCTCAAGCACTTCGAGGACACGGGCTATCTGACGATCGATCAGCTCATCACAAGCGAAGAGCTCACACTCTTCACCGACGAGCTTCAAAGGCTTTCGCGTGACCCGGAGGTGAAGGCCGATGAGCGTACCGTCGTCGAAGCCGAGTCCGACGAGGTCCGGTCGATATTCGACATCCATCGCACCAATGAGATCTTCAGAAAGATCGCGAACGATCCGCGCCTCGTCGACCGTGCACGTCAGATCCTCGGAACCGATGTCTATATCCATCAGAGCCGGATCAACTACAAGCCGGGATTCGTGGGCAAAGAGTTCTCCTGGCATTCGGACTTCGAGACCTGGCATGCTGAGGACGGAATGCCCACTCCGCGCGCGGTGAGTCTTTCGCTGTCGCTGACGGACAACTACTCATTCAACGGCCCGCTGATGATCATGCCCGGTTCGCACAAGCGCTACATCAGCTGCGTGGGAGGCACTCCCGAGGACAACTATCGGAAGTCACTTATCATGCAGGGTGCGGGCACCCCGGATCGTCAGACTCTCAGCGACTTCGCCGACGAATACGGCATCGACGTGCTCGAAGGAGCGGCCGGCGGAGCGATCATGTTCGACTCCAACTGCATGCATGCGTCGAACGGCAACGTCACTCCGTTCTCGCGCTCGAATATCTTCATCGTGTACAACTCGGTGGAGAACACGTGTGTGGAACCGTTCGCAGCGCCGAAACCGCGTCCGGAGTTCGTCGGCAGCACTGACTTCACTCCAGCCGGTAGGTGACTTCACATACGCATTTGGCCCGGCCGCTGATGCCTCGCCCATGCCTGGAACTCCCCGTGGAGTGAGCGTATCTGCACAGAAGGGGTCCGGTGCCGCAGTCGCGGCGCCGGACCCCTTTGCCTTCCCACAGACCTCGACGAGTCGCGGCTACTCGATGATCCTCAGGTCAGTCCCACGAATCACCCCACGGGATCCCTCGAATGGGCCTAAAGCTTCGTCGAGTAGGGAGCCCAGGGTGCCGAGTTCGGCGCTCTGACGACCCCCGGCTTCCCGTGAAGTGAGATTTTGGTTGTATCGCATCTGACCGATCTCGGAATCGGTGACGGTCCAGATGACCACCTGCGGTGGATCATCATTTATGAACGTCACTCGGTGGGGATCTGCCGTGACCGACCATCCGGTCGCCTCGGCGAGGGCGCTCGCCAAATCAGCGCGATCGATACTCATCGGGACCTCCTTAGGGTCAGGGGACTGCTTCTGGATTCGGGGGAATGAAAACACATCGGGCGCCCCGAAAGGGAGCGCCCGATGTGCGTTGTCGACTGCTGTTCGGCAGCCTCACTCGTCGTCGGGGCGGACCTTCTTCCCGCGGTCATGCCAGAACTTCGTTGTGGTCACTTCGTCGGTGCCGTCCCAGGCATCGACTTCGGTGTTGATGCGCTTGAACGTCGGCAGATCCCCGCGGCGGAATACCGGTTCGAAGCCGGCCTTGCGCTGCTTCTGGTAGTTCTTCAACAGCGAGAACACCAGCGGTGAGAGCATCAGCAGGGCGAAGAGGTTGATGAGAGCCATGATCGCCATGAAGATATCGGCCGCGGTCCACACCAGGTCAAGGGCCGCGATCGCACCGATGAACACCGAGACCATGACGATGACCTGATACACACGCAGCGCGACACGGTTCGTCGTCAGATGCTCGATGTTCGCCTCGCCGTAGTAGTAGTTGCCGAGGATCGACGAGAACGCGAAGAGGAAGATCGCCAAGGTCAGGAAGTGGATCGCCCACTGCCCGAGCTGCCCGCTCAGCGCCGTCTGCGTGAGCTGGATGCCCTCAGCGGAGCTGCCGTACTCCGGATTCGACAGCAGGATGATGAATGCGGTGATCGAGCAGACGAGGATCGTATCGAAGTACACGCCCAAAGCCTGCACGAAACCCTGCTTGGCCGGGTGCGACGCCGAGGCCGTGGCCGCGGCGTTCGGCACCGAACCGATGCCGGCCTCATTGGAGAACAGGCCGCGCTGCACACCGATGAGCATGATCGATCCCAGCGTTCCGCCGGCGATCGAATCCATGCTGAATGCGTCGGTGACGATCGTGGCGATCATCGACGGTACGGCGCCGATGTTCATCACCACGACGATGATGCCGACGATGAGGTAGAGGCCGGCCATGATCGGCACCAAGTATGCCGAGATGTTCGAGATGCGCTTGGCGCCGCCCGCGAAGATCGCGAAGGCGGCGACGGCGATGATCGCGCCGGCCACGGCAGCGAAGACGCCGTCCGAACTCTCGACTCCGAAGGACGCCCCGACGGCGTCGACGATGGAGTTCGACTGCACCGAGTTGAATACGATGCCGTAGGTGATGGCGACGATGACGGCGAAGACCAGTCCGAGCCACTTCATATTCAGCCCGTGCCTGATGTAGTAGGCAGGACCGCCGCGGAAGTTCGGGCCGTCCTTGAGCTTGTACAGCTGGCCGAGTGCAGACTCGGCGAAGGCCGTGGCGCCGCCGACGATGGCCGTCAGCCACATCCAGAACATCGCACCCGGACCACCGAGCGAGATCGCTAAGGCGACACCGGCGATGTTCGCCGTTCCCACCCGCGAGGCTGCAGAGATCGAGAATGCGCGGAACGGCGAGATGTTCCGGTTGCCCTCGGAATCCCGTCCGCCCGGCTCGGTCAGGGTGCGGAACATCTCGGGCAGCAGGCGGACCTGCACCGCTCCCGTGCGAATGGTGAAATACAGACCTGTGGGGATGAGAACAGCGACGAGGACGTATGACGACACTCCGCTGACACTGTCAAACACACTTTGGAGTAGCTCCATCGAACTGCGCCTCCTTCGGCAATCGTGCTGGAGAGGATCGGAGGTGCAGTGCGCGAGAACTCCGTCCGTGGTTACTCCCAGTCTGCCACCCTTGCTCCCGAGGTTGTGGCAGTGGCCCCTGCCCGAAGTGCGACATTCCCTTTCGGCCGAGTCAGCGTCAGCCCAGGCGACGGCCAGTGCCGACACCGTCAGGATTCATGTTCCGTCCACTCGCGCATCATCCGGAACTTGCTCGGGCCCCCTAATCTGGGCGGCCTAGTACTCATCGTTCGGCCACCGTGCAGCAGTTGGATCCGGAGCCCGAATGCCACCCGCAGTCTCCGTGGAGGAGTTCTGAAATGCCCATCACCCTCGCCACCCCCACCTCCGATCACTCGCCCCGCGACCTCAGCACCGGCGTCACCGATACCGTGATCGATCCCGCCCGCGTTCGGGTCCCGCCCCTGGTCATCGCACACCGAGGTGCGTCCGCCGACTGGCCGGAGAACACGATCCCCGCGTTCATCGCCGGCATCGACCAGGGCGCAGACATGATCGAGACCGACGTCCACATGAGCGCCGACGGTGAGCTCGTGATCATGCACGACACGACCGTCGATCGCACCACCGACGCCCGCACCCTGTACCCGAATCGTCAAGACCGCAGCATCGCCGGCATGAACGCCGCCCAGATCGCCACGCTCGATGCCGGAAGCTGGAAAGGTGAGGAATTCGCCGGGATCCGTGTGCCCCGTCTCGCCGAGGTGCTCACTCTCGCACACGACACCCGCACCGGTCTGCTGCTCGAGGTCAAGCACCCCGAGATCTATCCCGGAATCGCCGAGGCGATCGTGACCGCCCTGCGCGCCGTGCCGAACTATCTCGACCGGGCTTTGGCCGCCGGCATGCTCGTCGTCCAGTCCGCGAACTGGGCATTCGTCGAAGAGTTCCACGGACTCACCCCGGAGATCCCGGTCGGAGTGCTCGGTCGCCCGTGCCCGGACGAACTCCAGGACTTCGCCGAATGGGTCGACCAGGTCAACCCCGAGTTCTGCGCCGCCGACGAGGAGTTCCTCACGGCCATCCACGAACTCGGAATGACGAGCCTGGTGTGGACGGTCGATGACCTCGGCGAGATCGAACGGGCCATCGACGTCGGCGCCGACGGCATCATCACCAACGCCCCTGACCGCCTCGTCGAGGTCGTCGAAGCTCTCTGATGACCCGGCGCTGCCCCAGCGTTCGAGTTCGAATCACAATGCCCGAACGCGCCGCATCGGTCACTCGTGTGGAGCGCGCGCCACGTCGCTGAGAGCTGACTTCCACGTCGTCGGATCGGTCACGGGGAAGCTGCGGCCGGTGACCTCCTCGGCGAGGATCCGGACGAAGTGATTCTTCGTGCCGGGCTGCAGCGGGGAGACGTCGAGCGAGACGGTGCTGCGCAGGTCGTCGGGAGCGGTGATCTCCTTCGCATCGCCTTTGACGACGACGCTGAATGCGGTCTCCTCATCGACGCCGTCGATCTCGAAGGCGACGCGGGGATGACTGCGCAAGGCGTCGATCTTCGTGCCGTCCCCGGTGCGGATGACAAGAGCGGAATGCTCGACGGTGAAGTTGACCGGGAAGATCTCCGGGGCGTCATCGACGATGACCGCCAGTCGGCCGACTGTGGTCGACCGCAGGTGCTCCCAGCAGTCCTTGGCGTCGAGGGTCCAGGGTGATTCGGTGCTCATGGTCGTCCTCCTTGTCCGACAGCGGTGGTCACCGTGTTCGGTTCCCTCCTCGCTGAGTTCTACATAGTGTAGAAGAAGCGCGGCTGAGGAGGAAGAGGTGTTTGCCCGTCGGATGATGTGGTCTCACCACGTGGGGCGGCTCAGCTGTGGGCGAGCAGTCTGCGGCAGTCGCGGGCCGGCTCAGTCGTGGGCGGGCCGGCGGATCGTGCGGTCGTGGGACTTGTCGCTCTCCTCGTCGCCGGATAGGGCAGACTCTTCGTCGCGGGTCTGGGCGTCGTCAGTCGGAGCGCAGTTGAAAGTGCGGACCGCGAGCACGAAGCTGCCGAGTACGAAGCCGAACATGGAGACAACCCAGCCCGGGTATCCCAGGGTGAGGGCCGGTGGATATCCGATCGCCAATATGGTCGATTCCAGGCACAGATGCAGTCCGCAGGCGATGACGACGAACGCCAGAGTGCGAGCAGATCGTGGTGTTGTGCCGACCGGAGACGCCCCGACTGCCGGTGCATCGGCCGGCAGTGACCGAGACTCGGCGATGACCCGCAGGGCGAAGATCGCCGAGAGGAACCCCAGTGCGGCGCCCAGCGCGTTGAAGACATCACCGTATCCGAGGAGGAACATGACGTCGACGAACATGGTGCGCAGCAGCCAGACGAGGACCACGGACCCGGCTGCGACGAACAACCCGGTGGCGGCGGTACGCGAACGGCGGCGGATGGCGGTGGGGGCGGTCGCCTCGGCGATGGGGATGAGCCGAGCTGTGACCGCGGCCAGGGAGAGGGCCACGACGAGCGGGAAGGCCACCGCCACGATGAGATTCAGGATGTCGAGGACCGAGAGGAGCATGGAAGCGTCGGCCAAGCCCTCGGTATCCGTGCCGAACGCGTCGATGGTGAAGATCGACTTCAGCAACGCGATTGCGCAGAGAACCACGGTCACGACGACGAACACGCTGCGGGGAATCGGGCGAAGGTCCCTGCCGACTGTGATCGCAGCTGCGCCGGAGACGGCGATGAGTGCCAGATGCAGGAGGCTCGGACCCGGTGACGACACATAGGAGTCTTGAGCCTTGACCTCGAGGAGCCCTGCGCCGATCCACGTGACGAGGAAGACGAGCGCGGCAACGGCGGTGATGGCCATCTTGCGGGCGTCAAGGCCGATTCTCGGGTTGTGGGAGTCGGTGTTCGATGCGGTGGTCATGGCCTCATGCTCCCATAAAAACCAGTTCCCTTGTCGGCTGAATGGGGAAGATCTCGCACTGTCTTGAGCGTGATCTCGCACGAGACCGCGCGAAATGAGACGCTGGGGTCATGCCGAACGAACTCGCCGACTCGACCAGCCCCTACCTGCGCGCGCACGCGGACAATCCCGTGGACTGGCGGATGTGGACGAAGAAAGCCCTCGCCGAGGCGGCCCGCCGTGACGTCCCCCTCCTCATCTCGATCGGATACTCCACTTGCCACTGGTGCCACGTCATGGCGCACGAATCCTTCGAGGACGAAGCAGTCGCGACGCTGATGAACGACCGGTTCGTGCCCGTGAAGATCGACCGCGAGGAACTGCCGGACATCGACGCCTATTACATGAACGCGCTGCAGGCGATGACCGGACAGGGCGGCTGGCCGATGACGATCTTCGCCACCCCGAGCGGCAGCCCCTTCTACGCCGGCACCTATTTCCCGCCCGCGCCTCGAGGAAACCTGCCCGCATTCACGCAGGTGCTCTCGGCCGTATCGGCGACCTGGACGGACCGCCGCGACGAAGTCAACCAGATGACGTCCCGGATGGACCGCGGGTTGGCCGAAATGGCCGATGCCGTGACGAGTGCTCTTCCCGCCGAGGCAACTGCGGAGTCATTGACCCCCGATGAACTCGATTCCGCCGCCGCGGCGCTCCTCGATTCCTACGATCCGGCGTGGGGCGGGTTCGGCGGCGCACCGAAGTTCCCGCCGATGATGAACGTCCTCCAGCTCCTCGCGGCGTTCGTGCGCTTGGGTGGGACCGCCTCGGCGGGTGAGGGGGCGGACGACGGTGCTTCGGCGCGCCCGGGAACCGGTGGGACCGCCTCGGCGAACGGGGTGGGGGCCGGGGAGCACCCGCTGGATCGGGTCCGGGCCGAGGGGCGGCTCAGCTGGCTCGGCGCCGACGGACACCTGACCGGTGAACTCATCCTCGACTGCCTCATCGCCGTGCGTTCGACACTGGCGCGGATCGCTTCCGGTGGCATGCGCGACCAGGTGCGCGGCGGAATCGCTCGCTACAGCGTCGACCGGCAGTGGTTCGTGCCGCACTTCGAAAAGATGCTTTACGACAACGCCCTCTACCTGCGCGCCGTCGTCGCCTGGGCCAAGGTCGAACGCGTCCTGGAACCGACCTCGAAATGGCTCGCCCTGGCCGAACGCGAAATCGCCGACACCGCGAACTTCCTGATCAGCGACCTGTCGACCGATGACGGATTCATCGCCGCGCTTGATGCGGATTCGCTCAATTCGGCGGGCGTCTCCGAAGAGGGCGCGGCCTACGTCATCACCGCGGAGGAATTCGCGGAAGCCGGACAAGCCGGTCTGCTCGGGCTGGTCGATTCCCCAGCCGGCGGCGAACTGTCCGGTCAGGTGGTCGCGGCCGTGCGCATCATCGACTGGCTCGGCATGGAGGACGTGCCATTCGACGCCGAGCACCCCGCCCCCTGGGACATCGAAGCGACGAAGCAGCAGCGCGAGGTGCTCGACTCCCTGCGCGCTCGCCGTTCGCAGCCGGCCCGCGACGAGAAGATCATCACCGAGTGGAATTCCCTGGCCATCACCGCGCTCGCCGAGGCGGCACTTTTTATGGGTGCCGACGATGAGAATGTGGATGGTGCGGCTCGCGGAGACCTGGATGGTGCGGATTCGGCGGGCGCGGGATCGGTCGGCGCGAAGTTCGCCGGTGTGCCTTCTGCTGAGTGGGAGAAGACCGCGGTGCGGTTCTGGCAGGCGATGCACGACCGATTCGAGCGGGTGGGAGCATCCGAGCCGGTGGACGCGGCCGGACCGGCTGGATTCGATGTGCGGCGCTCCTTCACCGAAGGTGTGGCCGGCCCCGGTCAGGGCGGGCTCGCCGATTGGGCTCAACTCATCACCGCTGGGATCACGGTCCGGCAGCTGTCGGATGGGGCCGCCTCGGTGAGGGTGGATGATCTGGTCGATCTCGGTGCGACGATGCTCAACCTCTTCACCTCCGAGCGGGGCGACGGGGTCCTCGAAGCGGTCGATTCGCTCGGTGACGGGATCATCGACGTGAAGTCAGCAGACCCTGTCGACAATACGGTTCCTTCGGGACGATCGGCGGCCGCCGAGGCGGTGCTGCTGCTCGCCGAACTCGGCGTCGAAGCTGCGACATCCGGTGGTTCGGAATCGAGGGCGGCAGAGCCATCGGGTGAGGCGGAGCCTTCGGGCACGGCGGCCGCGCCGGATACCGGACGGCTGTTGGAGGTTCGGGATCGGCTGCTCGGGGTCTATCGGGCACTGGCCGGTCAGGCTCCACGCGGGTGCGGACACGCGCTGTGGCAGGCCGAGCGGGCCCTGTCTCCCGTGCGGGTCGCCACCGTCGACGATGCGCTGCGAAGCATCGCGGCCAAGCATCCGTCGCTCACTCTGCTCACAACCTCGACCGGGGTGCCAGGACCGGACGGTCGGGAGGTCGAAGTCCCCGCGGGGACGGCGATCGTGTGCCGCGGGACCTCGTGCTCGCCGCCAGTCGGCACGGCCGCCGAGCTTGTTGGGCTGCTGAACGGATAGGGGCGAGGTTCAGTTCAACGATTGAGATTCGGGTCAAGGCTCGAGGGCCTTCTCAGCGTTCGAGGTTCGGCTCAGCGTTCGAGGCTCAGGCCGCGGTAGCGGTTGAGTGCGGCGGCGATCTCCTGCCGGCGCGGCCGGGTCAGGTGGCCCGGATGGTCGCGGTGGCCGGTGATTCCGTCGAGGCCCTCAGCGTCGAGAATCTCCTCGACCTCGGCCAGCGCCTCGGTCAGGGAAATGCGTCCGTCGAAGATCTCCGCGAAGTATTCGAGAGCTTCGGCCACTCCCGACGCCTGCTGAGCGTCGACGAGCTGAGCGATGGCGATGAGGTCGATGAAGTCGCGGCCGAATTGGATCCGGTCGGATCCCTTCGCTCGAGCGGTCTTCGTCTTCGACTCCGGCCGCAGCGCCTTCGCCGTCGGCACACGCGGTGCGGCGGCGAAACCGGGGGCGGCGGGGGAATCTGAACCGGTGTCCGGGTCGCTGCCGGTTGGAGCCGTTTCGAGATCGGCGGCGGTGATGCCGACGAGTTCATGCGCTTGGTCCGTGACTTCCTTGGGCACATAGGCGTCGAGTGCGATGACGTGGTCGGCGACTTCGAAGAATGCGCTCGATCCGCCGGCGACGAGCACCGTGGACACGCCCTGCTCGGTCAGCAGAGGTCGGACGCGGTCGACGAACGGGGTGATCGGTTCCCGCTCGGCGGGGATGAGCGCACGCATGCGTTCGTCGCGGATCATGAAGTTCGTCGCCGAAGTGTCCTCGTCGATGAGCAGGGTGTTCGCGCCCGCCTCGATCGCTTCGACGAGATTGGCCGCCTGCGAGGTGGACCCGCTGGCGTTCGTCGTGGAGAAGAACCTCGTGTCAGAGCCCGAGGGTAGGTTGTTGATGAACGCCGAGATGTCGTCGCCGGTGACGGCGCGTCCGTCCTCGGCTCGAATGGAGGTGGCAGTCGGGTCGCTGATGACCCATTCGCGCCCGTCGCCGGCGATATGCGGGTAGACGCCGCGTTCGAGCGCGCGCAGAATCGTCGACTTGCCGTGATAGCCGCCGCCGACGATGACGGTGACTCCGCGAGGGATGCCCATGCCGGTGACGGTGCGCCCGCTGGAGAGTTCGACCGTGTGCTCGAGTTCGGGAGGGGAGGTGAAGACAACCGCATCGGAGGACTTCATCGGCAGGTCCGAATCCCCGGATTCTCGCGGGAGAATCGCTCCGTTGCCGACGAAGCCGATGAGTCCTGCTTCGCCGAGGTGGCTGCGCAGTTCCAGCTGATCCCGGTGCAACTGGACGTGGTCGGCGAGCCCCTGGGCCGATGGGGCATGAGGTTTCGCACCGCTGCCTGCTGGGGCGTCTGACCAGCGGTCGAAGAGGAAGAGCCGCTCGGCGAATTCCGGCAGATCACGGGTGAGGATGTCCGCTGCCTGATGGCCGAGGATGCGGCGGCCGCGCGCTGGCAGATTGACGAGCAGTCGTGCCTCGAACCCGGCGTCATCGATGAGGATGTTCGTCCGCTCGAGGATCTCCTGCCCCGGACGGCCGAGGATGAGTGCGCGCTGGTCGAGCTTCGCAAGCACCTCGTTGCCGGCACGGAGCAGATAATCGGCGGCGGCGATGCGGTCGGCGCGATCAGTGGTGAGGTCGAGCGGGAACTTCGCATCGGCACGGTCGACGCGGACCCGGACCTTCGATGGAGAAGCGAAGGGATCGGCCTGGACCCGGTCGATGAACACGGTGACCGGTCCGAAGGTGTAGCGGCCGCGGATCTGCTTGAGATTGCCGTAGCTGCGACCGTCGAGGTTGTGCAGACTGGAGGCGAGATTCGACTGACGTGAACTCATGTCACTCATGCTACTGGTGAGAGATGAATGCGTGCTCAGCGGTTTTGGGCTCGACGCCGTAGAACCGGGCCGCGTTCGACCAGAACACGGCGTCCGCCTCGACGGGAGTGAGCGCCTGACGAAGGAGCGTGAAATCGGCGTCGGCGAAGGGGCGACGCGCCCGCGTCGACGGCAGGTCCGTCCCCACCATCAGAGCGGTCGGGTCGGTGTCGACGATGCGACGGACCGCCTCGGCGGGGTCGAGCTCCACACGGCCGAAACCGGTGGCCTTGACCTTGACTCCTGCCTCGACGAGGCGCAGCAGGGTGGCCAGACCGTCCCTATACATGCCCAGATGATCGATGCTCACCGCCGGCAGTGAGGCGATGCGTGCGGCGAGGTCCTCAGTGATCGTGCGGGTGTCGATATAGAGCTCGGCGTGCCATCCGACGAGGTCATGGACTCGTCGGGCGAAGCTTTCGAGGGCATCGAGGGTGGCCGAACCGCCGCGGGCGATATTGAATCGCAGAGCCTTGATGCCGGCCTCGTCGAGGTGTCGGATCTGATCATCGGTAGTCTCATCCGGCAGTTGGGTGACGCCGACATAGTTGTCGCCGAGCTGGCGCAGCGCCTCGATGAGGTACCCCTGGTCGAAGCCCTGGAACGAACCGGACACGACGGCGCCTCCGGCGATCTCGACTCCCACCTCGGGCAGACTCTGCAGCCGCGCGCGATAATCAGTGACCGTGAACGGATCGGGCAGATAACCGTTGTTCTCGATCAGCGGATGGCTCGGATCGATGATGTGCAGGTGCGCGTCGAAGGCACGCTGGAGTTCGCTCATAACGTCAACCTACCCGGCCCGGAAGTGCCATTGGGTCAAGGGTTGCCGCGTCTGTCGATTCGTGCACCGTTCGATAGTCGCGCCACGCCTTGATCGACGCTGGTGAGTCGGGGCGTCCCGGCTCGCGCGGCAGAGTTTGGGGGAAGGCTTGCGGAGTCCCATTGTTCGGCACCGCGGATAACGATCCCATCAAGGGTCTCGAACGCGCGGTCGGCAGGCCCGGTCATGTCCGCGCCCCGGTATATTGTGAGGGAGTTCACATTGAGGTGATCGAGCAGCGCTGATCGACGGCGATCGCGTCTGCTCTCTCCGCGCATTTGGAAGGATGAGGATGTCCGGACGCACTGCCGAGGCCGCTTCGACAGACTCGGTGCAGCAGACCGACGTCGACGAGCTCATCGCTCAATACGACGAAGAGCTGCCGCAGCGGACGTTGACCCGCAGACTCGACCTCGGTGTCGGCATCGTCTGCTTCGTGGTCTCGCTGTTCGTGCTCAACCAGGTGTTCTTCCCACTGCGGCAGGGCAACCAGTTCTACCTCATGTGGTTCCTCGCCATCGTGCTGCCGCTGGTCTTCATCTGCTATCGGCCCGGATTCGGTCGCAAAGCCGAGGCGGCAGACAAAGCCGCGGAGGCGGCCGAAGCAGTATCGACAAACAATGCGGGAGTCGTGGGAACGGTCGGCGCCGAGGCGAGGACATCCTCGGCGAAGAAGAAGCGGGCGAAGAACGACAACCCCTCGATCATCGACTGGGTGCTCGTCGTCATCACCTTTCTCACCTGCGCCTATCCGGTGCTGCCGTTCTTCTCCGGCGGGTTCAACGAATTCCTCAACCGACAGGGATCGCTGACGACTCTCGACGTCATCATGGGCGGGATCCTGCTTCTGCTCATCCTCGAAGCGACCCGCCGGACCACTGGACTCATCCTGCCGATCTTCTGCATCGTCTTCTTCCTCTACAGCTACTACGGCTCCTACATCCCCGTGAACTGGCCGGGCTCGCACGCCGGGCAGAACTTCGACCAGATCGTCAACGCCCTGTACAACGACGCCTCCGGTTTCTACGGAATCCCACTCGACGTGGCCGCGACGTACATCGTGCTGTTCACCATCTACGGAGCCGTGCTCGACAAAACCGGCGCCGCGAGCTTCTTCATCGACCTCAGCTTCTCCCTATTCAAGAAGTCCAAGGCAGCCCCCGGCCGCACCGTGGCACTGTCCGGATTCCTCCTCGGCACGGTCTCCGGTTCAGGCACGGCTACGGCGGTCTCACTCGGCGCGGTCACCTGGCCGGTGCTGAAGAAAGCCGGCTACCCGAAGGAGAACGCCGGCGGCATGCTCGCAGCGTCCGGCATCGGCGCCATCCTGTCCCCACCGACCCTTGGGGCCGCGGCCTTCATCATCGCCGAGCTGCTCAACGTCTCCTACGGGCTCGTCCTGCTGTGGGCGGTCGTGCCCACCCTGCTCTATTACCTCGGCATCTTCCTGGCCATCGAAATCGACTCCCGGAAGATCGAAGTCGACTACAACCCGCCTCCGGGTCTGCGGTCGTGGCCGATCTTCAAGAGGGGCTTCTACCACTTCATCTCCCTGGGCATCATCGTCGTCTTCCTCGCCCTCGGCATGGCCCCGTTCAAAGCCGTCGTCTACGCGACGCTCGTCGGCATCGGCTTCGGCATCATCGAGATCGTCCTCGCCCGCCGGGGTGAGCCCGCCACGATCCTCCGCGCCGTCTGGGACGTGTTCTACGGGGCCCTGTCGACCGGCATCCGCTCGGTTCTGCCGGTGACGAGCGTGTGTGCCGCCGCCGGCATCATCGTCTCGACGATCACGAAGACCGGGCTCGGCCAGGTCATCTCCGACATTCTCATCAAGGGAGCCCAGGCGTTCTCGGACGATCCCACGGTCATCCTCATCCTCACTTGCATCTTCGCCGCCGTAGCTGTGACGGTGCTCGGCTTGGCGGTGCCGGTGACCGCCTCGTTCATCATCAGCTGGGTCATCGTCGGTCCCGCCCTCATCACACTCGGAGTCCCCGAGGCGGCCGCCGCGATGTTCATCTTCTACTACGCGGTCCTCTCCGAAGTCTCTCCACCGACCGCTCTGGCAGCGGTCGCATCCTCCGCGATCACCGGCGGCCGAGTCATCGCCACCATGTGGCAGGCCTGCAAGTATGCGATCCCTGCATTCCTCGTCCCCCTGGCCTTCACCTTCACTCCCGAAGGTGCCGCTCTGGTCGCCCAGGGAGGGTTCCTCGGCGCGGTCTGGACCTTCCTCGTTTCGGCCTTCGCCGTCGCGGCCTTGGCCGCCGGTGCGGGCGGGTGGATCATCCGCCGGGCCGGATGGCCGGAGCGGATCCTGTGCTTCCTCGCCGCTGGTGCGCTCCTCTATCTGCAGCCGCTGTCGATGATGGTCGGCTTCGCGGCCCTTGCCCTCGCCGTCGTCATCCATCTGATCCTGCGACGCAAGCCCGCAGCCGCCTCGGCGAGCGGGACAACGGAAGGAACGGCCGCCTCGGTGATGGAGGGCTCATCGTCATCAGAGGATATGAGGCGGACAGCTCACGGACCTACCGACGAACCACCCTCGTCCGGAACACCGGCCGGGATCAACTGAGAAAGGGACGAAGTCCATGAAGCGAACGAAGACGTCCACGATCGCTGCGGCAGCCCTGGCCGCGGTGCTGACGATGAGTTCATGCGGTGGCAAACGCGAAGCCGAACCCGCCGCAGAAGGCGGCGACGGCTGCACGGCCGCCTCAGGGCAGATCACCATCGCCACAGGAAACTCGACCGGCGTGTACTACGTGCTCGGCGGTGGTCTGGCACAGGTGATCTCCGACAATTCCGACCTCAAGGCCACCGCCTCGGAGACCGGCGCCTCCGTGCAGAACCTCCAGCAGCTCTCCAGCGGCGACTTCGACATCGCGTTCTCCCTGGCCGATACCGCCGCCGATGCTGTGTCAGGCAATGCGGATTTCAAGGAAGCCGAGGACATCTCGGCGCTTTCGCGCATCTACGACAACTACACGCATGTCGTCGTGCGAAAGGGAGCGAAGATCGATTCGGTCGAGGACTTCAAGGGCAAGACGATCTCGACCGGTTCGCCGAAGTCCGGCACCGAGGTTATCGCCAACCGCCTCATCGAATCGGCCGGCCTCAAAGACGGGGACGTGACCAAGCAGCGCCTCGACCTGTCGAAGACCGTCGACGGGATGAAGGACGGAACCATCGACGGCATGGTGTGGTCCGGCGGACTGCCCACGGCCGGCGTCACGGACCTCTTCACCTCGAACGGCAAGGACGTCGAGATCCTCGACATCTCCGATCTCGAGGGCAAGATGAAGGAGATCAACCCCGTCTACGAGGTAGCCGAGATCCCCGGTGACACCTACAAAGGCGTCGACGCGGTGAAGACGATCGTCACCCCGAACGTGCTCATGGTCCGCAACGACATGGACGAAGGCACTGCCTGCGCCCTGACGAAGCTCATGTTCGACAAGAACGACGATCTGGTCAAGGTGCATGCCGCGGCGAAGGAGATCAACCTTGATACCGCCGAACCGCCGGAGCCGATCAAACTGCACCCCGGATCACAGAAGGCACTGGACGAACTGAATAAGTAGGAGGTTGGGCTGGCCGGCCCCGTTGAATCAAGGGTTGGCGCGTCTGTCGACTTGTGCGCTGGTCGATAGACGCGCCTCGCCTTGAACGGCGGTCAGTCTGCCTTGAGTCCGACCGTCGGATCGGGCAGGTAGACCTCTCCGCCCGATGCGAGGAACTCGCGGCTCTTCTGCTGCATTCCCGCCAGGGCCTGTTGAGCCTCGGCGCTGCCGTAGGTGTCTCGGATGTCCTGGGAGATGCGCATCGAGCAGAATTTCGGCCCGCACATCGAGCAGAAGTGCGCGGTCTTCGCCGGTTCGGCCGGCAGGGTCTCATCGTGGAATGCCTCAGCAGTCTCCGGATCGAGGCCGAGGGCGAACTGGTCTCGCCACCGGAACTCGAACCGCGCCTTCGACAGCGCATCATCGCGGGCCGTCGCACCGGGGGGTGGCCCTTCGCGACATCGGCGGCATGCGCGGCGATCTTATAAGTGATCACTCCGGTCTTGACGTCGTCGCGGTCGGGCAGGCCCAGATGCTCCTTCGGGGTGACGTAGCAGAGCATCGCGGTTCCATAGCGAGCGATTTCGGTCGCCCCGATCGCCGAGGTGATGTGGTCGTATCCGGGCGCGATGTCCGTGACCAGCGGACCTAGGGTATAGAACGGCGCACCGTGGCAGAGCTCCTGCTGACGTTCGACGTTCTCCCGCACGAGGTGGAGCGGAATGTGCCCGGGTCCCTCGACCATCACTTGGACGTCGTGGGCCCACGCGCGTTCGGTGAGTTCGGCGAGAGTGTCGAGCTCGGCGAACTGGGCGGCATCGTTGGCATCGGCGATAGAACCCGGCCGCAGTCCGTCACCGAGCGAGAATGCGACATCATAGCGAGCGAAGATCTCACAGAGTTCATCGAAGTGGGTGTAGAGGAAGTTCTCCTCGTGGTGGGCCAGGCACCAGCCGGCCATGATGGATCCGCCGCGAGAGACCATCCCGGTGACCCTGTCGGCCGTGAGCGGAACGTAGCGCAACTGCACTCCGGCGTGGATGGTCATGTAGTCGACGCCCTGCTCGCACTGTTCGATGACAGTGTCCCGGAAGATCTCCCAAGTCAGCGCGTTCGCGTCCCCGTCGACTTTCTCCAGTGCCTGATAGATCGGGACGGTGCCGATGGGGATCGGCGAATTCCGGATGATCCATTCCCGGGTGGTGTGGATGTCATTGCCGGTCGACAGATCCATGAGGGTGTCGGCACCCCACTTCGCAGCCCACCGCAGCTTCTGCACCTCCTCGGCGATGGAGCTGGTGACCGCGGAATTGCCGATGTTCGCGTTGATTTTGACGAGGAACGCTTTGCCGATGATCATCGGCTCTGATTCGGGGTGATTGATGTTGTTCGGGATGATCGCGCGACCGGCGGCGAGCTCGGCACGGACGAGTTCGACATCGCACTGTTCGCGGAGCGCAACGAACCGCATCTCCGGGGTGATGATGCCCTGCCGGGCGTAGTGCATCTAGGTCACCGTGCGGCCGGCCTTGGCGCGACGAGGAACAGGTTTGCGTCCCTTCCACTGCTGAGACGGGGCACCCCGGCGAACGGCTGCCCGACCGTCATCGGCGATGTGATGGCCGCGGGCTGCATACGTTTCGGTGTCGAGGCGGTTCTCGACCCACGGAAATCGCAGAGCGGGGAGTCCCTCTTCGGGAATGCTTCCCGGTCCGACTGTGCGGTAGACATCGACGGGATCGTTGGCCCGGCCGTTCGAGTCCTCGAGTTCGATGCGAGTGACGGGAACGCGGATGTCGTGTTCCTTGTCATCGACCCACGCCGGCGAATGCGTCGGATACTGCTCGAGGGTGAACTGGTCGTGCGAATCTGCGTCAGACGAAGTCGTGGTAGGGGCAGGTGTTTCAGGGGTGAATGCAGTCATCTGCAGTCCTCACTTCCTACGCCGGTATCAACCGGATCAGGTTCTACGGTCTCGGACGATCCAGTCCGATCTCAGCCCTTGCAACGGGCTCCCGTGGGGTCGTGCCATTCGTATCACGACTGCCGCAGTGAGGACAACCGTGGCTCCCTGGGCGACAGGGTGAGGGTCAGCTGCCCTGGAGGAAGGCCTTCGCAGCGGCGCCGAGGGCGACGACATCGGAGACCGCGACCATCTCGCGTGCCGAGTGCATCGAGTACAGGGCAGGCCCCACATCGACGGTCGTCATGCCCAGACGGGTGGCGGTCAGCGGTCCGATCGTCGACCCGCAGGGCATCGCATTGTTCGACACGAAATCCTGATAGTCGACTCCGGCGGCTGCGCACGCCTGCGACCACACGGCGGTGCCCACCGCATCCGTGGCGTAGCGCTGCTGAGCGTTGAGCTTGAGCAGGGGACCGCCGCCGAGGCGGGGGCGCACATGCGGGTCATGCCGTTCCGGATAGTTCGGATGGGCCGCATGTCCGGCATCCGAGGAGACGCACACCGAGGAGGCCATCGATGCGAGATAATCGCTGCGAGTCGACTGCGGCAGCAGAGAAGCGACGATGCGTTCGGTGACGTCGGCGAGGAACGGGCCGCAGGCACCCGATCGCGAATTCGACCCGATCTCCTCATGATCGAAGGCCGCGAACAGAGGAATGCCGTCGAGGCCGTCGGCATCGAGGTGGGTCAGCGCAGTGACGCCGGCATGGACGGACAGCAGGTTGTCCAGCCTCGGCGAGGCGAAGAACTCCTCGGCGGCACCGAAGAGGGCCGGCTCTTGAGTGGGAATGGTGTAGGCATCGTGGCCGACGACGGTCTCGGCATCAACCCCGGCAGAAGCGGCGAGCAGTTCGATGATGTCGGCCTCAGCGAGGTCGGCCAGGCCGATGACGGGAGTGGTGTGACGCTGCTTGTCCAAGGTCAGACCCTCGTTGACCTGCCGGTCGAGGTGGATCGCGAGCTGCGGGATGCGGGCGATCGGCCCGGTGCGGGCGAGCACGATGCTGCCGTCGGCGAGGCTGAGTCGACCCGCGAAGGCGAGCTCACGATCGAGCCACGAATTCAGCAGCGGCCCGCCGTAGATCTCGACTCCCACCTGACGGGTGCCCTCGGCGGTGTACTCGCCGCCGGGTTTGAGTTTGAACGCCGGGGAATCGGTGTGGGAACCGAACACGCGGAACCGGGGAGCCGCCTCGGTGACGGTGGGATTCATCCATGCGATGATCGCGCCGTCCCGGATGACATAGTGCCCGGTCCCGGGCGTCAGCGCCCAGGCAGCGGACTCGTCGAGGCGGGAGAATCCGGCCTCTTCCAGGCGTTTCGCAGCGGTGTCCACCGCGTGGTATGAGCTCGGGGATGCGCTGACGAAGTCGCCGAGGTCGACCGCTGTCGTCGCTGCCGCGTCCGGTCTCGGGAGTGATTCATTCATTTCCCCAGCCTATCGTTTGCGGTAGTTTGGATGACAAGAAGACACGTCTCAGCCGCCGGGTTGCCACCGGGGCTGAGAATCAGGCGGGGGCAGCGACCCTGCGACCGCACCAGCGACGGCAAGGAGTGTTCGACGTGAACCAGTTCGTGACGGAGTGGAACACCTGGCGCGACTCACGAAACTCGGCACTGGCGAAACCGTTCGGCTGGCTCAGCGTCGTCGGACTGCACTGGCTCGACGCCGAATCGACCTGGACCGACGCCCCCGGTACCTTCACCGTCGACGACGGGTGGGTGACCGTGTCCCTGAAAACCGGCATCAAGGCCGGACCCGCGGCCGAGACGTTCGATCTGCTCAGCAAGGTCGAAAACGGCGGGGCCAGTGTGTCTGCCGGTGGCGAACCGGGGACGAATGGCGCCGGTGTGACCAACTCTGGACCGACCCGGGCGACCAGTCCGGCAGTGCCCAGCGATACCTCGACCCTGCCGACGGTCACGGACCAAGCGGGTGCGGGCAGCGCAGCCGGGGCTGGCTCTGCCGGTGGCGATTCTGCTGCTGGAACGGATGCCGGTTCCGGCGGACACGACGCTGTGTCTGCCCGACCTCAGGTCCGCGTCGAGGAGAACGGATTCAGCGCGAAGCTGCCGGCCGGCGGATCGCTCAACTGGTTCACCGTCGGCAACGTCCTCTACGAACTCATCGACCGAGGCGGCCGCCTCGGTGTGCGTGTGCGCAATTCGAAGTCCCCGCTGCTCGGGAAGTTCTTCGAGGTTCCGGTCTTCGACCCGGACCCGGACTTCGTCTTCCTCGCCCGGTTCACCCGATTCGACCCGTTCAAGACCTATACGATCGAAACCGCTCAAGAGGATCTGCAGCTGCAGACGCAGGCGACGGGAATCGTCACCTTCGAGACTCAGCAGGGTGAAGTGAGCCTGCTCACCACCGGGTGCCCGAAGACGGGACTCCAGCTGGACTTCCACGATTCGACGAATGGGGCCACCACCTCGGCGTGGCGGACCATCGACCTCGGAGTGCCGAATCACGACGGGTCGCTCGTCATCGATTTCAACCGTGCGGTGAATTACCCGTTCGCGTTCACCTCGTTCGCCACCTGCCCGGCCCCGATCGAGGGCAACGTCGTTCCCTTCGACGTCACCGCAGGTGAGCGGCGTCCCCCGTTCTTCTACTCGGAGGCCGGGATCAACGTGCCGTTTCTCTTCTACGTGTGGTGGGACGAAGAGCGCGCCGAGGTGACTCGCCCCTGGTACTCACGTTTCGGCCTCGACATCACGATCCTCAACCCCAACCACGACGATGGGCGGATCTCGCTCGTCGGCTTCGACGGGGTCGCCATGTCCGGTGGGGACCTGTCACCGCTGGGACGCAAGGCACGGTCGCGTCTCATCGACGTCGCCACCGAAGCGCTGACCTCGCGGATTCCGGTCATCGGCATCGGCGCGTACTCGGCATTCGTCATCCAGGCCCAGCGTGAGCTGCGGTCGCAGCAGGGCTACGTCGACGGCATCGAAACCGAATACGAGGCGCCGGCGGACCGTCTGCTCATCGTGATGAACAATGAACTCAACCCGAAGACGGCCGGTTTCGACATCGTCCACACCGACGCCAGCGGGCTGATCTACGTGGAGATGCCCTTCGATATTCCGCTCGAATCCGACCGCACGGAAGTCGAGGACTTCCAAACGGCGATGGAATCCGACGCGCCGATCACGAGCTGGCAGGAATTCGACTACCGCATGGTCGCGCTCATCCGCCACCACCGCTGAGTCCCAGCGCTCACTTTACTCCCAGAACTACCTGACGGCGGCCCAGCAACCTCGCGCGAGGTTGCTGGGCCGCCGTCAGGTAGCAATTACCAGATGGTGACTCGGGATTCGGGAGCGAGGTACATTCCGTCCGACTCCTCGACTCCGTACGTGTCGTGGAACGCGGTCATGTTCTTCACGACCTGGTTGCAGCGGAACTCCTCCGGCGAATGCGGGTCGATCGACAGCCGGCGCACACGCTCCTCGGTGCGCATCTTCGACCGCCATGCCTTTGCCCACGCTTCGAAGAACGCCTTCGCCTGCTCGGCCGACGGCGCCACCGGCACACCCGGGGTGCCCGCTCGTTCGCCAAGTTCGAGCTCGAGAGCCTTCCACCCGATCGACAGCCCGCCGAGGTCACCGATGTTCTCACCGACCGTCAGCGCCCCGTTGACGTGCTGGTTGGCTTCGAGGCCGGTCGGAACCAGTACTTCGTACTGGGCGATCAGCGCATTCGTGCGCTCCTCGAACAGGGTCCGATCCGATTCGGTCCACCAGTCGACGAGGTTGCCGTCGCCGTCGTAGCGCGACCCCTGATCGTCGAAGCCGTGTCCGATCTCGTGGCCGATGACTGCGCCGATCGCTCCGAAGTTCGCGGCCACATCACCAGCGGCGTCGAAGAACGGCGGCTGGAGGATCGCTGCGGGGAAGACGATCTCATTCATCACCGGGTGGTAGTAGGCGTTGACCGTCTGCGGGGTCATCAGCCATTCCGTGCGGTCGATGGGCCCGCCGATCCGCTTCACCTGACGCACATGCTCGGCCTGCGAGCAGCGACGCACATTCCCCACCAGGTCGGAGGCATCGATCGCGGCCGGGTACTCCCGCCACACATCCGGATAGCCGACCTTCGGAGTGAACTTCGAGAGCTTGACCAGCGCCCTCTCCTTCGTCTTCTCGCTCATCCAGTCGAGCTCGCGGATCGACTTGTCATAGGCCTTGATGAGCATGCCCACGAGGTGATCGATCGCGTCCTTGGACGACGGCGGGAACTCAGCAGCGACGTAGAGTTTGCCTACGGCTTCACCGAGGTAGCCCTCGACGAGGCTGACTCCGCGCTTCCAGCGCTCCCGCAGGGCAGGAGTGCCCGAGAGCGTCCGGGAGTTGAAGTCGAAGTTCTCCTCGACGAGTTCATCCGAGAGCAGCGAAGCGGTGTCGGAGACGACGACGAAGCGCAGCCAGGTCTTGATGGTCTCGATGTCGGTCTCCGCCCACACCTTCGCCATGCCCGTGACGAACGAGGGCTGGGAGACCACGAGGTACTTGAGGTCGTTCGCCTCAGCGGTGAGGATGCCGAGGTACGAGTCGAAGTCGAACTCGGGGCCGAGGTCGCGCAGCTCGGAGATCGAATACTTGTTGTAGGTCTTCTCCGCGTCACGGCAGGCCACACGGTCCCAGTGGTGGCGGGCGAGTTCGGTTTCGAACGCCATCACCTTGGCGGCCACCTCGGCGTCTGAGATTCCGGACTTCTCGCCGAGCCCGGCCAGGGCCGCGATCTTCTGCACGTGGGCGAGGAACTTCGCGCGCACCTCGGCGTGGTCGTCGTTGAAGTAATAGTCCTCGTCGGGCAGGGAGATGCCGGCCTGGACGAGGTAGAGGGTGTAGACGTCGGAGTCCTTCGCGTCGGCGGTGACGTATCCACCGAGCACTCCGCCGATGCCTTCGGTCTCGAGACGGGCGAGCAGGGCGGCGAGTTCGGACTTGTCCTCGGCGGCGTCGATGGCGGCGAACGTCGAGTTCAGCGGGGTGACGCCGAGTTCGTTGATGCGGGCTTCGTCCATGAACGAGGTGAACAGGTCAGCGACCTTCTGCCCTTCGGAACCGGGCTCCTGCGGGGAGTCGGTGACGGAGGAGATGATGTCGCGGACCTTGGTCTCGGCGGTGTCGAAGAGTTCACGCATGGCACCATCGCCGGCCCGGTCGTCGGGGATCGTGAATGAGTTGATCCACTCGCCGTTGATGTGCTGGTACAGGTCGTCCTGAGGCCTGATCGTGGTCAGTGAGGTTTCAGAAGTCATGGCCCAACAGTATCGTGATCAGTGCCCCGCACGCCCTGCCCCAGAAGGAGAGCAATGAGTCTGGCATCCGTCGTTTTCGTCTGCACCGGAAACATCTGCCGGTCCGTCACCGCCGAACGTGTGCTTGAGCATCACTTGGCCGAGTCCGGCGCCGAGGCGGTCATCGACTCCGCCGGAATCAGCGACGAGGAGACCGGCAACCCCATTGACCCACGTCAGACCCGTGTGCTCGCCGCCGCCGGCTACCGCACCGATGACCACGTCGCCCGGCAGATCACCCCGGAATGGCTGGCCGAACGCGACCTCGCCGTGGCGATGACCGCCCGCCATTACCTGGCCCTGCAGAGGATGATCGCAGACCTTCCCGCCGAGGCGGCCCCGGAGCTGCGGATGCTGCGCGAGTTCGATCCGCAGGTGGCTGGGTCGGTCACAGGTGCGGGAGCCGATGCAACCGCAGCGGGCTCGGGGACGGGCAGCGCCGCCTCGGCGAAGGGGGAGGACATTCCCGCCCCCGACGTGGAGGACCCCTGGTACGGGGAGTTCAAGGATTTCGAAGAAACTCTTGAGACAATCGAGAGGTCCGTGCCGGGAATCACGGAACGTCTGCGCGCGCTGGCCGCGGGTACTCAGTGATACTAGAAGGCACACGCTTGCTGACTCGACCGATATCGCAGGTACGCCTCGAAGGAGAAACTTCATGACTCGTCTCATGACACGACAGAACTGGACCGCTCTCAGGCTGGGTTTCGCCGCCCTGTTGGTGGCTGCGCTGAGCGTGTTCGCGTTCGCTCCCGCCGCCAGTGCGCACGACCAGCTGGTGTCGTCGAATCCTGAGGACGGTGCCGAACTCGATGAGCAGCCCAAGTGGCTCGAGATGACCTTCTCCGGCGAGATCCAGGAAGTCGGCTCCGAGGTCACCGTCGTCGTCGATGGTAAGGACGTCTCCGCTGGTGAGCTGACCGTTGAAGGTAAGAAGCTCAGCGTTGCCCTGCCCGATGACCTCAAGCCCGGTGACTACAAGGTCACCTGGCGTGTGGTGTCGCAGGACGGTCACCCGATCTCCGGCGACTACTCGTTCGCGATCACGGACGCCGAAGGCGCCGGCGGCGAGGTCAAAGAATCGTCCGAGGAGTCGACGAAGGCCGGACTCGGCGGCGGAGTCGTCGACGAACCCGGTAAGGACACCGAGGATCGCGGCGAGATCGGCGAATCCACCGGCAGTGATTCCGGAATGTCGACGCCGATGATCGTGCTGCTCTCCGTGGGCGGCCTGGCCATCATCGTCATCGTCGTCCTGCTCATGCGTCGCAAGTCCCAGGGCCTGCCCGGCACCAAGGACAACTGAGCGAGACTGCCCACGCGGCACGTCTGACACGAGGCCCCGAACGTGAAGAGCGTTCGGGGCCTCGGTCTATTCGGTCCGTGGCGGTGGAGTCGGTGCCGCCGTTCAAGCGTGCGCTCACTTATCGGTTCGTGTACGCAGCGATAAGTGAGCTTCCGCTTGAATGAGCTTCTACTGCCGTGGGGCGGTTGCTCATTCAAGCAATAGCGCGGATATGCCTAGGTGCAGCGGCTGATAAGTGCGCTCACGCTTGATCGAATCGCCGCTGACGCCGTCGTCGTCAGGGCGTGAAGCGCAGGAGCCGGTCGTCGGCCGGGCCAGGTTCTCCGCGGCCGTCGGTGTTGTTCGTCAGCACGAGCAGCGTACCGTCGGGCGCCTCGACCACATCGCGCAGCCGGGCCATGCTCGCCGGTCCACAGCTCCGACGACGACTTCAGGTCGGCGAGCGGCACCTGGTGCAGGCGCTCACCGCGCAGTCCGGCAATGAGGATGCTGTCATCGGTGACGGCCAATCCGCTGGGGCTCGCTTCATCGGGCGACCACTGCTGCACCGGGTCGATGAAGTCGCCCGAGCCGTTATCGGTGCCGTCGCTGCCACCTGAACTAGTGCCATCGCCGTTGCCACCAGCAATGCCCTCAACTTCGGCCCACCCGTATGCCTCCGGCTTCGATGATGTTGAGCTCATCCCACGTGTCCTGCCCGAACTCCGAGGCGTACATCTTGCCGTCGTCATCCCATCCGATGCCCTGCGGATTTCGGTGCCCCATGCTGTAGACGAGCGAATCGCCGAAGGGATTGTCATCCGGAATCTCGCCCTCGGGAGTCATGCGCAGAATCTTTCCCGACAGCGCCTCCTCATCCTGCGCACTGCTGCGATCGCCCGTATCGCCGAGCGTGGCATAGAGCATCCCACCAGGCCCGAACGCCAACCGTCCGCCGTTGTGGAAGTCCGCGGTCGGCAGTCCATCGAGGATCGTTGCCTCCTCACCCAATGACAGATCCCCCGCCTCGCCGAGGAGGTCGAACCGGACGATCCGATTCTCCGTCCCAGCGGCGAAGAAGGCATAGAGACGGTTATCGTCAACGGCGAGACCGTGCAGACCGGCTTCACCAGAGGCCGAGACACCGTCGATCCGGCCGACCTCACGAACGTCCCCACCAGCAGAGACTTCGAGGATGCGACCCGAGTTGCGTTCGCTGACCAGTGGCGTCTGCCCGACGAAGGCGATCGACCATGGGGATTCGAGGCCGGTAGCCACGACCTCGGGAGAGTCCGCGCCAGGCGCAGACGACGTTTGAGATCGGGCCCCGGAAGATCTGGAATCAGCATTCGCCGAGGCGGCCCCCGGACCTGACCCGTCCGGATCGGCGGTCTCACCGGAATCCGAATCAGAGGAGCAGGCAGGAAGAACGACGGCGAGAGATACCGCGGCACCGGTAAGAAGGCGTCCGGCTCGGCGCTGGGAGGAGGTGCTCATACTCTCTCCTTCATTGGGGAGTCCGGTGGACCAAGACTAACCGTGGCCTGCCCGAAAACTGAACCTCTTGCCGGCAAATAGGACCGTCTGCTCAGGAATAGAACCGTCTGCCCGGACTGTTGCCTCAAGTAACTGAAATTTCTGCGACTGCGTTTTCCGGCCGCACCACGCGCTTACCGAAGGAGACCCCTACCGTGTCCGTTCCGTTGAATATCCTCGATCTCGTCTCCATCAGGGAAGGCTCCACCGCACACGAAGGCATAGCCGAATCGATGACGTCGGCGAAGCGGGCCGACGAGCTGGGATATAAGCGCCTGTGGTTCGCCGAACACCACAACACGATGGGCCTGGCCGCCAGCGCCACGGCCCTGCTGATCTCACAGGCCGCCTCGGTGACGGAGAAGATCCGGGTCGGATCCGGTGGTGTCATGCTGCCCAACCACGCCCCGCTCATGGTCGCCGAACAGTACGGGACGCTCGCGAACATCCACGGGCCGCGCATCGACCTGGGCCTCGGACGCGCACCCGGCACGGACGGGATGACCGCGCAGGCGCTCGCCCGATCCTCGGCCGAACCGCAGGACTTCGCACAGAACATCTACGACATGCAGGGCTGGTTCTCTGACACCGGGCAGGCGCACACGATGCCGATCAAGTCAGCGGTCTCGGCGGGGATGGAGGTGCCGATCTGGGTGCTCGGGTCGACGATGAACGGCGCTTCGATCGCCGGTCAGCTGGGCCTGCCGTTCTCCCTGGCCTCGCACTTCGCGCCCGACCAGATCGACATCGCCATCAAGACCTACCGGGACGCGTTCACCACCGAGGCGCCGACCGCGCAGATCGACGAACCCTTCGTCATGGCCGGGATCAACGTCATGGTCGCCGACACCGACGCCGAGGCGGCCCGCCAGTTCACGTCGGTCCAGCAGATGTTCAATGACATGCGCACCGGTCGCCGCCGCAATCTGCAGCCCCCGGTCGACCCGGCCGAGATCTACGCGCAGGGCGGGACGAGCCCGATGCTGTCCATCAGCGCCGTTGGTTCGCCGGATACGGCGACCGCGCAGATGGCTGAGTTCGTCGAGCGCACCGGCGCCGACGAACTCATCACCGTTACCTACGCCTATGACCCCGATGTGCAGCGCGAGTCCCTGCGACTGCTCGCCGACGCCTGGTTCTGAGGTTCGGAGCCGTGTCCGCGTGGCGGCGCGCTGAGCTGGGAACTGCCTACTCCAGCACCCGGACATAGTCGGAGAGGTCGGGTTCGACGTCGGTGAGCGTGCGGGCTGTGGACAGGACCGTCGACTCCATCGCCGAGGCGGCCCTGGTCGCCCGCACGTCCGCGCGCTTAGCGAGGCTGACCGTGCGAGGCAGGCGCGGATCGACCAGCGGCACCGAATCCAACCGGGGCCGGTCGACGAGGACCATCGCCGGGACGATCGCGACCCCGAGACCACGCTCGACGAAGCGCAGAGCCGCATCCATCTCCACCCCCTCGACGACGACTCGTGGTATCAGGCCGGCTGAGTCGAACGCTGAGGAGGTCGCCTCCCTGAGGTCGTAACCGTGATGGAACAGGACCTGGGGACGGTCGGCCACCTCGGCGAGCGTGATCCGATCGGTCTGCGCACGGTCCGAGGTGAGCAGGTCGGAACCGGCGGCGGCGATAACGACGAGATCCTCGGCAAGGATCCCGCGCAGGCTGAGCCTCGGCATCTGCGGGGCGAGGTCGAAGGTGCGGGTGATGAGCGCGAGGTCGAGCTCGCCGCCGGCCAGAGATTCGATGAGCTCCCGGGACCCCTTCTCCACGAGCTCGAGTTCGACGCCGGGGTGGGCGGTGTGGAACCGGCTGATCGTCTCGGCCACGAGGCTCACGCACAGGGTCGGGGTCGCACCCAGCCGAACCCGGCCCTGCTGCAGGCCCGCGAGCTCATCCATGTCACGGCGGATCGCCTCGGCGTCGGCGAGCATGCGCTTCGCCGTCGGCAGCAGCGTCGCCCCGGCATCGGTGAGCGTGATGTGACCATGCGCGCGGTGGAAGAGCTCGGCTCCGAGCTCCTTCTCCAGCGTCGAGATCTGTCGCGACAGGGAGGGCTGGGCCAAGTGGAGCGTCGCGGCGGCTTTCGTGAAATGGCCGGTGGCGGCCACCTCGGCGAAGCTTCTCAGCTGTTCGAGGTTCATGATCGGTCTCCGTGCAGGTCAGTCATATCAATAGCCTACCGCTATTGATATGACTCAAACAATGCATTGGACGTATGGAATAGGCGGTTCCATAGTGGATTCCATGAACACCACACAGGGCGGATCCCGCCGTAAAGAACACTCCATCTCCACCTCGGTGCTGGTCATCGGAACCGGCGGATCGGGTCTGCGGGCCGCGATCGAGGTCGCCGAATCCGGGGCCGACGTCCTCGCTGTCGGCAAACGGCCGAAGGAGGACGCCCACACCTCGCTGGCAGCCGGCGGCATCAACGCGGCCCTGGCGACGATGGACCCGGACGACACCTGGCAGCAGCACGCGGCCGACACGATCAAGGAATCCTATGACCTCGCCAACCCCCGCACCGTCGAGATCGTCACTCAGGGAGCAGCCGAAGGCATCGCTGACCTGGAGCGATATGGAATGGACTTCGCGAAGGAGGACGACGGTCGGATCTCTCAGCGCTTCTTCGGCGCCCACACCTGGCGTCGTACCGCTTTCGCCGGCGACTACACGGGGCTGGAAATCCAGCGCACCCTCATTCGTCGCGCCGAATCCCTGAACATCCCCATCCTCGACCGCGTCTACATCACGAAGCTGCTCGTCTCAGGCGGTCGCATCTTCGGTGCCTACGGCTTCGACGTCATCGACGGCACCGGGTACCGGATCCACGCCGACGCCGTCATCCTCGCCGCCGGCGGACACAACCGGATCTGGCGACGGACCTCGTCTCGCCGGGATGAGAACACCGGTGACTCCTTCCGCCTGGCTGTCGAGGCCGGCGCCCGACTGCGCGATGCCGAACTCGTCCAGTTCCACCCCTCGGGCATCATCGAACCCGAGAACGCTGCGGGCACGCTGGTTTCCGAGGCGGCCCGCGGTGAGGGAGGGATCCTGCGCAACGGTCTGGGGGAGCGGTTCATGGAGCGCTACGACCCGCAGCGCATGGAACTTTCGACGCGTGACCGGGTAGCCCTGGCCGCATACACGGAGATCGCCGAGGGGCGCGGCACTGAGAACGGGGGAGTGTGGCTCGACGTGTCCCACCTGCCGCGCGAGACCATCATGAACCGGCTGCCCCGGGTGTTCCAGACGCTCATGGAGACGCAGATGCTCGACATCACGACCTCGCCGATCGAGATCGCTCCGACCGCCCACTACTCGATGGGAGGAGTGTGGGTCGACCCGGTCGATCACAGCACCGACGTCGAAGGCCTGTGGGCCATCGGTGAGGCGTCGTCCGGTCTGCACGGGGCGAACCGGTTGGGCGGGAACTCGCTCATCGAGCTCCTCGTCTTCGGTCGGATCGTCGGTCGGTCAGCCGTTGCGTATTCTGATTCGCTTGAGGCTCAGGTGCGGTCACATGCCGCGGTTGATGAGGCCAGGGCCGAGATCTCCGCTCTGCTGGCATCCGAGGGCACGGAGAACGTGCGTGCCCTGCAGCGGGAGGTCCGCAATCTCATGACCGAGCACGCCGGAGTCGTTCGCGACGAGGCCGGTCTGCTCGCCGGCTTGGAGAAGCTCGCAACGATCGAGGCCAGGCTCGAGCTCGTCGGCATCCACCCCGATATCGCCGGGTTCGCCGACCTCGCACACGCCTTCGACCTCAAGTCCTCGGTGCTCGCGGCACGGGCGACGCTCGAATGTGCGCTGGAGCGTCGGGAGACCCGCGGCTGCCATAACCGCAGCGACTACCCGGAACTGGACCCGAACCTGCAGGTCAATTTGGTCTGGTCTCCGTCGGTCGGAGTCGTCCGCGAGTCGATCCCTGCAGTTTCGGCGGACGTCGCGGCGCTCATGCACACCGGTGAAATCAGCCAAGAAGGCAAACTCGTCGAATAATTGCTACCTGACGGCGGCCCAGCAACCTGGCGCGAGGTTGCTGGGCCGCCGTCAGGTAGCAATTAAGGGGAGGGGCGGCGGTCGGCTGAAGGTCCTGCGCCGGGTGGGCCGAGTCGTTGGCGGCGTCTCTCCGTGTGTCGTATGCTGGCAAGTCAGTCGATGCACCGACGACACCGACATGCAAGTGAGCCACGCGAGCGAAAGGTGAAGACATGACTGACAGCGACAAATCTCAGGAGCGGAGCCCGGTGCCCGATCAGGCGGAGGCCAACGCCTTCTTCCCGAGCGCCTACTCGCTCTCCCAGTACACGTCGAGCAGGACCGACTTCGACGGCCCCGTCACCGAGGAGACATACACGGGCGGGAAGTGGAAGATCCTCACGATCGCCACCGACGAGCGGTACATGCTCATGAGGAACGGCACGTTCTTCTCCACTGGCAACCATCCCGTTGAGACGCTGCTGCCACTCCACCACATGGCCGAGGCCGGCTATGAGGTCGATGTGGCCACCGTCAGCGGCGGGCCCGGTAAATTCGAGTGGTGGGCCTACCCCGGGCAGGACGAGGCCATCGCCTCCGCGTGGTCGGGCACCGAGACGAAATTCAAGGCTCCGCTGAGGCTCTCCGACGTCATCGCGAACGGCCTCGACGACTACGCTGCGATTTTCATCCCGGGCGGTCACGGTGCCATGAACGTCATCCCCTTCGACCGGGATGTGCAGGCCGCCTTGGACTTCTTCCTGGACAACGACAGGCTGATCATCACCCTCTGTCATGGTCCGGCGGCGTTGCTGGCCGCAGGCCTCGATCGCTCTGAGAACCGCTTCGCCGGCTACCGTGTCACTGCGTTCCCGGACGCTCTCGACTTCGGGGCGAACCTCGACATCGGCTATCTGCCCGGTAAGATGCCTTGGGCGCTCGGCGAGACGCTGACGAAGGACGGTATCGAGATCATCAACGATGAGATGACCGGTGCCACCACACGCGACCGCAACCTCCTGACCGGGGACAGTCCGCTCGCAGCGAATCAGCTCGGAAAAGAGTCTGTGGTCGCGCTTCTGGAGAGCTTCGGCAGCTGAGTCCTCCGTCGTTCAGCGTCCCGCCAGACGACCTGCACGTCGCTGAATGCGCCCGGCACCACACATTCAGTGACGTCGCGGGGGTTCGGCGGCGGTGGTCGGTGTTGCCAGCATTCTGCCAGCCTGGGCCAGGATAATCGATACCAGCCGCCCACTTGATCACTTTCGGAAGGACCATGGACGACTATCGAAGTCCCGGCTGGGACATCTCTCTTCGCACCTTGGAACAAATCAATAACGCGCGCGCAGACGCTTTGCGAGCGCAGAGCACGCAGGCAGGTGGTCGCAGTTGACCTGGCTGCTCTCGTTGCTCATAGGCCTCCTCGTCGTCCTCCTCATCACGGTGGCCACCGGCTACTTCGTGGCGCAGGAATTCGCGTACATGGCCGTCGACCGCTCTCGTCTGGCCGCACGTTCGGCCTCCGGTGACCGCGCCGCGGCCCGGGCCCTATCCATCACCCGCCGCACCTCCTTCATGCTCTCCGGCGCACAACTGGGCATCACCGTCACCGGTCTGCTCGTCGGCTACGTCGCCGAACCGCTCATCGGCACATCCGTCGGCGAGGCACTCGGCGGCACCCCGATCCCTGCGGGCACAGGTGTGCTCATCGGCACCGTCCTCGCCCTCCTCGTCTCAACGCTCATCCAGATGCTCTTCGGTGAGCTGTTCCCGAAGAACCTGGCTATCGCCCGCCCCGAGGCGCTCGCCACATGGCTCGCCCGGTCGACCTCGATCTACCTCGCCGTCTTCGGCTGGCTCATCACGATCTTCGACAAAGCCTCGAACGCCCTGCTGCGCGTCCTCGGCATCGAACCGGTCCACGACGTCGACCACTCCGCCACCCGGCGCGACCTCAAACACATCGTCGCCGAATCCCGGGAGGGCGGCGAGATCGTCGACGACGATTCGCTCATCCTCGACCGCATCCTCGACTTCCCGCAGCAGAGCGTCGCCCACGCCACGGTGCCACGCTCACGCGTCGACGCCATCGACATCGACACGCCCCTGGACGAGGTGCGCGAACTGATGAGCCGAGGACACTCCCGCTACCCCGTGCTCGACGCCGATGATCAGGTGATCGGCACGATCGACCTCCTCGATGTCCTCGCCGAGGCGGGGTCGGGCACCACCGAAAACGTCGCCGAGGCGGCACCGAGCACCACCGACACCGTCACCGGGACCGGGATCCGTTCCCTCTTGCGTGACCCGGTCTTCGTCCCGGAATCCCTGCCGCTGCCGGCCGCGGTGGCCACGCTCTTCGGACGGCGGGAGCAGATGGCCTGCGTCCTCGACGAATACGGCGGCTTCGCCGGAATCCTGACGATGGAGGACCTCGGTGAGGAACTCGTCGGTGACATCGCCGACGAACACGACCACATCGTCGAAGAACTCATCGAGACCGGCGACGGCACCTGGACAGCACCGGGGGTCATCCCCCTCGACGAGGTGGCCCGCGTCCTCCAACGCGAACTGCCGACCACCTCGGCGCAGACCTTGTCTGGCCTCGTCATCGAACACCTCCGCGGATTCCCCGAGGTGGGTGACCGGGTCTCGATCGAACTGCCGATCGACCCCGCCGACCTCAGCGGAAACGACACCCCGGAGACCGAGCGACTCGTCATCGACTTCATCGAAGTGGCCACGCATGTGCCTGCGCGGCTGCGGATCGGAATCGAGGTGGCGCGATGAGCAACCCCTGGGTCATCACAGCGATCACGCTCGCCATCATCGGCCTCAGCGCGTTCTTCGTCGCCGTAGAATTCGCGCTCATCGCCGCCAAACGGCACCGTCTCGAAGACGCAGCCGCGGACAGCCGATCCGCCCGGGCCGCCCTGCGCAGCTCGACCGAACTGTCGGTGCTGCTGGCAGGGTCGCAGCTGGGCATCACGGCCTGCACACTGGCGCTCGGGGCGATCACGAAGCCGGCCGTCCACCACTGGATCACCCCGGTCGCCGAGACACTGGGTCTGCCGCTGTGGATCGCCGACATCGTCGGCTTCGTGCTCGCCCTCGTCATCGTCACCTTCCTCCACCTCGTCGTCGGTGAGATGGCGCCGAAGTCGTGGGCGGTGGCGCATCCGGAACGCTCGGCGATCATGCTGGCGCTGCCGATGCGAGCGTTCATGTTCCTCACCCGCCCGCTGCTGCATGTGCTCAACAACGCTGCGAACGCGTGCCTGCGCCTCGTGCGGGTCGAACCCGTCGACGAGGTCGATCAGGCGCACACGCCCGAGGACCTGAGGCAGCTGCTGCAGCATTCGGCGCAGGCGGGAACCTTGGAGAAGGAGTCCTCGGAGGCTCTGCTCGGCGCCCTCGACCTCACCAGGCTCACTCTTGACGAGCTCGTGGCCGGTCGTCCGGAGCCGACAGCCGTCGGTCCGGCAGCGACTGCAGGTGAGGTGCGCGAGGCGTCGCGCCGTGACCGTCACCGTCGCATCCTCGTGCGCACCGAGGCTGAGGGCCCGCTGAGTCATGTGGTGCATGTCAGGGATGTGCTCGGACTCGCCGAGGATGCTCTCATCGCCGAGGCAGCCCGTCCCGTCACCGTCGTGGACGGCTCGATGACCGTGGTGCGGGCATTCAAGGCGATGCGGGAGGACAGCGTGCAGCTGGCTTTGGTGGAGAGGGGCGACGGCAGCCACGCGGTCGTCACCGTCACCGACGTGCTCACCCACCTGCTCACCACCGGTCAAGTACCCTCCCGATAATTACTACCTGGCGGCGGCCCAGCAACCTCGCGCGAGGTTGCTGGGCCGCCGTCAGGTATGTCTGAGCCAGGACATGATGCATGCATCAATGTATGTATCTGTTATCGTGGGCCCGTGAATGATTTGCTGACACTGCCCTGGCAACGCATCGACGACTCCGCTCCGATCGCCGTTCGGATGGCCGCGGCGACCGCCCGGGAGATCATCGAAGGCCGACACGAACCCGGCGACCTCCTCATCGAGTCCGACCTCGCCGCCGCGCACAACGCCAGTCGCACCCCCGCCCGGGAGGCGATGCTCCAGCTCGAACGTTGGCGCCTCGTCCGCCTCGTCCCCAAGAAGGGCGCGCTCGTGACCACCGTGACGGGCAAGGAGCGCCGCGACCTGCTCGCCGTGCGCTCGATGTTCGAGATCGACGCCGTCGAGACACTGTCCGACAGCGGCGACCTCACCGCTCTGGCCGCCGATCTGCGCACCCTGCTCGGCGAGCAGAGGAAGGCTCTTGACGCGGGCGATCCGCTCGGCTTCGCCAGCGCCGACTACGCCTTCCACGCCCGCCTGATCCGCAGCGGCGACAACGCCATCGTCACCGAGATGCTCACCACCATGGGCCCGCGCCTGGCCCGCCTGACCTTCCAGGTCGCCATCGACGCGCCGCACACCCTCGACACGCTCCTGACCGAGCACGAAACTCTCACCGACCGCGCCGAGTCGGGCGACGCAGAAGGCTTCGCCCGACTCGTCCGCGCCCACATCGAAGGCTCCCACTTCCCGCAGTCCCGCTGAGGAGGACCATGACCGCTTACCCCTCGACCTCCACGACCGTCACCGCCGTCGAGACAGTCCCCACCGGGGACAGGAATACCCGCACCGAGGCGGCCCCCGCCACGGGCGTGGAAACGCAGGTTCCGAACCCTGCCCGGTCCCGCCTCGGCGAGGTGGATCCCGATCGTGGGCCGGAACGGCGACGGCGGGCGCGGGCGTGGCTGATGGTGGCCCCGGCGATGTTCCTGCTCGCATGGGGCGGCAATCATTTCACCCCGCTCGTGCACATGTATGAGGAGGACGGCGGCTACGCCATCTGGCAGGCGAACCTGCTGCTGGGCATGTACGTGGGCGGACTCATTCCGGGACTGTTGGTCGCCTCGGCGCTGTCGGATCGGCATGGACGCAAACCTGTCCTCATCGCCGGATCGCTCGCCGCGATCGCCGGCAGTCTCGGGCTCGGGATCGGTTTCGATCTGTTCTGGCTGCTCTGCCTGGGTCGGGTGCTCGCGGGGATCGGCGTCGGGGTGGCGATGTCGGTGGGCACGAGCTGGATCAAGGAGCTCTCGGCCCCGCCGTTCGATCACCAGGCCGGAATCACCGCTGGTGCCCGGCGTCCTTCACTGACTCTGACTTTGGGGTTTGCCATGGGCGCGGCGGTCACCGGGTGCCTGGCCCAATGGGGACCGGTGCCCGAAGTCGTGCCCTACGCCGTGCACGGAGTGCTCAATATCGCCGCACTGATCCTGGTGATCTTCGCGCCGGAATCGATGCCTCGCGACCAACGGGCAGCAGGCCATTGGTGGCACGGTCTGCGCGTTCCGCTCGTCGCGCATCGGACGTTCCTGCGACTGATCGTGCCGGCCGCGCCCTGGGTGTTCGGTGCCGCCGGGGTCGCCTATGCCGTGATGCCGGCGATCGTGCAGGGAGAGCTGGGGGAGTGGACGACGATGTACGCCACGGTGCTCACCGTCGTCACGCTCGGAGCCGGTGCGCTGGTGCAGAACATCGTGCCGTGGATCAACCGGCTGACCGGCGGGCGGGCGCTCGTCGTCGGACTGGCGCTGATGACCGTGGGGATGGGGCTCGGGGCGGTGGCCGCAGCTCTGGCGGACCCGATCCTCGCGTTCATCGTGGCGATCGTGCTCGGTGTCGCCTACGGAATCTGTGTGGTCTCGGGGCTCATCATCGTCCAGGCCATCGCCGCACCGCAGGAGCTCGCCGGCATCACCGGGGTCTACTATTCGCTGGCGTACTCCGGGTTCCTGCTGCCCACGGTGCTCGCCGCCTTACTGCCCGTGCTGTCATACTCGGTGTCCTTGGCGGCCGTGGCCGTCATCTGCCTAGTCTGCCTCTCAGCAGTCGCCATATCCACCGAACACCCCTAATTGCTACCTGACGGCGGCCCAGCAACCTGGCGCCAGGTTGCTGGGCCGCCGTCAGGTAGTACGGGGGAGGGGGAGCGCGCGGAATATCTGGGGTGGTCGGCCTGTTCCGTCTGCGTACACGAAGAATCGAAGCGAAAGAACTGCTGATGAGTACTGTTGTCATTGTCGGAGCGGGATCGGGACTGGGTCTGAGCGTGGCTCAGGCATTCGGAGCGAAAGGCTTCGACGTTGCCCTCGTCGCCCGCAACAAAGACCATCTCGACGACATGAACTCCGCACTGGCGAACAGCAACATCACCTCTCGCGGCTTCGTCGCCGACGTCACGGATGAGTCCCAGATCGCCGCGGCATTCGCACAGGTGCGCGAGGTCTTCGGCCAGGTCGACGTGCTCGTCTACAACGCAGGAGTCATCGCTGCGGTCTCCGCTGCCGAAGCCACGGCCGAACTCACCAATAAGCACCTGCAGGTCAACATCATCGGTGCGATCGCCAGCGCCCAGCAGGTCATCCCCGACATGGTGGAACGAGGACAGGGCGCGATCTTCTTCACCGGTGGTGGCTCCTCGGAACTGACCGCCACCCCGATGCTCACGACCCTGTCCATCGGCAAGTCCGGTCTGCGCAGCTACGCACGCTGCCTGCATGAGGACCTCAAGGACAAGGGCGTCTATGCGGGAATGGTCTCGATCTCCGGAGTCATCGAACCCGGCACCGCATTCGACCCGGACGTCATTGCCCGCGAGTATGTCGACATGTTCGACAAGCGCGATACCGTCGAACGCTTCTTCACCGGTCGGCCAGCCGAGGCGACCAGACCCGCCGACTGAGCCCGCCGAGGCGATCAAACCCGCCGACGCGCCCGAGTCTGCCGAGACGCCCGCGTCTGGGCGCTGATGCCGCTGTCTGGAGATTAACCTCGAGTCCTAAAATGAGAGTATCCGTCAACTACTGATAAGGATCGACTACATGCCCGGCAAGACACGCCACCAATCGCCAGCCGTCAACGCGTTCATCGACATCATGGGGCCACGCCACGTCCTCACTTCTGCGCGGGCGACCGCGCCGTACGCCAAGGGCAACCGCTTCGGCGGCGGCAACGTGCTGGCCGTGCTGCGACCGGGCAGCCTCGTCGACATGTGGCGGGCCCTGCAGGTCTGCGTCGACAACGACCTCATCGTCATCCCGCAGTCGGCCAACACCGGCCTGACCGGCGGCTCCGGGCCCGGCGCGCAGGACTACGACCGCCCGATCGTCATCATCTCGACCCTGCGGATCAATCAAATCTACCTCATCAATGACGCCCACGAAGCGATCTGCCTGGCCGGATCCACCCTGTACGAACTCGACGAGGCGCTCGCCCCGTTCCACCGCGAGCCCCACTCTGTCATCGGCTCGTCCTCGATCGGAGCCTCCGTCATCGGCGGCATCGCGAATAACTCCGGCGGCTCCCAGATCCGCAAGGGCCCGGCGTTCACGAAGCACGCGATCTTCGCCCGCGTCAACGAGGCGGGGCGGCTCGAACTCGTCAACCACCTCGGCGTGGAGCTCGGTGACGACCCCGCCCACATCCTCGACAAACTCCAGCGCGGAGACTGGGACCCGGCCAAGGTCACGCCCGCCCCGGAGGACACGACGGAGACCGAATACGGTGAGCAGGTCCGCAAGATCGTCGATTCCCCGGCTCGATACAACGCGAACTCCGACTACCTGTACGAGGCCTCCGGTTCGGCCGGAAAGCTCATGGTCTTCGCCGTGCGCACCCGCACCTTCCCGAAGGAGGAGGGAGCGACGACGTTCTACGTCGGCACCAACAGCCCGGTCGAACTCGAGGACCTGCGCCGGGCGATCCTCACCTCGGACATGCCGCTGCCGATCTCGGGCGAATACATGGGCCGCCCCTCGTTCGATCTCGCCGAGAAGTTCGGCAAGGACACGTTCGTCTCGATCAAGCACGCCGGCAGCCGCGAGCAGATCAAGTTGTTCGCATTGAAGAACTGGGCCAATGGCGTGTTCGCGAAGCTGCCGTTCTTCGGCGAGACCGTCGCCGACACGATCGCGCAGAACGCGTTCGGCCTGCTGCCGCAGCAGCTGCCTAAGCGGATGCTCGAGTACCGCGACCGGTTCGAGCATCATCTTCTCCTCGTTGTCAGCGCCGAGGAGAAGGCGCGGATGGGTCGATTCCTCGACGATTTCTTCGCCGAGGATGCCCACCACGGTGATTATTTCGTGTGCAGTGCCGATGAAGCGCAGTCCGCGATGCTCCACCGCTTCGGTGCCGCGAGTGCCGCGACCCGGTACTTCAACCTCAACCGCGAGGACTCCTCGGACATGATCACCTTCGACGTGGCGCTGCGCCGCGATGACGATGATTGGCTCGAGGTGCTGCCGGACGAGATCGCCGACCAGCTGCACATCAGCTCCTACTACGGTCACTTCTTCTGCCACGTCCTCCACCAGGATCATGTGGCGAAGAAGGGGGTCGACACTGTGGCGCTGAAGAAGCAGATGACCGAGCTGCTCGAGGCTCGCGGCGCTGCGGTGCCCGCCGAACACAATTACGGCAGGCTCTACTCGGTGCCGCCGGAGATGGAAGCGCACTTCAAAGACCTCGACCCGCACAACGTCTTCAACGCCGGAGTCGGCGAGACGTCTGCGAAGAAGGACTGGGCGTGAATATCTCGGATCCCGTAATCTTGGTGGAGGCTCAGTACTGAGAAAGCAATGGCCCCGGTGATTTGGTCGATTTTTCAGACCAGGGATCATTCCGGGGCTTTCGCTCTCCAGTTTAGTGCAATGACTCAGTCCTCGTCCTCAATGGAGTCGGCAGCGGCCGCCTCGGCGCGAGCCTGCTTGGATTTGCGCACCCGGGAGGCCGTCATGATGGTCAGCGCGATGATGAAACCGATCGCTGCGCCGATCACGATGGAGTAGGTGCTGGACGGGGCGCCGGGCATCGCACGATTGCCCATGCCGGCGTCGATGAGCGGGTAGCCGTTGCTCATGTGGAAGACGACGGCGGCGAGCCAGGCGAGGGTGAATACGCCCCCGATGACGTTGGATATGATCAGTCGCTTCGGCGAGACGCGGGACATGGCCATCGAAAAGTCCACATTCTCGCGCCTGCAGTATGCCGAGATGGCCACTCCGCTCACGCCGGAGGCCAGGACGATGAGTGCTGACCACAAGCCAGCTCCGAGAACGGCAAAGGCGAGTGCGAGCGTGAAGAACGCATACGTGGAGAAGATCGAGCCGAAGGTATAGGCCCGCAGAATGACGTCGCGTTCGCGTTCATCGCCCATCGAGGGGTCGTCGAAGCCGGCGATTCGATCGGCAAAGGCGTTGGGTCGATTCTTTTTGTCACTGACGTTGTTCATGGGGATTCCTCCTGGAGCGAGAAGATCTCTTCGACTGTCGTGTTCAAGGCCCGGGCGATGCGCAGCGCCAGATACACGCTGGGGGCGTAGTCGCCGCGCTCGGTCGCGATGATCGTCTGCCGCGACACCCCGGTGAGCTGGGCTAACTGTGCCTGCGTCAGCCCCGCAGCCTTGCGAACCTGTTTGAGGTCCGAGGTTTGAACTTCCATACCGTTCCTTGATGTCAACTTCTCTTTACATCAACAAGTAAAGCATGTTTGACATCACGATGTCAATGATCTTTGACATCGCCGAGGCGACCCTGCGGTTCCGCGATCCGCGGGCTCGCGATCGGGCCACCGCGGCCGTGCTGGGTGGGTGCAACGTCGTGTCCTCCGCGTGCAACCCCTCGCAAACGCGAAAACACCCCGCCGCAACGGGGTGTTTTCTCGCTATGGGTGGTGGATGGCCAGCCGGCGGTGCGAAGAGAGGCTACCGCGAGGGTGTGCTACTAACGGTGACGGATGCTCGCCGAGGTCGACGCTGCAGCGTTCGCCGAGGCGACCGCCGGTCGCCGCATCGACCTCACCGGCCGCCGCAACACTCGCCCACCGCCGACCTACGACTCCACAACCTTCTCGCGTCGGCGGTCCTTTTCCAGACGGGCTTCGTGGCTCGAACGCTTGGGGTTCAAAAGCTTGAGCAGCGACAGCGCGATGATCGCTCCCAGCACTGCGCAGCCGGCGGGCAGAAGCATCGCGGTCTTCGCATCGAAGGCGTCGATGATGTTGCCGGCGACGGCCGAACCGAAGGCGACGCCGAAGCCCAGCGAGGTGCCCAACCAGGCGAACGCCTCGGTGAGCCTGCGCGGGGGAGCGAGCTGCTCGATGACGGAATTCGCGCCGATGAGGCTCGGTGCGATCGCGGATCCGACGACGATGAGGATGATGCCGTAGGTGATCATCGAGTTGGCCAGCAGCATCAGGCATGCGCCCACGGCCAGAGCGGACACGGCCACGCCGAAGCGGTGATGGACGGCGGCCTGCCAGTTCCGAGCCCCGTACAGCGCGCCGGAGACCAGTGATCCCAGCGCCAGGCACGACAGCAGCACACCGGCAGAGGACTTCACGCCGAGTTCGTCGGCGAAGGCGACGGCGATGACGTCGATGGCACCGAAGTTCACGCCGAGGAAGATGTTGACGACGATGATCGCGAAGATGCCCGGGTTCGAGAACACGTGGCCCTTCGCCTCGGTGGTCCGCTCCACCGGCGGCGGTTCGGTCGACTTCTGGATGTAGAGCAGCAGCGAGCCGACGCCGACGGTGACCATCGACAGGATGATTCCCGCCGGCGGCCACACGGCGGTGGCGAGCACCGTGGCCAGCACCGGCCCGGAGACGAACATCAGCTCATCGGCGACCGATTCCCAGGAGAACGCGGTCTGCAGCTTCTTCGGGGTGTCGACGATATGCGACCAGCGCGAACGCACGAGCGAACCGACGGAGCCGACGGTGGCGCCGCCGATGCCGGCGAAGACGAAGACGAATCCCGTCCACCATTCCTCGTACACGGAGACGATGAGCAGCGCCAACGCGATGAGGTGGGTGATGACGATGGGCACCATGACCTTCGCCTGGCCGAGGCGGTCGACGAGGCGAGCGATCCCGGGGCCGGCAAGTGCCTGGACGATCATGTAGACGGCGGAGACGATGCCCGCCATGCCGTATGACCCGGTCACGCCCTGGATGAAGAGGACGATTCCCAGCCCCAGCACTGCGATGGGCATCCGGGCGACGAGACCGGCCAAGGAGAACTTGAGAGCACCGGGAAGCGACAGAATTTCCCGATAGTTATTGAACACCAGGAAAGTCTACCGAGCGCCCCGAACGACAGCCAGACGAATTCTGCGTTATTCCTGGTGAATCCCCTCACCTCGACCCCGGGGGTCATCAGTGGGTAACGAACCGGTATCAGTCCCGGTCCACCCGGTCGAAACCGGGGATCTTCGCGTCTGACAAGGCAGAACACCTCGCCGATGCGGCTCTGCCCTCCCGTCCGCCCCCGCGCTTGGGCGCGGGGTGAGCCGCGCAGCTGAGAAACGAGTCACCTCTGTCGCTATACAATGAGCGGGATTGCCCAATGACCCCGGCGCCCGGCGCCGACCGCTCAAACCCCGGAGTGCCGATGACGGACAACACCACCTTCGACGATCTCTTCGACCACCAGAACGAGGAACAGCAGCGCCCGCGCAAGAAGAAGCGCGTCTGGCGCAAGGTACTCGTCGCACTGCTGATCATCGTCATCCTCGGCGTGCTCGGCATCGGGCTCTACGTCTGGAGCGTCGGCCGGTCGTTCGACAAGAACGCGAACCAGCTCAGCGATGAGCAGGTCTTCGGCAAGTCCGGCGGCGGCAAGGACGGCGACGGCACGAACATCCTGCTGCTGGGCTCGGACGAGTCGATGAAAGATGTCGACGTCAACGATTCGCGCGGCCTGCGTTCGGACACGATCATGGTCATGCACCTGCCCGAGGACGGCGGCAACGTCCAGATCATGTCGATCCCGCGCGACACGTACGTCGACATCGAGGGCCACGGAAAGTCGAAGATCAACGCGGCACTGTCCTACGGCGGTCTGCCGCTGGCCGTGTCGACGGTCTCGGACTTCATCGGCACCGAACTGGATCACGTGGCGATCATCGACTTCGAGGGATTCAAGGCACTGACCGACAGCCTCGGCGGGGTGACCGTGAACTCCGAGCAGGCGTTCGAGAAGAACGGCTACTCGTTCACCAAGGGCGAGAACGTCCTCAACGGTGACCAGGCGCTGACCTTCGTGCGTGAGCGCAAGCAGTTCCAGGACGGCGACTTCCAGCGTGCACGTAACCAACAGGCGTTCATCCGCGGGCTGACGAACGAGATGATCTCGGCCGATACTCTGTCGAACCCGAAGAAGATCCAGGACATGGTCAAGAACTTCGCGCCGTACATGTACGTCGACTCGGGCATGGACGCGAAGTACATCTCCGCGACCGCGTTCAACATGCGCGACGTCCGCCCCGGTGACATCGAGTTCTTCACCGCGCCCGTCGCCGGCGTCGGCACCTCCCCGGACGGTCAGTCGGTCGTCAACGTCGACGAGGATGAGCTGAAGAAGGTCCGCGACGCGTTCAAGAACGACACTGTGGCCGACTACGTGCAGAACGCCCCGGAGGCCCACTTGTAGAACCTCGCCGAGGCGGCTCACCGCAGCCGTAGGCGCCGAGACCCAGCGTCGCTGAGTCACACGCCGAGCCCCGCTCCAGGATCGTTCTGGAGCGGGGCTCTTGTTGTACGGCGAGTTTCGGCCGATATCAGCGGACGCATAATCGCCTTTAGTTCTAGTCATCGAGTTTTAGATCGATGACTGGAACTAAAGGCGATGAGGTCGAGGCGAGTCAGCCGTCGAAGTCGACCCTGTGCACAGCGTGGGGTGCTGCACCCCATTCGTCCTGGTCGCCGATGGCCTGGTTGGAGACACCGAGCGTCATCTTCTCGCCGGTCTCCGTGTTCCGGTAGGTGATGTAGGTTGTTCCCGCGGCGCCTTCTGCTCCGGAGTTCCTCCAATGAGAACCGTTTTCATTGCCGTGGTCTGCCAGTTTCTTTGCGACTTCGTCGCTGGCAAACGCTTCGACGCGTTCGGTGTTGTCCTGGCCCCAGGCGATGACGAGTTCGTCAGCATACTTGCCGGCTTCGATCGGGTAGTAGATGGACTGCGTGTCGACGTCTGTGGCGGCCGACTGAGCCGATGAGTTGGCTGCGCCAGAGTCTGCGGCCATGGCTGGTCCTGTTGCGAGTCCGAGTCCGGCGAGTCCGGCGACGGTGGCAACTCCGAGGGCTGCAGTTCGTGTGCGGATAGTGGATTTCATTGTGCTTTCCCTTCTGCTTCTGCGTCGCCGTGACGAGGCGACGGGTTGTTGTCGCAGATCAGTCTTGTCGCCGATTCTGAGGTGGAGGCAACGGTGGCTGAAAGCACAATCAAAGCGGATAACAGCGCGAAGTCAGGAATATTGCAGTCGTGCGACAGGCGCAGTCAAACGGTGGTGAATTCCAGGCAAACGGCGATAGTTCCCGACTGTACAATCTGGCAGAACAGCAAGCTGACGGCACTTCCGCGCGTTCTGTCTGGAAACCGCCGGGGAACGCGTTCTACGACAATTCCGACTGTGCGGCGATATCCGATCGTGACCCGCTGGGGGCTTACAAAATGAGCAGAAGTCCGCACCGGATCAAACAGAAGTCCGCGCAGGGGCGTGAAGCTGCGATCAACGGCTGCACCCGCGCCTGCGGCCCTCACCCGCGCCTGCGGCCCGCACCTGAACGCGGACTAGCCGTGCGCTTACTCCAGCACCCCGTCGACGAGAGTGCGGGCGTCATGCTGGACCTGGCGCAGGTGGTCCTCATCGCGGACCGATTCTGCGTAGATCTTGTAGACGTCTTCCGTGCCCGACGGTCGTACGGCGAACCATGCATTGTCCGTGGTGACCTTGAGCCCGCCGATGGGTGCATTGTTGCCCGACGCCGAGGTGAGCACCTCCTTCACGGGTTCACCGCCGACGGTCTTCGCGCTCACCTGGGAGGCTTCCAGGGACCCCAACCGTTCCTTCTGCGCCCGCGTCGCCGGAGCATCCTGACGCGCGTAGAAGCTGGAGCCGTGATTCGCAGCCAGCCCTGCGTAGCGCTGCGAGGGAGTCTGCCCGGTCTTCGCAGTCATCTCGGCGGCAAGGAGGGCGAGGATGATACCGTCCTTGTCCGTCGACCACACCTTGCCGTCGCTGCGCAGGAACGATGCGCCGGCCGATTCCTCGCCGCCGAAGGCCAACGTCGAATCGAGCAGGCCGGGAACGAACCATTTGAAGCCGACGGGCACCTCGAAGAGGGTGCGATTATGCGCGGCGACGATGCGGTCGACGATCGACGAGGTGACCAGAGTCTTGCCGATCGCGGCGCCCTTCGGCCAATTGGTACGGGAGTCGAGCAGATAGTCGATGGCGGCTGCCAGATAGTGATTCGGATTCATCAGGCCGGCATCGGGAGTGACGATGCCGTGACGGTCGGCATCGGCGTCGTTGCCGGTGGCGATGTCGAAGTCGTTGCGCGAGGCGATGAGGCCGGCCATCGCATAGGGGGAGGAGCAGTCCATGCGGATGTTCTCGTCCCAATCCAGGGTCATGAACGACCAGGTGGGGTCGACGTCCGGATGGACGACGTCGAGGTTGAGGTCGTAGTCCTCGGCGATGGCCGCCCAGTAGTCGACGCTGGCTCCGCCGAGCGGATCGGCGCCGATCTTCAGCCCGGAGCTGCGAATGACGTCGAGGTCGATGACAGACTCGAGGCCGTCGACATAGTTCGAGACGTAGTCGAAGTTCTCGGTGTTCTCCAGATGGAATGCCCGCTGGAACGGGGTGCGCGGGATCTTCTCCCACCCCTCGGTCAGATACTGGTTCGCGCGTTCGGCGATCCAGGTCGTCGTCTCGGTGCCGGCGGGCCCGCCGTGCGGCGGGTTGTACTTGATGCCGCCGTCGGCGGGCGGATTGTGGCTGGGAGTGACGATGATGCCGTCGGCCTGCGCATCCTCGCGCGACTTCCCGCCATTGAAGCCGAGGATCGCGTGGGAGACCGCGGGGGTCGGGGTGAAACCGTCGCGTTCGTCGATGAGCGCCGGAACCTCGGCTGCGGCGAGCACCTCGAGGACGGTGAGGAAGGCGGGCTCACTCAGTGCGTGAGTGTCACGGCCGAGGAAGACCGGCCCACGGATGCCTTTTTCTCTGCGGAAGTCGACGATCGCCGCGGCGATGGCCGCGATGTGCGCCTCGTTGAAGGAGCGATTGAAGCTCGAACCGCGGTGGCCGGACGTCCCGAAGCTCACTGCTTGCGAAGGCACCGAGGGGTCGGGAACCAAGTCGTGATAGGAATCGAGAAGGGCAGGGATGTCAACGAGATCCTTGTCCTGGGCCAGCTGGCCGGCGCGTGTTGTCATTCTTCTACCTAACCAAATGACAGCGGTTGCGCACAGTTGTGTCCACGGAGTTCTTGCATCGTGGACTTCGACGGCCCCTCGGCGGGAGAATCAGCGGCCTCGCTCGCCCTGCTGACGTCTCAGTCCGGCGGCTCCACTGAGTCGTCCTCCTCTTCCTTCGTGTCACCACCGCTGATATCCCGGTCTTTGTCTGGGGAGGAAGACCCTTCCGCTTTGGCCTGGGCTTCCTCGGGATCCCGATCGATCGGAACATCGTGCTCAGCAGCGATGCGCTCGAGCCTCTCTTCGGGAGTTTGGGAACTGCCTTCGGCGTCGGTCTCCGCGCCGACTCCGACAGCAGTGCTCTCGATGTCCTGCTCGTCTTCGGTCTGCTCTTCTGCTGAGTTCTCCGGCAGGTTCTTCTTCTCGTCACTCATGACTTCGGCTCCTTTCGGAGTTGAACACGCTCACCGCGTTCGACGGAGGAATGGGGATCACCAGATGTGCCTCAGTGATCCGTGGTCTCGACGGTAGACCCATCGTGGCATGCGGGCAAGGGGGTTCAAACCGACGGTCAGGGACCTGTGCAAGGTGAGTGCCCTGAGATACAGTGAAATCACTCTGTGGAGAGGCGCTGAGCGGCCTGTCCCACGGCAACCCCCAAGATTGGGACGAGGATCAAAGATGGTCGGGCCCGACGAGAAATCGGTCAGACAGCGAGCATTCACCGGCGGCCTGCCTGCCGACCGCTTCATCGATTCGACCCTGGCAGACATCCACGCACGGTACGGCGGACTCGACGACGGTGAGGTCGCCGACTACATCCCGATCCTCGCCGAGGCGGATCCCCGATGGTTCGGACTCAGCCTCATCGAATCGGCCGGGACCGTGCACGAGGCCGGAGACGTCGATATCGAGTTCTCCATCCAATCCATCTCCAAGGCCTTCGTCTTCGCGCTCGTCTGTCAGGCCCGCAGCTCCGAACTCGTCCACGAACGCGTCGGCGTCAACAACACGGGACTCGCCTTCAACTCGGTGATGGCGATCGAACTCAACGACGGCAAACCGTTGAACTCGATGGTCAACGCCGGCGCCATCGCCACGACCGCACTCATGCCCGGGGCCACCTCGGCGGAGAAATGGGAGAACATCCGCTCCGGGCTCTCCCGTTTCGCCGGGCGGCCGCTTCGCCTCGACGGCCGGGTGTACGAATCGGAGATGAAGACGAATCAGCGCAACAAGGCCTTGGCTCGTCTGCTCGAGAGCTATGGGCGGATCATCACGGATCCGCTCGACACCGTCGACATCTACACCCGGCAGTGCTCGCTGCTGGTCACCGCGCATGACCTCGCGGTGATGGGTGCGACCCTGGCCGACGGAGGAATCAATCCGCTGACCGGTCGGCAGGTCGTCTCCGCCGAGGTGGCCCGTGACACGCTCGCGCTGCTCGCCTCGTGTGGAATGTACGAAAACAGCGGCGAATGGCTCTTCGAGATCGGACTGCCTGCCAAGTCCGGGGTGTCCGGGGGCATCGTCGCCATCGCGCCAGGCAAGGGAGCGCTGGGCACTTTTTCGCCGAGGTTGGACTCCGCGGGCAACAGTGTGCGCGGACAGCGCGCGTGCTTTCACATCTCCCGGGTGCTGGGCATGAATCTCTTCGCATCGAACGCGGCCGTCGAACGCCCACGGAAAGGACAATGATGAGCGCCGAAACCACACCGCACGACATCGCCGAGGAGCGCAGATCCTGGGCACCGATGATCGGGCTCTTCCTCGCCCAGGTGCTCATGTCGTTCAACGTCGCCGCCCTGCCGATCTCGCTCGGCGGAATGGTCGAGGACTTCGGTGTTCCGCCCACGGTCGCCTCGTCGACGATCGTCGTCTACGGCCTTGCCGTGGCCGCGCTCGTGATGACCGGCGCGAAGCTGGGACAGCGGATCGGGTGGGTGCTCATCTTCCGCGTCGTCCTCGTCGTCTTCGCGGCATCCTCGCTGCTGATGATCTTCTCCCGGACGGTCACCTGGGTCATCACCGGTCAACTGCTCGCCGGGGCCGCCGCCGCGATCATCGTGCCGGCCCTGGTCGCGCTCATCGCGGAGAACTACCGGGGTGCGCAGCAGGCCGCGGCGGTCGGTTCGCTCGGTTCGGCGCGTGCTTTCTCCGGGATGAGTGCCTTCCTCATCGGCGGCACTCTCGGCACGTTCGTCGGATGGCGGCCGATCTTCTTCATCACCCTGGGACTGGCCGTCATCGTCTTCGCACTGACGTTCACGCTGAAGTCGGACAAGGGGGACGCTGCGATCCGGATCGACCTCGTCGCTTCGGCGCTCATCGGTGCTGCGGTCGTGCTGCTGACGTTGGGGTTCAACAACCTCAACGGGTGGGGGATCATCCGCGCCGAGGATGGGGCACCTATCTCGATCGCGGGGCTGTCACCGGCGCCAGTGTTCATCGTCGTCGGCGTGGTCCTCGGGCAGCTGTTCTTCGTCTGGACGAAGAGGCGGAAGGCGGCGGGGAAGGTTCCGCTCGTCGACATCAGCGTGCTCGGTCGTCCGAGTGAGCGGGCAGCGGTCTATGCGATGTTCGTCATCGTCGCCATGGAGGCGGCGGTGAACTTCACCGTGCCCACTTACATTCAGGTCGTCCAGGGGCGCACCCCTTTCGATACCTCGTTGGCGATGCTGCCGTTCAACCTCACGGTCTTCGTCACCGCGACTCTCATCGTCCGCTTCTACAAGCGGTTCTCACCAAGGACCATTGCCCTGTTCTCCTTCGGGCTGACGACGGCGGCACTCGTCTGGCTGGCCTTCGTTGTGACGAACAACTGGGAGACTCTGCCGACGATCCTCGGCCTCATCGTCTTCGGCATCGGTCAGGGTGCGCTCGTGACCTTGGTCTTCAACGTCCTCGTCACTGCCGCGCCGAAGCATCTGGCCGGTGATGTCGGTTCGATCCGCGGTACCGCGCAGAATCTCGCCTCGGCGGTCGGTACGGCGGTGATGGGAGCGCTGCTGGTCACGGTGCTCTCGGCCGGTCTGGCCTCTGCCGCCGACGATCATCCCGATCTGCCGCCGGAACTCGTCGAGCAGGTCGACCTCGACAATGCGAACTTCGTGAGCAACGACGAACTGCGCGACGTCCTCGAGGGGACGACGGCGACACCGGACCAGGTCGAGCATGCCGTCGAGCTCAACTCCCAGCAGCGACTGCGCACGCTCAAGCTCGGCTTCCTCATCCTCGCCGGCATCAGCCTGATCGCGGCAGTGCCGGCTTCCCGGCTGCCGAAGTACCGACCCGATGAGATCCCCGACCCCGCCGAGGCTGACTAGGCCAGGCGAGTCAGCTTGATAACTTTATCAACGGCCTGAATCTAGCGGCTGAAAACGGCAGGGGAGAGGATCACTTCACCCAAGGCTCTTCGCCGGTCTCGGAGACGATCGGCTTGCCATTGTCGATGTTCCAAGAGCCCATGCCGCCGACGACATCAAAGGCGTCGAAGCCATTCTGATTGAGCCAGGCCACGGCTCGGTTCGAGCGTCCGCCGGTGCGGCAGATGACGTACATATCGTCATCGAGAGGAAGATCGTCCAGGCGGGTGGGCAGCTCGCCCAGCGGTACATGGATCGCGCCTTCGATATGGCCGGCCTCCCATTCGTCATCCTCGCGGACGTCGATGATGGCGGCCCCTTCGGGGATGTCGTTGACGGTGACGGTCGTTTCTTCATCCATGTCTTCAGTGTAGGCACGCACGTCGGGTGCTCGCACACGGCTGACTTGAACGCGCCGGTGATCGTGTGGGCGCCCGTGCCTGCATCCGTGTGCGCAGGTTGAACGCCTCCGTCGTTTCAGGCGTTCACCCAGTTCCAAGGGGGCTGTTGCCGACCGGAGAGCCGTGTGAGAATGACCGTGTAGTCGTTGACGCGCCAGCCGACCACGGCCCGCCAGAACGAGCCACGGCCCGCGCCAGCGACTGCAGTGCCAGGAACCGTCTGCGAAGGGAAATGGTCATGAACAACAGAGACAAGAGTGACGAGTCGCCGGCCGAGGAGAAGGCCCGTGACGTCGCAGCAAAACTGGACGAGACCGCAGAACCGCTGGCCGGGACTTCGGACATGGAATCTCACGCCGAAGTCGGATACACCGAGCAGAACGTTGAGGAACGCGCCCAAAGGGCCGCGGACGAAGAAGGTGTGACGCTGCATCGCAATCCCGACGGCTCGCACACGGCGATCGACGAATCGAAGGCCGCCGAAGCGACTCCGAGCTCGGGAACCGAGAACTCCGGAGCCACTGACGCCTCCCTCGCCCCGGGCATGGGCGCCTCGGTCGGCACCACGTCCGAGCCCGGTGACATCTACAGCGCGCCGGGGATGGGCAACGCGGTCGGCAGCACGACGGAAGGCGGCGTCGCGAGCACGGAAACAGCAGTCTTCGCCACCGACGACACGGAAGCCGGCCAGGTATCCGCCGCGGGTGATGGGCAGAGGCCCGCAGGAGAGGCGGCGACAGACGCGCTCGACCGGGCCGACGTCGTCAAGATCCTGCGCGGCGGTGATTCTGTCATGCTCGCGACCGCGCTCGCCGATGGCAAGATCCTCGCCCACCCCATGGCACCCCAGCAGGTCACCGAGGAGGCCGACGTCTGGTTCTTCCTCGCCCTCGACGGTGACCAAGCGAAGGCGCTGCAGACGAACCCCGAGGTCAATATCAGCCTCGCGGAGGCGGGAAACTGGCTGTCGGTGGCCGGGCGCGTGAAGTTCGTCGACGACAAGGCCAAGGTCGATGAACTGTGGTCGGATTCCGCCACGGCGTGGTTCGATGACCGCCGTGACCCGAACCTGGGACTCATCAAGGTCGTCACCCACTCCGCACAGCACTGGGGGCTGCCCGGTGGCAAGGCATCGGGCCTGTTCCGCATGGTCAGGTCCAAGCTCACCGGAGACCGCCCGTCCGGCGGCACACAGACCACGGAACTCTGAGCCGTGAGAGGCCAGGGGGCTCGGCACGACTGCTCTGCTGCCCGTGCCGGGCGCCCCACCTCACCGCGAGCCGCCTCGGCGAGGCATAGCATGGAGACATGAGCAAGCGGATCGTCATCATCGGTGCGGGACTGGCCGGCACGACTACGGCGCGGGAGCTGAACGCGCGCGGTCAGGCCGTCACCGTCATCGACCCCCAGGCCGGCGAAACGTGTGAGCGGCCGCCGCTGTCGAAGCATCTTTTCGACGGATCCCGCCACCACCTGCCCTACCACCTCGAATCGACCGAGCACATCACCTTCGTTCGTGACCGGGCAGAAGAGATCACCCTCGCCGAGGCGGCCGCGGAGTCCCGCTACACCGCCGAGACCCAGCGACACCCCCATCCGCTTGAGAACCATCACGCCACCGCGGGCGCCATCCATCTGGCGTCGGGGGAGTCCATCGACTTCACCCACTGCATCCTCGCCACCGGGATGGAGGCGAACCGCCCCGAAGTCCCCGCCTACCCGGACGCCCTGCCGGTCTATGACCTCGGCGACGCCGAATGGATCCTCGAACGTGTGAACAACGCGACCGAGGCCCTCGACGTCGGGGTGCTGGGCTCCGGTTATCTCGGAATGGAGGTGGCTTCCTCGGCGGTGGCGGCCGGACACCAAGCCACGGTCTACCTGCGCGGGGGCGAGCCCCTGCGCAAGCAGCTCTCTGCTCCGGTGCGGCAGGCGCTGTTCGACAAACACAAGGCCGCCGGAGTCGAATTCGTCACCCACACCGCGAGCCCGGACGACATCCCGGCCGATGTTCACGACCTATTCATCACCAGCGTCGGCGCTCGCCCCAGGCTGATCCCGATCGACGGCCACCGCCCCGCTCATGCATGGGATGTGGATGAGAGTTTGGCAACATCCCATCCGGGTGTCTTCGCCGCCGGCGACTGTGCCATCGTCATCGCCGGACCCTATGCGCTCGACCATCCATGGGCCTGTGAACCGGTGGCTGAAAGTCACGGAAAGTTCCTCGCCGAGCTCCTCGGCGAGGGGGCGGGAGAGCCGTCGAACAAAGGCGAGAGCGACTCCGAATCCGCTTCAGGCAGTGGGCCGGAAGGGGGTCCGAAAGTCTGGTCGGACGTCCCCTGGCACTGGAGCTTCCAAGGCCCGGAGAAGGTGTTCACGGCGGGTCTGACGAGCCCTGACGCTGACGACACGCTCATCCGACACGACCCCAGCGGGTCGAAGTTCCAGGTCTTCCACTTCGATGGGCCTGACCTGGAGTCGAGGCTCGTCGGTGTCGAGACGTTCAACTGGCCGCCGATGCAGGCGGCAGCTCGACGGGTACTCGGCGGTAGCAATATTCCGACGCGGGCCCAAATCGCCGACCCAGACTTCGACTTCAAGGCTCACAGCCGACTGTGAGTCTGCGCTAGTCTCATCCCGTAGACTCTTTCTGTTCTATCCCCAGTCGCCGACGAGAGAATTTTCTGTTCATGGATATGGCCAGGCTTGCTGCCGAGCACGGACTCGAGAGAGTGGGTGGACGGCCGTCTCTGCCCCAGTACGTCAAACAGCTTCTCAACCGAAGCGACTTCACTTACACGCTTGCGAAGTACCGGATGCAGTCCGAGAACGAGCGCAACCGCCTCGGCATGGCCTGGGTGCTGCTGCGTCCGTCGTTCTCGGCACTGATCTACGGCACGGTCTTCGGCTTCATCATGCAGGGCGCGACTGCTCGCCCGCCGGACTTCGCTCCATTCGTCGTCATCGGCGTCTTCATCCTCGAGTTCTTCAACAGCTCGATGAATGGCGGTGCGAAGTCGATCATCTCGAACGCGTCGCTCGTGCAGTCTCTGCCGTTCCCGCGCATAGTTCTGCCGATTGCCAAGGTGTTCCAGAACCTGCTCGACTTCATTCCCACGCTCATATTCATGGCGCTCATCGTCATCATCTTCGGTGCCAGGCCTGATTGGGACTGGTTCCTCTTCATCCCGCTGGTGTTCCTGTTCTGGGTCTTCAACCAGGGTGTGGCGTTCATCTTCGCCCGCGCAACGGTCCACTTCCGGGACCTGTCGCAGGTCACCCCGTTCATCTCCCGCATGATCTTCTACACCTCGGGTGTCTTCTTCGACCTCAAGGTCATGGTAGAAAAGATCAATCCCGCTCTCCAGCCCTTCGCCGATTGGCAGCCCATCAACAACGTGCTGTCCATCGCCCGCGGCATCCTCATGAAGGACGGGGTCGTTCCCTACGACTACTTCTGGCACCTGGCCATCTGGGCATTCGGCATCTTCATCATCGGCTTCGTGTTCTTCTGGCAGGCCGAGGAAAGGTTTGGTCGTGATGAGTGACGATAATTCGTTCGACACCGGCAGCCTCCCCGAGGTGACCAAGAACAATCCACCCGTCGTCGTCTGCGACAACGTCCACGTCCGCTACAAGACCCTGGCCACGGGCAAGAAGCTCAAGCTCGGCAGTAAGAACGTGATGGGGCGGAAGCGTGAGCTGCGAGAAGTCCACGCCCTCAAGGGCATCAGCTTCGTCGCACACAAGAACGAATCCATCGGCATCATCGGCAGCAACGGCTCCGGCAAGTCGACGCTCATGCGGTCGATCACCGGGCTGACCCCGACCTCCGAGGGCGCGATCTATGCGACGTCACGGCCGAACCTCCTCGGTGTCGGTGCCGCACTGATTCCGGATCTCTCCGGTGCTCGCAACATCGTTCTCGGTTCTCTGGCCCTGGGGCTCACCCGTGACGAGGTCGACGAGAAGTTCGACGACATCGTCGAGTTCACCGGGCTCGAGGACTTCATCGACCTGCCGATGCGCACGTACTCCTCGGGTATGTCCCAGCGTCTGAAGTTCGCGATTGCGACCTCGGTGCAGCACGAGATCCTCATCGTCGACGAGGCGCTCAACGTCGGTGACAAGAAGTTCCGTGACCGTTCCGAAGGCCGTATCCGTGCCATCCGTGAGAACGCCGGTACCGTCTTCCTCGTCTCGCACTCGATGCGCACGATCAAGGACACGTGCAATCGTGCGCTGTGGATCGAGAAGGGCGAGCTGCTCGCCGACGGCCCGGCGCTCGAAGTCATTCGCCAGTACCAGGCCTTCACCAGGGCCGAGAAGGCGAAGGAAGTCGAGGAAGAGCCGGGCTGAGGCAACGCACCCCCTAGCCGAGTCACAGGTGTCTCGGTACATTCGGCGGCATGGACAACAGTTCACGTGAGCCGATCGAGTCACGCCGCATCAGTGATCAGCCTGCGCTGCGCAGTTCGTCAGGCACCATCTGGATCGTGGCAGGTGGGATCTTCCTCGTCGTCATTGCGGGTGTGCTCGCGGCGATCATCGTCTCCGGCAATACGGCGGTGCCCACAGCGATCACTACGATCGTCATAGTGGCAGTGCTCTACCTGATTCTGCTCACTGCCCGCTTCGCCTTGCGACCAGGCAGAGTTCGCCTGTGGGTCATGGCCGGAGCAATGATCGGAATGGCTGTTGCTTCGCTCGTTGGACTCGTCCTCTGCGTGGGCGCTGCTGCGAGCGGAGCCTGAATCCGCTCAGGCTAGTTGGGAAGTGCGCTCGAGCCCCGGCTCCATTCGCTATCCGGCAGCCTCCGCCTCGGCCAAATGCCCCTTGAGGTACTCGCCGGTCACGCTGCCTGAGGCATTCGCGACTTGCTGCGGAGTTCCCGTCGCCACGATCTGACCGCCGTCCTGGCCTCCGCCGGGGCCGAGGTCGATGATCCAGTCCGCGTTCGCGATCATGTCGAGGTCATGCTCGATGACGAGCACCGTCCCACCTTGGTCGAGCAGCTGCTGGAAGACGCGCACGAGCACACGCACATCCTCGGGGTGCAGGCCCACCGTCGGTTCGTCGAAGACGAAGAGGGTGTGCTGCTGCGACTTCCCGAGTTCGGAGGCGAGCTTGAGCCGCTGCGCCTCACCACCGGACAGTGCCGGGGTCGCCTCGTGGAGGGTGAGGTATCCGAGCCCCACATCCTGCAGCGCCCGCAGCCGGGCGTGGACCTTACGCATCTCGCCGAGGTGGGGGAGCGCCTCGGCGACGGTCATCGCCAGCAGATCCGGCAGCGACAGCGGCTGACCATCGGCATCTGAGGGGCGGCAGTATTCGTCCGCGTCAGGGCTGTAGCGTCGCCCTTCGCAGTCGGGGCAGGGGATGTCGACGTCGGGGAGGAACTGCACGTCGAGGGTGATCTCGCCGGTGCCTTCGCATTTCGGGCAGCGCAGCGAACCCGTGTTGTACGAGAAATCCCCGGCCTTGAGCCCGGCGTCCTTCGCCGATTCGAGTCGGGCATACGCACGGCGGAGGTCGTCGAGGACCCCTGAATAGGTGGCCACGGTGGAGCGGACGTTGATGCCGATCGGGGTGGCATCGACGACGTTGACCCGATCGATCCCGTCGGCGTCGAGTTCACGCACGTGAGACGGCATCGCACGTTCGTCCGCGGCAGCCTCGGCTTTGAGCGCGGGGACGAGACTGTCGAGGACAAGCGTGCTCTTGCCCGATCCGGACACTCCGGTTACGACGGTGAGCCGCTTGCGTGGGATCTCGGTCTCCAGCGTATGAACGGTGTGGATCGGTGAGGTGAGCAGCCGGATCCGACCGTGGTCGTCGATCTCGGCTTCGGGTGCGGGAGTGCGTACGAGGGCGTCGGCGCGGCCGGTGAGGTAGGGGCCGATGCGGGAGTCCGGGTGTGCGTCGAGTTCGGCGACGCTGCCTTCGGCCACGACCGAGCCGCCGTCCTTGCCGGAGCCGGGGCCGATTTCGATGAGGTGGTCGGCTTCGCGGAGGACGAGTGGATCGTGGTCGACCATGACCACGGAGTTTCCCTCCTCGAGGAGGTCGGCGATCACACCCTGCAGACCTTTGATGTTCGAGGGGTGGAGGCCGATCGAGGGTTCGTCGAGGACGTAGAGGACGCCGGTGGTCTCGTTGCGCACGGCACGGGAGAGTTGGACTCGTTGGCGCTCACCAGTCGACAGAGAGGAACCGGCCCGGTCGAGTCCGAGGTATCCGAGACCCAGGTCGAGCAGCCGGCGAGCCATGCCGAGAAGTGCGTCCACCAGCGACCGGGCCATCGGCTGCATGGGCGTGGGGAGAGTTTCGGGAACGTTCGCGGCCCAGTCGACGAGTTCGTCAAGCGTCATCGCAGTCGCATCGGCAAGCCCGAGATCGCCGATGCGCGGCGCACGGGCGGCGGGGGAGAGACGCGTGCCTTCGCAGTCAGGGCAGACCTGTTCGGAGAGAAACCGGCTGACCCGGGCGAAGCGCTTCTCGTTGTCCGCGCGTTTGAGTTCCTCGGTCACGGTCAGGCGAGCGTTGCGGAAGGTGAAGTCGAGGTCGTGCAGCCCCTTCTTCGAGGTGACCGTAATGTGCTTCTTCTCTTCGGGACCGGTGAAGACGATGTCGCGTTCCCAGTCCTCGAGGTCGCGCCAGGGCACGTCGGTGCGGACGCCGAACTCGCGGGCGATCTGCGGTTGGACGTTGAAGCCGAACATCTGCCAGGGAATGACAGTGCCGTCGTCGATCGACATGTCCGGGTCGCGGATGAGCGAGGCGTCGTCGACTTCTCTGATCGTGCCGATGCCCTCGCAGCGGGGACAGGCTCCACCGGAATTGAAGGCGAGCTCCTCGGCGCCGGGGGCCTGGACCGTCTCACCGCATTCGGGGCAGTCGAACGGCTCCTCGGCAGCGACATCGAGAGTCGGTTTCTGCCGGTGCCCGTTCGGGCAGAGGTGGGAGGCCAGCCGAGAGAACATCAGGCGAACGACGTTGAGCAGCTCGGTCGAGGTGCCGAACGTCGAGCGGACCCCGGGGACTCCGGGCCGTTGCCGCAGGGCGAGGGCGGCGGGGATGTGGCGGACGGTGTCGACGTCGGCGCGGGCGGCTTGACCCATGCGTCGACGGGTGTACGTCGACAGAGCTTCGATATAGCGGCGGGAGCCTTCGGCGTAGAGGACTCCCATGGCCAGGGAGGACTTGCCCGAACCGGAGACGCCGGCGATGGCGACGAGGGTATTCAGAGGGACGTCGACGTCGATGTTCTGCAGGTTGTGCACGCGGGCGCCGCGCACCTCGACCGCTGTGGCAGGGGCAGTGTTCCGGGCTTCGGGCAACATATCGTGATCGTAACAACCGGCGCTGACAGGACTCGTCATCTCCTGAGACCGCCTTGGCGACCGGAAATGACCGGACTACAATCGACTCGCTGACGAGAACAGGGGCATACTGGTCAGATCTGAGACTCCAATCAGGCTTGTGAATGAGCAACATCCGCCCCGGATGATGAGCAACGGTGCCTGCATCCCGTAAGCCCACGATCCACCACCGGCTCCGCCACCCAGGGCGCCCGGGCACCTACAAGAAAAGGCACACGATGACTGAGACACCCGTCGAGACCCGCGAAGAGAAGTCGCGGGCCCGCAAGGCCGTATTCGCGGCTGGACTGGGCAATGCCCTCGAATGGTACGACATCATCCTCTTCGGATTCATGGCCACCTCGATCACGGCGGTCTTCTATCCGGGCGAAGGCCTGTCCGCGCAGCTGATGACCTGGGCGACCTTCGCCATCACCTTCGTCGTCCGTCCGTTGGGCGCCATCATCATCGGCCGTTACGCCGACAAGCACGGCCGCAAGGCGGCCCTGTCGCTGACGATCGGCCTGATGACCCTCGGCGTGTTCATCATCGTCGTCCTGCCCGGCGAAGCGACCATCGGCATCTGGGCCTCGATCGGCCTCATCATCGCCCGCATCATCCAGGGCATCTCCGCCGGCGGCGAATTCGGATCCGCCACCGCCTTCCTCACTGAGAACACCAAGCGAGGCAAGGCCTACTACGCCTCCTTCCAGACCGCGACCCAGGGCATCTCGATGTTCCTCGCCGCCGGAGTCTCGTGGATCTTCAGCTCCGCACTGAGCGAAGAGGCCCTGCACTCCTGGGGCTGGCGCGTGGCCTTCGCGCTCGGCCTGCTCATCGGCCCCGTCGGCTGGTACATCCGCTCGAAGATGGACGATACGCCCGAGTTCGAAGCCGCCGAGAAGACCGACAACCCGCTGCGCGTCCTCCTCGGTGAGCACTTCGGTCGTCTCTTCTCCGCGTTCCTCATCATCGCGATGGCCACGATCTCGGTCTACCTCATCACCTTCCTGCCGCAGTTCGCTGTCGGCAACCTCGGACTCGAACCGTGGGCAGCGTTCCCCGGTGCCGTCGTCGCCGGTCTCATCACCCTCATCGGTGCTCCGTTCGCCGGCCGCCTGGCCGACCGAGTGGGCCCGACGACCGTGATGATTCCGACGACCATCGTGGGCATCATCGTCGCCTGGCCGATGTTCATCCTCCTGACCGCGAACCCTTCGATCGGCGTCCTCACCCTGTGCGAGGCGATCGTCGGCCTGTTCATGGTCTTCTACTTCGGCCCGATGCCGGCGCTGCTGTCCGAACTGTTCCCCGTCAAGGTGCGCAGCTCCGGCATGACCATCGCCTACAGCTTCGGTGTCGCGATCTTCGGCGGTTTCGCCCCGCTTATCCTCACCGCCCTGCTCGGCGCAACGGGACTGCTGACCGTGCCCGGCTTCTACTACGCGGGACTGTCGCTGCTCTCCCTCATCGGCGTGATCATGGCCCGGAAGCTCTACAGCCAGCGCTGACTTTCGCCATCACCTCACGCGGATCAACGCGAAACTCGAAAAGCACGTCACTAGCGACGTGCTTTTCGAGTTTCGCGTTGATTGAGAAGGGTAGGCGGCGGTGATCAGCTGCCGATGGTCGCTTCGGCCTCAGCTTCCGCGGCTTCCTCAGCCTTCCGCGCCTTCGAGGCTGCCCGCTCGACGCGGACGACGTGGGCGATGAGGGCAAACCAGACGAGAGCCAAGCCGGCGAGCGTCAGCCACACGGTCGACGCGCCCAGCCCGAAGGTGAGCAGGATGGTGCGGATGTTCGTGAGAACGATGATTCCGCCCGCGGCGACCGCAAGCACCTTCGCCGGCAGCAGCTTCACCAGCCACGCAGCGAACGGTGCGGCGATGACGCCGCCGATGAGCAGCGCCGCCACGATCTGCCACTCGATGCCCTGCGAGCCGAGTGCGATGAGGAACCCGAGCGAACCGCCGACGGCGACGACGAACTCACTCGTATCGATCGACCCGATGACCTTCCGGGGCTCCAAACGTCCTGATGAGAGCAGCGTCGTCGTCCCGACCGGACCCCAGCCGCCACCGCCGATGGCATCGAGCGCTCCACCGACGAACCCGACCGGCACGAGCATCCCCGCGCTCGGCCGCGACTTGAACTCCGGACGCTTCCCGCCCAATGCGAGGAACCGCCAGATCACGTAGACCCCGAGCGCGAGCAGGATTCCCGAGATCCACGGGGTCGCGGCCTCCCCATCGAGGCTGGCGAGGAACGTCGACCCGAGGACCGCGCCGATGAAGCCGGGACCGGCGAGGATGCCCACCGTCCGCCAGTCGACATTGCCGAACCGGTGATGGGAGATCCCTGACACCAGGCTTGTGCCCAGTTCAGAGAAGTGCACCGCCGCCGAGGCGGCCGCCGGTGCCGTACCCGCCGCGAGCAGCAGCGTGGTTGAGGTGACCCCATAGGCCATCCCCAACGATCCATCGATGAGCTGAGCGATGAGGCCGACGATCCCGAGGACGATGAGCTGACGCATGTGCTTGCCTTTCGTGGATGACGCGAAGGTGGTGATGACGCAGAAGACGTCGAAGATGCGGGCGGTGTCAGGAACGCAAAGACGCGTTGACTAGACACACTAGCGAAACTGTTGAGCAGAATGGCGAATCATCCGCAATCCTACGAACTCGGTCGCTGTATGTCGAAAGATGACGCCACATGGCGGTATTTCCCTGATGACGAGCCTGTATGCGGCGTTGACACTGATGGGTTACGCTGTGCGAATGCAATCAAGAGTGACGAGAGCTGCTCACCCGGGCCGTATAGTCGTTGAGCAATTGCTTTGCGCGATGACCGTGACACCCCCGGTTCCTGCGCGGGGTCGGGCGCCGCAGCCAGTGAGATTCCGGGCGCAGAGGCCTGCCCAGGAGTGGGCGCTGTGACGGGGCTGCCGTCGGTGGGGCTGATCTCCCACGGGACCTCATCGCCGACCGGCCAAGTCCTCATCGAGGTGCTCGCGGCAGAGATCGCCACAGACCTGCGCATTCGCGGGATTGCCGACGAGGTCATGCTCGGCCATGTGGACGTCCAGCAACCCGACGTCGACGAGGTGATCAACCGCCTGCCCGCCGACCGCCCGGTGATCCTCGTGCCGCTTCTGCTCTCCCCGGGCTATCACGTCCATGTCGACCTCGCCGAGGCGGTCAACCGAGCCATCGAGTCCGGCCGTGACGTTCGGCGGACGCCGACGCTTGGGCCGGATACGAGGCTTGCGGAGATCCTTGCCGATCGCCTTCCGGCTTTGAGCGACAACGACGAGGTCATCCTCGCCGCTGCCGGATCGAGCGACGAGCGGGCGAACGAGTCATGTCGTGAGATGGGCAGGCTGTTGGCCGCAGAGCTCGAGCGTCCAGTCGAGGTCGGCTTCCTTGCCGGTGGGGGAGTGCCGTTGAAGGAGCTCGTCGAAAAGAGCCGTAGCCGGGGAACCCGCCCCGTGCTTGCGAACTATCTGCTGGCGCCGGGGTTCTTCGACGACCTTGCGCGCAAACTCGTCGCGGGTGGCGGAGCGGAGAGTGATCGTGCGAGGAGCGTCGACGCGAAGAACGACGAAGCTGGCAGAGGAAGTGGTCCGGTGGATGTCCTTTCCCCGCCGCTGCTCACCGGCGGAAGCCACGCTGCCGCCGTGCCGCCCGGGCTCGTCGACATCGTCCGCGACCGAGTCGGCGAAGGCGTCCGTGACGGCGTCCGATCCCACGCCTCTACTGCGGGCATGCTCAACGCCTGACCGCACCCGCGGCAGGCGGCCCCAACCGCCCCGCGGCAGACCGTGACGCCATATGTCACTCCGTGACACAAACTATTCGGTAATTTGTTGAGCAATTCGGCATTCATGTAGCGTGGCTCATCACTGGTTCCCCTCAGCGTTTGGAGACAGCAATGTCCACTCAGGTGGAAGAGAACAAGGAAACGGCAGGTAAACGGACCGCTAAGCGGCCCGCCCGCCCGAAGAAGTCCAATGGGCAGTGGAAGATTGACGGCCATGAACCGTTGAACAAAAACGAGATCGACAAAGCCGAAGACAACGGCCTCAACGTTCGCGCCCGGATCGAAACCATCTATGCCAAGCAGGGATTCTCTTCGATCGACTCCGACGACCTGCACGGCCGCTTCCGCTGGTGGGGCCTGTACACCCAGCGCAAGCCCGGAATCGACGGCGGCCGCACCGCGAAGCTCGAACCGCACGAGCTCGAAGACGAATACTTCATGCTCCGCATCCGCATCGACGGCGGCAAGCTCACCACCGAGCAGCTGCGGGTCATCGCGGACATCTCCAACGAATTCGCCCGCGGCACCGCGGACCTCACCGACCGCCAGAACATCCAGCTCCACTGGGTCGAGATCGAGTCCATGCCCGAGATCTGGCGCCGCCTCGAAGCCGTCGGACTCCAGACCACCGAAGCCTGCGGCGACGTCCCCCGCGTCATCCTCGGCTCACCCGTGGCCGGCATCGCCGCCGACGAACTCATCGACCCGACCCCGGCGATCGAAGAGATCTCCCGCCGCTACATCGGCGACCAGTCACTGTCGAACCTGCCGCGCAAATACAAGACCGCGATCACCGGCCACCCCAGCCAGGACGTCGTCCACGAGATCAACGACTGCTCCTTCGTCGCCGTCGAACACCCCGAACACGGCGTCGGCTACGACCTGTGGGTCGGCGGCGCCCTGTCCGTCGTCCCCCGCTTCGCCGAACGCCTCGGCGCTTGGGTCGCCCCCGACCAGGTCGTCGAGACTTGGCTGGGCGTGACCTCGATCTTCCGCGACTACGGCTTCCGCCGCCTGCGCAACAAGGCCCGCCTGAAGTTCCTGCTCGCCGATTGGGGTCCGGAGAAGTTCCGCGAAGTCCTCGAAACCGAATACCTCGGATACAAGCTCGCCGACGGGCCGGCACCGGCCAAGCCGATCACCGCCGGTGACCACGTCGGCGTGCACAAGCAGGCCGACGGCCGCTACTACATCGGGGTCAGCCCCGTCGTCGGTCGCGTCTCGGGCACCCTGCTCGGCCAGGTCGTCGACCTCGCCGACAAGTACGGCTCCACCCGCCTGCGCACCACCCCGCACCAGAAGGTGCTGCTGCTCGACATCGAGGAGAAGGACGTCGAAGCCGTCGTCGCCGAACTCGACGCCTTGGGCCTCTCCAGTCGCAAGGACCTCTTCCGCCGCTCGACGATCGCGTGCACCGGCATCGAATACTGCAAACTCGCCATCGTCGAGACCAAACAGACAGCAGCCGATACCATCACGAAGCTCGAGGAGCGCCTCGCCGACATCGAGGAGCTGCCCCACCCGATCAGCTTCCACCTCAACGGCTGCCCGAACTCCTGCGCCCGCATCCAGACCGCCGACATCGGGCTCAAAGGCCAGATCGTCACCACCGACGACGGCGAACAGGTCCCCGGATTCCAGGTCCACGTCGGCGGAGGTCTGGCTTCGAAGGACCGCGACGAGGCTGGCCTCGGCCGCACCGTCCGCGGGCTCAAGGTCACAGCCGAGAACCTCAGCGACTACGTCGAGAAGCTCGTTCGCCGCTTCCTCGCCGGGCGTGGGGAGACCGAAACATTCTCCGAATGGGCCCATCGTGTTGACGAGGAGGAACTGGTATGACCCGCACGAACACGACCACCACCGAGGCGGCTCCCACCACCGCAACCGCGGTGAAGGGAAGGGCAGCGACCCAGTCCCGCCCCGAACCACGTCCGGTCGAGGAGCTCAAGGCCCTCGCCGAGGCGGGTGCCCGTGAGCTCGCCGGTGACCCGGAGAACGGTGTTCCCGAGGCCAACCCCGCCGACGTCATCCGCTGGGTGTCCCGGAACTTCGACACCGCGGCCTGCGCCGTGGCCTGCTCGATGGCCGACGCCGCCCTGCCGCACTACGTCGCCCAGTACCAGCCCGGCGTCGACGTCCTCTTCCTCGACACCGGCTACCACTTCCGCGAGACCTACGACACCCGCGACGAGGTGGCCCGCCGTGTCGACGTCCACATCGTCGATGTCCTCCCGGAACAGACCGTGGAAGAGCAGGACGCCGAGTTCGGCAAGGATCTCTTCGCCCGCGACCCGGGCCTGTGCTGCGCCCGCCGCAAGGTCGCACCGCTGAAGAAATCGCTGAAAGGCTACGAACTCTGGTTCACCGGAGTCCGCCGTGACGAGGCTCCCACCAGGACGAACACGCCGCTGATCACCTTCGATGAGAAGAACGGACTCGTCAAGGTCAACCCCCTGGCCGCGTGGTCCTTCGATGATCTCCTCAACTACTCACGCGCCTTCGACGTCCCGGTCAACCCGCTGCTTGACCAGGGGTACCCGTCGATCGGCTGCCAGCCCTGCACTCGTCCCGTCGCCGAAGGGGAAGACCCCCGCGCCGGCCGTTGGGCCGGATCGACCAAAACAGAATGCGGACTCCACACATGAGCATCGACACCCAGTTCAACAACGACACCCACAGCGCCCCCGAGGCGACACCGGCCAACCCGAAGAACACCTCCCTGTCCACCCTCGACGTCCTCGAATCCGAAGCGATCCACATCATCCGTGAGGTCGCCGCCGAGTTCGAACGTCCCGTGCTGCTGTTCTCCGGCGGCAAGGACTCCGTGACGGTCCTTCACCTCGCGGCGAAGGCGTTCTGGCCGGCGAAGATTCCGTTCGGACTCCTCCACGTCGACACCGGACACAACTTCGACGAGATCATCCGCTTCCGCGACGAAACCGCCGAGAAGTACGGCCTCGACCTCACGGTGGCGAAGGTCCAGGACTACATCGGCGACGGTCGCCTGCGCGAACGCCCCGACGGGACCCGCAACACCCTGCAGACCCAGCCGCTGCTCGACGCCATCACCGGCGGAAAGTTCGACGCCGTCTTCGGTGGTGCCCGCCGCGACGAGGACAAGGCCCGCGCCAAGGAACGCATCCTGTCCCTGCGCGACGAATTCGGCGGCTGGAACCCCAGCAGCCAGCGCCCCGAACTGTGGAACCTCTTCAACGGCCGTCACCTGCCCGGCGAACACGTGCGTGTGTTCCCGATCTCGAACTTCACCGAACTCGACGTGTGGAGCTACATCGCCCGCGAAGGCATCGACCTGCCCGAGCTCTACTTCGCCCACGACCGCGAAGTCTTCCAGCGCGACGGCATGTGGTGGGCCACGGGCGAATTCTCCGCCCCGCGCGAGGACGAGACAGTCACGACCAAGAAGGTCCGCTACCGCACCGTCGGGGACATGAGCTGCACCGGGGCCGTCGAATCGAGCGCCGATGACCTCGAGTCCATCCTCGCCGAGGTGGCCGCCACCACTGTGACCGAGCGCGGTGCCACTCGCGCCGACGACCGGATCTCGGCCGCGGCGATGGAAGACCGCAAGAAGGACGGGTACTTCTGATGACCACAACCACTGACGCAACCGCCAACACAACAACCACCGAGGCGACGCCGACGTTGGACACGACGACGAAGACGCTGCTGCGCTTCGCCACCGCCGGATCCGTCGACGACGGGAAATCCACGCTCGTCGGCCGGCTCCTCCACGATGCGAAGGCGATCCTCGCCGACCAGCTCGCCGCCGTGACCGCGACCAGCCGGGAACGCGGATTCCTGGGAGGTGAGTTCGACTTCGCGCTGCTCACCGACGGTCTGCGGGCCGAACGCGAACAGGGCATCACCATCGACGTCGCCTACCGGTACTTCGCCACCGACCGTCGCTCGTTCATCCTCGCCGACTGCCCCGGACACGTGCAGTACACCCGCAACATGGTCACGGGAGCCTCGACCGCCGATGCCGTCGTCGTCCTCATCGACGCCCGCACCGGCGCGACCGAACAGACCCGCCGGCACCTCACCGTCGTCTCCCGACTGGGCATCCGCCACGTCATCATCGCCGTCAACAAGATCGACCTCATCGACTACGACCAGGCAGCGATCGAGACTGTCGAAAACGACATCAAGTCACTCGCCGACGAGATCGGCCTCGAGACCCCGCACCTCATTCCGATCTCCGCGCTGGCCGGGGACAATGTCGCCACCACCTCGGACAACACACCCTGGTACACGGGTCCGGCACTGCTCGAACTCCTCGAGACCCTGCCGAGTGCGGACGAGGACACCGCCGATCTCGAGGCCTTCCGCCTCGACGTCCAGACCGTGCTGCGCCCGCAAGGGGGACTGGCACCTGGACTCGACCCCGAGGAATTCCGGGACTACCGGGCGGTGGCCGGACAGATCACGGCCGGGCGGGTCAGCCTCGGCGATGAGATCGAGATCCACCCCGCCGGGCTGACAACGACGGTGACGGGCATCGATACCGCCAGTGGTCCCCTCGAAACCGCTAGTGCGCCGCTGTCGGTGGCGCTGCGGCTGGCCGATGATGTCGATACCGCTCGTGGCAGCGTCATCGCCGCGGCCGGCACCCTGCCCACCCCGCGCAGGGAACTGCGCGCCGAGGTCTTCCCCTTCACGACCGAGGGCCTGCGCACAGGGGATCGGGTGCTCATCAAGACGGGGACGACGACCGTGAAGGGGATCGTCACCATCGAAGCCAAACGCAACCTCGAGACCTCCGAGACCGAACCCGCCGAGGTGCTCGCCGGCAACGACATCGGCCTGGCCCGGGTGAAGCTGTCGGCCGAGCTGCCGGTCCCGGACTTCCGCGACCACGGCACGGCCGGAGCCTTCGTCGTCATCGACCCGCAGACAGGCAACACCCTCGCTGCGGGAATCCACACCCCCGAGGCGGCCCCCACCCCCGAATCCACCGAGGACCAGTCATGACGCTCTTCCTCCCACAGCAGCCCGGCACCGTGCTGCTGGTCGGTGCCGGACCGGGCGATCTCGGACTGCTCACCGTCACCGGTCTGCGCGCATTGGAACGCGCCGATGTCATCGTGGCCGACCGCCTCGGCGCCCGATCGGTCATCGATCAGCTCGAAACCGATCGTGGTGCACCCCTCGGTGCGGAGATCATCGACGTCGGCAAGCTGCCGGGGCACCATCCGGTGCCGCAGAGCGGGATCAACGACATCCTCATCACACAGGCGAAGCTCGGCCGTCGGGTCGTCCGTCTCAAGGGTGGGGACCCCTTCGTCCTCGGACGTGGGGGAGAGGAAGTCATCGCCTGCCGGGCCGCCGGAGTCGATGTCCGCGTCGTTCCCGGGGTGACCAGCGCGAACTCCGTTCCCGCGGTCGCCGGAATCCCGCTCACCCACCGAGGCGTCGCCACCTCGTACACGGTCGCGACCGGCCATGACCAGCTGGGTGAGATCGGCGGGGGACGCGACCACACCGTCGTCGTGCTCATGGGAGTGGGCACACTCATCAACTCGGCGATGGTGCTCGCCCGATCCGGGCGCGGTGACGACTGCCCGGTCGCGATCGTCGAAGACGGATTCGGTGAGAACCAACGGGTGACCATCGGAACCCTCGGCGACATCGCCTTCCGCGCGGCTCGCCGCGGCGTCCGGTCACCGGCCGTGATCGTCGCCGGTGATGTCGTGACCCTGAGCCCCTACGCCGATGGTGCGTTCACCCAGGCGACCGAGCCTGCCGCATCGGCATCCGAACTCGTGAGGAACCCATGACCTACATCATCGCCCAGCCGTGCGTGGACCTGAAGGACCGAGCCTGCATCGAGGAATGCCCGGTCGACTGCATCTACGAAGGCACCCGCTCCCTCTACATCCACCCCGACGAATGCGTCGACTGCGGGGCTTGCGAACCCGTGTGCCCCGTCGAGGCGATCTTTTACGAAGACGATGTGCCCGATGAATGGGAGGCCTACTACAAGGCGAACGTCGAATTCTTCGACGACATCGGCTCCCCGGGCGGAGCGGCCGCCCACGGGGTCGTCGACAAAGACCACCCCTTCATCGCAGCTCTGCCACCGCAGAACACCGACGACTGACCAGCAGCGAGTCCTCGCTCCATCACACCGAGCGACTCCCCGCTCCACGACGACTGATCAAGGAAACCCATGCCTACTATTCCCTTCAGAGTGGCCATCATCGGTGCCGGCCCCGCCGGCATCTACGCAGCCGACCTGCTGACCAAGGCCGAACATGACCTGAGCTTAAGCATCGACCTGTTCGAACGACTGCCCTCACCCTTCGGGCTCGTCCGCTATGGGGTCGCCCCCGACCATCCGCGGATCAAGGGCATCATCAATGCGCTCATCAAGGTCCTCGACCGCGGTGACATCCGCCTGTTCGGCAACGTCGAATACGGGGCCGATATCAACCTCGGCGAGCTCACCGACCGCTACGACGCCGTGATCTTCTCCACCGGCTGCTTCGTCGACGCACCGCTGTCGCTGCCCGGGATCGATCTGCCCGGTTCCTATGGGGCAGCCGACTTCGTAAACTGGTACGACTCCCACCCCGATGTCGCCCAGACCTGGCCGCTGGACGCGGAAAAGGTCGCCGTGCTCGGCAACGGCAATGTCGCGCTCGACGTGGCCCGGGTGCTCGCGAAGCAGGCCGATGACCTGCACACCACGGAGATCCCCGATCACGTCTATGAGGGCCTGAAGTCCTCGAAGGTCACCGACGTCCATATCTTCGGCCGCCGGGGTCCCGCGCAGGCGAAGTTCACGCCTCTCGAGCTGCGTGAACTCGGTCAGGTCGCCGACGTCGACATCATCGTCTATCCCGAGGACTACGAGTTCGATCAGGGTTCGCTCGACGCGATCGAGTCGAGCAACCAGGTCAAGCAGGTGACGAAGACGCTCACGGACTTCGCGATGCGGGAGGAGACCGGGGCGAAGCGGCGACTGCACCTGCACTTCCTCCACGCGCCGGTGGCCATCCTCGGCGAGGATCGGGTGACCGGTCTGCGCACGGAACGTCAGGAACTCGACGGGACCGGTGGCGTCAACGGCACCGGGGACTTCCACGACTGGGACATCGACGCCGTGTACCGGGCCGTCGGCTATGCGGGTACGCAGCTGCCGCAGCTGCCCTTCGATGAGGCCAAGAAGGTCATCACGAATCACGAAGGACGCGTCGTCGACGCCGAAGACCAGGGGCAGGCCGCCGAGGCGGACGTCATCCCCGGCGTGTACACGACCGGGTGGATCAAGCGCGGCCCCGTCGGGCTCATCGGTCATACGAAGGGCGATGCGCTCGAGACGATCGGGCACATCCTCGACGACCAGGCCGCCGGAACGCTCACCGAACCCCTGTACCCGGAGGAGTCCTCGATCGTCGAGCTGCTCAAATCGAAGGGCGTCGACTTCACCGATTGGGAGGGCTACCACCGGCTCGAGGCTGCGGAGAAGGCCCTCGGTGAGACCGAGGGCCGGGAACGCGTGAAGATCGCGACCCGAGAGGCCATGCTCGCCGAGGCGCGTGCCCACCTGACTGCGGAGGCGAACGCGGGCTGAGGTCGCCCAGCTGCGAGGACCTGGACGGAGCGCTAGTTCAGGTTTGCGCTCCCCGTCGTTCAACAGCCAATCGGGTTATCGATGCGAGACAGCATCGATAACCCGATTCGTCGTTGAACGACAATGTTGACCCTGATAGTTACCGACACGACATCAGTGAATACGCTGTGAGCCATTCATGTCTGGATAACATGCTTATTTGAGTATTCCGGATTGGATGACGTCAGGCGAGGAAAAATGGCAGTGAAGAAGCTGGGGGAGCGGGTACGCCGCTGGGGCGCTGAACAAGCGTCGACTCGGCAGAAGGTGATCGCGTCGAAGCTTCGGCATCGTGAGTACCCGTGGCTGCGCGGCTTCGCTGGCGACCGTGTTTCCGCAGGAGCGGCTCCCGACCGCGGCTACGATGCCCGAGCAATTGCCGCAGAGAATCTCAGCACTGTCACACAGCTGCTGCGGACCGCTGGAGTCGAGACAGTGGTTCTGCCGAGTTCGAACGAATTCAATCCCATTGTGGTCGTGGCAGAGAATCAGACACGGCAGGTGGTCGACGCGTTGCAGCGTCTGAACGTCGAGGACGGTTGGCAATCGAACGTGACCGGTTTCTCCGGACGGCGGGCACCGCTGTCCAAATTCGTGTCGACACCGGACGATGTGAGCCGAATCCGCTGCCGTCGCCATCTGGCCGCTCCCAACGGCAAACTGATGAACACGAGGTTTGAAGACGTCATCATCGAGACATGGGCTGTTCTGGATGCAGGAGTCGAACGTGTCGATGGGGAAACACATACTGCCGGGACTCTGCACCGCCGCATCGCTCAGCGTGGTGCTCCCGTTGAGTACCTGACTCCCAGGATCTGGCGACAGACGATCGCTGCCGGTGGTCAGTTGAAACTGCCGCACCCGCATCTCTACGACGTCGTCGATCCTGTCGACATCGTCTACACCTGGGTTGATGGTGACGATCCAGACTGGCGTCAGCGCAAACATGCCGCCGAAACGGGGCTCGAGCAGGGCGCCGTCAATAAGACCGCAACGATTCCGTCGCGATTCACCAGCAGGGACGAGCTCAAATATTCATTGCGCTCGGTCGAGGCCTATGCCAGCTGGGTCAACCACATCTATCTCGTCACCGACGGGCAAGTCCCCAGTTGGTTGGATACTGATCATCCGAAGATCACCGTCGTCGACCACCGCGACATCTTTGCGGACGGTGACGCTCTCCCGGTGTTCAATTCGCATGCGATCGAGTCGCAGCTGCACCACATTCCAGGACTCAGTGAGAAGTATGTCTACCTCAATGACGACATCTTCTTCCTTCGACCGACCGATCCCTCGCTCTTCTTCACTGGCAATGGACTCTCACGATTCTTTCCGTCGAAAGCTCCGCTCGACATCGATCCTCCGTCTGCCCGAGATCTGCCGGTTCTGTCTGCGGCGAAGCGCAATCGTGCGTTCTTGCAGAACAACTTCGCGAGAACAGTGACGAATAAGTTCAAGCACACTCCGCACCCACAGCTACGCTCAGTGCTCACTGAGATGGAAAACGAACACTCCGACGAGTTCGCGGCAGTGGCTCGATCGACTTTCCGTCATCCAGATGATCTGTCGATCCCCTCAGCGCTTTACCACTTCTATGCCTACGCCATCGGTCGAGCTACCCCCGGCAGCATTCGGTACGCCTACATGGACATCGCCCGAGAAGACGCCGAGCTGTACTTCCTGCGTCTGGCGCGGCGTCGTGATTTGGACGTGCTGTGTCTCAACGACACGAACACTTCGGACGTCGATCAGGACAAGCTCGACCGCATGATGAAGGACTTCCTCGAAGACCAGCTGCCGATCCCCAGTACCTTTGAAAAGAGCGCCCACGACTGATGGCCGATAAGAAATATGCAGTGGTCTCCGCTGTCTACAACGTCTCGCGCTATCTCGATGACTTTCTTGCCTCTCTCGACCGGCAGACCATTGACCACTCCCTCGTGGAGATCATCCTCGTCGATGACGGTTCGACGGATGACTCACTTAATCGCCTGAACGAGTGGGCTGCCGCAACCGACTTCTCAGTGACTGTTCTGACGAAGGCCAACGGCGGGCAGTCATCGGCGCGAAACTTCGGGCTCGATGCCGTCACTGCCGAGTGGGTGACATTCACTGATCCTGATGACACCCTGGCCGACGACTACTTCGAAGCCGTCGAGTCTGCGTTGGAATCGCAACGTGGCGCTGAGATGGTGATCTGCCACTTGGTCGATCACTTCGAAGAGACCGGCGAGATCAAAGACTCACACCCGCTTCGCCATCGATTCCGCGGAGGAGATCAGCTGGTCGACATCGACCGGTTCCCCGAATACGTGCATCTGCATGCCTCCTCCGCATTCTTTCGAGTGGCAAAGATCAACAACCTCGAGCTTCGATACGACGAAAGAATCCGCCCGACGTTTGAAGACGGCCACTTCGTTCAGAGGTACCTCCTGGCTCTGCCAAAGCGACTCGTCTCTGTTGTCGACTCCGCCAAATATTTCTATCGCCGACGAGCAGATAGGTCTTCGACACTGCAAACCAGTGGGACCGATCCGAAGAAGTACACCACGGTCCTCGAACTCGGATGCCTTCAGCTTCTCGAACAGGCGGCCCCCGAAGTCCCACTGTGGCTGCAGTACGTCATCATTTATGAACTGACCTGGACTCTGCGGACTGAAGAGGCCACCTTTTCACAGGCTTCCGGTCTTGATACTGCCGCTGCGGCCCGGTTCCACGAAGTCGTGGCATTGATCCGTAAGCACCTATCAGCCGAAGCGATCGAGTCGTTTTCACTGATCAACCGATCGTCGACGCAGATCGAAGCACTTGCCCACGGGTATGAAGCCGAAGACTGGCGGTGGCAATCGGTTGTCATAGGTCGATTCGACGAAGTCCGTCGACTCGTCGAATTGAGGTACCGATTCAAAGGACGAGCACCGCACGAGGAGATTCGGTTCAGAGGAAAACGGATTCAACCGTTCGCAGCCAAGACCCGTGATTTTACGTACTTGCGACGGGCTTTGCTTCATGAGCGAATCATTTGGGTTCCGGTCGATGGCACTGTAACGATCAATCTTGACGGGGTTGCCACGCCGTTGACGTTTGAACATCCGAAGCGGAACCAGTACTCCATCCGACCTTCAAAAGTTCAGGAGCGACGAGGTGCGAAAAGGAAGCCGAACACGGAGACGAAGCTTCGGAAACGCCGTACTAGCCTGACAATGGAAGACCGCTTCGTGCTGTCACTTGCCCGATCAGCACCAGTCCAAAAACTCTTCGCTGGTGCCTGGGTGCTGATGGATCGCAATCTCAATGCTAACGATAACGCTGAGCACCTCTTTCGATATTTGCGTAGGCGGCGACGTGAGATCAACGCGTGGTTTGTTGTCGAGCGGAAGTCGCCTGATTGGGATCGTTTGCGTGCAGAAGGTTTCAAGAGGCTGATCCCTTATGGTTCTGTTTTGTGGAAGGCGCTCTGCCTCAACGCCAGCTTTATCGTCTCCTCTCATGCTGACGCTTATGTCTACTCACCTTTCGTCTTTCCTAATGGTGAGAAGCCGAATTGGAGATTTGTATTCCTCCAACACGGCGTAACCCAGAACAATCTCTCTGGCTGGTTGAACGGCAAGAACATCGCTGGAATCGTGGCGTCGACGGCAGAAGAGTACGCCTCGATAGTTGGAGATCATTCACCGTATAAGTTCAGTGCTAAAGAAGTTGCACTGACAGGAATGCCACGTCACGACATACTAGTTAAGAAATCGGCAGAGCGGAACCCTGAACATCGGCAAATCATTGCGATCATGCCGACTTGGCGAGAATTCTTAGCCGGTGCCAGAGCCGGCCGAGGACATCAACGCGACCTCAATCCGGAATTCTTCTCATCTGAGTTCCTGAATCGGTGGATGGGCATTCTCAACTCGGCCGAACTCAAGAAGATGTCGCAGGATCATGGTTGCACGATCCTATTCATGCCGCACCCGAATCTTGAAGGATACCTGCCGGAACTGACGCTTCCCTCTTACGTGGAAGTTGCTTCCTACTCGGATGTGAACGTTCAAGACGTCATCGCTCAATCGGCAGTCGTGGTCACCGACTATTCTTCAATTGCCTTCGATGCGGCCATTGTCCGTCGCCCCGTTGTGTACTACCAGTTCGACCGAGAGCTGGTCTTCGGTGGTGGGCATCCGACAAAGCCCGGATATTACTCGTATGACCAAGCCGGGTTTGGTCCTGTCGCACTTGAGCACGAACAAGTAATAGAAGCAATTGGTGCGACCCTGCAGATCGGTAAAGATCCGGGGCCCGAGTACCTACGTCGGATCGAGCGGACCTTCGTCACACCGGGCCGCGCGTGCAGCCGAGTTACAGAGATGATCGAGGAACTCGATCGCCCCGTAAACATCGGCGACCACCGGCCCACGCCGGAGGCACCGCAGATTCAGTACACCAACTAAATTGCTTGCCGAAACGACCAGCAAATGAGGCTCTGGCGGCCGCGAGGGACTGGAGCGGGACCATCTTCTTCGGCGAAGCGGCTCGACACGACCGGTGTCGGCCCGACCCTTCCAACCCGCACCACCCCAAACCTCACATAGTGACCCTCAACGTTCCGCCATTCGACCGCGGACACCCAAAAGGCGTGTTCGGGGTCCTTTGAGTCTGTGACCTCGCCGTATAACCCAGCTATGTAATTGACATCACGTTTCGACGGGAGAAAACTGGCGGCGGAAACTCAGCCGTCACTACCTAGGGAGGCCCTGGTGCCCTCACGCAATTCCCTGTCAGCGGGCTCGCATACGAGCGTGACTGTCGTCCATGACAAAGGACTCAAACGCGATATCGGCAAGACCGGCCTGCTCTTCACCGGAGTCGGGTCGATCATCGGCTCCGGTTGGCTTTTCGGCGCCTTCGATGCCGCGAGCATGGCCGGACCGGCCGCGATCCTGTCGTGGGCCCTGGGCGCGGTCCTCATCATCTTCGTGGCACTCAACTATTCCGAACTCGGTGTCATGTTTCCCGTCGCCGGCGGTGTCGTGCGCTACCCGCACTATGCCTTCGGTTCGTTCGCCAGCTACACCAGCGGGTGGATCACGTGGCTGTCGGCGGCGGGAACCGTGGGCATCGAGGTGCTCGCGGCCGTCCAGTACGCCTCGAGCTATATGCCGTGGCTGATGGAGTCGAAAGAGGGGGTGCTCGTCCTCACGGTGCCGGGCATCTTCGTGAGCATCGCAATGGTCGCGGTCTTCTGCGTCATCAACATGTTCGGCGTGAAGTTCTTCGCTCAGTTCAACAACGTGCTCGTGTGGTGGAAGCTGATCGTCATCGTCCTCGTGTTCATCGGACTGGCGCTGCTGGCGTTCAACCCCGGTCACTTCCACATGCCCGAGTTCGGCGGTTTCGCCCCCAACGGCATCGCCCCGATCTTCGCGGCCCTGCCCGCGGCGGGCATCGTGTTCTCCTACCTCGGATTCCGTCAGGGAGTGGAGTTCGCCGGTGAGACGAAGAACCCGCAGAGGAACGTACCCTTCGCCGTCATCGGTTCGATCGTGCTCACCGGCATCATCTACATCCTCCTGCAGGTCGCCTTCATCGGCGCCATCCCCACCGAACTGCTCAAGGACGGTTGGGGCGGACTATCGTTCTCGAACTCGGCGGGACCGTGGGCCGAGATCGCGATCATGCTCGGTGCGATGTGGCTGGCGATTATCCTTTACATCGATGCTGTCGTCTCCCCGGCCGACACCGGTCTGATCTTCACCGCGCTGACCCCGCGTCTGTCGTATTCGCAGGCCCGTGTGGGCAATGCGCCGAGTGCCATGACGAAACTGAGCAAGAAGGGCATCCCGTGGTTCGGTCTGCTCATCACGTTCATCGTCGCGTGCTTCCTGTTCTTCCCGTTCCCGTCGTGGGCGAAGATGGTCGGCTTCATCACCTCCGGCACCGTCATCTCCTTCGGCTCCGGTCCGATCGCGGTCGCGGCACTGCGTCGTCAGCTGCCCGACCAGGAGCGTCCATTCCGCCTGCCCGGTGGAGACGTGCTCCCGTTCCTCGGGTTCCTCGCCGCGAACCTCATCGTGTTCTGGACGGGGTGGGACACGAACTGGAAGCTGTTCCTGGCGATGGCGCTCGGCTACGTGGTCCTCGGCCTGCACTATGCGTTCAGCGACCGCAGCAAGATCCCGCCGCTGCAGTTCAAGTCCGGCTGGTGGATGATCCTGTGGCTCGGCGGTCTGGCCGTGCTCAGCCTGCTGAGCAACTACGGTGAGGGCGCCATGGGCGTGCTCACGTTCGGCTGGGGCGAGCTGGTGTGCACCATCTTCACCGTCATCGTCTTCTACGTCGGCATCAAAACCCGCCTGAGCTCGGCGGAGGTCGTCGCCAACGTCGAGAACACCAAGGAGACCGCGGCCGAACACATCGACGGGGAGTGACCGTCGTCCGAGCCACACGGGCCGCAGCGTCGGATCTCACTGACGCTGCGGCCAATGTCCCCTGGTTTCCCCGTGACGGCCCCGACACGTTTCGTGCCTGCGAACCCGGTCCGATACCGAGATTTCGGACAGCGGAGCATTGGTGGTGTTCTCTGCGCTGCCAAAGGTAGTGAAGCGCGTGGTGACGCGAAATCTGTCTGAGTCTTCTGGGGTGATTGACGGTGCTCGGCCGGGAGACCAAGATGAAATCAATTCGCCGCTCGGTGGCTTTTGCCAGTTGAGACCGGATTGGCTCTAATTCGGGGCATGATTCGAGGAGGTCGATGATGGGAAAGATAAAGAAGCAGTTCCGGACACCGTGGAGCATCCTGACGATCGGAACACGTGGGAAGACAAGGAAAAGACGGAAGCCGGGGAAGCTGTCACTGACCAGGCGGAGGACGAGCAGTTCGAAGAGTGTTCCACGACGGGGTCGTTTGACGAACTGGCTCCCGCGATAGTCCGCAGCTGTTCTGCAGGGGGTTCAATCGTGTCATCATCCGCTTTACGATGAATTATGGAACTGACACATCTGAAAATCTCCACTACCGGACTGACTCTCGGCATCGGCGGCGTCGCAGCGGCTCTTGCCGGGCGCAGAGCCGTCAGCAATCTCAAGACCATCAAGGGCCATCCTTGGAAGCACCGCGTGTTGGACCTGGGCTCCGCGTTCCTCCAGCGAAAATATCCGCTGGAGGCGATGAGCACTTACCTCGACGGCCTGCACATCTATGCCGACGACACCGGACGCCAAGTCCATGCCGCTCACTTCTGCATCCACTTGGAACACGACCTGCACCAGTGCGTCATCTTCGATCGAAACGCCTATGACGCCCGCCTGATCGGCATCGAGTACATCATCAGCGAAGACCGGTTCCGCTCCCTGCCCGAAGAGGAGAAGAAGCTCTGGCACAGCCATCATTATGAGATCAAGTCCGGAATCCTCACCGCGCCTGGCGTTCCGGAGATCGCCGAACACGCCTACTTCGAGGACCTGGTGAAGACCTACGGCAAGACGTTCCACACCTGGCAGTACGACGTTCACGACTTCCCCTACGGTGCGCCCCAGCTGATGATGGGCTTCACCGAGGATGGGCAAGTCCGCGAAGAGCTGGTCCGAGAGCGCGACCGCGAAGTCGGGGTCTCGACGCAGCGCAACCGCGAACGCCGCGAAGACATCCCGATGCCGGAGGTGGCCCCGGTCGCGAACTCGTGGGAGACCGGGACCACGGTACAGCCGACCCTGCAGGAAACACCCGTCAAACGGTAGAAAGCCAAACGGCAGAACCACCGAAAACATGTGAGTCATTCGGAGCCAGCCCAACCTGTTACAGTGATTACGATGTAAACACTTTGGTCGTGGAAGCCTGGAACCAACGCGCCGGGACTCGAACGCCGTCTATGTTCCATTGCGAAGAGGTCCATCAGGCATCGTCGTTTAAGCCGCCAATGATTGGTGAACGCTGATCCGGGTCGAGCGGAGGCACAGAGTTTTGCGAATCTGTCTGATAGCGTCCAGCCGTTTTCCCATCAACCAGCCCTTCGCGGGTGGTTTGGAGTCCTTTACGCACGCTGTAGTGAAGGAACTTGTCTCTCGCGGGCACTCGGTCACGCTGTTCGCCGCTCCCGGCAGCGATCCTGACCTCGATGTCGAGATGATCGTTCCCGAGGTCTTGCGTCTCTCCGAAGCGGCCCGGCTCGACGTGTCGGCGATGCCTACGGAATGGATGAGGCAGCATCACGCCTACTTGGACCTGATGCTCGGGCTGGCCGGGCAGACAGAGTTCGATGTCATCCATAACAATTCACTTCACCATCTGCCATTGGCCCTCTCGCCATTGGTGCGCACCCCGATCGTGACGACCCTGCACACGCCGCCCACGCCTTGGTTGGAATCGGCCGTGGTCTTCCGCGCGCCGACGACTTTCTTCGCTGCCGTGTCGAGCGCGACAGCCCGGGCTTGGTCGCACGCAGTGGAGAGTACTGTGATCTCGAATGGAGTCGATACGAATCTGTGGGATGCGGGTCCTGGTGGGCCGGCCTGCGTCTGGACTGGGCGCATGGTCCCGGAGAAGGCTCCCCATGTGGCAATCGACGCCGCCCGCGCTGCGGGATTCCAGATCGCTTTGGCAGGTCCGGTCATGGACGAGAAGTACTTCGCTGCTGAAGTGGCCCCGCGGCTGGGAGACGATGCCCGTTACTGCGGGCATTTGGATCAGCAGCGGCTGCGCAGCCTGGTGGGATCGTCGGCCGTGGCTGTCGTGAGCTCTCAATGGGAGGAGCCTTACGGTTTGGTGGCAGCAGAAGCCTTGGCCTGTGGGACACCTGTGGCGGCTTTTCCGAGGGGCGGGCTGGTTGAGGTCGTTCGTGGCGATGTCGGAGCCTTGGCGGACCAGCTCACCGTCGAGGCCTTGGCCCGAGCGATCTGCAGTGCTGCCGGACGGAGCCGTATGGCGGCCCGTAAGTATGCGGTCGAACACCATTCTCTGGACAGCACCGTCAGCGGATACGAAGCATTGTATCGTCATGCAGTCCGTGCTGCGGCAGGAAGCTTCGCGGAATGAACGTCGATCAGGGCCCCGTCCATCCGGTGATCGGTTGGTACATCCACCATCAAGGTTCGGGACACTTGCACCGCTCCATGTCGATGGCGCGTGCGCTGGCTCGTGCCGGATGGCACGTCACCGGACTCTCCTCCTTGTCTCGGCCCGCGCAGTGGCCGGGTGAATGGGTGAGATTGGAACGTGACGACAGCAGCTCTGAATTCTGCGAAGCGCCTACGTCGGCAGAAACGGCAGCCGAGGCCTCAGACGGATGCCGGCTGGATCGAGATGACGTCACGGCCGGTGGCAGCCTCCATTACGTCCCGGTTGGGCACTCCGGATTGAGACGGCGCTCGGCTCAGATCTCTGGATGGATCGATTCCGCTAAGCCCCGGCTGATGGTCGTGGATGTCTCGGTGGAAGTCGCGATTCTCGCTCGATTGCACGGGATACCTGTGCTGACGGCTGTTTTGCCGGGAAGCCGCGGCGATTACGCTCATCAGCTCGGCTTTCGCCTCAGTTCAGCGATTCTCGGATTCTGGCCGGAGTCTGCGGCAGGGATCGTCTCCGGGATCCCAGAAGACAGCGAGCACAAGTTCCATGCCCTCGGCGGATTGTCCCGATTCCCCACACTCGAGGTGTCGTCAGACGCGCGTGGGGATAAGCGGGGGCCAGCGGATGATGCCTTTTCCATCGTTGTGCTCAATGGTGCAGGTGGAGGTGCACTGAGTGATGACCTCCCACATGTGCTCACGCAAGAATTCCCTACAGCTGAAGTCACGGTCCTGGGCGGCTCGAACGGCATGTGGGTGGAGGACCCGTGGCCGATCGTGCGTGACGCCGCGGTCGTAGTCACAGCGGCAGGTCAGAACTCGATTGCGGAAGTCGCCGCCAGCCGTACCCCGGCAGTTGTCATCGCCCACCCCCGTCCCTATGACGAGCAGAACTGGATGCTCGAAGTCCTCGTCCGCGGTCCGTGGCCGGTCATTGCAGGTCCAGACGACAGCAACGCCGCGGACTGGGCTCAGGCGATCGCCGAGGCGCTGAGACTCGATGGGAGCCGTTGGTCTACCTGGTGCGACGGCAAGACTCTCGAACGCTTCAGCAACCTCGTGCTCAGATACGCCGCCGACGTCTGTAAGGGAGAACGATGAGCATTTCTGTGACCGGCCCCCCGGGCACCTTTGTCATCACTACAGTCCATGGTCGCCATGATCACCTGCGTCGACAGCGGGAATGCCTGGCCTTCAGCACCGTGCAACCGACAGACCATATCGTCGTTGCGATGAACGATGAAGACGTCAGGGGACGTGCCGGGTCCCCCACCGTTCCTGTGTCGATCGTTTCGATCCACAGGCCCGGACCTGGCCTACCTCTTGCCGCGGCTCGAAACCTCGGTGTGGCTCATACCGCTGGACACCCGGACGATCTTCTGATTTTTCTCGATGTGGATTGTCTTCCGACGCCCGATCTGATCGCGGCCTATCAGAGTGCCGCACTGGCCCACCCAGAGGACCTGCTCTGTGGACCCGTCAGCTATCTGCCTGATGTCGAACTCGATCCGATCTCGCCGGACTGTGTCGAACGTCTGGCACTTCTGAGCGAACCGCACCCCGCTCGGCCCGCCCCCGCTTCCGGGGAGATGATCACCGCGGGTGATCACGACCTGTTCTGGTCACTGTCGTTCGCCGTCCGCCGCGGGGTGTGGGACCAGATCGGAGGCTTCGACGAGAACTTCGAAGGCTATGGAGGGGAGGACACCGACTTTGCGTGGCAGGCCCGCAGCACCGGGACAGGGCTGACCTGGGTGGGCAGCGCTTCCGCTTTCCACCAGTACCATCCGGTGTCCTCACCCCCGGTGGAGCATCTTGACGACATCCTGAGCAATGGTCGACTGTTCGCGAAGAAGTGGGGCCAGTGGCCGATGCAAGGGTGGCTGGATCGCTTCGAGACGCTCGGCCTCGTGCGGCGGGGATCAGCGGGATACGAGCAGGTGCCCCTTACAGTGGCATCAGTCCCAGGATCGCACGTCTACGTCCGGCACCTTTCCTCTCCGGACGAGGACGCGCCTGCGATCATCCGTCTGCCCGACCCTCCGCCGACCCGCGCTGACGCCCCTACGGGTGCGCCGTGGTGGCCGCCGGCCATGCTCGATCCCGATTGGATCCGCAACTGCGAGGCGGATGTGTTCCACATCCACTTCGGCTTCGACGCCCACTCCCCGGCTCAGCTGCACGCCGTCATCGACGCGCTGGAGGCACGCGAGATCCCACTCGTATACACGGTCCACGACCTGCAGAACCCTCACCACGAGGACGCGGCGCTGCATTCTTCCCAGCTCGACGTGCTGATTCCCCGAGCAACTGAGGTCATCACGTTGACCCGAAAGGCGGCAGAGGAGATACGGCAGCGATGGAACATCGACGCGCATGTTATTGCACACCCACATGTGGCTGAGTTGGAGACGATCTCTGAACTCGGAAGCTCCTCCTTGCCGCGTCAGGAAGAGTTCCGTCTCGGAATCCACCTCAAGAGTTTGCGGGCGAATATGGTGGGAATACCACTTCTGCAGGCCGCTGCTGCCGCTGTCGCGAAGATTCCCGGCGGCATTTTGCAGGTCAATCTTCATCACGACGTGTTCGATGAAGACGGCCCACGTCACGACCCGGAACTCGTTCGCTACCTGCTCACCAGCGATGTCGAGCTGCACGTGCACGACTATTTCTCCGACCGTGAGCTCTTCGAATACCTCGCCGGACTTGACGTTTCCCTGCTTCCATACCGTTTCGGGACTCATTCGGGTTGGATGGAGGCCTGCCACGATTTCGGCACACGGGTCATTGCTCCGAACGTCGGCTGTTATGTCAGTCAAGGTGCTGATGCGAGCTATTCCTGGACCCGTGAAAACGGGGTGTGGACCCCGGATGCAGACTCGTTGCACTCTGCAGTGCTGAGCGTATCTTCTGGTCAGAGAGAGCAGGTCGAAGAACTCGTCAACCGCCGCCGAAGCGAACGGAAGGAGATCGCCGCGGCGCACGCAGCGATCTACCGCAGCGCCCTGGCGAAAACGCGGTCCTGACGGCGAGAGCGGAGCACTGGCTGCACCCGGTGCCCGCATGGGCCGAGTTCGGCAGGTGGGAGAGCCGACCGAGGCTCCGGACGAAGCCGTGACGAAGCGCAATCACCGGGGCGCTTCAGGCGCCGGCGGCCCGGATCGAGCAGCTGTGCGGCTGTTGTCGATCACCTCGCCAATCGAGCAAAAGCGAGGTGGGCGAGCGCTGCGGCGAAGTCTCCGAGCCATTTGTCATCGAATTTCACGCGTGGCGAATGGTTGTCCTCGGGCTCTGGGTCGACACCGTCGGGAGTCGTGGCGAGGTAGACGTACGCGCCGGGCACCTCATTGATGACGAAGGAGAAGTCCTCCGAACCCATCTCCGGATTCGGCATCTCCTCGTAGCGATCCGTGCCATAGACCGAAGTGAGCTGCTGCGCGGTCCAGGCGGCTTCCTCGGTGTCGTTGGTAGTGACAGGGAATCCGGGCTCGAAGGTGATCTCGGCACGACACCCATGGGCTGAGGCGATGCCGTCGGCGATCCTGGTGACCTCGGTCCGCAGCTGCTCGACCCGCTCCGGAGACAGGTAGCGGATGCAGGCTCCCAGGCTCGCGGTGTCGGGGATGACATTGTTGGCATCCGATCCACGCAGCTGTGTGACGGGCATGACGACTGGGTCGAAGACATCGAATCGACGTGACGTCATGGTGTTGAGAGCCACCGCCAGTTCGGTGAGGGGGGCTACCGGGTCGCGGGCGAACTGGGGCTGGGAGCTGTGTCCGCCTGCGCCGCGCATGGTGATCTCCAAACTGATGAATCCGGCCATGAGCGGGCCCGGGCGGGTGGTGAAGACCCCGCCCGTGCCGGGCTTGACGTGAATGGCATAGGCGGCGACGCGACGCTCTCCGGCCGCTTCGAGCATGCCTTCGTCAATCATGTTCTTCGCTCCGCCATCGCCTTCTTCGTTGGGCTGGAACATGAAGATCACAGAACCGGGCAGCTCATCGCGATGGGCTGCGAGGAGCCGGGCGGCACCGATGAGGCCACTGGTGTGCAGGTCGTGGCCGCAGGCATGCATGGCCCCGTTCGTCGACGCGAAGGGGTAATCGGTTTCCTCGTTGACCGGCAGGGCATCCATGTCGCCGCGCAGCAGCACCGTCGGCCCTAGCTTCCCTCCGCGCAGCACGGCCACGACCGAGCTCTGCGCCACGCCCTTGGTGATCTCCAGGTCGAGGCCGTCGATGGCGTCGAGGACGGCCTGCTGGGTCCGCGGAAGGTCGGTGCCCACCTCGGGATTGGCGTGGAGATCTCTGCGGATGGTCTGCAGTTCGGAGAGGATCTCGGCGGCGTCGGCAGGGAAGTCGGGAATCATCGGGCATACTCGCTTTCTTCGTGTGTTTGGCATCGTAGGTCGTCGAAGTTCAGGAGACGAAGGGTTTTCGGGTTCCTCCTGCTGCAGTGAGCATCCGCTGTTCGTTCAGGCTGTCCAGATGAACACATGAACGATGAAGACGTAGACCGCGCCCAGAACGTAGAAGATGATCATCAGCGGCCAGAGGAAGCGGACCCATTTGAACCAGGAGACACCGGCAATAGCAAGACCGGCCATCATCGCGCCGCTCGTCGGGGTGAAACCGTTGGAGATGCCGTCACCGAACTGATAGGCCAGCACCGCGGTCTGTCGACTCACATCGACGAGGTCGGCCAGCGGAGCCATGATCGGCATGGTCAGTGCGGCTTGGCCGCTGCCCGAGGTGACGATGTAGTTGATGGCGGGCGCTCTGTGCGCCCACCATGCCGACTGCCGCCCAGTTGCTCGAGAGCTGCCCGACCGCCGTGGACAGCCCATAGATGATCGTGTCGATGACGTGGGCATCTTCGAGCAGAATGATTCCGCTGTAGGCCAGGCCCACCGACAACGCAGCAACGAGCAGATCCTGGCAGCCGTTGGTGAAAGAATCGGCGATGTCGTTGTAGTTCATCTTCGCGATGGTGGCGACGACCAGTACCATGATGACGAACAGCGCCGACATCTCCGTGATGAACCAGTCAAAGGCGACGATCCCGATCGGGACGGCGACGATTGTGGCGACGAACACCCAGAGGACGGCGACGTCCCGCTTCCTCAGCGGATCGTCCGTCGAGGTGGACGAGCCATAAGCTTCGTCGTCGGGCCCGATGCCGATGAGGCTCCGACTGGGGTCCTTGAGGATCTTGGCTCCATACCGCATGAAGTAGATGGCTGCGGCGAGGTAGAGGATGACGAAGAGTCCGATGCGGACGGCCATCCCGGAGAAGATCGGCACACCTGCGATCTGTTGGGCGATTCCGATATTGAAAGGGTTGGTGAAGGAGCCGGCCCATCCGACCGCGGTTCCGACCAGAGGAAGGGCTGCGATGAGGATGCGGTCGAACCCGAGTTTCAACAGGATCGGCAGGATGATGAGGAGGTAGGGAATGGCCTCTTCGCTCATGCCGAACGTCGCTCCCGACAGGGAGAAGAAACCCAGCAGAATCGGGACGATCCAGAGTTCCTTGCCGGCGCACTTGGTGAGGACCCCCTGCAGCAGTCGATCGATTGCGCCGGTCGCGTTGAGTACACCGAGCGCTCCTCCGATGATGAGGAGGAAGAAGATGATGTCGGCGCCCTCGGTCATCCCCGACAGAATCGACGTGAACAGATCGAAGGGATTCGCCGGAGCTGAGTCCACTGCATGGTATGTGCCGCTGATGACCAGGTCTCGGCCCGAATCATCGACTCGGGTGTCGTACTGCCCTGAGGGGATGAAGTAGGTCGCGATTCCCAGAACAACGATGATTCCCAAGAGGATGACGAAGGTGTGTGGAACCCTTTTCGCAGCGGGTGTCTTCGCTGGCTTCGCTGGCTTCGCAGCGGGTTCGGCTTTCGAATTCACTTTGCGCCTAAGTCTCCTTCGGCGTCTGGATCGTAACGTCACAACTACATCGTCCGGGAGCGAATCACTGTGTGTACGTCTCTGCCGCGTTGGCCCAGACATCCCCGATGCTGTGGCGAGTGTGCGCCTCGTCACAATGCTGGCAGGCCAGCTGTCCATTCGCTACAGGACTGCGAAGATAGTGTCCGAAGTATCGGACACCCTCCTCATGCAGGCTTACGGGGGCCCTCCCCAAACCGAGCAAAGTACGCCAACGCCTCGAACGAATCCACAGCATCCGGATTCGCGACCTTGGCCAGATCGTGCCCCTGGATCAGCCTCTTCACCGGTACTTCGAGCTTCTTTCCAGTCTTGGTGTGCGGAATGGCCGGGACCGCGATGATGTCATCGGGCACATGCCTAGGCGAGGCCTTGGACCGCAGCTCCTCAGCAATTCGTGACCGCAACCCGGAATCCAACGAAACCCCCGACGCCAGAACGACGAACAGCGGCATCCAGTACCCGCCGTCGGGCTGCTCGGCACCGATGACCAAGGATTCGGCCACCTCGGGGATGCCGTCGACGATGTCGTAGATATCGGCGCTGCCGAGGCGCACTCTCTGCCGGTTGAGGGTGACCGATCAGTTCCACGGATCGTCATACGTAGCCAGGCTTTGGCTGGTGCGCTTGTTGGCGAAGTCGATGAAGTCAGCAATCTGCGGTCGCGGGGTCTAGTCGGGGTCGGGAAGCCAGATCGGTTCAGTGGTCAATTCTTCTCCTCAGCACGGCTGAGGGCGGTCCTCAACGAGGTGCCGGCAGGGGAGACGAAGAACATTCCTTCTGAAGTCAGGACAGCAGCCTCGACGCTCGGTTGAGGTGACGCCTTCGATCCAACCGCAGTTCAGCAAACCGCTGATAAGCTGCCCCGAAGTGATTCCGCAAAGCTTGGCAGAAGTTGAATGCGAACTGCTAGGAGCTATTGAGCAATATGTGTACTTTATGGCAAGATGTGCTTTGGATAGAAGCGTCTCGAGATGAGAAACACTTCGTCGCCGCCATAGACGGGGCCCTCAAAGACGGGGGCAGTGTCGATGGACGACTACCCCCTCGATCGGAACGCTTGAACTGCAGTGCAAAGGTCGTATATGTCATTCCCCTCATCCCTTGCTAGGAAGTTCCGCACCCCGTTCTCAGGGCACATGCTGGGTTCACTCAACCGTCTCGGTAGTCGGACACGTGCACTCATCGCGAGCGTTCTGACTCTTCTGCTCATCGCTGTGGTTCTCCCGGTCAACTCGGAACCCGCGCAGGCAGCTCCCGCTGAGGCTTCCCCGCAGGCCCTGCAGTGTGGGCCCATCTATACGATGCAGGGTTTGACGAATACGTCGCAGAATCTGTGGCAAATCGACCCCGCTTCGGGTGGACAGACGAGTCGCGGGACCTTCGGGGTTCCCAGCAATTTCGAGCAGATCAATGCGATGGGGATGAGTGCGGACGGCAGCTCGCTCTACGGCATCTACACACAGAGCGACAATCGAGAGATCTTCCGTTATGACACGAACACGAACTCCTCACAGAGATTGACCCGCGGCCCCGCAAACTCTCCTATCACCCACGGCGCCGTGGACCCCAGCAGCGGCATCTACTACTACGGAGGGTTCTCGAGCTCCACTTCGAGCGTCCTCAACGTCTACGGGTTCAACCCCTCGACAGGCCAGTCTCTTGGACTGGTCGCCCAAGGTACAGTGCCCGCCGATGGTGCAAACGGCGACTTCGCCTTCTCCAGCGCTGGTGAGCTCTACTACATCGGGGCAAATGGGAACTCCTCGTCGACACTCGGGGTCGTCAACCAGGAGCTGCCGACGACCGCCCAGAGCAAGCCGAAAGTCATCGGAGGTACGAAGCTTACGAGCATCGCGTCGAAGCAACCGATCAACGGCATCGCCTTCGGCGGTGACGGGCTGCTCTATATGAGCAGCGGAACCACGCTCTACAGTGCCGACCCGACCAGCGGCAAGGTCCTGGGTACGAACTCCTTCGGGCAGACCGGCACCACCGATATGGCCTCGTGCGCGACTCCCAGCACGCTCCAGGTGCAGAAAGACTTCAGCAACGGCCGTTTCGCCCCCGAGGATCAGGCGACGCTGGATATCTCCGGCAACGGACTCGAGCCCGGTGCTCCCGGTAACACCGGCGTGACACAGGGCAATTCGAGCGGAGTCCAGAATCAGCAGCCCTCAGAGTACGCCGGTTCGATCATCGGACGACCTGGGCAGACCTTCCAGTTCTCCGAATCCGGGGCCGGCGCCAGCCAGAAGAACTACAAATCGACCTACAAGTGTGTGAACCAGCGCAACAAGCAGGAGCTGACAGGCGGCAACGGCACGAAGGGCAGCGTCACGATTCCCCGCGCCGGAGCCGACATCGTCTGCACTTTCGCCAACGAAGCTCAGCGACCCGGTCTGTCCTTGCAGAAGAACGCCCAGCTCAACGATTCGAACGGCAACGGCGTGGCTGACGCCGGCGATACGATCGACTACACCTTTACGGTGACCAACACCGGGCAGACGATCCTGGACAATGTCGCAATCGACGATGGATTCGATTTTGATGGCAAGGGAATCAGCCCGAGCTCGGTCGATGGACTGAAACCGGAGGATTCCCGAAAGTTCACCGCCAATTACACGGTGACGCAGAAAGACGTCGACCGCGGCAAAGACATCACGAACACCGCCACCGCACGGGGCGAATCACCGACGGGGCAGACTACCACCTCAGCAGAATCGAAGACCAACACACCGGTCGCCACCCGGGCCCCCGGGCTCTCGCTTCAGAAGACCAGTGAACTCGACGATGCCAACGGCAACAATGTCGCCGATGTCGGGGAGACGATCCGTTACTCGTTCACAGTGCAGAACACCGGCAACACCACGCTCACCGATGTGGCCATCAACGATCCGCTTCTCGACAGCACTGACCCTGAGAAATCGTCAAGCCTGGCTCCGGGAGCGGAAACGACCTTCTCCGGCAGCCACAAAGTCACCCAAGGCGACATTGACGCCAACGGGACCAACGGTGACGGAGTGATCCGCAACACCGCGACTGCCAGCGGTCTTACACCCGGTCAGGATGATCCCGTCAAATCCGATCCGTCCTCGACAAACACTCCGTTGCCTGCTCAGAACAGCAGCATCGCGCTCAAGAAGACGAGCGAGCTGGACGATTCGAACAGCAACAATGTCGCCGATGTCGACGAAACGATCGCCTACAGATTCACAGTCACGAACACCGGCAACACCACTCTGAAAGATGTCGACATCGCCGACGACTTCGATTTCGACGGGGCTGGGATCGACCCGGCCTCGATCGACAGCCTCGCCCCCGGCAACGACGCAAGCTTCACCGCGAAGTACACAGTCGGACAGTCCGATGTCGACGCAGGCGGGGTCATCGACAACACAGCCACCGCATCGGCGACCAGCCCCGGAGGAGATGCAATCGAGTCGGGCCAGTCCAGCACCGAGACGCCGGTCGCGGAACCGACCTCAGCGATGTCACTGAAGAAGGACGGAAAGCTTAGCCGAGACAGCAATGACAACGGTCTGGCCGATGTCGGGGACACTTTCGAATACACGTTCACGGTCACCAACCACGGAAACACGACCCTGGCAGACATCACGATCGACGACGACAGGATCGACTCCACCGATCCTTCACAGATCAGCTCTCTAGCGCCCGGTAAGTCTGCTGAGTTCACGGCGAAGTACACCGTGACGCAGGCCGACATCGATACCGGAGGGGACATCGTCAACACGGCGACAGCCTCGGGGCGCGCACCGAATGGCAACGATGTTCGAACCGGTGAGTCGACGGACAACTTCCCGACAGCGGGACGGGAGAACTCGGTCTCGCTGCAGAAGGACGGAGTCCTCGACGACACCAACGACAACGGCACCGCCGACGCAGGTGAGACGATCGACTACACCTTCACGGTGAAGAACAACGGCAACACCACGCTGACCGATGTCACCGTCAACGATGACACGATAGATGCCAACACCCTGAGTCCGAAGTCGGCAGCGTCGCTTGCACCAGGAGAGGAAGCGACATTCACTGGCAGCCGACAGGTCACGCAGGCAGACGTCAATGCCGGCGAAGACATCGTCAACACGGCGACTGCTACAGCTGCTGCGCTGGGCACGAACACTCCGATCACGTCGACCGAAGCAGTCGACAAGGTGCCGACCACAGCGCAGACCAACGGTTTGGCCCTGCAGAAGACGAGCGCTCTCGACGACGACAAGAGTGCCGCTGAAGTCGGCGACGTCATCAACTTCACGTTCACCGTGACCAACACCGGGAACACCACCGTCGAGGATGTGAGCGTCGCCGATGAGTTCGATTTCGACTCCGGAATCGACCCCGGCTCGATCGAGAGTCTGGCGCCAGGCGAGCAGAAGACCCTCAACGCCGACTACACGGTGACCCAGTCGGACATCGACGCCGGTAAGGACATCAGTAACACTGCGTCGGCGAACGGCACCGCACCGAACGGTGCACCCGTCGAATCCAACGAATCCACCGCGAATACGCCGGTGAAGCCGCGAGCCAATGGTGTGGCGATCAGCAAGACTGCCGAACTCGAAGACACCAACGACAACGGCGTCGCAGATCAGGGCGAAACCATCGCGTACACATTCGTGGTCACCAACACCGGAAATACCACACTCACCGACGTCACCATCGACGATGATCTGATCGACGCTGACACACTCAAACCCAAGACAGCAGATTCGCTGGCACCAGGAGAACAAGCGACTTTCACCGCATCGTTCAAGGTGACTCAGAAGGCCATCGATAACGTACGCGACGATGGTGATCAGGGAATCGTCAACATCGCCGCCGCAGAAGCTGCGTCGCCCGGTGGGGACTCGATCACGAGCGCCGAGGATACGGCGAACGTGCCCCTGGCTCCGCAGGCCTCGGGGCTGCATCTGAAGAAGAGCGGCGAACTGCAGGGAGACGGAACAGCGGCGACGGTCGGTGACACCATCGACTACACCTTTGTCGTCACCAACACCGGAAACACCACACTGACCCACCTCGGCATTGATGACGATCGACTCGACGAAGTTGAGCTCAGCGATCCCGACTCTCTACCGAATGGTCTCGCCCCGGGCGAATCGGCGACGTTCAGCGGCAGCTACACAGTGACGCAGGCCGACATCGACGCCACCGAGTCGACCGACCTCATCAACACCGCCACCGCCCGCGGAACGACGCCCGGGGACAATGAGATCGCATCCGGTCCCTCCTCGGCGAACGTGCCCAAGGCACCTCGTTCCCCGCAATTGAAGCTGGAGAAGACCGGTGAGATACAGGGAGCGGACATCGCGGACGTCGGCGACGAGATCAAGTACACGTTCAAGGTGACCAACACCGGCAACACCTCTATCAGCGACGTGAGCATCGAAGATGCGAATGTCGATAAGGTCGAACCCGCCAACGTCGGCACAGTGGCACCAGGGGACTCGGCCACCTTCACTGCCACCTACACAGTGACGCAGGCCGACGTCGACGCAGGAGGCGTCGAGAACACGGCGACGGCGAAGGGGTCAACCCCTGATGACTCCGCAGTCGAAGCAGTGGACACCGACAGTCAGCCAGTTGTAGGGCCCGTACCTGCGATGACATTGGAGAAATCGGACGAGCTGCAGGACGAGAACGACAATAACGCCGCCGATGCCGGTGAAACGATCCAGTACACGTTCACGGTTGAGAACACAGGCAACGTGACGTTGCGCCGCGTCACCATCGACGATGTCAAGGTCGACGACGGCACATTGAGGCCGAAGTCAGTCAGCAAACTCGCTCCAGGCGATAAGGCGACCTTCACCGCCAGCTATACGGTCACTCAGGCAGATGTCGACGACGGCGGTCCGATCGTCAACACTGCGACGGCTCAGACACGGTCCGAAGGCGATCAGACTCCTGTCCGCTCCAACGAGGACAGCACGAAGACGCCTGTGGCAGAACATGATTCTGCCTTGTCTCTCAAGAAGTCCAATGAGCTGAAAGATGAGAACGACAACGGTGCCGCCGACGTCGGTGAGACCATCGAATACTCGTTCAAGGTGACGAATTCAGGAAACACCACTCTGAGCGACGTGACCGTCAATGATGAGCACATCGACGATGGGTCGCTGAGCCCGAAGTCCGTCGCCTCCCTGGCGCCGGACGAATCGGCGACCTTCACCGCCACTCACACGGTTACACAGGCCGACGTGGATGGTGGCAAGGCAGTGAGGAACACCGCCACCGCCGAAGGTACGGCTCCGGGCGACGACGACAAGGTTCGCTCCGCCGAAGCCAGCACTGAGACACCTGTCGCCGACACCGATGCTGCGTTGTCGATCGAAAAGACTGCGGATAAGGACACGCTTGTCGCCGGTGACTCCATTGAGTACTCGTTCAAAATCACGAACACGGGCAATGTGACTCTGTCCGATGTGGGCGTCGACGAGGGCGAATTCTCGGGTACGGGCGAACTTTCGCCAGTGAACTGCTCCGACGACTCAGCGAAGCTGGCCCCCGGCGATTCGGTGACCTGTACTGCCGCCTATGAGGTGACGCAGGCCGACGTTAATCGCGGTTCGCTCGACAACTCCGCAGCAGCGACGGGCAAGGCACCGAACGGTGACGATGTGGCCTCTGAGCCTTCGGACTGGAGCATCACGGGTGAGTCGGTTCCGGGTCTCTCGGTCGAGAAGACCGCCGACACGAACACGTTCGAGGACGGCGAATCGATCACGTACTCCTTCAAGGTGACGAACACAGGCAATGTGACTCTGTCGGATGTGGGCATCGACGAAGCCGAGTTCACCGGCTCCGGCGACCTGTCCGAGATCAGCTGTGCAAAGGAGGCAGCGTCATTGGCGCCGGGAGACTCGGTGAAGTGTACAGCTGCTTACAAGGCCACTCAGGCCGACGTCGACCGTGGTTCGATCGAGAACTCCGCGACGGCGAAGGCCACGACACCGAACGGTGATGATGTGGACTCTGACCCCTCCGAGGTGAGAATTCCAGCAGCCGAGGCCGGCCCGGCAGTGTCGATCGAAAAGACGGCGGATAAGGACTTTTACAAAGCTGGTGATTCGATCGAGTACTCGTTCAAAGTCACCAATAACGGGAATGTGTCCTTGTCCGATGTGGGCGTTGATGAAAGTGAGTTCACGGGTTCGGGCGAACTGTCCGACGTCAGTTGCCCCGACGATGCCGCAAAGCTGGCTCCCGGTGAGTCGATGACTTGCACGGCCACCTACGACGTGGTCCAGTCGGACGTGGACCGTGGTTCGCTCGAGAACTCGGCGACGGCCACAGGCCAGGCACCGAACGGTGACGACGTCGTCTCGGACCCGTCTGAGGTGAACCTATCTGCCTCGGATGAGGATTCGGACAGCTCTTCCGACGCGGATGTCAAGGGTGATTCCGACAGCTCGTCGGACGCGGACGCCAAGGATGATTCGGATAGTGCGACGGGTGCAGGTGCCGGAGATGATTCAGACAGTTCGTCGGAGTCGGATTCGTCTGCGGACAGTGACGGCGGCAAGGGGTCGGTTGCCAGTGCGGATGCGGAGGCGTCTGATAAGGCTGATGCTGGTCCCTCGGCTGACGCCGGTGGCTCTGACGACGCAACGAGTGGAAGTTCCTCGACAGAAGCGGACACTTCGTCGGAAGCGGCTTCGTCGACCGACGCGGATTCGTCCGGCAGCAGCGACGGCGGAGGAGACCTCCCCAGAACCGGTGCAGCGGGAATCTTCGGAATCAGCGCGATTGCTCTGCTCTTGTTGGCGATCGGAATGGTGATCGTGCCGTCGGTACGACGGAGAAAGTCGAGCTGATCTGGGGAGTCACGGCTCAGAGACAGAGTGCCTGCGCCTGTTGCGGCCGATTTCTCGGCCCGAAAGCACGGCTCTTGACTACAGCGGGTCGGCTCGTTTCGACTGCCGCGAGTCGCGCCTCAATGGACCTGCACTGTGGGCACTGGGCCTGTTGTCACCATGGACATGGGCACTGGCGATCATCGGCCTTGGCCGCTCAGCCAGCGACCTTTCACTGCGCCCCGTCGGCCCCCCCCCAAACCGAGCAAAGTACGCCAACGCCTCGAACGAATCCACAGCATCCGGATTCGCGACCTTGGCCAGATCGTGCCCCTGGAGCAGCCTCTTCACCGGCACCTCGAGCTTCTTGCCCGTTTTCGTGTGCGGGATCGCAGGCACCGCAATGACGTCATCGGGCACGTGCCGCGGTGACGCTTTGGACCGCAGCTCTCCAGCGATCCGCGACCGCAACCCAGAATCCAACGAAACCCCCTCAGCCAACACGACGAACAGCGGCATCCAGTACCCGCCGTCGGGCTGTTCAGCTCCGATGACGAGGGATTCGGCTACCTCGGGGATGCCGTCGACGACGTCGTAGATGTCGGCGCTGCCCAAGCGCACGCCCTGCCGGTTGAGGGTGGCGTCCGAGCGGCCGGAGATGATGACGCTGCCGTGGTCGGTGATGGTGATCCAGTCGCCGTGGCGCCAGACTCCGGGGAACATCGAGAAGTATGTGTCGCGGTAGCGCTCACCGTCCGGGTCGTTCCAGAACTTCACCGGCATCGACGGCATCGGTGCGGTGATGACCATCTCCCCGACCTCGTCGATCAACGGCCGACCGTTATCGTCCCAGGACTCCAACGCCACACCGAGGACCGGCCGTGAGAGTTCCCCGGCCCAGACTGGGCAGTTGGGTGCGGATCCGGCGAAGCCGCTGACGACGTCCGTGCCGCCGCTCGTCGAGGCCAGCTGCACGCGTTCGACGACGGCATCGCGCACCCAGGGGAAGCAGTGGGCGGGCACGGGGGCGCCGGTGGCGCCGATCGTGCGCAGTGCGGAGAGGTCGAAGTCCGTGCCGGGTTCAAGCCCGGCCTTCATCCCGGCCAGGAAGATCCCAGGACTGACCCCGAGCACATTCGCCTTCGTGTCCGCGGCGATCTCCCACAGCCGGCCCGGCCCCGGATAGAGGGGACTGCCGTCGAAGCACACCGTGGTCGCACCGCCCACCAGCGCCGAGGCGACGAGGTTCCACATCATCCAGTTCGTATTCGTGTACCAGAAGAACCGGTCGCCCGGCCGGATGTCGAGGTGGAGACCCAGTAGGCGCAGGTGATCGATGACGACCCCGCCGTGGCTGTGTACGATCCCCTTGGGTATCCCCGTCGTGCCCGAGGAGTACAACACCCACAGCGGGGTATCGAAATCGACGCGCGCAAACTCGGGTTCGGTATCTCCGGAAGCGATATCGTCCCAGGCGGTGAGGTTCATGACCCGACCGTGTTCGTCGAGGAATTCCTCGTCGAGGTTGCCCACCCCGACCACGGCGCGCAGGCTCGGCATCCGGTGGGCCAAATCCGCGACTTGGTCGCGGCGGTCGAAGGCCTGACCGTTCCACAGGTAGCCGTCGGCGGCGAAGAGCACTTTCGGTTCGAGCTGGCCGAGTTTCGTCGCCGCACCTTCGGCGGCGTAGTCCTGGGCGCAGGCGGACCAGATGGCGCCGACCGAGGCGGTGGCGAGGAAGGCGATGAGGGTGTGGTGGGTGTTCGGCAGGTAGCCGACGACGCGGTCGGCTTCGCCGACTCCTTGCTCGCGCAGCCAGGCGGCAACGGATCCGACTTGGCAGCGCAGCTCGCACCAAGTGGTTTCGGTGCGCTCGCCGGATTCTTTGATGGTGATGATGGCCGGTTCGTCGGCGAGATTGTCATTGAGGCCGGCCCGCAGGGCGTGTTCGGCGTAGTTGAGGCGGGTGCCGGGAAACCAGGTGGCACCTGGCATGGATCGGTCGGTGAGCACTTCGGTATAAGGCTCGTCGCCGATGACGTCGAAGAAGTCCCAGACCGCACCCCAGAATCCGTCGAGGTCGTCCACCGACCATTTCCACAGATCGTCATATGTAGCCAGGCTTAGGCCGGTGCGTTGGTTGGCGAAGTCGGTGAAGTCGGCGATCTGCGGTCGCGGGGTCTGGTCGGGGTCGGGAAGCCAGATCGGTTCAGTGGTCAATTCTTCTCCTCAGTACATCGGTGTACAGCAGTGGACGAGGTCTTCACTAGCCCGAATGAGGAGAACTCGTTCTGCAGTGGAGACTCTCAGCCCACCTTACGCCGCCACTACTGCAGCCCGGATCTGCCGCCCGAAATGCGACTGCGCCGCTGGGGACCCTCAGCGGCGCAAGGCAGGGCGGTTGAGTCACAAAACATTTGAATCTTGGTTGGTGTGGTCCCTAGCGCCCCCTTGGTTTTAGCAAGTTTACGGCGGCAATTTTCGGCCGGTTACCGTATATCGTGTCCTCTTGGTGATTGAATACCTACTGGTCCTGCAACAATTTCCGCTAAGTCCTTCATTGCTCGTTTTTGGCGGAATTTCGCAGCCTCTTCAGGATCAAACAGATCTGGAACCATGAACTCGATGACGACGATAACAGAAATTGAATCCCTTGAAACTCCGCTGGCATTATCCATGCGCTCTGCAGCAATAGACCTCGAGAACATAGTCATCCTTTTCGCTACTTCGCGGGGTATTTCGTAGGAGGCTTCCTGAATTCCTATCCACTCTTCGCGATCTACAGGCAGATCGACTGCGACACCGACCCCATTGTCGGATGCCCAGGAGCGACCGATGAGGCCTTGCTCTTTAGGGAAGGCCTTGCGTCCTAGAGCCCGATACGGTTCTGCTTCTGCGCAGCGGCAAATAAGTTCGAAACTGTCAGCCTCAGAGTTTCTGAGTCCACCTTTCGCCGCCACTACTGTAGCCCGGATCTGCCGCCCGAAACGCGACTGCGCCGCTGAGAAATCTCAGCGGCGCAGTCGAAATATGGCTCTTCGCAGTTAGGGGTGTAATCGGGGTCTGAATCCTCCGGCCTCGAGCAGGCTCCGGGCGATGTAGTGGGTCAGGTTCCGGAACCCCAGCGCTGAACCACGCAAGTGTTCCAACCGGCCGTTCAATGCCTCCGTCGGACCGTTCGACGTCCCCGGCCGATCGAAATAGGCCAACACATCCACGGCCCGCTTCTTCAACGTCCGCCCCAGCCGGCGCAGCTCAACAAGACCAGAAGGCACCCCGGACGAGATCGATTCGATGATCGACTGCAACGACTTCTTCCCCGCGGTTCGGTCCAGGTTGCGGTAGGCGGTGATGATGTCCTGGAACACGCTCCAGGTCACCTCGACATCAGCATGTTTGTCATCCGCGAAGAGCGCGACGATCCGTTGCTGCTGCCGCTCGGTGAGTAACTGACACCCGGTGTGCAGAGTCCGCCGGGCCTGATACAACGGGTCGCCCTTCTTCCCGCGGTGTCCGGTCGTTTCCTGCTGAACACGCCTGCGGAGCTCGTCCAGACTGTCACCGGCGGGCTTGACGACGTGGAACGGGTCCATCACTTCCACCGCGGCCGGCAGCTCTTCGACAGCAGCGGTCTTGAACCCGGTGAACCCATCCATCGCCACAACCTCGATACCGTCGCAGAAGTCCTTCGACTGCCTGGCCAGCCAGGATTTGAACACCGCCTTCGACCGTCCCTCGACCACGTCCAGCAATCTCGCCGGGCCTGTCTTATCGCGGATCGGGGCGAGGTCGATGATCACGGTGACGTACTTGTCGCCACCTCGGGTGTGCCGCCATACATGCTCATCGACGCCGATGACGCACACGTTGGCGAACCGGGAAGGATCGTCGATGAAGACCCGTTGCCCTTCGGCAAGGATCGCGTCGTTAGCGGTGTGCCAGGAAACGGCGAGCTTAGCCGCGATGACGGAGATCGTAGCGTGATCGACAACGAGTGCTTTCAACGCCCAGGCGAGCCCGGTTCGGGAGATCTTCGCCCTGGCTGGGGCGGCTTGATCGGTGTCATGGCGCCACACGCGCCCACAGATTTCGCATTTGTAGCGTCGAAGTCGGATGAGCAGGGTGGTGGGGCGGTGCCCGAAGGGTTCGTGAGCCAACTTCCGGGTCACGGTGTCCCGCGGCCTGCCGTATCCGCCGCATCGGTGGCACCAGTTATCGTCGGTCGTTGGGGTGCATAGGAGAACTGTTTCTGAATCGGTGACGTGTTGGCCCGTGCAGTGCAGGCCGAGTGTGTCGAGGTGGCAGAACGTGGTGAGGTCAGGGGTGGAGAACGTAAAGTGGGGCACGTCGAGGTCTTTCGGGTGGTTTGTGTAGGAACTTCCATCTTCGAAAGGCCTCGACCTATTCCTGTGTAGCGACGCGCACCGGTTCTGCAGCCTCAACTGCGAAGAGCCCCTTTATTCCGAAGAGCCACTTGGAGTCAGGTATCGCGCAGGTAACCGGTATCGGGGTCGATCTCGGTGAGGAAGTCGCGGACTGACTCTCGATGCTCCTCGTCGGCGCGATCGGCGGCCGGGTGGCTGGCGCTCGAGAAGCCGTACCCGGAGTTGGGTCCGCTGACCCACTCGTAGTTGTAGATGCCTCTGCCACGACGCGTGACGATGAACATCTCTCCGTCCACCATGATCTTCTGCTTCCCGCTCATTCCTCCATAGTTGCACGCGCATGGGCTCTGTCGAGTACCGGGTTCGGTACAGAGATGGTTCTCCTGCGCAGGGTCGTACCCCCAGGTCTGCTGCATGATCCGGTGACATCCGATCCTGCAGTCGCACTCCCGGCTACACCCTCAACTGCGAAGAGCCCGAAATATGGGTCAATGCAGACTCAGCCCCAGGCACCTCGGGTGTCGTGGACGATCTTCTGCGCGAGCAGCGAGGCATCCCGATGGCGGATACCACCTTCGTCAGCTTGGCCATGGCAGTCCCACTTTCTCTGTCCGGTCACACGGTGATGACCCCAGTAATAACCGCGGGTGGGATCGGCTCGTGCACCGATCCTACCCGCGGTGAGGACTGCTGTGTGTTGCTGGCTCGGCCTTCTGAGCTCAGCGGAGGCCGAAGAGCTTTCCGAGGCCGCTTCCGGACGACTGAGAGTCCGACTGTTTGACCTCAGGTGCCTTCTCAGTTGGAGTTTCGGCTGGCTTGACCGGCGGCGGGGGAGGGAACTCCGTGTTGGCTCGCTCTGCCTTCGGGGCGGGAGCGGGGGTGTCGTCGGCTTCCGGGGTCGGGGTCACCGATTCGGGAGCAGCGGTTGCGGGTGCGGCAGCCTGCGGGACTGCGGTGTCGGCCTTGGGAACCGGGTCCGCTTCGGTGGCGGGTTCCGGTGCCTCGGTGGAGGCCTCATTCTAACCTGTGGTCTCCGACGAATCGGCGGGGGCATCCTCGGCGACGTTCTTGATGAGGGAGAGCTCGAACTCGAGCGTGATCTTGTCGCTGACGAGCACGCCACCGGAATCGAGCTTCGTATTCCAGGTCACGCCCCAGTCCTTACGGTCGATGCGGCGCGAGCCCTCGAGGCCGGCGCGCAGGTTGCCGAAGGGATCGGACTCGACACCGATGAGCTCGAGCGGGATGGACACGGTCTTCGTCATGTCACGGATCGTCAGCTCACCGGTGACGATATAGGAGCCTTCGTCTACCTCGTCGATGGCGGAGGAGACGAAGCGGATCTCCGGGTAGGCGTCGACGTCAAAGAAGTCAGCCGAGCGCAGGTGCTCGTCGCGGCCTTCGCTGCGGGTGTCGACGCTCGCGGTCTCGATGATGACGGTGGCGGTCGAATCCGAGAGATCCTCGGCGATGTCGGCCGAACCGGAGACATCATTGAACGCTCCGCGCACACGCGAGACCATGGCGTGGCGTGTGGAGAACCCCAGTCGAGAATGTGAGGGATCGATGTCCCAATGACCTATGATCCCAGGATTTTCTGTCATGGGGGCAACTCCTTCGGTTCCTCCGCGCTCCTGTAGGGGAGGCTGTCGTAGTCGGTGTGCCAATTCGCAGATCGAGCGATCATTGAAAAAGCAATCGCCTACGTAGTCTTACACGGGCGGTCGGGTGCGTGCCACCTCGGTGCGGGCCGGTGAGGCGATGGCGGCGCTGACGTCGACCGCCGATCGTCCGATTCAGAGATCACCCGGCGCAGACTCGATTTTCGCCCTCGTGTCGAAGTCAATCCAACAGTGCTGCGACGAAGGGGACGGCGTAATTCCAGTCGTCTCCGTCCGGATCGGCAATTCCCGCCTCGTCAAGCCAGGTCTGGTCAGCCTCGGGGTGCGGGCCGACCAGACCTGCCATACCGTCACCGTGGTCGTAGCGTGCTGCGGCGATGTCGCCGTTGCTATAGCGCGCGAACACGTCGGCGCGATCCTCGGGTGGAGGAAGGACTGCGCCCTCTTGGAAGAATGTCTGGCGATGATCACCCCTCCAGGCGACGTCGACCACGGTCTCTCTGCTGTCGGTGACTGGGAATTCGGGACGGCCGACCTCACCGTCGAGGTCCGATTCGACGAGGCCGAAGGCGACCGGCCCCGCCAGGTAGGCGCCCATACACAGACCGAGGTAACGACCGCCGTCTGCAACATACTGTTCAAGGCCGCCGACGAATCGAGGGGGCAGCGCTTCGGCGGCAGCGTCGATGTCATCCCCGCCACCGGGTTGGACGTAGAGGTCCACGTCTGCAAGGGAATCGGCCTGCAGCGGCAGACGTTCACCGCGACCGATGAAGACCACCTCGGCGTCGGTGAACGAGGCTCTCAGCCGTTGTGCGACCGTCTCGGGGCATCCGTCGCACGCGGCCTCACCGCGGTACACGGCCACTAGCGGTGAACCCGGACTTGAAGTGTCTGCGGCGGCGCAGCCCACTGAGGCGGCCGCGGTGAAGAGACCGACCAAGAGAGCTGCAACGGCTCGTCGGATGGGGGCGGTCATGATGCTCGGCCCGGGGCATACCCGGACTCCTCGGACACAGATGGGGGAGTTCCGCAGGTTGCGATCATCGTTTCGCACTAGGTTCGTTGTCGGAACGGCGGGAGGCAGATGAGAGTATTCCGGCGATTCCCTGCCCGGCTCGATCACCGGAGACCAAAGCTCCTTGGATCGAGCCGGTGTCACGGTGGTCGCCGCAGACGAATATTCTCTCGGAGATCCGCTGCACCGATCGGTCGATCAGAGGGGGAGCCGAGGCCGGCAGTGCATGCGGAAGCCGATGATTGATCAGAACCTGCCACCGGCGCGTCGACGTGGCGTAGATGCGTTCGAGATGCTTCCGAATCTCCCGTTCGTCGGCCAGACCGTCGGGCCGATCGAGCAGCGTCGTTGCCTCGATGAGCGCCGATCCCGCAGGCGCGTAGCTCGGTGCTGCATTTGAGACCACTGCAGTGTGCCAAACGGGCCCATCTGGGCCTCCCTGGGGAGCCGAGGCATCCAGTACCAACAGCGGATCCTCGAGAGGAGGTTCCGGAGCTTGGAACCACCAGGTCGTCAGACCGCGTGTAGGAGGAGTCTTCTCGCCGGTCAGCTCCTCGAGATCCTCAGCACCGACTGCGGTGACAGCGACACGCGCCCGTATCCGTCCCCGGTCGGTGTCGACTTCCACACCATTGCCGGTCTCGCGAAGGTCTCGCACGGCGGTGTTCACGCGCACCGGCGATTCGAGAGAAGCCGCCATCTGCTCGGGCAGAGCCGCCATGCCTTTACTGGGCAGACCGGGGATCGCGCGCACGAACGATCTCATCAGCAGGCGGGCATAGTTCGCCGAGCTTGCGCCAGAACTGTCGGCCAGCACACCGGCCAGGAACGTGTCGATGACGTCTCGGCGCAATGCTCCCGTGACTCCCACAGCATCCAAAGAGTCTGCCAGAGTTGAGTCCCGCGTCGCCCGCGAGGCTGACGATGGCCGCAGCAGAGTCGGACCGAGCCACCTCAGAAGTCCGCGGATCTCCTTCGGTTTGATCAGTCCAGAGCTCAACACCGATGACTCGCCGCCAGGCCGACTCAAGGATGCGCGCAGCGTGGTCAGACGCTGTCCCTTGCGGACCATCACTCCTGCGCCGAAGGTCTGCAGGTCCAGTGAGGCGACGTCGATGAAGGCGCGCACTGCGGGGTACGCAGGATTGAGCAGCTGAAACCCGCGGTCACAGAGGAAGCCGTCGATTCGATCGGTGCGCACGCGACCGCCCACCCCATCACGCGATTCGCAGATCTGGACAGTCAAGCCGTTGCGCTGCAACCGTCTGGCACACTGCAGGCCTGCGAGACCTGCTCCCACGACTACAACGTCGGCGTCCACGATTCTCCTCTTTTCGGTTCGACACCAGCATACGCGTCGCGCCACCGTGGAACATTGAGTCATCGGAATGCTGTGGTCTTCGAGACCGAGAACGCCAGCTCAGGTCATAGCGGGCGTGCCGAAGTCGCTGCTCATTGTGCGCGGACGGTCAAGACTGGTGGATGAGCGTGAGCGATGCACTCGAGGCTGACGGAACCGAGGATGAGGCTGGCGAACTCGCCGTGGCCGCGGGTTCCCAGGACCAACAGTTGGGCGTTCTCGTTGGCTGTGATGAGCTCGGTGGCGGGACGGCCATGTGTTAACCGTCGGCGAGCCGGCACGGGACAGCCGTTGTCGAAGGCTTTCATGATCGCGTCTGCCTGCAGTTCTTTGGCCTTGTCCTCGAAGGCGGCCGCGTCGGAGCCTCAGTGCTGAGGGCTGCGGGCTCACCCCAAGCCGCGTCTGCCGTTTCGAGGTCCGATGGCGGCAGAGCTTCGTTTCAGTGTTTGCGAGGAATTCACAGCTGGGATACCCGGTCGAGTAGATGGGTCTATCGCGTTCTCATCATCGCTGACAGACTTGGTCCAAGAGTCCAACCATCATCCGCCGGTTGTGGGCGCGATCTGATCGCAGAAAGCGGGACGGCACCAGTTCAGCGACGGCTGCCTTCTCTTGACACCGCGCCGCCAAGGACGTCTCTGGGGAAATCTAGGTCGGCCACATACTCCGCTCTACGGCGTGTGCTGCGCGGGTGGCTGAGCTGAAAACTTGAAACACGGAGGCCGGAGCGATTCGCGTTCCAACGACCGCAGTGTCCGCTGCGCCTTGACACGATCAGATTTTTCTATGTCTGTGGCCACCTATACCTATGAGGCTCTGCCAGCAGCCGAGAAGAAGGTACTGCCTAAAGAGCAGATAAGGGCCGAGTACCGGACTACGCGTGGGCATTGGGAGGAAAGTGGCCCAGCCATGACGCGCACTGACGACATTGCCATCCGCGCCCCAAACGTGTTTATACTGTAATCTACACCACATTGAAATGGGTGATTACCCACGACGATGACTTCGCACAAAGGTGAGGGGATCGATTTTCATGAAGAAGAAGCTAATCCTAGCGACTGGCATCGGGGTCGGGTTCGTGCTCGGTTCTCGAGCGGGCCGAAAACAGTACAACGCCCTCGTTGCCAGGACCCGCGAGATGTGGAACAGTCCTCAGCTCCAGCGGTTCATCGGTGCTGTGACTGGCTCGGTCAAAGACCATGCACCTGACATCGCCGGACAGGCGGGCGCGAAAGCGAAGCAGTTCGGAGCCGGAGCCGCGGATGAGGCTCGTTCGCGTGGACAAGCCGGTTTAGCCGATACTCTCGACAAGGCCGGCGACTTCGCGCAAGGCGCAGCCAAGTCCGTGGGGGAGGCCGCGTCAAATGCTGCCGCTCGACATAGCAGCGATTCCAGTGGGAGCTCACCCACTGACACCAGCGCGGCGACCTCGCCTGAGGCTGCGCCGACACAGGCACCTCGCCACGAGTCGGACGCCTAGCAGACTTCGACAACGATCAGCCTCCGCAACTCTTCGTATTGAACGGCCTCTGGGTCAGCGTGTGTGTCGATTCTCTTATCTCAGAAACAGAGGGCCCAGTCCGCCCTCGCTTTCGAAAGCAGGTGCCTGATGTCTGACTATGTCCCTAGTTCAACGAGCGCCGTCTCGACTGGTGAGCTCGTCTCGCAATTGTCAGAGCAGGCTACACGCCTGGTCCGTGATGAAATTCAGCTCGCGCAGATCGAGATGAGCGCGAAAGCCAAACAGGCCGGCGTTGGTGCGGGCCTGCTCGGTGCGGGCGGCATTATCGCCCTATTTGGTCTCGGTGCGGGAATCGCGACCGGCATCATCGCCCTCGCTCTCGTCGTGCCGGCATGGTTAGCGGGTCTGATTGTCACCGTTTTTCTGCTCGCTGTCGCAGGGATTGCCGTACTGGTCGGGAAGACTAGAGTCACTGCGACTACGCCCGTGCCCGAGCGCGCAATCGAGGGTGCGAAGCGCTCTGTGGACACAGTGAAGAAGGGAGCCCGTGATGGCGGACACCATTGATGCGGGTCCCGCCTGGTCGTCGGATAGACCGGGTCCGGACGCCTCCCAAGCCGAGGTCGAGGCTGACATTGCCCGTACCCGTGAGCAGCTTGGCCAGACACTGGCCCAGCTCGTCGAGAAATTCGACGTCAGAGCCGGGGCCGAGCGCACGATCGAGGAGATCAAAGACAACGCGACCCATACTCTCGACGAGGCGGGTCACAAGGTGACTGAGAAGCTCTCAGCAGCCACCGGTGCAGTGAAGTCTGTGTTCTCCTACGACGATGAGACCACCTCCGCGGCTGCCGGAGCCGGACCGGACACAACGGCAGAGACCCATCTGGCATTGAGGTCTCGACCTGACTGGGCCAGTCTTGCGCCGTTGATGATCGCCTCGGGCCTGGCCCTGACTGCTGTCATTGTTGCGGTGGGGTGGCGGCGATGACCGGCAGAAGACGGTCAGCATCCGGGCCTCCGATACGCTCTGACCGGCAATCGAGCCGCGATGAGCGTGTGGATGCTGATGATACTGGTCCGGTATCCTATGACGAGGCGAAGGATTCGAGGCACGGTGTCGCAGCTGAGCATCCGACCAAACCTGATACTCCACAGAAGCTGACCGGACCGACGTGGAAGTACGTGGCGGGCAAGACACTGCGGGAATTCCTCGGCGATGACTGCCTGCAGTTAGCTGCTGGTCTGACCTACTATCTGGTTCTCGCATTGTTTCCGGCTCTTCTGGCGATTCTGTCGATCCTGGGTCTGGTGGGCCAAAGTCAGCAGACGGTTGAGACGGTCACCGGCATCATCACCGATCTTGGCGGAACATCCATCGCGGATACGCTGAGGCCGACTCTGATGCAGTTGGCACAGAACTCGTCGGCGGGATGGGCATTCGTCATTGGTCTTCTCGTGGCTCTGTGGTCGGCATCTGGATATGTAGTTGCCTTCGGCAAGGCGATGAATCGCATCTATGAGAAAGGTGAAGGTCGCCCGATCTGGAAGCTTCGCCCTCTCATGCTTCTTGTCACCCTCGTGGCTGTGATTCTGGTTGTCGTCGCAGCGTTGATCCTCGTGGTCTCGGGGCCGGTGGCACAGGCGGTTGGTGGTGCGATCGGGTTCGGCTCGGGTGCTCTGCTGGTGTGGCAGATCGCGAAATGGCCCGTTCTGCTCATCATCGTGATCGCTTTGGTCGCTTTGCTCTATCATGCGACACCGAATGTTCGACAGCCGAAGGTCAAGTGGATCAGTCTCGGATCGGTCTTCGCGATTGTCGTGTGGGTGCTGGCCTCGGCGGCTTTTGCGTTCTACATCGCGAACTTTTCGAATTACGCGAAGACGTATGGGGCCCTGGCAGGGGTCATCATCTTCTTGCTCTGGCTGTGGATCACGAACATTGCCTTGCTGCTGGGGGCTGAGCTCAATGCTGAAAGCGAACGCGGGCGTCAGCTTCAGGGCGGTATACGGGCCGAAGAGGATATTCAACTGCCTCCGCGTGAGACGACGATACTGGATAAGGCAGAGCGGAAGAACGCCAAAGATGCTCGGAGAGCACGGGCCCTGAGGAAAACCCGAGGCGAAAGCGCCCAGCCGACTCGCAACGACTAACAGGAAATGATGACTCGTAGGAGAGTGAGACATGGTCAAGACCGATGACACAACCGGCAATACCGCGGCTAAACTGTTGTATCGTCCGTTCGGGCTGATCGGAAGCGTCGCTGGTGGTGCCGTGGCGGGGGTGGTGTTCAAACAGATCTGGAAGCGTGCCACTCCTGGTGACAACGCCGATGCTCCCGGTGCCTTGGAGTCTGAGCACAGGCTACGTGAGATCTTGGTGGCAGCCGCTTTGCAGGGTGCGCTCTTCGCTCTGGTGAAAGCATTGGTCGATCGGGGCATGGCAAACGTGTTCACAAAGTTCATCGGCGAATGGCCGGGTGACTGAGTACTTCACACACGGTCCTGAAGTTTCTGACACGACCGCGTCCAATGTGGGTGCCAGTGTAAGAATGAACGACGCAGCCTTCGACGGCAATGGTGAAACCGTGGAAGTCATTGACGACGAGCCGGTTTCGAGCGATTCGACGCATTGGCTGAGTTGCGAGACCGTGGTTACGCAAAGGCGAATGAGTTCGAGAGCATTCTTGCCAGGATTCCCGATGTGTAGGCATGCGATGCCGTTCCAGCGACCTGGAATATCGGCCAGATGGCCCGCTTAGAATGTGAACGTCGATATGTTGTTCACCAGGGAGTCTGCGTTGTTGATCAGTGCGCCTGCCTCGATGATCGACGCGACGATTCTTTGTCGTTTCCAAGACGGGGTAATACGAACAGACTTCACGCCTCAGAAAAATGAGCCACGTGACTGACCGTGAGAATCAGGAAGGAACAGATATGACTGAGACAGTGAAAGTTCCGCAGCCGGCTGGGAGCGAGACGACACGGACTGAGAACGCGGAGCGCGGTTTCGCAGCGTCGCCGGCGTTGGCGAAGAACATGCAGACAGTTCTCGTTGACTTCATCGCCCTCCAGCTCGTCGGCAAACAGGCGCACTGGAATGTTGTGGGCCCGAACTTCCGGGACCTTCATCTCAACCTCGACGAGGTAGTCGATATCGCCCGAGAGGGTGCCGACACAATCGCCGAGCGTATGCGCGCACTCCACGCCACCGCTGATGGACGTCCCGCTGTGGTCGCTGAGCAGACTGCATTGCCGGAGTTCCCGGCAGGTGAAGTGCTGACCGGCGACGTGGTTGACCTCGCTGTCCGAGCGGTCGAGACTACCGTGGCCACGATGCGGCAAGTGCATGATGAAGTTGATGAGGCGGATGCGACCACCGCCGACATCTTCCATGACTTCATCGCGCGTCTCGAGCAGCAGGCCTGGTTCCTCAGCGCCGAGAATCGACGTCCCGAGAACTGACAGGTAGGGCCTGAGGTCCGCTCTTCAGGCTGACTATGCGCCGCTGGCGAGTCGATCGTCGACTCACCAGCGGCGCACTCACGTTCCTCCCCGAAAGACAATAACCAGATCCTGCCGTGACCGGCTGCTGAGCGGTCTCATACATTGCCTTTCTCCACGCGATCATTGACAGGCGCCGCCCGGCGCCGAGAAAGTTCTAAGGCAAATGAAGCCGACGCCTGTCTTCACCGCAGAACGCTCGGTGAGCTGGTTCAGCAGCAACGCGATGATCGCGCTGACGAGTACGGGCTTTGGTCGCCCGAGCATTCAAAGCTGTGCTGCGCTTCAGCTGGTCTCGGCTGAGGCGTGCCCCGGTTGGCGTATCTCGGTGAAGCTCGTCGTTGATGAGCCGGCATCCTCCGGGCGCTTGTCCATCGCATGATTGAGGTCACGCAGAAACCGAGTGACGACACCTCGCTCGTGGGGAGTCATCGCATCAGTGACGTCCAGCATTCGGGCGTGCATGTCTACGAGTCTCCGCCGTACATCACGACTCGCCAAGTCGGTGGGTTCCACGGCGATTGAGCGCCTGTCGTCAGGGTGAGGGAGATCCTGTCTGAGAAGTGTTCGGCTGCCTGTGCGTCAGCTGTTGATGAGCAGCAGGATCTTGCCGTGGTCGAGCTTCTCTTCGAGGTCGTCGGACTCGTTCGACGTGAAGCCGAACTCCTCGAAGATCGCGCGCAGCTCGTCGCCCTTCTTGTCATACCGCGTGCCTACGAGATTGCTGAGATCGTCGGGTTCGTTGACATTGACACTGCCTGCGACGCGGTCGGTGCGGTCATCGTCATGGGAGAGGACGAAGAGGTCGTCCTTGGCGATGCCCGCTGCCGCCTGGCGTTTCACTTCATCCATCAGTTCGGTATCGTCCTGGAACTCTTTGACTGCGGGTTTCATGTCGACTCCTTTCATGTTTACTACGTAATCATGCTAACAGATGCCACGCCCCTGAGTGAGGAGCCGAAGCCGAATTTTCAAGGGGGTTCTCCTGGTGGCGGTGTCGATGTAGCCTAGAGGGCGCAACCCAAAAATGTTTACACACTAATCGTGTCAGGAAATTGAGAGGATGTGTTCGCCTGTGTGACACGCAAGATGAGCGAGCAGGTTCAACCTTCGTCAATCCGGGCAGGGAGGATCCCATGGCCCAGAACCGTCTGACCAGAAACGACCTCGTGGCAGCGGCGATCACCTTCGTCGACGTACACGGACTCGATGCGCTGACAATGCGACGCCTCGGGCAGTCCCTCGGGGTCGAAGCCATGGCCTTGTATAGGCATGTCTCCGGACGCGAAGACCTTCTCGAAGCGATGGTCGAAGGTCTCATCGACAGTCTGTTCGATAACCGGCTGATGAGGCAGACGCCGTCATCGTGGGAGAACTATCTCCAACGGGTGGCCAACACGACGAAAGAACTGGCGCTCGATCATCCCGGGATCTTTCCCCTGATCGCTACTCAACCGTCCCAAGCCCCGTGGCTGCGTCCTCCATTGCGCAGCCTGCGCTGGGTCGAAGAGTTCCTCTCCACACTGCAGCAATTCGAGTTCTCCGATGCGGCCGCGGTCGGTGCCTACAAATCGTTCACCAGCTTCCTCATCGGGGATCTGCTCCTGCAAGTCCATTCCACGAATTTCGCCATCACTGACGAAGACGATCACGAGAGGTCCGATGACGACTCCGACTTATCGGAGTATCCCACCGTGAACGAGCTGAGTGACCTGCTCAGCGAAGATCATCGCCAACGCCAGTTCGACGATGCCCTCGACGAACTCATCGAACGCATCCGCCTCTCACCAACCAATTAGCCATACCCTCAGACAGCTCACTGAGCTGAGAAGGACCAACATGCTCGACACCTCTTCAGAGGCCCTCCAGGTCCTTCTCGTGGCCGACCCGGGCCTGCCCAGCCGCCGAGCGGCCGCTATTCATCAACGACTCGAAAGGCTTCTGCAAGACGCGTATGGGGTCACAACGACCTTGTACACGGCGACTGACACCATCCGCTTGACACCGGAAAGCGAACTCGACCTCAGCGCTGTCGAGGACCTTCGGGCCGACTACTCGGACGTCAACATCGTTCTGATCCTCACCGAGATCCCGCGCCATACTCAGGGCGACCCGCTGATCGCCGAGGTCCATTCCGACAGCAACTTAGCGATCGTGTCCTGTCCCACTCTGGGCGCATGGTCGACCAAGCGCCGCATCATCAAAGTGCTGATGAGTTCGGTCAACAAGTTGGTGCCGTGGGATCCCGAAGAGGCGACCCGACGATTCCTGCTGCGTTGGTCGAACTGGTCGAGGAACGAAGACACGCAGCACCAATCGCTGCACGCCCACACCTTCACTGGAGGCCCACGTCTGGTGCTGGGAATGACGATGGCCAACGACCCGTGGCGCACCGTCCCGAAGCTCTCCGGAGCTCTCGCGGCGGCGTCGGCCACAGGAGCTTTCGGCATCTTCTACAGCTCGATCTGGCAGATGTCGACCTATCTGTCCACCGCGCGGCTGCTGTCGATCGGCGCAACAGCCATTCTGGTCATGGTCTCCTGGCTGATCGTCAACCACAAACTCTGGGACGAACCACGCAGCGATAGCCTGGCCACGGTGGTGATGTACTACAACCTCTCCACCGTCCTGACACTGCTGATCACGGTGTTCGCCCTCTACGCTGGACTGGTGGGCCTCATTCTGCTGGGTGGACTCATCGTCATCGATCCCGAGTTCATGACGGCCCAGATCCGGCAGGAGGCGACGGTGGCGAACTATCTCGATATTGCCTGGTTGAGTGCAGCGATGGGCGTCGTCGCCGGCGGTATCGGTGCGAGCTTCGACTCAGACCTAGATGTGAAGCGACTGACTCACGGACAGCGGATGCGCCAACGGGTCTACACCGACAATGACCTGGACACCGATGATGTCAGCCAGACCGCCTGATGGCTGATAAGGACCTGCCCGACGATTTCAGAAAGACACGACATGAACACACAGCATCGGTTAGACGTCACTGGGATGATTTCGGCGCCTCTGGGCTCCTGGCGCGACGAACCTGCCTGCCACGACGAGCTCAGGAAGCTGGTCACCAGCAATGCGCAGACCGCTGACAAGGTTCGCGCCTTGAGTCGATTTCTCGAACTCACCGGGACCTCGTCTCAGATGCGGCAGTGGGAGTCGCTGCTCGAGGTGGCGGCCGTCGATGTCGCTGTCGCTCGGATGCTCGAACCCCATGTGGATGCGCTGGGCATCCTTGCAGAAGCCGGACACGACGCACCTGATGGCTCGACCTGGGGCGTCTACGCCGCCGAGTCTCCAGCTCACGTCCTCACCGTGTGTGCAGATGGCGAACAGGCCGTGATCGTTGGGGAAAAAGCCTGGTGTTCCTTGGCGGGCGAACTCTCGCACGCGATCGTCATCGCCGGCAGCGACAGAGGATCGTACGCCTGTGCCGTGGACCTCAGGGACCCCCGAGTGCAGGTCCAGCCGACTGCGTGGCCGAGCGTGGGGCTGGAGGAGATCCCGAGCGGAAGTGTCGCGTTCACGAAAACGCCCGTCACCGTCCTCGGTCCGCCGAACTGGTACCTGGATCGACCTGCGTTCGCGTGGGGAGGCATCCGGGTGGCAGCATGTTGGTTCGGCGCAGCCGTGGGACTGGCAAGGAACGCCGTGCGACGGCACAGCAAGCGCTCCAACCCATCCTCAGTCGGTCAGATGCTCATCGGTCAGCTCGAGGCTGAGATCTTCTCGATTCGCAGCGTCCTCGCGCAGGCAGCGGCCGCAGCCGACGGGTGTGACGAGTATTCCCGCGCACGTGCCTGGACTCTGGCCCTGACGGTGCGCAATATCATCTGCTCAGGAGTTCGCAGGATCCAGCACCTGAGTCGCGAAATCGCGGGACCGGCAGCGCTGACAGGTGACGCTCGCTTCGCCAAAGCCGACGCTGATCTCACCGTCTACATCAGTCAGCACCACGGTCCCCGCGATGAAGCCGCTCTGGGCACGGAACTTCGCACGAGGGACGACCATGATGGGTTTTGACCATCGAGACCCCGGCACGCGCGAGAGCTCTTGGCGGGAAGCCGGCGTCCAGGGGCTTCCCGCGCTCCGGGTCGAGGCCATGCCCGCTGGGCCACGTTCATCATCCTTGCCGCACATCCGGACGATGAAGCCCTTGGAGCGCCTGGCCTGCTGGCTCGCCTGCGTCGGTCCGCTCACCGAGTCGTCGTGCAGCTCTTCACCGCAGGGGAACAATCCCATCCGGGTTCTCCCACCCACTCGACGAAGGAACTCAGATAGATTCGTCTGCGCGAGTTCAATGCGGCACTGGACCTGTTCGACCATGGTTGTCTGTCTCGCCGCTTCGTGGGGTTGCCTGATGGGCAGCTGAGCGCATTCAACCAGAGGATCGTCTACGAGATCGGGGCCGAAGTGGACCAGCACCAGGGACCCGTGGTGCTCGTCTCACCTTACAGTCGGGACGGACATAGTAATCATGAGGCGATCGGTGCAGCGGCCCTGCAGTTGGGGCGTGAGCATCACACGATGGTGCTCGAGTACCCGATCTGGTACTGGCATTGGGCAGTCCCTGCCGATGAGGCTTGGCGCAGTTGGTCGTTTCTGTCCGATCCGGCGAACTTCGACAGACAGGCAGTGTTCGACGGGTATCCGTCGCAGGTGTCAGCGCTATCCGATCAGCCCGGAGACGACGCAATCCTCAGCCCCGCTCATCTCGAACACTTCCGTCGTGGTGGAGACATCTTCGCGGTCTCGGACTTCCGCGACGGTGCGGCTCCGGTGCCCGGTGGCGACGGCTCAGCGAAGCTCCACGACGCCAGTGCGGCTTCTGCGGTCTTCGACGTAGTCCACGTCCGACGGTGCGACCCCTGGCAGGTGTGGAGTTCCGAATATGAGATCGCCAAACGCAGGAATCTCCTCACCCATCTGCCTGCGGTTCCGTACGCTCATATCCTTGAGATCGGCTGCTCGGTAGGCGCTTTGACTCATGATCTCGCCGGTATCGGCGCGCAGGTGACGGCAGTCGATGCCAGTGAGGAGGCGTTGCGAATCGCCAGACGGCGAGGGACGATCCCGTCGGCGGAAATCCACTTCGTTCACGCCACCGTCCCCTTCGAATGGCCTCAGGGCACTTTCGACTGCGTCGTGCTGTCGGAGACCGGCTTCTACCTCAGTCGTTCTCAGCTTCTCGAAACCTTGGAGAAGATCGATGGCTCGACAACGGTTCGTTTCATCCTGGTGCTCTGCCACTGGAGGGGCGAGATCGACGATTGGCCGCTGGATGCCGATGAAGTCCATCGCATCTGCTTGGGCGCCTGGCCTCATCATCGCGTTGAACACCGGTATCAAGGGGGCTACCGTCTTGACATCATCACGGTCGACAAGGGCTCCCGCCCAGCCGCGTCGGAGGGGCACGCATGATCAGGCGTTTAGGTGTCATCATTCCGGCCCACAATGAAGAGGACGACATCCTCGGGTGTCTCGAGTCGTTGCAGCGATCACACTCATACGCTGTCGAGAGAGGCATCAACTGTCGGTTTCGAGTCGTTGTCGTGGCAGATGCCTGCACCGATGCCACGGCGAGCATCGTCGAGGACTTTGCCGCCAGGCATCGCAACGTATTCGTCCTCGCGACCTCTTTTCAGTCCGTCGGTCGAGCCCGCGACTTTGGATGGAGGCACTTCATGCGAACCGAGGAATCCACAACAGGGGAAGACTCCGACTCGGCGTGGGTGTGGGTCGCATTCACAGACGCCGACAGCAGAGTGCCCGAACATTGGATCACCACCCATCTCGAACTCGCCGCGAGAGGCGTCGATTGCCTGGTGGGCACTGTGGCCCCACGCCCTGAGACAGCAACGGCCGACCTGGTCGCAACTTGGCATGCCAACCACGAACTGCTCGAGAATCACCCGTACATATTCGGAGCGAACATGGGGCTGCGCGCCAGCGCGCTCGAAGCCATAGGAGGCGTGCCTCCGCTGGAATGTGGTGAGGACGAAGCAATCGTCGATGCGGTGCTGCGGGAGGGCGGCCGCATTCGCAGAACCGATGACTGCAGAGTGCTCACGTCTGCTCGTCTGTCCGGTCGCGTGCGCGGGGGCTTCAGCAGCTACTTGCGTCAACTGACGTGAAGCGACGGTGCTTTCCTGCCGAAGCGGAGTCGGAGCCTGTCCTACTGAGCGGTGCACCGAAAGGTGTCGCCGTCGTTCCCGGCTTCACGCGAGGCCTCCCTGCCGGGAATGACACCTCACGTGAAGGCGGGAGAAGATCAGGCGAAGATGCTCACCCCTCCTGGGCCGACGAGACAGCCGACGACGATGAGGACGACGCCCCACAGAATCTGTTTGCGCAGAATTGCGAAGATGCCCGAGATGACGAGCAGCGCTGCGAGGATCCACAGAACAATAGCCATAATTTAACTTCCTTATCGGTTTCACTGTGAGTGCGGCATCACCGGATCGAGAGCCGGTGAGGAATCTGATCGACGCCGAGGCTGCGCGCAGCCGACGTTGGAGAGTTGTCTCTTTCTTGGTCTGCCAGCGGATGCGATTCCAGATGCTGCTTCATCCGCGGAGTCTGCCGACCATAAACAACACTCGCCGAGAAGATTACAGTGTAAACACCGCGAGCGATACCTCCCCCTCTGACACAAGGATCATCGGCAGGACCACGGCGGTGTGCGAGAGCCGACCCGATCGCCCGGCGTCAGCGGTCGACGTTGCCGGTGAGGACGCCGACCAAGGTCAGCGCCATGGCGATTGCCAAAGCGATCGCCGAGGCGATGAAGGCGGCGGCGATGTGTTCGCTCAGGGCCGCGGCGACGACGGCCGGGCCGACGATCTGACCGATGCTGTACCAGGACGTCAGCTTCGCCGAGGCGTTCGCGACGCCCAGCTGCGTGCCGACGCCGATCGTCATCATGACCACGCCGATGAAGGTGAAGCCGAAGAGGGCAGCGGCGATGATGAGGACGATCGGTGAGGATCCGAAGACTGCGAGCAGGGCACCGAAGACCTGGAGGCAATAGCAGACGGTCAGTGCCTTGACCGTGCCGATGCGGGCGGCGACTGCTGACCAGGTCAGGGGAGACGCCGCTGTTGCGATCCCGGCGATGAGCCACGTCGAGGCAGCCGCGGTGGCGCCGAAGACGGGGCCGGCCAGGACGACGAGGTAGGTGCCGATGATGATGTAGCCGCCGCCCTGGAAGAAATAGCCGGTGGAGAGGATCGCCATGGCTCGGCGGCGGTTGGCGTCGAAGGGGGTGGCCGCCTCGGCGGGATCGTCGGTGGCGGTTTCGGTCGGGTCGTCGGGTGTGGTCGGGTCGGTCGCCTCGGTGGGGGTGGTGTTCTGTGGGATCCGGGCGGGGATCGGCCAGGTCCAGGCGATGCTGGAGAAGATCGCGGATACGGCCGCGCAGATGAGCCACAGTTGGCGCCAGTCGGCGACGCTGCCGGCGGCGAGCACGATGGCTCCGGAGACGAGGATGCCGAAGCCGACCCCGCCGTAGGAGATGCCGCCGTCGCGGGGCCGGCGGGAGTTCGCGGGGATCCGTTGGGTCACGCACACGAAGATCAGCCCCGAGGCGATGCCGGCGATAGTGCGGATGCCGCCCTGCCAGATGAGGTTCGAGGTCAGGGCGACCGCGGCCAGACCCACGGTGGAGACGATGAGGCTGAGGCGGTAGACGAAGCGGTTGGGTTCGACCCAACCTTGGGCGATGACGAGGGTGCCGATGAAGTAGCCGACGTAGTTCAGCGTCGCGATCCATGCGCCGGGAGCCGAACTCCAGTGGAGGGCTGCGACCATGAGCGGCAGGGCCGGGGTATAGAAGAACCGGCCCATGCCCATCGCCACCGAAAGGCCGAGCGCCCCGCGAACGGGGGTGAAGGAGGGCCTGGCGATGCTATCGGGCATGGCGATTCCTCTCCTCGGGTGGGCTCAGGTGGCGTGATCTCCAGCACTACGATGCCATGGGCGTGGGGCGGGCGCCTCGGCGGGTGGGGATTCGGACGGGAGGCCTCTTGAAAGGCACTGTGGAAGTTGTCGATTCTGCGGGGACAGGGCAGAGTTGTCGGAGTGAACCTCAGTAGGAGTATCCAGGGCAGCGTGGTGGCGCTCGCCCTCGTGCTGTCGGGATGTTCGTGGTTCGATTCGGACGACTCCACGCCGTCCGCAGAACAGACCCCGGATCCGAGCCCCACGCCGACCGAATTCGAGCAGGCGAATGTTGACAGCGCCTCCGGTGATGCCGCATCGATCACCACGACCGCTGAGCAGACGGGACCGAGCTTCAGGTCCGACAACATCGGAGTCTCCTTCGAAGCCACCGACCTTGCTGACCCCCGGCTCGACCCGGCGAAGTCCAACCTCGACGAGCAGCTGAAAGCGCTCGGGTCTCCGGCACTGCGGTTCGCCGGCAATGCCCTCGACCGGAGGACGTTCTGGACGTCGACGGGGGAGGCGCCGAAGCACGGCGAGAAGACCACGATCACTCCTGATGACCTCAAGAGGCTGAAGAAGCTCGTCGACGCCACCGGGTCGACGGTCACCCTCGGCGTGCCCCTCGGCACTTACGATCCGGAGCGGGGAGCCGACATGGCCGCGCACGCGGTCGACATCCTCGGCGATTCGCTCATCGGGCTGGGGATCGGGAACGAGCCCAATGGCTATACAGTCGACGATGTTCCCGACGGTGCCGTCCGGGAGGATGGCTGGAACGAAGACAAGTACGTGGCTCAGCTCGAGGCGTATGCCAAGGCGATCCATGCGAAACGGCCCGAGGCGCCGATCATCGGTCCCGATGTCTACGACGGGGCGTGGATGACGGCCTTCTTGGACTCTGATGTCAAGAACAAGACCGCGCTCGCGCAGCATTGGTATCAGCTCTACGACTGTGATTCGTCGAAGGTGCCGGGTCGCGGTCCGCAGGCGCCGAACCTCATCGTCCCGCTGGCGAAAGAGGCGGCGAAGAAGAACCTCGGCATCGGGAAGTCAAAGGCCGATGCGGCTGGTGTGCCGCTGTGGCTCGAGGAGACCGGGCCGACGAGCTGCCCGGGGACGAATGACACGTCGCTGACGAACGCCTCGGCGCTGTGGGCGGCTGATTACACGCTGTATGCGGCCACGCTCGGCGTCGAGCGGATGGCCATGCATTCGATGCTCGGGGCGTGCAATGGGGGAGCGCCGATGTCGCTCATCTGTGATCCGGCCGAACTCGGGGACCGGTCGAATGCGTTTCAAGTTCGTCCGAATATGTTGGGGCTGCGGCTGTTGGTGCCGAGTGTCGGTGGGCATTTCACCAAGACTTCGGTGTCTGGTGGTGGGAATATGAGCGCCTACACCGTGGTGAAGAGCGACGGGCGCACCTTGGTCACGACGGTGATCAATGCGAACGATGCGGCCAAGGTGGGTGGGAATCCGGTGACGCTGGCGATGCCGTCGGGGTTCAATGTGTCGTCGGCGTCGCAGGTGTACGGGGCGTCGAACGATGTGAAGAGTGCGACTCAGGTGGTGCCGGCGAATCCGTTGCCGGCTGATGTGCCGTTCAGTGGGGATGGGGCGGCGGGGGCATCGGCGAGCGCGTCGGCTGGGGCGGGTGCCACCAGCTCGTCGGCTACTCCGAACGGCGGGATGGGCGACGACGGAAAGCTGCGGATCGACCTGGCTGGGAGCTCCGTGACGGTGTTCGTGATGCGCAAGGGGTGAGAAGCCGCGCTGCTCTGATGGCGGCATATCGGGCTATAGGGGAAGTTGCTGTGCTTCGTCCATCGGCCTTGCCGGCGTTCGAATGCGAACCGTTCCGCCCGCAACCGCCTCACCCGCTCCACAACGTCCGGGGCGTGCCCGTATACGGCATTCGTATTCACCAGTCCCGCGAGTGCAATAGCGGATTTCCCGAACGGCCCGGCCAGCTGATCGACGGTCAGGCCGGCCATTGGAGTCTCCGAAATCGATCTCGTTCGTCCACTTGCCGATGAGCAGGGTGGCCACGGCGTTGCCGGTGAAGTTCGTCAGCGCACGGCACTCGGACATGAACTTGTCGATGCCGACGATGATGCCCGCCTGTCTCAGCGTGCCTCGGTGCTCGGGGTGAACATGCGCACGATCTCGCGTTTGAGGATCTTGCCGCTGGGTCCTTTGGGAAGTTCGTCGAGGAACTCGATGATCCGCGGGATCTTATAGGCGGCGAGATTCTCCCGACAGAACCGCTCGACCTCATCGGCGCCGAGGTCGGAACCTGGAGTGCGGGCGATGACAGCGGTGACCTGCTGACCATACTTCTCATCCGGAGTGCCCACGACGCTGACCTGATCGACCTCGGGGATCTCATAGACGACCTCCTCGACCTCGCGCGGGTAGACGTTGTATCCGCCGTGGATGATGAGGTCCTTGATGCGGTCGACGATGAAGAGATACCCGTCCTCATCCACCCGGCCGAGGTCGCCCGTGCGGAACCAGCCCTCGGCATCGAGGACCTCGGCGGTGGCCTCGGGTTTCTTCCAATAGCCGGCCATGACCGCGGGCCCACGCAGCAGCACCTCACCCACCTCATCGGCAGGCAGCTCATCGCCGCTGGTGGGGTCGACGGTCTTGACCTCGAACCCGGGCACCGCCGGACCGACGCTCGTGGGCTTCCTTGTACCATGCAGCGGATTGAACGTACCCAGCCCGGACGTCTCCGTGAGCCCGTAGCCCTCCGCCAGCGGTGCCGTGAAGCGATCTTCGACCCGCCGGACCACCTCGGCGGCGATCGAGGCGCCTCCCGAGCTGATGATGCGCAGGTCCGGTGCGTCGCCCTCGGGGGCCTTCGCCAGCACCGACATCCACATCGTCGGTACGCCGGAGACGATGGTCGTCTCATCCTCGGCAAGTGAACCGATGAACGCCTGCGGATCCCAACGAGGGAAGAGCGTCACCGGAGCACCGGCACTCATCGCCGGCAGCGTCACGGCCGCCAGGCCGAACACATGGAAGAGCGGCAGGCCGGTCGCGGATCGGTCCGACGGGTTGGCCTCGATCATCTCCCGGACGATGTCGGTCGCCGAAATGAAATTGCCCAAGGTCAGCATCGTCCCCTTCGGCTTGCCCGTCGTGCCCGAGGTGTAGAGGAGTGCGGCGATATCGTCCCAGGCGAAATCGGCACGGTCGACGGTGACATCGGACTCGGCACCCACCTCGGCGCGCGGGCCCTCATTGCCGACGATGGCCAGGGTGCGGAAGTCGACATCATGCTGTGCAGCGGCAGTCTTCCCTGCCTCGGCTGAAACCGGATGAGCCACGAGCACGCGGGCCTCGGAATCAGTGAGGATGTAATCGAGCTCCCGAACCGTCGAGAGCGGATTGACCGCGACGACCACCAGCCCAGCAGCGTGCGCACCGAAGAACTCGATGAGGAACTCCGGGCAGGTGGGCGCGATGAGCACGATCCGATCGCCCGGGCGGATATCCGCAGTCAGGTACCGGTCACGCGCGGCACCGATCTCGCCGAGGAGGCGCACCTTCGACAGCGTCACCCGATCCGGTCCCGGCGGCGTGGCCGCAGCGACGGACTCCGGGTCCTTCTCCGCCCACGGGGTGAGCAGGTCAATGATCGATGTGCGCGACTTCGTGGTCATGAAACTCCTTTGGATCACGACGTGGACGGGCCCGCGCGGGGCTCGACAGCAATATGTGGATGCTGAAATACTTGAAACTGAGTACAGGTTCAACTATAGGTCGGCCGCGTTTCGGACACAACGGGTGCGCCGGAGAGGAAGAGGACTATGGAGATCGAGGGACGCACTGCCGTCGTCACCGGGGCCGCATCAGGAATCGGGGCGGCACTGGCCAGGGCACTGCATGAGCGTGGAGCCCGGGTGCTGCTTGCCGACCTCGCCGAGGCGGTCACGGACACTGCGGCGCAACTGGGTCAGCCGCACTGGATCGGGGACGCCTCCACGGCGGCCGGGGTCGACGATCTGCTGGCCGCTGCGAGCCGGGAACTCGGCGACATCGATCTCTACTTCGCCAATGCCGGGATTGCCGGAGCCCCAGGAATCGGCGGCGAACACGACTGGGACCGCATCCTCGACGTCAACCTGCGGGCGCACATCCGCGCCGCCGAACGGCTCGTACCCCGGTGGCAGACCCGCGGGGAAGGATATTTCGTGGCCACCGCCTCGGCGGCGGGGCTGCTCACACAGATCGGCCAGGCCGGCTACTCGGTGACCAAGCACGCCGCGCTCGCCTTCGCCGAATGGCTGTCGGTGACCTACGGCGACGAGGGAGTGGGCGTATCCGTGCTCGCCCCGATGGGAGTGAACACCAAGATCCTATGGGGAGAAGACCCCAGTTCCTTGACCGCAGAGGAACTCGCCGCCCAACGTGCCGTATCCGAGGCCGGCACCGTTCTCGAGCCGGCGGACGTCGCCAAGGCTGTCATGGCCGCCGTCGAAGCCGAGACCTTCCTCATTCTGCCCCATCCTGAGGTCCTCGATATGCACCGAATGAAGGGCTCGGACTACGATCGGTGGATCCGCGGGATGCGCCGCTACCAGGCAAAGCTGCGTGGCAGCGGCGCTGCGAGCTGAGCTGACTACGCGGGCTGGGCCGACTATGCAGGATGGACCTCGACGGCCTCCGCGCGAAGATGCTCACCTGGTACTGCCGTCGGAGACTGCCTGACGGACTTCGGGTTCGTCTCCTTCAGTGCCAGCGTTGACACGACGGTGATCAGGGCCATCGCACACACGAACAGCGTGATCCCCAGCGTTGATCCGTCCATCTTCGCGATCAGCCACGTCATGACGATGGGCGTCGAGCCCGACACGACGATCGCGCTGAGCTGATATGCCAGAGAGACCGCGGAGAAGCGGATCTGCGGGGCGAACAATTCGCCGAAGTACGCGGCGATCGGGGCGTAGATGAGTGACTGGAACACGCTGGCCACGCTGATCGAGACCGCGAAGAGGACGATGTCCGTCGTATTGATCAGGGCGAAATAGGGGAACGCCCACGCCAGCAGGCCGACGCCACCGATGATGATGACCGGACGGCGACCGATCAGGTCGGCGAGCCTGCCGCCGATCAGAATGGTGGCGATGCCGAACACGCAGGAAAGCATGGCGGCGATGAGCATCTGCCCGTAGTCCATACCCAGGTAGCTCGTGCCGTAGGACAGGGCTCCGGCGATCGTGATGTAGAAGACGCAGTTCGTTTCCCGACAGTGTGCCCGCGGCCAGCAGTATCGTCTTCCAGTGCGATCTGATGGCCTGCCACAGCGGTGCCTGCACGACCTTCGGCTTGGCCGCAGACACCTCGTTCTCGAGCTGTCTGAACTCGGGGGAGTCCTCGACTCTGAGCTGGATGTACATGACGATCGGCACCAGCAGCGCCGTGGCCCAGAACGGGATCCGCCAGCCCCACGATACGAAGGCCGCCTCATCGACCGCGGACGAGACGATGACGAAGGCCAGATTGCCGAGCAGGGCTCCTGTGGGAACGCCGACCTGCATGAACGAGCCCGAGAATGCTCGGTGCTTGGGCCCGGCGGACTCGCTGAGCAGCAACGCCAGCCCGCCCCACTGGGCGCCGCAGGCGATGCCCTGGATGAATCGGCACGTGACGAGCAGGACCGGGGCCATGAGGCCGATGCTCCCGGCCGAGGGCAGGCAGCCGATGAGGAAGGTGAAGACAGCCATGCCCAGCAGGGCGATGACCACCATGGGTTTGCGGCCGATCTTGTCTCCGAAGTTGCCGGCGACGAGCCCGCCGACCGGCCGCGCGATGAAACCGGTGGCGAAGGTCGAGAACGCCAGGAGCGTGCCGGTGACTCCGCTCGTATCAGGGAAGAATACCTGGGGGAAGACCAGTGCGGCCGCTGTGCCGTAGAGGAAGAAGTCGTACCATTCGATCGAGGAGCCGACGAGGCCGGCAGTTCTCAATCCAGCGTGTTTGTCCGGTTTCACCTGCGGATTGATGGTTTGTGCGTCGACTGACATGGGATTCCCTTCATCGTCGAAAATGGTCCCTCAGTGCATATGGTCGATGGGTATTACTCGAAGTAACGGCGCGGGTTCTTCACCAGCATCGTGTCGATATCGCCCTCGGACACGCCCTTGTCCAGCAGCATCGGAATGACGTCGTCGCTGATGTGGCGGAAGTGCCAGTTTGGTTGGATCTGCGCCTTCTCTTCCTGAGTGAAGTAGTCGATGTAGCACGCTGCATCGTGGGCTAAGGTGATGCGGTCGGCATAGCCGCGACGGACGAGTTCGACGATGGTGTCTACGCGCGGTTCGGTCGGCAGATAGGCGTCGATGCCAAACCGGTCCATGCCCAGGAACGATCCGTTCTCGGCGATCTGGGACAGGTAGTCGAGGTCTGTCGAGTCGCCCGAGTGGCCGATGATGACCTTCCCCAGATCCGCGCCCTCTTCCTTGAGCACTCGCTGCGTGACCAGGCCGGAGCCTGTGCGTGGATTGGTGTGGACGGTGATGGGGGCGCCGGTCTGAGCGCTCGCCTGACCGACCGCCCGCATCGTGCGCTCGACGCCCTCGGTGAGCCCGGGGGATTCGATGGCGCATTTGAGGAAGGCGGCCTTGACCCCGGTGTCGGCGATGCCCTCCTCGAGGTCGCGGACGAACAGTTTCACGAGCGGTTCCGGTTCGTCGACGAGGAGACCCGGGCCGCGATGCTCGAACTGGTGGGGGAGGTCGGTGAATGTGTAGAGGCCGGTGGCTGCGACGATGTTGAGCTCGGTCTGCTCGGCCACTCTCTGGACCCGGGGGATGTAGCGACCGAGACCCACGACCGTCGGGTCGAAGATCGTATCGATCCCCGCGGCTTTGAGGTCATTGAGCTTGGCGACGGCATCGGCGATCTTCTCCTCGTCGTCCCAGGCCGTGTCATAGTTCTGCCGCATCTCCTCGCTGAGGACGAAGATGTGCTCGTGGACAAGGGTTCGGCCGAGTTCGCTGCTGTCGATGGTGCCGGTGACGGTCTGGACTTCTGCCATGGGTGCCGCTCCTTTGCGTAGACGTCCCTGCCGTGAGGCTTGTTTCTGTTCCGCCTTGAAGTGACCCAGCACACACGGCTAGTCTCAGAATAGTGAATCTGAACTCAATTTCAAATACGATGATGATTCGGGTTTCACGGACCGCGCGTGACCCGTCGCACCCACCGAAAGGCAGACAATGACGACTCCCATCAGGCCCACGACCATCGCCGACCTTGAATCGCTCGTCGGTGAGGAACTCGGTCCGACCAGCTGGCACACGCTGATCCAGGACGACATCAACTCATTCGCCGACCTGACGAACGACCACCAGTGGATCCACGTCGATGAGGAACGTGCTGCCGCTGGTCCCTTCGGCGGCACGATCGGTCATGGACTGTTCACCCTGTCGCTGGGGCCGGGGTTCATGGAGGAGCTCATGGCGTTCGACGGATTCGCGCACAGTCTCAACTACGGCTACGGCAAGGTGCGATTCCCGCAGCCTCGACCAGTGGGTTCAAAGGTGCGCATGCGGGCGACGGTCTCAGCTGTCGATGCACGCGGCACCGGGTCCGCACAGGTGACCACCACTCAGATCTTCGAAGCCGAGGGGATCGAGAAGCCGATCTGCGTCGCCGAATCGATCGGCTACTTCACCGAACACGACGCAGACATCTGAACAAGGGAGTTTCCATGGACATGTCGACACTGTTTGCACTGAAGGGGCGCAGCGCGCTGATCACCGGCGGCTCGCGCGGGATCGGCAGGATGATCGCCGAGGGGTTCATGCAGTCGGGCGTGCGCGTCTATATCACCGCCCGTAAGGCCGAGGCCTGTGACGCGACCGCGGCCGAGCTGTCCGAACAGGGAACCTGTGTGTCCCTGCCCGGTGACATCTCGACGAAGGAGGGGCTCGCCTCGGTGGTGGCTCGACTCCGGGAGCACGAGACGAATCTGGACATTCTCGTCAACAACGCCGGTGCCGCCTGGGGAGCGCCGTTCGACGAGTTCCCGGAGGACGGGTGGGACAAGGTCATGGACCTCAACCTCAAGGCGATGTTCTTCCTCACGCAGGCACTCGCGCCGGACCTGCGGGCCGCCGCGGCCGCGGGCGACCACCTCGCCAAGGTCATCAACGTCGCCTCGATCGACGGCATCCGACCCAATCCGCTGGAGACCTACAGCTATCACGCGTCCAAGGCCGGGGTGATCCACCTGACCAAACGCCTGGCCACCCGCCTGGCTCCAGACGGAGTGATCGTCAGCGGCATCGCCCCCGGAGCCTTCGGGACGAAGATGAACAAGGACGCCCGCGACCACGGCAACGAGGTGAAGACGAAGATCCCGGCAGGACGAATCGGCACCAGTGAGGACATGGCCGGAGTCGCGGCCTACCTCGCTTCCCGGGCCGGCGACTACGTCGTAGGAGAGACGATCGCCGTCGACGGCGGTGTCGTCGCCTCCTCCCGCCTCTGAGCGCCCCGCCGCTCAGACACGCTCCCGCTCATCCGCACGGAGCCCATCACGTTGATGGGCGAGCACATTCCATACGTGCGCGAACTCGTCACAAACGTTCGCGAACCCCGACGAAAGGACACCCGACCATCATGAGAGCAATGCAGCTGAGTGCCACCAACGGCCCCGGCTCCCTCGAACTGCGCGACATCGAGACGCCCTCGCCGGGACCCGGCGAGGTCCTCATCGACGTCGCCTATGCCGGCGTGACCTTCCCCGAGCTTCTGCAATCCCGCGGTCAATACCAGATGCGACCGGAGCTGCCCTACACCGTGGGCTCGGAAGTCTCCGGCTTCGTGCGTGAGCTGGGCGAAGGCGTCACCGGTCTCAGCGTCGGCGACCGCGTCGTCGGGGTGGCGAACACGGGGGCCTACGCGGAGTCCATCGTCGTCCCGGCCGCCAGCGTCCTCCCGCTTCCGGAGTCCGTATCGCTGACCGCAGGAGCAGGAATGCCGATGAACCTCCTGACCGCGGACTTCGCGCTGCGCGTGCGCGGGAGACTCGAACCGGGTCAGACGGTCCTCGTCCACGGCGCCGCAGGCGGACTCGGCAGCGCCCTCGTCCAGGTCGCCCGCGCCTACGGCGGAGAAGTCGTGGGCGTGGTCTCGACCGAGGAGAAGGCGGATACGGTGCGCAGCCTCGGCGCTTCTCATGTGGTCTTGGCCGAACGGTTCAAAGACACGGTCAAGGACCTGCTCCCTGGCGGTGTCGACCTCGTCGCCGACTCGGTCGGCGGTGATCGGTTCACCGATTCCCTGCGCACACTGAAGACCTTCGGCACTCTTCTGGTCCTCGGATTCACCGCAGGATCCATCCCCGAAGTCAAGGTCAACCGTCTGCTGTTGAACAACATCTCCGTGGCCGGAGTGGGGTGGGGCGCGGCACTGGCCGGACGACCGGAGATGGTCGCCACCCAGTGGGACACGCTGTGGCCGCATCTGAGTTCAGGGGCACTCGATCCCGTCATTCACAGCGTGCTCCCGTTGGAAAGGGCGCAGGAGGCCCTCGAGCTCATCGACTCCCGATCCGTGCGCGGCAAGGTCGTCCTCGAAGTCAGAGGAGAGACCGGCGGCGCCGGTGCCCATGATCAACAGACCTGACACCGCATACACCCCCTCACCGAGAAAGCAGGAACTATGGACTTCGCACCAGATGAGACGACCCGCGACTACCAATCCAGACTCAACGCCTTCATGGACGACTTCGTTTACCCCGCGGAACCGGTCTACCACCGGCAACGGGCCGAGGCTGGGGACCCGAACTTCCACCCGCCCGTCATTGAAGACCTCAAGCGTGAGGCTCGATCCCAAGGACTGTGGAATCTGTTCCTGCCGTACGACGAATGGGGAGCAGGACTGACGAACCTTCAGTACGCCCATCTTGCCGAAATCACAGGACGCAGTGCGGAGATCGCCCCCGAGGCCATCAACTGCAACGCACCCGATACCGGGAATATAGAGGTCCTTGCGCTCTTCGGGACCGACGAGCACAAGGAGAAGTGGCTCAAACCGCTGCTCGACGGTGAGATCGCCTCGGCGTTCTGCATGACCGAACCGGCGGTGGCGAGCTCCGATGCGACGAACATCGAGATGAGCATCGCCTCGGACGGAGACGACTATGTGCTCAACGGGCGGAAATGGTTCGCCTCGAACGCTCTGCACGCCAACTGTCAGGTCTTCATCGTCATGGGCAAGACCGACCCGAACGCCGAGGCCCACCGACAGCAGTCGATGCTCGTCGTCCCCAAAGACACTCCCGGCATCACCGTGGTCCGGGGACTGCCGGTGTTCGGCTACCTCGACCGGGAAGGCCACGCAGAGATCATCTTCGACGATGTGCGAGTGCCGAAGACCGCGCTGCTGTCCGGTGAGGGCGATGGCTTCGCCATCAGCCAGGCACGGCTGGGACCGGGCCGCATCCACCACTGCATGCGCTCGATCGGGATGGCCGAACGGGCCCTCGACCTGCTCATCGATCGTGCCCAGGAACGAGTCACCTTCGGTCAGCCGCTGGCAGATCGGGCGAACATCCAGGATTGGATCGCCGAGGCACGCGTCGAGATCGAAGCCACCCGCCTCCTCGTGCTCAAGGCTGCGTGGATGATGGACACCGTCGGCAACAAGGAAGCGGCCACGGAGATCGCGGCCATCAAGGTCAAGGCCCCGAACATGGCGCTGACGATCATCGACCGGGCGATCCAGGTCCACGGCGGCGGCGGAGTCACCGACGATTTTCCGTTGGCCAGCTTCTACGCCCATCAGCGCACACTGCGATTGGCCGATGGTCCCGACGAGGTGCACAAACGGTCGATCGCGCGGCGTGAACTGCGACGGAGGAAGAACGCACGGGAGTCCCGATGAGCGTCGAACTCGACCTGCCGAGCCTGGCGAGATGGATACGGGACGCTGGCGAGCCGGTGACCGGTTCGCTCCGCGGAGCCCGTGTGGGGCAGGGGCAGTCGAACCTCACCTACCGCATCGACGACGAGGCGGGGCGGTCGTGGATCGCCCGTCGTCCCCCGCTGGGGCACCTCCTCGCGTCGGCCCATGACGTGGCCCGGGAGCATCGGATCATCTCCGCACTCCAAGCAACCGGAGTGCCGGTTCCAGCCACCCTCGGTGTCTGTGAGGATTCCGCAGTCGCCGATGTCCCCGTGGTCATCATGGAACACGTCGAGGGAACCGTCATCGACGACGAGAAGGCCGCCCGAAATCTCGGCCCCGAGGCGCGCAGACGTCTCGGCCTCGAACTCGCTCGGACCCTGGCGAAGATCCACGCCGTCGACATCGACGCTGTCGGCTTGGGCGACCTGGCGTCTCGGAAGCCCTATGCGCCGAGGCAGCTGAAGAGGTGGAGCCGCCAACTCGAGGAGAGCCGGACCCAAGACCGCCCCGATCTCGACGCTCTCACGACGGTGCTGACCGAGCACCTGCCCGAGCCTGGCGAGATCACTCTGGTCCATGGTGACTTCCACATCCGTAACGTCATCATCGACAGCGCCACCGGTGACATCCGAGCAGTGCTCGATTGGGAACTGGCGACACTGGGTGACCCGCTGGCCGATGTGGGCAGCTCCTTGGCGTATTGGACGCAGGCCGGCGAGACGCCCGATGAACCCCTAGCCCCCACGGCGGTGGACGGATTCCCGACCCGGGCCGAGATCGCTGCCGAATACCTGGCGGCATCGGGCCGCAGCGGGCGAACACTCGGTTTCTGGCACACACTGGGGCTGTGGAAGATCGCGATCATCGCCGAGGGCATCCGTCGTCGGGTGTCGGAGAACCCTGAGAATGCTGCAGCCCATGGCGTGCCCACAGCGCGTGACATCCAGGAACTCATCGATCAGGGATGGGCCGTTGCGCGGGAGAGCGGGCTGGCATCATGAGGCCCTCACCTCGCTCGCACCGAAGAGATGGATTGTAGGATTGGCTGTCATGTCGATGACCGAAGATTCAGCTGAGGATCTGCCCACGCTCGTGGATGGCGCACTTCTGCGTGATATGCCGACGACCACCCGAGGAATCCGCACCCGAGCGGCCCTGGTCGCCGCCGCTCGAGTCGTGTTCGAACGTGATGGTTTCATCGATTCTCGGCTGACCGACATCACCAAAGAGGCCAAGTGCTCCACGGGCACGTTCTACACCTACTTCGACAGCAAGGAGCAGGCTTTCGCCGCTGTGCTCAATGAGGCTCAGGAGGACATGCTCCACCCGGGCCCGCCGCACAGCAGCGACGAAGAGCGCACCGTCGTCGAGCAGCTCCAAGCTGGACATCGTGCCTACGTCGAGTCGTATAAGCGCAATGCGAAGCTGATGTTGCTGCTCGAACAAGTTGCCGCGATCGACGCGAACTTCCGTCGACTGCGTCTCGACCGGGCGAGGGCCTTCGCTGAACGCAATTGTCGGTGGATCCAAAAGCTCCAGGACGAAGGCTATGTGGACCCGAGCCTCGACCCCCTCATGTCCGCTCGGGCGCTTTCGGCCATGGTCGGTCGGATGGCGTACTTCAAATATGCGGTCGAGGAACCGGGTTGGGGCAGTGACGAACTGATCGTGGAGACTGCGACGAAACTGTGGATCAACGCGCTGGGCATCCCCACCGACGGTTCACGTCGCAAATAGCAGTCTCCGGGCCGCCGGGGGCTCAGCATTGACCTGTGTCCAATGACCGGGACCGAAAATCAATGGATCTCAATCAACGAGGAGGCTGACCCATGAGAGCATCAACGACTTCCCAGCCCTTTAGCGGTGCCCCGTTCGACAACGCCTCGGTGGCCGCGCGCTTGGCAGAGCTGCCGGCGACCGCCGACGCCGGGGCGCTGACGGTGTCCACTGACCAAGGGGAGTTCGCCGCTTTCCGGGCGACGCCGGCGCACCCGGAACCCGACCTCGGTGAGGCGATCCTTCTGCACGGGTGGCCGGAATACGCTTCCTGCTGGGAGAGGACTGCTGGCCTGCTCCTCGCACAGGGGATGGGGGTGTTCGCCTATGACCAACGAGGATATTCGCCAGGAGTGCGCCCCGAATCGGTGGGGGAGTACGCAATTGCGCGCCTGGTCGCCGACCTTGACGACGTCTCCCGCGCGGCGGGGCTCGAACGATTCCACCTCGTCGGTCATGATTGGGGCGGGCTGGTCGCTTGGCCCTTTGCCGCGAACCACCCGCAGCGCCTGCACACCTGCACCATCGTGTCGACTCCACATCCCAGAGCACTGGGCAAACAGCTGAAGACGGACGACGAACAGTACGAACGCATGGGCTATATGCGGTCGATCCAAGACCACCCGGAGGGAGTGGCCCGAACATTGCTGCGCAATGACGGGAAGAAGCTGATCGACCTCTACGGCGGTGCCGTCCCCGGTGATCTCGCGGCCTCCTATGTTGCGCGATTCAGTGAGCCAGGGGCTTTTCTGTCCGTGCTCAAGTACTACCAGGCGATGGATGGCCGCGATCGGACGCCGAGCACTCCAATCACGGTGCCCACGAGTCTTGTATGGGGCAGCGAGGACATCGCCTTCTCCCGAAAGACTGCAGAGCTCAGCGCTCGCTACGTCGAAGGGCCTTATCGTTTTGTCCCTCTCGAGGGCGCGTCTCACTGGCTCCCCGAATCACACCCGAACGACATCGCTTCCACGGTCATCAATCAGGCGCGGGAACACGCGGCGAATCAGTAGCGTGCAGAGGCACGCTTCCTTTGGCCTTCTCCCGCTCTCTCGAATATGACGATGTTCGCCTCATGGCGGTGAAAGTTGACATGGTTGACAGCATGACCGCGTGGAGTCAGAATAGTTGACACAGTTGACATCACTTCAGGTGGAGGTCCGATCGTGAATTCACCGACTGCTGAGCAGCAACGGCGCGATGCGAATGAGCGCGCGATTCTTGAAGCCGTCCGGCGCGAGCTCGCCGAAGTTCCGGCGGCTGACCTAGAGAACGTCAAAGATGCCGAAGCACTCGGCTCCAAAATGGTCGCCATGGTTCCGCGGAGCGCGGGAGGCCAGCTAGGCAGAATCATCGGCCCTGTGTACTCCACGAAGGCTTTGATGACGATGTGGAAGATCACTCGCCAAGGTGTGAGTAAGAGGGTCAGGGAAGGACGCCTTTTTGTGCTGACTGTTCAAGGTCGCACATTGTTTCCCGCGTTTCAGTTCGATGGCAAGCGGGTTCGTGAAGACGTACTGCACCTCGTCGGCATTCTGCATGCTTCAGCGGATCCGTTCACTATCGCACAGTGGCTTCGCACTCCACTGGTCGAAGCCGGGGACCGAACTCCGCTTGAGCTGCTTGATGCTGGAGAGAAAGCCCTGGCGGAGAATCTCGCCAAGCGCAACGTGTCTCGTTGGTCTGCGTGAGTCGACGCCGAATCATGAACAGAGAAACTGTTGCACAGAGTCTTCCGCATCCCGATCGTGATCTGAGCACGTTCCCCACGCGGCCTGTCGATGCGGGTACGCGCTGGAGAAGGGGGCACCGTCACGAGCACGAACCGTGGTTCTTCTCGTCGGATGGAAAGGGTCGGTTCAACCTCTCCGAACCGTTCGGAACTTGCTATTTGGCTAGCAGCGACGACGTGGCCGCCCGTGAAAGCATCGGTCCCGATATAACTCGGTCTGGGGTCGTCACCACGACGTTCCTCGAAGGCAGAGTCGTATCGAGCCTGACTCTCGCAGAGCCGGTGAAGGCAGCGCATGTATCGAGCAACGGCGCCTTCCCATTTGGGGTCACGTCCGAGCTGTGCTCAATGGAGAAATACCAGATTCCTCGGCAGTGGGCTCATAGTCTGCACGAGTCCGGATTCGACGGCATTTGGTACCACCCGCGATTCTCTCCAGGAGCAGATTCACGCGCCATCGCGGTCTTCGGTCCGACAGGTGCGGCGACGGGAGAAGTCCACGAGCAGAAGACTCTTCGTGAAGTCGTTGAGGATATGGCGATCGTCGTTGTCGATCCCGACAGTCTGGACGAGTTCGAGATACTCGAAGAAGCGCCCGGAGGATAGGGCCAAGAATTCCCGACGAGGTGTCTCGGCAATGATCGCCACCGGCAGTCAGCTGTCGGATTGCGCTTTCGGGATCACCCGCCTCGGCGAGGGGAGACGAAACCACACGGGTGCCGGCATCCTCACGAGGAGGACGACGGCACCCGTGGTGGTGTGACTTGGGATGGCTCGGAAGGTCAGCTCACGACGCCGGCCTTCGCCTGGCTATCGGCGGCCACGGTGGTCTGGGGTTCGGGCAGGGCCGCGTCCGCCTCGGGGGCATTCGTCGGCGTTCCGTGAACGTCGGGTTCGAGCGAGAGCTCATCGAAGGGGTTGTCACCCGACAGGGTGGCGCGGGCGACGTCGAGGTCGATCTCGTTCGTCCACTTGCCGATGAGCAGGGTGGCTACGGCATTGCCGGTGAAGTTGGTCAGCGCACGGCACTCGGACATGAACTTGTCGATGCCGACGATGACGCCCATGCCGTCGAGCAGCTCGGGACGGTGCGACTGCAGGCCGGCGGCCAGGGTGGCCAGGCCCGCACCGGTGACTCCGGCAGCGCCCTTCGAAGCGATGATCATGAACACCAGCAGCGAGATCTGCTCGGGGATCGACATCGGCATGCCCATGGCCGAGGACACGAACAGCGAGGCCATAGTCAGGTAGATGGCGGTGCCGTCGAGGTTGAACGAGTAGCCGGTGGGCACGGTGATGCCGACGACCGGCTTCGAGACACCGGCGTGCTCCATCTTCGCGATCAGGCGCGGCAGGGCCGACTCGGACGACGAGGTGGAGAAGATGAGCAGGAACTCACGGGCCAGGTACTTCAGCAGCAGGAAGATGTTCAGACCGGTGACGATCTTGAGCAGACCGCCGAGGACGATGACGATGAACAGCGCGCAGGTGAGGTAGAAGGCGCCCATGAGGGTCGCCATCGCTCCGATCGCGGCCCAGCCGGTCTTGCCGACGACCGCAGCGATCGCACCGAAGGCGCCGATGGGAGCGGCCCACATGATCATCATCATGAGCTTGAAGACGACGGCCTGGATGTGCTTGATTCCGGTGAGAACCGGCTCGCCGGCCTTGCCCATCGACTGCAGGGCGAATCCGACGAGGAGAGCGAGCACGAGGGTCGGCAGAACCGGGATGTCACCGGGGATGAGGCTCATGAGGAAGGCGACCATTCCGCCTTCTTCGCCACCGGCGGCCTCTTCATAGGGCTGGAGGTGGAGTCCGTCGCCGGGGTGGATGAAGTTGCCGACGACGAGGCCGATGACCAGGGCGAACGTCGCCATGATGAGGAAGTAGATGAGCGCGAGCCCGCCGACCTTGCCGACGGTGGCTGCCTTCGCCACGGAGCCGACGCCGAGGACGATGGTGCAGAAGATGACCGGGGCGATGATCATCTTGATGAGTGCGACGAATGCCTTGCCCAGGGGTTCGAGTGCGATTCCCGCCTCCGGGGCGATGAGCCCGATGGCGGCACCGGCGAACACGGCCACGATGACCATGATGTAGAGCCAGTGAGTGCGATCCTTCTTGCGCTGCCGGGCGCCCTGATCGGTTGCCGTTGCGGTGGCGCTGCCCGTGTACGCGGACCCGCCTTCTTGCTGTGGCGACGTTGCCATGTTTCCTCCAAATGATGTCTGCGACCTCACCCGTCGGTGGGCGGGGATCGCACGCGACGCCTGGCCGCGGTGGTGATGTACCCGACAACTGTGCCAGTCGATGTGACGGGTGTCTCGGTTGCGTTCATAGTGTTCACAGGAGGAGTGAGGCGCGCCGAGGCAGGAGTATGGCCAGGGAGGACGGGCCGGCGAGGGTCAGGCCTGCGGCTCCTCCGCGTGCTGGTGATCGGCATCGGCTCGCGGTGCCCGCTGCTCGAGGGCCTTGAGGCCGATGGGGCAGGTGATGGTGAGCTTGAGGCGACGACTCTTCGCGTCTTCGACGGCGCGCCGCATGAGCTCTCGGCGGTGCTGATCCGCCTGCATAGGCTCGATAGCTTCGCAGTAGATGAACATGACCTCATTGGCATCAGGCTCGAGTTTGTAATGGAGCGCGGCCACGAGTCTGCCGGGAAGGTAGAGGTCGTACTTCGAGGATTCCTGGTTGTTGAGCATCGTGTACATAGTGGTCTCCTGGGGTGGGTCGGTCAGAATGGTCGGTGTCACCAGTCGCTGGGCGACAGGGCCGCCGCAGATGCTGGGTCTCGCAGGTCATGGAGGAAAGCTTGCGCCCAGCGGCGGACGTCGAAGGCGGCGACAGTGTCGGCCATCGCATCCATGCGCCTCCGGGCCTCGTCTTCGCTGAGCGTGGCCGCGTGATGGATGGCCGCCTTCAGGCCGGCCCGGTCATGGGGATTGACGATGATGGCTTGGTCGAGTTCTTCGGCGGCTCCTGCGAATTCGGAGAGGACGAGTGCACCGCCCCTGCCTCGGCGGGCAGTAACGAATTCCTTGGCCACGAGGTTCATCCCGTCCCGCAGGGAGGTGACGAGCAGGATGTCGGCGGCCAGGTACAGGGCGACGGCTTCCTCTGTCGAATGTGAGTGGTAGGAGTAGTGGATGACATCGCCGCCGAGAGTGGAGAGCCTCCCATTGATGCGCCCGACCGCATGTTCGACCTCGTCGCGCAGGTCTTGGTAGGCGCGCACGCCTTCGCGAGAGGGGACTGCGATCTGCGCGAGACGGGTTCCCTGCGCATCGAGCAGTCCGTCGTCGATCAGCTCCTCGAAAGCCCACAGCCGGTGCAGGATTCCCTTCGAATAGTCGAGGCGATCCACCCCGATCATGAGGGTGGCGGGATCGCCCAGGTCACGGCGAAAGCATCGGGCCGTCTCCTGTACGCCGGGGGATTCGGCCGCGGCCCGGATCTCATCGACGTCGATCGAGATCGGGTACGAGCCGACTCGGCCGCGAAGTTCCTCGGGATCCATGCCCAGCAGCTTCTGCATAGCCTGGCGGGCCTTAGCGGCATCGGCCTCCCCCTGGAGACCGATGACATCGGCCCCGAGCAGGCCGCGGAGGATTTCGTCACGCCAGGGCAGCTGGGCCACCTGCTCGACGGGAGGGAACGGAATATGGCAGAAGTATCCGATCCGGATGTCCGGTCGTTGAGCGCGGATCATCGCCGGTACGAGCTGGAGGTGGTAATCGTGTACCCAGACTGTCGCCCCAGTCTCGGCGGCCTCGACCGCGGCCTGTGCGAATCGGGCGTTGACTTCCCGATAGGCCCGCCACCATGAGCGGTGGTACTGCGGTGCGACGATGAGGTCGTGGTGCAGCGGCCATAGAGTAGCGTTGCAGAATCCCTCATAGTACTGCTGATGTTCGTCATGGCTGAGCGAGACGGGGACGAGGCTCATCCCGTCGAAGTCGAAGGGCTCGAGGCTGTCGTCATGTGTGTTCGCCCAGCCGACCCAGGCTCCGGCTTGCTCGCGCACCACGGGAGCCACCGCTGAGACCAGCCCGCCGGGCGAGGTTTCCCACGCCCCGTCGATGCGGTCGACGGGGAGGCGATTAGCCACCACGACGAAAGCATGGCGGTCAGTTCCCATCATCTTCCCTTCTTCTCGTGCCGCCGGGACGGATCGTACCGTCACGACGATTTCTGGGGCATGAGATCTGAAAGCATGGCCGAAGGGCGGAGGCGGACAGTGCCTCCGCCCTCCAGCCGCGTCCCTCAGTCCTCCGGTGAGTCCTTGAGTGAGTCCTTGACGCCCTTCAGCGAGTCCTTGGTGTCGTCGCCGACCTGCTTGATCTTGCCCTTGGCCGCGTCCGTCCTGCCTTCGACTTCGAGGCCTTTGTCGTCGGTGACCTTGCCTGCAGCGGTCTTCGCTTTGCCCTTGAGCTCTTCAGCCTTGTCAGAGACCTTGTCGGTCTTGTCGTGAGAATCCATGATTCGTCCTTTCGTAGAGATCGGTGTGGACGTACTGCTCTGTCGAGCGCTATTCATGTTTACGGTGTAATCAACCTAGCAGACCGCGTTTTCGCTGCGCAATAGATCTGGCGAGTCGGGTGGTCGATGGAGGGTGATAGCTTAGTCATCCATGAGGAGTTTACAGTGTAATCGGGGTATCAGGGGATCTCTCGACGCGTCGGATCAAGCGGGTAGACTGACGGTGAAATCCGCCCGGTCTGAGACATCTCGGACGAGGAAAGGGAGGCGCGCGTGGTTCAGCAGCGACTTGATCGTGCACAGGTCGTCGAGTCGGCGATCGCCTTCGTCGATGCCTGCGGTCTCAGCGAGCTCACGATGCGTCGCCTCGGAACGGCCTTGGACGTAGAGGCGATGGCACTGTATCGGCATGTTTCGGGGCGGGGGGACCTCCTCGAGGCCATGGTCGACGAGCTCATCGACGGCCTCTTCGACGACGATCTCATGACAGAGGACTCCCATTCGTGGGAGGAGTATCTGCAGCGTGTCGCCAATGCCACGCGGAATCTGGCCCTCAAGCATCCGCGGATCTTCCCTCTCATCGCCACCCAGCCACCTCAGGCGCCCTGGCTCCGTCCGCCGCTGCGAAGCGTGCGCTGGGTCGAGGACTTCCTGTCCTCGCTGCAGCGCTTCGGATTTGCCGACGCCGAGGCGGTGGCGGCATACAAGGCCTTCACGAGCTTCCTCGTCGGCGCGCTTCTGCTCCAAGCGGCCTCCCTGATCCCGGAGGTCCTCGGGGATGAGGAAGAGTCCTCCGCCGGCGACGACCTCAGCGAGTACCCCACGGTGACCCGATTGCAGGACCTGCTCATGGAAGACCACGCCCAGCGCGAGTTCGACGACGCCCTCGACGATCTCATCGAGCGGATCCGCACCAGCACGCAGGGCTGAGAATCTCGGCAGATGGCTCCGAGAGCCCTTGAGCTGTGGCGTGCCTGCGCCCTCACGGATAGTCTTGGCTCAGTGACGATCCGATTACAAAGGAGCAGGATATGAAACTCAGCACCGCACTTCTGCGCGCAGTTCCCGGCGCATTCATCCTCAATTCGGGCATCGGCAAGCTCGGTCTCGACGAGGAATCCGCGGCCGGACTCCAGCAGATGGCCGCCAACGGTGTGCCGATGGTCGAGAACATGACCCCCGCCCAGTTCGGGAAGTTCCTGTCCTACGGTGAGATCGCCGTCGGCTCCGCCCTGCTGCTGCCGTTCGTGCCTACCCGCATCGCCGGTGCCGCGCTGACGACCTTCGCCGCCGGCCTCGTCGCGAACTACTTCTCCATCGATTCGATGACCAAGGACGACGGCATCCGCCCGTCCGAGGACGGCACCGCAGTGGCCAAGGACACTTGGCTGGCCGCAATCGGCTTGGCCCTCCTCATCTCCGGCGGCAGCAAGAAGAAAAAGAAGAGCGTTAAGAAGTAATGGCGTCCCTCCCGGCCCCTCCATGGCGGGGCCGGGAGCGATTCCGGGCTCGCCGAGGCGGCACCCTGGCGAGGCGACTCTTCCTCGTCCAACTCGTCCTCATCGTCCTCGTCTGCACCGCGCTGTCTGTGACGAGCTACGTGACGACGCTCAACAACATCCGGCACGCCACCGGGGAGCGGGTCCTGTCCATCGCCGAGACGCTCGCCCACGATCCCTATGTCACCGAGTCTGTGACCGGGGACGATCCCTCCGCCCGACTGCAGCCCTACGCGCTGACCGTCATCGATTTCGCCGAGGTGGACTTCGTGACGATCATGGACCGCGACGGCACGCGCTACACCCACCCCGACCCCGAACAGCTGGGCAAGAAGTACATCGGCAGCACCGCGAAAGCCCGCGCCGGACAGACCGAGACCGAGGAATACGTAGGCACGCTCGGGCCGTCGGTGCGCGCGATCGTGCCGATCAAGGACGCCGCCGGCGAGGTCACCGCCATGGTCGCCGTCGGCGTGACCCTGGAAACGCTGTCCGTGGCGCAGGCGGCCTCCCTGCCACAGATCATCCTCGTCGGCCTCGCCGCGCTCGCCCTCGGCGGACTCGGCTCCTGGCTGCTCGCCCGCTACCTGCGCCGAGTCACCCTCGGCTACGGTCCCGAGGAGCTCCGTCGGCTGTTCGCGTTCTACGATTCGGCCCTGCATTCCCTGCGCGAGGGCCTCATCCTCGCCGACGATTCCGGTCGGCTCGTCCTCTACAACGACGAGGCCGCGTCCCTGCTCGGCCTGCCCACAGTGGAGGAATCGACGCCGATCTCCCTCGCCGAGGTGGCCCTGCCCGAATCTGTCCGTGACCTCCTTTCGACCGGTCGGGTCGCCGTCGACGAAATCCACTTCACCGCGGATCGTGTCCTCGTCATCAGCCAGAAGCAGGCGAGCCAACCGCGCGGTCGCGGAGCCGACAGTGGCCGTTTGAGTCGCTGGGCTGGTGCGCGCCAACCGGGTGGCCGCGGAATCGGAGGAACGGTCGCGACCCTGCGTGATCGCACTGACATCCAGGAGCTCACCGGTGAGCTGGCGACGATGACGACGCTGTCCGAAGCTTTGCGTGCTCAGACCCACGAACATGCCAACCGGCTGCACACGGTCTCCACGCTCATCGAGCTCGGTCGGGTGCAGGAGGCGTTGGACTTCGCGGTCAAAGATGAGCAGGAGTCGCAGCGGCTGACGGATTCCTTCGTCGCTTCCCTCGACGAACCATTCATCACCGCGCTCATGATCGGCAAGGCCGCTCAGGCCAATGAACGCGGCATCGAACTCACCGTCACAGCCACCGGCGAACTTCCGCCCGAACGACTCGACGCCCGCGACCTCGTCACCGTCGCCGGCAACCTTCTCGACAATGCCTTCGACGCCGTCGTTGACGCGGACGAGAAGCACGTATGGGCGGACTTCGTCGCCGCCGACGGGGAGCTCATCATCACCATCGCCGACTCCGGCGCCGGGGTTGCGGGCGAAGACATCGACGCGCTCTTCCACCTCGGCACCTCGGCGAAACCCGAGCCCGGGGGAGTGGGACGACACGGATTCGGACTCGTCTTGGTCCGGCAGGCGGTGAGCCGCCTCGGCGGGCATATCGATGTCGATTCCGATGGCGGCGCGATCTTCACGGTCACGCTCCCGCTGGGGGACACGACTGCTGTAGGCGACTACGATTCTGCGCAGGACCCCACCACGGATGATGCGGATCTGAGTCAGCAACAGGCGGAAGGAGACCCACGTGAGCAATGATGCCGCGCTGCGGGTGCTCATCGTCGAAGACGATCCGATGACCGCGCAGGCGCACGCGGACTTCGTGGCCCGAGTGCCCGGCTTCGAAGTCGTCGGGACCTGCCTGGGCGGGCACGAGGCGATCGAACGCTTCGACGAACTCGCCGCGGCCGGGACGTCAGTCGATATCGTCCTCCTCGACATGAATCTCACGGATTCGCACGGTCTCGAAGTGGCAGGGCGCCTGAATTCGCGTGGTCAGGACGTCGACATCATCGCGATCACCGCGGTGCGGCACCTGCAGGTGATCCGGTCGGCGATCTCGTCGGGCATCACGCAGTACCTCATCAAGCCCTTCACCTTCGCGTCGTTCCGGGAGAAGCTGGAGAACCAGCGGGAGTTCCGGCGCGGACTCACCGGATCCGGGTCGTTGGCGACTCAGGCCTCGGTGGACAATGCGCTCTCAGCCCTGCGGTCGGTGTCGTCGACGACCCTGCCGAAGGGGCTGATCGCCGAGACCTTGGACGCGGTGTCCGCGTTCGTCCGGGACTCTCCAGTTCCGGTCTCCGCCACCGAGGTGGGGCGTCGGCTTGAACTGTCTCGCGTGACCGTCCGCCGGTATCTCGAGCATCTCGTCGCAACGAAACAGGCGATCAAGCAGCCCCTACACGGGACACCGGGGAGGCCGGAGTACGAGTATCGGTGGGTGTGAGCCGGCGGGTCGTTTAGGTCGTCGGCCGTTGAGCTGGTGGGCCGTTGGGATGCAGAAGGCGGGCGAAGGAATCTCTTCCTTCGCCCGCCTTCGAGCTTGTCAGGTCAATGGTTCTATCTGCCTGATCAGCGTGACTGATCTGTTCCGTCAGTTGTTGAGGTTCTCGATCGCGTAGTCGGCCTCGGACTGAGTGAACTGTTCACCGTATTCGCTGGTGAGCTGATCGTGGATCGCATTCGGCGACATCGCCATGTCGTCCTGGTAGATCCGTGCCTTCTCCAGGGCGTTCTGGTTCCAGTCGGCCTGGACGTTGTCGATGGCGTACTGGGCGGCGTCGGCGGAGAAGTCCTCACCGTATTCGCTCGTCAGCTGGTCGTAGATGCCCTGCTTGCTCATGTGCATCATGTCCGAGTAGGTCTCAGCCTTTGTCAGGGCTGAGTTGTACTCGGCGGGAACGCTCGAGTCGTCCTCTTCTTCCGCCGGTGCAGCGGGCTCCTCGACGACGGGTTCTTCCTCGACAGGCTCCTGAGGCGCGGGTTCTTCCGCCGGCTCTTCGGCCGGTTCCTCAGCAGGTTCCTCCTCGACGGCAGGTTCTGCGTCGACGGGTTCTTCGACTGCTTCGGCTGCGGGAGCTTCCTCGGCAGGAGCTTCCTCTTCGGAGACGATCGGCGCGTTATCGTCGGTGGCATTCGATGCCGAGCCTGCAGAGACTCCGCCGAAGATGAGGCCGAGGACGAAGAAGATGCCGGTGACGATCCAGGCGACCTTCTTGTGCTGGTCATATCCCTGGAGGCGCAGCCCCTGCTTGTCCTTCTGTCCGCCGGCCAGCGTAATGATGAGGTCGACGAGGGCCCAGATGCCGAAACCGCCGAAGGTGATGAGCTTGAGGACACCGGTACCGATCTTGCCCAGGTAGAAGCGGTCGACGCCGAGTCCGCCGAGCAGCCACGACAGCAGCCACGTAGCAAGGAACGATTTCTGCCCGACGAGGGGCTGGAACTGCCCGAATGAGGGCTGGTTCCGGTCGTATGCGGGCTGAGCGGGGATCCACTGGTTCGAGTTGTCGACCGGTACTGGGGGCTGCTGTGTCATTATCACTTCCGGATGTTCAGAGAGGAGGTAGTTGCACTTTCAACTATAAGTTAAAAGTTCAACTAAGTACACCAGGTGTTGTCTCGATTGGATAACAAATCCTCTTGTCGGAGTTCTTGGCCAGAGTGGGGAAGCTCACCCAGCTGCGCCAGGCGGGTTCCGAGGCTCCGAGGAAAGAATCAGGTTTGGGGTCGCAGATGACTCAGGGTTCTCTGTCATAATCATGAATGCACCCCTCAAGACCTTGCGGCTTCCCCAGCTGCACCTCGGCGTGAGCCGAGTCGAGACGAAAGTTCCCCTCCGTGTCACCTCAACAGATCAAACGGGCCGAAAATGCGAACCGACCGTCGGACTGCGACGGGCCCACATCGGTCTTTGACGTGCAATTCGGACCGAGAGCCGCCTCGGCGAAGGACTTCGCATCTGCACTCGAACTGAGCAGTGCGCTCTCCGCAGCCGAACTGGAGCGGATCTTCCGCGCCAGCGGCGGCCGTACCCGCATCGCCGACTCCCTGATTCAGGCCCGAGTCGAAGCGGGATTGCCCGCGGGCGATACCGACCCCGACCGGACTGTCGCGATGCTGTCGACGGAACTGAGCCCTGCGATCAGCGACGCCTCCCGCGAATCGGCCGCACTCTATCTGCTCGCCCTCTTCTCGTGGACGCCGAAGATCACCTCGTCCATGGTCGACCTTGTCTATGCCGCCTTCGACGCAGCGAAGGTCACGAACGACGCCACACCCGATGGTCTCACCCCGCTGCTGACCTCGGCGGGCCTGCTCGCCGTTGCTCCCGGCGACTCCGAGGTCTTCACCGTTCCCACTTTCATCCGCATCCTGATGCGGCGCATCTCCGCAGTCGACAACGGCCCAGCGAAGCGAACTCCACGCGAAGCCCTCAGCACGGCTATCGCCGACGCCGTCGGCCGCCAACGCATGGACAGCCGTGAAGGACTGCCGGGGCTGCTCGACCTTGTCTTGGAGATCAGGGATTGGAAGGTGCTGGAGCGCGGGTGGGCGCGACGGTCGGTCAATGTCTTCGTAGATGTTCCGGAATCGATTGAGGCTTTTCTCAACGTTCCAGAGGCTGTGGTCGCGAAGAATCCGATCCTCACCCTGGCCCGCAGTGCTGCACGGCGGATCGATTCGACCCGGCGGATGCTCGGGACCGATGACCTCGGAAAGTTGCTGACCGCCACCGACTTCGACAGCATCGTGGTGCCGGAGCTGCACGGCCGACTGGCCGACCCGAGCCTTCCGCTCTCCGGCGACGAGATGGCCGTGCTGACCATGTTGGAAGCGCGCCATCACCGTCTGAACCAGAACTTCGATGCGGCGCTGGGCGTCATCGAGATGGGGCGGGAGCGGATGCTCAGCCTCGGTGCCGGAGAGCCGGGGCCCACGCTGATGCTGCAGGCCGAACTCAATCTTGAGCGTGGGTGGTGCCTCATTGCGGTCGGTCGCTTCACCGAGGCGGCTTCCGTGTTGCAGAACGTCGTGCACTTCGCGGGAATCTATACTCCGAACTCGTCGCATCCTCTGCTGGCGGGATTGGTCGAAACCGCTCTGGCCGGGCTGGGCCAGGGTCACGGGTCAGATATGGATCGTTGTCTGAAGGAGGCGCGTGAGGCCGCCGCACGATTCGGGATGGAGACGCTGCCCGACGAGCGAACGGCACTGAGTGTTGAGCTGTTCCGCAGCCTCGACCGACTCGATCTCGACGCGGCTGAGGGCATCCTCGCTGAGCTGGATCAAGCGAAGACTACTCAGCGCCTGGGGCCGATTCCGGACTGTGCCAAGGCTCTGTACTACGTGTACCGCGGGCGGGCGTCGATCGCGGCGAAGTTGGTGACGGAGAGCCCGACGGTGCAGATCCTGCCCACGGCGGACGACGCGAGCGCTCGATTCTCCGGATTCGTCAATATCGTCGGTTTCGTACTTGCTGCGGCGGGAGAGACCAAGACGCTGCAGGATATGAGCGACCGAATGAGTTCGAGCAGCCCTGGTGACTCGATCATCAAGGCTCGACAGGCCCTCGTCTTCGGGCAGCATGATCGGCTGTGGGCTGCGACCGGGCAGGCACTCGGCAGTGATCAGGGGCCCCGGCACAAGAGCTGTGCCATGGCCCTGCGTGCTGACATGCTCCACCACGAGGGGCGTGCCGACGAAGCGCTGGAGACGTTCGTGCAGATGCTCGACTACTGTGCGATCACGGCGTCGGTGCTGGCGGTCGCGCAGCTGTCGAAGTCAGCTCGAGAGTCGCTCATCCCGGCTTCGGCCGAATTCTCCGAGTGGGAAGCCGTGGCTCGGTCGTTCAATTCGACGGAGATCACGGCGTCCGTGCTGCAGACGCGTCTGCTCGAGCTGCCGGAGACCGCGCCGGTGGCTCCGGACTTCCAGACCGACCTCACACCGGCCGAACAGTCGCTGCTGTTCGCCATCGACTCATCGAAGTCGATCGCGCAGATCGCCCGCGAGTTCGGCGTGGTGTCGGGAACGCTGAAGAACCGACTGTCCGCGCTCTACCGCAAGCTCGGTGTGAGCAGTCGCGCCGAAGCCGTCGTCTACGCCCATCGCAACCAGCAGGGGTGACGGGTGGCGGCCTGCCGTCGCCGGAGCTGACGACGCGCCCTGCCAGATCGGCAGGCGTTCAGCCGAGGTGGACGTGGCCGACCTGAATCGCAATCGCCATTTGGCCCGGTCTATGCCGCGAAGACTCCCGGGGTCGTGCCCAGGGTCGACCGGAAATGTCTCGTGAGATGGGCCTGATCGTGGAAGCCTGACTCCGCGGCCGCCTCGGCGGGGGTGTGTCCGGCCAGAAGAAGTCGGCGGGCGCGATCGACCCGTCGGCCGACTACATACCGGTGGGGCGCGATCCCGAACGTCGTGGTGAACACCCGCACCAGGTGGCTGCGGTGGGCGCCGAGCTCGGCAGCCGCCTCGGCGACGGTGAAGGACTCGACCAGTCGATCATCGAGCATCTCCCGCAGACGTCGGGCAAGCGGCGCATCGGACGCGGTCTCGGTGGCGGGGATCAGCCGGGAGTTCGCGATCTCACGCAGGGCCAGGACGCCGCATTCGGTGGGACGCGATATCGCGACTGCGATCTACACGGAAGAACTGTTCTCCACCGGACACGATGCCGCCAACCGCGCTGCCGTCGCAGGTGTCCCGGCCGAGGAGCTCAACCTCGTCGGGGTGGCTCTGCACGGTCCGAAGAACGGAGTCGATCGGGTGGTGAAACGTGCGCGGATGCACGCGTGAGGTGTGTGTGAGGCTGCGCCAGTGAGAGTATGAGGCGGCTCTGCCCCTTGAGCCTCAGTTCGGGGCGAGGAACTCGGAGATCCGATTCAGCGCAGAAGCTTCGAGCGAGTAGTACGACCAGACGCCGCGCTTCTCCCGACGGAGGACCCCGGCGTCGACGAGGATCTTCAAGTGGTGGGAGACGGTCGGCTGTCCGAGTCCGACGGGTTCGGTGAGATCGCAGACGCACGCTTCCTGCTGTTCGTGCCCGGCGATGAGGGAGACCAGACGCAACCGGGTCGGGTCGGCCACTGACTTGAGAATGCGCGCGAAGTCCTGAGCGTCATCGAGGCTCAACGGCGAGACGGTCAGTGCCGGGCAGCAGACGTCCGCCTCGGTCGGAGAGAGTGCGGGTTGTGTGGTCACTCTTCCATTATGCTCATACATTGACATTTGTCGATGCCTTGTGGTCCTATCGTATCGAAGAACTTCAATGCGTCGGCACAAGAGTGCGGCGCAGAACCGACCAGGACCTCAAGGAAGACCATGCACTCCACGGCTACTGCCCACATCGATTCGCCGGTGGCAGCGAAGATGTCGACGCTGGACCGACTCCTGCCGCTGTGGATCATCGGCGCCATGGCGCTGGGTCTGCTGTTGGGCAGGGTCGTGCCCGGCATGGCAGAGGCCTTGGACTCGGTCAAGGTCGCCGACGTATCCCTGCCGATCGCCATCGGCCTGCTGGTGATGATGTTCCCGGTGCTCGCGAAGGTCCGATACAACGAGACCGGACGCGTGCTCGCCGACAAGAAGCTCATGATCACCTCTTTGGTCATCAACTGGTTGGCAGCTCCCGCGTTCATGTTCGCCCTGGCGTGGCTGTTCCTTCCCGACCTGCCCGAATACCGCACCGGACTCATCATCGTCGGTCTGGCCAGGTGCATCGCCATGGTCCTCATCTGGAACGACCTGGCGTGCGGGGACCGCGAGGCCGCCGTCGTGCTCGTCGCAATCAACTCGGTGTTCCAGGTGATCGCCTTCGGCCTCCTCGGCTGGTTCTACCTGCAGTGGCTGCCGGACCTTCTGGGCCTGCCGACGACCAGCAGCGAATTCTCCTTCTGGGCGATCACCCTCAGCGTTCTCGTCTTCCTCGGCATCCCGCTGCTCGCCGGCTTCCTCACCCGCACCGTGGGGGAGAAGACGAAAGGACGCGAGTGGTACGAAGACCGGTTCCTCCCCAAGATCGGGCCGTGGGCGCTGTACGGACTGCTCTTCACCATCGTCCTGCTCTTCGCCTTCCAGGGTGACGAGATCACCTCTCACCCGGGCAATGTCGCCCGCATCGCCCTGCCGCTGCTCGTCTACTTCGTCGTCGTCTTCGCGTTCGGGATGATCATCGGCAAAGCGCTGAGGCTGGGATACGAGAAGACGACGACCCTGGCGTTCACAGCCGCCGGCAACAACTTCGAACTCGCCATCGCGGTGGCGATCGGAACCTACGGCGTCGCCTCCGGACAGGCTCTGGCCGGAGTCGTCGGTCCGCTCATCGAAGTGCCCATCCTCGTCGCCCTCGTCTACGTCGCGCTGTGGGCACGACCACGATTCTTCCCATCCGCCTCCGACCAAGGAGTGAACCGAGTATGAGTCCGACACCAATCGACAAGCCGAGCGTCCTCTTCGTCTGCGTACACAACGCAGGCAGGTCCCAGATGGCCGCCGGATTCCTCCGCGAGCTGGGCGGGGAGCAGATCGAAGTCCGATCCGCGGGCAGCGCACCGGCCGAAACGCTCAATCCGAATGCCGTCGATGCCATGCGAGAGCTCGACATCGACATCACCCGAAACAGTCCCACGCTGCTCGACGCCGACACGGTGCGCACCTCCGACGTCGTGATCACCATGGGCTGCGGCGACACCTGCCCGATCTTTCCCGGCAAACGGTACGAAGACTGGGAGTTGGATGACCCCGCAGGGCAGAACCTCGAATCGGTGCGCAGGATTCGTGATGACATCCGGGCTCGCGTCGAAGCGCTGATCGCCGACCTCGTTCCCGACACCGAGGCGCTGCCCGGCACATCGACCACGGCATCACCTCAACCCACAGAATCACCTCAACCCACCGAGGAGGCCCGCCATGAATGACAATGCGCTCGCCGATCTGCCGGTCGTCGTGATCGGATCCGGACCGGTCGGCCTCGCGGCCGCCGCCCACCTCGTCACCCGCGGAATCCGCCCGCTCGTTCTCGAGGCGGGACCCTCCCCGGCCGCGGCAGTCGCCGAATGGGGCCACATCGGTCTGTTCTCTCCGTGGAAGTACAACATCGACGAGGCGGCGCGAGGTCTGCTTTCGCCCACCGGCTGGCAGGAGCCCGACGGAGACCACCTGCCCACGGGCGCCGAGCTCATCCGGGACTACCTCAACCCCCTTTCGGAAACAGCTGAACTCCGTGACGCTATCCTCACCGGCACCCGAGTTGTGGCAGTGAGCCGAGTCGGCAAGGACCGCACCGGAACCTCGCAGCGTGGATCGACCCCGTTCCTCGTCCGCACTCAGAGCTCCGACGGGACATCGGTCGATGTCCATGCCAAGGCTGTTATCGACGCCTCAGGAACCTGGGAGACCCCGAACCCGCTGGGGCAGTCCGGGCTCCACGGTCCGGGTGAGGTCGAAGCCCGCCGCAGCGGATTCGTCACCTCGCCTCTGCCTGATGTGGTCGGCAGTGATCGTGAGCAGTTCGCCGGGCGGCGGACTCTCGTCGTCGGAGGAGGGCATTCGGCGGCGAACACGCTCTTGGCTCTGGCCGAACTGCGGGAGGAATCCCCGGACACGCGAATCGGCTGGGTGCTCAGGCGCGTGGACCCGGCATCCGTCTACGGCGGAGAGGACAAGGACGGTCTGCCCGCACGCGGTGCACTCGGGGCTCGGCTCCGCCACCTCGTCGAGACCGGTGTCATCGATGTGCATGCCTCGACGACGATCACGGGTTTCGGTACCGACAGTGGTGACGCAATCGCTGCCGAAACCGACGGCGAAACGGTGATACTCCACGCCGATCGGGTCGTGCCTGCCACCGGCTTCCGCCCCGATCTCGGATTCCTGCGTGAGATCCGACTCGACCTCGACCCGATCGTCGAAGCTCCGCAGCAGTTAGGGCCGCTCATCGACCCCGAGCATCACAGCTGCGGGACGGTCGCACCACATGGTGCCAGGATGCTGGCGCATCCGGAGCCGGACTTCTACATCGTGGGAATGAAGTCCTACGGGCGCGCGCCGACGTTCCTCATGTACACCGGCTACGAGCAGGTCCGATCTGTCGTCGCGGCACTCGCCGGGGACCAGGAGGCTGCCGACCGCGTCGAACTCGTCCTGCCCGAGACCGGTGTGTGCTCAGCCGACGTCGGAACGTCATGCGATGTGCCGGCCGGTGTGGCAGACGAAGCGGCCGGATGCTGCGGGCCTGCGGAACCGGTACTGATCGGAATTCCCACCGGGGTCGAACACGGTCGGTCAGAAGAGGCCGCGGCCGACTGAATCGCCGGTTCGGATCCCTATCGCCTCAGCGGTAGGTGGCGTTCTTCGGGTCCTGGTGGCCGTGGTCGTTGAACGAGATGAGGCTGGTGCCGGACTGGCCGGTGATGATCTTCGTGATGCCGGTGTTGATTGTCACCCGGTTGAACGCCATCCACTGGTCGAAGTCGCCGCCGATCAGACGGGCCGCGGTCCACGCAATCGCGCCGGCGCTCGAGACGACGATCGTCGACTGCCCCGACCCCATGGCGGCGACGGCATCATCCAGGGCGCGTTCGACGCGTGAAGTGAACTGCTTGTAGGTCTCCCGGTAGTCCTCGTCGTGTTCGCCCGAGGCCCAACGGGCGGCACCGCGTTCGAGTTCGCCCTGGAAGATCTTCGAATCGTGCTTGGCACGAGGATCGACATCGTCGAGTACACCGGTGAGCTCCCACGCGGCGTACTCGTTCCACCCGGAGTCGACATGGGCATCCATGCTCAGGCCCATGCCTTCGAGGAGGCCTTCGGCCGTCTGGCGCTGCCGCAGCATCTCACCATGGACGATCCTGTCCGGCTCGATGCCCTGTGCGGCGAGGAAGCGTCCGGTGATGCGGCTCTGCTCCTTGCCGAGATCAGACAGCCGATCATAGTCATCGGTGCCGAACGACGCCTGTCCATGTCGGACCAGATACAGCACGCTCATGAATCACCACATCCTCGTCGTGAAGCTCGAAAGACAGTTCGAGCGATCGATTATCGATGTGAGTCTACGGGACAGGGGTGGGGCACAGCTGGTGGGCAAGACGAAGCACCTCGGCTAGGGCGGGACTGACGTCGTTTCTGCGCCATGCCATGAGAAGTGGGAACGGCCCTTTCGGATCCTTTAGGGGGACGAAAGCGATGTTGGGGAAGGAGGCATTCTGCGGCACCGACGACACGGTGACCGAGCATCCGATTTCCGCGCCGACGAGCGAGAGAATCGTCCATGTATCCGGAGCGACCTGAATCACGGTGGGATTAAATCCTGCGGCCTGAGACAGCGCGTAGAGCCGTTCAATCGTCGTCGAGCCCGGGTTCGGCGGCAATGTGATGAAGTCCTCTCCCTCGAGTTCGCTCATCGATACCGACTCTCTGTCTGCCAGCGCGTGCTCTCGGTGCATGGCCACGACGAGCGACTCCTGGGCGACGATCCTCGTCTCGATGGACTGTGGGACGAAAGGCCAGATTCCGAACGCGAGGTCCATCGAACCATCAGCGACGCTGTCAATGGCGGGCAGCGCGAAGGATGCGCTTTGCAGGCTCAGATGGATTCCGGGATGAGCGCTGCGGACTAGTTTCAGCAGCCGCCCTATTAGTTTGTGGGTAGCGATACCGGTGAAGCCCAGGCGCAAGTGTCCTACTTCTCCTTTCCCGGCCGCCTGTACTGCGGAGTCGGCGAGGCGATGGCTCATGAGGATGTCGCGGGCAGGTTCGATGAGCGCTTGACCTGCCGGAGTCAGGCGCACCGACCTGGTGCTTCGTTCGAACAGCTGAGCCGACAATTCGACCTCCAGACTGCGGATGAGTCGGCTGAGGGGCGGCTGGGTTATGTGAAGTCGTTCGGCAGCCCGGCCGAAGTGAAGTTCCTCAGCGAGGACGAGGAACGCTCGGAAGTGCTTAGTGTCCATACCGGTGTGCCAATCGTCAGTGCGTCCTCCTCGTTCAATGAGGACCGGGAGTTATTCGTGCAGTTGGTGCATTAATCACCTCCAGTATAAGTATTGGACGGGTATCAATGACTTTGAAAGGATGACTGAGGTCACAGCCATTCGAAGTTCGAGGAGGAACGCGATGGACAAGACGATGAGTCTTCCCCGCGCGATCAGTACCTATCTGCGCGATGGAGACACTGTTGCGCTGGAAGGGTTCGGTCATATCGTGCCGGTCGCCGCCGCGCACGAGATCATCCGACAAGGATTCACAGATCTTGTGCTCGCCCGTATGTCGTGCGATGTCATCGTCGACCAGTTGCTCGGAGCGAACTGCCTGCAGGGCCTCATCTCCTCATTCATCGCCAACAGTTCGGCAGGTTCCCTTCATGAACTGCGGCGGCGCATCGAGAAGTCGGACCCGAAACCGCTGTGGTTCGAAGAATACAGCCACGGCGGAATGGTTGCTCGCTATCAGGCCGGTGCCGCGAAGCTTCCGTTCCAGCCGATCGCGTCTTACCGGGGCAGCGACCTGGCGGCGAAGAATCCCCGGATCAGATCCGTGCCCGATCCATACGGCGGGTCCGGCATCCACGTCGTCCCCGCCCTCAACCCCGACCTCACGATCATCCACGCCCAACGCGCGGACATGCACGGAAACGTTCAGGCCTGGGGGATGCTCGGGATCCAAACTGAAGCTGCATTCGCCGGTCGTCGTCTTATCGTCACTGTCGAGGAAATCGTCGACGAGGCCGTCGTCCGCGCCGACCCGAACCGTACGATCGTTCCCGCGCACGTCGTCGACGCCGTCGTCGCCGTTCCCCGTGGCTCGCATCCTCACTCCGTCCAGGGCTATTACGACCGCGACGACGAGTTCTCGAGACAATGGTCAGTGCTCGCCCGCGACGCGGCAGCGGTTCAGGACTGGCTCGAGATCAATATTCGCGGCACGAGCGACCACGATGAGTTCCTTGCCACTCTCGGGTCGGACCACTTCGAGCGGTTGGTCATCCACGACGCCTATTCGACACCTGTGAATTACGGAGGCAGAGCATGACATTGAGTGCTCACGACACCACTGAGACTCAGACCCGCAACCAGATCTGCGAGATTACCGGCAGTGAAGTCACCAGTAGCGAACTTCTCGCGGTCCATTCGGCCCGGGCGCTGGCCGGCCGCAACGTAGTCTTCGCCGGACATGGCCTGCCCACGTTGGCTGTCTCCCTGGCCCAGCAAACTGTGTCGCCGGACGTCGAGATCGTCTACGAGTCGGGAGTTACTGGCGCCAAGCCGCCAGCTATGCCTCGAAGCATCTCGGATTCGATTCTGGTCCCGGGCGCCGCCTCGGTGATGCCGATGACGCACTTGTTCAACTATATTCTGCAGGGCCAGCGCATCGATGTCGCATTTCTTGGTGCCGCGCAGGTCGACAAGTACGGGAACCTCAACTCCACCCTCATCGGCGAGGACTGGGAGCACCCCGACAGTCGACTTCCGGGTTCGGGTGGGGCCATTGAAGCGATGGCAGGTGCAGCCGAAATCTTCCTTGTCATGCGCCGACACACCCCGCGCACCTTCGTCGAATCATTGGACTTCGTCACATCTCCGGGACCGAAGAAGGCTGCCGAGGCGGAAACCGGGTCAATGCCGGCAGGCGCAGGAGTGACTCACGTGATCACCGACTTGGGAATCATGACACGCTTCGATCAGGACGAAGAGCTCACTTTGACTGCCGTTCATCCAGGTGTCGACCCCGCCGAGGCGGTGCGACAGACCGGGTGGGACCTGCAGGTCTCGCCCGACCTCGAGACGACTCAGTCGCCGACTCAAAGTGAGTTGACACTGCTGCGAGAGTCGCTCGATCCCACCCGCATCTACTTGCGCTGAACAGATGTTCTCACACGTCCACAAAGTCCGTGCACAGTGGCAGGCACCAGCGGACAGCTGAAGCTCTCATACCGAGCACGCGAGACTACAAATCGAAGAAAGTTGAAATCATGTCAATGAAGACAAATACCCAGGTTGCATCACCGCCTGATCCGACCGTGACTCGTCCTGAGCTGCGCCGTGCCGCATGGTCCTCATGGCTCGGCAGTTCGCTCGAATACATGGACTTCACTCTTTACACGCTTGCCTCCGCCTTGGTCTTCGGGCCGCTGTTCTTCCCCAATGAGACTCCTGCAGTGGCGCTGATCTCCAGCCTCGGTGTCTATGGATCCGGGTTTGTTGTGCGACCTATCGGCGGTTACGTCTTCGGCCGAGTCGGTGACAAGCACGGACGTCGGATCGTTCTTATCGTCACGCTGTCGATGATGGGCATCGCGACCATGGGCATCGGGCTTCTTCCGACTTATGCACAGATCGGTATCTGGGCGCCGGCACTGCTAGTCCTTCTCCGACTCGTGCAAGGGTTCGGGGCCGGAGCCGAACTGGCCGGGGCCTCGGTGCTATTGGTTGAATCGTCGCCCGTGCGTCGCCGTGGGCTCTTCGGAGCGATCGTTGCGATGGGGACAAACAGCGGAATATTCCTGGCCACAGTGCTATGGACTCTACTCACACTTTTGCCCGATGACGCCTTCCTCAGCTGGGGCTGGCGGGTTCCGTTCCTGCTCAGCATCGTCACCACTTTCGTGGCACTGGCGATTCGCACGAAGGTCAAGGAATCTCCGGTGTTTGAGGAAGCCAAGGAACGCCGCGCGGAGGCCACTGCGAACCAGGTGGAGCAGCCGAGCATTCTTGTCGAGGCACGGCAGTCGGCAAAGTCGTTTCTGCTCGCCCTGGGCATCCGCATGGGCGAGAATTCTGCTGTCTACCTGGTCAAAGGCTTCATGGTCGGATGGGTTGTGACTACGACCGGTCTGGATTCCGCGGTGGTTACGACAGGCATCATGATCGGAACCGTCATCGGTTTCGCAACCGTGCCGTATTTCGGCAAGCTCAGCGACAAGTTGGGCCGACGGCCGGTGTTCCTGGGCTTCACTCTCTTCCAGATCCTCTTCGCGATTCCGGCTATGTTGCTCATCGAGACCGGCAATCCGATCGTCATTGCCGCGGTATTCGCTATCTTCGTGGGCGGCCCCCTGCCGAACCTCTATGGCGTTGAGTCGAGCTGGTTGGTTGAACTGTTTGGATCGAAACACCGGTATACGTTCATGACTACGATCAAGGAAGTTGGGTCGGTAGTTTCCGGCGGCTTGGCGCCGGTGATTGCGGCTGCGCTCGTAGCTGTGATCACAGACTCGTGGTGGCCCGTCGCGATCGTTCTCATCCTCTTTGCTGGCTGCGGCTTGCTCGGCGCACTTTTCGCGCCAGAGACCCGTGGTCGTGACCTCACAACTGAAGTCGACGCAGTGGACGAAAGCCGCGCTCTGCAGTAGAGGAGGGGCGGCAGACGTACCGGCACTCGCCGCCGCTGTCTAAGCTGGGAGCAGGCCCCTTGCCGCGTAATCAGAACGGCGGGGGATCGACCTCGAGGTCGTGGTCCCAATTCACCTTCTCGGGTACGTACCGGGAATCCCAGGGATCGTTGACTCCTGAGCTGTCCTGGGAGTACCTCGGGGCAGCATCGGCGAGCGCCTCGGCGATGGCGGCCCGCTCCCGAGCGACGACGTCGGCGTCTCGGGCCGCGGCTGCCTTCTTCTCGCGCAGCTTCTCTTTCCGAAGGCGTGCGCGCTCCATATTGATCTTGGCTATCTGAGCGCGGTAGCCCGCATACCAGTTTCCAGTCAGCTGCTTTCTGGTTGCAGTGTCGCTTCCTGCGGGAAGACTAAGCTGGTGGGCAGACTTCTCCCAATTGAGGCAGCGTTCCAGCCGCAGCCGACGAGTTTCAGCCTGCTGCTTCTCGAAAGCTTCCGCCAGACGGCGCTCACGTGCCTCGCGCTCCTCTCGGCAGCGCTTCTCTTCATCGCGCTGGCGGATCGTCGATTCACCAGGCATGAGTTCGAGCACCGTTGGTGCAGTAGGCACCATTGACCAGGGCAGCTTCCACCGTTTGAGACCCAGTCGTCCCAAGGCATCGAATTCGAGCGCTTGCGCAACGTTGATCGGCTGCCCGGGCGCAGACACAGTGGTCGAGATCCCGTGTTTGAACTCGTAGTCGAGCTCACCGGATTTGGGCATAGTGACCCGAAGACGGCCGGCGGTCTTCAACGAATGATGCTTCTTGCACAGCGGATGCAGGTTTCCGAACCGAGTGAGACCGCCCTTGAGCGGATCCAGATGGAAGAACGGAACGACATGGTCGATCTCTGACTTCTCAGCCCGACGCGAGCAGCCGGGAACGGTGCACACCGTCCACTGCTCGATCAAGGTCTTCCGGAGATCTCTGGGGACCTGGTAAGTCGTCGCCTTAGCGTCGAGGGGAGTGCCGGTAGCGGGATCGGTGAGGATCCGCTGGATGCTCTTCGAACGGCCCGCGATGTTGCGGGCCACCTCGGCGGGTACCGGGGAACCGTCGGCAAAGGTGCCGGGCAGATCCGAGTCTCCGGTGAGCGAGAGGAACGGAACGGTCACCACGGTGGCGGCCTGATGCGACAGCCACTGGCTGCTGGTGGGCATGCGCAGCTTGACGAAATACTCAACGGGTCCGGCAGTATCCTCATCCTCGCCGTCGCAGCGGAATGCGGACCCGGTGGACTCATCGGAACCGACAGAAGCAGCAGGTCCAGCCGACCCGACTTGCGAGGAATTGCTGTCAGATGACTCCGTGCTGTCAGCGGATCCCGAAGCGACGTCCTTGGCGAAACCAGCGACGGCGTCATCGCAGTCCATGTCCGGAATGAGTTCGCCGTCGGAGTCGAGCAGCGACGCTTCTTTGGCAGTTTGGATTCCCGTGATCGGGTCGACCGAGATGACCTTGACCTTGAGTTCTGGCACAGGTCGGGTGAAGAGGTCGTACTCGAGCTGCGAGATAGACCGGTCATCGCTGATCTCAACCCCCACGGGCAGATTGAACGCCGACTTGTTGTTGCCGTGCACGGCAAGCGCGATGCCTTGAATGCGGTTGTAGCAGGCGAAGATCTCAGCCGAAGGGCCGCTGAGGGTCAGGCAAGCCGAGCCGTCCTTAAAACCCTCGACGTCGACGCGACGACGTTTGGTGGCGAGCTCGGTGTTGTCGACCCGTGGAACGAGCAGGGCGATCATCTTCGCCAGGTCCCGGCGCAAGGTCTCGCAGGTGATGTCGGCGCGCCTGGCAGCCAGGAAGATATCGAGTTTCGGGAGGTAGTCAAACGCGACATCGGCACATTGGCGGGAGACCACGTCGACATGAGCCTGGGTGAACTCGCCTGCGCGAACTCGATCGGCAAAGCGGGGGAGACCATAGAAGATCGTCATTGCGCCGGTCAGCTGACGGTAGGTGCGAGCAGTGTTGGTTCCCAAAATCGTCGAGATCTCGACGAGATCCTCAGCATCGACATAGTCATGGACCCACTTCGAAAAGCAGACGCCTTCATCGAGCTCGGGGAATTCGGGCAGTTCCTTCGAAACGGACTCGGCCGCCTTTTTCAACTGCTGGCGGGCGAAGCCGGCGTCATAGGGCACTACTGATGTGGAGGTGGGGGACGATGCGTCCTTGGGCCAGGTCTCGGGTGCCGACTCAGATGGTTCAGCCGACTCCTCGCTGTCGCGTCCGGCGCTCTGTTCGGACTCTCTGGCGCGACGGTCGAAGGATTCTGCGATCGTTTCGCAGCGGAAGGGTTCGGAGCCCTCGGGAACGGGGAAATCGAAGCCGATGAAAACCTGCTCGAGGACGACTGAAGAGACTGACTCGAGAAGCGAGAAATGGGCGCGGTCGGACGCGACGGCGTTCTCGGCGAAGCGAGACATGCTCGATTCGAAGCGGATGGCGAATCGGGGCGACGGCTGTGTCACGCCCGGTTCTTCGGTCTGATCGGGGGTCGAACGGTTGGTGGTGCCCTTCATTGCTCTTTCACCTGCCGCGGACTTCGCTGTCGGGGAAGTGGTGCTGATTTGAAAAGCTGTTAACGCTATATTAGATGACCAGGATGACATATACAATAGAAACACAAGAGAAGATTCGAATATGTTTCGAGTTCTCATGTTAGGTTCTTCGGTTATCTGATCATCATTGCACTCGACACTGACATAAGAGCGATAGGCAATGTCTGAGCAGGTCAGACGCGGTATCGGTGTGAATGAGCCTTCTCGAGGCAGGTCTGTCTCAGTTGGCGGGGCAGGCGGTGCGGCGAGAGCAGGTGGAGCGAGGAGGTGAGGCGGCGAAGAAGATGCCTGCAGCGCTATCGCCGTGATCGGAGACCTGGACCATCCCGGCCCGTCGAGAGCGGCCCAGCAGTATCACCACCCCACAGCATCACCCCACAGCATCACCCCACGGTGCACCTCAAGGTGCACCCTACGGTGGTCCAAAGGTCTGGAGAACATGCCACCTGAAGGTGGGGCCGCCTCGGCGAGGGTTGGATTTTCGGGTGAAACGGGTCACAGCTTCGGTTATGATGTTCGAGTTGCCGGATGCGACCCATGAGGTCGGTACTCGCCACATGCGAGCCGTATCCGCACTGCGCGAAACCGCGTCGCCCTTCACCTAGGGCACGTCGCGGGTCGCGTCGACGTCACCGCACCATCCTTCACTGGTGACCAGTTCTTCGCCCAGACCATCGCCTGCGCTCACGGTCGACCGTGTCCGCGCCGGCCGACGGCCAGACGATCACTGCCGGCTGCGCCGATGATCCGATAACCGAACAGAATGCTCACCGAACACGGTGAGCACCGATCATTGAGTTCACGGAACTTAAAAGCTCACGGAACTTAAAAGCTCACGGACTTCACGAGTTCGACGAACTCAAGAGGCCCCAAAGACCTACGAGTCCCCGAAGACTCACGAGTCCCCGGACCTCTCGAGTCCCAGTACTCACGAGCACCTCACGCTCACGGACCGCCGCCGCATCAACCATGAGGATCAACCATGACGACCACCGCTCACAACTCCGCCGCTTCCGACCAGGGCTCCAAGGGCCCGATCACCGACGCCGAGATCTTCGAGGCGCACGAAGGCGGCAAGCTCTCCGCCGAGCTCACCTCACCGCTCCAGACCCAGCGCGACCTGTCGATCGCGTACACCCCGGGCGTGGCCAAGGTCTGCACCGCGATCAAGGACGAACCGCAGCTGGCGCGCACGCACACGTGGACCGGCCGACTCGTCGCGGTCATCTCTGACGGATCGGCTGTGCTCGGCCTCGGTGACATCGGTCCGGCCGCCTCGCTGCCGGTGATGGAGGGCAAGTGCGCTCTGTTCAAGTCCTTCTCCGGGCTGAATGCGATTCCGATCGTGCTCGATACCAATGACACGGACGAGATCGTCGAAACGATCGTCCGGATGGCTCCGACCTTCGGCGCAATCAACCTCGAGGACATCTCCGCCCCACGCTGCTTCGAGATCGAGGACCGGGTCAAGGAAGCCCTCGACATCCCCGTCATGCACGATGATCAGCACGGCACCGCCGTCGTCGTCCTCGCCGCTCTGACGAACGCTCTGCGCGTGGTGAAGAAGTCCTTCGAGTCCGTCCGCGTGGTCGTCTCCGGCGCCGGTGCAGCCGGTGTGGCCGTGGTGAAGATCCTCGCCGACGCGGGTGTGAAGGACATCGTCGTCCTCGATTCCAAGGGAGTCGTCGAGTCCGGCCGCTCCGACCTGTCCGAGACCAAGCAGTTCCTCGCCGAGTCGACGAATCCGCGCGGAATCTCCGGTGGGATCGGCGAAGCCCTCGACGGTGCCGATGCCTTCATCGGCGTCTCCGGCGGCACCATCGACGAGGCGCACCTGGAGAACATGGCCGACGACGCGATCATCTTCGCCCTGTCTAACCCCAACCCCGAGGTGGCCCCCGACGTCGCGTCCAAGTACGCCACCGTGGTGGCCACCGGACGCAGCGACTTCCCGAACCAGATCAACAACGTCCTCGCATTCCCCGGAATCTTCCGCGGCGCGCTCGACGCCGATGCCAATGAGATCACCGACGATATGAAGCTCGTCGCCGCACGTGCGATCGCCGATCTCGTCGGCGATGACCTCGAGCCCGGCTACATCGTGCCCGGTGCGCTCGATTCCCGAGTCGCTCCGGCCGTCGCCGAGGCGGTCGAGAAGTCCGCGCTGGAAGCCATGGCCGAGCGCTGAGGTCATAACGTCGCGCTGAGGTTCGCATGCGCCCGCTGGTATCCGCTGATGTCAGCTGAGATTTGGGTGAGGCAAGGTCTGCGGGCCGGCTGCTGAATCCGAACGGCGCTGAGGGGCGGGTGAAGAGAGATCTTCACTCGCCCCTCAGCTGTTGTTGCGGCCGGAGGTTCTGGCCCGCGCCGGCGCGCGGGAGCCGGTCAGCCGCCGGAGGGCTGCCGCCGACTCCCGGCAGCCGCGTTGCCGCGTTGCCGCTCAGTCGTCGGTGACGGTGATGGTGACGTCGATGTTGCCGCGGGTGGCGTTGGAGTACGGGCACACCTTGTGGGCCTTGTCGGCCAGCGCCTGGGCCTCGGCCTTGTCGAGGTGCGGGAGTGTGACCTCGAGTTCGACGGCGAGCTGGAACCCGCCCTCATTGTCCTTGCCGATGCTCACACGTGAGCCGACCGTGGAATCGTCGACGTTCGCCTTGGCCTGACCGGCCACGAGGCGCAGCGCTGAGTGATAGCAGGCCGCGTAGCCGACGGCGAAGAGCTGTTCGGGATTCGTGCCGTTGCCGCTGCCGCCCATCTCGGTCGGAGTCGCGAGATCGACATCGACCTTTCCGTCGCTCGTGCGTCCGTGGCCGTCGCGGCCTTCGCCTGTGGCCAGCGCTTCTGCTGTGTAGAGAGCCTTCATGATGTTTCCTTCCGTTGGTGGTGCATTGTCGGATCAGTGGGATCGGCGGTGATCAGTGGGGTCAGCGGTGCAGTACGGGTTCAGTGGCGCACTGGAATGCAGAGGCGCGGTGTGAGTTCAATGGTGCGGCAGGGGGTCGGGGGACTCGACGGGCGCCGGTTCCGCGCGCAGGTTCCTCGTCAGCGTGCGCAGGGTCTTCAGCAGCTCGGGCATCGACGCGGGGTCGAGATTCGTGCGCTCACCGATCCGGGCGGGGACGCATTCGGCGCGTGCTTTGGCCGCCGCGCCCTCGGCGGTGGCGCGGACGAGAACTCTGCGCGAATCCTCGGCGGAACGATGGCGGGTGACGAAGCCGAGCGATTCGAGTCGTGACAGCAGAGGGGAGAGTGTGCCCGAGTCGAGCTGCAGACGCTCGCCGAGGCGCTTGACCGTCACACCATCGTCGTCGGAACCCTCTTCCCACAGCACGAGCATCACCAGATACTGCGGATAGGTGATGCCGAGTTCGGCAAGCAGATCTTTGTACGACGCGGTCATCGCTCGTGACGCCGAATAGAGAGCGAAGCAGAGCTGCCGGTCGAGATCGAGCGCGTTCATGTGAAAATGATTGCACACAATTCAATTGTGCACAACCAATAGTTCCGGGAGGCGGCGAGTTCCCAGGAGTCAGTCAGTTCGCGGGCGGCGTCGAAATCCCAGGAGGCGGCGAGTTTCTAGGAAGAAAAGTTCCCAGGTGGCGGCGAGTTCCTATGGGGAGGACCCCGCCGGTGGTGGAGTTCCCAAGTGGATTTCCGGGGGTGCGCATACGGATGTGGGGCGGGTGAAGATCTCTCTTCACCCGCCCCACGGCGGTGTGCGCTGAGCGGTGTCTGCCAGCTCAACTCTGCTGGCCGGTTCAGCTCTGCCGGCTCAGCGTTGCCGGCTCAGCGCTGGTTGCCGCCTCGGCGGTTGCGCCACTGCTCGGCGGCGGCGCGAACGGCCGACTGCGCCGCGGAGCGCGGATCCGTGTGGCCCTGCTGACCGTGCTGACCTTGGCCCGGCCCCGGCTGGCCCTGCCCCGGTTGACCCTGTCCGCCCGCTCCCTGTCCGGAGCCGCCCTGGCCCTGCCCGCCGGCATACTGCCCGGACCGATCTGCCGGGGGAGTCGTCGGCTGCGGCGGGACGTTCGTACGGTCGGCGCCGCTGCCGGAGCTGCGCCTGGAATCATCGCCCGCATCGTCGCGGCCCTGCGGAGCGGGCAGATGCGAGCCTTCGTCGGCGGCATTGGCGGCGAACAGGGCATTGCGGATCTCCTGGCCCATCTCGCCCAGGCCGCCCGGGTTCGACGGCATGAACAGCACGTTCGACCGGCCCTCCTGCGCGACGTTCTGCATCGTGTCGAAGTACTGGGTCATCATCAGCAGCTGCTCGGCAGTCTTGTGGATGCCCACCTCCTGCAACAGTGCGTACTGTTCGGCGATGCCGTTGGCGATTGCCTTCCGCTGAGCGGCCACGCCTTCACCGTGCAGGCGCATCGCCTCCGATTCGGCCTGTGCCTGAGTCACGCGCTTGATCTTGTCGGCCTCGGCCAGCGACTGCGCGGCGACCTTGTCACGCTGCGCGGCGTTGATCGAGTTCATCGAATCCCGCACGCGCGGATCAGGGGTGATGTCCGTGACCAGAGTGCTCACGATCTTGAAGCCGTAGCGCTTCATCGACTCCGACAGTCGGCGCTCGACGTTTTCGGCGATGTCATCCTTCGACTCGAACGCGGTGTCGAGCGTGAGTCCCGACAGCGCCGAACGGACGGTGTCGAAGACATAGGAGCGAATCTGCTCCTCCGAATTCGCCAGACGGTAATAGGCATCGGCGACGTTGTCCTCTTCGACGACGTACTGGACCGCGACGGGAACGGTGACGAAGACATTGTCCTTCGTCTTCGACTCGATGTTTACCTCGAGCTGCTGGACGCGCAGCGAGATCGGCCTGCTCGTCGTCTCGATGAACGGCACCTTCGTGTTCAGCCCCGGCCGCGCGACCTTCTTGTACTTGCCGAATCGTTCGACGATGACGTTCTCCTGCGTCTTCACCGTGAAGAACACGCTCGTGCGCAGCTTCCCGAACAGCAGGACGGCGACGACGAGGATGATGATGACAACGGCGATGGTGACCGCCACTCCACTCATGACTCCTCCAATGGGTCGTGGTTGTCGGCCGTGCGACGACCGCTGACTCCTATCACTCTAGTAGTCATCGAGCGCCGCGTATATGACAAGGACGCTGGCTCTCGTCTCGAGGAGGGAACTCATCACCGGTACATCTGACGTCAGACGTATACTGGAGGCTCAGCGTGGAACGACCAGCAGAAGGTGATCATGGCGGAGACGACAGAGACCGGACGGAAAGTGACGACGTCCGACAGGATCAAGGGTCTCATCCTCTCCGACGGTCTGCGTCCCGGGGACCTGCTGCCGACCGAAGGCGAACTGTGCACCCGCCTCGGCGTCTCGCGGTCGAACGTCAGGGAAGCCATCCGCAAACTCTCGACCCTCGACATCGTCGACGTCCGCCACGGCCACGGCACCTACGTCGGCGAGATGACGCTCGATGCCCTCGTCGAAGCCCTCGTCTTCCGCGGCGTGCTCAGCCCCGGCGACGACCTCGGCGCCCTCCGCGATGTCGTCGAGGTGCGTAAGGCCCTCGACCACGGAATGTCCGAGCAGATCGTCGACGCACTGCGCGGAACCTCGAACCCCGACCTGCACTCCCTAGTCGATAAGATGACCGCGCTCGCCGCCGCCGGCAAGACCTTCCCGCGGCAGGACCGCGCCTTCCACACCGGCCTGCTCGCGAAACTCGGAAACTCGCTCGTCGGTCAACTCGTCGCAGCGTTCTGGGACGTGCACACGGCCGTGCTGCCCAAACTCAATGTGGCCGTGGCCTCCGACCTGGAGCAGACCGCGCAGGCCCATGGGCTCATGCTCGAAGCGGCGGAATCCGGCGATGCCGAGGCTTTCCGCGCCGCGATCACTGCCCACTATGAGCCGATCATGCGCGCCCTTGAACAGAAATGATTGACTGAACGACGAAGGAGACCACATGGAAGTCGTCATCGCCGACGAATACACGCTGGCGGAGCTCGCCGCCGATGCGATCGAGCGGCTGCTGCGCACCGAAGCCGCACCGGTCATCGGGCTGGCGACCGGTTCGAGCCCGCTGCGCATCTACGATGAGCTGACCACCCGCCACACGAACGAAGGACTGTCCTTCGCGCACGCGCAGGCGTTCATGCTCGACGAGTACGTCGGCATCGCCGAGGATCATCCGCAGCGCTATCGCAACGTCATCGACACCGAGATCGCCACCCGCGTCGATTTCGCCGAGGGCGCCGTCCACGGTCCCGAGGGATCCGCCGATGACCTGGCGGCCGCCTCGGCGGACTATGAACGGAAGATCGCCGAGGCGGGCGGGATCGACCTGCAGATCCTCGGGATCGGCAGCGACGGTCACATCGCGTTCAACGAACCCGGATCATCCCTGGCCTCGCGGACACGGGTGAAATCCCTGACGCACCAGACGCGGCTCGACAATGCGCGGTTCTTCGACGGCGACGTCGAGCAGGTGCCGAAGCTGTGCCTCACGCAGGGGATGGGCACGATCATGGAGGCCAAGCACCTCGTGCTCGTCGCGACCGGAGGCAACAAGGCCGAGGCCGTGCACCAGATGATCGAGGGGCCGATCTCGGCGATGTGGCCGGCGACTGTGCTGCAGATGCATCAGCACGTCACGGTGCTGCTCGATGATGCGTCGGCGTCGAGGCTGCAGCTCGGCGACTACTACCGCCACGCGTACGAGAACAAGCCGGAGTGGCAGAACCTCTGAGGGCCTCGCCTGCAGGGAGCTCGCAGCCTTCGACTGTCTCGGCCAGGCTCGTTCCGTCGGGTCGTTCACGCCGTGGGCGACGATGTGGGATCCGGCCAGAGCTGCCGCGAAGGCGTGCTGGAAGGTCGGAGTGTCCCGGAGCGTCCATGCTCCCTCCTTACCACCCGGAGGGCAGACGGCGTGATATTTGCGCAGGCGAGGGAGGGTGCAGTTGAGCTGGATCAATTCTGCGGTGTGCGCACGGTGATCGTCAGCTCCGGCTTCGCCGCCGGGCGTTCATCAGCGGAAAACGAGTCGACGACCTGATCGACGAGCGGCTGGAGGAACAGCTTGCCCAGCTGCCGGATCATGACTGTGACGACCTGATCGACGCGACTCCTGTCCGTCGAGGCGACGCCTCCCGAGCGCATGGAATCCACGCTCTGCAGTGAGAGCCTGGCCAGGCGTGTGATGAGAGTGCGACCGGCAGAGCCTTCGAGGAGTTCGCGGCGCAGGTAGCCGACTATGAGCGGGTTCGCCTTGAGCATCTGAGCCACCGCGGCATCGCGCCCGGCGGTATCCGCGACGGAGTCCGGAGCTGCGGCATCGGCTTCGGTGATCGCTGCGGCGAACTGGTCGACGATCCAACTCTCGACAGCCGCCCGCAGTCCGTCCTTCGAGCCGAAGTGGTGTGAGATCAGGCCGATGGCCACTCCCGCTTCGGAGGCGATCGCGCGCAGGGGAGTGCCGGCGAATCCGGTCGTGGCGAACTGATGGAGACCGGCATTGCGAATCCGGGCACGGCTCGTGAGATCTATCGCCGAGGACTCGCCGGCGTCGGCGTTCCTGCTCTTGCGCTCCGCATTCATCGGCACATCCATGTCCTCACTTCTGTCGTCCGGGGCCATTCTCTCAGACCGATGCTGTTGCCCTTTCTCCTGCCGATGCTCGTGCTCGTGTCGGTGTTCGTACCTGGAAACCGGAAACTTCTCGTCATGGTATTGAACGTTCTTTCAATATCCTATACATTCATTCAGGAAAGTTGATTCGACTCGACCGGGGGATCCGCGAATGACCGCTTCTCAACCGCTCAGCGGAGTCACGGTGATCTCTCTTGCCGTCAATCTGCCGGGACCGCTGGCGGCAGCGCGCCTGCATGCTCTCGGTGCCCGGGTCATCAAGGTCGAACCGCCCATCGGCGATCCCCTCAACCTGATGTTTCCCGCCTACTACCAGGAGCTCACCGACGGCCAGGAGATCCGCACCATCGACCTCAAAGATGATGAGGGAATCGAACAGCTCCGGACGCTCTTGGCCGGGGCCGACCTGCTGCTCACCTCGATGCGTCCCCGCGCAGCCGCCGCTCTCGGCCTGCCGGAACTCGTCGACGAACACGGGCTGGTCCACGTCGAGATCGTCGGCTTTGCCGGCGACCGCGCCGACGTCCCCGGCCACGACCTCACCTATCAGGCAGCGCACTCCACCCTCCTCCCCGGAACTATGCCCACAGTGCCCGTCGCCGATGTCCTCGGCGGCGAGCACGCGGCACTCCAGGCTCTGGCAGGGCTGCACGAACTTGAGACCCGACGCACTGCTGCCCAGGGTGCCGGTGATCAGGACGCGAACGGTCAGCACGGCGGCGGAATCGTCAGTCGCGTCGTCCTCGACGAGGCGGCCGAATGGGCGGCGGGACCGGCACGGCACAAAATGAGCACACCGGGAGGTCCCCTCGGCGGGGGAACGCCTTTCTATCGGACCTACTCGACGGCTGACGGTCATATTGCCGTCGCCTGCCTCGAGCCTCATTTCGCGAAGGCGCTGGCCTCCCTCGTCGGGTCCGAACACGAGGAACTCGAGAAGGCCTTCGCCGCCGAGCCGACGGCGTACTGGATCGACTTCGCAGCCGCGCATGATCTGCCCGTTGAGCGAGTCGCTCTCGGCTGATCAACGCGCACACGAATACCCCCACATGATCACCCAGAGCGCATCTCCGCACCAGCACCCCGCATCCCCCTCATCAGCACCTCCCACCACTGACCTCTCTGGGGTCGGCACGGCCCTTCGGAACCAACACGACGAGCAGATTCAGGAGACATCACAATGATTCTCGACGGATACCGCGGCGCCTGGGAGACCCAGGAGACGGATGACCTGCGCGATCTGGCACGCGGATTCTTCGCCAAGGAGATCGTGCCGCACGAATCCCGCTTCGCCGAGCAGAAACAGGTCGATCGTGACACGTGGACCCGGGCCGGCGACGCCGGTCTGCTGTGCATCTCGATCCCCGAAGAGTACGGCGGCGGTGGCGGCACCTTCGCCCACGAGGCGGTGCTCCTGCAGGAACAGGGGTTCGTGGGCGACACCGCCTGGGGCAACAGCGTCCACTCGACGATCAACGCCCACTACATCAACGCCTTCGGCACCGAAGAGCAGAAGCGCAGGTGGCTGCCCCGCATGGCCACCGGTGAGCTCGTGTCGGCGATCGCCATGACCGAACCGGGCACCGGATCGGACCTGCAGAACATCACGACCCGGGCGGTGCGTGACGGCGACGAATATGTCATCAACGGCGCCAAGACGTTCATCACCAACGGGTCCCATGCCGACCTCGTCATCATCGTGGCCCGCACCAGCGACGAGCCCGGCGCGAAGGGTGTCTCGCTCATCGTGGCCGAGGTGAATGATCTGTCGGGGTTCTCGCGCGGACGTGTGCTGGAGAAGGTCGGACTGCACGGGCAGGACACGAGGGAGCTGTTCTTCGAGGACATGCGCGTCCCGGCCGAGAACGTCCTCGGCGGAGCCGAAGGCCGCGGATTCATCCAGCTCATGCAGCAGCTGCCTCAGGAACGACTGGCGATCGCCGTCGGCGGTGCCGCGACCGCGGAATTCGCCGTCCGCGCGACCATCGCCTACGCGAAGGAGCGGGAGGCTTTCGGTCGGCCCATCCTCGGTTTCCAGAACACGAAATTCGTCCTCGCCGAATGTGCCACCGAGGCGTTGTCCGTCCGCACCTTCATCGACCACCTCACCAGCGAACACATCGAGGGAACGCTGACGACCGAACAGGCGTCGGCCGGGAAGTACTGGGCCACGGATGCTCAGAACCGGATCGTCGATCGCTGCCTGCAGGTTTTCGGCGGCTACGGATACATGGTCGAATACCCGATTGCTCGCCTCTACGCCGATGCCCGGGTGCAGAAGATCTATGGCGGCACGAACGAGATCATGAAGGAGCTCATCGCTCGGGGCCTGTGAAGCCGGGCCCCGGCGCCGACGAGGCCTCTGGTGCCGACGGGGCGTCCGGCGCGTGCCGGGCTCCATCTGTATGCCCCCTCAAGACCGGGAGCGCGCAGGTATGGGAAGATTGAGGGCGTGTCGAAAGTACTTGAGATCCTGACCCCGGAGGGCCTTCCGCCGCTTAACGAGAAGCCCGGTGTCTCCTTCATCATGCCGGTCCTCAACGAGGCCGAACACATCGAGCAGGCGATCACCACGATCCTTGCCCAGGAGTACGACGGGGACAAAGAGATCGTCCTCGCTCTCGGCCCCTCGACCGACGATACGAACGCCATCATCGAATCGATGGCAGCCCGCGATTCGCGGATCCAGACGGTCGACAACCCGCAGGCCGCGACCCCGATCGGCCTCAACCTCGCCATCGCGGCGACCCACCACCCGGTGATCATCCGCGTCGACGCGCACTCCGGGCTCGGCGCCGACTACACTCGGCAGGCCATCGACACCCTGCGTGAGACGAAGGCCGCGAACTGCGGCGGACTCATGCTCGCCCGTGGCAAGACTTCCTTCCAGAAGGCCGTGGCGCGCGCCTATATGTCGCCCGTCGGCCTCGGCGGTCCCGCCTACCACTCCGGTGATGAGGCGCAGGAAGCCGAATCGGCGTACCTCGGCGTGTACCGACGGGAAGTGTTCGACCACCTCGGCGGGTTCGACGAAGGCATCAAACGCGGTCAGGACTGGGAGCTCAACCTGCGCATCCGCTCCGCCGGCGGCCGCATCTGGTTCAACCCCGACATGGAAGTCACCTACTGGCCGCGCGGCACCTGGTCGAAGATCGCGCAGCAGTTCTGGGCCACCGGAATCTGGCGCGCCGAACTCATCCGCCGCTACGGTTCGCAGAACTCGCTGCGCTACTTCGCCCCGCCGCTGCTCGTGCTCGGCATGAGCGCGGCCGTGATAGAGACATTCCTCCAGCTGTCCGGGTCGACGAAGAAGTGGCCGAAGTTCCTTCGCCGCTTCACCTCGCTGATCCACGTGCCCAGCTTCGGCTACATCGCCGGAATCCTGGCGACCGCCTCGGCGGCGAAGGACTGCGGACGACGGGAGCGGTTCTGGTTCGGCATCGTCCTGCCGACCATGCACTTGTGCTGGGGTGCCGGGTTCCTCCGGGGACTCGTCACCGGAGCCGGAACGACGGAAGACAGCAGCCGATGAGCAAGAAGAAGCCGAACCAGGGCCACAAGGACCGCTACGGCCGCGGCACCAATGATCCGCTGCCCACGCCTGATCCCGAATCGGCCGAACGCATTCCCGTGCCCGACCGCCCGGCGCCGAAGAAATTCAATGCACCTCTGTGGGCCGGCGCCATCGTCGTCCTCCTCGTCGGCGGCGTGCTCGCGATGAACATCTTCGGGTCGAAGGACCAGCTCACCGTCGATTCGCTCAACCCGCCAGCCGTGGGCGCCCTCGACGGCGGATCCTCGGTGTACCCGGCGAACTCGAAGCTCGCCTTCACCGAGAACGTGAAGTTCGGCTACCTGCCCGCGCCCACTCTGTCGGCGTTGGGCGACGGCACGATCGTCGCCGCGAACCCGGAGACCGCGGCCGAGGACATGGGGCTGAAGAAGTCCCTCGACGAGCTCGACTCCGCGGAATTCCTCGACCAGACCATCAAACCGGCCCGCAAGGACACGAGCCCCAGTGAGCCCATGACCTGGGATCAGATCGTCGACGAGTTCGGCGGGGACACAGTATTCCTGCCCGCCATCGACTCCGCCGAGGTGGCGAAGTCGGCACTGCAGACCATCACCGAGGCGGGGCTCCAGGACTCGACGCTCGTGCGCACCGATGACGCCGAGGTGGCCCGCGCCGCCGCCGATGCCGGCGTTGGCGCCATGTTCACCGGAGACGTGACAGCTACCGGGAACGAGTCGCTGTCCAGCGACGGGTACACGGCCCTGGCCGTCGAGGCCGATGCCGCCGAGAAGTGGACCGGAGTCGACCTCGACGTGTGGGCCACCGGAGTCAAGGACAAGAAGCAGCTCGAGAAGCTCGCCGACGCCGGGGTCACCGGAGCACTGAGTGAGAACCCGTACAAGATCCTGCCGTCCGAAGTGAAGACCGACTAAGAAGGAGACGCAATGACTCAGCCCATCGGCAACCCATCGCATATCGGGAATCTGGATGCCAGCCAGCTCGGCCCGCAGCCGACCTACCTGCCCGATGATCACCCCGACGTCGACGCTCGCAAGCGCATCGACGCAGGTGAAGAGCCCATCGACGTCGCCGCGGCACTGCCGGCTTCCTCCCTGGCCTGGGCAGAACTCGCGGATGAAGCGCACAAGGAGGGCCGCCTCGTCGACGCCTATGCCTACGCCCGCGTCGGCTACCACCGCGGACTCGACGCCCTGCGTGCCGCCGGATGGCGCGGCGCCGGACCGATCCCGTACTCGCACGAAGTCAACCGCGGATTCCTCCGCGCGCTTCACGCCCTCGGCCGTGCCGCCGGCGCGATCGGTGAAGGCGAGGAAGCCGCCCGCATCGAAGAGTTCCTGCACTCGTCAGATCCGACGGCAGTGGAGGCCATCGGCCGCGGGGAGTAGACCCGCCGCAGCTTTTTCGGACACATCGGCCTCCGTAGTGCGGGAGCAAACGCACCTCGGAGGCCGATTGTGCTTGTCGGCAGGGCGGCGTAGAACTATATGAATGGGTAATGTTTCCGAGACGGTCATGACGGCAGAGCAGCGCAAGATCCTGGCGGTGATGCTCGTCCCGATGTTCATGTCGCTGCTGAGCGTCTCGATCGTCAATGTCATCCTCCCCGACATGCAGCGCTCGATCGGCGCCTCGAATTCGGCGATCCAGTGGGTACTCTCGGGCTATACGCTCGCGTTCGGCGTGCTCCTCGTCGCAGCCGGCCGAGCCGGTGACCTCTTCGGCCGTGGTCGGCTCTTCGTCATCGGCGTCAGTGTCTTCGCCCTCGGCTCCCTCATCTCGGGACTGTCCCCGGACCCGCTCGTGCTCAACATAGCACGTGTCGTCATGGGTCTCGGCTCCGGACTGCTCAGCCCCCAGGGCGTGGGGATGCTCCAGCAGTACTTCCACGGCCAGGTGCGTGGTCGCGCCTTCGGGATGTTCGGCACGATCGTCGGGGTCTCCGTGGGCATAGGCCCCGTGCTCGGCGGCGGGCTCATCGCTGTTCTCGGCGACGAGTGGGGCTGGCGTTCGGCGTTCCTCATCAACGTGCCGATCGCCTTGGCCGCAATCATCCTCGGCCGGTTCTGGCTCCCGCAGAGCGCCTGGGTCGGCATCGGCACCGCGTCCGATTCGCACGGCCGACGCCGGGCCGACTTCGATCCGGTCGGGCTCATTCTGCTCGGTGTGGGCACGTTGTTGGTCATGCTGCCCTTCCTCGAGCGCAGCGCAGGTGCTTGGATCTATGCCCTCGTCCCCGTCGGCGTCGCCGTCGTCTGGGTGTGGGTGCGATGGGAGAACCGCTACTCTCGCCGAGGCGGATCGCCGATGGTCGACATGGAGCTGTTCCGGACGCGGAGCTTCGCCTACGGGGCATCGCTGACGTCCATGTATTTCGTCGGAATGCCCGGCATCTGGGTCATCGTGGCGCTCTACCTGCAGAACGGTCTCGGCTTCCCCGCCCTCCATGCAGGCCTCGTCGGTCTGCCCTCGGCGCTGCTCTCGGCCATCGCAGCACAGGCGGCAGGCCGTGTCGTGCTCACCTTCGGCAGGAAGATGGTCGTCCTCGGGGTCGCAATCGGTCTGACCGGGGTCGTCGCCTCGTCGCTGCTCGTACTGGCCCATGAGGCCTGGGGGATCAGCATCTGGTGGCTGCTCCTCACACTCGGGGTCACGGGCCTCGGGCAGGGCATGGCGATCAGCCCTAATCAGACCCTCACTCTGGCCGAGGTGCCAGTCGAATATGCGGGCAGCTCCGGCGGCGTGATGCAGACCGGGCAGCGGGTGGGCACGGCCATCGGCATCGCGATCGTCACCGCCGTGTTCTTCGTCGTCCAACCGATGGCCGGCTACGGCGCCGCCATCGTGGCGGGCTTCGGGTTCATTGCGCTCGTCATCGCCTTCGCCGGAATCATCGGACTGGTCGATCTTGCCCGCGGTCGGGCCAAGTCCCGGCAGGAGGGGCAGACGGTCAGGAGCTGAGCCCGGTCTTGCGCAGGGGAGTGCCTCGCCCGACCGTTTCGGTCACGTCTGGGCGGAGGCGACTCGGCCGGGTCAGTCGCGAGATTCGGGGGCGGTCGCCTCGGCGCGTTCGATGTTCTGGGCGGCGAACACGGCGTCGAGGAGGCCGGGGAAGCGGGCATCGAGATCGTCCTTGCGCAGGGTATTCATGATCTTCGTGCCCTCATATTCCTGTCGGATCACGCCGGCTTCGCGCAGAGTGCGGAAGTGGTAGGTCGCCGTGGACTTCGACACCGGCAACTCAAAGGTCGCGCACGCATGATCGCCGAATGCGTCGTTGAGCTTGCAGGCGACGGTGCGGCGGACCGGGTCGGCGAGGGCGGCCAGGACGGTGTCGAGTCTCATCTCGTCCCTGCTGGGGTGGTCGAGTGTGCGCATCTGGATCCTCCCATCTCGCTATCGCGTCGATCAGCGTCGGTGGATGTCATCTGAACAGCCACCGATCACAGGTAGCGCCGCATCCCTCCATTGTACGAAATATTTGGTAGTACGAAATTCATCGTAGTAGAGTGCGAACCCGAAGTACGAAGAATCTCATACTTCTGGACGATCATTCTCGACGAGATCACGAGGTCTTATGTCTCATCTGCTGTTCGAACCGCTCACCCTGCGCGGACTCACGTTCCGCAACCGCATCTGGGTTCCGCCCATGTGCCAGTACTCCGTTGAGAATCTCGACGGCGTTCCCGCACCGTGGCACACCGTCCACTACGGCGCCATGGCCAGGGGAGGTGCGGGAGCCGTCATCGTCGAAGCCACCGGCGTCACTCCGGAGGGGCGGATCTCGGCGAAGGACCTGGGGCTGTGGAACGACGCGCAGCGCGACGCCTTCGCCCACATCGTCGACTTCCTTCACTCGCAGGGTGCGGCCGCCGGCATCCAGCTCGGCCACGCGGGCCGCAAGGCCTCGACATATCCCGAGTGGGGGACCGACGGCGATGGCAGCGTCCCGGTCGAGCAGGGCGGTTGGCAGACCGTGGCTCTGTCCGCGTTGGCCTTCGAGGGCCTTGCCGAACCCCGGGCTCTGACTGAGACGGAGATCGCCGAGGTGGTCGCGGCCTTCCGGTCCTCGGCCCGCCGGGCGATCGAGGCCGGGTTCGACTTCGTCGAGATCCATGGTGCACACGGGTACCTCCTCCATGAGTTCCTGTCGCCCCTGAGCAATACGCGCACCGACTCCTACGGCGGAACTTTGGAGAACCGGGCCCGACTGCTGCTCGAGATCGTCGATGCCACCCGCGCCGAGGTGGGCGAGGACGTTCCCGTGTTCGTGCGCCTCTCCGCGACGGACTGGACCGACGGTGGGCTCACACTCGACGACACCGTCCACGTCGCCGGATGGCTCAAGGAACACGGCGTCGACCTCATCGACGTCTCCTCCGGCGGCAATGTGATGGCGTCGATTCCCGTCGGTCCCGGCTACCAGACGACCCTGGCCGCCGGCGTGCGGCAGGGATCGGGGCTGCCGACCGCGGCCGTCGGCCTCATCAGCGAACCGTTCCAGGGCGAGCACATTCTGGCCACCGGCCAGGCCGATGCGATCCTCGTGGGCCGTGAGCATCTGCGCGACCCGAACTTCGCGCTGCGCGCCAGCGACGCACTGCGCTTCGACATCGACTACCGCCCGGCTCAGTACCACCGCGCCTATAGGTGAGCTGAGCTCAATTCGCTGGAGCGGCTCGGCGCTCATTCGCTGACGGCCCAGTTGAAGTCGCACAGCACATGTTCAAATGTGTGCTGTGCGACTTCAACTGGGCCGTTGGCGTCTGTCATCTGCGCGGACAGCGCCTCGCCGAGGGTGAGCGTGTGGAGATGTGGCCGAGTCCAGAACGGTCGGTCGCAGCTAAGCCAGGCCGCCGAGCCACATTCCGATCGTCGCGGTCGCCGTGGCGAAGACGAGGGTGCCAAGCCCGTTGACCAGGCAGGCGACCCAGCGACGTTCTCGGAGAAGCCGAATAGTCTCGAAGCTCGCCGTCGAAAACGTCGTATAGCCGCCGAGGAATCCCGTGCCGAGCACCAGGTGCCAGGCTTCCGGAAGCAGATTCGCCCCGGCCAGCCCGGTCAGCAGTCCGAGTACGAGCGACCCCGAGACGTTGATGATGATCGTTCCCCACGGGAGGGCGGCGCTCATGCCGGACTTGATGAGTCCATCGATCAGCATTCGTGATGAGGCGCCGAGTCCGCCGGCGGCGGCAAGGGCGACGAAGACCAGCGGCGTCATCGGGCACCTCCTCGGCGGAGGGCACCGGCGGCTGCGATGCCGGCGAAGGTGGCGAGACCGCCGATGAGCACCGTGCCCACCGCGTAGGCAAGGCCGATGCCGGGGTTGCTCGCACCGCCTGGATCCGCGCCGAGGAGACCAGCGGTATCCGCGGCCAGCGCGCTGTACGTGGTGAACCCGCCCATGAAACCGGTGCCGACCAGGATCCGTGTTCGGCGACGCCACCCTTCATCGGGACCGCTGCGCGCCAGGGAATCCAGCAGCAGGCCGAGCAGGAACGCCCCGAGGATGTTGACCGTGAGGATTGCCCACGGCACATCGCCGAGGGGCGGCAGACTCAGACTGATCGCCTCGCGTGCCGCGGTTCCGAGTGCGCCGCCGATGAACGCGAGCCCCAGATAGGACAGGCGCAGGTGGACCGGCCGGGTCACTGCTCGCCCTCGCCGGCTTGAGTCTCGGCAGCGGGGGAAGCGCCAGGGGTCGGCGACGTCGCAGGGGCTTCGGGGTTGCTCGTGTCGTCGGTGCCTGTCGCCAGCGGAACGACGACGAGGGGGCGATGCTGGCGCCTCGACAGTTGGATCGCGACCGAGCCATTGAAGAACTCATGCAGAGAGCCGCGGACACCTGCGCGACGGACGCCGAGGATGATCATGCGGGCATCGAGCGCCTCGGCGAGCCGGTCGAGTTCCTGTGCCGGTGACCCGGCCAGTGCGCGAGTCGACCAGGCGACATTCGTGCCTTCCAGGGCGGCAGCGATGCGGTGCTGGAGTTCGGGGTCGAACTCGGTGGCCGCCTCGTCGGTGGTGTTCGGATCGATGGGCATCGAGAGCACGGAGCCGTCGGGACGAGTCTCAACGGTGTAGCGGGAGTCGTCGACGTGGGCGCAGACGAGCTCGGCGTCGAAGTGGGCGGCGTAGTCCGCGGCGGCGGCGATCACCTCGGCGGGCTGATCGGGGACGACGCCGAGGATGATGCGGGCGCGCGGCGGCCCGTCGTATATCGGATCGGGGCTGGCGGTCATGGTCTCTCCTACCTTTCGGGCATGCTGAAGCCGGTCGAGGTAGGGACTGTTGTCGAAGACGAACACCGAGGTTCCGCTTCCGAGGTTGGGTACGGCGAGCCCCACCGCCGTGCCGCGCAGTCGCGACACCGATATTGTGCCACAGGACCATAGCGAAAGGGCCGTCGGATGGTCGGCATCCGAAGATGGCCGGCATCCGACGGCCCCCGCTGGGGTATCAGCGCTCGCCGAGCCTCAGCCTTCGCGGATCGTCATCCGGCTCAGTTTGGCGCCGTCGATAATGAAGGCGAATGATGATCGACCGTTGGCATGCGTCGAACGCCAATCGCCGACGACGATGACGTCGTTTCCGTCGACGGTGACCTCCTCAGGCGTGAGGATGCCGGTTGCGCCGATGAACTCCTTGTCGCTCCACGCTTTGATGGCCTCTCGGCCCTGGAACTCGCGGCCCCAGTCATCCACGACTCCGTCAGAGGTGAATGCGTCGAGGAAACCCTGGTCATCGTGAGCGTTGACGGTGTCGATGAAGCCGGCGACGGGTTCGGGAATCTGCAGATCTGACATGTGTGCTCCTGTGGTTTTGAGAGGTGGTTGTTGGGTGGGTGCTCAGGGGACGGAAGTGTCGGGTCTGCCTCAGCGAGTGGTGTAGCCGCCGTTGGCGAAGATCGTCTGGCCGGTGATCCAGCTGCCTTCCGTGGCGAGGAATCGCACGATCGGTGCGATGTCCTCGATCCGGGTCAGACGGTTGCCCATGCCCTGCGATTTGTGGAACTCCACTCGTTCCGGAGTCTCCTGACCGTAGAAGAACGGAGTGTCCATGGGCCCGGGTGCGATGGCGGTGACGGAGATGCCGCGGTCGGCATATTCCTTCGCTGCGGCTCGGGTGAAGTGCTCGACCGGACTCTTGCCGCCGGCATAGGTCGAATAGCCGTCGGTGAACGCGGCGAGCAGGGCAGTGACGATGGTGACGATCTTCCCATTGTCGGCAAGGTGTCTGCCTGCTTCCTTGATGAAGAAGTAAGCGGCCTTCGCGTTGATGTCGAACATCGCGTCGTACTCGTCCTCGGTGGTCTCCGCAATGGGCTTGCGCAGAACCTTGCCAGTCGTGTTCACCCCGATATCGATGGGCCCCAGCGCAGAGACGGCATCGTCGAAGAGCCTCTCGACGTTGGCGGGCTTGGTGAGATCTCCGGTGAGCAGAACGCCCTTCGATCCGCTGGCCTCGACGGCCGCGAGTGTCTCTTCGGCCTCCGGGCGCGTTGATTCCGAGTTGTAGTGGACGGCGATATCGGCTCCGGCCGCGGCGGTCTGTCGAGCAATGAGTCCGCCGAGGTTCTTCCCGCCTCCTGCGATGAGGATGGTCTTGCCTTGCAGAGTCTGTTCGGTCATGGTCTCAACCTCCGTATCGTTGTTACATCGGACTATATCGACGGTACACTATAATATAGCGATATGACAGAAGTTGAGGGAACGGATACACGGACCCGTCTGCTCGAAGCGGCCGCCGACCTCATTGCCGCGGCGCCCGGAGAGGACTTCTCTCTGCGCGCGGTCTGCGACGCGGCGGGGGTCAAGATGCCCACTCTGTACCATTTCTTCGGCAATAAGCAGGGGCTGATCGAGGCCGTCGTCGAGCGTGGCTTCGACATGTATCTGTCGGCCAAATCCTCGACCGAATCCAGTGGCGACCCGATTCAGGATCTGCGTCTGGGCTGGGATGCTCACGTCGCCTTCGGACTGGAGAATCCGGGTTTCTACACCCTCATGTACGGCAAGGTCAGACCCGGCTATTCACCCGAGGCACAGTCGAAGCCGAGCGAGATTCTGCGCGGTCTGACGCTCAAAGCGGAACAGGACGGACGGCTCGTCGTCGGCCACGAGCAGGCGGCAGCTCATGTGCTCGCCACGAATATCGGCGTCACCCTGCGGCTGATCATTCAAGGCAGGAACGATCCCGAACTTTCAGCAGGCGTCCGCGAAGGCGTCCTCGCCGCCATCACCGGAACCGGACAGAGCGAACCGGGCGACGGTCGTCTGGGTCATGCTGTCATCGAACGTGCTGCGGCGAATCCGGACATCCTGGGCGAAACGGAGACTCAGCTCCTCATCCAATGGATCGGCCGCCTCGGCGAGGTCTGAAAACGGTCGCCGAACGGGCGGCCGCGCCCGCCTGTTCGGCCGAGGCGGGGCCGTCGGTGCGGGAGCGCTCGGACGTCGTGGTCGAGCGAGGTCGGGGCCGCCTCGGCGAAGGTGTCGTCCTGGTGATCAGCGCTCTGCGCGGTAGCGGTCGACGGCAAGGCGGAGGCGCTGCAGGCCATCGTCGATGCGGTCTGGAGCCGCCGAGGCGAAGCACAGGCGCAGCGCGTTCGAGAAGTTCCCGGCCGGCGAGAACGCGGGACCGGGGATGTAGGCCACACCTTCCTCGAGTGCGGTGGTCATGAGGTCTTCGGTGTTGATGGATTCGTCCTCGAAGGTCACCCACAGGAAGAATCCGCCGTCGGGATCGGTGGCTCGGATCTCTCCGGGGAAGAGCCTCTCCAGTCCTTCTGACATCGCAATCTTCCGCTCGCGGTAGGCCGTGCGCAGGACCTCGACATGGGAGTCGGCGCCGGCTTCGGCCAGCCACTGGGCGATGAGGTGCTGGTTGGGGACGGGGGCGCAGGAGTCCATCGTCTGTTTGGCATTGACGGCGAGCTCACGGACCTCAGGATCGACGTCGATCCAACCGACCCGCAGCCCCGGGGCGACGAATTTCGAGAACGTGCGTACCCCGAAGATGAGGGGATCGTTCGGGCTGAGGTCGCTCAGCGCCGGCAGTGATTCACCTTCGAAGCGCAGCATTCCGTACGGATTGTCCTCGATGATGACCGACCGGTGGCGGTGAGCGAATTCGAGGAGGCGCTCGCGACGCGGCAGCGACATGGTCACGCCTGCCGGGTTCTGAAAGGTCGGGACGGTGTAGATGACCTTCGGGGCGCGCCCGGTGCGCTGCGTGTGCTCCTCGAGGACGTCGATCTGCATGCCCTCTTCGTCGACGGGGATCTCGAGGATCTCCGCCTCATAGCTCATGGCCGTTGCCGAACCGTTCGTATAGGTCGGCGACTCACAGGCGACGAGGTCGCCGGGGGTGACGAAGAGTTTGAACCCGAGATCGAGCCCCTGCATGCCGCCGGAGGTGATGAGGAGACGGTCGAGGTTCCCCTGCTGTTCGAGCGGGATCTGTCCGGTGGCGGCGAGGTAGTCGTGGAGGGCTTCGATGAGGATGGGCTCGCCCTTCGTCTCCCCGTAGGTGAAGTTCTCCGGGGAGAAGACTTGCGCGGCGATGCGGGCGAAGTCAGCGGCGGGGAGCATGTCCGGTGCCGGTGCCCCCATGCCGAACTTGACGATGTCATGGTGATACTGGGCGAGCACCGTCGTGGAGGCATCGATGACGGAGCCGACGAGCTGATCGCGGCGGCGGGCGTAGGGCAGCGCGGGGGACTGCGATTGGTTCTCGGGCTGGTTCTGCGAGGCACTCGTGGCCGGATGCATTGACGTGGTGGACATGAGCGACCTCCTCTGAGCGGTGATGCCCTGAAGTCGACGGCTCCGGCGACAATGCCAAGGCTCCTGCCCGAACGACGGTGTACGTGGGTCACTTCAGCATAGGGGTGGGGGACGTGGCGAACAAGGATGCTGAACGCCTGCGATTTCGGGCGAGTCGTCGATCGGATCGGTCCTCCCACGCCGAGGCGGCTCTACAGTGGGGACATGACAGGTGCAGACGCCGACGGCGGCAGTAGGGCTATCAGACCCACCGATGTGCGCGAGTCCGACCTCGGCCTGCAGTTCACAGCGTTCATCGACGAACACCGACAGCACCTGCTCGGGAGTCTCGACGACCTGAGCGAAGACGAGGCGAGGCGGTCCCTGGTACCGAGCAGAACCCGCCTGCTGTCTCTGCTCAAACATGCGGTGTTCGTCGAAACCGTCTGGTTCGGTGAGGCGGTCACCGGTCGGAGCCGGGTCGACTACGGGCTGCCGCACGACTCCAAGGACTCTTTCCTCCTCGACTCCTCTGACACGATCGCCTCGGTGACCGCTGACTACCGGGCTGCGGTCGAACGTTCGCACGCGGCGATCGCGGGAATGGGTCTCGACACCGTGCTCACCGGTCATCGGGCCGGACCGATGCCGCTGCGGTGGGTGCTCCTCCACGTCCTGCGGGAGCTCGCCCACCATTGCGGGCACGCGGACATCCTGCGCGAGCAGATCCTCGCCGAACGGGGGAGACGCGGCGGCTGGTCCGGTGTCGCGCGCTAGGGAAGGGCCGCCTCGGTAAGTCGGGGGGGGTGCGTGATGGCGGGGCCGCCTCGGCGATCTGACGCTCCCGAGTGAGTACGGTCCCGCGGGCGAGCCCCGCGACCGGCATCGTCTGCGCGGATCAGCCCTGAGTATGATGTGAGCCCGGCGGCGCAGAACTACCATGGCCGACATGAGCAATCGATCGATCCGGACCGAGGGCCACCGCCCGGAGCCGCAGCAGCGCACCCCCGACCGCGTCGACCGCATCCGTCGCACCCTCACTGCTCATCCTTGGATCGTCGACTCGCTGCTCTGGGCTCTGCCGATCACCTATCTGACCGTCGTCTTCACCTCCTCCCAGGCCGAGCGGAGCGAGATCGCCCTGGTGCCCGTGGCAGTGCAGGTCGGCATCGTTCTGCTCCAGACGCTGCCGCTGGGACTGCGGCGCACTGCCCCGCTGCTGAGCTCCTCGCTCATCGCCGTCGGCTGCCTGCTGACCGTGCTCACGATGATGGGACCGACCTTCGGCATCGTCGCCGTTCCGATCACCGTGTATTCGACGACGGCGTGGGGGACACGCAACCACGGTCGCATCGTGCTCGTCCTGGGTCTCCTCGGCGCGCTCTTCCTGGGCGGGTGGCTCTACCTCGTGTCCCTGCAGGCGACGATCGGGGTGAACCCGCGACCCTTGGCATTCGGTGAGTACGTTCTGCTGGTCGTCGTCGTGGCACTGTGTGCGTCGATCGTGCTCATCGCCTGGCTGTTGGGCGGAGTCGGATTCCGTCGCCGCCGCGAGATCGAGGGTATTCGGGAGCGCAACCGCCTGTTGGAACGCGAACGCGAATCCGAGACACGGCTGGCCGCCGATGCCGAACGCATGCGCATCGCTCGCGAAATGCATGATGTCATCGCCCATTCCCTGTCCGTCGTCATCGCTCAGGCCGACGGAGGACGCTATGCGGCGAAGACCGATCCGGCCGTCGCGGTCGGAGCCCTCGAAACCATCGCACAGACCGGACGGGAAGCCTTGGCACAGACGCGGTCGCTGCTCGGCTTCCTCCGCGCCGAGGAGGACGACGAGCGCTCTTCGTCGCCGCTGCCCGGCGTCGCCGACATCGGCTCCCTCATCGCCGATGTGCGATCGGCGGGGCTTCCGGTCTCGGTGACCGAACTGGATGAGGTCGACCGCGGCCGCTTGGCCGAAGGAGCGTCGCTCGCCGTCTACCGCATCGTTCAGGAAGCGCTGACGAATGTGCTCAAACATGCTGGGGACGGTGCCCGGGCACATGTCGAGCTGCTGGCCGAGGACGCAGAGCTCGTCGCCCGGATCAGCGACAACGGAACCGGAAACGAGGCAGGCCGCATGAACGGAGAGACGGACAGCCACGGAGCCGACGACCCGGCACGGAATGCGACCCACGGCCGTGGCTACGGCATCGTCGGCATGCAGGAACGCGCTGCGCTCTACGGCGGCACGCTCATGGCCCGGCCGATCCGGTCGACCGGAGTGAAGGACCGGTCCGAAGGGCACACCGACGCGAAGCCCGGGTTCTCCTCCGGCGCGGTCATGGGTAGCGCTTTCGGAACGACGACGGGATTCCTCGTCGAGGCCAGGTTGCCGCTGTCCGCTCCCGTGCCCAGTCCCGAACCCGAAGCCGATCCCAGCCTCACTCCGGGCGCCGGCCCCCATGATTCGTCCGACCATGGGGAGAATGGGTCTGCAGGAACCGGGCAGACAGCCGTAGCAGGGCAGACCGCCGAGGCGGGAGAGAATCATACCGCCGAAGTCGAGGAGAGCAGCCGATGAGCGTCGATGGCGAGGCGACCGTGCACGGTCGAACCGATGCTCGGGAGAGCGGGCCGCTTCGCGTCGTCCTCGTCGATGACCAGGCCCTCGTGAGGGCGGGCTTCGCCATGGTCATCGACTCCCAGCCGGACCTCACCGTCGTCGGACAGGCCGGCGACGGTGCGGCAGGTCTCGACATCGTCAGGCAGGACGAACCCGATGTCGTGCTCATGGACGTTCGGATGCCGCGTATCGACGGTATCGAAGCGACCCAGCGGATCCTTGCTCTCGCCGACGAGGGGACGATCCGTCCCCCGAAGATCATCGTGCTGACCACCTTCGACGATGACGATTACGCCCTGCGCGCGCTGCGGGCCGGTGCGTCAGGCTTTCTGCTCAAAGACACCCTGCCCGAGGTGCTCCTCGAGTCGATCCGCACCGTCGTCGACGGCGGTGCCGTCATCGCTCCCACCACCACCAGGCGACTGCTCGAGACACGACTCCTGCCCCACCTCGGCGCCGGAGACCTTCCCCATTCGAATCCGCAATCGGCGGCCTCGGGAACCGATGCGACATCGGCCGAGGGCGTTGTGCCCGCCCCACTCGGGGACGGTGAGCCTGCATCATCCGAGGTCGGCACTTCTGCGTCGAGCAGTCGGGGGTCGCTGAACACCGCTGGCGCGGATGAGTCCGGGCGGGCCGGTGCGAGCCGTCTCGAGGCGGCCGATAGGCGTCGGTTGGAGTCACTGACCCAGCGCGAGACCGAGGTCCTCATCCTCATCGCCACCGGGCTGAGCAACACCGAGATCGGCGAGCGGCTCTTTCTCGCCCAACCGACCGTGAAGACCCACGTCGGTCGGATCCTCATGAAGCTCGGGGCCCGTGACCGTGTGCAGGCCGTCGTGTTCGCCTACGAAGCCGGCCTCGTCGGTCCCGGTCACTGAGCCGGAAGCATCTCGCACGCGCCCGGGGCCGACCGCTCGAGACCGGTTCATCGTCGGCGGGCAAGGTCGCTCTAGGGAATCCGAGATCATCCTCAGGTATGACGGACGGGCCGCGGCCGCCTCGGCGCAAGACCATCCTCAGGTCCGATGTGGGCGGGTGGGCCCGGCGACGAAGCTGGAGGTATGAACACATCAGCGACATACACCGATGCCCATCCGTCCCAGACTCCGCCTCCGAACCGAGCACAGGACCCGACCCCTGGTCAGGGTTCGAATCCCGCACCGAGGCTGGCCATCCAAGCCATCGGACTGCGCAAGACCTACGGTAGAGGGGACGCGCAGGTCAGGCCGCTCGACGACCTCAGCCTCGACATCGAAGCCGAACGCTTCACCGCCATCATGGGACCGTCCGGCTCGGGCAAATCGACGCTGCTCAACATGCTCGCCGGCCTCGACACCCCGGACTCGGGAGAGGTCTTCATCGGGCGCACGGCGATCTCACGGCTGAACGACCGCAAGCTCACGGCGCTGCGCCGCGACCGCATCGGCTTCGTCTTCCAGTCCTTCAACCTCGTGCCCGCGATGAGTGCCGAAGAGAACATCCTGCTGCCCTCCCAGCTGTCGGGGCAGAAGACCGACCGCCGCATCTTCGACCGCATGGTCGACCTGCTCGGTCTGCGCGAGCGCCTGGGGCACCGGCCGCACGAGCTCTCCGGCGGACAGCAGCAGAGAGTCGCCGTCGCTCGCGCACTCGTCGCCCAGCCCGACGTGCTCGTCGCCGACGAGCCCACCGGCAACCTCGACTCGAACTCCGGTGAAGAGGTCCTGAACATCCTGCGCGCCTCGGTCGATGAACTCGGTCAGACCGTCGTCATGGTCACCCACGATCCGCGGGCTGCGGCTCGCGCCGACCGTGTCGTCCTGCTCGCCGACGGACGACTGGCCGGTGAGCTCGCCCAACCGGACCCGGAATCCGTGGCCACCGCCCTGATGAATGTCACGGCAGCCTCGGCAGCTTCGGGAGCCGCACCCGCTGGCCAGTCGGCCGGGTCTCCAGCTGGCCACGGGGCTGCAGCCGCAACCGCGCCGACGGACGGAGGTGCCCGATGATCCGCATCGCCTGGTCCAACCTCCGCAGCGCCTCCGGGCGTCTGAGTGCGGCGATGATCGCGATCGCCGTCTCAGTGGCCTTCATCGTCGCGGCCCTCCTGTTCTCCCAGGCCTTCGGCGACACCCTGCGCAACCAGGTCCAAGCCGAATGGGCCGGTGCCGACGTCGCGGTCACCGCGGACGAACCCGACGATCCGGCCGCTGCAGCCGATGAGGTCTCACCGCTCACCGATTCCATGCGTCAGACGGTGGCCGACGTCGAAGGGGTCGAGTCCGCCCAGCTCACCCAGTCCGCGTTCGTCGCCGTCGAGGCCGGGTCCACCTCGGTGACGGGGACGGCCACGAACCTCCCACAGGGACAGGTCGACACCGTGGACGGCTCCGTCCCGGACTCGGATGACGAACTCATGCTCCGCGAAGCCGATGCGAAGACCCTTGGGGCCGGCGTCGGTGACACCATCACCCTCGGCGAATTCGACGGGCCGGGGCATTCCGCCGCCGACGGCCCGAGCTACACCGTCTCGGGCATCATGCCCGGCTCCTCCTCGGCGGGGATGAATCTCTACCTCACCGACGACGGGCTGGCCTCGGCTCCGGGTGAGCTCATGGCCGACTCCATCCGAGTCGTCGCCGACGACGGAGGCGATCGCGCAGGGCTCGCCGAGGCGGTCGAATCCGCTCTCGCCGATGCCGGTGCCGGAAAGGGCGTCTCAGTTCGGACCGTCGACCAGGTCGTCGAGGAGCAGATCGAGTCGCTGTCGAACACCTCGGACATGCTCTCGACTGTCGGCATCGCCTTCGGCCTGCTGGCCGCGGGGGTCGCGGCACTCGTCATCTCGAACACGTTCAACGTCCTCGTCGCCTCCCGCACAAGAGTCCTCGCGCTCTTCCGCGCAATCGGAGCCTCACGCAGCCAGGTGCGCGGGGCCGCGGTGGTGGAGAGCCTCAGCCTCGGGGTCGTCGGCTCCGTGCTCGGCGTCGGCCTCGGTCTCCTCATCGGATGGGGGCTCTCAACCGTGGTCCGTGCGTTCTGGATGCCGGAATTCGCTCAGATGTCACCGTCCGTCTCGGCGTTCGTCGTCGGGCCCGTCGTCGGCATCCTCGTCACCCTCGGTGCAGGGTTGATCCCCGCGATCCGGGCCTCCCGGGTGTCCCCGATCGAGGCACTCCGACCGGTCGATGTGCCTGCGGCTGCCCCGCGCATCCGGTGGGTGCGACTGAGCCTGTCGCTTGTGCTCGGCATCGGCGGAATCGCGCTGTGCCTGCTCGGGACCACGAGCCAGTCCGTGCTGTTCGGCATCGTCGGCTGCTTCGCGCTCTTCGTCGCTCTCCTCGTCGGTGCGAAGGTCTTCGTGCCGCCATTGGTGGCGCTGTTCGCCGCCGCAGTCGGCCTCCTCACCCGGCGCTCGCCGGCGGTGAAGCTGGCCGGACGGTCGGCGAGCACAGCGGGAGGACGCACCGCCTCGACGACGGGTGCCCTGCTCATCGGAATCACCCTCGTCACGGCCGTGGTCGTCGGTTCCTCGAGCCTGCAGCGAACCCTCGAACTCGCCACTGCCGAGGACACCCCGGTCGACCTCGTGGTCTCCACGGCAGGGCAGGACGGTGCCGACGATGAGAAGATCGCCTCCGTGCTCGATGATTCGCCGATCGTCGAGGAACGCGAGAACGTTCCGGCGCCCACCGCCTCGGTGAGCGTCGACGGGACCGGCGAGTCCGGTGATGTGGCGATCACCAGCGCCGAGGCAGCCGCCGACTCCCCGGTCCTGCGCAGCGACGGCTACGACGTCGATGAGGGCACGATCCTCCTCGACCCGATAACGGTGGGACTCGACGAGGAGGATTCTGATGTCGACGGCCAGAGCGCGACCGTCCGCCTCGGCGATGAGAATCTCGATCTGACGATCGAGACCTCCTACGCCGTCCCCGCGGGGACGGCCCTGGTCAGCGGTGCCGACGCGAAGACCCTCGAGGGGTCCGGCGGCAGTGCGGCCGAACAGACGTGGGCGAAGATCGCCGATGATGCATCGAGCTCGCAGATCGAGGCCCTGACCTCCGAACTCGACGCCGTCGGTGCCTCAGCCGATGCGACTGCGGCACAATATCGGGCAGATTTCGCCTCGATATTCCAAGTCGCTCTGAGCGTGGTGCTCGGACTGCTGGCGGCCGCGGTGGTCATCGCCGTGATCGGAGTGAGCAACACACTCACGCTCTCGGTCATCGAACGACGCCGAGAGGGTGCCCTGCTGCGGGCGCTGGGATTCACCCGAGCTGCGATGTCGCGGATGATCACGATCGAATCGCTGCTCATGACGGTCATCGCACTCATCGTCGGAGCCGGGGTCGGGACGTTCTTCGGCTGGGTCGGAACGGCATCGATCATGCCTGCCTCGACGAATCCGGTGCTGTCCGTGCCGTGGGCGCAGATCGGACTGATCGGCGTCGCCGCAGTGCTCGCCGCCGTTCTCGCCTCGGCGATACCGGCGAGGTCGATGTCGCGGATCGCCCCGGCCAAGGGGATGAGCATGGAGTGAGGCCGGGGGCGGGTCTCGGTGCGGCCGCGGGTGGGAGCTTCGGGTCTCCTGCCCGCGGCCGCCTCGGTGAGGGAATGCTCCCGATGGCGGCTGCGTCAGTGTGACCCAGTAGACTTAGCGAGTAATGACATCCCCTTTTCACTTCGAGGTGAAGCACTCTCATGCCAGCAATCGTTGTCGTCGGCGCTCAGTGGGGCGACGAAGGTAAAGGTAAGACCACCGACATCCTCGGCACCAGCGTCGACTACGTGGTCAAGCCCAATGGGTGGGAACAACGCCGGCCACACGGTTGTCGTCGGAGGAGAGAAATACGAACTCAAGCTCTTGCCGGCGGGCATCCTCTCACCTAACGTCACCCCGGTCATCGGCAACGGCGTCGTCGTCAACCTCGAGGCGCTCTTCGAGGAGATCGACGCCCTCGAATCCCGCGGCGCTGACACGTCGAAGCTGCGGATCTCCGCGAACGCCCACCTCGTGGCTCCCTACCACCAGACCCTGGACAAGGTGACCGAGCGATTCCTCGGCAAGCGGGCCATCGGCACCACCGGCCGCGGCATCGGACCGGCCTACATGGACAAGATCGGGCGCTTGGGCATCCGAGTCCAGGACGTCTTCGACGAGTCCATCCTGCGTCAGAAGATCGAAGGATCGCTGCGGCAGAAGAACGAACTGCTCGTCAAGGTCTACAACCGTCGGGCCGTGTCGGTCGAGGAGATCGTCGAATACTTCGAACCCTTCATCGAGCGACTGCGCCCCTATGTCGCCGAGACCGAGCTCATGCTCAACGAGGCGCTCGACCGCGGTGAGGTCGTCGTCATGGAGGGTGGTCAGGCGACCATGCTCGACGTCGACCACGGCACGTACCCGTTCGTCACCTCGTCGAACCCGACCGCCGGCGGATCCTGTGTGGGCACCGGCATCGGCCCGACCCGAATCAACCGCGTCGTCGGCATCGTCAAGGCGTACACGACCCGTGTGGGCGCCGGACCGTTCCCGACCGAGCTCTTCGATGAGATGGGCGAATACCTGCAGAAGGCCGGTGGAGAATTCGGTGTCAACACCGGACGTCCTCGCCGCTGCGGCTGGTACGACGCGGTCATCGCCCGCTACGCCGCGCGCACCAACGGCTTCACCGACTATGTGCTGACCAAGCTCGACGTGCTCACCGGCATCGACCGAATCCCCGTGTGCGTGGCCTACGAAGTCGATGGCGAGCGTCATGACGAGATGCCGGTGTCGCAGACCGAGTTCCACCATGCGAAGCCGATCTTCGAGTACTTCGACGGCTGGACCGAGGACATCACGAAGGCTCGGACCTTCGACGATCTGCCGGAGAACGCGCAGAAGTACGTGCTCGCACTCGAGGAGCTCTCGGGTTGCCGGATGTCGGTCATCGGCGTCGGCCCCGATCGCGAACAGTCGATCGTGCGTCACGACCTCCTGGACTGAGCGGGTTCCCGGGAGCGTCCCGGATCGAATCAACGGCCGAAGGGCGGAACCGACAGTGCGTCGGTTCCGCCCTTCGGCGTCTGCCCGCTCAGTGGGAACGCCGGGCAAAGCACTCAGGCTGCTTGTCTCATTCTCGCAGGATTCGTTGAGGGCTGAAGTCGTTCAGAGGTAACGTGCCGGTCATGCTCCACTTCGGATTCCCAACGGCGAGAAGATCCACAAAGAGACGAACTCTTCTGCGCGCAGCCGCCGCGTCTGCGGGTTTAGCGCTCGCCGCGTCCACGACGGCATGCATGCCTGACATCCACAGAAACGATGGCTTCCCTCCTCCGCGGGTCACGGCAATCGCCGCAGGATCACCTGGCGGCGGCCTCGATCTGACGACCCGCATCACGAACGACGGTTTCGAAGCCGCGGGAATCGACACCTTCATGTCGATCGAGAACATGGGAGGCGGCGGAGGCAACCCAGCTCGTGCGGCCGTTCTTCAACGGGAGAACGACGGAACATCGGTCGTCTTCGAATCCAACCGCATCTTCCTCTCAAATATCACCGGAACGACCGACATGTCCCTGGATGACTTCACGCCGTTGGCTCAGCTGACAACGGACTATGAAGTGTGGATCGTGAACTCCGGGTCGAAGTACGACTCCGCGGAGAAAGTGCTCGACGACCTCAAGGAGGACGCGGGTTCGGTCAACTTCGGAATCGGCACCGTTCCCAGCGACGACCAGCTCAACGTCCTTCGTCCTGCCAGCGAATACGGAGTCGAGGATCTGTCCAAGCTCAATCTCGTCGCGTTCTCCGATGGCGGCGACCTCAACAACGAACTGTTGGGCGGCCGCATCGATGTGGCATCGACGGGGATGTCAGAAGCGATGGAACTCGTCGACAGCGGTGACGTCGAAATCATCGCAGTCTCAGCCCCGGAACCGGTCGATTCGGCACCAGGCGCTCCGACATGGCACGACCTCGGAATGGACATCACGATCAACCACTGGAGGGGAGTCTTCGGTCCAAAGGATATGCCTGAGGAATCGGTCGACTGGTGGCGTGAATCATTGAAGAAAGCCGTGGAGACTGATGAGTTCGAAAAGCAGGCAGAGGCACTTGGGATCAACCCCGAATACGTCGCCGGTGACGAATGGCTCGACACAGTGATTCGCCCCGAACAAGAAGAATCGACCGAAGTGCTGGAGAAAGTGGGGTTGGTGAAATGAGCGCGGAGACAGACTCTGCTGCAACTCGACCGGCCGACGAACGACACCACGAATCTGGAAGTCGGACCACCTCGGCGATGGTTTCGAGCATTGTGCTCGGCTTCCTCGCGATCTTCTACCTCATCAATGCCTTTCTTCTGCCGGATGCAGCCGGAGAAGATGGAATCGGTCCGAAGACGTTCCCCCTGGTCGTTGGAATCGTCCTGTTCGGCACAACCGTTCTCGGCATCATCGCGATACTGCGCGGAAGTGTCGACGTCAGGCCGGTCGAGGGGCAGGAGTTTCTGCGCGTCATCTGGTGTGTCTTCCTCTTCGGACTGTATGCGGCCTCGATCTTCCTCATCGGCTTCGTCGAAGCCTCAGCCATCTTCTCGATGTTGGTCTCAATGACGGTGTTCGGAATTCGCCTCAGCGTGGGACGAGCCGTTGGACTCTTCCTCATCAACATTGTGATTGCGATGGTTCTCTTCCTCGTGTTCGACATCTGGCTCAATGTGCTTCTGCCTGTCGGCTGGCTGGAGTACCTGGTATTCGGAGGTCTGCAGCTGTGAGCACTATCAACGATCTCCTCTCGGCTCTTGGCGGTATCGCGGCATCACCGACTCTGCTGCTGGTCGTCTTGGGCGGAGTCGTCCTCGGAACCATCGCCGGTCTGCTGCCCGGCATCGGTCCGTCGACTGCCATTGCGCTCCTCCTTCCGGTCGCGATCACGGTTCCGGCCGAGATATCGCTTCCACTCATGGTCTCGTTGTATCTCGGTGCAGAATACGGCGGGAGGATCTCAGCGATCCTGCTGAACATCCCAGGTGACCCTGGCGCCATCATGACCACACTCGACGGCCACCCGATGGCATTGAAAGGCAAGGCGGCCACCGCGCTTTCCATCTCTGCTCTCGCATCATTCGTCGGCAGTGTGCTCGCGTTCCTTGGACTGGCTTTCATTGCCGGGCCGATGTCGGAACTCGGACTTGCGTTCGGACCCGGCGCCTATTTCGCGGTCGTCGTCATGGCGCTGGTGCTCAGTGCCACCCTCGTCGGTTCTGCACCGATGCTGGGGCTGACAGCAGTCGCCATCGGAGTGGCTGTTTCGACCGTCGGCATCGAACTTCAGTCCGGGCTTGCTCGCTTCACCTTCGGCAGCTTCACCCTCTTGGAGGGAATCGACTCGATCGTCGCGATCATCGGCGTCTTCGGCGTCGGTGAGATCTTGGCCAGCACCACGATGGGCAAGGACTCCCAGGTGATGTCGAAGTTGTCGGGACGATTTCTTCCGACAAAGTCCGACCTCAAGCAGGGGACCCTCCCCAGCCTGCGAGGATCGGTCATTGGATTCGTCGCCGGAGTGCTCCCAGGCGCAGGAACGACGATCGCCGCCTTCTTCTCCTATGGGCTGGAAAAGCGACTCGCACCGGCGTCGGCAGGCATGGGCAAGGGCGCTGTCCGTGGACTGGTCGCGCCGGAGTCCGCGAACAACGCTGCGGTGTCGGGGTCGATGGTGCCTCTGCTGACTTTGGGTATCCCGGGATCAGGCACGACAGCAGTGCTGCTCGCCTATCTGATGATGTATGGGCTCAACCCCGGGCCCGGTTTCTTCGATGCGAACCCAGAACTCGGGTGGACGATCATCGGGGCACTGCTATTCAGCGCGATCCTCGGCGTCGTCATCAACATCGGCGCGTCCCCGTTGCTCGCGAAGATCCTGGCCATTCCGATGCCGTTCATGGCCCCGGTCATTCTCATCCTCGCACTCATCTCCTGTTACAGCATCCATAATTCGGTGACCGATGTGTACATTGCACTGGCATTCGGCGTACTCGGGTATGTGATGCGGCTGGTCGGAATGGCGCCGGCACTCCTGGTCATCGGTCTCGTGCTGGGCGAGATGCTCGAGCGCAACCTGCAACAGGCTCTGGGACTGACCGGTGGAGACTTCTGGGCGATCATCACTGACCCGCTGGCCATGGTGTTCCTCATCATCGCGGTGTTGGCTCTTGTTTCGGTGCTGCCGTGGAAGCGGATGACCGGGAAGAAGAGTACTGATAAGAAAGTCGATATCTGAAGCGTTTAACCCCAGTGGTTCTACTTCCGCAATCTGCTGATGGACTCGATGGCGCCGTCGTAGGCGGCGGCGATGTCGACGAGGTCGATCCGGTCCGGCAAGTCCCCGGAGGACTGATGGCTGAGGAGGAATTCCACGGTCGCGCGGACCGAGGCTTCGTCATTGCCCAAGACTCCGTCCGAGACCTCTTCGGCATCGTCGAACATCAGAACGATCTCGTCGGTTCCCGTCGCCGTGTGGATTCGGGCCAGGAACTCGCCCGTGTCCTGCATCTCGACGTCGATCTTTTCGCCAGCCATTTCGACCTCCCACTGCTCGGTCCACGCGGTTCGGTTCATCCGACGGCGCGGCCCAATCGACTGCGTCCATTCCTGCTCTTCAGCATAGACCTGACTTGCGACCCCTTGGGCAGATGTGCGGAAGCTGGCATCGTTGCAGGCAACACAGCTACGGAGGAGGATACGTCCAATGACTCAGCGCCGTCTGCAAGAGGCTGCTTACCAGGGCCCCGCGCTCGAGCTCGACAGAGGCTTCTATTCACTGATCGGTGAAGACACCAAATCTCGGGACATCGTCGACGAGTTCACCATTCCCATCCGTTCCGGGCAGGCGTGGGACGTCCCCGCCGGCCATGTCTGCCGCATCTCCACAGTCGACGGTCCGCAGGTCGGCGACCTCAACCTGTGGAATCGCCACGACCCCAGGGAGCGATTCTGGGCGGCGCGGACCCGTCAGCTGCAGGCCGCCCACGTTTCCACCTTCGACCGCCTGTGGTCGACTCTGCCGTTTCTGCGGCCGATGGCCACAATCGTCGGAGACACACTGTCCGATTACGGCACCGATCCGGAAGGCGGTCGGGTGCACGACACCTTGGGCACCCGATGCGACCCATACGTCTCGCAGATGTTGAGCGGCGTGAACTTCGACTACCACTGCCATTCGAACCTCGTCCGTGCGATCCTGCCGTACGGCCTCACCGAATTCGACGTCCACGATGTGCTCAACGTCTTCCAATGCACAGGACTGAACGACAACGACGAATACTTCATGAAGACCTGCCCTGCACGACAAGGCGACCACTTCGAGTTCTTCGCCGAGCAGGACCTGCTTGCGGCCCTGTCCACCTGCCCCGGCGGAGATCTCTCCGCACCGATGTTCGGGGACGGTGCCGCAGACCCGGTGGAGAACTGCCATCCTTTGAAGGTCACGGTCTATCGAATCGCCGAGGACCTCCTCGGCGATTGGACCGAACCGACTTCGCCGAACTATCGAGGAGCCCACGGGCTCCGACCTCAACCGTGGGCGTGAGCACGCGCCCAGAACGGAGGGCCCGCAATGGCACCGTCATCTCTCATAGCCCGGTATGCTGATCGGCTCGGACTCGATAGCTCGGAGGACGGATTGCGACGTCGGGCGCACGGGACGACCGACGAAATAATCGACCTCATCGATGAGCTGCTGGCCGCCCACGTCCGGTCGATATGCTTCGAAAACCTCGACGTCATCGCAGCACGCGCGGCAGGTGAGTCGCGGAGCATTCCCACTGACCTCGACTCACTGTGGGCGAAGCTCTTGGACGCAGGCCGCGGCGGCTACTGCCACGAGCACGCAACACTCATCCGTGCCGTGCTCCGAGAGCTCGGGCTGAGTGCGCATCCGGTCCTCGCTCGCGTCCACCTCGGCGATGGGAGGACCGCGCCGGGAGGGCTGACGCATCAGGCGACGATCGTCGATCTCGGCGGTCGACGGTTCCTCGTCGATCCTGGGTTCGGCGGTGGGACACCGCAGGCTGCGCTCGCCCTCGATGCTGAGTCGAAACCGCGCAAGACCGAGTACGGAGAGCACAGACTGGTTCCGGCGGACACAGCGTTGGAGCCTCCAATGCGAGCGGAAGCCGAATGGGCGCTGCAGTCCCGGACCAATGCTGACCAGTCCTTCCGCACTGCCTATGCTTTCGCGGACGTCCCGCGAGAACAAGCCGACCTCGAGGTGTCGAACTGGTTCACCGCGACGAAGCCAGGCACGCGCTTCACCGGCGCACCTGTGGTGGCCAGGACGCTCGGCAACGGCGGCAAGGTGTCGCTCGAGGGCCGCCAGCTGCACCGCGTGCGACCCGGTGGCGAGCCCGAACGCCTCGAGCGGACGGTGACCGATGCTGCTGACTTCGCAGTAGTTCTCCGCGAGGAGTTCGGTCTTAACCTCGACCGGACTTTCACCGACCCGATCTGGGGCATCGTCGAACAACAATGACCTGACTGGCCGCTCGCTCCTGTTCGCTCGGCCGCACGGGTCTACACTGGCGCCATGTCCGCGTCGCGCACTGACGAGCTGATCCGCCGGCCTCACCCGAGACTGCGACCGTTCGTGGGCGATTACGCCGGCTATGACATCTCCGGCGTCCCCGCGGGGACGCATCTCGGGTTGCCCTCGGGCACGTTGACCTTCATCGTCTCGATCGACGAACCATTGTGCCAGGTCGATGCGGCCACCGGCAGTCGCGAACATTTCGATGTGCTGCTAGCCGGCCTCCACCTGCGCTCGACGCTCATCGCTCACTCCGGCGCGATGTCCGGAATCCAGATCAACTTCAATCCGTCGGCTCCCCGCGCGTTCTTCGGAATCCCCGCCGCCGAGTTCGCCCATCACAGCGTCGATGTCGCTCGGATCTCCCGGCCGCTGGCCGCGGAACTGCACGAGCGGGTCAACCTCGAGACCGAATGGTCCGCCCGCTTCGCCGCCATCGACGACGTGCTCATGCGCACGATCGATGATGCGAATCGTCCCCGCGCCGAGGTGACCGCCGCCTGGCATCGGATCACTGACAGTCACGGCGGTCTGCCCGTCTCCCTCATCGCCGACGACGTCGGATGGAGCCGACGCCATCTGGGCAGTCAGTTCCGGTCCGAATACGGGATCGGGCCGAAGGATGCCGCACGAATCGTCCGCTTCGATCGAGCGCGGCGACTCATCCCCGCCGGTCGGGGCAGTTTGGCGGAGATCGCTGTGAGCTGCGGTTATGCCGATCAAGCGCACCTCAACCGGGACTTCCGGGATTTCGTCGGTCTCAGCCCGAGCCATTGGCTGGCCGCCGATGACGTGGCCCGGTCACGGACGGTGGGAACAGATTCGGCGGGGGTCGCCTCGGCGATGGGATGAACTGTTCCCATTTGTCCAAGACGTGGAGGGAGGTGCTCCGCGACGATGGAGTTCTATCTTCGACGAACTCAGGAGTGAACATGTCCGAGAATCATGCCAACGTCTGGCCCACCTTCCGCTACCGCGATGCCAAAGCTGCGATCGCATTTCTGCAGGAGGCGCTCGGCTTCGAAATCATCGCCGAGTACACGAACGCCGACGATCCGAACCGCGTCGATCACGCCGAATTGGCCTGGCCAGAGGGCGGGGGAGTGATGCTCGGGTCCGTCCGCGATGACGGCGGGGTCATGACGAAGACCGGAGTAGCCTCGGGGTCGGTGTATCTGGCCTCCGGCAACGTCCGCGAACTCCACGCGCGTGCGCTCGCCGCCGGTGCCACCGAGGTCATGGGACTGACCGAACAGGACTACGGGTCGCTCGACTTCGCCATCCAAGACCCCGAGGGTGTGCTGTGGTCGGTGGGGAGCTACCGTGGGGCGGACAGGTGACGGCTGTGCCCGGCTCACGCCGTTCAGAGAGTCATTCCACCCGCGCGTCGACGCCGTCGGCCCACCGGTACGGTCGGGTGGCGAGCAGAGCCCCGACCGAGCGGCGCAGACGAGACACCTCGGCGCGGACGGTGACCACATGGTCGCCGTCCCCGTAGAGGCGCTGGCTGAGGTCGGCGGCACTGATGCCGGCAGACCCCGCCGAGGTGACCGCCGCCAGAATCTGCGCCCGCCGTGGCGTGAGCGGAACGACCAAAGGATCGGTGCCGGAATGGATATCGAGAACGGGCGGATCCTGCCTCATCCGCAGGGTCACCGAGGCACGACGCTCGCCGGTGGGCCGCAGCAGCCACCCGCCCGTGATCTTCTCCGGCAGACATAGGCCCGCACCGGGGATGAGGATCGAACGGTCGGCGGCCGGTGCCTCGATGCGGTCGCGGCTGCGCACTCCCTGCTGATAAGCCACCCATCCGGCATCGTCGACGACGAGGGCCGGGCCGGACGTGCCGGCGAGCATGGCCGACATCCGATCGCGCAGAGTGTTGAGTGCCTCCTGCTGAGCGATCATCAGCCGGGCTTCGGCCAGGCGCACCGCCGTCGTCACCAAGGACTGCACAGCCGGGTGAAGCGTCATCGCCGGACCGCTGATATCGACGACTCCCAACAGGGTCCCGTCATGCGGGTCGTGCACGGGCACGGCACTGCAGTACCAGGGATGCTGAGACGCTTCGAAGTGCTCGGCGGAGAAGAGCTGGACGGGTGCCTCCTCGGTCAGCGCCGTGCCGATGGCATTCGTGCCGACCTTGGCTTCGGACCAATGCGCTCCATCGACGAATCCGAGCTCATCGGCTTGGCGCCTCGCGGACGCCGCACCATCACGCCACAGAATGACGCCGTCGGCATCGGTGACGACGAGGATGAATGGAGCCGCATCCGGAGCCCGTAGCAGCACCGACCGCATCTCCTCGACGACCAAGCGCAGCCGCGAATTCCTTCTCCGAGTCTCCAACTCAGTCTCATCGGCGACGACCCGGGCATTCGCGCCATCCGGGTCCAGCCCCAAGCGCAGCATTCGATCCCACGAGCGCCTGACCAGCGCGCGCGGTTGCACCGGGGGAGACGCCCCGGTGATCACAGCATCGTGAATGCGTGTCAGATCCCTGGCGAGATGCGCCAGATCCGGCTGAAGCATGCCTTGAGTATAAGACGGGAACGAGCCCCTGACCATGGGGTCGAAGCGTCTGTGAGAATCCCGCCTCGGCGCGAGCCATGCAATTCGATGCAACTCTTCCGAGCCGTGAGCGTCCGTCCTAGCTTGGAGTCACTGAACTCAACGAGGAGGAAAGATGACAACGACGCTCGACCGTCCCCAGCTGACTGCCGATGACATCGCAATGAGGTGGCTGCAGGACTTTGAATCGGCCCTGAGCCGCCGGGATATTCCGGCCGCCGCCGGACTGTTCGCCACGGACAGCTATTGGAGAGACCTTGTGTCCTTCACTTGGAATCTCAAGACGGTGGAGAATCCCGATGGGGTCACCGACCTGCTCACCCATAACCTCGACCGCGTCTCGCCGGAGGAGTTCGAACTCAGCGAGCCGGCGGCAACTGCCGACGGAGTGACCGAAGCCTGGTTCACATTCGCCACCTCGGTGGGGCTCGGCAAAGGGCTCGTCCGCCTCATCGACGAAGACGGCACCAAGGCCTGGACCATGCTCACCTCGCTGCAGGAGATCGCCGGACATGAGGAGCCCCGCGGCACTCGCCGGGTCAAAGGCGCCGAACACGGCGTCGACCCCGAACGGAAGAGCTGGTCGGAGAAGCTCGCCGAGGAGGACGACGCCTGGGGCAAGACCGCCGATCCCTACATCCTCGTCGTCGGCGGCGGGCAGGGTGGGATCGCCCTCGGCGCTCGCCTCCGCCAACTCGGGGTGCCCTCGCTGGTCATCGATCGGTGGGAACGTCCAGGTGACCAGTGGCGGTCGCGGTACAAGTCGCTGTGCCTGCACGATCCGGTCTGGTACGACCACCTGCCGTATCTGAAGTTCCCCGACAACTGGCCGGTGTTCGCGCCGAAGGACAAGATCGCGGACTGGCTGGAGTTCTACACGAAGGTCATGGAGATTCCGTACTGGTCATCGACCACAGCCGCCTCGGCTAAATATGACGAAGCAGCCGGCCGGTGGACGGTCGAGGTCGACCGGAACGGGGAGAAGATCACTCTGCACCCGACCCATCTGGTGATGGCCACGGGTATGTCGGGCAAGCCGAACATCCCCACCTTCCCCGGCTCGGACATCTTCAAGGGCGAGCAGCAGCACTCCTCGCAGCACCCGGGCCCCGACGCCTACGCTGGCAAGAAGGTCGTCGTCATCGGCAGCAACAACTCGGCGTTCGACATCTGCGGCGCCCTGTATGAGAACGGCGCCGACGTCACGATGGTGCAGCGCTCGAGCACGCACATCGTCAAGAGCGACTCGCTCGTGGAGATCGCGATGGGCGACCTGTACTCCGAACGTGCGCTGGCCAATGGTGTGACGACGGAGAAGGCGGATCTCATCTTCGCGTCACTGCCGTACCGGATCATGCACGAGTTCCAGATCCCGCTCTACGACCAGATCAAGGAAGCGGACAAGGACTTCTACCAGCGGATGGAGGATGCCGGGTTCGACCTCGACTTCGGTGACGATGAGTCCGGGCTGTTCCTCAAGTACCTGCGTCGAGGGTCGGGATATTACATCGACGTCGGATCCGCCGAGCTTGTCGCCGACGGGAAGGTGAAACTGTCCAAGGGACAGGTCGACCACCTCACCGAGGATGCCGTCGTCCTTTCCGACGGAACCGAACTGCCGGCCGACCTCGTCGTCTACGCCACCGGCTACGGTTCGATGAACGGGTGGGTCGCCGACCTCGTCGACCAGGAGACCGCGGACAAGGTCGGCAAGTGCTGGGGCCTGGGGTCGGAGACGACGAAGGACCCGGGCCCGTGGGAGGGCGAACAGCGCAATATGTGGAAGCCCACCCAGCAGGAGAACCTGTGGTTCATGGGCGGCAACTTGCACCAGGCCCGCCACTACTCGCTCTACCTGGCGCTCCAGCTCAAAGCTCGCCACGAAGGCATCGAGACTCCGGTGTATGGGCTGCAGGAGGTTCATCACCTGAGCTGACTCAAGAGTCGGCGCGGTGTGGAGCTGATCGAATCCACGTGGATCCACGCTGGCCGGTGAATTGCTGCCCATAGGTGGGCGAAATGGTCACGTTCTATTGCGCAGAACGTGACCATTTCTCCCGCCTAGTGCGTGTGCTGGGCGTCTGCCGGGGAAGCAACAGCGGCAGGCGTTCTAGAGCCCCAGGCGCGTGAGCACACGCTTCACATGATCTAGGGCCTCGTCCTGCGAGAGCCCGAAGTTCTGATTGAAGTACATTCCGTCACCGATGAGCTGAATCGTCATCGCCAGATCAGCATCGCCGAGGTGGTCGTTGAGCAGGTTGAACCACGCTTCTCGGGTCTTCCGCAGAGCCGCCTTGGCGTCCTCATTCTCGAGTGCGAGACAGCCGGCAGCGATGAGGCTGCGGTCCAGGGGTGTGCCGACCTCGGCGGAGGTCTCGAGGTAGTAGTAGTGGAGGCGCTCGCCGGCGGCCTTCATCTCTTCGATGTCTTCGTCGACCAGCTGGTCGAGTCGTTCCAAGCTCCCCTTGATGAGCTCGGCCTTCGACCCGAAATGGTAGAGCAGACCGCCCTTGGAGACCCCGGCCTTCGCCGCTACTGCGTCGAGAGTCGCACCGGCAGTGCCGTGTTCGTCGAGGAGCGTATCGAAGGCGTCGAGCAGCTTCTCCCTGGTTGCGGTCGGATTGCGTGCCATAGCCACGAGCCTAGTCCATGGCTGTACTTACGAGACGGACGTGTGCCTGGTGTTCTGCCAGCTGGGCATGCATGAGACCGCTCGGATTTCTCGCGCGGACGGGCCTGTAACTGCGCAGTACCTGAGCATCTCGGTTGCAGCACGCCAACCGCTTTTCAACTGTACCGTCCAGACGGTACAGTTGATGCCATGACGACGACACTGACTCCACAGCTGCGTGCCGGCCGGCGCGAATGGGCCGGACTCGCGGTGCTCATGATCCCCGTGCTGCTGATCTCGATCGACAACACGGTCCTCGGCTTCGCGATCCCGGCAATCAGCACCGGCCTGCATCCGACGGGCACGCAGCTGCTGTGGATCGTCGACATCTACGCGCTCATGCTCGCGGGTCTGCTGGTGGCCATGGGCAGTCTTGGCGATCGGGTCGGACGTCGCAGACTGCTCATCATCGGATCTGCCGGATTCGGTGCGGCGTCACTGTTCGCGGCGTTCTCCACCACGGCCGAGATGCTCATCCTCGCCCGTGCCCTGCTGGGCATCTTCGGCGCCACCCTCATGCCCTCGACGCTGTCGCTTATCCGCAATATCTTCGACCATGACAAGGACCGTCGCATCGCGATCGCCACCTGGGCTGCGATGTTCTCCGGTGGTGCCGCTTTGGGGCCGATCCTCGGCGGTTTTCTGCTCGAGCACTTCCACTGGAGCTCGGTCTTCTTCATCAACCTGCCGCTCATCGCGCTCTTCATCCCGGCGGCCGCCATTCTGCTGCCCGAATCGCGCGACCCGAACCCGGGTCGCTTCGACCCGTTCTCCATCATCCTGTCGATGCTCGCCCTCGCACCGCTCGTCTTCGCCATCAAACACAGCCTGGCTTCGGGTGCGGACTTCCTCTTCTGGCTGAGCCTTTCGGTGGCGATCGTCGCTGGAGCCAGCTTCGTGCTCCGCCAGCTCGCCACACCGAACCCGATGCTCGACGTCCGCCTGTTCGCGAACTCGGTGTTCACCTCGGCGGTGGTGTCGAACCTGCTGAGCGTCATGGGACTGGCTGGGTTCCTCTACTTCGGCACCCAGCTGCTCCAGCTCGTGCTCGGACTCTCTCCGATCGACGCCGCCCTTGTGCTCATCCCGGGTCTGATCACCTCGGTTGCGGCCGGCTACCTCGCTGTGCCGCTCATCTCCCGCTTCGAACCGCGCGTCATCGTTCCCTGCGCGCTCGCGCTCAACGCCGTCGGCATGGGCATCATCGCCTTCACCTCCGAGCACTCCGTGGTGGGAATGCTGTTGGCGTTCCTCATCCTCGGCATCGGGCTCGGCACCGCCGAGGTCATCACGAACGACCTCATCCTCGCCGCGGTCCCCGCTCGCAAGGCCGGAGCCGCCTCGGCGATTTCGGAAACCGCCTACGAGTTCGGTTCCGTTATGGGCACGACCGCCCTCGGCGGGCTCTCGACCTTCATGTACGGCTCCGCGCTGCAGTCGGCGATCGGGGACAAAGCGGACAACGCTCAGTTCGATACGCTCGGCTCCGCCCTCGAGTACGCGTCCGGTCTGAGCGCAGCGGCAGGTGAGCGAATCACCGAGGCGGCTGTGAACGCTTTCGACTTCGGCGTGCAGTGGGCGGCCGGTGCGGCCGTCGTCCTCGTTGTCATCGCCGCCGTGCTCACCAGCATCGGCCTCAAAGGGGCTGGGCGACTCCTGTCGGGAGCCAGCGCCAGTTCCGACCGCTGATCCGACCGGTGATGACAACAGGGCTGTTGGCGCGGTGTCCGGCGGCTGGCGTGCGTGCCGATTGCGCTCGCTCAAGCAGAAGCGCGGATATCGGGACGTAGACGTCTCGATATCCGCGCTTGGCCTTGAACGACGGCCAGGTGCCGCCCTTCGGCTTGAACGACGGCCAGGTGCCGCCGCTGGGTCAGAGGCTGATCGACTCTGTGGAGTTCGATGCTCCTGACATCGCCTGCTTCTGGCGCTTGCGGGCCAGCACTCGGCCAACTCCGGTGTAGATCAGCGCTGCGATGAGCACGAGGTAGATGACGATCGTGATCGGCGAGGACACGAGCGTCGACGCATCACCGCCGGAGGCCAGCAGCGAATCGCGGAGGTTCGACTCGGCCAGGGGACCGAGCACCATGCCGATCATCAGCGGAGCCAGCGGCACACCGTAGCGCTTGAGCACGAAGCTCAGCACACCGATTCCCAAGAGGATGAGCAGCTCGAACGTCGAGGCGGAAGTCGCGTAGATGCCCAGTCCGCAGAAGACGGCGATGCCGCCGTAAAGATACGGGTCCGGGATCTTCAGCAGCTTCGCCCACAGCGGAGCGAACGGCAGGTTGATGATGAGCAGGACGATCATTGCGACGAAGAAGCTCGCCAGCAGACCCCAGACCAACTCGGGGGAACGGTCGAAGAGCAGCGGACCGGGCTGGATGCCGTACTGACGGAAGGCGGCGAGCATGATCGCCGCCGTCGCCGAGATCGGCAGACCCAGAGCCAGCAGGGCACCCATGGCGATGCCCGTCGTCGCCGATCCGGCCGCCTCGGGGGCGGCAAGACCACGGATCGCACCCTTGCCGAACTGCGGATCCTTCCGGCGGGAATCGAGCTTGCGCTCCAGCCCGTAGGCCATGAACGTCGGAACATCGGCACCGCCGACGGGGATGACGCCGAAGGGCAGACCGATCGCGGTTCCGCGCAGCCATGCCGGCAGCGCTTCGCCGACCTCCCTGCGGGAGAGGAACGGGCGACCCGAGGAATTGATCGTGTTGTCCTTGGTCTGACGGCGGATGCGGGAGGCGATGAAGAACACCTCCCCGAGGGCGAGCACACCCACGGTCACCGTGACCAGGGAGACTCCGTCGAAGAGCTCGGGGACTCCGAGCGTGAACCGCTCTGTACCCGAGACCGAGTCGATACCGATGACGGTGATGCCGATACCCAGCACCAGAGCCGTGAGACCCTTGAGCACCGAATCGGCGACCACCGAGGAGGTGGCGACGAAGGCGAAGAGCGCGAGTGCGAAGAACTCGGCCGGGCCGAAGCTCGTCGACAGGTCGGCCAGAGCCGGGGCGACGAAGACGACGAGGAAACAGGAGATGAACCCGCCGATGAACGCGCCGATCGCGGCGGTGGCCAGAGCCTGTGGGGCTCGCCCGGCCTTGGCCATCTTGTGGCCTTCGAACGTCGAGGCGATCGCAGAGGCCTGACCCGGGGTGTTCATGAGGATGGCCATCGTCGAGTCGCCGAAGAGCCCACCGAAGTAGACACCGGCGAACATGATGAATGCACCCGTGGGGTCCAGCGCAAAGGTCATCGGCAGCAGCAGTGCCACGGCCATCGACGACCCGAGGCCCGGCAGCACACCGACGGCGGTGCCGAGGAAGCAGCCGACGAGGACCCACAGCAGGTTCATCGGCGTCAGAGCGTGTGTGAACCCTTCGAAGAGGGACATGAGGGCGTCCATATCAGAAGCCACCTCCCAGAATTCCCGAAGGAAGATTGAGTCCCAGCATCACCGCGAAGGCGATGTAGACCAGGGACGAGAACGTCAGTGCCAGAGTGAGGTCGAACAGCGGCTTCTTCGAGCCCATCGACCGAGCCACGCACCAGAACAGAAGCGCTGCCGCGATGATCCACCCGGCGAACTCGAGGAGAAGCGCGAACGCCGCGAAGCCTCCGGCGCCCCAGGCCAGCGATACGAAGTCACTGTGCGTGCGATGCTTCGCATCGGCCTTGCGCGCAGCGGCCAGAGCTGCACGATCCTTTTCCGGCTCGTCGTCCTCGTGAGGGGAGAGTCGAGAGGCCGCGACCGCAGAGGTGACCGGAGTCGAGAACGCCTTGTCCTCCTCGGCTGCGGCCGGGAGCTCGTCATCGACGTCGACGGGTTCGGGATTGCGGATGTAGGCGATGACCAGCAGGATCGTCAGCGCGTAGCCGACGAGCATGATGATCGTCGGGAAGAACTGTGGACCCGGTTTGTCCGCATCCGCAGGCACCTCCATGGTGAGGATGCCGACGAGCAGATAGGTCGAGAACGCCCCCATGATGAGGGGAACGACGAGTCCCGACCGTCCCTGCCACCAGGTGCCCGCGCCGAGGTGGCCCGTCCGTTCCGTGTTCGCGGTCGTCTGTGCGCTCACAGTCCCAGCTCCTTCAGCAGCTTCTCCACCCGTGAGGTGTCCTCCTTGATGAACTCGGCGAATTCCTCGCCGGTCTGCCACACGTCGGTCCACTTGTTCCGATCGAGGGCGTCCTTCCATGCGGCGCTGTCGCGGGTCTTCGTCAGCACGTCGAGCAGCTGAGCGGACTCGTCGCCGGTGATGTCCGGTGCTCCGAGCCAGCCGCGCCAGTTCGTCAGCGTGACCTTGTAGCCCTGTTCGGACATGGTCGGCACATCCTCGAAGCCCTTGATCCGCTCCGGGGCGGCGACGCCGATGGCTTTGACGCGTCCGGCATCGATCTGGTCGGAGACCTCGTTGAAACCGCAGGAGGCGAAATCTGTGGTGCCCGAGAGCAGAGTCTGGATGGCCTCACCGCCGCCGGACTTCGGAATGTAGGTGATGTCCGAGGCGGAGATCCCGCCGAGCAGCGCCAGCTGAGCGATGGTCAGATGGTCGACCGAGCCGGCTGAGCCGCCCGTCCACACGAATCCCTTCGGATCCTTCTTCCACGCACCGATGACATCGTCGATCGTGTTGTGCGGGGAATCGGCGGCGGCGATGAGCACGTCATAGTCCTCGGCCACTCGGGCGAGCAGCGTCGTGTTGTCAAAGCCGACCGGTGACTTGTTCAGCGCGATTCCGCCGACCATAGCGGTGCCGGTGGCCAGGATCGTGTCCGCCTGACCGTGCATGGTCGAGAACTTGCCGAGCCCGATGGTGCCGCCGGCACCCGGGATATTGACGACCTGGGCGTTGTTCGCGAGCCGCTCGACGCGCATGGCCTGCTGGGTCTCGCGGGCAAACCCGTCCCAACCGCCGCCGGCGCCGGCCGGAGCGATGAGGGTGAGATTCGATGACAGGTCACCCTTCGCCGAGGCGGCCTTGACCGAGTAGGTCGTCGCCGTTCCGATCGCCGCCAGGGCGATCGACCCGTAGGCGATGCGACCGAAGGTTCGTCGCGAAGGATGAGAGGATTCCGACACGGAATCCTCGGGAGGTGGCGCCTTTGGCACGGACTTCTCCTTTGAAGGCAGGTGTGATGTGAGACTCACCTTAGAGGTTGCTGAGCGTCGACTGCGAGGTTGTGCTCACTCTGCGCGTTCTGCTCATTGAGCGCGTTGAGTGCATTCTGCTCATGCGGTGGTGTCGAGGCGTGCGGCAGTGACGAGGTGGGGGTGTACTTGGAGCTGCGGTTAGGCTGGCGCCATGAGCAGAACTTCCGGCAACGACTCCGCAACCTCGACGACCGCGACTCCGACCTCGGCACCGGTGGCGAAGAAGGTCCCATTCGAGCGCACTCATCACGGCCACACTTTCATCGACGACTACGAATGGATGCGTGAGAAGGAGTCGCCCGAGGTCATCGCCCACCTCGAAGCGGAGAACGCCTGGACGAGCGCACAGACTGCTCACCTCGAAGGCCTGCAGAACTCGATCTTCACCGAGATCAAGACGCGCATCAAAGAGACCGACATGTCTGTGCCCAACCGGCGCGGGGACTATTGGTACTTCTCCCGCACGAAGGCCGGACTCGACTACGGCATCAGCGTCCGGATCCCCATCTCCGAATCTGATGACTGGACCCCGCCGGAGGTCGGCGAAGAACCGCTGTCCGGTGAAGAGGTCGTCTTCGACTCGAACATTGCTGCCGAGGGGCAGGAGTTCTTCTCCCTCGGCTCGTTCTCACTCTCCGACGACGGCAGCCGACTCCTCTACGGCGTCGATACCACCGGCGATGAACGCTATACACTCCGCGTCCGCGACCTCATCACGGGAGACGATCTCGCCGACACGATCGACGGCACCTTTGCCGGAGCCTCGCTCGACCCGAGCGGACGCTACGTCTTCTACACCACCGTCGACGACGCTTGGCGACCGGAGAAAGTGTGGCGCCACGTCGTCGGCACCGACAGCAGCGACGATGTGTGCATCTTTCATGAACCCGATGAGCGCTTCTTCGTCGGATCGGGCTTCTCACGCTCGGGGCGGATGATGTTCGTGGTCACCGGATCGAAGACGACGACCGGATACTGGGCCATCGGCGCGGACGACCTCGAAGCCGAACCGCAGGAGATCTGGCCCCGGGTCGACGGAGTCGAATACAACGTCGAACACGCCGTCATCGGCGGTGAAGACCGATTCCTCATCACCCACAATCGCAACCGCGCCGACTTCGACCTCGTCGACGTTCCCGTCGCCGACCCGACCGCACCCGGCCGCGACGTCATCGTCACCGAATCCGGTGCAGGCACTGACGGCGAGCTGCGCATCGACGACCTGCGGATCGAAGACGTCGACGCCTTCGCCGACTTCATCGTGCTCAGCTACCGTCGCGGCGGCTTCGCACGCGTCGGCATCATTCGCTTGGGGGACTCCTCCTCTCCGTTCGGTCCGCTGCAGGAGCTGCCCTTCGGCCGGGAGACCGGGTCACTCTACGTGGGCAACAACCCCGAGTTCGAGCAGGCGAGCATCCGACTGCATTTCACCTCCATGTCCACACCCGCCGTGATCTATTCCCACAGGGTCGCAGACGGCACTGACACGGTTCTCAAACGTCAGCCCGTCCTCGGATCGGTCGACCTGGACGACTACACCGAAACCCTCCTATGGGCGAAGGCCGCAGACGGCACCGACATCCCGATCTCGGTCGTCTGCCGCAGGGATCTTCACCGATTCGACGCCAGCGCCGCCTCGGCCACGGACGGGTCAGGCGACGGCGCGGACGAGACGAACGGTGGGGTCGCCTCGGCGAAGGGGGAGCCGGCGCCGCTGCTCCTCTACGGATACGGCTCCTACGAAGCGAGCATGGACCCGTATTTCTCGGTCTCGCGGCTGTCGCTGCTCGACCGCGGCGTCGTCTTCGCCATCGCCCACGTGCGCGGCGGCGGAGAAATGGGCCGACACTGGTACGACCAGGGCAAGACCACGGCGAAGAAGAACACGTTCACCGACTTCATCGACGTCGCCCGCCACCTCATCGACACCGGATGGACGAGCCCGGACCGGCTCGTGGCCAGCGGCGGATCGGCCGGCGGACTGCTCATGGGCGCGATTGCGAATATGGCGCCTGAGCTCTTCGCCGGAATCAGCGCCGAAGTGCCCTTCGTCGACGCGCTCACCTCGATCCTCATGCCCGAGCTGCCGCTGACCGTCATCGAATGGGAGGAGTGGGGCGACCCGCTCCATGATCCGGAAGTCTACGAGTACATGCGCTCGTACTCTCCGTACGAAAACGTCACCGAGGCGGCTTACCCGCAGATCTTGGCCGTGACCTCGCTCAACGACACCCGAGTCCTCTACGTCGAACCCGCGAAATGGGTCGCCCGACTCCGCGAGGTCGGTGCGAACGCCCTGCTCAAGACCGAAATGGTCGCCGGGCACGGGGGAGCCTCCGGGCGGTATGACGCCTGGAAGGAGATCGCCTTCGAGTACGCATGGATCCTCGATGTGCTGGGACGATCGGATATCGAAATCGAGGCCTGAGGGGACGTCTGTCGCCGCAGATAACGATACTGGGACGATTGTCTCCAAAACCCTGATTCGGCACCCGGTGTCAGTGCCGGGCCATACAGTGGATATCATCACGTTCGACGTGATGCGCGTCATCATCTCAGAACGGTCTGAGCGACGGCGGCGCATCATTCATCTGCAACGCCGTCCCTCCTTGAGTGCGAGGAGCGGCGGTGTCGAATGCAGAATTCGTGACGGATCCGCACCGGCGGACCGGAATTCCGAAAGGGAGAAGAATGCGTCTCAGGAAAGTGGCCACAGCAATGGTGGCAGTCGGTTCGATTCTTGCGGTTTCGGCCTGCGGCGGCGGTGAGGGCGGCGGCGGTGAAGGCGATTCGTTCTCTATCGGCGTCTCGCAGCTCGTGCAGCACCCGGCGCTCGACGCCGCCACCGAAGGCTTCAAGAAGTCCTTCGAGGACGCCGGCGTCGACGTCGAATGGGATGTGCAGAACGCCCAGGGCGAACAGGCCAATGCGACCTCGATCGCCCAGCAGTTCGCCAGCGACGATTTCGATCTCGTGCTCGCCGTCGCCACCCCGGCCGCTCAGGCGGCGGCTCAGGCGATCTCCGACAAGCCCGTGCTCTTCACCGCCGTCACCGACGCCGAGGAAGCCGGACTCGTCGATTCCAACGACAAGCCCGGCGGAAACGTCACCGGCACCTCCGACCTCAACCCGGTCGAAGAGCAGCTGAAGCTGGTCAAGGACGTCAAGCCCGATGCGAAGACCGTCGGCATCGTCTACAGCTCCGGTGAGGTCAACTCGCAGGTGCAGGTCGATCTCGCGAAGAAGGCCGCGAAGGACCTCGACGTGAAGATCAAGGAAGCCACGATCGCGAACTCGGGCGAACTCGCTCAGGCCGTGGACTCGCTCGGCAAGGTCGACGCCTACTACGTGCCCACCGACAACAACGTGGTCTCGGCAGTGTCGACCATGGTCCAGGCGGCGGAGAAGAACAAGGCTCTGCTCGTCGGATCGGAAGCCGGCCAGGTCGAATCCGGTGCGGCGATCACCCGCGGCATCGACTACACGAAGCTCGGCGAACAGACCGGCGAGATGGCTCTGAAGGTCCTCCAGGATGGAAAGAAGCCCGCCGAGATGCCCGTCGAGACCAGCTCGAACCTCGAGCTCGTCGTCAACCCGAAGGCCGCCAAGGCCCAGGGCGTCGAGATTCCTAAGAAGCTCGTCGACGAAGCCGACAAGGTCATCGAGTGATCGACACCTGCAACACCCCGTGACCCGGTGCGCGGAGTTCTGAACTCTCCGAACGTACCGACGTCACCGGCCCCGAGGCCGCCGGCGCTGCCGTCGACGACCTCGGGGCCACCACGAACCACACACCAGAAATGAACGGAAACCCATGTTCGGAGCATTGGAGCTCGGGCTCATCTACGGCGCGATGGCGCTCGGGGTCTATCTGACCTTCAAGGTCCTCAACTTCCCCGACCTCACCGTCGACGGAAGCTTCACCACGGGCGGCGCCACCGCAGCCTCCCTCATCATCGCCGGGGTCAACCCCTTCCTGGCCACGGCCGCTGCCATCGGCGCCGGACTCATCGCCGGCTACATCACCGGCCTGCTCCACACGAAGGGCGGCATCGACGGACTGCTCGCCGGCATCCTCACGATGATCGGCCTGTGGTCGATCAACCTGAGGATCATGGGGAAGGCGAACCTGCCGCTCCTGCGAGAAGACACCGTGTTCACCCCGCTGCGCGAGAACATGCTCATGGGCGGCTGGGCATCGATCGCGATCCTGCTCGTGTTCGCCCTCATCCTCAAGTTCGCCATCGACTGGTTCCTCACCACCGATCTCGGACTGGCCATCCAGGCCACCGGCAACAACAAAGAGATGATCCGCAGCCTCGGCGTCAATACCGACAATTCGACGATGCTCACCCTGGCCCTGTCGAACGGATTCGTCGCCCTCTGCGGCGCACTCATCGCCCAGTACCAGGGATTCTCCGATATCAGCATGGGCATCGGCCTCATCCTCGTCGGACTCGCCTCGGTCATCCTCGGCCAGGCAGTGTTCGGCAGCCGCAACATCTTCATGGCCAGCCTCGGAGCACTCCTCGGGTCGGTCGTCTACCGACTCATCATCTTCCTCGCCCTGCGTGCGGGCCTGGACACGAACGATATGAAGCTGACAACCGCGCTGCTCGTCGTCATCGCACTGCTGCTGCCCAGATGGGGATTCCTCAAGCGGATTCCCTCGCTTCGCGGGCGCGGAAACCGCGCGGCCGCCTCGGTGCCGGAGGGGACGACCGATATGAAGGACCCGGCCGAAGTCGCCGACATCCCCGCCGGTGCGACCGGCGCTCGATCCGGGAAGGAGATCTGAGACCCATGCTCAAGATCGACAACATCTCCAAAACCTTCTTCCCCGGCACCGTCAATGAACGCAAGGCGCTGCAGGGGCTCTCGCTCGAGCTCGACGAATCCGACTTCGTCACCGTCATCGGCTCCAACGGCGCCGGAAAGTCGACGCTGCTCAACACCATCTCCGGCCGCCTGCCCATCGACTCCGGTTCGATCACCATCGACGGCGCAGAGGTGTCGCGGATGCCCGAATACAAGCGGGCGAGATACTTGGGCCGAGTCTTCCAGGACCCGATGGCCGGCACCGCTCCGGACCTCACGATCGAGCAGAACCTCTCGCTCGCTCTCAAGCGCGGAAAGCCGCGCGGACTCGGGCGGGGGACCACCTCGGAGCGACGCGAACACTTCAAGGAGGAGCTGGCCACTCTCGAGCTGGGGCTGGAGAACCGGCTGAAGACGAAGGTCGGGCTGCTCTCCGGTGGTCAGCGACAGGCACTGAGCCTGCTCATGGCCGGATTCACTCAGCCGCGGATCCTGCTGCTCGATGAGCACACCGCCGCACTCGACCCGCAGCGTGCGGCCCTGGTGTCGGCGCTGACGAAGAAGATCGTCGAAGCCGACGGGCTGACCACGCTCATGGTCACGCACAACATGGAGCAGGCGATCGCACTGGGCAACCGGCTGATCATGATGCACGAGGGACGGATCATCTACCAGGCTTCGGCCGAAGAGAAGAAGGACCTGACCGTCGAAACCCTGCTCGGTGAATTCTCAAAACTCAAGGGAGCGACTCTGGGCGACCGAGCACTGCTCAACTGAGCGGAGGCACGGGGCGGCTGATGCGCGGTCGCGGCACGGACTGGAGAGAGGGCGGTCCGCACCAGCAAGGTGCGGACCGCCCTCTCTTTCGCACTGGCGAACTTTACCAACCGGTTGGTAAAGTAGACGCATGGCGCATGACGGACGGATGCGAATTCTCGAAGCGGCGAAGGCTCTGGCCGAATCGCATGTTTCGGTGCAAGGGGTGACGGTCTCACTCGAGTCGGTCGCGCAGAAAGCGGGGCTGACGAAGCCGGGACTGATGTATCACTTCCCGTCCAAGGAGGCGCTCATGCTCGGCCTCGTCGACCACGCCGCCGAAGAATGGGCGCAGCGACTGCGCACACACACGGGGCACGCGAGCGAGGAACTGACAAGCTTCGAACGGCACCGCGCCTACGTCACCGTGGCCACCACCGCCGAGGTCTCCCGCGCGGACTACTGGATCTTCTCCGATGCTCTCTACCACCCGAAGCTGTCGCGGGCCTGGAGCGAGCACCTCGGCCCGTGGTTCGACACCACCGGACTCGACGAACGCGCGGTGTCTCTGCTGACCGCGGCCCGGTTCTGCGCCGACGGTGCGTGGATGTCCGAAGCCACCGGAGTGTTCCCCTCCAATGACCTCGCGGCCGTGCACCGACACGCCCTCGCGCTCATCGATACCGCTGAGACAACCGTCGATGCCGCCGAGGCAGTCAGCGCTCCCGCCGAGGCGACCAGCGATGTCGCCGAAGCAACCAATGCTGCCGGTGAGGCAGAGCCCGACGAGAACGAATCGGAGGTGACCGAATGAACTCGAAACGTCTGCTGCTCCTCGTCGCAGCCATCCTCGCCGAGGTGGCCGCCACCCTGATGCTGCGCGCATCGGTGTCCGATCCCGTGTGGATTCCCGGTGTCGTCGTCCTCTACGCCACAGCCTTCTTCATCCTCGGCCTCACCCAGCGTCTGGGCATGCCGCTCGGTGCCGTCTACGCCACCTGGTCTGCCAGCGGGGTCGCGCTCGTCGCAGTGCTCGGCGTCGTGTTCTTCGGTGAGCTCCTGAGCATCGGCGCCATCATCGGGATCGCCCTCATCATCATCGGCGTCATCCTCGTCGAGTCCGGCACTCCCGAAGAGTCCGAGACCGTCGGTGCGGAGGTGACCGAATGAGCTGGCTGTGGTTGGCCCTGTCGATCCTCAGCGAAGTCGCCGGCACCCTGTGCCTGCGTGCAAGCGCCGGACTGCAGCGCAAGATCTGGTTCATCCCTGTGGCGATCAGCTACACCGCGGCCTTCTTCTTCCTCGGCCGCACCCTGGCTGAGGGGATGCCGCTCGGCGTCGCCTATGGTCTGTGGGCGGCCTGCGGAGTCGCTCTGGTCTGCCTGCTCTCCCGCGTGATCTGGAAGGATCCGCTGACGCGGAAGGCGCTGCTGGGCATCGGCTTCATCACCGTCGGAGTCATCCTCGTCGAGATCGGCTGACGCGGCCGTACCGGGTTGCACATGCCATACCCGGTTGCCCCGACCACGTCTGGCTGACTCGGCCATAAGCGGCCGACCAGGCCAGCGGTTCTCCTGCTCGTTGCTGAGAATTTATTGTGAAGCGTCAAGGAAGCTGTTATCGTCCGAAGACATGACCCCTCTCGGATTCGACGACCACCACCGCTGTGGATGGTCGACCCCGAATCGAGAGCGCCCGAGCTGCGGCTTCGCCAATGATTCCTGGGAACCCGTGGCCATCGGCTGGTGGGGCGGCGAGCCCTAGTCACTGATCGCCGATCCGCAGACCTCCTGCCTGATCGACGACCTCCGGCCGGTCGCATCACCTGATTTCCGACGAGTACCCGATGTGCGTTCACGCCATCGGGCCATGATGCGTTTGCCTCCGTGCACGGCACCGATCGATTTCGGCAGTTTCCGCAACAATCGAAAGAGTGTGAACCGACACATGACAGATGACTCCACCCGAACCGACGAACAGGATCCGGGGCCGGATCAGCAGTCCGATTCCACCACCGAGGCGGCTCGCCGTGCACCACGCGAACGGATCATGGCCGATGCCCGCCGAGTGAGGGACGACGCCAAACGCGTCGGCCGCGAGACCGGGCGCAACCTCGGCCAGTTCGACTACCGTCGACCGCGCGGTCCCGTGAAGGCCGATCTCGAAGATACGCACGGCCACTACCCGCACGACACCCACCCGATCCTCGTGCCCGGAATCGCCATCGACGAACAGCGGCGCAAGTACTCGCTGGACACGATCATCTTCGCGATCGCCGGCGGCCTCACCGTCGCCTTCGTCATCTGGGGCATCACCAGCCCCTCCAGCGTCGCTACGGTCGCTCAGACTGCCTACGATTGGGCCACGCTCAACGTCGGTTGGCTGTTCAACCTCGTCGCGATCATCATCCTCGTCTCCCTGCTCATCCTCGCGTTCTCCTCGTACGGCAAGATCCCCTTGGGCAAGGACGGGGAGAAAGCGGAGTTCAGTACCTTCTCCTGGGTCGCCATGCTCTTCGCCGCGGGCATCGGCATCGGCGTCCTCTTCTTCGGCCCCTCCGAGCCCCTGACCTACTTCATCTCACCGCCTCCGCTGACGAATGATCCGGAGTCCACCGAGGCGCTCCACGGTGCGATGGCCCAGACCTACTTCCACTGGGGCTTCCATGCCTGGGCGATGTACGCGCTCGTCGGCGGGGCCATCGCCTACGCCGCCTACCGTCGCGGCCGTTCGCTGCTGCTGTCCTCGATCTTCCGGACTCTGTTCGGCAAACGCCAGACCGAGGGCTTCGCCGGCAAGCTCGTCGACATCTTCGCGATCGTCGCCACTCTCTTCGGCACGGCCGCGGCCCTGGGCATCGCGGCAATGCAGATCGGCACGGGCGTCAGCATCGTCGCAGATGCGGGACCGATGACGAACAATGCGCTGGTCATCATCATCCTCGTCCTCACCCTCGGCTTCATCATCTCCGCGGTCTCCGGCGTCTCGAAGGGAATCCGCTACCTGTCGTCGATCAACATCGTGCTGACCGTCGGCATCGTCGCGCTCGTGCTGTTCCTCGGGCCCACGCTCTACCTGCTCAACCTGCTGCCCTCGGCGCTCATGGAATACCTCGGCTCGATGTTCGACATGATGGGCCGGTCCCTGTCCTGGGGCGCCGAGACTCAGGAATTCCAGTCCGTGTGGACCGTCTACTACTGGGCCTGGTGGATCTCCTGGTCGCCGTTCGTCGGCACCTTCATCGCCCGCATTTCCCGCGGTCGCTCGATCCGCCAGTTCATCCTCGGCACCATCTTCATCCCCTCGACGCTGCTCTTCGTCGCCTACGGAATCATGGGCGGAACCTCTATCTGGATGTACCGGTCCGGAGCTTCGGGCTTCACCGACAGCATGGAAGCCCCCGAGGTGTTCTTCACCCTCATCGACAACCTTCCGTATGTCGAATGGCTGCCCTTCGTCGTCATCATCGTCCTGGCGATCTTCTTCATCACCTCCGCGGATTCCGCCTCGGTGGTCATGGGCATGCTCACCAGCCGTGGTGATCAGGAACCGAAGAAGTGGGTCGTCGTGTTCTGGGGCCTGGTGATGTCGGGCATCGCCGTGGTGATGCTCCTCCTCGGCGACGCCAGCGCGCTCGAAGGACTCCAACAGCTCGTCATCGTCACCGCGGTGCCGTTCGCCTTCGTCATGCTCTTCATCATCGTCGCCTGGTTCAAGGAGCTGCGCACGGATCCGCGCGCCCTGCGTCGCCAGTACGCGCTCAACGCGGTGGACAACGCCGTGGTCGCCGGTGCCGATGCCTATGGTGACGACTTCGCCCTCCAGGTCGTGCCCACCGACCCCGGTGACGGTGCGAACGGCGGAATCGATTCCGAGCACGAGGACTACACCGACTGGTACCAGCGCACCGACGAGAACGGCGAACCCGTCGGCTTCGACTACGAAACCGGCGAATGGGCCGACGGTTGGACACCGGACGACGATTCCGCGAACTCAGAGGAATCCTCGTCGACTGAGGAATCCACCGACACCGAGGCGACCGCCGCCTCGACGACCGACGCGGACTCCGGGACCGCCTCGGCGACCGAGTCAGACCCGGACCCAGCGAACGATTCCGAAGCCGCAGTCGGCTCCGACCGGAGAGAGGGCCACTCATGACCACCCCGAACATCGTCGTCATCCAAGCCGATCAGATGGCTGCCCAGGCCCTGGGCGCCTATGGTGATGCGGCCGCGCTGACACCGAACATGGATGCCCTCGCCGCCGACGGAGCCGTCTTCGACCGCGCGTACTGCAATACCCCGCTGTGCTCGCCGTCGCGGGCATCGATGATGACCGGACGGATGCCCTCGGAGATCGACTGCCTGGACAACGGCGATGACTTCGCGGCCTCCGTGCCGACCTTCGCCCACCGACTGCGCAAGCTCGGCTACCACACCGCGCTGATCGGGCGGATGCACTTCATCGGCCCTGATCAGCACCACGGTTTCGAGGAGCGCCTGACCACCGACGTGTACCCGGCCGACCTCGACATGGTGCCCGACTGGAACCGTCCCCTGGAGCAGAAGCTGCAGTGGTACCACGAGGCCGACCCCGTGTTCACCGCCGGTGCGGCGGCCGCGAACGTCCAGCAGGACTTCGACGACGAGGTGATCTTCAAGACCCTGCGTCACCTCAACGACCGCAAGCGCGCGAACCAGGCCGCCGGGGGCGATCAGCCGTTCCTCATGGTCACCTCGTTCATCCACCCCCACGACCCGTACGAGCCGCCGAAGGTCAACTGGGACCGATTCGCCGAGGTGGCCATCCCGGACCCAGCCCATCCCGAGGTTCCCGATCAGGCCGTGGATCCGCACAGCCATCGCCTGCGCACGATGTGCGGCTTCGACGAACGCGAGCCGGGCATCGAGGACGTGCGTCGGGCTCGCCGCGCCTACTATGCGGCGGTCAACTACATCGATGATCACGTTGGGGCGATCCGGCGCAAGCTCGAAGAACTCGACCTGGCGGACAACACTGTCATCATCGTCACGAGCGACCACGGCGACATGCTGGGGGAGAAGGGGCTGTGGTTCAAGATGTCGCCCTACGAGCAGTCCTCCCGCGTCCCGCTCATCATCAACGGACCCGCCGAGGTGATCGCTCCGGGTCGGTACGCGAACCCGGTCAGCCTCGTCGACCTGGCGCCGACCCTGCTCGACATCGCCCAGGGCACGGCCGAGAACTCCGGCTCTTCGAAGGACTCGGCAGACGCGGAGGCAGGGGCCGCCTCGGCGATCGATGAAGGACTGACCGGAACCTCGATGCTCGAGTCCGCGCGTCGGGAAGCTGCCGGCGAAATCGGGCCTGCGGACCGCGACGTCGTCATCGAATACTTCGCCGAGGGCACCTACCGTCCGCAGGTCACGCTGGTCCGCGGCGACCTCAAGCTCACGATCTGCCCGGGCGATCCGGTGCTGCTCTTCGACCTGGCCGTGGACCCCGATGAGCTGGTCAACCGTGCCGAGGATCCGGCCTATGCCCAGCCGCTGCAGGAGATGCGCGAGCAGCTCGAGTCCCGTTACGATCTCGAGCACCTCGAGGAGCATGTGCTCAGTTCGCAGCGCAGCCGCCAGCTCGTCGCCGATGCGCTCAAGGTCGGCCGTGCCCGCCACTGGGACTTCGACCCGGAGCCGGAGCACGGCTACGTGCGCGGAGACTTCTGGTCCGCGTTCCGTTTCGGCAAGATCCCTGCCGCCGACTGACTCGTCGGCTTCTGCAGCGGCTCGCGCTGCACTCGCTGGTTCGAAGTGTGGGCGTCCTGATTTCGATCAGGGCGCCCACACTTCTAACCCGCGGAAGCGGAATGCGGACTCCGCCGGGCGGCCCCGGCAGGTCGGCTGGGAGGGTGAGCCGCCTCGGCGAGAACAATTCATGTGGACTTAGGTGAGTTGCGGGTCACATTCTCAGAAACCGGTGGCATCATTCGAGGTAGGAGGGATGCCATGACCATCTTTGAGTCGACATCTGAAGTTCCGCTCGGCGCGGAGACCACATTCGATTGGCATGCTCGGCCGGGAGCGCTGACTCGCCTCTCGCCTCACTGGGCGCAGGAGATCGTCGAAGAGAGCTATCCTCCGATCGCCCCGGGGGCGGTGGCGCAGGTGAAGACGAGCGTGCCGGGCACCTACGGTCTCGTGCGACGACCGTTCAGCTCCGTGCACTCGGAGGGTCCGTCGCGTTTCTCCTTCGTCGATGAGCTGAAGAAGGGTCCGCTGAGCCAGTGGAAGCACACGCACGAGTTCACCTCGGTCGCCGGCGGGACGAAGATCGACGACCATATCGAATTCTCCATGGCTCCGCAGGGCTTCGACGTCATCGACCGGGGGCTCACTCACTACCTTGAGGCCACCTTCGACGCCCGCCGCAAGCGGATGCTCATGGACATCGACTTCCTCGAATCCACGAACGCGCCCCTGCTGACGCGGAAGAAGGGCAAGCACATCCTCATCGCCGGCGGCAGCGGAATGATCGGGCGCCAGGTGGCCGCCCTGTTCTCCACCGCCGGTCATTTCGTGCGGCTCCTCGTCCGCGAAACTCCGAAATTTGAGTACGAGGTGCACTGGAATCCGGATCTGGGAATCCTCAACCCACGGGATCTCGCATGGGCGGATGCGGTGGTCCACCTCGGCGGACGGCCCATCGCCACTCGGTTCACCAAGCACGCGAAGGATGAGATCTGGTCGTCGCGCATCGACTCGACGAGGCTGCTCGTCGAAACGATGCGCGGTCTGCCCGAGGCGAAACGTCCGTCCGTCTTCGTCTGCGCCTCCGCGGTCGGCTATTACGGGGCGAAAGCAGACGAACCCGTCGACGAATCCGGACCGGCCGGTGAGGGATTCCTCGCCGAGGTATGCCAGAAATGGGAGGAGACTGCGGCCGGTGTCGAGGATGCCGGGATCAGACGAGTGTCGATTCGAACCGGAGTCGTCCTGAGCACCTTGGGTGGTCTGCTCAAACTGCAGGCGCCGCTGTTCCTCGCCGGCGCCGGCGGTCGCTTGGGCAGCGGGGAGCAGGCCTTGGCGTGGATCTCCCTGGACGATGTTGCACGGTCGTATGTGCACGCCGTCCTCTATGACTACGTGCGTGGGCCGGTCAATGCCGTTGCCCCGGAGCTCGTCACGCAGGCGGAATTCGCCGAGGCTCTCGCCGGTCACCTGCGCAGGCCCGCGTGGATCCCGACGCCCGGTTTCATCACGGAGATCATGCTCGGACGTGACGGGGCGAAGGAGCTCGCGTTGGCGGATCAGAGAGTGGTGCCGGAGAAGCTGCAGGAAACCGGATACCAGTTCGCCCACCCGACTTTGAGCGACTGCTTCGATGAGGAGCTCGGCGGCGGGGCGTGATACAGAAGTCCCCTCCGTTCGGCGTTAGAGCCGAGCGGAGGGGACAGGTGCTTCTGCTGTTGCTATCTGTTTCTGCAGTGCTGGGTCAGAAGCGCTTCGAAGCGATCTCCGCGCCTTCGGTCAGGGACTGCAGCTTCGCGACGGCGATGTCCGGGTGGACTCGTCCGCCCAGACCGCAGTCGGTGGAGGCGACGACGTTCTCAGGTCCGACGAGCTTGGCGAATCGGCCGATGCGTTCGGCGACGAGTTCGGGATGCTCGACGACGTTCGTCGAGTGGGAGACGATTCCGGGGATGATGTACTTGCCCTCGGGCAGCTTCTTCTCTTCCCAGATCTGCCATTCGTGTTCGTGGCGGACGTTCGCGGCTTCGAAGGTGATGCCGGCGGCATTGATCGAGAGCACCTGGTCGACGATCTCGATGAACGGGAGGTCGGTGACGTGCGGTCCGTGCCAGGAGCCCCAACAGGTGTGCACGCGCACTTGAGCCGGGTCGATTCCGCGCAGCGCATGGTTGAGCGCATCGACGCGGACCTGGATGAACGAGCGGTAGTCATCGAAAGACGGTTCCGGGTTGATCTGGTCGAAGTTCTCCGCGAGGGAAGGATCGTCGATCTGGACGGTCAGCCCCGCCTCGGTGATGGCGAGGTATTCCTCACGCAGCACATCGGCCCATGCCCAGATGAACTCCTCTTCGGTGGCGTAGTGCTCGTTGGCGATGCGGGAGGCCGAACCGGGCGACAGTGCGTTGATGTAGCCGGCGCGCTCGTCGTAGCCCGCGGCAGCCAGACCGGCCTTGAGGTTCGCGATATCGCGGTTGACCTGGTCGTGGCCGATGTAGCTGATCGGGCCTGTGGCCTTCGGGAACTGGGGCTGGGTTCCGGTGTCGGTTCCGGCCTTCGGATCCGTGTAGACGTTCGGGAAGAGGTTGCGATCGCGGCGGTCGGGCATGCTCGTGAGCACGATATTGCCCGGGGTCGAACGGTTCGCCGGGATCTCCCAGAGGTCGATATCGTGGAGCTCGAGCCCGCCGGTGCGGGCGAATGAATAGTGCCACCAGGCGCCGTAGTCGAAGTCGGCGGCCATGGCGTGACCGTATTCGCCGTCATTGGGCAGCGAGATGCCGAGGTTCTTCTGGCGCTTGACGAGGTCGGTGACACTGGCGGCCAGCAGCTCGTCGAACTCCTGCTCCTGTTCCTGCGACACGGACTCGCCGGCGAGACGGGCGGTGTTCTGTGTCTGCTTGACCTTGTTGGCCTCGATGAGTTCGGGGGTGCGGGGTAAGGATCCCGCGTGGGATGTGCGAATCGTCGCCATGGCTGACTCCTCTTCCTTGTTCGTCGTGTCGTTCGTCTGCGCTTCTGAGTCGGCGGCCGCGGAAAGGCCGAAGCCGCATCGTTCTTCTTCAGGCAATCACATTCGCCGTCGTGCATGTGCGATCGGTGTCATGTTAGGTCACGTCGCGGACGGGTCAGGCTGCTATGTCAGACGCCGTTACGCGGGTGTCAGCTTTGCAACGTAATCGAACGCTGCTGTCCGCCGAGAGTTCATAGAGTGAAGACATGAGTTCAACGTGGCCCCAGAGATCCGACCTAAACCGGTCGCTGTCGCACTTGCATGGTGCCGGACGCGTCGGCGCTTCGGAGGCTTCAGCGGCAGCTGCTGCCCACACAGAATGGTCTACCCGGATTATGCTCTGGGGCTCCCGCTGCCTGATGAGCCTCGCGGTTGCACTCTATATCCTGCCCCCGCTGTTCTCTGCGGCAGTGGCGGCAATCATGCCATTGCCCGTGATCCTGAATGATGCGGCCATGACCGGATTGCGATCTATGGTCATTGTCGTTGGAGCCATGGCACTTGTGCTGGTGGTCAACACCTCGTGGTCTCGAAGAATTCTCGCTGTTGTCCTCTTCGCCATCGTCTGGTGCTTTCCGTTGGTCATCGTTCCGATTCTGTCGCCGCCTTTCGACCCAGCAGGGTCGCAGCAAACGGTATCAATCCTGCCGGACTTCATCCGCGTGCCCGCAGGTCTGACTCTGTTCTTCGGCGTCACTTATCTTGCGTGGAACATCGTTCGCAATCGGCGGTGGTGGATTCTGTTGCTCTCGTTCGTCTGGTCCGCCATCGTCGCTGTGGTCCAGCAGCTGATCTTCTTTGCGATGACGTCGATCGGCGCGCCTCCTCTGCTGATGACGACTGCGGTCGTGGCGGTGTCTCTGACGCTTGTCCTGGGCGGATTCGGCGTCTTCCACCTGTTGGGACGCATCAGAGGGGCTACTGTTCCAGCTTTCGACCTCCGAACGGAAGTTGCAGGCACTTGCGGGCAAGCACACAGCCGGCCGGCAGTTGCCTACCACGGATCTCATCTGGGAATTCCCGGTGCGTGAGTAGATGCAGATTCGGCTTCTTCCGCGGTCGCAGCCAGTGCCGGGAAACCATCAGCACGCCGATGCTGTTTGCTCGCGGGCTGCGAATGCAGGGTGGAACTATGGGCTATTCGCCAGGTGACAAGAGTTCAGTCAGTCAACCTCAGTCCAGCGAGGCTACTCCGGGATGGCTGGCACGATCACTGTTCTGGGCGGCGCTGGTGATCGGGGCGCTGCCGTCACTGGTGTTAGCCCCGATGCCGCCGTTGTGGGATTCGAGCACAGACATCATATTCTTCGTCGTCGGATCGATCCTCTGCACCTGTCTGCGGCTTATCCTCGGTGCCGTCGCCATCCTGCTGGTGAAGAACACAAACTGGGCGCTGAGGCTCCTCGGTGCCGGAATCTACCTCTTCGGGTGTACAGCCCTGATGACCACACCTTTGACGTGGATCTTTCTCGCCTCGCTCGGGACCGAAGGCAACGGGGCTCTGCCCGCAATGACCACGATCCAAGGGGCGCTCAGCTCAATCTTCTTGGTGGGGGTATTCTGCGGGTGGAACATCGCTCGCAATCGGCGCTGGTGGCTGCTCGCCATCGCAGTCGTCCTCGGTGCGACAATCGCGCTGTTCGATATGTTCGTCGCCAGACCGCTGGCCGAGAGCGTCACGACCGACGTCATGGCTGCTGTGCTCGTCCAAATGGTCTGGCTTGTACTCACCTTCGCGTGTCTCGGGGTCTTCCACCTGCTTGGCCGCGTGAATGGTGCGACGGTTCCGAAGCCAACTCAGCCTGCCTGCTGATCCGGGCGTTGCAGCTGGTCGAGATAGGTATCAAGAACTGCTTCGACGACGGACGCGGTGTAACGCTCGGGAGCGGCGACTCCGTTATTCGACTACGTCATCATGATGCTGGCCGTCCGGGACGCGGGGCGAATACGAAACGACCCCTCGCCTCGAGCAGACCAATTGACGCTGGTCGTATCGAGGCCGAGGGGTCGTCTCGGCGTCAGTCTTTCGCGGTCGTCACTCAGACCGCGGTTTCGGTCACTGCCGCAACACTTCCGCCGAACTGGTTGGGCAGGGTGCCCTCGTGGGTCTCCCGCAGCTCGTTGAGGCCGATCGAGAAGTGATCGACGATGTCGAGGCTCGGCTCGGAGTCGCCGGCATCGGTCATGCCGATGCGCACGAACGGGAACCGGCGGGCCGTGCACATGTCCTTGAAGCGGACCTCTTCCGACCGCGGCACGGCCACGATGGCGCGGGCCGTCGATTCGGAGAACAGCGCGGTGAACACGTCGACGCCGTCACGTTCGCACACTTCGTCGAGCCAGATCCGCGCTCCCGTGCCGTAGCGCAGGCAGGACTCGACGAGCGCCTGCGACAGACCGCCTTCGGACAGGTCATGCGCGGCATCGATCATGCCGTCGCGCGAGCAGTTGATGAGGATCTCGCCGAGTTCCCTCTCCGCTGCCGGCTTGTACTGCGGAGGAACCCCGCCGAGGTGGTCGGCCGTGACGTCGGCCCACGCCGATCCGTCGAGCTCAGCCTCGGTGGTGCCGAGCAGGTAGATGGTCTGGCCCGGTTCCTTCCACCCGCTCGGGGTGGCGCGGGTGACATCGTCGAAGACGCCGAGCACACCGACGACCGGAGTCGGGTGGATGGCCACTCCGCCGGTCTGGTTGTACAGGGACACATTGCCGCCGGTGACGGGAATGCTCAGATCCTGGCAGGCCTCGGCCAGTCCTTCGACGGCCTGCGCGAACTGCCACATGATCGCCGGATCCTCGGGCGAACCGAAGTTCAGGCAGTCGGTGACCGCACGCGGAATGGCGCCGGAGGTCGTGACATTGCGGTAGGCCTCGGCCAGCGCGAGCTGCGCTCCGCGGGCCGGGTCGAGGAACGTGTAGCGACCGTTGGCATCGGTGGCGATGGCCACGCCCAGTCCGGATTCCTCATCGACTCGGATGACTCCGGCATCGTCGGGGAACGCCTGTGCGGTGTTGCCCTGAACGTACTTGTCGTACTGGGAGGTGATCCACGACTTCGACGCCAGGTTCGGGGAACCGGCGAGCTGCAGCATCGTCGAACGAAGTTCGTCATCGGAGGCAGGCTTTGCCAGGCCCGCGGCTTCGACGGAGTTCGCGGCCACCTCGGCGGTCCATGAGGGCTCGTTCATGGGGCGGTTGTAGACGGGGCCGTCGTGGGCGACGGAGCGCGGTGGCACGTCGACGATGACATCGCCGCGCCATTCGATGATGAGTCGGCCGGTGTCGGTGACCTCGCCGAGCACGGAGGTCTCGACCTCCCACTTGCCGACGATGGCGAGGAACTCCTCGAGCCGATCGGGGCGGACGACGGCCATCATGCGCTCCTGCGACTCCGACATGAGGATCTCCTCAGGGGTCAGCGTCTCGTCGCGCAGCAGCACGTCGTCGAGGGCGATGTGCATTCCGCCGTCGCCGTTGGAGGCCAGCTCCGAGGTGGCGCAGGAGATTCCGGCGGCGCCGAGGTCCTGGATGCCTTCGACGACACCGGCGTGGAAGAGTTCGAGGCAGCATTCGATGAGCACCTTCTCGGCGAAGGGGTCGCCGACCTGCACGGCAGGACGCTTCGACGGCTTCGTATCGTCGAAGGATTCCGAGGCGAGGATCGAGGCTCCGCCGATACCGTCGCCACCGGTGCGCGCACCGAAGAGGACGACCTTGTTGCCCTTGCCCGAAGCATTGGCCAGACGGATGTCCTCATGGCGCATGACACCGACGGCCAGGGCGTTGACCAGGGGGTTTCCCTGGTAGCTGGGATCGAAAACCGTCTCGCCGCCGATGTTGGGCAGGCCCAGCGAGTTGCCGTAGTTGCTGATGCCGGCGACGACACCGTGGAGGACACGGGCGGTGTCCGGGTGGTCGATGCGTCCGAAGCGCAGCTGGTCCATCACGGCAACCGGGCGCGCTCCCATGGAGATGATGTCGCGGACGATTCCGCCGACGCCCGTGGCCGCACCCTGGTGGGGTTCGACGAAGCTGGGGCTGTTGTGGCTCTCGACCTTGAACGTCACGGCCCAGCCATCACCGATGTCGACGACGCCGGCGTTCTCGCCGATGCCGACGAGCAGGTGCTTCTTCATGTCGTCGGTGACCTTGTCACCGAACTTCGAGAGGTGGACCTTCGAAGACTTGTACGAGCAGTGCTCGGACCACATGACCGAGTACATCGCCAATTCCGCCGAGGTGGGGCGGCGTCCGAGGATCGCCTTGATCTGCTCGTATTCGTCGGCCTTGAGGCCGAGATCGGCGAAGGGCTGGTCGACGTCGGGGTTCGCCGCAGCGAACTCGACCGTCTCCTTGACCTGCTTCGCATTGTCCTGCGCGGAATCGACCTGCGTGGAATCCGCAGAACTGAGGTTTGACGACATGTCCTCTAAGGGGCCCTTTCATACGACACGGCACTCTCGCCCAATCTTAGCCGTGTCCCCACCGCACGGGCGAAGTGCGTCCACGGACAGCCCGCGGACACATGGGGTGGGTCGGGGTGGAGGGACAGGGAACGGACGCGGCCACGGCCGGCCGCCTCGGCGAGGGGAACTGTGGGGAGCATCGGATGACCACAATTAGAATGGGGCCATGGCAACTCCCAAGATCGTCCTGTTCTATGTCTTCACTCCGCTGCCCGACCCCGAGGCGGTCAAGCTGTGGCAGCACACCCTGGCCGAGAGCCTGGGGCTCAAGGGACGGGTCATCGTGTCGAAGGACGGCATCAACGCCACGGTCGGCGGGGACATCTTCGATGTGAAGCAGTACGTTCGGGCGACGAAGTCCTATGCGCCGTTCAAGGGCGCGGACATCAAGTGGTCCAACGGCGAAGGCGACGACTTCCCGCGTCTGAGCGTGAAAGTGCGCGACGAACTCGTCACCTTCGGAACCCCGGACGAGATCACCGTGACAGAAGACGGAGTCCAAGGCGGCGGCCAGCACCTCAAGCCGGGAGCCCTGCATAAACTCCTCGACGAACGCGGTGAAGAGGTCGTCTTCTTCGACGGCCGCAATGCGATGGAAGCGCAGATCGGGAAGTTCCGAGATGCGATCGTCCCCGACACGGACACCACGCGTGACTTCATCGCCGAGATCGAATCCGGCAAATACGACGACCTCAAGGACAAACCCGTCGTCACCTACTGCACCGGCGGAATCCGCTGCGAGGTCCTGTCCGTGCTGATGAAGAACCGCGGATTCGAGGAGGTCTATCAGCTCGATGGCGGCATCGTCCGCTACGGCGAGACCTTCGGCAATTCCGGCTACTGGGACGGCTCCCTCTACGTCTTCGACAAACGCATGCACGTCGAATTCGGTGACAACGTCGAATCGATCGGGCACTGCGTGTCCTGCGACAAGAAGACCCCGGAGTTCGTCAACTGCGCGAACCTCGAGTGCCGCAAGCAGTACCTGCGGTGTGCCGAATGCACGGAGAAGGGTCTGCAGTCCTATTGCGTCGACTGCGTCGAGCAGGGAATCCCCGCCGAGGCGGCCGCCGGCTGAGGCGTGGGGTCGTGCCGTTCCCCGGAGGTGGGGGAGTGCCGTACTGATTCTCTGGCACTTCAGCGCAGCAGGTGTTTGGTCGCGGCCTCGATATCGGTCCATCGGAAGTCGAATCCGGCTGCCTCGAGCCGTGAAGGCAGCACCCACCGACTCTTGAGCACGAGTTCTGACTCCTGACGCAGGACGATCATCCCGGTCTCGAGCAGCCACCTGGGCGCCGGAATCCCCACGGGCATACGCACCGCTTTGCGCAGCGCCTTCATGAGCGATCGATTGTCCGAAACCTGCGGGTTCGACACATTGATCGGGCCGCTGAGCCCCTCATGGTCGTCGATGAACCGGATCGCGCGGAGCACGTCCTCGATATGAACCCAGCTGAACCGCTGACGACCGTGAGTCGGCGGGTGTCCCCGCCAGATGGTCGGTCCTGATGCTTCCGGTCCGATCCCGCGGTACCGGCGGTGTGGGAACCAACGCCCTTCATGCTGGGCGCCGCCGGCTCCGAACCTGGCCGCAGTCGCCAACATGTTCAATCAAGCTCCGTCACCGAGCACGATCGCCATCCGCAGCGCGACTCGTCTGGTCGCCGGCAGGGACCCGGCGAAGAACTCCTTCTCCCAGGCCTTGGCGATATCGACCGAGAACCCCTCGCCGATATCACCGTCGTCCTCGGTCTGCGGTCGGTCCATCGCATGACGGTAGATCGTGGCAGTGCTCGAGTTGATCCACAGACGCGGAGGCGCCGAGGCAGCCGCCACCGCAGCATTGAGAGTGCGAGTCGTATCAACGCGGGAGTCCCAGATGACCTTTCGGTTCGCATCCGTGTACCGGCACCCGACGCTGCGGCCGGCGAGATTGACGAGCAGGTCGGCGCCGTCGATGAGTTCGGCGATCAGGTCAGGGTCGATCCCAGGTGGCATCGGCGGAAGCGGGGGAGCGGCCGACCGTTCTGGTCGTGTACCCCCGAGTGCTCAGTGCTTTGAGCAGCTCTCCGCCGATGAAGCCCGATGCTCCGGCGACAACGGCGATCGGAGCCTGGGCGTTATCCAGCGATGTGTCTGCGGGTTCGATGCTCATAAACGGACGCTAACACCCAGCATCGACGGGGACTGCTGTTGAGGTTCGGAAGCCATGTGGTGGGTGTCACGTGGGGAAAGTTGGTTTTGGATTTGCGTGGTCGGGTTTGCCTGGTCTAGAGTTATATCTCGTTGCCCCGCCGGAAACGAGGTTCACGGAACACCGTTTCCACCGGGTCTGACCAGGACAAACACGGTTTGATCCAAGCGTCAGGACACCGGGTGGGTGACACATAATAGGAACTGATACCCCCAGTGAACACGCTCGTTTTTCGGGTGGTGGTGATGGGTGTGTGTTTGTGGTTTGAGAATCCAATAGCGTGTTTGTTTGAACAAGTTGTGATGCCAGAACATTTATTATTTCTGGTAAGACAATCACCTGATCGAACAGTATTTCACTCCTGGTGGGTGGTTCTTCGCCGAACCGCCAACCGTTTTGTGGGGTGAGTGTGTTTGGTCGGGATATTTTTTGATGAGCCGGTCTGTCACCCCGTGACGATCGGCTGTCTTGCTGGGATTCATTCGTAACATAATTTTTTTATGGAGAGTTTGATCCTGGCTCAGGACGAACGCTGGCTGCGTGCTTAACACATGCAAGTCGAACGCTGAAGCCCGAAGCTTGCTTCGGGTGGATGAGTGGCGAACGGGTGAGTAACACGTGAGTAACCTGCCCTGATTTCGGGATAAGCCTGGGAAACTGGGTCTAATACCGGATACGACCACCTGACGCATGTTGGGTGGTGGAAAGTTTTTCGATCGGGGATGGGCTCGCGGCCTATCAGCTTGTTGGTGGGGTAATGGCCCACCAAGGCGACGACGGGTAGCCGGCCTGAGAGGGCGACCGGCCACACTGGGACTGAGACACGGCCCAGACTCCTACGGGAGGCAGCAGTGGGGAATATTGCACAATGGGGGAAACCCTGATGCAGCGACGCAGCGTGCGGGATGACGGCCTTCGGGTTGTAAACCGCTTTCAGCAGGGAAGAAGCGAAAGTGACGGTACCTGCAGAAGAAGTACCGGCTAACTACGTGCCAGCAGCCGCGGTAATACGTAGGGTACGAGCGTTGTCCGGAATTATGGGCGTAAAGAGCTCGTAGGTGGTTGGTCACGTCTGCTGTGGAAACGCAACGCTTAACGTTGCGCGTGCAGTGGGTACGGGCTGACTAGAGTGCAGTAGGGGAGTCTGGAATTCCTGGTGTAGCGGTGAAATGCGCAGATATCAGGAGGAACACCGGTGGCGAAGGCGGGACTCTGGGCTGTAACTGACACTGAGGAGCGAAAGCATGGGGAGCGAACAGGATTAGATACCCTGGTAGTCCATGCCGTAAACGTTGGGCACTAGGTGTGGGGGACATTCCACGTTCTCCGCGCCGTAGCTAACGCATTAAGTGCCCCGCCTGGGGAGTACGGTCGCAAGGCTAAAACTCAAAGGAATTGACGGGGGCCCGCACAAGCGGCGGAGCATGCGGATTAATTCGATGCAACGCGAAGAACCTTACCAAGGCTTGACATACACTGGACCGTTCTGGAAACAGTTCTTCTCTTTGGAGCTGGTGTACAGGTGGTGCATGGTTGTCGTCAGCTCGTGTCGTGAGATGTTGGGTTAAGTCCCGCAACGAGCGCAACCCTCGTTCTATGTTGCCAGCACGTGATGGTGGGAACTCATAGGAGACTGCCGGGGTCAACTCGGAGGAAGGTGGGGATGACGTCAAATCATCATGCCCTTTATGTCTTGGGCTTCACGCATGCTACAATGGCTGGTACAGAGAGAGGCGAACCCGTGAGGGTGAGCGAATCCCTTAAAGCCAGTCTCAGTTCGGATCGTAGTCTGCAATTCGACTACGTGAAGTCGGAGTCGCTAGTAATCGCAGATCAGCAACGCTGCGGTGAATACGTTCCCGGGCCTTGTACACACCGCCCGTCAAGTCACGAAAGTCGGTAACACCCGAAGCCGGTGTCCCAACCCTTGTGGAGGGGGCCGTCTAAGGTGGGACTGGTGATTGGGACTAAGTCGTAACAAGGTAGCCGTACCGGAAGGTGCGGCTGGATCACCTCCTTTCTAAGGAGCACACATAAGAACCCCAGCGAACCAGCCGCACGTGTTGGTGTTGGGAGCTCAAGGGTGGAACATCACAACTTCTGCTCATACCTTCCAGCGTTGTCCGGTGACTGCCGTGTCGATGTTGATTGTTGTATGGGCTAGAACGAACACGTTATTGGGTCCTGGAATCACAAACCCCAACCGATTGGTTGGGTGTGGTTTCAACCAACAGGACCAACCCCGGTACCGACTGGCAGCTGTGTGTTGTCTGGTGGTGGTGGGTGTTTGGTAGTGGTTTGAGAATCGTATAGTGGACGCGAGCATCAAATAACACGAAAGTGTTGTTTATGTAATGTGATTTTTCTTGTCATCATCTAGTTAGGTGAATGAAACAATTTTTCGCGCACATGAACCAATCCTAGTGGGGTTGGGTGAGTGTGTAAGAGCGCATGGTGGATGCCTTGGCATCAGGAGCCGATGAAGGACGTGGAAATCTGCGATAAGCCTCGGGGAGCCGATAAACAGGCGTTGATCCGAGGGTGTCCGAATGGGGAAACCCCGCCACTCGTGAGGGTGGTGACCCGTGTCTGAATATATAGGGCATGTGGGGGGAACGCGGGGAAGTGAAACATCTCAGTACCCGCAGGAAGAGAAAATAACAATGATTCCGGGAGTAGTGGCGAGCGAAACTGGATGAGCCTAAACCGTGTGCGTGTCAAGCGTGCTGGTGTTGCGTACACGGTGTTGTGGGGTGTACATGGTCCGGTCCAGCATGGCCGGTCTGTGACGAGTGTTGGTGTAGTCGAACCTGGTGGGAAACAGGACCGGAGTGGGTGAGAGTCCCGTAGGCGAAACGTCAGCCAGTTGCAGTGTGTGCGTTGCCCGAGTAGCACGGAACTCGTGGAATTTCGTGTGAATCTGCCAGGACCACCTGGTAAGGCTAAATACTTCCTGATGACCGATAGCGGATTTAGTACCGTGAGGGAATGGTGAAAAGTACCCCGGGAGGGGAGTGAAAGAGTACCTGAAACCATGTGCTTACAATCCGTCAGAGCAGTATCTAGATGACTGTGATGGCGTGCCTTTTGAAGAATGAGCCTGCGAGTTAGCGGTGCGTGGCGAGGTTAACCCGTGTGGGGTAGCCGTAGCGAAAGCGAGTCCGAATAGGGCGTACCTAGTCGCGTGTCCTAGACCCGAAGCGGAGTGATCTAGCCATGGGCAGGGTGAAGCGTGTGTAAGAGCGCGTGGAGGCCCGCACCCACTTCAGTTGAAAATGGAGGGGATGACCTGTGGTTAGGGGTGAAAGGCCAATCAAACTCTGTGATAGCTGGTTCTCCCCGAAATGCATTTAGGTGCAGCGTTGCGTGGTTCTTGCTGGAGGTAGAGCTACTGGATGGCTGATGGGCCCTACCGGGTTACTGACGTCAACTAAACTCCGAATGCCAGTCAAGGTTCAGCGTGGCAGTGAGACAGTGGGGGATAAGCTTCATTGTCGAGAGGGAAACAGCCCAGACCATCAACTAAGGCCCCTAAGCGTGTGCTCAGTGGGAAAGGATGTTCAGTTGCGAAGACAACCAGGAGGTTGGCTTAGAAGCAGCCACCCTTGAAAGAGTGCGTAATAGCTCACTGGTCAAGTGATTGAGCGCCGATAATGTAGCGGGGCTAAGTACACCGCCGAAGTTGTGGCAGCACCACAAACAACCGTAATGGTGTGGTGTTGGGTAGGGGAGCGTCGAGTCGCTGGTGAAGTCATCGTGTGAACGAGTGGTGGAAGCGATTCGAGTGAGAATGCAGGCATGAGTAGCGAAAGACGGGTGAGAAACCCGTCCACCGGATGACCAAGGGTTCCAGGGCTAGGCTAATCCGCCCTGGGTAAGTCGGGACCTAAGGCGAGGCCGACAGGCGTAGTCGATGGACAACCAGTTGATATTCTGGTACCGACACACAACCGACAGTACCAAAACACACGATACTAACCCTGTGATGACCCCGTGGTGCCTGCGGGTACCTGGTTGGGTTTGAGTGGGGGACCTGAGTGTGGAGTCGGTAAGCGTGAGGTGTGACGCAGAAAGGTAGCCAGGCCGTGCGATGGTAGTCACGGTCTAAGGTTGTAGCACGTGGGGGTAGGTAAATCCGTCCCCACATTTGGTGTGAGAGCTGATGGGCGCCCCACGTTGGTGGGGTGATCTGGTGATCCTCTGCTGCCGAGAAAAGCATCGACGTGAGGGTGTGTGTTGCCCGTACCCTATAACCGACACAGGTGGTCGAGTAGAGAATACTAAGGTGATCGAGAGAATCGTGGTTAAGGAACTCGGCAAAATGCCCCCGTAACTTCGGGAGAAGGGGGACCATCCCGGTGAACCCACCATGCGTGGGGATGTGCTGGTGGTGGTCGCAGAGGCCAGAGAGAAGCGACTGTTTATTAAAAACACAGGTCCGTGCGAAGATGTAAGTCGATGTATACGGACTGACGCCTGCCCGGTGCTGGAAGGTTAAGAGGACCTGTTAACCCACTTTGTGGGTGAAGCGGAGAATTTAAGCCCCAGTAAACGGCGGTGGTAACTATAACCATCCTAAGGTAGCGAAATTCCTTGTCGGGTAAGTTCCGACCTGCACGAATGGCGTAACGACTTCTCTGCTGTCTCAACCACGAACTCGGCGAAATTGCATTACGAGTAAAGATGCTCGTTACGCGCAGCAGGACGGAAAGACCCCGAGACCTTCACTATAGTTTGGTATTGGGATTCGGTGTGGTTTGTGTAGGATAGGTGGAAGACTGGGAAGCCCTGACGCTAGTTAGGGTGGAGTCGATCGGTGAAATACCACTCTGACCATAGTGGATTCCTTAACTTCGGACCCTGATCGGGTTCAGGGACAGTGCCTGATGGGTAGTTTAACTGGGGCGGTTGCCTCCTAAAGAGTAACGGAGGCGCCCAAAGGTTCCCTCAGTCTGGTTGGCAATCAGGTGTCGAGTGTAAGTGCACAAGGGAGCTTGACTGTGAGACGGACGTGTCGAGCAGGAGCGAAAGCTGGGACTAGTGACCCGGCCATGGCTTGTGGAAGCGTGGTCGCTCAACGGATAAAAGGTACCTCGGGGATAACAGGCTGATCTTGCCCAAGAGTCCATATCGACGGCATGGTTTGGCACCTCGATGTCGGCTCGTCGCATCCTGGGGCTGGAGTCGGTCCCAAGGGTTGGGCTGTTCGCCCATTAAAGCGGTACGCGAGCTGGGTTTAGAACGTCGTGAGACAGTTCGGTCCCTATCCGCTGCGTGCGTAGGAAATTTGTGGAGGTCTGTCCTTAGTACGAGAGGACCGGGACGGACGAACCTCTGGTGTGCCAGTTGTTCCGCCAGGAGCATGGCTGGTTGGCTACGTTCGGGATGGATAACCGCTGAAAGCATCTAAGCGGGAAGCCGGCTCCGAGATGAGATTTCCAACTGACCTTGAGTCAGGGGAGGTGTCCTATAGATGATGGGGTTGATAGGCCGGGTATGGAAGCACTGTGAGGTGTGGAGTTGACTGGTACTAATACACCGATCACTCATCAACTCTTTTCATGGGGTTGGTGTGTGCGAGAAAGTGTTTTGCTCGCTGGCTAGGTTTTTAGTGATGGCTTGATTGTTCGCCCTGATGGGGTGGGCATGTTGCATGTTTGGTGTTCGCGTTCGCTGTGCGGTTCTTGGACCACTACCACCCAAACGTTGTTTGGGTGTGGTGGTTTGTTGGTTTTGCGGTGGTGATAGTGGTGGGGAAACGCCCGGTTAACCGTTCCGATCCCGGTAGCTAAGCCCATTCGCGCTGATGGTACTGCAACTTGGTGGTTGTGGGAGAGTAAGTGACTGCCGCAATATTTTTTGGGGTGATGGCCTCGTTCGATCCTTTTGGGTTGGGCGGGGCCATCACTGTATTCATAGTGGTCGTGTGGGGCTATCCGGAGGATCCGGGTTCGCTGAGACGCAGAGACCTCACTGGGCGTATTGAACCAGCTGCTGCTCGATTTTGGCCTCGGAACCTTCATTGCCTGTCAATGTAATGGCGCGTATCCTAGTCGTTAAACGGGTATATGGCTCGTATAGCAGTCGTAAAGGACGAATGATGAGCGTGACTCGCCAGGTTGATCGTCGCCTCGCCGAGATCGGAGCATCGATCCGGCGCTGGCGGCTTATGCAATCGCTCAAGGCTGTCGAAGTCGCTGAGCGGGCAGGTATCTCTCGGTCGACGTTGCAGAAGGTTGAACGCGGCGACGCCGGCGTCTCGATCGGCGCAGTTATGTCGGTGATGCAGGCGCTGGGTCAGTTGGATCATGTGTCCGCTTCGTTTGATCCTCTGAGCACCGATGTCGGCAGGCTTCGTTCGGCTTCGTCGCTTCCTGACAGAGTCCGTCGATGAGTGAGCAGGTCCGTGTTGAGATCGACCACCGTGGAACCCCGGTGTTCGTCGGCACTGCCTATTTCCACATCGCACGGGGACAGATCTCCACGACGTTCAAATACTCCGATGAGTACGCAAGTGCCAGATGGTCCTATTCCATCGATCCGGAACTCCCGTTGTCGACGGCTCCGTTCAATGTTCCTGGACTGCCGGGCGCATTCTCTGACTGTTCCCCTGACCGATGGGGGCGCAATCTCGTTACGAAGGAGCATCGTCGGGAAGTCGCTGAAGGGATCATCCGTGACCGCCACCTGACAGACGTCGACTTCCTGCTTGGCGTCAGCGACCATACCCGGCAGGGGGCTCTGCGTTTTCGTCGAGATGCGAGTGGCTCCTTCCTCAGCCCCGCCAGCCGTGTTCCGAAGCTGCTGTCCCTGCCGGAACTGCAAAGGGCCGCAGATGGGGCCGCTGAGGGGTCTGGCAAGGCCGTGAAGCGCCTCCTCGACGCAGGGACGGGGTCTCTGGGCGGAGCCCGTCCGAAAGCTTCTGTGGCAGATGATGAAGGACGACTGCTCATAGCGAAGTTCTCCCGTCCCGACGAGGAAAGAGACGTCATTGCTTGGGAGAGCGTCACCCTCGAGCTGGCCCGTAAAGCTGGTATCGATGCCGCGGAATCGCGCCTGTTGAACATCGACGAGAGGCCCGTCCTGCTTCTTGAGAGGTTCGACCGTGCTGAGGATCATCGAGTCGGGTACATGAGCGCGATGACTGCAACTGGACGTCGAGACGGAGAAGCCGGTGACTATCTGGATGTGGTCGAAGCGATCGAGGACCATAGCCGACGGTGGCGGGATGACTGTGCTGAACTCTTTCGCCGTGTGGCATTCTCAGTTGCAATGCACAATACGGACGATCATCTGCGCAATCATGGCTTCATCCGTTCGGACGCAGGATGGCAGCTGAGTCCAGCCTTCGACATCAATCCGGAACCGGTAGCCGCGGTCGAACGTCAGACTGCGATCAACGGCGTTGTTGCAGCGGAGAATGAGGCTGAGGCGCTGCGCGAATTCGCTTCCCTCTGCCATTTGGCGAAGCCGGCCGCCATCTCGGTGCTCACAGAGGTCGTGGACGCGGTCTCCGGATGGAAGTCCCTGGCCGCCCGTCGGGGGATAGGAAGTTCAGAGATCGCCGAGATGGGTTGTGTCATCGACGTTCAGTGCGCGCGCCTGCAGTCTGTCATCGATCAATGCCGTTGATGCCCGACGGATATGGCTTGTAACGGCACGAGGCGCGTCTCGGCGGCAGGGCTCTCTTAAGGATGGATTCGGGTACTACAGGCTGTGTGGTGGGTGTCACGTGGGAAAGTTGGTTTTGGATTTGCGTGGTCGGGTTTGCCTGGTCTAGAGTTATATCTCGTTGCCCCGCCGGAAACCAGGTTCACGGAACACCGTTTCCACTGGGTCTGACCAGGACAAACACGGTTTGATCCAAGAGTCAGGACACCGGGTGGGTGACACATAATAGGAACTGATACCCCCAGTGAACACGCTCGTTTTTCGGGTGGTGGTGATGGGTGTGTGTTTGTGGTTTGAGAATCCAATAGCGTGTTTGTTTGAACAAGTTGTGATGCCAGAACATTTATTATTTCTGGTAAGACAATCACCTGATCGAACAGTATTTCACTCCTGGTGGGTGGTTCTTCGCCGAACCGCCAACCGTTTTGTGGGGTGAGTGTGTTTGGTCGGGATATTTTTTGATGAGCCGGTCTGTCACCCCGTGACGATCGGCTGTCTTGCTGGGATTCATTCGTAACATAATTTTTTTATGGAGAGTTTGATCCTGGCTCAGGACGAACGCTGGCTGCGTGCTTAACACATGCAAGTCGAACGCTGAAGCCCGAAGCTTGCTTCGGGTGGATGAGTGGCGAACGGGTGAGTAACACGTGAGTAACCTGCCCCTGATTTCGGGATAAGCCTGGGAAACCGGGTCTAATACCGGATACGACCACCTGACGCATGTTGGGTGGTGGAAAGTTTTTCGATCGGGGATGGGCTCGCGGCCTATCAGCTTGTTGGTGGGGTAATGGCCCACCAAGGCGACGACGGGTAGCCGGCCTGAGAGGGCGACCGGCCACACTGGGACTGAGACACGGCCCAGACTCCTACGGGAGGCAGCAGTGGGGAATATTGCACAATGGGGGAAACCCTGATGCAGCGACGCAGCGTGCGGGATGACGGCCTTCGGGTTGTAAACCGCTTTCAGCAGGGAAGAAGCGAAAGTGACGGTACCTGCAGAAGAAGTACCGGCTAACTACGTGCCAGCAGCCGCGGTAATACGTAGGGTACGAGCGTTGTCCGGAATTATTGGGCGTAAAGAGCTCGTAGGTGGTTGGTCACGTCTGCTGTGGAAACGCAACGCTTAACGTTGCGCGTGCAGTGGGTACGGGCTGACTAGAGTGCAGTAGGGGAGTCTGGAATTCCTGGTGTAGCGGTGAAATGCGCAGATATCAGGAGGAACACCGGTGGCGAAGGCGGGACTCTGGGCTGTAACTGACACTGAGGAGCGAAAGCATGGGGAGCGAACAGGATTAGATACCCTGGTAGTCCATGCCGTAAACGTTGGGCACTAGGTGTGGGGGACATTCCACGTTCTCCGCGCCGTAGCTAACGCATTAAGTGCCCCGCCTGGGGAGTACGGTCGCAAGGCTAAAACTCAAAGGAATTGACGGGGGCCCGCACAAGCGGCGGAGCATGCGGATTAATTCGATGCAACGCGAAGAACCTTACCAAGGCTTGACATACACTGGACCGTTCTGGAAACAGTTCTTCTCTTTGGAGCTGGTGTACAGGTGGTGCATGGTTGTCGTCAGCTCGTGTCGTGAGATGTTGGGTTAAGTCCCGCAACGAGCGCAACCCTCGTTCTATGTTGCCAGCACGTGATGGTGGGAACTCATAGGAGACTGCCGGGGTCAACTCGGAGGAAGGTGGGGATGACGTCAAATCATCATGCCCTTTATGTCTTGGGCTTCACGCATGCTACAATGGCTGGTACAGAGAGAGGCGAACCCGTGAGGGTGAGCGAATCCCTTAAAGCCAGTCTCAGTTCGGATCGTAGTCTGCAATTCGACTACGTGAAGTCGGAGTCGCTAGTAATCGCAGATCAGCAACGCTGCGGTGAATACGTTCCCGGGCCTTGTACACACCGCCCGTCAAGTCACGAAAGTCGGTAACACCCGAAGCCGGTGTCCCAACCCTTGTGGAGGGGGCCGTCTAAGGTGGGACTGGTGATTGGGACTAAGTCGTAACAAGGTAGCCGTACCGGAAGGTGCGGCTGGATCACCTCCTTTCTAAGGAGCACACATAAGAACCCCAGCGAACCAACCGCACGTGTTGGTGTTGGGAGCTCAAGGGTGGAACATCACAACTTCTGCTCATACCTTCCAGCGTTGTCCGGTGACTGCCGTGTCGATGTTGATTGTTGTATGGGCTAGAACGAACACGTTATTGGGTCCTGGAATCACAAACCCCAACCGATTGGTTGGGTGTGGTTTCAACCAACAGGACCAACCCCGGTACCGACTGGCAGCTGTGTGTTGTCTGGTGGTGGTGGGTGTTTGGTAGTGGTTTGAGAATCGTATAGTGGACGCGAGCATCAAATAACACGAAAGTGTTGTTTATGTAATGTGATTTTTCTTGTCATCATCTAGTTAGGTGAATGAAACAATTTTTCGCGCACATGAACCAATCCTAGTGGGGTTGGGTGAGTGTGTAAGAGCGCATGGTGGATGCCTTGGCATCAGGAGCCGATGAAGGACGTGGAAATCTGCGATAAGCCTCGGGGAGCCGATAAACAGGCGTTGATCCGAGGGTGTCCGAATGGGGAAACCCCGCCACTCGTGAGGGTGGTGACCCGTGTCTGAATATATAGGGCATGTGGGGGGAACGCGGGGAAGTGAAACATCTCAGTACCCGCAGGAAGAGAAAATAACAATGATTCCGGGAGTAGTGGCGAGCGAAACTGGATGAGCCTAAACCGTGTGCGTGTCAAGCGTGCTGGTGTTGCGTACACGGTGTTGTGGGGTGTACATGGTCCGGTCCAGCATGGCCGGTCTGTGACGAGTGTTGGTGTAGTCGAACCTGGTGGGAAACAGGACCGGAGTGGGTGAGAGTCCCGTAGGCGAAACGTCAGCCAGTTGCAGTGTGTGCGTTGCCCGAGTAGCACGGAACTCGTGGAATTTCGTGTGAATCTGCCAGGACCACCTGGTAAGGCTAAATACTTCCTGATGACCGATAGCGGATTTAGTACCGTGAGGGAATGGTGAAAAGTACCCCGGGAGGGGAGTGAAAGAGTACCTGAAACCATGTGCTTACAATCCGTCAGAGCAGTATCTAGATGACTGTGATGGCGTGCCTTTTGAAGAATGAGCCTGCGAGTTAGCGGTGCGTGGCGAGGTTAACCCGTGTGGGGTAGCCGTAGCGAAAGCGAGTCCGAATAGGGCGTACCTAGTCGCGTGTCCTAGACCCGAAGCGGAGTGATCTAGCCATGGGCAGGGTGAAGCGTGTGTAAGAGCGCGTGGAGGCCCGCACCCACTTCAGTTGAAAATGGAGGGGATGACCTGTGGTTAGGGGTGAAAGGCCAATCAAACTCTGTGATAGCTGGTTCTCCCCGAAATGCATTTAGGTGCAGCGTTGCGTGGTTCTTGCTGGAGGTAGAGCTACTGGATGGCTGATGGGCCCTACCGGGTTACTGACGTCAACTAAACTCCGAATGCCAGTCAAGGTTCAGCGTGGCAGTGAGACAGTGGGGGATAAGCTTCATTGTCGAGAGGGAAACAGCCCAGACCATCAACTAAGGCCCCTAAGCGTGTGCTCAGTGGGAAAGGATGTTCAGTTGCGAAGACAACCAGGAGGTTGGCTTAGAAGCAGCCACCCTTGAAAGAGTGCGTAATAGCTCACTGGTCAAGTGATTGAGCGCCGATAATGTAGCGGGGCTAAGTACACCGCCGAAGTTGTGGCAGCACCACAAACAACCGTAATGGTGTGGTGTTGGGTAGGGGAGCGTCGAGTCGCTGGTGAAGTCATCGTGTGAACGAGTGGTGGAAGCGATTCGAGTGAGAATGCAGGCATGAGTAGCGAAAGACGGGTGAGAAACCCGTCCACCGGATGACCAAGGGTTCCAGGGCTAGGCTAATCCGCCCTGGGTAAGTCGGGACCTAAGGCGAGGCCGACAGGCGTAGTCGATGGACAACCAGTTGATATTCTGGTACCGACACACAACCGACAGTACCAAAACACACGATACTAACCCTGTGATGACCCCGTGGTGCCTGCGGGTACCTGGTTGGGTTTGAGTGGGGGACCTGAGTGTGGAGTCGGTAAGCGTGAGGTGTGACGCAGAAAGGTAGCCAGGCCGTGCGATGGTAGTCACGGTCTAAGGTTGTAGCACGTGGGGGTAGGTAAATCCGTCCCCACATTTGGTGTGAGAGCTGATGGGCGCCCCACGTTGGTGGGGTGATCTGGTGATCCTCTGCTGCCGAGAAAAGCATCGACGTGAGGGTGTGTGTTGCCCGTACCCTATAACCGACACAGGTGGTCGAGTAGAGAATACTAAGGTGATCGAGAGAATCGTGGTTAAGGAACTCGGCAAAATGCCCCCGTAACTTCGGGAGAAGGGGGACCATCCCGGTGAACCCACCATGCGTGGGGATGTGCTGGTGGTGGTCGCAGAGGCCAGAGAGAAGCGACTGTTTATTAAAAACACAGGTCCGTGCGAAGATGTAAGTCGATGTATACGGACTGACGCCTGCCCGGTGCTGGAAGGTTAAGAGGACCTGTTAACCCACTTTGTGGGTGAAGCGGAGAATTTAAGCCCCAGTAAACGGCGGTGGTAACTATAACCATCCTAAGGTAGCGAAATTCCTTGTCGGGTAAGTTCCGACCTGCACGAATGGCGTAACGACTTCTCTGCTGTCTCAACCACGAACTCGGCGAAATTGCATTACGAGTAAAGATGCTCGTTACGCGCAGCAGGACGGAAAGACCCCGAGACCTTCACTATAGTTTGGTATTGGGATTCGGTGTGGTTTGTGTAGGATAGGTGGAAGACTGGGAAGCCTCGACGCTAGTTGGGGTGGAGTCGATCGGTGAAATACCACTCTGACCATAGTGGATTCCTTAACTTCGGACCCTGATCGGGTTCAGGGACAGTGCCTGATGGGTAGTTTAACTGGGGCGGTTGCCTCCTAAAGAGTAACGGAGGCGCCCAAAGGTTCCCTCAGCCTGGTTGGCAATCAGGTGTCGAGTGTAAGTGCACAAGGGAGCTTGACTGTGAGACGGACGTGTCGAGCAGGAGCGAAAGCTGGGACTAGTGACCCGGCCATGGCTTGTGGAAGCGTGGTCGCTCAACGGATAAAAGGTACCTCGGGGATAACAGGCTGATCTTGCCCAAGAGTCCATATCGACGGCATGGTTTGGCACCTCGATGTCGGCTCGTCGCATCCTGGGGCTGGAGTCGGTCCCAAGGGTTGGGCTGTTCGCCCATTAAAGCGGTACGCGAGCTGGGTTTAGAACGTCGTGAGACAGTTCGGTCCCTATCCGCTGCGTGCGTAGGAAATTTGTGGAGGTCTGTCCTTAGTACGAGAGGACCGGGACGGACGAACCTCTGGTGTGCCAGTTGTTCCGCCAGGAGCATGGCTGGTTGGCTACGTTCGGGATGGATAACCGCTGAAAGCATCTAAGCGGGAAGCCGGCTCCGAGATGAGATTTCCAACTGACTTTGAGTCAGGGGAGGTGTCCTATAGATGATGGGGTTGATAGGCCGGGTATGGAAGCACTGTGAGGTGTGGAGTTGACTGGTACTAATACACCGATCACTCATCAACTCTTTTCATGGGGTTGGTGTGTGCGAGAAAGTGTTTTGCTCGCTGGCTAGGTTTTTAGTGATGGCTTGATTGTTCGCCCTGATGGGGTGGGCATGTTGCATGTTTGGTGTTCGCGTTCGCTGTGCGGTTCTTGGACCATTACCACCCAAACGTTGTTTGGGTGTGGTGGTTTGTTGGTTTTGCGGTGGTGATAGTGGTGGGGAAACGCCCGGTTAACCGTTCCGATCCCGGTAGCTAAGCCCATTCGCGCTGATGGTACTGCAACTTGGTGGTTGTGGGAGAGTAAGTGACTGCCGCAATATTTTTTTGGGGTGATGGCCTCGTTCGATCCTGTTGGGTTGGGCGGGGCCATCACTGTATTCACCGGTTATTGCTACCTGGCGGGGGTGTTGCTACCTGGCGCGGGGTTGCTGCGCCCCCGCCACGTAGCAAACAGGGAGAACGGTGGGCCCTGAGACGCCCGGGACTGATGCAGGGTTTGGGGACATCTGATCTGGCTTGTTCACAGGCAAGCCTGGAAGGATTGACACCATGCCACAGCCCTATCCGAAAGAGTTCCGCGACGACGTCGTCCGCGTCGCCTTGAACCGCGACGAGAAGACCACGATCGCCCAGATCGCCAAGGACTTCGGCGTCCACGAAGGCACCATCGCGAAATGGCTCCGCCAAGCAGACATCGATGCCGGCAACAAGCCCGGAAACACCACGGACGAGTCCGCCGAGCTGCGCGAGCTGCGACGTCGAACCCGTCTGCTCGAACAGGAGAACGAGGTCCTGCGCAGGGCTGCCGCCTACCTGTCGCAGGCGAATCTGCCGTCAAAAGGCTCTACCCGCTCGTGAGAGAGCTCGCCGCCGACGGGATCCCCGTGGCGGTGTCGTGCCGGGTTCTCAAGCTCTCCCGCCAGCCCTACTACCGATGGCTGGCGGCCCCTGTCCCCGAAGCCGAGGTGAATGAGGCGTATCGGGCCAACGCCCTCTTCGACGCCCACCGAGACGACCCCGAGTTCGGGTACCGGTATCTTGCCGACGAAGCTGAGATCGCCGGCGAGCCCATGGCGGTACGCACCGCATGGCGGCTGTGCTCGGATAACGCCTGGTTCTCGGTCTTCGGCAAGGCCCGGGCCAAGAATGGGAAGAAGCCCGGCCCACCTGTTCACGACGACTTGTGTGTCGTTACCGACGCCGATGGGCGCACCCGCCACGAGTTCCGGGCCGATGGACCGAATCAGCTGTGGCTAACCGATATCACTGAGCATCGCACCGATGAGGGCAAGCTGTACATGTGCGCGATCAAGGATATCTACTCCTCGCGGATCGTCGGCTACTCCATCGGGGCCCGAATGAAGGCGCGCTTGGCCGTTGATGCCCTCGAGATGGCTGTGGCCCGTCGCGGTGGTGACGTGGCCGGATGCGTGGTCCATAGCGATCGCGGCAGCCAATTCCGGTCGAAGAAATTCACCCGCGCATTGGCCCGCCACGGCATCGTCGGGTCAATGGGCCGCGTCGGCGCGGCTGGCGATAATGCGGCTATGGAGAGCTTCTTCGCTCTGTTGCAGAGGAATGTCCTCGACCGTCGCCGGTGGGCGAGCCGAGAGCAGTTGAGGCTCGCGATCGTGACGTGGATTGAGCGGACGTATCACCGACGTCGGCGGCAAGCTCGGTTGGGTCGTTTGACACCTGTTGAGTACGAAACAATTATTGAGTCACCTGCAGTCGCAGCGTGACACCCCGATTGTCACCTCTCTCTGCACCAGTCCCCCCCCTGAACCGTTGAATGCCGATGAATCGTTTGGGGCCCCGCCAGCAGGCGGGGCCCCAAACGTTCGGTACGGGCCAGGCGGCTCAGCGGCGCGTCAGCGACCGAACAGCTTCGAGAACAGCCCCTTCTTCTTAGGCTTGGCCTCCTCGGCAGGCTCTTCCTCGGCCGGAGTCGCTGCTTCAGCGGGCTGAACTGATTCGTCAGCGCGCGGCTGCTCGTTTTCCGGCTGTTTCTGCTCGTGTGAAGCGTCTGCAGCCTCTGCCGCAGGTTCGTCTGGCTTGGGCTCGGCAACCGGGATCGCCTCTGCTGCGGGTTCTTCGACCGGCTGAGGTTCTGTCCGGGACGGTTCGTCGGTCGGAGTCGGCGCGGGGGCCGAAGGCGTCGGCACAGCAGGTGCGGCAGTTTCCTCCGCGGCAGGGGCGGAAGCCGAACCAGACGTACGGGAGGCGGTGGCCGCCTCGGCGGGGGTACCTGTGGACTCCGCGGCGGCAGCGAACTGCTCGGCGGCTTCGCCCTCGAGCGGCGCATTGAGGTCGCAGTTGGAGATGCGACGCTGATCGTCGAAGGACAGATCTGCGGACCCGTCGGCGAACAGCATCCGCAGGCCGCCCTCCGGCAATTCTGCCGTCGGAATGCCTCGCTTGGCGACGTACGACTCGATCGCCGCTCGGTGATCGGTCACCGTCGTCTGCGTCAGCCCCTGCATGAGTGCACGCACCGAGACCTTGACCTGCGGGGCGGGTAGCGCGATCTCGGCAGCATCGACGAGCAACCAGACCGTTGTGCCGGCGCCGGCCGCGGCAGGGTAGTGGGCCCACTTGTGCGTGGCCTCTTTAGCCGCCAGAGTCAGACGCAGAGCGAGCTCCTCGTCGAGGGAGAGCTCAGGGGTCGTGAGCTCGCTGACCTCCTCAGCGGCACCGAACTTGCGCACCTCGTGGGAGAGTCCGACGATGGCATCCGGGAAGTCATTGACGTTCTCCCAGCCCCACAGCCACGTCTTCTCCCGGTCGGACTCCGAACCGAGCAGATGCGGTCGGGTGCGCAGGACGGCACCGTCAGCTGGTGTGAACGTCAGATGCGGGTCGGAGCTGAAGTCGACTTCCCACTCCGCGTCGGCGATGAGCGCACCGAAATGCGTCTGCACCTCCGTCGAATAGAAGACGGCGCGATTGACCAGGTCCTGCAGAGTTGAGCTCATGGTTTCAAGCGTATGCGGGAGCGCCCGAGAATCGAGGAGGCACGCGGTGCGAGGCCCGTGTCAGTGCCTCATGGTGAAGTAGAGGTCTGAGTTTGAAGGCACGATCTGCCGCCCGATCGTCTATCTCTGAGCGGAGAATCCATGTAAGATTGCCTGTTGCGCTTCGCAACTCTCACGACTCCAATGTCAGCCACTCTTCACTCAGGACGTTCAACGTGGCATTACTCCGCCTGTCCCTGAAATACGCCAAAAACTATTGGCCGTTCATCATTCTGGTCGTCATCCTGCAGCTGGCTTCGACCATCGCAGCGCTGTACCTGCCCAGCCTCAACGCTCGGATCATCGACGAAGGTGTGGCCAAGGGAGACACCGATTTCATCTGGTCGACGGGCATGACGATGCTGCTCGTCTGCCTCGTGCAGGTCATCACCGCGATCACCGCGATCTACTTCGGCGCCCGCACGGGAATGGGCGTCGGCCGCGACCTCCGCCGAGCCATCTACCGGCAGGTCGACGACCTGTCGATGCTCGAAGTCGGAAAGTTCGGATCCGCCACCCTCATCACCCGCAACACCAACGACGTCCAACAGGTGCAGATGCTGGTGCTCATGACCCTGAACTTCATGGTCTCGACCCCGATCATGTGCATCGGTGGCATCATCATGGCCCTGCGGGAAGACGCAGGGCTGTCTTGGCTGGTGTGGGTCTCCGTGCCGGTTCTCTTCATCGTCGTCGCCATCCTCGTCTGCCTCCTTATGCCGCTGTTCCGTCGCATGCAGGACCAGGTCGACGACATCAACGGTGTTCTGCGCGAGCAGATCACCGGCATCCGCGTGATCCGCGCCTTCGTCCGCGAACCGTTCGAAACCGACCGCTATGCCGATGCCAACCGTGCTCTGACCGAAACCTCGGTCAAGGTCGGCAACCTGTTCGTGCTCATGTTCCCCGCCATCATGATGATCCTCCACCTCGCGACTGCGGCCGTCCTGTGGTTCGGCGGTCACCGCGTCGACGCCGGACAGATGGAAGTGGGGTCGCTGACCGCGTTCCTGCAGTACCTGCTGCAGATCCTCGTGGCCGTGATGATGGGCGTCTTCATGATGATGATGATTCCGCGCGCCGTCGTCTGCGCCGAACGTATCGCAGAGGTCCTCGACACCCGCAGCACGATGAACATCCCGGCCGGCGTCATGGAGATGCCCAGCCGCGGGGAGCTCGAATTCCGCAAGGTCACCTTCGGATACCCCGGCGCCGAGGTGCCTGTCATCGAAGGGCTCAACTTCACTGCCCAGCCCGGAACGACCACCGCGATCATCGGATCGACGGGTTCCGGCAAGTCGACGATCGTCAACCTCATCCCCAGACTCATCGACCCGCAGGAAGGCGAGATCCTCATCGACGGAAACCCCGTCACCGAGTTCAACCGCCACCAGCTGGCCCAGCTCATCGGTCTGGTGCCGCAGAAGCCGTACCTGTTCTCCGGCACGATCGCCTCGAACCTGCGCTTCGGCAACGAGGACGCCACAGATGACGAGCTGTGGGAGGCGCTGCGCATCGCTCAGGCCGACGACTTCGTGACCGAGAAGGACAGCCAACTCGAGGAACGCGTCGCCCAGGGAGGCACGAACTACTCCGGTGGGCAGCGTCAGCGCCTCTGCATCGCCAGAGCCCTGACGGTGAAGCCGCAGATCTATGTCTTCGACGATTCGTTCTCCGCTCTCGACGTCGCCACCGACGCACGGCTGCGGGCGGCCCTCGACGAATCGACGGGGGATGCCACCGTCATCGTCGTCGCCCAACGCGTGTCGACGATCCGGGACGCCGATCAGATCATCGTGCTCGAGGCCGGGAAGATCGTCGGCCGCGGCACCCACGAGGAACTCGCCGAGGCGAACCCGACCTACCGCGAGATCATCGAATCCCAGCTGACCACGGAAGAGGTGAACTGACATGGCCAACGACACCTCGACCGAGACCGTGGTGGCAGCGGAAGACGAATACATCCCCAGCGGCGAAGAGCTGGAGATGAGCGGAGGCACACCTCCGCGCAAGGCCAAGCACTTCTGGCCCTCGGTCAAACGCCTGTTCGGGCTGATGGCCAGCGAGAAGAAGGGCATGATCGTCGTCGTCGCCCTCGTCGTCGGCTCCGTCGTCCTCACCGTGATCGCTCCCAAGGTCCTCGGCAAGGCGATGGACGTCGTCTACTCCGGAATCATCGGTGCGCAGCTGCCCGCGGGCGCGAACATCGACGACATCATCGCCGGGGCGCGCGCCGAAGGCCGTGACGACTTCGCCGACATGCTCGCCACCGCCGAGGTGGTGCCCGGGCAGGGAATCGACTTCACGGCGCTCGGTCAGATCATCATCGCCGTCCTGCTCATGTACCTCGTGGCCTCGATGCTCATGTGGGCGCAGGGTTACATCCTCAACGCCCTGGTCATGCGCGTCGTCTACCTACTGCGTGAGGACATCGAACGCAAGATCAACCGTCTGTCGCTGCGATACTTCGACACCCGGCAGCGCGGCGACGTGATGTCGCGAGTGACCAACGACGTCGACAACATCCAACAGGCCCTGCAGCAGGCGTTCTCCCAGCTCGTGCAGTCGGCGCTGACGATCATCGGCATCGGCGTGATGATGTTCATCGTGTCCTGGCAGCTCGCGCTGCTGGCTCTCATCGCTCTGCCGCTGTCGGCGATCATCGCCGGCGCCATCGGAACCCGGTCGCAGAAGCTGTTCAAGGCGCAGTGGAAGCACACCGGTGAGGTCAACGGGCACGTCGAAGAATCGTTCTCCGGCCTCGACATCGTCAGAGCCTTCGGCCGTGACGAGGTCATGCTCGAGGAGTTCGACCGTCGCAACGAATCCCTGTACAAGGCGTCGGCGGGAGCACAGTTCGTCTCCGGCATGATCATGCCCTCGATGCAGTTCGTGTCCTATCTCAGCTACGTCCTCATCGCCGTCGCCGGCGGCCTCAAGGTGGCGACGGGGCAGATGACGCTCGGCGATGCGACCGCGTTCATCCAGTACTCACGTGAGTTCTCGCAGCCGATCTCCGAGATGGCCGGTGTTGCGAATATGCTCCAGTCCGGTGTTGCCTCGGCGGAGCGGACCTTCGAGCTGCTCGACGCCGAGGAAGAGGATCCCGACGAGGTGCAGGAGGAGCTGCCCCCGCGCACCCCGGGGAAGGTCGAATTCTCCGAGGTGAGCTTCCGCTATGCTCCGGAGACGCCCCTCATCGAGAAGGTGTCCTTCACCGCCGAACCAGGACATACGGTGGCGATCGTCGGTCCGACCGGCGCGGGCAAGACCACCCTGGTCAACCTCGTGATGCGCTTCTACGAGATCACGGGCGGAACCATCTTCCTCGACGGCATCGACGCCCGCGACCTCAGCCGTGCCGACCTCCGCTCGCATGTCGGCATGGTGCTCCAGGACGCCTGGCTGTTCGAGGGCACGATCGCCGACAACATCCGCTACGGTCGGCTGGGTGCCACCGATGAGGAAGTCGTCGCGGCCGCCAAGGCGACGATGGTCGACCGGTTCGTGCGTCAGCTGCCCGACGGCTATGACACCGTCATCGATTCCGACGGCGGCAGCGTCTCGGCCGGTGAGCGACAGCTCATCACGATCGCCCGAGCCTTCCTCGCCGATCCTTCGCTGCTCATCCTCGATGAGGCGACCTCCTCGGTCGACACCCGCACCGAGGTGCTCGTGCAGCAGGCGATGGCAGCACTGCGGACCGATCGGACGTCGTTCGTCATCGCCCACCGGCTGTCGACGATCCGGGACGCTCACACCATCCTCGTGATGGAGGACGGCGCGATCGTCGAACACGGCAATCACGAGCAGCTGCTTGCGGCAGAAGGCGCCTACTTCCGGCTGTACATGTCGCAGTTCCGCGGGGAGGACGCCGAGGAGCAGTTCACTGCCGAGGTGCTTGCCGAGACCGATGCCGAGACTGGTCCGGCGGTCGACGAGACTGCCTTTTCCGGTAGTGACAGTCCCGACAGTCCGAACGCCGAAGGCGAAAGCGCTGAGACACCCGAAGAGGACGGTCCCTCTCGGCAGGTCTGACTGTTCCGTTCTGTCGCAGGGTCCCTGAGTTCGAGCTCGGGGACCCTGTAACGCATTCACTCCAGAAATCAGGTGGCGAACGAGAATCCGGCATAACGTTTTCTCGGCCGAAAATGCCGAATACGACCCAACTGTGACGTTTCTCTGACCGCTCTGCCGCTCGGACCCCGGGGCCTGAATCGAGGTGGTTGTGCAGGTGAGAGCTCAGCAGTTGGAGCGACCGAGAGGGGTGCCGGAATTGGGGTGCGCGAAGAGTATTGCGAAGTGATAAACATTCGGCAAAACGCCTCTATCACTTCTGTCATGACCTAAATGAACTAAAGTCGTGCGCGCCCTATTGCCTGCGTATGGTCCTAGCCACAACTGAAAACGGCAACCGGCCAGAACTCTGGAAGGACCATCATGAAACGGTTGGCAATGGCGGCAACATTCGCCCTGGCTCTCTCCATCGGAGGAGTGAGCCCGGCGCTGGCCGACGTCAACTCAGCAGCCGACGCGACAGTCGTGCAGGCGGCAGGAAACGGTGACGCAGAAACCCCGGGAACGGAAGACCCGCCCACAGGCCCCGGTGACGACGCGGATCCGGGAGACGACGGTACACCCACCGAGCCCGGAGACGGGGAGGAATCGACCGATCCGGGAGGCGACGAGAACGCAGCCGATCCGGATGAAAGTACGGACGAACCGACCGAGGACTCAGCTCCGATCGATGCTTCGTTCTCCCTCGACCAGTCGACGATGCCGGTCGACGAGGCGGCAGAAGCGATCCCCTACACGATCACCGGCCTCAAAGCAGGAGACACCGTGACCGCTGGCCCCGGCGAAAACGGTTCCATCACCGTGGACAGCGACGGTACGTTCAACGGAGAGCTCCGCGGCAATACCGAGATCAAGGTCGGCGATGTCCTCGATGTCACCGTGACCGTCGCCCGCGACGGTCAGGAGTCGAAGACATTCACCGGCAGCGTGGAGATCACCGAAAATCAGGACGATGCGGATGCGTCCGTCAGTGTCGATCCGCAGAGCCAGGGGATCGATTCGTACCTCGACAACGGCGTCGACATCGCCGTGAGCAACTGCGAACCGGGCGAAGAGGTGACAGTCACCATCGTCGGCAAGGGCGAGGATACGAATATCTGGGAAGAGACGAAGACCGCCGGCGATGACGGTTCGGTCTCCACGTCCTTCATGCCCGGCACCGGTGGCGATGGATGGATCGGTGACTTCGTGGTCAGCGCGGAGTGCGGTGACACGAGCGCGGAGACGACGTATTCGGTCACTGAGAATGACGACGGAACCGATGCGGAACTCAGCGTCACTCCACAGAGCCAGAAGCTGGCTGACTTCCTCGAGAACGGAGTCAACATCACTCTCGTCAACTGCCACGTCGATTCCGAGGTGAAGTTCCAAGTGAGCTCCGCGAAGGACCCCGACACGGTGATCTGGGACGAGACTCAGGAAGCCGGTGAAGATGCGGCCGGATCCGTCCAGTTCCTCCCCGACGGTGACGGCGGCACGGGATGGGTCGGTGATTTCATCGTCGTGGCCTCCTGTGGTGACAAAAGTGCAGAGACCACGTTCTCGGTGACCGATGACGGCAGCGTCGTCGACCCGAAGCTCTCGATCAGCCCTGAGACGATCTCGGGGGAGGACTTCATCGACCGCGACAAGGGCGTGCAGTTGACGCTCACCGATTGTGCAGCGGACGCCGATGTCCATTTCGAGGTGTATTCCGGGGACAAGTCCGAGAAGCTCTACGAGCAGACGGCAACGGCTGATGAGGATGGTGCAGCCGGCATCCAGGTCTATGGTCTCGGCGACGACCCCGGATACTATGTTGGCAGCTATAAGGTGTTCGCCGATTGCATGGACGTCAGCAGATCGGGCGAATTCGTCGTCACCGGCGGTGAGCCCGGTGGCGGGGACGGAGGCGACTCCGGTGACGCCGGCGGTTCCGGAGGCGGCTCGTCGATGCCTCGCACCGGTGCTGAACTCACCGGTCTGGCTGCGGGCGCACTGCTCATCCTCGGCGGTGGAACAGCCATCGGCTTGGCCCGCCGCAAGAACAAGAGCTGACAGCGACCGGCGACCCCGTCGGGTTGGTGACTCCACCCGGCCCGGCGACGAGAAGCGGTCCTGGCGGAAGTGATCGGCCCCGGTTCCTCGACTTCGAGGAACCGGGGCCGATCCGTGCTGTCTTCCGGGGCAGCGCTGAGCCAGTTCGCGTGCACTCCCGGTGAGGCTCGTCCCAGCCTTGCCGGTGCAGAAACAACGGACTTAGCTTGGTCGTCGTGGAGGCAAGGTAGCTTCCATGATTCCCAAGGAAAGAGGAGCAGAGACATGTCCAATCCAGGACAGCCCGAAATCAAACAAGGCGACAAGGGCACTGCGGTCCTGCGGGCCCAGAGGGCGCTTCGGCGGACACCCGATCTCAGCGTCGATGTCGATGGTGACTTCGGGCCCGACACTGAAGCCGGCGTCAAACGATTTCAAGAGAGCGCCGGACTGACGGTCGATGGCATCGTCGGCAACGAGACCTGGGAGGCCCTGCCGAACGGCGGACCGATGCCTCTGCTGAAGTCCGGTGCGAAGGAAGACGTCGTCCGCGATCTGCAGGGGGTGCTCGCTGCCGGAGCGGACAGTGGCGACTGGCCGTCACCCGGCGAAGCCGATGGAGAATTCGGAGCCGACACTGAGAAGTCCGTCAAGGGGTTCCAGAAGTGGGGCGAGGTCGACGCCGACGGAATCGTCGGCGATAAGACCTGGGCTGTCCCGCTGCGTGCTGCGAACAGCACTCTCGAGACCGCTGTCGGACTCGACTGGGCCGAAGACTGAAACGCGTCCCGGTCACTGCAACCGCGGTCGATCCCCTGCTGCCCAACGCTGGAGCAGGGGATCGACCGCGGAAGTCACCGAATTCGTCGGTAACAATCTGGCCTGTCGAATTCGACCGAGTGATATCGACGTGATCGCAGTCTGATCGCAGTCTGATCGCGAAGTGTGAGTCCAGTTCTTCGAGCAGCGTCGTCGAGTCCTTCTATTTCAGCGCAGTCTCGTCAGGATGGTCCTGCTGACCTGGAACGACGGTGCTGCCTCGGCGAGAGAGCCGCTGCTTGCGGACCTCGACGCTGAACGGGAGATCACCGTTCGAATCAGCAGGTCACGTTGGCGTTGCGAAGGAGTGCGGAACGCTGTTTCGAAGTTGTCATGACCACAATGATCAGAACTCCACAGAATCGTTTCTTCCTGCCTAGGGTCGCACCACAACCGAATACGGCAGACCAACCCGGAAGCGTTCTCAGAACAGCACGGGCAAGGACGAAAGTAGGACGATCACAATGAAGAAGCTCGCACTCGCCGCAACCGTTGCCCTCGGCATCTCGGGGCTCGCAGCCGGCCCAGCGGTCGCTTCGAGTCTCGGCGGTGCGCCTTCGGGCCCAGCACCATCCGGCGAAAATCAGTCAAGCGAATCTGCGGCAGCAGAGGAGGAAGGCGCGGAGGAGGACCCCAAATCTCACGATGAAGATCTGGCGCTGAGGTACGCGACGATGACGCTGTATGAGGTCGCGCACGGCAAGGGCATCGAATACACCGTCGATGGGCTCAAAGCCGGGGACCTCGTCACAACGAGCCTCAACGACAAGAAGTCCGTGGTGAAGAAGGACGGGCCTTTCGACGGATCGGCAGTGGTCGCCGAGGAACCGGACGTCGCAACGGACATCCCCTTCACGGTCTATGTTGAACGCGACGGCGAAAGAGTGAGGGAGATGAACACCAGCGTCAACCTCATCACGGAGGGCGATCGAGGTGAATACGACGATGGCACTCTGTTGGTGCACCCGGAGTCGGAGACGAACGACACACGGCTCAGCGGAGACGGAGTCAATCTCACACTGGTCAACTGCTCGGCCGAAGATGAGGTCGTGTTCCGCGTGTTCAAGAAGAACACGGATGGTCAGACGAAGGTTTGGGAAAAGAGCCAACTCGCCGGAAAAGATGAGTCTGCATCGGTCCGGTACATAGCGGATTCAAGCAAGGACCTGTGGGGCAAGTACGTCATCACTGCAGAATGCGGCGACCTCGAGGACTCGGCACCACTGAGGGTGTACATCGACGAATAGTCGTCCGTGATCACTCCAACCGCCGAGGAGATACAGGCGACGCCAGATCCCGAAACCCAGCATCGTGGCTTGGGGTCGGGATCTGGCGTCTTTCGTCTGTCTGTGTCTCCGGGACAGCCGGTCGAATCAGCCCTGGGCGACGAGAGTGCGCACGGCCGAGGAGAAGAACCCCTGACCGTCGATTCCGCCGCCGGACTCAGGGCCGAAACCGGCCTCGACGGCGTGTTCGGGGTGCGGCATGAGACCGACGACGTTACCTGCTTCATTCGTGATTCCGGCGATGTCGCGCAGAGATCCGTTCGGGTTGAAGCCCTGGTAGCGGAAGACCACGCGTCCGGTGGACTCGAGTTCGTCGAGCACCTCGTCGGTGGCGACGAAGCCGCCCTCACCGTTCTTCAGCGGAATGCGGATCGTCTGACCCTGCTCGTAGTCGCTCGTCCACGCGGTGTTCGCGTTCTCCACGACCAGGTCCTGGTCACGGCAGATGAAATGCTGGTGATCGTTGCGGATGAGCGCACCGGGCAGCAGACGGGATTCGCAGAGGATCTGGAAGCCGTTGCAGATGCCGAGCACCGGCATACCGGCGTCCGCGGCAGCGACGACGGACTCCATGATCGGAGCGAATCCGGCGATCGCACCGCAGCGCAGGTAGTCACCATAGGAGAACCCGCCCGGCAGGATGACGGCGTCGACTCCGGACAGGGTCGAATCCGCGTGCCACAGGTTCACCGGGTTCGCCCCGGCCAGACGAACGGCACGAGCGGCGTCGCGGTCATCCAGCGTCCCGGGGAACGTGACGACTCCGACGGAGATACCGGACTCGGGCGTCGCCTCGGTGGTGGGATCAGCAGCGACAGTGGTCACGATGCGTCCTCGGCCACGCGGACTGCCACAACGTTTTCGATCACGGGGTTCGACAGAAGCTTCTCCGCGGCTTCGCGCGCCTGGGCGAGGACCTCCTCGGTGGCTTCGCCTTCGACCTCGAGTTCGAACCTCTTGCCCTGACGAACCTCACCGAACCCGGTGAACCCCAGACGGGTCAGTCCGCCGGAGATCGCCTTGCCCTGGGGGTCAAGGATCTCGGGTTTGGGCATCACCTCAACGACGACACGTGCCATGCGTGTACTGCTCCTTTGTGAAAGTGTTCGGGAGTTCCTCCCGCGCTCACCCAGAGTCTACCAACCACGGCCGGATTCCCCGCCCGCGGTCCGGTCGCCGGACGGGGCAGGGAGCCGTCCGACGCAACGGGAGAGAACCGGCCAGGAGGCGGCGGCACACGTGACCGTGGCGAACGTCCGAGCTCTCAGGAGTCGAAGCCCATGCCCACCGCATCGAGGACCTTGAGCAGAGGCCCGCGCCGGCCCTCGTTCTCATCGGCCTTGATGAGCGCATTCGTCGTCATCTTGATGCCCAGCCACGCCACGGGCTCGGGCGGGAACGGCAACGGCAGCTTCCGCACCATCTCGAGCTCGGTCAGCTCGGTGTCCTCACCGGAGAGCAGATCGAGCATGACCGTCCCGGCGAACCGCGAAGCTCCCACTCCGAGACCGGTGAAGCCGGCAGCCATGGCGACCTTCCGCCCATAAGCGGAGGTGAAGAACGAGAAGAAACGCGAGCAGGTGTCGATCGGCCCGCCCCATTTGTGGGTGAACTTCAGTCCGGCCAGCTGCGGGAACGTGGCGAAGAAATGTTCGGCGAGGGTTTCGAAGGTCTCGGGCCGCTGATCGTACTTCCACGACACCTGCCGCCCGAAGTGGTAGACGGCATCCCAGCCGCCGAAGAGGATCCGGTTGTCCGCGGTCAGCCGGTAGTAGTGGAAGCGATTCGCGCAGTCGCCGATGCCCTGGCGGCCCTCCCACCCGATCGCTGCCATCTGCTCGTCGCTCAGCGGCTCGGTCATCAGCGCGTAGTCGTAGACGGGGACGGTATGCAGACTCACCCGTCTCAGCAGCGACGGGAACACGTTCGTCGCCAACGCGACCCGCTTCGCCGTGATCGTGCTGCACGGGGCGGACGCACAGTCCTCGATCGTCTCCGCGATCACGCGGGTCTGCACCCGTACGGTCGTCTTCGCATCGCTGACATCGGTGACCTTCGTGCCCTCATAGACCTCGACTCCGAGTTCGCGGATGACCCGCAGCAGCTCCCAGCACAGCTTCGCCGGATGGACCAGAGCGACCTCGCGAGAATCCCAGAGCGCACCCTTGTACGTCGGCGACTTCACGATCCCCGCGAGCTTCTGCTGGTCGAGGAAGACGAAACCGGAATCCGGATCATGGGCCTCCCGCAGCTCGGCGACCTGGTAGTCCTCGGTGGCGACGTCGAGCTCGCCGGTGCGCTCGAACTCGACATCCATCCCGTACTTCGCGACAGCGGCTTCGATGGCATCGAGGTTCTCCCGACCCAACTGCGCGAGCCGATCGTTCTCCTCCGGCAGGTGCGCTTCCCCGTTGTCATAGCCGTGAGTGAGGCTGGCTGCGCAGAATCCGCCATTGCGCCCCGAGGCGGCCCACCCGATCGTGTTCGCCTCGACGAGCACGACACGACGATCCGGATCCCGCTCCTTGGCCTGCAACGCAGTCCACAGTCCCGTGAACCCGCCTCCCACGACGAGGAGGTCGGCCTCACGGTCGTCGGTCAGCGGCGGCAGCGGCTCCGGACGGAGCTCGGAGTCCAGCCAGTACGGGATGGTCGAGGCGTCGGCCAATGCGGCATTGACGTCCATGTCACTTCACTTTCTTTACGGTGCGGTCGGTGGGCACTCTGCGAGGCTGCAGGTGCGGGGTGGTGCGGAACGGCGTGCCGCCTCGGCGCCGGTGCGGGCGAACCTCGGACCCGCCTCGGTGATGGGATGCCTCAGGCGGCCATGGTCTTGATGATCTCGGTGGCGTTGCCGCCGGCCTTTCGCAGGACGAACCCGACGAAGCCGAGCGCTAAGAGGGTGAGCACGAACATCACCGTCGACATCGCCGCGACCTCGGGGCGCAGGGCCACGCGGACGGCGGAGAAGATGTAGACCGGCCACGGAGTGTAGCCCGGCTGTTGGACGAAGCTCGAGAGGATCGTGTTGTCGAGGCTGACGGTGAACGACATCAGCGCACCGGCGAGGATGCCGGGGGCTGCGATCGGCAGAGTGATGTCCTTGAACCGGTTCCACGGTGTCGCGCCGAGGTCCGCGGCGGCATCCTCGAGCTGGGTGTCCATGCCGGCGAGCCGGGCCCTGACGATGAACGTCACGATCGCCATGGAGAACATCGCATGCGAGATGATGAGCCTGACCAGGCCGTTGTTGAGCGGGGTGATGCCCCAGTCGACACCGACGGTGACGAACCACGGCAGGAATGAGATGCCGTCGACGATCTCGGGCGTGACCAGGGTCAGTCCGAGGATCGCGGTCAGTCCGAGCGCCCACCAGGCGCCCCTCGGTGCCCTGGCCAGTGCGACTCCGCCGAGGGTGCCGAAGATCGTGGAGACGATGGCTGTGCCCACGGCGGCCTGCAGGCTCGTGACGATCGAGGAGACGATGATGTCGTTGTTGATGCCGCTGATGTAGGCGTGCAGACCGAAGCCGCGGAAGTTCGCGAGCACCTTGCCGTTGTTGAACGAATAGGCGATGATCACCGCGATCGGCACGAACAGGTAGACGAAGACGAGGATGCCCCAGACGTGCAGAGCGATATCGGTCGGTGTCCGACGTGCGAACGTGTTCTTCTTCGGCACCTCAGGCCCTCCCGTCGTGCAGCGGAACACTGTTGAGCTTGGCCGTGATCGCCTGCCCGAGTTTGAGCAGTGCGAAGCCGACCCCGACGACGACCAAGGTCGAGATGATGAGGATCATCGCCATGGCCGCCCCGACCGCCCAGTTCTGTGCGGTGTTGAACTGATTGGCGATGAGCTGACCGACCATAGACCCGCTGGCCCCGCCGAGGACGGTCGCCGTGACGTAGTCGCCGTTGAGCGGGATGAACACGAGCAGGCAGCCGGAGACGACTCCCGGCATCGCCATCGGCAGCGTCACGCGCAGGAACGTCTTCACCTTCCCCGCGCCGAGGTCGTAGCTGGCTTCGCGCAGCTTCTTGCCCGAGGCGTCGATGGCGACGAACAGCGGCAGGATCATCAGGGGCAGATAGTTGTAGACGACGCCGATCTGCACCGCTGTCCGTGTGTAGAGGATGTCGAGCGGCCCGTCGAGCAGCCCGAGTCCCTGCATCCAGTTCGACAGGAATCCGTCGGGGGAGAGCATGATCTGCCACCCGAGGGTGCGGACGAGGAAGTTCGTCCAGAACGGCACCATCACCAGGGCCAGAGCCAGGGACCTGCGGGCGGGTGCGACCTTGATCGCCAGCCAGTAGGCGAACGGCAGGGCGATGATCAGGCACAGCAGGGTGCCGAGCAGCGAGATGCGCAGCGTCGCGAAGAACGTCGAGACGAAGCTTGCGCTCATCGCTTCCGGGTACCGGCCGAAGGACAGTCGGTCGGTGGCGATGGCCGTGAACTGGTCGGGTTTGTACCCGAAGCTGTAGAAGACGATGAGCGCCAACGGGATGATGAAGAAGAACAGCGCATAGGCCCACGTCGGAAACGACATGGCCGCAGGGCCGAAGAACTTCGTCGCCGGCTTCTTCGTACGAGGCTGTTTCGGTGGTGTCTGAGTGCTCATGCTCCGCTCCTGGCCTGGGCGTCGGTGAGGATCTTCGTCCGGATCTGATCGGCCGGAGTCTGCTTGCTCGGTTCGAGGCGGTCGAGGACCTTCTGCGCCGGGAAGATGAGGTCCTGTTGGTCGAGATCGGCCTTCTTCGCCTGCTCGGCCAGCCCCTTCGTCCCGATCGGGTAGCCGATGTAGTCGAGCTGGTCGACCGCGGTGTCCGGGGAGATCATCTGATTGATGAAGGCGTGCGCCGAATCGGGGTGCGGGGCGCCGGTGGCGATCGCCCAGCAGTCCATCCACAGATTCGCCGAGGGGGTCGGGAAGACGAACTTCCAGTTCTCCGGATCCTTGACCTCGGTCAGACCCTGTCGGGCGTCGCCGTTGAAGGCGTGCAGGAGGGTGAAGCTGCCCTGGATCATGCTCGTGGCGGCATTGCCGACGTAGGCCTTCACATTCGGGGCCAGCTGGTCGACGATGATCTTCCGTGCTTCGTCCAGCTCGCCTTCGTCCTGAGTGTTGAGGCTGTAGCCCCGCGCGGACAGGGCGATCGCCGAGACCTCCCACGGGTCCTCGAGCAGAGCGGTCGTTCCGGCCGCCTCCTTCTTCGCGGTGTCGAGGAAGTCCTGCCAGCTGGTGAGCTCCTTGTCGATCTTCTTCGTGTTGTAGACGAACCCGGTGGTGCCCCACGCCTTGCAGATCGAGTACGTGTTGTCGGGGTCGAAGTACTGATGTGTGAAGTTCGGATCCATATGCTTGAAGTTCGGGATCAGGCTGAGGTCGAGTTCCTGCAGCAGATCATGTTCGAGCATCTGCGGAATGTTCGATCCCGTCGGCACGACCACGTCATAGCCGGAGGTCCCGCGGGAGGTCGAGAGCTTCGCCACGAGCTCCTCGTTCGACCCGTAGGCGTCGACCTGGACGAGGATGTCGTGCTGGGATTTGAACGCCTCGAGGAGTTCGGGATTGTCGTAGTCGCCCCAGGAGTAGAGGTTGAGCTTCGATTCCAGCTGTCCGTCGGTCGGCGGCGACGCGGCCATCTTCGTGGTCTTCCCGCAGGCACTCAGCGCACCGAGGCCGACAACTCCGAACCCGGCCATCAGCGCTCGCCGACTCAACCTCGCCGAGGCGGCCCGCGGCGCCAGGAATGTCACATCGGGTCTCGTCTGCCCCATCTCAGGCACCGCCCTCGACGGCCGCGGCAACCGCGGTGGGTTCGTGGTCGTACACGGCGACGGCGTCGGCATCCCAGCTCAGCTCCACCTCGGTGCCGGCGCTGATCGGCTCCCGCCCTGCGGCGGGGACGCGGGCAAGGATCTCATCGTTGTCACCGACGACGATCATGTACTGGATGACATCGCCCAAGAACGAGTACGAGATCACGGAACCACGGGCCGTGTTCGCCTCACCGGAGTTCTCACCTGCCGGGGCGACGTGCATCCGCTCCGGGCGGATGGCTGCGCGCACCCGGTCGCCGACCGCGAGATCGCGGGACTCGCCGGCAGCGGTGGAGGGTTTGAGTGTCAGCGTCGGGGCGGTGAGCAGGGCGTTGGCCGTGCGCAGGGTCGCGGACGTCGAGTCGGTGGACGCCACCTCGGCGGAGATGAAGTTCTGCTTGCCGATGAAGCCCGCGACGAAGCCGTTGTGCGGGTTCGCGTAGATGTCCTCGCCGCTCCCGATCTGCTGGATGACGCCGTCGTACATGACGACGATGCGATCGCTCATCGCCAGCGCCTCATCCTGATCGTGGGTGACGAAGACGAAGGTCGTGTCGAGCTTCGTGTGCAGGCGTTTGAGTTCGAGCTGCATCTCCTCACGCAGCTTCCGGTCGAGCGCCGACATCGGCTCATCGAGGAGGAGGACCTGCGGTCGATTGACCAGTGCTCGTGCCAGTGCGATGCGCTGCTGCTGGCCGCCGGAGAGCTGTTCGGGTTTGCGTCCGGCGAAATCCTCCATCTGGACCAGCGCCAGGGCCTCTCTGACCCGCTGCGCGATCTCCGGCTTCGGGACCTTCGCCTGTTTGAGTCCGTAGGCGATGTTGTCGGCGATGTTCATATGCGGGAACAGCAGGTACGACTGGAACACCGTGTTGACGGGGCGGCGGTGCGGCGGCAGGGACACGATGTCCTTGCCGGAGAGCAGGATCGCCCCGTCGGTGGGGGTCTCGAAGCCGGCGATCATCCGCAGCAGGGTGGTCTTTCCGCAGCCGGAGGGACCGAGCAGGGACAGGAACTCGCCCTTGCGGACGCTGAGGTCGAGGCGTTCGATGGCGGTGTTGTCGCCGAAGACCTTCTGCACGCCCTGGATCTCGAGGTGGTCGAGCCCGGTCTTCGCAGAGGGCGCCGAGGTGGCTGTGCTGGTCATGATGGCCTTTCGTCGTGGACGATGCGTCCGTCGCAGATCGTCAGTTCGTTCGTGATTCCGGCGATGTCGGCTGGCGGCAGTGTGAAGGGGTTCGCGCTGGCCAGGGCGAGGTTCGCGGGCTGCCCCGGTCGGATGCGGCCGTTGTCGGCCGAGCGCAGCAGGTGGGCCGAGCCTGCGGTGTAGGCACGCAGTGCCGTCGTCAGGTCGATCGCCTCGTGAGGCAGCAGGGGAGCGGTGTCCGCGGCGGCCGGGTGCGAGCGGTTGAGTGCGACATGGATCGCCTCCCATGGGTTCGCCGTCGATACCGGCCAGTCCGAGCCCATCGCCAGATGGGCGCCGGTGCGATTGAGAGACCCGAAGGGGTAGAGCCAGCCGCTGCGCCCGGCACCGAGGAACGGCAGGTTGAGGTCGATCATCTGCTCGTCGTGGCAGGCCCACAGCGCCTGCAGGTTCGCGGTGATGCCGAGTTCGGCGAAGCGCGGCACATCGGCGGGATCGACGACCTGCACGTGGGCGATGTGGTGGCGCCGTTCGCCTGTGCCGGCCGTGCCGGAGCCTGTTGTGCCGGGGCCCCGGATGGCTGCGAAGGCGTCGAGGGCGGCCTTGACCGCGGCATCGCCGATCGCATGGCAGTGGATGTCGAAGCCGGCCGCATCGAGGGCGGCGAACGAGGCCTCGAGGTGGTCCTTCGTGAAGTAGCTCGTTCCGAAGCCGCCGCAGGTGCAGGTGTATTCGTTGGTCATGGCCGCGGTCCGGGACTCGACGATCCCGTCGAGCATGAACTTCACCGAGGTGGCGCGGAAGCGGCCGTCGGTGCGGGCGAGATCGGTCAGTCGGGCCACCTCGGCGTCGATGTCCTCGACTCCGCGCGGCCACCACAGACTGCCGACGACCTCGGAATGGAGATCACCCGATTCCGCTGCCCCGATGTAGGTGCCATAGGGATCGCGGTGGCCGCCGTAGTCGCCGACGATGGCGTCCATCCATGCGGTCACGCCGAGGGAGTTGAGGTAGCGCTGCCCTTCGCGCAGCCCGGCGAGGACCTCCTCATCGGCGGCTGCGGGAACGTGGGCGGAGACGAGGTCGATGGCCGATTCGTGCAGGCACCCGGTGGGACGGCCGGTCGAGTCGGTGACGATGACGCCGCCGGCGGGTGCCGTGGACGTCTCGTCGAGACCGGCCGCGGCCATCGCCTTCGTGTTCACCCACGCGGAGTGGTGGTCGGCGCTGAGCAGGATCGCGGGCCTGTCGGGGCAGGCCTCGTCGAGGATGTCGGCGCTCGGGTCGCCTCCGGGGAAGTGGGACATCGACCAGCCGCCGCCGATGACCCAGTCATTCGCGGGGTCGGTCGTCGAAGCAGTGTCTGCGACATAGTTCCGAATCGTCTGCAGCGCCTCGTTGAGCGTTCCGGCGGCGCTGATATCGCAGGCCAGTGCCTCCTGGCCGCCGAAGGTCGTGTGCACATGGGCATCGACGAATCCGGGCGTGAGCAGTCTGCCTTCGGCGGTGATCGTGCGTTCTGCGGGAACAGCTGCGGGGCCGGTGCCGATCTCGGTGATGATCCCGTCACGGATGCTCACACGATCCTCGGGACGCAGAGCCTCACCGTCGAAGATTGCGACGTCGAGGATGTCGAGGTCCATATGCTGCCTCCCGACTGCATTGTCGTGGCAGAGGTGGATCGCAGAGTCCGCCTCTGTGTGTTGTAGATCACTGTGAAGCCACCTTAGCGGAACTTCCATCGCGATTCCACTGAATCCGTTGCCACTTTGCGAATTGATAGAGGGAAACTGCAATGCCGGTTGTCAGTGATGCTGAATCAGCGTCTCACTCTGCGATATTCGCACGTGAGGCGCAGGTGACTCGAGCGTCGGTGGGAGAGCGTCGGTAGGAGAGCGCCGGGGGACACCAGGAACGACGAAGCCGCGGGGCACCGACTGTGTGTCGGTGCCCCGCGGCTTGCCTGGTCTGCGCTCTGCGGCGCGCAGAGACTCAGCCGGGGAACGTCTCCCCGGTGAGCTTCTCGAAGGCCTCGATGTAGCGGGCACGGGTCTTCTCGACGACCTCGGCGGGCAGCGCAGGGGGAGGAGTGTCCGATGCCTTGTCCCAGCCGGACTCCTCGGTCAGCCAGTCGCGGACGAACTGCTTGTCGAAGCTCGACTGCGCCTTGCCGGCCTCATAGCCCTCGGCGTCCCAGAAGCGGGAGGAGTCCGGGGTGAGCACTTCGTCACCGAGGACGATCGTGCCATCGGGCAGGGTCCCGAACTCGAACTTCGTGTCGGCGAGGATGATTCCGCGTTCCCTGGCGATCTGCTCGGCGCGCTGGTAGATCTCCACGGTCAGGTCGCGCAGCTTCTCTGCGGTCTCGGTGCCGACGGTCTTCGCGACGGCGTCGAAGCTGACGTTCTCATCGTGTTCCCCGAGCTCGGCCTTCGTCGCCGGGGTGAAGATCGGAGGTTCGAGGCGATCGGCCTCGACGAGTCCGGCGGGCAGCTGGATTCCGCACACGGACCCGGTCGCCCGGTAGTCGGACATGCCCGAACCGGTGAGGTAGCCGCGGGCGACGCACTCGACAGGGAACATCTTGAGGTTCTTCACGATGAGTCCGCGGCCGCGGACGGCTTCGGGCACATCCGAGCTGACGACATGGTTGCCGATGACATCGGCGAGCTGATCGAACCACCACAGGCTCAGGCCCGTGAGCACCTTCCCCTTGTCCGGGATCTCCGAATCGAGCACCCAGTCATAGGCCGAGATCCGGTCCGAGGCGACCATGAGCAGCTGTTCGGCGCTCGCGGCATCGGCGGCATCGGCAGGAATGTAGAGGTCGCGGACCTTCCCCGAGTACACGTGCTTCCAGCCCGGCAGCACCGGAGGGTGCGGTGCGGGGGCGGCGTATCCGGAGGCGAGTTCGATGCGACCGGCGGCGGCCGCCTCGGCGATATCGGTGCGATGCTGCTCACCGTCCCACTTGATCTCGTCGACCGCGGCATAGGCCTTTGCCCGCGCATCGTCGAGGTCGTCACCGAGGGAGACGACGGAGAGCACGCGGCCGCCGGAGGTGACGATGTCACCGGTCTCGGCGATGTCCTTCGTGATCACAGCATCCTCGGGGGCGAATCCGCCGCTGGGACCGGTCGCGAGTTTCGTGCCCGCGTGCAGGACGCTGACAGCGGGCAGGGTTGCGACGGTGTCGAGCCCGCGGATGATGTCTCCGGTGTTCGGAGTGCCAGGGTAGTTCTCGGCGGCCATGACCACGGTCACCGAGGAGCGCGGATCCCATTCGAGGGGTGCGGTCTCGTTCAGGCGGCCTTCGGCAGCGGCGAGCAGCGTCTGGCCCAGGGGGCTGGACAGGCGGGCGAGCACCGACTGGGTCTCCGGATCGCCGAAGCGGACGTTGAACTCGATGACGCGCAGACCCTTCGACGTCAGCGCGAGTCCGCAGTAGAGGAGTCCGGTGAACGGCGTGCCGCGGCGGGTCATCTCATCGACGACGGGCTGGGCGACGGTGTCGACGATCTCCTCGACCGTGCCCGCAGGCAGCCACGGCAGCGGCGAATACGCGCCCATTCCGCCCGTGTTCGGTCCGGTGTCACCGTCTCCGATGCGTTTGAAGTCCTGCGCCGGGGCCAGGGGGACGGTGGTCTTGCCGTCGCAGAGGACGAACAGGGAGACCTCGGGGCCGTCGAGATAGTCCTCGATGACGACCCGGTCGGAGACCTCGAGGCAGGAGCTCGCATGCGTCATCGCGGCGTCGAAGTCATCGGTGACGACGACTCCCTTCCCGGCGGCAAGCCCATCGGCCTTCACCACATGCGGGGCGCCGAATTCGCGCAGCGCGGCCGCCGCCTCGTCGGAGGAGTAGGCGACGCGGGCGGAGGACGTCGGCACATTCGCGGACTCCATGACCTCCTTCGCGAACGCCTTGGAGCCTTCGAGGTGCGCGGCCTCCGCGCTGGGTCCGAAGACGGGGAACGAGGCTTCGCGCAGAGCATCCGCAACACCGGCGACCAGCGGGGCTTCGGGCCCGATGACGACGAGATCGACGTCGAGGGACTCGGCCAGCGCGGTCACGGCGGCGGCATCCGAGGCGTCGACGGCCTCGGTGTGCGCGATCTGCGCGATGCCGGGATTGCCGGGAGCGGCGATGACGGCGTCGACCTGTGGGTCGCGCGCGAGAGCAAGGACGAGGGCGTGTTCACGGGCGCCCGAACCGATGACAAGAACCTTCACGCCACCAGCCTAAAGGGTCGTAGGCTTGAGTGCGTGACCTTCTCGACTTTCACCGCCGCCCAAGCCGCTGAGCTCGCCGTCGTCGAGCGCTCCGGCTTCGTCGAATCCCGGCACATCGGGTCCGCCGTCGTCCTCGACCCGCAGGGATCACCGTTGATCAGCCTGGGTGCTCCGGAGATTCCCGTGTTCACCCGGTCGAGTCTCAAACCGCTGCAGGCGATCGCGGCGATGAGCCTCGGCGCGCAGCTCGAGGGACCGGCCGCGGCCCTGGCCGCTGCCTCACACAAGTGTGAAGCCGGGCATGTGGCGGTCGTGTCCGCGATGCTCGAGAATGCCGGGCTGAGCGTGTCCGACCTGCAGTGCCCGTCCGCCCATCCCGCCGACGGAGCCTTCCGTCGTCAACTGCAGGAATCGGCGCGGGCTCGGGGAGAGGAGAACACGGACCCGCGCTCGCCCCTGTACTTCAACTGCTCCGGCAAGCACGCGGCATTCCTCGCCGCAGCCCGCGCCATCGGCGCCGACACCGCCACCTATCTGTCCCCGGAGCATCCCGTGCAGCAGAAGGTCGCCGAGGTGGTCACCGCCTTCGCTTCGGAGGAACCGTCCGCGGTCGGCATCGACGGCTGTGGGGCTCCCGTGTTCGCGCTCAGCCTCACCGGCCTCGCCCGCGCCATCGGCCGCGTCATCCGGATCGGCAGCAGCGACGGTGACGCCGAGGAGGCGGGAGCGTGGGCTGCCTATGAGAGCGAGGCTCGCACCCTCACCGAGGCGGTCTTCGCCGACCCGGGGACGATCGAAGGACACGGCCGACCGAATTCGACCGTCATAGACAAGCTCGGCGTCTTCGCCAAGGGCGGGGCCGAAGGAGTCATCGTCATGGCCACCCGCTCCGGGTATGCCGTCGCCGTGAAATGCCTCGACGGGTCCTCGCGGGCCACCGGGCTCGTCGCCCTCACCCTGCTCCAGTGGGCGGGAGCGTTCGACGTTGAGCCGGGAGCCGCCTCGGCGTCGGGGAAGGATACGGTCGACGCCGTGATCGCGGCGATCACGGATCCGGTCACCGGAGGCAGGGATTCCGAGGGGCGGACGAACGTTGTCGGACGCCTGGAGCTCGGGGAAGATATTGCCACAATCGGTGAGAGGAAGAGGGACTGATGGCGATTCGCAGAAGGATCGACCCCGATCAGGGGCGCAGCGCACTCGAGATGTGGCTGACTCAGGCGAGGCTCGACGCAGCCCCGGCCGACCGGTCGACCATCGCCACCGCCGTGCGGTTCACCCTCGAGGAGCTCGCCTCCCGAGCCGAAGGCAACAGCGTCGAAGTCCGGGTCCCGCCGTTCGGCGTCACCCAATGCATCGCCGGACCCCGGCACACCCGCGGCACCCCGCCGAACGTCGTCGAGACCTCGGCCGAGGTGTGGCTGGGTCTGGTCACCGGACGCACCGACTTCGCGACCGCGCTCGCCGCCGGCGATATCGAGGCCTCGGGAACCCGAGCCGACCTCGGCGACTTCCTGCCCCTCTTCACCACCGCAGAACTCGAGGCCCGAGCATGAGCGCACAGATCACGCAGACGACGTCGTTCATCGGCGGTCGGCATGTGCCGTCCCTGCTCACCTACGCCAATATCGACCCGGCCACCGGAGGCCAGCTCGGCGATATCGCCCGCGCCGGAGCCGATGAAGTCGACCGGGCGGTGCAGGCTGCGGCGAAAGCGCAGCGGGAATGGAAGCGCTCGAGCCCGGAACAGCGCTCCCGCCTGCTCATCGCCACCGCCGCCGTCATCACCGCCAACCGCGACGATCTGGCCCGCATCGAATCCGAGGACACGGGCAAACCGCTCACCCAGGCCTATGCCGACGTCGACGTGTGCGCCCGCTACTTCGAGTTCTACGGCCACACCATCGAGTCCTACTACGGTCACGCGATCCCGCTGGCCGAGGACATGCACGTCTACACGCGCCGGGAGCCCTTCGGCGTCACCGGACACATCGTGGCTTGGAACTATCCGCTCCAGCTCATCGGCCGTGCCGCCGCCACCTCGCTGGCCACCGGCAACTGCGCCGTGGCCAAACCCGCGGATGAGACCCCGCGCTCGACCGTGCGGTTGGCTGAACTCATCCACTCCGTGGGCTTCCCGGCCGGAACCTTCAACGTCGTCACCGGACTCGGCGCCGAGGCGGGAGCGGCGTTGAGCGCCCACCCCGGGGTGGCACATCTGGGCTTCGTCGGGTCGACGCAGACCGGTTCGGCCATCGCCCACGCCGCCGCCGATCGAGTCGTGCCCACGGTCCTCGAGCTCGGTGGGAAGTCCGCGAACATCGTCTTCCCCGATGCCGATATCGATGCGGCGATCCCATCGCTCGTGCGCTCGATCATCCAGAACGCCGGGCAGACCTGCTCGGCCGGATCCCGGCTCATCGTCCACCGCGACATCCACGCCGAGGTCGTCGACAAGATGGCCGCGGCCATGGCGAAGGTGACCATCGGCTACGGCCTCGACGACCCGATGCTCGGGCCCCTGATCTCGACCAAACAGCATGAACGGGTCGGCGGGTTCCTCGCCACAGTCGACTCCGGACAGATCATCACGGGCGGCACCCGACCCGACGGTCTGGCCGACGACCTCGCCGCTGGGTCGTTCATCACCCCCACCATCGTCGACTCCGTCGACCCTAAGTCCCGGATCGCCCAGGAAGAGGTCTTCGGCCCCGTCGTCGCGACCCTGCCGTTCGCCGACGACGACGAAGCCGTGGCGCTGGCCAACGGCACCGACTACGGCCTCGTCAGCGCACTGTGGACGCAGAACATCTCCCGCGCCCACCGCCTGGCTGCCGAGGTCGATGCCGGCCAGATCTTCGTCAACACCTATGGTGCCGGCGGTGGAGTCGAACTGCCCTTCGGCGGGTTCAAGAAGTCCGGTTACGGTCGCGAGAAGTCCATCGAAGCCCTCGACGAATACACGCAGACGAAGACCGTCGCCATCAAGCTGTGACGGTGAGGAAGGGGCCGGTGCGCCGATGACCTTCCCGGTGCTCGGGCTCGTCCTCATCGCCGCCGTCGCCCACGCCGTCTGGAACCTCGCCGCGAAGTCCGTCACCGGCAGAGGCTATGCCTTCGTGCTCGCCTACCACGGGCTCTCGGCGCTCCTGCTCGCCCCGGTCGCGGCCGTCATCATCGCCACCGGCGCGCAGCCGCTGAACTGGGGACTGGTCGGCGCGGCGGCACTGAGCGCGGTCTTCCACATCGCCTACTCCGTGGCCCTGCAGTCCGGTTACGACCACGCCCCGCTGGGCGTCGTCTACCCGACGGCGCGCGGCATCGGGCCGGTCGTGACGATCATCATCGCCGTGGCCTTCCTCGGTGAGCGTCCCACCCTCGCCGAGGCGGTCGGAGCCTTCACCGTCATCGCCGGCATCGCCGTCGTCACGATCCGTCCCCGCGGCGGCGGGGACGGCCCCACGAGCAGCGACGGTCTGCGACGGGGGCTCGCCTGGGGCGGGCTGATCGGGGCGTTCATCGCCTCGTACACACTCTGGGACGACTTCGCCGTGAACCATGTCAGCGATTCCCCGCTGCTCTACTTCGCCGTCTCCGAAGCCTGCGTCGGGCTCATCATGACCGTCGGAATGGTCGCGCTTCCCGGCGGCCGGGAGAAGCGCGCGGACTTCCGCGAGATCCTTTTGAGCCACAAGCGCGCGCTCGTGACCGTGGCGATCCTCTCACCGCTCGCGTACGTGCTCGTCCTCTACGCGATGCAGCAGGCGCCGGTGGCGCTCGTAGCCCCCGTGCGGGAGACCTCGATCATCGTCGGCACCCTGCTAGCGTGGTGGTTCTTCGGGGAGAGGAACGTGCTGCTCAAACTCGCCGGTGCCCTTATCGTGGTTGCGGGCATCGGGCTCATCGCGCTCGGATGACGGCGCCGCGCCTCAGCGGCGGCGGCCCGGCTGGCGGCGGTTGACCCGCACCACCCGCACCGGGCACACGGCATGCGAGAGCACACCCTGCGACGTCGACCCGAGGATGGTGGAGACGAACCCGCCGCGGCCACGGGAGCCGATGACCAGGAGATCTGCGGTGTACGTGGCCGACACGAGCACCTCGGTGGCAGGTGCATCGAAGATCGAGAACCGCACCTCGAGATCGGGGAAGTCTCCCTTCAGCGACTCGGCAGCAGCGGTGAAGGCCTTCGCCGCCTCGTCGTACATCCGGATGAGATGTTCTTCGCTGGGCATCCACTCGGGCGAGAGGATGTGCGTGGCGGTGACCCCGACGAGGCGCAGCGGAACACCGTAGATCGCGGCCTGAGCGGCCGCGGCACGCAGCACCGGGGTGTCGGTCTCGAAGGGATCGACGGCGGCGACGACCTCACCGGAGAAGTCGGGACGCGACCGTCCGTCCGCCTCGGCGGAGGGATCATCGGTCGTGCGGACGGGATCATCGATGGGCAGGGGAGTCGTCGGCATGATCCGGGTCGGCCACGTGCTCGGGACGACGAGGGTGGGGCACTGCGAATGCGCGGGCATGGCCAGGGCCACGGATCCGAGGAGGCGACCGGCGAACCCGCCGCGACCGCGCGCGCCGACGACGGCGAGGGCGGCGTTCTTCGAATGCTCGACCATCACTCCGGAGGCGTCACCGGGCACGATCGTCGTCGACACGGGAACGCCGGCCTTGGTGACGGTGGCGGCGGCCGCCTCGGCGATGTCTTCGACGGTCTTCTTCACGGCGTCGTCGAAATCGGCGGGGTAGACGATATCGGCCTGGCTCATATTGACGCCGGGGACGGTGTAGGCGGAGACGATGCGGATCTCTGCGGAGGTCTTCTGTGCGTGCGTGATCGCCCACTGCAGGGCGCATTCGGCGTTGTCGGAACCGTCGATGCCGACGATGATCGTGTGGGACATATCGCAAACCTCTGTCTTCAGTGACCGTTAACCTGGGTGAGTCCAGTTTAGTTGTGTCCAGTTTATGGGAAGTGGCGTGAGACTGCCTGGGAAGAACCTCAGGCTGACTCGACTAGACTGTTCGGGACCTGTTGTTCCGGGGTATTCCCGGTGATCCATCGGCCCCATCCGGCCACGTGTCCAAGGAGATCATGAAGGACCAGATCGACGTCTCCGTCCGTCGCAGCCCCAAGTACTCGGTGTTCATGGGCATCGGCGCGGTGCTCGGCATCGCGATCGCTGGAATCCTCGCGATCTTCGTCGACCCGGCCGATATGCCGATGGGCTATACGGTGGGCAAGGGGATGGGCCTGATGCTGCTCGTCCTCGGGATCGGCGGACTGTTCCTCGGCGGACTCGTCGCCCTCATCCTCGACTGGAGGGGACGGAAGAAGGCGAAGGAGTTCCGGGTCGATGCGCAGATCGACATGGTCGACGATCCGAAGGAGATCGCACGCCGCCGCATCGCCGAAGCCCGCGGGGAGGACCCCGATTCCGGAGCGGCTGAGGACCCCGACGCCGGTGCCGACGAGGGCACCCCCGCCTCGGCGAACACGGAGTCCGCGCCCGCAGACGATACGCATGCTCAGCCCGCAGCCGACGACGAGGGCGACGCGGAAACCGGACGGGATTCGGCCCCCGGTTCCACAGTCTGAGCACCGGGTCAGGGCGCCGTTGCGGGTATGAGACAATTTCACTCGTGGCAAGAGGAGACGGGCAGCTGACGCACGAAATCGACCCCCAGGACCGCGGACCGCAGGACGAATGCGGTGTGTTCGGAGTCTGGGCCCCCGGCGAGGAAACCGCCAAACTCACATACTTCGGGCTCTACGCCCTGCAGCACCGCGGACAGGAGTCCGCGGGAATCGCTGCCAGCAACGGCAAGCAGATCCTCATCTACCGAGACATGGGCCTGGTCTCCCAGGTGTTCCACGAACGCGATCTCGAGCTCCTGCAGGGCCATATCGCCGTCGGCCACACCCGGTATTCGACGACCGGATCACCGTCGTTCGAGAACGCTCAGCCCACCCTGGGGCCGACCCCATTCGGCACCGTGGCGCTGGCCCACAACGGCAATCTGACGAACTTCGACGCTCTCGAAGGCATGGCCGATGCCCGCCGCGACCACGCGACGAAGGTCGTCGAGGAGGCCACGAAGAAGTCGGCCCGCACCCGGCCCTTCCGTGATTCCTCGAATGACACCTCCCTGGTCACCGAGCTCTTCGCGACCGAAGACGGAGAGAACCTCACCGAGGCGGCGCTGAGTCTGCTGCCGCATGTCGAAGGCGCGTTCTCGCTGGTCTACATGGACGAGCACACCCTCTACGCCGCGCGTGACCGGCACGGGGTCCGACCCCTGTCGCTGGGCCGGCTGGAGAACGGCTGGGTCGTGGCCTCGGAGACCGCGGCACTCGACATCGTCGGTGCTAAGTTCGTCCGCGACATCGAACCCGGTGAGCTCATCGCCATCGACGAAGACGGTCTGCGTTCGCACCGCTTCGCCGAACCGAGCCAAGCTCGCTGCGTCTTCGAATACGTCTACCTCGCGCGTCCCGACAGCAAGCTCAACGGCAAGAACGTCCACGCCGCACGGACCCAGATGGGCCGCCAGCTGGCCGAGGAGTACCCTGTTGACGCAGACCTGGTCATCGCCACCCCGGAATCGGGCACCCCTGCGGCCGTCGGCTATGCCGAGGCCTCGGGCATCCCGTTCGGCCAGGGGCTGATGAAGAACGCCTATGTCGGACGCACCTTCATCCAGCCTTCGCAGACCCTGCGGCAGCTGGGCATCCGCCTCAAGCTCAACCCGATCCGGGAGAACATCGAGGGCCGACGCCTCGTCGTCGTCGACGATTCGATCGTGCGCGGAAACACTCAGCGCGCCCTGATCCGCATGCTGCGGGAGGCCGGAGCGGCCGAGGTCCATGTGCGCATCTCCTCCCCGCCGGTGAAGTGGCCGTGCTTCTACGGCATCGACTTCGCCACCCGTGCCGAGCTCATCGCCAACGGCCTGACCACGAACGAGATCTGCGAGAACCTTGGCGCGGACTCGCTGGGCTATATCTCTCTGGACGGCATGATCGCCGCCACCGAGCAGGAGCGCAGTCAGCTGTGCACCGCCTGCTTCTCGGGCGAGTACCCGATTCCCGTCAACAACACACCCGCCGACAAAGGATGCTGAGTTGAGTTCCGAAGCGAACCCGAAGTCCACCACCTATGCCGCCGCCGGCGTCGACGTCGAGGCCGGAGACCGCGCCGTCGAACTGATGAAGGCTGCCGTCTCGGCCACCCACAACTCCTCGGTCGTCGGTGGGATGGGCGGATTCGCCGGACTCTTCAACGTCTCGGTGCTCAAGGACTTCGAGCGTCCGCTGCTCGCCTCGTCGACCGACGGAGTGGGCACGAAGGTCGCCATCGCTCAGGCCATGGATAAGCACGACACCATCGGCTACGACCTTGTGGGCATGGTCGTCGACGACATCATCGTCTGCGGTGCCCGACCCCTGTTCATGACCGACTACATCGCCTGCGGCAAGGTCGTGGCCGAACGCATCGCCGATATCGTGCGGGGAATCGCCGACGCCTGTGCCTCGGCCGGTGTCGCCCTGGTCGGCGGGGAGACCGCCGAACACCCGGGGCTGCTCGGAGTCGATGAGTACGATGTCGCCGGTGCCGCCACCGGTGTCGTCGAGGCCTCGAAGCTGCTTGGACCCGAGAAGGTCCGTGCCGGTGACGTGCTCATCGGTCTGCCGTCCTCGGGCATCCACTCCAACGGCTACTCCCTGGTCCGCCACATCATCGCCGAGGCAGGATGGGGCCTGGATAAGCATGTCTCGGAGTTCGGGCGCACCCTCGGTGAGGAGCTGCTCGTTCCCACCCATGTCTACACCGGTGAGCTCGCCGCTCTCTTCGACGCGCTGCCCGAAGCCGTGCATTCGGTCTCGCATGTCACCGGCGGAGGACTCTCGGCCAATGTGGCCAGGGTGCTCCCGCAGGGGCTGGTGGCGAAGATGTCACGGGCTTCGTGGAAGATCCCGGCGGTGTTCAACGTACTCGGTGATCTCGGCGGAGTGCCGCAGGACGACCGGGAACGCACCTGGAACCTCGGCGTCGGCATGGTCCTCGTCGTCGACGCGGAATCGGTCGACGGTGTGCTCGTCGCTAGCCCCGGAGCCTGGGTGCTCGGCGACGTCGCCGCCGACGACGGAACTCTCGCCACCGACCCCGACTATGTGCAGGGCGCCAAGGGCGTCGACGGGGGCGCCGCGATCCTGCAGTAAGGCTCGTGCGGCTCTGCGTTTCGCTGCGGAGCATCCCTCACCCGTACTCTCACACCCTCGTGCTCCTGCACGGGGGTGTGGTGCTTCCGGTGGGTGATGGCCACGGGACGGAAGGAACTGCACGGAACGGTGGGGGATGCGCGCGAGGGCACAGCCGCCTCGGCGAGGGGATGTCCCGGCGTAGTGGACCATATGCGGGAACGGCAGAGGGCGGGGACCGAAGTCCCCGCCCTCTGCGATGTCAGATCAGCCGACTGCGGCTGGCTCAGTTCTCGTACTCGTCGTCATCGTCGACGTTGTACTTGTCGGCGTAAGCCGAGTAGTCAGGTTCATCGTCGTAAGGATCGGACGGACCAGACTTGTGCGCGTCGGCGCCCAGCTCCTGCTGGAGTCTATTAAGGTCGGTATCCGGGCTGTAGTACTTCAGCTTCCGAGCTACCTTGATCTGCTTTGCCTTTGCGCGGCCGCGACCCACTGGCGTGACCCCCTCCGTCGTCTATGGGGCGAATAGCCCCGGACTAGATCTCTGCTATGCGCTTAAATCCTACCTGTTCGTACTGGGAAGTTCCATTTTGCGAGCCGACCTTGGATAGGCTGAACCCATGGCCTACCGTCGCGATTATGTCGTCACCCTGCGGATCTTCGAACCTCTTGTGGTGCATTCCGAATTGCAAGACAGGCGGGTGGAGGACAACCGGTCACGCATCGAGGAGCAGATTTCCCACGACGCTGACAAGCGCTTGATCTCCCTGCCTCCGTCACCTGTGGCCGATTCTTTCCGGCGCACTCCGATCTTCCTTCCGGCGTCTCAGACCGCGGACGGAGTGGACCGTTTCTGCCCTGCTCAGGAGGACATCCGCGGATGGGAGGCGCTCGAATCGCTGACAGAGCACACCTCGAAGGCGACCTTGGACATCGTCGCTCCGAAGACCGCTCGGCGGCGTGCCGCGAGCCGGCGTGCGGAGTGGCTGCAGGACGCGAAGGACACACGGATCTTCACCCGGGTCTCGGCGTGGGACGTGCCGCCGTCGTGGTGGCTGTTCTTCTCTCTGACCGAGGACCAGATCATCACCGAGGAGACCGACGAGGGTCTGCGGGTGCTCATCCGCACGGACATCCTGGCCGCCTCGGCGCGCATGGAATGGGCTTCGGAGACGATCGCGGACACTTCGAAGGTCGTCGACATGGTCGAGCAGACCTCGGTCCTGGCCGAGTGGATCGATACCTTCGATATGAACTCGATCCTCGAGCTCGACCTCGGCGGGATGTCCGATGTGCTGTGGCCGAGCGAGGCCGCGGAACTCGTCGACTCGTGGGTCACCGCGCTGAGCAACAGCGATTCCGAGTCCGCGGTCGCGGCCTTCCAGAAGTATGCGGCCGGGTGGGAGCAGCTCAACCTCTACGCCCGCAGCTCCTAACCCCAATTACTACCTGACGGCGGCCCAGCAACCTGGCGCCAGGTTGCTGGGCCGCCGTCAGGTAGTAATTGGGCGGATAGGATTGTCTGCGAACGAGCCGCACCCGAGAGGACGAGTCCCGCAAGCGTATGGAACAGAAGAAGCGCCGTCTCCTGACGAGTCAGGACCCCGCCGCCGCAGGTGCCGACTCCGCCTCCGACGACTCCAGCCGCCATGCTGCTTCCGGCACGTCCGCCGGCTCCCGCAGCACCCAGGCTACGGCCAGCGCGAAACCGCTGTCGAAGATCTCAATCGGCTGGCGCATCGTCATTCCCGCCATCGCCTTCGTCATCCTCACCTGCGGACAGATCCTCAACACCAACGACTTCTTCCCGCTCGGCTCGCTCACCCAGTACGCCACCGCCAAAGACCTCAACGGCACGGTGAACTCCACGTGCATCGAAGCCCAATTCCCCGGCGAGGACGAACCGCGCCGCCTCGGCTTCAACACCGCGACCGTCGGCATCGAACGCGGCGACGTCGAATCCCAACTCGACCGCGTCATCGCCCACCCCGAACTCCTGCAGTCGATGGCCGACTCGTACATCCGGCTGCACCCGGACGAACCGAAACCCGAGACGATGATCCTCTGCCGCACCACCACCCAACTGAAGAATGGCCTGGCCGTCGGCGAACCCGAGAAGACGACGCTGGCGGAATGGGAGGTCCGATGAGCGGCACCCCGACCCTGACGAACACCCCCGCCGAGGCGGCCCCCACGAATCCGTTCCTCCGCTGGTTCATGCCCGAGGTCTCCTTGGCCCGGGTGGCCGTGTTCCGCGTGTTCATCTACGTCTTCATCATCATCGATGTGCTCACGATCTCCGGCGACGTCATCGCCCACGGATGGACACCCGAGTTCTACCAGCCGCTGTGGTTGGCGAGGCTCCTCCACATTCCTGCGGTCAGCGTCCTCGGCGCGCAGATCCTGCTTGCCCTCATCATCGTCTTCTCTCTGCTCGCCGCAGCAGGGATCCTTCAGCGCATCAGCGGTTGGGCCGTGGCGATCAGCTTCGGTGCGTGGATGTTCTACACGCAGGGCTACGGTTACGTCGCGCACGATCATCTGGCGCTCGTCATCGCCGCCTTCGTCCTGCCCACGATCGGAACGGCGCGCTTCCGGGACGTCGGCACCGCCTCGGCGAGGGCCGGGTGGGCACTGCGCATGGTGCAGATCGCGGTCGTGCTCACCTACTTCTACTCGGTGCTCATGAAGTGGATCGCCTCGGGCAATATCACGCATTGGGCCAACGGTGCGGTCATCATCTGGGCGCTCATGCGCCGCGGCGCCGAATGGTCGAAACCGTTCCTCGAGATGCCCGGCCTCCTCATCGCCGCGCAGTGGGCGACGCTCGTCTTCGAGTTCCTCTCACCCGTCGTCCTGTTCCTCAAGAAGAAGTGGCTGTACGGGGCCGTCGCCTTCTTCTTCCTCTTCCACCTCATGACCTATCTTGCGCTGGGCATCCACTTCCTGCCGACCGTCATCTGCTGGGCGGCGTTCCTGCCGTTGGAGAAGCTCGTGCCGAAGCGCTTCGCGACCCGCTGAGCTGCGGCGGGCACCCGGCAGAGGTGAGGTGCCGTGTGCCAACGGGGTCGCGTAGCCTCGGGACCATGACCACGTACCCAACCGATCCGGATGGACGGATGAGCGCCGAGGATCTGCTCGCGTCCCCGCGGGGACGCTCACTCGTGTTCGGGCTGGCCCTGAATGGGCGCGACGACGAATTCGATGAGGAGGGCGCACCTCTCACCGAGGAAGCGCGAGCTTTGGCTGAATTGCGCAGCGCTGTTTACGCCGCCGGTTCACAGCTCGATGCGGCACAGGGAATGGCTGGGACGGTCTACGTCCGCGACGATGACGCGGTGCCGGATTCCGAATGGGAATACAAACCAGCACCCACACTCTCAACAGGGCCAAAAGACATGAGCCAGGACGTCACTGCCCACGACGTCGCGGCAGCTCTTCTCCGCGTCACACCGGTGATCCCAACCCAAGATGAGCTCGAGGACGAGATGGCTGAGGTCATCTCCAGTGCCATGTATTGGCAGCCTCCTCACGGTGCGGACCAGGTCGCGGTTAACCCGGAGGTGCGCGAAGCCCTGCGTCCTTTCGCAGAGACCCTCATCGACACCGGACTGCTCGACGGCTGGTCGCTGCCGCTCAACTCGACTGATCAATGGGCTTTTTCGTGGGACGATGAAGAGCACCGTGGTTCGCTGCCGGCGGTATTCGACCTGAAGCCAGGCCCGGTCGACTCGGCAGAGGAGCACACCGAAATCACGCTGACCGACCTCTACCCGCGCCGGACCGGCGGTGGAATCCAGCCGCCCTGGGGACTTGACGAATGGCTCGCAGAAGTTCTGACCACGGAAACCAGTCACCGTTACGACTTCGCGAAGAACCCCTATGCGGAGATCTCGGGCGAATGGTGGTCGACTCCGCCTTTCGGCCTCTGGTCATCGACGTCGAAATGGCCCGACGGGGCTCCGATCGGCGTCGAACTCGTTGAGGACGATTTCGGTCTCGAGCGTGCCCGAGCCTGCCGGCTGAAGCTGCGCCAGGACGCCCGCATCGCCGAGATCCGGACACCCAAAGATTGGGCCGAACTGTGCCGTCGCTACCCGATCGACGTTACCGCCCAACGCCGTCACGTATGGTTCGAAACGACCGGACGCAAGGGCCGTTGGGTCATCCCGGACTGGTCACGCGTCGCCGAAGAGTTCGACGGTGTTCATGTCGGCCTGGCCGGTTATCTGCGGACGGCAGGTGCGGTCATCGATGTCGGCCCCGGCTTTCCGGGTGAAGGACAGGGCCGCCTTGGCGAGGAATCGGAGACGATTCCCACCGTGGGGAGCACCGATGATCGGACCGCGAGCCTCGTCGCGGGCTGGCACCCGGATACGACGTTCTGGCTCAACGACGTCATCGACACCGTCATCGAGGTGGTCGAATGGCGCTATGACGGTGACGCCGACCGGTGGGTGCGAGGCTGAATCAGTCGCGCTCTACCGGGAGCCAGAGCTCGGTCGTCGCTGTGCTGAAGTCCTCCGCACGATCGAGAATCGACACGATCGAGGGCCCCGGCCGCAGTCGCCACGGATTCGACGGGAACCACTCGCCAGCCGCGGCCGCCCACGTGTCTTGCAACGCCTTCGGATAGGGGCCGTCTGCCGTGAAGACGGCCCAGATTCCTGCCGGAACATCGATGATGTCGAGATCCGCCGGCGCCGAGGCAGCCGCCGAGATCGCGACCCCGTGGAGATAGGTGAGGTCGGTTCCCTCTCGATAATCTGGATCCACCCCGTCAGTGACCTGAAGCAGTCCTGTCGGTGCGGTGTCAGACAGCGTCTTGAGCCGAGCATGCTCTGTGGCCGGGAGCGAAGCGATGAACTCGCGGATGTGCGGGTTCTCCCCCTCGTGGATGAGCGGCACACGGACAGCGTGGCCGATGAGTGCGAATGCGGGGTGGTCGATGATTCTGGTGTTCATGGTCGAACTCCCTTCGATCGTCAGGCGGAACCTGAGTGACTGTTGGCTGCGAAGGGGACCGCCGTCGCGCCGAACCTCGGACGGGGCTGCACCGTGAACGGATCGAAAAGCGCGTGTGAACGCCTCGGTCGATCCGTATCCGTACCGCACCGCCACACTCAGCAGATCTTCACCATCGATGACAGCGCCTGCAGCGACGGTCATTCTGCGCCTGCGGACATACTCCGAAAGCGGGATTCCCGCCAGTGATGAGAACATACGCCGCAGGTGATACTCGGTGGTGCCGAGCCTGACAGCCAGTGCACCGACCTCGACGGACTCTGCGGAATCGGCGGACAGATTCGCCTCGACGATGTTGATGAGTGTATTGAGTTCAGCGATCACGATCTCTCCCTTCACTCATCCATGCTCCCGGCTGTCAGGGATGCTCCGCCCAACAATCTGTGCCCGATTCGATCATGTCTGTGAAGGTGGGGTCGTCCCCGTGGGAACGCACTCGGTCAAACGCCAGGTGCAAGGCTGGGCGCTTCGTCGATGCCGAAGCGGGTCTTCAGGGCTCGGCGGGCGGCGAACCAGCCGTTCATTCCGTGCACTCCGGGTGCAGGCGGAGTTGCCGCCGAGCACAGGAATGCGCCGGGCACGCCGAGGCTGTAGTTGTCCCAACTGGTGCGTGGCCGGGCCATCATCCGGTAGAAGGACACGATGCCGGTGGCGATGTCCCCGCCGATGTAGTTCTGGTTGTGGCCGGCCATCTCGGAGGCGGGGATGGCGTTGTGGGCGACGATGCGGTCGCGGAAACCCGGGGCGAAGCGTTCGATCTGCCTCGTGATGTACTCCGTCGGGTCGAGCGGGCAGTCGAAGGGGACATGGCAATACGTCCACAGCGGCCGCAGGCCGTTTACCTCGCGGGAGGGGTCGAAGACGGTGGGGTCCGAGACGAGGCACACGGGATCGGCCGGCATGCGCCCGTTCATCACCTGCGCCTCGGCGGCGGCCATCTGTGCCCGCGATCCGCCGACGTGGATGGTCCCGGCACGGCCCACCTCGGGGTCGGACCAGGGGACCGGTCCGTTGAGGACGAAGTCGACCTTGGCCGCGGCGTTGCCGTGATTGAAGCCGCGCAGGCTCTTGTCGACCTGGGCAGGCAGCAGGCCGGAGAAGATCTGCGCGGCATTGAGCGCCGAGGTGTCGAGCAGGTAGGCGCGGGCCGCGGGTATATCCGAGACGTGGTCGATCCGGGCGTTCGCGTGTACGGTTCCGCCGTGGGCTTCGAGATCGGCGACGAGGTAGTCGATGATCGCCTGAGAGCCCCCGATAGGGGAGGGCCAGCCGCCGGCATGCGCGATCGTGGAGAGCATCGTCGCCGTGGCTGCTGTGCCCATCGCCGGCAACCCGCCGATGGCGTGCGCGGCGACCCCGGTGAACAGGGACTGCGTCGATTCGTGGGAGAGCGGTATGTTCCACGCGGGACTGGCCTGGCTGAGCAGGCGCAGTCCGAATTTCACGACGTTGGCGATACCCGGGAGGTCGCGCAGGGTCTCCGGCACCGAACGCTTGTCACCGAGGGAAAGCCAGATCGCGTCATCGACACGGTCGAGCAGCGGGGCGAAGAATCGCCGCCATTCGGGTCCGGCCTCGCCGAGGCGGTCGACCGTTTCGTCGAGATCGTGGAAGGCCAGCGCGGCCGGTTTCCCGTCGAGGGGCTGGGCGTAGGAGATGTCGGGGGTGGTCAGCTCCATGCCGCGGGCGCGCAGGTCGAAGTCGACGAAGAAGGGGCTGGCGATGGCCAGCGGGTGGACGGCCGAGCAGATGTCATGGGTGACGCCGGGAGCCAGCCCGAGGTCGAGGGTGCGGGCACCGCCGCCGATCGTCGGCTGAGCTTCGAACACTTCGACGGAGAGGCCCGCGCGGGCCAGGGTGACCGCGGCGGCCATGCCATTCGGTCCGGAACCGACGACGACTGCATCAACCTCAGTGCTCATGAGGCCAGTCTAGGGGAGTGGGGTGACGCGGCTGCCGTGTGCGGTTCCGGGCGGATCAGTTTTCATAGACGTTGTCGAAGAAGGCACATTCGAGGTCGACGGCCTGCTGCCAGGTGCGGGCCAGGGTCTCGGCCTCTGAACCCTGGCTGTCGTCTGTCGGGAACACGCGTTCGAGCTCGTCGACGAGGAACTGCACCCATCCGCGGAAGGCCTCGCCTCGGTGGAGGTCGATCCATCCTCGGTGAATCTGTCGGTGCGGCATTTCCTCGCGGGATTCGGCCCAGTCGAGGTAGAGCCATTCTGCGACGACAAGGACGACGAGCAGCTGCGGATACGACGCCGAAGCGACTGACGAGTCCATGAGATCGCGGAACCCAACCGTCGGGGCGGTCAGTTCCGGGTGGAGATAATCGGCTGTATCGACTCCCAATTCGGCGAAGGAGTCGACGAAATAGGTGTCCTCATCGGCGACGAGCGTTCCCAGCTGTCGGGCGAACCGCAGCTTCGCCTCGAGTTCATCGGCGTGGGCCACGCACGCGCCGAGCATCGACAGAAACGACTCGAAGAACTGATAGTCCTGCACCAGATAGTCACGCATGACTGCGTCATCGATGGTGCCGGCGAAGAGCTCTCGGACGAATCGGTGGTCGACGGCTTGTGCCCATTGTCGGCTCGTCGACTTCATCAGTGTCGACACGGATCCGTCGGCGGCGACCTCTATCGAGCCGCCGACATCTGTGGTGGTCATCGCTCTTCCACTCCCTCCGCCGGTGCTCACCGGATCAGGTTCAAAGGGTCTGCGTACGCACTCTCAGCACCCGTCGATCGGCGCTCCCCTGTAGTTCTTCGATACTATCACCGGGCTGCGGATCCGACGGGGGACACGGACGGTGGGGCCGCCTCGGCGAGGGTGTCGGATACGAACTCCGCGATGCGGTCGGCGGCGGACTGGCGACCCGCCGACTGTTCAGCGGACTCAACGGACGGGTTGTAATTCGTGTTCGTGTTGATATCATAGACGACCTGCCGGCCGTCAGCGGTTTCGATGAACTCGATGCCGGCGATCTCGATGTTCAGGTCGGCCAGCAGCGTTTCAAGAGGGCTGATCAGCGGCGTTGCGGCCGTGATCTCCTCACGGCGAGCGAACGGGGGAGCCGCCTCGACGTCGGTGTCAGTCCCTGCACCGGGAACAGCGCACGCATCGGCCGGGCAGAGCTCGAACGATCCGCCGGAGACGTCGACGCGCACCGCATAGTGGAAACGTCCGCCGATGAACTCCGCGCGGGTGATGAACGGCCGCTTCGGCTGCACATACTCCTGGACGAGGGTGATGCCGTCGATCGGTGCATTCGCCCCGCCGGGTGCGAACTCATCGGCGGCGGCTGAGAGCTCGGCGTGGGAGTCGAAGCGACGCACGCCGAGTCCCTTTCCGCCCTGGTTGTGTTTCGTGATGAACGGGGGAGTGAAGCCGCCAGCGGCCTCGACGAGCGCCTGTGGTCCGAATGCGGCTGCGGTGCGCGGCACGTCGAAGCCTCGGCCGACCAGCTCGCGATGCTGACGGATCTTGCTCACTTCGAGCTCATAGACCCCGCGACCGTTGATGACGCGGCGGCCGGCGGCGGCGAGCCAGTCGAGGACCGCGCGTCCGTACTCCTTGACGTGCGGATCGGTTCGGGTGTGCGCCGACGCTGACAGCCGCGACCAGAACAGACCTTCTGGTGGTTCGGCTGCGAGGTCGATCGTGGTCTCGGGCAGAAGCCATTCGACATGTGCGACACCGAGGCGGTCGAGCGCCTCGGTGAACGGGGCGATCCATTCCGGATTGTCGTGGATGATGTAGACCGCCGGATCACCGGTGACGGGCAGGGCATGAGAACTCATCGCGAACCTTCACTATGGGGAGCCGATGCGGACTGCGGACGCATCGGCGGATCTGCTCAACAATCCTACTCCCCGGCGTCCAGCCCTTCGCCGTGTCAGTGCGGCGGCGTAGACTCGGGACATGGCTATCGCAAAGCAGCCCGTTGTCGTAATCGATGCCCCTGACGCCCGTGAACTCGCGGAGTTCTACGGAAAGCTCCTGGATTGGTCTGTCACCGTCGACGAGGACGGCACCTGGGCAGAAGTCGTCTCCAACTCCTGGCCGCCGATCTGCATCCAGCAGGTGGAGGACTACCACGCACCCAGCTGGCCCGGCCAGGCTCACCCGCAGCAGATGCACCTCGACGTCGTGGTCGACGATCTCGACGTCGCCGAGAAAGCCGTGCTCGAAATCGGTGCAGGCAAAGCCCCCGAACAGCCGGGAGAGACGTTCCGAGTGTTCCTCGACCCGGCCGGTCACCCGTTCTGCCTGTGCAAGGGATGACCACACCACCACCGAGGCACCCCCACCCGCCCGTGGCGCGCTGAGTCATGCGCGCACTCGCTTCTTTCGCCGACCGTGATCCTGTCCCGTGGGCCAATGGTGCCGGTCAGACCACTGAACTCGTCTCCCTGGCTGACTCAGTGCGGCTGACTCCTGGGCTTCGTCCTTGGCGGCTGAGCATCGCCCGGCTCTCGCGTGTGGGCCCATTCTCGGCGTTGCCCGGAATGGCCCGCACCTTCCTTCCCACCGCCGAGGTGACACTCGACATCGACGGGCACGTGCACTCGGTGTCCGCGCTCCACCCAGAGCGCTTTCACGGACGTCAGGCCGTCAACCTCGTCGGCATGGCGGAACCGTGTTTCGCCGTCAATCTCATGGTCGCCGACGAGGACACAGGCAGCACCGGCTGTGACGCCGCAACCGAATCGGGCAACTCGGGCCAGGAGTCCGAGTCTGCCTCCGGTGAGCTGCGGATGAGCATCGGCAAGTCGTTCGCAACCGACGGATTCCGGTTCGTGCTCACTCTCGAAGCCGTCGCTGAGTACCTTCGTTCTCAGCTGTTCGAACTCGAACCGGGTGAGGCTATTCCAGACGAGATTCCGGTGGCCGTACTCCAACCCGAAAGTGTCGACACGCACATCTGAGAAGTCCGTGAGAACCGACTGTACTCGGCGTCACATTTTTGCGTATCGCCCCAGGTGGCGGCCCCGATTTCGAGCAAATCCATCAGGTCTTTCTCAGCTTCCAACGTGAAGTGTCAGGATGCCTGAACGTGGGAGTCCGAGAATGGTTGCACGCCGGATTTTGGAGGAACTTTGACGGTAGGCAACAGTGGCACGAACGAGCAACACGAGCACAACGATGAAACTCATCTGCCGGAGCATTCCCAGACGCTGCCGCTGATCACCGAAGAGATCGTCAGCTCTCACCCGGCCCCGGCGGCCGAACCCACCGAACACGTCGTCACCAAGGTGATGCCGCCCAATCCGATCCGCCACGATGGTGGGGCCACACAACAGCAGACTCAGACGGCGGCCTCCCCGACCGCCGTGGCCGAAGCGGCAGAGACGGTCGAAGACAAGAAGGCTGAGGAGAAGTCCTCGGAAGGCCGGATCTCCGCCACTCAGCTGCTTGCGGGTGCAGGCGCCGCGGCGACCTCGTCGGTCATCGGCGGTCAGCTCGGTGTCGCCGGCACGGTCGTCGGCGCCGGAGTCGCGAGCATCGTCACTGCCCTGGCGGTCACCCTCTATGGCCGCAGCCTCGACAAGGGCAAAGAGAAGATCCAAGAAGTCGGGTCCAAACTCGCTCCGGCAGTCAAAGCGAAGATCGCGAAGCACCCCTCCGGAAAGAACACTGCCGTCGATCCCTCGCTCGCCGAGGATTCCGCCTTCGCCCCGCCGGAACCGACAGCGGGCAATGCGAACGCGACGGCCGCCTCGGCGCCGGATGAAGGGAAGTCCGAGGCCGGGGACGGTGATGGCAGCGAAACCGAGAGCCGAGCCCGCACCTGGTGGCAGAAGCTGCGCCGCAAGCGGGTCCTCTATCCGCTGACGATCGGCGTTGCCGCCTTCGGGATCGGACTCGGCGCGGTCGTCGTGGCCGAGAACTTCACCGAAGCCGATATCTCACCGGGCACCTCGCAGATCTCACGATCGGTGACCGGGCAGTCGACGAACGACGAGTCCGTCACCGACGACGGGACCTCGGATTCCGGAACGGGAGGGGACGAATCGTCGAGCGGATCCGGTTCGAACGCCGACGCCAGCCAGGGCTCGTCGAGCAGCGGATCGACCACGCAGAACGGTCAGTCCACCTCGGCGGGGGAGACCGGCACCGAAGGTGCGACAGAGGGCCAGAGCTCACAGGGCTCGGAGACGACGACGGGCACGAGTGACTCCACCGGCGACTCGACGACCACGGACGGGACCGATGCGAGCAGCGGTTCCACCTCGACCGACGGCACCGGCAGCACCGGGGACACCAGCGGCAGTGCAGGCTCGGGGTCGGGATCGAACGGCTCGGGCAGCGGTTCGGGCGGTGGTGCGGCAGGCTCCGGCGATTCCGGAACCGGCGGATCGACGGGCGGTTCTGGCGGCGGATCGGCCGCCTCGGCGGAGGGGTGAGCCGACCAACACCGGGAGCGGGAATTTAGACAGCCGACCCTGGGTTGTACATGGCAGAGAACATCGTTAAGTTGAAAGTGACTCCGACGAGGTTCCGCCGAAGTCGGGAAATCGAGATCAGGCGAACGGCGCTCAGCCGGTCGATCAGCTGCACCGGCGAGAAGCACTTCTCGCCGGTGGCAGTGATCGTTGACTGAATGTCGACGCCTGAAATCACACGGTTGAAGGAGATGTGATGACGCAACATACAGATCATGAATACGCCGGACACGACAATAGGAAGGCCTCGACGACCGAATCCGGTGCGCCGAGGGAATCCGACGCTCACTCGCTGAGCGTCGGAGCGAACGGACCGCTGCTGCTCCACGACGTTGCGCTGGTCGAGAAGCTTGCTCGCTTCGACCGTGAGCGTGTGCCCGAGCGCAGCCCCCACGCCAAGGGATCCGGCGCTTTCGGTGAGTTCGAAGTCACCGCGGACGTCTCCAAGTACACGAAGGCCGACTTCCTGCAGCCGGGCAAAAAGACCCCGATGCTCGCTCGCTTCTCCACCGTCGCCGGTGAGCTCGGCTCGCCCGACTCGTGGCGTGACGTGCGCGGATTCGCGCTGAAGTTCTACACCGAAGAGGGCAACTTCGACATGGTGGGCAACAACACCCCCGTGTTCTTCGTCCGCGATCCCATGAAGTTCCCCGACTTCATCCACTCGCAGAAGCGCACCCCTGATTCGGGTCTGCGCAGCAACAACATGCAGTGGGACTTCTGGTCGCTCTCGCCCGAGTCGGCTCACCAGGTCTCCTACCTCATGGGACCCCGTGGTCTGCCCAAGAGCTGGCGCCACATGAACGGCTACTCCTCGCACACCTACATGTGGGTCAACGCCGAGGGCGAGAAGTTCTGGGTCCAGTACCACTTCCACACCGACCAGGGCGTGGAGAACATGAGCAACGAGGAAGCCGGTCGGATGGCCGGCGAGGACGCGGACATGCACCGCCGCGACCTGTTCGACGCCATCGAGCGCGGGGACTACCCGTCCTGGACCTTCAGCGTGCAGATCATGCCGTACGAAGAGGCCAAGGACTACCGCTTCAATCCCTTCGACCTGACCAAGACCTGGTCGAAGAAGGACTACCCGCTCATCGAGGTCGGCAAGTTCACCCTCAACGAGAACCCCTCGAACCACTTCGCACAGATCGAGCAGGCTGCGTTCAGCCCCTCGAACACCGTGCCGGGAACCGGGCTCTCGCCGGACAAGATGCTGTTGGGCCGCGTGTTCTCCTACCCGGATGCACAGCGCAACCGCATCGGCACGAACTTCAACCAGCTGCCGGTCAACGCTCCTGTCACGAAGACGAACTCGTACGACAAGGAAGGCCAGATGCAGTACCACCACTCGGGTAATGCACCGGTCTACGCCCCGAACTCGTACGGACGCTCCTACCAGGACGAGCAGGGCCCGGTCGACAACGGCTGGGAGGCCGACGGCGAGCTGGTGCGCAGCGCCTACAGCCTGCACGCTGAGGACGACGACTTCGGCCAGGCACACACCCTGGTCCGCGAGGTTTACACCGAGGAGGAGCGCCAGGGTCTCATCGAGACCGTCGCGGGCGGACTCTCCGACGGAGTCGAGGAGCCGGTGCTGTCGAATGCGATCCAGTACTGGAAGAACATCGACGCCGAGGTCGGTGCGGCTATCGAGGCCAAGGTGAAGGGCTGAGGCAGCCTGAGATCGTGAGCGCCTGACCGCTTGAGAGTTCGGCACGAGACGGCGGCCCGGAACCTCCACACCGCGGGAGTGTCCGGGCCGTCTTCTCTTTTTAATTACTACCTGACGGCGGCCCAGCAACCTCGCGCGAGGTTGCTGGGCCGCCGTCAGGTAGTTCGTGGAGTCAATTTAGGTGGGCGGCGCGTTGGGCGATGCGACCGCCGGCGAGGACCATCTCGACCTGACGCGGCGACAGGCCATGGCGGAATTCGAACTTTCGGCCGGCCGCCTCGGCGGTGATCGTCGTCCCTTCGCCGAGCTCATCGCGCAGACCACGGAACTCAAGCACATCACCCTGGGACAGGGATTCGTAGTCAGCCTCGTTCGTGAACTCGAGGGCGAGGACGCCGAAGTTCCCGAGGTTCTGCCAATGGATCCGCGCCAACGATTTCGCCACCACGACCCGCAGTCCGAGATAGCGCGGAGCGATGACCGCATGCTCGCGAGAGGACCCCTGACCGTAGTTGTCCCCACCGACGATCGCGTGCCCTCCGACGTGGTCGGCGGCACGGGTGGCATAGGTGTCATCGACCTGGATATAGACGAACTCGGAGATCTTCGGGATGTTCGACCGATACGGCAGAACGCGGGATCCGGCGGGCATGATCTCATCGGTGGAGACGTTGTCGCCGACCTTGAGCAGGATCTCCAGATCGATGTCATCGGGCAGCGGTTCGAAGTCCGGCAGGGTCGAGATGTTCGTTCCCTTCACGAGCTCGACCGACCGGGCTTCCTCCGGTCCCAGCGGTGGGACGAGCATCTTGCGGTTCGCGGAGTACTTCTCGGGTAGCCGCACCTCGGGATAGTCCATGTCGAGGTCGCGGGGATCGGTGATCTTCCCGGTCAGCGCGGCAGCGGCTGCGGTCTCCGGCGAGCACAGCCACACGGCGTCCTCGTCGGTGCCGGACCGGCCGGGGAAGTTGCGCGGCATGGTGCGCAGACTGTTGCGTCCGACTGCTGGTGCCTGGCCCATGCCGATGCAGCCCATGCAGCCGGATTGGTGAATCCGGGCCCCGGAAGCCACCAGTGAGGTCAGCCATCTGCCGGCGATGAGGTCGGCAAGGACCTCTCGTGAGGTGGGGTTGATGTCGAGCGAGATCTGCTGATGGATCTGGCGGTCGGCAAGTGTTTCGGCGACGACGGCGAAGTCCCGCAGCCCTGGGTTCGCCGAAGAGCCGACGACGACCTGGAAGACGTCCTCACCGGCGACCTCGCGCACTGGAGTGACGTTGCCCGGCGACGACGGCGCGGCGATGAGCGGTTCGAGCTGGGAGAGGTCGATGCTGTCGGTGAGATCGTATTCGGCGCCTTCATCGGCTTCGAGGCGGGTGAAGTCCTCGCCGCGGTCGACGGCCTCGAGGTAATCGCGGACAGCATCGTCAGCCGGAAAGACCGTGGCGGTGGCGCCGAGTTCGGCTCCCATGTTCGCAATCACGTGACGATCCATGGCCGTGAGATTCCGCAGCCCGTCCCCGTGGTATTCGATGATCTTTCCGACTCCGCCCTTGACGCCATGGCGACGCAGCATCTCGAGGATGACGTCCTTGGCTGAGACCCAGTCGGGCAAGGTGCCTGTGAGTTCGACGCCCATGATCTGCGGGGCGCTGATGAAGAGCGGCTCACCAGCCATGGCCATGGCGATTTCAAGTCCGCCGACGCCGATGGCGAGCATTCCCAAGGCACCGGCGGCACAGGTGTGGGAGTCCGAGCCGATGAGAGTCGCCCCCGGCTTGCCGAAACGGGACTGGTGGACCGGGTGGGAGACGCCGTTGCCGGCAGGAGAGAACCACAGTCCGAAGCGTGCCGCCGCCGACCGGAGGAACTCGTGGTCCTCAGGGTTCTTCTCATCGGTCTGCAGCAGGTTGTGATCGACGTACTGCACGGACAGATCCGTGCGGATCCGGTCGAGGCCGAGCGCCTCGAGTTCGAGCATGACCAGGGTGCCCGTCGCATCTTGGGTGAGCGTCTGGTCGATCCGGATCCCGAGTTCGCTTCCGGGAGTGAGCTCCCCGGACTCCAGATGCGATCGGATGAGCTTCTGAGCAACGTTCTCAGCCATTGTCCGCCTCCTTCGGCAGTCAGGGATCCACCGAAACCACACGGCTTCCGGTGGTCAACCACGCTAGTCCTCCACACGAGGGTTCTCAAGGTCCGTCGCATCGGCCGACCGGCAATGAGGGTCTCAGAACTACTTGACGGCGGCGCAGCAACCTCGCGCGAGGTTGCTGCGCCGCCGTCAAGTAGCAATTGGGGCTGTTGGGATTGTGGGGTGTGGAGGATACTGGGACTATGCCGGAGCTGCCCGAGATTTATGCGCTTGTGGAGTTCCTCCGTCCGCGGATCATCGGCGATTTCGTCACCCGTGTCGATATCGCCGAGCTCAGCCTGCTCAAGACCGTCGACCCGAGTATCGATGCGCTCGCGGGACTCGAAATCACCGAGGTGGCCCGCCGTGGCCGAGCCCTCGTCATCGGTTTCGACGGTCTCGCCCTCGTCTGCCGGTTCGCCCGAATGGGCCGGCTGACCTGGCATGACACCGCACCGAGTGGTCCGACCCGGATGGGCAAGGGGCCGTTGGGAATGCGCGTGAGACTGGCATCGGGGGCCGCCTTCGACCTCATCGAACCCGGGTCGAAGAAGAACGCCGCAGTGTCCCTCGTTCGCGACCTCTCCGAGGTGCCCGCCCTTGCATCGCTGGGCCCCGATGCGCTCAGCCTCACCGTCGACGAACTCGCCGCGGCGCTGTCTGAGTCGACCTCCCGGATCAAAACGGTCCTCGAAGATCAGAGAATCATCGCTGGCCTCGGCAATGCCTATACCGATGAGATCCTCCACGCCGCCCGGCTCTCCCCGTTCGCGACCGCGAAGACCGTCGACCCGCAAGCGCTGTACAACGCCATCGCCGAGGTGCTCGAGACCGCCCGCACCGCCCTCATCGGCCTGCCGCCGGGCAGGATCAAAACCGCGAAGAAGCGCGGATTCTCCGTTCACGGCCGCACAGGTGAGACTTGTCATGTCTGCGGGGAGACCATCGCCGAGGTGTCCTTTGCCGACAAGTCCTTCCAGTACTGCCCCGGCTGTCAGACCGGCGGAAGAAAGCTCTCCGACCGTCGCATGGACCGCCTCCTCAAGTGAGGCGCCGGCTCAAGTGACGGCTGACCGCCGGCATGAACGGCACCATCGACAGGATCTGTACCGCGCTCGCCGTACCCTCACGCTGGGCGGAGGCGGAAATGGCGGTCGGCGATGCTATGGGCACGCAGGGCCACCTCGGCGGCATCGGTCCATCCCACCCCGGTCGAGGCGACGTACGCGGCGACCAAGTACGGAGTGCTCGGCCACTTCGACGTCGTGCACACTGAATTGCGCGGTACCGAGGTTCACTTCAGCGCCGTCATACCCGTAGGCGTCGACACCGTCTTGGTTGCGGGGCCCGGTACCGGTGCGGGCCGATGCTCGCGCCGGCTACGAGGACGCGGCGGTCACGACCTCCCGCGCGGGGCGCGGTCAGGGGTGGGTCGCCTCGGCGGAATAGTCCTCCAGATCTATCCGTTGTGCGGAAGTGCGGCCCGTTTGCGGCCGATCATTCGACGAATGGAGGAAAGCTTGACCACGCGGAAGCAGATTCCCGGCACCGACCTGTCCATCTTCCCGATCAATCTCGGCACGAACACCTTCGGGTGGACCGCCGATGAGGCGCAGTCCCATGCCGTCCTCGACGCCTTCGTCGCCGGCGGCGGCAATTTCCTCGACACCGCCGAGTCCTACCCTGCGTGGGTGCCCGGCAACACCGGCCGCGAATCGGAGACCATCATCGGCACCTGGCTGGCCTCGCGGGACAACCGCGATGACGTCGTCATCGCCACGAAGGTCGGCGACCATCCCGAGCACAAGACGCAGGATCCCGAATACATCCGCACTGCCATCGACGCCTCACTGGAGCGTCTGCAGACCGATCACGTCGACCTCTACTACGCCCACCGTGACGATGAGGTGACCCCCATCGCCGAGGTGGCCCGCGTCTTCGATGAGATCGTCCGTTCCGGTAAGGCCAAGCACATCGCGGTGTCGAACTATTCGCCGGCGCGTCTGGCCGGGTGGTTCGCAGCGGCCGAGGACGAAGGACTGGTCAAGCCGGTCGCGATCCAGCCGCAGTACAGCCTCGTCTATCGGCGGGAGTTCGAGACCGATCTGCGCCCGGTCGCCGAGCGGCGCGATCTCGCGGTGTTCTCGTACTTCAGCCTTGCCGCCGGCTTCCTCACCGGCAAATACCGCACCGAAGCCGACCTCGAAGGCGCCGATCGGGGTGGAATGGTGCAGGGATATTTCAACGCCGCGGGGCTCAAGGTCGTCGACGATCTCGTCGCGATCGCTGATTCGCACAATGTCGCTCCGACGACTGTGGCGCTGTCCTGGCTGCTGGCGAAGGGCGTGACGGCACCGATCGCCTCGGCCCGCACCCCTGAGCAGCTCGAGGCGGTCATGGCCGCACCCGGGCTCGAGCTCAGCGCCGACGAAGTCGACCGTCTCGACCGGGCCTCCGCGCCGTTCGCGCAGGAGGACCCGTCCTGACCTTCCCTCCCAATTACTACCTGACGGCGGCTCAGCAACCTCGCGCGAGGTAGCTGAGCCGCCGTCAGGTAGCTCTAGGGGTGTCTCAGGCGACGATTTCGTCCTTGGGCTCGACCGCGTGGGCGATGGCGGCGCCGATGACCGTGCCGATGGCGATCGTGAAGAACGTGGTCGCAGCCGCCAGCATGCTGCCGGCAACCCCAGCGCCGTCACCGAACTCGATCTGCGAAGCATTGAGGAGCCCGAACGACCCGGGCGCGACGACGAGGAACGCGGGCACGAAGCTGATCCGCCAGATCGGGCCCTTCGGCAGGCGTGAGAGCACGACGGCCACCACCGATGCGGTCAGCGCGCCGGCCAGACCGCCGATGGCCGCACCGAATTCGGCACCGATGCCCAGCTGCGCCAGCGCGGCCGCAGCGATCGTGAGGACGATCGGCACGGTGTGCTCGAGCGGGGTGTGCAGATAGGTGATGAGGCCCAGTGTCGCGGCGGCGACGCCGAGGGCGGACAGCCACCATGTCGAGGCGGTGAGCTGGGAGTTCGCAAGCGCCTCGGCGCCGGTGCCAGTGACGACGGCGGCACCGGCGACTCCGGCGATGAACATCGCCAACTGGACGGTGGCCGAGACGAGCCGGGAACTGCCTGCCGAGAGGGCGCCCGCGGAGATCTCGGTCAGACCGGTGACCACGGCGCTGCCGGGCAGCAGCAGCGCCAGGGTGGCGACGATCGTGCGCAGGGGACTGTCCAGCCAGTCGAGACGGTAACCGATGAGGATGAGCACCGCGACGATGAACGCCGAGGCGACCGGCAGCAGCGGTCCGAAGCTGGGGTGGCGGGCGTTGACGGCGAGCACACCCGCGACGATGAGCGAACCGAGAGCGGCGAAGGCGAGGTTGACCAGTCCCGGTTCGAGCAGCAGGCACAGCCCGACGCCGACGGGCACCGCGCCGAGGCGGGTCACCCATCCGGGCCAGCGCGGGGGAGCACCGTAGACCTCGGCCTCGATCATGCGGCGAGCGGCGTCGATGCCGAGCCGGCGCGACCGCACGGCGTCGACGATGTCGAGCAGCTTCGCGGTCTGGTCGAACCGCAGGTCAGGACCGATGCGTTCGAACCGGGTGGGACTGCCGGGGCCGATGGTGAGGAACAGGCCCTTGGGAAGAGCTGCGACGTTGATGGACTTCAGGCCGACGGCAGGTGCCAGCCCGGTCAGTGCGTCTTCGACATCGACCGAGGAGATCCCACCGGCGAGCAGGCCCGTCCCGATCGTCACCAGCAGCTCCTGTGCGGGGACGGTCTTTTCGCTTGCCTCGTGCACTCCCAATCCCTCTCGTCTGCAGATCGGCCGACGAAGTAGAAGATACCAGCCCCGTGCTACCCGACGGGGGCCCAGCAACCTCGCGCCAGGTTGCTGGGCCCCCGTCGGGTAGCAATAAGGGGAATCAATGGGAGGCGGGTGCGGTGATTCCTTCGGTGGGGGAGCCGACGAGAGCGGCCGCGGCGCGTTCGGCGATCATGATCGTTGGAGCGTTCGTGTTTCCGGTCGGCACGAGCGGCATGATCGACGCATCGGCCAGCCGCAGCCGGCTCACGCCCCGGACCTCGAACGTGGTCGGGTCGGCGACCGACTCGGCGTCCGTTCCCATTCGGCAGGTCCCGGCTTGGTGGTGATAGGTCACAACCGACCCGCGGACATAGTCCTCGAGATCGTCATCGGCCACCTCGGGGCCGGGGTGGATTTCGGTGGGCTGCCACGATGACAGGGCCTCGGCCCGCCCGATCTCACGGCATTGCCTCACCGAGGCCACGAGAGCGTCGACATCGGCCTGTGCCGAGAGCACCTGCGGATCGACGACGAGCGGATCCTGTGGATTCGGCCCGCTGAGCCGCACCTCACCGCGGCTCTCGGGGCGAACCAGTCCGCCCTGCAGAGTGAAGGCTCCGCCAGGTCCTGGTCCGGTCTGTGCGGCGGGCGCCGCATCCTGGGCATACATCGGCACGGAGAAGAACAACGGCTGGGTGTCGGGGACCGGCAGATCCGGTCGGGACTTCGCAAAGAAGTGAACCTCGGCGGGCGCCACTTCTCCCATCGGCACTTCCCGATCTCCGGTGGAGAAGACGACCGGCGAGAGCCAATGATCCTGGAGATTCTTGCCGACTCCCGGCAGATCGACCACGGAGTCGATGCCGACCTCGGCAAGCTCCTCGGCGGGACCGATGCCCGATCGCAGAAGCAGCTCGGGAGAGGCCAGGGCACCTGCGGAGAGGACAACCTCGTCGGCGGACACGGTGCTGACGAGACCGCGGAAATCAATCTCGAGACCGGTGACCGCGGTCCCGTCGAGGAGAAGCCGGCGGGCGTGCGCGGAAGTGAGAATCGTGAGGTTCTCATCGCCGAGGCGGGGCTTGAGGTAGGCGCGCCACGTGTTGAGCCGTTTGCCGTCGCGGACGTTGAGCTGGATCTTTCCGATGCCTTCGACGGTGCCGGAGTTGTAGTCGTCATTGACGGGCACGCCGGTCTGTGCGGCGGCCGTGAACATGTCCTCCTGCAGCGGGTTGCGCGCATAGTCGACGCGCACATCCATCGGACCGTCGGTGCCTCGGTTCTCAGTGATGTCGCCGTCGAAGTTCTCGATTGCGGCGAAGACCGGCCAGACCTCGTCCCAGGACCATCCCGGACAACCGGATTCGACCCACTGTCCGTAGTCCCAGGCATCGCCGCGGACCCAGATGACAGCGTTGAGGGCATTCGACCCGCCGAGGACCTTGCCGCGTGGGAGGTGGATGCGCCGGTCCATCGTCGCCGGCTGCGGGGGAGTGTAATAGTCCCAGTCCTGTTGCGAATGCCAGATCAGTCCGAGGTTGTTGAGATGGTCGATGTTCGGATTGGTCTCGTCTCCGCCGGCTTCGACGAGGCAGACCTTCTTTCCGGCATCGAGCAGTCGACGGGTCAGCACGCACCCGGCCGATCCTGCGCCGACGACGATGTAGTCGAATCGCTCGTTCGGGAACTCGTCGGGGAATGTGCCCGGGTGGTCTGAGGTGTTCGAGGCCACGATGCCTGATTCATGCTCGGTTGTCATGGCCTCAGGCTAGTGATGTCGGTCACCGGTGAGGAACGCCTGCGGTCGAGGTGTGCACGATTCGGCAAGCCGTCGGCGACGGTCGTGCGCGCATCGTCAATTCCGGTCCCACCCGACCTCTCCGTGCCACCCGACGGCGGCCCAGCAACCTGGCGCCAGGTTGCTGGGCCGCCGTCAGGTAGTAATTGGGGAGGTTAGGAGTCGCAGCAGGCGGAGCCGGACTCCGGGGCGGGGACGTCGAGGACGGGGGAGCGGCCGAAGAAGCCTTCGGGGCGCAGCTTGAAGCCGACGGTGTCGACGGGCATGATCGGCCAGTCCTCGACCCGCGGGAAGTGGGTGAGACCGAAGCTGTGCCAGACCACGATGTCCTCTCCGTCGACGCTGCGATCGGCCGCTGTCCACGCCGGCAGCCCCGCATGGCCGGGGTGCTGATTCGGGAAGTCCCCGGTCGGATAGCGTTCGTCCTCGTGATACTGCGACACCCACAGCGACTTCGACGCGAACGTGGCACGGCGGTGAATCGACGAATCGTCGGCCGCGAGCAGCGTCGGCAGGCCCGTCGGGTGCAGTTTGTACCCGACCGGTTCGCCGAGGCGGTTGGTCGACTCCGGGTTCGTCACCACCCAGGTCCGCGCCTTCGACTGATCCGCATCCCGCTGCGCAGCCAGCTCGGTGGCCAGAACGGTCCGAGACCGGCTGAAGGCATTGCCGCGCGGATTGTCCTGCGAGACCGGCAGACGCACCACATCCTCCTCTTCGACCCGGCACTTGCCGCCGTCGAGGGCGAAGTCGAGCCGAGCCCCGAAGAGGTGCTGGTGGAACGGGGCACCGAGACCGGGCGCGATCTCCGAGGCGAAGTCCGTCGACCCGTTCGGCAGCGCCGATGTGAAGACCACGCCGGTGGCCTTGGCCTCGAACTCGATCGTGCCGTCGAGGTAGAGGTACCAGTAGAAGCCGTAGTCGTAGTTGCCGACCGTGGTGAAGAACGAGACGACGAACCGGCGGTTGCGCCGGGTGTAGGCGACACCCGACCACAGGTCCGAATGCTTGGCCAGGATCGACGCGTCCTCCTCATGCATGCAGATGCCGTTCTTGATCTGCCGAGGTTCGCCGAGGTTGTTCGCCACCCACGGCGACAGATAGGTGATATCGCCGAGGCAGTCACACCCGAGCTCGAGTGAGTTCGCCCATTGCCCGACGAGGTATTCGCCGGTGTCGAAATAGTTCTGCCACGACCGCACCGGTGAGGGGTCACCATAGGGAACGACCATCTCGGCGATTGCCGCCCGATCGAGGATCGTGCGACGGCGCTCGCCGTCGTCGATGGCGATGTTGTGCAGGACGAGGCCCTCCCGCATGTCGAAGCCGACATCGAACGACCACTTCTCCCACTCGATGTGGTTGCCCTCGGTGACCGTGAAGCTCGGCCCCTGCGGCTGCGTGATCGAGATCGGCTTCTGCGTGGTCCGCATGGGTCCGGTGAGCTCCGGATCCGTGTAGTTCCCGTGTTCGGACGGCACCGGAACGTTCTCGATGTCGAGGACCTGGTCGACGGTTCTGTTCGTGACGTCGACATAGGCGACGAGTCCGTCGACCGGGTGCGCCCACGCCGAGTCCGACTCATGCTGCTGATGGAACGCCAGCCCGCGCAGGATCCGTCGCCCCTTCTCATCCGGGTATTCGAAGACTCCGGCCGACAACGGCGCTACCCGCACCTCTGCGACGGGCAGCCCGCGCTTCTCCAGGCTCGCCAGCCACGTCGGATCGGCGGCGAGGACCTCTTCGACGACCTCGAACTCCTCTTCCATGACGGGGAACTCGCCCTCTTGGGTGGAGTCCACCTCGGCGACGGATTCGACTGTCTCACGGGTGGCCGAGACGACGATGTCGCGGGCGGTGCCGGCGGACTTGTCGAGGATGAAGGCGCGGAAACGACGGTCCACCTCGGCGGTGGTCCGATCCGTGCCGCGCACGGGGTCGAGCAGGCCGACGTAGGCCATGCGCGCGGAGTCGGGGAACTGCCCGGCCGAGCGCAGCACCGCGGTGACGGCCCGGATCTCGGCCTCGGTCGGCAGGGTGAAGGGGGTGGCGGTAGTCGCCTCGGCGACGGGAGCGGAGGAGTGGCAGGACATTGTGCACCTTTGCAATCTGGGCCTGTGGGCTGAATCACGCTAAAATCTACACTTGTAGGAAATAAAGTCAAGACCCGATCTGCATCCCGATGGAGGATCCATGCCCAAGATCGTCGACCACGACCAGCGTCGACTGGACCTCGTGCAGGCGACGCTGCGCCTGATCATCCGGCAGGGGCTTGACGGGGCGACGATGCGCGATATCGCGACCGAGGCGGGCTTTGCCAACGGGGTCGTCAAAACATATTTCGGTTCGAAGGCGGACCTCCTCGCCGCCACCTACCTCTACGTCTTCGAAGCCACAAACGCCAGGGTGGCGACCTCGACGGCGGGTCTGCGTGGACTCGATGCACTGCGCGCCTTCGCCCATGAGGTGCTCCCGGTGACCCCGGATCTGCATGATGAGGCCCGCGTCGTCCTGTCCTACCTCGCCGAGGTGGCCCAGGATCCCGAGCATGCCCGCGCGACCGCTGAGACCATGGAACTCTGGCGAGAATGGATCGGATCCTGGCTCGGTGAGGCCGATGCCGACGGCAGGCTACGGTCCGAGGTCGACGTCGAATCCGAGACCGAGGTGCTCCTGACGTATCTCCTCGGGGCGCAGACGACCGCGATCATCGGCGGGCGCGGATTCGACTTCGCCGGCTTCCGGGCCCAGCTCGACTACGTCATCTCCCGCCTCGACCGGCGGAGCTGACCGGGCGAGTGGAAGGGGCCTTGCCGATGCGGGGTGACCAAATGGTCGGTAATCGGGTTCAGGGTCGTGACTGGCGCAACGGTTGGGGATAGAGTGACCGGACAACGGGCCTTCGACGAAGCGGTCGGGGCCGAGCAATCTAAGGACGACGATGTTGCTTGAAGACACCGCGAACGACTTCGACGGCTGGCAGGGGCTGGTCTCGGACTCGTTCGTTCCGCTCGATACCGAACCCCAGCGCCGAGGCGGATTCCAGGGTCGCATCAGCGCGCGCGACTACGACTCCGTGGTGATGTCGCAGATCAATGCCAACCCTCACGCCGTCCTGCGCACCCCCGAGCTCATCGCCCGCGCCCGATCGCAGGCGCACGGCTGCGCGGCCGGAACGAACTACTTCAAGGTCTCACTGCAGCTCGACGGGCACGGACTGCTCATCCAGGACGGACGAGAGATGGCACTGGCGCCCGGATCGCTGGCCATCTACGATACGTCCCGGCCGTATACGCTCAGCTTCGATTCGGATTTCTCGTCCTACGTCATGATGTTCCCGCAGTCGCGGGTCAACCTGCCCGCCGGGACCGTCGGTCAACTCACCGCCACCCCGATCGGAGCCGACCATCAGCTCGGCGCGGTCGTCGCCCAGGTCATCTCCCAAGCCGGAGCCATGCTGCCGACCCTCAATCGGACGACCGGTGTGCGGCTGGCCGGCAACGTCGTCGACCTCCTCACCACGGTGATGGCCGACGAGCTCTCTGCAGCGGGCGGTGAGGTCGACGAGCGGCAGCGACTGTCGGCCGAGATCACTGAGTACATCGATGCCCACCTCTCCGATCCGCAGCTGACGCCGTCGACCATCGCCGCCGCCCACTTCATTTCGGTGCGTACCCTGCACCAGATCTTCGAAGGCAGCGGGGAGACCGTCGGCGGGGAGATCCGGCGGCGCCGCATCGAGAAGTGCCGCCTCGACCTTGCCGATCCCGGGCAGCGTCAGATCCCGGTAGCCGCCATCGGCGCCCGCTGGGGCCTGAGCGATCCCGCGCACTTCTCCCGACTCTTCCGCAGCGCCGTCGGCCAGCCGCCCGCCGGATATCGTCGCAGCGCCCACGCCGGCTGAGGCTGAGCTCCGGCGCGGGCAGATCCAGAGCCCCGATCGCGGATGCACACATCGTCAAGAACTCTGCCTGCAAAGCCAAGACGGCGTGAGTCGGCACCGGACACACTGGCAGTAATCACTTTGACTGTTAGGTGGATCACATGAGCACTCTCAGCTCGGACCCGGCCGAAGGCGGCCCGGGTTCCCCGATCGGCAACGGCGCCGATCGGCACTCCACGGACGTCGGGAACGCACCCGCCACGGCTTCACTCGATGCCCGCCGTATCGGTATCCCCGCGCTCGTCTTCATGATCATCGCCGCCTCGGCGCCGTTGACCGTCGTCGCCGGCGGAGTCCCCAGCAACTTCGCCGTCACCGGCCTGGTCGGGATTCCGCTGTCCTTCGTCGTCCTCGGGATCATCCTCATCCTCTTCGCCATCGGCTATGCGGCGATGAGCCGCCACGTCCACAACGCCGGGGCCTTCTTCGCCTACATCTCGAAGGGGTTGGGCAAGCCCGCGGGAATGGGAGCGGCGATGACCGCGCTCGTCGCCTACAACGCCATGCAGATCGGCATCGCCGGAATGTTCGGCTTCGTCTTCTCCTCCTTCCTCGACACCCTCTTCGGCATCTCCTGGTCCTGGTGGATCTGCGCCCTCATCGCCTGGGTGATCGTCGGCATCATGGGAGTGCTGCGGGTCGACTTCTCCGCGAAGGTGCTCGGCATCATCGTCGGTGCGGAATTCCTCGTCGTCATCGTCTTCGACATCATCGGGCTCGCCCACAGCCCCGAAGGAATCACCACCGACGGCTTCGCACTCGACCAGCTGTTCGCGCCCGGGGTCGGCGCAGCCCTGGCATTCTCGATCGCGGCCTTCATGGGCTTCGAATCCGGCGCCATCTACAACGAGGAGGTCAAGGATCCTCGCCGCACGGCCGGTCGGGCCACGGTCATCGCCGTGAGCATCATCGCGGTGTTCTACGCGTTCTCCGCCTGGGCGATGGTCGTCGGCGAGGGTGCATCGAAGGTCATCGGTCGGTCGCAGGAACTCGGGCCCGACCTCATGTTCGTCTTCCTCGGCGAGCATGCCCCGGTGTGGTTCGTCGACCTCGGCAACCTGCTGTTCCTCACCTCGCTGCTGGCCGCGCTCGTCGCCTTCCACAACATCGTCGCCCGCTACGTCTTCGCCCTCGGCCGTGACCGGGTGCTGCCGCAGTCGCTGGCCAGGACCTCGCGACGCACCGGTGCGCCCGTGGTCGGTTCTCTCACCCAATCGGCACTGGCGCTGATCATCATCGTCGTCTTCGCCGTGGTCGGCTCCGGCAGCGATGACCCGCTGTTCCCCGTCGTCACGCTCTTCACGTGGCTGACGAACATGGGCGCTTTCGGACTCGTCCTGCTCATGGCGCTGACCGCGCTCGCCGTCGTCGGATTCCTGCGCACGAAGGCAGGGGAGTACTCATTGTGGACCCGGGTCATCGCCCCCGGCCTCTCGGCGGTCGGACTCCTCGCCCTCTTCGTCGCCATCGTCATCAACTTCAATGTCCTCATCGGCGCAGAGGGGACCACGGTCCTGTCCTGGCTGCTGCCGGCCATCGTTCTCTTCCCCGGGCTCATCGGCACCATCTGGGCCGTCGTCCTCCGTACGTCTTCACCGAACCTCTATGCAGGAATCGGCTCCGGTGGTTCCCTGGGATGAGAGGTCGGATCAAGACCTCGACCATCAACTGCACTGCACACCACCAGCCGCACATCAGATACTGAACGTTTCTCAATCGAAGGAGCATCATGACCACGGACACCGCCGTCACTGACTTCAGCACCACCGCTGCCATCCTGGCCGCGATCGAGGACCCCTCCGGCCGCGAGATCCACGACCCAGCCACTGGCGAGGTCGTCGGCCGCACCGGCGAAGGCAGCCCTGCCGACATCGATGCCGCCGTGGCGGCCGCGCACAGGGCCCAGCCGGCTTGGGCCGCGCGCACTTCACAGGAGCGCAGCGAGCTGCTGGGCAAGGCCGCCGATGCGATCGAAGCCTCCGCCGAGGCCCTGGCCGAACTGCTCTCCCGCGAACAGGGCAAACCCCTCAACGGACCCAACGCCCGCTTCGAGGTCGGTGCCTGCGCGGCGTGGCTGCGCGCGAACGCAGCCTTCGAGCTCGAACCCGAAGTCCTCGTCGATGACGGTGAGACCCACGCCGAACTCCACTACCGTCCCGTCGGCGTCGTCGGAGCCGTCGGCCCCTGGAACTGGCCGATGATGATCTCCGTGTGGCAGTTCGCGCCTTCACTGAAGATGGGAAACACCGTCGTCCTCAAACCCTCGGAGTACACGCCGCTGTCCGTGCAGGCGCTCGTGGCTGTGGTCAACCAGGTGCTGCCGGCCGATGTGCTTGCTGTCGTGCCCGGCGACGGAGCGGTCGGCGCCGCCCTGACCAGCCACGCAGACGTCGACAAGATCATGTTCACCGGATCGACGAAGACCGGGCAGGCGATCATGCGCACCGCTGCGGACAACCTCGCCCGTATCACTCTCGAACTTGGTGGAAACGACGCCGGCATCGTCCTCGACGATGCCGATCCGGCCCAGATCGCCGGCGACCTGTTCTGGGGCGCGTTCATCAACACCGGGCAGACCTGCGCTGCGATGAAGAGGCTCTACGTTCCCGAATCGCTCTACGATCAGGTCTGCCAAGCCCTCGTCGAGGTGGCTGGACAGTCCCCGATGGGCGTGGGGTTGGAAGAGGAGAACGTGCTGGGACCGCTGCAGAACAAGCAGCAGTACGACATCGTCGCGCGCCTCGTCGAGGCGGCAAAGGACGGGGGAGCGCGCGTGCTCATGGGCGGCGACCCAGTCGCCGATCAGCCCGGCTACTTCTACCCGACGACCCTTGTCGCCGATATCGACAACGACAACCCGCTTGTGGCCGAGGAGCAGTTCGGGCCGGTGCTGCCGATCATCAAATACACCGATCTCGACCAGGCCATCGAATGGGCCAACGAGCTCGAAGTCGGCCTCGGATCGTCGGTGTGGGGCACAGACCTCGACGCCTGCCGTCAGGTTGCGGCTCGACTCGAGGCGGGAACCACGTGGATCAACAAGCATGGTGCCGTCGACCCCCGAGTGCCGTTCGGCGGGGTGAAGAAGTCCGGCTTCGGCCTCGAGTTCGGACTCGAGGGCCTCAAGCACGTGAGCGTCCCCCAAGTCATCTCCTGGTAATTACTACCCGACGGTGGCCCAGCAACCTCGCGCGAGGTTGCTGGGCCACCGTCAGGTAGCACGGAGGGTATTCTCCAGTGCCGGGTTCTCAGCTGATCGTTGCTCCGTGGAGGACGAACGGTGCGAAGACCGGGGCCGCCTCGGCGAGATGGCAGGGGTCGATTCCGACGATTCGCCGGCCAGTGTGTTCGAAAGTTGCATGGCGGTGATTGAGGTCGAGTCTGATCTGCGGTTGGATCCAGGACTCGGCCGACCACTGGCTGCGGTTCCAATCGAAGGCACTCGAATGGCCGTGAATCTGATTGAACGGCAGCTCGGCCTCGAGTCGCGGCCAGGATGGGTAGACCTCTGTCCCTGCGGCCGCCCACACTGGGCCGGCATTATCGTCATCGACGCCGAGCAGCATCGTCCCGGGATGCCAGAGCGCGCTATCGGCGGCTGCCTCCTTCAGTGCCGCCAACGTCGCCTCGGCACTGTCGGGGGCTCCGAGCCCCTGTCGCCAGAATCCAGCCGTCAGGCCGGCATGAGTGATCAGCCACTCCTCGCCTGAGCCGTCGGTGACAGCTGCTGCCGCTTGGAGGCGACCATCTGCCCACCAGCCCCGTAGCTGCTCCTGGGCGGTCTCCTCGATGACTTCGTTCCATCCGAAAACCGGGCGGTCGACGTAGAGCTGTTCATGATTGCCCACGATCTGACTCCACACACCCCGTTCCAGAAGACCGGCGACGAGGCCGACGACTTCAGCGGAGGCCGGGCCTCGGTGGACCAGGTCGCCGACTTGGATGACATGGAGGTCGTCCGGCCAATCGATCTCGGCTCCGAACCGCACGCCGAGCTCTCCCAGGAGATGGACGAGCGGTCCGAAATGACCACCGACGTCTCCGATCACAGCGATACGGGTTGGGTCAACCATATCCCCAGTCTCTCACCGATTCCGCCGCGACTGCGCGCTCCCAGGCACCTGACGGCGGCTCAGCAACCTCGCGCCAGGTTGCTGGGCTGCCGTCAGGTAGTAATTGGGGAGGGGAAGAGTTCTTGGACGATGTTGAGGACTCGCGCCAGTGCTTCGGACGGGTTGTTCCGGCGCCAGCCGAGGGCGAGGGTGAAGGAATCTCCGCCCTCGGCGAGGCGGACATAGCGCACTCCGTCGATGCGGATGTGATCCGAGGACTCGACGACGACGGCCATACCGACCTGCGCGCCCACAAGAGCCAGAAGACTGTAGGGATCGGGTGCCTCCTGGACGACCTGCGGAAGAAATCCGGCGTCGTCGGCCAGTCGCATCATCACCTCTCTGACCTGGGATCCGTGCGACGGTGCATAGGAGATGAACGGCTGACCGGCGAGTTCGCTCATGCTCACCGACTCCCGTTCGGCCAGCTCATGCGCCGAGGGCATGGCGATCATGACGCTCTCCTGCCGGATGACGTGGACCTCGACGCCGGCCGGCACCGGCGGGCTGATGATCGCGAGATCCGTCTCCCCGTCGCGCAGCGCGATCGCGGCCTCTCCGCAGTACATCTGCGGCTGCAGGTCGAGGCTGATTCCCGGGTGCCGCTCGCCGACTTCGCGAGCCAGTCGCGACAGGATGGAGTAGCCGCTGGTGCCGCCGAATCCGATGCGCACCCGGCCCGCCAAACCCTGCTGCGCGGCGCGGGCGATGCGTCGGGCGCCGTCCACCTGGGTCCCGATGGCCGCGGCCGGTTCGACCAGCGCCTCGCCCGCCGGCGTCAGTCGGACCCGTCGCGTCGTCCGCTCGAACAGATCGACGTCGAGGTCCTTCTCGAGTGCGCGGATCATCTGGCTGAGCGCGGGCTGCGCGATGTGCAGACGCTCCGCGGCCCGTCCGAAATGCAGCTCCTCGGCGACAGCGAGGAAAGCTGTGACCTGCCGGAATTCCATGCCGTACCCCCGTCGCGTGGATTGATAAGAATCTGTGCTTAATCTCTTCGATATTACCTCTTGGACTCTGAGTAATACCGATGGCACTGTTGAAGACGAACCCAATGCCCAAGGAGACACCCATGACTGCAGACACTGCACACAACCCAGCCACCCCAGACACCGCCTTTGACCCCTCAGACCTGCTCGACCTCGCCGGGCTCCTCACCGACGAAGAGCTGGCGCTGCGCGCGAAGGTCCGGACCTTCGTCGACGAGCGGATCCGGCCGAACATCGCCGAATGGTACGAAGGCGCGATCTTCCCGACCGAGATCGTGCGTGAGATGGGCGAGCTCGGCCTCCTCGGCATGCACCTGCAGGGCTATGGCTGCCCGGGACGTTCAGCCGTCGAATACGGTCTCGCCGCCCTCGAACTCGAAGCCGGCGACTCGGGGCTGCGCACCTTCGTCTCCGTGCAGGGATCGCTGGCGATGTCGGCCATCCACAAATTCGGCTCCGAAGAGCAGAAGAACCGCTACCTGCCCGGAATGGCCAAGGGTGAGATCATCGGCTGCTTCGGGCTGACCGAGCCGACCGCCGGATCCGACCCCGCCTCGATGGCCACCACCGCTACCCGCAATGCCGACGGAAGCTGGACGCTCAACGGTGCCAAACGGTGGATCGGCCTGGCCTCGATCGCCGATATCGCGGTCATCTGGGCAGCCACCGACGACGGCATCCGCGGCTTCCTCGTGCCCACCGATGCTCCCGGCTTCACCGCCACTCCGATCGAGCAGAAGCTGTCGATGCGCGCGTCGATCCAGTGCGATATCGACCTCAAAGACGTGGAACTGCCCGCCGAGGCGGTCCTGCCCGAGGTCACGGGACTGAAGGGTCCGTTCTCCTGCCTCAACGAGGCCCGTTACGGAATCATGTGGGGCGCCATGGGCGCGGCCCGCGACTCCTTCGAAGTGGCGCTCGACTACGCGCAGAACCGCCTTCAGTTCGACAAGCCGCTCACCGCTTACCAGATCACTCAGGAGAAGCTGGTGAACATGGCCCTCGAAATCCAGAAGGGCACCCTCCTGGCCATCCAGACGGGACGCCTCAAGGACGCCGGCACGCTCGAACCCGTGCAGATCTCCGTCGGCAAACTCAACAACTGCCGCGAAGCCATCGCCATCTGCCGTGAGGCCCGGACGATGCTCGGCGGCAACGGCATCACCCTCGAATACTCACCGCTGCGGCACGCGAACAACCTCGAATCCGTGCGCACCTACGAAGGCACCGACGAGGTCCACACACTCATCCTCGGCCGCCACATCACCGGGGAGCAGGCATTCAGATGAGCTGAGTGGGTTGAGGCAGAGGCGGGCTACACGGTCCGGGGCAGGGCTTTGTTGGCGCATCGTTAGTTTGTACGTACACTGTGTACGTACAAACTAACGATGATGCTCTCACATCACTTCTTGCAAAGGGGATTCGTCATGGTTGCCGAATCGCAGGTCAAAAGTCGCATTCCGCTTTTCGATGGGATGAATCGGATTCCGGGTGGAATCATGCTCATTCCGCTCATCCTCGGCTCTATCGTCGGGACCTTCTTCCCCGGATTCCTTGACCTTGGGAACTTCACAACAGCGCTATTCAAAGATTCGGCTCTGCCGCTCATCGGAATCCTCATCTTCGCAACCGGGATGCAGATCACGCTGAAGACCTCGGGCCCGGTCCTGGCCACAGCAGGAACGATTCTCCTGACGAAATCACTCGTCCCCGCCGCGCTGGTTGTCCTCCTGGGGCATTTCTTCGGAATCGATGGAATCCTGGGAGTTTCGATCCTCGCGCTGATCGTCACCATGGACAACAGCAACGGCGGTTTGTGGCTAGCCTTCACCGGTCGCTATGGAGATGCCCGTGATCGGGGAGCGTATATGGCTTCAGCCATCAACGATGGTCCCTTCTTCTCAATGCTCTTTCTCGGCGCGGCAGGACTTGCCGACATTCCCTACACTCTGCTTTTGGCTGCAGTGATCCCGCTCGTTCTCGGTATCATCGTCGGCAATCTTGATGAGAAGTGGACCGAGATCATGCGTCCGATTCCGAATATGGTGATCCCGTTCTTCGCCTTTGCCCTCGGAACCGGAATCGATCTCGGAAACGTTGTCACTGGTGGTTTTTCGGGCCTTCTGGTCGGCGCTTTTGCCACTCTCTTCACCGGAACTCTGGCGTACTTCGGATACCGGTGGATCATCCGTCGAGGCAATCAGTCCGGAATCGGAATTGCCTCGGCGACGACGGCAGGAAACGCCATCGCCACCCCTGCGATCATCGCTGGCGCTGATCCGACATTCGAACCCTACGTCGAAGTCGCAACAGCCCAGGTCGCCTCGGCAGTTCTCGTCTCCGCCGTTCTCGCTCCGCTCCTCGCTGCTTGGGTTCTCAAACGGGAGGGCGGACTCAAAGTTCAGGGCGAGAATACCCAGTCAGCGCCGCTGCGCCCCGAGGGACTGTGACCACCCCGGCAGTCCTGGTCGTCGCCGACGACCTGACTGGAGCAACTGATGCGTCCGTGCAGTTCGCACGTGCCGGTTGGCAGGCGCGACTGCAACTCGACGAGTCCGTCAGCGAGAATCAGTCGAACGGGACGGTGAGTGCACGAGTCACCGACGCTCGTGCCATGAACGACGACGAAGCAAGTCAACTGACGCGGGAAGCAGTGCTCACGGGTACCGCCGGTCAAGATCAGCGCCTCTTCCTCAAGATCGACTCAACCCTGAGAGGCTCCGTCGCCGCGCAGATCGACGGCGCCCTGGCTGGATGGAAGACTAGACAACCGGAAGCGGTGGCCCTTGTCTGCCCTGCCTACCCGGCGATGGGTCGGACCGTCATCGGAGGGAGGCTGCTCGTCGACGGTATCCCGGTCGACGAGACAGCCATTGGAAACGACCCGGTCACGCCGGTGACAACCTCAGTTGTAGCGGAAATCCTGCCTGACAGCGAAGCTTTCAACGGCTCCATCGAGCACGAGCAGCTGAGGCGTGCCATCAAAAGAGCCCAGGACTCGGGCGCCGCGTCCCTGACTGTGGACGCTCGCACTGACAACGATCTCAGTGCCATTGCGGAGGTGGTCGCAGAGTTCGGCGGCACCGTCATTCCTGTCGGCTCTGCTGGATTGGCTTCCGCTCTCTCAACTGTCTGGGGCTCAGAACTGGAATCCCGAGAATGGGTCGTGCAGAGCTGCCGTCGACTTGTTATCGTGGCTAGTTCTCTGCACACCGTGACCCGGGAGCAGATCGTCGCACTCACTGAGTCAATGGCTGGAACAGTCGAAGTCTGGAAGCCTGATCTGACGCAGATCCTGCACCGGGAATCACGTCGAGTATGGCTGGAAGAGGTGCGCGCAGATGACTCATCTGCGCCTGTCGTCGTCATCGATGCCCCAGCTGGACGGACAGTTCACACGGACCTAGTCGCAGAATTTATCGCGGAGACAACGGCCGAGCTCACCGGGTCGGATCCATCGACAGGACTCATGTTGTTGGGCGGTGAAGGAGCGCGAGCAGTGCTCAACCGGTTCGGCGCGCGCGGCCTTCTTATTCATTCGACGGTGCGGGAGGGCATCCCGATCGGCACCATCGACGGCGGGAATCGCCACGGGACAACTGTCGTCACGAAAGCCGGCGGCTTCGGTCGCCTCCCTGATGTTGCACACATCGCTGCAGATCTGCTTGGCATCGAGCTAGAAGGAAAAGAATAATGTCACTACCTGTTTTGGCCATCACTTTGGGAGACGTTGCAGGGATCGGCCCCGAGATCACCGCGAAGTCACTTCTCGGACACGACGATCTGCGTGAGAAGTGCGTGCCGGTCGTCATCGGCGATGTGGCCTCGGTCCGGCGGGGAGTCGAAGCAGTTGGAGGGGAAGCCTCGGCAGTTCGAGAGATCAACTCGCCTGCTGAAGCTCGCAACATTCCCGGCACCGTGGAGGTCGTTCAGGTCGGTCAGGATCTGAGCGATGTCGTCGTCGGCGAGCTCAGCGCAGCTGCGGGGGACGGTTCTTATCGGTACGTCGTCGAAGCGTGTCGACTGGCCAAAGCCGGGGACGTTGACGGCATCGTCACTGCACCGCTGAACAAAGCCGCGATGCACGCTGGCGGTCACCAGTTCCCCGGCCACACCGAGCTGCTTGCCCATGAGTTCGGTGTCAAGGATTACTCTTTAGTCCTCTCCGCGGGAGACCTCTATTTCTTTCACCTAACCACACATGTATCAATGCGCCAGGCGATCGAGGACATCACCTACGATCGCACGCTCAGCGTCCTCAAACTCGCAGGCGCGTTTGCCAAATCGATGGGTACTCCGGACGAGCTGATCGGACTTGCCGGACTCAACCCGCACGCTGGGGAGAACCGCCTGTTCGGTAACGAGGATGCCGATGTGCTCGCGCCAGCCGTCGCCGCGGCGAAGGACTCCGGGCTCAACGTCGAGGGGCCGCTCCCCGGCGATGCTCTCATTCCCTCTGCGGTGCGCGGCAAGGTCAATCTCGTTGTCGTTTGCTACCACGACCAAGGTCACGCTCCGTTCAAGGCTGTCTACGGCGATGACGGAGTCAACATCACAGTCGGCCTGCCCGTAGTTCGCGTGTCCGTCGACCACGGCACTGCCTTCGATATCGCAGGTCGGGGAATCGCACGCGAGGCCAGCCTTGTGCTGTCTATCGAACGCGCCGCTGCTCTGGCCCCCGAATGGGGTGTCGTGTGGGATGCCGCGCAAGTGATGTGAGATATTCTGATCCGGCCGGGTGAGTCAGCCGAAGGTCTCCGTTCGGACAGAGGAGAATCATGTGGATCGATGATCAGTCTCCCACCAGACTCGACCCTGCGTCCGATGTCCCATTGCACAGGCAACTAGGCGATACGGTGCGAACTGCAATTGCAGGTGGTCAGCTGCCTCCTGGGACTCGATTGCCTACTGAAGCTCAGTTCCAGGAGCGATTTGGAATCTCCCGGTCGGTAGTCAGGCAGGCGCTGTCGGGGCTCACCAGTGATGGTCTGATCCAACGAGGCCGAGGACAAGGAAGCGTTGTTGCGCCGAAGCATGAGCATCACCGGGCGGTTCAGAAGATGTCTGGACTGTCTGCTCAGATCGCTACCTCCGACGACGAAGTTACTACCGAAGTTCTTCGCCTCGAGAGCGATGCTGATCCTCGGGCAGAGGCGGCTCTAGGGACTTCGGATCTCGTGTCGCTATTGCGTCTGCGCAGTGTCGGAACCGAGCCGATTGCACTTATCCACACGTGGTTGGCAAGGTCGACTGTGCCGGGACTGCAGGCCAGCGACCTTGTGAATGTCTCTCTGCACGCGACTCTCGCAGCGCGTTATGGGGTCCCCGTTTCCGCTGGGCGCAGGCAAGTGCGAGCAGTCGCAGCTTCGGGATCTGTGGCTGCCGAAATGTCCGTGCCAATCGGCGCTCCATTGCTGGTGCTAGAAGGCACCAGTCTCGATTCTGCAGGGTCAGCCATAGAATACTTCTGCACCTGGCACAGAGGCGATCAGGTCGTTTTCGATGTCGATGCAGGGGCCAGTGCCCAGGACGGTTCGCGCTCGTTCAAATCAGGAAGCGTGAATCCACACAGTTCGCCAGACGAAACCTTGGGACTGAGCGCCAGCGCACTCCGACTCGCTGAGTCTTTGACAGAATTTGCTACGCGTATCTCAGATGAGTCTCAAAGTTGAATCGCTGGATACTTATTGATGAGTTAACTATTCGGGGGACTCGGCCGCCACATCACCGGCCAGCAGGCCTTCCGGTGATCTGATCCGAGCCGCGGTCGGCCGGTATCCACGATCAGCTGCTGACCTGCACCCCGCCGACCCACACCTCGGCGGGGGTGCGCAGACCGTCCAGCTCAGCCAGCGGATCGGTCCCGATGACCAGCAGATCCGCACGGCCGCCTTCGACGATCCGCCCCCGGTCCACTCAGCCCGAGCGCATCGGCTGCGCCCGAGGTGGCCGACCGGACCGCCTCGGCGGCAGTCATCCCGGCGTCGATCAGATAGCCAAGCTCATCGTGCAGCGACGCCCCGTGGGGCACGGGCGCGAATGGCGTCTCGTTCGCATCGGTGCCCGCAATGATCCGAACCCCCGCTGCATGCAGGGCGCGCACATTCGACAGGGCGAGGGCAAACGCGGAATCGGCGTTCTCGCCGAGGCGGGCATCGGCAATCGCACGCATCATCACCAAAGTGGGTGAGACGATGGTACCCGTCTCGACGATCCGAGAGATCGTCGCCTCGCTCAGCCGTGCCCCGAAAGGGACATGCGTGAGCACATCGACACCGGCTTCGAGGCCGCGATCGAACGCCCCCGGAGTGACCGCATGGGCGACGGTGAGCAGCTCCCGGTCGTGGGCTCCGTCGACGAGCGCCCGCAGGGTCGGAATATCGAGGGCGGGCACCTCGGTGGCGTCCGGATCCTCGATGATGATCTTGATGAGATCGGCTCCGCCGGCCTCCCTCCAGTCGAGGAACCGGCCGGCATCGTCGGGCCCGGTGACACCGGATTCGACAGGGAATCCCATCACCTCGATCTGTGAGCTCCCCGGCGCCGAGGCGGCCGATCCGGCGCTGACGATCCCCGGGATTCCGCGGTTGGACCGGAGATCGTCGACAAACGAGTCCGGATGCGTCCCGAGATCGACGAGCGTCGTCAGCCCCGGGCGAAGAGCACCGACGAGCGGCTCCCGTGATTTCAGGTGCACATGGGTGTCTATGAGTCCCGGCAGAACGAATCCGTTCGACTCCGCAGACGGGTCCTCGGCAGGGGGGATCGTCGTGATCGTGTCGGCGAAGTCGATGTCGACGGCATCGCCGATGGCAGCGGTGTCGACATCGATGATGTGCACATTGCGCAGAGTCGTCATGGACCCACCCTAGTCACCGCAGTAAACTGCAATCCTCACAGTTCCGGGAACGTGACCCCGGTCAGCTCTTCGGAGACCGCCCATAGTCGGCGAGCCACCTCGGTGTCGGTGGACTTCGCCGAACGGGATGCGAACCCAGGCTTTCCACGGATCTCGAGCGGACCGGTCGGCCCGATGTAGCTGCCACCGGGCAGATCGGCGACAGCGGCACAGAGGATCGGCCGTGCCCCGCCCTGCTCGCTCTGAGCGACCACCCGGGTGAACGCACGGCTGACTCGAGCGTCCAGGGAACCGTCGTCGCTGGAGTTGAAGAGGTTCGTCGCCGCCAAACCCGGATGGGCGGCCGTCGCGATCACCGAGGATGAGCGCTCGGACAGCCTGCGCTGAAGTTCGGAGACGAAAAGCAGGTTCGAAAGCTTCGACTGACCATAGGCGGCCATCGGCCGATACGGTCGCCTCTTCCACTGAAGGTCGTCGAAATCGATCGTGCCGAACCGGTGGGCGATGGAGGAGACGGCGACGATGCGCTCACGCACCTGCGGAAGCAGCAGATTCGTCAGGGCGAAATGCCCGAGGTGGTTCGTCCCGAACTGCGATTCGAACCCGTCGACGGTCCGGTACAGGGGCGGGATCATGATCCCCGCATTGTTGATGAGGAGATCGACCGGTGCGGTGAAGTCCGCCGCGAAATCGCGTACTGAGGACAGGTCGGCGAGGTCGAGGTCGCGCACCTCGGTGCTGCCCGGCATCGTCGCTGCGGCGGCCTCACCCTTCGCACGGTTGCGCACGGCCAGGACGACATGAGCTCCTCGACCGGCCAGAACCCGGGCAGTGACCCGGCCGAGTCCGCTGTTCGCGCCGGTGATGAGGGCCGTACGCCCGGTGAGAGCGGGAACGCCGAAATCGATCGGAGAAGTCATGGAGTCATCCTAGGGTCCCGCCCTGGCAGTCAGCTGTCCAGCCGCCCCGCCGCCCCGCCGAATTTGTTAGGGTAGCCTTCGTGCCGAAGATCCCTGAAACTGGTGCGCAGCTGCTGCGCCGAGCTGCCCGTCGGCGCATCCGTGAACTGCTCGGCGGATCGGGCGCGCTGTCGGTATGGCAGGTCTGCGAAGCGCTTGTGCCGGTGGCGATCGGAATCATCGTCGACCGTGCGATCATCCCGCTGTCGATCCCGGCTCTCATCATCTCCATCATCGGCCTCGGCATCCTCTTCACCGTGCTCAGCCTCGGCTACCGCTTCGGTGCACGTCTGTGCAACTCCGCCCGCGAGCACGAAGCCCACGCCCTGCGTGCCGAGATCACACACGCAGCCCTGACCGCATCACACCTGCCGGCCGACCGCACCTCGGGTGAGGTCCTGTCCATCGCCTCGGCCGATGCCGACGCCGCGGCCGCGTCCTTCCAACAGGCCGGACGCGGCATCGCTTCGGTGCTGGGCATGATCACCGCAGCGATATTCCTCCTCATCGCCGACCCCGTGACCGGACTCGTCGTCCTCATCGCCGTGCCCATCGGCCTGATCATCGTCGCCCTGCCTGGCCGGTCCGTCTCGGCGCGGGCAGCCGCGCAGCTCGACGCCGTCGCCTCGGCGGGACGCTCGGCCTCCGACCTCATGCACGGACTGCGCGTGATCAAGGCAATGGGCGGGGAGCCGTGGGCGGTGCGTCGTTATCGCGCCACCTCCGATGCGGCCGCCGACGCCGGCATCGCCACAGGTGAGAGGACTGGACGCCTGGCCGGTCTCGGTGCGCTCGTCATGTCCGCGGTCCTGGCGATCGTCCTCGTCGTCGCGGGCCTGCGCCTCATCGACGGCCAGATGAGCGTCGGCGCCCTCATCGGCATCCTCGGCATGACCGCGTTCCTCACCGAGCCCATGCGCGCACTCGCCGAGATCGTCGGCCTCTTCGCCCAATCCCATGGCGCCGCCGAACGGATCGCTCGCTTGCTCACCAGCCTCGATGCTGCGGCCAGCACCGATACGACAGACGCCCTCGCCGAGGCGGCCCCCACCACCCGTGATGCCGCCGATATCCGCCCGAGCGTGACCACCACCGAATCCGGAATCACCATCACCGGATGGCCGCCGACCGCCGAGTCCCGGGAACTCACCACCGCTGGCGGTTCGCTGACCTGCATCGTCTCCGACGACGCGGAGGACGCTGCCGTGCTGCTGGCTGAGCTGACCTCCCATGCCCGGAGTCTCGGCCCCGCCCGGATGCTCGTCGCACCCCACGACGTCGACCTGTTCGAAGGCACCATCGGATCGAACATCACGATGGTCGTCGCCGACGACAGCGCAGACACCGACGACCGCACAGACGTAGCCGAACACCCGCCGATCTCGGCGGAGGTGCTCACCGCCTCGGGAGTCGACGAGCTGCTCGACCTCGTCGACGGCGGTCTCGACTACCGGATCCAGGAACTCGGCGGGAACCTCTCCGGCGGTCAGCGGCAGCGCGTCGCATTGGCTCGTGCGCTCCACGCCGATCCCGAGATCCTCGTCCTCGTCGAACCCACGACCGCCGTCGACGCCGTCACCGAAGCGAGGATCGCCCAGGGACTCTGCCGACTGCGCCGCCGGACACGAGAACAGGCCACGATCATCCTCACCTCCTCGCCAGCCTTCCTCGCCGCCGCGGATACCGTCGTCTATCGCCCGACGTCCGGCTGCCTGCTCGTGGGCCGTCATGCCGACCTCCTCGAGACAGACACCGACAGCGCGGAAGCCTACCGAGATGCGGTGACCCGATGACGGCACCGATGAACACCACCCTGACGATCGCCTCGCGGCGTCGCTCCTTCGCCCACCTGGCCCCGCTGCTGCGCCGCCGAGCCGGCTGGATCGTCCTCCTCGTCGTCGCAGGACTGGCCAATGCCGGTGCCGGTCTCGTCGGGCCGTGGGCGATCGGCCGTCTCGTCGACGAACTCCCCGCCGGAGCCGGCCCAGAACTCGTGTGGACGTGTGCCATCGCCGTCGCGATCGCCGGCATCGTCATGGCCGCCGGCACATGGATCGGCGCCTGGGCACTCGCGCGCATCGCGATGCCCGTCGTCGCCGAACTGCGCACCGAGGTCGTCGACTCCGCCCTGACGCTCGAGTCACAGCGGATCGAACGCACCGGCACCGGCGACCTCGTCTCCCGCGTCGCTGACGACTCGCGAAAGATCGGCGAGGCCGCCGGCCAAGTGCTGCCGCTCGTCGTCGAATCCCTCCTCGTCGTGGTGGTCTCCGCATTCGGCCTGGCCGCCATCGACTGGCGTCTCGGCCTCACCGGGCTCGTCGCAGTGCCGATGTACTGGCTCACCCTGCGCTGGTATCTGCCCAGATCAGAACCCATCTACAAAGAGGAACGCGCGGCTTTCGGCAGGCGTGCCGGGCGCCTGCTCGGCGGACTCACCGGAGGTGCGACCCTGCGCGCCTATCGTGCCGAGGCAGGGGAGATGCGACGCATCGACTCCGCCTCCGCGCATGCCCGCAACCTGTCGATCGACGTCTTCCGATTCGTCACCCGGGCCTTCGGCCGCAACAACCGCGCCGAGGCGGTCGTCCTCTCACTGCTCCTCATCGCCGGCTTCGTCCTCGTCTGGTTCGGCGAGTCCACCGCCGGAGCCGTGACCACAGCGGCCCTGGTCTTCCACCGCCTCTTCAACCCCATCGGCGCCCTCGTCGGACTCTTCGACCAGGTCCAATCGGCCGGCGCCTCCCTGACCCGCATGGTCGGAGTCAGCGACGAAGCCCGAACCGCGTCGAAGTGCTCGACCCAGGCCGCGCCCGCCGCCCCGCGGCTCGTGCTCGAGGACCTGTGGTTCTCCTACGACACGGACCCGGACACGGACAATCATGTGCTGCGCGGGGTGAACCTGAGCATCGCGCCGGGTGAGCACATCGCCGTCGTCGGCACCACCGGTGCCGGGAAGACGACGCTGGCGAAGATCGCCGCGGGACTGTCAGCCCCCGGTCGCGGACGGGCACGTCTCACGGATGGCGGGGCCACCTCGGCGAACGGGGTGGACGTGGGATCGATGGACGAATCCGCGCTGCGCCGGCATATCGCCATGGTCGCGCAGGAGGTGCATACCTTCTCCGGCAGCCTGCGTGACAACATCAGCCTGCCGCGTCCGGACGCGAGCGACGACGATGTGCGGCAGGCTCTGGACGTGGTCGGCGCCGGGTGGGTGACAGCCCTGCCGAACGGCCTCGACACGCAGATCGGGGAGGGCGGGGTCCGCCTGTCCGCGGTCCAGGAACAGACGATCGCGCTCGCCCGCCTGGTGCTGGCCGACCCGGACTTCGCGATCCTCGACGAAGCCACCGCCGAGGCGGGATCGGCTGGAGCCCATGTCCTCGAATCCTCCGCCGAGGCGGCCCTTGCCGGCCGTGGCGCGCTCATCGTCGCGCACCGGCTCAGTCAGGCGGAGAAGGCCGACCGGATCCTCGTCATGGAGCACGGACGCGTCGTCGAGGAAGGCACTCATGCCGAACTCGTCGCCGCCGGCGGACGGTACGCCGAGTTGTGGGAGGCATGGTCGGGCTGAGGCAGCCCGAACCCGATCAGCTCAGGCCGAGCACCGTCGTGGCGATCGTGAAGTAGATGATGAGGCCCGTGGCATCGCAGAATGTCGAGATGAACGGGTTGGAGAACACCGCCGGATCCGCCCCGACCTTCTTCGCGATGATCGGCATCAGACCGCCCACCGTCGCGGCCATCATGCACACCGACAGCAGGGTCAGGCCGATGACCAGTCCGATCGCCCAACCATAGACGAGCCCAGCGATGATGAAGCCCAATGTGCCGAGCACGGTACCGAGCACCGCGCCCACCCGCAGCTCTCTCCAGATCACGCGCCCGAGATCGCGGACCCGTACCTCACCGACGGCCAGGGCACGGGTGACGGTCGTGGCCGCTTGGTTGCCGGTGTTGCCGCCCGTGCCGGTGAGCAGCGGAATGAAGAGGGCGAGGACGACGACCTGATCGAGACGGTTCTCATAGACTTCGAGGACTTGGACGGTGAGGATCGCGGACACGGCGAGGACGAGCAGCCACACGATGCGGCTCTTGACCAGCCGGATGATGGTCGAGGACAGGTAGGAGCGATCCAGCGGCTCCGTACCGGAACCGCGGGCGAGGTCCTCCGCGTCCTCCTCGTCGACGATGTCGAGGACGTCATCCATGGTGAGGATGCCGACGAGCCGTTCCTCCTCATCGGTCACCGGCATCGCAATGAGCCGGTGGGAGAGGAACTCACGCGAGGCCACCTCACGGTCGGTCAGCGCATGGGTGCTCAGCGAATCACGCACCATGTCTTCGATGATCGTGTCCTCATCGGCGGCCAGCAGGTTGCGCAGCGACACCACTCCCCGCAGCACCCTGCCGGGACCGACGACGGGCAGCAGGTAGACGGTCTCGGGTCCGTCGATGCGGGCGCGGACGACCTCCATCGCCTGGGCCGCCGTCCAATCCTCGTGGATGCCGAGCACCTCCGGAGACATGTACCGACCGATCGCGGACTTCGGGTAGCCCAGCACCGCCGAGGTCATCTCTCGTTCGTCCGGGGTCAACCCCTTCATCAGGCGGCTGGCTACGCTCGCGGGCAGTTCGCCGAACAGTTCGGCGCGATCATCGGGGTCGAGGCCCTCGACGATATCGGCGACCTCGGGTTCGCGGAGATTGCCGATGAGTTCGGCCTGGTAGGCCGGAGGCAGGTCCTCGAAGACGTCGAGCGCCTCCTCCTTCGTCAGCACGCGGAAGAGCATCGCCGACTGCAGCGGGGTCGAGGTATGGACGAGGCGAGCGATCTCGGCGCGCGGGACCTGCCGGGCGAGACCGGCGATCTCGTCGAGAGTACCGGGATCGATCCTGCCGGTGAGTGCGGATTCGAGTCGGTCGGCCGCCTCGGTGCCCTCTGTCGTATCGGCCACGCATGCCCCCTCACCTCGGACGGAAACTCCCGCAGTCAAGCCTAGGCCATCGCCGAGGCGGTGCCGGGCTCGCCCCGACAGCGCGCAGCCGCGACATTTCGGGCAGCACCGAAACAACACAGCCATACGATGGTGGCATGACGAGGAGATTCCCGGAGTCCGCACCGACCATCGCCGCTCTGGCGTCGGCCATCGCCGACCCGAGGCGCGTGATGATCTGTGCCAGCCTCCTCGACGGTCGTGCCTGGACGCTCACCGAGCTCTCCCGTGCCCTGTCGATTCCGATGTCGTCACTGTCCGAACACGTCAACGTCCTCATCGACCACGATATTCTCGCCGAGCGACGGGAGGGGCGACACCGCTATGTCCAGATCGCCTCGACCGACGCAGCCGACTGGTTGGAGCACACCGGAGCTCTGGCCGGCGGATCGATGACCGCAGCACCGACGTTGGCTGCGAAGACCCGTGACCGTCAGCTCATCGAAGCCCGCACCTGCTACCGACACATCGCGGGCCGGTTCGGAACTCAGCTCTTCTCCGCACTGATGCAGCGAGAATGGATCGATCCGTCACTCACCATCAGCGAATCCGGGAGGGCCGGGCTCGCCGAGGCATTCGGACTCGATGTCGGACGACCGACGACCTCGTCGCGACCCCTTGTGCGCCGGTGCCTCGATTGGACGGAGCGCCGCTCCCACCTCGGCGGTCGCCTCGGCGATGACATCTGCCGCACCTTCTTCGACCGCGGGTGGATTCTGCGACGCCCGCACTCGCGAGCCCTGACGATCACTGCGGACGGACGCGACCGCCTCGACTGGGTGCTCAGCGCACAGCGAGATCATCTCTGACCGCCAGCGAACAATCCGCCATCGACCAAAGGAGACCGACGATGACTGCACTCACCGGCACCGCGAAAGCCTTCCGCGAACTGCACGTCCCCGGCGACCCGTTCATCCTGCCCTGCGCCTGGGACGTGGCCAGTGCACGGCTCTTCGCCGAGGCGGGGCACCCGGCCGTCGGCTCCACGAGTCTGGGCGTCGCCGCGGCCATCGGCGCCGCCGATGAGGATCGGGAAACCCTCACCGCAACCGCGAGTCTCGCCGCAGCCCTGCGCCGGACGCTGCCGGACCTGCCGCTGACCTGCGACTTCGAAGACGGCTATGGAGACGGCCCCGGATCCGTCGTCGACTCCGTGCATGAGACATTCGCCGCCGACCCCGCGGCCGGGCTCATCGTCGACGGCATCAACATCCAGGACTCGCGACAGGGCCGGATGAGCGACGCCTCGGCGCTGGCAGCGAAGGTGACGGCGATCAAGGAGGCGTTCCCCGCATTGTTCGTCAATGCGCGGATCGACACGTTCTGGATCGGCCAGGACAACCTCGGCGAGGTCACCAGCCGCATCGACGCCTATGCCGATGCGGGTGCCGACGGGATCTTCGTCCCCGGCAACCTCGACCTCGAGACGATCGAGACGATCACCGCACGCAGCCGGGTTCCGGTGAATGTGCTGGCCAGCGCGCGGTATTCGCGGTCCAGCCTCGCCGAGGCGGGAGTGGCCCGGATCAGCACCGGATCGCTGCTCTATCGCGCGGCGATGTCGGAGGCGCTGAGTTCACTGCAGATCCTCGCCGGCGACCGCCCTGCGCAGACGGCGAACGTGCTGTCGTACCGGGCGTTCACCGAACTGGGCTGAGTCAGCGTCCGTCCTGCCGGACGGTGAGCACGGGGACGGGGGAGCGCAGGATGAGGCGCTGCGCGACCGACCCGAGGATCACCTTGCCAACGCGCGACCGGGCACGGACACCGAGGACGAGCCGGTCGACTTCCGGGTGATCGTCCAGTTCGTCGATGACGGCGGTGACCGGGTCGCGATCCCCGCGCCCGGACCGGTTGATGACGGTGACCTCAAGCCCGGAGGGGATCTCGTCGGCGACGAAATCGTGGAGGGTGAGGTTGATGAGCAGCAGCCCGGTGCCGAGGTTCTGCGCCTCGGCGATGGCCGATTCGAGTGCCTGACGGCCTTCGGGACTGTCGGTGACGGCGACGGCGACTGACATGGAGGCTCCTTATCTGCGTCCGTACTCGGCTTTGAACTCGCGTTCGAACTCCGCGAGGTCCTTGTCCTTCGTCTCCGGCAGCATCAGCGCCAGGAAGACGAAGGCGATCACGGCGATGCCGGCGAACATGCCGAAGGTCGCCGTCATGCCCATGGCCTCGATGAGCGGCGGGAAGAACTGCGCGACGATAGCGTTCATGATCCACAGCACGAACACGCAGATGCCCATCGCGAAGCTCCGGATCTTCATCGGGAAGATCTCGGAGAGCATCAGCCACGTCAGCGGGCCGACCGTTCCCTGCATGGAGAAGACGAAGAGGACGAGGAAGGCGAGCACCGTCCAGGCCTGTGCCGGTCCGGGCGGAACGATGACCGCGGTCAGCGCAATGAGTGTGTGGAAGACTGCGATGAGGGCGTAGCCGGTGAGGAACATGACCCGGCGCGGCTGCTTGTTGAGCAGGTACATGCCCAAGGTGATGCCGGCCAGCGAGAAGACGCCGTTGGCGATGTTGCCGATGATTGCGACACCGGAATCCAGGCCCGCGCTCGTGAGCAGCTGAGTGCCGTAGTACATGACCGAGTTGATTCCGGTCAGCTGCTGGAAGAAGCCGAGTCCGGCGCCGATGAGGACCAGACGCAGCACCCACCGAGTGCCGAGGTCGGAGAGTCCGCCTGTGGCTTCCTTCGCATCCTCGGCGGCGAGGTGGGTGACCTCGGCGATCTCGGCCTCGGCGCGTTCGGGGGAGCGGACCTGCTTGAGCACGGCCAGTGCTTCCTCGGCGCGTCCCTGCGAGATCAGCCAGCGCGGGCTCTCGGGCTGGAAGATCATGCCCACGAGGAGGGCGATCGCAGGTGCCAGGGCCACGAGCAGCATCCAGCGCCAGATCGAGTCGATGTGTCCGAAGAAGTTGAAGATCGCGGCGTTGATGATGAAGGCGGCGAGCTGTCCGCCGACGATCATCACCTCGTTGCGGGTGACGTAGCTGCCGCGCTTCTCCGACGGAGCAATCTCACCGAGGTAGACCGGCACTGTCGCGGAGGCGCCGCCGACGGCGAGTCCGAGGACGAAGCGGGCGCCGATGAGGAACGCGGCAGCGGGCGCGAGCACACAGCCGAGAGTGCCGAGGATGAAGACTCCGGCCAGGGCCAGGATCGTCTTGCGCCTGCCCCAGGCGTCGGCGACGCGGCCGCCGAACACGGCGCCGAAGGCAGCACCGACCATGAGGGAGGCGACGACGAGGCCTTCGCTCAGCGCGGTCAGGCCGAAGTCCTCGCTCAGAGGCTCGAGGGCTCCGTTGACGACTCCGGTGTCATAGCCGAAGAGCAGACCGCCGAAGGTGGCGACCGTGGCGATGACACCGAGGCGATGGACGGGGCGACCTGTGCCGACGTGGGGGAGTTCGAAGTTCGTGCTCGCGGTGGACGTCGATTGACGACGCGGGGATCCGGGTGGCATGGGAGACTCCGTTCCCCTTCAGTCCTCACACATGGGAGCCTGCCACGGACGGAGGGGGTGGAGCTCAGTCCTCCTGATATGAGTCATCGATGACTTCGGGCATGCCGTCGATGACCGAGACCTGCTCGGTCCCGTCATCGGCCAGGGCATCGACATCGAGGTCATCCCCGTCGAGCTCGGCGACCTCGAAGTCGTCATCGCCGTCGGAGACCATCTCGTCGCCGACGCGGTTTCCCTGTTCCGCTGCGGGCGACTGATCGGTGTTGAACTCGTCCGAGAGGTCGGGGGCCTCGTTCTCGTCTTCCCAGCCGGCGTCGTCGACGAGCACATCGTCGGCGCCTTCGATGCCGGTCCCTTCGGGCCCCTCCGCACCGGGTTCGACGGGGGCTTCGCCGGGTTCGTCATCGATGTCTGAATCGATGTCGGAGTCGGCGTCGACCTGGTCGGCCTCGGCCTCGGCGGCGCTGAGTTCGGGATCATCCAACTCATCGGCCGTCGGTTCGTCGAGCTCGGGATCATCGAGGATGGGGTCGTCTTCCAGCCGGTCTGCTGCATCCGCGTCGAACTCGCTCATGATCTCTCCTTCACTCGCAATCAGGGTCGGACCCTCATTCTGACACGTCGTTCGGTCGCAGGCCATGGGGGGTCAGGATCATTTCGGGTCAAAACGGTCCGTCCACTCCTGCCAGTCCCACTGGGCCAGAAACTTCTCTCCGGCCATTCGGCCCGACGAGATGAGGTCGAGCTTGTCATCGTCAGTGAGAGCGAAGTCCGTGCTGCTATGGCCGGTCGTGTCGACGAACACCGTCCGCTCGGTCACCGAGGGGTCATCGATGTGTCGCCGGTCGTGCGCATTGAGCATCGTCGACACCAGGGACTTCGCGTACTGGAAGGTTGTCGCGTTGGGCCGCCATTCGGCGGCCGCTGTCTGCCGGGCGGAGAGCATGACACCGAAGGTCGGCCACCGTGCAGGCTTTGCGTCTTTGCGGTCGAAGACGTCGACGGGGAAGTTCGAGAGCAGTCCGCCGTCGGCGCCGAGCACGGAGTCTCCACCGGCGATGTCCGGCCGGGCAGGCAGGGCTCGCGGACGGAAGAAGAACGGACTGGCCGCTGAGGCGCACACCGCCTCGGCGACGGACTGGCTGTCCGCATCGACACCGAGGGCCTCTTCGTAGTCCCAGGGCAGGCGGAGCATGCGGCCGCGGGAGACATCGGAGACGATGACGACGAGCCGATATGACCGCTCAGGTGGGATCGCGCTGCCCGGATCGTCGAGTTTGAGGTCACCCCACGTGCGCACCCCCTGATCGGCCAATGCCGAGGCGAGGAAGTCATGGAGCGCCTCTCCCACATACATTCCCTTGTGCAGCAGCAGTCCCTGTACTCGCCCCAGCCAGGGGACGAGGTGGAAGACAGGAGGAAGGTCCTCGAACTCGGTGAAATCCTGTTCGAGGACCTTCTGCTCAAGCGTCTGCGGGGCGATCCCCGCCGCGGTCAGCGCACCGACGATGGCTCCGGCCGAGGTGCCGGCGATCCGGTGGAAGTCGTAGCCTGCGTCGGCGAGGGACTCGACCGCGCCGACCAGGCCCGGCAGCTTCGCCCCTCCGCCTTCGAGGACGAGATCGGTCATCGCCATGCCAACTCCTTCCCGTGGTTCCCTGATTCCATTGTGGACCCGGAACGCGGGAGAGGCAGGGACACCAGAGCCTGAGTCAGACTCCTGCCGGCTGGCGCCTGCGTGCCGCACGACGGCTGCGGGGGCTGTCGCCGCCGGTTCGGCCGGTGAAGTGGTCCATGGTCTGGTTGACGCCGAGGAAGTCCATCACTGCGTCGAACGCGCGGGTCGGCAGGAGGCGGACACCCGGAACCAGGCGCACGAGTGAGGGCATGACCAGCTGCTCACGACCGGATTCGATCGAGTCGATGACCTGAGTGGACACGTTGTTCTCTTCGAGGATCGGCAGCAGGCGGGGGAACTTCGTCTGGACGCCGGCGAACATCCCCGTGTTGATGTAGAACGGGCAGACGACGAGGGTGTTGACTCGGCTGCCTTCTGCGCGCAGCTCGCCCCGCAGGGATTCGGTGAAGCCGACGGCGGCCCACTTGCTCGCCGAGTAGTCGGTCTGCTTGGCCACACCGGTCAGACCCGCTGCGCTGGCGATATTGACGATCGAACCGTGGTTGCGTTCCCGGATGCCGGGCAGGAACGCCTTCGTCGTCCAGTACAGGGCCATGGTGTTGACGTCGAAGGTACGTCGGATCGCGGCCTCGTCGGCGTCGAGGAGCTTTTTTCCGGTGACGACGCCGGCGCAGTTGACGAGGATGTCGATGTCGCCGACGTCCTGCGCGGTGGAGGCGACCTGGGCGGAATCTCCGACATTGACGGAGAAGGTGCGGGCGCGAACTCCCTTGGCTTCGATCTCCTGACGGACAGCCTCGCCGGTCTCGGCCGAGAGGTCCCAGATGATGACTTCGGCGGCTCCGCGGTCAGCGGCTTCGAGGGCCATGAGCCGTCCGATTCCGCTGCCGGCTCCCGTGATGAGGATGCGGCTTCCGGCGATCTTCGTTCCACGCGTCATGTCTATGCGTCCTTGCAGTTAGGCTTCAGTGCGGTCTGTCTCGTACAGAACCCGCCCTTGCGGGTCCCACGAGATGTTACTCAACAGTACATCAGTGTGTCGTGGGTCACGCAAGGGCGGGTTCGAAAATCGCCCGTCGGCCGGGGGATCAGCTCTCCTTCATGCCCTTCTGGATGAGGTCCATCACCGAGGAGTCCGCGAGAGTCGTGACATCGCCGACCTCGCGGTTCTCGGCCACGTCCTTGAGCAGCCGCCGCATGATCTTGCCCGACCGGGTCTTCGGCAGATCGGGCACGATCATGATCGAGCGCGGAGTCGCGATCGGACCGATCGAGGAGCGCACATGAGACCGCAGATCGTTCACGACATCGTCCCCGCCGTCGTCTGCACTCTCCCTCAGGATGACGAATGCCTCGATCGCCTGGCCGGTCATCTCGTCTTTCGCGCCGACCACGGCCGCCTCGGCGACCTTCGGATGAGCGACGAGGGCGGATTCGATCTCCGCGGTCGACATCCGGTGCCCGGAGACGTTGAGGACGTCGTCGACACGGCCGAGGACCCAGAAATCGCCGTCGCGGTCGATCTTCGCACCGTCCCCGGCGAAGTACACCTCCGGGTACTGCGACCAGTAGGTCTTCTTGAACCGCTCCTCATCGCCCCACAGGGTGCGCAACATCGACGGCCATGGTTCCTTGACGACGAGGTATCCGCCGTTTCCGGGTTCGACCGAATTGCCCTCGTCGTCGAAGACGTCGGCGACGATCCCGGGCAGCGGGCGCATCGCCGAGCCCGGCTTCGTCTCGGTCACGCCCGGCAGGGGGCTGATGAGGATGCTGCCGTTCTCCGTCTGCCACCAGGTGTCGACGACGGGGCAGCGGTTGCCGCCGATGTGCTCGCGGTACCACATCCATGCTTCGGGGTTGATCGGTTCGCCGACGCTGCCGAGCAGGCGCAGGCTGGACAGGTCGTACTGAGCGGGGATGTCGCGGCCCCATTTCATGAACGACCGGATGGCCGTGGGTGCGCAGTAGAGGATGGAGACCTTGTACTTCTGCACGATCTCCCACCACCGGCCTCGGTGCGGGGTGTCCGGTGTTCCCTCATAGAGCACCGAGGTGGCCCCATTGGCCAGGGGACCGTAGACGATGTACGAATGGCCGGTCACCCAGCCGATGTCCGCGGCCGTCCAAAAGACGTCCTTGTCCGGTTTGATGTCGAAGACCGCCCAGTGGGTGAAGGAGGTCCCGACGAGGTAGCCGCCCGTGGTGTGCATGATGCCCTTGGGCTTTCCGGTCGTGCCCGAGGAGTACATGATGTAGAGCGGATGCTCGGAATCGAAGGCCTCCGGAGTGTGGATCTCCGGCTGTCGATCGACGACCTCGTGCCACCACAGATCACGGTCGTCATTCCAGTCCACGTCCTGGCCGGTGCGGCGGACGACGAGGACGTTGCGCACCTCGGGGCAGTCCTCCATCGCCTCGTCGACGACGGATTTGAGGGCCGAGGGCTTGCCCTTGCGATAGCCGCCGTCGGCGGTGATGATGAACTCGACTCCGCAGTCCTTGACGCGGTCGGCGATCGCCGAGGCGGAGAAGCCGCCGAAGATGACGGTGTGCGGGGCGCCGAGGCGGGCGCAGGCGAGCATGGCGAACACCGTCTCCGGGATCATCGGCATGTAGATCGCGACGCGGTCGCCGGTCTTGACTCCGAGTTCGGTGAGCGCATTCGCGGCCTTCGAGACCTCGCGCAGAAGATCGGAGTACGTGATGGTGCGGGTGTCTCCGGATTCGCCTTCGAAGTAGTAGGCCACGCGATCGCCGAGGCCGTTCTCGACATGGCGATCGACGCAGTTGTATGCGGCATTGAGCCGTCCGCCCACGAACCACTTCGCAAAGGGCCTGTCCGACCAGTCGAGGACCGTGTCGAAGGGAGTCTCCCAGCTGATGCGCTGTGCCTGTTCCTCCCAATAGCCGATGCGGTCGGCGGCCGCCTTCTCGTATTCGACAGCTTGGGCATTGGCTGCGGCGGCGAAGTCCGCTGGGGGTGGGAAAGACCTGTCCTCGTGGCTGAGTTCCTGAATCGTCGGATTGTTCGTCATCGTGCTCTCCTTTCACCCTGCACCACCACGACGTGGGCGGGTCATCGAACTCACTTTCAACCTACTCCAGTTGATTCGGATTTCAAGAGGTGCCCGCAGATGCGAAGAAGCCCCGCTTCCCAGTCCAGGACTGGGAAGCGGGGCTTCCGTGTAGTGGCTCCGACCGGCGTCGATCCGGTGACCTTTCGATTTTCAGTTTAGATGTATTCGTAGGTAGTCGAAGGGATGAGTAACGCAAAACATCCAAAAAACATCCATTGCTAAAAGAATGGGATGTGCGCCTCTTGTCACTCGGGCATTGAGAGGGCGTTCGCCATCGCCGTGGCGACCGCTGCCTGTTCGCTCGGGAACAGACCCGCGTAGGTATCGAGGGTGACCTTCGCTGAGGAGTGCCCCAGCATGGCTTGGACCGCCTTCACCGATGCCCCAGAACGGATCGCAACAGACGCCGCCGTATGGCGCATGTCATGCGGGGTCGGCGTCGGGAAGTCGATGTCACCCTCCCGAAGGTCAACGATCTTCACGGTCTCACCCAGAACGGAGAGCGCGGCATCGAACTGCTGCTCACCGATCCCAGCAACACCGAAGCTCGAAATCTTCTGCGCCCGCTCGACTGCAGCGGCAGTCTTTGGCCCAAACCACGCGCGCGGACCCTTGTGCTCCTTCACACCAAGATTCCCCTGGAGCCTGGCAACGGCAGTCGAAGCCGCCTTCGCCGCCTTCCCAAACTTGCGATCCGCCCAGTTATCCCTGTTGATCGGGCGCCCTGTCAGCGTCGTAAAGAGGAGATCATCGGGCATCAATGCTGACGCTCGATCAGCGAGGAGAGTCAGGACGTTGCCGGCGACCATGACGGTCCGCTCCTCATGAGACTTCGTTCGGGCGATATAAAGCTTGCCGCGATCCATTGCGTAGGCGCGGTGGACACGTATCTCTCCGGTGTCGGGGTCGAGATCACCGGCAGTCAATGCCGCGACCTCTCCAAAGCGAAGTCCGGTAGTTGCCATTGTCAGTATGATGTTGCGGGTAGTCTCGTCCGGCGCGTGCGCTGCGAGACGCCACACCTGCCGATTGTCGAGGTAGATGTGCTGCTTCTTCTTCCGAACCTTCGCACGCGGGGCCGGCGCCCCGGATCGAGTCTTGGCCGGATTATCAGAGATGTATTCCTGGTCCTGACACCACGCGAGGAGACGGGCGAGCTGGGCGTCCGCCGCGCCGCGCTGACGCGGCGACGGCTCCATGCCGTTGGCCGAAACCATTGTCATCCGCCAGTCGTCCACCGTCTCCCGGTCGAGCTTCGCTAACGGAATCTCGCCGAGCGTCGACGCGATCCACTGAGCGTGGATCGACTCATAGCCTGACCTCGTTGACGGGGAGATCCCGTCGTTAGATCTCCCGCCATGGATCGAAAGGTACTTCATCCACTTCTCGAAGGCATCATTGACTATTGTCCGCTCGGACCTCTTACTGGCCCGCACGCCGCCGAGGTTCAGCTTGATCTTGGCTTCAAACTCAAGAGCTTCCCGCTTAGTCGGGAAGCGTTCATACCGGCGCCTCCCGGAGGAGTCGCGGTAGTTGATCTCATGAACTTTGCCGCTCCTCGGTGCGCGGCCAATCTTGCGCAGGTCCACATATGCCATGCGAACATCCTAGCAATCGAAAGGTCAGGCGTTGGGAGCGCACAATTCCTGCGAGGCAAGTTCCAAGCATCCCGTGGACCTAGCTCAGGCGAGACCTTTATCGCCTACCCCGGATGAAGTTGCGGTATGAAGTGATAGCTCATTCCGCTCGGGCTCCATGAGCCGACAATTAACAACGAGACGAAGAAGGGCGCTATTAATAGATATACGAGGCCAGGGGAATGGTCCTGCGAAGGGGCGTTTCCCCGCCTGGAATCTAGGCAAGCGAGGATCCATGAAAGGGGCGCCGAATTAAATGACCGCATCATCGCCATCTAGAAGGCGAGGTCGCCCAGCTGGGACCGCCAAGCAGTCGCAGCCGTGCGACGAATGCCAACGAGAGGCTGGTCGTCGGTACCGCGTCGGCGAACTCCGCGTGTGCTCGACCTGCAAATCTCGGCACGATCGCCGATCCAAGAATATCTGCGATGTCCCCGGGTGCTCAGGCACAGTCAGGCTTGGGAAGAATCGGGACAAGAGTTACTGCCGGTCCCACGAGGACCGGTATCTTACCGACAACTCAAAAGGGACTGCCTCGGCACTGGCGTACCTCAGGCAAGCAATCATCGACCTCGGAAATGGCTGCTGGGAATACGTCGGGGCAGACAATCGCGATCACGGTACCGACCGACCGCAGGTTTGGTGTGACGGCCTTCGGTGGTACGTTGCTCGGTTCCTGTACGTCCGATTCTTCGGTCCCCACAAGGGTGGGCTCGAACTGCATCACCTATGCGGACGCGGTACGTGCGTCAACCCTGCGCACCTCCGACCCATAGGGCCGGTTACCAACAAGGGCATTGAATCGAAGGCGTGGAAGTGGGCATGGCAACGGACCGTGACGAAGTGGCGCATCGCCCACGAGCCACGAATCCCATCCGACCCGGAGCGGGCCGTCGAATTCTCCGAGTTCACGGCAGGTATCCCAGTTCACTCGATCCTTCGCCGGGATCGGACCGGAACATCCGGTCCACCCACCTTTACTCTCGCCCAGCTTCTCAAATCTGGACGAGCACGGATGCGCCTCTTGCCCTGATGGCAGTGGTCTCGTCCTGCTGAAATCCTCATGCGGTCGGTGGGCTTCTCAGGGATCCGTGCAGAGCCAACGGCCTCCACCCGGTTGTCGGCCTCCGCGATGAAGTCCCACACGAATCGACTGAAGGGTAAGGACACTTGTGGTTGGCCTTTACGGCAGGTAGCGTAGCCGAGAGCACTACAACGAGTAGAGAATAGCGAGAGGACATCTGCGCTTATGGACGGTAATAGTAATCACCGTCAAGTTAATGACCGAAGGCGAAATCTTTGGAGTTTCTTACGCGCCAAGTATTTAATTCTATTGGTTGCCTACGCGGTGAGCGTGGTAGTTGCGGCGCTGGTGTTCGCTCCGTGGGCGCCAATTATGGCGTGGTTCGGTTTCATATACATAGTGGCCGCTTGTCTCGCCCTCACCGGGCTTGCCTTTCTCGTTGCTCGAAAGACCGCAGTCGAAGGCATATGGAAGTCAATGCTCTGGTTGACTGCGGCTAGTCTTGCCGCGCTGATCCTGACGGTCATATATGCGGCGACAATTGTGCCCCTATATAGCGGAACTCGAATCGATTTGGTGATCGAGACTCAACTTTTCCATTCAGTATTCTCGACGTTAGCGATACTTGTTGTTGGCATTTTCTGGCACGCTTGGCAATGGTATAAAGCGTTTAGAGAAAGTCGTGTGTCCGGCTTGGCTGCGTGAACTGTGAACTTCTGAAGTGGGAGTATCCGGTTCTGCTATGTACCACCGGTACTGTTGCACCGGGGGCGGGAGGGGTCCCGCCCATGTTGTTATGACCTACTCCACTTGAAAGCCAGCCTGCTCCTGCCAGTCTTCTAGCGCGGTCAGGCCGACCATTGCGGCAGTCATGGTCTTCGCGATGATCATTCCGACGTCGGCCTCCCTTCGCACTTCAAGGCTATTAGGGTCATCGTTGCTGGATAGCGGATCGGAAAATCGATGCTGCCAGCCGCCGCCGTGGCAATCTGCCGAGTGAGTTCGCCACTGTGCCCTCAGTGTTTCTCCAAGCTGTTCTGCGTCGTCGTTAGCGAAGAATCTATGTGCAGGAAGCGCCAATGCCAGTTCTCGGAACACCCGAGTTAAGGAAATGGGGTTGCCGCCTAGCTGGCGAGAGAGCGCCGACCGCCGTCTCTCTAGATCGTCAAGCTCGCTCTGCCGGACTCGTCGGTCGTCTTGAAAGATATGTTGCATAGACGCGATATCAGTCTTGCTATCCAGTTCGTCGTTCGTCATTGTCAAAGCAACACTATGAACGCGTCTCAAGCGCTCATCGCGGCCGTCGGCCCCGAGGATCCAGGCCGCTTGGCATGCCCCAATGAGGGCGGGGCGGTGCGCAAAGCCGAATGCTGTCGAACGGCTGAGTACTTCACTGCCCAGCCAGAGTGCAGCGAAAGCTTGCAGTCCCTCTACGCAAAGTGACATTGACTTCCATATGACTGCACTCGCTAGGCCCTCAAGCTGAGTTAGCTGATCATCTTCACTCAGGCTGGTCCCCGGCGCAGCCTCGCGAGGCTGGGCGACTGCTGCTGCAATTCGGTCCGTCACCTGCCAGATTTGCCTGAGCGCTGCGGCGTCTTCACCGTCCACTTCGATCACCATGCACCAAGATTAAGCGCAAGTCCAGCATTTCACCAGCACTCCGAGTCCAGCAAAGTACACCTCAGTTAGACACATGCGAGGCAACCGCGATCCGCTAAATCTAGCGTGTGAGCTTCAGCGATAATTGGCGGTGTTCTGTCAACACTTCGTGGCGGTACTGAGTTCACGATTTCCGCATTCTTTTATGGACTACCCGACAAGAATTGAATGTCGAGCTCCCTCCCGCGCTGCGCGACTAGCCCGCATCAATCGTGAAAGTCTTCAGGCTCCCTTGGGATGCGCCTGGCCATGAGACAGAATTTATTGCCTTCCGGATCCGCGAGGACGTACCAGCTACCTGACGGCACTACGTCAGTTGGCTTCGCACCTAGAGACAAGAGCCTCTCGAGCTCGTCTTCTTGACTCCGGTCGGTAGGACACAGATCGAGATGCAGAGTTCCATCCGCGAAAGTATCGTCCGAGCGCTCGAAGAGAATCGCCGGGGCATTCGACGCTCCGGAGATCGCGACTCCAGTTTCGTCCTTGGCTGAAACCTCGTATCCGAGCGCTTCGCACCAGAATCGGCTCAGCCGATCTGGGTCTTGGGCCTTGACAACGAGGTCCCCAACTCGACTCGTCATGGGCCCACCCTACTTCCGACCTAAGGCAACAATGCGGCACTAACTCGCGTGTATCCCAGAATGACTTACAAAGCCCGAGGTGTCGCGACTCTGAGACAGTTTTCTGCGAGACGAGTTGTCGAGACAATTCCAAGACCGCAATTTCGAGCCTTCATGATGGTGCCGGTCCTTCGATTCGACCGTCTTATAAAATTAAAGGTTTTCGAGAGATATCTGCGCTCACTCTTCAGACTTGAATCCATGTGTCAGTGAACGGTCATTTCAGACCACGGTGGAAAATCCACCGATAAGCCCCTGCAGTCCGTTGACCCATTGAGTCCATACTCCAGTGATCAGCAGTATTCCGATTCCGATGAGAACGGCCCCTCCCGCACGGGTAATTGCTGCATGATGATCTTTGACCCACCTCATGCGACCGCCGCCTCTGATGAGTAGCAAAGAGACAAGCAGGAAGGGAATGCCAAGACCCAGGCAATAACTGAGGGTCAATATGGTCCCGCGAAGCAAGGCACCGGATCCTGTCGGCCCGAAACTGGTCGTCAAAGCAAGTACTGCCGCTAATGTCGGCCCCATGCACGGGGCCCAGCTGAACGCGAACGTTCCGCCGAGAAGCGGTGCTCCCCACAATCCCGCCTGAGGGCGGCTCTTGATACGCCACTCCCGCTGGAGGAGACTCAATCCGCCCATGAAGATGATCCCTGCCACGATGACGATCGCACCCATGATGCGATTGATCACGTCCGCCCAGGCGCTGAGAAGTATCCCTGTGAGAGAAAAGACGAGTCCAATTGAGACGAAGACTGCCGAAAAGCCGAGCATGAACAAGAACACACCAATGACCACGCGGAATGTCTTCTGATCTTCGAGTGACTTCCCGGCAAGTCCAGTGACATAGCCAAGATAGCCAGGCACCAGTGGTAACACGCATGGCGACAGGAACGAGATGATCCCGGCGATCACAGCAATCGGGATTGCCAGCAGCATCGGGCCCGAGCTTGCTATCTGTGAGAACTGTTCACCGATCGTTGCCACAGCGATCACGTGTCTTTGGCAAGTACGTCAGTGATGAGGCCATCAAGAGTCGAGCGATCGACGATCCCGACGACACGAGCAGCAGGACGGCCCTTGGAATCGAGAATCACCGTCGACGGTACGGCCTGCGGTGGAAGAAGACCGCTCAAGGCCGCCACTGCCCGCCCTTCTTTGTCGAGCATGGAGGGGTAGGTGATGCCGAATTGTCGAGCAAATGCGTTTGCCGCAGCAGCTTCATCTCGGACATTGATTCCCAGGAAGGCCACTCCCTCCTCGCTAAACGATTCGTAGCTTTCCTGAAGGTCTGGTGCCTCTTCTCGACACGGTGGGCACGCTGCGTACCACAAGTTCAATACCACTGGGCTACCCTGCCATTCTTGTAGGTCGAAGGCATCCCCGTTCGTCGTGTTTCCGGCCAGCTGCACGGGTGTTGAGCGTTGCGATTCGGGAATCTGCGTGATCACTCCCGTGCCCGCCACGTACCCCTGATCATTTGATCCGGAAGTGTCCTCGACGCCTTTGTCGGCGGGAGCGCATCCGGTGATCGCACCCAGCGTGACCGCGAGCAAAGCGCTCCCGTAGGCCAGGCGGGAAAAGGATCGAAGTCGCGATCGCTGCGCATAGGTGTTTTGCACGTTGGCTCCTTGGGCAGTATGAATTCTTAAGATAATTCTACAATTCGTAGAATTCAGACTCGAATCACATGGCCTGCCAGCGGGGATATGGATCACAGCTGTCTAAGCTCACCGCCGAGCAGGCAGGAGGGTGATGGCCATTCCTTATTGGGCATATCCGCTTCCGCGCCGCAGCGCTTACCGTTGAGCCTCTTTGTGTACCACTGTGGGTCAAAAACGGCTTCACGGTATCGGTGATCAAGCATGCGACTCTAGATTACACATAGGTCAGCTGGCACTGTATAGTTCAGTACATGCTGACTATTGCTTCACGCCTCGACGTCATGAACCGGCTCGGCCGGGCTATGGCGGATCCGACGCGCTCCAAGATTCTGATGACGCTGCTCGACGCTCCGAGTTACCCGGCTGTGCTCTCTCGAGAGTTGGAATTGACGCGTTCGAACGTGTCGAACCATCTGACCTGCCTGCGCGATTGCGGGATCGTGGTCGCTGAGCCGGAGGGCCGACAGACGCGATACGAGATCGCCGATCCGCACCTCGCTGCTGCGCTCGTCGCGCTGGTGGACGTGACGCTGGCCGTGGATGAGCACGCGCCGTGCGTGGATTCGGCGTGCATAGTGCCGGGGTGCTGCGGAGCGGGGGCCGACGCGTGAGCGCGGCGTGCGGCTGCGAGCACGAGCCTGCTGCCACGGCGGGAGAGGAAATCGAAGAAGTAGAGAGACCCTGGTGGAAGGATCGCGGAATCATGGTGCCGGTGTTCTCCGGCGTTGCGTTCCTGACCGGGCTGATCTTCGATTGGTCCGCCCTCGAGATCCTGGGGCTTGTGCTGTTCTGGATCGGTCTGTTGCTGGGCGCGTCGACGTTCACTCCGGGAGCGATCCGGAAGCTTTTCAAGGGCAAGCTCGGTATCGGGCTGTTGATGTCGATCAGTGCGATCGGCGCTGTCATCCTCGGGTATGTCGAGGAGGCTGCGGCTCTGGCGTTCCTGTATTCGATCGCTGAGGCGCTGGAGGATAAGGCGATGGACCGCGCCCGGGGCGGGTTGCGGGCGTTGCTGAAGCTCGTGCCGGAGACGGCGATCGTGTTGCGCGACGGCGTCTCCGTCGAGGTCCCCGCGAAGGAGCTGGTTGCCGGGCAAATCTTGCTCGTCCGCCCAGGCGAGCGGATCGCGACCGATGGGATCGTCCGCTCGGGGCGCTCCAGCCTGGATACGTCGGCGATCACTGGGGAGTCGATTCCGGTCGAGGTCGATCCGGGTGATGAGGTGTCGGCGGGCGCGATCAACAGCTCGGGCGCGCTGGAGGTCGAGACGACTGCGGCGGGCACCGATAACTCGCTGACCACGATCGTCGAGCTGGTGGAGCAGGCACAGACGGAGAAGGGCGAGCGTGCTCGTCTCGCGGACAGGATCGCCCGTCCACTGGTGCCCGGCGTTCTGATCCTCGCTGCGGTGGTCGCGATCCTTGGGTCGCTGTTGAGTGACCCGGATGTGTGGATCACGCGTGCGCTCGTCGTGCTGGTCGCCGCCTCTCCATGTGCGTTGGCGATCTCGGTGCCGTTGACGGTCGTCGCCGCGATCGGTGCGGCGAGCAAGTTCGGCGTGATCATCAAGTCCGGTGCCGTCTTCGAGCGCTTCGGCACGATCCGGCACGTCGCCGTCGACAAGACCGGCACCCTGACCCGCAACGAGCCCGCGGTCACCGCCGTCCTGACCGTGGACGGCGTTGCTGAGACGCAGGCGCTGGCCTGGGCGGCGGCGCTGGAGCAGCACAGCACGCATCCCCTCGCGGCAGCGATCACGGCATCTGCACCCGGTGTGCCCGCAGCTGCGAACGTGACCGAGCAGACCGGATACGGCGTCGAAGGCATTGTCGACGGCGCTCGTATCACCGTCGGCAGCCCCCGCTGGCTCGACGCCGGCGAGCTCGGTGGCCAGGTCTCAACCCTGGAAGAGCAAGGCATGACCGTCGTGATCGTCCACCGCGACGGCTTCCCGGACGCGGCGGTTGGTGTCCGTGATGAGCTGCGCCCTGAAGTCTCCGAGGTCGTCGGCACGCTCGCGGATCAGGGCATTGGGATGACGATGCTCACCGGAGACAACGCCCGGACCGCTGGTGCGCTGGCTGGCCAGGCGGGCATCAATGACGTGCGCGCGGAGCTGCGTCCCGAGGACAAGTCTGCTGCGATCGGTGATCTGTCGAAGGTGGGGTCAGTCGCGATGATCGGAGACGGCATCAACGACGCCCCGGCTCTCGCGGCCGCGGATATTGGCATCGCGATGGGAGCTACCGGCTCCGACGCAGCGATCGAGTCCGCCGACGTCGCCTTCACCGGCCACGACCTCCGCCTGATCCCGCGTGCGTTCGATCACGCCCGCCGTGGTCGGCGGATCATTAATCAGAACATCATTCTGTCGCTGCTGATTATCGCCGTACTGCTCCCTCTGGCCCTGTTTGGGGTCCTGGGGCTCGCCACTGTCGTCCTGGTCCATGAGGTCGCGGAGGTCGTCGTGATCCTCAACGGTCTGCGTGCTGCCCGCACCCGCAGATCACGATTGGAGAGCTGATGCTCACGACCATCGGATCAGCGATCGGACTGTTCGCTGCGACCAACATTGACGACATCGTCGTGCTCACAGTGCTGTTCCTCGCCTCTCGCCGAGGCCAGCTTCGTCCATGGCAGATCGTCGTGGGCCAGTACCTCGGGTTCATCACCCTCGTCGTGATCAGCGTGGTCGCTGCGCTCGGTCTCACGATCATCCCGGATGAGTGGGTGGGATTCCTCGGCTTGATCCCGCTCGGCATCGGTATCTGGGCCCTCGTGCGCGGCTTGCGCCGCAACGGCGATGACGATGACAAGATCGCCGCGGTCGGGCTGTGGGGCGTCGCCGGGATCACGATCGCCAACGGGGCCGACAATATCTCGCTCTACACGCCCATTTTCCGCACCAGCTCGCCCGGCGACGTCACGATCATGATCGTCGTATTCCTGATACTCGTCGCCGTGTGGTGCGCGGCCGGACGCCTAATCGGAACTCACAAGGCCGTCACCGAAACGCTCGAACGCGTCGAGCACTGGCTCGTCCCGGTCGTGTTCATCGGACTGGGCCTGTTCATCCTGGTCGAGTCCGGCGTCATCATCCGCCTCATCGAGGCCCTCGCATGACCCCGGACGCGACCTCCGACATTGAGCCGGCGTCGGTAGAGCCGCCGCAGAGGGGGCGCTGGCGGCTCACCGCAGCGTCGCTCCTGCTGGCCCTGGTCGTCGTCCTAATCGATCAGGGAACGAAAGCGTGGGCCCAGGCCACGCTCATCGAGGGTGAGCGAATCCCGCTGGTCGGTGACCTGCTGGGCTTGCAGCTCGCCTACAATCCCGGCGCGGCGTTCTCCTTCGGCGAGGGGTTCACCTGGGTGTTTGCTCTGGTGGCCGTGGCCGTCGCCATTGCCGCGCTTGTCTTCGCGTTTCGTGTCCGACGGCCCGGGTGGGCGGTGGGGATCGGTGCGCTCGGCGGGGCCGCCGCCTCGCACGCCGGAGACAGACTCTTCCGCCAACCAGGATTCGCGCAGGGGCACGTCGCGGACTTCCTCGCCTACGGCAACTGGTTCATCGGCAACATCGCTGACATCGTGATCGTCATAGTAGCGGTTGCAGGAACGCTCTTCATGATCCGCGACGACCAGAATTGAAATGATGACCAATCGAGATCAGGCTGCAGTATCTCGACGGCCGCTCGTACTGGGAGGTGCTCGACCGCAGGATCGCCGAAGCACTGTACGTGCGCACCAACGCGAGCAACTGAGCATCGAGAGTTCCGGCAGGCGGATCAGCATTTACAGTGAAGTCAGCCGCGGTCGAATTTACAATCACAATCGTGAGAACGATGCCCTAAGCCTGGATCCAGCCAAGACTGGGCGACCGGTAGTGACTGGATATGTCTTTTGGGTTCTGGATAGCATCATGATGCCTTCCGTTCTCCATCGCTGTTCTCAATATTGTGGCTTCCAGACTGGTGCATGAGATTGCAAGGGCGGTTGTCATTGTCATTGAGCGCAGATCCGTTTACACGAACCGCAGTTTTTCCACCCATCCGATGTGAGTGATGCCAGCATGATGCCATCCTCGAAGACCTACGTGAAAGTGAGCGACCGTTGAGCCGCAGCGTGAAAATCTCGCTAGCAATGATCGGCGTCGCCGCCCTCGTCCTCGCCGGTCTGCTGGTGTTCAATGACGACAGCAACGAACCACAATCGGACACCGCACCCACCAGTGCAGACACCGCCGACTTACTGGTCCGCGATGACAGCCCCCGCTTGTCTAAGGGTGGCGAAGCCGTGTTCGTGGAGTTCCTTGATTTCGAGTGCGAAGGCTGCCTGTCTCTTTACCCGGTCATCGAGGACCTGCGAAAGGAATACGGGGACCGTGTCACATTCGTCGTGCGTCATATGCCCTTACATAACAACTCCGTCAACGCAGCCCTGGCCGCCGAGGCGGCTGCTGAACAGGGCGAGTTCGAGGCGATGTATCAACGTTTGTTCGAAACGGTAGACGAATGGGGCCACCAGGAGACATCACAACGCGAGAAGTTCTCTGGTTACGCTAAGGAACTCGGCCTGGACATGGACCAGTTCACCGCAGCCTATGATGATCCGGCCACTCTCGAGCGCGTTGAGCAGAGCCAGAAGGACGGGCAGGCCCTCGGAGTCACCGGCACGCCAACGTTCTTCCTCGACGGCGAGAAGCTCCAACCCGAAAGCGTCACTGACCTGGAGGAAGCTTTCGATGCTGCCCTCCAAGACTGAGACCGGCAACGAGACGGAGACACAAGAAACCCCGGTCACGTCGTCCCGTGGCCTGGCAGCGTTATTCGTCGTAGGCGGGCTCATCGGGTTGATAGCGGCTGTGGTGTTGCTGGTGGAGAAGATGACACTGGCCGCCAATCCGGACTATATCCCCAGCTGCAACGCCAACCCAGTTCTCTCCTGTGGCTCGGTAATGGCGACTCCGCAAGCCGCGGCATTTGGTGTTCCCAACCCGATCATCGGCGTCGCAGGTTTCGCCATCGTCGCGGCTATCGGCGTAGGTCTTTTCGCTGGAGGGCGATACACCGCCTGGTACTGGGCCACCATTCAGATCGGTGTCACGTTCGCGGTCATCTTCGTGCACTGGTTGATCTATCAGAGCCTCTACGTCATCGGGGCACTATGTCCCTACTGCATGGCAGTGTGGGCAGTGACGATCCCCATCTTTTGGTACACCTCTACCCGAAACCTCAGATCACTGAGCAAGGGACAAAAGTGGATCAACCTGCTCCACGAATACCGTGGAGCGATCCTGACTGGCTGGTTCCTCCTCATCATCGTTTTGATCGCCAACCGCTTCTGGGACTACTGGTCCACTCTCGTGTGATCCTCAACGCGATGAGTCGTCACCGCTCTAGGTAGTCTCGACGACCACGATATGGACCGGAAGAGACTCGCCTATTAATCCTTCTCGACTTGAGCCGCCATCTCAGTCTGTAAAACAACCGCCATTCATCGCTGAAGCTCACAATCTAGCGTCTAACGACAGTCGAAATTGGTTTCTTGACACACTGTCCAACCATGTCTAGAGTTCAGTTAGACGCAGACGGCAGGAGGTCGTCGCTCAAAACAAAGGGAATCAAAATGACCAAGGGCCAGACACTCGCCTACGTTCGTGTTTCGACGGCAGAGCAGAACGAAGCACGGCAGCTCGAAGCGCTCGCCGCCGCCGGAGACCACGACAAACTCTACGTCGAGAAAGTCTCAGCCAAAGATCGCGACCGCCCCCAGCTCAAAGCCATGATGGATCACGCACGCGAAGGCGACGTTGTTCGTGTGAAGTCGATTGACCGGCTCGCACGTTCGACGCGAGACCTGCTCGCTATCGTCCAAGAACTCAACGACAAAGGCGTGAGCGTCGAATTCCTCGACACTCCCGAAATGAACATTAACTCAGCCCAGGGGAAGTTCATGCTCGCGGTTATGGGTGCGTTCGCAGAACTCGAACGCGAAACTATCAAGGAAAGGCAGGCCGAAGGGATCGCCGCCGCGAAAGCACGCGGAGCATACGCCCACCGCCCAAAGAAGCTCACGGATGAACAGGTCGCGGAAGCCGCTCAGATGCGGCAGGACGGCGTTAGTGTCGCCGACCTCGCCCGAGGCCTCGGTGTTAGCCGACAGACGCTCTACACCGCCCTCAAGAGCGCATGAGGTGTATCTTCGCCGACCCGGCCCCGGCAATGAAGCCGGGGCCGTTGTTGAATCTAGATTGAGTCAGGTTTCAGTCAGAGACAGTGGCGTAGATGCGTCCGCACTTCACGCACGTCCAAACGCGCTCACCAACTAGGCTCTGCTCTCGCGGACGGATCAGCTTCACCGATCCTCCACACTTACATATATTTGGGACTTCAGTCACTCTCGCTCACCTCCTCGTGGTTGTGCTCTGCAATCTATGGCGAGGTACGGGAAATTTGCCAGGGTCAACACGCTGGCCGTAGAGAAGGGATCGGAGTTGCTGCCCTGCGAAGCGTCGCGCCCCGGCCCGGAGGCGCATCCAAAAACATCCAAAAAACATCCACGAGTTTGAGCAAGAGACTCGAAGCATCCACGCGCACAAACCAGCAGCGGTGTCAAATGCAAAAGCGAAAAGGCCCCGCTTCCCCAGTGTTTAACTGGGAAGGCGAGGCCTTCGTGTTGTGGCTCCGACCGGCGTCGATCCGGTGACCTTTCGATTTTCAGTCGAACGCTCTACCAACTGAGCTACAGAGCCGAGCCCCCGACATACATAAGTATGTCGAGAGAAACAAAGGCTCTTCCGAAGAAGAGCCTTATGCTCCGCGACCCTGACGGGACTCGAACCCGCGACCTCCGCCGTGACAGGGCGGCGCGCTAACCAACTGCGCCACAGGGCCTTGCTGTTGTGATGGAAGACCTTACGATCTTACACCGTACCCCCAACGGGATTCGAACCCGTGTCGCCGCCGTGAAAGGGCGGTGTCCTAGGCCTCTAGACGATGGGGGCCCAGGTTGTCCTCGGATTCCCCGTGGGCAACGACGTTAAGCTTATCCCACCCGATTCGCGGAATGCAAAACGAAACAGAGTGTCCTCGGTCACACGCCGAAAACGGTGGTTTCGGACGCTCCGCAGGGCCGCCTCGGCGAGGGGATCGAAGTCGCTAGAGTGGGAGGCATGGAGGCCCTGAGTGATGAGGAGTTCGACGCGATCCTCGGCGAAGCCCTGGATCTGCTGCCTGCCGGGGTGACCGAACAGCTGGACAATGTCGCACTGTTCGTCGAGGACCGGCCGGAGAACGGTGATCGACACCTGCTCGGCCTCTATGACGGCACGCCGATCGGGGAGCGGGGGATCGCGGGGTTCGAGATGCCCGACAATATCTTCATCTATCGTGACAACCTCATCGACTTCGCCGAGGACAGGGACCACCTGCGCGAGGAGATCGTCATCACCATCGTCCACGAGATCGCGCATTTCTATGGTCTCGACGACGACCGGCTCCACGAGCTCGGTTGGGGCTGAGCGCCCCCCGTCAGAACCGGTCAGCGGGCCTACCGGCGAGTCACTTGAGGTCATGGGAATTGGCGTCCGCGAGCCTACTTCGCCTATTGTGGGCGGGTACCTATCAGCACCGATACAACATTCCGTCCGTATCGACGCGGGGACACGAAGTCGTGAACACTGCGCCTTCGAGCCCCGCCGACCTGCGGGCAGGAGGCACTACCCCCTTATGACAGTTGCATCCAAGACTTCCAGCGCGGCGACCCCGGCCGTGCGAGTGCTCAACCTGGCAGGCATCGACTACAGCCTGCGCAGCTTCGAACACGATCCCGCCACTCGGCGCTACGGCTCGGAGGCCGCCGACAAGCTCGGCGTCAGCTCCGATCAGGTGTTCAAGACCCTGATGATCCAGGTCGACGGCACACCCGTGACCGCGCTCGTTCCCGTCTCCGGTCAGCTCGACCTCAAGGCTCTGGCCTCCGCACGCGGAGCGAAGAAGGCCCAGCTGTCGGGTGTGGCCGAGACCGAACGCCGCACCGGCTACCCCGTCGGGGGAGTCTCGCCGTTCGGGCAGCGCCATGCCGTGCCGGTCGTCGTCGACCGCACCGCGCTCGATCACTCCGCCGTGTTCGTCTCGGCGGGCCGTCGCGGTCTCGAGATCGAGATCCGCCCCGAGGATCTCGTCATGCTCACGAACGCGCAGGTCGCGAAGATCGCCGCGCTCGACTGATCACACCCACTCGACCTCACCGACCTCGGGCTCTGCCCGACCGGCGGTGAGGTCGGCGTACATCGCCACGGCATCGGCCACCTCGGCGAGGGGAACCAGGACGTCGAGTCCGACCTCACCGCCGTACTCGGCCCGCGTCGTCCAGCCCCGATTCCCGGCCGCCCGCTCCAGGGCGTTGGCTTGGGCATAGTCGACGGCTGCTGACACCGGGACGCGTTCACGACGGGTGACGATCCGGGCCTTATCGACCGCCGCCGAGGTGGCCTGACCGTAAGCGCGCACGAGTCCTCCAGCGCCCAGCAGGGTGCCGCCGAAGTACCGAGTGACGACGGCGACGACGAAGGTCAGATCGTGGCCGGTGACGACATCGAGGATCGGAGCGCCCGCCGTGCCGGCCGGTTCCCCGTCATCGCTGAAGCGCTGAGTGCGCGAATCCACATCGAGGACGAACGCCGAACAATGGTGGCGGGCCTTCGGATGCTCGGCGCGTGCCTCGGCGATGACGGCCCTGGCCTCGGCCTCATCGGCGGCGGGGGAGAGGCGGGTGAGGAAGCGGGATCTCTTGATCTCGATCTCGGCCTCGACGGGGCTGACGATGGTCCGGTAAGACATGCTCGTCACTGTAGTCGAATGTGTTCTACGATGACCCCACGGGCGCGGATTCCGCGCTCATCCCCGGTACTTCAGTGAAAGGGTGACAATGGTGCACCAACTCGGCGAGGCCGACCTCGCAGCGCTCAAAGACGAATCCGCCCGAGCCCGGGAGCTCGACCGCGCGCACGTCTTCCATTCATGGTCGGCACAGCGACTCATCGACCCGCCGACCGTTGCCCGCGCACAGGGATCGACGGTCATCGACGGTGAGGGGCAGGAGTTCCTCGACTTCTCCTCGCAGCTGGTGAACACGAACATCGGCCACCAGCATCCGGCCGTCGTGCAGGCGATCAAGGACCAAGCCGATGTGCTGTGCACGATCAGCCCGGCCACCGTCAACGCCGCCCGGTCCGAAGCGGCTCGCCTCATCACCGAACGGACACCGGCCGGGCTCCACCACGTGTTCTTCACCAACGGCGGAGCGGACGCGAACGAACACGCCATCCGCATGGCGCGGCTGCACACCGGGCGAACGAAGGTGCTCTCGCGCTACCGGTCCTACCACGGCGGAACCCAGACGGCCGTCAACGTCACCGGTGACCCGCGCCGGTGGGAGAACGAGACCGGGGATTCCGGCGTCGTCCACTTCTTCGGACCCTTCCTCTACCGCTCGGAGTTCCACTCCGCCACCGAGGCGGAAGAGACCGAACGCGCCCTGCAGCACCTGCGCCGGACCATCGAACTCGAGGGACCGGCGACGATCGCGGCGATCATCCTCGAATCCATTCCCGGCACCGCCGGCATCATGGTGCCCTCTGCTGAGTACATGCAGGGTGTGCGGGCGCTGTGCGACGAGTTCGGGATCGTGCTCATCGCCGACGAGGTGATGGCAGGATTCGGACGGTCGGGCAAGTGGTTCGCCTTCGAGCACTTCGACATCGTGCCCGACCTCATCACCTTCGCCAAGGGAGTGAACTCCGGATACGTGCCGCTGGGCGGAGTCGTCATCAATGACGCGATCTTCGAGACCTTCGCCGAACGCGTCTACCCCGGCGGTCTGACCTACTCCGGGCACCCGCTGGCCTGCGCGGCCGCGGTCGCGACGATCAACGCGATGGCCGACGAGGGCATGATCGAACACGCCGCCCATATCGGAGAGACGATCATCGGCCCCCGTCTGCGGCAGATTGCGGAGAATTCGAAGCACGTCGGCGAGGTCCGCGGCACCGGAGCGTTCTGGGCGATCGAACTCGTCTGGGACAAGGAATCCAAGGACCCGCTGGCGCCCTACGGCGGCGGCTCACCTGAGGTCGCCTCGGTGGTGGCGGCGCTGAAGGAACACGGTGTCATCCCGTTCAACAACTACCACCGGCTGCACGTGGTCCCGCCGATCAACATCAGCGAAGAGGACCTCGAGCGCGGACTCGGAGTCTTCGAGAAGGTCCTCACCGACTTAGACTTCCCCCGCTAGGAACTACCTGACGGCGGCTCAGCAACCTCGCGCGAGGTTGTTGAGCCGCCGTCAGGTAGCAATTAGGGGGAGGTGTGGGTGTAGTTGCCGCCCAAGACGGTCGCGCGGACGGGGATCTGTGCGATCTCGTCCGCCGCGACGTTGGCTGGGTGAGTCTCCAAGGCGACGAAGTCGGCGAGTTTGCCGCGGCTCAGCGTCCCCTTGTCGGCGCCCTGGCCCGAGGCCTTCGCCGCCTCGACCGTATAGGCGGCGATCGCCTCATCGACGCTCAAGGCTTCGGCAGCCGAGCCCATGACATCCCCGCCCCGGGTCCTGCGGGTGACGAAGGCTTCGATTCCGCGCAGCACATTCCCGTCGGCGCACGGGCGGTCAGAGCTGCCGGCCATCGGCACACCCGCATCGACGAACGACTTCGCCCGGTAGATCAGGTGCCGGCGGTCCGGGCCGAGCGAAGCGTTCATCCCGTCCCCGATGCCATCGGCGAACGCCGCCTGGGGGGTGACGACGATTCCGTGCTCGGCCAGCGTCGCCAGATGCTCGTCATGGACCAATGCGGCATGCTCGATCCGGTTGGGCACCGCCCGGCGGCCATAGCGCTGCTGCGCCTCGACGATGTTGGCGACCGCGGCATCCACGGCGGCATCACCGATGGCGTGCACGGCCAGCGACCACCCGGAGGCATAGGTGTCGAGGATCTGCTGACGCAGCACCTCCGCGTCGTCCTGCAGATAACCGGGGTGGTCCTTGCCCGCATAGTTCTCCCGCAGCGCCGCGGTCTCGCCGGACAAGGCACCGTCCATGAAGAACTTCACGGGCCCGATCGAGATGAGATCATCGCCGAGGCCTGTGCGCAGTCCCGCATCCAGACCGATGCCGAACCCGTCGGCGGAGTTCGCCGCGATCGGGTGCAGCCCGTCGGCCTGCGGCATGAGCTGAGCACGCGCCCGCAGCTTGCCCTCCTCCCGAGCCCGCAGGTAGCCGCTGATCTCGATGGGGGAGTGCCCGATCCAGCCATAGGCGATTCCGCATTCGCCGAAGGACGTGATGCCCTCCTTCGCGTAGTAGGCCGTCGCCAGATCGAGGGCGTCGACGACGGTGTCGAGCGAATACGGACGGATGAGATCCTGGACCAGAGTCTGCGCGGTCTCCTCGATCAGCCCCGTGGGATGACCGGCCGCGTCACGCACGACCTTCCCGCCGACCGGCTCCTCGAAACCCGGCTCCAGGATGCCGGCCCGACGCATCGCCTCGGTGTTGGCGATCGCGGCATGACCGGACGTCTGCCGCATGAACAGGGGACGATCCCCGGTGATCTCGTCGAGGCGAGCCAGGTCCGGATACTGCCCGTCGTAGTCACGGTGGGCGTATCCCGTGGCTTCGATCCACTCCCCGGACGGAGTCGTCGCCGCGGCTTTCTCGAGCGCCGCATACACATCGGGCAGACCGCCGGGCAACGCCGTGACATCGACCGAGGCCAGGGTGAGACCGAACCAGGTGGTGTGGCAGTGCACATCGTTGAAGCCCGGCAGCACCGTCGCCCCGTCCAGGGACTCGACCCGATCGGCCTCAATGCCGTCGAGCTCCTCATCGAAGCCGATGATCCGGTTGCCCCACACCCCGATCTTCTGCGCCCGCGGGCGCGACGGATCAAGGGTGTGTGCGTCGAGGTCGGTGAAGATCGCGTCGATTCTCATACGGTCACCTTAGCCAGATTCGCCCGCCGTCGCCGCGAGAGTTCACGGCAGCCGCGCGCCCCGCACGGACGGATCCGTGATGCAGTGGACGAGCGAGAGCCCGTTGTGTTCCAGCGCCCGCTGAAAGGCGTCACGGAAGTCCTCGGTGCGTTCGACGCGGATGCCGAGTCCGCCGAAGGCCGTGGCCATGGCCGCGAAGTCCGGGTTCTGCAGTGCCGTGGCGGTGGCCCGGCCCGGGTAATCGCGGTCCTGATGGCCGCGGATCGTGCCGTAGACCGAATTGTCGTTGAGCACCACGGTGAGGTCGGCGCCGTACTGGACGGCCGTGGCCATCTCCTGCCCGTTCATGAGGAAATCCCCGTCACCGGCGATGCAGAACACCGACCGTTCCGGATGGACGAGCGCGGCGGCGACCGCGGCGGGCAGACCGAATCCCATCGATCCGTTGCGCGGCCCCAGCGCCGAGGGGAACCCGTGCGTGGGCAGGAACCGCGTCGCCCAGCCGGAGAAGTTCCCCGCCCCGTAGGTGATGATCGCGTCCTCGGGCAGCAGCTCCTTCACATGGACGAATGCTTCGTCCATGTCGACGAACCCCGCCGAGGCGGCCGACCCCGACGCTGCCACCTGCGGTTTCCGCCACGCCTCGAGCTCGGCCCGAGCCTCGGCGACCCAATCCGGCAGCGGCACAGCATCCCCGGCCGCTTCGGACAGGTCATCGCCGAGCGGCGGTTCGTCGATCGACCCGTCGGAGGAGACCGAATAGGTGCGGGTGCCCTCCTCGGTGAACAGGGATTGGGCGAACCGGCTCACCGAGGTGACGATGTGCTGGTCGAGACGACCGAAATGGCCGTGCGCATCGGCATCGGGGCCGATGACGACGGTGCGCTGGTCGACGCCGTTCGTGAACCCGTCGGTGGCCACATCGGTGCGGACGCAGCCCAAGTAGATGTGCAGGTCCGCCTCGGCGAGGACTCTCTTCGCCACGGGGGCCGCACCGTAGCCCAGGATGCCGAGGAAGTTCGGACTGTCGTGGTCGATGCCGTCATAGGCGCGGAAGGTGCCGATCACGCCGAGGCCGCGGTCGCGTGACCACTGGGCGATGCGCCGCGAGGTCGACGGCGACCAGTCCTCTCCGCCGATGACGAGCACAGGACGGTCGGCTGCGGTGATGCGGGCCCGCAGCTCCGTGACGTCCCCGGCGTAGGGGGAGGCTGAGCCGTGCACACGTGGGGGAAGCACCGTCCCTGAACTGGGGCGGACGAGGACCTCTTCGGGCAGGCCCACGATGACGGGACCGGGCCGCCCGGTCACGGCGGTGTGCATGGCGTCGACGACCACCTCGGCGGCCTTGTCGGGGTCATCGAGGGTGAGCACCTTCTTCGCGGTCGAGGAGAACCAGCCGTTCAGATCGAACTCCTGGAAGGATTCGCGGCCGCGATGATCGGTGGGGATGAGGCCGACGAAGACGACGAGCGGGGTCGCATCCTGGAAGGCGGTGTGGACGCCGACCTTGACGTTCGCCGCACCGGGACCACGCGTGACCATGGCGATTCCGGGCACCCCGGTCATCCGTCCCTCGGCGACGGCCATATAGGCCGCCCCGCCCTCCTGGCGGCAGACGATCGAGGTGATCGACGAATCGCGGAGTCCGTCGATGACATCGAGGTACGACTCGCCGGGAACCAGATAGGTGCGAGTGACTCCGTGTGCTTCGAGTTCCTCGACGATGAGATGACCTGCAGAAAGAGACGCGGAGGTGTCCATACTCCATGCTTATCATCATTTCGCCTCCTGTGGTTGTCTCAACTGCCCACCACCCTGCCCATTCGAAACTGTGAGGTCGTATGATCGTGCAACAACGGAATCAGTACGGTCCGCCGACTGAGCCCGTGAGCAGGAAATCCACACCGGACCGGGGTGGGGACTGAGACTGACAGCCAGGAGGCTCTCGCATGACCGGAATCGACTCCGACCAGGCAACGGCGCAGGAGTTTGAGCCCACCGACCTGGGCGGCGGCCGCAGGCACGGTCGCGTCGGAGCCCCCTCGACGCCGCGCCGGGCGCAGCTCGAACGGGATCCGGGAATGCCGGCGAGCACGTGGCGGCTGCGTTCGGATGCTTGGGAGTACCTGAAGTTCGCGATCAAACGTCTGGCCGTCAGCGGCGGGGACTTCTCGATGATCGCCGAAGACGGCGAGGTGTGGCGCTCGCTGCGTTCGCTGAAGACGATCGAGCTCTACTGGGCAGGTTTCGGTCAGCGCTATGTCGAGGAGATCACCGACCTGCTCTCGAACGGCGAATTCGACCGTGCGCACGACATGATCACACGTGCGGTCAACCGGCTGCGCGGCACCACCGTGCCCGACACCGGTGAAGACGACCTCACCGAGGATGAGCGCGCCGAACTCAAGGACCGCCAGGACACCCGTCCCCGCTTCGAGGTCCTCATCGTCGATGAGACCACCGAAGGCGGCCGCGACGAACTGCACACCGACCTGCTCAAACTCCGCAACGCCTCCGATCAGTTCATCTACGACTACGTCATCGTGCCCACCGCTGACGATGCGGTGGCGGCGGCCCTGACGAACCCGAACCTGCTCGCCTGCGTCATCCGCCCCGGTTTCACCGACAACACCCGCGAGGTGCTCAGCCGTGACCTGCGCGATTCCATCGAGTTCGCGCACACCTCGACGAAGGAGTCGCCGACGGCGCCGATGAGTCCGCTCAATTCGGTGCGCCGGGTGCTGCGGCTGGCCGACACCCTGGCGAATCTGCGCCCCGAACTCGACCTCTACCTCATGGCAGGCGCCCATATCGAAAGCCTCGCAGGTGCCCTGACCCACCGGTTCCGTCGTGTCTTCCGCCGCGAGGACCAGTTCGAACTCCACCTCTCCCTGCTGCGCCGCATCCAGCACCTCTACGACACTCCGTTCTTCGACGCGATCCGTGAACACGCCCGCCGTCCGGCTGGTGTCTTCCATGCACTGCCAGTCTCCCGCGGCGGCTCCGTCGTCGGGTCGAAGTGGATCGGCGACTTCGTCGACTTCTACGGGCTCAACCTGCTGCTGGCCGAATCCAGCGCCACCTCCGGTGAGCTCGATTCCCTGCTCGCACCGGTGCACACGTTGAAGAAGGCACAGTCGCTGGCCGCCCGGGCCTACGGTGCCAAGCGCACCTACTTCGTCACGAACGGCACGTCGACGGCGAACAAGATCGTCCACCAGGCCGTCGTCTCACCCGACGAAGTTGTCATGGTCGACCGCAACTGCCACAAGTCCCACCACCATGCGCTCATGCTCACCGGTGCTCGCACCGCCTACCTCGAGGCGTACCCCCTCAACGATGTCGCCTTCTACGGGGCGGTGCCGCTGGGCAGGATCAAGCAGCTGCTGCTCGACTACCGTGCCGCCGGCCGCCTCGACGAGGTGCGGATGATCACCCTGACCAACTGCACCTTCGACGGAATCGTCTACGACCCCTACAAGGTCATGTCCGAATGCCTGGCGATCAAGCCCGACCTCGTCTTCCTCTGGGACGAAGCCTGGTTCGCCTTCGCCCGATTCCACCCGGTCACGCGCAAGCGCACCGCCATGGTCGCCGCGGAGACCCTGGAGGAGAACCTGTCCACGAACGCCCACGCTGCGGCGTACCGGGAGCAGCAGAAGCGTCTGTTCGATCCGGAGACCGGCGCCCCCGCCCCCGATTCGGTGTGGCTGGAGGAGGACCTGCTGCCGCCGCCGGACGCGACGATCCGCGTGTACGCGACCCAGTCGACGCATAAGACGCTCACCGCGCTGCGTCAGGGGTCGATGATCCACGTCTATGATCAGGAGTTCTCCTCCGGCGCCGAGGATGCCTTCCACGAGGCGTATATGACCCACACTTCGACGTCGCCGAACTACCAGATCCTCGCGTCCCTCGACCTCGGTCGCAGGCAGGTGGAGATGGAGGGCTTCGCGCTGGTGCAGAAGCAGCTCGACCTGGCGATGAGTCTGTCCTCGGCGATTGCGCGTCACCCGCTGCTGAAGAAGACGTTCAAGGTGCTCACCGCCGCCGATCTCATCCCCGAGGAATACCGGGTGACCGAACGGACGATGCCGCTGCGCGATGGACTGTCGACGATGTGGGACGCCTGGGTCCGCGACGAATTCGTCGTCGATCCCAGCCGCATCACCGTCGAGATCTCGGGCACGGGAGTCGACGGGGATACGTTCAAGCACGAGCACCTCATGGACCGCTACGGCATCCAGGTGAACAAGACGAGCCGGAACACCGTGCTGTTCATGACGAACATCGGCACCTCACGCTCGGCCATCGCCTACCTCATCGAGGTGCTGGTCAAACTGGCGGGGATGTTCAATGATCCGCACGAGCTCCACGAACAGGACGCGTTGACCGAACCGGCCGCGGTGATGCCGCCGCTGCCCGACTTCTCGGCCTTCGCCCCTGACTACGCCGCCGAGGTCCCGGCCGACGACCCGTCGAAGCAGCTGCCCGACGGCGACCTGCGCACCGCCTACTATGCGGGGCTGCGCCGCCAGAACATCGAGCATGTGCTGCCGCATGAGCTGCGCCGCCGCGTCGAGAGCGGGGAGCAGCCGGTCTCGGCTGGATTCGTCACCCCGTACCCGCCCGGGTTTCCGGTGCTCGTGCCCGGACAGGTCATCACCGCCGAGGTGCTCGATTTCATGTCGGCGCTCGACACCCGAGAGATCCACGGCTATGACTCCCGCCAGGGCTACCGCGTCATCCTCAACGAGGTCCTGGAGAACTGAGCGAGATCGACCGTGCAGACCAACCGTCTTGCCGGGTCGGGGGAGGCTGTCATGCGATATCGGCTTCGGCGGGAACTTCTACGCCTTCGTCTCCGCTGCCGACGTCGGCATCCCGTTCGAGCGCGATCGCGGCGGGGACTTCATCTCTGCAGGCCGTGAGATCATGGCCGCCGTCAACGAGCAGATCGACCCGGTGCATCCGGAGACCGGCTTCCGCGGCTGCGAGCATGTCGTGTTCCTGACCCCGCCGACGGAGCCGGGGCCCGATGGCGAAGCGCCGGATGCCCGCCATGTGCTCATCAATCACCCCGGCTGGCTCGACCGGTCGCCCGGAGGCACCGGGACGAGTGCGCTCATGGCCGTCCGGCACGCCCGCGGACAGTTGGGCCTGAACACGGATTTCGTCAATGAGTGCTTCATCGGTACCTCATTCACCGGACGCCTCGTCGAGGAGACGACCGTCGGCGAGCACGTGACCGTGGTGCCGACGATCACCGGCAGTTCTTGGCTGACCGCGACCTCGCAGTTCATGCTCGACCCCAGCGACCCGTTCCCCGCCGGATTCACCCTCTGAGCCTACGGGGAGACGCCGACCGCTACCCCAGTTGGCCGGGATGGAGGACGCGGGAGAGGAAGTCCTTCGTCCGCTGCTCCTGGGGATTGCCGATGACGTCCTTGGCCGGTCCGGCTTCGACGACGACTCCGCCGTCCATGAAGACGACGCGGTCGGCGACCTGGCGGGCGAACTCCATCTCGTGGGTGACGACGACCATCGTCATTCCCGCCTCGGCGAGGTTGCGCATGACCTGGAGGACATCGCCGACGGTCTCCGGGTCGAGGGCCGAGGTAGGCTCGTCGAAGAGCATGACGTCGGGGTCCATGCTCAGCGCTCGGGCGATCGCCACGCGTTGCTGCTGGCCGCCGGACAGCGATCCCGGCTTGGCCTCCATCTTCTCGGAGAGTCCGACCTTTGCCAGGTTCGCCTCGGCGACCTTGTTGGCCTCGGCCTTCGATCGCTTGAGGACCTTCGTCTGGGCGATCGTGAGGTTCTCACGCACGGTGAGGTGGGCGAAGAGGTTGAAGGACTGGAAGACCATGCCGATGCGGGTGCGGGCGGCATCGATGTCGAGATCGAGGTCGGTCATGTCCATGCCGTCTACGACGATCGAGCCGCCGGTGGGCGTCTCCAGGGTGTTGATGCACCGGAGCATCGTCGACTTGCCCGAGCCCGAGGGCCCGATGACGCAGACGACCTCGCCCTTGTCGACGTCGAGGTTGATGTCGGTGAGGACCTGGTTCGTCCCGAAGCTCTTCTGCAGGTTGCGGATGGCGATGATCGGGGTCTTCGTCCCAGTGTGCGAGGTGGTTGTCATCATTTCACTCCAGAATCTGCGGAACCGTATTTGCGCTCGAGGACCCGCGACAGGTACGACAGCGGGATCGTGATGATGAGGTAGCACAGCGCGATGACGATGAAGGGGGTGAGGTTGGCGGTGTTGACGATCTCGGCGCGGCCGAGTGCGGCGAGCTCACGGCCGTCGACGGAGGATCCGAGGATGTAGGCCAGCGATGAATCCTTGGTCAGCAGAATGAGCTCGTTCGTCAGCGGCGGCAGGATGATGCGCATCGCCTGCGGAAGGACGATCGTGAACATCGCACGCGATGATGACATACCCAGTGAGCGGGCGGCCTCGATCTGGCCTTTCGGCACGGCCTGGATACCGGCGCGGATCGTCTCCGCCATGTAGGCGGAGGACACGAGTCCGAGGGCGATCATGATGATGACGAGCTGCGGGAGGATGAAGCCGGGGAAGGCCACCGGCAGACCGAATCCCATGACGAGGAAGACGACGAGGGCGGGCAGCCCGCGGAAGAACTCGATGTAGATCGTCGCCAGCCAGCGGTAGACGCCGACCGAGGACAGGCGCATGAGGGCGACGACAAGAGCGATCGCCAGGCCGAGGGCGAAGCCGAGAACGGTGAAGACGACTGTGTTCTTCAGCGCTCCCGTGATGACTTCGGGGAACATGTCGGCGGCGATGTCGAAGCGCCCGAACGTGTCGATGAGCGTCGGCCAGTCGGCGACCAGCGCGACGATGATCGCGATGACGACGAGGATGGCGTATTGGATGCCGCGAGAGAGCTTCGCCTTCTGGCGTTTGCTCATCTTCGCTTTCGGAGTGGCGGTGGCGGCCGGGACGGCAGGGCCGGTCTGGCGGCCGTCCTCGTTCGCTGTGGGAACTGACATGGGTGTCCTTCGAAAAGCTGTGGCGGGGGTGTCCGCCGGGGGTGCGTGCCGTGAGTGTCGGTTGGGACTCCGGCAGGTCGGTCGAACTCAGCCGAACGGGCGGCCCGCTGCAACGACTTCATCGCAGCAGGCCGCCCATTCGCAGGTGATCACTTCGGTGCTTCTCCGAACCACTTCTTGTAGATCTTGTCGTACTCGCCGTTGTCCTTGATCTCCTTGATCGTGTCGTCCACGGCCTTCTTCATCTCGGTGTTGCCCTTCTTCATCGAGATGCCGTAGTGCTCATCGGTCTTGATATCGAAGCCGACAGCAAACCCCTGGTTCTCGGTGTTGTAGTTGTAGAGCACGCCGTTGTCGTTGATGACGGCATCGACCTGACCGGTCTTGAGGGCCTCGAGCGAGAGCGGCAGATCCTCGTAGGTGATGACCTCGGAATCCTTGAAGTTCTCAGTGGCGTAGTCGAGGCCCGTGGTGCCGGACTGAGCGGCGATCTTGAAGCCCTTGAGCGCCTTCTCGTCCTTCGCGGTCTTGTCGGCCTTCGTCAGAATCGCCTGGTTCGCATCGAAGTACGGCTCGGAGAAGTCCGTGGCCTCTTCGCGTTCGGGGGTGATCGTCGTCGCCGCTGCCGCGACATCGCACTTCTGCTGATTGAACTCCGCGCCCGAGGTGATCGTCTCGAACGAGGTGTTGATGATCTCCTGCTCGACGCCGAGCTTCTTCGCCACGGCATCGACGATGTCGACGTCGAAGCCGACCACCTCGCCGTCCTTCTCAAACTGGAAGGGCTGATAGGACAGGTGGGTGCAGGTCGTCAGCTTGCCCTCCTTGACGAGGGGGACACCGCCCTCGGCCGTCGCTGCGGGTTCGGAATCGCCGCCACCGCCGCAGGCGGACAGGGCGAGCATGGCGCCGACGGCCACAGTGGCCAGGGTCAAGCGTCGATTCATGGTTCCTCCAGTGAGTCGGTGACGGTTGCGTCACGCAATCGCGGGTCGCCCGGTGGTCGTACCTGAGCAACGTCTGAAAGGAATCCTACCGTGAACTGAGTCACACTTATGGCGCTTCGATGATCGCCGAGGCGGTTGTGACGAAATCGTAGTCAACATCGTGGCCATGAATGCAGAGAAGCCCGACCAGCGAAGTCGTTGGTCGGGCCCTCGGGCGGTGGTCTGAGTTCGGCTCAGCTGAGCTGATCCTCCATGTCGAGGTCAGAGGTGTCCTTGGCCAGCCACAGTGCGATGATCGTGACGATCGCCGCGGCGATGATGTAGAGACCGCAGTAGAAGATCGACCCGCCTTCGGCCTGCCACAGAGCGACCATGGCGAACGGTGCGGGACCGGCACCGATGACGCTGGACATGTTGTAGGAGATCGCCGAACCGGTGTAGCGGACGTTGGCGGGGAAGAGCTCCGGCAGATATGCGGCCATCGGTCCGAAGGTCAGGCCCATGAGGATGAAGCCGACGATGAGTCCGATGATGACTCCCGGCGTCCCTGCATTGAAAAGGGTGTTGACGACGAGTCCGTAGGCGGCGATGAGCACGGTCACGCCCAGCAGCATCTTCCGGCGGCCCAGCTTCTCCGCCAGTGGTCCGGAGACGACGGTGAAGATGCCGAAGAACACGACGCCGATGATGAGGTAGGTGAGGAACTCGTTCTTCGTGTACCCCAGCCCTGCGACGAAGCCCGCGGGGTCGAAGGTCTTCCCTGCCGCCTCGGCGGCGGTCTGGGCCTGTTCGGGGGTTGCCGGTGAGGTGCCGTAGGTGAGGGTGAACGCGGTCATGAAGTAGAAGATCACGTAGGTCGCGAGCATGATGAACGTGCCGAGGATGAGCGGTTTCCAGCTCGTGGCGAAGACCCGTCCGAGCGGGGCCTTCGAGATCTGCTGCTTCTGAGCGACGAGCTGGAATGCCGGGGTCTCCATGAGTGACATGCGGACATAGAGGCCGACGGCGACGAGCAGGGCCGAGAGCAGGAACGGAATGCGCCAGCCCCAGGCGAGGAACGCCTCGGGGGAGGTCCAGGTGCCGAGGGCGACGAAGAGCAGGTTCGCGATGATGAAGCCGACGGGCGCGCCGAGCTGCGGGAAGGTGCCCCAGATGGCGCGCTTGCCCTTCGGGGCATTCTCGGTGGCCAGCAGCGCCGCGCCCGACCATTCGCCGCCGAGGCCGACTCCCTGGCAGAAGCGCAGGAGGACGAGGAACAGTGGAGCGAGAACGACCCAGCCCGGCGTGCTGGCGGTCGGCAGCAGGCCGATGAGGAAGGTGCCGATGCCCATGATGAGCAGGGAGGCGATGAGCGTCTTCTTCCGGCCGATGCGGTCGCCGAAGTGGCCGAAGATGATCGAGCCGAGGGGGCGGGCGACGAAGGCGACGCCGAAGATCGCGAACGAGCTCAGCAGCTGAGTCGTCGATGTCTGGTTGGGGAAGAAGAGGGCCGGGAAGACCAGCGAGGAGGCCGTGGCGTAGGCGTAGAAATCGAAGAATTCGATCGTGGTGCCGACCATCGAGGCGGTCAGGACCTTGCCGCGGGTGTTGTTCTTCCGAGTCGCTGCGATCGCGTCGTCGACCCCGGGTGCCGAGGAGGAATTCTCCGGCTGTGTTTCGGTGGACATGGTGGTGGTGCTCCGCTGTTTCGTGAGTGCAGGCACGGGCGGGTGGTCCGTGCCAATGGAAAAGGCCGTCGGCGCTGTGTCTGGCACAGCGTCGACGGCGACGAATCGACATTACGCTCGTCTCACAAAACGTGATTTCCGAGTCTCACCGAATGAGATTACTAGGTGGTCGAAGTGTTCTGGGCAACTCGGATGGGCGGTCAGCTCTTCGCAGTCACCTCGGTGATCGTCACCTTCTCTTTGGGTGCGCCGTCACCGGTACCGGAGTCTGTGCCCTTGGCAGCGAGATCCGAGACGGTCTTCGTGCTCTTCTCGTCGAGCTGTCCGAACACGGTGTAGTCGGGCGGCAGCGAGCTGTCGTCGTAGACGACGAAGAACTGGGAGCCGTTCGTATCCGGGCCGGAGTTCGCCATGGCCAGAGTGCCGGCCGGGTAGGTCTCGGAGCCGTCGAGCTCATCGGCGAACGAGTAGCCTGGGCCGCCCGACCCGGTGCCCGTGGGGTCGCCGCACTGGAGGACGAAGATGCCCTCGGTGGTCAGGCGGTGGCACTCGGTGTCGTCGAAGTACTTCTGCTTCGCCAGAGACAGGAAGCTGTTGACGGTGCACGGGGTGCGATCGGCGTCCAGGGTGGCGGCCAGGTCGCCTGCCGAGGTCGCGATGGTGGCCGTGATGCTGCCCTTGGCCTCCGGTTCCTCTGCGGGTGCTTCGACGTCCTTCGCCGCGGACTGCGAATCGGCGGGGTAGGAGCAGGTTCCCGCAGCGGCCGAGGAGTCAGATTCTCCGGAACCTTCTGCGGAATCCCCCTCGGAATCAGACGAACCGCATCCGCTCAGCAGCAGAAGAGCGAGGACAGCGAAGGCAGCGAGGGTCAGCAGAAGGGCCGACTTCGAGCGACGGGTCGATTCATCAGAGTGGCGGGTCAGGGCATGAGAGGGACTGGGCGCAGGGTGATCCATGCGTTCATCGTATCGGCACTTTCATCGAGACACGGGCGCGGCGTCGAGACACGGGCGTGCACACGCGTTTCTCGACACTCAACCCGTTTCTCGGCGCGGCCTGGGCCTCAGGTGTCGACGGAGGTGCGGGTGCTCGGTTCGGGGGAGCCGCCTCGGCGAAGGAAGATCGCGAAGGAGATGACGATGAGCCCGGACACGCACAGGCCCACGCCCACCCACGCCGGTGCACGGTAGCCGAGGCCGGCGGTGATGACGATTCCGCCGAGCCATGCGCCGAGCGCATTGGCGAGGTTGAAGGCGGCGTGGTTCATGGCCGCGGACAGGCTCGGGGCGTCGTGGGATTCGCGGAACAGGCGCATCTGCAGGGCCGTGGTGATCATCGACCCGGAGACGCCGATGAGGAAGAGCGCGATGATGGCAACGGCCGCGATATGGGTGAAGGCGCCGAAGGCGGCGAGCACGAGAGCCGAGAGGATCATGCCGCCGGTCGCCGAGCGTTCGATGGACTTGTCGACCAGAGGCCCGGCGATCAGCGAGCCGGCGGTCATGCCGAGGCCGTAGACGGCGAGCACCCACGGGATCGCGACGCCGGGGACTCCGGCGACGTCGGTCATCGTCGGGGTGATGTAGGTGTAGACGGCGAACATTCCGCCGAAGCCCACGGAGCCGGCAACGAGGGTGAGGATGATCTGCACGCGTCCGAGCGCCTTGATCTCACCGCGGGCCGAGGGCACCGCGCCGAGCTTCACGCGCGGGACGCCGACGGCGACCATGATGACGGTGAGCACTCCGAGACCGGCGACGAGGGCGTAGGCGCTGCGCCACCCGAACATATTGCCGAGTGCCGCGGCGAAGGGCACGCCGAAGATGTTCGCGATCGTCAGGCCGAGCATCACGCGTGACATGGCCCGGCCGCGTCGGTTGGCGGGGACGAGGGAGGCGGCGACGACGGCTCCGATGCCCAGGTAGGCTCCGTGCGGCAGGCCGGAGACGAAGCGGGCGATATTGAACAGCGTCGCGGTCGGGGCGAGCATCGAGGCGAGGTTGCCCAGAGCGAAGAGGCCCATCATGCACAGGAGCAGCAGCTTGCGGTCCATGTGCGCGGCGATGGTCGTGATCAGGGGTGCGCCGACGACGACGCCGATCGCGTAGAAGGAAACCGCATGTCCGGCCTGCGGGACGGTGATGCCCAGTTCTTCGGCGATCATCGGCAGCAGGCCCATGGTCGCGAATTCGGTCACCCCGATGGCGAAGGCACCGATCGCCAAGGCGAAGACAGCGAATTTGTAGACTCCGCGGGAGACCGGGGCATCACTCATGGGGCTCCTTCAAGGAAAACGCGGGATCGGGGAGACAACCGCACCAGCCTATTGCCCACAGCGGTTCCTCGGAACCCCTCAGACGCCCAATGTGACGATTCGAACAGCCTCAGTCGGCGTTCGCTTCCTCGGCGTCGTATTCGGCCAGGGCCTGCGAGGCGACGGAGAAGGCGGTGTTCGCGCTCGGCACGGAGCAGTAGATGGCCGACTGGAGGAGGACCTCCTTGATCTCATCGCGGGTGAGCCCGTTGCGCAGCGCGGCTTTGACGTGCATCGCCAGTTCCGCTTCGTGGCCGCCGGCGATCATGGCCGTGAGGGTGATCGCCGAGCGCATCCGCCGCTCGAGTCCCGGCCGAGTCCAGATCTCTCCCCAGGCGTAGCGGGTGATGAGGTCCTGGAAGTCGCTCGTGAAGTCGTCGACCTTCGCATTCGCGCGGTCGACGTGGGCATCGGAGAGCACCTGCCGGCGCACGGTCATTCCGGCCTCACGGATTTCGTCGCGGCTGGCCTCCCTCGGCCCGGACGCGATGGGCAGGTCGGCTTCCGAATCGTCTGCGGCGGTCGCGCCCGCACCGCCGGTGCCGCCGGCCCCTGCGCCGAGTCCCTTGCCCTGCAGAAAGTCGGCGAGCAGACCCGCGGTCACGACCGGAGCCTCGGCCGGGACAAGATGAGCGGCACCGTCGATGACCTCGAGCAGCGCCCCGGGGACTCCGTTTGCGATCTCGGCGAGCTTCGTCGCCGGAGTCGGCTGATCCTGTGAACCCGCGACGGCCAGCAGGGGACGCGTGATCTCGGGCAGTCGTGCGCGGACATCAAAGTCGGCCAGCGCATAGCAGAGAGCAGCATAGGAGAAGCGGTCGGCGTCCTGCAGCGAGTGCAGGAGCGCGGCCGAGGCCTCTGGCTCCCGGTCCATGAACCCTCCCCCGAACCAGCGCTGTGCCGAACCGATGACCTGAGTCGGGGTGCCCGAGGTCGCCACCGTCTGGGCGCGTTCCTCCCAGGCCGAGGCCTCACCGATCTTCGCGCCCGTACAGAACACGGCGATGCGGCCGAAGCGGTCGCCGTGATCGAGCGCCAGCTGCAGGGCCGTTGCTCCGCCGATCGAATCGCCGGCAAGGTCGACGGGAGCGCCGGGGGCGGCCACATCGGGAAGAACCCGATCGAGGGTGCCCAGGACCGCCTCGGCGAGGTCGGACATCGTCACCCGTGGGGCAACCGACGTCCCCGCGGGGACATCGATCGGTGCCGAACGGCCGTGACCGGGCAGGTCGATGCCGATGACCGTCGTCTCCGGACTGAGCGCGGTCAGTTCGGTGGCGGCCTGCTGCCATAGGGCTGCCACGGAGGTGCCCAGCGAAGGCAGGACGACGAGCACTCGGGAATCGGCAGCGGGGGAAGCGGGTGCGGAAAGAACTGATGCGGTGAGGTCCATGGGTGTCACTTTCTTCGGTCGGTTCACAAGTCGAAAAAACGGGTCTCAGTCGAAGGACGGCAGGTCGATCTCCTGCGGTCCGGAGTTATCGATGGTCGCCAGGATGGTGCGGCGGATGTCCTCGGCCTCACCGAGGTAGGACTCGGGGGTGAAGAATTCCTCGATTCCATCCTCGTCGCCGATCTCCGCGCGAAGTGCTGCGACAGGGTCGGAGCCGGGGGCGATGATGGCTGCGCGGGTGTCTTTGTCGATCCGATCGCCGAAGACGATGCCGAGCTTCTCCCCATAGATCCCGGGGGAGGCGGCGTCGAGGTTCGCGCGCATGGCCTCGGCGTTGACCCGCAGGCCCGCGATCATCTCGTCGAGCATGATCAGCGAGGAGATCGCCAGGGTCATGAGCTCGGACAAGGCCGGCCACTCGGCATGCCAGGCACCGTCGGAGCGTTCTTCGACGGCTTCGGCGGCGGCCGTGGTCAGGGTGGACAGCGATCCGGGGACGCGCATTCCGTTGCGGTGGAGCAGCACCGCCGAGGTGGGATTCGACTTGTGCGGCATCGTCGAAGATCCGCCGGTCGAGGCCAGGGACAGCTCGCCGACCTCGGGGCGCACGCCGATGAGGACGTCGCGGGCGATGGAGGCGCCTACGGTGACGCATTGGGCGAGGTGGGAACCCCAGGACAGGATGCGGACGCGATCGGTGTGCCAGGGAACGGGGATCTGGGTGAGCGCCGCGTCGGGTCCGACCATCTGCACGTGGAATTCGCGCAGCAGGGATTCGGTGGAGTCGCCGGCGAACCAGCGGATCGCGGCACGGGTGCCGGCGGCCCCGCCGACCTGCACATAGTCGACGTAGGGCGCCTGCCCCTGGACTTCATTGACCTCGGCGGCCCAGGCTGCGGCCTTGAGTCCGAAGGTCGTCGGCAGCGCCGGCTGCGTGAGAGTGCGGGCCAGGCACAGGGTCCTCGCGTGAGCGTCGGAGAGTTCGACGAGGGAGGCGCCGATGACTTCGAGGCGCGCCTGCATCTGCCGCACGACGCGGGAGACGAGCAGCCCGATCGCCGTATCGATGACATCTTGGCTGGTCAGTCCCCGGTGCAGGCATCGCGAGGCCTCGGGGGAGAGCCGGGAGCGGACGCGGGCGAGAAACGGGATGAGCGGGTTGCCGCCGGATTCGGCGGCCTCACCCAGGGACTCGAGCTCGGTGTGATCGTCCGTGAGCGTGCGGATCGTGGCATCGATGGCGGCGGCCACCTCGGCGCGGATCTCCGACGACACCAGCCCCACCCGTCCCTGCGCGACGATCCAAGCGGTCTCGACTTGGCCGATCGCAGTGATGAACGCGGCGTCGTCGACGGCTTCGGATCCGCGCAGATCGCCGGGGGCGAAGAGGAACCGGGTGTGGGCGGTGTCGGTCATGTCGCTTCAGTCCTCGTGGCCGGGGAAACGGAGGAAGGGGGTTTCCTCCTCACCCTGCAACCGTATGTCGAAGTGCAGCGATCCGTCAGCCCCGCGAGTGGCGATGAGGCGGGAGCGCTCGTCTTCGTCGAGCGAGGACAGGAGCGGGTCGGCAGCCAAGGCCGCGGTGTCCTCGGGCAGGTAGATGCGGGTGAAGAGACGGTTGAGCAGCCCGCGGGCGAAGATGACGACGCTGATGCAGGGTGCCTTGCCCACCTCGGTGGGGCCTGGGTTGACCGTGGAGAAGCTGAACTCGCCTTCCGGGTCGACGGCGGCGCGGCCGAAGCCGGTGAAGGTGAAGCCGTTGCGGCGCAGCGATCCCGTCACGCGGGGGACAGTGCCGTGCTCATCGGGCTGCCAGATCTCGAGAATGGCATCGGGGACCGGGTCGCCGGCCCCGTCGTACACGGTTCCTGTCAGCTGCACGGCGCGAGCCGAGCCGGGCGGGACGAGCTCATTGTCGTGTTCGAAGGGCAGCGCGTAGCCGTAGAACGGGCCGACGGTCTGGCCCGGGGTCGGCGTGAGATCAGGGGTCGTGGGGGTGTCAGTCATCGTCCTCTTCTTCCATCCAGGTCCGGTTGGCGCCGGTGAGCACGATGTCCCAGTTAAAGCCCATGAGGAATTCGTGCTCGGTGATGTTGTGGTCATAGGTCGCCACGAGGCGGTCGCGCGCTTTTTGGTCGGTGATCGACTGGTAGATCGGGTCGAGGGCGAAGAGCGGATCCCCGGGGAAGTACATCTGGGTGATCATCCGCTGTGTGAACTCGGATCCGAAGAGCGAGAAGTGGATGTGGGCCGGTCGCCAGGCGTTGTGGTGGTTCTTCCACGGGTAGGGGCCCGGTTTGATCGTCGTGAACGAGTAGGAGCCGTCGTCGCCGGTCAGGGTGCGGCCGACGCCGGTGAAGTTCGGGTCGATCGGGGCCGGGTGCTGGTCGCGTTTGTGGATATAGCGTCCGGCCGAGTTCGCCTGCCAGATCTCGACGAGTTGGTTGCGCACGGGACGTCCTTCCCCGTCGAGGACCCGACCGGTGACGCGGATGCGCTCGCCGATGGGTTCGCCGTCTGCCTGGATGGTCAGATCTGATTCGAGGGTGCCGATGTCCCGGTGTCCGAAGGCGGGCGAGAAGAGCTCGATGGTCTCCGGGTCGGTGTGGCGGGGGTCCTTCGTCGGGTGACGCAGGATCGATGACCGGTAGGGCCGGTAGTCCAGCCGCGGCTGGGTCTCGGGCTTCCTGCCGCCCGCGACGTCCTGCTTGTACTGCGCTTCGATGCCGTCGATCTCGGCGGACAGCGTCGCCTGAGATTCGGCGGCGTCGTCGGGACCTTTCACGGTCTGATCTTCGGCGTCCGAGTTCTGCTGTGCACTCATCGTCGAACCTTTCTGCTTGCGTTGAGGTCGTGGTGGGGTCGTGGCGGCTCAGCCGTGAGGCCAGCCGGTATAGCACTCGGCCAGGTAGCGGCGACCGTGGTCTGATTCGAGGATGGACCGGAGCTCGCCGAGGCTGCGCTTCGTTTCGAAGGCATCCTGAGTCGGGTCGGTGTGGAGCATCCGTGTCATCTGGTACGAGAAGTTCTGGGCCTTCCAGACGCGTTTGGTCGCGGTCTGCGAATAGCCGGCCAGCGCCTCGGCGTCGGAGTCCTTGAGCGCCGTGATGAGAGCGGGTGCGAGCACCGCGACGTCGGCGAAGGCGAGGTTGAGACCCTTCGCGCCGGTCGGCGGGACCGTGTGAGCGCTGTCGCCTGCAAGGAACATCGACCCGTGCTGCATCGGCTCGGTCACGGCCGAGCGGAAGGGCAGCAGGGTCTTGTCGAAGATCGGTCCCGTCTTGAGCTCGAAGCCGTCGGGGCCGTCGACACGGGACTGGAGCTCGGTCCAGATCCGATCGTCGGACCAGTCGGCGACATCGGTGTCGGGCGAGGCCTGGAAGTACATCCGTTGGACGTTCGCGCTGCGCTGGGAGATGAGCGCGAAGCCGCGTTCGGAGCGGGAGTAGATGAGGACTTCGTGGCTGGGCGGGGCCTCGCAGAGGATGCCGAACCAGGCGAACGGGTACTCGTGGAAGAAGCGCTGCCGGGTGTCGTCGGGGATCATCGAACGGCATGGTCCGCGGGAGCCGTCGGCGCCGACGACGTAGCGGGCGTCGACGCGCAGCTCGTCGCCGTCCTCAGTGGTGGCGGTGACCCACGGGCTTTCGGTTTCGATATCGCCGAGGCGGGTGTCCGTGACCGAATAATAGGTGGGACGGCCGGTCCGCTCACGGGCGGCGGCGAGATCGACGAAGATCTCGTTCTGGGGGTAGAGCCAGACGGATTCGCCGACGAGTTCGGGGAAGTCGAAGTGGTTCGAAGCGCCGTTGACTCGGATGTCGATGCCGTCGTGGCGGTGCCCGTCCGTGTGGACGCGGGATTCGACGCCTGCGGCTTCGAGCATGCGCACCGATCCTGCTTCGAGGATGCCGGCACGGTGGGTGTGGGCGATGTCGTCGCGGCTGCGGTTGTCGATGACGACGGATTCGAGTCCTGCATTGTGCATCAGGTGCGCGAGCATGAGCCCCGCGGGTCCGGCTCCGACGATCGCGACGTCTGTCTGAAGTTGTGCCACCTTGGCCTCCTTGCCTTCTCTCTTCTCAACAGTGTGCGCCCAGTCACGGACGCGAGGCGACGACGTTCTCAATGAATGGGAGAGGGGCGGTTCGGCCGGCACGGTGGCACGGGTGACCATGAGGGCGGTTGGGTGAGGTCTTGATAACCATTCAATAACAGATCACAGAAGTGGTGTCTAAAAGTATCTTTAAAGTAATACAGCAGCCACACTGAAGTCATTCCCCATTTCATTTCTTTGTGACCTTGGCGCCCGTGCGCCGCAGTAGAGGAGTCATTGTGACGACAACCAGGACGCGTTCGCGCAAATTCAAAGCCATCCTCGCCGGTGGCATCGTCCTCGGCGTCGGCGCTGCCGTGACGCTGGCGGCCTGGACCGACGACGAATGGGCCGAAGGCGTCTTCGGCGCCGGTTCGTTCAATGTTCAGGGCAGCACGGACGGAACCACGTTCACGGACCACGAGAGCGAAGGCGGCGCCGCTGCGCTGACTTTCGACCTCAACGGCGGGGACAACATGTCACCCGGCGATACCGTGGCAGCACCCTTCGTCCTCCGTCTGGACGGCCCGACGACGTACGACGCGACCGTCGCTCTCACCTCGGCTGCAGGAGGTGGGGACAACGCCTCGGCGCTCACCTACGAGATCGTTCAGGTCGCCTCGGCGGGTGAGTGCTCGGCCGCCGCGACGGGCACCTCGGTCGTGCCGGCGGGAACAGCTTTGGACTCGATCACCGGAGCTGCCGACTTCGACCTCTCCGCGGGCGCAGGCACTGCGACCGGTGACCCGGTCAGTCTGTGCTTCAAGGTCACTGTTGGTGACAGCCTCGAACAGGGGCAGAACACCACCGCGCAGTGGCAGTTCACCGCCACCTCGGCAGACTGATCACGCTGAACTGATCCATGCGTTTTCACCTCTCGTCTCTGCGTCGTCTCTTCTCGTCCGGGCGGGTGTGCGACGACACCCGCCCGGATGGTCGACGGCAGATTCGGCAACGGCGGGCAGCTCTGCGCAAACGGCGCATCAAGGCGCTCCTGGCCGGCGGGCTCGTCTTCGGCGTAGGTGCGACGGCCACGGTCGCCGCGTGGACAGACAGCGAAACCGCCGACGGGTCATTCAACGCCGGCACGTTCGACATCGAACTCTCGATCGACGGCGAGTGGACCAGCACCAATGAGATGACCTTCGATACGGCTCCGATGTTTCCAGGGTCGAAGGTCTACGCTCCCGTCTTCGTGCGGACCAGTCCGGACACGACCATCGGGGGCGACCTCACCGTCAAGGGCAATGGAATCGGGTCTCCGAACGCCATGGCGAATGCTCTGGTGTACCGGGCCGTGACCCGAACGCTCACTCCTGAGGCGGTCGGAGGGTTCACATGCGGCGCCGGAGACTTCACCGCCTCGGCGACGTACGCGTTCGGTGGGGCATCGGGCACCGTCGGGTTGAAGTCGCCGATCACCAGCGGGAATGAACCGACCCTCGAGGCGGTCGGCGGTTCGATCCAGGCCTACTGCTTCGAAGTGAGCCTCCCGAGTGATGCCTCGTCCGATGCGCAGGGTCTGGCTGCCTCGCATACGTGGACCTTCGATGTCGAATCCGTCGCGCCGGAGAACTGACGATGGCGGTAAAGCGGAATGTCGGTGCGCGGCTGGGCGAAGCCGTGCTCAATATCCTCGCCGTCCTCGGCGTGGTCTGCATCGTGTTCGTCATTCTCAGCTTCGTCTTCAACGTCTCGATCATCATGTTCAAGACCGGGTCGATGAGCCCGACGATCACCGCCGGATCGGCCTCACTCGTCCGCGAGATCCCCGCCGAGGACATGGAAGTCGGTGACATCGTCACCGTCGATCGCGGTGAGAAGGTCCTGCCGGTGACTCACCGTGTCACCGAAATACGGAGCATCGACGAATCCGCCGGTGCCGTGACCTTCGAGATGAAGGGCGACGCGAACGCAGAGAAGGATCCCGACCCGTACACCGCCGAGACGGTGCGGACGGTGATGTTCTCCGTGCCCGGGGTCGCCCCGATCCTCCAGCAGTGGCGTAATCCGTTCCTGCTCGGCGGCATCACGATCGCGGCCAGTCTCCTCGTCGTGTGGGCCTTCTGGCCGCGGCGAGAAGAAGGCGACAACCTCGCCGAGGCGGCCCGTCCTCATGCGCAGTCACCGCGGCATGCCATCGCGCTGCCTGTGGTGTTGGCTGTGGCTCTCGGAGGTCAGGTTGTGCCGGGAGCATCGATCGCCGAGGATGCCCTCACGGTAGGTGCGGACCGTGCCGTGGCCGCGTCGGTAGGGGATATTCTGCGGATGCGAGATTTCGGTGATGTCGAGAAGATGCGCAGCCTCAGCCCCGGGGCATCGGCGACATGGACGGTCGATGTGTGGGCCGATGCTCCGGAGCCGGGAGACGTGACGGTCTCGATCGGGTCGGGAGCCGGTGTCGAGGCCTTGGCGGATTCACTGACGATCGATGTGCGCGAATGCGCGATGACCGAGGCGGAAGCACCGTGCCCAAGCGGTTCAGAACTGCTGGCACGAGGAGTGCCGCTCAGCGATTTGGAGCCCGCCGCGAACGGTGGACTCGAACTGATGGACATGGACAGCGGCGACACTCGCCGCATCGAGGTGACGGCGACGCTCGCCGCCGACGCCGACCCTCGTGCAGTTGCCGGTGCCACGGTAGGTGTGAGCGTGCTCGCCGAAGGCCTCGGCGATGAGGTGTCGACGGGGCCCGGAGATCCGGGGGAGCCGGGCGATGCTGATTCTGATGGCGGTGCTGACTCGGCTGCCGATGGTGGCGGTGAATTGCCGTGGACCGGTATCGACGGCTGGCAGTGGATTCTTCTCGCGGCGTTCCTGCTCGTCGTCACCGGAGCTGCGATCGTGTCGCGAACCAGGAAAGCGAGGGTGTCATGACGGGCAGAGCCTCATCGCGATTCTCGTGGAAGAAGGCCCGGCTGTTCCTCGCAGTCGTCGCATTGCTCGCCCTCGTCGCCGGCCCAGCCGCGGTCAACGGCACACTTGCCGGGTGGAATGACACAAAGGAGAGCCACGGGGAACTGATCGCAGCGAAGGTTCCTGCGCCCGGACTGACCCAAGACTGCCAATTCCGTCCCGGCCTGCTCGGCCTGGGTGCTCGCGTCCGGATCTTCTGGAAGCTGCCCGACGGCTATCAGCTCGACGACATCGTCGTGAAAGCGTCGACGAGCGGACTCGGATCGGTACTGGCTCCGTTGACCGGGTTCAGCTTGAGCGGGAACTCCACGGCGAATGGCGACGGCACCTATACGACGGACGTGCCTACCAACCTCTTAGGCGGACTGCTGGGTCTGGGGAGTGAGCTGGAGATCGCCTTCGTCGTCGAACACGAGAGCGGTTGGCAGTCGGAGACCGCCGCTGTGGCGAGCAATGCAGGCCTGCTGGCGGGAATCGGCGGCAACTGCCGTAACCTCACTTCCTGACCCACTCCGGTTGACTCGCTCGCGATTGTTGAGCAAAATAGGCCACTGTTGTGTTCGTCCGCGAACCTGCCGTGTACAGAAAGCAGCTCAATGATCATCACCGGACTCGTCGTCGGCCTCGTCCTCGGATTCGTCTTCCAGCGGGGACGTTTCTGCGTGACCGGAGCCTTCCGCGACCTCACCCTGACAGGGAACACGCGGTGGTTCTCCGCCCTCATCGTGCTCATCGCCGTGCATTCCATCGGCCTGTTCCTGCTCAACAACTTCGGAGTCATCACCCTCGAGGCGACGCCGTTCCCATGGCTGGCCTCGATCGTCGGCGGACTGATCTTCGGCTGGGCCATGGTCTACGCCGGAGGCTGCGCGACGGGCACCTACTACCGTGCCGGTGAGGGACTCGTCGGCAGTTGGTTCGCCCTCATCTTCTACGCGCTCTTCTCCGCTGTCATGAAGCTCGGCCCGCTCGCCGGCTTCACCGAAGGCATTCGCGGGATCACCCTGGACAACGGCAGTCTGCAGGCGAGCACCGGCATCAGCCCCTGGGTCTTCGTCGCCGTCATCTCCGCCGTGGCGATTTGGCTGACCGTCCACCACAAGCGGAAACTCAAGGCCCCGATGGCCACCCTGCCGCCTCGCAAAACCGGTCTGGCGCACCTGCTCACCGAGAAGCGCTGGAACCCCTTCGCCACGGCCGTGGTCATCGGCATCATCGCCACGATCGCCTGGCCGCTGTCGGCCGCTACGGGCCGCAACTCCGGTCTGGGTATCACCACCCCCTCGGCGAACCTCGCCGGATACCTCACCACGGGTGACACGCAGCTCATCGACTGGGGCGTCATGCTCGTCATCGGCATCCTCGTCGGTTCCTTCATCGCCGCCAAGGCCTCCGGTGAGTTCCGGGTGCGCGTGCCAGACAAGGGCACGATCATCAAGTCGATCATCGGCGGCATCGGCATGGGCGTCGGCGCGGCCATCGCCGGCGGCTGCACCGTCGGCAACGCGATGGTCTCGACCGCGCAGTTCGAATACCAGGGCTGGGTGTCGATGGTCTTCATGATCGTCGGCTCCGGAATCGCCGCCAAGGTCTCCATCAAACCGAAGAAGTCGCAGGCCACAGCGCCCGCGGCGGAAAGCAGGACCGTATGAAGCAAGTACTCGAAACCGACGGCCAGGTCTGCCCCTTCCCCCTCGTCGAAGCCAAGGACGCGATGACCGGACTGGAAGCCGGTGACGAACTCGTCATCAACTTCGACTGCACCCAGGCCACCGAGGCGATCCCGCAGTGGGCCGCCGAGAACGGCTACCCCGTCACCCACTTCGACCGGGTCACCGACGCCAGCTGGACCATCACCGTCCAGAAGGCCTGAATCGCAGGAGATGCCAACCACATCGGCCGGCGCAGCTGCAAAGCTGCGCCGGCCGATGTGCATTGTCAGTGCCGATGTCTAGACTCGAGGCATGAAGATCACGGTTCTCGAAGGCGATATCACCGAGGTGGCCGTCGACGCGATCGTCAACGCCGCGAATTCGTCGCTGCTCGGTGGCGGCGGAGTCGACGGAGCCATCCACCGCGCGGCCGGTCCCGCGCTCCTCGAAGCCTGCCGCGAGGTCAGGCGGACCACCCATGTGCGCGGTCTGCCGCCGGGTCAGGCCGTGGCCACCTCGGCGGGGAATCTGCCTGCCCGCTGGGTCATCCACACGGTCGGACCGAATCGGAACGCGGGGGAGGCCGACCCGGAGATCCTCGAGTCCTGTTTCGAGTCGAGTCTCAACCTCGCCGAGGAGGTCGGAGCCTCCTCGATCGCGTTCCCCGCCATCGGCGGCGGAGTCTACGGCTGGTCGCCCAGAGATGTCGCCGAGGCGGCTCACTCCGTCATCGTCGACGGACGATCGCGCGGGCGCTGGGAATCGATCGACGACGTCCAGTTCGTTCTCTTCAGCGATCAGATGACCAGCTTGTTCTGCCAGGTCTTCGACCACGATCAGTGGTGAGGTCATGAAGGTCAACAGGGTCATTCCGGATATCGCGGTCGACGACCTCGACGCGGCGCGGGAGTTCTATGCAGGCTTCCTCGGGCTGAGCAGCGAGGAATTCAATCTCGGGTGGGTCGCACGCTTCACCTCACCGGGCACCGGTGCCAGCGTGCAGGTGCTCACCGACGATGAGACCGGGCAGACGAATCCCGTGGCTTCGGTGCTCGTCGAGGACGTCGACATTGCCTTTGCCGAAGCCCAGCAGCAGGGCATCGAGATCGTCCACCCGCTCACCCACGAGGAATGGGGAGTACGGCGGTTCTTCGTCCGCGCACCCGACGGCAACGTGTTCAATATCGTCGCGCATCCGGAGTGAACCCACGCGGGGCAGTGTTCACGCTGCCCTGTGCCGCACTCTGTGTACGACCACCAGCGCCAGTGCGCTGACGGCACACCCGGCGGCGATGAGCAGCGGAATTCCGGAGACGGCGGCCTCAACGACATATTCGGGGCCGGTCTGCAGAACCGGACCGACGATCTTGACGAGGAGGAAACCGAGGACGCCGATGAAGAGGAACAGCGCCGCCCTCTTGCCGAGAACCACCGCCAGGGGCTTCGGATACTGATAGGTCTGTGTCGTGCTCATGGTCGATCACCTGATGTTTTCGTCCACGGTCCAAACCATTTGGGCTGTGCCTGCCACGCTACGCCTGCAAGCAGAGTGTGCACTGGGGGATCTGAGGACGTTCGATGGGAGCAGCCGACGATCACCCGCGTGAAGCACCGCCCGGCCGAACCAGCCCCGTCTCATAGGCGAGCACGATCAGCGCAGCGCGGTCCCGGGCATCGAGACGAGTGAGCAGACGACTGACATAGGTGCGAGCCGTGGCGGGGCTGAGGAAGAGTTCGGCAGCGATCTCGTCATTGGTCAGCCCGCGCCCGATTCCGCTGAGGACCTCGACCTCCCGTTCAGTCAGCTGATCGAGCCCACGCCCGTCCGGATCGGGTGAATGTCCCTCCGCGACGACCCGCATGACCGCGGCGGTGACAGATGGAGACAACAGGGCATCACCGGCGGCTACCGTGCGGATCGCAGCGCGCAGATCGTCGGGAGAGACGTCCTTGAGCAGGTAGCCTGCAGCACCGGCGCGGATGGCGGCGAAGACGTTCTCGTCCTCGTCGAAGGTGGTGAGAATGAGCACCCTGACCCCGTTCAACGCGCCATCGTCGACGATGGCGCGCGTCGCCTCGATCCCGTCCATCACGGGCATGCGGATATCCATGAGCACGACATCGGGGCGCAGCTCCCGCACATGCGACAGCCCTGACCTCCCGTCCGCCGCCTCGGCGATGACCGAAATGTCTCCGTCGCGTTCGGCCAGAGGTCGCAGACCCGCTCGGACCAGCTCCTGATCGTCGACGATGACGACGCGAGTCGTCTCGGTCATTCGTTCTCCTCAACCTCGATCGGCAGATGCGCGATCACTTCAAATCCTTCACCGTTCGGTCCAGCACCGAGGCGACCCCCGAGCAGTCCCGCCCGTTCCGACATCCCGCGGATGCCGGCACCGGCGGCCGTGTCCGCGGCCCCGCCGTGACCGTCGTCGTGGATGCGCACGATGAGCTCGTCGCCGTGCACCTGCCCGGAGATGCGGGCTGCGCTCGCCTCGGAATGGCGGAGCACGTTCGTCACCGACTCCTGGACGATCCGAAATGCCGCCGCATCGACGGCTCGCGGCAGCCGTGCCGGATCGACATCGAGGTCGACCGTGACGTCGAGGCCGGCGGCTCGGGCCGACTCGATGACGGAGGAGATCGAAGCAAACCCCAGCGCCGAGGCAGGTCCCAGGGCGGTCGCACCCGCGGACTCCTCGCGGAGGACCTTGACCGTGCGACGCAGTTCCCGCAGTGCCTCCGAGGCGGCACCGCGCACCCGTTCGAGTGCGGCCGCGCGGTCGTCCGGGTCCACGGCCTCGGCCGCCACTGAGGTGTGCAGGGAAGCCACGGACAGGGTATGGCCGATCGTGTCGTGGAGGTCGCGGGCGATGCGCACTCGTTCGGAGTGCATCCGCGCCTCGGCGGCTCGGGACTCCTCGGCAGTGGTGAGGGCGGCGATGCGCGCCGACTGCGTACGGGTCTCCCGGACCAAACGGACCACGGACCCCAGGGCGATCGCGGCGGCTGCCAGGGCAAGTTCGGTGACGAAGCCGTACCCGGTCAGTTGGGCGCGCGGATCGAGGTCATCGAACCGGTAGAACGTCGACACGGCAATCAAGACCGCAGCACCGAGCACCGCCAACGAGGTGCGCCGCAGCTCGGCAGTCGAGTAGAGGGCACCGACCGCGGGCAGGACCATGCCGATCGGCGGCAGATTCAGAGCGTAGTAGGCGAAGATCCCGAACACGGTCACGGCCAGAACGGTCAGCGGCAGACGGCGACGCAGGAGCATCAGGGCACCGAAACCGATCGCCCAGGCGACGCCGGGCAGCGGGGAGGACTCGGCATCGGCGGCGATGACCAGCGAGATCACCAGGGTCACCGCAACAGCCAGGGAGGCATCGGTCAGCCACGGTTCGAGGCGCTCGCGCTCCTCACCCGTCTCACTCACATCTGCCGAACCCATAGTCCAAGACTACGGAGCAAACGCGTCCGCCGCAGTCGTTCGGCGTCGATCGGGCAATCGCCTCCAGGCGATTCGAGCCTCGCCTCGGGGCGGGAGGAACTGACGCCTCAGCGTCGATGTGGCAGATCCGGCCGGCCGGAAGAGTGGGGGACATGAATACGACAACACATTCGAAACGTCCCCTGTCCTGGCCGCTCATCGTCGGTCTGTCCTCTCTGGCGCTGCTGTGGCCGCTGACCGGACTGTGGCCCATCCTCGGTGACGGTGCCGTCCGCGCCCTCACTCTGCTCGGTCTCACCGGAGCGGTGTGGATCGGGACCGTCGGCTTCGCCCGCGTCGCTCGGCCCGTACTCACCCTGACGATCTGCGGCGCGGCGCACGGCTTCCTCACCCTCGCATTCGGCGGACTGCTCGCCGGGACCGAGCTGATCAGCAGCGGGCTGGCGGTGTTCATGGCACTCATCCCGAGCCTCGGAATGGGCGCCGGGATCGGCGCCCTCACCGGACTGGCAGCCTACGGAATCCAGGCGATGCTCGGGAAGCGGGAGCAACGATGAGACGGCGCCCGCACGCCTCGGTCGCTGCCGGGGCCGCTGTCGCGGTGGTCGTCGCGGTCGGGCTGGCTGCCTGCGGAGTGTCGACCACCTCGGTGACGGAGGCCGAGTTCACGAACGAACTGGCCATCCCGCCGTTGGCGGAATCGGCGGTCAATGGCGGAGTCCGCACCTTCGACCTCACCGCTGAGAAGGGGGCGACGGAGTTTCCCGGTCAGGACGGACCGACGGAGACCTGGGGATTCAATGGGTCATTTCTCGGACCCACCCTGCGGGCCGAACGCGGGGAGAAGATCGCCGTCGACGTCGCGAACGACCTCGACGAACCGACGAGCGTACACTGGCACGGGATGCATCTGCCGGCGACGATGGACGGCGGACCGCACCAGATGGTCGACCCTGGCCAGACGTGGAAACCGCACTGGACGATCGACCAGCAGGCCGCGACCCTGTGGTACCACCCTCATCCGCACGGGAAGACCGAGGACCACGTGTACAAGGGGCTGGCCGGGATGGTCATCCTCGACGACGATGCCAGCGCCGAGGCGGATCTGCCGGACGAGTACGGCGTCGACGATCTGCCGCTCGTCGTCCAGGACAAGTCCTTCGACGACGGTGAACTCGAGCTCAGCGACGACGGGGCCGAACCCGGGATGCTCGGCGACACCGTCATGGTCAACGGCACGATCGGCGGAGTGCAGGAAGTGACATCGGAGAAGGTGCGGCTGCGCCTGCTCAACGGATCGACGGCGAGGACCTACGCCTTCGAATTCCCCGATCGGTCGATGGATCTCATCGCCGGTGACGGCGGACTCCTCGACGAACCTGCAGAGGTCGATCGGCTGAGGTTGGCGCCGGGGGAGCGCGCCGAGGTGGTCGTCGATTTCACCGCGGGTGAGACGGTGCGGATGCGCTCGGCCGAGGTCGATCTCGGCGGGGTGGCGGTGCCGGCGACGATGGGCGGACATGATGCCTTCGACGTTCTCGAGTTCCGTGCGGCCGAGAAGTTGAAGTCTGCTCCCGAACCAGCGTGGTCGCCGTCGTCGCATGCTGAGGAGGACGCTTTGGATGAGTCCGAGGGAGCCAAGACACGGAAGTTCGTACTCGAGGAGCGTGAGATCAACGGTGAGCGGATGGACATGAACCGCATCGACGAGGTGGCCTATGTCGGTGACACCGAGGTGTGGGAGGTGCGCAGCAAGCAGCCGATCCCGCACAGCTTCCATATTCATGACGTGCAGTTCGAGGTGCTCTCGGTCGATGGGGAGACGCCGCCGGTGGAGATGAGCGGGCGGAAGGACACGATCTACCTCGAGCCGAATCGCGACTACCGACTGCTCATGCGGTTCGAGGACTTCGTCGACCCGACAATGCCGTATATGTATCACTGCCACATGCTGCTGCACGAAGACGAGGGCATGATGGGCCAATTCGTCGTCATCGAGCGAGGTCAGGAGGCAGAAGTCGGGGTGCCGGCCGGGCACGACGGGGCCGGGCACGAGCACTGAGGCGGAGGCAGTGCTCGTGCGCCATCGACAGAGCGGTCACACCGCGGTGTAGCCGCCGTCAATGAGGTAGTAGGCGCCGGTGACGAACGAAGCGTCGTCGGAGAGCAGGAACGATACGACCTTTGCAACTTCATCGGCGGTGCCCAGGCGGCCGAGAGGGTGCTTGGCCTTGAGTCCTTCAAGCGTTTCGGCGTCCAGGCTCGATTCGAGCAGGGGAGTTGTGATGTAGCCGGGGCCGACTGCGTTGATGCGCAAGCCTTCGGCGCCGTACTCGGCGGCGGCATTCTTCGTGATGCCGACGACGCCGTGCTTGGCGGCGGTGTAAGCGCCGTTGTTGATCGCGGCGACGGTTCCGTGAACCGAAGCCATATTGACGATCGCCGACTCCGCTGCGCCGTTCTCGAGCATTGCCGGGATCTGGAAGCGCATTCCGTAGAGGACGCCGTTGAGGTTGACGTCGATGACCTTGTCCCACGAATCGAGGTCGGTCTCGCCGACGGGCACCTGCTTGCCGCCGATGCCCGCGTTGTTCACGGCGAAGTTGAGTCCGCCGTAGGTGTCGACGGCGAACTTGACGACCTTCTCCGAGTCCTCCTTCGAGGACGTGTCCTGCTGGATTGCCGAGGCGGTGCCTCCGGCCTCGGTGACCTCACCGGCGACACGCTCGGCTGCCTCGAGGTTGATGTCGGTGATGACGACCTTCGCGCCCTTGGAGGCGAGGTCCTTGGAAATCGCCTCTCCGAGGCCCGATCCGCCTCCGGTGACGAGTGCGACCTTGTTCGTGAAATCTGCCATGGTGGTGACTCTCTTTCTCGAAAATCCTCGAGCCCAGCTGATGTGGCCCTCACCAGGCGTAACGAGGAAGAGTCGGAGAACATTCCGCTGTAAGTCGGCCTGTTCGGTCACACGGGGCATTGATCGAGGCCGGCAACAATGGTTAACTGATTGCAATCTGCAACTAGATTGATGATCGCGGCAGCTCGAGGGGGAGCGATGGGAAGAGTGGCATGGGGTTTCACCTGTTCGATCGACGGGTACATCGCCGGGCCGGGCCACGACATGTCGTGGCTCTCGGCGTCCGAACCGAACGCCGAAGGCACCACCGAGGGCATGGCGTCGAAGGTCGCCGTCATCATCTCCGGCCGCCGCGGCTACGACGCGGCCAAGGATCAGGCCGACGAACGCGATGAGCTGACGTCCGAGGCCTACGGGGGAGCCTGGTCGGGGACGGAGATCATCCTCACCCATCGTCCCGAGGAATTGGCCGGGGACGCCTCGGTGACCGCGATGAACTGCACCATCACCGAGGCAGTCGAGAAGGCCCAGCAGATTGCCGGTGACCGTGACATCCAGATCATCAGCGCCGATATTGCCCGGCAGGCACTCGAGGTCGACCTCATCGACGAACTCCAGGTCTACGTCGCGCCGGTCTTCCTCGGCGACGGAGTGCGGATCTTCGACGTTCCCGGCGGACGGCGAGTCGACTGGGAGCTCGAGACGATCGATACGGCGAACGCTCGCAGCTTCGGCCGGACGTACCGACCCAAGAGGTCTAGCCCTCCCGCCGACTGAGGTCCCAAAGGATCCGCAGAGCCTCCTCGTCGAACTCCTCACCGGAATCGACATCCGGTGAACCGCTCCTGACCTCGGCGTGGAGGCGTTCCATCTTCCGGTCGAGTTCGCTGGCCGCGTCGGCCGCCTCGGTGAGTTCGCCGACGAGACGTTCGGGAACGTCGCCGTCGAACTTGTAGTGGATCTTGTGTTCGAGGCTCGCCCAGAAGTCCATCGCGATCGTGCGGATCTGCACCTCGCAGATGACCGGGGTCGGCCCGCTGCGGAGGAACACCGGGACCTCGAGGATCGCGTGCAGGCTGCGGTAGCCGTTGGGCTTCGGATCTGCGATGTAGTCCTTGACCTCGACGAGGCGGACGTCGTTCTGCGCGGTGAGCAGCTCGAGGACGTGATAGGTGTCGGCGATGAAGCTGCAGGTGATGCGGATGCCCGCGATGTCGGTGATCTCCCGCCGGATGATCTCGGTGTCGAGCGGCAGGCCCCGACGATGGACCTTCTCCAGCAGGCTCCGCGGCGACTTCACGCGAGACGAGATGTGCTCGATCGGGTTGTAGCTGCGCGTGTGGACCGACTCCTCGCGCAGGATCGAGATCTTCGTGAGCACCTCGTCGATGACGAAGCGGTGGTGCATGATCAGCTGTGAGAAATCCAGGCGCAGCTGACGGATGCTCTCGATCTGCTGCGGTGTCAGAGCGGTCTCTGCTGGCGTCATCTCTCTCCCGATCTCCATTGTGGCCTCAGTGTATCGGCGCAACATCTGTTCTGCGTCAGTGCCGAGGAGTACCGTTTTGGCATGTGCAGAAACATCAGGACCCTCCATAATTTCGAACCCGCCGCCCCCTCCGACGAAGTCCACGCCGCCGCACTGCAGTATGTGCGCAAGATCGCCGGCACGACGAAGCCCTCGCAGGCCAATGCTGAGGCCTTCGACGCTGCTGTCGAGGAGATCGCCCACACCACCCAGCACCTCCTCGATGCGCTGGTGACGAACGCGCCGCCGAAGAATCGAGAGGAGGAAGCGGAGAAGCGGCGAGCCAGATTCGCGGCTCGCGCATGACGATCGCCGGACTTGTCCTCGCCGGCCTCGCCGCCGCCCTGCACGTCTTCATCTTCTACCTGGAATCCATCGCCTGGACGAGTCCACGTGCCCGCGCCACGTTCGGCACCACCGAGACCGAGGCCGAGGCGACGAAGTCCCTGGCCTTCAACCAGGGCTTCTACAACCTCTTCCTCGCACTCGCCGTGTTCATCGGCCTCATCGTCTTCGGCACAGGCGGTGCCGCGGTCGGTCTCACCCTCGTCTTCGTCGGAGCCGGATCGATGGTCGCCGCAGCGCTGGTGCTCGCGCTCTCAAGCCGTGAGCTGCTCGCCTCCGCGATCAAACAGGGCACTCTGCCGCTGCTCGGTGTGCTCTGCCTGATCGTCGGAGTGCTGATCTGAGTCGCGGCGATCCGGTTCAGCCGGCGAATCGATGATCGGCCGTGAGATCCTGCGTGATCCTCGCCGAGGCGGTCCGCAGGACCCGCATGATTGCGGGCACACCTTTCCGGTGCTCCGAATCGATGACGACGCCAAGCCCGGCGATCGCCGCCCCACCGGCATCGAAGACAGGAACCGTGATGCCTGTCGTGCCCTCATCGATATGGCCGGACAGCTCCGCGAAATGGTGAGACCGGATCGAGGTGAACATCTTGCGCAGAGCCGCAGGATCCGTTGTCGTCTTCTCCGTGATGGCAGACAGCGGCCCCCGCAGATACGCCTCACGCACATGTTTGGGCGCATACGCCAAGAGCACGAGTCCGCAGGACGACGCATGAGCTGGCAGTCGCCCGGCGGTCTTCGACCGGTGGATGACCGCATTCGGCGCCGACATGCGCTCGATGATGAGCACCTCGCGTTCCCGCAGGATGCCCAACTGCGTGTTCTCACCGACGAACTCGTGCACACCCATCATGTGCGGCCTGGCCACCGAAGCCAGACCAACGGCATCGGAGGCGCGGTTCGACAGCTCCCACATCCCGACTCCGATTCGGATGCGCCCATTGGGGTCGCGTTGGAGCAGATCGTGGCGCATCATCTCACCGATGAGTCGGTACGCCGTCGACTTCGGCAGTTCGGCGCGTTCGGCGATTTCGTCTGTGCTCAGGCTCTGATGGTCCGGGTCGAAGGACGCGAGCACGCGCACGAGCCGATCGATCATCGAGTCGCCGGAAGGAGAGTTCGCCATGCCTCGGATTCTAGCGGCTCTCCATCGAAATTCTCAATGAATGGGAGCGCTGTGGCTTCGGGTGGTGCGGGTCACTACTCTGACGAGAGGTGCACCACAGTCCTTCGTTGACTGTGCCCGTAGATCGGCTCGTTGCACGGAACCACAGACCTGACCCGCCCCGACAAAGAAGTGAGGACAGACAATGACTGATTTCCTGGGAACCGACTGGCACGAGAAGATCTTCACCGGCACCTGGACCGCCGGCTCCGGAGAGACCTACGACGTCATCGAACCGGCCACCGGTGAGACCCTCGGCCGCCTCGGTGCCGCCAGCGCCGACGACGTGAACACCGCCGCCACGCGAGCCGTCGCTGCACAGAAGGAATGGGCGAAGACCACTCCGGCCGAAAGGGCCGCAGTGCTGCGCCGCGCCGGTGCCCTGTGGGCCGAACACGCCGATGAGCTCGCCGGATGGATCATCCGCGAAGCCGGCTCCATCCCTGCGAAGGCCGCACTCGAAATCTCCTCCGCCGAAGCCATCTGCTACGAATCCGCCGCCCTGCCCAGCCACCCCAAGGGGCAGGTGCTCACCTCGAACGAACCCCGCTGGTCCTTCGCCCGCCGCGTGCCCGCCGGGGTCGTCTCCGTCATCGCCCCGTTCAACTTCCCCCTCATCCTCGCCATCCGCTCCGTCGCCCCGGCCCTGGCGTTGGGCAACGCGGTCCTGCTCAAGCCGGACCCTCGCACCGCCGTGTGCGCCGGAGTGGCGATCGCGAAGGTCTTCGCCGAGGCGGGACTGCCCGAAGGACTGCTCCAGGTCCTGCCCGGCGGTCTCGACGCCGGTGAAGCCGTCGTCGCCGCACCCGAGGTCTCCGTCATCTCGTTCACCGGCTCCACAGCGGCCGGACGCAAGGTCGGTGAAGCCGCCGGTCGCCTCCTCAAGCGCTGCCACCTCGAACTCGGTGGAAACAATGCGCTCGTCGTCCTTCCCGGAGCCGAGGTCGGTCCGGCCACCTCGGCGGGGGCCTTCGGATCGTGGATGCACCAAGGCCAGATCTGCATGACGACCGGCCGCCACCTCGTCCACGAATCCGTCTACGACGACTATGTCGAACAGCTGGCCGAACGCGCCCGCAATCTGCCGGTGGGCAATCCCGCCACCGAGGAGGTCGCAATCGGACCGATCATCGACGAGAAACAGCGCACCCACGTCCGCGACATCCTCGACAAAGCCACCGCCGACGGTGCCACGCTCGTCGCCGGAGGGCCGGGCGAAGGTGCCTTCGTCCCACCTACGGTGCTCACCGACCTCAGCCCCTCGAACCCCGCCTGGGCACAGGAGATCTTCGGACCCGTCGCCCCGGTGGCCCGCTTCTCCACCCTCGAAGAAGCCGCCGAGATGGTCAACGCGAGCGAATACGGTCTCTCCTTGGGCATCCTCGGCGATGTGGGTATGGCCATGGACCTGGCCGATCTCGTCGACACCGGGAAGGTCCACATCAACGAACAGACCGTCTCCGATGAGGCCAACGTCCCCTTCGGTGGCATGAAGGACTCCGGCAACGGATCCCGTTTCGGCGGGGCTGAGGCCAATATCGAAGCCTTCACCGAAACCCAATGGGTGACGATGCGCTCGTCCATCGCGCCCTACCCGTTCTGACCTGCACGACAACACCCCGGAGACACCGATGTCCGCAACCACCCCATCCGCATCCACCACCGGTTCCGCCTCGGCGGGCCGCTGGCCGGCCGTCCTGTGCTGGCTGGCTGTCGCTTTGGAGGGCTTCGACCTCGTCGTCCTCGGCGCGGTCATCCCCGAGCTGCTGGCCACCGAGGCTCTCGGATTCACCCCCGAGGCGGCCACGATGGTGGCCACGCTCAGCCTCGTCGGCGTCGGCCTCGGCGCCGTATCCGTCGGTCCCGTCGTCGACCGGATCGGACGGCGGTGGGCGATCATCGGCTGCGTCATCGGCTTCAGCGTCTTCACCCTGCTCGTCGCGTTCGCTCCGAACGTCGCACTGTTCACCACCTTCCGATTCATCGCCGGGCTGTTCCTCGGCGCCGTGATGCCCAGCGCGCTCGCCTACATCAGCGAATACAACAAGTCGGGTAAGACCGGAAAAGCCACGACGCTGACGATGACCGGCTACCACGCCGGCGCCGTCGCGATCTCCCTGCTCGCCGTCGCCTACTCCCACAACTGGCACCTGCTCTTCCTCGCCGGCGGAATTGCCGGCCTCGTCATGGTGCCCCTCCTGATCTGGAAGCTGCCCGAATCCGAGGTCTTCCTCATCGCTCAGGAACTCAAACGCAACCCCGCTGCCGCGCAGGCGGTGGACGCCGACGCTGCCGATCCGTCCGGCACCGTCGACACACAGGCGAAGACAGGAATGGCCGGGCTCTTCGAGGGCAAGCTGGCCCTGGTGACCATCGGTGTGTGGGCAGCGAGCTTCATGGGACTCCTGTTGGTCTACGGACTCAACACCTGGCTGCCGAAGATCATGGCCGACGCCGGCTACGAGGTCTCGGATTCGCTGGTCATGCTCTTCGTCATGAACATCGGCGCGGTCGTCGGACTCGTCCTGGCCGGCTGGCTGGCCGACAAGCACGGGACGAAGAAGATCGTGCTCATGTGGTTCGTCCTCGCAGCCATCTTCCTCGCCGCACTGTCGATTCCGATGACCAGCCAGGTGCTGCTCAACATCGCGGTATTCATCACCGGAGTCTTCGTCTTCTCCGCCCAGGTGCTCGTCTACGCCTTCGTCTCGGCCATCTACCCGGCTCAGGCCCGCGGCACCGCGCTGGGCATGGCTTCGGGCATCGGGCGGATCGGTGCCATCGTCGGTCCGTTCATCACCGGCGCCCTCGTCACCGCGGGCATCGCCTATCCGTGGGGCTTCTATCTCTTCGCTGTCGTCGCCGTGCTCGGGTTCGCTGCCATGGCGATCGTGCCGAAGTCGGTGCGCTGAGACCGCCGGCTTCGGTGAAGCGGCGTCAGTGGGGTTCGCTACGCTGAAAGCATGACTCGGTGGGTCGATGCCACGTTCGTTCGCGGCGGCACAAGCAAGGGACTGTTCTTCAGCGAATCCGCGCTGCCGTCGCTGAACGCGGGCGGGGACACGGCGGAGTGGGACACGATCTTCTGCCAGGCGATGGGCTCGCCCGATCCGTTCGGCCGCCAGCTCGACGGAATGGGCGGGGGAATCTCTTCTCTGTCCAAGATCGTCGTCGTGGCCGCCTCGGCGAGGGACGGGGTCGACCTCGACTACACGTTCGGTCAGGTCTCCGTCACCGAGGCGGCCGTCGACTACTCCGGCAACTGCGGGAATCTGTCGTCCGGGGTCGTGCCCTTCGCCCTGTCGGCCGGGCTGATCTCCGCAGCCGATGGATGGCATGTCTTCCGGCTGTTCAATACGAACACGCAGAAACTCGTCGACGTGGGACTGGGCGTCATCGACGGACAGGCTGACGTTACCGGCGATCTGGTGCTGCCCGGAGTCAGCGGAACAGGCGCACCGGTCGAACTCATCTACCCCGACCCGGCCGGCAGCCGCACCGCCGGACTCCTGCCGACGGGAAAGGCAGCCGAGTCCATCACCGCCGGTGGGGCGAAGTTCGACGTCAGCCTCGTCGACGCCACCCTGCCCGTCGTCATCGTCCCGGGCGCTGCGATCGGACTCAAGGGCACCGAATCTCCGGAGGAGATCGACGCGAACAAGCACGCGATGGGCACGATCGCGGACCTGCGCCGCAACGCCGCCGTGCGGATGGGTCTGTGTGAGTCACCGGAGGAGGCACCGGACGTCGTGCCGAAGGTCGCCGTGGTCACCGCCCCATCACCCACCCGACTGCTCGACGGAACGACCCTGGCCGCCGAGGAGGCCGACCTGCCCGTGCGGATGATCTCCATGGGTCAGACGCACAAAGCCGTGCCCGGAACCGGAGCCATGTGCCTGGCCGCGGCCGCGCAGATCCCGGACACGATCATCAACCGCATCGTCGGACGCTCCCGGCCAGGATCCGACACCGGGGACGAAGACAAAGAAGTCGGGCCGGAAGTGCGGCTGGCCACCCCTTCGGGCGTCGTCACGGCCGGTGCCGTCTTCGACGGAGACACAGTGGCGGCCACCTCACTCTTCCGCACGGCACGCGTGCTCATGCGGGGGCAGATGGCCGTCACCGACTAGGTGTCACCAGCCGTTGTGGCGACCATTCTTCCCGGCGTTCTTGCCTCCCGGGTGATCACCGTCGCGGCTGCCCCAATGGTTGCCGTTCTTGCCGCCGTTCTTCCCCGCGTTCTTTCCGCCGGGGTGGTCGCTCGAGCCGTCAGCGTCCGCGTCATTCCCGGCGTCTGCTCCGGCGTCGTCGTCCCCGCCTTCATCTGAGGAGTCGAAGAGGCCGACGACGACCGGATCATGATCGGAAGCCCGGAACTGGTCCGGAGCGAAGAGGTCGCTGACGTTGTAGTTGAAGCGGCTGTATTCGAGCGCCAGAGACTCGACCGAGTTGATGTTCCAGACATCGGCCCCGGTGACGGAGTCGAAGGCTGTCGCGCCCGTGCCTGCACCGTCGGCTTCGTCCGAGGCGTCGAGGGCGAGGACGTGGTCGAGGCTGCCGGTGCGCGAACCATAGACATACGTGGATTCGTCTGTCTTCTCCGCCGCGATGTCCTTGTACCCGGCCTCGTAGAAAACCTGCATCGGGTCTTCCTGAGTATAGGAATTGAAATCGCCGAGGAGGTAGACCAGGTCGCTGTTCGTTGCCTCCTGCTGGTCACCGGCGAACCCGACGAGCGCTTCGGCCTGCTTCACGCGGTCGGCGTTCGACGCGCCCTGACCGTCGCCGGAGTCCTCGTTGCCCGGACCTGAACCGGAGCCCTTGGACTTGAAGTGGTTGGAGATCGTCACGAAGGTCTTGTCCTTTTCGATCTCACCGGTACCGTCCTTCGGGGCGAACGCCTGGGACAGGGGCTCGCGGGCATTGGAGAACGCATCCTGATCGTCGAGGATCGTGGATTCGTTCTGCGGGGCCACCTCGGCGGGCTGGTAGATCAATGCCGTACGGATGACATCCTCATCGGACGGAACGGCGGCAGGGGAGTCGACGAAGTCCCATTTCTCGGTTCCGGCGGCCTCGTTGAGGCGCTTGACCAGGGTCGCCAGGGCATCGTCGCGGTCCTTGCCGAAGGCGGCGGAATTCTCGATCTCCATGAGCGAGACCACCGAGGCGTCGAGCTTGTTGATCGCGGTGACGAACTTCGTCTCCTGACGCTTGAGACTCTCCGCATTCGCGGCACCGCGGGCATCGCAGCCGCCGCGGACGGTGATGTGGTTGCCCTCGCGGTCGTCGTAGTACTGGCAGCCAGAGAGCTGGTCACCGGTGGTGGTGAAGTAGTTGAGGACGTTGAAGCTGGCGAGGCTGACCTGCCCGCCGACGGCTTCGGGGGCCTCGGTGCGAGTGTCGGTGAAGGTGGTCGGCTGGACCGCCTCGGCGTTGTCCCCGGTCAGACGGGTCGTCGGCTGGAATCGCCACTTCTCGTGATCGAAGCCGAGCACGACGGGGGAGGTGAAGCTCGCCTGCGCACCGACGCGGACCGGGTCCTTCTTGCTGAGGTAGGGCAGGGGGATGTCCTTGTCGGCCTTGAGGAAGTTCACGGTGGCGCCGTCGTCGAGGACGACCTCACGGTCGAGGTTCTCGGCTTCCAGAGCCTTTGCCTCGGGGGTGCCGGGGCGGTGAACGTCGGTGGGTTGGTCGAGCGTGCCCTCACCGATGGCGAGGACGACCTCGCCGTACGTATTCGTGTTGTAGTTGTCGGCCACGGTCAGCGATTCGCTGGGCTGCAGGAGCATGCCTTCGAGGGATTCGCGCTTCTCATCTCCGGCAGGAAAGGCGTCTTCGACGGGTTTGACCGCCTCGGCGGGTTCGTCGACCGTTTCGACACCGGACGCGGATACGGAGATCTGGGTCTGACCGTAGTGTTCGGATACGGTGCCGGTGACCTCGACGTGGTCGTCGATGCTGATATCGGCGACGGTGTCGGGGGAGTAGACGAAGATGCCGTCGGACGCTGCGCCGTCGGCACGGTCAGCTTCGCCGGTGCCCGGGGTCTGGATGTAGTAGCCGTTCAGCCCGCCCTCGGGGTAGGCGGCGGTGACGACACCGCGGGTGGTCACGGTCTTGCCTTGGAAGGGGCTGGCGTCGCCCGTGCCCTGGATGTCGGCGATCGGCGTGACGCCATCGGGAGTTTCGCCGTCGTCTCCGTCGTCGCTGCTGTCTGGCAGGGCGTTCGGGGTGGGGGCTGCCGACTTCCATGCGTCGCCGGTGAGCTGGATCGACTGGCCGCCGGCGGCAGTCGCACCGGTCGGTTCGGCTTCCTGGCCGATGACGGGTGCGGGGGTGAAGGTGTTCTTCGTGCCGGTGACGCCCTTGCCGTCGACGACGCCGCCGATCTGCTGGAAGTCGACCAGCTCGCCGTCATCGTCGATGACGAAGGCGCTCGAGCCGTACTCGCCGTCGGCGGCCGAACCGGCCTTGACGGAGTTCGTGATCGACACGTCGATCGCGACGGCACCGGAATCGCCGACCGTCGTGTCCTCGGGCACGGTGACGGTGTTCTCCTGCGCCTGGACGCTGCCGCCGCGTGTCACCGAACCGAAGGTCCACCCGGAGATGTCGGTGCCGGGGTCGGCGGCGACTTCGATGAAGTCGGTCGAGGAGGTGTAGGCGATTTCGGAGATGTGGATGTCGCCGTCTGCGGCGGCGTCTGTTGCGGCTACCGGTGCGAGGGGGAGAGCCAGGCCCGCAACGAGGCTGAGCGTCGCGGCGGAAGAGAGAGTGGTCGTGACTTTCATGGGAGCCTTTCGGGCGGATGAGCGGCTGTGCACATCGTGACGATCACGTGCGCAGTCCCTTGCACCCTAGCGGCTCACTCATCGACGACAGCGGCGAAGATGTGAACAACTTGTGAACAGTCGAACAGTCCACTGAGTGCCACGGGTGGCACTCATCCTACACAACCCGCCCTGCCCCAGAACTACCTGACGGCGGCCCAGCAACCTCGCGCGAGGTTGCTGGGCCGCCGTCAGGTAGCAATTAGGAGGTGAGGGTGGCGGCGAGCTCGTGGAAGTCGCGGCTCGGGTTGCCGAAGCGGTGCAAGGTCATCGACACCGCCTGCTCCTGCACGTAGTAGCGCAGCTCCACACGTCCCGATGTGGTCACCGGCTCATCGATGATCGCGACCTCCGGGCGAGGCGCGGCTGCGGCCAGCAGCTCGTCCTCGAACCGACCGAGCACGCGGATGCGAGCCCCCACGGTGTCGTCGTAGCGACCCTGGCCGACCATCTCGGCGAACTCGGCGGCAGTCTCGGTGCGGGCGGGAACACCGGCATTCGTCACGGCGATCTTCACTTCTGCGGGCACATCTTCGGCCACGGACAGCTGCACCGGCGAGTCCACCGTGCGGGCTGCGTGCAGGGAGCGTTCGAGGTCGAACAGGCTCGCCTCGGCGGTGACGCGCAGCGTCACCGGGCGGGGTCGGTACCGGAAGATGTTCGCCTCCGCACGCAGTCCCGTGTGGTCCTTCGCCGCACCGAATTCGGCCTCGAACCAGCGCTTGTCATCGGCCTTGGCCGCCTCGAGATCCTGGTTGCCTGCATCGGCGTAGTGGCCGAAGAGCATGAGGTAGTTCGGGCCGCCGGCCTTCGACCCCAGCCCGACCGAGGACTGCTTCCAGCCGCCGAAGGACTGCCGGCGCACGATCGCACCGGTGATTCCGCGGTTGACATAGGCATTGCCGACCTCGACGCGATCGAGCCAGGTGGCGACTTCCTCGGGGTCGAGGGAATGGATGCCGCCGGTGAGACCGAAGTCCACAGCGTTCTGGAACTCGATGGCCTCATCGAGATCCTTCGCATGCATGAGACCGAGCACCGGGCCGAAGACCTCGGTGAGGTGGAAGAAGGAACCGGGCTTGACCCCGTCCTTGATTCCCGGGCTCCACAGGCGCCCGGTGTCATCGAGCTGCTTAGGTTCGAGCAGCCAGGATTCGCCGGGCTCCAGCGTCGTCAGTGCCCGACGCAGCTTGTCCGAGGGATCCTCGGTCAGCGGGCCCATGGTCGAGGCGAGGTTCGAGGGCCAGTCGACGACCATCGACGAGGCGGCATCGATGAGCTGGCGACGGTAGCGCTCGGAATCGTAGGTCGATCCGACCATGATGCCCAAAGAGGCGGCCGAGCACTTCTGCCCGGCGTGTCCGAACGCCGAGTACACGAGGTCGGCCATGGCGAGGTCTCGGTCCGCCGCCGGGGTGATGACCAGTGCGTTCTTGCCCGAGGTCTCCGCATTGACGTGGAGTTCGGGACGGAAGGACTTGAACATCGCCGCGGTCTCCGAGGCACCCGTGAGGATGACCCGGTCGACATCCGGATGCGAGACGAGGTGCTGGCCGAACTCCCGCTCGACCGGAGCGCACAGCTGCAGCACGTCCTTGGGCACTCCGGCCTGCCACAGGCAGTCGACGATGAGCGCCGAGCAATGCGGGGTCGGCTTCGACGGCTTGTGGATGACCGCGGATCCGGCCGCCAGCGCCGCCACGGTGCCGCCGGTGGGGATCGCCACAGGGAAGTTCCACGGGGGAGTGATGACGACCATCTCATCGGGAGTGAACTCTGCACCCTCGAGGTTGTCGAGCTCGAGTGAATTCAGCGCGTAGTAGCGGATGAAGTCGATGGCCTCGGACACCTCTGGGTCCGACTGGGACGGCATCTTGCCGACCTCGGCCGCCTCGACGGCGATGAACTCGCCGCGACGGGCAGCGAAGATGTCCGCGGCCCGGTGAAGGATCTCGGCGCGACCGGCGGCGCCGAGGGCCCGCCAGTCGGCGGCCGCGGCGCGACCGCGGGCAATCATCTCATCGAGTTCATCCGTGGAATCGACCTTCGGCGCGTTCGGACGGTCGTCGAGGTAGCCGGGGGCGGTCGCCTCGGCGATGATGCTACGCACCCACTTCTGGTTGGCCGGCAGAGACGGGTCGGTGTCGGGTTCATTGAAGAACCGGGTCGGCGCCACGGTCTCGCCGAGTGTTTCGGTCGACCGGTTCTGGTGGCGGTTCGGGGCCGGTGCGGTCTCACCCTCGGCGTCGAGGATCGATTCGAGCTGGTTGACCGACGCGGTGAACCGGTCGGCTTCGCGCTTGAACACGTCGTTGCCGTTGGCGAGGTCGAAGATTCCGGACATGAAGTTCTCGGACGCAGAGTTCTCTTCAAGCCTGCGCACGAGGTAGGAGATCGCGACGTCGAACTCGTTCGGATGCACGGCCGGAACGTAGAGGAGGAGGTCTCCGACGTCCTCGGTCACGGCGGCGGCCTGCTCGCTGGCCATGCCCTGGAGCATCTCGAACTCGACACGATCGGTCACCGAGCGTTCGACGGAGAGGTGGTGGGCGAAGGCGATGTCGAAGAGGTTGTGGCCGGCCACACCGATGCGCAGGCCCTTCATCCGCTCCGGGGTGAACAGCCAGTGCAGGACCCGCTTGTAGTTCGCATCCGTGGACTGCTTCGAATCGCACGTCGTGGCAGGCCAACCCGCGATCTCGGCATGCACCGTCTCCATCGCGAGGTTCGCGCCCTTGACGAGGCGGACCTTGATCCCGACCCCGCCGTTCTCGACGCGACGGGAAGCGAATTCGCTCAGCCGCTGCACGGCACCGAGCGCATCGGGCTGGTAGGCCTGGATGACGATTCCGGCCTCGAGATCCTTGAACTCCGGTTCGGAGAGCAGGCGCGTGAATACCGCGATCGTCAGTTCGAGGTCCTGGTACTCCTCCATATCGAGGTTGACGAACTTCGCACCGGTCGGGGCTTTCGCGGCCTGCTGGTAGAGCGGACGGAGGCGGTCGACGACGTAGTCGACGGTCTCGTCGAAGGCCCACATCGAGATCTGCGAGGCCACGGAGGAGACCTTCACCGACACATAGTCGACATCGTCGCGGGCGAGCAGCCGGTGGGTCTGCTCCAGGTGGTTGTCGGCTTCGCCGTCACCGAGCACGGCCTCGCCGAGGAGGTTGATGTTGAGCCGGTGACCGTCGGCGGTGAGCGCGGCGACGGTCTTGCCGAACTGCTTGTCCCGGGCGTCGACGACCATATGCCCGACCATCTGACGCAGACGAGTGCGGGCGGCGGGCACGACGACCTGCGGGGCGATCTTGCCCAGTGCGGCACCGGCCTTGATCTGTGCGCGGTCGAGGTACGACATCGTCTCGGGCGTCAACTTGCCGACCTCGGCCAGCGCGTCGGCGGCGGCGTGGACATCGTCAGTGCGCACGACCCGATCGACGAACCCGACAGTGAAGTCGAGGCCGTTGTCGTCGGAGAGGACGGCGGAGAGGCGTTCGGCCGCGGGGTTCTTCGCCGTGGTCATCGACGTCGACACTCGCAGCCACCGGCGGACGGTGTCGATCGACTGGGCGGTGAGCGTGGCGAGGTCGGTTTCGGTGTGCAGCAACTGTGCTCCTTCGGTGCTCGGATTCTGTGCTCTCACGTATCGGCGCTGACCGTGGAGCCGGGGTGTGAGATCAGTATGCGCCGCCGAAATCCGGGGGTGAAGAGATGGAGTGGAACGCCGAGAATGTTTGAGTCAGAAGTCCTAAGATAGAGGGATGTATTCCGCTGAGTTCCGTCGTGACGCGGTGTCGCTGCTGACGACGTCGACCCTCGCCGAGGCGGCCGCGCGCACGGGAGCATCACCGTCGACCCTGCGTCGTTGGGCGAGCCGATCCGACCTCGCTGATCGTCCCCGCAGCGGCCGCCCGCCGATCCAGGAGACCGCCGATCGGGTGGTCGAAGCCCTCGTTGCCACCGCGGGGGCCAGGATCTCCGGACGGGACTATTCGACTCGTGCCCTGGCCGAGGCGACGGGGTTGAGTCAGAGCATCGTCTCCCGGTCGGTGCGGGCGCTGACGGTCCCCGTCGCCGAGGTGGCCGGTGCCTCGGAGCTCATCCTCGCGGCCAGCGGGTTTCCCCTCGTCATCGTCGGCGTTCGCAGGAACGATGCAGGTGGGGGCGGCCCTCGCGGAGAGTCCGCGACCATCGTGCCGCCTCGGCGAATTCAGCGGCGCATCGCGGGAATCACCGCGGCCCTGCGCACCGCAGGCGTCGGGCGGTGGGCGCAGCGTTTCGACAGCGAGCATCGGCAGGTGCCCACCGCCGAACTGCTCGCCCTGCTCGACGGTGATGGTGACTTCCTCGTCTTCGACCCCCTCGGCGAGGTTCCTGACGACCTCTCCGGCGGGGCGGGAACCCGGGTGAGGGCGTGCGCGGATTTCGATGATTTCGTCAGCGCACTCAAGACCCGCCTCGGCGAGTGTCAGGACATCCCCGGGTCCCTGCTCGATCTGCTCGCCGACCGCGTCCGGAACGGACTCGAAGGTGTGCTGTGGTGGGAATCGGCCCCGTACGAGCCTCGGAAAAGTTCTATTACTTCTGACTCAATGGAGATATCGTCGTGGCTGCCGAAGGAGACCCGATCGATCACCGAGCATCTGGCGATCGCGCTGCGCGAGGAGATCATCGACTCCGGATATGAGCCGGGGGACCGGATCAATCCGCGCCTGCTCTCCCGCCGAATGCAGGTGCCCAGGGCCTCGGTCGATGCGGCGCTGCGAAGGATGGTCGATGACAAACTGCTCGACGGATCCCGCGGCGGCGCGCGGATTCCTTTGATCACGACCGTCGACGTGCTCGACCTCTACGCCGCACGCATGGCCATCGGGGAGGTTGTGCTCAGGTCCCTGGCCCTGCGTCCGCAGCGCTACCTCGTGCCCGTGCAGCTGGCTCTGCGACAGGTCGAAGCCTCGGCGCCGACGCGCAGCGGAATCGATGTCGAGGACGCCGACCTCCACTTCCAACAGGAGCTGGCCCGTGCTTCGGGCCTGCGGGAATCGGCCCGTGCCTTCGAAGCCCTGACTCTGCGGCTGCGCCTGTTCATCTCCATCTTGCAGCTCGACTATTCTCCGGCCAGCGACCGCATCGTCAGCGACGATCGGGCCATGTTCCGTGCGCTCAGTCGGGCGGATGCGAGGACGGCGATCGAGGTCTGGCGCGGCAAGGTCGACAATGCGGTGAGACATATGGCCGGTCTGCTGGGCAGGCGGCGCTTCGACCAGGAACTGTGGACTCAGCTGACCCGCAGCCTCGGATGAGTACGGAAGCCGGGTCCCGCCTCGGCGGAGGTCGTGGTCTATATTTGTGCCGTGGACACTTTGGTTGTGGGCGTGGCCGGCGGAACCGGCAGCGGAAAGACGACGCTGACTCAGGCGCTGTTGGACAAGTGCGAAGGACCGCCGTCCGTGCTCTTCCACGACAACTACTACAAACGGCGCGACGAGCTCACCTACGAGGAGCGCGAGAAGGTCAACTACGATGATCTCGATGCCTTCGACAATGACCTCTTCGTCGACCATCTCACCGCATTGCGGAACTCCGAAGCGGTCGACAGCCCCGTCTACGACTTCTCGATCCACAACCGCAGCGACGAGACGACGCGCGTCGAACCGGCGCCGGTCATCATCGTCGAAGGCATCCTCATCTTCGCCGAACCGCGCATCTGCCGGCTGCTCGACATCAAGCTCTTCGTCGACACCGACGCCGATGTGCGCCTGCTGCGCCGGATCAAACGCGATGTCGTCGACCGTGGGCGGACGCTGCAGTCGGTGGAGGACCAGTACTTGGGCACGGTCAAGCCGATGCACGAACTCTACGTCGAGCCGTCGAAGCGCAATGCCGACCTCATCATCCCCGATGGCGGCCACAACATCGTCGCCATGGACATGATCCTCAACCGTATCCAGCGCGGAGTCGGCTGAAGCTGAAATAGGATCTGACCTGGCCGTACTGGGTCCTTCGGGGCCGTTCGCGAAGTCGTGTCAGCGCCGACGGGTACCGTTTTCATATGGACGTCGACACCGCACGGGAACCAGCGCCGGTTCCGGATCCGCTGACCGAGATCATTCGGTTCGGTGAGCTCCTGCGCGGTCTCGACCCAGGCGGCACCGAGGCACAGACACTCGAGCGGATCACTGCGCTCGAAGAGCTCAAGTCTGCCGTCGTCGCCGCACAGTCGCGGGAGGCAGTGGCGTTCGAAGCGCTGCGCATCGAGCGGGACCGGCTCAACCGGGTGCCCGCGCTCGACTGCGGAAAACGTGCCGGAGACGAGGTCGGGCTGGCGAAGAAGGTCTCGCCCGGATCGGGGCGGAAGTTCCTCAGCACCGCCCGCTCGATCGTCATCGGCATGCCCAATACCTTCAAAGCCCTGTCCAAGGGGAAGATCTCCGAGGACAAGGCACGGATCATGGTCGACGAAACCGCGGTCCTCGACGCTGCCGATCGGCGCAGAGTCGATACGCGGATGAAGCGCAGTCTGGAACCGTCAGGGCTGCGGAGCCTGCGTGCCGAAGTGCGGGCGCTCAGTACGGAGATGGACGCCGAGGCGGCCGCGAAGCGGGCAGCGAAAGCCGTGACCAATCGTCGCGTGACCATGACCGTGATCGACGACGGGATGGCCAGGATCTCTGCGATCCTGCCGCTTCCACAGGCCGTCGCCGCCTATGAGAGCCTCAGAGCCGGTGCCGAGTCGGTCACTGCCGCCGGTGACGCAGGCGGGCGGAATCGCCAGCAGGTGCTCGCCGACGCCTTCGTCGAACGTTTGAGCGGCCAAACGAGTGCGACGGCGGTGCCCGCGGAGATCCATCTGCTCGTCGAAGCCGAATCCCTGCTCTCTGACGGGCTCGTACCCGCCTGGCTGCCCGGGTTCGGACCGCTGCCGGCGAAGACGGCACGGAAGTTCATCGCCGCGAACGAAGCAAAGATGTTCATCAGCCGGGTCTTCACTCGCCCCGATGACGGGCAGCTTGTGGGGATGGATGCGAAGAGTCGGGAATTCACCGGCCGACTGCGGCAGATGATCACCTTCCGCGACGATGTGTGCCGGACACCGTGGTGCGATGCGCCGATCCGGCATGCCGATCACGCCGTTCCCGTTGCCGCTGGCGGAGCCACCACCTGGGAGAACGGTTCAGGGCTGTGTGCATCCTGCAACTACGCGAAGGAACATCCCGGGTGGAAGCACGAGGCGACAGCCGAAGGGCTTCGCGTCACCACGCCGAGCGGACGATCCTACGAGGTGACCACTCCCGCGGTGGTCCGCCGCATGCGGTTCCCGCGTCCCGAAGCAGTGTCCGAACCCGGAAAATCGCCGCCGGAGACCGATTGGAGGCAGACCTTCTCCCGATTCCTCGAACCGCAGCGAGATGAACAGACACCGCGGGACGAGTCGCCTCCGTCGGGTGAGGAACCTCGTACACAGAGGGAGTTTCCGATCGAATTCCAAACGATCGCCCCGAGCTTCGTCCTGCCCGACCAGCTGCCGCCACGGTACTGCACCCGTGCCGAGAAGATCGCCGAGTGGCGCAGACGCAATGCGCACCGGCGGCCGACCGCAAGGGACTGCGGAGGCAGCTCGGTCGAGCAGGAATTGGTGCAGGCTGTCTACGGGTCGGACTGAGCCACGAGTCGGATCTGGAACACGTGTCGGATCTGGAACATGGCGGGAACATCTGTCACACGGATGCTTCAGAGAATCGTGGTTATGGACAGGGCGGGTGAACACGACAGCACACCACTGACGACTGCGCGGGGGCGAAGTCTCAACCTCGTGGCGCGTGTGCTCCCCTTAGGGGCGGTGGCGTGTTGGGTGATCACGATCTTCGTGCCGGTCCTCGACAGCGGAGGCCCTGGCTCGATGCGAATCCGCGTGACATCGCTCGGGTTCTCGCCGATCGACATGAATGACCTCGACGAGGTCTACCTCGTGCTCTGGATCGTCATTCTCACCGGAGCGTTCACCGCCTGGCTGCTCTTCGCATCGAAGTGGTGGTCGATCGCGGCCATCGTCCTTGGCACAGTGCTGGGGCTGCGTCTCCTGCAGATGGTGGCCGACCCGCCGATCATGATGTGGGACGGGCAGACGGCCAATGGCACGCCCACCGGCGGCATGGAAGTTGCCTATCCCGCGGCCGGGTTCGGCCTCTGGGTGCTCGGGAGCCTTCTGTTCTTCGCCGCCGGAATCTGTGGTCTGGTCGCCGCCGCCCAACAGGACCACTATCGCCGTGAACGGATCAAACGCTGCATGTCGAAGCGCCATGGTCCCGCCGAGTGAGGCTCGCCCCGCGACGGTGCGAGTCGCGGACGGCAGATGGCTGCTGCGATCCGCCCAAGCTCTGTCTCTGTCTGCCCTCTGCTTGTGGATCGTCATGCTGTGGGTGCCAATCTGCGCCAGTCCGGAGGACACCTCCGAATCACCGCACCCGCCGCGCATCATCGTCACTGCCCTCGGTGGAGCGCCCTTCGACCTCGAAGAAGCTCGTATGCCGTACATCCTGGTCGCACTCGGGGTCTTCGCGTGCGCAGCTTCTGCCTTACTCCTCACCGTCCGGTCTCAGCCAGATATGCACCCGTGGCCGGACGTCGTCGCACGTATGTGGTCCGTCGGCACCCTCTTTCTGAGTCTCTGTGCGTTCCTTGTCCTGGCCGAACTGCTAATGAATCTGCCGACGATCATGTGGGACGCCGTCGACGATCAGGGGCGGCCGATCTTCGGGACGGTCGTCGCACAACCGTCGATGGGCGCAGGGCTGTGGCTCATCGGCTGTCTCTGTCTGCTGGCAGCGGGAGTCTGCGGCCTCCTCGGCGACGTCAGGCGGAGGAGGGCTGTCCCTGGTAGTGGGACAGCACTGCGCGATGAAGCAGCACCCGTTCACCACGCAAACTCGAGAATCACCCCATGGCCCCGAGGGAACCGAACGCACCGCCTCGCGCAACGGCTGCCGTGGGTCGCGTTGGCCTGTTGGGTGCTGATGATCTGGGTACCGCTTTTCGACAGCGGCGACCATGGTGATGATCGACTCACGGTGACATCGCTCGGACGGGTACCCTTCGATCTCGCCGACCTCACCTCGGAAATCATCTTGCCCTGGGTGGTCGTTCTCGTCTGCGCAACTACCGCGAAACGGTTCGACACCTTCGCCCACTGGCCTCTTCTGTCGGTGGCAGCCGGAGTCGGCCTGTTCATCCAGCAGGCGACGATGGTCACCGATCTTCCGCGAGAGCGGGTGACCAGCACCGATGCCGCTGGCGAAAAGCTCAGTGCCTTCATCGTCGGGTATCCGTCAGAGGGCCACTATCTCTGGACGATCGGCTGCCTTGCACTCGTTGCCGCAGGCATCAGCGGACTCCTCAGCGATCGGCGGCGGATAGATCGGCAGAGGCAGCGGCAGATGCAGCGGCAGGCAAAGCGTCCGCCGGAAAAGATCATTCGCCGACGCCAACGCAAACTGCAACAGCTGGCCCGGCTGCTGCCTTTCATCGCGGTCACCATGTGGATCGCCACGATCTTCATCCCCGTCGTCGACAGCTTCAACGGCGTCGGCCCTCGCATCCGATTGACCTCGCTGGGGGACTTGACGTTCGATGACGGCGGTGAAATGCTGCCGCCTTTCATTCTCCTCTGGGCGATTGTGGTCGGCTTTGCCGCGCTCGGCCTCGGCTTCGCCGCTGACCAGTGGTGGAACGTGGCGGCCGTGCTCATCGCCGCGCTCATCGTCCTCATCTTCGTCGCCATCCTTCTCAACCCTCCGACGATTATGTGGGACGGTCAGCTGCCCGACGGCACGCCGATCGGGGGCATGGAAGTTGGACGGCCGTCCTTCGGCTTCGGACTGTGGCTCATCGGAGCAGCCTCACTCGCCGCGGCCGGTATCTGCGGATTCGCGGCAAATGCACAGCGCCCCCGACACACGGTCGAGGGCGCTTGAGTCTCAGCGAACCGAAATTCGACTGAGGGCGGAAAGCGGTCTGTATCACTTCACGGGTTCGAAGAACTTCGCGAAGTAGTCGCCGATCTCGGAGTGCGCATCCAAGGGGAAGATTCCTGAGACGTACTGGTCGGGGCGGACCACGACGACGGCGCCGTCGCGGCTGATCTCACGGGCCTCGAAGATGTCCTCATCGGGCAGGGTCGCGTAGATCTTCTCCACGTATTCAAGATCGAAGGCGCCGATATGCGGACGGAAGACCGTCGGCACATCGGGGAAGGCGAACTCCTTGTGTTCCTGCTGGTAGATGACGCTGAGTTCGACGAGGGCGTCGAGGTCCTCACCGTCCCGACGGTAGGCGACCAGGGGAGAGGCAGGATCCGATTCGAGCCACGCAGCCAGCGCCGCCACTTTCGACTCGCCGGCTGCGCCGTCGCCACTGGCGGAGCCGTCAACGACCGGAGCGGCACGATCAGCGAAGACGTAGACACGCCAGCGCCCGTCAGCGCGGGCTTCGTGCCCGAGATGGATGAAGTTCGCATCGCAGCTGCGCTTGACCCGAGCCGACTTGAACCGCTTGCCGATCGGGAATCCCGCGGCGAGCTCCTGATGAGTCGTCGGCGTCGTGATCATCGACTCCGTGTACTCGGTCATGAAGCCGGCGGGGAACTCTGCGGTCTTGACGTAGAAGTCCTCGAGGTACGTCGACTCCGGCAGCTCTTCCTGCGGAGTCGCCATGAGCGTCGACCATTCCTTGTCGAAGTCGATGAGGTTCTTCGCCGCCACCTGACGTTCGGCAGAGTAGGTGCGCAGCAGCTCCGTCGACGATCGGCCGGAGATGACCTGACCGAGCTTCCACGCGATGTTGAACCCGTCCTGCATCGACACGTTCATTCCCTGTCCGGCCTTCGCCGAGTGGGTGTGGCAGGCATCGCCGGTGATGAACACGCGCGGGCACTGAGAGGCCGGATCGGTCTCGTCAGTGTCGTCGAAGGCATCCGTGAGCCGGTGCCCGACCTCGTAGACCGAATGCCAGGCCACCTTCTTCACATCGACGCTGTAGGGCGCGATGATCGCGTTGGCGCGGGCGATGATCTCGTCGATGCTCGTCGACCGCACCTTCCGCGCATCATCCTCGGGTACGACGCCGAGGTCGACGTACATCCGGAACAGGTGCCCGCCCTCGCGGGGGATATGGAGAATATTTCCGTTCTTCGACGAGATCGCGCACTTGGTGCGGATATCGGGGAAGTCCGAATTCGCGAGCACGTCCATCACACCCCAGGCATGGTTGGCCTGATCGCCGGTCAACGTCCGGCCGATCGCCGACCGCACCTTCGACCGTGCTCCGTCGCAGCCGACGACGTAGCCTGCGCGGATGGTCCGTTCCTCACCGACGCGCTCGCCGGCGGTGTAGCGGACGGTCACGGATACCGGATGATCCTTCGCCGAGGCGGCCGGAGCGTCCCCGTCGACCGTGAGGTCGACGAACTCGATCCCGTAGTCGGGCGTGATCTTCCCGGGGGACTGGGCGGCGAACTGAGCGAAGTAGTCGAGAACGCGTGCCTGATTGACGATGAGGTGCGGGAATTCGCTGATCCCGTAATCGTCGTCCTTGGGCCGACCGGTGCGGATGATGTTCTCGGCGTTCTCCGGGTCCGGATTCCAGAACGACATCTCCGTGATGTGGTAGCCCTCGCGCATGATCTCCTCGGCGAAGCCGAACGCCTGGAAGGTCTCGACCGAGCGGGCCTGAATGCCGTCGGCCTGACCGATGACCAGCCGCGAATCGCGCTTCTCGATCATCCGCGTGTTCACGTCTGGGTACTGCGAGAGCTGGGCCGCCGCGATCATCCCCGCCGGACCGCTGCCGACGATGAGGACATCGACCTCATCGGGCAGATCCTCTGCGCGAGCGATTCCGTACCCAGCGGCCTCCTCGATCCGCGGGTCTGCGGACACATAGCCGTTCTGATGGAAATGCATGTCAACCTCCGGTTCTTGACACGTCGTCGTGATACTCGAATGCTATCAGTTCATATACGATCTGAGGTTTTCGGGTTGGCCGCCATCACGTCATCGCTGGTCACCTGCGGCGACCCGATCCCGATGATCGGGCTCACTGACTGTTCGTCCTCGTGGTCTGGGCCCAGCGGAATGCCGGTGCGATCGCGCAGCAGCAGGGTTGCGGCGAGGGCGAGCACGGCGACGACGCCCAGGTACACCGCCACCGAGGCGGTCGTTCCCGTCGATGACACGAGTCCCTTCGCGATCGTCGGAGCAAAGGCGCCGCCGAGGATGGAGCCGATCGCGTAGGACACCGAGACTCCGGAGAAGCGGACGCTGGAGGGGAACAGCTCGGCGTACATCGCCGGCTGCTGACCGTAGGTGAAGCCCAGGCCGACCGTGAGGACGACGAGGCCGAGCAGGAGCATGCCCACCGAGCCGGTGTTGACCAGCGGGAACAGGGAGAAGATGCCCGCGAGCAGGAGGATCCAGCCGAGGATGTAGGTCTTCCGGCGTCCGATCTTGTCCGAGACGGCTCCCGCGATGATCGTGAAGACCAGCCAGGACACCGCCGAGGCGGCGACGGCCCAGAGCACGGGACCGCGCTCGAGGCCGATGGGTCCGGCCGGATCCGTGGCGTAGTTCTGGATGTATCCGCCGGTGGTCATGTACCCGGCGGCGTTGTTGCCCATGAATACGAGTGAGGCGAGGATGACGAGCAGCCAGTGGCTCTTGATGAGCATGCCCAGCGGGTTCGTGACCTGTTCCTTGCGCTCGGCGATCTCGTGGAATACGGGGGATTCCTCGACTCCGCGGCGGATCCAGTAGCCGACGAAGACGAGCACGATGGAGAGGAAGAACGGCACCCGCCAGCCCCATTCGAGGAAGGCATCGCCCGGGGCGATCGACGTCATCAGAGCGAGCACGCCCGAGGACAGCAGGAGGCCGATGGACACGCCGATCTGCGGGAAGGAACCGCGCAGTCCGCGTGACTTCTCATCCGCGTGTTCGACGGCGAGCAGAACGGCGCCGCCCCATTCGCCGCCGGCCGAGATTCCCTGGACGATGCGCAGCGCGATGAGCAGGATCGGAGCCAGGACGCCCGCGGATTCGAAGGTCGGCAGGAAGCCGATGAGCGCGGTTGCCGCGCCCATGGCGATGAGGGTGACGATGAGGACCACCCGGCGGCCGAGCTTGTCACCGAAATGTCCGGCGAGGAATGCGCCCAGAGGGCGGAAGAGGAAGCTGATCCCGACCGTCGCGAAGGCGACCATGGTCGAGAGCGTCGATCCGAGCGGGCCGAAGAAGAGCTCGTTGAAGATCAGTCCCGAGGCCGCCGCATAGAGGAAATAGTCGTACCATTCGATGCTCGTGCCGACCATCGTCGCGAACGCCACCCGGGTCTGAGTGTGCTTCTGTGCTGCCATGACTCCTGTGTCCTGTCGTGCGTCTGCCGTGCATTTCGGCCACGTTCCGTGTGGCCTGGATTATTTGTCCTCGGGAACCGTATCATATACGATCTGTGGTGAAGCCAACCGAAATGAGGTGTGAGATCGATGTCGACTCCAGTAGGTGTTCCGACCCGTCCGGGCAAGATCATTGCCGTTCATGTGGCCTACGAGTCCCGTGCGGCACAACGGGGAAAGCGCCCCGCTCAGCCGTCGTACTTCCTCAAGGCGGCCAGCTCCGTCGCCGCCACCGGCCAGACCATCGAACGCCCCGCAGGCACCTCGCTGCTCGCCTTCGAGGGTGAGGTCGCCATCGTCATCGGGGGCCCCGCCCGCAACGTCACGGAGGCCGAGGCCTGGTCGTATGTGGCAGGCGTGACCGCGTCGAACGACTTCGGCCTCTACGACATGAAGACCCCGGACAAGGGATCGAACGTGCGGTCGAAGAGCCGCGACGGATACACCCCGCTGGGTCCCGAACTCATCCCCGCCGCCGAGGCGGCCCCCGACTCCCTGCGCCTGCGCACCTGGGTCAACGGCGAAGTCGTCCAGGACGACGGCACGCGCGCCGATCAGCTCATCTTCACCCTCCCGCGCATCGTTGCGGACCTCAGTCAGCACCTCACCCTCGAGCCCGGCGACGTCATCCTCACCGGCACCCCTGCCGGATCCTCCGTCGTCGCCCCAGGCGACACGGTCGAGGTCGAGGTCACGGCCGCCTCGGCGAACGGGGAAGAGCTGAGCTCAGGACGACTGACCACCACGGTCGTCGACGGCCCCGGAGACTTCGACGAGAACCTCGGCAGCCTGCCCGCAGTGAACGAAGCACTCACCGTCGATGCCTGGGGCTCACGCGAAGCCGCCGGACTCGCCCCGGAGGGCGATGCCGATGACACTGCCGCGACGGCACTCGGCGATGACCTCATCGCCAAACTCACCGAGGCTCCGACCGCGGGTCTGTCGGCTCAGCTGCGGTCGCGCGGACTCAACAATGTCGTCATCGAAGGCGTGGCCCCGCTGAAGCCGGGCGCGAAGATCGTCGGCACCGCGAAGACGCTGCGCTTCGTGCCCAACCGCGAAGACCTGTTCAAGTCCCACGGCGGCGGTTACAACGCACAGAAACAGGCCTTCGACTCGATCCGCCCCGGCGAGGTCGTCGTCATCGAGGCCCGCGGCGAATCCGGCTCTGGCACCCTCGGCGACATCCTCGCCCTGCGCGCGAAATCACTCGGCGCCGCCGGCGTCGTCACCGACGGGGGAGTCCGCGACTCCGCCGAGGTGGCCGAGATCCTGCCCGTGTTCTCCACCGCGAAGCACCCCGCCGTGCTCGGCCGCAAGCACGTGCCGTGGGAATCGGACGTGGCCGTGGCCTGCGGAAACGCCACCGTCCTGCCCGGCGATGTGATCGTCGCCGATGACGACGGAGCCATCGTCATCCCTCGTGACCTCGTTGAAGAAGTCGTCGACGCGGCACTGGCGAAGGAGATCGAGGACGGCTGGGTGGCCGAACAGGTCGCCGCCGGCAACCCGATCGAAGAGCTCTTCCCGCCCAAGGGCGAATGGAAGGCGAAATTCGACGAGTGGAAGGCCTCACGGTGACTGCGACTGCGTCCCTGAGCAAGGCCGAGACCGCCTACCGGTGGATCCGCGAACGCGTCGCCGACCAGACCTATCAGCCCGGGCACAAGCTCGTGCTCGCGCAGATCGCACTCGAACTCGACACCTCAGTGGTGCCGGTGCGTGAGGCCATCCGCCGGCTGGAAGCCGACGGGCTCGTGACCTTCGAACGCAACGTCGGGGCCCGCGTGGCCATGGTCGACCAAGGGTCCTACACCCAGTCGATGGAAACGGTCGCGATCCTCGAGGCCGCGGCCGTCGCCCAAGCACAGGGCCACCTCGGCGTCGATGATCTCGATGCTGCGGAGCAGATCAACGATCGGATGCGGGCTCTGCTCGACGATTTCGAACCGGCCGAGTTCACTCGGCTCAACCACGAGTTCCACGAGATGCTCTACCGGCGCTGCCCGAACGAGCGGCTGTGCACCCTCGTCGAACTCGAATGGGACCGGCTCAACCACCTGCGGGATTCGACGTTCTCCTTCGTCCCCGAACGGGCACTCGAGTCGGTGGAGGAGCACTCCCGCATCGTCGCCCTCATCCGGGCTCGCGCCTCGGCGCAGGAGGTCGAACGGGCCGTGCGCGAGCACCGCTCGGCCACTCTGCGCAGCTTCCAGAACTCCCAGACGACCACAGCCCCAAGCACGGATTTGATTGCAGATTCACGAAAGGACAAGTCATGACACAGTCCACCACCCCGCCGGCAGGTATGCCGGAGAAGATCCGCCACTACATCGGCGGAGAATTCGTCGACTCCGTCGACGGAGACGAATTCGACGTGCTCAACCCGGTGACGAACGAGACCTACATCAAGGCCGCCTCGGGCAAGAAAGCCGATATCGAAGCCGCCGTCGCAGCGGCGAAGCAAGCCTTCGACGAGGGCCCGTGGCCGCGGATGCTTCCGCGTGACCGCGCCCGCATCCTCAACAAGATCGCCGACATCGTCGAATCCCGCAAGGACGAACTCGCCGCGATGGAGTCCTTCGACTCCGGGCTGCCGATCACCCAGGCCAAGGGCCAGGCGGCGCGCGCGGCGGAGAACTTCCGCTTCTTCGCCGACCTCATCGTGGCCCAGGTCGACGACGCCTTCAAGGTCCCCGGCCGCCAGGCGAACTACGTCAACCGCAAGCCCATCGGCGTGGCCGGACTCATCACCCCGTGGAACACCCCGTTCATGCTCGAGTCCTGGAAGCTGGGACCGGCGATCGCGACCGGCAACACCGTCGTGCTCAAACCCGCAGAGTTCACCCCGCTCTCGGCCTCCCTGTGGCCGGGCATCTTCGAAGAGGCAGGACTGCCCACCGGAGTGTTCAACATGGTCAACGGCTTCGGTGAGGAGGGCTTCGCCGGCGACTCGCTCGTCAAGCACCCCGACGTTCCGCTCATCTCCTTCACCGGCGAATCCTCGACCGGACAGACGATCTTCGCCAACGCAGCACCCTGGCTCAAGGGTCTGTCGATGGAACTCGGCGGCAAGTCCCCGGCCGTCGTCTTCGCCGACGCGGACCTCGATGCCGCGGTCAACGCCACGATCTTCGGAGTATTCTCCCTCAACGGGGAACGCTGCACCGCCGGCTCGCGCATCCTCGTCGAGGAATCGATCTACGACGAATTCGTCGAGCGCTATGCCGCTCAGGCGGGGCGCGTGAAGGTCGGCCTGCCCTCTGATCCCGCCACCGAGGTGGCTGCGCTCGTCCACCCCGAGCACTATGAGAAGGTCATGTCCTACGTCGAGATCGGCAAGTCCGAGGCCCGCCTCGTCGCCGGCGGCGGACGCCCCGAAGGCTTCGAAACCGGAAACTTCGTCCAGCCGACCGTGTTCGCCGATGTGCAGCCCGACGCGCGGATCTTCCAGGAGGAGATCTTCGGCCCCGTCGTCGCCATCACCCCGTTCTCCTCCGACGAGGAGGCCCTGGAGCTGGCGAACAACACGAAGTACGGTCTGGCCGCCTATATCTGGACCTCGGACCTCAAGCGCGCCCACAACTTCTCCCAGGCTGTGGAGTCGGGAATGGTGTGGCTGAACTCGAACAACGTCCGCGATCTGCGCACCCCCTTCGGCGGCGTCAAGGCCTCGGGACTCGGCCACGAAGGCGGCTACCGGTCGATCGACTTCTACACGGAACAGCAGTCCGTGCACATCAACCTCGGCGAGGTCCACAACCCCGTCTTCGGAAAGCAGTGAAGCAGCCATGACCAAACGCACTGATATGACCCGGACCTCGGCCGGCTATTTCGTCAGCCAGGAGACGGGCATCTCCACCGACAACCCCATCGCCACTCCGCAGGTGAGCCCGCCCGACATCCTCCGCTGCGCCTATATGGAACTCGTCGTCACCGACCTCGCCGCGTCGCGGGAATTCTACGTCGACGTGCTCGGACTCTACGTCACCGAAGAGGACGAGAACACGCTCTACCTGCGTTCGACGGAGGAGTTCATCCACCACAATCTCGTCCTGCGCAAGGGCGAGGTCGCCGCCGTGGCTGCGTTCTCCTACCGGGTGCGCAGCCCGGAAGAGCTCGACAAGGCCGTGGCCTTCTACACCGAACTCGGCTGCGATGTCCGACGCAATCCCGACGGCTTCGTCAAGGGCGTGGGCGACTCCGTGCGCGTGGTCGACCCGCTCGGCTTCCCGTACGAGTTCTTCTACCAGTCCGATCACGTCGAACGCATGTCGTGGCGCTACGACCTGCACATCCCCGGCGAACTCGTCCGCCTCGACCACTTCAACCAGGTCACCCCGGATGTGCCGCGGGCCGTGAAGTACATGCAGGACCTCGGCTTCCGCGTCACGGAGGACATCCAGGACGAGGAGGGCACGGTCTACGCCGCGTGGATGCGCCGCAAGTCCACCGTCCATGACACGGCGATGACCGGTGGCGACGGACCGCGCATGCACCATGTCTGCTTCGCCACCCATGAGAAGCACAACATCCTCTCCATCTGCGACAAGCTCGGTGCCCTGCGCCGGTCCGAATCGATCGAGCGCGGACCCGGCCGCCATGGCGTCTCGAACGCGTTCTACCTCTACCTGCGCGACCCCGACGGTCACCGCGTCGAGGTGTACACGCAGGACTACTACACCGGCGACCCGGACAACCCGGTCATCACGTGGGACGTCCACGACAATCAGCGCCGCGACTGGTGGGGCAACCCCGTCGTGCCGTCCTGGTACACGGACGCCTCGCTCGTCCTCGATCTCGACGGCAACCCGCAGCCCGTGCACGCCCGCACGGACGATTCGGAGATGGCCGTGACGATCGGTGCCGACGGGTTCTCCTACACCCGCGCGGATGAGAATGAGGGCAAGCTGGGCAACCAGCTCTGAAAGGAATCCACATGCTCGATGAGGCAACGATCGCGGCCATCGCCGACGATCTCGCGGAAGCGGAGCGGACGCGGTCGAAGATCAGTCTGCTGACCGCGAAGTATCCGGATATGACGGTCGAGGACTCCTATGCGGTGCAGAACGAATGGCGCCGTCGCGGTGAAGCCGCCGGCCGTCGACTCTACGGTCACAAGATCGGGCTGACCTCGAAGCCGATGCAACAGGCCACCGGGATCACCGAACCAGACTACGGAGCGATCTTCGCCGATCAGGTCTATGACACCGGGTCCGTGATCGATCATTCGCAGTATTCGGGCGTGCGCATCGAGGTCGAACTCGCCTTCGTGCTGCGTGACGAACTGCGCGGACCCGATGTCAGTCTCTTCGACGTCCTCCGCGCCACCGAGTACGTCGTTCCCGCACTCGAGGTCCTGTCCTCGCGCATCGAGATGGAGGGGCGCACGATCGTCGACACCATCTCGGACAATGCGGCACTGGGTGCGATGGTCCTCGGTGGACGACCGGTCGCCGTCGACGCCGTCGACCTGCGTCGGGTGAACGCTCTGCTCTATCGCAACGAGACCATCGAGGACTCCGGAGTCGCCGCCGCCGTCCTCGACCATCCGGCCCGCGGAATCGTGTGGTTGGCGAACAAACTCGCCGAACACGGAGATGTGCTGCAGGCCGGAGAGACCGTGCTCGCCGGATCGTTCACCCGCCCCATGTGGGCCCATCGCGGCGACACCGTCCACGCCGACTACGGAGAGCTGGGAGTCATCACATGCCGTTTCGAGTAGAACTGCCGCAGACCTTCTCAGACCGTGTGACCGGACTCGGCGATGGCGAGTACCTGGCCGGGATGTGGGTGTGCTCGGGTTCGCCCGTGGCCGCCGAGATCGCCGCCGCCTCGGGGATGCAGTGGGTGCTCATCGACGCAGAGCATTCTCCGATCGGACTCGAGACCACGACGAGTCTGCTGCGCGCGATGAACGGCTACCCGGCGACCCCGGTCGTGCGGGTGCCGGTGAATGATCGTGTGCTCATCAAGCAGTACCTCGACCTCGGCGCGCAGAATCTGCTCGTGCCGATGGTCGATACGAAATCCGACGCCGAGGCGGCTGTGGCGGCCGTCCATTATCCGCCGAGAGGTGTGCGCGGGGTCGGTTCGGCCCTGGCCAGGGCCTCCCGGTGGAATGCCGTGGACGGGTACTTGGGTCGTGCGGAGGAGTTCGTGTCCCTGACCGTGCAGATCGAATCGGCGACCGCGGTCGACAATGCCGCCGAGATCGCCGCGGTCGACGGAGTCGACCAGATCTTCGTCGGACCCTCCGACCTGGCCGCGTCGATGGGTCTGCTCGGCCAGCAGACCCATCCGGACGTCACCGATGCGGTGGCGCGGACGTTCGAGGCGGTGAAGGCCGCCGGCAAACCGGTCGGAGTCAATGCCTTCGACCCCGACCAGGCACGGAAGTACCTGGAGGCCGGAGCGTCCTTCGTCCTCGTCGGTGCCGATGTCGGTCTGATGATGAACGGTGCCCGCGCCTGGGCCGACACCTGGGTTCAGGACTGAGCACACGTCGCCCCCGACCGCGCGTCTGCGGTCGGGGGTGAGGCGTATTCATAGGGTGTTTCACTCCTTGTCGCGGCGGCTGCCGGAGATCAGCAGGATCGTTGAGCCGAGCCCGAGGAGGACGATGCCCAGTCCGATGAGCATTCCGTTTCCGGTTGTGCCGGTGCGAGGCAGCTCGGGGGCCGGGGCCGCCGGTGTCTCGGGCGCCGCGGGAGTTTCTGCGACCGGTTCGGTCGGTGGGGTCTCGGGCTGCTCCGGGGACTCGGGAGCCTCAGGCTGTTCCGGCGGGGCCGGCGGTGTGCTTGGCTCCTCCGGTGGTGCCGGGGGAGTGGACGGCATCTCCTCGGGCGGACGATGCACGGTTTCGGCCGGGACGCCCCAGTCGCTCGTCCACGCCTTATTGACGTCGCTGCCCTCGATCGTCGTCACATAGGTGACCCAGCCGACGGGCATGTCGATCGGCTCCGTGCTGATCTCGACGTGGCCCTTCTCGTCGGCGATGACGGTGAAGTCCTGCACGGACAACTCCGTGCCGGCGGTCTCCTTCGACTGCTCGGGTTCGGTCTCCACATGGTAGGCGGTGATGGTGAGGACGGCTTCGGAACCCGGCCGCAGACCGGTCACGGCCACCTCGTCGTGGGTCGATGTGCCCTCAAGCACCGCCTCGGTGTCGGCGGTCGGGGTCCACGGGACGAATCCGGTCTCACGAGGTTGGCCGTGGATTCCCTTCCATTCCTTCGTCGACGTGTCCCCGGCGATCGTCTCGGTGAAGTACAGCCAACCGCGGTAGTCCTCGGGCACGGTGACCTCACCGGATGTGTGGGTGCCGTTGCCGACATCCTTCGAGGTCACGGACGCGATTTCGCGTGCATCATCGTTCTTCGTGCCCTGCTTCGGGGCCGTCGCGGTCTGCCACAGGGTGTGTTCGACGGTGACAGTGTGGTCGCCGATGAGGCCGGAGACGGTGAACTCGTCGGTGACCGTCTCACCCGGCGTCGGCGACTGGTCGGAGATCTCGGTGGTCACCTTCGGTTGGGAGCTGAGCTCGAGCGACGCTTTGTCCGTGACGGAGTCGGGAGTGTCCGGGGTGACGACTCGCTGTACCCGCGTGCCGGAGGTCGGTTCGAGGACTCGCACGGTCTGCGGAGCGACCTTCGCCGAGGCGGTCACTGACAGTTTTCCGGGCGCGCTCGCCTGCAGCGTTGTGGTCACTGGCTCTTTGCCCGTGGTCAGGGTCGTCGGTGCCTTCGTCGTGCCGGCAGTCTTCAGCGCGATGAGAACGTCGGGGACCTGGGCTCCCGATGCACTGGTCAGCGAGACCGTCAGCGTCGCCTCGTCGGTGGGCGTGCCGAGGATCTTCGGTTTGTCGGGGCTACCCTTGTCGGCGCTGCGGTCGCTGTCCTTGGAGTCGGAGGCCCAGGAATCAGGAGAAGGAGCGGACTCCGGGGCGGTGTGAGGTTCGAGCACAGGCATGCGCAGCACCGGTTCGAGGCTGATGTCGAGAGTGTATGGCCCGGCGAACTTCTTCGCCTCGGCGAGGATCGTCGAGTACTTCTTCGCGGCCGCTTCGAACTTTGTGCCCAGGTCAGCCGGTTTCTGCGGCGGCACTGTGTGATCGTGGGGGAGCGCTTTGTCGAGGCGGGCCATCGCGCTCAACGCCGCCTGCACATCCTTCGATTTCGACCCCGCGTATTCGTGCAGCGCCCATGCGGTACGGGCCGAGGTGATCTCGTCGGCTTTCGCTCCTTTGAAATATTTCGGCAGCGGGGACTTCTTGCCTGCATCGATGCAGTAGGCAGGGGTGTCGGGGAAGGTGCGGTAGGACCCGTACCAGGTCTTGCCCTGTTTCGCGTGGTGCCAGATGCCCGGTCCGTAGGCGTTGGGAGCGGCGAGAACCGGAACCTCGCCGAGACTGACCGGTGGTCCCGCGGCCATGGCCGGTCCCAGCCCGATGAGCGAAGCGATTGTGAGGACGGTGAGCAGCAGCGCGGTGCGCAGCGATGCGAGTCTGAGAGTGATCATGGACCGATTCGACACTGGGCGCTGCCTGGCCAGCTAGGGCTGTTTGAGGGGCTGTGGATACCGTTTTGAGCGTCCACAGGTTTTGACGTGTGAGTGGTGATCGTACTGATCTCCGAAGGGAGGGGAGTGGGGCCGGGAGGAACGGGCAGTGGCTGGCACGTGTGGTGGGTGATGGCGACTGTCGGACGACGGTCGAATGGCTCGAGGCGCTTTCACTGTCGTCCGGTTCCTCGGCCGAGACCGAGTCGAAGAATTCGCGATTGTCCACAGCCGAAAATGGTTGAGTGGGGCTCGTGTAGTCGTCTGCAGAACGTGGCAGTCGGCTGAAGTGTTGCTGGACGGATACATGACGAGGGCGTTCACAGCGGGCTGGGACTTTAGACTGAGGTGAGCGGAAATTCCCCCATTGCAGAAGGACGATCTATGTCGGCACAGAACGGTCCCGGTTCGCAGAGACCGCAGCCGCCCCAGGTGCAGGGCCCACCGAACCCGAACGTTCCCCCTGCCCACGGCCAAGTGCCGCAGCAGAATCAGCCGCAGCAGAACCACGATCGATTCCGGCCTCGGCCGGAGGGATCGCAGCAGCCGAATCCGCAGCAGCCGCCCATGCGCGGACAGAATGGACCCCAGGCGCCTGGCCGGCACATGCCGCCGCAGGGGCAGCCAGTGCCGCCGCAGGGGCAGCCGCCCATGCAGGGCCAACCGGTAATGCACGGCCAGCCTCAGATGCAGCCTGCTCCCGGCCACCAGATGCCGCCTCAAGGGCAACCCATGCCCGGCCAGCCGATGACGCAGGGTCAGCCGGTGATGTATGCGCCCCCGCCTGCACAGGCTCGCGTCTATGCTCAGCCGCGGTTTGCCCCGACGGTGACGCAGGAGATGAGGATCCGCGCAGGAATGCAGGCACCTCAGCAGGTCGTCACCGACACTCCCTGGACCGGCGCCGTGCGGAAGGCACAACCGGAGGCCGCACCTGATTCGACGGGTAACATCGTTCGCCTGGTCGCCGCGATCCTCGTACTCGTCGGGCTTGTCATCGGACTGGCACTACTTGCCCTGCTCGGCGGACTGAGCTTCGGGGTCCGCCTCTTCGGACTCATCGGACTCGCAGCGATCCCTCTTCTCGGCATCATCGCCTATGTGCTCTGGCTCGATCGCTGGAGGCCCCAGCCGAAGCTGCTTTTGGGCATCTGCTTGCTCTGGGGTGCCGTCGCCTCGGTGATCCTCACCCTCGGCTTCTCACTCGTCGGCGAGGTCGCGCTCTATATGATCGGCATAAATGGAGTGCCCGACGTCATCGGTGCAGTCATTCAGGCTCCGATCCTCGAGGAATCGACGAAGACCGTTCTCCTGCTCGTCATCGTCCTCGCCGCCCGGCGCCACTTCGAAGGGCCCCTCGACGGGCTCGTCTACGGTTCACTCATCGGTGCGGGCTTCGCCTTCACAGAGAACATCCTCTACCTCGGCCAGTCGTGGAACGACGGCGAACTTCCGGGACTGGCAGTGACATTCGCCATGCGCTGCCTCGGATCGCCGCTGCTCCACACGGCGTTCTCAACCTGCGCCGGTGTATCCATCGGCCTTGCCGCCCGCAAATGGCCGTGGTGGTCACTCATCCTCATGTGGCTGCCCGGTCTCCTCCTCGGCATGATCCTGCACGGCTTCTGGAACGCCTCGATGACGCTCCTCGGTGTCCTCGGCCAAGCGACCCGTGATGTGATGGGCGGAATGCTTCCGCAGATCATTGGCCTCATCGTCCTCAGCGCCATCCTATCCGCGGCCTGGGTCACGCTCGGCCTCATCCTGCGCCGCAGCGAACGCATGCATACGCAGAACATGCTCGGCGACTATGCGAATTCCGGTTGGCTCACCCATGCTGAGGTCGACATGCTCGGCACCTGGAAGGGCCGGAAGAATGGTCGCGACTGGGCGAAGTCGTTCCCCGGCGGCAAGGAGGAGATGAAGACCATGATCCGCACCTCCGGCAAGCTGTCGACGACGCGGATGCGGGTGCTCTCTGGAATCGGCGGTGAACAGGAACGCAAGATCGAACGGGCCGAGCTCAAGCAGTTCTCCGACGCCCGCGAACGTCTGCTCGCGGCCTCCAACCAGACCGTCTCCCAACAGCCGATGCGGTAAGTTCCAGCGGTGACGATCTTCGACATTCTCCTCATCGTCCTCGGCGTCGGGGCGCTCTTCGCCGGGTTCCGCCAGGGCATCATCACCGCCCTCGGAACCGCGGCGGGCTTCATCGTCGGCTGGATCCTCGGGCGCCTGCTCTCCCCGCTCGTCGAATCGCTGAGCGCCGGCACCGACGTCATGGACAACCAAGGCGTGCTCATGCTGCTGGCCTCGATGCCGTTGGTCCTCAGCGTGCTCTTCGCCTTCGCCGGCAGCGGCATCGGGGCGTGGATCAAGCACAATATGGACTCCGATCTCGGCCAGGGCATCGACGCCGTCGGCGGCACCGTCACCGCCGGAATCGTCTATGTCCTCGTCATCTGGCTCGCCGCCGGATTCATCCGCACCACCCCGCTCGTCGAACCCAACCGCTGGGTCGCCGACTCCGCCGTCATCGCCGCGATCGACCGCACTATTCCCTACTCCTCCCAGAATGCGCTGGGCGGACTGGCGAAGGGACTGAGCGCCTCCGGGTTCCCCCAGGTGTTCTCCGGCCAGCCCGAACAGATCCGGGGAGTCGGAGAACCCGACGAAGGTATGGTCGACGTCGGTCGCAGCGTCGAGGACTCGGTCGTCAAGATCACGACGACAGCCACCAGCTGCGCCACCGGTTCGGAAGGCTCCGGATTCGTGTACGAAGACGGACTCGTCGCCACCAACGCCCACGTCGTGGCCGGATCCACCGAACTCGCAGTGCAGGTGGGCGGCAAGGGCCGACCCTACCAGGCCGAGGTCGTCGAATTCGATGCCGAGGCCGACGTGGCCGTGCTCCGGGTACAGGGACTCGATGCTCTCGCCCTCGACTTCGGCAACGGGCTCGGACCGGGCGACGACTCCGTCGTCGTCGGATTCCCCGCCAACGGTCCCTATACGATCTCACCGACTCGAGTACGAGAGAAGATCAATGCCCGCGGACTCGACATCTACGATTCGCAGTCGGTCGTCCGCGAGGTCTATGCACTGCGCGGAATCGTGAGGGAAGGCAATTCGGGCGGCCCGCTCATCGATGCCGACGGAAACGTCGTCGGCATGGTCTTCGCCCGCTCGGCCACCGATGACGAAACCGGCTACGCCCTCACCCGAGCTGAGATCGCTGACGAACTCGACGCCGGTGCCGCCGAACGTGCACCGCAGCCGACAGGTCAGTGCACGAACTGAAACCAGTGCACGAACTGACCTCGGCTACTTGAGGTTGAGCCCGGCGAGGACGGCGCGGTGGTCGCTCGATCCGCGTTCGAGCACCTCGTCGGAGGTGGCGTCGAAACCACGATAGAGAACATGGTCGAGCCGGGTGACGGGGAACTGGGACGGCCAGGTGAAGCCGAAACCGCCTCGGGCCTCTTCCCGGGTATCCTCCAGCGGCGGCACCAAGGTCTCCATATTGTTGTCCGTCGTCGCCGTGTTGAAGTCGCCGGCGATGATCACATGCTCGGCGCCGTCGGTCTCCACGGTCGTGGCCAGTCGGCGCAGGGCGGCATTGCGCATCGACTCGTGGCCCGGACGTACCGACGGCATATGCACGGCATAGAAGCGGATGTCTCCGTGGTCGGTCGAGATCGTGGTCGCGAACGCGCGCGGCCACTGCAGGCCGAGGTCGACCTCCTCCGGCTCCGACATCGGCCACTTCGACCACACGCCGATGGTGTCGACGACCTGCGAATGCTCGAACGAGGAGTCGAGCTCCTTGTGGATGATCTTGCCGGACAGGGACTCGAGCTCCTGGATCGTGACGATGTCCGGATCACGGTCGACGATGTTCTGCGCGGCCGCCGTGGGCTGCGGCATCCTCGCACCCACATTGTGGGTGGCCACCGTCAGGTCCGGATCACCGGAATCCTCATTCGGCAGCAGGGCGGGGCCGAACATCCCCGTCCACACGAGAGCAGGCACGAGGAATCCGATGGCCGAGAGCCACGAGAAGCGGATGAGGAACATGAGCAGCACCAGCGCGAGGAAGATTCCCGTCCACGGCAGTGCCGATTCGAGGATGAGCGCGATGCCCATCCGCGTCGGCAGCAGATTGTGGAGAAGCAGGAATGCCGCATAGAGGATCCCGAAGATCAATGCGGTGATGCCCTTCGCGGGGCTGTGCCTTCTGCGCGGTGTGGAATATGCCTGGTTCATCGATCAACGATCTTAACCGGGAAGTCTGGCCCCACGCTGGAAGCGACTTGCGACGCGGCTCACAGCCGCACGACATCAGCGACGCGCAGTCGCACTCCACACCGTCACATCGGGGTGGGTGTCGTAGCGATATCCCGAACCCCTCATCGTGCGCACCACGGAAGCGTATTCGCCGAGGCGGCGCCGCAGTCGGCGGATGTGGACGTCCACGGTGCGTTCGTCGGGAACCTCACCGCCGGACCACACCGCGGTGATGAGGTCCTCACGGGGCAGGGTCTCATCGGCGTGGGAGACGAGGGTGGCGAGAAGATCGAATTCCTTCGTTGTGACGTCGACGAGGTCACCGTCGATGCGGACTTCGCGGCGGGGAATGTCGATGCGCAGGCGTTCGCCGGTCGCCTGGGTGTAGGCGTCGCCGGCACGTCCGCCGAAACCGCGGGGTGCGGGAGCCGCCGGAGCGGAATCCTCGCGCAGCGCCGGCGGGTGGATGCGGTTGGGAATGCGCGAACGCACGGGACCGTGAGTCGCAGCCGGTGCACCGGTCGCGGCAGGGGAGCCGTTGGCCACGGCGCGCACAGCGTCGATATCGCTGCCGCGGCCCTCCGGCGCCAATGCGATGACGGCCTGGGTCTCGGCCTGGCTGGCCAGTTCCTTGGCGTAGGCCTGCAGCTCGGCTGCGATCGCCGACAGGTTCGTGCCGTCGGCTGCGGCCTTGGTCTCATCGAGTCCGACGTAGACGATGATTCCGCGAGCGGCCTTCGGTGAGGGCACCACACCGGCGGGCCCGTAGGTATGCGGTGGGTTCTGAGGGTCGACTGCGCTCAACCTGGCTCCTGCACGTCGAGTGGCCACTGCGCTGCGTGGGTGGACGTAGGCGGGTTCTGGATTCGGCATAGCTGTCCTTTGCTTTCGACCATGAGGTCGATATGACTGGAAGAGTCCGCTGCTTGAGTGAACTCGTTCGAGGCCGGACAGCGGGAGTACGATCACCGACCACGAACGCAGGGCATACACATGTATGCGCCCGGCATTCGCATCTGATGGATCGTCGAAGTCATGGCTTCATTATTTGTCACAAAACTTCGACCGCGCAAAGAGAAGTCCGAAAATGAGACGACTGTGACGAAATATGACGTCGCAGTCGCCGAGGCGGACGACCGACATCGTCATCCGCGCGTGCGCTCAGTCGACGATTCCGTACATCCGGTCCCCGGCATCGCCGAGCCCGGGCACGATGTAGCCCTTCTCATTGAGCTTCTCGTCGAGCGCCGCCGTGTACACCTTCACCTCGGCGGAATCGCTGTAGTCGCGTTCGATGCGCTGGACGCCCTCGGGTGCGGAGACGAGGCACACTGCGGTGACGTCGCGAGCCCCGCGCGCGAGCAGGAAGTCGATGGCCATGGCCAGGGTGCCGCCGGTGGCGAGCATCGGATCGACGACGAAGATCTGCCGTCCGGTGAGGTCATCGGGCAGACGGTCGGCATAGGCGCTGGGCTCGAAGGTCGTCTCGTCACGGACCATTCCGAGGAAGCCCACCTCGGCGGTGGGGAGGATGCGCAGCATTCCGTCGAGCATGCCGAGGCCGGCGCGCAGGATCGGGACCACGACGGGGCGGGGTTCGGCGATGCGGGTGCCGGTGGTCGTCGTCACCGGGGTCGAGATCTCCTTGTCCTCGACCGACACCGATCGGGTCGCCTCGTAGGCCAGCAGCATGACGAGCTCTTCGGTGAGCTGCCGGAAGCGAGCGGAATCCGTGTTCACATCGCGCAGAGCGGTGAGTTTGTGGGCGATGAGCGGGTGATCGGCTACGTGAAGATGCATACCTCAAATGGTACGGGAGAACTTCGCCTCTCCGGCAGTGGTCAACGCGGGGCGAAGCGTCCACAATGGAGGCATGTCGTACTTCACTGAGATCCTGGCCGATTCCGGCGATGGCTTCCGCGCCCTCGATGTCGACGTCCGTGACGCGAACGACCTCGACGACCTCGTCGATATGATGCGTTCGGCCGCCGGCGACGACGGCGAGGCTGTGGCCGTCATCGAACACGAAGACGAATGGTTCGGGCTCGTGCGCCTGTGCCGGAACAACGAGGTCAAGATCTTCCTCTCCGATCTCGCCGCGGTCGAGGCGAGCCCGTTCGCGGAGATCTTCGCCGACTTCCTCGATTCCCGTCCCGATGCCTACGACGCCGAACCCGAAGAGGACTTCGGCGCCGAGGAGGATGAAGGCACGGTCGACGAGGACGATGACGATGATGACGAGGTCGAGATGCTCGAGTTCGACGCCGACGCCGAATGGGGCGGAGACGCCGATATCTACTCCGACCGCGGAGTCTCTGCCGCCACGCTCATCGACCAGGTCGAAAGCTATCGGTCCGACCCGGCCCGCGTTGTCGCCCATGTCGGTGAGACCGTCGGCTTCGCCGATCAGCTCGAGGCCGCACGCTGACCGCTGCGTCCGTGACCCGGTTCGATGAATGGATGGGGCATGCCCTCGCCGAGGCGGCCCTCGCGCCCGCCCATGACGACGTTCCCGTCGGGGCCGTCGTCATCGACGCCGGCGGTGAGATCATCGGGCGCGGTCACAATCGGCGCGAGGTTGATGCCGACCCGCTCGGCCACGCCGAGCTCATGGCGATCTCAGCCGCCGCCTCGGTGCGGGGCGAGTGGCGGTTGGACGGCTGCACCCTCGTCGTCACGCTGGAACCGTGCGTGATGTGCGCCGGCGCCCTCGTCGGTTCCCGCATCGACCGAGTCGTATTCGGTGCCTATGACGACAAGGCCGGGGCGGTCGGATCGGTCTGGGACCTGCTTCGCGACCGCGCTGCACTCCACCATCCGGAGGTCACCTCGTGCGTCCGAGCGGAGGAGAGCCGGGCCCTGCTGAGGGAGTTCTTCGCGGCCCGACGCTGACGTGTCCCAGCTCACGGCGAACCGATTTGGACGCAGAAAGTCCACCGCTGTACAGTTGTCGGCGGTGGCGTGTCCGAGCGGCCGAAGGTGCAACACTCGAAATGTTGTGTAGGGCAACCCCCTACCGTGGGTTCAAATCCCACCGCCACCGCCAAGGGAAACCCCTGATCAGACGCAACTGATCAGGGGTTTCGTCTGTTTCGTCGAAGGATGGCATCGGCGCGGGCAGAGGTGTGATGATTGACACACCGGGGTCGAGCGGCGAGACTTGCTCGGTGAAACAGAAAGAGTTTTCCGGGATATGGAATTACTTTTCGGTATCCGGGGCTGAAGACTCGACTGTTTCATTGCGCATGTTCAAGGCGCAGGGCCGACGACGATGATGTCGCCGGCTGACCAAATCGAACAACCTGAGGTGGTCCATGAAAATGGCTGACAACGACCAAGCGGTGCAGACCGCATCTTCGAGACCGGGGCTTCTCGACAAATTCTTCGAAATCACCCATCGAGGCTCGACGATCAAGCAGGAGATCCGCGGAGGCATCGTCGCCTTCGTCGCGATGGCCTATATCGTCGTCCTCAATCCGCTCATCCTCGGCGGTTCCCAGGACATCGCCGGTGACAGCCTCGACTTCGCCCAGCTGACCGCGGTCACCGGGCTCGTCGCCGGCGTCATCACGATCCTCTTCGGCGTCGTCGCCCGACTGCCCTTCGGCCTGGCCGCAGGCCTGGGCATGAACAGCTTCCTCGCTGTGTCCGTCGTTCAGGAGGTCACCTGGGCCGACGCGATGGGACTGGTGGTCATCAACGGCGTCATCATCGTCGTCCTCGGTGCCACGGGCATCCGCACCGCGATCTTCAACGCCGTCCCACACGCGCTGAAGATCGCCATCACGGTGGGCATCGGACTCTTCATCGCCTTCATCGGTTTCGTCAACGCGGGGTTCGTCACGCGCACCCCCGCGGGCCCACCCGTCCAGCTGGGCCAGGACGGATCGATCGGCTCCCTGCCGACGCTGGTCTTCGTCTTCGCGCTCGTCCTCATCGGCATCCTCGTGGCGCGGAGGATTCCCGGCGGCATCCTCATCGGCATCATCGTGGCCACGATCGCCGCGATCATCATCCAGGCGTTTGCGAAGCTCGGCACCGTCGGCGACCCGGTCAATCCGGACCCGCTGGGCTGGAACCTCTCCGCGCCGGAATTCCCGAAACAGGTCATCGCCCTTCCCGACTTCGGTCTCATCGGCGCCTTCGACCTCGTCGGCGGCTTCCAGCACATCGGAGTCCTCGCAGCCACGATGCTCGTGTTCACCCTCGTGTTCACGAACTTCTTCGACGCCATGGGCTCGATGACCGGTCTGGCCCGCAGCGCCGGACTGCAGACAGAGGACGGAATGTTCCCGCGCATCCGCGGAGCCTTCATCGTCGAGGGTCTCGGCGCGGTCTTCGGCGGCGGTGCCTCCGCATCGTCGAACACGGTCTTCGTCGACTCCGCAGCCGGAATCGCCGAAGGCGCACGCACGGGTCTGGCCGCCTGCATCACCGGTGTGCTGTTCCTGCTGTCGATGTTCTTCTCACCGCTCATCGCCGTCATCCCGATGGAAGCCGGAGCCGCGGCGCTCGTCGTCGTCGGCGCCATGATGGTCACGCAGATCCGTGAGATCGACATGACCGACTTCCGCACCTCGCTGCCGGTCTTCCTCACCATGGTGACGATGCCGCTGACATATTCGATCGCCAACGGAATCGGCGTCGGATTCATCTCCTGGGCGCTCATCCACGCCATGAGCAACCGTGCCCGCCAGGTCCACTGGCTGCTGTGGGTCGTCTCGGCCGGATTCGTCCTGTACTTCGTTCGCGGCCCGATTTCGGCTATCTTGGGGGCATGAGAACAACGGTTGGACACTCAGCTTGGGGAAAGGGTCAGATCGCCCACGGGGCTTGACCTGCGGGGACGCCCAGTCCCCTCATCCGCGTTCTTCTGCGCTGTTCGCATGGATAACCAGAGGCTCGAAGAACGAAGCAAATTGTTCCAACCATGCACTGTGCGCCTCAGTGGAGAGGCGCGGGAGGTGTGAAGTGCGATGTCCGCAGCGACAACGGACCAGTCAACTGCCGAAGTGACAATCAACGGGACCGTCCGCGAGTTCGACGGCCCACCCCATACGAATGCGCTGGACTTCCTGCGCGGTCAGGGTCTGACCGGAGCGAAGGAAGGCTGCGCCGAAGGCGAATGCGGGGCCTGCGCGATCATGGTCGCCCGCCCCGACGAATCCGGTGGAACCCGCTGGACCTCAGTGAACTCCTGCCTGCTGCCGGCGGCAGCCCTCGACGGGGGAGAGGTCGTGACCTCCGAAGGTCTGGCCGACGGAGACACCGTCCACCCCGTCCAGGAAGAGATGGCCGTGCGCGGCGGATCCCAATGCGGATACTGCACCCCCGGCTTCATCTCCTCGATGGCCGCCGAATACTACCGCCCCGACCGCTGCGAGGATGGCTTCGACCTCCACTCCCTGTCGGGCAATCTGTGCCGCTGCACCGGCTACCGTCCCATCCGCGATGCCGCGAATGCGCTGGGACAGCCCGCCGCAGACGATGCGCTGGCCGCTCGCCGTGAGCGTCCGGCCCCGTCGGCTCGAGCCACCGATTATCAGCGAGCCGACACCGCCACGGGGAAGATCGGACGCTACCGTCGTCCCGCCACCCTCGCCGAGGCGACCTCCATCCTCAGCCAGGATCCCGAGGCCACCGTCGTGGCCGGGGCCACCGACTGGGGCGTCGAGGTCAACATCAAGGGAGCACGGGCCAAGAATATCCTCGCCGTCGACCGGCTCGAGGAGATGCGCGGAATCCGCCGCACCGATTCGTTCGTCGAACTCGGCGCCTCCCACACCCTGTCCGAACTCGAACGTGAGCTCGCTGGAGACATTCCGCTGCTGGGCAAGCTGTTCCCGCAGTTCGCCTCCCGCCTCATCCGCAATGGGGCGACCATCGGCGGCAACCTCGGCACCGGTTCGCCCATCGGCGACACCCCGCCGGCGCTGCTGGCCCTCGAAGCCGAACTCGTGCTCACCTCCGTGCGCGGGGCGCGAACCGTGGCACTGGCCGACTACTTCACCGGATACCGGCAGACGGTGCGAGAGCGCGACGAGCTCATCACCGCCATCCGCATCCCGCTGCCGCTGTCCCCGCTGACGTCGTTCCAGAAGATCGCCAAGCGCCGCTTCGACGACATCTCCTCGGTGGCGATCGGCTACGCCGTCGACATTCAGGACGGATTGATCGCGAAGGCCCGGATCGGCCTCGGCGGAGTCGCGGCCACCCCGCTGCGCGCCACCGCCACCGAAGCCCTCCTCGAAGGTCGGCCTTGGACACTGGAGACCGTTCATGCGGCGGCCGAGACCCTCGCCGCCGAAGGCACCCCGATGGACGACCACCGGGCGAGTGCGAAATACCGGACCGCGATGCTGCGGTCCTCCCTCGAACGCTTCTACGCCGAGCAGCTCGGCCACCCGGCCGTGACCAGCAAGGAGGTCAAGTGATGAGCCAGCTTTCCCAGCGCCCCGCCGACCCGGTCGTCGGCGAACGCCACCACCACGAAAGCGCCTTCGGTCACGTCACCGGATCCGCGCTCTACACCGATGACCTCATCGGACGTCTCACCGGGGTCCTCCACGCCTTCCCCGTGCAGTCGACGACCGCGCACGGCCGCCTCGGCGCCATCGATATCGAACCCGCCTATGCGGTGCCCGGAGTCGTCAAGGTCATCACGGCCGCCGATATCCCCGGCGTCAACGATCAGGGCGTCAAGCACGATGAGCCGATGCTGCCGGTCGACGAGATCATGTTCTTCGGCCAGCCCCTGGCCTGGGTGCTCGCCGAGGATCTCGAAGCCGCGAAGGAAGGCGCTGCGGCCGTCACCGCCGAGTTCGAGGAACTGCCGTCGCTGGTGACCGTGCGCGATGCCATCGCCGCGGACAGCTACCACGGCAAGCCCTTGTCGATCGACAAGGGCGAGGTCGACTCCGCGTTCGCCGATGCCGCTCATGTCTTCGAGGGCGAATTCGAGTTCGCCGGTCAGGAGCACTTCTACCTCGAGACGCAGGCCTGCCTGGCGCATGTGGACGAGAACGAACAGGTCTTCATCCAGTCCTCGACCCAGCATCCCACCGAGACTCAGGACATCGTCTCCCATGTCCTCGGAGTGCCCGCCCACGAGGTGACCGTCCAGTGCCTGCGCATGGGCGGAGGCTTCGGCGGCAAGGAGATGCAGCCTCATGGCTACGCGGCCCTGGCAGCGCTCGGTGCGAAGCTCACGGGCCGGCCGGTGCGACTGCGCCTCGACCGCACCCGGGATATCACCATGACCGGCAAGCGGCATGGATTCCACTCGTCGTGGAAGATCGGATTCACCGAGGAGGGGAAGATCCTCGCCCTCGATGCGACGCTGACCGCGGACGGCGGGTGGAGCCTCGACCTGTCCGAACCCGTGCTCACCCGCGCCATGTGCCATATCGACAACGCCTACTGGGTGCCCAACATTCGGGTCACCGGCCGCATCGCCAAATGCAATAAGACCTCGCAGACTGCCTTCCGCGGATTCGGCGGCCCGCAGGGCATGCTCGTCATGGAAGACATCATCGGACGCGTCGCCCCCAAACTGGGACTGAGCGCCCGTGAGCTGCGCCGCCGGAACTTCTACGCGCAAGGTCAGGACACTCCCTACTATCAGCCGGTGCGACATCCCGAGCGGATCGGGGCGTGCTGGGACCAGCTCATCTCCCAATCCGATCTGGAGGCCCGCGAGGCTGAGATCGAAGCGTTCAACTTGAGCCACGAGCACATCAAACGAGGACTGTCGATCACTCCGGTGAAGTTCGGGATCTCGTTCAACCTCACCGCCTTCAACCAGGGCGGAGCGCTCGTGCTCGTGTACAAGGACGGATCCGTCCTCGTCACCCACGGCGGCACCGAAATGGGGCAGGGACTGCATCAGAAGATGCTGCAGGTCGCGGCCACCACCCTCGGCGTGCCCTTGTCGACGGTGCGTCTGGCGCCGACGCGCACGGACAAGGTGCCCAACACCTCGGCGACGGCCGCGAGCTCCGGCTCCGACCTCAACGGCGGAGCGGTGAAGAACGCCTGCGACCAGATCCTCGACCGGCTGCGGCAGGTCGCTGCGGGCATCCTCGGTGCACCCGCCCATGAGGTGGAGATCTCACGAGGAATCGTCTCTGCACTGTCCTCAACGAAGACGGTGACCTGGGAAGAGCTCATCAACACCGCGTACTTCCAGCGCATCCAACTCTCGGCCTCCGGTTTCTACCGCACCGAGGGACTGCACTGGAACCTGTCCCAGATGCGCGGCGAACCGTTCAAGTACTTCGCCTACGGGGCCGCGGTGTCCGAAGTCGAAGTCAACCGATTCGACGGCTCCTACACCCTGCGCCGCGTCGACATCGTCCACGACGTGGGAGACTCCCTGTCACCGCTGCTCGACCTCGGGCAGATCGAGGGCGGCTTCATCCAGGGCGCCGGCTGGCTGACCCTGGAGGATCTGCGCTGGGACGAATCGGACAAGCCGAGCCGCGGCCGACTGGCCACTCAGGCGGCGAGCACATACAAGATCCCGAGCTTCTCCGAAGTCCCCGAGATCTTCAATGTCTCCTTCCTCGACAAAGCACATGAAGACGGAGCCGTGTACGGGTCGAAGGCCGTGGGCGAACCCCCGCTCATGCTCGCCTTCTCCGTCCGCGAAGCCCTGCGCGAAGCCGTGGGTGCCTTCGCGAGCCCCGGCCACAGCGTCGAACTCGCGTCCCCGGCCACACCGGAAGCCGTGTTCTGGGCGATCGAAGAAGCCCGCGGGCAGGACTCGGGGGCGGCCGCCTCGGCGAGGGAAGGACAACGAGTTCCGTCATGACCTGGATGGACACCGCAGCCGAGCTTCGCACAGCTCGGGTGCCGGCTGTCCTCGTCACTCTCGCCGCGGTGCGCGGGCATGCCCCACGCGAGGCGGGAGCGAAGATGATCGCCACCGCTGATGACCTGTTCGGGACCATCGGCGGGGGCAATCTCGAGATGACGGCCCTCACCCGTGCCCGGGAACTGCTCTCCGAGGGGCAGCAGGTCCCGGAGATGCTCACCCTGCGGCTCAACGACAAGGCTCCGGCCAAATACGGTCGCCAATGCTGCGGCGGAGAGGTCACTATGCTCTTCGAACCCCTGCCCGTGCCCGCCTCGGTGGCGATCTTCGGTATCGGCAACATCGGACTCGAACTCACCCGGATTCTCGCCCGCCACGATCTCGACCTGACCGTGTCCGATTCACGGCCGGAACAGCTCGAGGCTCTCGATGAGTTGGAGGAGCCGGTGGCGCGGATACGCCGCGAATTCGCTGTCGTCGGGGAAGAGGTGATCACGGAGCTGCCGGCCGGAGCGCACGTGGTCATTATGACGCATGACCATGCCGAGGACCTGCACCTGTGCTCCGCGGCGCTGACCCGCGGCGACCTCGGATCGGTCGGGCTCATCGGCTCGAACGCGAAATGGCAGCGCTTCCGCAAGAACCTCGCCGACGAAGGCTTCGCGCCCGAGGTCATCGACACCATCCGCTGCCCGATCGGACTGCCCGATCTGCCTGGAAAAGCACCTGCGACGATCGCCGTGAGCGTCGCCGCGGACCTGCTCGGCCGCATGGCCTGAACCCTTTCTGCTGACTGACATCACTGACTCTAGGAGAACCACTGTGGTCATCTATCGTGCCCGCGTCTTCGATACGCCGGACAACCCATTCACCGGGGGCCGGCTGCGCTCGGCCTCCGATGTCGCCCTCGTCGTCGACGACGGGCTCATCACCTCCCGCACCACCTTCGACGCTGCCCGCACCGCGCATCCCGAGGCGGAAGTCGTCGACCTCCGCGACGGCGTGCTCATCCCCGGACTCGTCGACACTCACGTCCACCTGCCGCAGGTGCGGGCCATCGGCCACCTCGGGCGGCCGCTGCTCGATTGGCTCGACCAATGCGCACTGCCCGAAGAAGCGAAGCTCGGGGACCCCGCCTACGCGAAAGCGGTGGCCGGCGAATTCCTCACGGGACTGATCTCGGCGGGGACCACCTCGGCGATGGTCTTCGGTTCGCACTTCGCCTCAGCCATGGACATCTTCTTCTCCGCAGCTTCAGAGTCGGGGCTGCGGATCACCTCCGGCCTGGTCACGGGCGACCGGAACCTGCCCGAGGCGCTGCTCACCGACGTGGAGCGCTCGACCGAGGAGAGCCAGGCGCTCATCGACCGATGGCACGGGAAGGGACGGCTGCGCTACGCGGTGACTCCGCGGTTCTCGTTCTCAGCAGGGCCGGAGCTGCTGGCCGCCGGCGGCCGCCTCGTCGAGGAGAATCCGGGTATCTGGGTGACCTCGCACCTGAACGAAAATGTCGATGAGATCTCCGGGGTCGCGCAGATCCACCCCGAGGCTCTCGACTACCTCGACACCTATGACCGGGCGGGGCTCGTGGGGCGGCGCACGGTGCTCGCGCACAATGTCCACCCGCAGGATCGGGAGCTCGAGCGCATGGCTGAGGCCGGGGCCGTGGCCGCGCACTGTCCGACCTCGAACTCGGCCCTGGCCAGCGGTTTCTTCCCGCTGCGCCGGCATATCGAGGCCGGTGTCCGAGTGGCCTTGGGCACCGATGTCGGGGCGGGTACGGGTTTCAACCTGCTCAAGGAGGGCGTGCAGTCGTACTTCATGCAGCAGCTCGATCCGGCTGGGGGAGTGGCTTTGAACTCCGCGCATCTGCTGCACCTGGCGACCGAGGCCGGGGCCGAAGCGCTCGAGCTCGATGAGGTCGGCGTGCTGAGCGAGGGCAAGCGCTTCGACGCCGTGCTCATCCGCCCGGCCGAGGGCCAGCCCTTGGACGTCGGCATCCGCCACGCCGCCGACGACGGAGCTGCCCTCGCAAAGATCTTCGCCATGGGCACCCCGGCCGACATCGCAGCAGTCTGGGTAGACGGCACCCCTCTCTGACCCCAATTGCTACCTGACGGCGGCCCAGCAACCTCGCGCGAGGTTGCTGGGCCGCCGTCAGGTAGTTCTGGGACGAAAGGTCTTGACGGGGACTCCGCGGGCTGTCTATGCTGATTTCACGGAATGGAAACAAACTTCCATAATACGGAAAACAGAGGCAACTCAAAGGAGAGCTCCATGTCCCCGAACTTCACCTCACCCGGCAGCTACGTCCTCAACTGCTCCACCCTGCTCGCCGAGCTGCCCGTTCTCGAGCGGGCTCAGGCCGCGAAGGATGCGGGTTTCGACGAGGTCGAATTCTGGTGGCCCTTCGACGGGAACCCGACCCCATCCTCGGCGGAGGTCGATGAGTTCATCGCTTCCCTCGAATCCGCAGGGGTCGCCCTCAAAGGTCTGAACTTCTGGGCCGGGAACATGGCCGCGGGCGATCGCGGAATGGTCTCGATCATCGGAGCCGAAGAGGACTTCGCGGCCAACGTCGCCATCGTCGTCGAGATCGGCCGACGCACCGGCTGCCGCGCCTTCAACGCGCTCTACGGACTGCGCACCGACGGCCAGGACCCGGGCGGACAGGACGCCACTGCCGCCGCCAACCTGGCGCTGGCCGCCGGCGAGGTCGCCGAGATCGGCGGAACCGTCCTCGTCGAGCCCGTCTCCGGTGCCGAGGGCTACCCGCTCAAGCGATACGCCGACGCCGCCGAGGTGGTCGCAAAGGTCCGTGCCGACGGACCCCAGAACATCGCCGTTCTCGCCGACTTCTACCACATGCACGTCAATGGCGATGACGTCGCGACCGTCATCGAGGCCGAAGCCGCGAACTTCGGCCACATCCAGATCGCCGACGCCGACGGTCGCGGGGCACCGGGAACCGGATCGCTGCCGCTGCACGATTGGATCGACCGCGCTTACACTCTCGGCTACACCGGATCCGTGGCCCTGGAATACAAACAGGACCGCGCGACCGCCTTCGACTGGCTCGACCGCGCCGCCCAGACCGCCTGAACCTCACCACCGACGACTCGAAGGAAAACCCCACCATGTCCAAGACCATCGCTTTCATCGGACTCGGAATCATGGGCCTGCCCATGGCCAAGAACCTCGTCGCGTGCGGATTCGACGTCCGCGGCTTCAACCGCACCCCGTCCAAGGCCCAAACGCTCGCCGAGGCGGGTGGCAGTGCAGCCGGCACCATCGCCGAGGCGGTGGCCGGGGCCGACGTCATCATCACCATGGTTCCCGACTCACCCGACGTCGAAGCCGTGCTCACCGGCGACGACGGAATCCTCGCGCACGCGTCTGCCGGGGCCACCTGGATCGACTTCTCCACCATCCGCCCCGATGTCGCGAAGGACCTGGCCTTCCGGGCCGAAGAGGCCGGTCTCAAACCTCTCGACGCTCCCGTCTCCGGCGGCGAGCCCGGAGCCATCGACGGAGTCCTGTCGATCATGGTCGGCGGCGACCTAGCCGACTTCGATGCCGCGGCCGATGTCTTCGACGCCGTCGGCAGGACCATCGTCCTCGTCGGCCCCTCGGGAGCCGGCCAGACCGTCAAGGCCGCGAACCAGCTCATGGTCGCCGGCAATATCGGACTGCTGGCCGAAGCCGTCGTCTTCCTCGAGGCCTACGGAGTCGAAACTGGTGCGGCACTGCAGGTCCTCGGCGGCGGACTCGCCGGATCCAAGGTGCTCGACCAGAAGGGACAGAAGATGCTCGAGCGCTCCTTCGACCCCGGATTCCGACTCGAACTCCACCACAAGGACATGGGCATCGTCACCGCCGCCGCCCGCGAAGCAGGAGTCGCCATCCCGCTCGGCGCCACGGTCGCCCAGCTCGTCGCCGCAACGGTGCAGCAGGGCAACGGTGGACTCGACCATTCGGGTCTCTTCACCGTCATCGACGCCCTCTCGGGCAAGAACGAGAACTGAGGCACCGCCTCGGCGAGGCGATCCCACCATGAACCGAGCCGGCGACAGCGTCGTCGCCGGCTCTAGAGCAAAGGACGAACAATGACACGCATGCGCGCAGTCGACGCCGTTGTGCTCATCCTCGAAAAGGAAGGCGCCACCGAAACTTTCGGGCTGCCGGGAGCGGCGATCAACCCGCTGTATTCGGCGATGAAGGCCCACGGCGGAATCCGCCACACCCTGGCCCGCCACGTCGAGGGGGCCTCGCATATGGCCGACGGGTACACCCGCTCGGCACCGGGCAATATCGGAGTCTGCCTGGGCACTTCGGGGCCGGCCGGCACCGATATGATCACCGGCCTCTACGCCGCGGCCGCCGACTCCCAGCCGATCCTATGCATCACCGGCCAAGCCCCCGTCGCCGTGCTCGACAAGGAGGACTTCCAGGCCGTCGATATCGCCTCGATCGCGGCACCCGTGACGAAGATGGCAAAGACGGTGCTCGAAGCCGGACAGGTGCCCGGCGTCTTCCAGACCGCGTTCCAACTCATGCGCTCGGCCCGACCTGGACCTGTGCTCATCGACCTGCCCATCGACGTGCAGCAGACCGAGATCGAATTCGACATCGACGCCTACGAACCGCTGACCCCGGCAAAGCCCGCGGCCACCTCGGGGCAGGCGGAGAAGATCCTCGACCTCATCGCCGAGGCGGAGCACCCGATCATCATCGCAGGCGGGGGAGTCATCAATGCCGATGCCGCCGACCGCCTCGTCGAATTCGCCGAACTCACGTCCATTCCGGTCTCACCGACCCTCATGGGCTGGGGTGCGATCCCGGACGACCACCCGTTGGCCGCGGGCATGGTCGGCATCCAGACGCATGTGCGCTACGGCAACGCGACCTTCCTCGAATCCGACCTCGTCATCGGCATCGGCAACCGCTGGGCCAACCGCCACACCGGTGACCTCGACGTGTACCGCAAGGGTCGGAAATTCGTCCACATCGACATCGAACCCACCCAGATCGGACGCGTCTTCGCCCCCGACTTCGGTGTCGCCTCGGACGCGGGAGCCGCCCTCGACGCACTGCTGGCTGCCGCACGCTCTCGGTCGGACGGGCCGCCGGATTTCACCGGTTGGGCCCGCGAATGCACGGCACGGAAGTCGACCGAGCACCGGAAGACGAACTTCACCGAGGTGCCGATCAAACCCCAGCGTGTCTACCAGGAGATGAACCAGGCCTTCGGCCGCGACGTCACCTACGTCTCGACGATCGGGCTCAGTCAGATCGCCGGCGCCCAGATGCTCCACGTCTACCGGCCCCGGCACTGGATCAACGCGGGACAGGCCGGACCCCTGGGCTGGACCGGACCGGCCGCGCTCGGTGTGGCCAAGGGCAAGCCCGGCGAGACCGTGGTGGCGCTGTCCGGCGACTACGACTTCCAGTTCATGCTCGAAGAGCTCGCCGTCGGTGCGCAGCACCAGATCCCCTATGTCCACGTCGTCGTCAACAACTCCTACCTCGGTCTCATCCGCCAGTCCCAGCGCGGATTCGAGATGGACTATGAGGTCTCGCTGGCCTTCGAGAACATCAACACCGCCGGTTCCGCATCGTCCGGTTACGGAGTCGACCATGTGGCCGTCGCCCAGGGGCTCGGGTGCAAGGCGCTGCGGGTCGAGGACCCCGAACTCATCGGCGAGGGCCTGCGGGTGGCCAAAGAGCTCATGGACGAACACCAGGTGCCCGTGGTCGTCGAGGTCATCCTCGAACGCGTCACGAACATCTCGATGGGTGCAGCCCTCGACCAGATCAACGAATTCGAGACGCTCGCCCAGACTCCGGCCGACGCTCCGACGGCGCTGAGCCCGATGGGCGAACTGGCCGCAGCGAAATAGGCAGGGTCCAACCCGCCGGCGGGCTGGGCCGAACCGCCCGAGCCGAGTAGGCTAGAACGGTATACCGAAACTTCATTCACCGGCCCTCCGGGGCGGGCGACCGAGGAGGAACATGAGCAACGACGCCGACTTCGACCTGATCATCCATGCCGAGAAGGCTCTGCTGCCCGAGGGCATCGAACCGGTGACGGTCGGGGTCAGGGACGGGAAGATCGCCGCGATCTCCCGCGGTGGACAGGATCTGGGCGCGACCGCCTCGGCGGGGGCAGAAGTCATCGAGATTGAGGGTGATCGGGTGCTGCTGCCCGGTCTCGTCGACTCCCATGTCCACGTCAACGATCCCGGTCGCGCCGAGTGGGAGGGCTTCGCCAGCGCCACCCGCGCGGCCGCGGCGGGGGGAGTGACGACGATCGTCGACATGCCGCTGAACTCTCTGCCGCCGACGGTCGATGTCACGGCATTGGAGACCAAACGTGAGGTCGCCGCACCGAAGGCCTTCGTCGACGTCGGCTTCTGGGGTGGGGCGATCCCCGGCAACACCGCGGATCTGCGGCCCCTGCACGAGGCAGGCGTCTACGGGTTCAAATGCTTCCTCGAGGACTCCGGAGTTGAGGAGTTCCCGCCGCTGGAACCGGCCGAGATGACCGCGGACATGGCCGAGATCGCCTCCTTCGACGGAATGCTCATCGTCCACGCCGAGGATCACGAGGTGATGACCTCGGCGCCGAAGAACTCGGGTCCGAAGTTCGCCGACTTCCTCGCCACGCGCCCCCGCGAGGCCGAGAACGTCGCGATCGGCCGCGTCATCGACGCCGCTCGTGAGACCGGAGCAAGGGCGCACATCCTGCACCTGTCCTCGGCGGATGCGCTGGACCAGATCGCCGCGGCCAAGGCCGAGGGGATCAAGCTCACCGTCGAGACCTGCCCGCACTACCTCGTCTTCACCGCCGAGGAGATCCCGGATGGGGCGACGACGCACAAGTGCTGCCCGCCGATCCGTGAGGAATCGAACCGTGAGGCGCTGTGGCAGGGGCTCATCGACGGCACGATCGACTGCATCGTCTCCGACCACTCGCCGTCGACGGCCGAGCTCAAGCTGCTCGACACCGGTGATTTCGGTGCGGCATGGGGCGGGATCTCGTCGCTGCAGCTGGGACTCTCGCTTGTGTGGACCGAAGCTGCAAAGCGCGGGATCGACCTCGCCGAGGTGGTCCGCTGGATGTCCGCGGCTCCGGCGGCCGTGGCCAGGGTCGAGGGCAAGGGGGCGATCGCCGAGGGCAATGACGCGGACTTCGCTGTGTTCGCCCCCGACGAGGAGTGGACGGTGCGGGCTACGGAGCTCTGGCATCGCAATCAGATCAGCGCGTACGACACTCGCACCGTCCGCGGTCGGGTCACGCAGACGGTGCTGCGCGGCGCCCCGGTCGACTTCGAGACCCCCGCCGGCCGCCTCCTCACCGCCCGCTGACCAATTACTACCTGACGGCGGCCCAGCTACCTCGCGCGAGGTAGCTGGGCCGCCGTCAGGTAGTTCTGGGGAGAAGTTATCCACATATTGCTCGCGTCTATTGTCTATTGGTGCCGAATAGTGCAATTTGGTGTCATGTATCTGTGTATGACGACCGACAAACTCTACCGGCTGGGATTTACCAAAGACGAAGTCAGGCGCGGGGAGAGGTGCTGCCTCACTCGCATCGCCCGCGGACGCTATGTGGCGACGGGGTCGTGCGACGACGCGCGACACGAAACCATCTGGTCGGCCCTGAGCGAAGCCGACTTCGAGGAGTTCGGCCACCAAGGCGATATGCGCGATGAGATCGAACCCCTGAGGGTCCTCATCCGCACGCGAGCGGAGAAGATCCACACCGCATCGGGCCGGTGGCGAGTGACAAGAGGGCGCGAAGTCTTCTCGCATCTTTCCGCGGCCCTCATCCATGGTCTGCCGGTCGCCTATCCGGCCGAGACGCGAGTGGAGGTTTTCCGACCGAACGTCAGCCGCAAGTACCGGCACCTCTATGTGCGCAATCGCGAGGTCCCGTCGGCGCACCGGAAGATGGTCGGCATCTATGCCGTGACGACGATGGAGCGCACGCTCATCGACATCGCTCGCGACTACGGTCCGGACCTGTCCGTGCCGATGTTCGACGAGGTGATCCGCCGCAGTCGTACCACGCGCTTCCGCATCGAAGCGGTGCTGGCAGAATGCCCCGAATCCCGCGGGGACACAGCGGTGCTGCGCGCCCTCGACCTCACCGACGGGCGGCGCGAGGCTCCCTCGGAGTCGATTGCGGCGGTGCGCTTCTTCGAGCACGGAATCACGGGATTCGAGCCGCAGGTGGAGTTCTTCGGTCACCTCGGCGAGGTCATCGCCCGTGTCGACTTCTGCAATCATGACGCCCGGCTCATCATCGAGATCGACGGATTCGAGAAGTACACGTTGGACGGACGATCGCCCCGTGAGAGCCTCGCCGCAGAGAAGGCACGCGAAGCCGCACTCGAGGCCAGGGGGTACAAGATCATCCGTCTGACCTTCGGCGACCTGTTCCGCACGGCACCGTTCGAACGCATCCTCGGGGAGCTCGCCGCCCGTCTGCGCACCGGTTAGAACTACCCGACGGCGGCCCAGATACCTCGCGCGAGGTTGCTGGGCCGCCGTCAGGTAGCAATTAGGGGAGGAGGTGGGTGCGGAGGCGGGCGACGTGGCCGCGGGCGTCGACGTCGTACTCGGCATAGGTCAGCGCGCCGTCGGCGCCGATGACGAAGGTCGAGCGCTGTGTGCCCTGGAACGTGTGCTCACCGATCGTCTTCTGCCCATAGCTGCCAAAGGCCCTCGCCACCGCGGCCCCGGGATCGGAGAGCAGCGAGAACGTCAGTCCCTCCTCGGCGGCGAATTCCTTGAGCGATTCGGTGTCATCGGGTGAGACTCCGAGGACCTCGAAGCCCGCGGCCGCCAACGCCGAGAGGTTGTCCCGGAAATCGCAGGCCTCCGTCGTGCAGCCCGGCGATGCGGCCTTCGGGTAGAAGTAGAGGATGACGCTGCGGCCGGCATAGTCCGCCTTCGACACGGTCCGTCCCTCCGCGTCGGTGAGCGTGAAGTCGGGAGCGATGTCTCCGACAGCGAGCCGAATCTGAGTGGTCGTGGTCATGGTGCGTCCTTTCGTCGTTGAAATGGAGTGGCAGGTTGAAATGGTGTGTCAGACGGCCGCGAGTGCGCACGCCTGCGCAGCCGTGTCCTCGATGAGCGCTTCGGCGCGCTCGGACAGGGTGGCCAGGTCCGCCGGTCCCGGAGCGATCGACAGTGCCGCCGTGATCCCGGCGTCCCGGCATTCCGCGGCGGACAGTCCGACCCGACCGGCGATGACGATCACCCTCGCCGAGGCGGGGGCATGGTCCCGCACAGCCGCGACGACCTTCCCGCCCAGGGATTGGGAATCGAACGATCCCTCCCCGGTGAGCACGAAATCCGCGTCGGCCAGCGCCTCGGACAGGCCCACGGCCTCGGCGACCATCGTCGAGCCGGGCACCACCTCGGCGCCGAGCAGCGACGTCAGCGCCAGCGGTATCCCACCGGCGGCCCCGAACCCCGGGGTTGCCGCCAGAGCCTCGGCCTCTTCGGAGGTGCCGGTGAGCACTCTGGCGAAGTGACCGAGCCCGGAATCGAGCACAGCCACCGAGCCTGAGTCCGCTCCCTTCTGCGGACCGAAGACCGCGGCGGCCCCGCGGGGCCCGGTGAGCGGATTGTCGACGTCGACGGCGATGCGCCACCGCACCGCCGTCGCCCGCCGGTCCAGCCCCGCGGTGTCGACCGCGGAGATCGCGGCCAAGCCGCCTCCGCCCGGCGCGACCGGCTGACCGGCAGCATCGGCGAAGCGGGCACCGAGGGCGGCGAGGATCCCGGTCCCGCCGTCCGTGCTCGCCGAACCGCCGATGCACAGCAGGATCTCCTCGACCCCGAGGTCGAGGGCCGCGGCCGCGATGAGTCCGACGCCGAAGGTATCGGCGCGCTCGGGCTGCAGTTCGACGTCCGAGACCTGCGGCAGTCCGTTGGCCTGGGCCGCTTCGATGACCGCGGTCTTTCCGTCAGGGGAGAGGCCGAAGTCCGCCGAGGCGGCCCTGCCCAGGGCATCGACCGTGTCCACTGTGCGCGGCTGAGTTCCCCACACGGCGAGCAGGGCGTCGAGCGTGCCCTCCCCGCCGTCGGCGAAGGGCAGTTCGGTGACCCGCGCTTCGGGGAACACCGCTTCGACGCCGCGGGCCATGGCAGCTGCGGCGGCAGGAGCGGAGGCTGAGCCCTTGAAGGAGTCAGGGGCGCAGACGATTGACGGGGTCTGATCTGTCGTTGTCAGGCTCATGCACTCATTCAACCTCATCGTCGATGGTCGGGTGTGCGGCGGTTGCCACACGAACAGTATCCACCATACGGAAGAAAGTTTCCATAAAAATGTGTGAGCAATTTGACATTGCCGATGGCGCCCAGCAGACTCGGATCAGTTGTTCGGAAATGGTATTCCGAACGGTGAAAGTCATTCAGCGCCTGCCTAGGAGGTCACCGTGGACCTGGCCGAGTTCAATCGACTCCCGGCCGATGACGCCCGCGGAGTTCTGCGTCCCTGCCTCGATGTCGACCGGTGGATCGACGCGATCGTCGATGCCCGCCCCCTGACCGACCTCGACTCCGCGACGGCCGCGTCCCGATCCGCTGCACCGCTGACCACCGCCGAGATCGACGCGGCCATGTCCCACCATCCGCGCATCGGTGAGAAGGCGAAGGGCGAGAGCGCCGAGGCGGCCCACTCGAGCCGTGAACAGGCCGGACTCGGCACCCTGGAAGCAGATGTGCAGTCCCAGCTGGCCGAGGGCAACGCCGCCTACGAGGCCCGCTTCGACCGCGTCTTCCTCATCCGCGCCGCCGGCCGCACGCCCGAGGAGGTCCTCTCCGAACTGCAGCGCCGCATGGACAACACCGCCGAGGAAGAGACCGCCGAGGTCGGGCAGCAACTCATCCAGATCGCCGAACTGAGACTCGAAGGAATCCTCTCATGAGCTTCATCACCGCCCACGCCCTCGACTCGATGGTCGGCACCCCGGCCGCCGACCTCGAGGTCACGCTCTACTCCGGTGACGAGGTCATCGTCTCGGCCCGCACCGACGACAACGGGAGGGTCTCCGACTTCGGCCCCGACCACCTCGAACCGGGGGACTACCGGATCGTCTTCGGCACCGGCGACTACTTCGCGGCCCGGGAGATCGACCACTTCCACCCCGTCGTCACCATCGACTTCACCGTCCAGGCCGGCCAGGAGCACTATCACATTCCGCTGCTGCTCAGCCCGTTCGCCTACAGCACCTACCGCGGCAGCTGAGCCGCGCCCACAACCGCTCACAGGGGAAGCAGGCCCCCTGCAGGATCTCCATCCTCAACAAACCGCCGAAGCCGACCGGTCCCATCCGGCAGGCCTCGCCAATCGAATGGTCACGGTGTGCGCAGACTCGCACGCCGACGAACTGGAGGAAGAAAATGAGCAGCAAGGTCCGACTGACATCGAACCAGTACGGCAAGGCGGAGAACCGACTCATGCGGGTCTACCGCGATTCCGATCGCCACGAGATCCGCGACCTCAATGTCACCTCGCAGCTGTGGGGCGACTTCGAGACCGCTCACACCGAAGGCAACAACGAACACGTCGTCGCCACCGACACCCAGAAGAACACGGTCTTCGCGAAGGCAAAGGAGCTGGGCGTGAGGTCGCCCGAACAGTTCCTCATGGGTCTGGCCGACCACTTCACCTCAAGCTTCGACTGGGTCACCGGCGGACGCTGGGAAGCCGAAGAATACGGCTGGGACCGGATCAACGATCACAAGCACTCGTTCTTCAAGTCCGCGCCCGAGGTCCGCACCGTCATATTCACCCGTGACGACGACAAGGACACGCTGATCTCCGGCTTCAACGGACTCACCGTGCTCAAGACCACGGAATCGGGATTCGTCGGCTATCCGAAGGACAAGTACACGACTCTGCCGGAGACCGAGGACCGGATCCTGGCCACCGATATCGCCACCCGCTGGATCTACAACACCACCGACCTCGACTTCGAGGCCGTGTACACCAAGGTCAAGGAGATCATCCTCGATTCCTTCACCGACCACTTCTCCCACGCCCTGCAGCACACGCTGTACCAGATGGGCGAGAAGGTCATCGAGGCTGTGCCGGAGATCGACGAGATCCGCTTCTCCTGCCCGAACAAGCACCACTTCCTCTATGACATCGAACGTTTCGGACTCGAGAATCCGAACGAGGTCTTCATCGTCGCCGACCGCCCCTACGGCCTCATCGAAGCCACCTTCACCCGTGAAGGCGTCGACGAGAACAAGGACGCATGGGCACAGGTCGCCGGCTTCTGCTGAGATCTGAACATCACCTGCTGAGACAGGCTTTCCATCTCCGGGCTCCCGGGGTACTGTTCCGGGAGCCCGGACCCCGTGAGAAGGAAACCCCGATATGACACAGGACACAACCTCGGCGAGTCCGAGGGGAATCACCGACGAAGAGGTCGATGAATGGATCGAGTCCTGGGAAGGGCTCGTCGACGCGCGCGGAACCCAGCGCGCGGCCGAGATCATGGAGGCGCTGCGTGCACGCGCGGCCACGAACTCCGTCGCCCAGCCCAAGGTCACCACCACTGACTACGTCAACACGATCCCCGTCGACCAGGAGCCGTTCTATCCCGGCGAGGAGAAGGTCGAACGCCGCTTCCGCCGATGGCTGCGCTGGAACGCCGCCATGCTCGTCCACCGGGCACAGCGGCCCGAGATCTCCGTGGGCGGACACATCTCCACCTACGCGGGTGCGGCCACGCTCTACGAAATCGGATTCAACAACTTCTTCCGCGGCCAGGACCATCCCGGCGGCGGCGATCAGGTCTTCTTCCAGGGCCATGCCTCACCGGGGATGTACGCTCGAGCGTTCCTCGAGGGCCGCCTGACCGAGGCCGACCTCGACGGGTTCCGGCAGGAGGTCTCACGCGCCCCGCACGGACTGAGCTCGTATCCGCACCCGCGGCTGATGCCGGAATTCTGGCAGTTCCCGACCGTGTCGATGGGTCTGGGCCCGATCAACGCGATCTATCAGGCGCAGATGAACCGATACCTCCACAACCGCGGCATCTCCGACACCTCGGACCAGCGGGTCTGGGCGTTCCTCGGCGACGGTGAGATGGACGAACCCGAATCGCGCGGTGCCCTGCAGCTGGCCGCGAACGAAGGACTGGACAACCTCACCTTCGTCATCAACTGCAACCTCCAGCGCCTCGACGGACCCGTGCGCGGAAACGGCAAGATCGTCCAGGAGCTCGAAGCGACCTTCACCGGCGCCGGCTGGGACGTCGTCAAGGTGCTGTGGGGCCGCGAATGGGACGACCTGCTGGCCAAGGACCGCACCGGTGACCTCGTGAAGATCATGAACGAGACCCTCGACGGGGACTACCAGACCTTCAAGGCCGAATCCGGCGGCTTCATCCGCGACAACTTCTTCGGTCGGACCCCCGCGACGAAGGGGCTCGTCGACCACCTGTCCGACGACGACATCTGGAACCTCAAGCGCGGCGGCCACGACTATCACAAGGTCTTCGCCGCCTACCAGAAGGCCGTGAACACCAAGGGCAAACCCACCGTCATCCTCGTCCAGACCGTCAAGGGCTACGGACTGGGCACGACGTTCGAGTCCCGCAACGCCACCCACCAGATGAAGAAGTTCACCGCCGAAGACGTCAAGGCCTTCCGCGATCGGATGGACATCCCGATCAGCGACAAGGTCATCGACGAAGACCCGTACGCGGTGCCCTACTACCATCCGGGCAAGGACTCCGAGGAGATCCAGTACATGCTCGACCGCCGGCGTCAGCTCGGCGGATTCCTGCCGGCCAGGAAGCCTGAGAACAACCGGATCACCCTGCCCGCGCCGAGCGACAAGGCATTCTCGCAGACGAAGAAGGGCTCGGGGCAGCAGATGGCCGCCTCGACGATGGCGTTCGTCCGACTGCTCAAGGACCTCATGCGCGAGAAGGGGCTGGGCGAGCGGATCGTGCCCATCATCCCCGATGAGGCCCGCACCTTCGGCATCGACGCGTTCTTCCCGACCGCGAAGATCTACAACCCGAACGGACAGAACTACCTCGCCGTCGACCGTGAGATGTTCCTCTCCTACAAGGAAGCCACCAGCGGTCAGCTCCTCCACGTGGGCATCAACGAGGCCGGTGCCGCCGCCGGGTTCACCGCAGCCGGAACCGCGTACTCCACCCACGGCGAACCGATGATCCCGATCTACGTGTTCTACTCGATGTTCGGGTTCCAGCGCACCGGCGACGCCTTCTGGGCCGCCGGCGACCAGATGACCCGCGGGTTCATCATCGGCGCCACCGCCGGACGGACGACCCTGACCGGAGAAGGACTCCAGCACGCCGACGGGCATTCCCCGGTGCTCGCGGCCACGAACCCGGCCGTGCGCGTCTATGATCCGGCCTACGGCTACGAGATCGGGCATATCGTCCGCGACGGCCTCCACCGCATGTACGGCGAGCACGACCTCGGCGAGGACGAGCGCAACGTCATGTACTACCTCACCGTGTACAACGAGCCGATGCTCCAGCCCGCCGAACCCGAGGACGTCGACGTCGAAGGCATCCTCAAGGGGATCCACCGCGTCGCCGAGGCGGCCGGAGGCGACCGTCCGCAAGCGCAGCTGCTCGCCTCCGGTGTGGCAGTGCCCTGGGCGCTCGAAGCCCGGGAGCTGCTCTCAGCCGATTGGGGCGTCGACGCCGCCGTATGGTCGGTGACCTCGTGGGCGCAGCTGCGCCGTGACGGTCTCGAATGCGAAGCCGCGGAACTCAACGCGGCCGCAGGCGACGACGAAGCCGCGGATCGCGTGCCCTATGTGCGGCAGAAGCTGGAAGGTCACCCGGGGCCGATCGTGGCCACGAGCGATTTCGACTCGACCCAGCCGGACCTCATCCGGCCGTTCCTCGACCACGATTTCGCGACGCTGGGCGCCGACGGGTTCGGCTTCTCCGATACCCGTGCCGCCGCGCGCCGGCACTTCAAGATCGACGCGCACTCGATGGTCGTGCGCACCCTGCAGCTGCTCGCCAAGCGCGGTGAGATCGACGGGTCCATCCCCGCCGAGGCGGCTCGACGTTATCGTCTGGGCGACGTCAACGCCGGCACCTCGGGAACGGCCGGCGGAGACTCCTGACCCGATCGGAGAACTGAAGTCAGCGGCCGCTCTGCATCTCTGCGGAGATGCGGGCGGCCGCGTCTTTGAGCAGCGGGACCGCGCGATCGGCGAACGACTGGTCGACGCGACTGATCGGCCCCGATACGGAGATCGCCAAGGGAGCGGGGGAGTCGGGGATGGCCATTGCGAAGCAGCGCACTCCGAGCTCCTGCTCCTGTTCGTCGATGGCATAGCCGCGTTCGCGGATGCGCTCGAGCTCGGCCTCGAGACCGTCGATCGTCCCGATGCTGTATTCCGTGGGGGTGGGCATGCCCGCGGTGGTCGCGATATGCCTCACCTGCTCGGAGTCGAGGCCCGCGAGGATGGCCTTTCCGACCCCGGTGGCGTGCATATGGGCACGGCGTCCCACCTCGGTGAACATCCTCATCTGTCGATCCGACGCGACCTGATCGACGTAGACGACCATGTCTCCGTCCATCGTTGCCACATTCGCCGACTCCCCGAGTTCGGCGACGAGCTCGCGCAGATAGGGCCGCGCAATCGCGCCGAGCTGCGAGCCGGCGATTTCGCCGAGGCGGACCAGCCCGGGTCCGAGCGCATAGCCGCGATCGGGCAGCTGCCGGACCACACCGAGGTTGACCAGGGTGTTGAGCAGACGGTGGATCGTCGGCAGCGGCAGATTGACGTCCCCGGCGATATGGCTCAGCGTTGCCGAGCCCGCGGAGTTCGCGATGCACTCCAGCAGTCCGAATGCACGTTCGACGGACTGTACGCCGCCCTTGGACTGGCGGATCGCCGGGGTGTCGTTGCTGCTCATCGATGTTCCTTAATCTGTGGGGAGTCTCGGCAGTGAAACTGCGTTCAGTCTAGCCCTCAAATGGAAGAAACTTTCCGAATTCACTGACACCAACTAGAGTTTCCGCTAGGCAAAAGTTATTATCCATAATACGGAAACTCGATATCAAGGAGGATATTGCCCATGGTCGCCACCAGCCCCGGATACTCCATCACTCTGCGCGTCGGCACCGAGGTCGGTCAGGCCTCGACCTCCGACCTCGTCGCCGCAGCCGCAGCCACCGGTGCGTCGGTCACCGCCCTCGACGTCGTCGAGTCCACCCCGCATTCGGTCATCATCGACGTCAGCGCAGACACCCGCGATGTCGCCCACGCCGACGAAGTCTCCGACGCCCTCAATGCACTGACCGGAGTCGAGGTCCACAAGGTCTCGGACCGGACCTTCCTCCTCCACCTCGGCGGGAAGCTCGAATCCACCCCGAAGGTGCCTCTGCGCAACCGCGACGATCTCTCCCGCGCCTACACCCCCGGTGTGGCACGCGTGTGCAAGGCGATCGCGGAGAACAGAGAGGATGCGCGCCGGCTGACGATCAAACGCAACACCGTCGCCGTGGTCACCGACGGCACCGCGGTGCTCGGCCTCGGCGACATCGGCCCCGAAGCGGCCATGCCGGTGATGGAGGGCAAGGCCGTGCTGTTCAAGCAGTTCGCCGACGTCGACGCGTGGCCGGTGGCCCTGGATACGAAGGACACCGAGGAGATCATCGCCATCTGCAAGGCCATCGCCCCGGCCTACGGCGGAATCAACCTCGAGGACATCGCGGCCCCGCGCTGCTTCGAGATCGAGGCCCGACTGCGCGAGGAACTCGACATCCCCGTCTTCCATGATGACCAGCACGGCACCGGCGTCGTCACCCTCGCCGCGCTGAAGAACGCGCTGAAGGTCGTGGACAAGAAGATCGAGGACCTGCGCATCGTCGTCTCCGGAGTCGGCGCGGCCGGCAACGCCATCATCCGCCTCCTGCAGGTCGCGGGAGCCGTGAACATCATCGCCTGCGGCCGCGACGGGGCGATCGGTCCGGACTCGACGGTCGACACCGACCACAAGAAGTGGCTGCAGGCGAACACGAACCCCGAAGGCTTCGCAGGCAGCCTCAAGGAAGCCGTCGTCGGCGCCGACGCATTCATCGGCGTCTCCGCCCCGAACGTGCTGAACGGGGACGATATCGCGGCGATGAACACGGACGCCCTCGTCTTCGCCATGGCCAACCCCGACCCAGAGGTCGACCCCGCCGAGGCGGCGAAGCACGCAGCCGTCGTGGCCACCGGACGCAGCGACTTCCCGAACCAGATCAACAACGTGCTCGCGTTCCCCGGAATCTTCCGCGGCCTCCTCGACGCCGAAGCCCGGGACGTCGGCGAGAACATCATGGTCGCCGCGGCCGACGCCATCGCCTCGTGCATCCCCGAGGACGAACTCCACCCCGGCTACGTCATCCCCTCCGTCTTCGACCCGGAAGTCGCGAAGAAGGTCGCCGAGGCGGTCGCCGAGGTCTCGTCCTGAAACCCCAGAGAGCCTCCGTGCCAGGCGGTGGTGAATGAGAGACAATGAGGCCAGGCCCGGCGCCGCCGCCTCGCCATCGAACCCCGTGCAGAGAAAGAGAATGTGAAAGTGGAACGATCAACACTGGCCGATATCGACTCACTGCTGGGAGACACGGACGAGCTTCTGGCGACCGCGTACCCCGGGGAACGCGACGTCCGCCAACCCGTCCACACCGTCTACGTCCCCGGTCACCGCACGAGCGCGGACCTGCCGTATCAGTGGGGGCAGCAGGCGCTCGAATGCGTCGAGGCCCATGGCGGAATGCTGCAGCTGGCCGAACGCGTCATCACCGCCGCCCGGAAGGAATCCGGTCCCGCGATCCCCGGCCAGGGGGCCAGCATCCACCAGGTGGCCAGGGAGGCCGAACTCCTCGCCGAGGCGGTCACCGCAAAGCTCGAACGCGAACCGATCGAGGATCTGCGTCTGGACTTCGAAGACGGATTCGGCGATCAGGGCGATGAGACCGAGGACCGGTGGGTCGTCCAGGCCGCCCGCGATGCGGTGGCTGGTCGCACCGAGAAGGGCGCCCCCGGCTTCGTCGGCATCCGGTTCAAATGCATGGAGAAGGCGACCCGGGAGCGCGGCCTGCGCACCCTCGATCTGTTCCTGTCGGAGCTCATCAAGGCTGGCGGCCGACTGCCGGAGAACCTCGTGCTCACCCTCCCGAAGGTCAGCACCGTCGATCAGGTGAGGGCGATGGTGCTCGCCGCGCGGGCGCTGGAAGCCGAGCACAGCCTCGGCGAGGGGACGATCACGTTCGAGATCCAGGTCGAGACCCCGCAGATCGTCCTCGCCGCCGACGGCACCGTGCCACTGGCGGCGTCCCTGCAGGCCGGGGCCGGACGCGTGACTTCGCTGCACTACGGAACGTATGACTATTCGGCGTCGATGGGCGTGGCCGCGGCCTACCAGGCGATGGACCATCCGGTTGCGGACTTCGCGAAGAACCAGATGATGCTCGCCGTCGCCGGCACCGGAGTCCACCTCTCCGACGGGTCGACGAACATCCTCCCGCTCGGCGAACCCGCAGAGGTCCACCATGCGTGGGCGCTGCACGCCGGCCTCGTCCGCCGCCACCTCAAGCGGGGGATCTACCAGGGCTGGGACCTGCACCCGCACCAGCTGCCGACCCGGTTCCTGGCGACCTTCGCCTTCTACCGCGAAGGCGGGGCACGGGCGGCTCAGCGCCTGCACGACTACGTGTTCAAGGCAGATTCGATCGTCCTCGACGAACCCGCGACCGCGAAGGCGCTCGCCCGCTACCTCGACCGGGGGCTCGTCTGCGGAGCCCACACCGAGGAATTCGTGACCTCGCGGACGAACCTCAGCCTCACCCAGCTCGGGCAGCTCGCCCGCACCGGCTCGCTCGACTGAGCCCACCGACCACCGACCGAAGGAGACCTCGCCCATGACGACGACCGACCCGTACACCTACTGGGCCCCGACCGGCGGCCACCCGCCGCAGTCCGACCTGCTCACCGACCGTGCCCTCGTCACCGAGGCCTATACGGTCATCCCGCGCGGAGTGATGCGCGATATCGTCACCTCGAACCTGCCCGAGTGGACCGGGACCCGATCGTGGGTGCTGAGCAAGCCCGTGGCCGGGGGAGCGGTGACGTTCTCGCAGACGATCCTCGAAGTCGCCCCCGGCGGAGGCTCCGAAGCGCCGGAACCGCAGCCCGAGGTCGAAGGGTTCCTCTTCGTCATGGCAGGAACGCTCGAGGTCACCCATGAGGGCACCGCGCACTCGCTGACCCCCGGAGGGTTCGCGTTCCTGCCCGCCGGATCGACGTGGTCGGCGAAGTCCACCGGCACCGAGGCGGCCCGCTTCCACTGGGTGCGCAAACGCTACCAGCCCGTGGCGGGACTGACCCCTGAGGCGAAGTTCGGCAACGAAGCCGATGTCGAACCGTCGCCGATGCCCGGAACCGACGGACGCTGGCGCACGACCCGCCCGCTCGACCCGGACGACCTCGCCTACGACATGCACGTCAACATCGTCACCTTCGAAGCCGGAGCGGTCATCCCGTTCGCGGAGACGCATGAGATGGAGCACGGCCTCTACGTGCTCGAGGGCAAAGCCGTCTACCGTCTCAACGGCGACTGGGTCGAGGTGCAGGAAGGCGACTTCATCTCCATGCGCGCCTTCTGCCCGCAGGCCTGCTACGCCGGCGGTCCCGGACGCTTCCGCTACCTGCTGTACAAGGACGTCAACCGTCAGGTCGAGCTCTGAGCTTCCCGACGCTCTGAACTCCTGAGGGAACGTAAGAAGCGGCTGGCCGGAAAGGATTCCGGCCAGCCGCTTCTCCTGTATGTCAGTCGGCTGAGTGCGTCAGTCCACTCAGATGAGCTGCAGGGTCCGCGAGGTGTACTCGGAGACCTCCTTGAGCAGCGTCTCGTCATCGACGAGGTCGCGGCCGAGCGACGGGATCATGTCCTTGAAGCTCTTCTCCCAGCCGGCGAACTCGCGGGGGAAGCAGGTCTTGAGCAGTTCGATCATGATCGGCACCGCGGTCGAGGCACCTGGTGAAGCACCGAGCAGGGTTGCCAGCGAACCGTCGGCGGACGAGATGAGTTCGGTGCCGAACTGGAGGACGCCGCCCTTCTTCGGATCCTTCTTCATCACCTGCACGCGCTGACCGGCCTGGATGAGTTCCCAGTCGGCAGGGTCGACGGAGGGGATGAAGGTCTGCAGAGCCTCGAAGCGGGCCTTCTTCGTTGCGGCGAGCTCACCGAGGAGGTACGTGACGAGGTCCGTGTTGTCCTTGGCGACATTGAGCATCGTGCCGATGTTGTTTCCGCGCACGGAGAACGGCAGATCGGTGAAGCGGCCCTTCTTGAGGAACTTCGGCGAGAAGCCGGCGTAGGGGCCGAACATCAGGTAGTCCTGGCCGTCGACGACACGGGTGTCGAGGTGCGGCACCGACATCGGGGGAGCATCCTGAGCGGCCTGGCCGTACACCTTCGCCTGGTGGCGGGCGACGAGATCCTGGTTCGCGGTGCGCAGGAAGTAGCCGGAGACCGGGAAGCCGCCGTAGCCGCGTCCCTCCGGGATGCCGGACTTCTGCAGCAGCGGCAGTGCACCGCCGCCGGCGCCGACGAAGACGAACTTCGCGCCCACCTGGTGGGTCTCGTGCGAGAGCAGATCCTTCACGGTGAGAGTCCAGCCGTCCGAGGAACGGTCGAGGTCGGTGACCTGGTGGCTGGTGCGCACGGTCGCGCCCTTGGCGGCGACGTAGCTGAGCAGCTGAGACGACAGAGAGCCGAAGTCGACGTCGGTGCCCTGCTTGATGCGCGAGATGCCGTTGACCTGCCCGGGACCGCGGCCGGAGAACATCAGCGGCAGCCATTCGGCCTGAGTGTCCGCGTCCTCCGTGTATTCCATGTCCGCGAACAGCGGATTGCGCACCATCGTCTCGTAGCGGTTCTTGATGTAGTCACGTCCCTTGTCGCCGCGTCCGTAGCTGACGTGGGCGATGGGATTGATGAAGGTCGACGGATCGGTGATGACACCGGTGTCGACGAGGTGCGACCAGTACTGGCGCGAGTGGTGGAACTGCTGGTTGATGTTCGAGGCCTTCTCCAGGTCGATCTGACCGTTGGAGTCCTCGGGGGTGTAGTTGAGTTCGCAGAGTGCGGCGTGGCCGGTGCCGGCGTTGTTCCAGGGGTCGGAGCTCTCCGTTGCCACATAGTCGAGCTTCTCGTAGACACGGATGTCCCAATCGGGCTGAAGTTCGGTCAGCATGGCGCCCAGAGTGGCGCTCATGATGCCGCCGCCGATCAAGACGACGTCGACCTTTTCCTGCGGTGAGGGCATTTGGACTCTCATTCCTCGTCTCTGACTACATGTATTCGTCTCTCAGGGTACTCTCCGGGATCGGCCCACCTGTAACCCGGGAGGAGGGAACGAAGCGTCGCGAGAGCATTCTCACAGCGGATGGACGTCCGCCCTGCTCGCCTTTATCCGACCATTCGGACGCTTTGGCAAGACAGTCTGTGTTGCCCGCCACAAGATATGCAACTATGGGCACATGTCCAAACGTTTCCAGCTCCGTGACGCGCTCGCCGAATTCCCTCCCTACGTTCCCGGCAAGCCTCCCGTCGCATCCCCCGGCCTGACCCCGTACAAACTGTCGTCGAACGAGAACCACCTGCCGCCGCTGCCGGGTGTCGTCGAATCGGTGGCATCCGCCTCGGCGATTCCGGGGAACTACCCCGATCCCACCGCAGCCGCGCTCGTGGCCGATATCGCCTCCCACCTCGATGTCGAACCCGCCGAGGTGGTCCCCGGCGCCGGGGCCTCCGAGGTCCTCACGGCGCTGACGAACATCACCCTCGAAGCGGGCACGTCCGTGGTCTATCCGTGGCCGTCGTTCGAGATGTACCCGATTCTCGCCTCGGCGCGGGGCGCGGAGAAGCGCCCCGTCGACCTCCTGGAAGACGGTCGGCACGACTTCGCCGGGCTGGCCGCGGCGATCGATGACACGACCCGCCTCGTGCTGCTGTGCTCGCCGAACAATCCGACCGGTCCGACGATCACCGATGCCGAACTCGAGGGATTCCTCGCCGAGGTGCCCGAGTCCGTCATCGTCGTCCTCGACGAGGCGTACCTCGAATTCGCCACCGAGGCGGCCGACTCCCTCGCCGCTTGCGCCAAGCACCCGAATCTCGTGCTCGCCCGCACCTTCTCGAAGGCGCACGGCCTGGCAGGTCTGCGCGTGGGCTACGGCATCGCCGACGCCGAGATCGCCTCGGCGATGCGACAGGTCATCGCCCCGTTCTCCGTCACCGCCGGTGCCCAGGCCGCCGCCCGGGAATCCCTGGCACGCGTCGACGAGGTGGCCGTGCGCGCCAAGGAAGTCGCCGCGGTGCGCGACCGGTTCGCTCACGATCTGCGGGAGCTGGGTCTGTCCGTGCCCGATGCTCAGGGCAACTATGTGTGGATCGCGCTCGACCCCGAGGCGGCCGTCGCCTTCGAGGGCGAGTGCGCGAAGCAGGCCGTGGCCGTGCGTCGTCTGCAGGGCGGTGTGCGTGTGAGCATCGGACCCGATGAGGCTCTCGAGCGCGTGCTCAAGGTCGCCGCGTCGCTGTGACGATGAGTGCGGAGACGACGGTGGGCACGGACCTGGACGGACTTGCGGCCGAACTGAGCGAGGGCGCCCTGGTCACCGATCGGGATGTCATCGACTCCTATTCGGCGGACAAGGCCCTGTTCTGTCCGGTGGGGACCGCCTCGGCGCTCGTTCGTGCTGCCGACGTCGATGATGTGGTCGCGGTGATGCGCTTCGCCACCGCGCATCGGATCCCGGTGGTCACTCAGGGTTCCAGGACGGGTTTGTCGGGGGCGGCGAACGCCACCGATGGGGCGATCCTGCTCAACGTCGCGAAGCTGAACGCGATCGTCGACATCGACGAGGTGAACCAGACGTGCCGTGTCCAGCCCGGTGTCATCAACCAAGATCTCAAATCGGCTCTGGCCGAGCACGGTCTGTCGTATCCGCCGGATCCGGGGTCGGTGGCGATCTCCACGATCGGCGGGAACGTCGCGACGAACGCCGGCGGCATGTGCTGTGTGAAGTACGGGGTGACGCGAGACTATGTGCGCGGTCTGACCGTGGTCCTCGCCGATGGGACAGTGACCCGGTTGGGTCGGCAGACGGCGAAGGGTGTGGCCGGTCTCGATCTGGCGGGTCTGTTCGTCGGGTCCGAGGGGACTCTGGGAGTCATCGTCGAGATCACCCTAGGGCTCAGACCTCTGTTGGCTCCGCCGGTGACCGGTGTCGGGATCTTCCCGGACTTGGAATCGGCCGGGCATACGGTCTCTGAGTTCATGGCGTCCGGGGCGGCCCCGTCGATGCTCGAGCTCATGGACGGAGGCACCGTGGGCATGATCAATGCCTATGGTGATTTCGGGCTGCCCGACGGGGCCGGTGCGCTGTTGTTGGTGCAGTCGGATGCTCCGGGGCAGGCTGGTGTGACCGAGCTGGAATCGTTCGAGGCGATCGCCAGGGCGCAGGGTGCCGATGAGGTGTTCTTCTCCGATGATCCGGCGGATTCGGAGATGCTGGTGGCGGCCCGGCGTGCGGTGTCTCCGGCGATGGAGAAGTACGTGTCGGGGCTTGGTGGGGGAGAGCTCATCGATGATGTGTGCGTTCCTCGGTCCCGCCTCGGCGAGTTCTTCGCCAGGTTGGACGAGATCGCGGCCGCGCACTCGGTGGAGGTGTCCACGGCCGGTCATGCCGGGGATGGGAACATGCATCCGAGTGTGCTCTTCGACGCTCACGATCCGGCGAGCGTGGCCGAAGCGAAGGAGACGTTCGCGGAGATCATGCAGCTTGGTCTGGATCTGGGTGGGACGATCACGGGCGAGCACGGGGTCGGGTATCTGAAGAAGGACTGGCTGGTGCGCGAACTCGATGCCGGCGCTCAGATGCTGCAGTCGTCGATCAAGTCCGCGGTCGATCCTTTGGGGATCCTCAACCCGGGCAAGATGCTCGGCTGAGCTCCTCGGGTGATCGAACTCAGCCCGGTCGGCGCATGTCGAAGCGCTGATCCGAGCTGATCCCGAAGTATGCGGTCGGTCCGCCGCCGCGCAGCACCGGCTCGGCGGCGGCTGTGTCGACGATCCCGTCGGTGAGCAGGGATTCGTCGAGATGGACCCCCACCACTTCACCCACGGTGAACCACGAGCCGGAGCTCTCCCCGTCCGCGGTGCGCAGGTCGATGATCTGAGTGACTCGGCATTCGAAGGTCGCCGGTGAGGCTGCCACACGTGGCGCAGAGATCTCCACGGACTCGGCCGCCTCGACGTCTGCGGCGGAGAACTCGTCGACCTCCGCGGTGGTCGACGAGGCGTTCATCGCCTCGGCGAGGGTCCGAGTGACGAGGTTCCAGGTGAACTCCCCGGTCTCTCGGCAGTTGGCAACGGTGTCCTTCCACGCGTTGCTGGAGAAGCCCACGAGCGGTGGAGAGTAGTTCAGCGCATTGAAGAACGAATAGGGCGCGAGATTGCGGCGGCCCTCGGCATCGACTGTGCCGATCCAGCCGATGGGTCGCGGTGCGACGATGGCGTTGAAGGGGTCGTGCGGCAGGCGGTGGCCCTCGGACGGGCGATAGAAGTGGGTCACCCGACCATTCAAGCAGGAGTTCCGGGAGAGCGCACTGTGACTGAGTGTTGCGCACGATGACGGAATGCCGCTGCGACGACGGCGGACGTGCCTATCGTCTGTGACATGACCCTCACCCAGCTCCCCATCCTCGACCTCAGCCTGGCCGATGACCCCGCGACCGCCGAGGCATTCCGTGCGGACCTGCGCCGCATCACCCATGAGATCGGCTTCTTCTACCTCACCGGCCACGGAATTCCCGATGCCGACTTCACCCGCATCATCGACGTCGCCGGCCGCTTCTTCGCTCTGCCCGAGGAAGAGAAGCTCGCGATCGAGAACACGAACTCCCCGCACTTCCGCGGCTACACCCGCACCGGCGGCGAACGCACCCAAGGCCGCGTCGACTGGCGGGAGCAGATCGACATCGGCCCAGAACGCGCACCCGTGACCGAACCGGTCAACGACTTCGACCACCTCACCGGTCCCAACCAGTACCCGGAATCGCTGCCCGAGCTGCGCGAGGCCACGGAATCCTGGCACGCGCATCTGAGCGAGGTCGGCGCTCGTCTCCTCGAACAGTGGGCGCTGAGCCTCGGTCAGGCGGGCGATCATTTCGCGTCCGCCTTCGCCGAGGATGCCGAATCCTTCATCAAGATCGTCCGCTACCCCGAAGCCGAATCCGAGTCCGTCACCCAGGGCGTGGGCGAACACCGGGACGCCGGCACGCTCACCCTGCTCTACCCGCAGCCGGGCACCACCGGCCTGCAGGTGCTCACCGATGACGGTTGGATCGATGCGGATCCGATCGAGAACACCTTCGTCGTCAACATCGGCAAACTCCTCGAAGTCGCCACGAACGGCTACCTCAAAGCCACCGTCCACCGTGTCCTGCCGACCGGACCCGGGCAGGACCGCATCTCCATCCCGTTCTTCTTCAACCCGGCTCTGAACGCTCGTCTGCCCGAGGTCGAATTGCCCGCCGAACTCGCCGCCGATGCCCGCGGTGTGACTCAGGACGAACGCGACGCTCTGCACGCCGTGTACGGCGAGAACGCCTTCCTCTCCCGGCTGCGGTCCCACCCGAACGTCGCCGAGAAGTTCTATCCGGACCTCGTGAGAGCTCGGGCCTGAGGACTCAGGCTCGGGTCCGCTCCGTCAGGACTGCGATGTCCTCCGGACGCACCCGACAGCAGCCGCCGATGATCCGCGCACCGAGGCGGGTCCACTCCGCCACCGGCCACGAACCGACACCGGCTTCCGCGCCGTCGCGCCAGGTCAGGGTCTTCGCGTCGTAGATCTCACCCGAGTTCGGATAGGCGATGAGCGGCAGATCCGTGTGCCGGGACAGTTCTCTCAGTGCCGGAGTCACCAGGGATGGGCGCACACAGTTGACTCCGATCGCCTGCACACTCGCCGAGGCGGCCGCCGCCTCCGCGAGCTCCGCCAAGGTGCTGCCGTCGGGCAAGGTCGGGACGTTCGTGTCCGTGCCGGTCTGTAGAGTCACGGTCACCCAGGAGGGAAGTCCGGTCTCGTCTGTCAGGCCGATGATCGCTGCGATCTCGTCGAGGCGCGGCTGGGTTTCGATGGCGAGCAGGTCCGCTCCCGCCTCGGCGAGGGCAGCGATGCGCGGACGATGGAAGGCAGTGTATTCGGACGAGGACAAGCGGTAGTCGCCGGTGTATTCGGCACCGTCGCCCAGAGCTGCGCCGTAGGGGCCGACGGAACCGGCGGTGAGGACGTCTCTGCGTTCTGCGGCACTGCGCGCGACTCTCACGCTGTCGGTGATGATCCGGTTGCCTTCCGCGACGCTGATTCCTGCTTCGACGAAGCCCGTCGGCGTCGCCTGGTAACTCGCGGTCGTAAGGATGCGGGCACCGGCATCAGCGAAGGCGGAGTGCACTGCCAGCAGGGTGTCCGGATCACGGCGGATGAGCTCGGCCGACCACAGGGCGTGGCCGAGGTCGATGCCGCGATCTTCGGCGGCGCTGCCCAGACCGCCGTCGATGACGATGGGGGCGGCCTCGGAGAGGGTGAGCATCTGGGTGAACGTCATGGACTTAGTTAAGCTTGTCTGGTGACTGCAGACGAAACTTCGGCGGCATTCGAGACCGCACCCATCAACGACCGATCGAACTTCGGATTCGAGGTGGGCACCCGCATGGACACGGGCGGACGCACCGGGGTCATCCACACCCCGCACGGTGATATCCAGACCCCGGCGTTCATTCCGGTCGGCACGAAGGCCACGGTCAAAGCCGTGCGTCCCGACGAGGTCGCCGAACTCGGCGGTCAGGCGGTGCTCTCGAACGCCTACCACCTCTACCTGCAGCCGGGGTCGGACCTCATCGACGAGGCCGGCGGTCTGGGCAGGTTCATGAACTGGTCGGGACCGACCTTCACCGACTCGGGCGGATTCCAGGTGATGAGCCTGGGGTCGGGATTCAAGAAGGTCATCTCGATGGAGTCGACGGGCGAGCAGAACGATGAACTCGTCGCCGTCGGCAAGGAGCGGCTGTCGAACGTCGACGACGACGGAGTGACGTTCAAGTCCCACCTCGACGGGTCGATGCACCGCTTCACCCCGGAGATCTCGATGCGTGTGCAGCACGAACTCGGCGCCGACATCATGTTCGCCTTCGACGAGCTGACCACTCTGGTCAACACCCGCGGCTACCAGGAGGAATCCCTGGAGAGGACCCGACTGTGGGCGATCCGCTGCATCGAAGAGCACTTCCGCCTCACCGAGGAGCGTTCGCACCGGCCCTACCAAGCGCTCTTCGGAGTGCTGCAAGGTGCACAGTACGAGGACCTGCGGCGCAAGGCGGCCCGGGATCTCGGTGCCATGGACTTCGACGGCTTCGGCATCGGCGGTGCGCTGGAGAAGGAGAACCTCGGCATCATCATCCGCTGGGTGTGCGAGGAGCTGCCGGAGAACAAGCCGCGTCACCTGCTGGGCATCTCCGAACCCGACGACCTGTTCGAAGCGATCAAGACCGGCGCGGACACCTTCGACTGCGTCTCGCCCTCCCGCGTGGCCCGCAATGCCGCGATCTACACCCGCGACGGCCGATACAACCTCACCGGTGCGAAGTATCGTCGCGACTTCGGCCCGCTGGACCCCGACTGCTCGTGCTACACGTGCCAGAACTACTCACGGGCGTACCTGCGGCACCTGTACAAGGCGAAGGAGATGCTCTTCTCCACCCTGTGCACCATCCACAACGAACACTTCGTCGTCTCGCTCGTCGACGAGATCCGGCAGTCGATGGTCGACGGCCGCTTCGACGAGCTCGAAACCGAGGTCCTCGGCCGCTACTACGCGAAGAAGTAGGCGCGCTTCCGGCAGCCACTGCGGTGGCCCGGCCCCACGCGCTGCCGCCCGCAGGTGAGTCATCGACTTCTGATCAGCGCATCGAGTTCTATCCCGATGACCTGATCGGAACTCGATGCGTCCAGTGACGAAACTCGATGACACTTGCCGCTGAGCAGTTTTCGTCCGGGGCCGGCCACACTGCGTCCGGTTCGCCTAAGCCCTGGCGGAGTCGAGTTCGTAGCTGGGTTCGTGGCGTTTGACGAGCTTGATGACCCGATACGTCACGGGCAGGAAGATGATCTCGACGGCGACCTTGTAGACGAAGCCGACGATGATGTAGTTGAGGAAGTCGAGCCCCGGGATGACCCCGGCGAAGGCGATGACGCAGAACAGCAGGGTGTCGACGAACTCGCCGACACCGGTCGACGTGAGCAGCCGCACCCACAGCTTCGACTCGCCCATCCGCTTCTTCACTGCCACGAGCACCCAGGAGTTGAGCAGCTGACCGACGAAGTAGCCGACGAGGGAGGCCGCGACGATGCGAGGGTAGAAGCCGAGCACAGCGGCGAAGGCGTCCTGGTTCTCGTAGCCGGGCCCCGGAGGCGAGATGAGCACGAGCCAGAAGACGAAGGTGGCCAGTATCTGCAGGGCGAAACCGGTGATCACGGCCTTGCGAGCGGCTTTGAAGCCGTAGACCTCGCTGATCACATCGCCGAGGATGTAGGCGATGGGGAAGAGGAACGCGCCGCCGTCGGTGACTACGGGTCCGAAGCCGATGACCTTCGTGGCCGAGATATTCGAGATGATGAGCACCGCGCAGAACACGGCGAGGAAGACCGCATAGTAGCGGCCCCGAGAGGAAGCGAAAGCTGCGAACCGTGCAGCCGAGGTGGTGTGCGCCGGATCGGGGGTGCGACCCGGCTGCCCAGACTCAGACTCGGAACGCCCAGACTCAGGACTCTTCTGCGACAACGGTGATTTCCTTTCCTCCGGTGACCGTGAGCAGCTGCTCATACGTCAGGGGCACCATCGAATTCGGTGTCCCCGCGCCGGCCCAGAGAACAGGATAGTCCTTCAGCGACACATCGACGTAGGTGGGAATCGGGTTCGGATGACCGCAGGGTGCGACCCCGCCGATGACCTGCCCCGTGGCCTCGCGAACGAGTTCCTTCGACGCCCGGTCGAGGGAGTCGACGCCGATGAGGTCGGCGACATGCGTGGTGTCGACCCGGTGAGCGCCCGAGGCCATGATGAGTACGGGTTCACCGCCGGAGGAGAAGATGAGGCTGTTCGCGATCGCTCCGACCTCGATGCCCAGGGCTTCGGCCGCCGCGGCTGCCGTCGGCGTCGAGCCGTCGAAGATCTCGATGCGCGGGTCGATCCCGGCGGCCGAGAGATCGGCGGCGACCGCCTCGTGGTTGGGATGATCCCACCTCGCCGAGGCGGCTCCGGGCTCGGTCTCGGCCGTGGCCTCCGCGTCCTCGTCGTCGACCTCGGTGACGGGTTCGGCGAGACCGCGACGGCGCAGCAGGGGAGCGACATCCGGGCGGGTGCCGAAGAAGCGTTCGATCGCTGCCATCGGGTCGACCGAATAGCCGGGGGCGAGGATGGCTTCGCGGAAGGCATCGCCGGCCTCCCGATTGAGTCCGCCTTGGTCCTCGAACCATTCGCTCACCCAGGCGGCGATGACCTCGGAGTAGAGGTAGGAGTAGTAGCCGGCGGCATAACCGGAGGCGAAGATGTGACCGAAATACGTCGACCGATAGCGCGGCGGCACGAGCGGGGAGAACCCGGCCGCGGCGAGCACCTCGGATTCGAAGGACAGCACTTCGGTGATGTGCTCGCCCGCCTCGAGCGAATGCCAGGACAGGTCGAGCATGGCGGCAGCGAGATATTCGATCGTGTCGAAGCCCTGGCCGAACTTCTCACTGGCGATGAGCGCATCGACGAGTTCGGCAGGCATCGGCTCACCCGTGTCGACGTGCTTGGCGAAGTGGGGAAGGACCTGCGGGTGGAAGCGCCACATCTCATTGAGCTGGGACGGGAACTCGACGTAGTCGCGGGGGACGGCGGTGCCTGCCGTCGACGGGTAGGTGGAGTTCGCGAAGAGGCCGTGGAGGACGTGGCCGAATTCGTGGAAGAACGTCGTCAGCTCGGTCGGATTGAGCAGGGTGGGCCGACCCGGACCGGGCTTGGCGAGGTTGAGCGAGAGGGTGACGACCGGGTGCAACCCTGTCAGTCGGGAGGCGGGAACCAACTGATCCATCCAGGCTCCGCCGCGCTTCGTGTCCCGGGCGTACGGGTCGATGAGCACGAGGCCCAAGGGACGTTCGGTGACGTCGGTGACCTCATAGACGCGGACGTCCTCATGCCAAGCGGTGACGCCGTCATAGGGGGCGAAGGTGATTCCGTACAGTCCGGTGGCGGCTCGGAAGACACCCTCGGTGAGGACGGTGTCGAATTCGAAGTACTTGGCCACCTCGTCGGGGTCGATGCCGAACTCGTCGGCGCGGTACTTCGCGAGGTAGTACTTGACGTCTTCGGCTGCGACGTCCTCGAGGTCGTAGCGCTGCTTGACCTGTGCCAGCTCCTCATCGAGTTGGGCGTTCGCGGGACTGATGAGGGAGGAGACGATATCGGCGGCCGCATCGGGGTTGCCGGCGGTCTGATTGTCGATGGCGAACGACGAGTAGGAGGGGTATCCGAGCAGATGCGCCTTCAGTGCACGCAGCGCCGTGGTGTCTGCCACCTGGGTGCGGGTGTCGCCGTCGCCGCCGCGGGATCCGCGCGCCATCGAGTTGTTCAGCACGTGCCGACGCGTCTGTGCTGAGTTCAAGGACTCGAGCACACCCTGTTGGGTGAAGTTGTTCAAGGGCAGCAGGTAGCCGTCGACGCCGCGATCGGCGGCACGACTCTCCGCCGCCGCGATCTGATCGTCATTCATTCCGGCCAGGGACTCGGCTTCGCTGACGTGCACAGCCAACTCGCGCGTATCGAGCTGCAGGGCACGGGAGAAGGAGTTCTCCAGCGTGGTCAGTTCGCCCGCGATCGTGGCCATCTGCGCTCGTTCGTCCTCGCCGAGGCGGGCTCCCGCACGCACGAAGTGATCGATGGTCAGTTCGTGCTGACGTTTGTCCTCGGGGTTGAGGTCGGAGACCGAGACCTGTTCGATGCGGTGGAAGAGGTCGACGTTGAGCAGGAGCTCGGTCTCGGCGGCCGACAGGAGTTCCCAGGTCTCGCCGATGGCGTCGGTGAGTTCGGGACGCAGATGATTCGATTCGATGGCTGCGGCGACGGAGGCGATGCGGGTCATCGGCACGGACGCGGATTCGAACCTCACGGTGGTGGAGAAGAACGTGGACTCGGCGTCATCGGCGACGATCGCAGCCACCTCGGCGCGGGCGAAATCGGTGGCCGTGTGAACCGCGGTCAGCAGCGTCTCCGGGGTGACCGCCGCGAAGTCGGGGAGCGAATAGTCGGTCTGTGGGTCGAGGAACGCTTCCCAGACATCGATGCCGTTCGGATCTGCGCTCATTCTCGACGATTCACTTTCTTAGCGGTTGAGTGTTCGCTCCGATCCTAACGTGAGTCAGCCGACCAGTGCATGATCGCTGGTTACACTGGTTTCCATGGGCACTGGGCAGGGCAAGTCCCTCACACTCAACAGCGCGTTCCGGCTCGGTTTCACCGGCGCCTTGGGCGTGGGGTTGGCGATCGTGGTGATGACGGCGCTGCAGTCCGTGGCGACCGTGATCATCTACATCGGTCTGGCGCTGTTCCTCGCGCTCGGTCTCGAACCGATCGTGCAGTGGTTCGTCGATCGGAAGGTGCCGCGGTCACTGTCGGTGCTCATCGTCATCGTGGCCTTCATCCTCATCGTCGTCGGCGCCGCGCTGCTCATCGCCCCGGCCGTGATCAGTCAGATCCAGACGTTCGTCGCCGATCTGCCCGGGATCGTGGGGAACCTCGCGACGACCGGGTGGGTGACGGAGCTCGAGGAGCAGTTCACCGGCGCGATCGACATCGATGCGGTGTTCGCCAACATTTCGGCATGGGCTTCGGACCCGAAGAATGTGCTCTCCCTCGGCGGCGGCGTCGTGTCGATTGGGGCGGGGATACTCAGCTTTCTCACTGGCGTGATCATCGTCGTCATCCTCACCATCTACTTCGCGGTGTCCATGCCGACGATCAAATCCGCGATGTTCTCCCTGGTCGTGGCCTCATCGCGGCCGACCGTCGAATCCGTCACCGAGGAGGTCACCCGATCCATCGGACGCTACGTCCTCGGTCAGGTGTCGTTGGGCGTCATCAACGGCGTGTGTTCGGCGATCTTCCTCACCATCATCGGTGCCCCCCTGCCGGCGCTGCTGGCGTTCGTGGCGTTCCTGTCCTCGCTCATCCCCCTGGTCGGTCCGATCACCGGTTCGATCATCATCACCGCTTCCTGTCTCATGGTCTCGCCCGGGCTGGGCATCACTGCAGGCATCTACTACCTCGTGTACATGCAGGTCGAGGCGTATCTGCTCAGCCCGCGGATCATGAACGCCGCGGTCGACGTGCCCGGAGCCCTCGTCATCATCGCCGCCATCGCCGGTGGAACCTTAGGCGGTGTGCTCGGTGCGGTGGTCGCGGTGCCGGTGGCCGCCTCGGCGCTCATCATCATCCGCAAAGTCGTCGTTCCGGCGCAGGCGAAGAAGTAGGAACGGCGGATCGGACCTCAGCCGTGGTCGTCGTTGCTGCCGGAATCGATTCGGGTGACGAGGACGTGGATGATGAGCTTGACGATGAAATAGGCGCCGAAATAGGCGACTGCCGCGAACACGAGGCTCATGAGCAGGTTCCCGTCACCGCCGAGACGGGGCAGCACGACGAAGATGGCTGCGGTGATCGCCGCGAGATACGGGATCAGTCGGAGGACGGGGGATTCGGGCTCGCTCATGGGCCTGAGTCTAGCAACGGGGTACCGAAGCATCGATGCGGAGTCTAGGGTGGAGCCCATGACTGAAGCCGACTGGAGGGCTCAGCGCGACGAGGCCGTGCCTAAGGAAGTGGAACGGCTGCTCGCAACCGCGCCAGAATGGTTCGGCAGACCCAAATCCAACGCCGAATACATCGACGACGCGCGCCGCATGGAGACGTGGACGGTCCGCGACGAACGTGGCCGAGTCGTCGGAATCACGCTGGTGACGCATCATTTCCCGCAGACCAGTGAAATCCATTTCACCGTCGTCGACCGCTCCTTCCACGGCGGGGGAGTCGGAACTGCGATGATCGAGGCCATCATCGAGGATGTGCGGGCCCGAGGGGCGCGGCTGCTCGAAGTGAAGACCTTGGGTCCGTCGAAGGACGATCCGAACTATGCGCGGACCCGTCACTTCTACGAGAAGATGGGCTTCCTGCCTCTGGAGGAGACCGACCTGTGGGGAGCGGACACGCCCTGCCTGATCATGGTGAAGCCCTTGGTATGACACTGCCGAATTGGCCCCGAGTTCCTCCAGCCCATGGGGCGATTCAGCTGCGTCCGGTCGAACAGCGTGACCTAGAAATGGCACGAAAGCTGTCGGCCGACCCCTACGTGCCGTTGACCGGTTCGCTGCCAGGCAATGCAAGCAAAGCGGAAGCGAGTTCTTGGGTCCGACGACAGCAGGGACGCGACGCAGAAGGCCGGGGGTTCTCCTTCGTCATCGCGCGCCAAGACGATGATTATGCCGTCGGCCACTGTGGTCTGTGGCTGAAAGATCTCGACAGAGGTCGCGCGACCGTCGGCTATGCCATCGTGCCCTCCGAAAGAGGGCAAGGGTACGCAGCAGACGCCCTTATTGCGTTGACGGATTTTGCTCTGTCGATTCCTGAGGTCCAGCGCATCGATCTGTATATCGAACCCTGGAACGTCCCGTCTCTTCGCACGGCTGAGCGCGGGGGATATCTCCGCGGTCAGCTGGTTGTGGAGCACCAGACAATCGGTGGGAGACTCCGCGACGTAGTCGAATATTCGATTTGGAGACCGATTGATGACTGACTTCTCCAGAGCCGACATCCGAGCCGTAGTCTTCGACGTCGGTGAAACTCTTGTCGACGAGACTCGGATGTGGGCCGACCATGCGGCACGTGCTGGAGCGACGTCTTTGACGTTCTTCGCTGTGCTTGGGGTGCTGATTGAACGAGGAGACGACCACAGTGGTATCTGGACCGAGCTCGGACTACATCCACCTGCTGGACTGACTCAAACTGAACCTGTCGATCTGTACCCAGACGCGTTCGACTGTACTGAGACCATTCGGGCGACGGACACGATAGTGGGAATCGCCGGAAACCAACCTGCTGGGCTCGCTCGGCGATTGAGCAGTACGTGGGTCCCTGTCGACTTCATAGCTTCTTCGTCCGAGTGGGGAGTGAAGAAGCCGTCGAAAGGGTTCTTTGCTCGGGTGATCGATGCTGCAGCAGTGCCCGAAAACCAGATCCTCTATGTCGGCGATCGGGTCGATAACGACATCGCACCGGCCAACTCAATGGGTATTCGGACGGCATTCCTGATGAGAGGCCCATGGGCGCATATTCAGCGGCATCGTCCTGAAGCCGAACTCGCCGACCTGAAACTCGATTCGCTGGAACAGCTGCGCGACATTTTTATTGACGCGGCGAATCAACCGGATGCGGAATGCGGCGACGGCGGAGATGTCAGCTGAGTCCCTCGACCTTGTCTACCCCTTCACCGGTCGCTGGCTTGTCCAGAACAGCCCGGCCGACCAGGTACCCAGCCACGGCACAACCCGGTTCGCGACCTCGTACGCGATCGACTTCGTGCCGGTCGATCACTCGGGCCGATCGGCCGCGTTCGGAATCACCTCGCTGTTTCGCCCCGAACCTCCGGAGCAGTTCATAGGTTTCGGCCGCAGTGTGCTCGCCCCTATCGACGGCACTGTTGTCGCCATCCACGACGCAGCGACCGATCATCCTGCGTACCGTGGTCTGCCTTCGCTCGGCTACGCAATGACTCAACGCAGCCGAGTCGAGGCCGGGTGGCTCGCGCTCGCCGGGAATCACGTCATGATCCGAACCGGTGCCTTCGTTGTGGCACTCTGCCACCTCCAGCAGGGAAGCGTCCAAGTCCAGGTCGGACAGACTGTCCAGACAGGTGAGAGACTCGGGCGCTGCGGGAACTCAGGCAACAGCACCGAGCCTCATCTGCATGTCCAGGCGATCAGCAGTCTTGACCTTGCATGCGCCGACGCTGTGCCGATTCGGTTCGGCGGAACTCTCCCGCCCACTGGTGCCATCGTCGATCTGTGAGCGCCGGCTGAGCCTTCGGCGACCACCTGCGAACTCCCTCAACGGCTATTGTCCGCACCCCGGTTCCGACCTAAGGTGAGAGGACACGGACATATCCGCTCCGCGCCTCCGACCGCCATCGGACGAGGCACGTGTTGTGGGGTGGATGGACTCACACGAAGGAGTGTCATGGCAGTCTACTCAGCACCCGGTACCGACGGCGCGCTCGTCACGTTCAAGCCCCGTTATGAGAACTACATCGGAGGAGAGTGGGTGCCGCCGAAGGACGGCAACTACTTCGAGAACATCACTCCCGTCACCGGACAGGCATTCACCGAGATCCCCAGCTCCACCGCCGACGATGTCGAAACCGCACTCGACGCCGCATGGGCGGCGGCACCGGCCTGGGGCAAGACCTCCGTCGCCGAACGGTCGAACATCCTGCTCAAGATCGCCGACCGCATCGAATCCAACCTCGAGATGCTCGCCGTCGCCGAGACCTGGGACAACGGCAAGGGAATCCGCGAACCGCTGGCTGCGGACCTGCCGCTGGCCGTCGACCACTTCCGCTACTTCGCCTCGGCCATCCGGGCGCAGGAAGGCGGCATCTCCCAGATCGACGACGACACCGTCGCCTACCACTTCCACGAGCCCCTCGGAGTGGTCGGACAGATCATTCCCTGGAACTTCCCCCTGCTCATGGCCACCTGGAAGCTCGCTCCGGCGCTCGCCGCAGGCAACTGCGTGGTCCTCAAACCCGCCGAGCAGACCCCGGCGTCGATCCTCGTCCTCGCCGAACTCATCGGCGACCTGCTGCCTCCCGGCGTCCTCAACATCATCAACGGATTCGGCGTCGAAGCCGGCAAGCCGCTCGCGTCGAACAAACGCATCCGCAAGATCGCGTTCACCGGCGAGACGACGACCGGCCGCCTCATCATGCAGTACGCCTCGCAGAACATCATCCCGGTCACCCTGGAGCTCGGCGGAAAGTCACCGAACATCTTCTTCGACGACGTCATGGCCGCCGACGACAGCTACCGGGACAAAGCACTTGAGGGCTTCGCGATGTTCGCTCTCAACCAGGGCGAGGTCTGCACCTGCCCGTCGCGTGCGCTCGTCCAGGACTCGATCTTCGATGACTTCGTCGCCGCTGGCGTCGAACGCGTCAGGTCCATCAAGCAGGGCAACCCGCTCGACACCGACACTCAGGTCGGAGCGCAGGCCTCGAACGACCAGTTCGAGAAGATCATGTCCTACCTGGGTATCGGCAAGGACGAAGGAGCCGAAGTGCTCATCGGCGGCGACAAGGCCGAACTCGACGGCGACCTCTCCGGCGGGTTCTACATCCAGCCGACGATCTTCAAGGGCACGAACAAGATGCGCATCTTCCAGGAAGAGATCTTCGGACCCGTCGTGGCGCTGACCTCGTTCTCCGACTACGACGACGCCATCGCCACTGCCAATGACACCCTCTACGGCCTCGGCGCCGGAGTCTGGGCTCGCACCGGCAACACCGCCTACCGGGCCGGACGCGACATCCAGGCCGGCCGCGTCTGGGTGAACAACTACCACGCCTACCCGGCCCACGCCGCGTTCGGCGGATACAAGTCCTCGGGCATCGGACGTGAGAACCACAAGATGATGCTCGACCACTACCAGCAGACGAAGAACCTGCTGGTCAGCTACTCCGAAAGTGCACAAGGATTCTTCTGATGAGTGATTTAGCCGAAACAGCCGCACTCGAGTCGACACCGACGATCGAGGGCGAAGAGAAATCGCGGGTGGCGATGACTCAGGCCGCTATCGACCTGCTTGCCAGCCTCGTCGACAAACACGGACAGCTCATGTTCCACCAGTCCGGCGGCTGCTGTGACGGTTCGTCGCCCATATGCTTCCCCGAAGGTGATTTCCTCACCTCGGAAGCCGATGTGCTGCTCGGCCACTTCGAACTGCCCATCGACGATGCCGAGAAGGCCGGACTGGACTTCTGGATGTCGACGGAACAGTTCGAGTACTGGAAGCACACGCATCTGACGATCGATGTGGTGCCGGGCCGGGGGAGCGGCTTCAGCGTCGAATCGCCGACGGGGAACCGCTTCATCATCCGCTCGACGCTCATGGACGTCGGCTGAAGCAGGGTGCGTCCGCGTTTCCTGCGCGATTGTTTGGTCGATCCACGGTGTTCTGCTCGCAGAAATCGCCGTGGATCGACCTGACAATCGTTGTCGCTGAACGCGCTGACGGTCACTTCCCGGCGGCCAGCACCTCGGGCTCTCCGAGGGAGAGCATCAGCCGGTTCGCCCAGTTGAAGAAGGCGGCGCAGCTGAGGGCGTCGATGATGTCGCCGTCGCCCAGCCCAACTGCACGCAGCTGATCGACGTGCCGCGCACCGAAGGTCTGCGGAGTCAGCGTCAGTGCCACCGAAGCATCGATGACGGCGTCCCACATCTGATCACCGAGGCGGGACTCCGTGCCGATTCCCTCGTCGAGGAGGCGCTGCACGAGGTCCCGACGACCGGATTCCTCGGTGGCCCGGTCCGCGTGGACCGACGCGCAGAACAGGCATCCGTTGAGACGAGAGGCCGCGGTCGCGGCGAGTTCGCGTTCGGCCCGACCGAGACCATCGGTGGTGTTGAAGAAGATGTCGAAGTCGGTCAGAGTTCGTGCCTTGAGTGCGGCCGGATCCCTCGCAAGCAGCCGGAAGTAGGGGTTCTTCGCCCGTCCCGCCTCGATCAGGGCATCCTGCTGATCATCGCTGAGGTCCGCCTCGGCGACGGGAGCGATCCACGGCACCCAGCCGAGCCCACCTTGTTGGAACAGTTCGGGGCGCTTGAGGTTCGGGTACGTCTTCACCCGGTCCCCGACGGACTGCAGTGCCTCTTCGACTCTCGCCGAGGCGGGGCTGTCGTTCCCGTCAGGCGTCGACGGGGCTGCGTCGTCCGGGGACGGAACCGTGGACGCCGGCTCGGTGAGTGCGGCGAGTCCAGTGTTGATGCGGATCTGGAAGTTGAGGAACGAAACCAGCTGAGCCAGCGTGACGATGCCGTCCTCGTCCCATCCTGCTTCGAGCAGCAGCGCCAGGTGACCGGGACGGCTGTCGCGCGGATGGAGGACGAGAAGATGCGCGAATTCGAGCCCGGCCATCAGCTTCTCACCGAGTCTCTCCGCCGTCGCCTCGGCGGCGGTGAACCACGGCCCGGGAACGTTCTCGCCCGCCAGCGCCTGGGACTCGAAGTCTCCGTACGGCCCATGCCGCACCGAATCCGCAGCGGTCGCCTCATCGAGGAGTTCGGCGACGGCCCAGGACACGGATTCGTCTTCGTCACGCAGCAGATCACGGTAGAACTCCTCGGCCCTTGCAGACCCGAGCAGACCCGCGGTGAATGCGGCGACCGCATAACGGTCGCGGAAGCTCACGCCCTTCGGATCGGCGGGTTCGAGCAGAGCCTCGAAGCTCAGCTGAGCATTCTCCTTCGCCTGTGCCCGGTGATCACGCAGGCCATCGAGAGGATCATTCGCCGCGATTCCGGCGAGGAGGTTGATGATATCGGCCATCTCAGTGCACCCGCTCCTTCGTCACGGAGAACCCGAGGGCCGGGGCCACCTCGGTGGCGAGCAGTTCGATCGACCGCACCGCGGTCTCGTTCGTCGCCGGAACCGAATGCACTTGGAAGCTGACGTCTGTGACCCGGTCGAGGACACGGTCATGGTGCAGCCTCTCGACGACCTGCTCAGGCGTGCCGAGGTAGGTGTCGGTGGCAATGAGGAGCTCATCGAGGCTCAGCCCGGACGTGTCATAGCCGACGAGGCGGTCGGCCTCAGCCCGCAGAGCCGGTTCGGTGATCTCACGCAGCCGGGGCAGGTCTTCGGCATCGGCGACCACGGCGGTGCGGGAAGCGAGGATCCGCGGTTCGACCCCGTCCGGCAGCTGGGAGAGATAGGTGTCGATGACCGGCAGCTGCACCTCATCGAGGCGTGCCGCCGGGTTGTCCTGGGGACGCGGCTGAGTCCTGGAGAGCATGAGTCCGTCACCGGCAGCGCCGGCCGCACCGGCACCGCCGGCGGAGAACGTCGCCTGCCACAGGCGTCGTTCGAGACTCGGACGCTCCGCGTCGGGAACGGGATAGAGACTGTGATCGGTGGGAAGCCGGTCGCCTGAGAACAGGGTGCGCAGTGTTGCGAGGTTGTCGGCGAAGACCTCGCGACGGTCATCGAAGCTCGTGCCGAAGGCTGGGAAGGACTTCGGATTCCCGCCGGAGCCCAGACCGATCTGGAGGCGACCGGCGGAGAGTTCGTCGAGGACGGCGGCGTCTTCGGCCACGCGCACGGCATTCTCCATCGGCAGGGTGATGATCGCGGTGCCCAAGTCGATCCGGGAGGTGCGGGCGGCGGCATGGGAGAGGAAGACGAGCGGGGACGGCAGCCCGCCCTCTGCCGCGGAGAAGTGGTGCTGGGCGACCCATGCCGAATGGAAGCCGAACTCCTCGGCCGTCTCGATCTGTTCGAGGGCGAAGCGGTAGCGCTGAGCTGCCGGGGCGTCCTCGAGCAGGCGAGTGAAGAATCCGAGCTTTGGTCCGGTCGCCTGGGTGTCGGTCGGTTGAGGGGTCATGGTTCTCAGCTTTCTGCTGCTGCGGTGAGCAGGGTCGGGGTTGCGGGTCGAGTGTTCGCAGGCGCTGCATCGGCCGACAGCGTCGCGGGACGGGGGATCGCCTCGAGCAGAGTGCGAGTGTAGGCGGAACGCGGGCGAGTGAAGATCTCTTCGGTCGCGCCATCGTCGACAAGGTGTCCGTGCGACATCACGGACACCGTATCAGCGATCTGGCGGACGACGGCGAGGTCATGGGTGATGAAGACGTAGGTCAGGCCGAGCTCCCTCTGCAGCTCATCGAGCAGGGTGAGGATCTGCGCCTGCACGGTCACGTCGAGAGCCGAGACCGCCTCGTCGAAGACGACGAGTTCGGGTTCGACGATGAGGGCACGGGCGATCGCCACTCGCTGCAGCTGCCCGCCGGAGAGTTCGGCGGGACGCCGGTCGAGGAATTCGGTCGGCAGCGCCACTCGATCCATGGCCTCGGCGACGAGTCGAGGGCGGGAGGTGCGGTCACCGAGGCGGAAGTTGCGCAGAGGTTCGGTCAGGGTCGAGCGGATCGAATGCTTGGGATCAAGAGCGGAGAACGGGTTCTGATGGACCAGTTGGACGGAGCTCCGGAACTCCCGCAGACGCTGACGTGAGGGACGACCGCGTCCGAGTTCCGCGGCGTCGAAATCGCCGATGCGCACATGCCCGGACTGGGGTGTGAGGAACCCGCTCAGCGCCTTGCCCGTGGTCGTCTTGCCCGAACCGGATTCGCCGACGAGTCCGTGCGTGGTCCCGCGCGCCACCGTGAAATCCACACCTTCGACGCCGGTGATCTGATCACCCGTGCGGTCGAAGATGTGGGTGAGTGATTCGACGGAGACGAACGGGGTGTCAGTCTGCGTGGTCGCCTCGGTGCGGTCCGGACGTGCTTTCGTCTGCAGCGCAGGGGCATCGGCGATGAGGCGGGAGGTGTACTCGGTGGCCGGGTCGGAGAAGACACGGCCGGCGTGTCCCGATTCGACGATGCGTCCGCCCTGCATGACCACGACCTCGTCGGCGCGCTCGCCGGCGACGGCGAGATCGTGGGTGATGAAGAGGACACCCATCCCGGTCTCGGCGCGCAGCTCGTCGAGGAGGTCGAGGACCTGCTTCTGGACGGTGACGTCGAGGGCGGAAGTGGGTTCATCGGCGATGAGCAGGCGCGGACGCAGCGCGATGGCGGCTGCAATGAGCACCCGCTGCCGCATCCCGCCCGAGAGCTCGTGCGGGAACTGATCGGCCCGCTTCTCCGGCTGGTCGATGCCGACCCGGTCCAGCAGCTCGATGACCTGAGCACGAGCCTCTGCCCGGTTGGCTCGGCGGTGGATGCGCAGCGCCTCGGCGACGGATTTCCCGATCGTCTGCAGCGGATTGAGCGAGGACCCCGGGTCCTGCGGGACATAGCCGATCTGGGAACCGCGCACACCGCGCCACCCGGAGGTGCCCAGGCTGAGCAGATCGAGATCGCCGAGGCGGATCCGCCCGTTCGCGACCCTGGCCGATGGCGGGAGCAGGCCGATGGCCGCGTTCGCCGTCGTCGACTTCCCCGAACCGGATTCCCCGACCACGGCGGTCATCGAACCGGGACGGACCACGAGGTCGAGTTCGCTCACGGCAGGTGCCGCGGAGCCGCCTCGGCGGGTGTATTCGACGGAGAGACCGTCGATGCGCAGCAGTGAGGAGTCGGTCATGATGTCACCTTTCGCAGGGTGTTGCCGATCTGGTGGGTGGCGAGCACGATGGCCATGACCACGAGGCCGGGCAGCACGGTCAGCCACCACGCGGTGGCGACGAAGTTGCGGCCCTCGGCGATGATGAGGCCCCATTCCGGGGTGGGCGGCGGAGTGCCGTATCCGAGGAATCCGAGAGTGGAGATCTGGAGGATCGCCGAACCGACCTGGAGCACCGCCAGTGAGAGCACGGGAGAGATCGAATTCGGCAGGATATGGCGGACCAGGACGGAGAAGAAGGTGCCGCCGGATCCGTAGGCCGCGGCCACGTAGTCGCTCGTGTTGATCTGCACCGCCTGGGACCTGGCCAGTCGTGCGAACTGGGCGATGGCGGTGACTCCGACGGCGATGGCCGCGTTGATCGTTCCGAAACCGAGGACGACGACGATCGAGAGGCTGAGCAGGATCGCGGGGATGGACAGCAGCACATCGATCAGGCGCATGAGCACATCGTCGACGAACCCGCGCCGGGTGCCGGCGATGAGCCCGATCGTGGTGCCGACGATCAGCCCGACCCCGACGGCCACGAGCGCGGCCAGCAGGGACTGGGAGGCGCCGTAGACGACGCGGGTGAAGGCATCGCGGCCGGTCTGGTCGGTGCCGAACCAATGCTCGAGGCTCGGGGCCAGAAGGGCAGGGGTGTCTCCGCCGTCGTTGGGATCGAAGTGGGTGAAGAGACCGGGGAACAGCGCCCAGGCGATGGCGATGAGCAGCACCAGCCCGGAGGCGATGGTGGCCGGGGTGATCGCGGCGCGTGCCCGGCCGCCGCGAACTCGGCGGGTGTCGGTGCCGGTGCCTTGGCCGCGTGTGAAGACGATGCTCATGAGTCCTTCTCCTTCGCCTCGTCGTCCCAGTCGAGGTCGACGCCGACGCTGGCCGCGGTCGCCGTCAGGGCGCGACGTGAGGGTTCGTCGTGGCTGCGCAGTGGCCTGCCCGCCGAGGCGGTGCTGCGTTTCGTGCGCAGTCGGACGTCGATGACGGGGTAGAGGAGGTCGACTGCGAGGTTGATGATGACGTAGCCGAAGGTGGCGATGACCACGACGGCCAGCAGGATCGGATTGTCTCGGTGGGTGACCGCTTGGGCGGTGATGAGTCCGATGCCGTTGCGGCCGAATACGGTCTCGGTGACCACGGCGCCGGCGACGAGTTCGCCGAAGACGAGGCCGATGATCGTCAGCCCCGGCAGCACCGCATTGCGGGCGACGGTGTGGACGAGGATCCACAGTTCGGAGGCGCCCTTGGCCGTGGTGACCTTGACGAATCCGGAAGCCTGCACCTCGGTGATGGAGCGGATGAGCACCTGGGCGATCGGGGCCGACAGCGGAACCGCCACGGTCAGGGTCGGCAGCACGAGCGCCTCGGCAGGGCCGGGGTCGACGACGGAGACGAGACCGAGCTGGAAGGAGAAGACCTGGATGAGCAGGATTCCGAGCCAGAACACCGGGATGGAGATGAAGAGACTGGGCACCGAGTCGAGGACTCGCCGCACCTTGGCCGTCGGCCCGGTGGCCGGTCCGAAGGTCGCGAAGACGGCGATGATCACGGCAAGGACGAGTGCGGTGACGAACCCGGAGGCAGCGAGCACCGCGGTCGAGGGCAGTGCTGCTGCGATGATCGTCGACACGGCGGCACCGGTCTGGACCGAATAGCCGAAGTTCCCGGTGAGGAACCCGGTGAGACTCGTGAGGTAGCGGCCGAACCAGGACTCGTCGGCACCGGTGGCGTTTCGGATCTCGGCGATCTGATCGGGGGAGAGGCCGAGGGCCGGATCGGCGAAGCGGGCCGTGACGCCGTCACCGGGGATGAGGCTGAGCAGGATGAATGCCGCGGTGAACGCGAGCAGCAGCACGAGGACCGCCTGGCCCAGGCGCAGGAGGAGGTAGCGGGTGTCGAGGATCATTTCTCTCCTGCCAGCCAGGTGCTGTAGAAGTCGGGGCGGCCCACGGGTTCGGTGGTGAAGCCGTGGACGCGGCGGCGGAATGCGAAGACCTGTGGTTCTTCGAAGAACGGCAGCACATAGGCCTGGTCGACGAGGTAGTTCTGGACCGCCTCGGCGGCCTCCTGCCGTTTCTCATGGTTCGGTTCGGAAGCGAGCGTGTCGAGGAGTTCGTCGATCTTCGGGTCGACCGAATCGTCGTCGGCGTCCGCGCGGTCGACTCCGTTGAGGAAGACGTCGCGATTGACCGAGGAGTAGTTCGAGCGCAGATTGTCGAAGTCGGCGCGGGCGACCATCGAGTGGTAGATCTGCACGGTGTCGAGTTCGAGGGCGTCGAGCGTCTGCTTCGACTGGTCCCCGGGGTTGATCGACAGGCGTACCCCCACGCGGCGCAGCTGCTGTTGGATGAGGGTCTGGACCTCGTTCGACCGCGGCTGCGGCAGTGCGATATTCACCGTCAGCGCCAGCGGAGTTCCGTCCTTGACACGGTAGCCCTGCCCGTTGCGCTCGCTCCAGCCGGCCTGGTCGAGGAGGCGGTTCGCCTTGTCCGGGTCGAAGTCCCATGATCCGGACTGGTCGGTGTAGCCCATGGCGCCCTTGGCCAGCAGGCCGGTGGCCAGCGGGTAGTTCGGGGTGAAGAGCTTGTCGACGATCTCCTGTCGATCGATGGCGGCGATGAGCGCTCGCCGGACGTCGATGTCGCCCAGCAGGTCGTGGCGGAACCGGAAGTTGATGCTGTTGTTGATTCCGTTCGTCGCCTTCGCATAGAGGCGCAGGCCCTGTTCGGTCACGCGGGACTCATCGGGGGCCTGGACGTCGCGAACACCGTCTGCCTGCCCGGAGAGCACGGCTCCGATGCGCACGGAGTATTCGTTGTTCGTCAGGTAGTCGATGCCGTCGAGGTGGGCCCGGCCCTGATGCTTCAGGTGCGGGGGCGCCCAGTCGTAGTCCTCGCGGGCACGGACGGAGAGCTTCGTGCCGATCGTCTCGTCAGTGATGTGGAAGGGGCCGCAGGTGTGGATCTGCGTGGCTCCGCCCGGGCCGAAGCCTTCGGCGTCGAGGTCGAGAGTGGAATCGGCGAGCAGCCCCGCGTTCATCGTCGAGGTCGCCTGGGCGAAGCCGGGGGAAGGTGCTGAGAAGTGGAACCGGACCCGATTTCCGTCGAGGACTTCGCTGCGTTCATAGTTCGAGATCTGCTCGGACACCGGCAGCGTGCGGGCTTCGTCGCCGCGACCGAAGAGGTCGAAGTTCTTCGCCACATTCTCCGGTGTCAGCGGCGAACCGTCCGAATAGGTCACGCCCTTGCGGATGGTGAAGGTGTAGGTCGTGGCGTCGGCGTCGGTCTCCGGCAAGTCCGTGGCCAGCCACGGATGGAGCTCGAGGGTCTCGGGATCCTGCCACAGCAGGCGTGCCGAGATGTTGTTCATGATTCCGCCGTTGGGGTAGAAGCCGACCGACGGCGGGTAGAGCAGAGTCCAGGTCTGGGGTTCGAAGTAGGTGAGCACCCCGCCGCGGACGGGTTCGCCCTCGGCCAAGGAACCGGAGTCATGGGGAGTGCAGGCGCTGAGGGTGAGCAGAGTGCCGAAACCGAGACCGAGGCTCAGTACCGAGCGGCGGTCGAGGCGTCGGTCGGTCAGGCGCTGAGTCAGACGCGCTGAGGTGGAGAGACGGTGATCCGTCATGGGACGTCCTTCGGGCAAGAGAAATGGAACAGAGGGAATTGAGCCGGATAGTTCAACAATATACGAACATTGCGATTGCCATTGACGGCAGGCAGCGGCAGTGTCCGGCGCGGGGCCCGAAGTGGATGTGCATGCCTTGAGTTAAGCGCATCCGTGCAAACCGCGTCAATCCGGGGCTTAATATTGAGACATGTTGAACACATCGAGTTTCGATCATCTGGTGATCGCCGTTCCCGACCTTGAGGAATATGTTGAGCAATCAGCGAATCTTCTGGGGGTGAAAGCGATCGACGGTGGGGCCCATCCGGGGCTGGGTACAGCCAATGCGCTGCTCGGGCTCGAGCTCGGCGATGACCTCACCGAGTCCCTCGGACTCGCGCGTCCACGTGGTGCGAACCCGCTCACATACCTCGAGATCCTCGGCCCCGACCCCGAGCAGGACCCGGCACTCGCGGCAGGGCGCTTGGCCGGGATCACGGCACCGACCGTGCAGCGGTGGGCGATCCGTCCGGACGATTTCGACGGCGTCGTCACGGCAGCTGCGCGGTCACGGGAACCGCGCGTCGACCTCGGCGAGGTCCATGACATGACCCGACGCCGACCGGACGGGGTGGTCCTCGATTGGCGCCTGACCAGGCGCACCCCGCTGCCGTGGTCGGGAATCCAGCCGTTCCTCATCGATTGGAAGGACTCCGAGCATCCGGCGAGCCAGGAGATGCCGTGGGCCCGCATCGAGAAGCTGTGGGCCGCGAGTGACGAGCCTGCTGCGGTCGGTTCGGTCCTCGACTTCTTCGGCATTGCTCTCGACATCATTGCCCCAGGCCGCCAAGAGGGGGAGACTGAGGGCCTACACGCTCATCTGAAAGGTCCGGGTGGATCATGGACACTCTGAACACCATTCCCGCGCAGCTCGACCACCTCATCATCACGGTGCCCGACCTCGAGGCCGGGGTCGCCGCCGTCGAAGAGGCCACCGGGGTGCGTGCGGTTCCCGGCGGCTCGCACCCGGGGCGGGGGACCGCGAACTTCCTCCTCGGGCTCGCCCCGACGGGCTGGCCGGAGGGAGCGCACACCTACCTCGAGATCCTCGGCCCCGACCCGCAGCAGGAGAAGCCCGCTGACGGCACCCTTCCGCTCGACGCAGATCTGGCCACCGAGCCGACCCTGCAGACCTGGGCCATCCACCCGCCGGCGTTCCTCGCGAAGGTCGCGGCCGCGAACACCGCGGGAATCGACTTCGGCGAGGTCCAGGACATGGCCCGCGATACTGCCGAAGGCGACCGTCTCGAGTGGCGGCTGACCACGCGTTCTCCGCTGCCGCACGAGGGTGCGCAGCCGTTCCTCATCGACTGGGGCGAATCCGTCCATCCCGCCGAGGCGGCCCTGCCCACCCTTGAGCTGCTCGAATTCCGTGTGGAATCCCCGGAGCCCGAGGCGGCGCAGCAGGTGCTCGAGGTGCTCGGGGCCGGTGACACCACGGTGGTCGAGGGGTCGGACTGTCGTCTGCGCGCGCAGTTGCGCGGTCCCGGCGGCGTCCTCGAGTTCTGATCTCGTCGAAAAACGCGCTGCGTGTCGAGACACGGGGGTGCGCACGCGTGTCTCGACACTCAGCCCGTTTCTCGGCGAATCAGCCTTATCGTCGCGTGCTGCGGCTAGACTCGCAGGCGTGCTCAGTCGAAACCGCCTCGCCTCCCGCCCACGTCTCCGCACCCTGACCTCGCTTACCGCAGTCTCGCTGCTCATCGGACTGAGCGCCTGCGCGCCCGCGGCCCACGAGGAGACCCGACCGACTCCGAAAGCGGCCGAAACACAGGCCGCATCGCCGGACCCGAGCGAGACCGCCGGCGACGAGTCGAGCGCGTCGCCCACGCCCACGAAGACCGCGAACGTCGAGGACGCCGGAGCGGCCGGAGTCAGCGAAGGCGATATCGACACCCACGGCAGCGGCGAATGGGACCGGCCGAAGGACGAGACCGGACCCAACCGCGACGACGGCAAGACCTTCAAGGTCGCCCTGCGTGTCGAAGACAACCTGCCCATCGACGTCGATGAGGCAGGCGACTTCATTATCAAGACCCTCCAGGACGAACGCGGCTGGCAGGACATGGACGATGTCTCCATCGAACTCGTCGACGAAGGCCAGGACACGATGATCTCCATCGCCAGCCCCGACACGGTCGACGAGATGTGCCTGCCGCTGCGCACCCTGGGCAAGCTCTCGTGCCGCAACGGCCCCAACGTCATCCTCAACGCCAAGCGCTGGGTGTCTGCCACGGACGAATTCGACGACATCGTCCAGTACCGGCAGTACCTCATCAACCACGAGGTCGGTCACGCGCTCGGCCACGGACACGAGTCGTGCCCGGGGCCTGGCGAGACCGCTCCGCTCATGCAGCAGCAGACGAAGGGTCTGCAGGGGTGCAAGCCGAACGGGTGGCCCTCGAAGGGCTGACCGCGCGCTGGCCGGTCACTGCGTGTGACGGCGACCTCAACCTCCTCGGGAATAACGGCGGCCGCTGCCCTGTTGATTGAGTCGTATACGCTCAACTCTGAAAGAGGAGGTCAGCTTTGGCCACATTCTTCGGACCCGCAGGCTCGGGCGGAGACTCGTTCGACGAGTTCCTCGCTCGTTTCCTCCAGGGACAGACCGGAGCCCGCCGAGGCCGTTCCGTCGACATCAACCGACTGCTGAGCAAGCGCAGCCATGAGGTCATCGAAGCGGCCGCGGAGTTCGCAGGCCGCCACGGCCAGTCCGAGGTCGACGCACTCCATATCCTGCGCACCATGGTCGATTCCGAACCCGGAATCTCCGCCGTGCGCCAGGCAGGCGCCGACCCCGAGGCCATCGCCCACGCGATCGAAGAGCGCCTTCCGGCTGCAACCGACACCGAGGCGGATTCCACGCCCACTCTGACCGGTTCGGCCCAGCGCGCCCTGCTCGACGCCTACCAGGTGGCGCGAGCCTTCGGGTCGACCTACATCGATCCGGAGCACATGTTCTTCGCCTTCGTGCTCAATCAGGAGATGCCCGCCGGTCGGATCCTCGCCCAGGCGGGAGTCACCCAGGCCGCGCTCCAGGCCGGAGCCGAGGCCGCAGAAGCCGCAGGCATGCACCCCGGCCAGGAGGCCGAGGGCGAGGACGGTCAGGAATCCGTGCTGGAGAAGTTCGGCACCGACCTCACCGAACTCGCAGCCGAAGGCAAGCTCGATCCCGTCATCGGCCGTGCAGAGGAGATCGAGCAGACGATCGAGATCCTCGCCCGCCGGACGAAGAACAACCCTGTCCTCCTCGGCGAAGCTGGCGTCGGCAAGACCGCGGTCGCCGAAGGCCTCGCCCAGGCCATCCACTCGGGTGACGTGCCCAAGCAGCTGCAGGGCAAACGCATCATCGCCCTCGACATGCCCGGAATGCTCGCCGGCACCCGCTACCGCGGTGACTTCGAGGAGCGCCTGACCGGAGCTCTGAACGAGATTGCGGACGACGGAGACATGATCGTCTTCGTCGACGAACTCCACACCCTCGTCGGTGCCGGGGGCAACGGCGAAGCGAACTCGATGGACGCCGGAAACATCCTCAAACCGCGACTGGCCCGCGGCGATCTGCACATGATCGGCGCGACCACGCTCAAGGAGTACCGCACCATCGAGAAGGATTCGGCTCTCGAACGCCGCTTCCAGCCGGTGACCGTGGGTGAACCGAGCGTCGAGGATGCGGTGACGATCATCGACGGACTCAAGGATCGCTACGCGGAGTTCCACGAGGTGACCTACACCGCCGAGGCGGTCCGTGCCGCCGTGGAGCTGTCGAACCGCTACATCACCGACCGGTTCCTGCCGGACAAGGCCATCGACCTCATCGACCAGGCCGGCGCCCGGATGTCGCTGAGGCGCGGACCCGCGGTCGATATCGAGGCCCTCAAGCTCAACCTCTCCGAACTCGAGGCGGAGAAGAAATCCGCAATCGAGGTCGAGGACTACGAGCGCGCCGGCCGTGTCCGCGACGAGATCAACGAGGTGACCGCACGGATCGAATCCGCCGAGAACCCGGATGCCGAGGCCGCGAAGACCGCTGCCGCCGAGGCGATCATCGGTGAGCAGGAGATCGCGCATGTGGTCTCCCGCGCCACCGGAATCCCGGCGGAACGGATGACGCAGACTCAGAAGGCACGTCTGGCGAACATGGAAGAGGTCCTCCACGACCGTGTGGTCGGACAGGACGAAGCCGTGACCGCCGTGTCGCGCGCCATCCGCCGCAGCCAGACCGGTATGGCCGATCCCGACCGTCCCATCGGCAGCTTCCTCTTCCTCGGCCCCACCGGCGTCGGAAAGACGGAGCTGGCGAAGGCTCTGGCGCAGACCCTGTTCGACGACGAATCGGCCATGATCCGATTCGATATGAGCGAGTTCGGCGAACGCCACACGGTGTCGCGTCTCGTCGGTGCCCCTCCCGGCTACGTCGGCTACGACGAGGCCGGTCAGCTGACGGAGAAGGTCCGCCGTCGCCCGTATTCGGTCATCCTCCTCGACGAGGTCGAGAAGGCTCATCCGGATGCGTTCAACCTGCTGCTGCAGGTCCTCGACGACGGTCGGCTCACCGATGGTCAGGGCCGGACGGTCGATTTCCGCAACACCGTGATCATCATGACCTCGAACCTCGGTTCCGAGTTCATGTCCGGCACTCCGCTGGGCTTCGCATCCGGTGCAGCCGGGGACGCGGAGAAGGACCTCAAGGCCAAGGTCATGGGTCGGCTGAAGGAGTTCATGCGGCCGGAGTTCATCAACCGCATCGACGACACCGTGATGTTCTCGCGGCTCGACCGCGAGCAGCTGCGCTCCATCGTCGGTCATCAGCTCGCCGCGTCGAAGCAGCGTCTCGAGGCTCAGGGCATCGCCCTCGACGTCTCGGCCGAGGCTCTCGACTGGCTGGCTGATGAAGGCTACGAACCCGAGTTCGGTGCCCGTCCGCTGCGTCGCACGATCCAGCGTGAGCTCGACGACCGCATCGCCGATCTCCTCGTCACCGAGTCGGTCGAGGATGGCGGCACCGTGCGTGCCACCGTCGTTGACGGCGCACTCAAGGTCGTGGCCGGGACCCGCCCGGAGCCGATGATCGCCTGATCGCCGAGGCGGCCGTGGCACCGGCCGTCGGCGCTGAGAGCCCGGGGCGAAGGATTGCTGATCCTTCGCCCCGGGCTCTCTGTCTGTTGCCGTCCGTGCGTCCGGCTCAGTCCGTGACGCGGGTATTCGTCTCCGTCTGGTCCTCATGCGCGCCGAGGACGCGGTTGAGGATCAGCCGCTCGCCGAGCGTCCACGTGGTCGTCGTCGCCAGGTAGAGTGCCGCGGCCAGGGGCACGAAGAGCGCAAAGACCGCGGTGAGGAAGGGCATGAAGCTCAGCGTCTTCATCACTCCTGAGAGATCCGGCATCTGCGGTGCATCTGCTCCGGTCTTCGCCGCGGCCGGGGTCGCGGGTGTCTCCGGGGTCGCGGGTGTCAGCAGGTGTCGGGAGAACCCTGCGACGACGGCGATGAGCACGACGAGGACGAGGTAGACGGTGATCGCCGTGCCGGTCAGATCCCCGGTCGCGAACAGTTTGACGAAGCTTGTGCTCAGCGGCAGTCCGAAGAGCGTATGGCCGAGCAGCTCATTGGCGTGCCCGCCGATCGTGGCATTGATGAACAGACCGTAGACCGCCATGAGCACAGGCATCTGCAAGAGCACCGGCAGGCACCCGGCGAAAGGGGAGGCGTTCTCCTCTTTGTACATCTCCATGAGCTTCTGCTGCATGAGTTCGGGCTGCTTCTTATATTTCGCCTGGAGCTCGCTGACCTTCGGAGCGAGTCGCTTCCGGGTGATTCCGGCTCTGACCTGCGAGACTCCGACGGGGATGAGGACGGCACGGACGAGGACGGTGAGGACGATGACGGCCAAGGCTGCGCTGAAGCCGCCGACGAAGGGTTCGAGGAGCGAGCTGATCGCCGTCACCACCGAATAGGCGGCTTCGACGAGCAGACGGATGGGCAGGAATTCGTAGATATTCATGGGGTGTGTCCTTGGGACAGGGCGCACTCGGGCGCGGGTCAGATGGGCCGAAATGGGCCATCACCGTGACGATGTGCGAGGACACCTCAACTCAGGCGCGAAAGCTCGGCGGGAACTGTTAGCCGCGCCGAGGTGGGCGAGGGTTCCGGTCGACAGGTGCAGGGGCGTCGTTCAGGCGATGGCGTGAACGAGCGAAGACGGAGCTCTGGCCAGTGCGGTGCCCGGAGCGCCCGGCTCCTCGGGCATGCGGAACTCTCGGATGCCGCGGCGCGTATCAGGCAGAGTCGGTGGACGCACCGACAGCGAGAGCACACGCAGCAGCGCTACGCTCGCCCACGCGGCGATCGGGGTGAGCAGAGCGGCACCGAGGAGGGCCAAGACGATGAGATGCATGGGCGACTGGGGGACGACCGAATCGAGATCGGCCGAGAGCACGACAACGAGCAGCTGCAGTGTCAGCCACACATTCGCCATCATCTCGTCCCCTTCCAGACGCCACGATGCTAACACGCGAGGCTGAGCGGTCCGCCCAGTTCTAGGCCTCGGCGAGGCCCGGATCCCGGGCGAGACGGACGAGTGCTGCCGCGAGCGCGGCGAGGTCCTCATCGTCGACGAGCGCAGCCAGCTTCTCGTCCTGCTCCGGCAGGCCGACCGTCTTCGCTCCCTTGCGAACGAGCGGGTCGAAGGCCGGCCTCACCGAGGGCCAGACCTGCTGGACCTCGCGGAGGAAGATGTTCGCCCCGGTCGGGCCGATGCCGGTGAATTCCTGGAGGAGTCGCGCTATCCGACGCGGCTGCCCGTCGGCTTCATCACGCACCTTCCGTAAGTCCCCGTCCCAGCGGTCGATGAGCAGATCGGCGGCCTCGGCCAGACGGGTGGCGGCGCTCTCGTCGTAGCGTCGATACCCGCCGCGCCCGAGGACCTCGACCCGCTCTGCCCAGGTGCTCGCGCGCAGACGCTGCGGCGTCCTCCACTTCGCTGCGAACAGCTCACGTGCGGTCGACAGCGCGATATCGGAGCTGATGCGCGTGGACAGGAGCAGGCTGAGCACGAGCAGCTGCCACAGCGGGGCCGGTTTGTCCCGGAGAGTGATCGCGGCTTCGGCGGCGAATGTGCGACCGTGGGCATCGATGAGGTGGCGGGCCCGCTCTCGCTGTGTGCTCATGCCGCCGATCCTATGTCCGTGCCCGGTCGATGAGTCAAGAGCTCCGGAGCCTCAGGCGCCTCGGGTGACTTGAGCCGATGCTCGTCTGCTCACAGCGGCAGGTATCTGCGCGGAGCGGATACGTGTTCCGTCACCGGGAGCCGACTGCCAGAGTGGCCGCATGAAAACAGCACTGAACACCCAGCCGCCCACGCTGTCGGACACCGACGAACCCGCTGCCACCTCGGCGATCCCCGAATCCCAGCGAATGCTCTACGCCTACCGCACCGTCGTCTTCAACGGAGAGCTGCGCGATGAGAACGGGATGGAGATCATCTCCCGACTCGTCCTCCTCTCTGCCGAGGACCCTCGATCCGACATCCACCTGTGGATCAACTCGCCGGGCGGATCCGTGCCGATGATGCACGCGATCGCCGATACCATCGCCACTCTGCCGAACGACATCGTCACGATCGCTTTCGGGTGGGCCGCCTCGGCGGGTCAGTTCGTGCTGTCCATGGGCACCCCCGGCAAACGCCTCGCCCTGCCCCACGCCCGCATCCTCCTCCACCAGGGATCGAGCGGAATCGGCGGGGCCGCCGCCGACATCGAACTCCAAGGCGATGACTTGCGGTCCGTGCGCGATTCGGTGCTCACCCGCATCGCCGAGGCGACAGGGCAGACCTATGAGCAGGTGTTCGCCGATTCGCTGCGAGACAAATGGTTCGACGCCGAGGCGGCCCACGCCTACGGACTCATCGACGCCATCCTCACCACCCCCGCCCAGCTGCACGCCCAGATCGGAGGAGCCCGATGAGCCAGTACACGATGCCCAATGTCATCGACCGAACCGGTGGCAGCGAGAAGATCGTCGACGTCTATTCGCACCTGCTCGGAAACCGCATCGTCTACCTCGGCGTGCCCATCGATGACGGGGTGGCGAATACGATCATCGCGCAGCTGCTCCACCTCGACGCGAGCAGCCGGGAGCGCCCGATCAGCATGTACATCAACTCCCCGGGTGGATCGCTGACGGCGATGACCGCGATCTATGACGCTATGGGCCACATCGGGTCCCCCGTGGCGACCACCTGTATCGGACAGGCCGCCGCCGATGCGGCCGTGCTCCTGGCCGCAGGGGAACCGGGAAAGCGGTCGATGCTCGCCCATGCTCGGGCCGTGCTGCGCCAACCGCACGCCGAGGGGGCCAGAGGCACGATCCCCGATCTCATCGTCGCCGCCGACGAAATCGTCCGACAGCGCAGAGAGGTCGAAGGGATGCTTGCTCAGAGCACCGGACGAACTCCAGAGCAGATCCACCGTGACCTCGACCGTGACCTCGTCCTCGACGCACAGGCGGCTCGGGAGTTCGGACTCATCGACGTCATCGCCTGAGATGAGCGGTCGAATCCTTCAGGCGGCCAAAGCGAGTCGGACATCTCCGGTCCACGAGGGAGCGGATGCGGCTCGAGGCATGGTGACTGATGTGACGACTGCCGGTGAGTTCTGCCCACGATCCATGACGCCGGCGACGAGTACGAGCACCTGCGGCAGCTCCAGCCCGAGCACGACGGCGACGGCCTCGATGACCTCCGAGGACGGGTCCTTCAGGCCGCGTTCGACCTCGGAGAGGAACTGCGTAGAGACCCCGGACCGGTCTGAGATCTAAGCCAAGGTGAGTCCCAGCTCTGTGCGGCGCAGGCGGATCGTCCGGCCGAGCGCCTCACGCCACAGTGGGGGAGGTGGCGGCGTGTGCGGGAGGTTGTGGGTCATGGTCTGAGCCTAGATCGCCGGTGGCCGCCTCGGCGAGGGTTTCTGCTCTGAGCAGATGTGTTGAACGTGGTGCGAACAGGTGGGCGGGACTTGATGTCAGCACATGTGTCGAGCGTGAACTGGGTCACAGGTATTGCGGAAACGGCAGTGAGTTAAGTTAGGCTGGCCTACGTTAATGTCGAGGAGCCGCTTCAGGCTCCGACCACTGTCGAAAGGACAGGAATGTCAGTTCCGCACAGCCGCCGGGCCGTCATCGCCGGAGCGCTCGTCGCGCTCTCGCTCACCGCCACCGCCTGCGGGCAGGGATCCCAGGCCGCGGAGGAGTCCGGGTCCGCGAATTTCGAGACCGTGAAGATCAAGCACGCACTCGGTGAGGCGGTCATCGAGTCCGAGCCCGAGCGCGTCGTCACCCTCGGTCAGGGATCGACGGAGACCGCGATCGCTTTGGGCAAGACTCCGGTCGGCATGGAGGAATACGCCTGGGGATCCGACGACACCGGCTACATGCCGTGGATCTACGAAGCTGTGAAGGACAAGGGTGAGGAGCTGCCGGAGCAGTTCCAGGGCGATACCGAACTCGACGTCGAGGCCATCGCCGAACTCGAACCCGACGTCATCCTCGCTCCCTGGTCCGGAATCACGGCCGATCAGTACAAGCAGCTCGACGCCATCGCCCCGACCGTCGCCTACCCGAAGCAGCCGTGGACCATCGAATGGGATGAGCAGATCACCACGATCGGCAAGGCGCTCGGTCAGGAGAAGGAATCCGAAGGGCTCGTCGACGACATCAAGACGCAGCTGAAAGAGGCGAAGCGAGAGGAGTACAAGGACCTCACGTTCTCCTATATCTACAACTCCGGCCCCGGCACCCTCGGCGTCTTCTATCCCACCGAGCAGCGCGTGGCGATGGTCTCCGCGCTCGGACTGACTCCGGACCCGGTCATCGAGGAGCTGAAGAAGGAGTACGACGAGCCGGGAACGGATTCTGCTCTCATCGGTTTGGAGAACGCGGACAAGCTCAACGACTCGGACCTCATCTTCACCTTCTACTCCGATGAGAAGAACAAGAAGGAGATCGAATCGCAGGGACTGTACGCGAACATTCCGGCCATCAAGTCCGGAGCCGTCGTGGCCTCGGAAGACCAGGCCTTCGTCACCGGATCCTCGATCATCAACCCGCTCACCGTCCCGTGGACGTTGGAGCGCTATGTGCCGATGATCGACAAAGCCGTGAAGAAGATCGACAAGTAAGTCGACGGCGAGATACCGGCCGAATCAGGCAGGCAGGCTGGGCGCTCTCAATCGAGGGCGCTCAGCTTCTTCCATTCATCCCAGGAGTAGACCCAGTCCGAGATGTCGCTGTCGTTGGTCGACAAGCTCACATGTGAACCGGTGACCTCGACGGGATCACCGAAGATCGCGGAGTCGTAGTACTGCTTCGCCCGTTCGGTAGTGAGGTTGATGCAGCCGTGCGAGACGTTCTGCGAGCCCTGGACGCCTGCCGACCACGGGGCGGCGTGGATGAATTCCCCGTTGTTGTGGATGCGCACGGCCCACTGGACATCGGTCTCGTAGTCCCACCGCTCGGAGGTCATCGTGTAGTCGGCGGCCTTCGACATCACCACATGCGTGCCGTTGTACGAGGGGGACTTCGGCGCGCCGAGGGAGGCCGGGAAGTCCATGACCTGCTTGCCGTCACGGGTGACGGTCATGCGATGTGTCTTCACGTCGGCCTTGGTGACCTGCTTGCGTCCGATCTCGAAGTCGAGGGTGAGATCGTTCTGGCCCACGCTGTTCTCACCGGTCGGCACGTCCTTGAGCGGAACGTCGACGGAGACCTTCGAATGAGCCGGCCAGAATTCCTTCGGACGGAAGTGCAGTCGTGACTGTGGGTCGTCATAGAGCCAGCCCCACGAGCCTTCGACTTTGCGCTCCTTGCCGTTCTCGTCGGTGACCTTGACTGAGAGGCGGCGTTCGACATCGTCACGGAAGTCCTCGGACACGGTGGAGCCGAAGTTAAGCATGATGGGGGCGGCGACGCCGACGGTCTGATCGTCTGCGAGCGTTGTGCGCACCGACATCGGTTGCCCGTCGCTGGCGCCGACGGCGATCGTCGCGTTGAGGTCGACTTCGTCGCCATCGGCAGTGGTGGCGGTGGCTTTCACGGTGTATTCGCTGTCGGCGACGAGGCCGTAAGTCGAGATCCACGCGGCGGACTCATCCGGGGCGGAGACCGCCTCGGCGTTGTTCTCTTTCTCTGAATCGCTGCCCTTCGACTCACCGTCGGTGGGCTCGGATTCGGTGGAGGTCGGTGTCGACGAACCGGCCTCGGCCTCCTCGTCGGACTCGAGTGCGGTGCCGGAGGCATCGAAGAAGGTGCCGGGATCGTGCGCGATCCGGGGGTGGGCCTCCTCGGTGACGGAGATGTCACTGAGGTCGGCGTTCTCGACGGAGATGCCGATCCGCTGGCCGGCTTCCAGGTCGATCTCGTCGCCGGATTCGGTTACTTCGCCGAAGTCCCCGGCGCCGGGCAGCGACGTGGCCGCATCGGTGGACTGGCTCGGTTCAGCAGTGGAAGTTGCAGCGTCGCTGGGCTCCGCGGTCGGCGTCGATTCGGACGCGGATTCTGCGGCCTCGGTGGTGATGGCTCCGACGCGGAATACGGGATCCGCGGCTGCCTCGGCGGTCTTGTTCGCGCCGTTGCGGGTCGCGTCGGGATCGTCGCTCGACGGCGTGCACGCCGTGAGCAGAGCCAGTGCCGAAAGGGCGGCAATGGCCCCTTGGATCTTCGTGGACAACAGGGAAACCTCGTTAAAACACAGGGATGAGAACTGCGAATAATGGTAATGAAGCAAAATCACGAAAGTATTAACGATTTCGCTTTGCGGCCCCGATTTCGGCGCCAGAAGCGCAGCGTGGGTAGAGCTGACCTGGGCAGACGGGGGATAAGGGGAGTTGTGGAATTGTGATGTTGGGGAATAGAGGACTCCCCGTGCACCCGACAGAGCTCGCTTACCCTTGCTGCCTTCCGGCCCTGGGGGAGTTCACAAGATGACGCCGCACGGGGAGCCGTGAATCAGTCTAGTCGAGAGCGGCCTCGGTCCAAAATGCCGCCCACCGCATCGGTCAGCGCAGCTGCCGCGCCTTGTCTTCGAGGACGGCGCGTTCGCGGTCGTTCGTCGCCAGCTTTGCTGCGCGGAGGAGTTCGTCGCGGGCCTCCGCAACGTCGCCGAGGCGGGCCAGAAGCTCTCCGCGGACGCTGGGTATGAGGTGGTAGCGGGAAAGCACGCCGGATTCGGCGATGGCATCGACTCTCTCGAGCCCGGCGGCCGGCCCCCTGGCCTCGGCGATGGCGATCGCCTGATTGAGATCGGTGATTGCTGAGGGCCTGATGCTGCCGAGGTCGCCGTAGAGGGCGACGATGCGCTCCCAGTCGGTGTCGGCGATGGTGCGGGCGGAGGCGTGTACCGCAGCGATCTGGGCCTGGATCGTGTACGTTCCACGGGCCTCGCGCAGATCTGTCGACCGGTTGAGTGAAGCGTGCCCGAGGCGGATGAGGCTGCGGTCCCACCGGGTCCGATCCTGGTCGGCGAGCAGGACCGGAGCCCCGGTTCGATCGAGCCGGGCGGGGAAGCGAGAGGCAGTGAAAGCCATGAGTGCGACGAGACCGTGGACTTCGGGTTCGCGGGGGAGGAGCCCGGCGGCCACGCGAACGAGGCGGAGGGCGTCGAGAGCGAGCTCGGGCCGCATCCAATCGGAGCCGGACGTGGCGACGTGGCCTTCGGAGAACATGAGGTAGAGGGACCCGAGGACTCCGCTGAGGCGGTCGCCCCATTCGTTCGCAGGTGGGAGTTCGAAGCGGACCTCGGCCTTCGCAAGCACCTTCTTCGCCCGGACGATGCGCTGTTGGACGGTCGGGATTGGCAGGAGGAATGCACGGGCGATCTGCTCCGTCGTCAGACCGCCGACGACGCGCAGAGTCAGCGCCAGCTGCGCCTCGCGGGCGAGTGCGGGGTGGGCGGAGATGAAGAGGAGGCGGAGCACGTCGTCATCGATCGTGTCCGGATCCCACGGCAGGTCGGCACCGGCCGTGGCTGGGTCGGGGATCTCGGTCGGTCGAGGTCCGGGGCGTGAGCTGCCCACCGTCGAGGCAGCTGCGGCCGTCCCGACGCTCCGGGTGGTGGCGAGGAGGTCACGGCCGAGGTCCGCGACGCGGTCGTCGAAACGGTCCCGTCTGCGCCAATGGTCGATCGCCTTCCGCTTAGCCGCGGTCGTCAGCCAGGCCGCAGGGTTGCGGGGAGAGCCGGACTCCGGCCAGGTACGCAGCGCGTCGGCGAAGGCTTCCTGGGCGAAGTCCTCGGCGAGGGCGAAATCGCCGACATAGCGGGTCACGGCAGCGATGATCCGTGCCGCCTCGATTCGCCACGTCGCTTCGACGGTCCGCCGCGCCGATTCGAACCCGCCCTGGTGGGGCGGGTCCGTCTCGGGTCGGCGTGCCGCCTCGGCGAGGTTCAGCCGCGGCTGGTCTTCAGCTTGCCTTGGTCGATCCATTCCTGTTCTTTCTGGATCCACTCGTTGTCCTGTGGGAAGTCGTCGATGTCGTTGATACGGCGGACCTCCAATTGGGAGCCGGGGCCGAGCGGTGCGCGCTTGGCCCACTCGATCGCCTCCTCCTTGGTCGAGACGTCGACGACCCAGAAGCCGTTGAAGAGTTCACGCAGCTCGCCGTAGGGGCCATCGGTGACGACCGGGTCGTCGTCGGAGAAGTCGACGACGGACCCTTCTTCGGCATCGGAGAGTCCGGCGCCGTCGGCGAGTACCCCGGCGTCGACCATCGACTCGTTGTAGGCGCCCATGGCGGCGATGACTTCGTTGAAATCGGTGCTCTCAAAATTCTCGACGGCTCGCTGATCGACTGCGCGCATGATGAGCATGTATTTCATGATGACTCCTCGGTCATTCGTGATCGGCGGAAAGCCTCGGTCGAGGCCTTCTCATGCACTCCGTCGAACAAGACTATGCAGGATCGACTGGCCGGCGAATGTTTTTCGCAGAACTCATAGAGAAGTGGGATTGTTACCCTTGCGGAAGTGGGATCGTTCACACTCGGTCACCGCGATTTCGCATTGTCGTCATGACTCGGATAAGCTGATTCGCGGAGGATTCGCCTAGTGGCCTATGGCGCTCGCCTGGAACGCGGGTTGGGTTAACGCCCTCAGGGGTTCGAATCCCCTATCCTCCGCCACGGAAGTCCCGGTCTCGCAGTCAATGCGGGCCGGGACTTCGACGTTGAGATCCTAAGCTGGGACGAGACCACTTGTTCAGAGCGCTTTGACTTCATCCGAGTGGTCGTCGGACGCCGGCTTTCGGGCATCCAGCACCTTTCGCGGCAAATCACCTCGGTCGCGGTATCTCCTACACGTGCTTACGCATCCCTCGTCGTTCCTGCCTTAACTCACCGGCGCAACGAGGTGGTTTGCCGCGAAAGGTGAGGGGTGCTCCGCGAGACGGCAGCGGGCGACCGCCACAAGAACACAAATCGGATGACGGTCCGTGGCGAAGTGAGTCATTGTGACGGCGTGCGTCGGTCCGCGAAGTCTGCCCGCCGTGTGTGGTCTGCGTCTCAGTAGTCTGGCACGGCACACCCGCACACAAGATATTGCACACCTGCACACATCACGAGCGACCTAAGGAAACTGGCCCGATGACGTCGCAGCAACCGGTCCGGTGCGGACGCCGCGCGCAGCGCACGGCACTCGACTCGCGGACACGGTGCTCATGCCAGTTTCGATGGGAAGGGACACACAATGGCGAACATCCACGCCAACCCGATCTACACCGGTGAGCCCGAAGACCTGAAGTTCGCCTACTGGGTGCCCAACGTCTCCGGCGGCCTGGTTGTGTCGAACATCGAACAGCGCACTGACTGGGGCTATGACTACAACGTCAAGCTCGCGCAGACCGCCAAGGCTGTCGGCTACGAATACGCGCTCAGCCAGGTCCGCTACCTCTCCAGCTACGGCGCTGCCCAGCAGCACGAATCGACCGCCACCTCACTCGCACTGGCCCTGGCCACCGAGAAGCTCAAGGTCATCGCCGCCATCCACCCAGGCATCTGGGAACCGGCCGTGCTCGCGAAGTTCATCCTCACCGCCGACCAGTTCACGAAGGGCCGGACCGCCATCAACGTCGTCTCCGGCTGATTCAAGGACGAATACACCCGCCTCGGCCTGCCCTGGCTCGAACACGGCGAACGCTACCGCCGGTCCGCCGAGTTCATGGACGTCGTCCGCAAGCTCTTCACCGAGGAGAACGTCGAGTACCGCGGCAACTTCTACACCGTCGACGACTTCACCCTCCGCCCCGGCCCCTACCCGGTCGAAGGACGGCCCCACCCGGAGATCTTCCAAGGCGGAAACTCGTCGGCTGCCCGCATCAACGGCGGCAAGCACGCCGACTGGTACTTCTCCAACGGCAAGGACTTCGACGGATTCCGCGAACAGTACGACGACGTCACCGAGGTGGCCCGCGCCCGCAATCGAAAGGTTCGTTTCGGACTCAACGGGTTCGCCGTCGTCCGCGACACCGAAGCCGAAGCCCGCGAACAGCTGCGCGAGATCATCGCCAAAGCCGATGAGGGCGCCGTCGAAGGATTCCGCAAGTCCGTGCAGCAGGCCGGAGCCTCGACTCACGATAAGAAAGGCATGTGGGCGGACTCGAGCTTCGAAAACCTCGTCCAGTACAACGACGGCTTCCGCACTCAGCTCATCGGAACCCCCGAGCAGGTCGCCGACCGCATCATCGAATACAAGAAGATCGGCGTCGACCTCATCCTCACCGGCTTCCTCCACTTCCAGGAGGAACTCGAGGCGTTCGGCAAGACCGTCATCCCGATCGTGCGCGAGAAGGAAGTCGAACTTGTCAACCGAGGGCTGCTCACCCCTGTGGGAGTCTGAACCAGCAGGAGAGTCCCTCAAGCCACGCGAAACTCGAAAAGGTCGTCACCAGCGGCGACTTTTTCGAGTTTCGCGTTGACTGAGCTCGGTCTGCCGCGGTCAGGCCACGCTGAACGATGCGGACTTGAGCTTGAGCTTCGTCCGCAGCTGATCGCCTGTGAGGCTCGCGGTCTTTCCCTTCACCGAGGTGGCTTTCGCCGTCTTCACCAGACCTGAGCCGGTCTTCGTCACCGCCACCGACCGCACATCGGCCAGCCCGAACGCCTTGGCCATATCGGCCTGCTTGGCCGTCACCGACCACGAGGCGTTCGGGTTCTGCGCCGACGCATACTTCGACGGCGAGTCATCGACCGAGACCAGGTAGGGCACAGCCGAACCCCACACCTCGGCAGCCGAATGCGTCTTCGACCCGGCTGACGATGAGTAGACGGCATCGATGAGTCCGCCCTTGTACGTGACGACACGCGCCGATTTCACCGTCGACCCGCTGGAGGTCTGTGTCGCAGTCACGGCTTTGCGCCATGGCCCTGAGTCGGCAGCATTCTCGCGAGTCCACCCGAGGAAGCGCTGTGAAGCCACCTCGTCGTAGACGTTGCACCCGCATGCCGGCTTCACGGCACCGAGATTGCGGTAAGCGTAGGTGCGAGAGGCGATGGCCTGAGAGCGCAGGGCTTCGGACTGCCACGAGGCCGGCATCTCAGCGATTCCCGGCAGATACTCCTTGTTGAGCCCCAGCACGTTGACGACATTGAGCGAACCCTTCAGCTGTCCGATCTCGATCCGCCCGTGCCGGTAGGTGCCGGTCGCTCCGTCCTGTGCACCGCTGACCGATACCGTCGTCGCCGAGGAGCCCTTCCAATACCGGGTGCCCTGCCATTCGATGGTGAGCTTGGACCCGGAATAGCTCCTCGCCCCGACCGTCACCTTGACCGAACCGGAGGAGGTCCGCTCGATCGTGACCGTCGATCCCGATTCGATGGTCTTCGACCCGGCCTTGACGCGCAGACGACCGGAACGCGGGGTGATCGTCACGGACTTCTTCCCGGTCAGCAGCTGCACCTTGAGGCTGGCATCGGCGTTCTTCGACATCGTCGTGACCTTCGCACCCGTGTAGTAGTGCTGCAGGATCTGCGTCGAGGACTTTCCGGCCGCCGCCATCCCGCGTGCTCCGTACTGGCTCATCCCGACCCCGTGGCCGAAGCCTGACCCCTTGATCGCGAACGACGACGGTGCTTTCGTCACCTGCACCTTCGCCCCGGACTTCGCCGTCCACACGATCTTTCCGTTTTGGAACTTCTGCCGGGTCTCGGATCGGGAACGGTACTCATTGCTCGTCGGATACCCCAAGGGGCCGCGTTCCCATCCGGACCTCTTCCACGCAGTGCGGAGCGCACCCAGAGTCGCATGGGCGCCCGTAGCCTTCGTCCAATGGATGCTGCCGTGCTTGAACGACTGATAGCAGCCCTTCTGGATCAGCGTGCACCGCTTGGGGCCGGTCGCAGGACCGAGCTTGCCCGTATTTCCGCCGAGCGACTTGTGCATCGCCCCGATCGCACCCGAGGTCGCATAGGCGGCATGTGCCGGAGGCGCTGTGGAGCAGAGAACGAAGAGGAGCCAGATGAGCAGCGACGCGAGGGCAGGAATCGTCGCCTTGACGAACAGGGAGGGTGGCATGAGTTGATCATAAGCGCGGCTGTCAATACCTCAGATGACGAACAGAAGAACTCCCCGAAACGATCGTTTCGGGGAGTTCGTCGCCGAGGTGGGCCCACCTCGGCGGGGGAGGCATCGTTCCAGATCAGCTGAACTTATCAGCGATTGCCTTGTTGAAGGCGTCGAGGTCGTCGGGGCTGCGGGAGGTGATGAGGTTGCCGTCGACGACCACCTCGGTGTCCGCCCAGTCGGCTCCGGCGTTGATGAGGTCAGTCTTCGTCGAGATGAAGGACGTCAGCTTCCTTCCCTTGGCCACTCCCGCCTCGGCGAGGATCCACGGGGCATGGCAGATGGCCGCAACCGGTTTGTCGGCGGCGAAGAACGCCTTGACGAGGTTGACGGCGTCCTCATTCAGACGCAGGGCATCGGAGTTCAGGGTGCCGCCGGGCAGAACGAGGGCGTCGAAGTCATCGACCGAGGCCTCGGCGACGGGAACGTCGACGTCAAAGGTCTCGGCATGCTCCCAATCGCCTTCCATCGCCTGCAGCGTTCCCTCGGACGGGGAGACGATGACGGTCGTCGCCCCGGCCTCGTCGAGAGCGGTGCGGGGACTGGTGAGTTCGACCTGCTCGACGCCGCGGGTGAGGAGGAATGCGACCTTCTTGTCAGAGAGTGCCATGATGGTGCTCCTTGTCAGTTGTGATCTGTGAGGTTGTCGAATCTGACATGGGCCCGGCTGGCCGGAACGTCGAGGCCGACGTGCGGTTGGACCGACACCCACACTCCGCTGAACAACGAAGAATACCGATTTGTTCCAGACCGCGACGAACGCATTCCCCTGGCCGAGGTGACCAGGGGAATGCGAGTCGGGGATACGAGACGCTCGAGGGGTACGTTTCGTAGGCCCGGCGGGCGGCTCAGATGTTTGGGAACTCGAGGCTGTAGCCGATTCCGGACTGCGACGCCGCGGTGATCTTCACGGTTCCGTAGTGATTCTTTCCGGCGGCCGTGACGGTGCAGTTCTGCGAGCCACGGTGGGAGAGGATCCGCAGGTCGGAGTAGCAGTCGACGGTGTCGACGGTGGTGCCCTGCTTGGCGTAGGCGTTCTTGATGTCCGCCTCGAGCACGTCGGCGGGGATCTTGCCGTTGCCGTCCGCGTCGAGTTCGACTCCGTCTTCGCCGATGCGCGGACCCTGGTATCCGCTGTCGCCGGTCGTGCCGCTCGACGACGATGATCCGTTCGAGGACGACGATCCGGTCGACGCCGAGCCGTTCGAGGCGGAGGAGTCACTCGCCGAGGAGGCGCTGGACGAATCGGTGGATCCGCCGCTGCCGGTGGTGCCGCTGTCCGTCGTGCCGCTATCGCTCGTGCCGGACGAACCCGAACCGGCGGAGCCGGAATCCGACGTGGAGCCCGAATCCGATGCCGGTTCTTCGGCGGTCGTCTCGGTGTCCTCGGTCTGCTGCGCCTGCTGGCCGTCCTGCTCCTGGCCCTGTTCCTGTCCCTGGCCTTCCGGGCCGAAGGTGATGTTCATATCGCAGGCCGAGAGCGTCAGGGTCGCTGCGAGCGCTCCGGCAACGGTGATGGTCTTGAGAAGTGTCTGTGCCTTCATGATCTGCTCCTGGTCTCATGTGCAAAAAGCTGTCGGTGTTTCGTACAAGACAAGCCTCTCAGCGCAGCGCCGTGACCTGGGCCGATTTGTGTTCGGATCCGGTGACGCATGTTCCAGGACGGACACATCGGCCTATTCTGGGACTGTGATCGGCGTTCGTGACGAGAATTCTTCGCCGCTGATGTCGAGAACACTCGTCCGGCTGCGTCCCAGTGATGTCAGCGAGCACAACCCGTGCGAGCGACACGAGACAAGGAGACCATCATGGCCAAGTACCTCATGCTCAAGCACTATCGGATGCCCGCGCAGTACATGGACTACGCGCCGATGGACCAGTGGAGTCCCGAGGAGGTCGACGCGCACGTGGCGTATATGAACGCCTTCGCCGACAAGCTCAAGGAATCCGGCGAATTCGTCGACGCCCAGGCGCTGTCCCCGGAGGGCACCTTCGTCCGGTCCGGCGGACCGGGCAAGCCTCCGGTCACCGACGGCCCCTTCCCCGAGACGAAGGACCTCATCGCCGGCTGGATGGCCATCGACGTCGACAGCTACGACCGCGCCCTCGAACTCGCCGGCGAGCTGTCGGCCGCCCCGGGCAAGGGCGGGGAGCCGATCAACGAATGGCTCGAACTGCGCCCCTTCCTCGACCACGCACCCAGCGTGGACGAGTGAGCAGGGACGCGAACGGAGTCCGCGATGACCGATCCGGATCCCCTCGCCGAGGCGGAGCTGCGTGAGCTCGTCCCCGCCGTGATCGGCATCCTCGTCAGTCGTGGAGCAGACTTCGCGACCGCCGAGGACGCCGTTCAGGACGCGCTCATCGAAGCCCTGCGATCATGGCCGTCCGAGCCGCCCCGCGACCGGCGGGGCTGGCTCGTGACGGTCGCGTGGCGGAAGTTCCTCGATGCCGTGCGCTCCGAAGGATCACGGCTGAAACGCGAGGAACGGGTCATGGCTGCCACGCTCGCCGAACCCGGGGCCTCGGCCGAACCGGGGACCGACGGCCTTCCGAACGCCGATGACACCCTCGATCTCTACTTCCTCTGCGCCCATCCCGACCTCAGCCCCGCCTCGGCGGTGGCCCTGACCCTGCGGGCGGTGGGCGGACTGACGACGAGACAGATCGCCGAGGCCTATATGGTGCCCGAGGCGACGATGGCCCAACGCATCAGCCGCGCCAAATCCACGATCGCTGGCTCCCGGCTCAACCGGCCCGGTGACCTGTCCTCGGTGCTCACCACCCTCTACCTCGTGTTCAACGAGGGGCACTCGGGCGATGTCGACCTCGTCGCCGAAGCGATCCGACTGGCCCGGACGCTGAAGTCGGTGATCGAATCCGCCGAGGTGGACGGACTGCTCGCGCTCATGCTCCTCCATCACGCCCGCCGCGATGCCCGATTCGGCCCGGACGGCGAACTCATCGCTCTGGTCGATCAGGACCGCGCCCGCTGGGACCGACGGCTCATCGTCGAGGGCATCGGAATCCTCCAGACAGCGCTTGCCCGGGATGAACTCGGCCAATATCAGGCGCAGGCGGCGATCGCCGCACTCCATGCCGACGCGCAGAGAGTCGAGGACACCGACTGGGTGCAGATCGTTCAGTGGTACGACGATCTGCTGGCCTTGCGCAATACGCCGATCGTGCGTCTCAACCGGGCCGTGGCCATCGGGGAGGCCGACGGCCCCGGGGCCGGCCTGGCCGAACTGCGGAACCTGGACGAGAGTCTGCCGCGCTACTTCGCCGTCGAAGCACACCTGCGCGAAAAAGCAGGGGAGACGCAGAGGGCCGCCGATCTCTACGCCCGGGCGGCCGAACGGGCGGGCAGCCTCGCCGAACGCAACCATCTCAACCGGCAGGCGGCACGCATCCGTTCGGGGGAGGACAACCGGAGTCGACGGTGACGGTGGTGATCACGGTCTCGGTGGGCCGCCTCGGCGAGCGAGGTTGGTCACTCCTGTCGGCAGAAGACATTCAGTCGTCCCCAAAGCGGACTACGATCGCAGGGAGCCGTCGGCTCATCATCCCATCTCAGCGATCCCGTCAGCGGGGTCCGTTCTCGATTTCGAAAGAGGCCGAATCCGTTTGAGCCACCTGCAGGAGTTCTTCCGCATCCCACCGGGCGAACGCGACCATATTCCCGCGTTCCGCATCGCCCTGGGAGTCGCCATCCCGCTCCTCGTGCTGCTCGGAATCGACCGCCTCGACCTCGCCGTCTATGCCGCCTTCGGTGCCTTCACCGGCATCTACGCGCGCTTCGAATCCCCACGCTCGCGGACCAGGCGGCAATCGATCGCGGCCGCCGTCCTCGTCGTGTGCGTGGGCATCGGCGCCCTGCTGGGCAACCTCGGAGCCTCGGTGTGGGTGCTCGTCATCGTCACCTCACTCGTGTCCGGTACGGGCGCGGCCGTCGCCCTGCGCTTCCGGCTCAAGCCCGGCGGATCGATCTTCTTCATCTTCGCCACCGGAGCCGTCGGATCCATTCCGAACGGCGCATCGGTACCGGTGGCACTGGGGGTGGCGACCGCCTCGGCGCTGGTGAGCGTCGGCCTCGGAGCGCTCGCCCACTTCGCCGGGGAACGCATGCCTCCGGAGAAGGAGACCTATGTGCGGGTCGGGCTCTCGCCGGTGGGCAAGGCCGACCTGGCAGCCCACGCCGCCCGATTCACGATCGCCCCGCTCATCGCCGGAATCCTCGGCACCCTGCTCATCGATGTGCTGCCGCTGCTGTCCCACAGCTATTGGGCGATGGTCGCTGCGGTCGCACCGATCACCCCACCTGGTCGATCGGCCCGTCTCAAACGCGGCGTCCACCGTGTGGTCGGAACCCTGCTGGGCGTGATCGTCACCGCGTTCCTGCTGTCGTTCCCCACCGAGGCATGGCAGCTGGTGGTGTGGGTGATCCTGCTGCAGTTCCTCGCCGAGATCTACGTGCTGCGCAACTATTCGGTGGCGCTGCTCTTCATCACCCCGTTGGCCCTGCTCATGACCCAGATCGGCAACTCGCACCCGGTCGCGGAGCTGTTGGCCTCCCGTGCCATCGAAACCGCCATCGGTGCTGTCGTCGGCATGATCGTCGTCATCGTCGGCTTCAGGAATTCGAAGAGACCACGCGCCGAGATCGATGCTTCACCGCATGCCGATGACGACGACTGACCGAGAGGACACCATGACCACCAGCACCGAGGTGCTCGCCACCCTGGCCTCGCTCGAGGACGAGAAGATCCGCGCCGTCAACGCCCGCCACGGCGACGACCACGCGGTCAACCTGACGAAGCTGCGGGCCGTGGCGAAGGAGCTGAAGAAGAACGACGACCTCGCCGCCGAGCTGTGGGCCACCGGAGATACCGCGGCCCGCCTCGTCGCGATCCTCATCATGCGCCCGAAGGCCTGGAGCGAAGCACAGCTCGAAGAGATGCTGCGCGACTCCCGAGTCCCGAAAGTCCACGGCTGGCTGGTCAGCTACATCGTCAAGAAGTCACCCCACGCCGAGGCGCTGCGCCTGTCATGGATGGACGATCCGGACCCCGTGGTCGCCTCGGCCGGGTGGGCGCTGACGAGCGAGCGGGTCAACCGCAAGCCCGAGGGCTTGGACCTGCCCGGGCTGCTCGACGTGATCGAGGCCGAGATGGCCGATGCGCCCGAACGTCTGCAGTGGGCAATGAACGAGACCCTGTCCTATATCGGCATCGAGAACCCTGACCTGCGGAAACGTGCCATCGAGATCGGTGAGCGCCTCGGCGTACTCCGCGACTACCCGACCTCTCCCGGATGCACCTCACCCTTCGCCCCGACTTGGATCACGGAGATGGTGGCCCGCAGCGCGGCGAAGTGAGCTGAGGTGCTGCGTCTAATCGGCCGGGTGGCGGGTGTGGAAGCCCGTGGCCCGCTGGAAGGCATGGCCGGCGGCCAGAACCAAAGGCTCGGTTAAATCACCGCCGACGAACTGAGCGGCCAGGGGAGTGCCCCGTTCGGTGAACCCGGCCGGCAGAGTGATCGACGGCATTCCGCAGTTGTCGATCGGAGCTGTCGGCACGGTGACCGCGGCGAACAGCTTCTGGTCGGATCTCAGATTCGCCATCTGCGCGATCGTCGGTGAGGCGACGCCGATGCCCGGCAGCAGGAGCAGATCGATATCGGCCATGAGAGCGCGCATGCGGCCGGTGAAGTCCCGACGTGATTCGAGCAGACGGTGGTAGTCGACGGCGGAGAGTCCGCGCCCGATCTCGATGAGACCGGACAGATCGGGACCGTATTCGTCCGCACGAGACGGGTACGTCTCCGAGTGGACGCCGGCGGTCTCGACTCCGCACAGGGCCGTCCACTCCTGGGCCGCGGCCTCCATGTTGGGTGTCTCGACATCGAGGACCCGCCACCCCATTCCGGTGATCGTCTCGATGGTGTCTTCGAGCATCGCGTTCGTCGCGGCGTCGAAGTGATCCTCGGCGAGTTTGCGGTCGAAACCGACGACCGGGGCCTTATCGACACCTAGGTGCTGCGGGTAGTCCGGTACAGGGTCAAGCGACGATGTGGGATCGGCGGGATCGTGGCCGGCGATGGTACGCAGCACGATCGCGGCATCACGGGAGCTGCGAGTCATCGGCCCGATGTGATCGAGGCTGGGCGCGAGCGCGAAGATGCCGTGGCGGGAGACCCGGCCCCAGGTCGGTTTGAGTCCCGTGACTCCGTTTGCCGAGGACGGCAGGCGGATCGACCCGCCGGTGTCCGAGCCGAGGGAGGCGAAGCAGAGTCCGGCGGCGGTGGCCACACCGGACCCCGATGAGGAGACTCCGGACCAGGTGTCGGCATCCCACGGATTGACCGGGGTCGGCAGGTCCGGGTGGTGAACGGTGAACGCGCCCTCCGTCATGCGCAGTTTGCCGAGGATGACGGCTCCGGCGGCCCGCAGTCGGGCGACGACGGTGGCATCGAAGTCAGGGCGGAAGTTTGAGTGGATCGTAGTGCCCGCACCAGTCGGTGCATCGTGGGTGTTCGCGAGATCCTTCACCGCCACGGGGACACCGTGGAGGTGGCCGAGCCAGTTTCCGCGGGCAAGGAGAGAGTCGGCGCGGTCGGCCTCGGTGAGGGCGGATTCGGCCATGACCGTGGCGTACGCCTGCAGTCGGGGTTCGAGGCTCTCGATGCGCTCGAGCATCGCCTCGGTGACCTCACGGGAGGACAGCTGCCTGGTTCGGATGAGTGTCGAGACTTCGTGGAGTTCGAGGAACGGGATCTCGGCGCTCGTCGGTGTGGTCATCATGCCTCCCTGCAGTGTTTTCCATCACCCTAACCGAAGTTCTCACCAAGGGGGAACAGTGATTCTCGAGCCTAGGCGCCGGCCAGTTCCCGCAGCGCCTGGATATGCGCCTCGAGACGGTTGTATCCGTCTGGCCTGATCGAGACCCAGGTGCGCGGGCGTTTGCCCACGTACCCTTTCTTCACCTCGATCATTCCGGCTTTCTCGAGTGCGGTGATGTGCCGTGAGAGGACGGAATCGGAGACGCCGAGGCTGTCGCGCAGCAGTTTGAACTCGGCCTTGTCCCGGTTCTTCAGGCTCGAGACGATGCCCAGTCGCGTTGGGTTGTTCAGCTCCGGTTCGAGTCGGGTCAAGGATTCGCCGAGGGGGCTCGCCTCGACTTGGCTGAGAAGGTCGGCTGCCTGCTGCGGGGTGGGGTTCGCGTTCATGTCAGCTCCTGTGCTCGGGGCTGCGACCAGATCGTCGACACCGCCTGTGAAAGTACTTCCACGGCATCAACTACTTTCCGAATAGGAAAGTGGTTTCACAAAATACTTCCCCCATTACTACCTGACGGCGGCCCAGCAACCCCGCGCGAGGTATCTAGGCCGCCGTCAGGTAGTAATAAGGGGTTAGGAGGGGGTGGCGGCTACTGTGGCGGCCAGCTCGGTGGCCTTCTCCAAATGCTCGTTGGTGACCTCGCCGGTGAAGATGAGGGGATCGAAGGCGAGCTTCCAGCCCAAGCCGGTCGTGATCTGCTTCATCGCGGTCTCGGCCCCGGTCGTGTCATAGCCGCCGTGGATCCAATAGGAGAACGGCCTGCCAGCGGTCGGCTCGCGCACCGCGTTATACGTGGTGTCGAAGAAGTGCTTGAGGGCACCGGAGATATAGCCGAAGTTCGCAGTCGTCCCGAGCACATAGGCATCGGCGGCGAGCACATCCTCGACGCTCGCCTCCAGCGCCGGGCGGAGTGTGACGTCGATGTCGCCGAGCTCAGGCATGCGGAGTCCGGACTCGGCCGCCTCGGCGATCTGCGCTGTCGCAGCGGACGGTGAATGATGAACGAGCAGAACGTTGACCATGGCCCTACTCTAACTTCTCCCATCGGCAGTTTCAGGGCCGAGAGCAGGTGCCTTCAGGGGAACGGCCACCATTGCGGGGCACTTCATATCACCGAAAGTGTCACCGACAACTACTCTGTCAGTTCCAACAGCTAAGACTGCAGGTCCGTGGCGGAACGGCGGGCCAAGCCAAAGTGAGTGCATAAATGGCCGACGCCCTCGGAGGACACTTGTCCTGCCGAAGGCGTCGAATCAGATGGGGCAGCATTATTGCCGCATGAGTTGGAGCGTCTTGTTATTGTTGCGCTCGAGTTCGAGGTGGAACTGAAGACCTGTTGCTCGACTTATCGACGAACCAGACCACAGGGCCGATGATCGGGAAAAGTAAGGCCAAAACGGCCCACACCAATTTCGTGACAGCATCGAGGCTTGACTTGTTGATGCTCACTAGAGCGGCGACCAAGAACACGACCAACAGGGCGAAAATGCTTAGCCATAGAACGTCCCAGCCGACACCGAATCGTTTACCATGTCGACTCCTAGTTCTTGTGATTGTCGCCTTGCTCTGAACCGGACTCTGAGCAGAGTCCGCGGCACATCGCATGGCGCGACAAGCCTCACTATTCTCATCGCGTGTAGTGCTCGCTGCGCATCACACAAAAGGATGAAATTGACCTACTTTTGGAATCGCAGGCGTCTCAGACACAGGCCCGTGTTCGACATGGTTCCGACGATCTCCGTGAATGCTTCTCAGGGTGCTGGCTTTCCGGCAGCCGCTGAGGAAATCAAGGAACACACAAAAGTCAGCCCTCATGTCTACAGTGGAGCCATGGCAGTCATCTTCGACCCCCTGCGCGGACGCGTGCGTCCGGACGCCAGCCACTCCGACGCCGAGATCGTCGACGTGCTCACCGAGACCTATTCCGATGCGGATTGGGCGGTGCTCACCGGGGCGGGAATGAGCACGGACTCCGGCGTCCCCGACTACCGCGGACCCGATTCCCCGCCGCGGAAGCCGATGACGATCCAGACCTTCCTCTCCCACCCCGATCAGCGCGCCAGGTATTGGGCGCGGTCCTGGATGGGCTGGCCGCGGATGCGCGGCACCCGACCCAATCGGGCCCACCTCGCCCTGGCCGAGCTGCCGGTGGCCGGGATCATCACCCAGAATGTCGATGGCCTCCACCAATCCGCCGCCGAGGCGGTCGCCGCCGAACGCGGAAACGATTCCGGAGCGCCGGCGCCGAGTCCCGTCATCGATCTCCACGGCAGCCTCGACCGGGTGATCTGCCTGAAGAACGGCCACCTGTTCGACCGTGATCTCGTGCAGCGGAGACTGAGTGAGCTCAATCCGGATTTCGCCGAGGAAGTCGGCATCGACCCGATCGACGTCGAAACCGCACCCGATGGCGACGTCGAACTCGAGGACACCGCCGGTTTCATCGTCCCCGACTGCCCCGAATGCGGCGGACTGCTCAAACCCGATGTCGTCTACTTCGGTGATTCCGTCCCCGCGGCCAGGGTCCAACAGGCCAATCGGATCGCTGACGAGGCCGCTGGCATCGTGGTGCTCGGTTCCTCTCTGGCGGTGCTGTCCGGTCTGCGATTCGTCAGGACGGCGGCAAAAGAGGGCAAACCCGTCGTCATCGTCACCGACGGGCCGACCCGAGGTGACGAATTCGCCGATTACCGGTCGATCTCCCGCGTCGCCGACTTCGTCACGACCTGGGCCCGCCGGTGAAGTGACAGGACGGCGAAGCGACCGAGCGGTGAGATGACGAAGCGTCCAGGCGAGTCCAAGCCGGAGATGGAAGACTGGCGGGTATGAAAGACAATCTGGCACGCGCCGAACGACTGCGACTCGTCGACTCCGCCCGCCGCGCGGGTGAAGACGCCCCCACACTGTGCGAGGGATGGAACGTCAGGGATCTTGCCACTCACCTCGTCATCCGGGAACGCCACCCGCAGGCCGCCGCTGGCATCTTCATCCCGAAGTTCTCCGACCGTCTGCAGGCGAAGGAAGACGAATACACCGAGATGCCGTTCAGCCGGTTGCTCGGACTCGTCGCCGCACCGCCGAAATGGACTCCGGGTGCCCTGCCGGGAGTGGAGTCGGTGATGAACACGACCGAGTTCCTCGTCCACCATGAAGATATCCGCCGGGCCGCGATCGAATGGATTCCGCGCCGGCTGTCGCAGGCAGAGACCGCGACCGTCTGGGCACAGACGAAGGTGGCGCTACTGCCGTTCGCCGGGAAGGCCAAGGGCCCGGTGACGATCTCGGCACCGGGCTTCGGATCTCGCACCGCTGGGAAGAAGGGAAGCGGCGAGGCCACGACGATCACCGGGGCGCCACTCGAGTTGCTTCTCTATCTTATGGGTCGGACAGACCACGCACTCGTCGACGTGCGCTGAGACCGGGAGCAGGGGAGTGTCGGGAAAACCCCCTCCCGGTCGGGGGATTGGTCCCTGTCGGCAGACGCTGAGGTCTTCCTAGGCTGGTGTCAACAGCCGATACAGAGGAGACACGCACCATGAATGCAGCACCCACCCCGACCCCCGACCAGTTCGATCAGCCGGCCATCGGCCAGTACTCCAACCCGTCCACCGGACGGTACGGAGCACCGCAGAGCTACTCGAACCAGAACCGACCCCACTACGGCCAGCGCGTCGAAGAAGACCCGGGCAAGGTGCTCGGCATCGTTTCGCTCGTGGCAACTCTGTCGACGTTCCTCGGATTCAACTTCATCGGACCCGTCATCGGCATCATCACCGGTCACATGGCACGCAAGCGCTCGCAGGAAGCCGGCTTTGGAGACAACGAGATGGCCAAGTGGGGCTTCATCTTAGGCCTCGTCTTCCTCGGACTCCTCGTCCTCGGATGGGCACTCGGAATCTCGTTCGGAATCGTCGGCGGCCTCGCCAGCCTCATGGCCGGCTGACCCCGACCGATCCGATACTCGCCGATCAGAGACGGCAGAGGGCCGACCCACATGGGTCGGCCCTCTGCCTTTGCTAGAAATCGTTATCGAACTCAGTCAGTAGCCGACCCAGGCTCCGCGTTCCTGATCGAGCACCCGCGGATGCAGCAGCGTCGAGGCTTCGACCTTGCCCACAGACGAGCGATCACGATCCGGTGGGAACGTCGTCGAGGCGGCGAGCACCTCGGCGGTGGCGAATCGCAGGTCCTGCGGGGCATCCTCGGGCACGGTCACCTCGGGGCCGTCGCCACTGAGGTCGGCGAGGAAATATCCCCAATCGCCGAAGCTGGGGACATCGACGTGATACGGAGTCGTCGCCAGTCCCGCCTCGGTGACGGCCTGCCCGATGCCCCAGTAGGCATCAGGGGCGAAGTACGGGGAGCCGGCCTGGACGACGAGGCGGGCCTCCGGCGACATCACCTGACGGATGAGCCCGTAGAACTCGATGCTGTAGAGCTTCGACGTCGCCACATCATCCGGGTCCGGCAGGTCCGCGATGACTGCGTCATAGGCCGAATGCTTCGCCTCCCGCAGCCATGTGAAGGCATCGGCGGCGATCGTCTTCACCCGCGGATCGTCGAGGGAATCGTCGTTGAATGCGGTGAAGTGCTCCGAGGTCTTCGCGAGCTCCAGCACCTTCGGGTCGAGGTCGACGAGCGTGATGGATGCGACGTCGGGGTATTTGAGGATCTCGCGCACGGCCAAGCCGTCGCCGCCGCCGAGGACGAGGACGTTGCGGCGCGGACCGTCCAGCAGCGGATGGACGAGGCTTTCGTGATAGCGGTATTCGTCGGCCGAAGCGAACTGCAGATCCCCGTTGAGGAACAGCCGCGTATCGCCGGTCTTGCGGGCTTCGGTGACGACGATCTCCTGATAGTCCGAGCGCTGCGAATACACGATCGGATCCCGGTAGAGGCGCTGCCGGGTGGTGACTTCGATGTCGTCGGTGTAGATCCACACCACGGTGAGCCCGCCGAGGATGACGACGAGCAGTGCCGCCAAGATGACCTGTGCGGTGCGGGAGATCTCGGTGCGGAAGAGCCAGAGGACGATGAGGATGCCCACCAGCGCATTCGTCATCCCCACCGCCAGCGCACCGCGCGGCAGCCCGAGCAGCGGCAGCAGGAGGAAGGGGAAGGCGAGCCCGCCGACGAGTCCGCCCACATAGTCGGCGGCGAAGAGGTCGGCCACCGCGCTCGAGGCCTTCTGGGCGCGGATGCGTTGGACGAGCTCCATGAGCAGCGGGATCTCCGCGCCGATGAGTGCGCCTATGACGAACGCGAGGGCCACCATGGCCACGGTGTAGACAGCGGCGAAGGCGAAGGCGAGATAGAGCAGAATGACCGACAGCCCGCCGATGATGCCCAGGGCCGCCTCGATGAGTGCGAAGGAGACGGCGGCGAACCCAGTCAGCCGTTTCGTCGCCAGCGATCCGATGCCCATCGCGAAGACCATGACGGACAGGACGATGGAGGCCTGGACGATGGTGTCGCCGAGCAGATAGGAGCCCAGGGCCACGAGCGCGAGCTCGTAGACCATTCCGCAGCTGGCGCAGATGAACACGGCGAGCAGGACGAAGAACCGGGCCGGACCCGGACGCATCGGCAGGGTGATGGGGCGGGCCGCCTCGGTGGGGGTGTCGGTCGGAGCGGAACCGGTCGGAGCCGAACCGGATTCGTCAGAGGTGCTCAAAGGAGGGCTGCGGCCATGATGCCCGCAATGCCCAGGTGGGCGGTGGCGTTGACCCAGACCTCAGGGTGCATCTGTGAGGAGTTGATGATCTCGCCGGTCTTACCCGGAGTGAGCAGACCGATGAGCAGGAAGCTCACGGCCATGAGGATGATGCCGACGATGCCGAAGACGAGGGTGGACAGGATGCCTGCGGCCAGATCATCGGAGCTCGCGCGGATGGCGGCGATGACGATGATCGCGACGCCGGCCAGGTCGGAGGCGACGAGGACCGCGGCATTGCGCGACTTCTGCTCCCACAGGATGACGTGGAGCTTGCCCGGGGTGAGCAGGTCGACGACGAAATAGCCGATGACCATGAGGAGGAGCCCGCAGCCCGCATAGGAGAGGACGACTCCGGTTTCGAAGAGGAGGTAGTTCAGGAGCATGTCTGCCTTTCGCTGTGCCTATTTTCCGGTGCCCGGTCCGCCGCCGCGGAAGCCCGAGCCGTCGCCGTAGTTCGATCCGCCGCCGGAGAAGAACGGGAGGAAGAAGAATCCGCCGCCTCCGGAGCGTGAGGTGTCGCAGCCGACGTAGTCATAGCCGGTGCCGTTCTTCTCGTAGTCGCCCTTGCCGGGGTTCGAGACGTACTGGCCGTTCGAGAGGTCGTAGTCGCCGCAGTTCGCCGATCCGGAGGATCCGCAGCCGCGGAAGACATTGCCGAGGACGATGAGGACGATGACGACTCCGATGATCGTTCCGCAGCCGAAGCGCGGCTTCCGCCCCGAACCGCCGCCGGGGCGCTGGGGTCCGCCGGGCCGCTGTGGTCCGCTCCCGCCGCCGTTGTTCGCGCGGTCGAAGTCGAAGGAACCTCCGCTCATCGAGACGTTCGGTCCCTGGCTCATGTCGACCTCCTCAGTTCGCTGGTGCTGTGGACGATCTCCTGATGCTGCGGATAGCAGTGCCACGATTGCCACGCGATCCGCTCGGGCTGCGCGCACGTCAGCGACAGTGCCGTCAGCGCGCCGGGCTGCCCGGGGAACGCGACCGAGAAGTGGTCGTCGCTGGTGACGGCACGGTCGGCACCGGTGGCGAGCACCTCGGCGGCGGTCGTCGGGAAGTCTCCGTGCACTTTCGTGCGCGTCGCCGTGAACCGGTGTTCGGTGTAACCGGCCCACCGTCCGTGGCGGACGTCCTCGTGGTCCCACCGCGGTCGTAACGGCGACATATCTTTGCCGAGGCAGGCGAAGGATTCGATGAACGCATCGGTTGACCCGGCGCTCAGGATCGCTTGGTGGGAGGAGCCGATGACGGTCAGGGTCAGAGTCAGCTCAGGGGCCGCCTCGGCGAGGGTGGGCTCCGTGTCAGTGGGTGCGGCTACGGTGGGCACGGTGATGCTGCGGGAAGCCAGGGGAGCGATCCGACCGTGGTCGAGGCTGAGCCGCAGCGCCTCGGCGCTGGTGTCGGTGAAGGGGACGTCGAGCGGTCGGGGGAGGGTGAGCATCAGCTGCCGGAGTAGATGGTGAAGGAGCCCGTCGGGATGGTCTCGCCAGTGCTGACTTCCCAGCGACCGTGGTCGAAGCGTTCGAAGGCGAGCATGCGGCCGTCGCCGGATTCGTAGTCGACATAGTCGACTCCGCCCTTCTCGTTCAGCCCCGTGGTGCCTTCGGACCGGTAAGAGGCGGTGCCGTGTTCGACGAGGTCGTAGTCGGTGCCGTCGACGGTGATTGTCCGTGCCTTCGGCTCGATGTCGAGGTCGGGGCGGTCGCGCCAGCGGGCGATCTGCACATCGGGGTCGCGTTCGACGCTCAACCACATGCGCGTCGCCGAGGCGTCGGCCTGGAAGAAGTGTTCGGCCCAGTCGTAGCCGCCCTCGGAGATGCGCAGAGTGCCGCGGACGAAGAACTTCTCATTGCCGAATTCGAGGAGGTCGCCGGCCTTGATGGTCTCCGGGTCACCGCCGGTGTTCTGATCGGCGGCGAAGGGATCGCGTGGGGCGGCCGGCTGCTGAGTCTGCTCCTGCTTTCGGGCCTTGTTGGTACGTGTTCGGATGACGAGCACGGTCACGAGCACGACGATGATGAAGACGAGGACGGCGATGAGGAGTTCTGAGGGCACGGCGGTCTGCTTCGTTTCGGTGGCCGGACGGTTCAACAACCACTCTAGTCGACCGAGACGTCACATGCGGGGGTGATCGTCCTTCTTCTCGAGAGCTGTCATCGTGTCGGCGATGACGAACCCGAGGTCGCGGTTGAGTGCGAGCATCGGTTCGTTGTCCGTCGCCGTGTACGTCTGCACCCATTGCGCCGAGACGGTCGCGGCGACCGCGGGCAGCTGACGCAGGTTCGCGACCTTGAGTGCCCGACCGATCCCACGCCCTCGAAAGGCACGGTCGACGAGCGTGTCCTCCTGGATGACGATCTGCGGATCGTGCGAGGAGACCATGATCTCCGTATATCCGACGGCGAGGTCGCCCACGTGCGCCATCGAGCTCACCAGGGTCCACCCCTGCTCCTCCATCCGCTCCTCATGGCTGCGGATCGCCGCGGTGCTGGCATGAGCAGCGGTGCGGGTGAGATCGCCGACGGGCACGTCCTCATCCATCTGCGCCCGCAGCTGAGTCCAGGACTCCAGCACCTCCTCGGGGCAGGCACCGATCCACGAGGTGACGGAGAAGTCCGGGTCCTCCCTGATCACGGGCACAACCGTCGAGGCTCCCGAATCCTTGTACCGATTCGCGTCTGCCTCCAGGTAGGCGGGCAGGTCGAGCAGCAGCCGGTGCTCTTCGTTGCCGACGCTCATCCCGTGCGCCTGCGCGAAGGCGACCCCGGCCGGGCAGTAGGTTTCGGTCTGCACGATCGCCAAGGATTCGTCACAGTCAACGAGGAACTGTGCGGCCGCCTCGGCGAGGGCCGTGCCGAAACCCCGTCGACGGTGATCGGTGAGAACCCCGAGCTCGATATCGGTCGGGGTTTCGGGGGAGATGCTGATCTCGACGCCGCCGATGATCTCCTCGCCGAGGCGGCCCACCAGGGCGATGTCCTGTCCGCCCGGGCGAGGGTGGGCGAATTGGGTGAGCGTCGTCTCGGCGCTGCGCCACCAGGCGGCGGTGCGGTCGTGCGTGTAGGCGGTGCGCATGACGTCGTTCCACGTCAGCAGCGCAGACTCGTCGTCGGCGGCGATGCGAGTGATCTGGATCTCAGGCATAGTGAGAGTCGATCACGGCAGGTGCCGGTTTTCAAGGACGCCGGTGCCCGGTTTCAGGACTGACGGGGTCCGTCGGGGTCGTCGGTGCCGCTGGGACTATCGGGTCCGACCCGGCCCTCCGCGGGTCCGCGGTCGGGCGGATCGGTGGAGTCCGCCTCGGCGTGGGGATCGTGTTTGGGCAGGCGGGAGCCGATATGCGAACCGGGAGTGTTCATCACCCGGTACACGAGGAAGGCGCCGATGCTGAAGACGACGATGATGCACAGAGTGAGGAAGATGACTGCGCCGAGTCCGGGCTGCATCATATCGCCATTCGACGGCGGTCGAAGTAGTTCGCGAACCGGGCCTTGAACGACCCCATGCCGATCGATCCGCCCACGCGCACGAGGGGGCGGCGGCCGGTCGGCACCGCATCGACCACGGATTTCACGCTGCCCCAGGTCTTCGACAGCTGATCGACGTTGACGGCCCAGTCATCCGGGATGACGATGACGACCGCGCCCATTCCGGCGACGATCTCGACTTCGATGACTTCGAGATCGGTCTCGACCTCGAGGAAGTTCAGTTCGATGTTCGACATCGAGGGTTCGCAGCGAATATAGGGCGGGACCGACCACCTGGCGCGGCGGACCTCGGATTCCCAGCCGGCCTTGATGACGAGCGGATCGAATCGATCATGGCCCTGGACCGCCATCGCACGGCCGGTAGTGGGCGCAATCGCCGAGGCGGGGCGGAAACGATCGGAGGGCAGTTCGGTGGTGAGGTCGGAGAGGACCTCGTCGAGGTCGATGGGGAACTTCGCGGACTGGACCGTCTCCATCCGCTCGTCGAGCTCATCGACGGTGATCCGACCGTCGCCGGCGGCCTCGCGGAGCAGCTCGATCGCCTCATCGCGTTCCTTGTGGCCGATGCGGAAGGTCTTCGCGGGGTCGTTCTCGTCGGGGGAGGGGGTGGCTGAGCTCATGATCTCTATCGTGCCTGATCGGGAAGTCAGCGACAACGGCGGGACTCCGGGGGCCGTGTCTCGTGTCAGTCGTTGGCATTAGGCTAGGGGACGTGTCCACCGCACTGTACAGAAGATACCGCCCAGAGACCTTCGACGAGGTCATCGGTCAAGAGCATGTGACCGATCCGCTGAAGGCCGCCATCGAACGTGGCCGCATCAACCATGCCTACCTGTTCTCGGGCCCGCGCGGGTGTGGAAAGACCACCTCGGCGCGGATCCTGGCTCGGTGCCTCAACTGTGAGCAGGGGCCGACTCCGGTGCCGTGCGGGGAGTGCCCGAGCTGTCGGGATCTGGCCAACGGCGGACCCGGTTCGCTCGATGTCGTCGAGATCGACGCGGCCAGCCACAACGGCGTCGACGACGCCCGTGACCTGCGTGAGCGCGCCGTCTATGCGCCCGCGCGCGATCGGTACAAGGTGTTCATCCTCGATGAGGCGCACATGGTCACCTCGCAGGGCTTCAACGCTCTGCTCAAGATCGTCGAAGAGCCGCCGCCGCACATCAAATTCGTCTTCGCCACGACCGAGCCCGAGAAGGTCATCGGCACGATCCGGTCGCGGACCCACCACTACCCGTTCCGCCTGGTGCCGCCGGAGGCCCTGGGCAACTATCTCGACGAGCTGTGCACGCGTGAAGGCGTGCAGGTGGCCAAGGGTGTGCTGCCGCTGGTCGTCCGGGCCGGTGGGGGCTCGGTGCGTGACACGCTGTCGGTCCTCGACCAGCTCATCGCCGGTTCCGGACCCGATGGGGTCGACTACGGGCGGGCCATTGCGCTGCTCGGATACACTCCGGATTCGCTGCTTTCCGACATCGTCGATGCGTTCTCCGCCGGTGATGGTGCCGGGGTGTACCGCGCGGTGGAGCGGGTCATCGAATCCGGTCAGGATCCGAGGCGCTTCGTCGAAGATCTGCTGGAGCGCTTCCGGGATCTCATCGTCATCAATGCCGCACCCGAGGCGGCCCATGCCTTCCTGCCCGAAGTGCCGCCGGACCGTCTGGAGAGACTGACTCTGCAGGCCAACGGCTTCGGACAGGGCGAGCTCTCCCGTGCCGCGGACCTGCTGAATGTGGGCCTGACGGAGATGTCGGGTGCTACCTCGCCGAGGCTGCAGCTCGAGCTCATCTGTGCTCGCATTCTGCTGCCCGGCTCCGGTCGCAGCCGGGATGCCGTGCTCAGCCGCGTCGAACGGATGGAACGCCGTATCGGCATGTCGGCCACCGGTGTGGCCGCGAACGTGCCAGCGCCGGCGCAGGCCCCGGGGCAGGAGGCTGTGCAGGCGCAGGGGGCAGTGGCCGGTGGGACCGGTCAGGGGCAGGTGCCTGCTGCCGATCAGGGACAGGCGACCGGTCGGCCGACTTCCGGTGGGTCTACTGCCGGTGGGACAGGTCGTGGTGCCGGAGCACCTGGTGCGAACGTGCCAGCCGGACAGTCTCAGAGCGCCGCGCACGACGACTTCGACGACATCGCGGCCATGGCCGCGGCCGCCGAGTCGATGCTCAACGAACCTCCGGCTCAGTCGGGTCAGTCGGAGCGGCAGAGCCGGCAGGAACGACAGGGACAGCCGGACCGGCAGGAACAGTCGACCCGATTCGATCAACAGGCTCAGCGAGTTCAGCAGGAGCCGCCGTCGCCGCAAGAGCCGCAGGTTCAGCCTGCACCGGCGGACAACGGACCACAGTCTGCCGAAGACGTTCCGGCCGTAGCTGAGCGCTCGTCGACGCAGGGTCAGCAGCCGTCGCCAGATTCGCCGTCCGAGTCCCCGTCCTCGGCGGGGCGTGCGCCGAACACCGAGCCGCAGCCTGAGCGGAACAACGAGCAGCGTCAGGATCCTGCCAGTGCCCCATCCTCCGGCTCCGCGCCGGTGCCTGCGCCGGACTCTGCGCCGGCGAATCAGCCTCAGCGTCCGGCGACCGAGCAGTCTCAGAGCCAGTCCGCTCCGGCGCCTGCACCTGCGGCACCGACGGGACTAGGGGATGACTCGCAGTCGGAGCAGGCCGCGGCACCGGAAGCCACCTCGGTGGCGGGATCCGGTGACATCGGCGGGGAGATCGAAGCCATCCGCCGGGCCTGGCCGAGCATTCTCGCCTCGGTGGAGGAGCGCAGCCGTCTGACTCGCGCGATCATCGCGGCCAATGCGATTCCGCAGTCATTCTCCGACGGGGTCGTCTACCTCGGCTTCAACAATGCCGGTTCCGTGCAGGGATTCCAGCAGCGCGACCATGCGGCCAAACTCGCTGCGGCGATCAACGACGTCCTCGGTATTCAGGCTCGTATCGACGTCGGCGATGTCGGTCGGATCGGCGGAGGAAGCGCCAGCGGCGGCAGCCAGGGCAAAGGATCCTCGGCTCCGCCCATGAACGACTCCGGCGGCAATCACGGACCGGCACCGAGCCAGCGCCGCCCCAGCCCGCAGGAAGTCGCCGCGGTCGTCGGAACCCGTGAAGTCGACAAGCCGCAGGTCGACCACGAGAAGTTCTGGGAGCCCAGCGGACCGACACAGGGTCCCTGGTCCTCCGACGACGAGGAGGGAGAACAGCCGGGTCCACCGACTGAACCCACGACACCTGATAACTCCTTCGGCACTGCCGAACTGGCCGACGAACCATCTGCCGATGCTGAGCAGTCCGGCACTGATGGCGTGAGCGCGAGTTCACCGCACGATGACGCAGGCCCTGCAGCCGAGTCGGCTCCCGAAACCGAAACTGAGCCTGTGGCCGAGAGCGCCCGAGTTGCTGAGAATGCGCCCGCTTCCTCGGTCGCCCCGGACGTCGTCGTTCCCGATCTCTCCGACGATGACTTCTTCGGCCCGCCGGCCGACACCGCATCCGAACCGGCTGGCGACGGATCAGTTGGCTCCGGACCAGCCGGCGACTACGCTCGATCTGGTCCCGACCACCATGCGGGAACAGCGTCTGCGGGGTCGTCCGGCTTCGCCGACGATTCGCCGATGGAGTACGTCGAACCGCGGTGGGAAGAGCCGAACTGGAACGACGGTCCCTCACCGATCGACCCCTCACCGGTCGACTCTGCATCGACGGGCACCGCCTCGGCCGACGTCGACGAGACGAGCGCAGGCAGCGGTGCGGTCGACGTCGGAGCTGTCGTCGTGCCACCGCCCGACGACGATCTCGACTACCCCGACCTCGCAGAGAGCCCCAGCGACTTCGGGGGAGGAGCCTTCGAACAGCCGGCACCAGCCGTGCAGTCTCCGCCACCGGCCTCGACCCACGGGGGAGAGAAGCCGTTCAAATCGCGCTTCGCCGCACTGGCCGAGAAGCACGGTGTCACCACCACTCCGCCTGTCGGATCCGGATACGGATCCGCGCCACGGGCCAACCCTGCGGGCGGATCTGGTCCGGGAGCCGCCTCGGCGCCGGGATCGAACGCCAACCCACAGCGGTCGGGATCGGTCGAGGACGAGTATGATCCGGAAACGGACCTCGACGTCTCCGAAGCGCCGCAGATGGGCGTCGACGTGATCGCACGGGTCCTCGGCGGCGAAATCATTGACGAAAGAGAAGTATGAGCGCTGTATACGAAGGTGCCCTCCAGGACTTGGTCGAAGAGTTCGGCAAGCTCCCGGGCATCGGGCCGAAGTCGGCCCAGCGTCTGGCGTTCCACATCCTGCAGACGGACTCGCAGGACGTCAATGCGCTGGCGCAGGCACTCACCGACGTGAAGAAGCGAGTGCGGTTCTGCGAGATCTGCGGAAACGTCTCCGAGGAAGCCGAGTGCACAGTGTGCCAGGATCCGCGCCGCGACCGGTCGATGATCTGCGTGGTCGAAGAGCCCAAGGACGTCGTCGCGATCGAACGGACGAGGGAATACCGGGGTCTCTACCACGTCCTCGGCGGAGCCATCGACCCGATGGCCGGGGTCGGACCCGACAACCTGCGGATCAAGGAACTCATGACTCGCCTCCAGGACGGTGAGGTCAAGGAGACCGTCATAGCCACCGACCCGAACCTCGAAGGCGAAGCCACCGCCACCTACCTCGTCCGCCTCCTCGGATCGCTCGGCGTGACCGTGACCCGCCTCGCCTCGGGACTGCCCGTCGGCGGCGACCTCGAATACGCTGACGAGGTCACCCTCGGCCGAGCATTCTCCGGGCGCCGCGAAATCGACTGACCGCCTCGGCGAGGGCCTGGGATTTCGGCCCCTTCCGATTCCAATCGAAGTCCGCCGAGCTGTTGACAGCATATCGATAATCGTGAACCATGTTGTTTATCGATATATCGATAAACGATAAGTCATTGGATGCGGCGAAGGTCAGCGGAAAGCTCGCCTGCTTCTCGCCGAGGCGGGAAGGCGTTGTCATGTCACCAACAGAGGAACAGAAGCCGGACGACGAACCTCAGAAGCGCAAGGCGTTCGGCACAGGTTACGAACTCTGGATCGGTTTGGCAGTCGGGTTCTATGTCATCTACGCCATCACTGACCTCGTTGCCCGAATAGCTCACTCCGAAGTGGCAGTGATGGTGAACTTCTCCGACGATGAGGCTTCTTCGATTGAGGCCGGGAGCGGAACAGCATCGCTGACCGGAGTCACCGAGATCGTTGTTCCGACTGCGGACGCCTCGGCCGGAGCGGTTGTGCTCGTGACAATCGCCGAAATCGCAGTCATCCTCACAGTGCTGGCGGCCGCTGTCTCCCTTGTGCCTGTCATACGCGACATAGCGGCGGGGACGCCGTTCACTCCGCGGGCTGCCCGCGCATTCGTTGCGTTTGAGTGGGTCGTGGCGATCGGATGGATCGTCTACTTCGTCACCATGGGCCTCGGCAGCAATTGGATCTCCGCCGATATCGGCATCGCCGACGGAGTTGGGCCAGGCGTCACCGTCGTCCAGGCATTCTTCGTTCTCGGGGTCGTCGGCGGCGCTGAACTGCTGCGGCGGTGCTTCAGATCAGGGCGCGAAGCTCAAGAAGAGCTCGAAGGGCTCGTATGATGGTCGAGGAATTCGACTCCTCCCGGGTTATCTGCCACCTCGACAGTCTGCTGACTCGGCGAGACATGAGCCTGACCGAATTGTCCAAACGCGTCGGGGTCTCGCTCGCAAACCTCTCAGTGCTTAAGAACAACAGGGCGAAGGCAGTGCGCTACTCCACTCTCATTGCTCTGTGCGAGGTCCTCGACTGTCAGCCCGGTGACCTCTTCACCATGGAGCGACGGTCGGACTGACCGTCAAGGGCAGCGCCCGTCGGCGCGAAGCCGGCGGGCCGCCTCGGCGAGGGGCTGCTGTCTGGGGTTCACGACCCCGGAGTATAACGATTTCTGAACAGGCGCTGAACGGTACGTGGTCGACCCGGGCTCGCCCATGTGCGCGCTGATCGAGCGGGTTGCCGTCAGGTGACATCCGGCCCGGTCAGGCGGTGTCTGAATGACGGGCGAAGGTGAACCGAAATGACCTACCTCATACAATGGTTCAGGTGCCGGGAGCCCGACACGGCTGAAATCCTGATCGATGCAGCACGAGACCTCCATGTTTGGAACCATGGAATCGATCGCCTGGCACGGAACTTATCAGCGATAAGGAAGATACTGCAGTGAGCATAGTCGTCCAGAAGTTCGGTGGGTCCTCGGTAGCCGATGCGGAATCGGTCAAGCGAGTGGCCAAACGAATTGTCGAGTACCGTCAAGCCGGTCACGAAGTAGTTGTCGTGGTGTCGGCCATGGGTGACAGTACCGATGATCTCATCGACTTGGCCCAACAGGTTTCCCCCATGCCCCCCGCCCGCGAACTCGACATGCTGCTGACCGCCGGTGAGCGCATATCGATGGCGGTCCTGGCCATGGCGATCGCCAACCTCGGCTTCGAAGCCCAGTCCTTCACCGGCTCCCAGGCCGGAGTCATCACCGATGAGCAGTTCGGCAAGGCCCGAATCATCGACGTCACTCCCGGTCGCATCCGGTCCTCCCTCGACGAGGGATACGTCGCCATCGTCGCGGGATTCCAGGGTGTCAGCCAGACCGCGAAGAACATCACCACTCTCGGCCGCGGCGGCTCCGACACCACGGCTGTGGCACTGGCCGCGTCGCTCGATGCCGATGTGTGCGAGATCTACACCGACGTCGACGGCGTCTTCACCGCCGACCCGCGCATCGTGCCCACGGCTCGCAAGATCGACGAGATCGGCTACGAAGAGATGATGGAGATGGCCGCCTCGGGCGCCAAGGTCCTCATGCTCCGCTGTGTCGAATACGCCCGCCGTTACAACGTGCCGGTGCACGTGCGGTCCTCATTCTCTCGCAACCAAGGAACCTGGGTGACCGATTCACCCATCCCCGAAGCCTTCCGCCAGGGCCGGGGATCATCGACCCCGGCAGCGGAACCAGAAACGGAGCCCACCATGGAACAGGCAATCATCTCCGGCGTCGCTCATGACCGCTCGGAAGCCAAGGTCACGATCGTCGGCGTTCCCGATGTCCCCGGCAAGGCAGCAGAGATCTTCAAGACTCTGGCCAAGCAGGAGGCCAACATCGACATGATCGTCCAGAACATCTCGACCCGTGAGCCGGGAAAGACGGACATCTCCTTCACCCTGCCCATGGACGACGGCGCCAAGGCGCTCGAGGCCCTCGACGCAGTCAAGGCCGAGATCGGCTTCGACCAGGTCCGCTACGACGACCAGATCGGCAAGCTCTCCGTCGTGGGCGCCGGAATGCGCTCCCACCCGGGCGTGACCGCGACTCTCTTCGAGGCGCTCAGCGAAGCCCAGGTCAACATCGACATGATCTCCACCTCGGAGATCCGCATCAGCGTCGTCACCCGAGCAGACCTGCTCGACGACGCAGTCCGTGCCGCCCATGCCGCGTACGGACTCGACAGCGAAGACAACGAAGCAGTGGTGTACGGAGGTACCGGACGATGAGCGTCAATATCGGAGTAGTCGGTGCAACCGGCCAGGTCGGCGGAGTCATGCTCGACCTCCTGGCCGAGGATCCCGGATTCGAGATCGGATCCCTGAGGCTCTTCGCCTCGGCCCGTTCGGCCGGGAAGACGATCGACTTCAAGGGCCAGCCCATCACCATCGAAGACGCCGCCGAGGCGGACCCGAGCGGACTCGATATCGCTCTGTTCTCCGCCGGTGGAGCAACGTCGAAGGCGCAGGCCGAACGTTTCGCGGCCGCCGGTGCCATCGTCGTCGACAACTCCTCGGCGTGGCGTTCGGACCCTGAGGTTCCGCTCGTCGTCAGCGAGGTCAACCCCGACGCACTCGACGAGCCGCCCAAGGGCATCATCGCGAACCCGAACTGCACGACCATGGCCGCCATGCCTGTGCTCAAGGCCCTCCATGACAAGGCCGGGCTCAGCCGCCTCATCGTAGCCACCTACCAGGCCGTGTCCGGTTCGGGTCTGGCCGGAGTCGAGGAACTCGCCGGTCAGCTCGAGGCCGGGCTGCCCGACGCTCGCAAGCTCACCACCGACGGAAACGCAGTGAGCCTGCCGGAGCCGAACAACTACGTCGAACCGATTGCGTTCAACGTCCTGCCGATGGCCGGAGCGGTCGTCGACGACGGGCAGAACGAATCCGATGAAGAGAAGAAGCTGCGCAACGAGAGCCGGAAGATCCTCGGCCTGCCCGACCTCCTGGTCGCCGGCACCTGTGTGCGCGTGCCCGTCTTCACCGGACACAGCCTGAGCATCCACGCCGAATTCGACTCCGACATCAGCCCCGAGCAGGCCACCGAGATCCTGTCGCAGGCGCCCGGAGTCTCCCTCGACGAAGTTCCGACTCCGCTCAAGGCCGCAGGTCAGAACGACAGCTTCGTCGGTCGCATTCGTGCCGACCAGTCGGCGCCGGAAGGCAAGGGGCTCGTCCTCTTCGTCTCCAACGACAACCTGCGCAAGGGTGCGGCACTGAACACCGTGCAGATCGCCGCACTGCTGGCTGCCAAGCTCGAAGCGAAGGCCGCCTGAGCAACGACAGCTCGATGACCAACCGCCCGGAAGCACAGGCTTCCGGGCGGTTCGTCTTCTCCGGCAATACATGTCGGGACATATAAAAGCGTTGCTATATATAAATATTTATATTAGTGGCGAGCCTCTGATCTGAGTATCGTCGACGATGTTGCTTGAACCTCGACGCCTTGGAAAGGCTCCTCATGACCTCGTCGCGCATACTTCTCACCTCCGCTGCCATCGCCTCCTCGGCGACGTTGGTCCTCAGCGGCTGTGGTGGACAGGCCTCCGAAGCCGACACGGGGGCACTGCGCGTCGTGACCTCGACCAACGTCTACGCCGATATCGTCTCCGAGGTAGCCGGCGACTTCGCCGATGTCAGCCCGATCATCGACGACCCGAACCAGGATCCGCACTCCTATGAGGCGACCACTCAGGATCGCCTCAAACTGTCGAAGGCCGACCTCGTGGTTCAGAACGGCGGAGGCTACGACGCATTCATGACCGGGATGCTCGACGCCTCCGGTGCCGAAGTCGACATCATCGATACCGTCTCGATCTCCGGTCTGCCCGGATCCGAAGGCCTCGGCAACGAACCCCACGACCATGATCACGGTGACGGCCATGACGACGAGGAAGCTCACGGCGGCGGGCACACTCTCGAAGACGAGGAAGGCCATGATCATGAGCACGCGGATGAGGGCCACGAGGAAGAGGGTCACGAAGGCCACGATCACGGATCATTCAACGAACACCTGTGGTATTCGGTCCCGACGATGACGAAGCTCGTCGACGAGGCGGCGACCCACCTCGGCGAGGCCTTGCCCGAACATCAGGGTGAGTTCGAATCGAACGCGAAGGACTACAAGGCACAGCTGTCCGCGCTGCAGGACGATATCGATGCGGTGAAGAAGGAGCATGGCGGAGAGAAGGTCGCCGCGACCGAGCCGATTCCGCTGTGGCTGTTCGACGATATGGGGCTGGAGAACGTCACGTCGATGGAGTTCCTCGCCGCCGTCGAAGAGGGCAATGATGTGCCGCCGCTGGTGCTCAAGGCCGCGGAGAAGCAGATCTCCGATGGCGATGCCGTGCTGCTTGGATACAATACTCAAGCGGCAGGTTCGCAGGCAGAGGCCCTGAAGTCCACCGCGGAGGACTCCGACGTCCCGGTCGTCGACCTCGCCGAGACCATGCCTTCGGGAACGCACTACGCCGACTGGATGGGCGGCTACATCACTGATATCTCAACCGCACTCAAAGGACACAAGCACTGACTATGGCCAAGGAATCCGACGCTTCCGCACCGGCAGCAGTACGGGAGCCGGTGATTCGACTGCGCGATGCCGAACTGCGGTTCGGCCCGCGCGTGCTCTGGCACGATCTCGACCTCGACGTCGCGCCGGGGGAGTTCCTCGCCGTGCTCGGCCCCAACGGCACCGGCAAGACCTCGCTGCTCAAGGTTCTGCTGGGACAGAACTCGCTGTCGGCCGGCACCGCTGAAGTCGGCGGTCGGCAGGTGCATAAGGGCAACCCCGACATCGGCTACATTCCGCAGCAGCGCGGAATCGACCCGCACACGCCGATGCGCGGCCGCGATCTGGTGCGTATGGGCATCGACGGGCACCGCTGGGGGATGGGTCTGCTGTCCCGAGGGCGGAAGAAGAAGGTCGAAGACCTCTTGGCCTCCGTCGGCGCCACCGACTATGCCGATGCCCCCGCCGGCACGGTCTCCGGCGGTGAGCTGCAGAGGCTGCGTGTGGCTCAGTCCTTGGCCAACGATCCCACTGTGCTGCTCTGCGACGAGCCGCTGCTGTCTCTGGACCTGCACCATCAGCAGGTGGTGGCTGCGCTGCTGCACGAGCAGCGGGTCAAGCGCGATGCCGCCGTCGTCTTCGTCACTCACGAGATCAACCCGATCCTGCCGTATGTCGACCGGGTCCTCTATATTGTCGGCGGTCACTTCCTCATCGGCACCCCCGCCGAGGTGATGACCTCCGAATCGCTGTCCCGCCTCTACGGCTCCCCGGTCGAAGTGGTCCGCGTCGGCGGTCGCCTCGTCGTCGTCGGCGGGGAGGAGGAGTGCGTCGATCACCACAACCTGCCCGATGACTCCTTCGACCTCGACGGGACGGTGGTGAGCCGATGAGCGTGCCCGAGATCTTTGCCAACCTCTTCACCTTCGAGGACTACGGCGAACTGGTCGCGCTGCTGGCCAATTCGCTCATCGCCGCGGCGCTCCTGGGCGTCGTCGGGGGTCTCATCAGCGTCTTCGTCATGGCCCGCGACATTCCCTTCGCCGTCCACGGAGTCTCCGAACTCTCCTTCGCCGGAGCCGCCTTCGCCCTGCTCATCGGCTTCGACGTCGTGACCGGCTCGATCGTCGGGTCCATCGTCGCCGCTCTCATCATCGGCATCGGCGGGGCCAAGGATTCGGAGAAGAACGCGATCATCGGTGTTCTCATGCCCTTCGGACTGGGCTTGGCAATCCTCTTCCTCGCCCTCTACGACGGGCGAGCGGCCAGCAAGTTCGGGCTGCTCACCGGCCAGATCGTCGCGATCACTCCCGGTCAGATCCTTACCCTCATCATCTGTGCCCTCGCGGTGCTCGTGGTGTTGGCGATCGTGTGGCGTCCGCTCATGTTCTCCAGCCTCGACCCCGAGGTGGCCCGGGCCAAGGGTGTGCCGGTCAGTGCGCTCACCATCATCTTCATGCTCACCCTCGGACTCGCCGTGGCGCTGAGCGTGCAGGTCGTCGGGGTCCTCCTCGTCCTCGCGCTGCTCATCACCCCTGCCGCCGCGGCGACTCAGCTCTCGGCCTCGCCGGTGTGGGTGCCGGTGCTCAGCGTGATCTTCGCCGTCACCGCTTCGGTCGGCGGCATCCTCATCGCTCTGGGTTCGCCGGTGGTGCCGATCAGCCCGTTCGTCACGACGATCTCGTTCCTCATCTACATCATCTGCCGCCTCGTCGGCCGTCGCCGGATGAAATCCCTGCACCGTCGCCGCGCCCACCGCGCCGCAGCAGAGCACAACACCCCCATCCCCACCCCCTAATTGCTACCTGACGGCGGCCCAGCAACCTGGCGCGAGGTTGCTGGGCCGCCGTCAGGTAGCACTAGAGAGCGGATAGAGTTGGGGGAATGAAGAAGCGCGCTCTCCTCGCCGGTGCTCTTGCCGCCCCCGCGGCCGCCGGAATCTGGGGTGCGGTCATCGAACCGCACCTCTTCGCCATCCGCCGCCGCACCCTGCCGATCCTTCCGGCCGGAGCCGAGACCATCCGGATCCTCCACGTCGCCGACCTGCACCTGGCACCCTGGCAGAAGCACCGTGCCGCCTGGGTCAAAGCGCTCACCCGCCTCGAACCGGACGTCGTCGTCAACACCGGCGACAACCTCTCGGCCGATATCGTGCCGAGCGTCCTCGACGTCTTCTCCGGTCTGCTCGAGACCCCCGGCGTCTTCGTCCTGGGGTCGAACGACTTCTTCTCCCCGCAGGCGAAGAATCCTGCGAAGTATCTGCGCTCACCGTCCCAGGTCAAACACCGGGTGAACCCCGACCTCGACGTCAAGGCCCTCGTCCGCGGGTTCGAGGAACCGACGGCCGCTTCGGGCTCGGCTGCCGGAAGTCAGGGATGGCATTTCCTCGACAACACCGAGGCGGCCCTGACGATCAAGGGCACCCGCATCCACTTCTCCGGGCTCGGCGACGCCCACATCGACCGTGACCGGATCCGCTGGAGTGGAGGAGAACCGGGCGAGGGGAACCTCGAACATCCGCGGTTCGAGCTCGAGGCCGGGCTGAAGATCGGCGTCACGCATGCCCCGTATTCGCGGACCTTGGAGGCGTTCGCCTCGGCGGGGGCGGATCTCATCATGGCCGGACACACGCACGGCGGACAGATCCGTGTGCCCTTCTGGGGTGCGCCGGTGACGAACTGCGATCTCGATCGGACACGCGCCCGCGGAGTTTTCCCGTACCGGCAGAGTCTCGTCGCCATCTCCGCGGGACTCGGCTTCTCACCGTACTCACCAGTGCGTTTTGCCTGCCGACCGGAAGTCAGCGTCCTGGAACTCGTTGCACAGGCCTAGCTCGTTCAGCGGTTTCTGAAGATTTGCACAAGGCGAATTCGTTAAACTGGCTACCATGGTGTCTCCTGAGTCAAACGCCCCACCCACAAAAATGGGCGCGTTCATGCAGTTCGTGGCCGTCAGCGCGGTGGCTGGAATCGTCGCCGCCGGCCTGGCCATCCCCGGAGTCGGTGTCGCAACAGCCAGCGCGAACAGCGCTGTCGAGATCTTCGATTCACTTCCCGCGACCTTGGAGATCAAGGACCTCGGCGAGAAGTCGACGATGCTTGCCGCCGACGGTTCAGAGCTCGCGGAGTTCTACTGGCAGAACCGCCAGGAAGTGCCGCTGGATAAGATCTCGAAGGATATGCAGAACGCGACGATCGCCGTCGAAGACTACAGGTACTTCGAACACGGCGGCGTCGACATCGAAGGCATCGCTCGTGCCGCGGTGCACAATATGGTGTCCTCGACGACTCAGGGCGGATCGACGCTGACCCAGCAGTACGTGAAGAACGTGCTGGCAGAGAACGCGCACGCCGAGGATAACGCCGAAGGTGTGGAAGCGGCGAAGGAATCCGAAGGCACCGCAGGCTATGCGCGTAAACTGCGCGAGGCCAAACTCGCTGTCGCGGTTGAGAAGAAGTACGACAAGAAGGAAATTCTCAACCGCTACATGAACATCAACAACTACTCGGGCTCCCCGAACGTCTACGGCGTCGAAGCGGCCGCCTACCGGTACTGGGGCATCCACGCCAAGGATCTCAACATCCAACAGTCGGCGATGCTCGCCGGAATCGTGCAGAACCCTTCGGCGTTCAACCCGCAGCGGTTCCCCGACCAGGTGCTCAAGCGCCGCAACACCGTGCTCGGGCAGATGCTCAAGTACGACCACATCACGCAGAAGGAATACGACAAGGCGGTCAAGACCGACCTCGACCTCGATCTGCATGAGACCCCGAACGGCTGTTCGGCGGCCAAGAGCAAGGCCGAATTCTTCTGCAACTACGTCCAGAATGTCATCATGAATGACGAAACCTTCGGCGACACCGCCGACGAACGCCTGGCCTTCCTCCAGCGTGGCGGTCTGACGATCAAGACCAGCCTCAATCCCGATATCCAGAAGATCGCGGACAAAGAGATCAAGAAGCGTGTTCCCGTCGGTGACCCCTCCGGCGCCGGACATGCCCTGGTGACGATCGAACCGGGAACCGGTGAAGTCATCGCAATGGCCGAGAACCGTGAGTACACTGCGGGAGAAGTCAAGAAGAAGGACAAGAACAAGAAGACCTCGATCAACTACACCGTCGACAAGAAGCACAACGGCGGCGGTGGTTTCCAGGTCGGTTCGACGTGGAAGCCCTTCGTGCTCACGGCCTGGCTGAAGGAAGGCAAGAGCCTCAACACCACTGTCAATGCCACGAAACGCAACTTCCCGGCCAGTTCGTGGAAGTACGACGGCTGCCCGAACATGGCCGGAGATTGGGACCCGAACAACGCCGGAGACGGTGAAGGCAGGGGCTCGATGACCGCACTCGAGGCGACGAAGAAGTCTGTCAACACGGGTTATGCGGCTATGGGCAACCAGTTGAACATGTGCGACATCATGGACACCGCTATGGATCTGGGCATCCGCTACGGCAGTGGTGAGACGTTGGACCACGAAAACAAATCCGGCTTCATCCAAGCCCTGTCACCGTCGTCGATTCTCGGTACGACGGAGACCACGCCGATCGCCATGGCCGCGGCGTTCGCCACCTTCGCGAACGAAGGAGAATTCTGTGGACCGAAGCCGATCATTGAGATCAAGGACCGCGATGGCGAGAAGCTCGACCTGCCTGGCGAAGGCTGCAAGAAAGTGCTCGACAAGGAAGTTGCTAAGGGCGTCGCCTACGCTCTGACTCAGACGTTCAACGGCGGTACGACGAGCTCGCTGAAGATCGGAGTGCCGGCGGGCGCCAAGACCGGTACGACGAACTTCGAGGTCGGTCACACGTGGCTGCTCGGGTTCACCAAGACGCTGTCGACTGCGGTCTGGACCGGTGATCCAGGCGGTACTCGCGACTGGCGCACGAATGGTGCCGGTGCCGTCAGGGGCCACATCTACGGTGCGACCATCTCCGGTAAGACCTGGCAGGCTTACATGAGCCAAGCGGTCAAGGAAACCAAGGGCAACACCGGCTTCCCGAAGCCCAGCAGCAAGTACTTCTCCGGTGGCGGCTCCGGCGGTGGCGGCGGTTCGTCCACCGGCGGTCGCAGCGGCGGAGGCGGTGGTGGCGGCACCGGCGGTGGTGGCGGCGGAAGCCACGGCAACGGTGGCGGCGGCAACTCCGGCAACAACGGAGGCGGCGGCGGAAACGGCGGCGGCAATGGCAACAACGGCGGTGGAAACGGCGGCGACGGCGGCGGTGAGGCCCCCGGCCTCGGCGGCAACTGAGCCGCTGACCTGTCGACCGCGACCGGCCGATAGAACCCGGCGGACACCATGACAGCGAAGGCGGGGAGGACCAGATCCTCCCCGCCTTCGCTGTACCGTCTGCCGGTGTGCCTGCACCCGCTCGACCATGGTCGCACTGCCGTCTCGGAGCGCAGGTGCTCGGCCTGCCCGGTCTGAGCTAGTGTGGGGAACGGACCAGCGTCGTCGCTCACAAGGAATGGCCAGCACACCGGATCACCTCCGGACCGCCTCGGCGGCGCACCAACATACGAGGAGAATCATGACCAAGTGGGAATACGTCACCGTGCCGCTCATCGTCCATGCGACGAAGCAGATCCTCGACCAGTGGGGCGAGGACGGATACGAGCTCGTGCAGGTCGTCCCGGGGCCGGACAACAACGGACTCGTGGCCTACTTCAAGCGCCCGAAAGAGTGACCTGAACCGGCCCGACCGCTGACACCCACCCCCACGGAAAGAAGAATCATGTCGAAGACCCTTGAGCGTCTGAGCGAACTCGGCCTCGAGCTGCCCGAGATCGCCACACCAGCCGGCGCCTATGTCCCCGCACTGCGCACCGGGAACTACGTCTACACCTCGGGCCAGCTGCCCGTCATCGACGGCAAGCTGCCCGCCACAGGTCACCTGGGAACGGATGTCGACCTCGACACCGGCTACCAGCTGGCACGCACAGCCGGACTCAACGCTCTGGCCGCCATCGCCGGAGTCATCGGCGACCTCGACAAGATCGTCCGCGTCGTCAAGGTCACCGGCTTCGTCAACTCCGCCGATGACTTCACCCAGCAGCCGGCCGTCATCAACGGCGTGTCCGAACTCTATGGTGAGATCTTCGGAGACCGTGGGCAGCACGCCCGCAGCGCCGTCGGTGTCAACACTCTGCCACTGGGAACGCCCGTCGAGGTCGAAGTCATCGTCGAGGTCTCAGGCGATGCCGCTTAGCGGACGCACTCTTCCCGTTTCGTCGGAACTGCGGTGGCTGCTTGACCACTGGCAGTCCGACGGACGGTGGCCCGTCCCCGAAGCCCCGCGCCCCACCTCGGCGATCGTGCTGATCCGGGACTCCGCGGACGGGCTGGAGCTCTTCATCACCCGGCAGCTCGACGCTCGCGGCGTTGAGGACCGCAATCGGTGGGCATTCCCCACCAGCAGCCTGCGCCCGGGCGATGTGCGGAAGCTGCCTCTGGCCGGATGGAATTCGGCCCGGTGCGCACGTGCGCTGAGCATCGAGAACAAATCCCGCGCCCTGCACCACTTCTCCGCGGCCGCCCGCATCACCTTCGCAGCCACTGGAATTCTGCTCGCCGAGGATGTCGACCGGGAGATCGTGGCCGCACCGCAGACGGACTGGCGCACCACCCGATCGCGGCTGTTCTCGAACGAAGTGACCTGGTCGCAGGTCCTGCGCGACCGAGATCTGCGGCTGCGCCCCGACCTGTGCAAACCGTGGCTGCGCTGGATCAACACCCCCACCCAGCTGCACAGGTTCGACACCACCTACTTCATCGCCACCGTGCCCTTCGGCCAGGACGTCGACTTCCTGTCACCGAACGAGACCTCCGCCGGGTGGAAACGTCCCGGCCAAGTCCTCGCCGAGGTGGGATGGGACCCCGACCGCATCGGCGCGGCCGCCCGCATCATCGTCGAAAGCCTCACCGAGGTTCCGACCGTGGGCGCGGCCATGGCGCAGATCCGCAACGTCCACCCGCTGCGTCCGGAGATCATCGACGACGACGGTGATTGGAAGGTCGTCATCCACACGGGCAAGGACCCCCACAGCAAGGGCAGCCTGCGCGACCGGGCCGTGGCCGTCGGCGAGACCGACAACGACCAGAACCCCGGTTTTCTGTCCTTCAGCGGTGACGATGATGAGGAAACGACAGACGAGGAGAACGACGACTCATGAGAATCCGTGCGAACAATCCCGGCCCGATGACCCTGACCGGAACGAACACCTACGTGCTCACCAGCCAGGATGACACCTCTGCGGTCCTCATCGACCCCGGCCCGGAGATGGCCGAACACCGGCAGGCCTTCCTCGCCGAGGTGGCCGACCGTGATCTGACGGCCATCGTGCTCACTCACCAGCACGCCGACCATTCCGAGATGCTCGGAAGCATCGAACAGTGGGCCCCCGAGGTGCCCGTCTACGCCGTGCTCGAGCGATTCGCCCGCCATACCGACCCGGTGGCCGACGGCGACGAGATCGCCTTCGGCTCCACCCCGGCCGACGTGCTGCGCGTCGTCGCCACCCCCGGACACACGAGCGACAGCATCAGCCTCATCCACGCCGGAGCCCTCTACAGCGGCGACACGATCCTGGGGGAGGGGACGACGATCGTCACCCATCCGGAAGGCTCGCTGCGCGACTACCTGAACTCCCTCGACCGGTTGCGGGAACTGCTCGACGCCGGCGAGTTCGCGATCATCGAACCGGCCCACGGTGAGCGGATCGACGCTCCCGCCGAGGTGATCGACTACTACCGCTCACACCGGCTCGAACGCATCGAACAGGTCAAAGCGGCACTCGAACAGGGAGCGAGCACCGCCTCGGAGGTCTGCGACATCGTCTACCACGACGTCGACCCGAGCGTGCGACCGGCGGCCGAACAGATCGTCAAGGCGCAGCTGGCCTATCTCGACGCCCTGCCCGCCGACGATGCCTGAGTCCCGTCGCTGACGCCGGAGCTCCAGGCGCCTTGAGTGCCCTGCCGCGGCGCCTGGTGCGCGACATCTTCGGTCCAGCTGGATGACACACCACTCACGACTCGCGTTCTGATTCAGTCATCGAGTTCAAACTCGATGACTGGATCAGAACGCGATCACGAAACTTCCCACACCTCACGCGACAGCCCCTGAGACGGGGAGCGCTGGCCACGACGCACAACTGTCCCGACCAGAACGAACGCCCCAGCCGAATCGGCTGGGGCGTTTGTGCGCTGTGGCGGTTTGGAAGCCGCGAGGAGGGTCAGCGGGCGCGGTTGCGCATACGGTCCATGTCGAGGATGACGACGGAGCGAGCTTCGAGGCGGATGAAGCCGCGGGCGGCGAAGTCGGCCAGTGCCTTGTTCACGGTCTCACGGGAAGCACCGACGAGCTGAGCCAGCTCTTCCTGGGTGAGGTCGTGAGCGACGAGCACACCGTCGGGAGCCGGTTTCGAGAAGCGGGCGGCCAGGTCGAGCAGCGCCTTGGCGACGCGGCCGGGTACGTCGGAGAAGACGAGGTCGCCGACGGTCTCGTTCGTCCGGCGCAGACGCTGGGCGAGAGCTTTGAGCAGGTTCATTGCGGCCTGCGGGCGCTCATTGAGCCAGGTGGTGAGGTCGTCGTGCTTGAGGCTGAGCAGCTCCGACTGGGACACAGCGGTGACGGAGGTCGAACGTGGGCCCGGATCGAAGAGGCTGAGCTCACCGATGATCTCGCCGGGGCCGACCACGGACAGCAGGTTCTCGCGGCCATCGGAGGACTCGCGGCCGATCTTGAGCTTGCCCGAGGAGACGATGTAGAGCTCGTCACCGGCATCGCCCTCATGGAAGAGCACGGTTCCCCGACGGAGACTCCGCGGGTTCATGAACTTCATCAATGCACTGGTGGCTTCATCGTCCAGACCTGCGAAGAGCGTCGCGCCCCGCACCACTTCAATATCCACTGGTTCCTCCTTGTCGTGATAATCACACATAAATCTACCTGGTCATCTGCATCGATACCAGCAAAGACGCGGGAGTGTGGCCCATCAGTATGAAAACGCCTTCCGCGTCGCCCGACACTACTCCCGCCCACACCATTCCCGCAGACGGCCAGTTCCGGGCGCATGAGCATGATTCGAGGGTGTGACCGGCATGACTGCGGAATGACAGGGCACGGATTAGGATGGTGAGTCGTGTTGACTGTGGCAGAGAAGAGCGCGCGGAAGTTCGCGAAGGAGACCCCGCTGGGCCGGACACGCCGGGCCCGCAAGATCCATCGCGTCCTCGCCGAGGTGTACCCGAACGCGAAATGCGAACTCGATTTCGAGACCCCGTTCCAGCTGCTCATCGCCACCGTCCTCTCCGCCCAGACCACCGATATCCGCGTCAATTCGGTGACCCCGAGCCTCTTCGCCGCCTTCCCCGACGCGCACGCCCTGGCCGTGGCCAACCTCGTCGAGGTCGAGGAGCACATCCGCTCCACCGGGTTCTACCGGGCGAAGGCCCGCAACATCGTCAAACTCGCGAACGAACTCGTCGACGAGTACGACGGCGAGGTGCCGAACAAGCTCGACAGGCTCGTCAAGCTCGCCGGAGTCGGGCGCAAGACCGCGAACGTCGTCCTCGGCAACGCCTTCGACACCCCGGGGCTGACCGTTGACACCCATATGGGCCGGCTGGCCCGCCGCTTCGGTTGGACGGAGGAGACCGATCCGGTCAAGGCCGAACACGAGATCGCGGCGCTGTTCCCGAAGAGGGACCTCACCATGCTCTCGCATCGGGTGATCTTTCACGGCCGGCGCATCTGCCATTCCCGCAAGCCCGCCTGCGGCGCCTGCCCGCTGAGTGCGCTGTGCCCTTCGTTCGGCATCGGGGAGCTCGACCCGGAGAAGGCCCGCGCCATGCTCCGTTTCGAAATGGCGCCCTTGGCCACCCCCGCCGAGGAGGCCGCCTCCGAGGACGGACAGTGAGCACCGAAATCCCCGACATTCCACCCGAATCGGCGACGATCGCCGATGGTGTCCTGCGCGGTCAGCTCGAAGACTTCGCCACCTCGCACGGGTCCCCGCTGTGGCTGCGCCGACAGAAGGATTCGGCAAAGGATGCCGCTCGTGACGCCGCCGTGCTCATGCTCTTCGGACGTGGGGGAGAAGCGCGCACCGAGGCGGGGCGCTCAGAGGCATCACGCCTGGCCGAAATCGGTGTCGCCGATGTCGACATCGTGCTGCTCCAAAGGGCTGCGACCCTGCGTCACCATCCCGGTCAGGTCGCCTTCCCCGGAGGCGGCCGTGATCCCGAAGACCATTCCATGGCGGCCGCGGCGCTGCGTGAAGCGGAGGAGGAAGCGGGAATCTCCCCGGAGACCGTCGAAGTGCTCGGTGAGATGGACCCGCTCTACATCCCGGTCTCGAAGTTCGAGGTGACGCCGGTGGTCGGCTACTGGCGTCAGCCGGGCCGCGTGCAGGTGATGGATCAGCGGGAGTCCTACTCCGTCTATCGGGTGGCCATCGCCGACCTCGTCGCCCCCGCCAATCGCGGCACCTTTGCGCGCCCCGATCTGAAGTTCTCGACCCCGGCCTTCGACGTCGGAGTCCTCAAGGTCTGGGGCTTCACCGCCGGCATCCTCGACTTCGCCCTCGACCACCTCGGCTGGGCCCGCGAATGGGACGAGAACGCTCCTATCGCGATCGACTTCTGAACTCGATCACCGAGGCGTCCGCAGCTATTCAGCGACGTCCGGCCTTCGCGTTGAACAGCACTGCGGCCCATACCGCTGTCACGGCGAGAATGAGCAGACACCAGCCGACGGCGAGATAGAGTGAGGCGCCCATATCGGTGCCGATGAGCAATGCTCGCAGGGCGTCGATGATCGGAGTGATCGGCTGATTGTCGGCGAACACCTCCAACCACCTCGGCATGGTCTCGACGGGCACGAATGCGCTGGAGACGTAGGGGAGGAAGAGGAGGATGAAGCCGTACCCGTTTGCGGATTCGGGAGATTTTGCGGCGAGGCCGATGGCCGCGAAGAGATACGTGATCGCCAGAATGTAGAGAGCGACGAGTCCGATGGTCGCCAGCCACTCTCCGACTCCTGCGGAGGGTCGGAACCCGATGGCGACGGCGACGAGGAGGACGACGGAGGTCGCGAACAGATTCCTTGCAAGGCTCGCCACAACGTGGCCGGTGATGACAGCAGACGCTCGCACGGGCATCGTCCGCAGCCGGTCGACGAACCCGGAGGTCATATCCGAGGCCACCGAGAGCGAAGTCGAGGCGGCACCGAAGCCGGCGCAGGTGAGTATGATTCCGGGGACGACGTAGTCGACGTATCCGCCATCGGGATCGAGGGCGCCGCCGAAGACGAAGGTGAACATGAGCATGAGCATGACCGGCAGAGCGACGGCCATGAGCAGTGATTCGACGTCTCGAACAGCGTGACGCAGGCTTCTGCCGATGAAGGTCGCCTCGGCGGAGAATCCGCGAGGGCGTGTCCGGGTCGTCCGGCGGGGGAGGTCGGCTGCGTTCGGTGCTGCTGCTGTCGCGGACGTGGTGGTCGGGTGACTGTGTGACATTGCGGTGTCCTCTCTGGACGGTGATGATGCACGGCGGCGCGGGCAGAGGTGCGGGTGGTCAGTGAGGCTTGTCGGCCGAGGTGAAGGCGAGGAAGACATCATCGAGGCTGGGACTGTGCAGGGACACTGAGGCCCGGGACGATCGACCGACCCACGGCTCGATCGCCGAGGCGAGGCCGTCGACGGTGCCGTCTGTGGGAATCTCATCCAGCTGGGTCCCGTCGCTTCCGCGGATGGACACGGTGTCTTCGCCGATGCGTGCCTTGAGCTCTGCCGGTGTGCCCAGGCCCGCCATGCGTCCGCTGTCGAGCAACCCGATCCGATCGGCCAGGGCATCGGCTTCGTCGAGGTACTGCGTGGTGAGGAACACCGTCGCGCCGCCTCGGGAGAGCTCGCTGACCTCGTTCCACAGCTCCTGCCGGGAGCGGGTGTCCAGACCGGTGGTGGGTTCATCGAGAATGAGCACCTCGACCGGGGCGACCAGACTGAGCGCCAGGTCGAGGCGGCGACGCATGCCGCCGGAGAGCGCGGCGACCCGAGCGGACATGAAGGCTGTGAGACTGAGCTTTTCGGCCAGCTCCCGGCTTCTCGCCTTCGCGGCGCGACGGCTCAGTCCGGAGAGGCGGCCGAGGAGGACGAGGTTCTCCTCGGCCGTGAGGTGGGCGTCGACGGCCGCAGACTGACCGGTGACTGCGAAGCGACGTTTCGCCTCGGCGGGTGATTCGCGCACATCGACATCCATGACCCGAACCGATCCGGTGTCCGGGCGGACGAGGGTGGTGAGGATATTGATGCAGGTGGTCTTTCCTGTGCCGTTGGAGCCGAGGAGGGCGAAGACTTCGCCCCTGCGGACATGGAAGTCGAGCCCGTCGAGGACGGACTTCGCACCGAAGCGCTTGCCCACGCCAGTGAACGAGATGGCGGCAGTTCGGGTGTCATCCGTGGCGGTGCCCTCCGCCGGGAGCGGCAATGGAGCGGTTGGATGAGAAGCGGTGCTGATGGAGCCGTCGGTGGTCATGATGGGGTCCTCTCACAGGTCGGAATCACCGAGCAGGTTTCTGTATACGGCAGAAACTGTATATGACACTAACACGCAATATATGACATACACAATATAAGATGGCGACATGAGTTCTGACGACACGATCGAGCAGCTCCCCAGCGGAATCGCGCTGGCGTGGGGAGTCGCGGCGACACCGCAGCGAGGACCGAAGCGGGAGATGAGCGTCGAGAAGATCGTCGCCGCCGCCATCGAGATCGCTGACAGCGACGGCATCCAGGCGGTGTCGATGTCCGCGGTCGCAAAGCGCCTCGGGTACACGCCGATGTCGCTCTATCGATACGTGAGCTCGAAGGACGATCTGCTCCTGCTCATGCAGGAGGAGGCGACCGGTCTGCCGCCGGAGGCGGACGGGGAAGTTCTCAGTTGGAGGGCTCGCCTCAGCGAGCTCTACCAGGCTCAGTCACTGATCTATGTCCGACAGCCCTGGCTGCTGTCGATTCCGATCACCGGCAGCCCGATCACCCCGAACAGCTCGGCCTGGCTGGAGGCCGGCCTCGAGGCGCTCTCGGATACCGGTCTGTCGGAAGAGGAGCGGATCGCCGTCTCCCTGCTCGTCACCGGTGTCGCCCGCTGGAAGGGAATGATCGCCGCAGGCTATGAGGAACAGAGTCGAACGACCGGCCTGGATGCCGCCGAGGTGGCGTCCCGGGAGCAGCGGCTCTTCGACGCGGTCATCACCGAGGATGGATATCCGTTCCTCAGAAGGGCGATCGATGCGGGGGTCTTCACCTCGGAGTCCGATCCCTTCGACTTCGGACTCGAACGCGGCTTCGACGGAGTGGAGGCCTTCATCGACGGGGTCGAGCGCAGGCGGAGCGGCGCCGAATCCGGGACGGCGGACGGCTCGGGCGCGACAGCCCCGGCCGACTCCTCCGGCGACGCTGCCGGGGAATCGGCTGATGGGAAGGCCGCGATCGCTGATGATGACCCCGATGTCATCGCCGATAAGAAGCTGCGGGAGGCCCAGAAAGCCGTCAGGCAGGCGCAGAAGGTGCTAGCCGAAGCGCGCAAGCGGGAACGTCAGGTGCGACGTGAAGCCAAGGAGCGGGTGGCGAAGCGGCGCTGACTGCGAATGCGCCGAGTGAGAAAGTGACAAGCGGCGCCGGACACGATGTCCGGCGCCGCTTCATTGTCTCGCTGTCGAGGACCGAGCGGGTCCTGTCAGTAGTGGTTCAGTAACGGGGTCCCGAGGGGTTCTTCACCGCACGCTTGACCGAGGCCACGAGCGATTTGGCCGAGCCGATCGCGGTGCCGGGTACCGGGTTGCCCTTCTTGAACAGCGGGAGGGCGACAAGCACGAGGATGATCGCGATGACGGCGAGGATACCGAAGACGATGAGGAAGCTTCCCCACCACGGCCAGCCCAGACCCTCATGGAATGCGGCCGCACCGGCGAAGATCACCATGAACGAGGACAGGAAGAGCAGGAAGAGCGCGACGACGGCCAGTCCCGCACCGATGCCCAGGTTCTTCGCACCGGCAGTGGCTTCGGCCTTGGCAAGGGCAATCTCTTCTTCGGCGATCGCCTTGGAATCGTCGCTGATGCCTTTGATCAGTTCGCTGATGGACCGTTCGGCCATGAGAGCTCCTAAATCGAGAACGAGGACAATCTAACTTAAGAGTAGTCTGAACGCGCCCTTCGGCCAAAGGCGAATCGGCGGGGAATCGGGAAAACCCGTCGGATCCCGACGACGGCCGCTATGCGGCAGGGTCGTCTGTCACCGACGGGTCAACCGAGTCCGGCCTCAGGGCGAGAGGCTCAGGCTCCTGCGACGGACCTCTCGATCTGGTCCATCACCGAGGCGTCGGCGAGGGTCGACGTATTGCCGACCTCCCGGTTCTCGGCGACGTCCTTGAGCAGACGGCGCATGATCTTGCCGGAGCGTGTCTTGGGCAGGTCCGTGACGATGTGGACCTTCTTCGGCTTCGCGATGGGGCCGATGTCCTTGCCCACATGCTGACGCAGCTCTTCGGCGGTCTCAGGAGAATCCTCGACGCCGCCTACGACGATGACGAACGCAATGACGGCCTGACCCGATGTGTCGTCGGCAGCGCCGACCACGGCCGCCTCGGCGACCTTGGAATGGGCGACGAGCGAGGATTCGATCTCCGCGGTGGACAAGCGGTGACCGGACACGTTCATCACGTCGTCCACTCGACCGAGGAACCAGATGTCCCCGTCCTCATCGCGGCGGGCGCCGTCGCCGGCGAAGTACGTGTTTTCGAACCGTGACCAGTAGGTCTCCTTGAAGCGCTCCGGGTCTTTCCAGATTCCGCGCAGCATCGACGGCCACGGGCGGCGGATGACGAGCAGTCCGCCTTCGGGGCCCGCCGGGTTCTCGCCCGAATCATCGACGACGTCGACGGAGATGCCGGGGATCGGACGCTGGGACGAACCGGGCTTGGTCGACAGCACGCCGGGCAGGGGAGCGATCATGTGGGCCCCGGTCTCGGTCTGCCACCAGGTGTCGACGATCGGGCAGCGCTCACCGCCGATGACGCGGTGGTACCAGCGCCAGGCCTCGGGGTTGATCGGTTCGCCGACGCTGCCGAGCAGGCGCAGGCTGGACAGGTCGTACTTCGCGGGGATCTCCTCGCCCCACTTCATGCATGTGCGGATCGCAGTCGGGGCGGCATAGAGGATCGTGGCCTTGTACTTCTCGATGATCTCCCACCAACGACCCTGATGCGGGGTGTCGGGGGTGCCTTCGTAGATGATCTGAGTCGTGCCGGCGGCCAGCGGGCCATAGGTGACATAGGAGTGACCGGTGACCCAACCGACGTCGGCGGTGCACCAGAAGACATCCGTTTCGGGTTTGATGTCGAAGACGGCCTTCATCGAGTACAGCACCTGGGTCAGGTAGCCGCCGGTGGTGTGGAGGATGCCCTTGGGCTTCCCTGTCGTACCGGAGGTGTAGAGGATGAACAGCGGGTGCTCCGAGTCGAAGAACTCGCATTCGTGTTCGTCGCTGGCCTGGCCGACGGAATCCTCCCACCACTGGTCGCGGCCCTCGACCCAGTCGACGTCCTGACCGGTGCGCTTGACGACGAGGACGTGCTCGACCGGGGTGTCTCCCTGGGAGATCGCTTCATCGACGGCGGGCTTGAGGCTCGTGGGCTTGGCGCGACGGTAGCTGCCGTCGGCGGTGATGACGACGCGGGCTTCGGCGTCGATGATGCGCGAGTGCAGAGCATCGGCGGAGAATCCGCCGAAGACGACGGAATGTGCCGCACCGAGGCGGGCACAGGCGAGCATCGAGATCACGGCTTCGGGGATCATCGGCAGGTAGATGGCGACTCGGTCTCCGCTCTTGACGCCGAGATCGGTCAGCGTGTTCGCCGCCTTCGACACCTCGGCGAGGAGTTCGGCATAGGTGAAGATGCGGGAGTCGCCAGGCTCGCCTTCGAAATTGATGGCCACCCGGTCGCCATTGCCGGCGAGGACGTGACGGTCGAGGCAGTTGTAAGCGACATTGAGCTTTCCGCCGACGAACCATTTCGCAAACGGCGGGTTGGTCCAATCGAGGACCTCGCCGAAGTCTTCGTGCCAATCGACGAGCTCACGGGACTGCTCAGCCCAGAAGCTCAGATAGTCCGCCTCGGCGCGTTCGTATTCGTCTGCCTTGACGTTGGCGTTCGCGGCGAACTGCTCAGGCGGGGCAAACGTCTCGGTCTGCTCGGCAGCGGTTTCGGTCATGCTTTCCCTCCGACTTCCTTGGTGGATCGAAAATTCTAGTTGCACTGTATACCTGTGCTCGAGGGCAGTGGAGGGCAGTTTCACTCGAAGAGCGGGGAAATCGGGGGTAGCCGCCGCACAGGTCCTGTGGTAGGGCTCACATGGTTTCGGCGGTCTTGGGGAGACCGAAGGGCCGCCTCGGCGGGGGGAATGAGGAGTTATCGACGTGCCTGAGAATGGGCATATGAGTGCACAGGAGGCCTGTGTTCTGCAAGGATGGGGTCAGAGTCTGTCGGGATCTGTCCCGCGCGGACACGGAAACACAGTTACCTTTCCCCGAGATCGACTGGAGTCAGCGATGAGTTCGCCGCAGCATCCAACCGGGTCCGGGCCACAGCCGTGGCAGGATCAGCCCCCGCAGTACCCTGGCCAGAACGCGCAGCAGCCCGGCGGTCAGCCGCCGGCCTACGGTTCGGGACCGGGACAGTTCGGCCCGGCGCCCGGGCCGGCCTACGGTTCCGCACCGGGACCCTACGGATCGGCACCGGGTCAGCCCGCCGCGCAGGGACCCTATGGTTCGGCTCCGGCCCAGTACGGGTCGGGACCCGGACCTTACGGTTCTGCCCCAGGGCAGTACGGCTCGGCACCGGGACCGTACGGTTCAGCTCCGGGGCAGGGGCAGTTCGGTCAGGCACCTGCGCCGAAGCAGAAGACCGGCCCGGGAATCCTCGGACCGCTGACTCTGCGCGACCTCTTCCTCCTTTTTGCCGGTCTGCTCGCCTTCATCGCCCTGTTCGTGCCTTACCGCGGCTACAGCTACGGCTTCGGACGCGAGACGACGACCCTGTGGCATTGGAATGTCGCGGACATGGGCGCGCTCGTGTTCGGGGTGCTCACGATCCTGCTCATCGTGGCGGCTGTGCTCGTCAACAAACTGGGCAACAGTCGGCTGCGGGTCGGATCCCTCAGCCTCGACCAGTTCATCTCCGTACTCTCGGCGATCGCCTTCACCTATGTGTTCATCGACCTACTCACCTCGGCGGTCTACTGGCATGTGGGCTCGTACCTGACGTTCTTCGCTGCGCTCATTGCGTTCTTCGCCGGTGTGTTCACGATGCTGCCGTTCTTCGCCAAGGAATTCGCCGGCCGCGAGGACATCGAAACCCATCCGAAGGCTCGCCCCGTCGCCAAGCACACCCAGCATCCGGCACCGGTGGCCAATGTGCCCGGTGCTGCCGGCCCTGGCGCCGGTGCGCCCGGATTCGCACCCTATGGCGCGGTTCCTGCCGGGCCGGGTCAGGAAGGACCCGGACAGTCGGCTCAGTTCGGTGCGCCCGGACAGCAGGACCAGTTCGTTGGGTCGGGACAGTCGGGTCAGCCTGCACAGTCGGGCCAGCCGGGTGCCGACCAGTACGGACAGTCCGCTCAGTACGGAGCTCCGGGACAGCAGGACCAGTTCGCCGCTCCCGAACAGCAGGCTCAGCCGTCCGAGCAGTTCGGTCAGCCCAGCCCCTATGCTCCACCGCAGGATCAGGAAGCCGAGCGTTCGGCCAGCTCCTTCGCAGCCCCCGCTGCCGGCGCATCGGCCGCGGGCGCCGCACCCGCACCCGCATCCGCAGGCGCGACCTCGGACCACGACGCCGCTGACGGACCGGTGCACAGCACCGGTGACGGCCAGACCTACCTGGGCCGTCACGATTCGGAGGCCCCGCAGCATTCGCAGAGCGAACCGACTCAGGCATTCGGTGTGGGCGCCGGCCAGCCGCAGCCAGATGCGACCGACGGCCAGCCCAGTGCGAGCGGCGATCAGCCGACCACGACCGAAAACCAGTCTGCGGGAGCCGATGCCCAGCCCTCAGAGTCGGACGACTCGTCACATTCGGGTGCCGTGGCCGCTGCTGCGGGCGCCGGAGTGATCGGTGCCGGTGTGGCCGGTGTCGCTGCTGTGCATTCGGACTCCGAACGTCGCCGGGGCCGCCACGCCGCTCCCGAATCGGAGACCGGTGCCGAACCGACCGACCCAACGTCGACTGCTCCGCAGGACGAAGTGAACGAGGAAACGTCTGCGGACAAGTCCGCGGCCGCCTCGGTGAGGGAAGACGAAGCCCCGACGGTGGTGTCACCGGCGGAGAGCAGCGACCTCGTCTCCAAGGTCAACTCAAAGACCTCGGACACGAACGCCGCAGAAAGCCCGAACGCCGCCGAAGGCGCGAACGTTGCCGGTGCGGCCTCGGCTGCACAGTCCTCGACCGATGCCGATGGGGCTTCGACCGACGCCGATCAGGCGTCGGCAGGTGACGCATCTGCGGACGCGACTTCGGCAGATGCGGCCTCGAACGCTTCGCCAGCGGAATCCTCGGCAGCGAACAACGAGGCCACGGCACAGGGTCCGGACGACGATGCGAACGTCCGCTCCACCGAAGCCACCGTCGTCAGCACCCCGGCCGAGGACAAGGTCGTGGCCGACGACAAGCCCACGGCCGATGACAAGGCAACCGCGGATGACGATGAGCAGGCGACCGGTGGGGAGCGGACGACCGCTCCCGAAAGCGAAGAGCCGACTCAGTACGTTCCCGTCGCCGACTATGCCAACCGTCCCGAGACCGACGGGCGTTCGGACAGGTCGAACGAGGAGACCATGGCGCAGACGGCCGTCGACAGCCAGCCGGTGCCCGCCGATGCCGGTCAGAACCGGTCCGGCGATGCTCAGAGCGACGGTCGGAACGCCGATCAGAACAATGGTCAGGCCGAGAACCAGGACGGTGGACGCCCCATCATCCAAGCGTTCTGGTTCGCCGTCCCCGAGCCGCGCGAAGCTGTGGACGAGACCACCGGAATGCCGGTGTTCACGATCTACCCCGGCGACTGGTACCTCAGCCTCGAGGACAACGGATCCTGGTTCAAGGTCCGCGACTCCGACGGCAGCACCACGGGTCTCCTGCGCAACATCGAAGGAATCCAGCGCGGCTGATTCGGCTGGCAGCCACTCGCACGTCAATGCTGTGGACAGGCCTCGGTCGACTCGGTGCCACCGGCACCAGGTGAGGTGACCGACAGGCCGGTCCACCGTGGCTGGCCTGGACTGAGGCTGCAGACCATAACAAGGGGCGCCTCCTGTGACTCAAACTCACAGGAGGCGCCCCTTCGTCGTTCCCTCCACAGGACAGTGCTCCGGTCTGGCTTGAGTCCGCCGGCCGAGTCCAGGCTCGGTGCATGCAGGTAGCCCTCATCACCGACCTCGGTGCGATCACCGAAGAATGCGCCCGAGTCGCCGAAAGCATCGGCATCTCACTGACCGTCCTGCCTCCCGACTCCGGAGGCTGGCAGTCCGCGTCGCTCATCCTCCTCGGCGAAGACGTCCGCGAGGCCCCAGCCACCGACAAGGCGGACAAGATCCTCGTCGTCCTCGACGATGACGAACCCTCCTCGACCTGGGCGAGAGCAGCCCACCTCGGCGTCGACCAGCTCGCCATGCTGCCCGCCGCAGCGGAATGGCTGAGCGGGCGGATGATCGCGGCTGTCGAACCGCCGAGCGCACCCGGAACCACGGTCGGCGTCGTTGCCGGCTGCGGAGGAGCGGGAGCCTCCGTGCTCGCATGCGCACTCGCCCGACGGGCCGGAGCCGATCACAGCACCGTCCTCGTCGACGCCGACCCGCTCGGCGGGGGACTCGACCTCGTCCTCGGTGCCGAAGGCGTGCCAGGGCCCAGGTGGACCGACCTCAGCGCCTCCCGCGGGCAGCTGCGCCCCTCCACCTTGGCCGATGCGCTGCCCCGCCACGACGGACTCGCTCTGCTGTCCTGGGGTCGGGACGACACCGTCGACCTCGACCCGGACGTCTTCGACGACTTCCTCGCCGCGGCCGGTCAGGCCTTCGACCTCGTCATCGTCGACCTGCCGCGCCATGCCCCGCCCCAATGGACCAGGCGCTGCCATCATGTCCTCCTCGTCTCCCCGGCCCGGGTGCGATCTGCCGTCGCCTCCTCCCAAGTGGCCAAGCGCCTCTCCCAGGCTCACCCGGACGTGCGCCTCGTGGTCCGCGAAACCGGGGCCGGCGGACTCGACGCCGACCTCCTCGCCGACTCCATCGGTCTGAGCCTGGCCGGAAGCATCCGTGATGATCGGGGCCTGTCCGCCGCCGTCGATCGCGGCGAGGGAATTCCGGGCGGAGCGCACCTCGGCCGCCTCGTCGACCGATTGCTGGGGGAGTGGGTGGAATGAGCGAATGGCTCGACGCCTCCCTGGTCGCCGACGTCCGCAAAACGCTGCTCGACAACCCGGGACCGGTGACCACGTCCGCCGTCGCCGAGGCGGTCCAACGCACCGGACGCGTGCTCGGTTCCTCCGCCCTGCTCGAACTCGTCACCCGGCTGTCCGCGCAGCTGTCCGGAGCCGGGCCCCTGCAATCCGTGCTCGAGGTTCCCGGCACCACGGACGTGTTCGTCAACGGGCCGCGTGAGATCTTCGCCGACACCGGTGACGGACCCCGGCTGCTCGACCTCACGCTCGGGTCCGAGGAGGACGTGAGGTCCTTGGCGGTGCGGTTGGCAGCCCTCGGCGGACGCCGCCTCGACGATTCGAGTCCCTATGTCGATGTGCGCCTGCCCGACGGGGTGCGGATGAACGCGATCGTCCCACCGATCTCCGGGGAGACGACGACGATCAGCTTCCGCGTGCCCAAACGGGCCGGATTCCCCTACTCCCAGCTCTGCGCCGAAGGGTTCGTCCCCGACGAGATCAGTCCCCTCATCGCCGAGGCGGTCACCTCCCGGGCGAACATCCTCATCTCCGGCGGGACGGGCACGGGAAAGACCGTCCTCCTCGGCGCTCTGCTGTCCCTGGTGGAGACGATCCAGCGCATCGTCATCGTCGAGGACTCCCGCGAACTCATCGTCACCCACCCCCACACCGTCCAACTCGCCGCCCGCCAGGCCAATGTCGAAGGCGGCGGCGAGGTGACCCTGACCGACCTCGTTCGCAACGCCCTGCGGATGCGGCCCGACCGCCTCGTCGTCGGGGAGTGCCGCGGCGCCGAGGTCCGGGACATGCTCACCGCGCTCAACACCGGTCATGAGGGTGGGTGCGCGACGATCCACGCGAACACCGCCGAGGCTGTGCCGAGCCGGGTGGCCGCGCTCGGTGCGCTGGCGCAGATGAGCCCGGACGCCGTGTATTCGCAGTTCTCCACTGCAATCGACCTCGTCATCCATCTGCGTCGCACCGGTTCCGAACGGGGAATCACGGAACTGGCGATCCCGACGAGGACCGGAGCCGAGGGAGTCGTCATGGAACCGGTGTGGGGCCGCCCGTCACCATCGACGACGGGCACCGTCAATCGACGTGCCCTGGCTCGGTTCGAAGCCGTGCTCGAACAGAAATCCGCCCGATGATCGTTCTCACCGCCGTCCTCATCGCGGCTGGGATCATCCTCGCCGCACCCCCGGATCCGGGGTCGAGACTGCGGGAGCTCCTCTACCGCAGCGAAGGCGGCGAACCGGCGCGGAAAGGAGTGCGTGCCTTCTTTCGCCGAGGCGGCCACACCGCCGATGATCAGGCCGAACGGCTGTGGGCGATCGCCGCCGTCGAGAACTGCGCCCACCTGCTCAAGGTGGGGATGACTCCGCAGGCGGTGATGACCACACTGAGTCGGCACAATGACGCATTGGCCCCGATCTCACGCGCGATCTCGTTGGGTGAGGAACCCGGACGCGCCATCGCCACCCGCAGCAGCGCCTTGTCTGAAACCGCCGCTCATGTGCTGTCCGGAATGGCCGCCGTGTGGACGGTGTCCGAACGCTCCGGAGCCCCCGCCGCGGAGATGATCCTCCGCTATGCGGCAGCTCAGAGAGACGCACTCGATGCCGAACGCGAACGCCGCATCGCCATGGCCGGACCGAGGTCGACGGTGCGGGTGCTCAGCTGGCTGCCGCTCATCGGCGTCGGTCTCGGCCTGCTCATCGGCGTCCGCCCTCTGGAGCTCATCAGCGGGCTGCCGGGACAGCTGAGCATCGGGGCCGGCCTCCTTCTGTACGGGGCCGGCCGATGGTGGATGCGGACGATGATGCTGCGGGCGCAGAGGTGACCATGATTCCCCTGCTCATCGGTGTCTGTGTCGGGCTCGGCGTGCTGCTGTGGTCGGGAACGACCCGCGGGAGACTGCAGAGCCTCCTCGGCGAGAGCACGACCGATCCCACCGACACCGAGGCGGCCGCACCGGAGGCGGGAACGGCCGGATCGGGCACAGAGCGGGCGGTGGCCGATGATCAGTTGGCGTTCGACCTTGACCTCGTGGCGATCTGCCTGACCTCGGGCCTGCCGATTCCCGTGGCGCTGACCCTGACCGCCGAGGCGACCGACGACCGATCGGGTCTGCAGAGGATCGCGCGTGCGATGACGATCGGGGGACGCAGACTCGCCGACGACGACCGGCTGCTGCCGGTGCTCGAGGTCTTCGAGTTCTCCGAACACACGGGTGTCGGCCCGGCACCTCTCATCGAGTCCGTGGCCGAGGAGCTGCGAGCCTCCTCCCGCCGTCGTCGGCAGGAGGCCGCCGCCTCATTGGGAGTGCAGCTGGTGCTGCCCTTGGGTGTGTGCATTCTGCCGGCGTTCCTGCTGCTCTCAGTCGTGCCGGTCGTGATCTCGCTGCTCTCCGACCTCACGACCGTGTTCTTCTGAGGTGTGCGCGACCGCGGCACGCGGCGGTTTTCACCCGGCCCGGAAGCGGCGGTGACCTGGTTTTCAGGCTCGACCGATAGGCTCGGGACATGGCACCGGTCACACCCTTCAATCAGCTGTCCAATGTCGAACAAGCCGAGAACTACGCCGAGAACCTCTTCATCGGTCGATCCGTGCGTCTGCGCCCCTTGAGGGAGGATGATCTGCCCTACCTCGAACAGTGGTGGTTCGATCCCTCGATCGTGGTCCTGCAGAATCACACGGTTCTGCCGCGGCCGGAAGGGGGAGTGTCCGAACAGTTCTCGCAGTGGAGCGCGAACACGTCGAGCGAGGCAGTCGGCTTCAGCATCGAACTGACCGAAACCGAAGAGTTCGTCGGTCACGTCACGCTCTACGGACGCAACCCCATCAATCAGTCCGCCACTCTGGCGATCGTGCTCGGCCCCGAATTCCACGGCCGCGGATACGGTTCGGACGCCGTGCGACTGGCCGTGAAATACGGGTTCCTCCAGCTGGGACTCAACCGCATCGAGCTGCAGACCTGGGCGTTCAACACCCGCGGGATCGCCTCCTATACAAAGGCGGGATTCGTCGAAGAAGGCCGTCGACGCGAAGCCGTGTTCTTCAACGGCCGTCGTCACGACGAAGTGATCATGGCCATCCTCAAAGACGACTGGGCCGGCAACACCTGATGCGTCGGCAGCACTGACTCCTTCGCAGTTTCCTGTGGACGGACTCTCCACTCGACCACCGTGATCCTGTGGACCCAGAACCCGTTTCCACAGGCGCGAAACCGAGTCTGGACACGTCGGTGCGCTCACTCCCAGGATGAAGGTCCGCTCGCAGAGTGCGAACGGGATTTCAGCCAAGGAGGAGAGCATGGCCACCACATCACCGCCCCCGGAGATCGATGATCCGCCGACGCGGCAGATCGAACCCGTCGAGGATCACCAGGTGATCGAAGAGTTCTGGGAGCCCGACACCGGAGCGACCACCGCCGAATATGCGATCACCACTCTGGCCGCGTGCGGATTCGCCGCTCTGCTCGTCGTGGTTCTCAAATCCGAACCGATCAAGGAACTCATCACCGGGGTCATCTCCTCGGCGCTCGGGTTGGGAAGCTGAGCCGTCTCATGTCACGCGGACGCTCCCGTCAGCGGCAGCGAGGAAAGGACCGCGATTTGGGAACGGCGACGGCGGAATTCGCGGTCGTCATGCCGGCCGTCGTGCTTCTCATCGTCCTGCTCACGGGAGCAGCCGCGGTCGGCTTCTCCCAGCTGCGAGCCTTCGACGCGGCACGGTCCGCGGCCCGTGAGATCGCCCGTGGCGAACCCCAGGCCGCAGTCGTGTCCGAAGCGAAGAAGCACGCCGGTGACTCCTCGACGGTTCGCGTCCGAGCCGACGGCGGATATTCGGTCGTCACGGTCACGATCGAACTGCCGGCCGCGATCTTCTTCCTCGACACCGTCGATGCGAATGCCACCGCGCGATTCGAAGGCGACAGGAGCGGGCCGTCATGACGAACATCGTCGTGGGGCTCTGCTCGATCGTGTTCGTCCTCGTCGCCGCCATCGGCAGCCTCGGCCAGGCCTTCGTCGCCCACAGTCGGGCGCAGAGCGCTGCGGACCTGGCTGCGCTCGCCGCCGCGGACGCCGTGCGGGGACTGGCCACCGGAGAACCGTGTGAGATGGCGAAGGAAGTCGCGAAGCGCAATGGCGGTCACCTCGAGGACTGCCGTGCTTCGCTCAGCGAACAGTCCGCCTATGTCGTCATCGAAGTCGACATCCCCGGGCCTCTGCCGAAGGTCAGAGAGGAGGCTGTCGCTGGGAAATGAGGGGGACCGCTACCGGAGCACGCTGCGCAGCAGCCGCAGCGCAGCGTCCTTCTCCAGCGGTTCGTTCCCGTTGCCGCACTTCGGCGACTGCACACACGACGGGCACCCCTCGATGCACTCGCATGCTGCAATGGCATCCCGGGTCGCACCCAGCCACTCCTCGATGACCTCGCTGCCGCGTTCGGCGAATCCCGCACCACCGGTCAGGCCGTCGTAGACGAACACCGTCGCCAGTCCGGTGTCGGCATGCAGTGCGGTCGACACTCCGCCGATGTCCCAGCGGTCACAGCCGGCGAAGAGCGGCAGCAGACCGATCGATGCGTGCTCGGCGGCATGGACGGCGCCGGGCAGGTCGCCGGAGACGACTTCTGCCTCGTCGAGGACGCTCTGCGGGATCGTCCACCACACGGCCTTCGTCCGCAGAGTGCGCTCCGGCAGGTCCAGTTCGTGTTCGGCGATGATCGCTCCACCGCGCTTGGCTCGCATCCGGTAGGCCACGACCTGATCCTTGACGTCGACGGTGCCGCTGCACACCGCCACCCCGGAGGTCAGAACGCGCTGTGCATCGGTGTCGACGATCGAGATCTCAGTCTGCGAGCGCGGCTGAGTCGTGTAGTCGACCTCGGCACGTTCGACGGCGACGATGCGGTCCTCGAGGTCGAGATCGAGGACGGTGAAATCGATGCCCTGATGCGTATACACCGCTCCCGGATGGGCGCCCGTGTGGGCACCCGATTCGTCGACAGTGCCCAGCAGAGTGCCGGTGCTCGCCTCGACCAGGCTGAACTGTCCACCGCCGGAACCGCGGATATCGGACAGGTCGGTGGCCGGTTGGTCTTTGGCCCAGAACCATCCGGTTGGTCGTGCCCGCAGCAACTTCGCCTCCACGAGGTCGTCGATGACCTCGGACGAATTGTCCGGGAAGTGCACGAGGTCGGCTGACTTCAGCGGCACTTCGGCGGCAGCCGCACAGAGATGGCCCGAGAGCACATGCGGATTGCCCGGATGGATGACCCCGGCGTCGACGGGGGAGTCGAAGATGACTTCGGGATGATGGACGACGTACGTATCGAGCGGATCATCGCGGGCGATGAACACGGCCATCCACCGCTGCCCGGCCCTGCCGGCGCGCCCCGCCTGCTGCCACAGGGACGCCAGAGTTCCCGGCCAGCCGGAGATGATGACGAGGTCGAGCCCGGAGATGTCGATGCCCAACTCCAGGGCATTCGTCGACGCCACGGCCAGCAGCTGGCCCGACCGCAGAGCGGTCTCGAGCATCCTGCGCTCTTCGGCCAGATACCCGCCCCGGTACGCTGCGACCTTGCCGGTCAGGGTCTCGTCCACCTGTCCCACCTGGTCGCGGACGGTCTGCGCGAGGGCTTCGGTGCCGCGGCGGGAGGCGATGAACGTGATCGACCGAAAGCCCGCGCACATCGAATCGGTGATGACATCGGCTGCCTCGACCAGACCGCTGCGCCGGTCCCCGCCCGGAGACACCGGGGGTTCCCACAGCGCAAAGCTGCCGGCCGCCCGCGGCGACGAATCCTCGGTCACCGCATGTGCGGGCCGACCGGTCAGCTTCGCAAAAGCCACGTCCGGGTCAGCCATCGTCGCCGAGGCTCCGATGACGACCGGGGACGCGCCATAGTGGGCGGCGATGCGCAGCAGGCGGCGCAGGATGAGCGCGACATGGGACCCGAACACTCCGCGGTACCGGTGGGCCTCATCGATGACGATGAAGCGGAGGTTCTTGAACATCCGAGCGAAGCGCTCGTGCTGGGGCAGAACGCTGCGGTGGAGCATGTCCGGGTTGGTGAAGATGATGTTCGCATGCCGTCTCGCCCAGTCCTTCGAGACCTGCGAGGTGTCCCCGTCATAGCTGGCCGGCCGCATGCCCTGGATGACGAACCGTTCGAGTTTGTCCAGCTGATCGGCGGCCAGCGCCTTCGTCGGCGCGATGTAGATCGCCGAGGCGGTGCGCAGCTTCCCGCGAGTCGATTGGATCGCTTCGAGCACCGGCAGCCAGAATCCCAATGACTTGCCCGACGCGGTGGGGGTCGCGATGACGACGTCGGAACCGTCCCTGGCTGTCTGTGCCGCTTCGAGCTGGTGCTGCCACAGAGCGTCGACGCCGATGGCATGGCAGGCGTGCCTGAGCTCCTCGTCGATCCAGTCCGGCCATTCCGCGTCCCGTTCGAACCGTTGCGGGATATCGCGGACATGGACGATCCGCTCATCCCGGGCACCGAAACCGGTGACGATATCGAGAAGAGCAGAGGAGGCCATGAGTCAATTATGGCGCAGTCGCTAGGATTCTTCTGTGACTGATCTGCCGTTGGCCCACCTGGGCGAGACCCTCTACCGTTCCGGATACACCGAACCGCGGCTGCGCCAGTTCTGGGGTGCCGCGACCTCGGAGGCGCTGCTGCGCAACAATCCCGCACCCGCCATCCACCACTGCACTCGGACGCTTTCTGACGAGTCGGCGACGGCCGCCGACCGCGCACTGGCCGGTGCCGCGCTGCTGTTCCATCTCCACCGCACCATCCCGGTCACCGAGGTCCGAGCTCTGTTGGGGGAGTCCTTCGACACCGCCGCCGAGGCGGGGCTGATCACCGTGGACGACGACGAGGTGACCGCCCCGTTCGCGCTGACCCCCTATGATCTTCCCGTCGGTGTTCCGCGCGGCTTCCGTCTCGGGGACGAGAACCTCTACCTCGTCGCCGATCACGGCACCCTGACCACCCCGGATGTGCTCGACGGCAAGTTCGTGCTCGGACTCGGCGGTGCCGGCCGGACGTTGGTGTCCATCACCCCGCGCGACCATGTCGGCGTGGCCGCCGATATCGGCACCGGCTGCGGAATCCAAGCCCTGCTGCTGGCACGCCACAGCGACCGGGTCATCGCCACCGACATCTCCCACCGAGCCCTGCGCCTGGCTGAACTCTCGGCCGGACTCAACGGTGTGACGACGATCGAATTCCGGCACGGGTCTCTCCTCGAACCGCTGAGCGATCCCGTCGATCTGCTCGTGTCGAATCCGCCGTTCGTCATCACCCCACGCAGCACGGACATCACCTTCGAGTACCGGGACGGCGGCATGACCGGGGACCGACTGGTTCGGGAACTCTTCACCCGGATCCCTGCGCACCTCACCGCGGGCGGACGCAGCGTCTGCCTCGGAAACTGGGAAGCCGCCTCGGGGACGGACGATGGACCGGAGACCTGGGTCGACGATGCGGATACATCGGTGTTCGTCATCGAACGCGAGGCCCTTGACCCCATCGCCTACGCGGAAACGTGGATCCGCGACGGCGGGATCCCTCGTGCCAGCACCGCCTGGAACGAGGCGGCATCTGCCTGGATCGACGACTTCGCCACCAGAGGTGTGGACGAAATCGTGTTCGGGTACGTGTTGATGAGCCGTTCCGATAACGATGTGCCAACGATTGAATCTGCAGACTCCGCGGGCAGCCAAGACACGTCGAGCCTCGCCGGCGGGCCGTCGGGGGAAGGGAGTATTCAAAACCCGGGTGAGAGTCACCTCGGCGCCGGCGAACAATCCGCACGGGCTCGCGGAGTTCCTCACCACGATCATCGCGATTCGGACGTGGCTGGCATCGGCCGGACCCGAGGAGATCGCCGAGACCGCGTTCCCGCTCGCCGGACCTCGTCGAACATCGTCATTTCGTTCCGGGAGCACCGGAACCCAACTCGATCACCTTGGAACAGGGGATCGGCTTCGGGCAGGTCTTCGACCTCGATACGGCGTTGGCCGGGTTCGTGTCTGTCGCCGATGGGACGCTGACTCTGAGGCAGACGGCCGGGGCTCTGGCTCAGCTTCTCGAGGTCGATTCCACGGCTCTGGAAGATCAGCTCGTGGCGCAGGTCAGAGCCCTGTGCGCGGCGGGTGCACTGCTGCCCGACAGCGGTTCCGTCGAGCGCTCGACGACTCGGTCGACCGGGGAATAGGGATAGGATCGGAAACCGTTGACCCCGTGTCCGAGCCGAAACCGGACGAGGTCCGGACAGCTTCCGTGGGTTGAGGGCCGATGAGGAACGTGTCCGTTCAACAGTGTTACATTGGGCCGGATCGTCCGTTGCAGTGGGCAGCTGATGCCGTGAGAGGAATGTGAAAGCGTGACCGCAACCGAGAAGAAGCCCCGTCGCCTCGTCATCGTCGAGTCTCCGACGAAGGCGCGAACGATTGTGGGATACCTCGGCGACGGTTATGACGTCGAGGCCTCCGTCGGTCATATCCGCGACCTGCCCACCCCCTCGGAGCTGCCCGCCGATATGAAGAAGGGGCCGTACGGAAAGTTCGCTGTCGACGTCGACAACAACTTCGACCCCTACTACCGGATCGATCCGGGCAAGAAGAAGAAGGTCACCGAACTCAAGCGTCTGCTCAAGGACGCCGACGAACTCTATCTGGCAACGGATGAGGACCGCGAGGGAGAGGCCATCGCCTGGCATCTGCTCGAAGTCCTCAAACCGAAGATCCCGGTCAAGCGCATGGTCTTCCACGAGATCACGCCCGAAGCGATCGAACGTGCCCTGGAGAACACCCGCGATATCGACACCTCGCTCGTCGATGCGCAGGAGACCCGCCGCATCCTCGACCGTCTCTACGGCTACGAGGTCTCACCCGTGCTGTGGCGCAAGATCCGTGCAGGGCTCTCGGCCGGACGTGTCCAGTCCGTGGCCACCAGGCTCGTCGTCGAACGCGAACGCGAACGCATGGCCTTCGTGCCAGCCGACTACTGGGACCTCGACATCGATCTCGGTCTGCCGGACGGGACGAACCCGTTCGCCGCGAACCTCACCACCCTCGACGGGTCGCGGGTGGCCACCGGTCGTGACTTCAACGACAAGGGCGAGCTGAAGAACTCCTCGGCGACGGTCGTCGACCAGGTACGCGCGGAGTCTCTGGCCACAGAGCTCAACGGCAGTGCGAAGGATGCGCTGACGGTGACCGCGGTCGAGTCGAAGCCGTACTCCCGCCGCCCGGCCGCGCCGTTCACGACCTCGACCCTGCAGCAGGAGGCCGGACGCAAACTGCGCATGAGCGCTCGTCAGGCGATGCGCACCGCCCAGTCGCTGTACGAGCACGGCTACATCACCTATATGCGTACCGACTCCTCGGCGCTGTCGGGTCAGGCCATCGCCGCCGCCCGCAAGCAGGTGACCGAACTCTACGGCCCCGAATTCGTTCCGCAGTCACCGCGCCAGTACGCGAGCAAGCAGAAATCGGCACAGGAGGCCCACGAGGCGATCCGCCCTGCCGGTGACTCCTTCCGCACCCCGGCGCAGGTGTCCAAACAGCTCAACGGCGATGAGTTCCGCCTTTACGACCTCATCTGGAAGCGCACCGTCGCCAGTCAGATGGCCGATGCGAAGGGCAAGACCGCGACCATCAAGGTCAGTGCAGCTCTCGCCGATGGTCATGAGGCCGGATTCAGCGCCAGCGGCACCGTCATCACCTTCCGCGGGTTCCTCGCCGCCTATGAAGAGGGCCAGGACGCGTCCCGCTACGACACGAAGTCCGGGGAGTCGCGGCTGCCGCAGGTCGAAGAGGGCCAGGCGCTGTCGGTCGTCAAGGCCGAAGCCGACGGACACACGACCGCTCCGCCGCCGCGTTTCACCGAGGCCAGCCTCGTCAAACAGCTCGAGGAGCTCGGCATCGGCCGTCCCTCGACCTATGCGGCGACGATCTCCGTCATCCAGGACCGCGGCTATGTGACCACTCGCGGCAACGCACTGGTGCCCAGCTGGTTGGCGTTCTCCGTCGTGCGCCTGCTCGAGGAGCACTTCACCGGACTCGTCGACTACGCGTTCACCGCCGACCTCGAATCCGAACTCGACCGGATCGCGATGGGCGAAGAGGACCGCAACGACTGGCTGGCCGGGTTCTACTTCGGCGACAAGGGTCAGGACCGAGAGGGACTCAAAGCAATCGTCGACGACCTCGGCGATATCGATGCCCGTGAGGTCAACACCGTCGCCATCAGCGAGGGTGTCAACCTGCGCGTCGGTCGCTACGGTCCCTACCTTGAGGTCGCCTCGGAGAAGGAAGGCGAGGACCCGAAGCGGGTCTCCGTCCCCGACGATCTGGCACCCGATGAGCTGACAGCGGCGAAGGCGGCCGAACTCATCGAATCCCAGGGCGACGGCGACCGTGAGCTCGGTGTCGATCCGGAGACCGGACACACCATCGTGGCGAAGAACGGTCGTTTCGGACCCTATGTCTCCGAGGTGCTGCCCGAACCTGAGGAGAAGCCGAAGCGTGGTGCCAAGAAGCCGAAGCCGCGCACCGGTTCCCTGTTCAAGTCGATGGATCTGAACTCGATCGACCTCGAGACCGCGCTCAAGCTGCTCAGCCTTCCCCGTGTGGTCGGTCAGGACGAAGAGGGCACGGACATCACCGCGCAGAACGGCCGCTACGGACCGTACCTGAAGAAGGGCGCGGACTCCCGTTCCCTGACGGATGAGGAGCAGATCTTCAACATCACCCTAGAGGAGGCGCTGAAGATCTATGCCGAGCCGAAGCAGCGCGGCGGTCGTCGTGCCGCGGCACCGCTGAAGGAACTCGGCGAGGATCCGGAGACGAAGAAGCCCGTCGTCGTCAAGGACGGCCGTTTCGGGCCGTATGTCACCGATGGTGAGACGAATGCGACTCTGCGCAAAGACGACTCCGTCGAAGCCGTGACCCTCGAACGTGCGGCGACTCTGCTCGCTGAGAAGCGCGCGAAGGGACCGGCGAAGAAGAAGGCTCCGGCGAAGAAGGCCCCCGCCAAGAAGACGGCCGCGAAGAAGACGACGGCAGCCAAGACGACAGCCGCGAAGAAGACGACCGCGTCGAAGTCAACAGCGTCGAAGACCACCACTGCGAAGAAGACGACGGCTTCCAAGTCGACTGCGTCGAAGTCCACGGCAGCGAGAACTACGGCTGCGAAGAAGACGAGCACGGCCAAGCCGAAGACCCCCTGAGTCGACGGCTGCCGAGCCCGCGGCGGTCACCTGTCTCTGCTTTCGCCACCTGCCTGATGGTCCAGGCAGGTGGCGAAAGACGTTTCTTCTCCTGTGGCCAGTGATACCCCGTGGCCTGTAATTGTTGGGTCGATCCACGGTGATTTCAAGACCGATTCCACCGTGGATCGACCCAACAATCGCCGTTTGCCGACACCGGCCACGTACTCCAGTGTTTCTGGGACGAGGACAGCAGTGCCTCAGGGGCGAGATCAGCCGCGCGATGACTCCGCGAAGTCGGTGAGCGCCTGGCCGTCGAGTCGGTAGGTCTCCCACTCGTCCTGCGGCTTCGCGCCCAGCGATTCGTAGAAACCGATCGACGGTGTGTTCCATTTGAGCACGCACCATTCGAGTCGAGTCAGTCCACGCTCCTGGCAGATTTGCGCCAGCCGACCGAGCAGCGCCTTCCCGGCTCCCGAACCGCGATGTTCGGGCGCGACGAAGAGGTCCTCGAGCCAGATGCCGTTCCTGCCGGTCCAGGTGGAGAACGAATGGAACCAGATCGCAATGCCGATGACTTCGCCGCCGGATTCGGCCACGAGGCCGAACGTGTTCGCTTGACCCCCGTCGGGGAACATCACCGCGGCGAAATCCGCCTCGGTGGCCTCGACCGCGTCCGGTTCCTTCTCGTAGACGGCCAGTGCGTGGACGAGGCGCAGGATGTCGGGCAGGTCGGTCGGCTCTGCTTCACGAATGGTGACGGTCATGGTGTGTGCTCCCACAGTCGTTCGGTCAAAGGAATTCAGTCTCCGCGGTTCGCGCTGTCCCGGCCTGTGCCGACCACAGCTTTCGCCGACCTCACAGCCGGTGCTTGTCCGCGTGGGCGGCCACCTCGGCCAGCTCCTCGGCGGTGGGGGACAGGGGCGTATGCGGATTCGCGTCGGAATAGTAGGCGGCGAACGCCTCGGCGACGGAATCGATCGTCACCTCGGGATGGATCTCGCTGATCGATCCGCCCGTGGACGGATCCCAATCGATTCCGAGGGCGGCTTCGATATCGGTGAGGACGGCGCGGATCGGATCCGGATCCTCGACGACGACGGACGACGAGAACAGCCACGCCCCGGAGACCACACGCTGGGCGGTGCCGATCGCCTTGATCCGACCGGCCACGTTGACGCTGTGCTCACCCGGACAGTATTCGCCGGGAATCTCGCCGAGGCGGGCATCGACGCCCAGCCCCCGCAGCACCTCGACATAGTCCTCACCGAAACCGGTGAATCGTGCGGTGGTGTTCGTGATGAACGAATCACTCGGTTCGATGTGATCGATGACCAGAGATCCCGGATGGTAGGCAGCCGCACGCCCGCCGAGGCTGCGCAGTGCAGGCGTGAAACCGTGGTCCCGGGCCGCTTCGATGGCGGTGGCGAAGCCGGGCAGGAAACGATCCCGAGCACCGAACGCCAGGGTCGGAGCCGGTCGGTACATCCGCAGAGTCGCCCCGCGACGTCCGGCCTTGACCGAATCGAGGAGGACGCGGGCGAACGCGAGTTCTTCCACCGGTCCCAAACCGTCTGCGGCCACCGTGGTCATCGCCAGTCTGTCTGTGTGCACGAGTTCAAGGGTAGAGGATCGGCAGGCTCCGGTCGGGTTCGGGTTGTCGCAGATCGCACTCGTTTCCAAGAGATATGTCAGTTCGGCCAGATAGTGTAGGGCTGTGAGCATGTTGACGACTACAGGACACCGACTGCCCGGAGCCCCCGGCCGCCTGGTCACCGAGACCGCCGCCTGGGGTGCCCTGATCGTTCTTGTCGCGATCAGCTATGTCGTGGCAGGAACCAGCGGACTCGTCGCGACGGTGGGCGGGCGCGCCTACACCGCCATGGGGGAGTCTCTCAGCGCCGGAGGATTCGACAATCAGTTGGGCAGTCTGTCGCTGCTCATCGTCTTCGCCCTCTCCTGCGCCGGCCTCTTCATCCCCTCCAAGGTCTTCGCTTCACGACCTCCGGCGGTGCGCAAGACCGCTCTGAGCATTTCAGCGATCGTCGAAGCCGCGGCCCTCGTCGTCCTCAGCCTGGCTCCCAGCGCGTGGCTGACCTGGGTCGCGGCACTGTTCCTCGGCGCCGTGGTGGGCCTGCTCATGAGCATCAACCCCTTCAGACACGAGAAGCCGTGGCGCCGTGTCGGCATTCCCGCGGCCGCCCTCGTCTTCGTCTCCTGCGCTTTCCAGATCCTCGGCGGCTCTGCAGCGGGAACCCAAGCGCTCGGCTGGGTGTCTCTGCTGGTGGGCATCGGCATGGCCGCCGGGTCCGTCATCATCTTCCTCACCCCCGAACGTGCCCTGCACGCAGAGTCCGCGACGACCGGGCAATTCCCTGAACACAAGGCCCGGGTCGCCCGCCCCGCCGAGGCGATCGCGAACCCGTGGGTGTGCATCGGCCTCTTCGCCGTCCTCGGCGCCACCTTCATGCTCGCTCAGCCGACGGCGATCGGCCACGGCTACGGTCAAGCTGGCTTCGCGGTCATCATCGCCTGCTGTCTCGTCGGATGGGCAATCGGATTCGAGATGGGTCCGACCTTCGCTCCCGGAATGTCCCGTCCGCGCGTGTCCACCTTCGGTCTGCTCGTCTCCGGTGTGCTGCTGCTCGCCACCGGCGCCATCAACGAACTCTCCGGCAAGGTCGTGCTCTCGGCCGCGATCGCGTTCCTTGTCGGCATCGGCGTGCGCGCTCAGCCCTATGACTTCTCCCGCCGCTACGGTGCCGTCGCGGGCGCCGGCCTGGCCTTGGTGATCAACGCCCTCGACCTCGGCGGCACGGTCGAAGTCGGTTCGAGCCCGGACTGGATCCTGGCTCCCAGCGACGTCGCGTTCCTCATCTTCGGCATCGCCGCGCTGGTCGCCGGAGTCATCGGACTCTTCACGTTCGACCCCCACAAACTGCAGGGTCTGTCCGTCGACATCGTCCACGGATTCCGTCCGCCCAGCCAGCCCGAGACCGCGGCAGGCGGGCTCGGAAACTCGGCTGAGCGCCTCGGCGCCGGGTTCTTCATCGCCATCGAAGGCGGAGACGGTTCGGGCAAGACCACGCAGATCAAACGCATCTCCGCCGCCCTGGCCGATGACGGTTATCACGTTGAGTCCACGCGCGAACCCGGCGGCACCGAACTGGGCACGAAGATTCGTTCAGTCCTCTTCGACTCCGATCCGCCGAGCCCGCGTACCGAAGCCCTGCTCTTCGCCGCCGACCGCGCCCACCATGTGGCGTCCCTGGTCGACCCCAGCCTCGACGCCGGAAACATCGTCATCACCGACCGATACATCGATTCGACGATCGCCTACCAGTCGGCCGGCCGCAGCTTCGACGAGAAGACGATCCTCGCGCTCAGCCGGTGGGCCACCCAGGGGCTCGTGCCGAACCTGACGATCGTCCTCGACATCGAACCCGAGGTCGCCGCCGAGCGGATGGGCAAGCGCGGCGACAGCAACTACCTCGACCAGGAGAACCAGCAGTTCCACCAGCGGGTGCGCCAGACCTACCTGTCCCGTGCCCACAAGGAACTCGACCGGTACGTCGTCCTCGACGCTTCGGTCGACGCCGATGAGCTCACCGAACAGATCCTCGCAGCCATCCGCGCCCGCCTTCCGCAGACGCTGGTCAAACGCGACACCGGCACCGAGGCGGCCCCCGCCTCAACGTCGACGGCTGAGGCCGACAACGGACCGGAACGCAGTTCCGTGCCGCTCACTGCCGTAGCCGCCGGGACCGTGCCCGACGACGGCACGGCCGAGGCAGACGACGGCTCCGACGACGCCCACTCCGGCGACAGCTCTGCAGACTCGGTCGATGCCCGCGAGATTGAAGACGACGCCGTCGATGGCAGCGAAGCAATAGGCGGAGCAGCCGCTGATGCAACAGACACCGACGATATCGACGATGCGGTGCACGAACGCGGACCGCGCTTCGTCCCGGCCTCCAGCGATCGGTTCGTTCCCTCTGCGATCACCGACGCCGAGGCCGAGATCTCCGGTGCGGTTCCCACCGAACGCGTCGACCTCGGGGCCGATCTGCGGGAGGATCCGGCCGCCTCGGCGAATGTGGAACGCTCCGCCGCTTCCGCATCCCCGGCATCCGCGGATGAGAATGCGGACCGGGATTCTGAAGGCGACGAGGAGGAACTTCCGTGCTTCTTGGAACCGAAGGGCTCGCATCGTTCAGATGAGGCCCCGAACCGTTCCGACGAGGACGCGGCGACCACGGTGCTGCCGGCCAGCGGGACCGCCTCGGAGGCGCTCGTCGACGACAGCGACGAGGCCGATGGGGTGCCGACGGACCGAATCGCCACGGACGAGAATGCTGAGACTCGGATCGTCAACCGCGTCGACCCCGAAGACGCCGAAACTCGCGTTGTCCACCGTTCCGATCCACCTGCCGAAACCGGAACGGATGACGCAGCAGGCGACTCGGTCGACGGCGGGGACGCGGAGACCACGGTTCTGCCAGCCCGCACCGCCCGCGAGATGAGCCGTGAACGACTGCAGGCTCAGGCCGAGATCGAACGGCAGGCTCGGGAGCGCTTGCGCCGGCAGCGCGAACGCAGCAACCGTCGCTTCACCAACCGGGAGGATTCCTGAAGTGAGCGTCTTCGACGAACTCGTCGGCCAGGATGACGTCATCACCCAGCTCGGCTATGCGCTCGACAACCCGGCGGCGATGACCCATGCGTGGCTGTTCACCGGACCGCCCGGGTCGGGCCGATCGAATGCGGCACGCGCCTTCGCCGCCGCGCTCATCTCCGGGGGCACTGAATCGAATGACGTGACCGCCCGCGTGCTGTCGGGTCATCACGAGTCCCTGACGATCATGTCGACGCAGAAATCGGTCATCTCGATCGAAGAGGTCCGTGAACTCGTGTCCAAGGCACAGGCGTCGCCCGTGAACTCGAAATGGCGCGTCGTCATCATCGAAGATGCCGACCGGATGATGGAACGCACCGCGAACGTGCTGCTCAAAGCCATCGAAGAGCCGCCTCCGGGAACCGTGTGGCTGCTGTGCGCGCCGAGTCCGATCGATGTGCTCACCACCATCCGGTCGCGGTGTCGTCCTGTGCGACTGCGCATCCCCTCTCGGGATGCCGTGGCACAGCTGCTGATGCAGCGCGACAACGTCTCGGAAGATCGCGCACACTGGGCTGCCGCAGTGGCCCAGAACCACATCGGGCGCGCGAAATACCTCGCACTCAACGAATCGGCTGATGCCGAACGTAAACAGATTCTGGCGATCCCCGGCAAACTCACCTCCGTGGGGGCGACGATCCGTTTGGCCGGCCGCATCGTCGACAACGCTGCCGAAACCGCGAAGTCACGAGTCGAAGAGCGCAATGCCGCCGAGCGGACTCAGCTGCTGACCACCTTGGGTGTCGAAGGGGAGAAGACGATTCCGCCGTCGGCCAGAGCGCAGGTCAGGAAGCTCGAGGAGGAGCAGAAGCGCCGCTCGGTGCGGGCCCGCAACGATGAGCTCGACCGGATCTTCCTCGAGCTCATGAGCCTCTACCGCGACATCCTCATGTACCAGCTGGGGATCCGTGACGGGTGGATCAACGCCGGCGAAGTCGACCTCATCGCCGAACAGGCGAACCGGGATGGTCCCGACACCACGCTGCTGCGCATCGACGCCATCACCGAGGCTCGCCAGCGTCTGCAGACGAACATGTCGCCGGTGCTCATCGTCGAAGCAGCCTTCGTGCTGCTGTCGAACCCCTGGCTGCAGGAAGACCGCACCGGCGCGATCTGAGTTCCGGGGCCCTGAAACGACGGCGTCGAGAAGCGCCGGGGGAGTAGTCGGCCCCTCAGCTCTCGCTGAGGAGCTCTGTGACGAGTGCCGCGGTGAGTTCGATGCGGCGGGGAATCCAGATCTGCAGGGCATGTTCGGTGCGGGCGTGGGAGCCTCCACCGACGGTGCCGAGACCGTCAAGGGTCGGAGTGCCGACTCCGGCGGTGAAGTTGCCGTCAGACCCTCCGCCGACGGCAACGGACCGCAGCGGGGGATGCCCAAGTCGTCCGGCCAGCCGTTGGGCGCGGGCGTAGAGGCCCATCGCCATGTCCTCTTCGAGCGGAGCACGGTTGATTCCGCCCTTGAGTTCGATCTTCGCACCGGCAACGGTGGGCGTCAGGGCGCGCAGAGCATCGTCGATGCGCACCTGTTCATCCGCCGAGGCGGCTCTGGAGTCGATGCCGACGACGGCTTTGGCCGGTACGGTGTTCGTTGTCGAGCCGCTGGTCATCACGGTCGGGACGACAGAGGTTCCGACCGAGGGTTTGTGCAGGCCAGCGATCTCGACGACCTGGTTGGCCACCTCGATGGTGGCGTTGATGCCCTTCTCCGGTTCGACTCCGGCATGCGATGCCAGACCGGTGACTTCGAGCTGATAGATCGCCACGCCTTTGCGAGCGATCTTGACGGCACCATCGGCGGCACCGCTCTCGAACACGAGTGCGGCCCTTGCCTCACGCGCTTCGTCTTCGATGATCTGCCGGGAACCAGGGGAGCCGAGTTCTTCATCGGCGGTGATGAGGAGGCTGACACCATCGAGGTGGCCGAGTTCGGCACGGACCTTCGCCAACGAATAGATGGCGATGAGCAGACCGCCCTTCATATCGTCGGCCCCAGGTCCGCGGACCACTCCGTCCTTGACCGAGTACGGGAAGTCGGCGAGGGTGCCAGTAGGCCAGACGGTGTCATGGTGGCCGATGAGCACGACCTTGCGCAATCCGGTGCCGAAGCGCCACAGAACATGCGGGTGACCGTCGGTCTCGATGATCTGAGGTGCGGCACCGAGCATTCCGGTGCCGATTCGCGAGACGAGTCGGGCACTGCGGGCCAGGGAAGAGAGGTCGTTGGAGAACGACTCGCATTCGATGAGCGCCTGGAAATCACTCATGAAGTCGTCGGAGTCGATCTCTGCCATGGATGTCTCACCTTCTCGCTTGTCAGCCAACTGTCCTTTCAAGGTTAACGGGTGCCCGGTTGCGGCCCGGCGGCACCCGCTCATGGGCGGGGCAGGTGCTCGGTCGTCGCCTGCCGGCACGGGGTGACGAAGCTCTCTGCCGGAACCGCCCAGGAGGGCGATCGTCGTTTTGACCGTTGGCAGAGAAGTTGGCTAAAGTTGGTTCGGTTGCCGCCTTAGCTCAGTCGGCAGAGCGATTCACTCGTAATGAATAGGTCGCGGGTTCGATTCCCGCAGGCGGCTCGGCAACAGCCCCTCTGGTCAGCAGAAATGATGATCAGAGGGGCTTTTTGATTAGTTCAGCAGAGGGTCACCTCGGCACAAAAATCGGCACAGTGGCCGAATACCTCGAGACGTTTCGGATTGGTCGGTGCTCCTGCTGAGCAGGTGTCGCAGTATTCGGAGGCACAACGTTCGCTAAGAAGTACTTCGGCTTGCGTCCGCTTCGTCCGAAGGTCCGCTGTCCTGGGCGAGATGGTACGCCTGCGCGAGGACTGCGATCTGTGCTGAGTTGTAGAGATCGGGCAGCGACTGGTAGAGGGCATGAATCGCCTCGCGTTTGCGCGCTGTCGTCGGCTGGGGCGGAGTCCGTGTGTCGGGGTAGCTTTCGTGGATCCTGCGGAGCACCGGCGCCAGCTGCAGGGCAACAGCATGAATGGCCTCGGCGCTGGCATCGGCCGTCAGTTCGTTGAAGGCGATGTCGGTGTCCTGGTGGTGTTCGGCCATTTCGTGCAGGTCCTGCATGCCCTGTTCGTCATAGACCAGTGTGCTGATCGCTATGACCGCCCTGTCCGCCCCGGTGAGGCCGTCGGCAATGGACTCGAAGCCGACGGGAACATCTGGTCCGGTGCGGTGGGAGAGGAGCTCGGCCAGGTCGGCCCGGATGCTCTGTTCACGTTCGATGGAGGCCGCGAGTCGTGCATCGAGCGCGCGTACGGTGTCGAAGAACATGTCCTCCGAGTCGCCTGCTGATCGGATCTCTGCCGTCGACATCCCCAGCTCCCGAAGCTGTTTGATCTGCAGCAGCCGCACCAGGTGGGCAGTGCCGTACTGCTTGTAGCCGTTGGCCGCGCGTGCGGGCTCTTCGAGCAAATCGGTCGCGTGGTAATGCCGGATCGCTTTCACCGTGGTGTCGGCGAGGCCCGCGAGTTGGCGCATGCTCCAAGCCATCAACGGGCACCAGGGCGAACAGACATACCTCCATACTCGTGGATGGGGGAGGGGATTGGAAGCACGGTCTTGACTGTGCCCCCGGGGCACGGGTTCCGATGGTGGTGAACATACGCGCCTTCGCGTAGGACCTCTCACATGACCAACTCCGATCAGCACGAGTTCGAGAAGCAACTCGCCATCACCGATGAGATAGTCATCGCGGCTCTGAGCGGCTCGACCGGGCTGCTGTTCGGCACCAACCGGCGACGCTTCGCCATCGCCCCGACCGAAGGCCCTGTCTCGTCCGACTCGCACCGTCCTAAGGGGGACCACCATGACCGCCTCGCCTGACTCGACCCTTAACGAACCCTCGAGCACCTCCCCGTCCGTCGACGCAACACGTCCTTTCGGCGCGCACTTGTCGATGAGGTGGTGGGTCCCCTTGGTCTTGACAATCGTCGTCGTCGCGGCGGTTTACGGCCTCCAGCTGATATTGGGAGGCATCGCCGCCCTCACCGAGCTCGGTCTGCTCGACAAAGATCCCGATGACGCCTCGCTGACACCTTTGACCTTCCTGACGATCAATCTCTCGACCATCCTCGTGGCCCCGCTGGCGCTCCTCGTTCTCACGAAGGCAGGGCAGGTTTCGTGGCGATCCGCGTTGAGCGTGGGACGGGTTTTCCGGTGGCGTCAGCTGGGGGTGTACGCCGGCCTGTTCGCCGTGCTCATGATCCTCGCCAATGCGGCGGTCCAGCTGATCCACCCCTCACCGCTCTCGCTTTTCGCTGTCTCCGGCACAACCATCGCGCTGCTGGTGGTGCTGGTGCTGACCACGCCATTGCAGGCTGCGGCTGAGGAAGTCGCCTTCCGTGGCGTCCTCACCGCCTCCTACGCGTCCTGGGTCCGTGCCGCGCGTCCGGCGCTCATGATCGGAATCACCGGTTCGAGTGTGCTTTTCGCCGTCGTCCACACCAGCCTGGATCCGTGGATGATCCTGAACTACCTGGGCCTCGGCGCGAGCACCGCGGTCATGGCTGTGCTGAGCCGTGGTCTCGAAGCGCCGATCGCCTTCCACGTTATGAACAATGTGTTCGCCTACGGCATCGGTGCCCTGTTCGCCGAGGGCGGCGGCATTGGCCAGGACCGCAGCGCCGGCGCTGGAGGACCCTATATGCTGGTCCTTCTGCTCGCGCAGGCCATCGCGATTGTTACTGTCTGGCAGGTGGAAAAGCGCCGCCGGCTTCAGCGCCGAACATCCTGCCTGCGGTAGATCTCTGGCGAATCCTTCAGAAGCGACGGACTCACGAGTTGGCGCATTGCACACCGGACAGAATCGCGTGCGGACAAGCGATAACCCCCCCGATCCAACGTACATGCTGGATCGAGAGGGGCTAATACGTCTCTACTTGCGTCCTCGGCCTGTAGGCGAATCGTCAGCCGTCAGCGCTTCTTCACCGGTTTGAACGACGTCGAGCACTTCCACGTCGTCTTGCCCTTCTTAGCCGTCACAGTCACCTTGACAGCTTTGCCGGGAGTGGCGCCGGAGATGTAGTACTTGAGCGAGGCTTTGCCCTTCTTGGAAGCAGTTGCCCACTTCGGCGTCTTTGTCGTCTTGTAGTGGGCAAGGGTCTCGACCTTGGCCTTCGACCCGACCTTCGAGACGTTGACCCAGGTGTTCGAGTACTGGCGGGGCTTCGAATTCGACATCTTCACTGCGCACTTCTTCGTCGCAGCTTCGGCGGGTGCCGCGTCGACGGCGATGGGGCCGGCGAGCAGGCCGACAGCAAGGGTCAGTGCCATGAGCTTCGAACCCGTCTTCGTGCGGGCAGGGGTGGTCAAGGACATGATTCTCCAAGGGTTCCGAGTTGATGCGTCGACTTATCATAATCACGTCTGTCGTCGAAAGGAAACGCGGAATATTCGACAACTGTGGAAGTTGCGGAAGTGCGAGTGTACGACCAATTCACTCTGCTTGCGCCGGCGCTCGTGCGTGTGTTGCTCGTCACCCGAAACCGGGGCACAATGGGACGTGCGAATGTTACTGAACGATCGATCAGATCTTGTGGTCGGTCTTCCATCCAGACTGTGAGGAACACATGAGCGAAGCGTTCATCTATGACGCAGTGCGCACCCCACGCGGTAAGAACCGCGGCGGGGCGCTGCACAGCGTCAAGCCCATCGATCTCGTCACCGGCCTCATCGACGCCGTACGCGAGCGCAATCCGGACCTCGACGACTCCCAGATCGACGACATCGTCCTCGGTGTCGTCTCTCCAGTCGGCGAACAGGGCAGCGACATCGCCCGTGTCGCCGCGATCGCCGCCGGCCTCGACGAGTCCGTCGCCGGCGTTCAGGTCAATCGCTTCTGCGCCTCCGGGCTCGAAGCCGTCAACATCGCCGCCCAGAAGGTCGGCTCCGGATTCGAGAACCTCGTCCTCGCCGGTGGCGTCGAATCGATGTCCCGTGTGCCGCTGGGATCCGACGGCGGAGCCTGGGCACAGGATCCGACGACGAACTATGACACGTACTTCGTGCCCCAGGGAATCGGTGCCGACCTCATCGCCACCACCGAGGGCTTCAGCCGTGCAGACGTGGACGCCTTCGCCGCCGAATCGCAGAAGCGAGCCGCCGCGGCCTGGGAGAACAGCCTCTTCGAAAATTCGATCATCCCGGTCAAGGACATCAACGGCATCACCGTTCTCGACCGCGATGAGCACATGCGTCCCGGATCGACCGTCGAATCGCTGTCTCAGCTGCCACCAGCCTTCGCCAAGCTCGCCGCACAGACCGGATTCGACGAGGTGGCCCTGCAGAAGTACCACTGGATCGAAGCCATCGACCACGTCCACACTGCCGCGAACTCCTCCGGAATCGTCGACGGAGCTGCGCTCGTCATCCTCGGCGACGAGGAAGTCGGTCAGAAGATGGGGATGAAGCCCCGCGCCCGGATCGTCTCCACCGCAGTCACTGGGTCCGAACCCACCATCATGCTCACCGGTCCGACTCCGGCGACGAAGAAGGCCCTCGACAAAGCCGGCATGACCGTCGATGACATCGATCTGTTCGAACTCAACGAGGCATTCGCCGCCGTCGTGCTCAAGTGGATGAAGGATCTCAACATTCCCCACGAGAAGGTCAACGTCAACGGCGGAGCCATCGCCATGGGCCACCCGCTGGGAGCCACCGGCGCCATGATTCTGGGCACTGTCCTCGACGAACTCGAGCGCCGCGACCTTAAGCGTGGACTCGTCACCCTGTGCATCGGCGCAGGCATGGGCATCGCGACGATCATCGAAAGGGTCTGACATGACGAACACTGAAACCACAGCTGCCGACTACCAGCGCAACACCGATGCCGATGGCATCGTCACCGTCGTCATCGACGAGCCCGGTGCCAAGGTCAACACCATGAACGACTACTTCGCGGCCGCCCTCGAGGCGACCGTGGAATGGCTCGAAGCCAACGTCGATGACATCACCGGTGTCGTGCTGACTTCTCCGAAGAAGACCTTCTTCGCCGGGGGTAACCTCAACAAGCTGCGCGAGGCCGATCCGGCCAACGCCGCAGAGGAGTTCGAAACCGTCGAACACCTCAAGAAGGTGCTGCGTCGCCTCGAGACCTTCGGCAAACCCGTTGTCGCAGCCCTCGGCGGAGCGGCACTGGGCGGCGGACTCGAACTCGCCCTGGCCGCTCACCACCGGATCGCCGCCGACGACAACCCGAGCGCCCGCTTCGGCTTCCCCGAAGTCTCCCTCGGCCTGCTGCCCGGAGGCGGCGGAGTCGCCCGGTCGGTGCGCATGCTCGGCATCCAGACCGCACTGCAGAAAGCCATCCTGCCGTCGACGAAGTTCAAGGCCGCCGACGCCCAGGCACTCGGCCTCATCGACGAACTCGCTCCCGCGGCCGAACTCGAATCCAAGGCCAAGGCCTGGATCAAGGCCAACCCCGAGGCCGTACAGCCGTGGGACGTCAAGGGCTTCAAGATCCCCGGCGGCTCCCCGTCCTCGCCGAAGATCGGAGCCATGCTTCCCGCACTGCCATCCTTGCTGCGCAAGCAGGGCAAGGGTGCGCCGATGCCGGCTCCCCGGGCCGTGGTCGCCGCTGCGGTCGAAGGCGCACTGGTCGACATCGACACCGCGCTGACGGTCGAATCCCGCTACTTCGTCAACGTCACCCACACTCCGGTGGCGAAGAACATGATCAAGGCGTTCTTCTTCGACCTCGGCCACATCAACTCCGGCGGCTCGCGCCCTGACGGTGTCACACCTCGTCAGGTAAAGAAGCTCGGCGTGATCGGCGCCGGAATGATGGGGGCGGCGATCGCCTACAGCGCTGCGAAGTCGGGCATCGAGGTCGTCCTCAAGGACGTCGAGCTCGCCAACGCGGAGAAGGGCAAGGCCTACGCCGCCAAGCGTGAGGAATCGGCCCTGGCCAAGGGCAAGACCACCGAGGCGAAGTCGCAGGCTGTCCTCGACCGGATCACCCCGAGCGCCTCGGCCGAGGATTTCGCCGGTGTCGACTTCGTCATCGAAGCGGTCTTCGAGTCCGTCGATCTCAAGCAGAAGGTGTTCCAGGAGATCCAGGACATCGTCGAGCCTGATGCGGTCCTCGGTTCGAACACCTCGACCCTGCCGATCACCGACCTGGCGAAGGGCGTCACCCGGGACAAGGACTTCATCGGCGTCCACTTCTTCTCGCCGGCTGACAAGATGCCGCTGGTCGAGATCATCTGCGGCGAGAACACCTCCGATGAGGTCCTCGCGCGCACCTTCGATCTCGTGCAGCAGATCCGGAAGACTCCGATCGTCGTCAACGACTCGCGCGGATTCTTCACCTCCCGCGTCATCGGCACCTTCATCGCCGAGGCGGTCGCCGCCGTAGGCGAGGGAGTGGAACCGGCCAGCGTGGAACAGGCGGCCCTGCAGGCCGGGTACCCCACGGGTGCCCTGCAGCTGCTCGACGAGCTGACGCTGACCCTGTCGCAGAAGATCAACCAGGAGACCCGCGACGCGGTCGAGGCCGCGGGCGGCACCTGGATAGCCCACCCCTCCGAAGCCGTCTTCGACTGGATGGTCGAGCAGGGACGGACCGGACGCAAGGACGGCGCCGGCTTCTACGACTACGACGAGAACGGCAAACGCACCACGCTGTGGCAGGGTGTGCGCGAGAAGTACGAATCGGGATCGAATGATCAGCCCTTCGCCGACCTCCAGGAGCGGATGCTCTTCGCCGAGGCGATCGAAACGATCAAATGCCTCGACGAGGGTGTGCTCACCTCGGTGCCGGACGCGAACATCGGTTCGATCTTCGGCATCGGATTCCCCGCGTGGACCGGCGGCGTGCTCCAGTACGTCAACCAGTACGAAGGCGGACTGCAGGGCTTCGTCGACCGGGCGAACGACCTGGCCGCGAAGTACGGAGAGCACTTCACCCCGCCGGCCTCGCTGGTCGAGCGCGCGAAGACCGGGGAGACCTACGAATAAGTCGCAGGTCAGCTAGGTCGGCCCCACCTCGACGATCGCCGAGGCGGGCCGACCTCCGGAATAGCCAGATGGCCTTCCGGTGTTGTCCAGGCACACTGATGACTCAGTGTCACTGACATCTACCGGAAGGCCATTGCTATGCGTGCCGCCGTCTATGACGCCTACACCGAGAACTTCGACGACATCACGGTCCGGGAGCTGCCCGACCCGAAGGTGCCGCCGGCCTCAGTGCTCATCGAAGTCAGAGCCGCAGGGGTCAACCCGGTGGATTGGAAGCTCGTCGGCGGTCACCTCGACCCGGTCATGCCCACACAGTTTCCCGTCACCCCGGGATGGGATGTCGCCGGAGTCGTCGTCGGTCTCGGATTCGACACCCCGGAATTCTCCATCGGGGACGAAGTCGTCGCCTATGCCCGTAAGGACGTGCTGGGCGGAGGAACCTTCGCAGAGAAGGTTGCGGTCCCGGTCCATGCGGTGGCTCCGAAGCCGAAGAGCCTCAGCTGGGAACAGGCCGGCGGTCTGCCGCTGGCCGGCGGCACCGCTCTGCGCACCCTCGAGTCCCTCGGTGACCTGGAAGGCAGGACCGTGCTCATCCACGGAGCATCCGGGGGAGTGGGCAGCTTCGCCGTGCAGATCGCCCGAGCCGCCGGAGCACGCGTCATCGGCACCGCCTCTGAAGCCAACCACGAGTACCTGCGTGGGCTCGGCGCCGAACCCGTGACCTACGGCAACGGTCTGGTCGAGCGCGTCCTCGAGGTCGCCGACGGCAAGGTCGACGGGGTCGCGGACTTCGTCGGGGGAGTCCTCGACGACACCCTGGCCGTGCTCGCCGAGGGCGGGGCGCACGCCTCGGTGGCCGATCCCAGCGTCGCCGAACACGGCGGACGCTATATCTGGGTGCGGCCCGACGGGTCCGAGACCGCCCGGCTCGGCCTCCTCGTCGACGAAGGCAAGCTGACCGTCGAGGTTGCCGGAACCTTTGGTCTCGACGAAGTGCCCGAGGCGTTCAAGGACAGCGCCGCTGGCCACGTGCGCGGCAAACTCGTCGTCGTCCCCTGACCGACGCAGCGACCGTCCTCTGTGATCGAGATATCGCCGAGGCGGGGCTCAGCTGATCCAATCAGGTTCAGTCGAGCCCCAGCGCCGCGGCTGCGGCGGCGCGCAATTCGACCCCGACCACCTCGGCGCTGGAGCGGCGAGCCTGGTGCGGGGTCGAATTCATCATCCCGAACGTCGCGTGCACGCGCACCGTGGCCGTCTCCAGCGTCCACGCCGGATGCGCGGCTTCGACGACCTCTGCCCACCGGCTGACATAGGCGCGCTGCAGACGGCGCACGGCCCGCCGCGATTCGTTCGGCAGTGCATCGAGGTCGCGGTCCTGGATGCGGATGAGCTCGGGCTCGCTCATGGCGAAGTCGACGTGGAAGTCGATGAGACGACGCAGGGTCCGGGCCGCCTCGGCGGGGGAGATCCCCGAGGTGGTGTCCCAGCTGGCGGAGACGATCTCCTCGCCCCCGGACTGCAGATAGGCGGAGATGCCGACGAGCAGCTCTTCGAGCACGGCCTCCTTCGACGAGAAGTGCCGATAGACCGCCGGTGCCGAGATTCCCGCACCCTTGCCCAGGTCGTCGAGGCGCACCCCGTGGAAGCCGTGACGGGCATAGAGCGTCTTCGCGACCGCGAGCAGCTGCTTGCGTCGGGCCGCCTTCGCCGCTGCCCGCGCCGTCGGTCTGGCCGTGTCCGGACTCGACATGCGGCCTCCTTCCCTCAGCCTCATCTCCACCGCTACGGAAGTCGTCGGTGGGGTCGAACTCGTGCGTTGTCAGTTCTGCTTGTGACCAGTATCATAGCAGTCAGTTAAGAGTTATTAACTGAAATGAGGATGGAATGAGAGCAGTGGGAACTGCGGTCAGTCCGGCGACGGGGCAGGTCAACTCCGAGGCCCACGCCGAACTCATCGCTGAACTCCGGGAGCGCATCGCGGCAACGGCCCGCGGCGGTTCCGAGAAGTCGAGACAGCGCCATATCGATCGCGGAAAGCTGCTGCCCCGTGACCGTGTCGAACATCTCCTCGACCCCGGCACTCCCTTCCTCGAGCTCTCTCCGCTGGCCGCCAACGGCATGTACGACGACGCCAGCCCGGGAGCCGGAATCATCACCGGCATCGGTCGGGTCGCCGGACGCGAATGCGTGATCGTGGCCAACGACGCCACCGTCAAGGGCGGCACCTACTACCCGGTGACGGTGAAGAAGCACCTGCGCGCTCAGGAAGTCGCCAAAGAGAACGACCTCCCGTGCATCTACCTCGTCGACTCCGGTGGGGCGAACCTGCCGAACCAGGACGACGTGTTCCCCGACCGAGAGCACTTCGGCCGCATCTTCTACAACCAGGCCACACTCTCGGCGGCCGGCATCCCACAGCTGGCCGCAGTCATGGGCTCCTGCACCGCCGGCGGCGCCTACGTCCCGGCCATGGCCGATGAATCGATCATCGTCTCCGAGCAGGGGACGATCTTCCTCGGCGGCCCGCCCCTGGTCAAAGCCGCCACGGGTGAGGAAGTCACCGCCGAAGAGCTCGGCGGCGGAGCGCTGCACTCCCGCGTCTCCGGCGTCACCGACCACCTCGCAGCCAATGACCCCCACGCGCTGGAGATCATGCGCGACATCGTCTCCACCCTCGGGCCGAAGGGTAATGCGAACTGGGACGTCATCGAACCCCGCCTGCCCGCGCACTCCCCGGACGAACTGACCTCCGTGGTGCCCGTGGACTCACGCACACCGTATGACGTCCGCGAAGTCATCGCCCGCCTCGTCGACGGATCCGAGTTCCACGAGTTCAAAGCCGAATACGGCACGAGCCTCGTCACCGGATTCGCTCACCTCGACGGACACCCCGTCGGCATCATCGCCAACAACGGCATCCTCTTCGGCGAATCCGCGCAGAAGGGCGCCCACTTCATCGAACTCTGCGACCAGCGCAGCGTGCCTTTGGTGTTCCTGCAGAACATCTCCGGCTTCATGGTCGGCCGCGACTACGAAGCCGGCGGCATCGCCAAGCACGGAGCGAAGATGGTCAACGCCGTCGCCACCGCCCGCGTGCCCAAGTTCACCGTCGTCATCGGCGGTTCCTTCGGTGCCGGAAACTACTCGATGTGCGGCCGCGCGTACTCCCCGCGGTTCCTGTGGATGTGGCCCAATGCCCGCATCTCCGTGATGGGCGGCGAACAGGCCGCCAGCGTGCTCTCCACCGTCAGGCGCGACCAGCTCGAGGCGCGCGGAGAAGAATGGAGCACGGAGGACGAAGACACCTTCAAACAGCCCATCCGCGACCAGTACGAAGCCCAGGGCAACCCGTATTACTCGACGGCACGTCTGTGGGATGACGGAATCATCGAACCCGGTGACACCCGCCAGGTGCTGGCCATGGCCCTCGAACTCGCCCGCTTCGGACCGATGGAACGCCCGCTGAATGCCAGCGGTTACGGCGTCTTCAGAATGTGAGCCCCTCCATGACGACATCCACTATGTTCACAACCGTCCTCATCGCCAACCGCGGCGAGATCGCCCTGCGCGTCATCCGCACCTGCCGCCGTCTCGGCATCCGCACCGTCGCCGTCTACTCCGATGCCGACGCCCACGCCGCCCACGTCAAAGCCGCGGACACAGCGGTCCACCTGGGTCCGGCCGCCGCCTCCGAGTCCTACCTGCGCATCGACAAGGTCATCGCCGCTGCTCAGGCCACGGGAGCCGAAGCCATCCACCCCGGCTACGGGTTCCTGTCGGAGAACGCCGAGTTCTCCGCCGCCTGCGCCGATGCCGGAATCGTATTCCTCGGCCCCGGAGCCGACGCGATCCGGACGATGGGTGACAAGATCACCGCGAAGCAGGCGGTGTCCTCGCGCGGTGTGCCTCTCGTTCCCGGTACGAAGGACGCCGCGATGAGCGACGAGGCCCTCATCGCTGCCTCGGACGACATCGGCTTCCCCGTGCTCATCAAGCCCTCCGCCGGCGGCGGAGGCAAGGGCATGCACGCGGTCTTCGAACCCGAGAAGCTGGCGGAGTCGCTGAAGACCGCCCGCCGTGAAGCCGCGAGCTCCTTCGGCGACGACACCCTGTTCCTCGAACGCCTCGTCGCCACCCCGCGCCATATCGAAGTCCAGATCATGGCCGATGCGCACGGCAACGTCATCCACCTCGGCGAACGCGAATGCTCCCTGCAGCGTCGCCATCAGAAGGTCATCGAGGAGGCCCCGTCCGCACTCCTCGACGAGGCGACCCGAGCACGGATCGGTCAGGCCGCCTGCGAGACCGCGAAGTCCGTCGGCTACGTCGGCGCCGGAACCGTCGAGTTCATCGTCGGCGCCGACCGCCCTGACGAGTTCTTCTTCATGGAGATGAACACCCGTCTGCAGGTCGAACATCCCGTCACCGAGGAGGTCACCGGGGTCGATCTCGTCGAACTCCAGCTGCTCGTCGGCACCGGTGCACCGCTGCCGCTGACCCAGGACGACACCACGTTGACGGGGCACTCCATCGAGGCCCGCATCTACGCCGAGGATCCCTCGCGCGGATTCCTGCCCACCGGCGGTCGTGCCCTCGACGTCGTCTTCCCGCAGGGGGAGGGCATTCGCGTCGACGCCGGACTCGAAGCCGGGCAGACCATCGCCTCGGACTACGACCCGATGATCGCGAAGCTCATCGTCCGCGCCGATGACCGTGCCCAGGCCATCGCCCGCCTCGATTCGGCGCTCGCCGCCTCTGCGGTGCCGGGAATCGTGACGAACATCGACTTCCTGCGCACCCTCATGAGCCTGCCCGAGGTCGTCGCGGGTGACCTCGACACCTCACTCATCGACAACCTCAGCGAGGAGCAGCTGGCGCACCCCGCCGGTGAGCTCCACGCGCAGCTGGCGGCGGCAGCCGTCACGGTCACCGGGGGAGCGGCAGGCACGACCCTGACCGGGCCGGTCACGGCCGCCGAGCTCTCAGCGAATCGGCCGACCGCCTCGGTGTGGGCCGGACCGAGCGCCTGGCGCATCTCGCGTCCGGACTTCCGTCCCACGGTCACCCTGGCCGGCGGCGGGCAGAGCAGCGAGGTCGACGTCCGTGCAGGAGCCGTCGACGTCGATGCCGACGGTCTGTGGCACGTCACGCTCGACGGGATCCAGCACACCGCCCGGATCTTCTCCGACGCCCGTGACCGCAGCATCTGGGTGAGCACCGACTCCGGAATCCACGTCTTCCCCCGACCGTTGGCGGACTCGTCGCTGACGCCGGGACTCGAGGGCGCTGAGGTGCTTGCACCGATGCCCGGATCCGTCGTCGACATCAAGGTCGAGACCGGGGACTCAGTGGAACAGGGCGATCCGATCGTCGTCGTCGAGGCGATGAAGATGGAACACGTGCTCACCGCACCCGCCGCCGGAATCGTCAACGTCGTCGCCGTCGCAGGCGCCCAGGTCGCACTCGACGAGGTGCTCGCCACCGTCGTCGACGAAGCCGCAGCCGAGGCCACCGAATAGTCACCAGCCACTCACACCACAACCACGCCACAACCACGCCACAAGCGGGGAGGAAACAATGGAAACCTTTGTTCCGGGCACGCTGCCCGAAGAATACGAAGACCTGCGCCAGGGCGTCGCGAAGTTCGCCGACGAAGAGGTCGCACCTGTCTCGGCCGAACTCGACGCCAAGCACGAGTTCCCCTACGACCTCGTTGCGAAGATGGGCGAGATGGGACTCTTCGGCCTGCCCTTCGACGAAGAGTACGGCGGCATGGGCGGCGACTACTTCGCCCTGTGCCTGGCCATCGAAGAACTCGGCCGGGTCAACCAGTCCCTGGCGATCACGCTCGAGGCCGGGGTCTCGCTCGGAGCGATGCCGATCTACCGCTTCGGCACCGAAGAGCAGAAGAAGGAATGGCTGCCGAAGCTCACCGACGCCTCGGGCCTGGCCGCCTTCGGCCTGACCGAACCCGAGGCCGGATCGGATGCCGGCGGCACCCGGACCAAGGCCACGCTGGCGGGCGGGACTTGGACGATCAACGGCAGCAAGTGCTTCATCACGAACTCCGGCACCGACATCACCCGCCTGGTCACCGCCACCGCCGTGACCGGAACCCGAACGTCGAAGTCGGGCCGCGAAGTGCCTGAGATCTCGACGATCATGATCCCGACCGGCACCCCCGGCTTCACCGCCGAACCGGCCTATGACAAGGTCGGCTGGAACTCCTCGGACACGCACCCGCTCACCTTCGACAACGTGCAGGTGCCCGAAGAGAACCTCCTCGGCGAACGCGGCCGCGGATACGCGAACTTCCTGCGCATCCTCGACGAGGGCCGCATCGCCGTCGGCGCCCTGTCCGTCGGTGCCGCCCAGGGCTGTGTCGACGAATCCGTGAAGTACGCGAAGGAGCGCCAGGCCTTCGGCAAGCCGATCGCCGACTTCCAGGGCATCTCCTTCAAGATCGCCCGTATGGAGGCCCGCGTCGTCGCCGCCCGGTCGGCGTACTACCTCGCGGCCTCGCGGATGCTCGCCGGACTGCCGTTCAAGAAGGAAGCCGCCATCGCGAAGATGATCGCCGGCGAAGCGGCCATGGACAACGCGCGCGACGCCACCCAGATCCACGGCGGCTACGGCTTCATGAACGAATACCTCGTCGCCCGCCACTACCGCGACTCGAAGATCCTCGAAGTCGGCGAAGGCACCACCGAGGTCCAGCTCATGCTCATCGCCCGCGAACTCGGACTCTGAGCTCAGTTCACATCCTGACTTGAGTGTGGGTGCCGACCTTCCGTCGGTCACCCATGCCGACATCGCCCGCCGAGGCGGCGCCGCACATCAGTACGGACGTGCAGGGCCGCCTCGGCGGGCGATATTCTGGTCCGATATCACCGAGGTGAGACGGCGACCGAAGGGAAGTGGGAGCAGATGGATCTCAGCATGGTGGCATCGGTGGCGACGACGACCTGGATCGTCATCGAATACATCGTGAAGATCATCGCGGTCGGTGTGGTGCCGGAGAACCGTCGCCCGTCATCGTCATCGGCGTGGCTGCTGCTCATCCTGTTCGTGCCGATCATCGGCATTCCCGCATTCCTCATGCTCGGCAGCCCCTATATCAATCAGCGCCGCGCACGGATCCAGGCTGAAGCGAACGAACTCCTGCACGAAGGCGCCGATGATCTGCCGGATGTGCCTCCATCGCTGGACGCCGCGCCGGAATTCGTCTCCGTCGCCCAGTTGGGGCGGGCGCTGACCGCGCTGCCGATGGTCACCGGCGACAGCCACGGGGTGATCTCGGACTACGAAGCCTCGATCGAGCGCATGGCCGAACTCGTCGATGAGGCCCACGAGTACGTCCACGTCGAGATCTACATCATGGCCTGGGACAAGACGACCGACGTGTTCTTCCGGGCACTCGAACGGGCCTCGGCGCGCGGTGTGGAAGTCCGCGTACTCTTCGACCACATCGGGTCGAGGAAGTATCCGGGATTCCATCGGCTGGGCAAGCGCCTCAACGCCGCGGGAATCGAATGGCACCTGATGCTGCCGTTCATTCCGTGGCGGGGCAAGGCCCGGCGCATCGATCTGCGCAACCACCGCAAGCTGCTCGTCATCGACGGCAAACAGGCGATGATGGGTTCGCAGAACATGATCGACTCGAGCTACCTCAACAGGAAGAACTCGCAGATCGGCCGGAACTGGCACGACATCATGGTCGAGCTCTCCGGGCCCATCGTCGCAGCGATCGAAGCGGCGTTCTCCACCGACTGGTACTCCGAATCGGGGCAGGCGCTGGGCATCCGCCCCTACGAACGGGACGGCAACGAACCCGAAGTCGGCGGAGCGACGAGCGCCATGCAGCTGATTCCCTCCGGCCCCGGATTCACGACTTCGCCGAACCTCAAGGTCTTCACCTCGATGATGTATCTGGCGCAGAAGCGTCTGGCCATCGTCAGCCCCTACTTCGTGCCCGACGAATCGCTGCTGGCCGCAGTGGAGACCGCGGCCCGGCGCGGAGTCGACGTGGAGCTCTACGTCAGCGAGCAGGCCGACCAATACATGGTCGACCGGGCCCAATCGTCGTACTACCGGTCGCTGCTCGAAGCGGGGGTGCGGATCTTCCTGTATCCGAAACCCGCTGTGCTCCACACGAAGTGCTTCATCGTCGACGACATCTACGCCGTGATGGGCTCATCGAACATGGACATGCGCTCCTTCGGCCTCAACTACGAGATCAGCTTGCTGACCACCGGCGGGGACTTGGTCGATGACATCGTCGACGTCGTCGCCGGCTACCAGGACGTCAGCCGCGAACTCACCCTGGAGGAATGGGAGAAGCGGCCGTGGTCCCGCCGGTATATGGAGTCCGTCATGCGCCTGACCTCTTCGCTCCAGTAGCCGGGCAGCTGGGGCCGCGTGTGCGGCGGGTGCGGGTTCTGCGGTGAGGGGCAGGCGCTCGCATTGCGGCGCGGGCGGTGCAGCGCGGGGCGCTCGAGGCGCCTGACTCGTAGCGAGACCTCCTCTCGCCCCGATGCTCTCCGATGTACGGGCTGTTGAAGCGCTCGGGTGCAGTGTACTGACACATCGAGAAACGGGCTGAGTGTCGAGAAACGGGTTGCGGCAAGGCTGCTTCACCGAGAAACGGGCTCAACGTCGAGAAACGCGTGGGCACCCCCGTGTCTCGACGCTCAGCCCGTCTTTCGCTGGTTCGCGGTCTCGATAGCTCGCTTGATCGCGGCGAAAATACGGGGCCTGAAGAGGTCTCCGAAGCTCAGGTTGAAGACGGTGAAGCCTGCATTGAGCAGATCCATATTGCGCTGATGGCTCGTTTTGGACGCTTCATCGGGACCGTCAGGGCTGAGGTAGAACTTGCCGACACCATGGACTTCCACTGCGACGGCTGCACACTTGTGCCGAAAGTCATTTCGGCCGATGAATCTGCCTGACTCTGTGACGGTCTCGACCTGCGGGACCATCCCAGTGATTCCGAACCGGTGGAATTTCACCGCACATACCGCCTCGGCAGGGGATTCATATTCAGCACTCGAGAGCTCGACAGCCAATAGGGCTCTTCTGCGTCCCCGCTTCCCTTTCACCAGCCGCTCTGTGATGTCCGACCGGTCGACCTGTCCCGCACGGAGCGCTTGAGAGATGAGCGGCACGGAAACCTCGAGCGAACGGTCAAGGGCAACATCGGCCAAGGTCCTTGGCAGAGTAGTGACCGGATAAGCGAACTCGGATGAGATCTCTTCCGGTGGAAGTCTTCGCGAGTACATCAGCACGTCATCGTAGTTGCGGGTAGGGGAGTCCCTGGAGATTTCGACTTTCGACGATTCGATCAAGGCCGGGTCGAGACGGTGGATGAGCGCAGCCGATACATGAGAGAACACATCTCCCGGCCGAAGAGAATCGAGGCGGCATGCGATCTGGACCCGCAGTTCCTCGGCTTCGTCTCGCAGATCTCCGAAAACAGTCGGGAACGAAGTGTCGTGATCCGTAGAAAGACCGCGGATGGGTCCGTGATGGTCATCGTCACAGGCCCTGCGGATCACGAAGTGGCCCTTCCTGACTCTGCGCAGGCAGCATCGTTCCGCTTCGGCCATCTGTTTGCGGGTCATACCGAGTTCACGGAGCTGCCGCGTCGTCAGCACTTGGAACATTCATCAAGCATGAACCAAATGCGCAATAAATGCAATGAAAAAAGATCAAATGGCATCAAACCGCATATTCAGCATTGGGTGATCGGGTTCCGGGGAGTCTGGCGTGGGTGCTCTCCTGTGCTGGGGCGGCCGCGGGCCGCGGAGCGATCGCTGAGGCAGCTTCATCGAGAAACGGGCTGAGTGTCGAAAAACGCGTGGGCACACCCGTGTCTCGACACTCAGCCCGTTTCTCGGTTGAGGGAGGTTGCGCGCACCCGTGTTTCGACACTCAGCCCGTTTTTCGGCGAATCGACGTGTGCCTCAACCCGTGTGTCGCCAGGTGGAGGCTGCAGGCGCCAGCCTCTCGCCGCTGGGAGGCTGTCTGTCCGGCGCCGCAGGTGCGGGGCCGCCTCAGGCGGAGCCGGTGGTGTCAGGGCCGAGTTCTCCGCGATTCTCCAGCGGTACATCGAGCAGCTCGTGGACTCCGTTGACGATCTCGTTGGGTCGGAACGGGAAGCGGCGGACATCCTCGGCGGTGGAGATTCCCGACAGCACGAGGACCGTGTGCATGCCCGCTTCCATCCCGGCGATGATGTCGGTGTCCATGCGATCGCCGATCATCGCTGTGCTCATCGAATGCGCGCCGATCTGATTCAGGGCCGAGCGGAACATCATCGGGTTCGGCTTGCCCACGACGTAGGGCTCGCGGTTCGTCGCCTTCGTGATGAGTGCGGCGATGGCGCCGGTGGCCGGCAGGACGCCCTCGGGGCTGGGGCCGGTGGCGTCCGGGTTCGTGACGATGAAGCGGGAGCCGGCATCGATGAGGCGGATCGCCTTCGTGATCGCCTCGAACGAATAGGAGTGGGTCTCGCCGACGACGACGAAGTCCGGGTCGTGTTCGGTCATGACGAACCCGGCCTCGTGGATCGCCGTGGTCAGTCCCGCCTCGCCGACGACATAGGCCGTGCCGTGCTCGACCTGATTGGACAGGAAATCCGCGGTGGCCATCGCCGAGGTCCAGATGTTCGACTCGGGGACGTCGAGTCCGTTCGAGCGCAGCCGGGCGGAGAGGTCACGCGCGGTGTAGATGGAGTTGTTCGTCAGCACCAGGTAGGGGATGTCAGCCTGACGCCACTGGGCGAGCAGCTCCGCGGCACCCGGCAGCGGATTGTTCTCCTTGACCAGGACGCCGTCCATATCGGTCAGCCAGCAGTCGATCGAATCGCGATCCATGTCTCTCCTCGAGCTCGGGGTGGGCCGAAGCGGCTGCTTCCAGCCTAGTCGGGTTGGGCGCAAGTGTGCTGAGAAGTCCGATCCGATGATGCGCGCCCCTTGATGGGACGTCAGAGAAGTGTATTGTAGTAATCACTTAATTAAAGGGATGCTTAAATGAGTATGGATCTCGTCTTCGCAGCGCTGGCCGACCCGACTCGTCGGGCGATCATCGATCGGCTGCGCTCGGGAGACAAAAGCGCAGGTGAGCTTGCGGAGCCGTTGCCGATCAGCCGGTCCGCGGTCTCCCAGCACCTCAAGGTGCTCGAGACTGCAGGCCTCATCACGCGGTCGAAATCCGCACAGCAGCGCATCGTCGCACTCAACGCCGACGCACTCACCGAGGCGACCGTCTGGCTGCAGTCGGCCCACGATGAATGGCAGCAGCGCTTCGACAACCTCGATCGCATCCTCGCCGAGGAGGTGCCCACCGACCCTGCAACGACCGATCCGCCGACCGCGGAGTGAACCGCGGACCTGACATCGACAAAACGACGAAGCGAATCACGCAGACATCATGAACGACTTAAGCATCATGCACGACTCAAGGAGGAGAACAGCGATGAACGCCGAGAACACAGACAACACAATCAACACAGACCGCACAGCCACCGACTCGAACAGCGCGCAGGCGGAGGAGCCCGGCTTCACCATCGTCCGCGAATTCGCCGCACCGCGCGCCCGCGTCTGGGAAGCATGGACGAATCCGGACGTGATGGCCCGCTGGTTCCACCCCGAAACGCTGGTGACCCCACGCGAATCCGTCTCCGTCGACCTGCGCGTCGGAGGCGAGTACACCTATACGATGCGCATCCCCGACACGGGACAGGAGTTCCCGACCGCCGGGAAGTACCTCCGCATCGACGAACCCGACCGCCTCGATTTCACGTGGGGGAGTCCCGGCGAGGTCGACGAGGCCCGCGCGTGAGCATTGAACTCGATGAGCTCGACGCCGGCCGCACTCGCATGACCTTCACGCTGACCGGCCTGCCGGGCGACTCGGGTTCGGACGAGAGCGTGTACGACGGATGGTCATCGGCTTTCAGCGAACTCGATACCGAGCTGAGCGCCTGACCGGTGCACAGCCGATCAGGCGGCCATCTCACTAAGAGCAGGCAAATGCCCTCTGCTCTCACAGCGGTGGACCACCTCAGGCATCGCCGAGGTGGTCCACCGCCGCCAGCGATTGCAGGGTCCGATTGCCGAACAGATTGTCCTCGACCAGTTCTGTGATGCACCCTGATCGTGCCGCGAACGTCGCCCGGCCCATCGCCTCGAGAGGCAGCTCGAGCCACCGACCGATGACGAACGTGTGGGCGAAGCCGTGCGTGACGACCACCTGGTGCGAGGTCTGCTGTGCGAGGATCTCGTCGACGGCGGTGTAGATCCGAGCCCCGGCCTCACGCCGCGTCTCCGCCCCGTCGATGCCTTCGACATGATCGAGCCGCGCCGCATGGTCGAAGGCATCATCCGGCACGGGCGGGAAGACGAACCGCTCGTCCAGCCAGGACTGCTCCCGCCCTTCCGCGACTCCGTACGACTTCTCGCGCAGGCCCGGGCGGTCGACCACTCGACTGTCGAGCCGATCGGCGATGATCGCGGCGGTTGTGCGGGCCCTCCGGAGATCGGAGGTGAACACCTGCACCGAGGCGGCCGCCGGGACCCGTGACCGCAGCGCGGCGGCGATGCGATCGGCTTGGAATTCACCACGGGCGGTGAGTTCGGAATCGTGCCACCCTCCGACCCGCGACTCGAGGTGATGTCGTGACTCGGGATGGGTGACGACGAAGAGCGTTCGTGTGATGGCCATGATGGGCTCGATCCTACCGACCCCCGGGTCGCAGGGCTCCGGTGAATGGCGATAAACTCAAATCACGACGAGTGAGGAGCGTTACATGAGTGACAAGGTCATTGCACAACGAGGTCTGTGGCTGGACGAGATGGAAGTCGGCGCCACCTATAAGCACGCACCGGGCCGCACCATCACCGAGGCGGACAACACCCTGTTCACGGCCGTGTCCATGAATACCCAGGCCCTGCACCTCGATGCCGCATGGTCGGCCACCGAACCCTTCGGCGAGCGTCTCGTGAACTCGATGTTCACCCTCGCCACCCTCATCGGCCTGTCCGTATCCCAACTCACCCAGGGCACGACGGTCGGAAACCTCGGCTTCTCCGAGGTCAGCTTCCCGGCCCCGATGTTCCACGGTGACACCCTCTACGCGGAGACGACGATCCTCGACAAGCGCAATTCGAAGTCGCGTCCCGGCCAGGGCATCGTCACCTTCGAACACCGCGGCTACAACCAGGACGGCAAGCTCGTCGCGAAGGCCGTGCGCCAGGCGATGATGTTCGACTCCAGCCACGAATCCGCAGCTGCGAAGTCCGCCGCGGATGCCGCCGACCAGACCGAAACCGGAGAGTGAGCACCCCCATGGCACTCGAGTTCAAACCCGCCTGGCTCTTCGTCCCCGGCGACCGCCCCGACCGATACACGAAAGCTGCCGAACGCTCGGATATCGTCATCCTCGACCTCGAGGACGCCGTCAACGAGGCCGACAAAGCCGCCGCGCGGGAGTCCATCGTCGACTTCCCCCTCGACCCCAGCCGCACGGTCGTGCGGGTGAACTCCCACGATTCGGGCCACCTCGGCGAGGACCTCAAGATGCTCGCACGCACCGACTACACGGCCGTGATGCTGCCGAAGGCAGAACTCGCAGCGGATCTGTCGATCCTCTCCGGCTTCCAGGTCATCGCGCTCATCGAAACCGCGCTCGGCGCCGTCAACGTCGCCGAGATCGCCGCCGCCCCGAACGTCTACGCGCTGATGTGGGGATCCGAGGACCTCATCGCCGACCTCGGCGGAGGCTCTTCACGCAAGGATGACGGCGGCTACCGGGACGTGGCCAAGCATGTGCGCAGCCAGACCCTGCTCGCCGCCCGGGCCCACCGCAAGTTCGCCCTCGACTCGATCTGGGCGGACATTCCGAACCTCGAGGGCCTCGCCGCCGAAGCCGAGGACGCCGTGCAGTCGGGCTTCTCCGGTAAGGTCTCCATCCACCCCAACCACGTGCCCGTCGTCCGCGACGCCTTCCGTCCCAGCGACGAACAGCTGACATGGGCGCAGTCCGTTCTCGACCTGGCGAAGACGGAGAAAGGCGCATTCTCCTTCGAAGGCAAGATGATCGACGCCCCGCTGCTCAAGCACGCCGAACTCATCGTCGCCCGCGCGAGCTGAGGAAATCGTTCCGTGCACGCAGCCGATGCGCTGATCGCCGACCAGATCCGGGCCGTCCTCACCGCCGCCGAGGCGGGAGATGGGACCGTTCCCATCGTCGAGGCCGGTGACCCCGTCCTGCGCACCGACACCCGCCCCTTCGACGGGCAGGTCGACGATGCCGAGCTTGAGAAGCTCGCCGAGGTGATGCGAGCAACCATGCTCGCAGCCCCCGGAGTGGGCCTCGCCGCCCCGCAAGTGGGCATTGCCTTGTCGATGTTCGTCGCCGAGGATCCCGGCGCCCGCGATCCCGAAGTCGCGAAGGTCCGGCAACGGGAGCCGATGCCGCTGCGAGTCGTCCTCAACGCGGGATACGAACGCGCCGGCGCAGACGACGTCGCCTTCTATGAAGGATGCCTGTCGATCCCCGGCTACCAGGCCGTCGTCGCCCGTCCCCGCGACATCGCGCTGACGGGCATCGACCTGCAGGGCGACCCCATCGCCGAGGAGGTCTCCGGCTGGTCGGCGCGCATCGTCGCCCACGAGACCGACCACCTGTCCGGGATCCTCTTCCTCGACAGAGCCGAGATGCGATCCCTGGCGACGAACGAATCCGTGGCGAAGTTCTGGCACCAGCCCTCGACGCAGAAGGCCGCCGCCGAACTCGGCTTCTCCTTGCCTTCGGGCATGGTGATGTGAACCTCCGCCGCGGTCGCCGGTCCGGATACCGCCGAGACTGTTGACCGCTCTCATCTGCGTCACAGGCGGGCATGTTTCGATGAGGACATGCGACTTCCCGACATCCCCCTTCGTCATCACCGAACCGTCCGCACCGCTGCCGCACTCGGCACCGGCGCCCTCGCGCTGGTGCGCCGCCGCGACGTCTCCGCCGAATACCAGGGCAGCCTGAGAGCGGGAACCGCCCTGGCCAATGCGGGACTGACCTGGCTGACCGGGTCGAGCGCCTTCCTCGGACGAGTCGGTGGATCGAGCGGCCTCGATGAGTTCCTCGAGCTCTTCACCAGCAGAGACAGCGGACCGGTGCGATACGCCGCCGCGCCTGGTGACGTCGAACGCGAATCCTTCGAGGGCGAAGACGGACAGGATACTTGGTGGGACGAGCACGCGAGCGTGACGTCCTCGGCGTTCCTCAATGCGGTCACCGCGGCAGCAGCGGGAGCGGCCTCATGGGCGCTCTGGCCGCTGACGGAGCGGCTGGCGGAGAAGGTCGATGAGAAGCTTCCGAGCGGCGTCGGCCGCGGTCTCAACGCCGTCGTCAACGGCGGGCTCGTCGCGGTGACAGCGGTCCTCATCGACAAGGTCGAGAAATGGGCCGACGACGTCGAGGAACTCAATTATGCTCCGCTCGAGATCGAACTTCCCGCCCATATCCGCGAATCGGTCGATACGCTGTTGTCTCTGCCGCACCCGAACTCGGAGGCCAGCGCCGAGGCAGTCCGAGAACAGTTCGCTTCCGCGAAGTTCTTCGTGTGGGTCACCTATCCCGATTCCTTGTATTCAGGCGATGAACCCGTCGTCCTCGACCCCGAACAGATCGAACAGCTGCTCAAGGACGAGGACATCGCTTCGATCGACGTCCGACCCGACGAATCGACCCCGAGCGCGGCACCGGCCCGGCATACCTACCCGGTCACCGGAATCACCGGCGGCAGCGCCGACGAAGGCGGCACCGTCAGATCAGGCGACCACGCCGGCATCTCGAACGGAGGCTTGGAACTCACCCTTGACATCGTCGACGGACGTCTCACCAGTGTGGATCTCAACGAGGTCGACGACGAACCATTCACAGACCTGCTCTCGGCCGAGGCCCTGCGCGAATCCGTACCCGGCACCCTGCACCCGGGAAGCCTCCACGACGAAGACGGCGGATATTCCTCGAGCTTCGAGATCGCCGATGGCGATGTCGAGGATGCCGTCCGCACACTGGAGCGATGGCCGCGCCCGGACGAATACATCTTCCGCTCCGACCGAGAGCGGCCGTGACCGCCGACCGGGGGTAGCTCGGGAATAACCTGCGCGTGTCATCGTTATACGAATCATGAGCGATCTTCGTACCCTCACCCTCGGCGCCGGCTGCTTCTGGTGCCTCGACGCCGTCTACCAGCGGACCACCGGCGTGAGAGAAGTGATCTCCGGCTACACCGGCGGCCACACCGACAACCCCGGCTACCGCGAGGTCTGCTCCGGCATGACCGGCCACGCCGAAGCCCTGCAGGTGACCTTCGACGCCGACATCGTCCCCGAAGAGGTCATCCTCGGCCTGTTCTTCACCGGCCACGACCCCACGAGCCTCAATCGTCAGGGCTACGACGTCGGCACCCAGTACCGGTCGGCCATGTTCTACCGCGATGAAACCGAGAAGCAGCATTTCGCCGAAGCCATCGAATCCGCGCAGTCCCTCTTCGACGATCCGATCGTGACCACCCTCGAACCCCTCGGCACGTTCTATCCCGCCGAGGATGTCCACCAGGACTTCTACACCCAGAACCCGGGCAACGGCTACTGCCGCGTCATCATCGACCCGAAACTCAGCAAGGCCCGCACCGCCTTCGCCGAATGGGTGAGCTGATGGGCAGCCACAAGAAGGACAAGTGCAAGAAGTCCAAACACAAGGCCCGCAAACGGTCCCAGGACGCAGGCGGCGATGCCTGCGAAGTGACCAAAGACCGCGTGCGCGCCCACTTCCTCGACGGCAACACCGGCCCCTGGGCGAAGGACCTCGCCGCGCAGGATGCCCAGACCGCCCGCTCGGCGCAGAGCGAGCACAGCGCTGACCACGCCGAGGATGCCGCCGCCTCGGCGAAGGGCAGCACCGCGACCATCACGCCCACCCGCCGCGGACCCGACTATTCGGTGCCGTCATCGATCGACATCGTCGCCGATCCCGTTCTCCACGCCCTGAGCACACGGCGGTCGATCTCGAAGGTCGACCCGGAGACCCCGAACGACTCTGACCTGCTGGAGATCATCCGGTCGATCTCCTCGGTTGCCGATCACAAGTCCCTGCGCCCCTGGCGCTTCCTCATCATCCGCGGAGACGACCGGCTCCGCCTCGGCGATGCCCTCGACGAAGCCGCCGGAGTCGTCCGCAAGCCGGGAGAGACAAACACGAAGCCGCTGCGAGCCGAACTCCTGCTCGCCCTCGTCTCCTCACCGGCCAAGCATGACAAGGTTCCCGAATGGGAGCAGCATGCCACCGCCGCCGGTGCCGGACACCTTCTCGAGCTCGCTCTGTGGCAGGCAGGCTGGGGAGTGATGTGGCGGTCGGGAACCCTGACGAACACCGAACCGGTGCGTCGCCTCCACCGTCTTGCCGATCACGAGCTGCTCATGGGCTGGTTCTACATCGGAGCCGTTCCCGAACGCTACCGACAGCGGCTGACCACGAGCACCCGCCCCCTGCCGACACCCGAACAGTTCCTCGATACCTTGTGAGCACACCCGACACCGAGACTCCGGAAACGCGCCGCCTGCCCAAGGAGATCTACGTCCTCGTGGCAGCGGCCTTCATCGTCGCCCTGGGCTACGGAATCATCGCTCCCGTCCTGCCGCAGTTCGCCGCGAGCTTCGACTTCGGGGTCACGGCCGCAACCATCGTCGTCTCCTCGTTCGCGTTCTTCCGGTTCGTGTTCTCACCCTCGTCTGGCCGCCTCGTCGATGCCTTCGGCGAACGCCGCATCTACATCACCGGCCTCCTCATCGTCGCCGCCTCCACCGCGGCCGTCGCCTTCGCCCAGAACTACTGGCAGCTGCTGATCTTCCGCGGGCTCGGCGGCATCGGCTCGACGATGTTCAGCGTCTCCGCGATGGCGCTCATCGTCCGGCTCGCCCCGATCGACGCCCGTGCGAAAGCCTCTTCGACATATGCGACAGCGTTCCTCGTCGGCAATATCGCCGGACCCGTCCTCGGCGGTGCGATGGCCGGATGGGGGATGCGCATCCCGTTCGTCATCTACGCCGTCGGTCTGCTCATCGCCGCCATCGTCGTCCGCGTCTTCCTCGGCTCCACCGCCTCATTCGGCTCCTCCACGAAGTCCGGGCGTGCCCGCCTGGAGGCGGAGAAGGACAAGGAGCAACAGGAAGTCATGTCCTTCCGGGAAGCCTGGAAGGATTCGGCCTACCGCTCCGCGCTCATCTCCGCTTTCGTCCAAGGCTGGTCGGCGATGGGCATCCGCGTGGCCATCTACCCGCTCTTCGCCATCCAGGCACTCAAGGCCGATACGGCCGTCGCCGGACTGGCTCTGACCATGTTCGCCATCGGCAATGCCTCGGCGGTCACGGTCGTGGGGCGCTTCGCCGACACCGTCGGGCGCAAGCCCTTCATCCAATGGGGTCTGTTCGTCCTCGGCGTGACGACCGCGGCGTTGGCCTACATCGACTCGATCTGGCTGTTCTTCGCTTTCTCCGTCATCGCCGGAGTCGGATCCGGCCTGGCCAATCCCGCGCAGCAGGCCACCGTCGCCGATGTCATCGGCCGCGAACGCAAGGGCGGCCGTGTGCTCGCCCGTTACCAGATGGCCCTCGACGGCGGAGCGATCCTCGGCCCGATCATCGCCGGAGCCGTCGTCGACCACTTCGACTACTCGTGGGCGTTCCGGCTCACCGGTGTCCTCGGGATCATCGCCGCCGGTCTGTGGTTCTTCGGCCGCGAGACCCGACCGAGGCAGTCGGCCTCAACTCAGTGACGCAGGAACGGCTGGACGCGCCCCGGTTCTGATTCCGAGAAGTCAGGTTTTCCTCATGGGCGGCTCAGCGGACACTCACTAGGATGGCTCTGTCGGCGTTCTGCGTCGTCGCCCTGTCTACGACAAAGAAAGTCCTCCCTCCGTGAGTTTCCTGACCCGGCTGAGCTTGAAGAACCGGGCGCTCATCGCGCTCATCTCCGTCGTCGCCGTCATCTTCGGCGTCATCGGAGCCGGAACCCTCAAGCAAGAGCTCTTCCCATCCCTCGACAACCCGCAGGCCACGGTCACCGCCTCCTACGAGGGAGCGACCCCTGAGGCCGTCGAATCCGAAGTCACCGATCCCCTCGAAGGCGCGCTGACCGCACTGCCCGAAGTCGAGGACATGACCTCGACATCCTCGGCGGGCAGTTCGCAGATCACCGTGGGCACGAAGTACGGCGACGACTCCGATGACGTCGTCCGTGCCCTGCAGCGCGCCGTCTCCCAAGTGCAGCCGACCCTGCCCGACGGGGTCGAACCGAACGTCATGATGATGGGCACCGACGATATTCCGGTGCTCGCACTATCAGTGACCTCCGACGCCGATGAAGACCAGCTGGCCGCGAATCTCGAGGACATGGTCGAACCGGAGCTGAAGAAGGTCGACGGCGTCTCCCAGGTGCAGATCGCCGGAGCGAAGACCAAACAGGTCGAGATCAGCATCCGACGTGACGACCTCGAGGACGAAGGAGCCAACCTCGACGAGGTGGCCGGAATCCTCCAGTCCAACGGCGTCCCCACCTCGGCGGGTGAGCTCAAGGGCGCCGACGGTACGGCCCCGGTCGAGGTCGGCACGCGCATCCGCTCGATCGATGCGATCAAGGACCTCGTCATCTCCGGCAAGGACGGACCGATCCAGGTCTCCGACGTCGCCGACGTCAAGCTCGTCGACGAGCCCGTCGAATCGATCTCGCGCACCAACGGACAGCCCTCGCTGTCCGTGTCGGTGATGAAGGAATCCGACGCGAACACCGTCGACGTCTCACACGCGGTGGCCGACAAGCTGCCCGAACTCGAGAAGATGATGGGCGACAACACGGAGTTCGTCTCCGCGTTCGACCAGGCACCGTTCATCGAGCAGTCCATCCATGACCTGCTCAACGAGGGTGGGCTGGGCCTCATCTTCGCGGTCCTCGTCATCCTCGTCTTCCTGCTCTCGGTGCGGGCGACGATCATCACCGCCATCTCCATTCCGCTCTCCCTCCTCATCGCCATGATCGGGCTGTGGATGGGCGGGGAGACCCTCAACATGCTCACCCTCGGAGCGCTGACGATCTCCGTCGGCCGCGTCGTCGACGACTCCATCGTGGTCATCGAGGCGATCAGGCGACGCCATGCCTTCGGTGGCGACAAATTCTCGAACATCCTCGCCGCCGTCTCCGAGGTGGCCGGGGCCATCACCGCGTCGACCCTGACCACGGTGGCCGTGTTCCTGCCCCTGGCGTTCGTGACCGGGCAGACCGGCGAGATGTTCCGGCCCTTCGCCCTGACCGCGACGATCGCCCTGCTCTCCTCCCTGTTCGTGGCGCTGACGATCGTGCCCGTCCTCGCGTACTGGTTCCTCCGTCAGCGTGAATCGAAGGTCAAGCTCACCCGCGCTGAGAAGGCCGAGATCCGTCGCAGTCGCAAGTCGATGCTGTCGCAGTGGCGGACAGAGAAGAAGGCGGCGAAGAAGGCCGACAAGAAGCGCGACCTCGTCGCCGCCGGTGCCGAAGCCGAGGACACCGGTCCGCGTGACGGTGCCGATGCGTCCCTTCCGGCTGCGGCATCTGCGCGAGGCGAAGCCTCCACACGGTCCGAACCGACCGGAGTGGCCGCGGGTGGTCCGCGCTACGGCGAATCCGAAGACGGCACGGAGGCGGTCGACGAACTCGCCGGAATGCATTCTCCGGTGACGCGTCTGCAGAAGACCTATATGCCGGTCATCGGGTTCTCGACGAAGCACCCGATCGTCATGATCCTCATCGCCGTGCTCATCCTCGGCGGCACCGGAGCGATGATTCCCCAGCTGAAGACCGAGCTCTTCGGCGACACCGGGCAGGACTCCCTGCAGATCTCGCAGACCTTCGACCCGGGCACGGACCTCGATGAGGCATCTGAACAGGCGAAGAAGGTCGAGGACATCCTCGCCGATGCCTCCGATGTCGACAACTATCAGCTGTCGCTGGGCGGAACATCGTTCGGCTTCACCGATGACTCGTCGCTGACGGGCACGTATATCGTCAACACGAAGTCCGGAGTCTCGGCGCAGTCGATCTCCGCCGACCTGCAGAAGCAGTTCGACGAGCTCGACGGTGCCGGTGACGTCGAGGTGGCGAGCCAGAGCTCGACCCCGGGTGCGCAGACGATCGACGTCACGCTCACGGCCACCGACGCACAAGAGCTCGAGGACGCGACGAAGAAGGTCAGCGACAAGCTCGAAGGCGTGTCCTCGGCACAGTCGGTGACCAGCGATATCGCTGCGGTCCAGCCCGTGATCGAGGTCAAGGTCGATCATGAGAAGGCCGCTGAGGAGAACCTCACCGAGGCGTCCATCGGCCAGTATGTGCAGCGAGCCATGCATGGTCAGCAGATCGGTGAGGTCGTCATCGACGATGTCTCGCATTCGGTGCTGCTCTTCGATCGCAATGCCGACACCGTGGAGAAGCTGCGCGAACTCAAGATTCCTGGCAAGCCGGAGGAGACGGCCCCTGCCGGTGGAGCCGGAGCGGGTGCTGCAGGCGGTGCCGGAGGAGCTGGCGGAGGTGCCGGTGGTTCGGGTGACGCCGGTGCGGCCGGAGGAGCCGGTGGCGCTGGCGGAGAAGGCGGTGCTGGTGGTGCCGGTGGAGCCGGCGGCGCTGGTGGCGCTGGTGGCGGTGGCGCAGCCGGCGGAGATCCGAATGCGGGCGCTCCCGTGACCTCGGAGCCGCGCTTCATCGAACTCGATGAGGTCGCCGAGGTCAAGGAAGTCAAGACCGCTCCGACGATCCGCCACACGGATTCGCAGCGCTCGACCACCGTGTCCGTGACCCCGGAGGGCGATGACCTCGGTGCTGTCTCGACCGAGGTGCAGTCGGCCCTCGACGAGGTGGATTTGCCCGATACGGTGTCCGTCGACACCGGCGGTGCCACCCAGGAGCAGAACGAAGCGTTCTCGCAGCTGGGACTGGCGATGCTCGCGGCGATCCTCATCGTGTTCGTCATCATGGTCGCCACGTTCAAGTCGCTGCTGCAGCCGCTGATCCTGCTGGTCTCGATCCCGTTCGCGGCCACCGGTTCGGTAGCGCTCTCGCTCATCACCGACACCCCGCTGGGGCTGACGTCGATGATCGGTCTGCTCATGCTCATCGGCATCGTGGTCACGAACGCGATCGTGCTCATCGACCTCATCAACCACTTCCGCGTTCGCGGGGTCGACCTGCGCACATCCGTCGTCCACGGCGCCCGGCTGCGTTATCGTCCGATTCTCATGACCGCGGCCGCCACGATCTTCGCGCTGCTGCCGATGGCCCTCGGGCTCACCGGCGGGGGAGTGTTCATCTCGAAGCCGTTGGCGATCGTCGTCATCGGCGGCCTGGTCAGCTCGACGCTGCTCACGCTCATCCTCGTGCCGGTGCTCTACCTGCTGCTCGAAGGAGTGAAGGAACGCCGGGCCGAGAAGAAGTACGTGAAGAACATGGCCCGCGGAGAGGTCCTCGACGCCGCCGAAGCCCGGGCGAACCAGCGGGAGACCGCCGGTGCGGGAGCCGCAGCCGCCGGTTTCGGTGAACCTCGGACACGGACAGAGGGGGAGGCCCCCACCGAGGAGGCCGCACCGACCGCGGCCCCGAGGTCCACGGATTCGGGCAGCACCGCCTCGGCGTCGGATGAATCGACGGACGCCGACCACGGAGGCGGCGGGCGGGAGGCCGACGCGGAGCGAGGCAGCGGGCAGGAAACGGACTTCACCCTGCGCAGCCAGAACCCGCGCCGCGACGACGGGGACGGTGAACCCAAACACTGATCCGTCCCGGCTAGAGTTGAGTCCATGACGACCGAGCTCGAACCACAGGAGAGAAAGCGCCTGTGGTTCGAGCTCGGCCTCATTGCGGCCCTGTCGCTGGGCCAGTCGGCCGTCTATGCAATCGTGCGCCTGGCCGATATCGCCACCCGTGGGCCGATCAGCGACGCCCAGGCGAAGCTCAATACCTCGATCTCGCCCCGGCCGGGTTTCGACCTCATCTACCAGCTTCTCGACATCGGCTTCACCCTCGTTCCCGTCGCCCTCGCGATCTACCTGCTCAGCCGAGACCGGCCGGCGCAGCCGCTGTCGACCCGACTCGGAGTCGACGGGCACCGAGGGCGCGACCTCGGCCACGGTGTCCTCATCTTCCTCATCATCGGCATCGGCACCCTCGGGGTGTACGCGGGCGGCAGGGCACTGGGGATCACGGCCGAGATCCAGCCGTCCAACCTCGGCGATCATTGGTGGACGATTCCCGTCCTGCTGCTCTCGGCCGCGAAGAACGGGATCGTCGAAGAGGTCATCATCTTCGGTTTCGGGTGGCTGCGACTGCGGCAACTGGGGTTCGGGCCCTGGCCTATCATCATCTCCCTGGCTCTCTTCCGCGCCAGCTACCACCTCTACCAGGGCATCGGCCCGTTCATCGGCAACGTCGCCATGGGCATCATCTTCGGCTGGTACTTCCTGCGCAAGGGCAGACTCATGCCGCTGGTGTGGGCGCATGTCATCATCGACGCCGTCGGATTCCTCGCCCCGGGAGTGCTCGCCCTCGTCGACATCGGCTGAGTGCTGCAGGCGAGGTCGGGACAAGCGAACGGGACACTCATTCCTCCCTCCGGGTTCACCTCTGATTCACCGACGGGTAGTTCCAGGGCCGCTTGCCGGTGACAGTCTCGATCGGGTGAGTCCTTCCGGCTCCGCCCTCTGTTCCGGGCGGGTCCCGGACTGGGAAGATACCCGATACAAGGAGAGAATCGATGCGAACCTTTCTGCCGATGGCCGACCATGTGCGTGGCAAGCGCAGCCCCGTCACGTGCGCACTGAAGTGCGACAACGCCTGCCTCAAGGCCACCTGCAACACATCGGCAAATGGGTATTTCCGCGATATCGTCAATGCGAAGCTCAGCCGTCGCGCGGTTCTCGGTGCCTCGGCTGCAGGTGCCTTGGCCATCGCAGTGACCACTGCACCCAGCCCGACCGCACGCTCTGCCGCCGCAGCCACCGCAGGCAGTCTGGCCTTCACCGCCATCGACCCGGTCCAGCACGAGGTCGACGAATTCGTCGTCCCCGAAGGCTACTCCTGGCATCCGATCGTCCGCTGGGGAGACCCCTTGTTCCCCGACTCCCCGAAATTCGACCCGGAGAATCAGAGCCCAGAGGCGCAGCGCCGCCAGTTCGGCTACAACAACGACTTCCTGTCCATCCAGATCGACCCCGACGACTCCAACCGGGCCGTACTCTTCGCCAACCAGGAATACACGAACGACGCCATCATGTACCCCGAGGACATGGACGGAGCCGATCAGCGGGCGATCAGCCGTGAAGCCCACGGACTGACCGTTGCCGAACTCATCCGCACGGACGAGAAGTCGACGTGGACGATCGATGTCAACGGAAAGAAGAACCGCCGGTTCCTCATCGACACCGAGTACGAGTTCACCGGTCCCGCCGCCGGTTCCGATCTGCTGCGGACGAAGGACTACCCGAACGGTGACAAGGCGCAGGGCACTCTCGGCAACTGCTCGGGCGGGCTCACGCCCTGGGGCACTCTGGTGTCCGGTGAGGAGAACTTCAACTCGTACTTCAAGGCGCAGGGCACCTCGGCGGCCGATAAGCGCTACGGGCTCGACAGCGAAGACTCGGCCAACGGGTGGGAAGCCGATGTCGACCGATTCGATACGAACAAACCGGGCTACGCGAACGAAGCGAATCGGTTCGGCTGGATCGTCGAAGTCGACCCCTGGGACCCGAACTCCACCCCTCATAAGCACACGAACATGGGCCGCTTCAAACACGAAGGGGCGAACATCACGATCTCCGATTCGGGCCACGCCGTGGCCTATATGGGAGACGATGAGAAGTTCGACTACCTCTACAAGTTCGTCTCGAAGGACACCTACGTCGAGGGCGACCGCGAACACAACAAGACGCTGCTGACCGACGGCGACCTCTACGTCGCGAAGTTCACCGGCAACTCACCGAAGTCCGAGATCGACGGCAGCGGTGAGGTGCCCGCCGACGGCGAGTTCGACGGCAGCGGACAGTGGCTTCCGCTGGTCAAGGATGGCAAGTCGCAGGTGTCGGGATTCTCCGTCGAAGAGGTCCTCGTCAACACCCGTCTGGCCGCCGACAAGGTCGGGCCGACGAAGATGGACCGCTGCGAAGACGTCGAACCGAACCCGGTCAACGGCCGCATCTACGTCGCCTGCACGAACAACTCCGACCGCGGCACCGACGGGAAGGCCGCCGCAGATGAGGCCAATCCGCGCACGGAGAACCGCGACGGGCACATCGTCGAGATCACCGAGCGCTCCGGCGATCATACGGGCACCGAATTCGACTGGACGCTGCTGTTGGTCTGCGGAGACCCGAAGCAGGGCGACGCCACCTACTTCTCCGGCTTCCCCGCCGATCAGGTCTCACCGATCTCCTGCCCGGACAATGTCGCCTTCGATACTGCCGGAAACCTGTGGATCTCCACCGACGGTGCTCCCGACGGCATCGGCTACTGCGACGGTCTGTTCAAGGTCACGATCGACGGTGACCAGCGCGGTCGGGTCGAACAGTTCCTGTCCGTGCCTCGCGAAGCCGAGGTCTGCGGACCACTCGTCCACGATGAGTATGAGTCAGCTTTCGTTGCGGTCCAGCACCCAGGTGAGGACGGCTCCTATGCCGATCAGCACTCGCAGTTCCCCGATTATGTCGACGCGACCGATGTCGATAAGGGAGTGGCCGCGATGCCGCGGCCCACGGTCGTGCAGGTCATCAAGGGCGACGGCGGATCGGCACCGGATCCGACTGAACCGCCGAAGGACCAGGACTCCGACGCCGACGGCACAGATGAAGGGGCCAAGGACTCGGATGAGAACGGCAGCTCAGATGGTGCCGGAACGGGTGAGGACACCGATGCCAAGGGCGACAGGACCGGAACGGATGCCGACAGCTCCGGATCGACTGCCGGGTCGCAGGACGGCGCGAAGGATGCCGCAGCAGCTGGTGCGGCCGCGAGCGCCGGAAGCGACGGCGGCTCCGGTTCGGGCGGTTCAGGCGGCTCCGGCTCGGGCGGCGGTTCTTCGAACGGCGGTTCGGGTTCAGGCGGCTCGGGTTCAGGTGGGTCCGGTTCAGGTGGGTCCGGCTCGGGCGGCGGTGAACTGCCGTGGACCGGCACTGACAGCACTCTGCCGCTGCTCGGCGGCGGAGCAGGTCTCCTCGCCGCCGGCGGTGCGATGGCGACGGCCGCTCATCTGCGCCGGAAGAAAGCAGACGGGACGGAAAGCGAGCAGGGATCGCCGATGGAGACTCAGGGCGACTGATGACTCCACGACCATAAGCTGAAGAAGGCCAGAGGCGACACTGCCTCTGGCCTTCTTCGACTCCGCAGAGTACGCGGACGCTGAGGGGCTCAGATGGTGACGGGGCCGTTCTCCGTGTTGAAGCTCACCGACATGATGCCCGGCGTCCCGTGGGGTGCGGACCAGTCGATGTTGATCTCCGAGATCGGCTTGGCATCCTGAGTGCCCAGCCAATCGCGCAGACGATCGCGGTCCCCGGCGATCTGCAGGGTGTCGATGGCGACGTCCTCATTCGTCTTGTACGTCGAAGGATGCTGCGAGGAATCGGCGGACCACTTGATGAAGAACGGCAGCTGGGGGTCGGCGATGAGCCCCTTGACGCCGATCTGCAGCCACCTGAGTTCCAAACCGGACTCCGGTGTGCGGTTTCCGTCGACGGCTTTGCGTTCGAGGCGAGTTTCGACTGCGGTGAGATCGTCGACCGAGACGCACCAGCCCATCCAGCCGCCGCCGAGCTCGGAACGAGCCCGGACTGCCTGGCCGAAGGGTGTCGAGAGAGCGGCCGGATGCTCCAAGGCTTCCACGACTTCGAGGTAATGGCCGTTCGCTAGAGGGAAGATGAGGTTTCTGGTGCCGAATCGAGGATGCACACCGCCGTCGTAGGGAGCCACTCCGAGCTTCTCCGCAATCCGCTCGGCGGTAGCACGATAGCCGTCAGGTTCACTGGCGTATGACACATGATCGAGTTTCATGACTCGACAATCGCATAACCTGGCTCACACTGCCCCTTAGGGTCACCTAAGAAATCGTGATGATCATCACGCCCGGCCGGCAGCGGCCCGGGCAACGGCCGAGGCAAAACGAAACCGCCCGGATGTCATCATCCGGGCGGTCGTGATCCAGTGCTGATTCGTCAGCACATGGTGAGGGGGAAAGCTCAGTGGCCCTCGGCCTTGAATCGTTCGATGGAGGCGTTGATCTCCGCCTCGGCGGCTTCGCGACCGGCCCAGCTCGAACCCTTGACGTACTTGCCGGGCTCGAGGTCCTTGTACCGGTTGAAGAAGTGCTCGATCGAGTCGAGCATGAACTGGTCCACATGCGAGATGTCGGTATAGGAATCCCAGCGGGGATCTCCGGCGGGAACGGCGAGGACCTTGTCATCGCCGCCGGCCTCGTCTTCCATCTGGAACATGCCGATGGGACGGATGTCGATGAGCACACCGGGGAACAGCGGCTCGGGCAGCAGCACGAGCACATCGAGCGGGTCGCCGTCGTTTCCGAGCGTGTCCTCGATGAAGCCGTAATCGGCGGGGTACTGCATCGAGGTGTAGAGGTAGCGATCGAGCTTGACCCGACCGGTCTCATGATCGACTTCGTACTTATTGCGGGACCCCTGCGGGATCTCGATTGTGGCCAACAGTTCCATAGTGCTCCTTCACGTTAGGGGTGCATCACTAGAATAGATGGTACAAGTCCCCGTCACCGCCCACCGACGGCGACCACCTCACGGTCGTCGAGGAATGAGAGCCTGCGTTTGAACGACACTGATGCGCCGCAGAACCCGTCGGACTCCGGCTCGTCGCGCCGCGACCGCAAGGAGGGGAAGTCGCGGCGGAAGAAGGGCGGTGCGATCACCGCCGGCGTCATCGTGCTGGCTCTCGGTGCCTATGCCGCCGTCGACGCCTACGACCTCGTGCCCGGCCTGCCGAGCGTGCTGACCACCGAACCCCAGGTCGAGGTCCAGACCGTTCCCACCCCGCAGGCCCACGCCGAGCAGGTGCCCGCCCCCGCCTCGGCGGTCGACGACTCCGCTCCCGTTCCCACGCAGATCCCGAAGACGATCGACGCCGTGCTCAAGGACTCGAAGGTCAAGGGCTTCGGCCTCGAGGTCCGCGACGGGCTCAGCGACGATGTCCTCTACGCCAAGGACGAGATGAAACCGCGCACTCCCGCCTCGGTGACGAAGGTGCTCACCGCGGCCGCCTCCCTGTCCGCGATCGGCGGGGAGAAGCGCCTGGCGACGACGACGGACTTCGATGTCGACACGAACACCCTCACCCTCACCGGGGGAGGTGATGTTCTCCTGTCCGCCGGGGAGTCCGATCCCGGCTCGGTCAACGGGCACGCCGGCCTGCGGACCCTGGCCGAGGACACCGCGGCCGCCCTCGAGAAGCAGAACATCTCCGAGGTGGCCCTCAACCTGGATACGAGCAGGTACGTCGGTAAGGACTTCGACTCCGGCTGGGAGCGAGCCGATATCGCCAAGGGCGTGATCACCCCGATCCAGCCGATCATGGTCGACACCGCCTACGTCGGGTCGAAGGACGCCGAATGGCGCGGCCGCAGCGAACACCCGGCCAAGGATGCCTTCTCGATCTTCGAGAAGGAACTGAAGAAGACCGGGGTCACCGTCACCGAGGCGGCCGCCGAGTCCGAATCAGAGCAGCCGTCCGAATCCGATGACACATCCGAATCTGCGGGCACGAAGGAGCTCGCCCGAGTGGAATCGGCGACGATCTCCGAGATCGTCGAATACGCCCTCGTGCACAGCGACAATGTCGTCGCCGAGGTGCTCGGCAACGAGGTTGCCATCGCCCAGGGCAAGGACGGCAGCCTCGAGAACGGCCCCGAAGCGGTGCTGGAAGCCCTCGGCGAATCCGTCGATCTCGGGCGCACACACCTCGTCGACACATCAGGCCTGTCCTATGACAACCGGATCGCCCCACACGATCTCACGACCGTCCTGCAGGCCTCGGTCGTCGCCGATGACTCTTTGGCCGGACTCGTCAGCTACTTCCCCGTCGGGGGACTGACCGGCACCCTGCATGACCGCTTCCTCGATGAGAGGAACGCGTCGGGAGTGGTGCACGCGAAGACCGGAACACTGTCCTCCGTGACCTCCCTGGCCGGGGGAGTGCTCGACGCGGAGGGCCGCTACCTCGTATTCTCCATCCAGATCGACGACGTGGATAAGGACAAGATCTTGGAAGCCAGAAAGACCGTGGACGATATCGTCACCGCACTCGCGAATTGCGGCTGCCGATGATCATCGATGAGGACTTCGCCGCCCGCACCGCCCGTGAGCTCGTCTCCGCGGCGAAGGTCCCCGAACCGGGTGTCCTCGACACACTCGTCGAGGGGATGAAGGACAACGCACTGACCGCTCAGGACCTCGTCCTCGACTCGTTTCTGCTGCCGCCGGAACACGCCGATGATGTGCGCGGCCGGCTCGCCGCCGCTTCCGTGCTCGTCCTCGACCAGGTCAGCTGGGTCAAAGCCAATGCCCAATCAGTCAACGGAATGCTCGACGAGGCGGCCCTGCCCGCCCCGGTCAGCCCCGCCACCGCGATGGCCGGTGCCGTCGAGGTCGCCGGGGTGCTCTCGCTCCTGTCGACACGCGTGCTCGGCCAGTTCGATCCCTTCGCCGTTGAGACGGGACGGCTGATGTTCGTCGCCCCGGCCGTGCTCATCGCCGAGAAGGCCATGGACGTCGATCCGCGTGACTTCCGCATGTGGGTGGCCCTCCACGAAGCCACCCACCAAGTGCAGTTCGCGACGGCGCCCTGGCTGCGCGAGCATATGCGCACCCTGCTCTCCGGAGCCGTGTCGACCCGGCTGACGATGCCCGGAGTCGGCGGGATCGTCGACCTCTTCGCCACCCTCGGGCGCATCGTCAAAGGCGAGGCCAGCATCATCGACCTCATCCGCGACGAGAAGATGCGCAATGCTCTCGACGAGGCCACCGCGATCCTGTCCCTGCTCGAAGGCCACGCCGATGTCGTCATGGACGAGGTGGGCGTCGGAGTCATCCCGAGCGTGCGCACACTGCGTCGCAGGTTCGAGGCCCGTCGCGACGCCGCCCAAGGCGGGTTCCTCACCAATCTGCTCGGGATGGATCTCAAGCTCGCGCAGTATCGCGACGGGGCGAAGTTCGTCCGCGCCGTCCGCCGTGAGGTCGGGCAGAAGGGCTTCTCCCGCATCTACGCGAGACCTGAGAACCTCCCCCGCACAGCCGAGATCCACGAACCGCACCTCTGGCTCGACCGTGTCCACGGCTGACGGCTCGTCTGCCGGTTCCTCGCCGAGGCGGCCCACCCTCGACCCGGCCAGCGGAGCCATCCGAGGCGCCGTCCGGGCGGCACTGAAGGCGGCCGGAACAGCAGAGCCGGGAGTCATCGTCGCGGTGTCCGGGGGAGCGGATTCGATGGCCCTGCTGCACGCGACAGCGTTCCTCCACCGTCGCGGTGAGATCCGTGCCCGTGCCGTCACCGTCGACCACGGTCTCCAGACCGTCACCGCCGAGGTGGCCGCCCGGGTCGCCGGCACCGCCGAATCGTGGGGTGTGCCCGCCGAAGTGATGACCGTGAGCATCGACGCCGGTGACGAAGGCGTCGAAGCCGCGGCACGCGCCGCCCGCTATTCCGCCCTCGAAACCGCACGGGTCCAGGCCGGAGCCGATTGGATCCTCACCGCCCACACCCGCAGCGACCAGGCCGAAACCGTTCTGCTCGGCCTCATGCGCGGATCGGGCACCCGGTCCCTGGCAGGGATGAGCCCACTGAACGGACACCTCATGCGCCCCCTGCTCGGCCTCGACCGGGACCAGACCGAAGCCTCCTGCCAGGCCCAGGGAATCGAAATCTGGAACGACCCGATGAACGCCGACACCGCGTTCACCCGAGTCCGAGCCCGGCAGCTGCTGGCCGGACTCGAAGCCGAACTCGGCCAGCCGATCACCGCGAACCTCGCCCGCACCGCAGACCTGTGCCGGGCCGACGCCGATTTCATCGAAGCCCGCGCCGAGGCGGCCGGGCAGACGATCAGGGGAGCCGCCTCGGTGCCGGTGGAGGACTTCACCGCACTCGACGAGGCCGTGCTCAGCCGGGTCGTACGCGACTGGGTGATCTCACTCGGCGTGCCCGGACAGAACCTCGGAGCGGTGCGCGTCGCCGAACTCTGCGCCCTCATCCGCGACCGCAGCCGCGGTCGCCTGTCCCTGCCCGGAGACACGGAAGTCGTCGTCTCCGGCGGCCAGGTCGTGTTCCAAGCCGCGGCGAAGGCCCGCTGAGCCTCAGCTCAGCCTGGCACCGCCTGTCAGCTCTCCGCCTGAGGCGATGAGCCGACCCGCCTTGAACACGTCCCGATCCTGCGGGCAGTCCATGATTGCGGAGGTTACGGTATCGGCTGAGACAAGCACGAAGTCGGCGGGAGCACCCGCACCCAGACCGAACCGGGCATCGTCGGCCAGCGCCGAACCGTCGGGACGGGCACCGGCCATGACCTGAGCGCCACCGCGGGAGGCGATGTCGAGGCAGCCTTCGATATCGGCATCGGCACGGAATCCGTTCGTGAACGCCAGCTGCCAGGTCCGACGCAGCAGATCACCGTCACCGTACGGGCTCCAATAGTCCCTCTGCCCGTCCTCGCCGAGCCCCAGAGGCATTCGGCGTTCACGGATGAGCGCCTGCGGCAGCACCCCCTTGGCCGGAGCGACCGTCGTCAGGGCCACTCCCACCTCGGCGAGGGCATCGAGGATCCGGGCGACCTCCGGCTCCGGATTCGTGTTGAGAGCGAACGCGTGGGAGACCGTGACCTGACCGGTCATGCCCGCGGCTCTGGTGCGGGCCGCGATCTCCTCCAGCGAGAACAGTCCCGCTGTCCCCGCCTCGTGGAGGTGGATGTCGATGCCCTTGCCGTGCTTATCCGCCAGCGCGAACACGGTGTCGAGGTGCTCTGCCGGATCCCGGTCGTAGAGCAGCGGATCGAGCCCGCCGACGAGGTCCGCGCCCTCGGCCAGAGCCGCATCGAGCAGCTCCCGCACACCCTGCTCCCTCACGATTCCGGCCTGCGGGAACGCGACGATCTGGAAATCGAGGACATCGGCATGAGCCTCGAGCGCGGCCTTGACCCCGTGGAAGCGTTCGAGCCCGCAGTCGGCGTCGACCTGAGCATGCGAGCGGATGCGCGTGCCTCCGGAGGCGACGATCTTCGCAATCGCGAACGCGGACTGATCGGCGACGCTGCGCTCGCCGCCTCGCCAGTTCTCCCGATCGTTCATGATGTAGCCGTGCAGAGTGCCGTCGGCGGTGTGCGGCCGGAACGTCTGGCCCATGCGGTTCGAATCCAGGTGGGCATGGGCATCGCCGAGGCTGGGCAGCAGGATCCGTCCCGCACCGTCGATGACCTCCGCCCCCGTCGACCCAGTCCCGGTTCCCGGTGCAGTGGAACCGTGGGCGGCATCCTCGGCGCGGGAGATGCGGGAGAACCGGCCCTCGGTGATCTCGACATCGACGGCGGGAGCATCGGGAGTGCGCGGGAAGAGGCGCACATTCTTCACAACGATCATGTGCTCAGCCTACGACAGTCGATCGCCGGATGGTATACCATCTGAGGTTGTGTCCGTTTGCGCGCCCCGGAACGGCCTCGGCCCGCGTGCACGACGACCGCGGCGGTCTGAAAGGATGAGGCCATGACGACTTCGCCCGAGCAGGGGTTCCGACGCTCCCGCGGCCTCGACGTTCTGGCCCTGGCCTGCCTCGTCCTCATCGCCGCCTCACTGCGCCCGGCCGCCTCCTCGCTGGGCCCCGTGCTCTCCGAAGTCACGGACGGATTCTCCCTGGCCGAATGGCAGACCGGTCTGCTCACCGCTCTGCCGGGCCTCGTCTTCGCCATCTGCGGCATCATCGCCGTGCCCCTGCTCAAACGACTCGGACTGTTCACAGCCCTGGCCATGAGCGCCGCCTTCATCGTCGTAGGCGTCGGCCTGCGCGCGATCGTCACCGAATGGGTGGCCTTCGCACTGCTCACGGTCCTCGCCCTGGCCGGAATGTCGATCGGCAACGTCATCCTGCCCGTCTACGTCAAGTCCCGCTTCCCGCACCGGCCCACCCTGGGCGCGACGACCTTCACCGTCTCGCTGGGACTCGGTTCGATGCTGCCCTCGCTGCTCACCGCACCACTGGCCGAACAGTTCGGCAGTTGGCGCTTCGGCCTCGGCTTCTGGATGATCCTGCCCTTCTCCGCGCTCATCACGTGGTCGGTGCTGCGGAGCCTGAAGTCCGTGCCCGTCCTCTCCGGACAGGCGGCCGAGCCCGGAGGAGAACGGACCGAAGCACCGCCTCGGCGAGCGGTCTTCACCTCGCCCAAGGCGCGGTACATGGCGATGTTCTTCGGTCTCCAATCGGCCAATGCCTACCTCCAGTTCGGGTGGCTGCCGCAGATCTACCGCGACGCCGGACTCGACCCGTTCCTCGCCGGGATCATGCTCACGATCGTGACCTTCGGCGGTCTGCCGGGCGGATTCCTCGCTCCGCAGATCATCGTGCGGGGCATCGCCCCGCGCCCCTTTCTCGTCTCCTTCGGCGCCAGCGCCGTCGCCGGCTATACAGGACTGCTGCTCAGCCCGGCCACCACTCCCTGGCTGTGGGCGGTTCTGCTCGGCTACGGCGGATTCGCGTTCCCCGCCGCGCTGGCGCTCATCACCTCTCGGACCCGCGAGGTCTCGGTCACGGCCTCGACGTCGGCTTTCGTGCAGTCGTCGGGCTATGTGCTCGCCGCGCTGTGTCCGCTGGCCGTGGGCGGACTGCTCGGCGTCACCGGCGGTTGGCAGGTGCCGCTGTGGTTCATGGTCATCATCTCCGCGCTCATGACGATCACCGGCTGGCTGTCGGCGGGTCCGGGGACCGTCGACGACGAACTGGCGCCGACTTCCGGGCACAGTGGCACCGGCGAGGCAAAGTGACCCATAATGGAATCTCAAGGACCCGTTTCTGAGGAGAATCGACACTCGTGGACATCAACGATCTCGGCAATGACATCGAAAAAGTACTCGTCTCGGAAGAGCAGATAGCCGCACGACTCGTTGAATTGGCCGCCGCCATCGATGAAGACTACAAAGACAAGGACATCCTCCTCGTCGGCGTCCTCAAGGGGGCCGTCATGGTCATGGCCGACCTTGCCCGTGCCCTGCATTCGCCGGTGACGATGGACTGGATGGCCGTGTCCTCGTACGGATCGGGCACGAAGTCGTCCGGCGTCGTGCGGATCCTCAAGGACCTCGACACCGACCTCACCGACCGCCACGTCCTCATCGTCGAAGACATCATCGACTCCGGTCTCACTCTGTCCTGGCTGGTCCAGAACCTGCGCACCCGCGGAGCGACCACCGTCGAGATCTGCACGATGCTGCGCAAGCCCGAAGCCGTCAAGGTCGACATCGACGTCAAGTACGTCGGCTTCGATGTGCCCAACGAATTCGTCATCGGCTACGGCCTCGACTACGCGGAGAAGTACCGCAACGTGCCGTTCGTTGCGACACTGGCTCAGCACGTCTACAGCTGAGCCTGACCGCATCGCATCTTTACGCCCGCGGCGAACCCGGGCAGGGTCCGGGGTCTGTGACGGAATAGATTCGCCATGCATTCGGGCTATAGGGGTGCGAAGTACTAGGCTGTGGGGGATGTTCCCAGGCAGCCTCGGTAGCCTGAAACGGTTGCCCACATCTTTTTCCTGAGAGGACTTATGGCCGAGTCGAACAAACGTCGCCCACTGCTGAACAAGGCGACGAAGGGCCCATTGGTCTGGATCGTCCTGGCGCTGCTCGTCGTATCGGTCGGTGCTCTGCTGTTCAGCCAGTCCGGGTTCAGCCAAATCGACACCGAACAGGGTCTGCAGCTGCTTGAGGACGACAAGGTCGAGCAGGCCAAGATCGTCGACAAGGACCAGCGCGTCGACCTCACTCTCAAGGACGACTTCAAGGTCGACGACAAGGACTTCGGCAAGAAGGTCCAGTTCTTCTACGTCGAACAGCGCGGCGAGCAGGTCGTCAAGGCCGTCGACTCAGCCGGTCCGGAGAAGGGCTTCACCGACGAGGTGCCCAAGCAGAGCTGGCTGATGTCGCTGCTGGGCACGCTCATCCCGTTCGTCATCATCTTCGTCGTCTTCTGGTTCCTCATCTCGCAGATGTCGGGCGGGAAGATGATGAACTTCGGCAAGTCGAAGGCGAAGCTCGTCAACAAGGAGAACCCGGACGTCACCTTCACCGACGTCGCCGGAGTCGACGAGGCCCTCGAGGAGCTCGAAGAGATCAAGGAGTTCCTCGCCGAACCGGAGAAGTTCAAGGCCGTGGGAGCGAAGATCCCCAAGGGCGTGCTCCTCTACGGTCAGCCCGGTACGGGCAAGACGCTGCTGGCTAAGGCCGTCGCCGGTGAGGCCGGAGTCCCGTTCTACTCGATCTCCGGTTCCGACTTCGTCGAGATGTACGTCGGCGTCGGTGCCTCCCGTGTGCGCGATCTGTTCGAGCAGGCGAAGTCGAACGCCCCCTGCATCATCTTCATCGACGAGATCGACGCCGTCGGCCGCCAGCGCGGCGCCGGCATGGGCGGCGGACACGATGAACGCGAACAGACGCTCAACCAGCTGCTCGTCGAGATGGACGGATTCGACGTCAAGACCAACGTCATCCTCATCGCCGCGACCAACCGACCCGACGTCCTCGATCCGGCGCTGCTGCGCCCCGGCCGCTTCGATCGGCAGATCCCCGTCGAAGCCCCGGACATGAAGGGCCGTAAGCACATCCTCGAGGTCCACGCCGCAGACAAGCCGCTGGCCGACGAGGTCGACCTCGGTCAGGTCGCGAAGCGGACCCCCGGATTCTCCGGTGCCGACCTGGCCAATGTCCTCAACGAGGCGGCCCTGCTCACCGCACGCGAGAACGCTAAGGTCATCGACAACCGGATCCTCGACGAAGCCATCGACCGGGTCATCGCCGGCCCGCAGAAGCGGACCCGACTGATGAAGGACAAGGAACGCCTCGTCACCGCCTACCACGAAGGCGGGCACGCCCTCGTCGCCGCGGCCATGAACCAGACCGACCCCGTCACCAAGGTGACGATCCTCCCGCGCGGACGCGCACTGGGCTACACGATGGTGCTGCCCAGCGAGGACAAGTACTCGACGACGCGCAACGAGCTGCTCGACCAGCTCGCCTACGCCATGGGCGGGCGCGTGGCCGAGGAGATCGTCTTCCACGACCCGACCACCGGCGCCAGCAATGACATCGAGAAGGCGACGAACATCGCCCGGAAGATGGTCACCCAGTACGGAATGAGCGAGAAGCTCGGCATGGTCAAGATCGGCGACGACCAGTCCGAGCCCTTCGCCGGGCGCGGCTACGGCGGCGGCGACGAATACGGGGATTCGACCCTGTCCTCGATCGATCGCGAAGTCCGCGGCCTCATCGACGCCGCGCACGCCGACGCCTACTGGGCGCTGACGCACAACCGCGATGTGCTCGACAACCTCGCCTACCAGCTGCTCGAACGCGAAACGCTGGACCAGGCCGCCCTCGAGGAGATCTTCGCACCCGTCGTCAAACGCGCCACTCGCGAAGTCTGGCTGGCCCACGATGATCGTCCCGTGTCCGAGCGCGGCCCCATCGATCCTCCCGCACCGCAGAGCGAGCGCAGCGAGGGTGATGGGTCGACCGGCGCCGAGGTGGACACCACCGACATCCCCGGAGCCGGACCCACGGGAGTCAGCGGACCCCATGTGCCGCACAACCCGCCGGGACCCGAGAACCCGAACGGCCCCACCGGTCCGACGGGCGAACCGACCGGAGGACCCGGCACGGGTGGTCCCGGAACCGGGGGACCGACGACGAATGGCACGAACGAGGACAGAGGAAACAACGACTGATGGCCGATATCGAAGAGGTCTCCGCCGGTCTCGGCCCCGCCCCTTCGGGGCAGGAGAACAAGGTCGACCAGGAGCGCATCGCCGCTGCCGTGCGTGAGATCCTCATCGCCGTCGGCGAAGATCCCGACCGGGAGGGTCTGTTGGAGACACCGGGCCGAGTGGCTCGGGCCTATGAGGAGATCTTCGCCGGACTCCACCGCGACCCGGCGGAAGTCCTTGACGTCACCTTCGACATCAGCCACGAGGAACTCGTCCTCGTCCGCGATATCGACCTGTACTCCACCTGCGAACACCACCTCGTTCCCTTCCACGGTGTCGCCCACATCGGCTACATTCCGAGCAAGAACGGCAAGGTCACGGGACTGTCCAAACTGGCCCGCCTCGTCGAGATCTACGCCCGTCGCCCACAGGTGCAGGAACGTCTGACCTCGCAGATCGCCGATGCCCTCGTCGACCACCTCGACCCGCAGGGCGTCATCGTCGTCGTCGAAGCCGAACACCTGTGCATGACCATGCGCGGCGTCCGCAAACCCGGCGCCTCGACGATCACCTCGGCCGTGCGCGGGCAGCTGCGCGAAAGCGCCTCCCGAGCAGAAGCGATGAGTCTCATCCTCGGTCGCTGAGGCCAGAACACGGATCACAGCGATGGACGAAACAGCCGCGAAGACGACGCAGATCATGGGCGTCCTCAACGTCACCCCCGACTCCTTCTCCGACGGAGGACTGTGGTTCGACCACGACCGGGCCGTCGCCCACGGACTCGAACTCATGGCCAATGGTGCCGACATCATCGATGTCGGAGGCGAGTCGACGCGTCCGGGATCGGCCCGCGTCGACGAAGCCGAAGAGCTGCGCCGAGTCGTCCCGGTCGTCCGTGAGCTCGCCGCAGCCGGAGCCGTCATCAGCGTCGACACGATGCGTGCCCAGGTCGCCGCGGAATCCCTGGCAGCCGGGGCCCACATCATCAACGACGTCTCCGCCGGGCAGTCGGATCCCACCATGCTCAGCGTCGCCGCCGAGACCAGAGCACCCATCGTGCTCATGCACTGGCGCGGCTACCTCGATCAGGCCTCGGCGACCTTCCACTACGACGATGTCGTCGCCGAGGTGATCGCTGAACTGCGCACCCGCATCGACGAAGCCATCGCCGTGGGCGTCGAACCGGCGAACATCATCGTCGACCCCGGCCTCGGATTCTCGAAGAACGCCGAACACAACTGGCAGCTGCTCTCCGCTCTCGACGCATTCTCCGCCCTCGACCACCGGCTCCTCGTCGCCGCCAGCCGGAAGCGCTTCATCGCCTCCCTGCTCAGCCCCGACGACCCGAAGCAGGCCGAACAGGCGGCGAAGGATCAGGCCACGGCCACGATCTCCGCGATCTCCGCACAGGCCGGCGCCTGGGCGGTCCGCGTCCACGATCCGGCCACCTCGGCGGTCGCCTGCAAGGTCATCGCCGCGGTCAGGGAACACTCCGCAGCCGCGAACCACGCAACGAATGCCGGCACCGATGGAGCCGGGCGATGACCGGCACCGAGGCGGCCCCCGACCGCATCGAACTGCGCGGACTCACGGTGCGCGGCAACCACGGCGTCTTCGACTTCGAGAAGCGCGAGGGTCAGGACTTCGTCATCGACGTCACCCTCCACACCTCGGTGGAGCGTGCCGCCGCCACCGACGACCTCGCCGAGACGATCCACTACGGTGAACTCGCCGAGGAAGTCGCGGGAATCGTCGAGAACAACACCTTCGACCTCATCGAAACCCTGGCCGAACGGATCGCCGACCACTGCCTGAGCCTGTGCGAACACGTCGAAGTCGTCGTCCACAAACCCTCCGCACCGATCCAACGGACCTTCGACGATGTGCGCATCCGCGTCGAACGAGACCGCCGTACCCCCGCAGCCGCCTCGGTGGGGGACTCCGCTGCGACCGCGAACTCCGTGCACGCTGCGGGCGGTGCGGACGATGGGGAGACCGCAGCGTATCTCAGCCTCGGGGCGAACCTCGGCGAAGCCGCGGACACCCTCGACCAGGCGGTGGCCGCCCTCGACCGGCACCCGGACATCACCGTCACCGCCCGGTCCTCACTCTTCCGCACCGCACCCTGGGGCGGAGTCGAACAGGACGACTTCCTCAACCTCGGAGTGCTCGTGAGCACCACGCTGCCGGCTCTCGAACTGCTCTCGGTGGCCCAGGGGATCGAAGTCGCCTGCGGGCGGACGCGTGAACTGAGGTGGGGACCGCGCACCCTCGACATCGACCTCATCCGCTTCGGAGACGAGGAAGCAGAGCTGCGCAGCCAGACCCCGCGACTGACCCTGCCGCACCCACGCGCCCATGAACGCGCCTTCGTCCTCGCCCCCTGGGCCGAACTCGTCGGAGACACACTCATCGACACCCCACAGGGGCGCCGCCCCATCAGCGCGGTTCTGGCCGACCTCGACGACCAGGACATCTCCCGGATCACCTCTGGATAACCGCCCGCGATCTGAGAGACTGGGAACCATGCAGAGAACCGCGTCGTCCACCCTCGCCGTCTGGGCCGTCATCGGCACGGTTCTCGCGATCGTGGTCGACGTGGTGCTCGAAAGCCAAGGGTTCTCACTGCCCGGACTGCCGTGGTTCGCCGTCATCGGCATGCTCGTCCTCGCCGCCATCCTGTTCCTGCTCGGCTGGCCCATCAAGAAGTGGAACGACGGGGACCGGACGAAGGAGATCGACCCGCTCCAAGCGGCGAGAGTTGCGATCATGGCCAAGGCCAGCGCCCTGACCGGTGCCGGACTCTCCGGCTGGTATCTCGGCAACGCGGGGTACTACTTCCTGTCGGCCCCGGGGATCCGCAACGATCTGGCCGCAGGTATGCTTGTCGCAATGATCTCCGCCGCAGTGCTCATGATCGTCGGAATGATCGTCGAGGGATTCTGCGAGATCCCACCTCAAGACCCGCCGGGAGCTGAAACAGCATGAACCGCGACCTCTCCTTCTCCATCGGAGCCGATGTGCCCTTCAACCGGGTCAGCCCGAAGTACGGGCTGAAGGAGGTCCTGGCCTCACTGACGCTGCTCGTTCCGCTGCTCGTCGCCGCACTGGTCTTCGCGATCATCTTCACCTCCGAGGTGCCGTGGCTGCATCTGATCTGGGTCGCGGTCCTCGTCTACGGCATCATCTCGACGATCGTCATCCTCCGCCAGGCTCGCGCCATCGGATATGCCGAACGCGAGGACGACCTGCTCGTCCGTCGTGGCATCATGTTCCACCGCGCCACTGTCGTGCCCTACGGCCGGCTCCAGTTCGTCGACGTCGACGCCGGCCCCATCGACCGGATGTTCGGCCTGGCCACCGTCAAACTCCACACCGCCTCGGCCGCGACCGACGCGACGATCCCCGGATTGCCCCGCGCCGAAGCCGATCGCCTGCGCGACAGCCTCGCCGGACTCGGCCAGGCCAACCTCGCCGGACTGTGACCATGAGCGACGAACCCTGGTTCGACAACCCGGATTCCACCACCGAGGCGGCCGCACCGGAGGTCTGGCACCGCGTACATCCGCTGACGCCGATCCTCGAGAGCCTCGGCGTCCTCATCGGTATCTTCATCGCCGCGGCCTACGGTCTGCAGAACTTCTTCCAGAGCGCGGTCGAAGACCTGGCCTCGGGTCGTTCCGTCAACCTCACCTTCGCCGAATGGCTGGGCGCCCATCCGCTGGTGATCCTCGCTGTCGTCGGCGGGATCGTCCTCGTCCTCCTGCTCACCGCTCTCTTCAGCTGGTTGGCGTGGCGCGTCATGGGCTACCGCGTCGATGCCGAAGCGATCTACTATCGGCGCGGACTGCTGTCGAAGAAGCTGCGCAAGGCCCGACTCGACCGCGTGCAGTCGATCGACCTGCAGCAGAAGCTGCTGCCGCGCCTGCTGGGAATGGCCGAACTCGTCTTCGACGTCGCCGGGGGCACCGACTCGAACATCTCCCTGAAGTACCTGTCGAAGAAGCGGGCCGAAGAGCTGCGCGACGAACTGCTGGCCGCCGTCCGCTCCCGCAGGCAGGGATACACCCGCACCGAGGCGGCTCCCGGCACACCTGGATCCGCTTCGTCGACGTCCGCGTCGGCTGGTGCCGGTTCGGCCGGGTCCGAGGCTGCAGCCGATGGTGCGGCAGCGAATCTCGCCGCGGGACCGTCCTGGCCGGCCATGACGGGCGCCGCCGACGACGACGGCGGCACCTCAGGGGCCAGCGGGCAGGCCGGAGCCGATCTCTCGGTTCCCGAACGGGGCGGCGACAGCCTCGGTGTGCGGCTGACCAAACGGTTGGGGTCCCTTGCCGATGAAGTCTCCGGTGAAGCCGAATCGAGCCTCGGCGATCTGCTCGCCCCGTACAACCTCAGTCCGCGGGTGGGTGACGAGGGTGAGATCATCCGGGTGCCCGTCCACCGGGTCGTCGTCTCCTCCCTGCTCAAGACCGAGACCCTGGTGTCCGTGGGCGTCGTCATCGTCGTCGTCATCACGGCGATCGTGCTCTTGGCCTTCGGCATCAAGGAAGCGTTCATCCCGATCCTCGTCGGTGTTCTGCCCGGTGTCTTCGCGGCGTTCTCCGTGTTCCGGAAGAACCTCGACAATGCGAACTTCGTCGTCCGCCTCGGCGAGAACGGGCTGGCCGTCAACCACGGACTCTTCTCCACCTCCCGCAAGGTCATTCCGCTCGACCGGATCCAGGCAGTGGCACTGCACCAGCCGCTGCTGTGGCGGTGGGCCGGCTGGTGGGAGGCCCAATTCAACATCGCCAGCGACGGCGGCAAAACCGAATCGAACCTGCTGCTGCCCGTCGGCGACATCGACCAGGCCCTGCTCATGGTCGGACTCTCCCTGCCTGACCCGCAGCTGCCCGAGGACATCGGCGCCGACACCCTGGTGCGCTCGGCGATGTACGACCGGAAGTCCGCCGACCCGAACGCGGACGCGGCCGAAGCGCTGTTCCACCCGCAGCCGCGATCGTCGCGACTGGTCGATCCGTTCGTGTGGAAACGGCGGGCCTATGCGCTCACCGAATCGATGCTCGTGCTGCGCCTGGGCATCCTCGACCGCCGAGTCGACTTCGTGCCCCATGTCCGCGTCCAGTCCCTGAGCTACTATCAGGGACCGCTGATGCGGGCGCTGAAACTTGGGTCGGTGGCCGTGCATTCGACCGCCGGCCCCATCACCCCGCTCGTGAAGCATCAGAGCGCGGACGGAGCCAAACGCTTCTTCACCGAACATGCCGAGCGCACTCGGATCGCCCGCCAGACCTTCGACGCGGCCGCGAAGAGCGGCCACACCAACCGCACACGGACCCCCGAGGAGGACGAAGGATGAGCCAGGGCGACGCACCGAGGCTGGGCATCGGAATCATCGGCTGCGGCCGAGTCGGAGCCAGCATCGGAGCCGCTTGGAGGCAGGCCGGGCACGCGATCATCGGTGTCAGCGCCACCTCGGCGGCGAGCCGCGAACGCGCCGAGGAGATGCTTCCCGGAGTGCCCGTCCTCGACCCGGACGAGATCACCGAACGCGCCGAACTCGTGCTCATCGCCGTCCCCGATGACGAGATCGTCCCCTTGGTGACCGGTCTGGCGAACCTCGGACGCATCCACGCCGGGCAGATCCTCATGCACTGCTCCGGCCGGTACGGCACCGACGTCCTCGAAGCCGGGACCAGCCTCGGCGCTCTGCCCATCGCTCTGCACCCGTCCCTGACGTTCACCGGAACCGAGGTCGATCTCAGCCGCCTGCGCCAGGCGACGATCGCTGTCACGGCACCGGCGCCGATCCGTCCGGTAGGGGAGGCCCTCGTCGTCGAGCTCGGTGCCGAACCGATCGATATCGCCGAGGCGGACCGCCCCCTGTACCACGCGGCCATCACCCATGCGTCGAACCATTCGATCACGATCCTCACCGAAGCCATGGAGCTGCTCGCCGAGGCGGGGGTCGCCGACCCGTCGGCGGTTCTCCACACCCTCGTCGATGCCAGCGTCGCAAACACCATGCAGAACGGACCCAAGGCGCTGACCGGACCGATCAGCCGCGGTGATGTCGGAACCGTCGAGGCGCACCTGGCGGCGCTGAGCGAATTCAGCCTCAGCCGGTCGAACCCGTCCGTGCGCAACAGCTACATCGCACTCGCCCGCTCGACGGCCGCGAAGGCCCTGGCGATGGGACGGATCACCGAAGCCCAGGCACAGCAGATCCTGACCGCTCTGGACTGATCGCCGAATTCCCCCGTACGGCCCGTCCACGGTAGCCTTGAAGCATGGCGAACACCGACTCGAAGACACCTGAGAACGCAGACCTTTCACCCGAACACCTCGATCCGGAACAGATCCGGATCCGAAAGGACAAGCGCCAGCGTCTCCTCGATGACGGAACCGACGCCTACCCCGTCTCGGTGCCCCGCACCCACAGCCTCGCCGAGGTCCGCACCGCCCATGACGGACTCGAAGCGGGGGAGGAGACCGACGACATCGTCGGCGTCATCGGCCGCGTCGTCTTCGTCCGCACCACCGGCAAACTCTGCTTCGTCACCCTGCAGGCCGGTGACGGCACCCGCCTGCAGGGCATGCTCTCGCTGCGCGAAGTCGGACAGGAGCGCCTGGATGACTTCAAGACCGACGTCGACCTCGGCGACTTCCTGTTCCTGCACGGCCGCGTCATCAAGTCCAAGCGCGGTGAGGTCTCCGTGCTCGCGGACTCCTGGACCATGGCATCGAAGGCCATCCGCCCGCTGCCCGGCCTGCACACCGAACTCGCAGAGGACACCCGCGTCCGTCAGCGCTACCTCGACCTCATCACCCGCGAACAGGCTCGCGAGACCATGCTCACGCGTTCGAAGGTGATGTCGTCGCTGCGGCGGACCTTCGCCGACCAGGACTTCGTCGAGATCGAGACGCCGATGCTGCAGACCATGCACGGCGGAGCCTCGGCGCGCCCGTTCAAGACGCATATGAACGCCTACGACATCGACATGTACCTGCGCATCGCCCCCGAGCTGTTCCTCAAGCGGGCGATCGTCGGCGGAATCGAGAACGTCTTCGAGATCAACCGCAACTTCCGCAACGAGGGAGCAGACTCCACTCATTCCCCGGAGTTCGCGATGCTCGAGGCCTACCAGTCCTTCGGCGACTACCACTCGATCGCCGATCTGACGAAGACCCTCATCCAGAACGCCGCCCAGGAAGCCACCGGATCGCTCGTCGTCACTCTCGACGACGGCACCGAATACGACTTCGGCGGAGACTGGCCGGTTGTGAGCATGTACGACTCCCTGTCCGAGGAATCCGGCGTCGAGGTGACCCCGGAGACCGGTCTGGACGTCCTCGACAAGATCGCCGCCGACAACAACGTCGACCTGGGCGGTGTCTTCCGCTCCCACGGAAAGTACGTCGAAGAGCTGTGGGAGCACTTCTACCAGGACAAGCTTTGGGCTCCGACCTTCGTCACCGATTTCCCCGTCGACACCTCACCTCTGGTGCGTGAGCACCGGACGAAGAAGGGCGTCGTGGAGAAGTGGGATCTGTACGTGCGCGGCTTCGAGTTGGCCACCGGCTATTCGGAGCTCGTCGACCCGATCATCCAGCGTCAGCGCTTCGAAGCTCAGGCTGCGGACGCCGCTCGCGGTGACGACGAGGCGATGGGCCTCGACGAGGACTTCCTCATGGCGATGGAGCACGGAATGCCGCCGACCGGCGGAATGGGAATGGGCCTCGATCGTCTGCTCATGGCACTGACAGGTCTGGGAATCCGCGAAACCATTCTGTTCCCATTCACTAAGCCTCTGGCTTCTTCGCAAGAGGATTCGGCTCAGGAGGGCTGATTTACGATGTTGGATATCATCAAAGCGCTGCTCCCGTCGATCTGTGTGGGATTGCTGTTCTGGTATGTGTTCCGGAGTATTGTCCGCGCAGATCGCAATGAACGCCAACAGGTTGATAAATACTATTCAGAGATCGACGTTAGCGGAATCGACGATAATCCGGAAACGGATGTTAAGATGACAGCGACAAAATCCTCTGATTATGAAAAGAGTGAACATGGCAAGGGAAATGCGCCTCGTTCTCACGGATGATTTCGACGGAAGCGAAGCGGCGGAAACCGTTCGTTTCAGCCTCGACCAGGCAACGTACGAACTCGAGCTTTCAACCGAGAATGCCGACAAGCTCCGTGAAACGTTCGCCCCATTCATCGCCAAAGCACGTCGTGTAGCCAACACCGGTGGCCGTGGCCGTCGTGCGGGCTCGTCGGGACCCAAGCGGGACACGGCGAAGATCCGCGAGTGGGCTCAGAACAACGGGTACCAGCTCGGTGATCGTGGACGGATCCCACTGGAGATCGTCGAAGCATACGAAGCAGCGGAGAAGTAAGAGGCTCATTCGAAAGCCGATAACTTCCGATTAGGCTCGAGGGGTCAGCGAATTGATTCGCTGGCCCCTCGGGTCTTTTATATGTGGTCCGGCATTAGCAAATGCCATCATCGCTGATGTGGCAGGACAGCAGTGATGAAGCGTCACAGACAATTGCCAGGTGCAGAGTAGTTGAAAGTCGTGACGATCAATGGGCGGAGCAAATGTTTCGTCGCAGTGAGCTGCGAATCAAGGACGCCTGAACTATGGCGGAGGAAAGTCTGCTGCACATCGGGCCGATAATGATGGTGATTCAGTCGGCCGGGTTCAATTGCGCCCGTGCTGCAGCCATATATTCCGGCGCCTCTGTCTGCAATGCGAACAGCCCCAGCTCGACGGGCGACGTCGAATAGAGCTCGCCGCAGTGATCGGCAAACCGGGGCCAGACCCGACCGCCAGCTTCCTCATACCGAGCCATCGTCGCTTCGAATGCCGAAGCCGAGACGCTGGCGTGGTGGAACATGAAGTCTCGGGCGGGGTCGCCGATCGACGCCGTCGTCCAGTCGAGGATGCTCCGGTTGACGGCTCCGTCCATGAGCTGATGCGCCGGGTACACCTCTCCATGGGTCACGGTGGTGAAGGTCGGCCAATAGCTGTCGTCGTCGAGCCACGCTGTCCACCGTCGGAGCAGAGCCGGCGCCACCTCGAACTCCGCGGCGACTCGGTCGATGTCGTCGCGTTTGCGCTGGCGAAGCTCGGCGGGGGAGAACTCCGGGATTCCGGAGTCCCGGACGACGGCCGGGTCGACGGTGTGAAGTTCGGCGAGGACGGATCCGAGCGACGCGGTGTATTCGGGGGATTCGACGTCGAAATGCCACTGCGGCGCTCCGTCGTCATCGATGGTCAGCCCGGGAGTTCCCGGCAGCAGAGGGTAGGCGATGAGATCCTCCGAGTGGATCTTCCAATCGGGGACCGCGAAACTCAAGTGGGGTGCGATGGCAGTGAGGAATCGGCCCTCGACGGCGGCACGGGCGGAGGCATCCCGACGCCGAGGTATCCGGAGCACCCAGGAACCTCCGTCGACCGCCTCGGCGATGGCGACCTGGAAGTCGAGTCCGAGCTCGTTGATGACGATGGAATCGGCAGTGATGTCGAGACCATGGGCCCGGGCGAGGTCTCGGATGGTCGAACGATCGGTGGACATGTCGGCAACCTCTCTGTCGTGGCCGTGTGGACCTCGAGTCTAGAGAATTTCGCCCACAGCCAAACGGTTTCGGCTCATGGCGAAACCTGCAATAGAACCGCGCTCGTGGTGGTTAGGCTCAGAAGAATCAGAAGACCGAGGAGGATGAATATGTTCGAGCGGTTCACCGACCGAGCACGACGCGTTGTGGTGCTCGCGCAGGAAGAAGCGAAACTTCTCAAACACAACTACATCGGCACCGAGCACATTCTGCTCGGCCTCATCCACGAGGGTGAAGGCCTGGCAGCGAAGGCTCTCGAGGGCATGGACATCTCCCTCGAGCAGGTGCGCGACCAGGTCCAGGAGATCATCGGTCAGGGGCAGCAGGCTCCGAGCGGCCACATTCCCTTCACCCCTCGGGCGAAGAAGGTCCTCGAGCTCAGCCTCCGTGAAGCACTGCAGCTGGGACACAGCTACATCGGCACCGAGCACATTCTGCTCGGCCTCATCCGTGAGGGCGAAGGCGTTGCCGCGCAGGTGCTCGTCAAGCTCGGCGCGGACCTCGGACGCGTCCGCCAGGAAGTCATCAAGCTGCTGTCGGGCTACCAGGGCAAGGAGCCCGTGTCCGCCGGCGGTCGCGAAGAGGGAACCCCCTCGGGATCGCTCGTGCTCGACCAGTTCGGCACCAACCTCACCGCTGCGGCCCGTGAGGCCAAGCTCGACCCGGTCATCGGCCGCCACGAGCAGATGCAGCGTGTGATGCAGATCCTCTCGCGTCGCACGAAGAACAACCCGGTCCTCATCGGCGAACCCGGTGTCGGCAAGACCGCTGTCGTCGAAGGACTCGCGCAGGCCATCGTCAACGGCGAAGTGCCCGAGATCCTCACCGACAAGCAGCTCTACACCCTCGACCTCGGTTCGCTGGTCGCAGGTTCCCGCTACCGCGGTGATTTCGAAGAGCGTCTGAAGAAGGTGCTCAAGGAGATCCGCACCCGCGGTGACATCATCCTGTTCATCGACGAGATCCACACCCTGGTGGGTGCGGGTGCCGCCGAAGGCGCGATCGATGCCGCTTCGATCCTCAAGCCCATGTTGGCTCGCGGAGAGCTGCAGACCATCGGCGCGACCACTCTGGATGAGTACCGCAAGCACATCGAGAAGGATGCCGCTCTCGAGCGCCGGTTCCAGCCGATCCAGGTTCCCGAGCCGTCGCTGGCGCATTCGATCGAGATCCTCAAGGGACTGCGGGACAAGTACGAGGCGCACCACAAGGTCACCGTCACCGACGGTGCCCTGGCTGCCGCCGTGAACATGTCCGATCGCTACATCAACGACCGGTACCTGCCGGACAAGGCGATCGACCTCATCGACGAAGCCGGCGCCAAGCTGCGCATCTCGCGTCTGTCGGTTCCCCAGGAGGTCCGTGACCTCGAGGAGAAGATCCTCGAGGCCCGCCACCGCAAGGAAGCCGCCATCGATGCTCAGGACTTCGAACTGGCAGCCTCGGAGCGCGACTCCGAGATGAAGCTGCAGAAGGAGAAGGAAGAGCAGACCGAGGCATGGCGCAAGTCCGGCACCGACACCTCGAAGGTCGTCGACGCCGATCTCATCGCCGAAGTGCTCGCCTCTGCCACCGGCATTCCGATCTTCAAGCTCACCGAGGAGGAGTCCTCGCGTCTGCTGCGGATGGAAGACGAGCTGCACAAGCGCGTCATCGGTCAGGACGACGCGGTCAAGGCGATCTCGCGGGCGATCCGTCGTACCCGCGCGGGGCTGAAGGATCCGAAGCGTCCCTCCGGTTCGTTCATCTTCGCCGGCCCCACGGGCGTCGGCAAGACCGAGCTGGCCAAGGCGCTCTCGGAGTTCCTCTTCGGCGATGAGGATTCGCTCATCAGCCTCGACATGTCCGAATACTCGGAGAAGCACACCGTTTCCCGACTGTTCGGTTCCCCTCCGGGATATGTCGGATACGAAGAGGGCGGTCAGCTCACGGAGAAGGTCCGCCGCAAGCCGTTCTCGGTCGTCCTCTTCGACGAGGTGGAGAAGGCCCACTCGGACATCTTCAACTCGCTGCTGCAGATCCTCGAAGACGGTCGCCTGACCGATTCGCAGGGTCGTGAGGTGGACTTCAAGAACACCATCATCATCATGACGACCAACCTCGGTACGCGTGATGTCTCGAGCGGACTCCAGCTCGGATTCCAGGTCGAGGGTGACACGAAGACCAACTACGACCGGATGAAGCAGCGGGTCAACGAAGAGCTCAAGCAGCACTTCCGTCCCGAGTTCCTCAACCGTGTTGATGACACGATCGTGTTCCCGCAGCTGAGCATGACCGAGATCATCAAGATCGTGGATCTCTTCCTCGAGCGTCTCGACGTGCGCCTGGCCGATCAGGGCATGAAGGTAGACGTGACTGCAGAGGCGAAGGATCTGCTGGCCGAGCGCGGCTACGATCCGGTCCTGGGTGCCCGACCTCTGCGTCGGACCATCCAGCTCGAGATCGAGGACACTCTGTCGGAGAAGATCCTGTTCAAGGAGATCGGCCGCGGCCAGACCATCAAGGTCGACGTCAAGGGTGAAGGAAAGGACGCCGAGTTCACCTTCGAGGGCATCGAAACCGAGAGCCTGAAGCCCGCTGAGGATGACGAGGCCGAACTCGCAGGTTTGGGTTCGTCCGGATCGAGCGGATCCTCGGAGACCTCGGTCTGATCGTTCATCACCTTCTCGGATGACAGCGAAGAGTCCGGGGAGTCGGCAGCAGCCGGCTCCCCGGACTCTTTCGTGTCCAGCGCCGGTGATGGTGTTGAATGGCGGTATGAGCTCTGATGTAGGCGACTTCGATCACGGACGGATCTCCGGGGACCACCACACCAAACACGAACTTCCCGGTGGCCTGTACCTGCGACGAGCGCGGACCGGCGACGTCAAAGGCATCGAAGCCCTCGTCGCACCACTGGCCGAGCAGCGGATCCTGCTCGCCAAGGACACGGTGACGTACTTCGAGTCTCTGCAGGAGTTCTGGCTGGTCGTCGACCCCCAGCCCGACGGGTCAGAGATCCTCGCCGGCTGCGGTGCCCTGCACATCATCTGGGCGGACCTCGCCGAGGCGCGCACAGTCGCCACTTCAGCGGACTACCGGGGCAGGGGAGTGGGCAAGGCGATCATCAGACAGCTGCTCGCCGATGCTCGGGAGATCGGTGTCGACAGGGTGTTCTGCCTGACATTCGAGACCGGATTCTTCGGATCGCTCGGCTTTGAGCCGATCAAGGGCATCCCCGTTTCGCCCGAGGTCTACGTCGAGCTGCTCCACTCCACCGATGAGGGGGTCGCAGAGTTCCTCGACCTGGCCCGGGTCAAACCGAACACCCTGGGCAACTCGCGGATGATCAAATACGTCTGAGACGGATTTGGGGCACACCCATCAGCGGCCTGTGTTGGCTATGGCTGCGGCCTCACGGCTTGCGACGGCGAATGCCTAGCCCCTAGTCCGGGCATCACCGGTGCGGCAGTGCCAATCGGCCATCGGCCAGCTGAGCCAGTCCGTCGGTGACGAGATCGGTGATGAGTCGCGAGATCCTGTCCTGGTCGGCACTGAGTTCACGCACTCGCTTCACCGCTGCGGCCGTCGATTCCGCCAGGGAGTCGATGAGCGTGGGATCGAGGTCGGTCACCGAGGTGGTGAAGACGTCGAGGCTGACGCCATGCTGGTCGTCCCCAGCAGCGTGTGCGGCCTTGAGGACGTCCATGATCGCTCCGCGCAGCTGCCGATCCGTGCCCGCCCACTTCTGCGTCTTCGGTTTCGTCGCCGAGGCGGGTCTGCCCCTCTGGTTCCACGTGCAGATGTCCTGGAGCGGACAGGCTGGGCAGTCGGGATTGCGTGCCGTGCAGATGAGGGCACCGAACTCCATGACTCCGGCGTTCCACTCCACATGCCTCTCATCGGGGACGAAGTCGGCCGCCCACGCGGACTCCTTCCGACCGGGTGAGGTGGTGGGGCGTTCTCTGCCTGCGAAGAGACGGATGAGGACCCGACGCACGTTCGTGTCCAAGACGGTCGTCTTGCGGCCGAAGGCAAAGGAGGAGACCGCTGCGGCGGTATAGGACCCGATGCCCGGCAGGCGCTCGAGTTCTTCGGTCGTCTCGGGCACCTCATTGTCCAGGTGCGTCGCGATGACCTCGGCGGCTTCCTGCAGCCGGAGAGCCCGGCGCGGGTACCCGAGCCGGTCCCAGGCGTGGAGGACTTCGGCGGTCGGGGCGACGGCGAGATCGGCAGGTGTCGGCCACTGATCGATCCAGGCACGCCACCGCGGTTCGACCCGGGATACGGGGGTCTGCTGAGACATGATCTCGCTGACGAGAATGGCCCAGGCGCTCGTGTTCGGATGCCTCCAGGGCAGGTCGCGGGCGGCTTCGTCGAACCAGGCGATGATGGTGTCCTGAACGCGTCTGAGCACGGGTTCGGCCACCTCGGGGAAGGTGGGCGAAGACCCCGAGAGATTCGATTCGGGACCGGCTCGGTGTGTCATTTGGATGCTCATTCGCTTCGGCCTAGGCTCAAAGCGATGACTCCTTCCAATCGTGGTTCGCAGCCGAACAGAGCTGCCGGGCAGCCTCGCCAGTCTAGCGGGAAGCTGCCTGCTCACGTGTACCGCAGACGCCGCATCACGCTCGGTGTGCTCAGCCTCGTCGTCGTGGGTCTCCTGGCCCTCGGAATCACCGGCATCGTCAAGGCCATCGGCAGCGGCAGCGACGGATCGGACAAGGTCGCAGCGGAGGAGACGACTTCGGCCGAAACGACGACGGCGGCACCGGTGCCGGATAAGAAGGCAGCGAGCGGAAAGTGCCCCGAGGACAAGGTCTCGCTCAAGGCGAAGGTCGATCCGAAATCCGTGAAGGACGGGAAAGAACCCGAATTCGGCATGGTCATCGAGAACGGACACACCGCCACGTGCCTCATCGAGGTCGGCACCGAGAAACAGGAATTCATCGTCGAAAAGGACGGCGACGTCGTGTGGTCGTCGGAGTACTGCGCGGCCTCAAAGGACGAGAATGCCGAGGCCTCTACTGAGTTCGCCCCTGAGTCGGAGAAGACCGCGAAGTTGAAATGGAACCGGATCAAGGTCGACTCGAACTGCAACCGCGAAGACAGTGACTTCGCTCCCGGCGACTATGAGCTCATCGTGAAGCTCGACGACAAGAAGAGCGAACCGACGAAGTTCACCCTCGAAAAGAGCGCCGCCGATAAGGCCAAGGAGAAGAAGGCCGCGGAGGAGAAGAAGGCCGACGAGGAGAAGAAGTCGGCGGAGGAAACCGGTGAGAAGGACTCCTCGGATGAGGAGAAGTCAGAGGAACCGCAGGACTGAAAACTCAGGCGCCGCGGTAGGACCCGACTCCCCAGGAGTTTCCATCGTGGTCGCGGAAGTCGAATTCGCGGCCACCGTAGTCCTGAGTCGCAACCGGTCGCACGATCGCATGCCCCATGTCGACGATCTCCTGGTAGAGCCGGTCGACTTCTCGTTCGGTGTCGACGACGACATAGATCGAGCTGCCGCCCACCGAATCGAGTGCTGATCCGTCGTTGCGGACCGAGCCGAACATGATCCCGCCGGTGTCACCGAGTGCGAATTCGGCATGATCGACGAGTGCTGGATCCTGCTCGTTGCGGACGAGCAGTCTTTCGGTGAATCCGAGAGTGACCAGCAGTTCGATCGTCGCTGCCGCATCGGTGGTCCGGAATGCTGGAAAAACTGTCGTGGTCATGACACCAGGATGCGCCAAAACCGTGCGAAAGTCCCGAACTTTCTCACTTCTGCTCCCGCAGGGCGCCATTCGTCAGCATGAGTTCGACCGCCCCGGCGATGTGTTCGCACTCCTCGACTTTCATCTTCTCCGGCGTCGCCACATTGGTCATCGCGCCCTTGGCCACGACGGCATGGGTGATGCCCAGACGTTTGGCTTCGTTGAGGCGTTGGCCGAGATTGGGGACGTTGCGGATCTCTCCGGACAGGCTGACCTCGCCGATCGCGACGAGGTGGCGAGCCAGCGGCTTGCCGAGCAGCGCCGAAGCCAGGGACATGCAGATCGCCAGATCGCTGGCCGGTTCCGACAGCTTCGCTCCGCCGACCGTAGCGGTGAAGACATCGCTCTTGGCGAGGTTCGCCTGTGAGACGTTCTGGCTGAGCACAGCCAGCATCATCGCCACCCGGGATGAGTCGACTCCGGAGACGGACCGACGGGACTGGCCGCCGGCGGATTCGGTGATGAGCGATTGGACTTCGACGAGCAGCGGACGCTTGCCCTCCTGCGTCACGGTCAGGCAGGTGCCGGGCGGGTTCGCCCCGCTGCGCGAGAGGAACAGGCCCGAGGGGTCCTCGAGACTCTTGATCCCGTTCTCCTCCATATCGAAGCAGCCCACGTCGTCGGTGGGGCCGAAGCGGTTCTTCACCGCTCGCAGCATGCGCAGACGCGAATGCCTCTCACCTTCGAAGGTGCACACGACATCGACGAGGTGTTCGAGGAGGCGAGGACCGGCGATCGTGCCGTCCTTCGTGATGTGGCCGACGAGCACGGTCGGCAGGGACCGGGCCTTGGCCTCTCGGATGAGGGCGGAGGCGACTTCGCGGACCTGGGTGACTCCGCCGGGGATTCCTTCGACCTCGGAGGAGGCCAGTGTCTGGATCGAGTCGACGACGAGCAGCTCCGGCTGTTCGGCTTCGATCATTCCCAGCACCGATCCCAGATCGGTCTCGGCAGCCAGCAGCAGCGAGTCGGCCAGAGCGTTGATCCGTTCGGCACGCAGCCGAACCTGCCCGGCGGATTCCTCGCCGGTGACGTAGAGGACCTTGACTCCGAACATCGCGATCTTCGCGGCGACGTCGAGGAGCAGCGTTGACTTGCCGACTCCGGGTTCTCCGGAGAGCAGGACGACGGCGCCGGGGACGATTCCACCGCCGAGCACTCGATCGAACTCGGGGACGAACGTCGATCTCGCCTGCGCGAGCGTCGAGTCGATCTCGCTGATCGGCTTCGCCGCGCTGGATTTCTTGACCTTCGTCTTCACCTTCGACGAGTTGGCGCCCTTTTCTTCAAGGGTGCCCCAGGCCTGGCATTCGGGGCAGCGTCCCAACCATTTGACCGTCGAATAGCCGCATTCCGAGCATGTGAAAGACATACCGCAATTCTGGCACGGGCCGCTGACACGAGATTCCTTGCTCGAGAGACCGTCTTCAACAACAGGGAGCCGGCCGGTCTGCGCTGCAGCGGGGGAGTCCGGCGAACGCAGAGGGGCGCCCGACGATGAGTTCGTCGGACGCCCCTTGCCGGCAGAGTACGGCAGCCAGGTCAGTCGAGCGTCGTGAGGATTCGGGGACCATCCTCGGTGATGGCGATCGTGTTCTCCGAATGGGCACCATTCGAACCGTCGGCCAGACGCAGGGTCCAACCGTCCTTGTCGACGGAGAGCTTCTTCGAGGTGAACGACCACCAGGGTTCGATCGCCAGGGTCAGGCCCGGTTTGAGGACCAGCCCGCGACCGCCCTTGCCGCGGTTGGGCACGTGCGGATCCTCGTGCATCGTGTGGCCGAGACCGTGGCCGCCGAAGTCGAGGTTGACGGGGATGCGGTGGGCATCGGCGACGTCACCGATGGCCTTCGAGATATCGCCGAGGCGGTTGCCTGCTTGGGCGGCGCCGATTCCGGCTTCGAGGCCGGCCCAGGTGGTGTCGATGAGGCGCTGGTCCTCGTCGCTGCCGTTGCCGACGACGGTGGAGCGGGCGGCGTCGGCGACCCAGCCGTCGATGGAGACGGCGAAGTCGAGGGTGAGCAGGTCGCCGTCCTTGAGGACATAGCTGTGCGGTTTGCCGTGGAGGACGCCGTCATTGACGGACAGGCAGATGACGTTGTGGAAGGGGCCGGAGCCGAAAGAGGGGGCGTAGTCCCAGTAGCAGGACTTCGCACCGGCGTCGTCGATGAGCTTCCGAGCGGTCTTCTCCAGGTGCATGATGTCCATGCCCGGTTCTGCGATCGAGGTCAGCTCGGCCAAGGTCTTCGCGACGAAGCGGCCGGTCACCGCCATCTTGTCGATCTCGGCGGGCGTCTTCAGCTCAATCACAGGGGTCTCCTTAGGCGGGGTGCAGGGTTTCAACGGCGTTCACAGGTCCAGTCTCGATTTTAGTCCTCGGTGGTCCCGAAGTCGCGGTCGCACCCGGCTCTGTGGGCAAGCAGACAGTCGCTGCCGGAACTCACTGTCACTCGGTTCGGCCCACCGGACAGCCGACTTCTGGCCGAAACCTGCTCGTTCAAGGGTTAGCGCGAATAGCGCCCCGTTTACGTCGTGTGATTCGAGCGAGCCCTTGATCGATGCGCGAAGGCGAGCGTCAAGCGGTCGGGGACCTCTCGGAGGTAGGGCCGTGAACCAGGCAGCAGCCCCGACTTTGCGCAAGGATGCTTGTGTCTTGATTTCCCGGTGCGTAGGGTTCGAGGCATGAGGCACATCATCATGGCTTTCAGCGCAGGCATCGCTCTGGCAACTTCGGTGTTGTCGGGTGACGAGGACCTCCGCGCAGGCGGACCCTGGGTTCTCACGCTCATCGTCTTTCCGGCCTGCTCACTGCTCTGCCTCGCTTTCATTCTCCGCGACCAGCGGCGGAGAGAGCGTGCAGACGGCCAGCGTGAGCATGATTCTGCTTCTTCGAGTTCAGAGACAGGCGAGAGCGTGAGCAGCGAACGCTGAGGACGCTGTCCTGCACGAGAGTTGCTCAGTCAACGCGAAACTCGAAAAAGTCGTCACTGGCGACGACTTTTTCCAGTTTCGCGTGACCTGAGCGCGATTGCGCGTCCGCTGAGGCTGGTGTCCGACTTCTGCGGTCGTGCAATGAGCCAGCAGATCGGCCCGACGACGGGCAGCAACAGGACGATCATCGCCCAGACGAGTCTCACCCGAGGGTCGAGTCCTGATCGGGCGATGCTCACCATTGCCCAGATGAGCAGGACGACGAGCAGTACGACGACTCCGGACCAGATCACGTCATAGGCCGCGGGCAGCAGTGGATTTTCGCTCATGGCATCAATCTACCTTGGTTTCTGTACGGAAGTCGCTCGTTCAAGAGTCAGCGCGGATATTGCGTCGTGTACCACGTGATATCAGCGCTGGCCCTTGAACGACGTGAAGAGTCGCCGGTGGGCCAGTCTGCGCTTCGATCGGCCCACCGGCCCACCGGTCGAGGACCTCACTTCGCTCAGAGGACCCAGTTCTCTCAGAGGAACTCGACTCCCTGCGCTAGCGGCAGCTCGCCGGAGTAGTTGATCGTGTTCGTGGCCGGACGCATATAGGCCTTCCACGAATCCGAACCGGACTCCCGGCCGCCGCCGGTCTCCTTCTCACCACCGAAGGCACCGCCGATCTCAGCACCCGAGGTGCCGATGTTGACGTTGGCGATTCCGCAGTCGGAACGGGACAGGAACTTCTCGGACTCCGTGAGTTCGGCGGTGAAGATCGCCGAGGACAGCCCCTGCGGCACATCGTTGTGGATCTCCAATGCCTCATCGAGATCCGAATACGTGACGACGTAGAGGATCGGGGCGAACGTCTCTTCCTTGACCACAGCGCTCTGAGCGGGCATCCGCACCACCGCCGGTTCGACGTAATGAGCGTTCGGCCGTTCATCGGCGAGCATCCGACCGCCTCCGCAGAGGATCTCGCCGCCCTCCGCCTCGGCCTGTTTGAGAGCTGCCTGCATCGCCTCGTACGACCCCGAGTTGATGAGCGGTCCCACGAGCACCCCGTCGTCGGTCGGCGAGCCGATGCTCAGCGTCTTGTATGCGGCGACGACCTTGTCGACGAACTCGTCGGCGATGGATTCGTGCACGATGAGTCGGCGCAGAGTTGTGCACCGCTGACCGGCGGTGCCCGCGGCGGCGAAGACCACACCGCGCAGCGCCAGATCGATGTCGGCGCTGGGGGCTACGATGGCGGCGTTGTTGCCGCCGAGCTCGAGCAGGATCTTGCCGAAGCGCTCGGCCACAACCGGCCCGACCTCGCGTCCCATCCGCACCGATCCGGTCGCAGAGACCAAGGCGACGCGTTCATCGCGAACCATGGCGTCACCGATATCCCGACCACCGATGAGGATGGGAGCGAGGTTCTCCGGTGCCCCCACCTCGGCAGCGGCCCGAGCCAGCAGTGACTGTGCCCCCAGGGCTGCGAGGACGGCGTTCTCCGACGGCTTCCACACGACGGCATCACCGGCCACCAAGGCCAGCGCGGTATTCCAGGAGTACACGGCCACGGGGAAGTTGAATGCGGAGATGACCCCGACGACGCCGAGGGGGTGCCACGTCTCCATGAGCCGGTGACCCGGGCGTTCGCTGGGCATTGTCTTGCCCCACAGCTGCCGAGACTGACCGAGCGCGAATTCGCAGATATCGATCATCTCCTGCACCTCACCGGCCGCCTCGGAGGGGGTCTTGCCGGCTTCGACGGTGATGATCTTCGCCAGGTCCTCCTTGTGCTCGCCGAGCAGCTGCCCCCACCGCTGCACCAGCTGACCGCGGACGGGAGCGGGCACGTCCCGCCAGGCCTCGAACGCGGTCTGGGCCGCGGCGATCTTGTCGCTCACCGTCTGTGCAGTGTCCGCGGCGATTGTGCCGAGGTCCTGTCCCGTGATGGGGGAGCGGGCAGAAAGGCTCGCCGAGGCGGCCGACCCCGCAAGCACGGAGGCGTCCACTCCGCAGGCGCTCAGTCCTGAAGTGAGGAGGTCGGTGATGGTCTGATCGGTGGGCAGTGCGTTCATTGCTGTCCTTTCGTCGTCTGCTGTGTCGATCGGCTGCTTGGCCGGTCGGCCGTCATGGGTGGTTGTTGGGGACGTTGGGTGGGAGGTGGAGGTGTGCGAGGACTCAGATCACGTTGAGCTCCTTACGCAGCCCGGTGGTGGTGAAGCGTCGTTTGTCCATGGGAGTCACGTCGACGAAGGGGCTGCGGCCGGTCATGAGATCGGCGACGACCTCCCCGACGGCCGGGCCCATGAGGAAGCCGTGACCGGAGAACCCGCAGGCGTAGAAGAATCCCGGCAGCTCCTCGGCCTCACCGATGAGCGCATTGTGATCCGGCGTCATCTCATACAGTCCCGACCACCCGTGTTTCGCTTCGACATCGCCGAGGTCCGGGGTGCGGGCCTCGATGTGCTCGGCCAGGGTGGCCAGCCAGTTCGGGTCGCGTTTGTCGTTGAAGGACCAGTCGTCGACTTCATCGGGGCAGCCGAACAGCAGCCCGGACCCTTCCGGATGGACGTAGTAGCTGGTGGAGAAGTCGATTGTGAAGGGCATCCGCGAGGTGTCGAAATCGACGGGCTCGGAGACCATGATCTCCCGCCGCAGCGGCTTCACGGGCAGGTGGACCCCGGCCATGTCCCCGATGGGTCCGGACCAGGCTCCTGCCGCGACGACGACCTGTTCGCAGCTGATCGTGCCCCGATTCGTGATCACCGAGGTGACCCTGCGATCCGTACCGCCGTTCGTGTCGAATCCGGTGACCTCACAGTGCTTGACCACCGTGACTCCGCGTTCGCGGGCGGCGGTGACGAAGCCTGCGACGACGGCTTCGGGGGTGCAGTGACCGTCGCCGGGGTTGAAGGCCCCTGCCACCAGCCCGTCGGTGTTGACGAATGGGGCCAGTTCGGCCACCTCGGCGACGGTGAGCATCCGCGAATCCAGGCCCATCCTCTGTTGGAGAGCCACATTCTCGGTGAAGGTCTGGGCACACTCCTCGGAGTCGAGGAGGAACAGGTAGCCGTTGCTGACGAGATCGATGTCGACGCCGAATTCGGCCTCGAAGTTCCGCAGCACCTCGAGGCCGCGGGCGGCCAAGGCGATGTTGACTTCGTCGGAGAACTGGCAGCGCACCCCTCCGGCGGCCTTCGATGTCGAACCGGCTCCGGGGGTGTCGCGTTCGACGATGACGATGTCGCGGACTCCGCGTTCGGCCAGGTGGTAGGCGATGGCCGCTCCCATGACGCCGGCGCCGATGATGACGACGGAAGCCTTGGTGGGCAGGGCTCCGGTCGTGTCAGGGGCCCCATCGGTGGCGGGGGCTGTGGTTGGTGCGGTTGGGGTTTCCACGGTTCACCTCGCTGTCTGCTGTCGGGGCGACCGTCATTGGTCGCCCCGACAGCGGAGAGTGCCGACGACGATGTCGGCGTTTGTGTCTTGACTTCATTGTGGTTGCCATCACACTTAAGGACAAGGGAGAGTTTGTGAACACTGTGTTCAGGAAGTCTAAAAAGAGGGGAGCGCTGCCATGACATGGACGCTCGGACAGCTGCGCACATTCGTCGCTGTGGCTGAACTCGGATCGATGACGCGTGCGGCCGACCACCTCGGCTACAGCGTCGGTGCCGTGTCTCAGCACATTTCGGCTCTGCGCCGGGTCGTCGATTCCGACCTGTTCCGACGTCGCGGCCGCGGGCTCGTCCTCGCCGAAGCCGGGCGCACCCTGCTGCCCCGGGCCCGGAGCATCCTCGCCGCTCAGCAGCAGGCGGAGATGGCGATGCTCGGCCGGGACTTCCGCAGCGAGGCCATCGTCACCCTCGGCGTCTTCGGGTCGGCATCGATGACGGCGCTGCCGAAGGTGGTGCGGGCGCTGGCCGAGCGTCATCCGCATATCGAAGTCCGGGCGCGGGAGATCAATGTCGAGACCATGTCGGCCGCCGTCATCGACGGGGTCATCGATCTGGGGATCGGGATCAACTACCCGGCTGCGCCGCTGCCGCCGATGCGCGGGCTGTGCTGGGACGCCGTGGCCGAGGAGGACTTCGGCATCGTCGTCCCCGCGGGGACGTCTCGGCCGAGCGATGACGATCTGGCCGAGGCCGACTGGATCCTCCCACCGGCCGAGGAGCTCTTCGGCCGCGCGATGCGGTTGGCCACCTCGGCGCTGGGAATCAATGCGAAGGAGACCCACATCGTCACGGACACCGCGGTCGCGTTGGCGCTCGCCGGAACCGGGCTCGGCCTGACCTTGGCGACGCCGATCATGATGTCCTTGGGCGGGCCAGACGTCGACCTCCATCCCGTCGCCGAGGCGGGCGGCCGCGAGATCATCGTCCTGAACTCCCCGGATCCCAGCGATGCCGTCCGTGCCGTCGCCAAGGTGGTCGCCGAAGTGTTCGCGTGAGGTTCCGGCCTAGGATGAGGGCATGAGCTTCGACCATCAGTGGAACAAGGTACGCAGGGCCAACCCCGATCATTCGGCGAACTATGCGCAGCGGTGGCGTGATCTCGCGGCCGCCGGACATGACATCGGCGGTGAGGCCAGGTTCGTCAACGCCATGGCCCCGCGGGGATCCCGCATCCTCGATGCCGGCTGCGGAACCGGACGGGCGGGCGGGCTGCTCATCGACGAAGGACACACCGTCTTCGGCGTGGATCTCGACGAATTCCTCATCTCAGTCGCCGAGGAGGACTTCCCCAGCGGTGAATGGCACACGGGCGACCTCGCCGACTTCGATTTCGCCGGTGCCGGGATCACAGAGATCGACGTGGCCTTCTGCGCCGGAAACGTACTGTCCTTCCTCGATCCCGCCTCACGCCGTCAGACCCTGGGCAACATCAAGTCGACCCTCAAGCACGGCGGTCGGTTCGTGTCCGGGTTCGGCGCAGGGCGCGGGTACGAATTCGACGATTTCATCGAGGACGTCAAGGCCACGGGGATGTTCGTCGACCAGAAGTTCTCCACCTGGGAGCTCCGCCCCTTCGAAGCTGACAGCGACTTCCTCGTCCTCATCGCCGAAAGGCTGTGAGCCGGTCGATTCGCAATTGCGGCCGAACTAAGCTGGGATCGACCCGTACTGCTGATCAGCTGAAGGAGAATGATCATGATCTTCATCGTCGTGAAGTATGACGTGAAACCCGAAAGTGTCGAGAAGTTCCCCGAAGCCGTTCGGACCTTCACTGAGGCGACCCGCGCCGAACCCGGCAACCTCTTCTTCGAATGGTCGAAGAGCCTGGAGAACCCGAACGAGTTCGTCCTCGTCGAGGCTTTCACCGACGAAGGCGCAGAACCGCACGTCACCAGCGATCACTTCGCTGCCGGCCTCGAAGCCATGCGCCCGCATCTGGTCTCGACCCCGAAGATCATCTCCCGCAAGATCGACGGCGAAGGCTGGGACGAGATGGGCGAACTCAAGATCGACTGATCGCCTTCCGGGCCTTCAAACGGGGCCGATTGGGCGAATAGACTTCTGCCATGGCGACCAAAGCGCAGAACATCGCATCGATCCAGAAGGCCCTCGGCGAACCCTGGGCTGACACCCGTGCTCGCCTCGAAGCGGCCGGGGGAGCGTCGGCGAGTCACAAAGAACTCGCCGACGCTCTCTATCCCCAGTTCGACGGCGAAGTCGACAACCATGGCTGGTGGGTCCAAGGCGCAGTCGTCGCCTATGAGCAGGAGATCGGCCGGCGCGTGCCCGGTCAACGTGCCGACGGCACTTTTGACGTTGCGGTGTCCCGCACGATCCCCGGGGATCGTTCCGAACTCATCGCAAAGTTCGGCTCTCTGGTCGGCAATACCCTCAACGAGGTGGCCCTCGACGGTGATTCCCGCACCTCGGAGACGGCGAAACGCTCCTTCTGGCGAGCGAACCTCGACGGCGGAATCAAGGTCGAAGCCGCCGCCGAGACGAAAAACGACGACAAGACGCTCTTCGTCCTCACCACATCGAAGCTGCCCAGCCCCGAGGCGCTCGAGGAATGGCGGGCCTTCGGCAAGGACTTCCTCATGCAGCTCTGAGGATTCCGTCTCGTCTCGGCCGATGCGGTCTCAGCCGATGATCGGGTTCCAGACTCCGAGTACATGAGCCGCTCCGATCGCGACCACGCAGACTGCCAGGCTGACCAGCACCGCCACGACATCTCGGACAGCGAAGCTCGACCGCCTGCGCCAAGTGCGCCCCGGTCGACCGAATGCCCGCCCTTCCATCGCCATCGCCAAGGTCGTCGCCCGACGGATCGAGACCACGAGCAGAACGAACACTCCGCTGAAGAGGCTGCCCGTGCGCCGAAGCAGCGAACCGCCGGCGACGCCTCTGGCCCGCCTGGCCATCGCCAGCACCTGCCACTCACTGACCAACAATCCAAGCAGACGCGACGCCGCCAGAACAGAGACCACGACGACCTCGGGCAGCCGCAGATGCTGGATGAGCGAATCGGCGAGGTCCCGCGGATCGATCGTCGAGGCGAGCACGATGAGCGGGATCGCCAGGGCCAGGGCGCGCACGAAGATCGCTGCGGCAGCGGCCAACGAACCCGTGGTGAATAGGACGGGTCCGAAGTCGACGACCACGTCCCCGGTCTTCTCCGCCAACAACGCTGTACCCCAGGCAGCGAGCAGAGCACCGGCGGGCAGGAACCACAGCCGCTTGGCTGCGGCCACGAGATCGAGCCCCGTCGCCGGCAGAGCCAGCAATGCCGCCAGCAGCACCACTCCGGCAGAGACCAGATCAATGCTCAGCAGGGCACCGACCATGAGGATGAGCGCAACTGCGATCTTCGTCAGCGGGTTGCACCGACCCAATGCGGTGGAACGCACCACGGGGATGAGCTGCCCCGGATCCTGGGCGGCGACCTCGGGGGAGAGGTGAGCGCGCTGATCGAGACTCTCACTCACTGCGCTCACCGGCCCTGACCGAAGAAGCCGACTCGTTGCCAGACCCTCGTTCTGCACTATTGCTGTCACCGAGTTCGAGGAGATCGGCCCCGATGGCCTCGAGGAATGCGTGATCATGGCTGACCGCGACCACCGCAGAGCCGTGGTCTAAGGCATCGAGGAACATCTCCACCAACCCCGCCCAGGTCAGCGCATCCTGACCGAACGTCGGCTCATCGACGATGAGCACCCTTGGCCGGGGAGCCAACATCGCCGCCACCGACAGACGACGCTTCTCCCCACCGGAGAGACTCTGCGGATGAGCATGTGCCAATTCGGTGAGACCGAGGCTCTCGAGCAGCTCGTCCACTCGTGCACGCGATACGGCGGCAGACCATCCGGCCAAACGGGGACCCAGCTCGAGTTCGGCTGCCACGCTCGAGGTGAGGAACTGGTGGGCTGGTTCCTGGAAGACCATGCCGATGCGCGCCGCCAACTGCTTCGACGGCCAAGCGAACGGACGGGCCCGTTTGGTTCCCTCCCGCAGGGCCGCCTCGGCGAGGACCTGCCCGGAGAATTCGGGCAGCAGACCTGCCAAGGTCAGGGCCGTGGTCGACTTTCCGGTCCCGTTCGCGCCGACGATTCCGAGCGCCTGACCGGCTCGCAGGCAAAGTTCCAGTCCGGTCGCAGCGGGGGTGGCCATGCGCGGTCGAGCAACGCTGAGCCGATCGGTGCGCAGCAGAACCTCGCCGAGGCGGCCGGACGTCCTGCCGGTTCCGTCGTTTCCGCCTCGGCGCGGGGTGGGGGAGTCCTGCGGCATCCAGATTCCGCAGTCGATGAGCACGTCGGTCAGCTCCGGATCGGTGAAGAGCTGATCGGGCGGACCTTGGACGACGATGCCCTCACGGCCGAGGACGATGACGCGGTCGACGTGATCGATCCACAGCTCCACCCGGTGTTCGACGACGAGCATGGTCGCCGCGGTCTCGGCCTGCACGGTGAGCACGGCGTCGCGGACCTCGGTCGCCGAGGCGGGATCGATATTGGCCGTCGGTTCGTCGAGGACGATGACCTCGGGAGCCATCGCATGGATCCCGGCCAGAGCCAGCCGCTGCTTCTGCCCGCCGGACAGAGCGGCACTCGGATGTTCCGGAGGCAGATCGAGTCCCAAGGCCTGCAGAGATCTGGGGACCTGAGCCTCGATGACCGCGGCCGGGAGTCCGAGGTTCTCCATCCCGAACGCCACATCATCACCGATGCGGGAGAAGATCACCTGCGAATCGGGATCTTGGAGGACCAGCCCGGTGCAGCCTCGGCGAGGATCCGGTTGCTCACCGCCGACGAGGAGTTCACCGGTGGCCTCACCCGATTCCTCGGGCAGGACACCGGAGACGGCGTGGAGGAACGTCGATTTCCCGGCTCCGGAGGCGCCGAGCAGCAGCACCTTCTCTCCGGCCGCGATCTCCAGGTCGAGCGGACCGACTGCCGGCGCCTCACGGTCGGTGTGCGTCCATGAGAAGCCGGCGGCCGTGATCGGCAGCGCCATCAGCGACGGCCGGAGGCGAAGGAGCTCAGAGCCCCGGTGGCCGCAATCGCCCGGTAGGCGTACCACGCGCCGATGCCGGAGATGACGAGGCCGGAGATCATCGCGCAGACCGCATAGATCGCCTGGAAGCCGAACTGCCATTCGGCGTTGTACATGATGTTCTCGCTCACGGCCATGAACGCCGCGGCCAGCACACCCGAAGCGGCGGTGACCCACAGGGTGAAGCGTTTGTAGCCGAAGGCGGCGAAGACGAGTTCGGCACCGAGGCCCTGCAGCAGTCCCGAGAGCAGAACGGTCGCCCCGAAGTGGGAGCCGAGCACGGCTTCGACGATCGCGGCGATGAGTTCGCACAGGAGTGCGGCACCGGGTTTGCGGATGATGGCACCGGCCAGCGGACCGGCCAGCACCCAGAGTCCGGCGATGAGGCCGATCGACGGCGGGAATGCCTGGAAGGCGAGTTCGAGAACCTTCCAGCTCAGCGCGAGCACCCAGAAGACGAGTCCCACGGCGATGCCGAGCACGGCGGTGGTGACGTAGTCGACGACCCGCCACTGCTTGGATTTCGGCGCCGCGGTGAAGGCGTGTGAAGGGGCGGGGGTGGTGGTCGGCGCGGTGGTTTCCGGCATTGTGCCTCCTCATTTCAAGGAGGGGTGAAGAGTCTCGACTTCCTTCGGCGGTACTGACCGCATCAGGTTCGAGGGTCTGCAGCTTCTTCTGCACTCTCAGCGCCCCTGACGGCGCTCCCCTGTCGTAGCCACCACTGTACAACAGGTGAGCGAAGCAGCGACCGAGACTGGAAGCGAAGCAGTGGCCGAGAACGGTCATCGAGGATTCACTTCGCGTTCCCTCGTTCGTCGACCAGCTTCGAACGGCTAGACACTACTGATCAGTAGGAATAGGCGGGTGAACACTCATCGACTCAAGCGACCGCTCAGTGCCCTGTCCGCCGCCACGCTTCTCGCCGCACTGGCAGCGGCACCGGTGCCCGTTCGGGCCGAACCATCGCTCGGCTCAGGCGGACCCGGCTCGACCGCGAGCCAGAGCCCCAGTCAGGATCCGAGCCAAAGCCCAAGCCAGGACCCGGGGCAGAACCGCGCGGAATCGCCCGCCGAGGCGGATGCGGGAAGCGAAGCGATCACCGATGCGGTGCTGCAGGTCGGCGCCGACCCCACTGCGCGCAACCTCTCGTGGATGAGTGAGAGCTCCGGTGGGGGAGAAGTTCGATGGGCGCCGGTGAGCGAGCTCGAGGACGGCAAACTCCCCGCCGACGCAACAACGGCTGAGACCACGGACTCCGGACTCGCCACCGACCTCAAGCGTCACTTCAACGATGCGAACATGACCGACCTCGAGCCCGACACCGAATACGCCTACCAGGTCGGCAACGAAGAGGACGGATTCACCGAGGTGCAGCGGTTCACCACGGGAGACGCCGGAGGTGACGACGAATTCCTCGTCTTCGGCGACCCGCAGGTCGGCGCCGGTGGCGGAGACCGCGACGACGCCGCCGGTTGGGACCGGACACTGAGCTCGGCAGCAGCCACCGCCGAGGACCCGAGCTTCTTCTACTCGCTGGGCGACCAGGTCAACTCCGCGGGCAACCAGCACCAGTACGCCCAGTATCTGGCACCGGAAGCGACCCGGACGATCCCGCAGGCGACGACGATCGGCAACCACGATGTGTCATCGAAGGCCTACGAACAGCACTTCAACCGGCCCAATGTCAGCCAGGACCACGGCGGCGGTGGCGTCATCACCTCCGGAGGCGACTACTGGTTCATCGAGGACGGCGTCCTGTTCCTCAACATCAACTCCAACAGCTCGGATATGGATTCCCACGCCGAGTTCATCGACGAGGTCGTCGCCGAGCACGGAGACCAAGCACGTTGGACGGTGCTCGGATTTCACCACTCGATCTATTCGACCGCGACTCATTGGAACGACCTCGACGTGAAGCGGCTGCGGAAGGCGATCCCGCCGGTCGCCGCTCGCAATGACATCGACCTCGTCGTCTCCGGCCACGACCACATCTATAACCGCACCTTCCTCATGGACGGTGAAGGTAAGCCCGTCGAGGGCTCCGAAGCGGGAGCCGAGGAGGAAAAGGAAGACGGGCAGACGCTCTACCTCACGCTGACCTCGTCGTCGGGGTCGAAGTTCTATGACTACGTTCCCGGCCTCGATTGGGAAGGCAAGAGCGTCCACAACGACGTTCCTGCGTTCACCCGGGTCCAGGTCAGCGACGAGGCTCTGCGGGCGACGACCTATGAGGTGCCGGTAGGCAGTGCACCGGCCGACGGTGGGCAGGCGCAGGCAGCCGCCGAGCAGATCGACGATGTCGAACTCAGGCGCGCCGAGGCGGAGGAGCCCGACCCGGGTGACGATGCCAGTGCCGACGCGGACGGCGGAGCCGGCGCAGATGGTGCCGATGCCGGCGCGGACGGCGACGACGCTGAGGCAGGAGCGGGCGCCGACGCTGCAGCAGCAGAGGACGGTGCTGAAACGGCTGACTCCGATGGAGGCACAGGCGCGACCGGCTCGGATGCTGACGCTGATGCTGCAGGTGCCGACGTCGGACAGGATGCCGATGGAACGGGAGACGACGCGGACGCCGGAACCGCGGGCGCCGAAGCGGACAGCGCTGAGAGCGGCACGGAAACTGCCGACTCCGAAGGCGGCGCCGGCTCGACCGGCTCAGAATCCGACTCAGGCACCGAGGCGAACGCCGCGGGAACGGCCGATGATTCGGTTTCCTCCGGAACCGCCTCGGCGGGTGGAGACGGAGATCTGCCCCGCACCGGCGGCGGGCTCGCACTGCCCTTGGCCGCCGGCGCGGGAGCACTGGCACTCGGTGCGGCTCTGTTGATTGCCAGCCGCCGCCGCGGCGCCGGACTCAGCTGATCTGTCCGGCGCTGCTGATCAGCTCGGCACCACCATGACCGGACCTTCGGCGTGGTTGAGGACCCCGCGCGAGACGGATCCCAGCAGAGCGCTTCGGATCCGTCCGCGCCCGCGGGTGCCCAACACGGTCAGCTGTGCGCGCGAGCTGATCTCGACGAGGGTCTCAGTGGGATCGCCGACCGGCACCGAGGTGGTCACCGTCAGATCCGGGAACTGCTCGGACAGTGTTGCGGCTTCCTTCTCCAGACCTTCGGTCAGCTGCTTCTGCCGACGCGAGGTGACCTCGGAGCTGAGCTCGAGGTCGGGGTACCAGTAGAGCCATTCCTCACCGGCCGGCAGCACCACGACGAGTTCAAGCTCAGCCTCGCGAGTGGCGGCTTCGGCGGCCGCCGTGAACATGGCGACCCGACCGGTGTCGGAACCGTCGACGGCAACGACGACCGGGCCCGAGTCCGCAGGCGCCGAGGCCGATCGTTCGGGAACGACGATCGTCGGGCAGTGCGCATGGGCCGGCAGAGCCGTGGACACGGATCCGAGGACGCGGCCCATGAATCCGCCGCGTCCGCGAGCGCCGACGATGACGATTTCGGCGTCTGCGCTGAGCGTGACCAGCACACCAGCGGAGTTTCCCGGTGCAGTGCGGAAGGACTTCTCACCGGAGTAGTCGCGCAGAAGTTCGACCGCTTCGGTGAGGGTCTTCTCCGCTGCCTTCTTCGCCTTGTCATCCTCGGGTTCGCTGGGGATGGAGGCCATATTCGGGTAGATCATCGTCGGCAGCTCATAGGCGGTGACGACGGTGAGAACGGTCCTGCGGCGTTTCGCCTCGATGGCGCCGTAGCGGACGGCTTGAGCGGCGAGTTCGGAGCCGTCGAAGCCGACGAGGACGCCGAGTTCGAGGTTCAGGCCGGATTCGGACGAACTGGTTTGAGCAGACATCTCGCACCTCTCGATCGGGGCCTGTCCAACCCAGACGCCGACGACGGCCCCGACTGGCGGTATCGTCCGCGTCCTCTTCAGTCTACCAAGGCTGTTCTACAAGATGTAGAAAAAGCGTGCGGCGAGAAGCTGCGTCTCACCTGGGCGCGCCCGCGGCTCAGACGCGGAAGCCCAGGTGAGCCAGCGCAATGCGCAGAATGTGGTCCTGGCCGTAGCAGAGCTCGCCCACGATATCGGGACGCAGGGTCTCCTCGGGGGTCAGCCAATCGAGGCTGAGCGCATCGGCTCGCGGAGTGCATTCGCCGCGGACCTCCATGATGAAGCACATGGCGATCGCATGCTGGCGCGGGTCGTGGAGGAGCGACGATCCTTCGGTGGGGAAGTACTCGGCGATGTGGAACGGGGCGATCGCGGGAGGGATGACCGGCAGCGCCATCGGGCCCAGGTCGTTCTCGGCGTGACGGACCAGCGCGGTGCGGATGGTCTCGTGGTAGCGGATCCGCCCGCCGACGACCTCTCGCCCCAGCGTTCCGTCCTCAAGGCTGCGCAGCAGAAGGCCGATGCGCTCGACATTGCCCGTCTCGCCCACCCGCACGGGGATGGCGTTGACATAGGGAATCGGGATGCGCCTGCGCAGCCGCGCATACTCAGCGTCGTCGAACCAGTTCTCGTCGAAATCCAAGGCTGTCCGGGTCATGACCCAATATTCCCACAACCTCCCTCGCGGCAGAAGAGCTTGGAGACCCTGGTGGTGAACTGGGGCACGTATCGGGTAAAGTATCTTGATGTCGAGATAAATTTCCGACCACTCATCATCACGAGAAGTGACGTGGCCTACAGTTGTGTCAGCACTCTCTGACCGGAACCGGTCAAGGACGTATGAAGGGGTAACCATGATCAATCATGAAGTCCGCACCTACAAGAGCTCAGAGAACCTGGCTCGCGAAGATCAGCTCGCCTGGAAGATCGCCGAGGTCGCATCCGATCCGACTCCGGTCGACTCCGACGTCACCGAGATGGTCATCAACCGCATCATCGACAACGCCGCTGTGGCTGCCGCCTCGGTGCGCCGCTCCGCTCCGACCCACGCTCGTGAGCAGGCTCAGACCCACCCGTTCAATCCCGGCGCCAACATCTTCGGTCTGCCGGTGAGCGACCGCTTCTCGCCGGAATGGGCCGCTTGGGCCAACGGTGTGGCCGTGCGCGAACTCGATTTCCACGACACCTTCCTCGCCGCCGAGTACTCGCACCCCGGTGACAACATCCCGGCCGTGCTCGCAGTCGCCCAGCACAAGGGCATCGGCGGCAAGGACCTCATCAACGGCATCGCCACCGGCTACGAGATCCAGGTCGACCTCGTCAAGGGAATGTGCCTGCACGAGCACAAGATCGACCACGTCGCCCACCTCGGCCCCTCGGCCGCGGCCGGCATCGGAGCCCTGCTCCACCTGCCCACCGAGGTCACCTTCCAGGCCGTGCAGCAGGCGCTGCACGTGACCACCGCGACTCGTCAGTCGCGCAAGGGCGAGATCTCATCCTGGAAGGCCCACGCTCCGGCCTTCGCCGGCAAGATGGCCGTCGAATCCGTCGACCGTGCGATGCGCGGCGAGGGCGCACCGAACCCGATCTACGAAGGTGAGGACGGCTTCATCGCCTGGATCCTCTCCGGCCCCGAGGCCCGCTACACCATCCCGCTGCCCGGCAAGGGCGAAGCGAAGCGCGCGATCCTCGACACCTACACCAAGGAGCACTCGGCCGAGTACCAGGCTCAGGCGCTCATCGACCTCGCCCGCAAGCTCGGCGGACAGATCGAGGACCTGTCGAAGATCAAGCGGGTCGTCATCCACACCTCGCACCACACCCACTACGTCATCGGCACCGGTGCGAACGATCCGCAGAAGATGGATCCGAAAGCCAGCCGTGAGACCCTCGACCACTCGATCATGTACATCTTCGCCGTAGCCATGCAGGACCAGGGCTGGCACCACGAGCGCTCGTATGCTCCCGAGCGCGCCGGCCGTCCCGACACCGTCGAGCTGTGGCACAAGATCGAGACCACCGAGGATCCCGAGTGGACCCGCCGCTACCACTCGATCGACCCGAACGAGAAGGCCTTCGGCGGACGCGTGGAGATCGAATTCGAGGACGGCTCGACGCTGACCGACGAAATCGCCGTCGCAGACGCCCACCCGTTCGGAGCGCGTCCCTTCGCCCGTGCGAACTACATCGAGAAGTTCAAGACCCTGGCCGAGGGCATCGTCTCCGACTCGGAGCAGGCTCGCTTCATCGACCTGGCCGAGAACCTCGAGAGCCTCGACGCCAAGGGCGTCGGTGAACTCAGCTTCGTCGTCGACGGACTCGAGCACAGCGGATCGAAGGGCATCTTCTGATGTTGGGCGCACAGGCAACCCCCGCCGAGCGCCGCGCCAAGTTCCGCGAGCTGCTCGCCGGCGACCAGATCGTCCAGTTCCCCGGAGCCATCAACCCGATCAACGCTCAGATCATCGAGCAGACCGGCTTCGAAGGCGTCTACATCTCCGGCGGAGCGTTCTCCGCGGCCATGGGTCTGCCCGACATCGGGCTGACCACCCTCACCGAGGTGGCCGACCACGGACGCAATATCGCCCGAGTGACGAACCTGCCGACCTTCATCGACGCCGACACCGGATGGGGCGAAGCCATGAATGTGGCCCGCACCGTCCAGGAGTTCGAGGATGCCGGAATCTCCGGAATGCACCTGGAAGACCAGGTCAACCCGAAGCGCTGCGGCCACCTCGACGGCAAGGAAGTCGTGACCGCGGCCGAGATGTCCAAGCGCATCAAGGCCGCCGTCAAGGGACGCAGGGACGAGAACTTCGTCATCTGCGCCCGCACTGACTCCCGCGCCGGCGAAGGCCTCGACGCCGCCATCGACCGGGCGAAGGCCTACGCAGATGCGGGTGCGGACATGATCTTCCCCGAAGCGATGCGAGATCTCGGAGAGTTCGAGAAATTCGCGTCCAGCGTCGATGTGCCGATCCTGGCGAACATGACGGAATTCGGAAAGAGCGAACTGTTCACCACCGAACAGTTGGCGAATGTCGGAGTCAAACTTGTGATCTACCCGGTCACGACTCTGCGCATCGCCATGGGTGCGATCAGATCGGGCCTGCAGACCATTCGGGACAAGGGCACTCAGGTGGACCTGCTCGAGGGCATGCAGACCCGTGCGGACCTGTATGACACGATCGACTACGCGGCGTACAACGATTTTGACTCCGCAGTCTTCAACTTCTCACAGGAGGGTCACCAGTGACCGAAGAAATCAAGAAGGGCCTCGCCGGTGTCGTGGTCGACACCACCGCAGTGTCCAAAGTGGTCCAGGAGACCAACTCGCTGACCTACCGCGGCTACCCCGTGCAGGAGCTCGCCGCCAAGCGCAGCTTCGAGGACGTCGCCTACCTCATCTGGAACGGCGAACTGCCCACCGAAGCGCAGCTGAAGGAATTCCAGGAGCGCGAGCGCTCACAGCGTGCCGTCGATGACAAGCTCGTCCAGCTCATCCTCGACCTGCCCAAGGACTGCCACCCGATGCACGTCGTGCAGACGGCCGTGGCCTACCTGGGCGCCGTCGACCCCGAGGCCGACACCGAGGGACCCGAGGCGAACCTGGCCAAGGCCGAGCGTCTCTACGCCCAGCTGCCGACGATCGTGGCCATCGACCACCGTCGCCGTCACGGACTCGATCCCGTCGCACCGACGAAGGACCTCGGCTACGCCGCGAACTTCTTCAAGATGGTCTTCGGTGAAGTTCCCGCCGAGGAGGTTGTGCGCTGCTTCGATGTGTCGATGATCCTCTACGCCGAGCACTCTTTCAACGCCTCGACCTTCACCGGTCGCGTCATCACCTCGACCACATCGGACCTGTATTCGGCAGTCGCCGGTGCCGTCGGTGCGCTCAAGGGCCCGCTGCACGGCGGAGCGAACGAAGCCGTCATGGCGATGCTCGAAGAGGTCGGCACCGCCGACAAGGCTTCGGCCTGGATCGACGATGCGCTCGCCAAGAAGGCGAAGATCATGGGCTTCGGCCACCGCGTGTACAAGAACGGCGATTCGCGTGTTCCCACCATGCGCAAGGCCTTCGAAGATATGGTCGCCGTCAAGGGTGCGAACGATCTGCTCGACCTGTACAACGCCTTCGAAGAGGACTTCGTCGGGCGCAAGGGCATCTACCCGAATCTCGATTACCCGTCGGGCCCGGCCTACCACCTCATGGGCTTCGACACCGAGCAGTTCACCCCGATCTTCGTGATGGCCCGCATCACCGGCTGGACCGCTCATATCTTCGAGCAGCAGGCGAACAACGCCCTCATCCGTCCCCTGAGCGCCTACGACGGTGAGGAACAGCGCGAGGTTCCCGACAACCGGGGCTGACCTCTCGAAAGGCAGAACACACATGAGACCAGACGGTTCATACCGTCCGGTCGATCTCGAGGGTTTCGACTTCACCGTCACCGGTGGAGTCGGAACCCTCGTCATTGATCGGACCGAAAAGCGCAATGCCATCTCCCGGCCCATGTGGAGGGCGCTGCCGCAGATCATCGCGAACGTCGACGCCGACGATTCGATCGGTGCGCTCGTGATCACCGGGGCCGGCGGGCACTTCTCCGCCGGTTCGGACATCGCCGACCTCAATGTGCCGCTCGACGACTTCTGGGAACTCAACTCCACCGCCGAGGCGGCCCTGGCGAACTCGCGGACCCCGACGATCGCAGCGATCACCGGCAACTGTGTGGGCGGGGGAACGGAGATCGCCGCGGCCTGCGATATCCGCATCGCCGCCCCGGGATCGATCTTCGGCGTCACCGCGGCCAAGCTCGGGCTCGTCTACCCGGCCGGCCCCACGAAGCGCCTGGCTCAGATCCTCGGCGATGCCTGGGCGAGGTATCTGCTGATCACGGCCTCGATCGTGAAGTTCGAGAAGATGGCCGAACTCGGCTTCTTCCACGAAGTCTCCGACAACCCGTTGGAGGCCGCGCAGGCACTGGGGGAGCGGATCGTGGGACTGTCCCGACTGAGCCAGGTCGGAGCCAAAGCGATCCTCGACGGTGAGCTGGCCGAGGACACACAGCCGCCTCGGTGGCTCGATGAGACCTACCGGGCAGAGATCACCCGCGGTCAGGAAGCGTTCTTCGCCAAGGAACCGCCGGACTTCGGCTTCACCAAAACTGCCTGGCAGGCCGGTTCCGAAGTCCGTGGGCACGGAGTCCCACGGAGAGGATAAACTGAGCGAATGCGCCTAGCAGTCCTCGATATCGGCTCCAACAGCGTCCACCTCCTGGTCGTCGACGCCCACGTCGGAGCACCGCCCCTGCCGGCCACCTCGCACAAGGAGGTGCTCCGACTCGCGGAGTACTTAGGCGATGACGGATCGATTGATGCCGAAGGGCAGGAACGGCTGCGTTCCTTCATCACCGATGCCGTCGAGATCGCCGAGGATCAGGGAGCGGAGCAGATCCTCGCATTCGCCACCTCAGCGGTCAGGGAAGCTCCGAACGGGATCGGTCTCATCGAATCGATCAACGCTCAGCTCGGGGTCACCCTCAACGTCATGTCGGGCCGCGACGAAGCCCGCGTGACCTTCCTCGCCGCCCGTCGCTGGTTCGGGTGGTCGGCCGGAAAGATCCTGCTGCTCGACATCGGCGGCGGATCACTGGAGATCGCGGCAGGTCAGGACGAATACCCGCAGGCAGCTGTTTCGATCCCACTCGGCGCCGGACGCACCTATTCGGACTTCCTACCGGACCCGGTGCCCGCCGCAGAAGACATCCACCGACTGCGCAAGCATGCCCGGGCGCAGATCGGACGTATCGCCGGCGACATCAATCGGGTCGGAGTGCCTGACCAGGTCGTCGGTTCGTCGAAGACCTTCCGCTCCCTGGCGCGCATCGCCGGTGCCGCTCCGAGCGGCGACGGAATCTATGCTCCCAGGAAGCTCTTCCGCCGCGACCTCGAAGGCATCATCGACACCCTCGCATCCCGCACCCCCGAAGAGCGGGCGACCCTGCCCGGCGTCTCCGAGGCGCGTGCCGGTCAGGTGCTGGCCGGAGCGATCGTCGCCGAGGCGGCCTTCACGATCTTCGACATCGGCGTGATGAACATCTCCCCATGGGCGCTGCGCGAAGGCATCATCATGCGCAAACTCGACCTCCTCGACTCTGCCGAGCAGTCCTCGGCGATGCGCGTGGAGACCGTCTCCGCCCTCGACTGAGCCGCCCTCACGGACCTCGCAACGGCTGCCCGTCACGCCGCGCTTCGGCCGCCGATCTCAGCAGGCTTTCGCTACCGGTCGGTATCGCCGTTCAGAATAGCCTGCTAGTTTTTGATTATTCGCCGCAGTGCGCCCTCGGCATCAACCGCTGGGGTGACAATGGTGAATGACAACAACGTCTGAAAGAAAGCGCGCTTCTGCCGATGCGAAATGGTGAGCTGTCCCCGAACTTCCGTGACCAGGCACTCGAGACACTGAAGAAGACGAGCGCGGCCGACCCGCTCGACGTCTTCGTCGTCGGTGGGGGAGTGACGGGAGCAGGATCGGCCTTCGACGCAGCTACGCGCGGACTCAAAGTCGGTGTCGTCGACGCGAAGGACTGGGCTTCGGGAACCTCCTCTCGATCATCGAAGCTCATGCACGGCGGACTGCGCTACCTCGAGATGCTCGACTTCAAACTCGTCGCCGAGGCTCTGAAGGAACGCGATCTGCTGCTCCAGCACACCGCGCCCCACCTCGTCGAACCCGTCGCTTTCGTCTTCCCCTTCGAACACCGCCTCATCGACCGTGCCTTCATCGGCTCCGGAGTGTTGCTCTACGACACGATGGCCACCCGGCCCGGCCGCAAACGCGCCGTGCCGATGCACCGGCACCTGGGCAAGAAGGCACTGAGCTCACACTTCCCGGGCCTGGCCGATGACGCCGCCGTCGGAGCTCTCGAATACTACGACGCGAAGGTCGACGACGCCCGCTTCGTCATGACCCTGGTCCGTTCGGCTGTGAGCTACGGAGCCGCAGCCGCCAACCACGTCTCCGTCATCGGCTACCTCCACGACGGCGACCAGGTCACCGGCGTGCACGCCCGGGACGAGATCAGCGGTGAGGAATTCGACATCCACGCCCGCCGCACCATCCTCGCCGGAGGCGTCTGGACCGAAGAGCAGCAGGATCTGGCGAAGGCCGACGCCGGGCTCAAGGTGCTCGCCTCCAAGGGCGTGCACATCACCGTGGCCGAAGACAAGATCAAGGCCGACCCGAACACCGGAATCATCTCGAAGACGGAGAAATCCGTCCTCTTCGTCATCCCCTGGGAAGGCTATTGGGTCATCGGCACCACCGACACCCCGTGGAACGAAGACGTCGACGCCCCGGTGGCGACCTCGCAGGACATCGACTACCTGCTCGAACACGCCAACGCCATCCTCGCCGACAAACTCACCCGCGACGACGTCATCGGCGTCTACTCCGGACTGCGGCCGCTGCTCCAGCCGGTCGTCAAAGAGGGACAGGCTTCGACGAAGGTCTCCCGCGAACACACCGTCATGGAGGTCGAGCCGGCTCTGGCCGCGATCGCCGGAGGAAAGTTCACCACCTACCGAGTGATGGCCGAAGACGCCGTCGACTTCGTCCTCGGCGACGATGCGAAGGACCGCCGGTCACTCACCGAATCGGTGCCGCTGCTCGGTGCCCAGGGAGTGGGTGCGCTGCGGCGCGGCCAGTCCGGGATCGCAGAGAAGTACGGCTGGGACGAAGACCGCGTCAAACGGCTCATCCGCCGCTACGGCACCCTCATCGAGGATCTTCTCGACCTCGTCGATGAGGATCCCGAACTCGGTCAGCCGCTGGAAGCCGCCGAGCGCTACCTGCGCGTCGAAGCCCACTACGCGGCCGCCGCGGAGGGGGCCGTCCACCTCAGTGACATCCTGGAGAGGCGGATGCGGCTGAACTACGAAGCCGCGGACCGGGGGAAGAACGCCGCCGAGGCGGTCGCTGCCATCGTCGCACCGGTCCTCGGCTGGGACGCCGATCGGCAGTCGACCGAGGTCGAGGACTTCCATACCCACGTCGACGCCCAGGTCGCGGCCGAGTCCACCGACGATGACGCCTCGGCGGCGGCCCTGGTCGGCACGACTCTCCACTGAACCGTGCACAGCGAAGTGCAGGAGCACAACCGAATATCGACAACTGAATATCGACCGACCTCGGAGCACCCTCCGGGCCGACTATCGACCGGAACACCCACCGGAAAGACAAACAATAGGAGTTTGTGAGATATGGGCACCATCTTCCTCTTCGAGATCACCGGTACGGCGATGCTCATGCTGCTCGGCGTCGGCGTCGTCGCCAACGTCGTCCTCGGCAAGACCAAAGGCAACGGCGGCGGCTGGCTGCTGATCTCCTTCGGCTGGGGCCTCGCGGTCTTCGCCGGTGTCTTCGTCGCCTACAAGACCGGCGCACACCTCAACCCGGCCGTGACCTTCGGCATCCTCGCCAGCGGGGCCGAGGAATACGCTCCCGGCATCGCCGTGACCTTCGGCAATACGATCGCCTACCTGGCGGCCGAGCTGATCGGCGCGATGCTCGGAGCCGCCCTCGCCTGGGCCGTGTACAAAAAGCACTACGACGAGGAGAAGGACGCCGGAAACATCCTCGGCACCTTCTCGACCGGGCCGGAGATCCGCTCCTATGGGTGGAACTTCGTCACCGAGGTCATCGCGACCTTCGTCCTCGTGTTCGTCATCCTTCTCTTCGGCAAGACCCCGCACGAGCTCGGACCATTGGCCGTCGGCCTCCTCGTCGTCGTCATCGGTGCGTCCTTGGGCGGACCGACCGGCTACGCCATCAACCCCGCACGTGACCTCGGCCCGCGCATCGTCCACGCTCTGCTGCCGATCCCGAACAAGGGCGGCTCCGACTGGGCCTATTCGTGGGTGCCGATCGCCGGACCGCTGGTCGGCGGCGTCGTCGCCGGCCTGGCCTCACAGGCGTTCGTCTGAGTAGGGTCACAGTTAACCGAGTTCGATCACAGCCAACCACTTCGACACAGGAGTCAGAATGAGTCAGGAAAAGTTCATCCTCGCCATCGACCAGGGCACCACCTCCTCGCGGGCGATCGTCTTCAACTATGACGGGCAGATCGTGTCGTCCGGCCAGCTCGAGCACGAGCAGATCTTCCCTCGCGCCGGCTGGGTCGAGCACGACCCGGTTGAGATCATCAAGAACACGAACGAGGCGATCGGCCAGGCTCTCACCCGGGCGAACATCAACCGCCACCAGCTCGAAGGCGTGGGCATCACCAACCAGCGTGAGACCACCGTGATCTGGAACAAGAACACCGGCGAACCCGTCTACAACGCCATCGTGTGGCAGGATGCCCGAACCCAGAAGGTCTGCGACGAACTCGCCGGGGACGATGGACCGGACAAATACAAGGACCGGGTGGGTCTGCCGCTGGCCACCTACTTCGCCGGACCGAAGGCCAAGTGGATCTTCGACAACGTCGACGGGGTCAAGGAAGCCGCCGCGGCCGGGGACCTGCTCTTCGGCACCATGGACACCTGGGTGATCTGGAACCTCACCGGCGGAGTCAACGGCGGAATCCACGTCACCGACGTCACGAACGCCTCGCGGACGATGCTGATGAACATCGACACGCTCGACTGGAACCCCGATATCGCGGCCGATATGGGCATCCCCGTCGAGATGCTGCCCGAGATCAGGTCCTGCTCGGAGATCTACGGCTACGGGGCGAAGAACGGGCTCATCATCGACACCCCGATCTGCGGCATCCTCGGTGATCAGCAGGCGGCGACGTTCGGTCAGGCGTGCTTCGAGAAGGGGCAGGCGAAGAACACCTACGGCACCGGCAACTTCATGCTCATCAACACCGGCAATGAGCCGGTGGCCAGCAAGAACGGGCTGCTCACCACGGTCGCGTACAAGATCGGCGAGGACGAAGCCGTCTACGCACTCGAAGGATCGGTGGCCGTGACCGGTTCGCTCGTGCAGTGGCTGCGCGACAACTTCGGCATCATCAACGACGCTCCCGAGGTCGAGACCCTGGCCAAGCAGGTCGACGACAACGGCGGCTGCTATATCGTGCCCGCGTTCTCCGGACTCTTCGCCCCGCACTGGGAGTCCGATGCCCGCGGTGTGATGGTGGGTCTGACCCGGTATGTGAACAAGAACCACATCGCCCGTGCCGCCCTGGAATCCGTGGCCTTCCAGTCACGCGAGGTCCTCGACTCGATGAACCTCGACTCCGGTGTCGAGCTCACCGAGCTCAAGGTCGACGGAGGCATGGTCGCGAACGAGACTCTCATGCAGTTCCAGGCCGACCTCCTCGGCGTGCCCGTCATCCGACCCGAGGTCATCGAGACCACGGCGCTGGGTGCGGCGTACGCGGCGGGCATCGCCGTGAAGTTCTGGAACGGTGAGGAGGACGTGCGGAAGAACTGGCGCGAGGACAAGCGCTGGAATCCGTCGATGGACGACGAGACCGTCGACCGCCTCTACCGCCTCTGGAACAAGGCCGTCGAACGCTCCAAGGGATGGGTCGACGAGGACACCGAAACCCTCTACGGCTGAATTACTACCTGACGGCGGCCCAGCAACCTTGCGCGAGGTTGCTGGGCCGCCGTCAGGTAGTTCTGGGGCGGGGAGTCCGCGTTAAACTGGACGTGATGAGCAAAAAGTCGAAGTCCCAGCGGAAGGTGTTGACCACCAAGAATTCTGCGCGCTCGAATTCGAAGCGCCACAAGGAGTACTTCGACAAACACGACGTCTATGAGAAGGACGCCCATCACGTCTCCGAGAATCGGATCAGACTCGGACTCTCCAGCTCCTCCGTCTCACCCATGACCGTCGAGGAGACCTTCACGCAGGCGGCCAAACACGGCTACGACGGTGTCGAGATCATGGTCACCCACAACACCGAGACCCGCGACGTCGACCTCATCAACGGACTCGCCCGCGACACCGGACTCGACGTCATCTCCCTGCACGCTCCGACCCTGCTGTTCCTGCCGCGGGTCCTGCACAAAGACCATTGGGAGAAGCTGCGGATCACCGCGAATCTCGCCAAAGAAGTCAACGCCGACACCGTCGTTCTCCACCCGCCGTTCCGGTGGCAGGGCGAATACGCCCTCGGCTTCGTCGACGGCGTCCGACAGGTCGCTCAAGAGACCGGTGTGAAACTGGCCGTGGAGAACATGTACCCCTGGCGGGCCGGCCTGCGCGAGATCCAGGTCTACTACCCCGACTGGAACCCCCTCGACGAGGACTACGACGCCCTCACCTTCGACTTCTCCCACGCCTCCACCGCCGGAATGAACGCCCTGGAGACGGTGGGCGAGATCTTCGACCAGCTCCGTCACGTCCACCTCACCGACGGTGCCGGCTCGCTCAAGGACGAACACCTCGTTCCCGGCGAAGGCACCATGCCCGTCGCCGAGACCCTGCAGTACCTGGCCAAACACAACTGGCAGGGCGACGTCGTCGTCGAGGTCAACACCCGATTCGTCCGCAAACAGTCGTCTCGCGAGAAGATGCTCGCCGACTCCATCGCCTTCGCTCGTGAGCACTTAGGCCTCGACGAGGATGTTCCCCGACGCAACGCTCACAGCCATACCCGCACCTCTGAGAGCAGGTCCGCGCGATCCGGCAGTGCCGACGACGAGAGCTGACCCCGCAGTCGACAGCGAAGTCGCGATTCCATCCGTCCGACCTCGCACCGGCACGCCCGAACGCACGGACACCCACCGACCACCACACCCAACAGATCGAAAGGCTGACGCGCTTTGACCACAATCGCCTCCATCGGAACCGGCAACATGGGCACGGCCCTGATCCAGGGAATCCTCGCTGCCGACGCGGGCATCACCGTCCGCGCGACGACGAATTCGACCGCCTCGGCGCAGCGACTCCGCGAGGCTCTGCCGACTGCCACGGTCACCTCGGTGGAGGACGATGCCGATGCGAACGGAAAAGCCGTGTCCGGAGCCGATTTCGTCTTCCTCGGCGTGAAGCCGTGGATGATGGCCGAGACCCTCCGGGAGCTCGCCGACGACCTCGACCCGGACTCCGTGCTCGTGTCCATGGCCGCCGGCGTCGCCGCCGCGGACCTCGCGAAGCTCGCCCCTGAGAACCCGATCGTGCGGATCATGCCGAACACGCCGAGTGCCATCGGCCACGGCGTCATCGCACTGGCCCCCACCGCCGAGGTGACCGCCGCCAGCGTGGACACACTGAAGTCCCTGCTGTCGGGCGCCGGCCTCGTCGTCGATCTCGACGAATCCCAGATCCCGGCTATGACCGGAATCTCCGGGTCCGGAGTGGCGTACTTCTTCCTCCTCGCCGAAGCCATGATCGCCGCCGGCGTCAAGCAGGGCCTGAGCGAGGACGTCGCACGCCAGATGGTGGTGGCCACCGCCGACGGCGCCGGCCGACTCCTGACCGAGAAGCCCGATCCGGCCGCTCAACGCCAGGCCGTGAGCAGCAAGGGCGGAACGACCCTGGCCGGGCTCCAGCAGTTCCTCGACTCCGGGATCTTCGATATCGCCGAGGCGGCCGCGCAGGCGGCGGGGGACCGTTCCCTGGAGATGGAACGGGAGAACTCCGAGGTCATCAACGGCTGAGCCGTGCCGCCCCGCTCAAGGGAGTACCCGCTCAGGGGAGGACGTGGGACGAACGGGCGATCGACACGGCCTCGTGTCGGGTCCGTGCCGAGAGCTTGACCATCGCCGTGTTGAGATAGGACTTCACCGTCGACTCGCGCAGCGACAGCGCCTCGGCGATGCGGGCATTCGGCCAGCCCAAGGCGACGTGCGAGAGGATGTCGGTCTCCCTCGGTGACAGCCGCACCGCGGGAACCGGTGTCTGGAAGTTCTCCGGATTGTGTCCGGAGAGGATATCGGCCAGGCGCGCCTCGACGCCGGTGAGCTTCTCCCTGGTCTCCTCATCGATGACACCGGAGCGGATGGCCCGCAGCTCCGCGTAGGTGTGCCGCAGAGCTTCGCGACCGGAGGGATCCAGATCCGGGTAGATCGGTTCCCCTCTGACCGGGCCGCGCGGTACCTGCCGGTAGCCCAGTCGACCGAGATCGACCGAGAGCTGACGCACCCGACGGACGAGATCTCCCGTCTGCGGGGCTGCGGCGTTGTAGTCCGTGCGGTGGCCGCAGTAGACCATGCCGGTGACCTCCCCGCCGTGCAGGGTGGGGACGGCGACGAGGACGCGGATGCCCTCGCCGAGCACCTCCTCGTCGTAGTGATGAGTGATGAGAGGATCGACCTCGTAGTCGCGGGTGAGCTGCGGAGTGCCCTCGGTCATGGCCCGACCGCCGAGTCCCCTCCCGGTGCTGACGATGAGGGACGAGAGCAGGTCCTTGTCGGCGCCGGCGACGGCTTCGACCGCAACCGACCCCTCTTCGACCATGCCTCCGAAGACGACGTCGCCTGTGCCGCTCTCATGCAGGGAGTCGACGGCTTCGATGAACAGGCGGCGGGTCTCGACCTTGAGAGCCCGCGCTTCTTTGGCGTGCGCATTCATGTGAATAAGCTACCAACTTTCGGTGGTATTCCCCAGCGCATGCTCAACGTTACCTTTGGGTCATGTGATTCAGGACACTGATGTTCTGTCGACTCAAAGGAGAAAGAATGACTGACCCTGTCAACACCGGTGTCGACTTCCTCAAGGAGGAGGAAGACCCGGAGTTCAAGGCCCTCAAACGCAAGCGATTCTCAGTGGTGATCCCGCTGTCGATCGCGTTCCTCGTCTGGTACTTCCTCTACGTCATCCTCAGCACGTACGCGCACGACTTCATGTCGACGAAAGTCGTGGGGGAGATCAACGTCGGACTCGTCTTCGGGCTGCTGCAGTTCGTGACGACCTTCGCGATCACGATGTTCTACGTCTCGTTCGCCAACAAGAAGCTCGACCCTCCCGCGGAAGCGATCCGTGAACGACTGCAGGCCGAAACGGAAGGAACCCGCTCATGAGCACACTGGCAATCGGAGACTTCGTCGCTTCTGGAGTCGACCTCCTCAGTACCGCGACCACCGAGGTCGAGAACAACCCGGTCCTCAACATCACGATCTTCGCCGCATTCGTCGCGGTCACGATGTTCATCGTTCTGCGGGCCAGCCGCAACAACAGATCCGCCTCGGACTACTACGCCGGCGGCCGGTCCTTCACCGGACCGCAGAACGGCTTCGCCATCGCAGGCGACTACCTGTCTGCCGCATCCTTCCTCGGCATCTGCGGCGCGATCGCCGTCAACGGGTATGACGGATTCCTCTACTCCATCGGGTTCCTCGTCGCCTGGCTCGTCGCCCTGCTCATCGTCGCCGAACTCATGCGCAACACCGGCAAGTTCACCATGGCCGATGTGCTGTCCTTCCGACTCAAGCAGCGCCCCGTGCGCATGGCGGCAGCCCTGTCGACGCTGGCGGTCTGCTTCTTCTACCTGCTCGCGCAGATGGCCGGAGCCGGCGGACTCGTGTCGCTGCTCATGGGCATCGACGGCAAGGTCGGCCAGTCACTGGTCATCGCCGTCGTCGGCGCGCTGATGATCATCTACGTCCTCGTCGGCGGAATGAAGGGCACCACCTGGGTGCAGATCGTCAAGGCGATCCTGCTCATCGCCGGTGCCTTCGCCATGACCATCTGGGTGCTCGCGCTCAACGGCTTCAACCTCTCGACTCTGCTGTCGTCCGCCGTGGACAACGCCGCCGAAGGAGTCGGGGAAGCCGTCCTCAACCCGGGTCTGCAGTACGGTGAGAATCCGCTCGACTTCATCTCCCTGGCCCTGGCGCTCGTGCTGGGCACGGCGGGTCTGCCTCACGTCCTCATGCGCTTCTACACCGTCCCCACGGCGAAGGAAGCCCGCCGTTCGGTCGTGTGGGCGATCTGGCTCATCGGTGCGTTCTACCTCTTCACTCTCGTGCTCGGCTACGGTGCGGCCGCACTCGTCGGCGCCGATACGATCAAGAACGCTCCGGGCGGCGTGAACTCGGCGGCCCCGCTGCTGGCGCTCCAGCTCGGCGGGCCGCTGCTCATGGGCTTCATCTCCGCGGTCGCATTCGCCACGATCCTCGCCGTGGTGGCGGGCCTGGCGATCACGGCGGCGGCTTCGTTCGCCCACGACATCTACGCCAACGTCATCAAGAAGGGCAAGGTCGAGGACTCCGAGGCGGAGGTCAAGATCGCCCGCCGCACAGTGATCGTCATCGGTGCGGTCGCGATCATCGGCGGCATCGGAGTGCAGGGGCAGAACATCGCCTTCCTCGTGGCACTGGCCTTCGCCGTCGCCGCCAGCGCGAACCTGCCCACGATCGTGTACTCGCTGTTCTGGAAGCGCTTCACCACTCGCGGTGCCGTGTGGTCGATCTACGGCGGCCTGATCTCGGCGATGGTGCTCATCGCGTTCTCGCCGGTCGTCTCCGGTTCCGAGACCGCCATGATCCCCGGTGCTGACTTCGCGATCTTCCCGCTGTCGAACCCGGGCATCATCTCCATTCCGCTCGGCTTCGTCCTCGGCTGGATCGCCTCGATCACCGACAAGACAGTGGAGAGTCCCGAGCTCGCCGCCGAGATGGACGTCCGCGCTCACACCGGATTCGGCGCCGAGGAGGCTGTCGACCACTGATCCATCTGCCGACCGCGTGTTCACAGTGCAGACGAGCCGATTCGGTTCAGCGCGAATGCACCGTGGACACGCGGTTGTGGATTCAACAGGGTTTTGGCCGCGTCCACGTCCCTGCTGACCTTGCAGCTGTGTAGCCAAGTCGGCCATGGGCCATTGCCATGCGAGCCGCGGGGCCAGGTCCTAACTGAACTTCAGGCGGGTGCGGCGCCGTCGATGACTCGAACGTCGTGCACTGTTGAAAGTCCACAGACTCGAACTCCGAAAGGGTGTGGATGCACAGTCCGAGTCCACAGGCTGGAGAGGAGCCCTTGCCGTAGGCTCACGGGCATTGACAGCCTTGCCGCATGTACAACGTGGTCCGCACCAGTGAACTCAGAGCGCGCGGAGTGCAGAGCAGGTGCATCCGCGAAGCCATCGGCTGCTGCTTGCTTGCGCTTACGCAAGGGATGTATTCGGTCGTCGCTCACTGTTCGAACCCTCGGCACTCGGCGATTGCGGAATTCGTCACGGACGAAGCGTGGATCACGAGAGTTGCCGAGCAGACGGACCAGGAAACCGGCCAGCTTCGTTTCGAACTCCTCGACATGTTCGAAAAGCTGCGGGTGGCTTCGTATCCGCACTACCGGGTCGACGATGTGATCTGGGGAGTCTCCGCCGGGTTCGTTCATGACTTTCAGTTGTATCGTCCGCCCCGCGGAAAGGTATTCATCGCTCATCCGACGAGGCGGCACTCCAGCGCCGATGTGGCGAGGACCTCGAAGATCGTCCCGGAAGAAGACGTCGTCAGGCTTGGCAAGATGTCGCTGACAACGCCGATTCGCACGGCGTTTGATCTCATCGGACAGCTGGGCGAACCGGAAGGCTTCGCCGCGTTGGAGACTTGTCTGCGCAGGTCAATATTCGGTTCCGACGCTGGGGCGGACGAAGCGGCTCGATTCGGATATGCGCCGGACACACTGGCCTTGGCCGAGCGGAGTATTGCCGAAGACTTCCTGCCCGTGCTCCGCCGGCTGTCGAAAGGTCAGTCGAGGGCGCAGCGATTGCTGTCAGCGATCGGGCCGCTGTCGGAGAGCTATGCAGAGAGTCGCTTCGTGTACAACCTCATGCAAGTGAGACTGACCGGATTCAGCCAACAGGCAAGGATCTGGGATGGACGCGCAGTCCTCGCCCGTGTGGACTTTCTGCACAAAGAGTCGCGGACGATCGTTCTTGTCGACGGCTTCTCAAAATATGCCGACAACGGAGTCCGACTGATGCGAAAAGAAGTTCGCCAATACAACCGGCTGTTGGAGCTGGGGTTTCGAATCGTCCGGCTGAACTTCAACGAGGTGATCAATCTTGAAGAATGTGCAACCAAACTGTTCGGGCAAGCGCCAAACCTGAGGGCATTCGTTGCCCCAAGGAAGCGATCCGGTGCCCGGTAGTGGCGGATATGACGGCCGTGCCGAAGTGGCGTTGTCCGACGCGACCTCTGCCCAGGCTGTTTCACAATGCAGATGCACTGGTCTAGTTCGCTGCATACACACTTCGAACACGCGGATGTGGATTCAACGCTGCCGCCCATTTGCCTTTGGCTGAGGCGGGAAGCTGTAGACTGGTTCGAGTTGCCGTCGACGGCAGGTCTGCACCGGGTCTTACCTGGATGGATGCCTGCCGACCAGCGGTGACATGCGGGCGTAGCTTAATGGTAAAGCTTCGGCTTCCCAAGCCGATGACGCGGGTTCGATTCCCGTCGCCCGCTCTCACAACGTTGTGGTGAGGCTGCTTTGTGCAGTGATGAGGACACGGCTATCTCACATCAAGACGGCAGTCCCGCCAACCACTTGTCCCAGTCACCTTGAGCTACCTCTCCAGGTGCAGGTGCGCTAGCTCCCCTGCCCGGGCCGTGTCAGTGGCCCTCCGTATTCTCCCATCGATAGGGGTTGCCATAGTGGCATCCGGTCGGGCGAGGGGAGTGGAAAAGTGGACAAGAATGACGAATTCTTCCGTGTGGTCAAGCTGAGCAGTGAGCTCCGCGGGATCGACTCCGAGCTGATAGAGGTATCAAGGCGTCGTGCGGAGCGCGAGGCGATCGCGAATCTCGATCCGCACCTTCCACTCCGGCAGGAAGATGTAGCGTTCGCAGTCGGTCAGTGGGAAATCTATGCGGAACGGGGAGCTGAACTCCTCGAGTCCAGGGGAGATGCCGTGCAACGACTCCTCCCGGCATTCCTCAACCTCGTCGCACTCGAATTCGGCCGCTTGGATAAGAAATTCGGCACGAGGGAGTGGGGCGACACCGCAGAAAAATGCTTGGATGCAATTGAAACGGTGGCCCAGGCCTATGCACACCGACTCCAGCGGGCGATCAATCAGTGGAACCATGTCGCGGAAGCGCTGCTCGACATGTCGCACGGGCTGCCGGGACATGACTCGGAACGAGTGGCAGAATCGAACTCCTCCATCCCCTCCGGCCCATCAACTGAGTCAGCAGGACCGGCGATCAGACGGATCGGACCGACCGCCTCGGGCGGATATAAGGGGATCGAGGTGAACGGACGGGCGATCGAGATGATCAGTCACCACGAGACCATTGACGAATTTCTCAATACGGTCGAGTCTGGGATGAGGGAGATGCTGGCCGAAGCCAGAAAAAGCCTGCTCTCAGGCCCTGACTGCTCCACCGAGGTAGTTCTCGACCCGTCACCGTCGCATCTCATCTGGCGCGAGTCGTGACGCGAAAGCGGTGCGCCAACTGCTTCAAAATGCAGATGCGCTGATGAAGTTCCCTGCGTACACACTTTGAACCCGCGATTGTCGTCGAGCAGGTGCTGGACCCGCGGTTTACGCCAGGCAACTGACGCTCCCGCCGCCTTCCTTCCTATGGGCGGCCGGCGAAGCGGCCGAGCAGCTCGACGTGACCGGCGACGATGAGCAGGTCCTGTTTGCCCACTCGAGTCGTCGGATCGGCATAGGTGAAGTCGCGGCCGGGGCTCTTGATGCCCACGATCGTGACTCCGTACTTGTCGCGGACGCCGGACTCGCTGAGTGTGAAGCCCTGGATCTCTCGCGGGGGTCGCATCTTCACCACCGCGAAATGGCCTTCGTCGAACTCGATGTACTCCATCATCCGGGAGCTGACCAGGTGGGCGACGCGACGGCCCGCATCCGACTCCGGATAGAGGACATGGTGGGCGCCGATGCGATGGAGAATCTTGCCGTGCGACGGAGAGATCGCCTTCGCCCACACCTGCGTCACACCCAGGTCGACGAGGTTGGCGGTCGTGAGAACGCTGTCTTCGATCGAGGTGCCGATCCCGACGACGGCGGTCGAGAAGTCACCGGCGCCCACCTGGCGCAGTGCGTCGATGTTCGTCGAGTCGGCTTCGACGACGTGGGTGAGTTTGCCGCTCCAGTCCTTGACGAGCTCGGGATTGTGCTCGATGGCCATGACCTCGCGACCGAGTTTGGCCAGAGTCGCCGCGGTCGAGGACCCGAAACGTCCCAGTCCGATGACCAGGATTGAAGTGTGTTCGTTAGCCAACGACCGGCCTTTCTTCGGGGTAGCGGTACAGGCGCACCGAATCCTGCATAGACAGTGCAGCCGCCAGTGTAATCGTACCGAGTCGACCGATGAGCATGATCACCGACAGAACATAGAGACCCGAGTTCGGCGAGGTCGCCGACACCCCGGAGCTCAGGCCCACGGTGCCGAAGGCGGAGATCACCTCGAACAGCACCCGATCAAGCGGTTCCGCACTGATCTGCAGCATCGTCAGGGTGCCGATGAAGACGATCATCGCACCGGTGAGCAGGATCGAGATCGACAGTTTGATCGTCGACGACGTCAGCCGCCGACCGAACACATGCACGTCCTGCAGACCCCTAGCCTCGGCGTACGCAGCGAGGACGAGCACGGCCACCGTCGTCACCTTGATTCCGCCTGCTGTCGACGACGAACCGCCGCCGATGAACATCATAAGGTCCATGAGCAGGTGAGAGGCCTGGCTCATGTCCGCGACCTCCATCGTCGAGAAGCCGCCGGATCGGGGCATGACCGCCATGAACAGCACTTCGACGAAGGTGTGGCCGGCGTTCTTATCGCCCAGGGTGGCCGGGTTCGCCGACTCGAACAGCGCCAACAGCAGCAGCCCGATCGCCAGGACCGTCGTCGTGGTCGTCAGCGTCAGCTTCGTATGCAGATCCCATCGGCTGGGCCGGTTCCAGAACATCGCGACCATGAGCACGACCGGGAATCCCAGCGACCCGACGAACACCCCTGCCATGAGCAGGGACAGAATCCACGGATCGGAGGCGAAGTACGCCGCCCCGCCTTCGTGGATGGTGAAACCGGCGTTGTTGAAGGCCGAGATCGAGTAGAACACCGAGTACCAGATCGAGTCGCCGAGCGATTCCCCGCGGATGAGGAACCGTGGGAACAGCAGCACCGCGAGGATCGATTCGGCGGTGAAGATGGTGATGACCACGGCCTTGAGCAGCGAGCCGACCTGACCCAGATTGAGCGCCGAGGTGGCCTGCTGAGCGATCAGTCGCTGCCGGACTCCCAGCCTCCTGGAGACAGCCATGCCCAGCACCGAGGCGAGGGTGAGGATTCCGAGACCGCCGACCTGGATGCCGGCGGTGATGACCGAGATCCCGAAGTCCGACCAGTACTGTTCCGTGACGACGGGAGTCAGTCCCGTCACGCACACCGCCGAGACCGCCACGAACACGGAGTTCGCAATGTGCGTGGCCTGATCGACCGAACCGGGGTCGCGCATGCTCGCCGGCAGCATCAGCAGGATCGCGAACGCCGCGACGACGGCGACGAAGGACCCGATCGCCAGTTGTGCCGGTGAGGCCACGGCAAGGTCGTCGACGAAGTCACGGACCCACCGGCCCGGCTTCAGCAGCCGATCGAAGCGCGGCGAGGAATTCTTGGACACAATCACCATGGTAGAGCCGGTGGCCCCGGAATCGGCGCAAGTGAGCTGCGCCATATAGCATGGTGGGCATGGCCGAAAATGATGTGTATGTCGTTTGGGACGACGAGGTGACCGGTTACAACTTCGGTCCCAGCCACCCCATGCACCCCCTCAGGCTCGACCTGACAGCGAAGCTCGCCGTCGACTTCGGACTCTTCGACGCAGACAACGTCCACGTCAATCCCATCGGCGAGATCGATGAGACCAAGCTCGCCCGCCTCCACGACCCCGGCTACATCGCCGCGGTCAAGCAGGCCGGCACCGAGGAGGGCCTCGAGGAAGAGGACGCGAACCGATACGGCATCGGCACCGAGGATGTTCCCGGGTTCGAGAATATGCACACCGCTTCGGCGATGCTGTTCCAAGGCAGCGTCGACGCCGCGAACGCGATCATCTCCGGGGACTACCGGCGTGCGGTGAACTTCTGCGGCGGAATGCACCACGCGATGCCGGGCAAGGCCAGCGGCTTCTGCGTCTACAACGACGCCGCCGGTGCGATCACCGAATTCCTCGACGCCGGATACGAGCGCATCGTCTACCTCGACACGGACGCCCACCATGGTGACGGTGTGGAGACGTTCTTCTGGGACGACCCGCGCGTGCTCACGATCTCGATCCACGAATCGGGGAAGTTCCTCTTCCCCGGCACCGGGTTCCCCGCCGACATCGGGGGACTCAAGGCGGCCGCCTCGGCGGTGAATATCGCCCTGCCCCCGCGCTCGGGGGACGCGGACTGGCTGCGCGCCTTCGACGCGACGGTCCCGCAGGTCGTCGCCGCCTTCGAACCTCAGGTCATCGTCTCCCAGCACGGCTGCGACGGACACCGAGCGGACCCGCTGACCCATATGCGTCTGAGCGTGGACGCCATGCGGATCGCCGCCGAACGCATCCGCGACCTCGCCGTCGAGCATGCCGACGGACGATGGCTGTCCGTCGGGGGAGGGGGATACGCGATCATCGACGTCGTGCCCCGCGCCTGGACGAACCTCCTGGCCGTCGCCGCCGGACGCGATATCGACCCCGGCGCTCGGATCCCCGGCCGGTGGGCCGCCTACGCACAGACGAAGACCGGACGCGAAGCGCCGCTGTCGATGACCGACGGATTCGACGGCTCCTTCGAACCCTGGTCGAAGGGGTTCGACCCCGAAGCCGAACTCGACCGGGCCGTGATGGGCGCCCGGAAGAACATCTTCCCCTTCTACGCCCTCGACCCCTACTTCGACTGACCCGAATCGAACCCGATCCCCGAGTCCGCGCGGATCGTCTGGTGCTGCCGTTGTGGATCTGGACACAGTTTTGGGAAAGCAGGCGGCCAAGCGATAGAATTGCACGGTTAGTTCAATGGGCGGGCACCTGATGTTCACCCTCCACCGACAAGCACAAGGGGTACCCGAGTGGGCTCAGTCATCAAGAAGCGCCGCAAGCGTATGTCGAAGAAGAAGCACCGCAAGCAGCTTCGCAAGACACGTCACCAGCGTCGCAACAAGAAGTAAGACCCAACGGTCCTACGCCCCCGCTCGAGTGATTTCTCGGCGGGGTTTGTTGCACCCGATGAGGAGTGAGCCATGGTCGACCTGACCTTTCTCACGCGTGTCGACTGCCATCTGTGCGCTGAAGCGCTGCAGACCGTCACCGAGGTGGCCGCGGGCAGAGACGTGACCGTGACCGAGACCGACATCGACACCGATGACGATCTGGCCGCGCAGTACGGCTGGGACGTTCCGGTCGTTCTCCTCAACGGGCGACAACACAGTTTTCATCGAGTCGATGAGGATCGGCTGTCCAAGGCGCTCGACGCCTTGGGCGCATGAGATCGATTGAAGGAGTGAGGCGGATTCGTGGGCGAGATTCTGTCCGCCAACAGGATTGAGGGTGTCGTTCGCAAGGACGTACCCGAGCGCGTGATATCCCGACTCCCGATCTATCTGCAGACCGTCGAGACCATTGCCGCCACCGGTCAGGACACGGTGTCGTCGGAGGACCTTGCCGCACGCAGCGGTGTGTCCCCGTCGATTCTGCGCAAGGACCTGTCCCAGCTGGGGCGATCGGGAACCCGCGGGGTCGGCTACTCCTGTCCGGAACTGTCCGCGACCTTGCGGACATTCCTCGGCCTCGACCGAGATCGCCGCGTCGCCATCATCGGCGCCGGTCGCCTCGGCTCGGCGCTGGCCGACTACGCCGGATTCCGACGCCGCGGCCTGCGTCTCACGGCCGTCTTCGACATCGACGAGGAGAAGATCGGCACCTCCATCGGTGCTCTGACCGTCTCCTCCCTGGACGACCTGCCCGCCTGGTCCGAACATATCGACCTGGTGGTCATGGCCGTCCCCGCAGCTGCGGCACCCGCGGCGGCCCAGAAGGCCGTCGAAGCTGGTGTGCGCGGCATTCTCAATTTCTCACCCACCGTGCTCGACGCCCCGGATACCGTTCGTGTCCATCAAGTCGACTTGGCCAGTGAGCTGCAAGTACTCGCATACTATTCGGCGCTGGACACGGCACCGCTCAACCCTGGTTTTGAGGAGCACAGGAATTGACTCTCTTGGTTCTCGGCATTTCACATCAGTCGGCTCCGATCGACATGCTCGATCGGATGGCCTTCGGCGCCGGTGAAGTCGGCACTCTGCGCCGGGACGCTCTGTCCGGAGAGAACATCGAGGGACTCGCGGTGCTCTCGACGTGCAATCGTCTCGAACTCATCGCCGATGTCTCGGCCTTCCACGGCGGACTGGCCGACCTCGGCAACGCGCTCGTGTCCTCGATCGACAAAGAGTGGTCCGATATCGCCGGGCACTTCTACGCCCATTACGACCACCAGGCCATGGAGCATCTGCTCAAGGTCGCCTGCGGACTCGATTCGATGGCCATCGGCGAAGCCCAGATCCTGGGCCAGCTCCGATCGGCCTTCACCGATTCGCAGTCGGACAAAGCCCTGACGTCCGAACTCTCCCAAGCTCTGCAGCAGGCGCTGCGGGTGGGCAAGCGCGCCCATTCGGAGACCGACCTCGGCGACGTCGCCCGGTCCCTGTTCGGAGTCGGCATCGAAGCCTCGGCCGCGCATATCGGATCCCTGCGCGCCGCCAACGCTCTGGTCATCGGTGCCGGAGCCATGTCCGGCCTCGTCGTGTCCGGACTGCACAAGGAAGGCGTCGCCCACATCACCGTGCTCAACCGCACGCTGGACAAGGCCGAACGCCTCGTCGCCGAGGTGGGCGGACGCGCCCGTGAACTCACCCCGCGCATCATGGCCGAAGAGATCGCCGATGCCGACCTCATCGTCTCCTGCACCGGTGCCCGCGGCGTCGTCGTCAGCCGCGACGACATCGTGGCCGGCCTCGCGCAGAATCCCAAGGGTGCCGCGAACAAGGCCTTCATCGATCTCGCCCTTCCGCACGACATCGACCCCAGCGTCCGCGAGTTCGAACATGTCGCCCTCTTCGGTCTCGGGGAGATCCGCGAACTGCTGCGCGGCTCCGACAGGGAGAGCGATTCGAAGGTCGTCGCCACCATCGACGAAGTCCGGACCATCATCTCCGCCGAACTGGAGAACATCGCCACCGGAAACAAGGAACGCTCCGTCGCCCCGACCGTGACCGCGCTGCGCTCCCACGCCAAAGACGTGCTCGCCGCGGAGACCCAGCGGCTGGAGAAGAAGCTCGGTGACTCGGTCGACGAGAAGTCATTCGCAGAGATCCGAAAGTCCCTGCACCGGGTGGCGGAGAAGCTCATCCACACCCCGACCGTGAAGGTCAAAGAACTCGCTGTGACCGAATCCGAAGTCGACTACGCCCAAGCGCTCATGCAGCTCTTCGACCTGCCCGTGAACAAGGTCGCCCATGCCAAGACCACGCCGGAGACGAAGGTCGCGACGGCCGCCAGTGCACACCATGTCGAGGCCGACGGCGTCCGTCCGGTCGCCGATCACACCCTCGACATCGTCGAACCCGAACACTTCACCGGCCGCACCGTGCGACTGGGCACCCGCCGGTCCCAGCTGGCCCGTTCTCAGTCCACAGCGATCGCTCACCAGATCGCGGCGCTGACCGGCTGGCGCGTCGAGATCGTCGAAGTCGTCACCGAAGGCGACGTCAACATGTCGCCGCTGGCCGGATTCGGCGGAACCGGAGTCTTCGTCTCCGCCGTCCGCCAGGCCCTCCACCAGGGCAAGATCGACCTGGCAGTGCACTCGCTCAAGGACCTGCCCACCACCCCCGAGGCGGGAATCCAGATGGCGGCCATCCCGCCGCGCGTCGACCCGGCCGATGTCCTCATCGGCCGCGACGGGCTGAGCCTGAATGACCTGCCTGCCGGTTCCGTCATCGGCACCGGTTCGCCGCGGCGTGCCGTGCAGCTGCGTGCCGCACGTCCCGATATCGAGGTCCGCGGAGTGCGGGGAAACGTCGACACCCGCATCGCCCACGTCCGCGACGGCCGTCTCGACGCCGTCGTCCTCGCCGCCGCCGGCGTCCGTCGCATCGGGCGTCTGGCCGAAGCCACCGATTCGCTCAACTTCGATGTCATGCTCCCGGCACCGGGCCAGGGAGCCCTGGCGGTGGAGACCCGCAGCGCCGACAGCGCCTTCGCGACCACCGCGGACATCCTCGACGGCGACGCCGAGGTGCGGGCCGCTCTGCGTCAGATCCACGATCAGACCACCGACCTCGCCGTGACCTGTGAACGGGCGATCCTCTCGCGCGCCGAAGCCGGCTGCTCGGCACCCATCGGCGCGTTGGCGAAGATCGAGGGCAGCGAATTCATCGTCGACGCCGTGATGGCCGATGACGACGGCAAGCTCGCCCGCACCCGTCAGAGCACCGCGCTGCCTGAACTCCTCGACGTCGACTGGAGCACCGACAATGCTCAGCAGCTGTCGGTGACCGCGAAGGAACTGGCTCGTGTCGCCGACGAACTCGGCACCGCCGCAGCCGAGGACCTCTTGGGCCGACTCGGCATCGACCCGGCCGCCAGCGCCGATCACCTCACCCCCGTCAAGGTTCAGGAGCAGGGATGATCAACCAACCGACAACGGGCCAGGTGCAGCCGCGCCGACTCCTGCCGGCAGCCCCACGCGTCGTCTTCATCGGCAGCGGACCCGGCGAATCGGGTCTGATGACGATGCGCGGAGCCGAGATCCTCGCCACCGCCGAGACCGTCGTCTACGACGCCGATGTCCATTCCGAGATCGTCACCGCCTATGTGCCGCAGGCCGCGACTCTCATCGATGCAGCCGACCCTCGGAGTCGCCGCCTCGACCCGCGGCCGCCGTCTGGCCGAACTCGCCCGTCCGGACAAGACCGTGGTGCGGCTGAGCTCGGATGACGGAATCATCTTCACCACCACGACCGCGGAAGCCGGAGTCTGCCGCAAGGAACAGGTCGAGGTCGAAATCGTGCCAGGAGTCGGACTCTCCGCCTCGACGGCGGCCTTCACCGGAACTGCTCTCACGACCAACCGCGTCCGGTCCGTGCGCTTCATCGAAGCCGGACCGCAGACCCATGTCGACGTCTCCCGCCACCGCAACACCACTCACGTGCTCACCGGCAGCGCCGCCGCCCACGAACAGGCCATCGAAGCCCTGCTCGCAGACGGCTGGGACGAGGACACGAAGGTCCTCCTCGGATGGGGCATCTCCACCATCGAGCAGACCAGCGTGGAGACGACCTTGAAGCAGGCGCTGTCCATGGCGCAGTCAGGAACCGATCGTATGGTGGTGATCATGGGGCAGGGAGTGGAATCCAGAGGAGAACTCGGCTGGTTCGAATCCAAACCGCTCTTCGGCTGGCAGGTCCTCATCCCACGGACGAAGGAACAGGGAACCTCCACCGCAGAGGCCCTGGCCGAACTCGGCGCGGTCGGCACTGTCGTGCCCACGATCGCCGTTCAGCCGCCGCGCACTCCGACCCAGATGGAGAAGGCGATCCGCGGCCTCGTCGACGGATCCTACGAATGGGTCGGCTTCACCTCGGTCAACGCCGTGCGCGCCGTGCGCATGTGGTTCGAAGACTTCGGACTCGACTCCCGCTCGATGGCCGGCGTCAAAGTCGCAGCCGTGGGCGGTCGCACCGCCGCGGCACTGGTCGACTGGGGAATCACCCCCGACCTCGTTCCCGATGGAGAACACTCCGCACGGGGGCTGGCCGCCGCCTGGCCGGACTTCGTCGATGACATCGACCCGATGAACACGGTGCTCCTGCCGCGCGCCGATATCGCCACCGAGGTGCTCGTGGCCGGACTGCTGGAGAAGGGGTGGGACCCCGACGACGTCACCGCGTACCGGACCGTGCGCGCCTCCCCGCCGCCGGCGCCGATCCGCGAATCGATCAAGGCCGGCGACTTCGACGCCTTCCTCTTCACCTCCTCATCGACGGTGCGCAACCTCGTCGGCATCGCCGGCAAGCCCGCCCCCACCTCGGTGATCTGCTGCATCGGACCGGCGACGGCGAACACCGCAGCCGAACACGGACTGCGCGTCGACGTCCTCGCCGAGGAAGCCAACCTCACTTCACTCATCGACGGTCTCGTCGAATTCGCACTCACCCAGCGCGCCGAAGACGTGGAAGCCGGGATCTCCCCCCAGCGTCCGAGTCAGAAGCGCCGCAGAAGGAAGGCCTGACATGTCATTGGTTCCCGGAACCGTCCGTCCCCGCAGGCTGCGGTCGACCCCGGCCCTGCGTCGCCTCGTCTCCGAAGTCCGACTTCACCCCTCGGAGCTCATCCTGCCGATGTTCGTCAAGGAGAGCCTGAGCGAACCGCTGCCGCTGGGCGGAATGCCCGGAGTCGTCCAGCACACGCTGGACTCCCTGCTCGAAGCCGCCCGAGAAGCCGTAGCGGCCGGGGTCGGCGGACTCATGCTCTTCGGCATCCCCGAACACAAGGACGAGATCGGCTCACAGGCCGACGACCCCGACGGCATCCTCAACCGGGCGCTGGCGCTGCTGGCCCGCGAACTCGGTGATGACACCGTGATCATGGCGGATCTGTGCCTCGACGAATTCACCTCCCACGGCCACTGCGGAGTCCTCGACCAGGCCGGAGCCGTCGACAACGACGCCACCCTCGATCGCTACGCCTCGATGGCACTGGCCCAGGCCCGCGCCGGGGCCGAGGTGGTGGGGCTGTCGGGAATGATGGACGGCCAGGTCGCCTACTGCCGCGAGGCCCTCGACGCCGCCGGATGCACCGACACCGTCATCATGGGCTACACCGCGAAGTACGCCTCGGCGTTCTACGGTCCCTTCCGCGAAGCCGTCGACTCCGAACTCAAAGGCGACCGCAAGACCTACCAGCAGGATCCGGCGAACGGACGCGAGGCCCTGCGCGAACTCGGCCTCGACCTCGCCGAAGGCGCCGACATCGTCATGGTCAAGCCGGGACTGCCGTATCTCGATGTGCTCGCTGAGGTGGCACAGGAATCCATCGTGCCCGTGTGGACGTACCAGGTGTCCGGTGAGTACGCGATGATCGAATTCGCGGCCGCCGCCGGAGCAATCGACCGGGAGAAGGCGATCGAGGAATCCCTCATCGCCTTCAAACGCGCCGGTTCCGACGCGATCCTGACCTATTGGGCCACCGAGGTCGCCCAGCGCCTCCAGGCCGAAGCCGCCGGTCACCTGTCGAACCGCAGCGCAGACGGAGGCCGGTGATGACCGAGCCCCGCTGGCTGTCGGCCGTCGATCAGAAGGCCTGGCGCAGCTACCTCAACGGCTCTCAGCTGCTCAGCACGCAGCTGGACAAGGAGCTGCGCGAGAAGCACGGCATCGGCCTGCCCGAATACGAGATCCTCGTGCGGCTGTCCGAGCATGAGGAGCGGACCATGCGGATGGCTCTGCTGGCCACCGACACGACCATGTCCCGGTCACGACTGACCCACAGCGTCGCCCGAATGGAGAAGCGCGGACTGCTCGAGCGCTCCGCCATCCCCGAGGACGGCCGCGGGGTCAACTGCGTGATGACCGAAGCCGGATGGCAGCTGCTGCAGACGGCCGCCCCCGATCATGTCTCCGGAGTCCGCAGCCATCTCGTCGATCTTCTCGATCCCGAAGAGATGGAGATCCTGGGTCGGATCTTCACCAAAGTCTTCGACCATATGACTGACATCGACGGCTCCTGAGCCGAACCCACGCGTAACTGAGAACGATCCCGGGACGAAACCCGACCCGCGAAGAATCAGAGGAGAACCATGACGACAGCAGAGACGAACGGTCACACCACCGATCGGTCCGCCGCCCTCTTCACCCGCGCCGAGGCGGTCATCCCCGGCGGAGTGAACTCCCCGGTTCGCGCGTTCAAGGCCGTCGGCGGCACCCCCCGCTTCATCACCGAGGCGACCGGTGCGTGGCTGCGCGACGCCGACGGCAACGACTACATCGACCTCATCGGATCCTGGGGTCCGATGATCATGGGCCACTCCCGCCCCGAGGTCGTCGCCGCCGTTCAGGAAGCCGCCGTCAAGGGATTCTCCTTCGGCACCCCGTCGACCGGTGAGGTCGAACTCGCTGAGGAGATCGTGCGCCGCGTCGACCCCGTCGACCAGGTGCGCCTCGTGTCCTCGGGCACCGAGGCGACGATGTCGGCGATTCGCCTGGCCCGCGGCTACACGGGACGGTCCAAGGTCGTGAAGTTCGCCGGCTGCTACCACGGTCACGTCGACTCGCTGCTGGCCCAGGCCGGCTCGGGACTGGCCACGTTCTCCCTGCCCGACACCCCCGGAGTCACCGGAGCTCAGGCGCAGGACACGATCGTCGTCGACTACAACGACGCTGCCGGTCTCGAAGCCGTGTTCGCCGAACACGGTGAGGACATCGCCTGCGTCATCACCGAGGCCAGCCCCGGCAACATGGGTGTCGTGCCTCCCCGCGACGGCTTCACGAACACGATCCGCCGCCTGACCAAGGCGCACGGTGCGCTGATGATCAGCGACGAGGTGATGACCGGCTTCCGCGTCTCCACAGCCGGTTGGTACGGCTATGAGTCCGAGACCCTCGGCTACCCCGAGGGCCCGGCCGACCTGTTCACCTTCGGCAAGGTCATGGGCGGAGGCTTCCCGGCAGCGGCCTTCGGCGGTCGCGCCGACATCATGGCCCACCTCGCTCCCTCCGGTCCCGTCTACCAGGCAGGAACGCTCTCGGGCAATCCTGTGGCCACCGCGGCCGGACTGGCCACACTCAAGCTCACGACCGAACTCGATGTGTACTCGCATATCGGCCGTGCCGCAGACATCCTGCGCCCAGCCGTCGCCTCTGCGTTGGAGGCCGAAGGCATCGCTCACGTCATCCAGTCCGCGAACTCGATGTTCTCCGTGTTCTTCACCGACGCCGAGGTGACGAACTACGACTGTGCCCGGGCTCAGAATGTCGACCGGTACACCGCATTCTTCAACGCCATGCTCGATCAGGGCATCCATATGCCCCCGAGCGCGTTCGAAGCTTGGTTCCTGTCCTACGCCCACACCGATGAGATCCTCGATCGGATCATCAGCGCCCTGCCCGCAGCTGCCAAGGCCGCGGCCGCGGTTCCGGAGGCCGGGAAGGCGCAGTCATGACCACCATCCACCTCGTCCGACACGGCGAAGTCGACAACCCCGACGGCATCCTCTACGGCCGTCTGCCGCATTTCGGTCTCACCGAGCGCGGACACGAGATGGCCGCCCGCGTGGCCGAGCACTTCGCGTCGGCGCCCAACCGGCCGGTCGAGCTCGTGGCCTCGCCGCTGCTGCGGACCCAGCAGACGATCGCGCCTCTGTCCGAGGCCCTCGGGTTGCCGGTGTTCGATGACGATCGCGTCATCGAAGCGGCGAACTCCTTCGAGGGACAGAAGCTCAATGCCAGGCGCCTGGCCGAGCCGAAGAACTTCGTGCGGCTGTACAACCCGCTCACCCCGTCCTGGGGAGAGCCGTACAGGCAGATCGTGCTGCGCATGGGGGCCGCGATGGCCAGCCTGCGTGCCAAGCTCGAGAACCACGGTCCGGACGCCGAGGGAGTCATCGTCTCCCACCAGCTGCCGATCTGGATGACCCGCCTGTCGGGGGAGGGGCGCTCGCTCGTCCACGACCCGCGCAGGCGTGAATGTGACCTGGCTTCTATCACCAGTTTCACATTCGATTCCTCCACACTGGTGTCCGTGAGTTACGAGAGCATCTGCGCGGATCTGCAGCCGGGCACCGCGGTGGCGGGCGCATGAATTTCGGACGTCATCCCCTCAACCGCAGGGCCCTCTTCACCTCCGCGCTCGCCGCTGGAACAGCCCTGGCGCTCAGCGCCTGCAGCGAGAACGACGAGCTGGCCGATCAGGCGGGATCCGACCAGGGGTACGTCTCCGGTTCGGGAGTCGTCTCACGGGTGCCCGCCGAGGATCGCGGCGAACCTCTCGACCTGAGCTTCGAGACCCTCGACGGGAAGACGGTGTCGCTGGCGGATCTGCGTCCCACCACGGTCGTCATCAACCTCTGGTACGCGGCCTGCCCGCCGTGCCGGAAGGAAGCCCCCGACCTGAAGTCCGTGTCCGAGGAATTCGGGGACAAGGCCCAGTTCATCGGCGTCAACGTCCGCGACCAAGAGGCTGCGGCCAACGCGTTCATCCAGAACTACCAGGTGCCGTACCCGAATATGCTCGATTCGAACGGTGAGATGGTCTCCCTGCTCTCCGGCGTTCTGCCCCCGCAGGCCACCCCCTCGACGGTGGTCCTCGATGCGAAGGGCCGGGCCGCGGCAAGAGTGGTCGGAGAAGTCGACGCGTCGACGCTCAAGGGACTCATCGAGGACGTGCAGTCCGAGTGAGTGGCCTCGGGGCGGACTTCGCCCAGACCGTTCTCTCGGGACCGCTGCTGCTGGCTGCCGGCGCGGCGGCCCTGGCCGGACTCGTCTCGTTCGCCTCACCCTGCGTGCTGCCGCTGGTACCCGGCTACGTCGGATACGTCACGGGTCTCTCCGGATCCTCGCTGAAGGACAAGCAGACGTGGCGAGTGGTCGTGGGCATCACCCTGTTCGTCCTCGGCTTCACGGTCGTCTTCGTGCTGTTGGGAACCAGCTTCTCCGCGCTCGGGGCGCTGTTCTCCCAATGGCAGTCGATCATCCTCCGCGTCCTCGGCGTCATCGTCATCCTTGCCGGTTTCGTATTCATGGGCGGATTCGGCCTGCTCCAGAACGAGCACCGCATCCGCGCCAGACCGAAGGCCGGACTCTGGGGCGCACCGGTGCTCGGAGCGACCTTCGCCCTCGGCTGGGCACCCTGCGTGGGACCGACCCTGTCGGCCGTGCTGAGCATGTCGGTGAGCTTCGGCGGTGACGGAATGATCTGGCGCGGAGCACTGCTGGCCTTCGTCTACTGTCTGGGCTTGGGCATCCCGTTCATCCTCCTGGCGCTGGCGATCCACAAGGGCGCCGGACGACTCGAATGGGTGCGGAAACATCAGACCGCGATCGTGCGCGCCGGGGGCATCATGCTCATCATCCTGGGTGTGCTCATGGCCAGCGGCGTATGGAACATGTGGATGACCTCTCTGCAAGGTCTCATCAATGGATTCGAAGTGGTGATCTAGTGGCGGGCTCAACCGAAGGCTCGGAGACGACGCAGCCGAAATCGGGTGCGACATCGACGGCGAAGCAGGGGGACAAGCCTGCCGCGAAGTCGACCGTGACGCAGCCCCAGCTCGGGTTCCTCGGCATGTGCCGGTGGGCCTGGACTCAGCTGACGACGATGCGCGTGGCCCTGATCCTCCTGCTCATCCTCGCCCTCGCCTCGATCCCCGGGTCTCTGCTGCCGCAGAGGATCCAGGACCCGGGCCGCGTCAACACCTTCCTGGAGAACAACGGTGCCTGGGGGCAGTTCCTCGACACCATCCAGATGTTCGACGTCTACTCCTCCGTGTGGTTCTCCGCGATCTACCTGCTGCTGATGGTCTCGCTCATCGGCTGCATCATCCCGCGGTCGAAACAGCACTGGAAGGCGATGCGCTCGTCCCCGCCCAAAGCACCGAGGCGGCTGTCCCGGATGCCCGGTTACGCCTCCTTCGCCTCGGCACAGGGAGACGCAGAGACCCGTGAGGACGCGGACGAGGAGTTCCTCGATGCCGCCGAGGCCCGGCTGAAGAAGTCGGGGTACCGGATCAACCGGCAGTCCGATCACATCGCCGCCGAACGCGGCTATCTCCGCGAGACCGGCAACCTCGTCTTCCACATCGCGCTGCTCATGGCGACCCTGACGATGGCGATCGGATCGCTGTTCGGCTATGAAGGTCAGCGCATCCTCGTCGAGGGTGAGACGTTCTCGAATTCGCTGGTCTCCTATGACTCCTTCGAACCCGGCTCCTACTACGATGCGGACAATCTGCCGGACTTCCGGCTCAAACTCGATTCCTTCACCTCCACCTTCGACGATCAGGCGGCGGGCAACCAGTTCGGTCAGCCGCGCAGCTTCGATGCGAAGGTGACGACGACTGCGGACGGGAAGACCGAATCGCACCTGCTCAAGGTCAACGAGCCGGTGCGCGTGGGCGGCGTCGGCGTCTACCTGACCGGAAACGGCTACGCCCCCGAGGTGACCGTGCGTGATGCGAAGGGCGATATCGTCCAGTCCGGTCCGCAGGTGTTCATCCCGGACGGCGGAGACCCCGGATACACCTCCGAAGGCGTCATCAAGGTCCCGGACTCGGCCGGCACGCAGATGGGGTTCGTCGGCGTGTTCCTGCCCACCGCTGCACAGAATCAGGACGGGGAGCTGATCTCGAGCTTCGCCGAGCTGCGCAACCCCTACCTGGTGATGAGCGGCTACACCGGCGACCTCGGCCTCGACTCCGGAGTCCCGCAGTCCGTGTACTCCCTCGACGCCGACAAGATGACGGAGATGACCGATGCCTCGGGCAATCCGCTCGTCATCCAGCTCGCCGAGGGGGACACGCAGAAGCTGCCCAACGGCGGTTCGGTGACCTTCGACGGAGTCAAGAAGTACATCGCCGTCGACATCTCCCAGGACCCGACGCAGGCGCTCATGCTCATCAGTGCGATCCTCGTTCTGGCAGGGCTCGGCCTGTCCCTGTTCATTCCCCGCCGTCGCGTCTGGGTGCGAATCAAGAACGGCGACGCCGAGGTGGCCGCCCTGGCCCGTGGTGAGGATCCGATGGTCGAACGCGCCGTCGAAGACCTGGTCAAAGACCTGCGCGACACGGACCCCGATGAGGGTGAGCACGGCGAGGACGACGAAAGATGAACCCGAAGTACTACGCGGAGTAGAATAGCCGCGGAGTGCGCGTCGCCTTCGGTCTCCGCACGGAGTCGGACGGGGACGCGCAGACAGAGAACAGCATGCGATAGAAGAGCACTTCAGTGGTGCGGAGGATGAATGGACGTCAACACAGACCTCGCAATGTGGTCGAACCAGTTGATCATCTCGGCGATGATCGTCTACGCCGTCGCCATGATCTTCTACGCCTTCGACCTCTTCGGTGCGCGTGAGCTGAAAACCTCGGAGACCGAGGTCGCGACCTCCGCCAAGGCCAGCACCGTGCGCCGGACGAACCGGAAGACGGCGTCGACCGCCGTTCTCGACCGGCCGGGCGACGACGATTCCGCGACGGTGAAGTCGTCGAAGAAGAACCGGCATCGCGGTGCCCGCATCGGCACCTCGCTGCTCGTGCTCGCCATGCTCCTCCACGTCGGGGGAGTGCTCACTCGTGCCCTGTCCGTGGCCCGTGTGCCGTGGGGCAACATGATGGAGTACGTCCTGTCTGCCACTGCGATCACCGTCATCGTCTACCTCGTCGTGCTGACGAAGAAGGACGTGCGGTACCTGGGAACGTTCGTCTCCGGCGGAGTGCTCCTGTGCCTGGGACTGGCGATCACCGTCTTCTACACCCCGGCCGCCAAGCTCATCCCGGCTCTGGATTCGTACTGGATCGCCATCCACGTGCCGATTGCGATCCTCTCGACCTCTCTGCTCTACATCTCTGCGATCCTCGCGGTCTTCCAGATCCTGAAGAGCGTGCACGAGACCAAGGACCCGAAGTGGCTGCGGTTCCTCCACCGGCTGCCCTCGAGCACTGACCTCGAGCGGATCTCCTACCGGATTGCGGCTGTCGGCTTCATCACCTGGACCTTCACCCTCATCGCCGGCGCCATCTGGGCCGAGGTGGCCTGGAGCCGCTACTGGGGTTGGGACTCGAAGGAGATCTGGACGTTCGTCGTCTGGGTCATCTACGCCGCGTACCTGCACGCCCGTGCGACCCGCGGTTGGGGCCCGACGAAGGTCGCCGTGCTCAACCTCATCGGCATCGCCTCGGTGATCTTCAACTTCACCGTCGTCAACATGTACTTCAACGGACTGCACTCGTACTCCGGCCTCGACTGACGCAAATGTCCGGCCCGCGGCAGAGGCCCGGGCTCAGCCGCGCTGAGGGAGTTCAGTCGCGCTTAAGGCACTGTTTCAGGTGGGCAACACGGTTTTGAAACCGGGCTGTCCACCTCAAACAGTGCCGTTTGCGTACTGTCTTAATGTGGTGATGGCCCGTGCGAGAAGGCGTCGGAAGCGTGTTGTGGTGCGGGATTCTCTGAATTCGCCACGTTCTTCGGTGAGCAGTTCAGAACAAGGAGTACCAATTCGCCGATTCGCAGCGCTGCACGGCCGCCGAGGTGTCCCACGGCTTCGCGTGATCGCAACGATGCTACGCCGCAGTGGTGTCAACGATGTCGCCGAATAGCGGCGGTATTGCCTGGCTGCGGCATTACGCGAGAGAAGGACGGACGGCGGCGAGCCGAATTGTGCTTGGCGACTCAGGGGCGAGACCAGTCAGCTGGTCAGGAAGACGGGTCGCGAGAGAGCGGTCAGTTGGAGCGGCCGCGGCCGTCGCCCTTGGTTCCCCGGTCATCGGAGTCGGCAGAGGAGTCTGCGGGACCGCTGTCGTCATCCGACTTCGCGGTGTCTTGGCTCGGGGAGTTCTCGTCGTCGTGGTCCTGAGCCGGAGGCGCGTGTTTGCCGAGCTTGAGTTCGCGGTCGACCTGACGCAGATAGTCAGGGTCGTCATCGGGAGCAACCTGCCCGCGGGGGCGCGTGCCGCGCGTGGGTTTGTCTTCGGAACCGCGTCCGAACAGGTACCAGAGGATGAACCCGAGGACGGGGATGAAGAGGATGATGAGTGCCCACGCAGGTTTGGGCAGGACTCGAATCAGACCCCGATCACGCAACAGGCAATCGAAGAGTCCGTACAGTGTCACCGCAGCCGCCAGGACGATCGCGGCAATGAGTAGTCGAGCCATGCATCAAGGATAGTCCACCAACCTGAGCGCGGGCTCCAGCGGGCGGTGACAAGACTGTCACGACAGGAGGCTAAAATGAGTTCAATGCGCACCTTCTGGCTCTACACACTGGCTCGCTTCGGCCTCATCATCGCCGTCGGCCTCGTTCTGTTCCCTTTCCTCGGCCTCAACCTGGTCATGGCGATCGCCGCCATCATCATCGGTGCACTGCTGAGCTACCTGCTCCTGGGCAAGATGCGCGCCAAAGCCGCAACCGAAATCGAAGCGAAGGTCGCCAAGCGGGCGTCCAAGCCGAAGCGCGTCGGCGCCGACGAAGCGGCTGAGGACGAGATCGTCGAAGAGCGTCTCGGAGAAGACGGCGACCAGTCGAAGTGAACTGAGGCGGACGCGCTTCAGAGCGCCAGGCCGAGGCCCATCAGCGCGGAGAAGGCCAAACCGGTCAGCCCAGTGGACTTGATCGGCGGAATCAGCCCAGGACCCGTCGTGCCGCTGAGCACCGTCTTGAGCGGATTGAGCGCCGGGACGAGGGCGAGGATCGCCAGGGCCACGGCGGGATGACCGTCGAGGATCGCCAGCGCCAGCAGCGCGAACGGCAGCAGCACGAGCACCGCATAGGCGATGCGTGCGGCATTGTCACCGATCTTCACGGCCAGGGTGATCTTGTCGGCTTCGATGTCGGTGGGGATGTCACGGAGGTTGTTGACCATGAGCACAGCAGAGGCCAGGGATCCGATCGAGACGGCTCCGGCCCAACCGCTGAGGGTGAGATGACCGACCTGCATCCACATCGTGCCCAGGGTCGCCACGAGCCCGAAGAACACGAAGACGAAGACCTCGCCGAGGCCCATATAGCCATAGGGCCGTCTGCCGCCGGTGTAGAACCAGGCGGCGGCGACGGCGGCGGCTCCGACGAGGAGGAACCACCACGCCTGTGAGATGAGGACGAGCACGATGCCGGCGACTCCGGCCAGGCCGAAGAAGATGAAGGCGGCCCGTTTGACCGCGTGAGGTTCGGCCAGCCCGGTCGCGGTGAGCCGGACCGGTCCGACGCGTTCGTCATCGGTGCCGCGGATGCCGTCGGAATAGTCGTTGGCGTAGTTCGAGCCGATCTGCAGGCACAGGGAGACGAGGAGAGCGAGGAATCCGCGCAGCAGGATCTGTCCGAAGCTGACGTGGTCGTCCTTGCCCGAGATGTCGTCGAGGATGAAGGCGGTGAATCCGCCGAGCGATCCGATCGCGGCGCCGGTTCCGATGAGGACGGGTGCGAGAGCCAGGGGCAGAGTTCGCAGTCGAGCTCCAGAAATCCACTGGGCGGCATCAGCCATAGTCCTCGCTCACCTTCCTGTCGAATTGTGGAGCCGTCTTATGTTACCGGTTGTTCACCAGTATGGGTATTCGCATCACGCGCCATGAGATCGGCGGCGAGCCGGGCCGCAGCCCTGCGATCTGGTTTGCCGATCGACCGGTTCGGAATCTCGGCGACCGGGAAGACGAGCTGCGGCAGCAGCTGCCCCGTCATCCCATGGTCGAGGGCATTGAGCCTCTGTGCCGATTCTCGCGGATTCTCCGCTCCGACACCACCGCCGTCGACAGTCCGGACGAGTGCGACGATGAGTTTGCCCCACTCCTCGTCGGGCACCCAGGTCACAAGCATCTCCTCTATTCCCGCCTTCTGCCAGCTCGGCAGCAGGCCGGACTCCAGGGCATGCGGGGAGACGTTCGTGCCGCCGGAGACGATGATGTCGTCGGCTCGACCGAGCACGCTGAGCACACCGGAATCGATCCGACCCAGATCGCTGGTGTGCATGATCCGCCGTCCCGCCTCGTCGACGGTGAGAGCGGGGGAGTCGACCGGTGTGATCGCTCCGTCGGCGCCGATCTCGACGTAGCCGTCGGCCACGACGGGCCCGGTCAGGTCGATCGTCCCCGCCTCGGTGATGGTCACCTCGACCCCGTCGAAGGGCACCCCGTCATAGACGCAGCCGCCCGCCGTCTCGCTCATCCCGTAGGTCCGCACGATCGCCAGTCCCGCGGCCTCGGCGCGGTCGAGCAGCGATGGTGAGATCGCCGCTCCGCCGAGGAGGATGTGCGAGATCCGTCCGGCCGCCTCGGTGGCGAGGCCGTCCTCGAGGATCCGGTGGAGTTGGGTGGGCACGATCGAGGTGTACGTCGGTCGGTCGCCCGCCCGTTCCACCAGGGCGGTGACCTCGGTGGCGAAGGACTGGGCGGTGAACCTCGCCGAGGCGGCCCTGACCGGTGCGCGGCCCGCTAAGCGGGCGCGCAGCTCGACTTGGAACCCGGCGATGTGGTTGACCGGCAGGCACAGGTGCCAATCGCCGGGCCCGGAGAGGAATCGTTCGGTCGCCCGCGCCGAGGCGGTCAGCGCATCAGCTGACAAGGCCACCGCTTTCGCCGTCCCGGTCGATCCGGAGGTGAAGAGGATGAGGGCCGGGGCTGGACCCTGCCCTGCCCACAGACTGGGTGCCGCCTCGGTGACGGCACCGTCCCGATCCGATGGAAGGATGAGGATCGAGGTCCCGGCGAGTGCCCGGTCGATGGCCTCGGGCAGCTCGGCGGGGTGCAGTTCGCGTGCAGTCATGCGCAGAGCCGGTTCAGTAGTACCAGGGGAACGGCGACCAGTCGGGGTCGCGTTTTTCGAGGAAGGCGTCGCGTCCTTCGACGGCTTCGTCGGTCATATAGCCCAGTCGGGTGGCTTCTCCGGCGAAGACCTGCTGGCCGACGAGTCCGTCGTCGACGAGGTTGAAGGCGAACTTGAGCATGCGCTGCGCGTTCGGTGACTTGCCCAGGATCTCTCGCGCCATCTGGAGGGCCGCGGTCTCGAGATCGGCATGGTCGACGACTTCATTGACGGCTCCCATATCGGCCATCTCCTGCGCGGAGTAGGTGCGGCCCAGGAAGAAGATCTCACGGGCCTTCTTCTGCCCGACCATCTTCGCCAGGTAGGCGGAACCGTAGCCGGCGTCGTAGGAGCCGACATCGGCATCGGTCTGCTTGAACTTCGCGTGTTCGCGTGAGGCGATCGTCATATCGCAGACGACGTGGAGGCTGTGGCCTCCGCCGGCTGCCCAGCCGGGGACGACGGCGATGACGACCTTCGGCATGGTGCGGATGAGGCGCTGGACCTCGAGGATGTGGAGGCGGCCGGCACGAGCCGGATCGACGCTCTCACGGGTCTCACCGGAGGCGTACTGGTAGCCGGAGCGGCCGCGGATGCGCTGATCTCCGCCGGAGCAGAAGGCCCAACCGCCGTCCTTCTCGCTCGGGCCGTTGCCGGTGAGCAGCACGGCGCCGACGTCGGAGGTCTGGCGAGCATGGTCGAGAGCGCGGTAGAGCTCGTCGACGGTGTGCGGGCGGAAGGCATTGCGGACCTCTGGACGGTCGAAGGCGATGCGCACGCAGCCGATGTCGTTGCCGGTGGCGGGGTCGATGGCCCGATGGTAGGTGATATCGGTGAAGTCGAAGCCGGAGACTTCACGCCAGGCAGTGGGGTCGAAGATTTCTGAAACCGTCATGGCCCCCAGCCTAGCGCTTGGCACCACCTGCACGGGCCGGACCCGGGTGGTGGATGGTGCAGTTCCGAACGGCAGGAAGTCGTGGCAGGGGAGGCGAGCGCTAGTCTGGTCGTATGGCCGATACAGCCCGTTCGCACTCCGGTGCACCCGAATCTGCGTCCCTCTCCTCAGCTCCGCTCGATCTGCCCGCACGCTTCGACGAGGTCATCGAGGACCTGCACGTCGTGCGACTGCCGATGGTCACCCGATTCAGAGGGATCACCGAGCGAGAAGTGGCGCTCTTCTCCGGTCCTGCAGGGTGGGCGGAGTTCTCCCCGTTCGTCGAATACGGCACCGAGGAAGCCAGCCGGTGGCTGCGCGCCTCCCTCGAATTCTCCGGGCTGATCCCGCAGCCCACCGCCCTCGCCGAGGCGGCCCCCTCCAATGCCCACGCGCGCGGTTCCGCCCCGGCGGCGGTGGCTGATGGTGAGACCGTCGCCGTCAACGGCACGCTGCCCGCCTGTCCGCCGGACCAGGTCGAATCGATCCTGTCCCGTTACGGTCGAGTCGGCACCGTCAAAGCGAAGGTCGCCGAACACGGTTTCGCCTCCCTGGAGGAAGACCTGGCGCGCCTGCGGGAGTTCCGCAGACTCTTCCCCGACACGACGCTGCGCCTGGACGCAAACGCCGGTTATACGCAGGCCGAAGCCGTCAAGGCCTGTGAGGCCTTCGCCGACTTCGACCTCCAATACTTCGAACAGCCGGTGCCGGCAGTCGAGCAGCTCGCGGACCTGCGCGAGGAACTCGCCCGACGCGGACTGCCGATCGTCATCGCCGCCGACGAATCCATCCGCAAAGCCGAGGACCCGCTGCGTGTGGCCGAACTCGGGGCCGCCGAAGTCATCATCGTCAAAGTCCAGCCGTTGGGTGGAATCGGTGCGGCCCTCGACGTCATCAGTGCCTCGGGGCTGCCCGCAGTCGTGTCCTCGGCGCTCGAGTCTTCCGTCGGACTGGCCGCCGGTGCCGAACTGGCGGCCAAGCTGCCGCGCACCGACCGCAGTCGGGACATCCTCGGTGACCGGGTGGCCTGTGGCCTGGGGACGGGACGTCTCTTCACCGCCGATATCGTCGCCGACCACGAGGCGCTGACTCCGGTCGACGGGGCCATCCCGGTGACGCGAATCGTCCCGGACCCTGACCGCCTGCAGCAGCTGGCGGTGGATCCGGGACGATTCGAGTGGCGGGCTCAGCGGGTGCAGAGCTGTTGGAGTGCCCTGCGCGGTTGAGTCGACTCTGGCTGATCCGGGTCAGCCGGCTGAACCGGTCCGCAACTGAACCGGGTCAGCTGGCTTTCTTCATGGACTCGACGAAAGCGTCAGCGGCATTCGTCACGGTCGCTTCTTCGACATCGGCGACATTGGTTACGGCGACAAGATTGTTGTCGACACGTGCGGCGACGTAGCGAATCTCGGTTGCGGTCTGTCCGCCGGTTTCGACTGAGGCGACGATCCCGGCGGTCTCATCGGCTCCAGCCACATCGGGGTCAGAAGCTTTCATCTTCACCTGCATTTCGAGGCCAGCGGTCGTCAACTTCACGTCGCTGCACTCTTCGGCGACCTTCTCGGTTCCGTCGAGCTGTGTCTGAGCATCGTCGACGCTGTCGAAGCTGGAGAGGCCCGCGGACAGAACATTGTCGTTTGAGGCCCCTGCGACACTGTTGCCGCCCTCGACGAGCTTCGAATTGATCAGGTTGAGAGTGATGTCCTTGCACTTGGCAGGCTCAAACTTCGAACCTTCCAGGGCCTTGGCCATTTCGCCAGTGGCGCCGCCTTTCTTGAACGGCTGACCGTCAGCCTGAGTTGATTCGAAGATCTCCTTGAGCTGGGCTTCGTCGAGCTTCTCGGCTTCTGGCTGAGCCTCGGCCGCTGACGAGGATCCGCCGTCGGCAGTTTGTTCCGGCTCCTCTCCTCCGCCAGTGCAGCCGGCGAGGGAGAGTCCGGCGACGAGAGCGATGGCTGGGAGAATGCGTTTCATTGTGTGCCTCTCTGGTCAGCGTTCTGATGAATCAGCGGCCGACGATTCGCGACCGCTCTCAATATAAACGCCAGCGGGATCGTCTGCGGTTTCTGTCTGTGACGGATCTGGAACATCGGCTGTGGACCGCCCTTCGTCTACCTCCGCCTTACCATCGACCGTTGTCGCACCATCGACCGTTGCGGTACCGGCGACCGCTGCCGCACGGTCGAATGCAGCCGCACCGTGCCTGCGGTCGGTTGCCTCGTCGACCGGCGCCGAGGCGATCCTGACCGTGGTCACCTCGTCCTGTCCCAGCGTGGCGAAGTGCGCGGTGCGCTTGCCGGGGATGATCGGATCGTGCATGGCCGCGGCCAACCGACCGGTGAAGGTCAGTCGTCCCTTCTTGTCCGCCTCCTGCTGGTAGGCGTTGTCTCCGCTGGGGCCGGACACGCTGATGTCGTAGCGTCGTCCGGGGTCGAAGAGCCCGGGAGTGCGGACACGGAAGCTGCCGGTGCCGCTCAGGGAGAAGCCTGCGGCGCTGACGGCGTCGAAGCGCACGACCTGCGCGCGACGACGGGAGATCTCCACCCTCCACCCGTGGATGTCGAAGAGGGCATGACCGGTGAGGAAGGTGAACTCTCCGCCGTCGGCCACGCGATCGGTGTGTCCGCGATCCGAGCTCGCATAGTCGCGCCGTTTGGCGAGCGTCTTCAGCCAGGCTCCGAGCTCCCGTTCCCAGCTCGTCCAATTGTGCAGACCGCTGGTGCGCGGAAACCAGGAATGGCGGATGCCGAGGGCGTTGAGACGGGCGGAGAAGCGCTCGCCCTGGGAGCTGATCATCGTCTCCAGAAGGTCACGGTCCTTCGCCCCTTCGAGGCTGCCCGATCCGGCACTGAACCACAGGTCGAGGCCGCGGAGATTCTCGGCCAGAGCATAGGGCGAATTCGCCAGCCATTCGCTGCGGTCCTGCCCGGGATCGCCGAACAGGCTGAGCGACCGCGCGCCTTCGCGCATCGCGATGATGTCGAATGCCGGCACCGTCGACAGCGGATCCAGAGGAGAGGAGAACGCTGCGGCCGATCCGTACCTGTCTGGATGCCAGGCCGCGTACTTCATCGCCCCGTAGCCGCCCATCGACAGCCCCGCCAACAGCTGGCTGCCGGGTGCCCAGTCGACGGAGAAGTTCGCTTTGAGGAAGGCGGGGATCTCCTCGGTGTGGAAGCGCGGCCAGTCGTGGACCTCGCTGCCGACGGCCAGGCGCGAATACGTTCCCGCTCCGCCGTCGGGCATGACGACGAGGTACGGGGAATCGAGGGTGAGCTCCTCGGCGGAACCGAAATCCGTCCATGAACGGAAGTCGTCGCCGCCTCCGTGGAAGAGGTGGATGACGGGGCTGACCTCGGCGGGAATCCCCGGCAACAGCACCCGCACGCCGACGGTGCGGCCGAGTGCGGGGGAGTAGAGGAAGAATTCGCGCAGCCTCGGCGAGAGTTTCCGTTTGTCTCGGATATGCCAAGTCCGGGCGTCCTTTCCGCGGGGTTCGGGCCCGAGGAAGGACGTGGTCTGGTCGCGAGCGGGATAGCGTCCGCGCTGGGAGCGGGCCGCGGTCAGAGTGCGGATGGCCCGTGCTCCCATCGCGATGATCAACGAGCGGCGCATTTTTCGAGGTTAGAGGGCAGAGGTGAACCACAGGTGGTCAGGTGGTTGAATATCAGGTGATGTCGAATTCGAGCGCGGTGGCGCAGCAGATTGCCCGAAGCCTGGTCCATGCCGGGGTCAGTGATGTCGTCTTCGCCCCCGGTTCGCGGTCGGCTCCCTTGGTCTATGCCCTGGCTCCCCTCGCCGAGGCGGGACTCATCCGCACTCATGTGCGCGTCGATGAGCGTGACGCCGCCTTCCTCGCCCTCGGCCTGGCCCGCGGCCTGCGTGCCCGCGGCAGTGATTCCGCCGTGGCGGTCGTGACGACGTCCGGATCGGCCGTGGCCAATCTCCACCCGGCCGTCCTCGAAGCTTCGTACGGACACCTGCCGGTGCTCGCGCTCACCGCGGACCGCCCCGCCCGGCTGCGCGGCACGGGGGCCAACCAGACCATCGACGACCAGTCGCAGGTGCTCAGCGACGTTCGTGCCCGCTTCGATATCCCTGCCGGTGATACCGCCGAGGCGGTCGCCCGATCGGTGTCAGACGCCGTGGCCACGGCGTTGGGGCAGAGTGATGGAACCCGCGCCGAGGTGGCAGGCTCCGTCCAGTTCAATGTGCAGTTCGACGTGCCCTTGGTTCCCACCCCGGAGGAGTTGGGCGCATGGAAGGACGAGATCGGCGAGTTGGCTGAAATCGGGGTCGAGCATCGTGGTGCCGAGACCGGCGCTTCAAGCACCGGGCCTCGCTTCGGAGAAGCAGATCGCGGCGGTGCGGGAACCGGCTCGCGGGCATCCGTCGGTGTCACTATCACAGAAGGGACGGTCATCGTCGCCGGAGACGCCGGCGGGTATTCGGCCGAATCTCTGCATGCACTCGCCGCTGATCATCATCTTCCCGTGCTTGCCGAACCCTCGAGTGCGCTGGCCCGCACCACTGCCGGTCTGTCGGGCTCCTCGATCTCCGGCACCGTCGAACTGACGACGGTCGTGCCCGCCCATGCCCGAGTACTCAGCGATCACCCCGAGCTGCGGGAGTCGATCCGCACCGTCATCGTCCATGGAAAACCGACCCTGACCAGGCCCGTCGCCGCACTGCTCGCCGACGAAACGGTGAACGTACGGCACGTCCCCGACAACATCGATGCGCTTGATCTGACCGTCACTGTAGCGAGAACCCCTGCCGACGATGTGACGGCGGTGGACGAGGCACAGGGCGTCCCCGCCTCCGGGTCGGACTGGGTGTGCGCATGGATCGACGCCGGGACATCCCTCGTAGCAGCCGCACGAGCAGAGCAGTCTGCGGAACGATCCGCGGCACGAGCCGCGGACGAGCACTCGGGAGCCGCCTCGGCGAGGGAATTCCAGTCGACGGCACGAAAGATCACCGAACACCTCGCTGCCCAGGACATCACCCTCTTCGTCGCCAGTTCGAACTCGGTTCGCTACCTCAGCGACGCCACCGACATCCGCGCTCGCATCCACGCGTCAAGAGGTCTGGCGGGAATCGACGGACTGATCTCGACCGCCACAGGGCTGTCTCTGGGGTTGGGGGAGCCGGTCGTCCTGCTCATCGGCGATATCGCCATGCTCCACGACATCGGCGGACTGCTCGCCCCGAACGCCGAGGAGGTCGGTGACGTGACGATCGTCGTGCTCAACGACGACGGGGGAGCGATCTTCTCCGGACTCGAACACTCGCAGGCCCACCTCGAAGGATTCCTGGAGCGCTATTTCACGGTCCCGCACGGCCGCGGCTTCGCCGACCTCGCTGCGGGATACGGATGGGACCACGAACAGGTGACCAGCGCAGAGGAATTCGAAACGGCTCTCGGCACGATCGACGGTCAGCGAAACGCAGGTGTTCGGCGGATCATCGAGGTAACCGAACCGCAGCGGCAGTAGGACCGTCCGCTGTTCGGAGCCCCGGGTCGGCCGGCGCTCACCTTTTCCGACTGGGCACGCGACAATGCCTGAGAGTTCCGGTGAAAGGTCAGTCGCGGTCGAGGCCGAGCGCGCGACGCATCGGAGCGAGCTTCGCGTTCGTCTCGGCCACCTCGGTGTCGGGATCCGAATCGGGCATGATGCCAGCACCGGCGTACAGCCGGATCCGATTGCGATCCTCGAGCTGACCGCAGCGCAGGGCGATGCCGAACTGGCCGTTGCCGCGGCCGTCCATCCATCCGACGGGACCGGAGTAGCGGCCACGGTCGAGGGGTTCGAGCTCATCGACGTGTGCCACTGCGCTCGCCTGCGGGTACCCGCCGACGGCGGCCGTCGGGTGGACGGCAGCGGCGACATCGAGGGCATTGAGGCCGGAATCGGCGGCCAGGGTCGCCTGCGCGTCCGACGCCGAATGGATGACATTGGCCAGCGGCAGCAGGTGGGGGCGCTCATCGACGGTGACATCCTCGGCGACCGAACCCAGACTGCGCTGCAGCGAGGCGATGGCGAAGGCATGCTCGGTGCTGTCCTTGTGGGCGCTCAGCAGCTTCCGTGCCGCCGGCATCTCCTCCATCGGGTTCTTCTCCACCCGGTAGGTCCCGGCCAGCACCCGTGAGGTCACCTTGTTGTCCTCGACCCCGATGAGCAGCTCCGGAGTCGACCCGATGAGACCGGCGATGTCGAAGGTCCAGCAGCTCGGGTAGCTGCGGTTGAGCGCACCGAGCACCGCACGCACGTCGATGTCCTCATCGGTGGTGACGACCTCGTCGCGGGCGAGGACGATCTTGCGCAGAGTCGGATCATCCGAGAATGCATCCACCTCCGCCGAGGTGTCGATCGGGGTGAGCATGTCAGCGACCTGCTCGACGAGCCGCGACCACTTCTCCGGACCGAGATCCCCGGCCTCGGCGCGGGCCGTCTGCACGCGCTGCAGAGGTTCTGCCTGGAGGATCGGCGGCAGCGGAGGAACCTCGGCCGTCGAGATCGAGCTCAGCCACACGCGGCCACCGCGGCGACCGAGGACGAACTCGGGGACGTGGATGATCGAATCGACCGCGGATTCGCCCGAATACGCGACGGTGGCGAAGCACACGAGCCCGGAGCCGAGCAGATCGACCTCATCTTCGACCTCGGCCACCTCGGTGATGGCCTTCCATGCATCGGAGAGCTCGGTGAACCGTTCGGGCCCGCGCGCTCGGATGCGCAGGGTGCGGCCGAAGCCGATGAGACCGGAGGTGTCACGGACCCAGCAGGAGAAGCCATCGGTCGGCAGCAGCTCGAGCGTCTGCTCCACTGTCGTGGGCAGACCCGATTCGAAGGGGAAGCCGGGCCCGGGATCGACGTCGTCGACGAAACGGGACCGCACATGCAGGCGCGGAGGGGCGGAGAGGATGTCGGAAGTGCCGAAAGTCGTAGTCATGTCGCCTCGATTCTAGACGAGGATCGTGAGTGCCCGGGATCCGGATTCGCCCTCTCGGATGAGGTGTTGAGAGAATAAGGTCATGAACCGTGCCAAGCTGGACAAACAGCCCGCCGACGTCGCGTCGATGTTCGATGATGTCGCCTCCCGCTACGACCTCACGAACGACGTCCTCACCTTCGGAATCGCCCGCACCTGGAGGCGCACCGTCGCCCATTCCGTGGCCGCGGGGCCCGGCGAACGCGTGCTCGACTTGGCCGCCGGCACGGGCACCTCGTCGATGACGTTCACCCACCACGGCGCCGAGGTGGTGGCCGGGGACATCTCCACCGGAATGCTCGCCGAGGGGCGCCGTCGGCACCCGCAGATCGACTTCATCTACGCCGATGCGATGGACCTGCCCTTCGCCGATTCGAGCTTCGACGTCGTCACGATCTCCTTCGGCATCCGCAACGTCCACGACGTCGATCTGGCGCTCACCGAGATGCTGCGCGTGCTCAAGCCCGGTGGGCGCCTCGTCATCTGCGAATTCTCCACTCCGACGCTCGACGCCTTCAGCCTCGTCTACAAGGAATACCTGATGAGGGCGCTGCCGGCCGTGGCACGTGCCGTGTCCTCGAACCCCGAAGCCTACGTCTATCTGGCCGAGTCGATCCGTGACTGGCCGAACCAGGACGCCTTCGCCCACCAGATCCTCGACGCCGGGTTCGACCAGGTGAAGTACCGCAACCTCACCGGCGGAATCGTCGCCGTCCACCATGCCCTCAAGCCCGCCGAGGCGGCCGACACCGCGGAGTCGACCCAGCCTTGACGATGAATGAGTTCGATGCCGAAGTCGTCGTCGTCGGTGCCGGGCCGGCGGGCTCGGCGATCGGCGCCTACCTCGCCCAGGCCGGGCACGAGGTCATCATCCTGGAGAAGTCAGGATTCCCGCGCGACAAGATCTGCGGCGACGCCCTGACCCCGCGCGCAGTCAAGGAGGCCGGCTACCTCGGTATGGAGCTGCCGGAATCCGACGGCTGGCACCGGAACAAGGGGCTGCGCCTCATCGGCGGCGGTCACCGGCTCGAACTCGACTGGCCCGAGATCGACGGCACTCCGAACTACGGGGTCACCCGCCCGCGGATGAGCATGGACGAAGCTTTTGCTCGCCACGCTCAACGCAGCGGGGCCCGGCTCTTCGAGCAGGTTCGCGCCATGTCCCCGGACATCGGCGACGACGGATGGATCCGCGGCGTCCACGCCTCCGGAACCGACCACCGAGGCCGCCGTGTGGGACCCGAAGCCCACTTCCGGGCCCCGATCGTCATCGCCGCCGACGGGGTCTCCTCCCGCCTGGCCGTGTCCATGGGACTGGAGAAGCGCGACGACCGTCCGATGGGAATCGCCGCCCGCGCCTATCACACGACGCCACGGCATGCCGATGACTACATCGAATCCTGGGTGGAGATGCGGTCGACGAATGCGGCCGGGGAATCCGAGACCCTGCCCGGATACGGGTGGATCTTCCCCCTCGGCGACGGCACGGTGAACATCGGTGCCGGACTGCTCGACTCCTCGCCCCAGTTCAAATCCGTGGATCTGCGCGGAATGATGAACCAGTGGATCGCGGACATGGGCCACGAGTGGGGCATTGACGAAACCACCTCGCTGGGTCCGATCAAATCCGCGGCCCTGCCGATGGCCTTCAACCGCACACCGCACTTCCACCGTGGTCTGCTGCTCGTCGGCGACTCCGGCGGAATGGTCAACCCGTTCAACGGCGAAGGCATCGACTACGCGTTGGAATCCGCGCGCATCGCCGCCGAGGTGATCTCCACCTATTCGCGCTACCCGCAGTCCGTGATGCGTCGCCGGTTGGAGGAGTACCCTGCTCTGCTCGGAGACTCCCTGGGCGGGTACTTCACATTGGGACGCGTTTTCGCCTCGATCATCGGCCATCCTGCGCTCATGCAGTTCGGAATCAAGTACGGTATGGGTGTTGACGTTGTGATGGAGTTCGTCGTCAAATTGTTGGCGAACCTCTACCGCGACCCGAAGGTCTCCGAGGCCGATCTCATCGACAGGGTGATCTCCGCCCTGACCCGAATCGTCCCGGCCACCAGCAATGTCTGAGCGCAGGGACGAGGACGCTGAGACCACAGTGAAGAACTCTGAGCGCAAGGGCGAGGACAACGGCATGCCGAAAACGACTACGACGAATGACGAGGACATGAGCCACCCAGCCTCTCCGGCCACCTTCACCGGTGACGACGCCCAGCTCGCGGCGGAGATCTCGACTCAGTTGGAAACCGTGGAGGCCCGTCTCTACGAGGTCACCGAACAGACGCGGAGACTGCCGGACGAGACATCGAAGCATCTGCTGGCCGCCGGCGGAAAACGCGCCCGCCCGAACCTCGTGCTGCTCACCGCCCGCCTCGGCGATGCGCAGAACGAGGACATCGTCGATGCTGCCGTCGCCGTCGAACTCATCCACCTCGCATCGCTGTACCACGACGATGTCATGGATGATGCTCCCGTGCGGCGCGGTGCGAAAGCCGCCCACGAGGTGTGGGGCAATTCGGTGGCGATCCTCACCGGAGACCTGCTCTTCTCCAAGGCTTCCGGGGTGACCGCGAAGCTCGGACCCGAGGCCGTGCGCGTCCAGGCCGAGACCTTTGAACGACTCGTCCTCGGTCAGCTCAACGAATTCGCCGGTCCTCCCGAGGGCGCCGACGAGATCGAACACTACATTCAGGTGCTCGCCGACAAGACGGGTTCGCTCATCGCCACCTCGGCGCGGTTCGGGATCATGTTCTCCGGCGCCGATGCGAACCTGGCCGAACCCGTGCGGGTCTTCGGCGAACGCGTCGGTGTGGCCTTCCAGCTCGCCGACGACATCATCGATCTGACCACGACATCATCGGAGTCAGGGAAGACTCCGGGCACGGATCTGCGCGAACGCGTTCCCACCCTGCCCGTGCTCTATGTGCGCGCCGCCGCGGCTGAGGGTGATGAGTCCGCCGCCGAGGTGGTCCGACTGCTCGACGCCGACCTCGATTCCGATGAGGCCCTGGAAGCTGCGCGTGCAGCACTGGCCGCCCATCCCGTGACCGAGCGGGCCCGCACCGAGGCGGCCCGCTGGGCCGAGGAGTCCAAGGCCGCGTTGGCACCGCTGCCCGACGGCCGGGTGAAGAAGGCGCTGTTCGCCTTCGCCGATTCCGTCGTCTCCCGCAGCTCCTGATCTCGTTCCCTCTGCCATCTCTCTCCTGATTCACCGCCGTTTCGGCATGAGCGCAAAGGACCTACCGCGATGACGCACACCCAGGCTTCGGCACCGGTGAGGAGTCCACAGAGGCTCGGTGCCGCCGATTGGATCGGGCTGGGTGTGCTCGCACTGCTGCTCGTGGTGGGCCTGAGCTGGTCGAAATGGCTGCCGTACTGGGACAAGGCATGGACGCTGAGCAAGACCTCGCTGTGGGATGGTGCTCCTCTCTTCGACGCCGCGGGGCAGACGGTGTCGCTGTCAGGGGCGTGGGACTTCACGCTCGTGTACTTCACCGCCGTGTGGAAAGCGCTGCTGGTGGCACTGCTCGTCGCGGCGGCCATCGACGCACTGGTGCCGCGTGACTGGCTGCTGAAGCTGCTCAACCGCCGCAGCCACACCGGTCAATCCCTCGTGGGTGCCGCCTTGTCGATGCCGTCGATGATGTGCACCTGCTGTGCGGCACCGGTGGCCGCAGGCCTGCGGGACTCGGGTGTGCGCCGTTCGGCCGCTCTTGCCTATTGGGTGGGCAATCCGCTGCTCAACCCCGCTGTCATCATCTTCTTGGCCCTCGTCCTGCCGTGGCAGTACATGGCGGTACGCATCGTCTTCGCGCTCCTCGTCGCGGTCGGTGCCGCCGCGCTCATCGGACGGTGGGTGAACGGCCCCGCCGAGGTGGCACCGGAGCCCGCACCCGCCTCGGCGAATCTGCTGTCTCTGCCCGTGCGCTATCTGCGGTCCTTGGCCAGGTTCACCCTCATCCTCGTTCCCGAACACCTCGCGCTCGTTTTCGTCATCGGACTCATTGCACCGTGGCTGACCGGGGTCTTCGGACTCGAAGCCCAGTTGGGAGCCGGTGCCGTCCTCATCGTGGCGGTCGCCGCGACCCTGCTGGTCATCCCCACCGGCGGAGAGATCCCGATCATCCTCACCCTCGTGCCTCTCGGCGTCGGAGCCGGTGTCACAGGTGCTCTGCTCATCGCCCTGCCGGCGCTGAGTATCCCCTCGATGGTCATGGTCGGGCGAGCCATGGGGTGGAAGACGACCGCGGCGATGGGCACGGCAGTGGCGGTCGCCGCGGTGCTCGCCGGGGGAGTGCTGGCTCTGCTCAGCTGAACCGCGGACCGTTCAGCCGCCTCGGCGAGGGCAACTGCGGACTACGTCGTCAGGCGACGCACGGTGAGGTACGAGCCCAGGGCGAAGACCACGCTCAGGCTCAGCGCCCACAGCGCGAGTCCGACCGCCTGTGCGTCGACGAGTGCCGCCCACACCTCCGGCCAGGCCCGATTGACGTTGACCCACGCGGCTCCGGCCAGCAGCGCCAAGGCGATGGCGATGAGGGAGATCGTGAGGATGAGGGCGCCGAATCGTTTGTAGACGATCGCAAACCAGAAGCCGAGGATGAAGCACAGCATCGTGAGTACGAAGTAGACGAATCCGGCGCCGAGTGGTCCGTGCTCCCACACCCACGGCAGATAGGCGAAGTAGCCGTTGATGCCGTAGCCGTCGGTGCCCTGTTCGATGAGGCCCAGGGCGACGAAGACGGCGGAGATGCCGACAGCGCTGATCGCGGCGGCGAGCAGAGAGCCGAGGCAGAACTCTCTGCGGGTGAGGCTCATGGCCTGTGAGAAGTAGAAGGTGAGATTCACCGCTTGGGCTCCGACGACGGCGAAATACCACAGCGGGGCCTGCGAGCCTCCGCTGTACATCGGACCGTCCACGCCCGCGGAGGCGATGATCCAGTGGATGATGAGAGTGATGAGCCAGGCCCCGACGAGGATGAGGAGAGGCACCCAGACGAAGGTCTGCGTGTTCGTGAACTGCAGGCGGACGACGCCGAGGATGCGGCTCTTCGGACGCGAGGTGCGGGCTTCGGGCGGGCGGTCGATGATGGCGGTCATGATTGCAGACTCCTTGAGTCGGTCTCCGCTGCCGACGGATCGGCGAGGTCCGCCTGAGTGCTGCGGACGACGAGCTGCTGCAGGGAGACGGGTGTGAGGTCGAGGTTGGCGTCGGCGACGAGTTCTCGGTCGGCATTGCTGAGGTGGCCGAGCATCGTCACCGAGGCGACTCGGCCGAGTGATTCGCGGTGGATGACCTCGCGACCGGCGACGAGCCGATTGATCGCGTCGGCATCCCCGACGACGTTGACCGCACGACTGCGGACCTCCTCGGTGGTCTCATCCATGATGATCCGGCCGCGGTCGATGACGATGACCTTCTCGATGAGATCGGCGACTTCGTCGATGAGGTGGCTCGAGAGCACGATGGTGCGCGGAAACTCGGCGTAGTCGGTGATGAGCCGGTCGTAGAAGGTCTGCCGGGCCACGGCGTCGAAGCCGAGGTAGGGCTCATCGAAGAACGTGATCTCGGCTCGGGAGGCGAGGCCGATGATGACGCCGACGGCCGACTGCTGACCGCGGGAGAGCTTCTTGATCGGCGTCTTCAGCGGCAGAGCGAAGTCGTCGACGAGCTGGTCGGCGAATTCCTGATCCCAATGCGGGAAGAAGAGACGGGCGTTGGCCAGAGCGTGCCGGGCATTGGAGTCGTCCGCGTACTTCTGGCTCTCGCGGACGAAGCACATGCGATTGAGCACGCGGGCGTTCTCATACGGATCCTCCCCGAAGACCTCGACGTCGCCGTTGGTCGCGAAATTCTGGGCGGTGAGGATGGACATCAGGGTGGTCTTGCCGGCGCCGTTGCGTCCGAGCAGTCCGTAGATCGAGTCCTCGGAGATGCTCAAGCTGACATCATCGAGAGCGGTGGCGGTCTTGTACGTCTTGGTGAGGTGGCGGACCTCGACGACGGAGTTCATGGGTCATCCCTTCGCTGCGGTCGGATCGATTGCGGTGGTCAGGTGGAGTTCTCGGGAGCGCTCTTCGATGAGCGCGATCACGTCCTTCGACCCCAGACCGAGGCGGTTGGCCTCGTTGAGCAGGGGACTGATGAAGTTCTCGGAGAACGTGGTGCGGTGTTCGTTGATGAGCAGAGCGCGGGCGCCCTCGGTGACGAACATCCCGATGCCGCGGCGCTTCTCCAACACGCCCTTGTCGACGAGCCGGTTGATGCCCTTGGCTGCGGTGGCCGGATTGATCGAGTAGAAGGACGCGAGCTCGTTCGTCGATGGTGCTCGGGAGAGCTCGGGCAGGGTGCCGTTGAGGATCGAGTCCTCGACCTTCTCGGCGATCTGAGTGAACAGGGGTTTGGCGTCGTCGATCACTGTCGGCTCCATGTGAGTTGGTTAGTTACTTAACTAATGAACCATGGTGCCGAGGGTGGTGTCAAGACCCGGAGACAATCCGAGCCGGCAATCCCCTGAATTACTACCTGACGGCGGCTCAGCAACCTCGCGCGAGGTTGCTGAGCCGCCGTCAGGTAGTAATGGAGGGGTGCTGCGGGGTCGGGGCAGGGTCAGGAGCGGCGTCGGCTGTGGCGGATCATGTCCGTGCACAGCAGGACCACGGCGATCCAGATGACAAAGAAGCCGACCCAGCGGGTCGTCGACATCATCTCGCCGAGCACCGTGACGCCGAGGGTGAATTGGATGGTCGGGGTGAGATATTGGAGCATGCCCACCCAGGACAGCGGGATGCGGCGGGCGGCGGCGCTGAAGAGGATGAGCGGGATCGCGGTGGCGGGCCCGGTGATGATGATGACGAAGACGTGCCAGCCGCCGAATCCGGAGAACGTCTGCAGCCCCAGCGAGCCGAGGACGATGAGGTAGATCGCCGAGGGAACGGCGAGGACGAGGCTTTCGACAGTCATGCCTTCGAGTGCGCCGACTCGGCTGCCGACCTTGTTCTTCACCAGTCCGTAGAGTCCGAACGACAGGGCGACGGTGAATGCGAGATAGGGGACGCGGCCGAGGCCGATGCCGACGATGATGACGGCGAGCAGGCCGAAGCCCACGGCAGTCCACTGCAGCGGGCGCAGCTTCTCGCCGAGGAAGATGACGCCGAGTCCGATGGAGATGAGCGGGTTGAGGTAGTAGCCCAGGGAGATCTCGACGAGTTGGTTGGTTTCGACCCCGTAGATGAATGTCGTCCAGTTGATGGCGATGAGTACGGATGCCAGAAGCAGGAGGCTGAAGAGCCGCGGTGAGCGCAGAATCTGCCAGGTGCGGAGGAATCCGCCGGTGAAGACGAGGAGGATGGCGCAGAAGCCCAGCGACCAGATGACTCGGTGGGAGACGAGTTCGAGGGCGCCGGTGGGGGCCGCGGCGGCGAAGAGCAACGGCATCACACCCCACAGCAGGTAGGCGGAGAATCCGTTGATCAGGCCGGCACGGCGGATTGCGCTCTCATCGGGGGCAGGGTTCTGGCTCACAAGCTTCAGTCTAATGAGGGCGGGCTGCTGGGGGAGGCGTCCGGGCCGCGGTGAGACGAAGCCAGGTGGAGGGCTGTCGTCTGGCCGGTCGAACGGCGGTGATGCGAGTTTGGTCACGTCATTGTAAGGATGACCTACATTGACGATAGACTCGGTGGGACTGAAAAGAGAGGTGTGAGAATGACTCGTCCCTTCCGGGTGGCCATCGTCGGCGCCGGTCCTGCTGGGATCTACGCGGCCGATCTCATGACGAAGGCGGAGCGTGATTTCGATCTGAGCATCGATCTCTTCGACCGTCTGCCGACTCCCTTCGGACTCGTCCGCTACGGAGTCGCCCCCGACCACCCGCGGATCAAGGGCATCATCAACGCCCTGATCAAGGTCCTCGACCGAGGCGACATCCGCCTGTTCTCCAACGTCGAGTACGGAGTCGACCTCCACCTCGAAGAGCTCACCGACCGCTATGACGCGGTGATCTTCTCCACCGGCTGCTTCGTCGATGCCGCACTCGATCTGCCAGGCATCGATCTTCCCGGATCCTATGGTGCCGCTGACTTCGTCAACTGGTACGACTCGCATCCTGACGTCTCGCAGTCCTGGCCGTTGGACGCCGAGCGCGTCGCCGTCATCGGCAACGGCAATGTCGCCCTCGACGTCGCCCGTGTGCTGGCGAAGCAGGCCGACGATATGCACACCACGGAGATCCCCGACCACGTGTATGAGGGGCTGAAGTCCTCGAAGGTCACCGACGTCCACATCTTCGGCCGCCGCGGACCCGCCCAGGCGAAGTTCACCCCGTTGGAGCTGCGTGAGCTCGGCGCCGTCAAGGACGTCGACCTCATCGTCTACCCGGAGGACTTCGAGTTCGACGAAGGGTCGATGCAGGCGATCGAGTCGAGCAACCAGACCAAACAGGTCGCGAAGACGCTCACGGACTTCACCATGCGCGAACCCACCGGAGCGAAGCGACGCCTCCACCTGCACTTCCTGCACGCACCGGTCGCCATCCTCGGCGAGGACCAGGTGACGGGGCTGCGCACCGAACGCATGGAACTCGACGGCTCCGGCGGTGTCAACGGCACAGGCAGCTTCCACGACTGGGAGCTCGATGCCGTCTACCGTGCCGTCGGCTATGCGGGCACTCAGCTGCCGCAGCTGCCCTTCGACGATCGCAAGCGCGTGATCCCGAACCACGAGGGTCGCGTCGTCGACTCCGATGATCAGACCGCGGCCGCCGAAGCCGATGTCGTTCAGGGCGTGTACACCACCGGGTGGATCAAGCGCGGACCCGTCGGCCTCATCGGCCACACGAAGGGCGATGCGCTCGAGACCATCGGCCACATCCTCGACGACCGTGCCGCCGGGGTGCTCACCGATCCGGTGTACCCGGACGAATCGGCCATCGTCGAACTCCTCGAATCCAAGGGCGTCGACTTCGTCGATTGGGAGGGCTACCACCGCGTCGAATCGGCCGAGAAGGCCGCCGGCGAGGTCGAAGGCCGTGAGCGGATCAAGCTCGCCACCCGTGAGGCGATGCTCGCCGAGGCGCGCGGACACGTCACCGCCGAATCCGTCGGTCAACCGTCCGCCGGCAGCTGAGACTCCGGCGCCACCGCACGCCCGCCTGAGCGTTACAACGCCCCGGCAGTGACTTCTCCTCCCGTTGCACAGGGAGGACGAGTCGCTGCCGGGGCGTTCTGCATCTACCGCGTAGAGTCAGACTGTGCGGACCGGTGCGTCTCAGGCGCCGGCACGCTCAGGACGTCCATGAGAATCCACCGTCGGCAGGCAGGGGAGAGCGCGTGAAAAGCGAATCGCTGCTCAAAACGATCGTCGAACGTGCCTATGTCGAACGCCTCGACGCCTGGCAGCTGGCGGCTGCGCGGATCAAGCACTGGCTGACCGAACAGCAGAAGGGGCTGCTCAAGGACAAGGACATCTCCCGCCTCGACGTCGACGGCCATCGGATCAAGGACGCGGCACGGACCCTGGCGAAGCTGACCGAGAAGATCGAAGACGATCCGCTGCTGACGATCACCACCACCGAGGATGTCGAAGACCAGATCCGCGATATCGTCGGCATCAAAGTGCTGTGCAAATCACCGCGCGACCAGTCGATGATGTTCGCCGCACTCCGCGATCCCGACCAACTCGGACCCTTCGAACTCATCGAGTGGAAGGACTACACAGACCCGCCGAAGGCCAGCGGCTACCGCGCCTGCCATGTCATCCTGCGTATTCCTTCCGATCAGGGGGCGCCGGTCTTCGCCGAGATCCAGGTCAAGACCCGACTCCAGGATGCGTGGAGCGAATTGACCCATGAGGACATGTACAAGCCCGGCGCGGCGATGAAGCCGAGCAAGCTGCACGGCGAATTCGCCCGCGCCATGGCGAACATGCTCGCCACCGTCGATGACATGGCCGATACTCTGGCCGTCGAACTCACCGCGCTGACGAACCCGGAGCCCGTCGTCGAGATCGACGAACTGCGAGAGCAGGATTCGGGCATCGACGTCCGGGTCCGCGCGACCGGTCCGAAGTACGCGCTCGCCGTCGACGGTTCGGGACGGCAGGGACTCATCCCCGCCTTCGCGATCCGCCGTCTCAGCGGTCAGAAGGGCACCATCAAGGTCAACGACTTCATCCACCTCGACGATCGCCTCCGGGTCAGTGTCGAGGAGGACTCGAAAGGTCTGTACTACATTCCGCTCGAGCTCCCCGAACACTGACCGGCCTCTTTCGGGTCACAGCGTTACGGGCGAATACGACACCGGCCCGGTCCGCGCTCAGCAGTGCGGACCGGGCCGGCATGGGGCGATGGTGATCAGCGGTAGTTCGTGAACTGCAGGTCGACGTCGAGGTCCTGTCCCTTGAGCAGGGCGATGACTTCCTGCAGGTCATCACGCTTCTTCGAGCTCACGCGCAATTCGTCGCCCTGGATCTGGGCTTTGACGCCCTTGGGGCCCTCGTCGCGGATGATCTTCGAGATCTTCTTCGCATTGTCCTTGTCGATGCCCTCTTTGAGGGATGCATCGATGCGGTACTCCTTGCCGGAGGGGTACGGTTCGCCGTCCTCGAGGGACTTCAGCGAGATTCCGCGCTTGACCAGCTTCGACTGGAAGACGTCGAGAATGGCCTTGACCCGGTCCTCGCTGTTGGCTTTCAGCTGCACGGCTTCGCCGCTCCAGGCGATCGACGCATCGGTGCCGCGGAAGTCATAGCGGGAATTGATCTCCTTCGCGGCCTGGTTGAGTGCGTTGTCGGCCTCCTGCCGGTCGACCTTACTGACGATGTCGAATGAGGATTCGCTGGCCATGAATGCTCCTTTGTCTGCGATCGTTGATGCCCTTTGGAAACGGGCGTGGCTGTTGCCCCCGAGTCTAGTCGAGGCTCCGAACTGTGATCTGCGTCTACCGAGTTGGTGATTCGGGTCCGAGCCTTGTATTCTTTTCAGGTGCTCATCGAGCGCCACCTGCGGCAGATTGCCCGAGCGGCCAAAGGGAGCTGACTGTAAATCAGCCGGCATTGCCTTCATAGGTTCGAATCCTATATCTGCCACGCAGAAGGAAGCGGTCCCGCGACTTGTGGAAACACAGGACGCGGGGCCGCTTTCAGTTTCCCTGCACCAAGTGCGTCAGAAGAATAGGTCGCATTCGGACTCTTGAGCAGAAACATAGGTCAGCATCGGACATTTCCGGCGCCGAAAAGTATCCGATGCTGACCTGAATCTGGGCCGTGGGCGATTGCGTCGAAGTCCTTGCGGACCGCATGCCGGTGCGCCTACCGTGTGAGGACACGAGACCGCAGCGTTGGGCCGAAACGCCGGGCTTCGGACAAGACTGCGGGAGGAGCGAACCGATGAGCGATGACACGGACGACGCGCAGTCGCCTCGGCGTCTGAATTCACTCGAGGACCGAAACGCTGTCGTCGAATCCGCTCTCGACCGAGCCGTCAAGCGCGGTGATTTCGATGATCTGCCGGGCCTGGGCAAGCCGTTGACCGGGTTGCACAGCTCATCTGATCCTGATTGGTGGATCAAGCAGAAGATGGATTCCGAAGGCATCAACGGCGTCGCTCCGGCGGCGTTTCAGCTGCGCAAGGAGAACGCCGTCCTCGAAGACACCGTCGACGCCTTCTCCACCGAGTCCGAGGTCCGCGACTACCTCGCCGGCTTCAATGCCCGGGTGCGGGAGGCCGTGATGGATCTGCGCAACGGCCCGCCCGTGTTCACTCCGCCCCGCGACGTGGAGAAGGAGATCGTCGCATGGAGGCTGCGGCGGAATTCGCAGAAGAACGACACGGTCACCGAGGCGGAACCGGGGGACCAGCTGGCTGATCCGAGGTCGGTGGGTTCGCCTCGGCGATGGTGGCATCGTTTCCGTCGCTGATCCGGGATCGAGCGGTGGCGCTGTCTTGGGTGAGGTTGACCACGATCGTGGTGCACACCAGGCCGAGGATAGCCAGCGGCAGGTCGAGTCCGTAGCTCGAGATCGCCAGGGATTGGAAGACGAACAGGGCCACGGCGGTGACGGTGACGGCATCGGAGGGCCACCTCGGGGAGAGGACCGGGCGCGGGCTCTCCCAGCGTTTCGTGGTCGTTGAGATCGCCCATACGACGAGCAGGACGGCGATAACGAAGACCGGACGGGTCAGCCACCAGGCTCCTGTGCCGGGATCGGGCATCGGCAGCCACAGCAGCTGGATTCCGGTGAGCAGGACGATGGCCGGCACGTGCCATAGGTAGACGGACATGAGTCGCCTGCCGAGGAAGAACACGATGGCCTGTGCGAAGCGGCGGTCCATGATCGCTGTCAGCGGTCGGTTGAGCAGGGTCAGCAGGGCGGCTTGGATGACGGCAAGGACGGCCAGCGGCAGGGTCGGCGGCCATTGGTTCGTGAGCATGGACGCCGAGTATTCGCCGAGGATGACGAGCAGTCCCAGACAGGCGAATCCGGCGACGATCATGACGAGGTTCCACCAGCGGAGACGGGAGAACCAGCCGTCGCGCAGGCAGAAGCCGATCTGCTGGGCGAAGAGCCAGACGAAGGCGACGTTGGGCAGACCGAAGAGTTCGTCACCGACCCCATAGCCGTCGGCGGGGATCCGCTCGAGCCCGAGGCCCTGGATGCCGACGACCAAGCGGACGACATCGACGAAGAAGGCTCCGGCGAAGAGGACGACGAGGGCCAGCCACGGATTGCGTTCATGCCAGCGGATCATCCACGGTGCCAGCGCCTGGGCGAGGGCGTATGCGGCGAGGAACCACAGCACGGAACCGACAGGGACGGCGATGGCGTCGGCCAATTCGGGATCCACGCCGAGAATCTGGACGAAGGTGAGAGCAGCAGTGAGGACGATGAAGAGCGGCAGGGCCGGAAGCGCGAGGCGCCGCAGGCGGGTGCGGACGAAGGTCGAAGCCGATTCGCCGCGACGTTGGGCTGATTCCCAGCCGACCTTGGCCGCGAATCCGCCGACGACGAAGAACATCGGCATGATCTCGGCGATCCAGGTGGCCGGGGCGAACCAGCGCTCGCCCGAGACCGGGTTGATGATGAAAGGTGAGCCGTCCGGGTTGCGGCCGACCCCGACGAGCAGGAGGTGGACGAACACGACGACGAGCACACAGACGACGCGGGCGAGGTCGAGGGTGAGGTCACGGTGGCGGGGGATCGAGGTGGTCACAGTGTCTACGGTAGGTGTGTTCGCGCCGTGGCTGGTGGCGACGATGTGTCAGATCAGTTGCACCGCTATGACGTTCGCGTCGCCTTCGCCAGTCGTTCGATCGCGAGGTGAGCAAGAAGCGCCGCCTGATCGCCGAGCACCGAATCGTCGAAGATGACGAAGGGGGAGTGGTTGTTGCCCTGGCGCTCTGCTGGAACGTCCGTGCGCTCGGCGCCGAACATGAGATACGTGCCCGGCACCGCGGCTAAGCCGAAGGAGAAGTCCTCACTCGGCATGATCGGCTGTTCGAGGAGCTTCACCCGATCCTCGCCGAGGAGGACGCGGAGTTCTTCCATGGCCCATGCGGTTTCGTCATCGTCGTTGACCGTGACCGGGTACTGGGCATCGAAGTCCACTTCGGCGCTGCATCCATGGGCGGCGGCGATGCCGTCGGCGAGCTGCTTCGAGCGGGTGCGGACGATGTCGAGTGATGCGTCCGACAGCGTGCGCACAGTCGCACCCAAGGTCGCCGAGGCGGGGATGACGTTGATCGCGTCCGAGGCGCTCAACTGGGTCACGGACAGCGCGATGGGGTCGAAGACGTCGATGCGGCGGCTGACCATATTCTGCAGGGCAGTGACGAGTTCGGCCAGCACCGGCACCGGATCGACGGCGGTCTGCGGTTGGGACCCGTGACCGCCGCGTCGGTGGATCGTCACCCGCAGTGTGTTCGAACCCGCTTGGAGGGTGCCCGGCCGGGTGGCGACCACGCCGCGCGGACCCGGGAGCACATGCGCCCCGAATGCAGCGATCACCCGCGTCCCGGCTGCGTCGAGCACGCCTTCGTCGATCATCACCGACGCCCCGTTCCAGCCCTCTTCCCCGGGCTGGAACATGAAGACGATGTCCCCGGCAAGTCGGTCGCGTCGGGCGTGAAGGAGCCGTGCGGCTCCGACGAGTCCGGCTGTGTGCAGGTCGTGGCCGCAGGCGTGCATGTATCCGTTCGTCGAGGCGAAGGGCTCATCCGTCTCCTCTGTCACGGGAAGGGCGTCCATGTCTCCGCGCAGCAGCACCGCTGGAGCGTCGGCCGGCCTGTTCGGATGCGTTCCGCGCAGAACGGCGATCACCGAGGTGGTGTCCTCACCCGTGGTCAGCTCGAGGTCGAGGCCGGACAGGGCGGCCAGAACCGCCGCCTGCGTGCGGGGCAGGTCGAGACCGATCTCCGGGTCCGCATGGAGGGAACGCCGCAGGTCCTGGAGCTCAGGGAGCAGGGTCTGTCCTTGTGCGATGAGATCGTGCATGGGGTCCTTTCGTATGAGAGCTCGGGGTGCGCCGAGAGCCTCGAACTGACGGGGATTGGAGCCGGTCAAAGATCAGAGCATGCTGACGAGGACACTGGCGATGACGACAGACCCGGCGCTGACCGAGGTGAATCCGCCGACGAGCATCGGCGGCAGCATGACATTGAGCAGTGCTTCCTTTTCGTCGTCGTCACGGGCGATGGAACGTGCTACTTCGTTGGTGAGCAGATAGTCGGCAGGGAAGCCGTACATCGCCGTCAGAGCCACTGACACTCCCAGTCCGGACTTCCACCGCAGCAGCTTGGTGGCGACGAATCCGCCGAGGACGATGCCCGAGCCGCCGACGATGAGGATCGTGATGGTGGGGACGAATGCGTTGATGACGTCCTGCACCGAGGCGGTCACCAGCGGGGCCATGACGATGGCGATGACGCCGGCCATGGCGATGCCGAATGAGTTCGACCGTTCCATGGCCTTATCGGGGGACAATCCCACCGCAGTGGCGAGAATGCCGAGGATCAGGGCGAGGATCGACGACGGAATATGGGTGGGTACCGCCAGAAGTGTCGCTGCCGATCCGCCGACGAGAATGAGGAAGAGCATGAACAGCTGATTGTCGACGAGGAAGTCGGGAAGGTTGACGAGTTTCTTCTTCTTGGCTGCCTCCTCTTCCTCTTCGTTGTGGGCGCGAGCGAGTTCCTGAAGTTCTCCGCTGTCGCGCAGCTTCTTTGCATAGCGACGCAGAAAGTAGTTCGTCAACGGCATCGAGGGCAGTGACTGGAGCATCAGAACAAGCGCGGGAAGAACGATGATCGACGAGGCGGCACCGTGCGCCGTCAGCCCTTCCGTCGTCAAGCTGGTGGCGACGATGCCGCCGGCCAAGGGCCCGGAACCGGCCACGAAGGTTTCGAAACCGAAGAGCGGGGCCACGACAGCCAGGATGAGCAGCACCGCCACGAGCATGCCCGAGACTGCGATGATGACCGAACGCCATTGTTTGAGCATCACGCGCAGGGGGATGAGTGACCCCATATGGAAGAGCAGCGGCGCGACGAGGAACGAGTAGGCCTGAAGCAGCAGGGAGTCATCGATGACGGTTTCTGGGACTACGCCGATCTTGGCGAAGATGAAGATCCCGAGCATCGCAACCAGAAGGCTGGGGACACGCGCCTTCGACCAGATCGAGACCAGCTCACCGAGCGCGATGAAGGCGAGGACGATAGCGGCAGCGTAGATAGCTTCCATGGTGTGCCCTTCGAGTTGGGAGTGTGATGCTTCCCACAACCTATCCGTTCAGAATCGGTCTGTGGGGGATTCGACCGGAGTTTCCGATAGTTGGGACTTCTGACGTCGTGCAGGCAGTGGAATGAGGGCCCAGGGCATAGGCTGAAGCCATGAGTTTTCTGCAGTTCCTCCACGATCGGGGCATCGTCGAGCGCCCTGGATCCGGAAGTCGCCCACTGGTGATCGCGCACCGCGGCTATTCGGCTGTTGTGCCCGAGAACAGCCTCGCCGCGGTCGACGCGGCGCGTGCTCTGGGGGTCGACTTCATCGAGGTCGACACCTCGACCAGCGCCGACGGTGTTCCCGTGATCCTCCACGATCCGGATCTGGACCGAACCACGAATCGCAGAGGTCCCGTCGTCAATCTCACCGCCGAAGAGCTGTCGTTCGTCGACGCCGGTTCGTGGATGGGCCCCGGATTCAACGGAGTGCGCATCCCGACCCTGTCGGCCGTGATGAGGGATATTCAGCACCGAGGCGGGGAACTCCTCCTTGAGCTCAAAGGGGAGTGGTCATCGGGTGCGGTGGCGAGGATCTCCGAACTGGTGGTCGAAACCGGGATTGCCGACCGGATGATCGTCCAGTCGTTCAACATCGGGACGCTGGAGACCTGTCGGGACTTGCTGCCGATGGTCGCTCGCTTCCTTCTGCGCATGGTTCCCAAGCCCGAGGACATCGAGGTCGCTCGCGAACTCGGGGCGGTGGCGATCAATCCTTCGTACAAGGGATTCTCGATGCGCAAATCGGTCGTCACAGAGATCATGGACAACGACCTCGGCGTTTTCGTCTGGACTGCCGATGAGATGAACGAATGGCGGGAACTCCTCGGTGCCGAGGTCGATGGGATCATCACGAACCATCCGGGTCGACTGCAGGGATTCCTGGCCGGGCGATTCGACCCGGTGAAATAGATGCTTTCGCTAATGGCACCGATGCGGGGTAGGGATCGGTGGGCGTTTTCGTCTCCGATTCCAGGGCGTGTGAGTGACGTCACTGAAGTCCGATTTGCCCAGAGCGAGCGAACCCGTGTAAATTCTTACCTGTTGCCCCGATAGCTCAGTCGGCAGAGCATCTCCATGGTAAGGAGAAGGTCAAGGGTTCGATTCCCTTTCGGGGCTCTCGTGCCGCCTAGAATGCGGTGCTGGGGCGGGGTAGCTCAGCTGGTTAGAGCGCACGACTCATAATCGTGAGGTCGGGGGATCGAGTCCCCCTCCCGCTACCGATAAGCCCCTCACCAGGGATTGAGTCCCGGTGAGGGGCTATTTTTCTGCCCGATTCCCGACATCTATGCGGTTACGATGCGCTTTGAAACCATTCGTCGAGCACCCCAACCACGCCCTGCGGCCCAATATTGAGCTTCTGCACATAGTGCTTCGCAGTCACTCCCACCTCCGAATGCCCGAGCTGCTGAGACGCATTGTCGAGGCCGTCCGAACTGTATATCGTCGTCGCGACGGTCTTGCGGATCGTCTTCGGCGTCACCCAATCTAGTTCCGCGATTTTCCGCACTTGCCGGAAGTGAACACGGTACGCCGACGGGTTCCGCCACGTCCCCACCTCGTACGCGAACACTGCCTCCGATTCGGGAAGGAACTCGCGCTCCGCGGCCTTCCTCCGCAACGCCTCCGCCGCAATCGACGGGAGGTAGAGGGTCCGTTTCGAGGTCTCCGACTTCGGCGCCGGTTTCCAAACCACGCCTTGGCCATTCGCCTGTGTTACGGTGCCCATGACTGACACTGTCGGCACTTCCGCGTCGAGGTCGATGTCCTGCCATCGAATGCCGAGCAGTTCGCCGGTGCGAACGCCGGTGCCGAGCATGACGTCGATACTGTCGAGGATGTCGCGCCGGTACGGCCTGAATGACTTATGTGGGGTCGCCTCCCACTGTCGGGCCGCATTGCGCAGCGCTACCACCTCAGCTTGAGTCATGGCTCGCACCTGCCCCGCCTTCGGCTTAATTGGGGAGATGTCAAGCCCCGGGTTTCGTAGAGGCTCCTATTCTTGGTTTCCTAAGCAGCCGCGGGTTCTGTCCCGGACTGGTTGATCCATTCGGAATGGACCTCGACGGGCGGTCGGTAGTTAATCGCTGAATGCAACCTGGACTGGTTGTACCAAGCCACCCACTTCGACGTCTCCGCCATCACCTCGATCAACCCCGACCACCCCTTCCGGTCGATGAGTTCGGCCTTGTAGACCGAGTTCAGCGCCTCGGCCATGGCGTTGTCGTACGAATCCCACGCGACCCCACCGACGCCACGACCTCGGATTCCGCCAGGGTCTCGCCATAGCGAATCGATCGGAATTGCACTCCGCGATCCGAGTGGTGCACCAGCCCGGAAACGTCTTCACCGGCCCGATATTTCGCAGCGAGAGCCATCGTCAGAGCGTCCCTGGCCAGGGACTCCCGCATGTGGTTCGTCACCTGCCAGCCGACGATTTCCCTGTGGAAGACACCGAGGATGAACGTCGTGTATACCCACCCAGCTTGCGTGGGCACATAGGAGGGGGTACCTCCCGCTTGCGGGGGAATGTCCGCGACCCATAGACAATTGGGTGCCGGTGCTGCGAACTCACGCTCGACAAGATCATCCGGACACTCCTCAGCCCTAGCCGAAGCCGTCTTCGGGCGCTTCCTCCTGCGTCGAATACCGTCGATGCCTAACTGGCGCATCAACCGCTCCACCGTGCAGCGGGCCACCGGGCCGAACTGATCGGCGTACTCGCGGTTGATCGCCTTCCACATCTTCCGCACCCCGTAACACGAGTAGTTCGCCTCATAGACATCCTGGATGACGACCATCAGCGCCTGGTCTCGGCGGGCCCTGGCCGATGGTTCGCGTTTCTTGAACGCGTAATACGAGCTCACAGCAATCCGTGCCGCAGTCCCGGACAGGGCGCGTACGATTGGCTCGACTCCGAACTCGTGACGATTGTCGTCGATGAAGACGACAATCACTTCGATGGGCGGTCGAGCTCCGCCGCGAAGAAAGCCGACGCTCTCTTCAAGATCTCGTTGGCCCGCTTCGCTTCAGCCAACTCCGCCCGCAGCCGACGGTTCTCCGCTTCCAAATCGACTGGCTCAGTCGGTGTGGCCTTGCCGGAGTCTTTGTGCTTACGGACCCAGACTCGCAGGGTCTCTTTGCTCAGACCGAGCTCGCCGGCGACACGGGTGATTGCCCCGTCCGCCGTCTCCGGATCGGCCTGAGCATGAATGATGAGTTCGACGGCGCGAGCCTTGAGTTCGTCGGTATATTTCACTGGCAAGAGAGAATCTCCCTCTTCCAATCTCCCTGCCTCTATTATCCCCGGGGCGACTCATCGCGGTCACACCACACTGCGGCACAGGTGCTCATGCTGGGCTCATCGTTGAGGGCATGGCAATAGGGTAGCGGATGCAATGTAGGCCCCCACCGTGGTTACGGCGGGGGCCTACGTTGTTTCATGGTGGGATCGCCGTGGCTTGACGGGCCCGAGTGGGGACTACTTTTCGCCTAGCACTCTCTTGACGAAGCTGGTGGCACGCTCGTTCAGTTTGTCGACGCGCATTGACACATGGGCTTCGAAGTCATTGTGACCTTCGACTGCGCGAGGAGGATTCCTGACGATCTCGGAGCACTCGAAATTGCCGTGAATGAGAGTCCCGAGCGAATTGCCGTTTCGTCCCGAAGGCCCGGCCTTCTTCGCTGTGAACATCCGGACGCCGGTGGTCTCGTGCAAGTCCTCGCACCAACTGCACATCGCTTGGGACTTCGCCATGGGCACTGTCCTGAGCATCAGTCCGCGTGGGACGTCGTCTACGGGGACGACAATGTAGGCCCGTTGAGGAATTTTCGCATCAGCCCAGCCAAAGTAGTCGAGCTCCGCCCACCCGATCTCAGTGAGATTGGGCGGCAGTGTGATCTTTTCCACTTCGCGGCGAGAGGTGTTGATAAAGGACTTCTTAATCTGTGTGGCATTGAGTTGCTGCATGAGGGGCTTTCTCTGATTTCAGCAGTTGCCTGAAGGTGAATAGCCGTGAAGCCGGTGCAGTTTAGCCTTCGCGTAAGCTTGCGGGCAGCTCTTTGAGGGTGCTGGCGGGCTTTGTTCGCACCGAGCATGACCGGTGAACGCGAGTGGCTAACTGAGAATGGTTAGCTTTGCAATCAGCTACGGCAACAGGGAATGGGTAGAAGCTAGGTCGACTGTGTTTAGGCACAAGCCACCTATCACCCGACCGGCTGTGAAAGCGGGGTTCGGGTGATTCTAGGGCAGCAGGACTAGAAGCAGGCCACGAAGGCCACCATTCCCTTCTTCCTGAGATTCCAGGTGGTTCGGCGATAGTTTCCGAGTTTGACTATATCCAAGTCCGCGTCACTGGTTCAACACGGTTCTGTTGCGTACTGCTGGCGTCGATGCTTTCGGTGGGAAATCGGTGCTAGCTCAGTTCGCGTGCGCTCGTGTCCGGTTCGGCCTTTGGCTGTGGGTGGAGTACGGCGGATGCAGAATAGAACACAAGATCGAATATGAGGACTATGTCACAGCCACCTGGCGGTACTGGCAGAAGATCCGCAACGAAGCTGGCGCCCGCGGCTCCTTCCGGGGACGGCCACCGCTACAGGTGCGCGCCCGTGTCTTGTTCGAGCGGGACGGTGAAGTGTGGCTCGAAGGCACCGCCACGCGGCTCGGCTTCGATGGCGCGATCTTCGTCGAGCTCCACGACCGGCGGGTCCAGACGATAGGGGTATGGTTGCGATCGGATGATGTGTGGTGGGAGGGGAAGTCATGATCTAGCTTGAAGCTGAGTACGCCCGTTGTGATTTTCGTTCGCATGTATAAAACTACAAGCAGCGCGCAATGCGGCTGGCGGCGAGTTCGGAACGTCAATTGGAACTACTATTTACAGTCCTGAGATGTTCGGCGCGGTTGCCGAAGAGGACTCGGAGTAATCGAATGATCGTTGGCTCCTGCTTCTCGGCGAGTCATGCGCTTACGATGCGCTTTACGGCGAAGTCGGGTATCCCAGCAGCCACACGGAACTCGCCTCAAGACGGGTTATCACACCAGGTCACACGGTCATTTCATACGCTTTCATCGTCTTTCATATCCTCCCGGGTTTCGATTAGATTAGAATCGTGAGGTCGGGGGATCGAGTCCCCCTCCCGCTACCGATCAACTCCCTCATCAGGATGACGAATCCGATGGGGGAGTTTCTGTATTCGCGAACTCCTCGAGACGGTATTGCGCGACTCATTCCGGCCGTGCCAGTCTTGCCGAGTGAAGCACACAATGACTCTCGATTTCACCAGCGAAGCCCACGCACTTGCCGATGATCTGCGCGAACTGCGCCGCGACCTGCACCGGGACCCCGAAATAGGACTCGATCTGCCGAAGACCCAACGTCGGATCCTCGACGCCCTGGAAGGTCTGCCGCTTGAGATCACGCTCGGTCAGGAGCTCAGCTCGATCATCGCCGTCCTGCGCGGAGCGCACCCCGGCCCGACGGTGCTCCTGCGCGGGGACATGGACGCTCTGCCCGTCAACGAGGCGACCGGACTCGACTTCGCGTCGACGAATGGGAACATGCATGCCTGCGGGCATGATCTCCACGTTTCCGGACTCGTCGGAGCCGCGAAGCTGCTGTCCGCTCATCAGTCCGAGCTGAAGGGCACGGTGGCCTTCATGTTCCGGCCCGGCGAGGAGGGGATGGGCGGTGCGAAGATCATGCTCGAAGAAGGAATGTTCGACACCATCGGCCAGAAGCCCGATGCGGCTTACGCGATCCATGTGGCACCGGGGGTGCCGGGAACCTTCGTCACCAGACCGGGCACGATCATGGCCGGAGCGAATACTCTGCACGTGACGATGCACGGCAGCGGAGGTCACAGCTCGCGACCGGAAGATGCGGTCGACCCGGTGCGTCCGATTCTCGAACTCGGACAGGCGCTGCAATCGATGGTCACCGGATCATTCAGCGTCTTCGACCCCATCGTCGCCCAGGTGACGCAGTTGGAAGCGGGGGAGGCCGTCAATGTCATCCCCGCCTCGGCGAAGCTCGGAGCTTCTGTGCGCACGCTCTCCCACGAGTCGACGCGTAGGTTCCCCGAGCGCGCCACACAGTTGGCGGAGTCGATTGCGGCCGCACACGGATGCACGGCCGAGGTGGTGTGGACCGAGCAGTATCCCGTCACGGTCAACGACTGCGGCGAAGCCGACTTCGCCCTGAGAGTTCTGGCCGATCGTTTCGGGGCCGAGCTGGCCGTGCAGGTGCCGGACCCGCTCATGGGTTCCGAGGACTTCTCCTTCGTGCTCGAGCAGGTGCCCGGTGCTTTCATGTTCTTCTTCGTGACGCCCGAAGGCATCGATCCGGCCTCGGCGGCGACGAATCACTCGCCGGAAGTTCAGTTCGACGATGCGCACCTGCCCGACCAGGCTGCGGCGCTTGCAACCCTGGCCTGGGAGCGGTCACTGCGCGGATGAGCACCGCAAGGCCGACGACAGCTGGTGAAATCCCACTTCGACGGACAGGGGTATGGTCTTCGCGCGATTCGGCGCCTACTCTCGAAGTGACTGTTCGACCGAATTGGGAGATCAACGATGATCAGCACAGAACTGTCCGACTGGCTCCTCGACTCGGACCCGGCCCTGCGCTGGCAGGTCGAACGCGACCTGCTCGGAGCAGAGGAGACGACCTGGCAGGAGACCCGCGCACGCGTGGAACACGAAGGCTTCGGCGCAGAGCTGCTGGCCCAGCAAGACCCGGACGGACAATGGGCAGGCGGGGCCTTCTTCCCCTCCGACTTCGCATTCGATGACGACGGATCACAGCCGTGGACTGCGACGACGTGGGCTCTGAAGGACCTGCGCGAGTGGGGACTGACCGCCTCGGCGTTGGAGGGAACGGCAGAGAAACTCGAATCCGCACGCTGGGAATACGAGAATCTGCCGTACTGGGGCGGGGAAGTCGATGTCTGCATCAATTCCTGGCCGCTGTCGAACGGCCTGTGGCTCGGTGCCGATGTCGACGGCATCGTCGACTGGTTCCTGAGCCACCAGCAGCCCGACGGCGGATGGAACTGCGAATGGGTCGAAGGTTCGAAGGTCTCGTCGTTCCACTCCACCCTCAACGCCCTCGTCGCGCTGCTCGACTATCAGCTGGCTGCGGGCGACGCCGCACGTGTGCAGCAGGCCCGAGCCAGGGGAGAGGAGTACCTGCTGTCGCGGGACCTGTTCCGCACGCGCAGCACCGGTGAACCTTTCGACGGTCGTGCCCTCGCTCTCTTCCACCCCCGCCGCTGGTTCTACGGAATCCTGCCCGCACTCGACTACTTCCGCGAAGCGACGAGCGCGGACGGAACCGGCCCGGACCCGCGGATGGAAGAAGCGGTCGGGATGATCCGAGCCAGACGCTCCGACCACGGCACCTGGACTCAGGACCATCGCCTCGACGGCGACGTCTGGTTCCACGTCGACGCCCTGGTCGGCGAACCGTCGAGATGGGTGACTCTGCAGGCCCAGCGGGTCCTCGACTGGTGGGATGGGACACAGCCGGTCTGAGCTTCCACAGTTGCCGCCCAGGAACGCCACAGTCCCGCGCCAGAGCCGATATCCACGATGGTGTCATCCACATCATCGAAGGAAGGACAGCTCATGGCTCGCGTACCCGAACCGGACCAGACCCCCAACGGACCCGCCTACGAAGGACGGCTCCTCGATCGACCTGATGAGGAGGTCGTCGACCAGGGCGCCCCGTTCGACATCCGCACCCTCTTCAGCCGACGTGGAGTCCTCGGGCTCGTCGGCGCCGGGGTCGGCACAATGGCTTTGGCCGCCCGCACCTCCGGGGCCTCGGGAACGACGAACGCGAGCTCAAACAGCAGCGGATCGATCACCGAGATCCCCGATGAGACGGCCGGCCCGTACCCGGCGGACGGATCGAACGGACCTGACATCCTCGAAGACTCCGGAATCGTGCGCTCAGACATCCGCTCGAACATCGACGGGACCGACACCGTCGACGGGGTGCCCCTGACCTTCACCCTCACAGTCACCGACATGGCCAATGACAACGCGGCCTTCGACGGTGCCGCCGTCTACGCCTGGCACTGCGACGCTCAAGGCCGCTACTCGATGTACTCCGACGGCGTCGAGGACGCCACATGGCTGCGCGGTGTCCAAGTCGCCGATGAGAACGGCGAGGTCACCTTCACCTCTGTCTTCCCCGGCTGCTATTCCGGCCGGTGGACCCACATCCACTTCGAGGTCTACCCCGACGTCGACTCCATCACCGATGCCGACAACGCCATCGCCACCTCGCAGATGGCCCTGCCCGAAGACGCATGCAACGCCGTCTTCGCCCTCGAAGCCTACGACGGATCGGCGAAAAACCTTGCGGCCATCAGCCTCGACGACGACAACGTCTTCGGCGACGACGGAGGAGAACACCAACTCGCCACGATCAGCGGCGACACCGACTCCGGGTACACCGCCACGCTCGACGTCCCCGTCGACACCGACACCGAACCGACCGGAGGCGCTGCCCCGGGAGGCGGAGGTGAAGGACAAGCTCCACCCGACGGCGCTCCCGAAAAGCCCTGACAACTCAGCGAAAGGCCGACCATCATGCTGCACAACCTCACGGGCTGGCACGCCCTCGTCATCCTCGCCATCGTCATCCTCGTCTTCGGCGCAGCCAAGCTGCCTGCGCTCGCCAGGAGCCTCGGTCAGTCCGTGCGCATTCTCAAAGACGAGTCGACCGACAAGCGGTCGGGTGATGAAACGGAACCGCACCCATGAGCGCCGCCGCCGCGGAGAAGATGCCGTTGTCCGCGCACCTCCGGGAGGCGCGGACACGGGCGGTACGCGCGGCGGTGGCGCTGCTCTTCGGCACGCTGATCGGCTATCTCACCTCGGATTTCGTCATGGACGTCCTCCGTGCCCCGATCACCGAACTCGCCGAGTCCCGCAGCGCTTCGCTCAACTTCGACAGCGTCACCGGGGCCTTCGATCTGCAGCTGCGCATCGCTGTGTACTCCGGAATCATCTTCGCCGGCCCGGTCTGGCTCGGGGAGATCTTCGGATTCCTCACCCCCGGACTGACGGCGAAGGAGAAGAAGGTGACATTCGGCTTCCTCGGCGCTGCACTGCCCCTCTTCGCAGCCGGCTGTCTCACCGGTCTCTACGTCTTCCCACGGATGGTCGAGGTGCTCACCTCCTTCGCTGCGAGCGAAGACAGCACCATCCTGCAGGCGTCCTACTACTTCGACTTCGTGTTCAAGATCGTCATCGCCACCGGCATCGCGTTCGTCCTCCCGGTCTTCCTCGTCGTCCTCAACTTCATCGGCTTGCTCTCTGCGCGGTCGATCGCGAGGGCCTGGCGAGTGAGCATCGTGGGCATCGTGGTCTTCGCCGCACTGATCACCCCGGCCGCCGACGTGCTCTTCATGTTCGTCGTCGCGGGCCCGATGGCGCTGCTCTTCCTCGCCGCGCTCGCCATCGCGAGTATCCACGACCGAGTCCGAGGCCACGACCGGTCGATCGTAGATCCGCCCTCGGATGAGGGACAGCCCGGTCGATTGCAGACAAGACTCAAGGAAAGGACTCGGACATGTTCGGCCTGAGCTTCGAGAAGATGCTCCTCATCGGCATCATCGCCGCCATCGTCATCGGTCCACAGCGGATGCCGCACTACGCGCAGAAGCTCGGCGAGCTCGTCCGCCTGTTCCGCGCCCAGGTCGACACGGCGCGGACTCGAACTGCCGAATCGATCGGTACCGAGGAATGGCGTGCGCTTGATCCTCGTCAGTATGATCCGCGCCGGATCATCCGAGAGGCCCTGGACGAACCGAGCCCGGACCGGAGTTCGGAGGCAGCCGACGCGGGGTCGGCCGTGCGCTTCGAGCCGATCGCGGAGGGGGAGAATCGACCACTCGCCGAGGCGGCCGGCAGCTATGTCATCTCCGGTTCGTCCGGACATCCGCGGAGACGAATCGTCGCCCGCACGGACGAAAGCCGTACGGGCGACGATGAGCGCGCAGTCGAACACTCGGGAACGGATCGGTGGCCGCGGTGGGGCCGCCTCGGTGATCAGTCCTTGAAGTCGAAGTCTTCCTGATCGATGCCGGGGAACATGAGCTCGTACTTGACCATCTTCTCCTTGTGGTCGACGATCTTCACCGTTCCGTAATAGGTCTTCTCACCCTTGATTGCCTCTTTGTCCTTGACGGTGACATTGCATGTTTCGAAGCCGTACCACTCGGTGAGATCCATATCCGTCGCGCACTCGGCTTTCGTGACTGTGAAATCGAGCTTGTTCTCGAACAGGTCGACGAGATCGGCCTCGAGCGACGAAGCCGGCACGGTTCCATTGCCCTTCTTGTCGATCTTCATACCGTCATCGCTGGCCCAGTTCGTGGTCTTCGCCGCGTCCGCGTACGGGTCGGTCGACTTGGTGTCGGTGGGCTCCGCCTCGGCGGATTCAGCCGCTTCCGATTCGACGGCGCCGCCGCCGAATCCTCCCTTCTCCGTCTGCGCCGCTTCGGACTTCTCACCCCCGGCGGGCTTGTCCCCATCGGAGCCTCCGCAGGCAGTCAGAGACAGGGCAAGAGCGGTCCCAGCAGCGGCCGTCAGCAGACGGGGCATCCAGGTGGACCGGCGAATCGGGGTCATCGTGTTTCTCCTTCGCGCTCAGGCGATCACAAGCGTTGTCGATACACCACGATTCTGCCACGGCCCATTGCCGCAGACGCCGTTTCGGTGTGCAGATCCGGCGACACCTGTGACGATTCGGCCACATCCGGGCCGGGGACGACCGCGAATCGGGTAGGGAAGTGCGCATCACTCACTGCTCCTCGCGCATCCACCTGCTGCAACGGGAGGATGTGCGAGGAGCGAGTCGGGATGCTCGCGTACCTGTAGGAACAGACGCCGCCGGTACGAAGTGACTGCACCGGTGCGGGTTCCGCTTACTCAGCGGTGGGGGAGTTGACGGCCTTCGCGAGAGCTTCGAACGCGCGGATCGTCGGGAACAGCTTCGCCGCATCCTGCGGCAGCCCCCAGCTCGAGAGCTTGACGCCGAGGACGTCGGCACCAGGGTTCATGTAGATCATCTGCCCGTGGATGCCGAGGGCGAGGAAGGCATGGGAGTCGGGGAACGGGAACCAGAACTGGTTGTGATACGCCCCGCCCGGCATCCGATTGTCTCCGGGCCCATCGGCGAACGCCTGACGCACATCCTCGGAGGTGGTGAGCGTATCGCCGATCCACGTCGTCGGAGCCACCTGCTGTCCGGTCAGCGACTGACCGCGGTTGGTGTAGACGTAGCCGAACCGAGCGAGATCGCGCAGGGTCGTGTTGATGCCGCCGTCGAACATCCCGACCCCGTACTGGTCGGTGGCGATGACGGCATCCTGCTCGGCGCCGATCCGCGACCACAGCACGCGCGACATGAGCGACTGCATACGCTCGCCGGCGATCTTCTCGCACACCCAGCCGAGCACATCGGTCTCGCACGACCGGTATTCGAAGACCCCGCCGTGCTCGGACTTCGCCTCAAGAGTGGTGAGGAACTCGTACATGCCGATGCCCGGGTTCTCTCGCTTCGCCTCGGACCACCCGATCGACTCCTCGATCTGCCTGACCTCGGACTTCGGGTCGAGGTAGTCCTCGGAGAAGCGGATGCCCGAACGCATATCGAGGATGTGTCGCACGGTCGCCCCGGCGTAGCCGGAATCGGCGAGCTCGGGAACATAGTCGGTGATGAGACGGTTCGGATCGAGGTCGCCGGAACCGGCGAGGGCACCGGCGACGGTGCCGACAAGCGATTTCGACACGGACATGAGCAGATGTTCGGTCGCCGGGGTCATCTCCCCGAAGTACTCCTCGGTGAGCACGGTCCCGTTGTGCATGAACATCCACGCATCCGTGTCCGTGGATCCGATGACGCTGCGGACGCTGCGGGCTTCCGAATACTCCGTGGCCGGCACCTCGACCTCGCCGAGGTCCTGAAGGTCGACGGACAGCTCGGCCACGGGCCCGGTGCCACGCGAGATCGGCGTCGTCGGCAGAACTCGTGCGACGTTCTGGAATGACCAGCGCACATTGTCGGGATCCTGCCAGTTGTCCCGGTCGATCCCGGCCGCCGGATCGACGGGTGCCGATGGGGTCACGATCTGGTCGGCTGGGGGAGTTGCCGCGGTCTGCTCCGGTGACGGTTCGATCACACTTCTCCTCTGAATCTTTTGTCGGTCGGTCTGCGGATCTCATCCGCACGACGGCAGGGCGGTGCCGCCTCGGCGTCGTTTGAGATTATCACCGACGCGGCCCTGCCCAACGTACGAGCCGCACTGTGCACACGGGGTGCGGGTCAGTCGCCCTTGGCTCCGGGCCCGCCCAGAGCCGGCGACGGATCGTCGGAGACGACTGGAACTCCGGCATACATCGCCCGGATCGAATCGATGAAGTGCTTGGCGCGGATGCTCAGCGCATCGGGTCCGCCGACCTTCGTCTGCAGCGGATTCTTCGTCACCAGCACTCCGAGATCCGCACCCTTCCACCGGTAGTCCCCGGCACCGAAGACGCGCAGGAAGAACACCTCGCTGCCGTTCTGCAGAGGGTGCCAGTCCAGGGCCGCACGTTTGTACGTCAGCGTCCCGTACTGATCGAGATAGTACTGACCGGTCAGCGGCGAATGCGTGATGTACTCGGTGATCGGAGCCGTCTCCTTGATGACCATCTGGCTCCACTCGTCGGCGCCGGAGAGCTCCTCCCACCGCTCGTTGATCTCCTGGACGTCGAGGTCGAATTCGACGTCGAGGTATTCGAGCAGGTGGAACAGGAACAGCGGCACATCGGCATACGCACCTGCGGTGACGTTCGTGATCGCCGAAGCGCCGGAGATGCGCGGGTTGAGCTCACCGAGGTAGCAGTCGTCGTTGTCGAGATCGACGAGGACATCGACTTCGAAGAATCCGCGGTAGCCGCGCTTGCGCAGTCCCTCACCCATCCGACGCACGAGCTCGCGGGTCTGCGCCCGCTGCTCGGCATTGAGCACATCGGGCTTCATCTCGTTGCCGCACCAGCCGCCCTTGTACGGGGTGAGCTCGGCGAAGCCGGCCAACTCCGTGAGATACGGACCGACGACGACTCCGCTGGACGTGATCACTGCCTCGACGGCGACCGGGGTGTTGTCGATCCGCTTCATCACCTTCAGCTGCTCGCCGATGATGTCGTCCTTATGGGCCTCCCAACCGGAGGCATCGGAGATGAAGAACGTCGTCTTCCCCGAATCTCCATAAGGGGTCTGCACGACGAGATCGGTGCCCAGTCCCGCCTCGGCGGACCGCTCATTGAGCTCTTCATAGGTGTCGGCGGTGGTGAGCACATTCGGCACCGAGAACGCTCCGGCCTCGTTGCCGAGCTTCGTCGTTTCGATTTTCGAATCGAGCTGATTGCGCAGCGCAGCCGAGGGCAGGATGAGGTCGTAGCCGAGCTCCCGGCAGATCCGCTCCGTCTCCTCGTCGAAGAAGACCATGGCCACCTTGACCCGCTCACCATGGGGGACGTTGCGCGTCATATGCGCCCGCACCTCGGCGTTGAGGAGCAGCCAGTTGTTGATCGCCTCACCCGATTCGAACTCGACGTAGGGCTTGTAGCGTGGGGAGAAGACGCGGGGATGCCCGCCGTCCCAGCCGTCGTAATAGGTGATGTACGAGAAATTGCGCACCCACCGGTCGAGACCCAACAGGTTGAACGGGGTGGCGCCGACGAAGTAGATCGGGGTCTGATTAGTGCGGAAGAAGTGCCGGACCTCGGAGACGTTGCGCAGTGGGCGGCGCAACTGGACCCTGTCGGCTTCCTTGCCGGCATAGGCGGCGTCGGTGGCCACAGCCACCTCGATCTGCGGTGGGGCGTCGGCAGCCGCCGGCGCCGGTCCGGAACCGGCCGCTGCGGCCGATGGTGCGGCTGGGGTGCCGGGACCGGGCGTGCGCGGTGAGGGGACCGCGACAGCGTCTTTGACTCGTGCGCCGGGACTCGCCGTCGGTGCCTCGCGGCTCTGCGGGTCAGCGCTGGGGGATCCGTTCGTCATCGCACTACTCCTTACCGAATGTGATGTGGACAACATATACCAGTTTCGTAGTCATGGGCCCGATGGTGCATCAATTGTGTGAACCGGATGCGAACGTGTGATCAATTCTTCGCCGGTGAGCGTCGCCTTCGGGCCGTGCTTTAGGCTGGTGTGGATACTGACCCCAGTGGAAGAGAGAGCGCATATGCCGGTGAATACGGAGAAGCAGGGGGCCACGTTCTCCCTGCCTCAGCCCTATGAGGTCTCCAGGGAGGCGATCGCGGAATTCGCGCTCGCCACAGGAGCGAAGGCCGATTACCATTTCGACACCGAGGCGGCCACCGCACTGGGCTACCGCGACGTCGTCGCCCCGACCACCTTCGCCGTGATCATCGCGCAGAAATCGGAAGCCGCCTATATCTCCGACCCAGATTCTGGCATCGACTTCTCGAAGGTCGTCCACGGCTCCGAGCAGTTCTCGTTCACCCGTCCCATCGTCGCCGGTGACACCCTGTCCGCGCTCACCCATGTCGATGGAGTCCGAGCCGCCGGCAGCAACGCCATGATCACCACCCGCACCGAGATCACCGACGTCGCGGAGCAGCCCGTCGTCACCGTGACCTCGACCATCGTCGTGAGAGGAGACGGAGAATGAGCGCCATCGACTTCTCCACACTGACCATCGGAGACACCGTCGTGGAATCCGAGATCCCGCTGTCGCGAGCCTCCCTCGTCGACTACGCGGCAGCCTCGGGCGATCACAATCCGATCCACTGGAACGAGCGCTTCGCTCGCGAGGTCGGTCTCGACGATGTCATCGCCCACGGAATGCTCTCGATGGCGGCGGTCATCGCCCCGGTGGCCGAATGGCTCGGCGACCCAGGCGCGATCGTCGACTACCGGACCCGCTTCTCCGCACCCGTCGTCGTTCCCGACGCCGACAGCGGATCACCGGCGACCACCACGACCTCGCTGAAGCTCACCGCCACGGTCGGCGCCGTCGACCCTGCCGTCGGTACGGCCCGCATCGACATCGCCGTGAAGTCCGGTGAGGCCGACGTCCTCAGCCGCACCCAGGTTCGGATCTCGGCGTGAGCCAAGCCGACCCGCAGGAACTCTCCAGCTTCACCACCTTCCGCCTCGGCGGACCGGCCCCGCAGGTCACTGTCGCGAACACCCGCGACGAGCTGCTCGACTTCTGTGCCGCACACCCGCTCGAACTCAGCGGTCAGGAGCAGGCGCACGTCCTGTTCATCGGCGGCGGATCGAATCTGCTCATCGCCGATGCCGGGTTCGACGGCGTGGTCTGCGTGGTCCGGACCACCGGAGTGGAGACCGCCGAGACCACGACGACCGACACCCGGGTGACCGCCGAGGCGGGGGAGGACTGGGACGCGTTCGTCGCCCATACCCTCGACCTCGGTCTCTCCGGACTCGAAGCGCTGTCCGGGATCCCCGGGTCGGTCGGTGCGACCCCGATCCAGAACGTCGGCGCCTACGGCACGGAGGTCGGCGAGCTCATCTCCTCCGTTGAGGTCTTCGACCGTGTGGCCGGTCAGATCCGCCATCTCACCGCCGTCGAACTCGAGTTCGGCTACCGCACCTCGGCGCTCAAGCGCGCCCAGATCGCGGCCGGAACCCCGCAGTTCGTCGTGCTCTCGGTGACCTTCGACCTCCAACGCAGCGACGAGTCGCTGCCGGTGCGCTACGCCCAGCTCGCCTCGACCCTCGACGTCGAGATCGGCACACGCGTCCCGGCGGCACGCGTGCGTGAGAACGTCATCGCGCTGCGCCGGTCGAAGGGCATGGTCCTCGACGCGGCCGACCATGACTCATGGTCGGCGGGGTCGTTCTTCACCAACCCCATCGTCGACGATGCCGAGACCCTGCCCGCCGAGGCTCCTCGCTATCCGGTGACGGATCCGCTCAGCGGAGCGAAGATCGAGGGGAAGACGAAGACCTCGGCAGCCTGGCTGATCGAGCACGCCGGATTCTCCAAGGGCTTCAGCGTCGGTGAGGGACGAGCGTCGCTGTCGACCAAGCACACCTTGGCGCTGACGAACCGAGGACACGCGAGCACGGCCGATGTGATCGATCTCGCCTCGACCGTCGTCGCCGGCGTCGAGGACGCCTTCGGCATCACCCTCGAACCCGAACCGACCTTCATCGGCTGCTCCATCGACGACGGGAAACGTCCTTAGACTGGTGGCCGTGTCATCACGTCGGAGAATCACAGCACTCGTCATCACTTTGGCGGCGGTTGCGCTTGTGACCCTGCCTTGGGCACTGTTCACCTCGCGGGCCGATCTCAGCTTCGGCCCGCATGAGGCGCAGTACCGGATCACAGCGGACTCCCGGCTCACCGTCGACTTCGGCCCCCTGGGCAAACTGCTCGTCCCCGCCGAGGATGTCATCCCCCTCGGTCTGGGAGTGCACGTCGACATCGGTGAGATCCCCGTGTCCGGCGAGTCCAGCGACGACGAGCGACCCGCGGCCGATCCCGCGAAGGTGGAGGACCCGGGCGGGGGAGCCGTCGACGCCCTCGGCGGCGACATCGCCTCCTACGCTTCGCTGTTCTCTGCCCCGCAGGCGCAGATCGACCAGGTCGTCGAAGGACTCACCCAGGAGATCCTCATTCGGTGGGCGCTGACCGTCTGCATCATCACCGGAGGCCTCGTCGGTCTGGCCCTCTTCCTCGGGCCCACCCGGGTCGACACCATCATCCGAGCCTTCGCGGGCAAGGAGCTCCTCGGCATCGGGCTGGTGCTCGTGCTCGTCCTCACCGGCTTGGGTGCCGTTGTGCTCAACCGTCCGAAGCCGATTTCGGCCGATCCGGCGTTCGAGGGCACACCCCTGGCCGGATCCCAGGTCACGGGCCGCCTCGGCGGGATCATCGACACTGCGTTCGGGGCGGTGCAGGACTTCGCTGACGACAACGATGCCTTCTACGACGATGTTCTCAAGACCCTGCGTACGCAATGGAACGACCGTCCGATCTCCGGCAATTGGACCGATCGGGGACTCGTCCCGCCTGCGGGAGTCGGCGCACCCGCTGCCGGCAGCGGCGACGGCGAAGGCGGTGCGGGCGAAGGCCGGAAGGGCGTGACCACGTTCGTCTACGGTTCAGATATCCACTGCAACATCGGCATGGCCCGCGTCGTCGGTGCGGTCGCGGGAATGAGTCGAGCCGATGCCTATATCGACGGCGGAGACATCTCCATGACTGGCACCACGGCGGAGAACTACTGCCTCGACGTGCTCGACGACGAACTGCCGGAGAAGCTGCCGCGGATGATGGTCAAGGGCAACCACGATTCGATGGGCACGACTCAGCATGCGAAAGCCCGCGGCTGGAAGGTGCTCGAGGACTCCGCTGCGGAGATGGCCGGGGTGAGGTTCTTCGGTGCCGCCGACCCGCGCCGCACGGTGTTCGGGTCCGGCCCGCAGCTGGAGACGGACCTCACCGCCGACCAGTATGCCCAGCGGTTGCGCGACGAAGCCTGCGCGGCCGATTTCGACATCATGCTCATCCACGATCCGGCTGTCGGCGCACCGAGTCTGCGGTCGGGCTGCGCCGACTACGCTCTGAGCGGACACTGGCACCGACGGGTCGGACCGGAGAACTTCGGTTCCGGAACACGGTACTCCAGCTCGACGACCGGGGGAGCCCTGGCGAATGCGCTGACTCCGGGACCGCTGAAGATGAATGCGGAGCTGAGCATCATCCGCGTCGACAATGAGACGAAGCGCCCCATCGACGTGCAGATCATCACCATCACACCCGACAAAAAGGTGCAGATCGACCCGTGGGTGCGATTCCCCGAGCCCAGGCCTCTCGTGGGTCAGCCGCCGGTCGACGAACCCGGTCGCTGAGTGAGCGTCGACACGTTCGAGACATTGCTTCGAGGCTCGGTTCGACGAACGGCCGTCGGGCACGGTATGCTCGTTTCTCGTGGTCGGACACCACAGGGATCGACAAGGTCTCTCAGGTCCGATCAGAGGGGTGTGGCGCAATTGGTAGCGCAACGGTCTCCAAAACCGTAGGTTGCAGGTTCGAGTCCTGTCACCCCTGCGCAGTTGACTCTGCCGAAGTCTCATCGGCCAGGCGCCGTCCTCGACAGGCACGAACAATTGTGAAGCCAAACGAAACCGACCGAGTGAGGATGTGTGAGCGACACACCGGCAAAGAAGACTGGCAGCGCACCCGACGGTGCCGCCGGTCCTAAGAAGCTCGGATTCTTCGGACGAATCCTGCAGTTCTTCCGCGAAGTTGTGGCAGAGCTCAAGAAGGTCGTCACTCCGACCCGGAAGCAGCTGCTCAACTACACGCTCGTCGTGCTGGGCTTCATCCTGTTCATGATGCTCCTCGTCACGGGCCTCGACCTGGTGTTCGGCAAGCTCGTCGGATGGGTGTTCGGCGGAACTCCGCTGTGGCCCCTGTGGTGACACGGCCTCAGCCGTGACCTAACCTAAGCTCAAACTTCACTCCCAACCGGGAATCACAAAACGCGAAGCGAGGAATTGATCGGTGTCGGATACCAACACACCTGAGCAGGAGACCCCTGAGACCCAGGACGTCACCCCCGAGGAGTCGGGTGCCGCTGTGGTGCCCGAAACCGAAGAGACGACCAACGACGCCGAGGCGACTGCCGCCGAGACTTCCGACGTCGAGTCCGCAGACGTTGCCGACTCTGCTGACGTCGAGTCTGCAGACGTTGCTGACGCTGACGTTGCTGACGGCGAGCAGAACGAAGCTGCCGCCGACGGCGCCGCTGGCGATGAGGTCGACCCGGCTGAGGAATTCAAGGCCGAGCTGCGCATGCAGGAGGGTGACTGGTACGTCATCCACTCCTACGCCGGCTACGAGAACCGCGTGAAGCAGAACCTCGAGAACCGCACCGTGAGCCTCAACCTCGAAGAGTTCATCTTCGAATCGCAGGTGCCGATGGAAGACGTCGTCGAGATCAAGAACGGCCAGCGCAAGCAGGTCCGCCGCGTGCGCATCCCCGGCTACGTGCTCGTCCGCATGGAACTGACCGACGAGTCGTGGGGCGCTGTCCGCCACACTCCGGGTGTCACCGGATTCGTCGGCAATGCCTACGACCCCACCCCGCTGTCGATCGACGAGGTCTTCTCGATGCTCGCTCCGATCTTCGAAGAGCGCCAGGCCGAAGCCGCCGCTGCCGAAGGCCCTGCCGCCGAGGCCGCAGCGAAGTCCGCACCCGTCACCGAGGTGGAGTTCGAGGTCGGCGAGTCCGTCCTCGTCAAGGAGGGCTCCTTCGAGGGTCACCCCGCTACGATCCAGGAGATCCGTCCGGAGTCGCAGAAGCTCACCGTGCTGCTGTCGATCTTCGAGCGCGATGTTCCCGTCGAGCTCGGCTTCGACCAGGTCTCGAAGCTCTGACCACCGCATAGCTGTGCCGATCGCCTCGACGCGATCTCGACCGAAGGGGTCCGGATGTTTCCGGGCCCCTTCGGCGTTCCCCGGTTTGGCCTCCTCGGCGAGGAATTCCCTCGTTCAAGGCTGAGCGCAGTTATCGAACCGTCCTCGGGCCGAAATCCGAGCCTGCGCTTGAATGACGGCCGCCTCGGCGAGATTTCGATCCGGTGATGCGCCTCACGAGCATTTGCCCACAGGCGTGCGCGCATGGAATACTGGTGTGGTTTGATTGCGGCCCTTATCGGAAGGCCGCCGTCGAACGATGTGCTGTATATGTCTGGCACATCGAAACCTCAAGATTAAGGACCGTACATGCCTCCCAAGAAAAAGGTAGCCGGCCTCGTCAAGCTCCAGATTCAGGCAGGTGCCGCTAACCCGGCTCCTCCGATCGGTCCGGCGCTTGCCCAGCACGGCGTCAACATCATGGAATTCTGCAAGGCCTACAACGCCGCGACAGAATCCCAGCGCGGAAACATCGTTCCCGTCGAGATCACCGTGTACGAAGATCGTTCGTTCGACTTCGTGCTCAAGACCCCGCCGGCAGCCGAACTGATCAAGAAGGCGGCCGGAGTGAAGTCGGGTTCGGCCACCCCGCACACCGTCAAGGTTGCTCACCTGAGCGCCGACCAGGTGCGCGAGATCGCCACCACGAAGATGCCCGACCTGAACGCCAACACATTGGATCAGGCCGACCGCATCGTCGCCGGAACCGCGCGTTCCATGGGCATCACCACCGACATCGAGGTCTGAGACCTCACCCCACACAGTGGCAGGGCCCACGCAGCCCACACCACGACTGCAAGGAGTAAAGCAGATGGCAAAGCGTTCCAAGGCCTATCAGGCCGCGGCTGAGAAGATCGCCGCAGATGTGAACTACGAACCGGCTCAGGCAATCGCCCTGGCCAAGGAGACCAATGTGGCGAAGTACGACGCCACCGTCGAGGTCGCTCTCCGCCTGGGTGTTGACCCCCGCAAGGCGGATCAGATGGTGCGCGGCACCGTCAACCTTCCGCATGGTACCGGTAAGACCGCTCGGGTCCTGGTGTTCGCTGCCGGCGACCGTGCAGAAGCTGCCCGTGAAGCAGGTGCTGACTACGTCGGCTCCGATGACCTGCTGGAGAAGGTGGCCGGAGGGTTCACCGACTTCGATGCCGCTGTTGCGACCCCCGACATGATGGGCAAGGTCGGTCGTCTCGGTAAGGTGCTGGGTCCCCGCGGCCTGATGCCGAACCCGAAGACCGGCACCGTGACCATGGACGTCGCCAAGGCCGTCAACGACATCAAGGGCGGAAAGATCGAATTCCGCGTCGACAAGCACTCGAACCTGCACTTCATCATCGGAAAGGTCTCCTTCTCCGAGGAAGCTCTGCAGGAGAACTTCGATGCTGCGATCGAAGAGATCCTGCGTCTGAAGCCGTCCTCCTCGAAGGGCCGCTACATCAGCAAGGCCACGATCACGACCTCGAACGGCCCCGCCGTTCCAGTCGACCACTCGGGTCTGCGCATCTGATCTGATCGATGCACCGACAGAGGGCGGGAAGCGAGCAATCGCTCCCGCCCTCTTCCTTCCCAATTGCTACCTGACGGCGGCCCAGCAACCTCGCGCGAGGTAGCTGGGCCGCCGTCAGGTAGTTCTGGGAGCGGACGGGGCCTTGTTCACAGGCAGGTTCGCGATTAGATTATGAGCAGTTGAAACACTCTTCCGACACCCGCCGATGGAGGTGGACCGTCCGCCATGGATTCGACGCTGCTGCTCGAAGACACCTATCAGAGCGCCGTTCGACGCGCACATGAGCGTCTGGCAGGACCGTCGGAGACGAGCCTCCACCTGCCGTCGTCAGGGCCCGGGGTGCGGACCTCGGTCCTGGAATCATGGGACCGGTCTCTGGCCCGGCTGCGCGACCCCGACAGCGTGCAGGTCCATGTCGCATTCGAAACCGATCGTCTCGCCGAGGTGCGCCGGCGACATCCCTTCCACGCGATCATGCCGCTGCTGCGGTCCCATCTCATCGAACCCGCCAAAGACGCCGGACTGCTGGCCGCCCTCGGCGACGAACAGGGGCGACTGCTGTGGGTTGAGGGGGAGCGGGGCGTGCGCAACCGCGCCGAAGCCATGGGATTCCTCTCCGGTTCGGACTGGTCCGAGGAGGTCATGGGCACCTCCGCCCCGGCCCTGGCCCTGCGATCGGGCCGGCCCGTGCAGGTCAGCCGCGCCGAGCATTTCGCCCCCGACGTCCATTCCTGGAGCTGCAGCGCCGTCCCCGTTACCCACCCGCTGACCGGGCAGGTCATCGGCATCATCGATGTCACCGGGGGAGACGACGCCGTGTCCTCCATCGTGCTGCCGCTGCTGTCGTCGACGGCGAAGGCCGCCGGGGCTCAGCTGTCCCAGCTCTTCACACGGCAGCAGATGCACACCGGCACCGAGGCGGCCGGGACCAGACTGACAGTGCTCGGTCCCAGCCCCGCTTTGGAGAACCCCGATGGAACGCGGATTCCCCTGAGCCGTCGGCACGCCGAGATCCTGTTGCTGCTGCACAGGCATCCCGACGGCATCAGCGGTGCCGGACTGGTGGAGCGGCTGTGGTCGGTCGGCGGCAGCGAAGTCACGGTCCGGGCGGAGATCAATCGTCTGCGCAGAACGATCGGCAGCCTCGGCGATCTGCGCATCGACGCCCGCCCCTATCGGGTGCGCGGGGACGTCGATTCGGATCTGGAGCTCACCGTGCAGGCTCTGGCCAGCGGTGACACGGATTCGGCCCTCGAGCAGTTCAGGGGGACCGTCCTGCCGGATTCCGAAGCGCCGGGAGTCCGCGAGATCGCGGCGGAGGTCGATGCGCTGATGCGCGAGACCCTGCTCCAGGACGGAACCTGGCAGCAGCTGTGGCGGTTCGCGAACCTGCCGGACTTCCGCGACGACGTCGAAGTCCTCATGACAGTGCTGCGTCTGGCACCGCCCGAGGCCGCCGAACGCAACGCCGCGGTCGTGCGCCTGGAGGCGCTGGGCCTCTGAACTCGGCGAACCGATTGCGGTTCGGTGTGCGGGACGGGGCGGCCGCCTCGGCGATGTGATGCAACCCACATGCAACGTTGGGCTCGGTAGCGTCGTGGTCACACGGAGACAATCCGGTGGAATCAGACGCATCAAAGGAGTTGCAATGACTGTCTACGCACAGCCTGGTCAGGACGGGTCGCTCGTCACCTTCAAGTCCCGGTATGAGAACTTCATCGGCGGTCAGTGGGTGCCGCCGGTCAAGGGCAACTATTTCGAGAACCCCAGCCCCGTCACCGGCAAGACCTTCACCGAGGTCCCGGCCAGCACCGCTGAGGACATCGAACTCGCTCTCGACGCCGCGCACAAGGCGGCTCCGGCCTGGGGCAAGACCTCGGTCGCCGAACGGGCCAACATCCTCAATCGGATCGCCGACCGCATCGAGGAGAACCTCGAGATGATTGCGGTGGCCGAGACCTGGGACAACGGAAAAGCCGTCCGTGAGTGCCTCAACGCCGACATTCCCCTGGCCATCGATCACTTCCGCTACTTCGCCGGAGCAATCCGGGCACAGGAAGGCGGACTCTCACAGATCGATGACGATACGGTGGCCTATCATTTCCATGAGCCGCTCGGCGTGGTCGGTCAGATCATTCCCTGGAACTTCCCGATCCTCATGGGCGTGTGGAAGATCGCACCGGCGCTGGCCGCGGGCAACGCGATCGTGCTCAAGCCCGCCGAGCAGACTCCTGCCTCGATCCTCGTCCTCGTCGAGCTCATCGCCGACCTGCTGCCCGAGGGCGTGCTCAACGTCGTCAACGGCTTCGGTCTGGAGGCCGGCAAGCCGCTGGCGTCGAACAAGCGGATCTCGAAGATCGCGTTCACCGGTGAGACCACAACCGGCCGTCTGATCATGCAGTACGCCTCGCAGAACATCATTCCGGTGACTCTTGAGCTCGGCGGAAAGTCGCCCAACATCTTCTTCGAGGATGTGCTGGCCAAGGACGATTCGTATGCGGACAAGGTCCAGGAGGGCTTCACGATGTTCGCTCTCAACCAGGGCGAGGTCTGCACCTGCCCGTCGCGTGCGCTCATCCAGGAATCGATCGCCGATCCCTTCCTCGAGAAGGTCGTGGCCAGGACGAAGAAGATCGTCCAGGGCAATCCGCTCGACACGGACACGATGATGGGCGCCCAGGCCTCGAACGACCAGTTCGAGAAGATCATGTCCTACCTCGACATCGGCCGTCAGGAAGGCGCCGAGGTGCTCACCGGCGGCGGCAAGGCCGAACTCGACGGGGATCTGGCCGGCGGCTTCTACGTGCAGCCGACGATCTTCAAGGGCACGAACAAGATGCGCATCTTCCAGGAGGAGATCTTCGGGCCCGTCGTCTCGGTCGCGACATTCTCCGACTACGCCGACGCCATGGCCACGGCCAATGACACGCTCTACGGCCTCGGCGCCGGTGTCTGGTCGCGCGACGGCAACACCGCCTACCGGGCCGGTCGCGAGATCCAGGCCGGTCGCGTGTGGGTGAACAACTACCACGCCTACCCGGCTCATGCGGCCTTCGGCGGGTACAAGGCTTCGGGCATCGGTCGCGAGAACCACAAGATGATGCTCGATCACTACCAGCAGACGAAGAACCTGCTCGTCAGCTACTCGGAGAACGCCCAAGGCTTCTTCTGATCCCTATTGCTACCCGACGGCGGCGCAGCAACCTCGCGCCAGGTATCTGGGCCGCCGTCAGGTAGTTCCACCACAAGTTCAAACCCCGCATCGCCTCATCAACCATCATCACAAAGGAGCGAATGATGTCCGCAATGAAAGCAGCAGTCGTAGAAGGCTTCGGCCAGGAACTGGTCGTCGGTGACAACCCGATTCCCGAGCCCGGTCCCGGCCAGGCATTGGTCAAGCTCATCGCCTCAGGCGTCTGCCACACCGACCTCCATGCCGCACATGGCGATTGGCCGGTCAAGCCGAAGGTTCCACTCATTCCCGGTCACGAAGGTGTCGGCATCGTCGAAAAAGTCGGCGAAGGCGTCACCGATGTCGAGGTCGGCCAGATGATCGGCAACGCCTGGCTGTCGTCAGCCTGCGGAACCTGCGAACACTGCCGTCAGGGATGGGAGACCCTGTGCGAGCAGCAGGTCAACGGCGGCTACGGCATCGACGGATCCTTCGGTGAGTACATGCTCGTCGACACGAAGTTCGCCGCGATCATTCCCGATGGTGCCGATCCGTATGAGATCGCCCCTGTCCTGTGTGCCGGAGTCACCGTCTACAAGGGTCTCAAGCGCACCGAGGTGAAGCCCGGGCAATGGGTCGTCATCTCCGGCATCGGCGGGCTCGGCCACATCGCCGTGCAGTACGCGGTGGCGATGGGGATGCGCGTCATCGCCGTCGACGTGGCCGACGACAAGCTGGCCTTGGCGAAGAAGCACGGAGCGGAGATCACGGTCAACGCCTTTGCTGAGGAGCCGGCCGACATCATCCAGGAGAAGGTCGGAGGCTCACACGGTGTGCTTGTCACGGCGGTGCATCCGAAGGCATTCGGGCAGGCGATCGGAATGACCCGCCGAGGCGGAACCATCGTCTTCAACGGCCTGCCCCCGGGTGACTTCCCGGCCCCGATCTTCGACATCGTGCTCAAGGGGCTGACGATCCGCGGATCGATCGTCGGCACCCGCCAGGACATGGTGGAAGCCTTGGAGTTCTACGCAGCGGGTAAGATCCATCCCACGTTCAGCAAGCGGCCGCTCGAGGACATCAATGCCATCTTCGACGAGATGATCCACGGCAAGATCGACGGTCGCGTCGTCATCGAATACTGACCAGTCAGCGCCCAGAGCTACGTGACGGCGCCCCAGCAACCTCGCGCCAGGTTGCTGGGGCGCCGTCAGGTAGTGTGAGGGGTATCTCTGGGGGCGATTGGACTTGTCGCGAGAGTCTTCGCTAGACTGAAAACACCCAAGACCGTCGGTCTCTGTGGAACCATCAGGATTCGCCATCGAATCTCGGTGCCCGCAGACGAAGACTCCCAGAGAGTGACCCGCGCAGGTGAGCTCGAGATACTTAGCGTTTGATTCCACATGGAATCTTGCGTCCAAGCGTTTCACGCCTTCCTGCGTGGAGCGCTTTTTCTGTTGTCGGGACAGGCCGGACGACTTATGAAAGGAACACCATGGCGAGGCCAGACAAGGCAGCCGCAGTTGAGGAGCTCAAACAGCAGTTTGAGAACTCCGACGCTGTGTTGCTGACCGAGTACCGCGGTCTCACCGTCGCGCAGATGAAAGAACTGCGCGTCTCTCTCGGTGAGAACGTCAGCTACGCCGTGGTAAAGAACACGCTGACCAAGATTGCAGCCAAGGAAGCCGGGATCACCGGTCTCGATGAGCACCTCAATGGGCCCACCGCGATCGCGTTCGTCACCGGCGAACCCCCTGAGGCTGCCAAGGCTCTGCGTAACTTTGCCAAGGCGAACGACAAGCTCGTGGTGAAGGGCGGTTACTTCGATGGAACCGCACTCAGCTCCGAGCAGGTCAACCAGCTCGCCGACCTCGAATCCCGCGAAGTGCTGCTTGCAAAGGCAGCAGGTGCCATGAAGGCAAGCCTCCACCAGGCGGCTTACCTCTTCACCGCTCCGCTGGTCAAGGCCGTGCGCACTGTCGATGCCCTCCGCGAGAAGCAGGACGACGCTCCTGCTTCCGACGCCTGAGCATCACCCCAAACCGAACCGGTCGCTGATCGTGACCAAAACAGGAAGGACTAGCCACCATGGCTAAGCTCACCACCGACGAACTCCTCGAAGCTTTCAAGGAGCTCACCCTCGTCGAACTGTCCGAGTTCGTCAAGAAGTTCGAAGAAGAGTTCGACGTCGAGGCTGCCGCTCCGGCCGCCGTTGCCGCTGCCCCTGCCGCCGGTGGCGGAGAGGCCGCTGCTGCTGAAGAGCAGACCGAATTCGACGTCATCCTCGAATCGGCCGGCGAGAAGAAGGTTCCCGTCATCAAGGAAGTTCGTGGACTCACCTCCCTCGGACTCAAGGAAGCCAAGGACCTCGTCGACGGAGCCCCCAAGGCCGTCCTCGAAGGCGCTTCGAAGGAAGACGCCGAGAAGGCCAAGGAAACTCTCGAGGCTGCCGGCGCCACCGTCACCCTCAAGTGATCTTCTGGGCAGCAGCCTGACTGCTGCCTGAGGCTTCGAACCCCCACAGTCCGCTGTGGGGGTTCTTTGCGTCCCCGCCGAGGATGCCGCCCCGCCGCCATGTGACCGATTCGGAACACCGATCGACAGAGGCCGGTCTCAACCTGACTTATCCTTGACTGGTGACTGAGACGACGAGCTACGCCCGCGCCCAGCAGCAGCTGCGCGACCGCATCCGCGGAACCTGGGCGCAGCAGCCCCTCTATATCGACGAGATCATCAGGTCCGGACTCACCGAGAATCAGATCACGGCCATCCGGCAGGCCTCGCAGGCGACCGAAGACACCGGTCTCACGCACTTCGTCGCCATCATCCCCGGCCTCCGGGTCAGGGGCTACGGCGATTGGGCCAAATTCACCTCCGAGTTCGCATTCGACATGCACGAAGTGTCGGGGCAGAAGCAGACCCTGGTCCTCTTCAGCGAGGGCGAGACCTCCGCCCGTTCATTCGCCTACCTCGTCACCGACAACGGCCCCGTCGTCCCCACCGGCGCCCCCGAACTGATGAAGTCCAGCAGCGACGACTTCATCCCCGTCGAACTCGCCGTCCCCTACTACCTGCAGGTCCTCGTCGCCGCCGCCAAAGGCACCGAACCTCCCCAGGCACCGGATTTCGACACCCGCGACGTCGGCGACCGCAATGAGGACTACATCGAACGCTTCGGCCTCGACAACTCCGACCCCGATACGTTGGTTTTCGGTGCAACGACCGTCGCCGCCCTCGGCGCGGCCCTGTGGTTGCTCCGTCGCCGCAATCGCTATTCCTGGCGGTCTGAGCTGACCACGAAACCCGAACTGGTCACGTCGCACAAGCTGAAGAAGGCCGTCACCGAGGCGGCCGCCCCGATCCCCGAACCCGACCATCCCGATGACGACACGTGGGCCCTGCATGACCGAGGCAGACGAATCCAGGATGCGCTGGCGACTCTGACCGCGGCCCACCCGGATTGGGCAGAATCGGTCGACTTCGCCCACCGCAACGGCGTGTTCGTCCTCGTCGCCCTCGACCGTTGGCTGCGCCGACAGCTGCGCAGGCGCTCCAGCCGAGTCGAAGACGAACCGCGCTTCTGCTTCCTCTTCCCTCATCATCGCAAGGACATTGAGGACCATGTGCTCAAACAGTCGGGCCGCAGCCTCACCGTAGGGCTGTGCGCCGACTGTCGTCAGGAGCTGGCGACCGGCCACGACCCGGAACGACTGATGGTGCCCAAACGTCCCGGCTCAACCCGTGCAGTTCCGTACTTCCAACGCGATGACGCCTACGCACTCTCTGGTTTCGGCAGCTTCCAATCTCTCGACGAGGCGGTGCTGGATGAAATGAGCCCTCAGCGCTCCGCCGCTGTCGGAAGGAGCCGATGATGGCCGCCGGAAGCGTGCGTTCGAAGACCCCACTCGACTGGCTCATCGCCGTCGTCGCGGTCGCTGCAGTGTCGATCGGCGCCACTCTGCTGAGCACACATCTGTTCGATCAGGCGAAGGCCGAGAGGATCACCGCAGCCGACAGTGACGCGATCGTCGTCGACTCGATCTACGACGACCGCATCGAAGGCGCCCACGATCCGAACTACGGACGAGACCGCTACCAGGCCATCGCGAAGTCCTTCGCCGCCGACCCCGTGTACTTCGACGGATACCCCGAGTTCGACATCGACGAGGGCGACACCGACTCCATCCGCGCCGAGATCGCCGACGCCGACAGCCCCATCTATGTGGCGTTCCTCAATGCATCGGATCTCGACGACGCCGATGGCGACCTCGATCTCCTGGCGGCCCGGATCGTCACAGAGATGGACGACCCCGAGGCCGCAGTGCTCACGGTCGACGCCACCGGACTCATGGGACTGGCAGAGAAGGGCGTCACCCGACCCTCAGTGCTGAGTCTGACGGGGGACTCCGATGACAGCGACTCCCGCGCCGCACTCGCGGCAGTGCGCGAGATCAGCTCCGCCGAGACCGAGGACGTCGAGTCGAGCTACTCGCATCGCCACGATGACGACGGCAACCCGGAGGTGATCGACGAGGACTCGACGAAGGATCCGCACACGCTTTCGTACAGCACCGGCGGCGCGGTCGCCGGAGCCATCTTCGGCATCCTCGTCGGCGGGGGTGCCGGAGTCGGAATCCACTTCATCCGCCGCGCTCTGAAGAAACGGACAGCCAAGCAGTGACTCAACAGGCCCAGACCATCGCCGAGGCGCTCAACACCGATCCCGTCTACGTGACGAGCAGCGCGAAGGGGGAGATCAACGAAGCGCTGCTGCAGAAGGCGGAGACGAAGATCGACAACCTCGATTTCGATGTCTTCGTCATCGTCTCCGGGGACCAGGGAGCCGACCGGGACCTGCTTGAGCAGGTCAAGGTCTTCAACGGCGGTGAGGGTGCGTTCATCATGATCGACACGAATACCGACCTCGCCGTCGATTACACCTTCGAGGACCAGCACGACCTGCAGATGCAGGTGATGGAGCAGATGTCCGTCGGACGCGACCAATGGAGCCACAGCACTCCGTCGCAGACGAAGCTGAACATGCTCCTCGACCTCTACGCCGACCCGCAGGAAGCCCCGGAGTACGAAACCGGTCAGGAGGCCCCGGGCAGCGAAGTGGAGACGGTCGAGGGGTCGAGTTCGACTGCCACGCTGTTCCTCGGGGGAGCGGTTCTCGTTCTGGCACTTGTCATCGCCGTCATCTGGTTCGCCCGGTCCCGGCGGGAACGAGCGAAAGCCACGCGCACCCGGCGCCGCTTCGAACTGCCCGCACGACTGCTCGACCGCGTCGATGACCTGCAGCGGAAGACCCTGCGGGAAGGACTGAGCGAGGACACGACGGAGCTGGCCGACGAGATCACACAGCTGCAGACCCAAGAGCTGAGCACCACTGACGCCGAAGGCGTGGAACGGGCGCTCGACGCCTACCAGATGGCCAGAGCCATCGTCGACGACGGCGAGGCAGAACGCATCGACCTCGCCGGGGCAATGGTTCTGCTGCGGCAGGCCGGACGTGAGATCGCCGAGGTGAAGCTGCATAAGTCGGCCAAGCGCGGGACAAAGTCACGGAAGTCCGACGTCGCACGGGCCACCTCCTCGACGAAATCGGCGAAGACCCGGGGACTCCCAGAGAGCCTGTGCACGGTCAATCCGCTGCACGGGGAAGCACGGACGAACCGGCTGGTGAGCACGGAGCGCAAGGGCCACCTGGCGGGAAAGAGCGTCCGCGTGCCCGTCTGCGGCAGCTGCCAATCCGATCTGCAATCCGGCCGCGAACTGCAGTGGATCTTCGACGGCGACCGACCCTACGTCGAGGGTCGCAGCGTCTGGGCGCAGACTCTGTTCGGCGCCATCGGCGGCGATCTCGTCACCGCCCTGCATCGGCAGGGATCCTAGTTCCGCGCTGGTGACTCGCACCATCCGGTCAGACCAGACTGTGCTCCCGCGGGATCGTCCGATCATGGTCACCCGGCATGGAGCGGGCCGGCAGAGCCACCTCGGCGTCTCCCTGATCGACCATCAGCCCCTCGATATCGGCGAGCTGACGAGTCAGGAAGTCACGATCGACCGGAACCCCGTGTCCGGGAACGAACGTCTTCGCCTCGGGAAACGACAGCAGGGTGTGCAGGCTCGCTGCCCATTCGCTCAGGGCAGCATCGGCACCGGCCTGAGGAGGAGCCGCCTCCTCGACGAGGTCACCGGCAAAGACGATGCCGAGCTCGGGCAGGCGGACGATGAGATCTGCCGTCGAATGACCGCCGAGGACATGGAATTCGACCGGGCAGTCGCCGAGGTCGAGGTGCCACACATCGCCGGGTGTCGGATCGACGGGGGAGACGTCGACGATGAGGTCGCCGGGCTCGGCGGGCAGGCTCGACCGGTAGTCATCCGGGAAGTCGCCGTCGGCGACCCCGTCGAGAGCGATCCAGGCCGTGGCCTCCTGATCGGAGGCGAATGACGACGACGCGTACACGGCGGTGACCCCGGCGGATACCGCCGCGGCGGCACCGAAGAAGTGATCCCAATGATCATGGGTGATCGCGAGTTCGACCGTGCGCGGACGGTCGCCCCCGATCTCCTCGCCGAGGCGGCCCGCCCGCTCCACCAGGTGCGTGGCGGCCGCGGGGCCGGGGCCCGCATCGACGAGCAGAGTGCGATCAGTGCCGACGATGATTCCGCAGTTGATCGCGGCAGGATCGAAGCTGAGAATTCTCACTCGTGTCATGGTCGCAGTCTAGAATGTCTCCCACCGGCTGTCAGCGCGACGATGCGCGAAGGAGGCATCGCAGCGCGAGGCGGACACCTGCGACGACAGAGGCCACAGATGGAGATCACCCGGATCAGATCCGGACACGGGGACCCGGCGGCGATCGAGGCACTGATGCCCGAGCTGCTCGGCTTCGACGCCGTCATCAACCGAGCATCAGGGCTGGGGGAGGACTTCGATCCGAACCCTGAGGACCTGCGGCACTCGCTGACCTCGACCAGCAGGTACCGGACGCACCTTACCTGGCTCGGCCGCATCGACGGGGTGATCGTGGCCAAAGGCGTGGGCGAACTCCGCCTGTCCAGCAACACTGACACTGCTCAGGTCTGGTGCGCGGTCCACCCGGACCACCGTCGTCGCGGACTGGGTGCCGCTCTGCTGACGGTTATGGAGGACGAACTGCGCGCCGAGGGGCGCTCAGCACTGTCGAGCTACTGCGATATCCCTGAATCGGTCAGGACCGCCGATCTCCGCGGTGCCCATCTGGCAGCCGAGACCGGTACCGGGGCGCTGCCGGTCTCTGTGCCGGAAGTGTCGTTCCTCAGCAGCCGCGGTTACGGATTCGCCCAGATCGAACGGTGCTCGGTCGCTCCAACTGCAGTCGCGGCCGGCCTCGACCTCGGTGCAGACGCCGACGACTACGTCATCGAGACCTGGCGAGGTCCCGTCCCGGAGCAGCGACTGGAGCACATCGCACTGCTCAAGGGCCGGATGAGCACGGACACGCCCGGAGCGGAGAAATTCGGGGGAGAGGAAAGCTGGGACGGTGAGCGGGTGAGGGCCCTCGACGCAGAGAAGAAGGTGAGAGGCGAAGAGATGGCCACTGCGCTGGCACTCCTCGACGGGGAGCCGGCGGGCTTCACACAGATCGGGCATTCGGCCGACAGACCGACCGTGGGCTGGCAGGGAGGAACCCTGGTGCGCAGAGAGCATCGGGGCCACAATCTCGGGGCTCGACTCAAGATCGCCAACCACCGCAGCCTCGACGAGCATACGGCGGTCGAGCGCGTGTACACGTGGAATGCCGTGGAGAATTCGTGGATGCTCGCGATCAACGATCGGGCGGGTTTCGCCACCTGGGCATGGGTGGGAATGTGGACGAAGAATCTGCGCTGAAACCGTCTTGCCAGACTTGACCAGATGCTATAAGCTTGATATTTGCATCGTTCTGCCTGTGGTGTGCCTTCATATAGCGGTGGGTACAGCATTTCCACTCAAGTGAACCATGCCGACGCCGGGAGTCGAAATCTGACACACCCCGTGGAGGTCCGGACGTCGCCGGAGCGAGTGGGCAGACGAAGTATCAGATGGTGAAGCACTCGGAAGGAACCAATTGGCCGCCGCCAACGACAACACCAGGACCGCTAATCCCCCCAAGAGAATTTCCTTCGCGAAGATTCGCGAGCCCCTCGAGGTTCCCGATCTGCTCGGTCTGCAGACGGACAGCTTCGACTGGCTGATCGGATCGGAGGCGTGGCAGGACCGCGTCGCCGAAGCCATCGAGGTCGGGGACGACTCCGTCGCAACCACCTCGGGACTCGAAGACATCTTCGAAGAGATCTCGCCGATCGAAGACTTCGGCGGATCCATGTCGCTGTCGTTCCGCGAGCACCGGTTCGAAGCTCCCAAGTACTCGATCGACGAGTGCAAGGAACGCGATATGACCTACTCGGCGCCGCTGTACGTCACTGCCGAGTTCATGAACAACAACACGGGCGAGATCAAGAGCCAGACCGTGTTCATGGGTGACTTCCCCCTTATGACCGACAAGGGCACGTTCATCGTCAACGGCACCGAGCGCGTCGTCGTCTCCCAGCTTGTGCGTTCGCCCGGCGCCTACTTCGAATCCAGCGTCGACAAGACCACGGACAAGGACATCTTCACAGCGAAGATCATCCCCTCCCGCGGTGCCTGGCTGGAGTTCGAGGTCGACAAGCGCGACCAGGTCGGCGTTCGCCTCGACCGCAAGCGCAAGCAGTCCGTGACCGTTCTGCTCAAGGCCCTCGGCTGGTCCGAAGCGAAGATCCTCGAAGAGTTCGGCGAGTTCGAATCGATCCGCGAGACGATGGCCAAGGACACCGTGACCACGCAGGACGAAGCGCTGCTCGATATCTACAAGAAGCTGCGTCCGGCAGAGCCCGCGACCGCTGAGGCCGCCCGCAACCTGCTCAACAACCTCTACTTCAACCCGAAGCGCTACGACCTGGCCAAGGTCGGCCGCTACAAGGTCAACCGCAAGCTCGGCGTCGAAGCCCCGCTGTCGGACTCGGTGCTCTCCACCGAAGACGTCGTCGCCACCATCCGCTACCTCGTGTCGCTGCACGCCGGAGTGGACACGGCCAAGGGCACCCGCGACGGTGAAGAGGCTGAGATCAGCGTCAAGCTCGATGACATCGATCACTTCGGCAACCGTCGCATCCGCGCCGTCGGCGAGCTCATCGAGAACCAGATCCGCACCGGCCTGTCCCGGATGGAGCGCGTCGTACGTGAGCGCATGACCACCCAGGACGTCGAAGCGATCACCCCGCAGACCCTGATCAACATCCGCCCCGTGGTGGCTGCGATCAAGGAGTTCTTCGGCACCTCGCAGCTCTCGCAGTTCATGGATCAGAACAACCCGCTCGCGGGTCTGACCCACAAGCGCCGCCTCTCCGCACTGGGACCGGGCGGTCTCTCGCGTGACCGTGCCGCCATGGAAGTCCGTGACGTGCACCCCTCGCACTACGGCCGCATGTGCCCGATCGAGACCCCCGAAGGTCCGAACATCGGTCTGATCGGTTCGCTGGCGTCCTACGCCCGCATCAACCCCTTCGGTTTCATCGAGACGCCTTACCGCAAGGTCGTCGACGGTGTCGTGACCGATGAGACGCAGTACCTGACCGCCGATGACGAACTCGAGTTCAACATCGCCCAGGCCAACGCGCCGCTGACCGAAGACCAGCGTTTCGCTGAGGTCGAGGTCCTGGCCCGTCCGAAGGGCGGCGGCGGTGAAGCCGAACTGGTCCAGCACGACCAGATCGACTTCATGGACGTCTCCGCTCGCCAGATGGTGTCGGTGGCTTCGGCTCTGATTCCGTTCCTCGAGCACGACGATGCCAACCGCGCCCTCATGGGTGCGAACATGCAGCGTCAGGCCGTGCCGCTGGTGATGGCCGAATCCCCGGTCGTGGGCACCGGCATGGAATACCGTGCCGCCGTCGACGCCGGCGATGTCATCACCGCTGAGAAGTCCGGTGTCATCACCGAGGTCTCTGCCGACTTCGTCACGGTGCTCGCCGACGACGGAACCCAGCTGACCTACAAGGCTGCGAAGTTCAAGCGTTCGAACCACGGCACCTCGTACAACCAGCGCATCCTCGTCGACGAAGGCGACCGTGTCGAAGCCGGCACCGTCCTCGCCGACGGTCCGTCCACCGAGAACGGTGAGATGGCTCTGGGCAAGAACCTCCTCGTGGCGTTCATGTCCTGGGAAGGCTACAACTACGAGGATGCGATCATCCTCTCCCAGCGCCTCGTCCAGGACGATGTGCTCTCCTCGATCCACATCGAAGAGCACGAAGTCGATGCGCGCGACACCAAGCTCGGTGCCGAAGAGATCACTCGGGACATCCCGAACATCTCGCCCGACGCCCTGGCCGACCTCGACGATCGCGGAATCATCCGCATCGGCGCCGAGGTCACCGACGGCGACATCCTCGTCGGCAAGGTCACCCCGAAGGGTGAGACCGAGCTGACACCGGAAGAGCGCCTGCTGCGCGCCATCTTCGGTGAGAAGTCCCGTGAGGTCCGCGACACCTCGCTGCGCGTTCCCCACGGCGAGATCGGCACCGTCATCGGTGTGCGCGTCTTCGACCGTGAGGACGACGACGAGCTCTCGCCCGGCGTCAACCAGATGGTCCGCGTCTATGTGGCCCAGCGCCGCAAGATCACCATCGGTGACAAGATGGCCGGCCGTCACGGAAACAAGGGCGTCATCTCGACGATCCTGCCGGTCGAGGACATGCCGTTCCTCGCCGACGGCACCCCCGTCGACGTCATCCTCAACCCGCACGGTGTTCCCCGTCGTATGAACATCGGCCAGGTCTTCGAAGTCCACCTCGGATGGATCTCGAAGCAGGGCTGGAAGATCGAGGGCAACCCCGAGTGGGCCGCCGAGCTGCCCGAGGCCGCTCGCGAAGCCGAGGCCGGCACCAACCTGGCCACCCCGGTCTTCGACGGTGCGCACGAGCAGGAGCTGCGCGGACTGCTGGATTCGACGACCCCGAACCGCGATGGGGACCGCCTCATCGACTCCTCGGGCAAGGCCCAGCTGTTCGACGGTCGCTCCGGTGAGCCGTTCCCGTACCCGATCTCGGTCGGCTACATGTACATGCTCAAGCTCCACCACCTCGTCGACGACAAGATCCACGCGCGTTCGACCGGACCGTACTCGATGATCACCCAGCAGCCGCTCGGTGGTAAGGCGCAGTTCGGTGGTCAGCGCTTCGGTGAGATGGAAGTCTGGGCCCTCGAGGCCTACGGCGCCGCCTACACCCTGCAGGAGCTTCTGACGATCAAGTCCGATGACATCCCGGGCCGTGTGAAGGTCTACGAAGCCATCGTCAAGGGTGAGAACCTGCCCGATCCGGGAATCCCGGAATCGTTCAAGGTCCTCATCAAGGAGATGCAGTCCCTGTGCCTCAACGTCGAAGTTCTGTCTTCCGACGGAGGCCATGTCGAGATGGGCGAGTCGGAGGACGAGGTCTACCGCGCCGCCGAGGAACTCGGCATCGACCTCTCCCGCCGCGAAGCACAGACCGTAGAAGAAGTCTGAGGACTTCCACTTCAACCGACACAACGTTTTGATGAACGATTCGTTCATCGCCAGGAAAGAGGATTTACGTGCCTGACGTCAATTTCTTTGATGAACTGCGCATCGGTCTTGCCACCACGGAGAACATCCGCGGCTGGTCACACGGTGAGGTGAAAAAGCCTGAGACCATCAACTACCGCACCCTGAAGCCGGAGAAGGACGGACTCTTCTGCGAGAAGATCTTCGGCCCCACCCGCGACTGGGAGTGCGCCTGCGGAAAGTACAAGCGAGTCCGGTTCAAGGGCATCATCTGCGAACGCTGCGGCGTCGAGGTGACCCGTGCCAAGGTGCGTCGTGAGCGCATGGGCCACCTCGAGCTCGCCGCTCCTGTGACCCACATCTGGTACTTCAAGGGTGTGCCCTCACGTTTGGGCTACCTGCTGGATCTGGCTCCGAAGGACCTCGAGAAGGTCATCTACTTCGCGGCCTACATGATCACCTCGGTCGACGAGGATTCCCGTCACCGTGATCTGCCCAGCCTGCAGAACAAGATCGACGTCGAGAAGCAGCAGATCGGCACCCGCCGTGACGCCGACATCGACCGTCGTGCCAAGAAGCTCGAAGAGGATCTCGCCGCGCTCGAGGCCGAAGGCGGAACCGCCCAGGCCAAGAAGAAGCTGCGCGACACCGCCGAGAAGGAAATGGACAAGCTGCGCAAGAACGCCGACCGCGAGGTCGACCGTATCGAGCAGGTGTGGGACCGGTTCAAGAACCTCAAGGTCAACGACCTCGAAGGTGACGAGAGCCTGTACCGCGAGATGTTCCACCGCTTCGGCCTGTACTTCACCGGTGCTATGGGGGCCGAGGCCATCCAGAAGCGCCTTATCGACTTCGACCTCGAAGGCGAAGCCGAGAAGCTGCGTGAGCTCATCGCCACCGGCAAGGGACAGCGCAAGACCCGTGCGCTCAAGCGCCTCAAGGTCGTCAACGCGTTCCTGACCACCGACAACAACCCCGAGGGCATGGTCCTCGACGTTGTGCCGGTGATCCCGCCGGAGCTGCGCCCGATGGTGCAGCTCGATGGTGGACGCTTCGCGACCTCGGACCTCAACGACCTCTACCGTCGCGTCATCAACCGCAACAACCGCCTCAAGCGTCTGCTCGACCTCGGTGCTCCCGAGATCATCGTCAACAACGAGAAGCGGATGCTGCAGGAGGCTGTGGACTCGCTGTTCGACAACGGACGTCGCGGACGTCCGGTGACCGGACCGGGCAACCGCCCGCTGAAGTCGCTGTCGGACATGCTCAAGGGCAAGCAGGGACGTTTCCGTCAGAACCTGCTCGGTAAGCGTGTGGACTACTCGGGCCGTTCGGTCATCGTTGTCGGTCCGCAGCTGCACCTGCACCAGTGCGGTCTGCCCAAGACCATGGCCCTGGAGCTGTTCAAGCCCTTCGTGATGAAGCGCCTGGTCGATCTCAACCACGCTCAGAACATCAAGTCGGCCAAGCGCATGGTCGAGCGTCAGCACCCGCAGGTGTGGGATGTCCTCGAAGAGGTCATCACCGAACACCCCGTGCTGCTCAACCGCGCACCGACCCTGCACCGTCTGGGCATCCAGGCGTTCGAGCCGCAGCTCATCGAGGGTAAGGCCATCCAGCTGCACCCCCTCGTCTGCTCGGCGTTCAACGCTGACTTCGACGGTGACCAGATGGCCGTGCACCTGCCGCTGAGCCCCGAGGCGCAGGCCGAGGCCCGCATCCTCATGCTCTCGGCCAACAACATCCTCAAGCCCTCGGACGGCAAGCCCGTGACCATGCCTTCGCAGGATATGATCATCGGTCTGTTCCACCTCACCTCCGAGCGCAAGGGACTGCCCGGCGAGGGACGCGCATTCTCCGGAATGGGCGAAGCCATCATGGCCTTCGACCGCGGAGAGCTCGACCTCGGTTCGCCGATCACCATCCGCCTCGATGACGTCGTTCCCAACGGCGACATGGAGCTTCCCGAAGGCTGGGAGGCCGGCGACCCGCTCGACGTGCAGACCACTCTGGGTCGCGCGACGTTCAACGAGTACCTGCCTGCCGACTATGCGTTCGTGAACTCGACGATCGACAAGAAGGCACTGAGCCGGATCGTCAACCACCTCGCCGAGGAGTACCCGAAGGTCGAGGTCGCACAGACGCTGGACAACTTCAAGGCCGGCGGCTTCTACTGGGCCACCCGCTCGGGCATCACCATTGCGATGTCGGACGTCGTCTCACCCGAGGCGAAGACCGAGATCATCGACAACGCCGAAGTCATCGACACGAAGGTTCAGCAGCAGTACGAACTCGGTGCCCTGACCGATGACGAGCGCCGCAACGAGCTCGTCAAGCTGTGGACCGAGACGACCGAGAAGGTCGACCAGATCATGCGCACGAACTTCCCCGAGGAGAACTCGGTGCTGCGTCTGGTGGAGTCCGGTGCATCCGGTAACTGGATGCAGGTGCGTCAGCTGGCCGGTATGCGTGGTCTGGTGACGAACCCGCAGGGTGAGATCATTCCGCGTCCGATCGTGTCGAACTACCGTGAGGGACTCGCAGTGCTCGAGTACTTCATCGCCTCGCACGGTGCACGTAAGGGCCTGGCCGATACCGCTCTGCGTACCGCTGACTCCGGTTACCTGACCCGTCGTCTCGTCGACGTCTCGCAGGATGTCATCATCCGCGCGGCAGAGGCCGAGTCGAACAAGGGCATCACCCTGCCGATCGCCGAACGCGATCACGAGGGCAACCTGGTTCCGCACGAGTACGCCGAGACCACCGTCTACGGTCGTCTCACCGTATCCGACGTCACCGACGCCGAGGGCAATGTGCTCCTGCCGGCGAAGTCCGATGTCACCGGCGCCGTGGTGGACATGCTTGTGGCCAACGGCATCGAAGAGCTCAAGGTCCACTCCGTGCTGACTGCCGATTCCGATGCGCAGATCTCCGCCGAGCACTACGGTCGCTCGATGGCGACCGGTCAGCTCGTCGACATCGGCGAGGCCATCGGCACCGTCGCTGCCCAGTCGATCGGTGAGCCCGGTACCCAGCTGACGATGCGTACGTTCCACACCGGTGGTGCCGCCGCATCGACCGGCGATATCACGCAGGGTCTGCCGCGTGTGACCGAGCTCTTCGAAGCTCGCACGCCGAAGGGCTTCGCCCCCATCGCCGAGGCGACCGGACGGGCCAAGATCGACGACAGCCGCAAGACCCGCTTCGTCATCATCACCCCCGATGACGGCAGCGATGAGATCGAGCACGCAGTCTCCAAGCGCGCCCGTCTCATGGTCGAAGACGGCCAGCACGTCAAGGCCGGCGAGCAGCTCATCGTCGGTGCCGTCGATCCGAAGCAGGTGCTGCGCATCCGCGGTCGCCGTGAGGCCGAGCGCTTCCTCGTCGAGGAAGTCCAGAAGGTCTACCGGTCGCAGGGTGTGGGCATCCACGACAAGCACATCGAGGTCATCGTGCGGCAGATGCTGCGTCGCGTGACCGTGATCGAATCGGGCGACACGAACCTGCTGCCCGGTGAGCTCGTCGACCGCGGCCGCTACCAGGCGGAGAACCGTCGTGTGGTCGCCGAAGGCGGCCAGCCGGCATCGGCTCGTGACGAGCTGATGGGCATCACGAAGGCTTCGCTGGCCACCGAGTCGTGGCTGTCGGCCGCATCCTTCCAGGAGACCACCCGCGTCCTTACCGAGGCGGCCATGGAAGGCAAGTCCGATACGCTCATGGGCCTGAAGGAGAACGTCATCCTCGGTAAACTCATCCCTGCCGGCACCGGCCTGCAGACCCACCGCAACCTCGTGGTGGAGCCGACCGAAGAGGCCAAGGCCGAGATGTTCACGAACAGCTACGGCGACTTCTACGCGGGCATCGGAGCCGATTCCGGTTCCGCCATCCCGCTGGAGGACTACGACTACGGAGCGTTCAGCTGATCCGCTGATCCGTCAGCCGTAAGGCAGACAGGAGGGGCACCCACCATTTGGTGGGTGCCCCTCCTGTCATTCACTCAGACATCGAGAAACGGGTGGACTGTCGAAACACGGGCGCACGGAGCCTCCCTTCGCCGAGAAACGGGTGGAGTGTCGAGACACGTGCGTGCACCCACGTGTCTCGACACTCCACCCGTTTCTCGGCGAAGGTGCGTTCCCTCAGCCGAAGAGCACCTGCGCCTCTTCCCAGCGATGAAGCGGCACCGACTTGAGACTGTGCACGGCCGAGGACATCTCCACGGAGACGATGTCCGTGCCCTTGAGGCTGGCCATCTCCCCCCAATGCCCGTGCTGGGCGAGGTCGACTGCCGCCATTCCCAAGCGGGTGGACAGCACACGGTCGTACGCGGTGGGGGAGCCGCCTCGCTGCAGGTGCCCGAGGATCGTGGCGCGGGATTCGATTCCGGTGATCTCTTCGATCTTCGGGGCCAGGTAGTTCGCGATTCCGCCGAGGCGGACTCGGCCGTGGTTGTCCACGCCGTGGTCGGCGACCTGAGAGTCGAAGCCCTCGGGAACGAAGCCCTCGGCGACGACGACGATGGGGGCACGCCCGCGATCCTTCGCCGAGGTCACCCATTCGGCGATCTGGTCGAATGAGACAGGGAACTCGGGCATGAGGATCGCATGGGCGCCGGCCGCCATTCCTGCGTGGAGGGCGATCCAGCCGACGTTGCGTCCCATGACCTCGATGACCATGCAGCGGTGATGGGATTCGGCTGTGGTGCGCAGGCGGTCGATCGCTTCCGTGGCGATGGACTGGGCGGTGTCGAAGCCGAAGGTGTAGTCGGTGTTGCCGAGGTCGTTGTCGATGGTCTTCGGCACGCCCACGATGTGCAGACCCTCCTCGTTGACCAGACGCGACGCCCCCGCGAGGGTGCCTTCGCCGCCGATGGCGATGAGCGAATCGATTCCGTGGGAGGCCATGACTTCGCGCATGCGCTCGGGACCGCCGTCCTCATAGGGGTGAGTGCGGGAGGTGCCGAGGATGGTGCCGCCACGGCCGGAGAGGCCGCGCACATCGAGCATCGTCATATCGAACATGTCGTCGTCGAGCAGACCTCGCCAGCCGTCGCGGATGCCGATGAACGAGGCGTTGTGCGTGCGGATTCCCTTGCGGACGATGCCACGGATGACAGCATTGAGTCCCGGGCAGTCTCCGCCCGAAGTCAGTACACCGATCTTCATTCCAGTTGACCCTGATCCTTTGCTCGGTAGCCTTTTGCCAGATGGACATCGTGTCCGGCCATGAGTGAGAAGCCCTTGAGGACGACGGTGCCGTTCGATCCGTCTCCACGCGCAGACTGACGGACCTCATTGCCCGCCATGATGTTGATCGTCTCGTCACGGACGCGGACGCCCGGCGGGACGTAGATGTCGTTGCCGCCCCACATCGAGTAGGAGGTCAATTCGACCGTCACTCCGGGGCCCATGACCGCGCAGAGGTCGATATTGTCTCCGCCCATGAGCGCATAGGTGGTGACCTGCGCGGTGCCGGGAGCCACGTCGAGCTCACGACCGGACAAGATGGCCACTGAGTTCGCGGGAGGGGCGGACCCCGGGTCGGCGGCCGGGCTGAGCTCGGTCGAACCTTGTCGCTGCAGGGCCGATCCCGGACCGGCGTCCTGCCCGTGTCCGGTCTGCCGGGCGAGCCTCTGGTGGAGTCGGTGGCCTTCCGGCAGATCGTCGATGAGCGGCATGAGGTCGTCGAGGAACTTCGCGGAGATGGCGTCGTCCTGACGCTGCGCGGTCTCCTCGGGGTCGAGACGTCCGTTCGTCACCGCCTCCGTGATCACGGAGAGGACCTCGTCACGGTCCTTGTCGGAGGCACGGATCCTGCGCTTCGGGGGAGAGGAGTCATCATCGGCCATGGCCCCCAGTGTAGCGGGAGTCACCCGCACGGACTCGGCCTTTCGCCAAGGCGGCCGGACAGGGCGGTCTGTCACGTCATGTCCACAGCCGGGCCACAGCTGCGACCGATGCTGGCCCTAGGCGGGGACGCGAACGTGGTCCCCATGAAATACGAGAGCAGCGCCGGGAGCCAGCCCGCAGCGCACCCAGGGTCCCCGTCCCTCCGATCCACGACGACCGTCGACCTCGTCGTCCCGGTCTATGACGAGGAGGCGACCCTGACCTCCTCGGTCGAGACGCTCCTCGCCGCCGGCACCGGACCCGGGATCGACGTCACGATCATCATCGCCGACAATGCGAGCACCGATAAGACTCCCATCATCGCCGCGACCCTGGCGGCCGAACACCCGAACGTCGAATACGTGCGGCTCGAGCAGAAAGGACGCGGGCGCGCACTGTCCCGGGTGTGGCAGGCGTCGACAGCGGATATCGTCGCTTATACGGACGTCGATCTCGCCACCGACATCCGAGTCCTCGAACCGATGGTCGAGGTGATCCGTTCGGGACTGGCTGATGTCGCCATCGCGTCGCGGCTGCATCCGGGTCTCGAGATCGAACGCGGCATCAGACGCGAGATCATCTCCCGCTGCTACAACCGACTGCTCAAGCTCAGCCTCGGAGTCGGGTTCAGTGACGCCCAATGCGGCTTCAAAGCGATGTCGAACCGTGCGGCACAGGAGTTGCTTCCGCAGGTAAAGGACAACGAGTGGTTCTTCGACACGGAGCTGCTCGCTCGCGCCGAGTGGGCGGGGTACCGCATCCACGAGTTCGACACCGACTAATTCGACGACCCGGATTCCTCAGTCGATGTGGTCAGCACGGCGTGGAAGGACATCAAGGGCATCGTGCGTCTGCGCCGTGGCGGCCGGGTCCCGGCTTCGACCGAGCCGCCGGCACCGAACACCGGAGCCCAGATCCTCCACTTCATCGACGTCGGACTCATCAGCACCGTCCTCTACGCGACGATCTTCCTCTTCAGCTCGCAGGTCGCCTCCGCCGCCGCGGCGAACGTCATCGCCCTGCTCTTGTCGACGGTGGCCAATACGGCGCTCAACCGCAGTCACACCTTCGGAGTCCGGTCCCCGCACCGACGCCTGACCTCCCAGCTCAAGGGACTGGCGGCCTTCGGCTTGTGCCTGGCTTTCACCTCGGCAGGGCTGGCTGTGGCCGAGAGCTTCACCGGCGCGTGGGCGAGTCTCGGGACACTCGCCGTGCTCACGGTGGCCAACCTCGCCGCGACTGTGGTCCGTTTCGCACTCATGCGCACATGGGTGTTCGCACGCCGAACCCGTCAGGAGGTCTCGGCATGAGGCGATACTGGTATCCGATCACACTCACCGTCCTCACTCTCGGCACGATCGCCGCCTACCTCGTCAACCTCAGCGCCAACGGGTGGGCGAACTTCTTCTACGCGGCGGCTGTCCAAGCCGGTTCGGAGAATTGGGAAGCCTTCCTCTTCGGCTCGCTCGACTCGGCGAACGCGATCACCGTCGACAAACCCCCGGCCGCTCTGTGGCTCATGGCGCTGAGCGCTCGCGTCTTCGGCTTCTCCTCGCTCTCGATGCTCCTGCCGCAGGTGCTCCTGGCTGGGGTGAGCGTACTCCTCATCGTCCATTCGGTGCGACTGAGCCTGAGATCCCACGTCGGATCGCGCCTCGAGAAGGCTGCCGCGCTGGTGGCCGGCGTGATCTTCGCGGTCTCCCCGGTAGCGGCGCTGATGTTCCGGTTCAACAATCCGGACGCGCTGCTCGTGACCCTGATGATCAGCGCGGTCGTGGCGACCCAGCATGCCCTGCGGGCGGTGCACGGGCGCCGCGGCGTTAATTCGGCCGAGACCGGTGCCCGCGGATCCGCACGCACGGTGGCACTTTGGCTCGTCCTCGCCGGGGTCTGCCTCGGCTTGGGGTTCCTGACCAAACAGTTCCAGGTCCTCCTCATCGTCCCCGGTCTCGCTGTGGCATGGGTGCTCTTCGCGCGCACCTCCTGGCCACGCCGCCTGCTGTGGCTGCTCGTTCCGATCGCCTCGATGGTGCTCAGCGCGGGATGGTGGATCGCCCTCGTCGAGCTCACTCCCGCGGGCTCCCGCCCTTATGTCGGAGGTTCGCAGTCGAATTCGTTCCTCGAACTCACCTTCGGCTACAACGGGTTCGGGCGGCTGACCGGCAATGAGACCGGGTCGGTCGGCGGCGGAGGCGGCGGTCAGGGCAGCGGATGGGGCGAAACAGGCATCACCCGGCTGTTCACCGGCAGCTTCGGCCAGCAGGTCTCGTGGTTCCTGCCCACCGCCCTGTTCCTGCTGGCCGTCACGATCGTTCTCCTCATCCTCGCCGAGGCGGCCCGTCGTCGCCGTGTCCCTACAGACACGGACCGGTCCGTCACGGTCGGGAGCGCTCCGAGCCGGACACGGAAGCCGAATGCCGTCGCCGACGACGACCGGGCGGTCCGCGCGTCCGGCGCAAACGGCACCGGCAGCCTCGGTGCGGGACTGCTCATGTGGGGTGCGTGGCTGATCGTCACGTGGCTCGTGCTGTCGAATATGAACGGGATCGTCCACGAGTACTACACGGTCGCGCTCATTCCCGCGATCGCCGCCGTCATCGGCCTCGCCGTCGCCGTGCTGCTCGCTCGTGACGGATTCCTCCCGCGTTTGCTGCTGGCAGTGGCTTGGGCGCTTACCGGGGCGTGGCAGTTCACCATCAGCTCGGAGATGACCGGGATTCCGGGCATCCTGCGCTGGTGCGTGCTCATCGTCTCGATCCTCGGCGCTCTGGTTCTCATCGTCACCGCGCACCGGCAAATCGGCACGGCGCTCGCCTCGTTGCTCGTCGCGCTGGCCGTTCTCGGCAGCGCCGCGATTCCGGCTCAGCTGGCCGTGCGCACGATCGCCGGGACGACGCAGGGATCGATCGTCACGATCGCCGGCACGAGCTCGGGCATGGGCGGCGGACCCGGCGGTGGCGGAATGCCCGGCGGAGGAGCCGGGCCGGGCGGCGGCACGGATGGCACGCCCGGCGGGGCAGGCAATTCCGAAGCCGGCAGGGGCGGCACCGGTGGGATGCCCGGCGGCGCCGGCGGCGGAGGCGGAATGGGCGGTCTGCTGGGCGCCTCCGACCCCTCGGACGAACTCACACAGCTGCTCGAGCAGGATGCTTCGGACTATACCTGGGTGGCTGCGACGACGGGAGCGAACCAGGCAGCGGGATACCAGCTCTCGCTCGAAGAACCCGTGATGGCGATCGGCGGCTTCAACGGCACCGATCCTTCGCCGACCCTCGCCGAGTTCAAGCAGCTCGTGTCCGAAGGCAAGATCCACTACTACATCGGATCGGGTTCCGGCGGTGGTCAGGGCCCCGGCGGAGGGGACTCGGACTCCGCCTCGTCTCAGATCGCGAGCTGGGTCGAGTCGAACTATGAGGCGACGACCGTCGACTCCGTTTCGCTCTACGATCTCAGCGCAGGTTGAGGGGATAATCGATCTATGACTCCGCCAGAGAACCCGCCGGCACGAATCCTCATCGTCGACGACGAAGCGAACCTCGCCGAGCTCCTCGTCATGGCCTGCAGGGTTCGCGGGTGGGAGGCCGAGGGGGTCGGTACGGGACGTGAGGCAGTGGCGCTGGCCCGCAGCGAGCACTTCGACGCGATCGTCCTCGACGTGATGCTGCCCGACCTCGACGGTTTCGCCGTCATCGAGAAGGTCAGGGGAGAGGGCATCGACACCCCGGTGGTCTTCCTCTCCGCAAGGGATGAGGTCGATGACCGCCTCACCGGCCTCCGCCTCGGCGGGGACGACTATGTGACGAAGCCGTTCAACCTCGACGAGGTCATCGCACGGATCGAAGCTCGGCTGCGGCGCAGCGTCCCGGCGGGACCGGCTGACGACGAGGATGTGCTGCGCGTCGGCGACCTCGAACTCGACGAGCGTTCGCATGAAGTCACCCGTGCCGGCCAGCCGATCGAACTCACCGCCCGTGAATTCGAGGTGCTGCTTCTGTTCATGCGCAATCCTCGGGCGGTCCTGTCGAAGGCGCAGGTCCTCGACCGAGTCTGGGACTACGACTTCGGCGGCAACGGAAACATCGTCGAACTCTACGTGTCCTACCTGCGGAAGAAGATCGACGCGCCGTTCCCGCACCTGCCGAACCTCTTCCACACGAAGCGCGGGGCGGGCTACATCCTGCGGGCGGAACAGTGAGACTGCGGCGGTGGCGGCTGCAGACGAGGCTCATCGTCCTCGCCGGCCTCGTGCTTCTGCTCGTCGGTGCCGGAATCGGCGCAGCCTCGTGGGTGAGTGTGCGCACCTCTCTGATGTCCGACCTCGACGAGCAGCTGACGTCGATGGCCTCGCATGCGCGCAGCGGTGGACCTGGTTCGGGTCCGGGCGCGGGCCCTGGCACCGAATCGACGTCGGCGGTCGACTCGGCTCTGCGTTTCCTCTTCCAGCCGGGAGTCGGTGACGGCGCGCTCGCCGTCGTCGACTCCGGCGGCGGGGGAGAGGGGCTCATCGCCGAGGCCGGGCTGAACCGTCCCCGGTCTCTGTCGTCGGATGCGATCGAGGCTCTGCTGTCGGTCGAGCCCGGGACCAGCGAGGCCAGCCACGAATCCGTGCGTGTGCCCGGCTTCGGCGTCTATCGAGTCGTGTCCTTCGAAGAAAACGGAACGAGGACCGTCTACGGGGTTCCACAGGGCAGCGTCGATGCCGCGTTGGATCGTACCGCATGGACGACCTCGGTCGTCGTTCTCATCGGCGTCCTCATCACCGCCGGTCTCATGGCCGTGATCATCCACCGCCAGCTGCGTGATCTCAGGGACGTCGCCCGCACCGCGCGTGAGGTCACGGACCTCGAGCTCAGTGCCGGAAAGCCCGAGCTCGCGCTGCGCGTACCGCCGGAACTCGCGATTCCCGGCACCGAGGTCGGCGATGTCGGGGCCGCGGTCAATCGGATGCTCGACCATGTCGGGACCGCCCTCGACGAGCGCTACCGGGGCACGGAGCAGATGCGCCGCTTCGTCGCCGATGCCTCCCACGAGCTGCGCACGCCGATCGCGACGATCCGCGGCTGGGCCGACCTCACCCGTCCGTACCGTGATGATCTGCCCGACGAGGTGACCACCTCCTTGGGCAAGATCGATTCCGGAGCGATGCGGATGTCCTCCCTCGTCGATGATCTCCTTCTCCTCGCCCGACTCGAGGCCGGTCGTCAGCCGACGAGGGAGGACACCGTCGACGTCTCTTCCCTGCTCGTCGAACTCGTCGAGGATGCCCATGTGGTCAATCCCGACCACAGGATCTCCCTCGACGTGCCACCGGAGGCCCTCGAGGTGCGCGGAGCGGCTGACCAGGTCCGTCGGGTCGTGTCGATCGTGCTCACGAACGCCTGCGTGCATACGCCCCCGGGCACCACCGTGCACGTCGAGGCGCAGGCGATGCGTAAACCGGTGTCGGGGCAGCTGCCGAGCGACGTCGTGTCGATCCGCATCAGTGACGACGGTCAGGGCATTCCGCCAGAGATTCGAGACCGAGTCTTCGACCGCTTCGTGCGTGGGGATCCCTCGCGGGCACGGCAGGACGGAGCCAAGGGAGGTTCCTCCGGGCTGGGGCTGGCGATCGCCTCGGGTCTCGTCGATCTCATGCACGGCAGCATTTCGATGTCGAGCACGGAGGCAGGGACGACCTTCGAACTGCGCCTGCCCGTTGCCTGAGCCGAATCGCACAGGCTGGTCACAGGCACGACTGGGAAGGGCTACAGCGCAGGGACCGAAAGTGGAATCACTGACAACCAGAGGAGATTCCATGACCGAGAACCACAACCCCGACCGCGACGCCACCCGGGACCACGACAGCGCGGGGAGTACGACGCCATCCCCGGACCCCACAACGGCTGCGGACCCCGCGGCCAGCACCGCCGCGCAGAGGGACATGCGAGGCGATGCACCGCACGGAAAGCCATGCGAGTCCCAGGGGAATGTCCAGGGCGCGACAGACCCCCACGCCGGCCCCAGCTGGGTAATGCAATCGGATCCGACCGTCCAGGGCAGTGCGAACGGATGGTCCGACCGAACCAATCGCTCGGCAGCCGTTCCACAGCCGGAGAGTTCGGCCGGACCGCGGCCGTGGGTGAACCCCTACGAACAGTCTGCGCAGAGTACACCGTTCGGCAGCACCGCAGGACCGCGGAAGCAGAAGCGGAGAGTCCCGCTCGTCCCGGCGGTGCTCGCCGGTTCGGCCCTGTTCGTCGTCGGCGGTCTCGCCGGGGGAGCGATCGGGGTATCGGCGGCAACAGCGTCGAATGATTCGGGAACGAGCCAGGGCCCGGGAGGCCAGAACGGACCCGGCGGAATGGGCGGCCAACAGGGCGGTGCTCAGGACGGCGGCGGACAGTCCGACGGCGGAGGCATGCCCGGCGGACAGTCCAACGGAATGCCGGGAAACCAGAACGGCAGCACCGACTCCGGGGACTCCTCCGACGGGTCCAGCTCCGATGGATCCAGCTCGGACGGCAGCGCCTCCGACTCCGACGGATCGGACGCGAGCGCTGACACCACCTCCGCACGCACCGACGAGACGACGATCGAGAACGCAGCCGTCACGCACTTCGACCAGATCTTCACCGGATTCGCCGTGCTCAACCGGGACGAGTGAACGCTGCTGATATCAGCGCAGCAATGACGATGCCCCCACCGATCGGTGGGGGCATCGTCATCCTGACGCGTCGGTCACCTCGGCGACCGTCGCTGGATCAGCGCTTGAGGTCGAAGCGGTCGGCTTCGACGAGCTTCGTCCAGGCCTTGACGAAGTCGGCGACGAACTTTCCGTTCGCGTCGTCGGAGCCGTAGACTTCGGCGATCGCGCGTAGCTCGGAGTTCGCGCCGAACAGCAGGTCGATTCGGCTGCCGGTCCACAGCTTCTCGCCCTCGGGGGAGTAGCACTCGTAGACGTTGGCGGTCTCGGACGGCCCGACGGGCTTCCAGACGTTGCCGAGCTCGAGCAGATTGACGAAGAAGTCGTTCGTCAGCTCTCCGGGCCGGTCGGTGAAGACACCGAGCTCGGAGTCCTCGTAGTTCACGCCGAGGACGCGGAGTCCGCCGATGAGGACCGTGAGCTCGGGCGGGGTCAGACCCAGCAGGCTGGCCTTGTCGAGCAGGAGGTACTCGGCCTTGAGCGGAAGGCCCTCGGTGAGGTAGTTCCGGAAGCCGTCGTGGGTCGGCTCGAGGTAGCTGAACGAGTCGACATCGGTCTGCTCCTGGGTGGCGTCGCCGCGACCCGTGGAGACCGGAACCGTAACCGGGTGACCGGCCGCAGCGGCAGCGGACTCAATGCCGACGGCACCGGCGATCGCCAGCACATCGGCAAACGATGCTCCGGTGGACTCGGCGATGCCCTCGAGTACCGGGAGCACCTCGGCGAGCTTGGCAGGCTCGTTGGCCTCCCAGCTGCGCTGCGGTTCGAGGCGCAGACGACCGCCGTTCACTCCGCCGCGCATATCCGAGACGCGGTGGGACGACGCGGCGGCCCAGGTCGTCGATACGAGCTGCGAGACGGTCAGACCGGACTCACGGACAGCGGCCTTGACGGCTTCGAGGCCGGCGTCATCGAGCGGGGTGCCGGCCGGGACCGGGTCCTGCCAGATGAGCTCCTCGGTCGGAGCCTCGGGGCCGAGGTAACGGGTCGCCGGGCCCATATCGCGGTGGGTGAGTTTGAACCAGGCGCGGGCGAAGGCGTCCTCGAATGCCTTCTGGTCGTCCTTGAAGCGGCGGGAGATCTTCTCGTAGATGGGATCGAAGCGCAGCGACAGGTCGGTGGTGAGCATGCGGGGCTCGCGGCGTCCGTCGCCCTGGGCCATCGGGACCATGTCGTCCCCGCCGCCGTCCTTGGGACGCCACTGCAGGTGACCGCCCTCGTTCTCGAAGACCTCCCACTCGTAGGCGAAGAGGATGTGGAAGAACTCGTTGTCCCACCGGGTCGGGTGGTAGGTCCAGGTGACCTCGATGCCCGAGCCGATCGAGTCGTTGCCCTGTCCCGTGCCGAAGTCGGACTTCCAGCCCAGGCCCTGCTCTTCGAGCGGGGCGGCCTCCGGATCGGCGCCCTTGTGCGATTCGGGGCCGGCACCGTGCGTCTTGCCGAAGGTGTGTCCACCGGCGATGAGAGCGACGGTCTCCTCGTCGTTCATGGCCATCCGTCCGAAGGTCTCGCGGATGTCGATCGCGGCCTTGAGCGGATCGGGCTCGCCTTCGGGGCCTTCGGGGTTGACGTAGATGAGTCCCATGGTGGTCGCAGCCAGGGGCTTCTGCAGCTCGCGGTTGCCCACGTAGCGCTTGTCGGTGCCCAGCCACTCGCTCTCGGAGCCCCAGTACACGTCGTTGTCGGGTTCCCAGACGTCCTTGCGACCGCCGGCGAAGCCGAAGGTCTTGAAGCCCATCGACTCGAGTGCGACGTTTCCGGCGAGGATGAAGAGGTCTGCCCAGGAGATCTTCTTGCCGTACTTCTTCTTCACCGGCCACAGCAGGCGGCGGGCCTTGTCGAGCGAGACGTTGTCGGGCCAGGAGTTCAGCGGAGCGAAGCGCTGCTGACCTTCGCCGCCGCCTCCGCGGCCGTCCTGCACACGGTAGGTGCCGGCCGAGTGCCAGGCCATGCGGATCATGAACGGACCATAGTGTCCGAAGTCAGCGGACCACCAGCCCTGGTTGTCCTTCTGCAGGGCTTCGATGTCGGCCTTGAGCTGATAGTAGTCGAGGCTGTTGAACTCCGCGTCGTAGTCGAAGTCGGGATCCATGGGGTCACGTGCCGGCTGACCCTTGGCAAGGATCTTGAGGTTGAGGCGGTTGGGCCACCACTGAGCGTTGGCATCACCCTGGACGGGGTTGACCAGCTGGTCGGAATCCGGCGCCGTCGACGGCTCCGTGGAAGTGTGGGCGACCGGGCAGCCGCCGGTGGTCGTCTGGGTCATCGTGGTCCTTTCACAGTCGAGTCGCATTCGACGACTCGGATGACGGGATGGGCAACCCTCGCAGAAAGGGCATAGTCGTGTCCTCGGGAGAAGACGGGTGGTGGTGAACGGAAGCCGGGAATCACACGGCCGAGAACTGATCGCCGCCGGTCGGCTGAGCACCGGCGGCCGCGCAGTCGGGGCACAGGCCCCAGAACGTCACTTCGGCATGTTCGATGATGAAGCCGGCATCGTAAGACGGAGTCAGGCACGGCGCCTGTCCGACAGTGCAGTCGACATCGACGATGAGACTGCACGATCGGCACACCATATGGTGATGGTTGTCCCCGATGCGACGCTCGTACCGAGCCACAGAGCCCGAAGGCTGGATGCAGCGGACGAGCCCCACCTCGGTGAGAGTGTGGAGCGAATCGTAGACGGCCTGGTGTGAGACCGTCGGCAGCGATTCGCGGACGGAACGGATCACGGTGTCGGTGTCGGCATGCGGATGGTCCCGCACGGCATCGAGCACTGCGACCCGCTGTTTCGTCACACGCAGCGACGTCTGCCGCAGAGCAGCGGCAGCGTCTTCGTCGTGTTCATGCTTCGTCCCGTTCACAGCACCAGAATGCCTGCTTCTTTTGAATGAGTCAAGGAAAGATTCGGTGAACCCTCGCCGAGGCGGCCGACCCGAGCCGCCGGAACTGCGATTGCGTGGCCGCTGCGATCCGACGGCGGTTGCGGGGCCCGCCTCGGGTGCGCGTCGCCCGAGGTGAGACGGGTGGTTCCTCGGGCATGGGCGGTGCCGCGTGATTTCCGCGGCGGGGCGCGGTACGATGGATGATCGCCATTTTGACCAGACGTGCTCGAGAGAGATATTCTGGTAGGCGACTGATTGTGTTTACTGCGTCGTCGATCGATCCTGCCGGGTGTTCTGTGAGGCCCGGAATCCCTGAGAGAAGTCGGCGATGCAGGCCGCCGAGAAGTCGTCGTTGCGCTTCCGTGTCCTTGCGACACACCCGGGCGCAGGGGCCGACGACTCGCGTGGTTACTGGCATCGGGAGCCGAGCTTCACCCGGTGTCCGGTCGGATATGTCCCACGGTTCACAGAGACGACTGCGGTCGTGGCCGACATTGGGAATTAGGTCTATCGAGAAGCAAATGGAGAACGCTTAGTGCCGACAATCCAACAGCTCGTCCGCAAGGGACGGCATGTCAATACAGCAGGATCGGACGCTCCTGCCCTCAAGGGCAGCCCGCAGCGTCGTGGAGTGTGCACCCGTGTGTACACCACTACCCCCAAGAAGCCGAACTCGGCTCTTCGCAAGGTCGCTCGTGTCAAGCTTTCGAGCCAGATCGAGGTGACCGCCTACATCCCGGGCGAGGGACACAACCTGCAGGAGCACTCGATCGTGCTCGTGCGCGGTGGCCGCGTCAAGGATCTGCCCGGTGTTCGCTACCGGATCGTCCGCGGTTCGCTCGACACCCAGGGCGTCAAGGGTCGCCAGCAGGCCCGCAGCAAATACGGTGCGAAGAGGGAGAAGAAGTAATGCCACGTAAAGGTCCTGCACCCAAGCGACCGATCGTCGTTGACCCGGTCTTCAGCTCACCGCTCGTCACGCAGCTGATCAACAAGATCCTGCTCGACGGCAAGCGCTCGACCGCAGAGCGTATCGTCTACGGTGCCCTCGAAGGCACCCGCGAGAAGAACGGCAACGATCCCGTTGTCAACCTGAAGAAGGCTCTCGACAACATCCGTCCGTCGCTCGAGGTCCGCTCCCGCCGTGTCGGCGGTGCGACCTACCAGGTGCCGATTGATGTTCGTCCGGCTCGTTCGACCACCCTGGCTCTGCGGTGGCTCGTGGGATACTCCCGCCAGCGCCGTGAGAAGACCATGACCGAACGCCTCATGAATGAGATCCTCGATGCCGGCAACGGCCTCGGTGCAGCAGTCAAGCGCCGCGAGGACACCCACAAGATGGCCGAGTCCAACAAGGCCTTCGCCCACTACCGCTGGTAATCGCCTGCCCTGTGCGCCGGTCGGCGGACCTCGTCCGCGAGTACTGCCGTCCGGCGACACAGGGGAGTCGAGCAAATCATCGATTGAGAGAGAGACACCGTGGCACTTGACGTGCTCAGCGACCTGAACAAGGTCCGTAATATCGGCATCATGGCCCACATCGATGCCGGTAAGACCACTACGACCGAACGCATCCTCTTCTACACCGGCGTGAACTACAAGATGGGCGAGACCCACGACGGCGCCGGCACCATGGACTGGATGGACCAGGAGAAGGAGCGCGGCATCACGATCACGTCGGCCGCGACGACCTGCTACTGGGACAACAACCAGATCAACATCATCGACACCCCCGGTCACGTTGACTTCACGGTCGAGGTCGAGCGTTCGTTGCGCGTCCTCGACGGTGCCGTTGCCGTGTTCGACGGCAAGGAGGGCGTTGAGCCCCAGTCGGAGACCGTGTGGCGTCAGGCCGACAAGTACGACGTTCCGCGTGTCTGCTTCGTCAACAAGATGGACAAGCTCGGTGCTGACTTCTACTTCACCGTCGACACCATCAAGGAGCGCCTCGGCGCGAAGCCGCTGGTCATCCAGCTGCCCATCGGTGCCGAAAGCGAATTCGCCGGTGTCGTCGACCTGCTCGAGATGACGGCCTACATCTGGCCCGACGAGACCAAGATGGGTCAGGACATCACCGAGATCGAGATCCCCGAGGGTCTCAAGGACAAGGCTGTTCAGTACCGTGCGCAGCTCGTCGAGGACGTCGCCGAGAGCTCGGAGGAGCTCATGGAGAAGTACCTCGAGGGCGAAGAGCTCACGACCGCTGACATCAAGGCCGGCATCCGTGAACTCGTCATCAAGTCCGAGGCTTTCCCGGTCATGTGCGGTTCCGCGTACAAGAACAAGGGCGTGCAGCCCATGCTCAACGCGGTCATCGACTACCTCCCCTCACCGCTCGATGTGCCTCCGATGATCGGACACAACCCGAGCAACGACGAAGAGGAGCTGACCCGCAAGCCTTCGACGGAGGAGCCGTTCTCGGCTCTGGCCTTCAAGGTCGCCTCGCACCCGTTCTTCGGATCGCTGACCTATGTGCGCGTGTACTCCGGTCACGTGAAGTCCGGCGATCAGGTGCTCAACACCTCGTCGGGCAAGAAGGAGCGCGTCGGCAAGCTCTTCCAGATGCACTCCAACAAGGAGAACCCTGTCGAAGAGGCCTTCGCCGGCCATATCTACGCCTTCATCGGTCTCAAGGAGACCACGACGGGCGACACGCTCAGCGACCCGGCCAACCCGATCGCTCTCGAATCGATGACCTTCCCGGAGCCTGTGATCTCCGTGGCCATCGAGCCGAAGACCAAGAGCGACCAGGAGAAGCTGTCGTCGGCCATCCAGAAGTTCGTCAAGGAAGACCCGACCTACCAGGTCGAGCTTGACGAGGAGACCGGTCAGACAGTCATCCGCGGAATGGGCGAGCTGCACCTCGACATCCTCGTCGACCGGATGCGTCGCGAGTTCAAGGTCGAGGCGAACGTCGGCAAGCCGCAGGTCGCCTACCGTGAGACCATCCGTCGCACTGTCGAGAAGTACGACTACACCCACAAGAAGCAGACGGGTGGATCGGGACAGTTCGCGAAGGTCCAGGTCACCTTCGAGCCTCTCGAGGTCGAAGGCGATACGATTTATGAGTTCGAGAATGCCATCACGGGCGGACGTGTTCCGCGCGAGTACATTCCGAGCGTCGACGCCGGCATCCAGGACGCCATGCAGCTCGGTGCCCTGGCCGGTTACCCCATGGTCGGTGTCAAGGCCACTCTGGTCGATGGTGCCTACCACGATGTCGACTCTTCGGAGATGGCATTCAAGATCGCCGGTTCGATGGTCTTCAAGGAGGCCGTCCAGCGGGCGAATCCGGTTCTTCTCGAACCGGTCATGGACGTCGAGGTGCGTACCCCTGAGGAATACATGGGTGACGTCATCGGCGACCTGAATTCCCGGCGTGGACAGATTCAGTCGATGGACGATGCTTCCGGTGTGAAGGTCGTCAAGGCTGTGGTCCCGCTCTCGGAGATGTTCGGTTACATCGGTGATCTGCGGTCGAAGACCCAGGGCCGTGCGGTGTACTCGATGACTTTCTCCAGCTATGCGGAGGTCCCGAAGGCTGTTGCCGAGGAGATCATCCAAAAGGTGCGCGGCGGAGAGTAATCTCCGAATTCCGGTCGCCCCGGTGATCAAGAACATGATCGCCGGAATGAAAGATAACCAACAAAAGGTCTAAGATATGAACCGCATATCTTTTGACAACCACGAGGAGGAACCCAGTGGCAAAGGCTAGTTTCGAACGGACTAAGCCGCACGTCAACATCGGCACCATCGGCCACGTTGACCACGGAAAGACCACCCTGACCGCTGCGATCACCAAGGTCCTGGCGGATCAGTACCCGGATCTCAACGAGGCTCGCGCCTTCGACCAGGTCGACAACGCACCTGAGGAGAAGGAGCGCGGCATCACCATCAACGTCTCGCACGTTGAGTACCAGACGGAGAAGCGTCACTACGCACACGTCGATGCCCCGGGCCACGCCGACTACGTGAAGAACATGATCACGGGTGCCGCTCAGATGGACGGTGCGATCCTCGTTGTCGCCGCCACCGACGGTCCGATGCCCCAGACTCGTGAGCACGTCCTGCTCGCCCGTCAGGTCGGCGTTCCCTACATCGTGTGCGCGCTGAACAAGTCCGACATGGTCGACGACGAAGAGCTCCTCGAGCTCGTTGAGTTCGAGGTTCGCGACCTGCTCTCGAGCCAGGAGTTCGACGGAGACAACGCTCCGGTCATTCCTGTGTCCGCTCTCAAGGCGCTGGAAGGCGACGAGAAGTGGGTCAAGAGCGTCCAGGATCTCATGGCTGCCGTCGATGAGAACGTTCCGGAGCCGGAGCGCGACGTCGACAAGCCGTTCCTCATGCCCGTTGAGGACGTCTTCACGATCACCGGTCGTGGAACCGTCGTCACCGGTCGTGTCGAGCGCGGCGTCCTCCTGCCGAACGACGAAATCGAAATCGTCGGCATCAAGGAGAAGTCGTCCAAGACGACCGTCACCGCCATCGAGATGTTCCGCAAGACCCTGCCGGATGCCCGTGCAGGTGAGAACGTCGGTCTGCTGCTTCGCGGAACCAAGCGCGAAGACGTGGAGCGCGGTCAGGTCATCGTGAAGCCGGGTTCGATCACCCCGCACACCAAGTTCGAAGCCCAGGTCTACATCCTGAGCAAGGACGAGGGCGGACGTCACAACCCGTTCTACTCGAACTACCGTCCGCAGTTCTACTTCCGGACCACGGACGTCACCGGCGTCATCACGCTGCCTGAGGGCACCGAGATGGTCATGCCCGGCGACAACACCGACATGTCGGTCGAGCTCATCCAGCCGATCGCCATGGAGGACGGCCTCCGCTTCGCCATCCGCGAGGGTGGACGTACCGTCGGCGCCGGTCGAGTCACCAAGATCAACGCCTGATCTGACTCACTGAGTACCACAGGCAGGGGCCGCAGCTCTTCGGAGCTGCGGCCCCTTCTGCATGCCCGATCAGCACGAGTCGGTGTCCGGGCGGCTGATGCAGGTGGGGGAGTTGCCGAGGGCTGCCGGATGGTAAGCGGGTTCGAAACGAACCGACGCAGTCCTTGAGAGTTCCCTCACAGGCACCGTTCCCGGAATTGCGCGGGTGAAGCGCTCTATGACAAGATAGTGAAGTTGCGTTTTGGGCGTTGGCCCCTGCACTGCGGTAGTGATACCGCGAACAGCCCGAAACACTATCGGATCGATGAATCTGCACCATGCGGGTTCGGACCGAGCAGCCAATGAGTAGAAGCGCCGTCGGCACTTGGGGGAGAAGTGAGAATTTCTCCGTCAGGAACAGCCGACACGCCCGACCTCGGGGGTCGGTCATGGTCAGCCGGCACAGACGGCAGAGAGCTTTCAGGTCTCTGCGAGTTGATGGCCGGAAGCAACTAAAGAAAGAGACGACGCCATGGCGGGACAGAAGATCCGCATTCGGCTCAAGTCGTACGACCACGCTGTGATTGACAGTGCTGCACGCAAGATCGTGGACACCGTCACTCGCGCAGGTGCGACTGTTGTGGGCCCCGTGCCGTTGCCAACGGAGAAGAACGTTTACTGCGTCATCCGTTCGCCGCACAAGTACAAGGACAGCCGTGAGCATTTCGAAATGCGCACGCACAAGCGTCTGATCGACATCGTCGACCCGACGCCGAAGGCAGTCGACTCGCTGATGCGTCTCGACCTCGCTGACGACGTCAACATCGAGATCAAGCTCTAAGGGAGGCAGCAATGGCGAACACTCGTTCATCCGCTCTCCCGACCACCAGCAAGGTCAAGGGCCTGCTGGGAACCAAACTGGGCATGACCCAGGTCTGGGATGAGCAGAACAACCTCGTGCCGGTGACCGTTGTGGCCACCGGAAACAACGTCGTAACTCAGGTCCGCAACGAGGAAACCGATGGTTACCCCGCTGTGCAGATCGCGTTCGGCGAGATCGATCCTCGCAAGGTCAACAAGCCGACCGCAGGCCACTTCGAGAAGGCCGGCGTGACCCCGCGCCGTCACCTCGTCGAACTGCGCACTGCAGACGCTGCTGACTACGAGCTCGGCCAGGAACTCGGCGTCGACACGTTCGAAGCCGGAATCAAGGTCGATGTGACCGCGAAGACCAAGGGCAAGGGCACCGCCGGTGTTATGAAGCGTCACGGCTTCGCCGGTGTCGGCGCCTCCCACGGTCAGCACCGCAATCACCGCAAGCCAGGTTCGATCGGCGGAGCCGCGACACCTGGTCGCGTGTTCAAGGGTATGCGCATGGCCGGCCGTATGGGCGCTGTCAAGCACACCACCCAGAACCTCACGATCCACGCCGTGGACAACGAGAACAACTTCCTGCTCATCAAGGGTGCCGTTCCCGGCCCCAAGGGTGGAGTCGTCCTCGTTCGCTCGGCCGTGAAGGAGGCCTGAACGTAATGACTGATGTCAAGACAGTCGACGTCATCGATGCCGCTGGTGCCAAGGCCGGCTCGGTTGATCTGCCCGCCGAGGTCTTCGGCGTGCCGACCAACGTGCCCCTGATCCACCAGGTCGTCGTTGCACAGCTGGCTGCGGCCCGTCAGGGTACGCACAAGACGAAGACCCGCTCCGAAGTCCGCGGTGGCGGTCGCAAGCCCTACCGTCAGAAGGGAACCGGCAACGCCCGCCAGGGTTCGATCCGCGCTCCTCAGTACAACGGCGGTGGAATCGTGCACGGACCGGTCCCGCGCGACTACTCGCAGCGGACCCCCAAGAAGATGAAGGCCGCCGCTCTGCGCGGAGCCCTGTCTGATCGTGCACGCCTCGATCAGGTCTTCGTGATGAAGAACCTGGTCACCGGCGACGCCCCGTCGACCAAGCAGGCGAAGGCCGCACTGGCCGGCCTGTCCGAGCGCAAGAACACTCTCGTGGTGCTCGAGCGTGACGACGAGCTCACCTACCTGAGCGTGCGCAACCTGCCCCACGTTCACGTGCTCACCTCCGATCAGCTCAACACCTATGATGTGCTGCTCGCCGATGACATCGTGTTCACCGAGGCAGCTCTGGCCGCGTTCCTGAGCGGAAACCGCAAATCGGAGGACGCATCATGAGTCTGAACTTCAAGGACCCGCGCGACATCATCGTCGCTCCGGTCGTCTCGGAGAAGACCTACAGCCTGATGGACGAAGGCAAGTACACCTTCCTCGTCGACCAGGACTCGAACAAGACCGAGATCAAGCAAGCCATTGAAACGATCTTCGATGTGCAGGTCGCCAAGGTGAACACCCTGAACCGTCAGGGCAAACGCCGCCGTACCCGCACCGGTTGGGGAAAGCGCAAGGACACCAAGCGTGCCATTGTCGCCCTCAAGGACGGATCGATCGACATCTTCGGTGGATCGCTCTAAGCGATCCTTCGTCAAAGAAGGACAAGACTCATGGGAATCCGTAAGCACAAGCCGACGACCCCGGGCCGCCGTGGCTCGTCGGTCGCCGACTTCGTCGAAGTGACCCGGTCTACACCGGAGAAGTCGCTTCTGCGCCCGCTGCCCAAGCGCGGCGGCCGCAACAGCCAGGGACGCGTGACTACCCGCCACCAGGGCGGCGGTCACAAGCGTCAGTACCGTGTCATCGACTTCCGCCGCCATGACAAAGATGGCGTTCCGGCGAAGGTCGCACACATCGAATATGACCCGAACCGTACGGCTCGCATCGCTCTGCTGCACTATGCAGACGGAGAGAAGCGCTACATCATCGCTCCGCAGAACCTCAAGCAGGGCGCACAGGTGGAAGCCGGTCCGGGTGCAGACATCAAGCCGGGCAACAACCTTGCCCTGCGCAACATCCCAGTCGGCACCGTGGTGCACGCAGTTGAAATGCGTCCCGGTGGCGGTGCCAAGATCGCTCGTTCTGCCGGTTCGTCCGTGCAGCTCGTGGCGAAGTACGGCCGTTTCGCACAACTGCGGATGCCTTCGGGCGAAATCCGCAACGTCGATGCGCGCTGCCGTGCAACGGTCGGCGAGGTCGGCAATGCCGAGCAGTCGAACATCAGCTGGGGCAAAGCAGGCCGCATGCGTTGGAAGGGCAAGCGCCCCTCCGTCCGCGGTGTCGTGATGAACCCGATCGACCACCCGCATGGTGGTGGCGAGGGCCGTACTTCGGGTGGTCGTCACCCAGTCAGCCCGTGGGGTCAGTTGGAGGGCCGCACACGCCGGCCGAACAAGGAGAGCGACAAGTACATCGTGCGCCGTCGCCGGACCGGCAAGAAGCGCTGATTGGAGTACTGACTTATGCCTCGTAGCCTCAAAAAGGGTCCTTTCGTCGACGAACACCTCTTCCAGAAGGTGGCTCGTCAGAACGAGAAGAACACCAAAAATGTCATCAAAACATGGTCTCGTCGCTCGATGATCATCCCGGACTTCCTGGGACACACCATCGCAGTACATGACGGACGCAAGCATGTCCCCGTCTTCATCACTGAGTCGATGGTCGGACACAAGCTCGGCGAGTTCGCACCGACACGGACGTTCCGTGGCCACGAAAAGGACGATCGCAAGGGGCGCCGCCGCTGAGGCGGGGCACTCTTTCGATCCTAGAGAAGAGAGAAGGAAGCGATGGAAGCCAAGGCTAAGGCGCGGTACCTGCGCGTTACGCCTCGCAAGGCTCGGCGCGTCATCGACCTCATTCGTGGTCAGCAGGCGACCGAAGCACTTGCAGTGTTGAAGTTTGCAGAACAGTCGGCATCAGATCCGATTTACAAGCTCGTGGCCTCCGGCATCGCCAATGCGCGTGTCCGGGCCGACGAGGAAGGCGTTGCGTTCGACGAGAACGAACTGGTCATCTCCGAAGCCTTCGTGGATGAGGGGCCGACCATGAAGCGGTTCCGTCCGCGTGCCCAGGGTCGCGCATTCCGCATCGAGAAGCGCACCAGCCACGTGACAGTGGTCCTGGCCAGCGGTGACGACCTGCCTCAGCGCAAGAGCCGGAAGGGGAACCGCTAATGGGCCAGAAGATCAATCCGAATGGATTCCGACTCGGAATCACCACGGATCACAAGTCGAAGTGGTTCGCTGACTCGACCAAGCCGGGGCAGCGCTACCGTGACTACGTGCTCGAAGATGTCAAGATCCGCCAGATGATGAACACCGGCCTCGAACGGGCCGGCATCTCGAAGGTCAACATCGAGCGCACGCGTGACCGTGTCCGCGTCGACATCCACACCGCACGCCCGGGCATCGTCATCGGCCGTCGCGGAGCCGAAGCAGACCGTATCCGCGGTCAGCTCGAAAAGCTCACCGGCAAGCAGATTCAGCTCAACATCCTTGAGGTGAAGAATCCCGAGGTCGACGCACAGCTCGTCGCCCAGGGCGTTGCCGAGCAGCTCGCCAGCCGCGTGGCCTTCCGCCGCGCGATGCGCAAGGCGATCCAGAGCGCCCAGCGCGCAGGTGCCAAGGGCATCCGCGTGCAGTGCTCCGGCCGCCTCGGCGGTGCTGAGATGAGCCGTTCCGAGTTCTACCGCGAAGGACGTGTGCCCCTGCACACGCTGCGCGCGAACATCGACTTCGGCGTTCACGAAGCCCACACCACTTTCGGACGCATCGGCGTCAAGGTGTGGATCTACAAGGGCGACATGACCGATAAGGAGCTTGCCGCCGAGCAGGCCAAGGCTCCTGCTGCTCGTGGCCCGCGCGGCCGTGGGCGCGGTCGTGGAGGCCGCGGACGTGGTCAGGAAGGCGCACCGCGCCGCGGCGACCAGGCCCGTAATACTGAGAACAGTGCCGAAGCCCCCGCGGCTGAGGCCGGATCGGAGGGCTGAGATATGCTGATCCCTCGTCGAGTGAAATTCCGCAAGCAGCACCACCCCAACCGGGGCGGCGCCGCCAAGGGAGGCACGACGGTGTCCTTCGGTGACTACGGCATCCAGGCTCTCGAGCCGGCCTATGTCACCAACCGTCAGATCGAGGCCGCACGTATTGCCATGACGCGCTACATCAAGCGCGGCGGCAAGGTGTGGATCAACATCTACCCTGATCACCCGCTGACGAAGAAGCCTGCCGAGACCCGCATGGGTTCCGGTAAGGGTTCGCCGGAGTGGTGGATCGCCAATGTCAAACCCGGTCGAGTCATGTTCGAACTCGGCGGTGTGTCCGAGGAAGTTGCTCGCGAGGCTCTGCGCCTGGCGATCCACAAGCTTCCGCTGAAGGCCCGTATCGTGGCCCGCGAAGGTGGTGAGTGAGAATGGCTATCGGTTCGAAGAACCTTTCCATCGACGCGCTGGACGGTTACGACAACGAGCGTCTGCAAGAAGAGCTCAAGAAGGCCAAGGCCGAGCTGTTCAACCTGCGTTTCCAGTCGGCCACCGGTCAGCTGGAGAGCCACGGTCGCCTCAAGGCCGTGCGTCGCGACATCGCTCGTATCTACACCGTGCTCAACGAACGGGAGCTGGACATCCGTCCGAACCCCGCTGATGCCAAGGAAGAGAGCAAGTGATGGCGGAGACCACGAATACCGAGGCCACTGCTGCGGAACGCAACTCCCGCAAGACCGCACGTGGTTATGTTGTATCCGACAAGATGGACAAGACCATCGTCGTCGAGGTTGAGGAGCGCATGAAGCACCGCCTCTACGGCAAGGTCATGCGCAAGTCGGTCAAGTACAAGGTTCACGACGAAGAGAACACCGCCGGTATCGGCGACCTCGTCCTCGTGGCCGAGACGCGGCCCCTTTCGGCCGCGAAGCGTTGGCGGCTCGTCGAAATCGTCGAACGCGCCAAGTAGTCAACGCCACCCCACCCACCTGGTCCCGCCCGCGGCCTCCAGCAGGCCGCGGGCGGCTACCGGGAACGGGGTGAAATGTCAATGAATCCGTTCCGCAAGGCTCGCGCTCAGCGCGTGAGAACCAGCGCGACGACAGGAGAGAATAGTGATTCAGCAAGAGTCGCGACTCAAAGTCGCCGACAACACTGGCGCCAAGCAGATCCTGGCAATCAGGATCCTGGGTGGCTCCGGTCGGCGCTACGCCTCGATCGGTGACACCATCGTGGCAACCGTCAAGGATGCAATCCCGGGCGGCAACGTGAAGAAGGGTGACGTCGTCAAGGCCGTCATCGTTCGCACTGCCAAGGAACGTCGTCGTCCCGACGGCTCCTACATCAAGTTCGATGAGAATGCAGCTGTCATCCTCAAGAACGATGAGGAGCCGCGCGGCACCCGTATCTTCGGACCCGTGGGACGCGAACTCCGCGACAAGAAGTTCATGAAGATCGTCTCCCTGGCACCGGAGGTGTTGTGAGCATGGCGAACAAGCTCAATATCAAGAAGGGCGACCTCGTCCAGGTCATCGCCGGCGCTCGGCAGTCCCGTGGTGGCGATCGTGGGAAGCAGGGCAAGGTCCTTGCCGTCTACCCCGAACGCAACCGCGTCCTCGTTGAGGGCGTCAACCGCGTGATCAAGCACAAGAAGGCTACGCAGACTCAGGCCGGCGGCACCGCTGGTGGCCGTGAGACCCACGAAGCCCCCATCCACGTGTCCAACGTGGCGCTCGTTGATCCCAAGGACAACAAGCCCACCCGCGTCGGATACCGCGAGGAGAGCGTCGAACGCGACGGTCGCACCAAGACCATTCGGGTTCGCTTCTCGCGTCGCACCGGGGAGGAGATCTGATGACGGAAACAACCACCAGCCGTCCCGCACCGCGTCTCAAGCAGATTTACCGCGAAGAGATCGTTGCGAAGCTGCAGGAAGAGTTCAACTACGCCAACCCCATGCAGGTTCCCGGACTGACCAAGGTCGTCGTGAACATGGGTGTGGGTGACGCAGCACGCGATTCCAAGATGATCGAAGGCGCGATCAACGACCTGACTCTGATCACCGGTCAGAAGCCCGTCGTGACCCGTGCCCGCAAGTCCATCGCACAGTTCAAGCTGCGCGAGGGTCAGCCCATCGGCGCTCACGTCACCATGCGCGGAGCCCGGATGTGGGAGTTCATCGACCGCGTCATCACTCTGGCACTGCCGCGTATCCGCGACTTCCGCGGACTCTCGGATCGTCAGTTCGACGGAAACGGTAACTACACCTTCGGCCTCACGGAGCAGTCCATGTTCCATGAGATCGACCAGGACCGGATCGACCGCGTCCGCGGTATGGATATCACCGTCGTCACCACCGCGGCAACCGACGATGAGGGACGTGCACTGCTGCGTCACCTCGGGTTCCCGTTCAAGCAAAAATAATCGCTACGTTGCAGGTCCAAGCACAGTATGTGGGCGGAAACCGTAACGAGGAAGGGCAAGTGCCCAAATGACAATGACTGATCCAGTCGCAGATATGCTTACGCGTCTGCGCAACGCCAACTCGGCTTATCACGAGGACGTCAGCATGCCGTTCTCGAAGCTCAAGTCGAACATCGCCGAGATCCTCAAGACCGAGGGCTACATCACCGGCTGGAGCGTCGAAGACGCCGAAGTCGGCAAGACGCTGCTCCTGGACCTGAAGTTCGGACCCAACCGGGAACGTTCGATCGCCGGCCTGCGCCGTGTGTCGAAGCCGGGGCTGCGCGTCTACGCGAAGTCCACGAACCTGCCCAAGGTTCTCGGCGGCCTCGGCATCGCCATCCTGTCGACCTCGTCAGGTCTCCTGACGGACCGTCAGGCCGCCAAGAAGGGTGTGGGTGGGGAAGTCCTCGCCTACGTCTGGTAAAGGAAGGAGAGAAGAACATGTCACGTATTGGCAAGAACCCGATCTCCGTTCCCAGCGGCGTCGAGGTCAAGGTCGACGGCCAGGATGTCGCCGTCAAGGGACCTAAGGGCGAACTGTCCGTCACCATCGCCGAGCCGATCACCGTATCGCTCGAAGACGGTGTCATCACAGTGGCCCGTCCGGACGAAGAGCGCGAATCGCGTTCGCTGCACGGACTGTCCCGCACGCTCATCAACAACATGATCGTCGGTGTGACCGATGGCTACTCCAAGGCCCTCGAGATCGTCGGAACCGGTTACCGTGTCCTGGCCAAGGGATCGAACCTCGAGTTCGCCCTCGGCTACAGCCACCCGATCGTCGTCGAACCGCCGGAGGGAATCTCCTTCAGCGTCGACGGTCAGACCAAGGTCGCTGTCCACGGAATCGACAAGCAGCTCGTCGGTGAGACCGCTGCGAACATCCGGAAGCTGCGCAAGCCTGAGCCTTACAAGGGCAAGGGTGTGCGCTACGCCGGCGAAATCGTCCGTCGCAAGGTCGGAAAGGCTGGTAAGTAAAGATGGCCTTTGGCAAGAAGGAAAGCTACGGCAAGGGCAGGGCAGCTGCTCGCAAGCGTCGTCACGCTCGACTGCGCAAGCATGTCAGCGGTACGACCGAGCGCCCGCGCCTGTCAGTGACTCGCTCTACGCGCCACGTCTTCGTCCAGGTCATCGACGACACCGTCGGCAAGACCCTGGTCTCGGCCTCCACCATGGAAGCCGATCTGCGGACATTCGAAGGCGATAAGACCGGCAAGGCCCGCAAGGTGGGCGAGCTGGTTGCTCAGCGTGCAAAGGACGCCGGTATCGAATCCGTCGTCTTCGACCGCGGAGGCAATGCCTACCACGGCCGTGTGCAGGCAATCGCCGAAGGTGCCCGTGAAGGAGGATTGGCCCTATGAGCACTGAAGAGAACAAGGAACAGCAGGCAGCTGCTGAAACCCGTACCGACAACAGCGGTGATCGTTCCCCCCGTGGCCGCGGCCAGGGTGGACAGGGCGGTCAGGGTCGCGGACGCGGCGAAGGCCGTGGACGCGGCGGTCGCAACGACCGTGAAGACAAGAACCAGTTCATCGAACACGTCATCACGATCAACCGTGTGTCGAAGGTCGTCAAGGGTGGACGTCGGTTCTCCTTCACGGCTCTCGTCGTGGTCGGTGACGGCGACGGTATGGTCGGCATGGGCTACGGCAAGGCGAAGGAAGTTCCTGCCGCCATCGCCAAGGGTGTCGAGGAAGCGAAGAAGAACTTCTTCCGCGTTCCCCGCATCCAGAAGACCATTCCGCACCCGGTCCAGGGCGAGGAAGCCGCAGGCGTCGTCCTGCTGCGTCCGGCTGCTCCCGGTACCGGTGTCATCGCCGGTGGACCCGTTCGTGCGGTCCTCGATGCGGCAGGCGTCCAGGACGTTCTGTCCAAGTCGCTGGGCTCGGCGAACGCGATCAACATCGTGCACGCCGCGATCACCGCACTGAAGGGCCTTGAGCGTCCGGAAGAGGTTGCGGCTCGCCGTGGCCTGCCCGTCGACGAGGTTGCTCCGCACGCACTGCTGCGAGCAGCTGCTGAAAGTGGGGCGAAGTCCTGATGGCAAAGCTCAAGATTACTCAGCGCAAGTCCGCAATCGGATACCGTCAGAGCCAGCGCGACACGCTGCGTTCGCTCGGTCTCAAGCGGACCAACGACGTTGTGGTGCAGGAAGATCGCCCCGAGATCCGGGGAATGATCAACGCTGTCCGCCACATCGTGACTGTGGAAGAGGTCGATTGATATGTCGAACAACGACTCGCTGAAGCTGCATGATCTGCGCCCTGCTCCCGGAGCCAAGACCGCCAAGACCCGCGTGGGTCGCGGTGAGGCTTCGAAGGGTAAGACGGCCGGACGCGGAACCAAGGGCACGAAGGCTCGTTACCAGGTTCCGCACGGCTTCGAGGGTGGCCAGACGCCGATGCACATGCGTCTGCCGAAGCTGCGTGGATTCAAGAACCCCGCCAAGGTGGAGTTCCAGGTTGTCAACCTCGACAAGCTGTCCAGCCTGTTTCCCGAGGGCGGAGACGTCACCGTCGCCGATCTCGTGGAGAAGGGCGCTGTGCGCGCAAAGCAGCCCGTCAAGGTTCTCGGCACCGGTGAGATCACCGTGGCTCTGAACATCACTGCAGACAAGTTCTCCGGCTCAGCAGCTGAGAAGATCAAGGCTGCAGGCGGAAGCGCCAACGAGGCTTGATCCGTTCCATTCGGAACGGGTTCCCGGCTTCAACGCCTGAAAGGGGGCGGTCATTTCGGTGGCCGCCCCCTTTCTGCATCCCGTGGAACTGAGACAGAGATCATCCGTGAGCAGTCCGATGGCAGCTCGACCACCGCCCGCGAGCGCTGCGATGTCGCCCGGAACACGGCCTGAAAGGTCTCCGCATCGGGCTTCGCCGGTTTCGGACTGGAGGGCATACCCTGGTAGTCTTTTGCAGGTATTTGTCTCAATCGCCAGGTCGCGACCACGACTCTGACTTTTCATCCCCCAACGAGGAGGACGCTTGATCGGCGCAATCCGGAGGGCCTTCAGAACGCCCGACTTGAGGAAGAAACTCCTCTTCACCCTGGGCATTCTTGTCATCTTCCGACTCGGCTCGTTCATTCCCTCGCCTGGTATCGATTACACCAAGGTGCAGGAATGCGTGGCTTCGCCTCAGCTCAATGAGGGCGGATTCGCCATGATCAACCTCTTCAGCGGCGGCGCGCTGCTGCAGCTGTCGATTTTTGCTCTGGGCATCATGCCCTACATCACCGCGAGCATCATCGTCCAGCTCCTGCGAGTGGTCATTCCTCGCTTCGAAGCGCTCCACAAGGAAGGCGCCTCCGGTCAGGCGAAGCTGACTCAGTACACTCGCTACCTCACCATCGGCCTCGCGGTCCTCAACTCGACGACTCTCGTCGCGACTGTCCGCTCCGGCGCACTGTTCGGCAATGTCGAAGGCTGCCAGGACCTCATCGCCAATGACACCTGGTGGGGCATCGCCGTCCTCGTCCTCACGCTGACCGCAGGCACCGGCCTGATCATGTGGCTGGGCGAACAGATCACCGAGCATGGCGTCGGGAACGGAATGTCGCTGCTCATCTTCACCTCCGTCGCCTCCGCCTTCCCGTCCTCGCTCGGCGCGATCTTCCGTGAGCAGGGCGTCGACATCTTCCTCATCGTCATGGCCGTCGGTCTCGTTCTCGTCGCTCTCGTCGTCTTCGTCGAGCAGTCGCAGCGCAGGATTCCCGTCCAGTACGCCAAGCGCATGGTGGGCCGTCGGATGTTCGGCGGAACCTCGACCTATATCCCGATCAAGGTGAACATGGCCGGTGTCATCCCCGTCATCTTCGCCTCTTCGGTTCTCTACCTGCCGAGCCTGATCTCGCAGTTCTTCGATCCCGAGTCGAAGTGGGTCGAATGGATCAACACCTACTTCACCCGCGGTGATCACCCGATCTACATCACCGTGTACGCACTGCTGACGATCTTCTTCGCTTACTTCTACGTGGCCATCACCTTCAATCCTGAAGAGGTCGCGGACAATATGAAGAAGTACGGCGGCTTCATCCCCGGCATCCGTGCCGGTCGCCCGACTGCCGAATACCTCAGCTTCGTACTCAGCCGCATCAACTTCCCCGGCTCGCTCTACCTTGCCTTCGTGGCCCTCATCCCGCTGATTGCACTGGTGCTCATCAACGCCAACCAGAACTTCCCGTTCGGCGGCACCTCCCTGCTCATCGTCGTCGGCGTCGGCCTCGAAACGGTCAAGCAGATCGACGCGCAGATGCAGCAGCGCCACTATGAGGGCCTGCTGCGCTGATTCGACCGGACGCTGACGTACAGCGGACATCCCATTGGAAGGACACCTTATGAGTTCACGCATCATCCTGATCGGCCCTCCCGGCGCCGGCAAGGGCACCCAGGCCGCACGCCTGTCCGAGGCGCTCGGCGTCCCGGCCATCTCGACCGGAGACATCTTCCGGGCGAACGTGAAGGGCGAGACCGAACTGGGCAAACTGGCCAAACGCTATATGGACGCCGGAGAGTACGTTCCCGATGAGGTGACGAACTCCATGGTTGCCGACCGTCTGGCACAGGATGATGCTGCCGTTGGTTTCCTCCTCGACGGATACCCTCGCACCAGCGCCCAGGTCGATGAGCTCGACCGGATCCTCGCAGCTGAGGACAAAGCCATCGAACATGTCGTCGAACTCACGGCCGACACCGACGAGGTCGTCGCTCGTCTGCTCGCCCGTGCTCAGACCGAGGGGCGCAGCGATGACAGCGAAGACGTCATCCGCCACCGCCTCGATGTCTACGAAGAGCAGACGCAGCCGCTGACCGATATCTACCGCAGCCGCGGTCTGCTGCGTCAGGTCGACGGACTGGGCGAAGTCAACGACATCACCGAACGCATCCTGTCGACCATTCGATGATCTTCGGACCACGTATCGAGCTGAAGACTCCCGCGGAGCTTGAGCTTATGCATCGGGCCGGGCAGCTGACACGAAATGTGCTCTCAGCGGCCCGGTCCGCGGCAGTTCCCGGGGCCACCACCGCCGAGGTGGACGCCGCCGCCGAAGCCGTCATCGACTCCGCCGGCGCCCGCTCGAACTTCAAGGGCTATCAGGGATTCCCCGCTGTCGTGTGCATCTCCGTGAACGAGGAGATCGTCCACGGCATCCCGGGTTCCCGTGTCCTCGAAGCCGGCGACATCGTCTCGATCGACGGCGGCGCAATCGTCGAAGGATTCCACGGGGACTCGGCTCTGACGATGATCGTCGGAGGCGACGACGCCGGCACTGCCGCCGACCGTGAGCTCTCATCCGCTACCGAGGCGGCGATGTGGGCCGGCATCGCCGCATTCGCAACCGGTACGAAGGTCAGCGATATCGGCGATGCCATCGATGACTTCGTCTCCGAGTCCTACCCTCATCTGGGCCTCGTCGAAGAGTTCACCGGCCACGGCATCGGCACCTCCATGCATATGGCTCCCGAGGTGCTCAACTACCGTGCACGCTCGAACGGCCCGAAGATCAAGCCTGGAATGTGCCTGGCGATCGAACCGATGCTCACCACCGGAGGAGCGGACACACGCACGCTCTCCGACGACTGGACGGTCGTCACAGCGGATGGCTCACGGGCGAGCCACTGGGAACACAGCGTGGCTCGCCACGATGGGGGAGTCTGGGTACTCACAGCCGCCGACGGGGGAGCGGCCGGGCTGGCGCCGTTCGGAATCACTCCCGTGCCTCCGAAGGGCGTCTGAGGGGAGCACCCGGGGGATGCGCCCGAGGGGAGGATTCAGGTCGCCGGCATCTGCCGTCTCAAAGCAGACCTGCCGACGAAGTAGACTGCGGCAAATGTTCCGGATGCCGCCATCAGCCCGAGTGCGAACATCCACGTCGCGGTCTCGGCGATGGTGAATCCGAAGATCTGGAATGCGCAGAAGGCGATGAAGGCCGTGATGGCTCCCGCCAGCAGTCCGGATGTGCGGGACATCTGGTACGCGCGCTGATCGATTGAGTGCTTCTCGTCATCCATGTCGTGGCTCCTCGTCGCGTCGCTGCGATCTCGGTTCTGTCGGCACCGATCCTTGTGTTTTCACGGTAGGATCTGGCCATGACGAGTGTCCACGATGTCCCGAAACGTCGGACAGATGTGGGTGATCGGTATCGGATGACACGGATCGCCTTCGACGTGATCTCCGCTTTCGGGTGTCTGCAGGCGAGCGGGCTGCCGGGGCCCGTCATCGTCCGTGTGCTTGCTGAACACGGGTATTCGTCCTCCAGCGTACACAATCAGCTCGTGCGGATGGTCCAACGAGGCATCATCGGCAGCGAACGGGTGGGGCGGGTCTCCGTCTACCGGCTGAGCGAACACATCCTCTCGGATTTCGGCGATATCGCCGGTGATCACGTGTTTCCCGAGTACGAGGGGCGCTTCCACACCGTTGTGTATTCCGTTCGGGAAGCCGAGCGTGGGCTGCGGGACCGACTGCAGTACATCGCCCGGAGCCTGGGATACAGGCAGCTTCGACCGGGAATCCTCATCGGCTTCGCTGACCGAAGCACTCACCTCACGGCGCTTCTGCCCGAGATGCCCGGTTCCTGCTGGTCTGAAGCGGGAGAGCTGACACCTGATTCCATCGCGGCCGCCCGCAGAATGACGACGCGTGCGTTCGAGCTCGACGCCGCCCTCGCCCAGCTGCCTCCGATCGAGCAGCGCATGAACGTACTGAGTCCCGGCGGATCAGCCCCGGGCACCGGATGCCCAGGGCTGAGCCTGAGAGGCTTCTTCGACTTGTACTTCGATGTCGCCCGCGCTGTGATGAGCCACCCGCTGCTGCCCGAGGCCCTTGTCGAGGGCAGTCAGCCGGCCGTGCGGTTCCGTGCTCTGATGCGGCAGTGCAACCTCGAATACTATCTGCGCTTCGATCAGCAGATCCGTGAGTGTGCGGGAGCCAGCTCTTCGTTCGACCTCATCGAGTGGCTGCCTGAGCGCTGAGCCGCCGAAAGGTGACGGACTCGGGCCGCAATTCAGAGGATCCGGGCGATCCTCTTGACCGCCTCGGTGAGCAGGGGACGGGGGAGGGCGAAGTTGAACCGGATATGCCCGGCCCCGACCTCACCGCACAGCCGCCCTTCGGTCACGGCCACCTCGGCGCGGGATCGGATGCGATCGGACAGACCGGACTCCAAGCCGTAGCCGCGCAGATCCAGCCACGCCAGATAGGTGCCTTCCGGTTCGATATAGGCGGCGTTCGGCAGCAGTGAGCCGACGAGATCGGTGAAGTGGTCACGATTGCCCTTGAGGTAGCCGTTGACCTCGCTCAGCCAGTCGCCGCCACGGGTATACGCCGCCGTGGTCGCGAGGATCCCCGGGTTGGAGGCAGCACCGGAGACGAACTGTCCCTTCTTCGCCCAGATCTCGCGGTCAGCGGGGGAAGTGAGGATGAGCTGAGCGCATTTGAGACCGGGGATGTTGAAGGCCTTCGACGCTGCCGTCGCGGTGGCCGTGTGGGCGGCGGTCGCCTCGGTGAGTGTGGCATAGGGGATGTGCCGCGCGGGGGCATAGATGACGGGCGCGTGGATCTCATCGGAGAACACCCGGGCGCCGGCCGCCTCGATGACGTCGGCGAGGGCGATCAGCTCGGCCTCCGTGTAGACCTTGCCGATGGGATTATGCGGGTTGCACAGGACGAACGTCGCGCCGGGAGTCAAGGCAGCGGCGATGGCATCGAGGTCGAGGGACCATCCGGTCTCCGACCGCAGCATCGGGACTTCGATGAGCTCGCGTCCCGTTACGCGCGCGAGGTCGAAGAACGGCATATAGGCCGGAGTCGGCAGCACGATCGGAGTGTCGGCCGGGGTGAGATGGGTGAGCACGCCGAGGAACGCGGCGAGCACATCACTGGCCGGTTCGATGTGGCCGACGGGGATCCGCCAGCCGAAGCGCTCGGAGCAGAAGCTCGAAGTCGCGGTTCGCAGATCGGCGACGGCATCGGCGGGAGCATAGCCGTAGAGGTCGCGCTCGTCGACGGTCTGCAGCGCCTGACGCACAGCGGGGGCGACCCCGAAGTCCATCTCGGCGATGAAGGCGCCGATGGAGCCGGGGAACGACGACCACTTGCGGCCGCCCTTCGCGACCAGGGATTCCTCGGTGATGGCATCGAAATCGGACATCTCTGTACTCCTCTTCGGGGACTGCGTCGGGTGCGGTTCTCACGCTAGCAGTCGGGGCGCGGAAGGTGGGGTGAGTCCGTCGTCAGAGGTCATGGGAACGGAGGGCCGCCTCGGCGAAGATGGGATTGTAAGGGACTTCACGCTGAGAAGCGAACACCGTGTGGAAGAATCTTTCTCCGTAGTGTAGGGTTGATGATTGGTCTGTTCTCATTCAACTCACCCTTTTTCAGATGTGGGCGGCTTCTGCCATCCACTTCTTTTCATGTGGTGACGAGGACTGCAGGCCGAGGGGTCACCGGCATTGAGTCGGTGATACACGATTACGTCGAACGCGAAGGTTTCGCGGGAATACGAGGTTAGCGAACGATATGGCCAAAAAAGAAGGGGTCATTGAGATCGAAGGCACCGTTGTCGAGGCTCTGCCGAACGCATCGTTCCGGGTTGAGCTGAGCAACGGGCACAAGGTGCTCGCACATATCTCCGGAAAGATGCGTCAGCACTACATCCGCATCCTTCCCGAGGACCGGGTCATCGTGGAGCTGTCTCCATACGATCTCTCGCGCGGACGAATCGTTTACCGCTACAAGTAAGGATCTTCGATCATTCGCGTCCTGTCCTGACGGGCAGGGACCGAAAGAAGGAAAAACGATGAAGGTTAAGCCCAGCGTCAAGAAGATCTGCGAGAACTGCCAGATTACCCGCCGTCACGGCCGGGTCATCGTCATCTGCTCCAACCCGCGCCACAAGCAGCGCCAGGGCTGAGCAGCTCGTTCTGAGCAGATCGAGGCTCCTCTGACAGGAGCCTCAGCAGCACCACACCCGCGCAAACCTCGCCATCTGCGTTCGGCGCCATGAGAAGTGAGAACTTCAGTGGAACGGACACAGGACGATACCTCCGGTCGGGGGCCGGAGACCTTGGGAGACCAAGGACAGGTTTGCATCAGCACCTCCGAGACAACAACAGGAGACAGTACCCATGGCACGACTTGCCGGAGTCGACATCCCGCGTGAAAAGCGCGTGGAAGTCGCCTTGACTTACATCTATGGTGTGGGCCGCACCCGTGCGCGCCAGACCCTGACCGAAACGGGAATCAGCCCTGATACCCGTGTGAAGGACTTGAGCGACGCAGAGCTCGTCCAGCTGCGTGACTACATCGAGGGCACATTCCAGGTTGAGGGTGACCTCCGCCGCGAGGTGGCCGCCGATATCCGCCGCAAGGTCGAAATCGGAAGCTATGAAGGCCTGCGTCACCGCCGCGGTCTGCCGGTTCGCGGTCAGCGGACCAAGACGAATGCGCGTACCCGCAAGGGCCCCAAGCGCACCGTGGCCGGTAAGAAGAAGTAACTCGCTCACCCGGTTGGCTGAGGCCAACCACCTCGATCAGGAGTAGGACAATATGCCTCCCAAGTCACGCGCCGCTACAGTGCGCAAGCCTCGCCGCAAGCTGAAGAAGAATATCGTTGCCGGCCAGGCTCACATCAAATCAACCTTCAACAACACCATCGTGTCGATCACCGATCCGACCGGTGCTGTCATCTCCTGGGCCTCCTCAGGTGAGATCGGCTTCAAGGGTTCGCGCAAGTCGACCCCGTACGCCGCTCAGATGGCTGCTGAATCGGCTGCTCGCCGGGCGCAGGAACACGGCCTGAAGAAGGTCGACGTGTTCGTCAAGGGACCGGGCTCGGGCCGCGAGACGGCTATCCGTTCGCTGCAGGCTGCCGGCCTGGAACTGGGAACCATCCAGGATGTCACCCCCGTTCCGTTCAACGGCTGCCGTCCCCCCAAGCGCCGCCGCGGCTGATCCTTCCGTGGAACTGCAACGGATGGCGGGTATGAGCCCGACATCGGTCGCAGAACGGATTCCCAGATAACCCGAACCGTTCTTCATGGCCCTTACGGCCATGACGTGCAGTGCGAACGTCATATAGCGGATGTTCGCTGAAAGGAAGCCCACGTGCTCATTGCACAGCGCCCAACGCTCACGGAAGAAGTCGTCTCCGATAACCGCTCACGGTTCGCCATCGAACCGCTCGAGCCCGGATTCGGCTACACCCTCGGCAACTCGCTTCGCCGGACCCTGCTGTCCTCGATCCCTGGTGCCGCCGTCACGTCCATCCGGATCGACGGAGTGCTCCACGAGTTCAGCACCGTGCCGGGAGTCAAGGAGGATGTCACCGAGTTCATCCTCAACCTGAAGTCCCTGGTCGTATCGTCCGAATTCGACGAACCGGTCGTCGCCTACCTGCGCAAGCAGGGACCTGGCACCGTGACCGCTGCCGATGTGTCTGCTCCTGCCGGAGTCGAGATCCACAACCCGGACCTGCACATCGCCACGCTGAATGGTGAGGGTCGTCTGGACATGGAACTGACCATCGAACGCGGACGCGGATACGTTTCGAGCGCTCAGAACAAGAACGCGGATGCAGAGATCGGCCGGATCCCGGTCGATTCGATCTACTCCCCGGTTCTCAAGGTCACCTACAAGGTCGAAGCCACGCGTGTCGAACAGCGCACCGACTTCGATCGTCTGGTCCTCGACGTCGAAACCAAGCCCTCGATGACCCCGCGCGATGCCATCGCATCTGCGGGTAAGACTCTGGTCGAGCTCTTCGGCCTGGCTCGAGAGCTCAACGTCGAAGCTGAAGGCATCGAGATCGGACCCTCGCCTGTGGACGCGGCCCTCGCCGCCGACCTGGCGCTGGCGATCGAAGACCTCGACCTGACCGTGCGCTCCTACAACTGCCTCAAGCGCGAAGGCATCCACACCGTCGGTGAGCTCGTTGCTCGCAGCGAGGCCGACCTGATGGATATCCGCAACTTTGGTTCGAAGTCGATCGACGAGGTCAAGGCGAAGCTCAACGAGCTCGGCCTGAGCCTCAAGGACAGTCCTGCCGGATTCGAAGCCGGCCTCGTTGATGAGGACCAGTCCTACGTCGAAGACGAACAGTACTGATTAAGACCTAGGAGTAACTGACAATGCCAACCCCAACTAAGGGTCCCCGCCTCGGCGGATCGCCCACACACGAGCGCATGATGCTCAACAACCTGGCAGCCCAGCTGTTCGAGCACAAGCAGATCAAGACGACCGTGACGAAGGCCAAGCGCCTGCGCCCGGTTGCCGAGCGCATGATCACGAACGCCAAGAAGGGTGACCTGGCCGCACGTCGTCGCGTGCTCGGCCAGATCTCCGATAAGTCGATCGTGCACGAGCTCTTCACCTCGATCGCCGAAACGATGGCCGAGCGTCCCGGTGGATACACCCGTATCACCAAGATCGGTCCTCGCCCCGGCGACAACGCCCCGATGGCCGTCATCGAACTGGTCCTCGAGCCCTACTCGCCGAAGCAGGCAACCGTGAAGGAAGCCGAGCAGGCTACCGCCGCTGCTGCCGCTCCGGCAGAAGAGGCACCGGCTGAGGCCGAGGTCGTCGACGAGGCTCCGGCCGAAGATGCCGCTGTCGAGGCTGACGCTGTCGAGGCTGACGTCGAGACCGCTGAAGAGTCCTCCGAGGCTGTCGAGGAGAAGTAAGCTCCTCGACCGACATCCGGCTCGGTACTCCGAATCCGGACGTCACACACTTCAGGCGGGCACCCACACAGGTGCCCGCCTGAAGTGTATTCACCGGTGCCTCTGGGTGCCGATGTACGAAACTATCGGGCCGCCTCGGCGGGGTCGGTTTCCACGCACCTGTCCGGCCACCTCGGCGTGATCAATTGCTTTTCGTTCCAATCATCGGTTTCGATCCAGATGATTGGAACGAAAAGCGATTGTTCCGGTACGCAACCTGTGGCTCTCAACGTAATGTCACCGCATGAGTGACCGGCGTCCTCTCTTCTGGGGCGGGCATCTGCGGATGTACCGCGATCCGTTCAGCGCACCGACGGTGGGTAAGCCATGGGTCAGACTGACGTCTCGATATGACGAGGGCCGGGGCGCAATCACGCCCCAGCCTTCGTTCAGCTCGCGTCGGCTCTCACTTCACGAGTCGGTTCTCACCTCACGCGGGAGAGCGCCACGGATTCGTCGAACTCGATGTCAGAGGCCTCGTCGTGCTTGTAGGTGAAGCGGCTGACGACGACCGCGACGATGAGGTTGACGGCGAAGCCGGGGATGATCTCGTAGATCGCGTCCGTCATCGGGGTGCTGACCTGGCCCCAGACGAAGGCCACGACGGCACCGGAGAGCAGACCGAACAGGGCGCCCCAGTTGCTCAGGCGCTTCCAGAACAGGGTGAGCAGGACAATCGGGCCGAACGAGGCGCCGAAACCTGCCCATGCGAAGGCGACGAGGTCGAGGATGCTGTTCGACGGTGAGATCGCGAGGACCACCGCGATGACGGCGACGACGAGCACACCGAGGCGGCCGAGCAGCACGTAGGTCTTGTCCTGGAAAGTCCGCGTGGATCCGGTGCGCAGCGCGACGATCTTGAACAGGTCCTCGATGAGGGCCGACGAGGTGACGACGAGCTGCGAGGAGATCGTCGACATGATCGCCGCCAGCACCGCAGCCAGCACGAGGCCGGCGATGAACGGGTGGAAGAGGATCTGTGCCAGGTCGAGGAAGACGGTCTCGGCGTCGGCGGGTTCCATGTCCGCGTGCTGGGAGAAGTAGGAGATGCCGACGATGGCGGTGGCGATGGCACCGAGCGCGGAGATCGCCATCCATCCGACGCCGATGCGCCGGGCGACGGTGGCGTCGGCGGGAGTGCGCAGAGCCATGAAGCGCACGATGATGTGCGGCTGGCCGAAGTAGCCCAGCCCCCAGGCTAGGGCGGAGACGACGGAGGTGATGGTCGCGAAGGTCCAGAAGCCTTCGGAGCCGAAGAAGTTGAGCAGTCCGGGATCGATCTCGGAGACGTTGCTGATCACGGTTGAGGGGCCACCGGCGTTGATGACGGCGACGATCGGCACTGCCACCAGAGCGGCGAACATCAGCAGCCCTTGGGCGACGTCGGTGAGCGTCGCACCGAGGAATCCGCCGAAGAGGGTGTAGATCATCGTGATCGCGGCGACGAGAAGCATTCCACCGAGGTAGTTGAGCCCGAAGCTCGACTCGAAGAACTTGCCGGCCGCGACCATGCCCGACGAGACGTAGAAGGTGAAGAAGACGAGGATGATGATGCCGCAGACGATGCGCAGCAGTCGTGTCCGATCCTTCAGCCGCTGTTCGAAGAAGCTGGGGATGGTGATCGAGTCGCCCGCCTTCTCCGTGAACGCGCGGAGCCTCGGAGCGACGATCTTCCAATTGACCCAGGCACCGACCGTCAGGCCGATGGCGATCCAGGCCTCGATGAGACCGGAGACGTAGATGGCCCCGGGCAACCCCATCAGCAGCCAGCCGGACATATCCGATGCACCGGCGCTCAGGGCGGCAACGCTGGGTCGCAGTCCGCGCCCGGCGAGCATATAGTCATCGAGATTGTTCTTCGTCTTACGGTAGGCGAACCAGCCGATGGCCAGCATGCCGATGAAGTAGAGGACGATCGCAATCGTGCGGAAAGTGGTTTCCGACATCTGAGCTCAGCTCCTTTGATAGGCCGAGCCGACCTTACAGCACAAGAGGTCGCGGGTGTGAATTCCCTGTGCGCCCATCTCCTGAGTGGATACACCTCCACCTGCCTCCGGCGGCAGGGCTAGAAAGGTGACAATCGAGGTGCTCGGGGGACCGGGGTTGTCGAGGTTCCCACCGAAAAGGCGGCGATCGGCCGATCGCGGAGGCAGGCCGCCAGTTCGCTTCGGACGGTCGGGCTGTCCTTGAGTTCGGAATGGACGTCGACGCGCAACCCGTATCGGTCGAGCATCAGCCAGATTCGGAGCAGGACTCGTCCGACCTCGACTTCGTCCGCGACCGACAGCGCTGGCCGCTCGGGGACGGACAAGATCAGATGGTGCGGATGCCGTCGCTCGGGACGAGCAGCCGTTATGAGTTCCGCCGCCGCAGAAGCCGGAGGAAGACTGTCATTCAGCGAACGTGACGGGCGCGCGAGTCGCGACCGTCGACCTGAGCGTGCCAACCGCCGTTTCGCCGAGTCTGCCGAAGCGACGGGTGCGAGTCCCGCCGAGGCCAGGCCGGTGATCAGGGAATGCAGCCATGGGCGATCGAGAACCGCCGCGGCCCGGGCACCGAGCGGGGAGATGCGCAGACACTCGGCGGTGAGTCCGTCTTGGTGGTAGAGCGGGTCGCCGGCATCGAAGCGCAGCCAGCGCAGAGTCTCGGCAAACACCGCCCGGTCGCCATAGGAATGCAGCGCTGCACGGCGCAGCCATCCGCGCCATGTGCGGTCGGGGACTTCCACGAGGCGCACCCCGGTCTCGGCGATGGCGGTGCGGCAGATCAACATGGCCTTCGCGAAACTGGCTTCCGACCGTTCCAAGGGGCCGCGGTCGACCTGACGATGGTGCAGGTCGGCGACCCCGAAACGGGGCCATGCGGTCCGTGCCGTCGTCTCCGAGCACCTCACTGAGGGGTCGGCCGAGGATTCCGTGGTGGTCAGGCGCAGGTGGATGTCCAAGGTGGGACCGCGTCCTCGTACGGTGACGAATTCGGTGCGCACTCCCGCCTCGGCAGCGGCGATGACCAGCGATTCCAGCCAACAGCCCATGCCCAGGTGGAGGTCCTCGCTGCGCGGGTCCCCGTGCGGCAGCAGGCGAGCGGGGTCGACGCCGACCCGCACCTGCGCGGCCGCAGGCGTGCAATCCATGATTTCGGGGACCCACGGCTGGGTGTTGTGGGCCGATGGGGCGGAAGCCGCAACGGTGAAGAGTGACTCGATGAGGGCGGTGGTCAGTGTCAATGGTGCTCCTCGGGCGAGGACGGGGACAGTTGGCGATCGACGAACACGAGCCGGTGCATCTTCCTGCCGCCGGAGCGGGCGAAGACCGCCGCCGAGGCGGGATTGTCCTCCGCGATGAACGTCACCCGCAGCCGTCGGTATCCTTTGGCGATCAGCGCGGAGTTGAGGTCCCTGATTGCGAGGCTGAGCAGGCCCGATCCCTGATGGCGGGGGTCGGTGCCTTGGATGATGAGCACGGCGTCTCTCATCGTGTGACGGTGCCGGAGCAGGTCGAGGAAGGCTCGCACACCGAGGCGGCCGCCGTGGCGGCGCAGGATCGGCGCCGGGTCGGGGATGACGAGTGCGAAGCAGCGAGGTGGAGCGTCGGCGGGATCATGCGCACCGGTGATATCGATGATGAGGTCGGGATCCATCAGGGCGGACAGGCCCTGCATCTGTGAACGCAGCTGTGAGGGTGAGATAGCGGTGTAATAGGGCAGAGAGGCGAAGGCCGAGTTGAGAGTCGGCAGCAGCCGGTCGGCGAAACGGCGCAGACCGAATCGAGAGACACGGCGCCGTCGCAGGCCCAGGCGCTGCCATTCGGCGGCGGTGACCGCGGTGGCTCGGGCGGCGGGAATGGAACCGACGGGCACCTCCCACGTGTGTGCGAGCCCCCAGGCCTCGAACCCGGCTTCGGCGAACGTCGGCCAGCAGAAAGCGGGATTCCATGCGGAGTCGAAGAAGCCGGGACGATCGACTCCGTCGGTGAGCAGACCTCCGGTGACGTTGGGCAGGGGAGAGACCGGACCGAAGATCCGTGATGCTCCCACCTGCTCGGCGCGCTCGACGAGGAATGAGATCACCCCGCTCAGTGCCTCGGCGTCGATGGCTTCTGCTGCGCCGAAGAACAGAGGCGGCGTAGAAGCGTGAGCGGAATCCAACTCGGCTGCCAGGGCAGCGGAACGGTGGCACATGACTCGGGCCGCCGTTACTCCCTGTTCGCTGTCGAACAGCCACAGTTCGACGGGCTCGTCGAACCACCCTCGGCCTGTGAACCAGTCGCGGATATCGGCGGCGAAGAGAGGCACATAGTGGTCCTCTTCGCCGCGTGCCCGCGCCAGGCGTGGGGCCAGGTCGATGAACTCTGCGAGATCGGCCCGGTCGCTCACCCGCCGCGGTCTCATTCGGAACTGAGCTTCGTGAATTCGTCGATCATGCCCAATCGGCCGTCCTCGGCGCGGAACTCGCCATTCGTGTATCCCCATTCCTCGGCCGTGAGGATCCTGATGAAGCCGCCTCGGGCCGGGGAGTCCTTGCCGCTGCCAACGAGCCACTTCATGATCTCCCGATGCTCGGGGGTGCGCGCATATGCCAGCAGGTCGTCACGGGTGGCGAAGGCGACCATCAGCCCGATCCGGTCGGGGAACTCGAAGTAGCTGCGGTGCCACAGATACCCGGGTGCGGCCTTCAGCCCCTTGGCCACTCGCGGCCACCGCCGCAGCTGGCCCACCATCGCCAGCGGATTGCGGTAGCGGTTCGCTCCGAGGAAGAACGCTTTGGCTCGAGCCTGGGGCGGAGCCTGGGAGAAATCATTCGATCGCATCGTCACCCTCCTGTGTTCTCTGAACATAGACGTTCTTGATCTTCGTGGTCGCAGTTTCGAACGGCCCGGTGGCGTGGTCGTGGATCTCGACGTGGATCTCCGCGGTCGACGGGTCCTCGTCCAAGCTCTGCTTGAAGTCCCTCGACACCGACGCCAGGTGCCCGAGCACCCCGGCACGGATCGTCCCGGCCAGCTTCTGCCGTGCGGCTGCGTCCATGGTCGGGGCCTCTTCCCGCAGTTGGATGTGCAGGGCGGGGCGCTGTTCATGGCCGGCGATCTCGCGCAGTTCGATGCGGAAGGACTCGATGAGGTGGGCTTGGGGATTGTCTCTGTAGAGTCCGTTCTCGATGTCGAGGGGATAGATGTTGGCACCCATATACGAGATCGTCGAATCCGCGCGCCCGAACAGCACCACGAACGGCAGCTTCATCCCATTGCCCGCGAATGCCGCCGAGCATGCCCGAGCCAGAGCCGGATGGCGGCGTGTGAGCGCGACCATGGTGGGGAAGTCGATGAGCGTGGCCTCGTCGCCGATGTTGTAGCGCAGCCGCGGACTCATCACCGCAGCCGAGTTGATCGTGGCGACCAGCTCACCGTCGTCGGTGGTCTCCAGGTAGGTCTCCAGGGGGTTGTACTGGAAGACCATCGGCACACGCGACTCGTCGACACCGAGGACATCGGCACGGAAGTCGAGATCGTGGGCCAGCGCCCGGCGGATGACGACCGAGAGGTCGGATTCGCCGGCCATCCCGATCGTCAGGTCGCTGGCGCCGTACCCGGAGTACACCCGGTCGAAACGCACCTCGAGGTAGTCGCGCAGACCCTCCGTCATCGCCTCCCCGCCGACGAACCCATTGAGCCGGAAGTCGGCCCATTTCTCGGGTTCGGAGTCCATCCGGTCGACGAGATGTTTGAGGAACGGAGGATAGGCGCTGATGAGGTAGGTGTGGTTCTGTCCGAAGTGCTGCATCGTGTCGAGGATCTTCTCGAGGTCCGGACCCGTGTTCTTCACCATTGCCACTTTGGCCATGGCCAGTCCCGTATTCGTTCCCGTCGCCCAGGCCCCCATCGAGAAGGCGTTGATGCAGAACAGGTCTTTGTGGTCGAAGAGCATCGTGACGTAGCCGGCGACGTTCTTATGGACGGTGTCGAGCTCCTTCTTCGACCGCATCCAGTTGAACGGGGTGCCCGAGGAACCCGAGGACTCGTCGACGACGGTGCCGACGCGGTCGATGCGACCGTCCCAGCAGCGATGTTCCTCGCTGTAGCGGCGGACGAACTCGTCCTTCGACGTCGGTGTGTAGGCCTCGAGGTCCCACCACCGGAATTCGAAACCGGAGCGCGCCAGGTAGTCCTGGTATGCGGGCACATCGAGGGAGGCCTGCTGGCAGATCATCCACGCATTGAGCTTCGCGAACGGTTCGAGTCTCGGGTTGTAATGGCGTGCGGTGAATCGCCAGATCGCCGGGTGAGCTCGGTAGGCGCCATAGGCGGCGGTGAGTCCGACATTCGCCAATCGCAGCACGGCTTGGCGGGCCAGGTTCACCGGACCGCGGGGGATCGGCAGACGACGGAGTTCGGCTTCTGGAGTGAGGTGGGTCTCTCTCATGGTTCGAGGCTAACCCAGCCTTCGGGCCATTGATACGGAAATTCGGAAGATGTGCCAGAACCGCATCACACGACGTTGCGCACCCCGACCATCACCGAGGCGGCCCACCGAACGACGGATCACCTCGGCGAAGTGGTCCGAAACGGTCGATCCTCTCACCGAGGCGGTCCGGTACCGGTTCCGCCGCCTCGGGGAGGTGACGGGTCAGTCGAAGACGACCGTGCGGTGGCCGTCCATGAGGACACGGCCCTCCGCGTGCCAGGCAACGGCCCGGGCGAGCACGGCCGCCTCGACGTCCTGACCGTGGCGGACGAAATCGGCGATCGCCTGATTGTGATCGACGCGGGCCACATCCTGTTCGATGATCGGACCCTCGTCGAGGTCACTGGTGACATAGTGGGCGGTCGCCCCGATGATCTTCACACCTCGGGCATGCGCCTGGTGGTAGGGCTTCGCGCCCTTGAAGCTCGGCAGGAACGAATGGTGGATGTTGATGACTCGACCTTCGAGGCGGTCGCAGAGTTCGGGGGAGAGGATCTGCATGTACCGGGCCAAGACGATGAGTTCGACATCGAGGTCGTCGACGAGGGCGGAGAGCCTCGCCTCGGCTTCGGCCTTCGTGTCCCGGGTGATCGGAATATGGTGGAAGTCGTGGCCGTGGAATTCGGCGAGCGGTCGCAGATCGTCATGGTTGCCGGCGATGCCGACGATGTCGATGGGCAGCTGACCGGCCGAATGCCTGAACAGCAGAGTGTTGAGGCAGTGGGCGGCCTTGGACACCATGATGAGTGTGCGAGTCTTCTTCTCCACCGGCTGCAGTCTCACGGTCATCGCGAACCGGGGAGCCACCTCGGCGAGGGCGTCTTCCACGGTCCGGGCCGAGGTCTCGGAGGACGTCGAGAACTGGACGCGCAGGAAGAACTGGCGGGAATCGGGGGAGGAGAACTGCTGCGATTCGGTGATGTTGCCGCCGAGCCCAGCGAGCACCCCGGTCACGGCATGGACGATGCCGGTCGAATCGGGGCAGGTGACTCTTAAGATCCATTCGCAGCTCATGGTCCCGATCCTAATCGGTGGCTGCGCTCAACGCCCACTCCGAGTCGCCATCCGGATGGCGGTCGCGGCCCCGGAACCAGGCGGTGTCGCTGTTAGCATGGTGCCGGGTGACGGCCGCACCTTGCGCGCTGCCTCGCTCCCATCATCGGATGCCACAGGAGAGTACTCATGACCGAAAACTCGATGCAGGCTTCGCTTGCCGACATCGACCCGCAGATTGCCGAAGTCCTCGACCTCGAGCTGGGCCGCCAGCGTTCGACACTCGAGATGATCGCCTCGGAGAATTTCGTCCCCCGCGCCGTGCTGGAAGCACAGGGGTCGGTGCTGACGAACAAGTACGCCGAGGGCTATCCCGGTAAGCGCTACTACGGCGGCTGCGAACACGTCGACGTGGCAGAGAACCTCGCCATCGACCGTGCCAAGAGCCTCTTCGGCGCCGAATACGCGAACGTCCAGCCTCATTCCGGCGCCTCGGCCAACGCCGCAGTCATGCACGCCCTGGCTCGTCAGGGTGACAAGATGCTCGGTCTGTCCCTGGCCCACGGCGGTCACCTCACCCACGGCATGAAGATCAACTTCTCCGGTCGCCTCTACGATGTCGCCTCCTATGAGGTCGACCCCGACACCTACCGCATCGATATGGACAAGGTGCGCGAGAAGGCCCTCGAACACCGCCCCGAGGTCATCGTCGCCGGCTGGTCGGCCTACCCCCGTCAGCTGGACTTCCAGGCCTTCCGCGATATCGCCGACGAAGTCGGTGCGAAGCTGTGGGTCGATATGGCGCACTTCGCCGGACTCGTGGCCGCCGGCCTGCACCCGAACCCCGTGCCCTTCGCCGATGTCGTGTCCTCGACGGTGCACAAGACCATCGGCGGACCCCGTTCCGGCTTCATCCTCGGCAAGGAGGAATACGCGAAGAAGCTCAACTCCGCTGTCTTCCCCGGCCAGCAGGGCGGACCGCTCATGCATGTCATCGCAGCGAAGGCCGTGGCCTTCAAGCTCGCGGCGGCTGCCGAGTTCAGGGAACGTCAGGAACGCACCGTGCGCGGCGCTCAGATCCTGGCCGAACGCCTCCTGGCCTCCGATGTCGCCGAGGCCGGAGCCACCGTGCTCACCGGCGGCACCGATGTCCACCTCGTGCTCGTCGATCTGCGAAACTCCGCCCTCGACGGACAGCAGGCAGAGGACCTTCTGCACTCGGTCGGCATCACCGTCAACCGCAATGCCGTGCCCTTCGACCCGCGCCCGCCGATGGTCACCTCCGGGCTGCGCATCGGCACCCCGGCCCTGGCCACCCGCGGATTCGGCGACGAGGAGTTCACCGTCGTCGCCGACGTCATCGCCGAGGCGCTCAAGCCGGGTGCCGATGTGGAGGCACTCGCTGCTCGCGTGAAGAAGCTCAGCGACGAATTCCCTCTCTACGAGGGCCTGGAGCAGTATTGATGAGTGCACAGATCCTCGACGGCAGAGCCTGTGCGAAGCAGATCAAGGCCGAACTCACCGAGGCCGTGGCGACCCTGGCGGAGTCCGGAATCGTCCCGGGCCTCGGCACCGTCCTGGTGGGGGAGGACCCCGGATCGAAGTGGTACGTCGCGGGCAAGCACCGTGACTGCGCCGAGGTCGGGATCCAGTCGATCCGCCGTGACCTTCCGGAGTCGGTGAGCCAGGACGAGCTGCTGGCCGTCATCGACGAGCTCAACAACGATGACGCGTGCACCGGATACATCGTGCAGCTTCCGCTGCCGGACCACATCGACACCGACACGATCCTCGAGGCCATCGATCCGGCCAAGGACGCCGATGGTCTGCATCCGACGAATCTCGGACGACTCGTACTCAACGTCAATTCGGAGATCACCACTCCGTTGCCGTGCACTCCGCGCGGAGTCATCGAACTGATCACCCGCAACGGCATCGAACTGGCCGGCAAGCATGTCGTGGTCATCGGTCGCGGGGTCACCGTGGGCCGGTCCATCGGTGCGCTGCTGACGCGGCGTGAGCACAATGCGACCGTGACCCTGACACACACCGGCACCCGCAACCTCGATGAGCTGCTGGCTCAGGCCGATGTCATCGTCGCGGCCGCCGGTGCGGCTCGAATCGTGAAGGCCGAGGCAGTCAAGCCGGGAGCGATCGTCCTCGACGTCGGCGTCTCGCGTGAGACTGACCCGGAGACGGGGAAGTCGAAGATCGTCGGAGACGTCGATCCCGCGGTCGCCGAGGTGGCGTCCTGGGTCTCCCCGAACCCGGGAGGCGTCGGTCCGATGACTCGAGCTCTGCTGCTCAAGAACGTCGTCGACACCGCCCAACGCTCCGCCACCTAACCCCTATTACTACCTGACGGCGGCCCAGCAACCTCGCGCGAGGTTGCTGGGCCGCCGTCAGGTAGTTCTGGGAGGTTGTTGGTGGGTCAGTCCTCGGCGAGCTTGAGCTCGAAGAAGACGCGCGGATTGCCCGCACCGGCGTAGTCCTCGATGAGCTCGCCGCTGAAGCCCATGGAGGAGTGGAAGGAGATCGCACCTGACGACTCCGGCATCGTCGTCGCCTGCACCGAGGCGACTCCGAGCTGACGGGACCGGTCGATGAAGTGCTGGTAGAGGTGACGGCCGATGCCCTGGTGACGGAAATCCGAGCGTGCTGCGACCAGGTGGATGTAGGCGGGTCCTTCGTGTGGAATGACCCCGAGCAGGTAGCCGACGATCTCCGAGCGGTAGCGGGCAACGAGTCCCGAGGTGACGAACTGACGGAACCAGTAGGCGTCGTGGTCACCGCTGAGATCGCGGTCTCCCCAGAATTTCGCCTGGGCGTCGAGCAGGAATTCGCGCATCTCGCGGGCGTCGACCTCATCGAGCGGACTGATGCTCAGCTGCTCGGTATCAATAGTTTCGTCAACGGCCATTGCGCCTCCTGATGTGTTCGTTCTTACCCTCACTCTATAACGCCCTGTCCCGGAAGAATAGTGCGCTCCATGTCATCATAGATCACATGATTCGGATTGCTTCAGTCAACGTCAACGGAGTCCGCGCAGCATGGCGAAAGGGGATGCCCACCTGGGTCGATGCCGCGAAACCGGACTTCATCACTCTCCAGGAGGTGCGCGCCGCCAACGATATCGCGCACGGTGTCCTTGCCGACACGGGCTACACCACGATCAGCCACGACGCGGAGGCCAAGGGCCGCGCCGGCGTCGCCGTGATGGCCCGCACCGAACCCGAGGCGGTGCGTGAGGGACTCGGCGACGACGGCTACTTCGACCGGGCCGGACGATGGGTGGAGACGGACTACCGCCTCGGCGACGGATCGCTGCTGACCCTCGTGTCCGCCTACGTCCACTCCGGCGAGGCCGACACTCCCAAGCAGGACGACAAGTACCGATTCCTCGACCGCATGATCGAACGGATGCCGCAGCTGGCGCAGACCGCCGACCACGTCCTCATCACCGGCGACCTCAACGTCTGCCACACCGAGCGTGACCTGAAGAACTGGAAGGCCAACCGGAAGAAGTCGGGATTCCTGCCGGAGGAGCGCGCCTATTTCGACAGGTTCTTCGGTGAGATCGGGTATGTCGACGTCCACCGCCGGCTCAGCGGCGACGTCGACGGCCCCTACACCTGGTGGTCGATGCGCGGACAGGCCTTCGACAATGACACGGGATGGCGCATCGACTACCAGATGGCCACCCCGGCCCTGGCCGAGGCCGCGGTCAAGGCCACCGTGGACAAGGCCGACAGCTGGGCCGAACGCTGGTCGGACCACGCTCCGCTGGTCATCGACTACGACCTCCCCTCCGTCCAGTCCTGACCCCGCCATATCCGTCCGCCTGCAGGCAGACCTCGCCGAGGCGGCTCCCCGAGATCTGTTCACTGACGGGGCCACCGCGGCAGTCCCGCGCAGGAGCGGCAACCCTGTGCCGCCGCGGCAGTTCCGCTCAGGCGCGATCGGCGGGCCGCGACACTTAAATAGCCGGGACGCACAAAGAGCCCGGGGCTCAGGACGAAATGTCCTCAAGCCCCGGGCTCTTCGCCGACTGCTCACCGTTCAGAGACTGCGGCGATCGCGAATCTCAGCAGCAGCGTGCCTTGGGATTGCGGTCCTGCTCATCGGTGAGGTCACGCCAGAACGCCTTCTCCTCCATCGCACCCTCACGAGTGCCGTGGCGGCGCTCGTAGGATTCGAGGTAGTGGATATAGGCGTTCTCGCCCATGATCTCCTTGAGGTACCAGTGCAGCCAGGCGACGCCTCGTCGCAGCGATCCCCACGGATCATTGGCGATGCGGCTGAGCGGATGTGCAGTGCTCATTCCTTCTGCCTTCCTGCCTCGTGGTCGTCCCACTGTGCCTGCAGCTCGCGCTCGGGCTTGCGCGCGATGAGACCGGCCGGAGCGAATTTCTTCGTCTCGACGAAAGGTTCCTCCGTCGTCGGCAGGGACCCCTTCTTAATGGCCTCGATGGACTTCCAGACTGCCATGACGACGACCATCGCGACAAGGAGTGCGAAGACGATCGACAGGGTGCCCTGGACGAAGGTGTTGCGAACGACGGCGCTCATTGCCGCAACTCCTTCGGTGTTGCCCATCGAGGTCTCTCCGGCGGCCAGCGCGTCCTTGTAGGCGAAGTGCTGAGCCCAGTACCCGAGCTTCGGGTCGGAGGAGAAGATCTTCTGCCACGAGGCGACCATCGTGACCAGCAGATCCCAGACGAGGGGAATGCCCGGGATCCACGCCCACTTGGCCAGGCCCATCTTGCACACGATGGCGAAGATGACGGCCAGGGCGATTGCGGCCAACAGCTGGTTCGAGATGCCGAAGAGCGGGAACAGCGTATTGATGCCGCCGAGGGGGTCGGTGACACCCATGAGCAGGATCGATCCCCAGGCGGCGACCATGACCGCGGTCGTCAGCCAGGCACCCGGAGTCCACGAGGGATCCCGGAACTTCTTGGAGAAGTTGCCGAGCGCATCCGAGAGCATGAAGCGGGCCACGCGGGTGCCCGCATCGATCGTGGTGAGGATGAACAGGGCCTCGAACATCACGGCGAAGTGGTACCAGAACGACATCCAGGCCGGTCCGCCGAAGACGTTGTGGAGGATATGCGCCATTCCCATCGCCAGAGTCGGGGCACCGCCGGTGCGGGAGACGATGCTCTCCTCACCGACGTCCTTGGCCGCCTGATCGAGCACTTCAGGACTCGTCTCCACTCCGGACATGCCCAAGGAGTTGTTGATGAAGTCCGAGGCACCCTGCACCGTTCCGCCGGTGAGCGGTTCGGCGGCATTCATCGCGAAGTAGAGACCCTTGTCGAGGCAGATCGCGGCGACGAGCGCCATGATCGCGACGAAGGACTCCATGAGCATTCCGCCGTAGCCGATGAGGCGAGCCTGCGTCTCCTTCTCGATGAGCTTCGGAGTCGTTCCCGAGGAGATGAGGGCGTGGAAGCCCGACAACGCTCCGCAGGCGATGGTGATGAACAGGAACGGGAACAGGGCACCTGCGAATGCCGGACCAGCCGTGTTGAATGCGAACTCGGTCAGTGCGGGCATCTGCACGGTCGGGTTGACGATGAGGATGCCTACGGCCAGCAGCACGATGGTGCCGATCTTCATGAACGTCGACAGGTAGTCGCGCGGGGCCAGCAGCACCCACACCGGCAGCACGGCGGCGAGGAAGCCGTAGATCATCAGGCACCAGGCCAGAGTCACCTTGTCGAGGTGGAAGACCTCGGACCAGAACGGCGAGTTGTGGACCCAGCCGCCGGCGACGATCGCGATGACGAGCAGCACGATGCCGATGACCGAGGTCTCGACGACCTTGCCGGGACGCAGGTAGCGCATATAGATGCCCATGAACACGGCGATCGGAATGGTCATCGCGATGGAGAAGACGCCCCAGGGGCTTTCGGCGAGTGCGTTGATGATGACGACGCCGAGGACCGCGATGAGGATGACCATGATGAGGATGATGCCGATGGAGGCGATGATTCCGCCCGTGCGGCCGAGCTCATCGCGGGTCATCTGTCCCAGCGAGCGGCCGTTGCGGCGCATGGAGAAGAACAGGACCATATAGTCCTGGACACCGCCGGCGAGGATGACGCCGAAGACGATCCACAGGGTTCCGGGCAGGTAGCCCATCTGGGCGGCGAGGATCGGTCCCACGAGCGGGCCGGCGCCGGAGATCGCGGCGAAGTGGTGGCCGAACAGGACTCGGCGATCGGTCGGCGCGAAGTCGCGGCCGTTGTCGTTGAGCTCTGCCGGGGTGGCGCGCTTCGGATTCGGGCGGCAGATCTTCCATTCGATGAGCTTCGCGTAGAAGCGGAAGCCGATGAGGTAACTGCCGACGGCTGCAGCGACGAACCAGCTGGCGGACAGCTCTTCACCGCGCACGAACGCGATCATCGACCAGCCCGCGCCGGCGATGAGGGCGATGACCACCCACAGCACGATCTTCGCCGGTGTCCAGCGTGGCCTCTCGACCACGGCGACCGGCGGAAGGTCGTCCTCGGTCTTGATGTATTCGACCGACATAGTCCTCCTCCTTGAGAGATGACGCATCAGATCCGTAGGAGATGACGCGTCGGGATTGTTGAGTTCTCAGCATGATCAGACCCTCGCTGGCCGCTGCTCGACAGATGTTCGAGAACTGGGAGACGCCTTGGCGAATCATGTGATCTGGTACGAACTATACCGCTGGTCCGCAGCCGAGCGTGATCCCCGCCACCAGACCGGACGCCTGAACAGAGCCGACAGGGGAGATGGCATCATAGGACTATGACGAACTCTTCACAGCCACGCACTGTCTCAGGTATCCAAGCCACCTCCGATTCCCTTCATCTCGGCAACTACATCGGAGCCCTGCAGCAGTTCGTGACTCACCAGGAGTCGCACGATGCTTTCTACTTCATCGCGAACATGCACGCGATCACCGTCGAGCAGGACCCGGCCGAATTGCGGGAACGTACCCTGCGCACGGCCGCGCAGTTCATTGCCGCCGGACTCGACCCGGAGAAGTCGACGATCTTCGTCCAGTCCCAGGTGCCTGCCCATCCGCAGCTGTCCTGGGTTCTCGAATGCACCACCTCGATGGGTGAGGCGAGCCGGATGACCCAGTTCAAGGACAAGTCCGCGAAGCAGGAGCATGTGTCCCTGGGACTGCTCACCTACCCGGCGCTGATGGCCGCCGACATCCTCCTGTACAACCCGCAGCTCGTTCCCGTCGGCGAGGACCAGCGCCAGCACCTCGAGCTGACCCGCAACCTCGCCGAACGCTTCAACTACCGGTTCGGCAAGACATTCACCGTTCCCGAGGCGCAGATCCTCAAAGCGACCGCGAAGATCTACGATCTGCAGAATCCTGGCGCGAAGATGTCGAAGTCCCAGCCCAGCCCGCAGGGACGTATCGACATCCTCGATGACGCGAAGGCCCTGACGAAGAAGATCAAGTCCGCCGTGACCGACGACGGAACCGAGATCGCCTTCGACCAGGAAAACAAGCCGGGAGTATCGAACCTGCTGACGATCTATTCCTCCCTGACCTCGCGCTCGGTCGACGATATCGTCGCCGAGTACGAAGGGAAGATGTACGGTCACCTCAAGGTCGACCTCGCCGAGGTGGCCGTGGAGACACTGACACCCGTGCGGGAGCGCACGGTGGAACTCCTCGAGGACCGGGCTCAGCTGCAGACGATCCTCGACCGCGGGGCGGAGAAGGCCAGCACTATCGCCGAGGCGACCCTGCGCGAGGTCTATGACAAGATCGGCTTCATCTGATCGTGGGGAAGAAGAAACCCGACGAGGGACCGCTCAACCTCACACCGGATATGCTCCACACCGCTGCGCGGGTGGAGGACCGGTTCAACGGCTGGATCCAGAATCGGGCCACCGACCACGCCTACCAGCGCACCGTCATCGCCTATGACACCTATGGCGGAACCGGCTGGGTGCGGGTGCTCGGGCGACTGGTGCTCACCCCGAACGGTCAGCCGGCCGCCGATGTCCACGCGAGCATCCGCGGGTGGAAGTCCTTCGTCAGCGTGCCTCTGCCCAATGACACGGCGTGGGTGCGGGTCAACGACGAAGAGCATATGGTCACTGCCGACCGCGGCGGCATCATCGACACCGTGATCCCCGGAGACTTCGAACCGGGGGAGACGGAGATCGAACTGTGGACCGACGGTTCGCTCGTCGATTCGGCTGCCGTGCGTATCATCGGTGAGGATTCGACCTTCGGCATCATCTCCGATATCGACGATACGGTCATGGTCACGTCGTTGCCGAGACCCTTCCTCGCCGCGTGGAACACCTTCGTGCTCAGCGAGCACGCACGGTCCCCGGTGGCGGGAATGGCCGTGCTCTATGACCGCATCACATTCATGCGCCCGGACACTCCGATGGTCTACCTGTCGACGGGAGCGTGGAACTCGGCGCTGACGCTCAAGCGCTTCCTCTCCCGCAATCTCTATCCGATGGGTCCGCTGCTTCTCACCGACTGGGGGCCGACGACGACCCGGGTATTCCGGTCGGGCAAGGAGCACAAGCGCAATTCGCTGGAACGTCTGGCCAGGGAATTCCCGTGGATGAAGTGGCTGCTCATCGGCGACGACGGACAGAACGACGAGGAGATCTACGGGGAGTTCGTTGAGAACCACCCGAAGAACGTCGCCGCCGTCGCGATCCGACAGCTCACCGTCGGTGAGGCCGTGTGGGCCGGTGGACGGTCGAAGCGTCACGGTCGCGGCCAAGGCGTGCCGTGGATCTATGCCCCCGACGGTGCCGGCCTGGCCTCCCGCCTGACCGAACGGGGAATCATCTCGACCGTCTGAACAGAACCTCACTACTACCTGACGGCGGCCCAGCAACCTCGCGCGAGGTTGCTGGACCGCCGTCAGGTAGCAATTGGGGCTGAGGTGGTCTTTGAGGCGCTCGGTCGGATCAGCGCAGCTGTGCGAGCAGCTGCTGCTTCGCCTCATCGAACTGAGCGGCGAAGGTCTCGACGAGCTCAGCGGTCGTCCGCTGCTGTCCGAGCGCGCCGATGCCTTGGCCCGAGCCCCAGATGTCACGCCATGCTTTTGCATCCGAGTTCGGGTCGGAAGCGAAGTTCATCTTCGAAGGATCCGACTCCGGCAGATTGTCCGGGTCGAGGCCCGAGGCTTCGATGGATCCGCGCAGGTAGTTGCCCTTCACCCCGGTGAAGTAGTTCGAGTACACGACGTCATCGGCGCCGGACTCGACGACCATCTTCCGGTAGTCCTCGACGACATTCGCCTCGGGCGTCGACAGGAAGGCCGAGCCGACGTAGGCGAGATCGGCGCCGGCGGCCAGGGCCGCGAGGATCGAGCGGCCGTGGGCGATGGCGCCCGAGAGCAGCAGGGGGCCGCCGAACCAGGAGCGGATCTCCTGGACCAGAGCGAACGGAGACTGTGCCCCGGCATGCCCGCCGGCACCGGCGGCCACGGCGATGACGCCGTCGGCGCCCTTTTCGATGGCCTTGTTAGCGAAGCGGTTGTTGATGACGTCGTGGAGGACGATGCCGCCGTAGGAATGGACGGCTTCGTTGACCTCTTCACGGGCACCGAGCGAGGTGATCACGATCGGCACCTGGTGGCGGACCACCTCGGCGAGGTCCTCCTCGAGGCGATTGTTCGAACGGTGGACGATGAAGTTGACCGCGTACGGAGCGGCAGGCTGCTCCGGATTCGCCGCGGTGTGGGCGGCATTCGATTCGGAGATCTCATCGAGCCAGTCGGTCAGCTGCGAAGCCGGACGGGCGTTGAGAGTGGGGAACGATCCGACGATTCCCGCCTGGCACTGAGCCTTGACCAGTTCGGGCCCTGAGGCGATGAACATGGGGGAGCCGACGACGGGCAGACGGAGTTGGGAGCGCAGATCGGTGAAGGTTGTCACGGTGCCTCCTTGCGAAGATTCATGCATACGCCCACTCTAACCGAACGATTGTTAAATGCGATACACAACACATTATCGCTCGTGATCTTCGGCTCGGAATCTCCGGCAGCAGACACGACAGCGGCGCGGCCTCCGCAATGAAGACCGCGCCGCTGTGCTCGCGTTCGCTCGAGGCCCGAGCGGCCCCTGCCGGAACTCAGGAATCCGTGAAGTTCGGGTCCCGCTTCTCGACAAAGGCGGCCATGCCCTCGGACTGATCATTCGTGGCCAGCGAGGAGTGGAAGAGGCGACGCTCGTAGCGCAGGCCCTGTTCGAGGGTCGTCTCGAATGCGGTGTTCACCGCTTCCTTGACCATCGCCGAGGCGATCCGGGACTTGCTCGCGATCGTCTGGGCGATCTCGTTGGCCGTCTCCAGCAGTGCTTCAGGCTCGACGACGCGAGCGACGAGTCCGGAGCGTTCGGCCTCCTCGGCGCCCATCATCCGGCCGGTCAGGCACATGTCCATGGCCTTGGCCTTGCCGACGGCGCGGGTCAGGCGCTGGGATCCGCCCATGCCCGGGAGCACACCGAGGTTGATCTCGGGCTGTCCGAACTTCGCCTTCGTCGACGCGATGAGGATGTCGCCCATCATCGCCAGTTCGCAGCCGCCGCCCAGGGCGTAGCCGCCGACAGCCGTGATGACCGGCTTGCGCACATCGGTCAGCCGGGTCCACCCGGCGAACCAGTCGGCCTTATACGCGGTCGAGAAGTCGAGGCTCGACATCTCCTTGATATCGGCGCCGGCGGCGAAGGCCTTCTCGCTGCCGGTGATGACGATCGCCTTGACCGAATCATCGGCGTCGTAGGCGGTCGCGGCATCGGTGATGTCGGTGAGCACCTGCAGATTCAGCGCATTGAGCGCCTTCGGCCGGTTGATCGTGATGGTGGCGACACCGTCGGTGACGTCGGTGAGGATGGTTTCGAATTCGCTCATGAGAACACCTTGTCTTCCTGGTCGGTAGTGAGGATCGAGTGGACCTGCTCGTCGCTGACCTCGGCCAGCGAGGCGGGATTCCACTGCGGGTTGCGGTCCTTGTCGATGACCTGCGCGCGGATGCCTTCCTTGAGGTCCGGCAGCCCGGTGAGGGCCACGGCCACGCGGTAGTCCTGTTCGAGGACCTCGGCCAGCGTCATCTTCTCAGCATTGCGGATCGCGGCCAAGGTCACCTTCACCGAGGTCGGAGCCTTCGTGCGGATGAGCTCCGCGGTGGCCTGGGCGTCGGGGTTCTCGTGCGCGGCGAGAGCCGCGACGATGGCCTCGGCGTCGTCGCCGACGTAGCAGGCGTTGATCCAGTCGGCCGCCTCGGCGAGATCATCGGCAGGCGCCTCCCCGGCGTAGTTGCCGAGAACGGATTCGAGGTCCTGGCCGGCGGTGAGGTCGGCGATGAGGTCGGGGATCTGCGCATCGGGGACGAAGTAGTCGGCGAGCCCGAGACTGATTGCGGTGCCGGCTCCGACGGGCTGTCCGGTCAGTGCGAGGTGTGTGCCGAACTCTCCGGGACTGTTGGCCAGCAGGTGCGTGCCGCCGACGTCGGGGAAGAGTCCGATTCCTGTCTCCGGCATCCCGACCTTCGTGGAATCGGTGACGATGCGGTGCGATCCGTGGCCGGAGATGCCGACTCCGCCGCCCATCGTGATGCCGTTCATGATGACGACGTAGGGCTTGGGGAACTCGGAGATCGCGTGGTTCATCTTGTATTCGCGATTCCAGAACTTCGCGTTCTCGTCGCTGCCGGCCACGATGTCGTTGTACACGGCCTTGATGTCGCCGCCAGCGCACAGTCCGCGTTCCCCGCGACCGGTGACGAGGACGATTTTGACCGCGTCATCGTCACGCCACGCGTTGAGAGCGTCATCGATGGCACCCACCATGTCCTGGCTGAGCGCATTGATCAGTTTCGGTTTGTTGAGTTCGATCCGGCCCACCCCGTTGGTGACCGAGGCGATGACGGAGTCATCCGCCTGCTTCGTCGAAGGTTCTGTCATATCAGCCCACTCCTGTGCTCTTGCGCGAGATGATCACGCGCATGATTTCGTTGGTGCCTTCCAGAATCTGGTGGACTCGCAGGTCACGCACCAGCTTCTCAATTCCATACTCTGTCAGATAGCCGTAGCCGCCGTGCAACTGGAGTGCCTTGTTTGCGACCGCGAAGCCGGTGTCAGTGGCCTTGAGCTTGGCCATGGCCGAGAGCAGAGAGGTGTTCGGATCGCCTGCGTCGTAGGCACCTGCTGCCCGCCACAGCAGGGAGCGGGCGCCTTCGAGATCGGCCTGCATCTGCGCGACTTCGAAGCGCAGAGCCTGGAAACCGGAGAGATCCGTGCCGAACGCCTGACGCTCACCCATATAGGAAATGGCCTTCTCCAGAGCGGCCTGCCCGCCGCCGAGCGAGCAGGCCCCGATGTTGAGCCGTCCGCCGTCGAGTCCGGACATTGCGATCTTGAAACCCTGGCCAGGGGCGCCGAGCAGGTTCTCCTTGGGAACACGCACGTTCTCCATGATCACCTGTCGGGTCGGCTGGGCCCGCCAGCCCATCTTCTGCTCATTGGGGCCGAAGCTCAGTCCCTCCATGCCCTTTTCGAGGATGAACGCGGAGATTCCGCGCGCTCCGTCCTGGCCGGTGCGAGCCATGACGAGGTAGGTGTCCGTGGTGCCGGCACCGGAGATGAACTGTTTGACTCCGTTGAGCACATAGTGGTCGCCGTCCTCGCGGGCCGAGGTGCGCAGGGCGGCCGCATCGGAGCCGGCATTGGGCTCGGTCAGGCAGTAGCTGCCGAGGTGCTCCATGGAGACGAGCTTCTCGAGGTACTTGGACTTCTGCTCGTCGTTGCCGAACTTGTCGATCATCCACGCGACCATATTGTGGATCGAGATATAGGCAGCGACGGAGGGGCATCCGGTCGACATCGCCTCGAAGATGAGCGCCGCATCCATCCGGCCCATTCCGGTTCCGCCGGCTTCTTCGCTGACGTAGATGCCGCCCATTCCGAGCTCGGCGGACTTCCTGATGACATCGACGGGGAAGAAGTGCTCAGCGTCCCATTCGAGAGCATGCGGGGCGACTTCGGTATCGGCGAACTCGCGCACCATCCCGGCGACGGTCTGCTGTTCGTCGGTGAGACCGAAAGGTAGGGCAGCGGCTGTACTGCGGGACATGATTCCTCCAAGAATCGGACGCGTATTCGGTGATCGACACCACGATACGTCCATATTACTTGGACATCCAACTAATTTATCGCCGAGGCGGCCCGACCGTCGGTTCCATCAGCGGGTTCGGTCAGCTGCCGGCTTCGAGGCCCGAGCGCAGCTTTTCGAGGTGGGGGAGCAGGGAATCGAGGTCGATCTCGGCGAAATCGGGGGAGGAGAAGACCTCGGCGTTGAGGGCCGTCGTCGCCTGAGCGGCGAGCGAACGACCGGCGTCGGTGAGGTCGATGAGCGTCGTGCGGCGATCATCGGGGTGACTGCGTCTGGCGACGAGTCCGGCCTTTTCGAGGCGGTCGACTGAATTGGTCGTCGAAGTCGCATGCACCTGCAGGCGGGCGGAGATCTTCGACATCGGCAGGGTTCCGGCCCTGGTGAACGACAGCAGGGTGAGGACCTCGTAGCGCGAGAAGGTCAGTTCGAAGGGTTTGAGGGCGGCGTCGACTCGGGCGAGGAACAGCTGGTGGATTCGCATCACCGAGATCACTGTCGTCATTCCGTCGGCTGCGTCATCCCACCCATGGGCCAGCCATTGCCGTCGGGACTCTTCGATCGGGTCGAAGCCCGGGACTGTATTCTCTTCTGCCGCCATTGTCGACAGTGTAGTGAAGTGAGAAGATGGGCGCATGTGCGGCCGACTCAATATGTCTCTCGATCCGGCGGATCTCGCCGATGAGCTGCGGCTGGACGTCGTCTCCTATGACTTTGCGCCGCGCTTCAATGTGCCCCCGGGGTCGTTCGTGCCGATCGTCGTCGAGCGGCTCGACGAGGATGGCCAGCTGCATCGCCGTCTCGAAACCGCCTCCTGGGGATTGGTTCCGGCATGGGCGAAAGATCCGAAGATCGGGTTCAAAGCATTCAATGCACGTTCGGAGACCGTGCTCGAGAAGCCGATGTTCCGGCAGGCCATCAAGCGTCGTCGCTGTGCCCTGCCGATCCCGGGCTACTACGAGTGGGAGAACACAGAGGACGGCAAGCAGCCGTGGATGATGACCGCCGCCGGCGAGGACCCGCTCTTCATGGCCGGTCTCTTCGAATTCTGGAAGCAGCCGGACAAGACCTGGCTGGTCTCCACGACGATACTGACCATGGAATCGGCGGGACACCTCAGCGATGTCCACCACCGCATGCCCGTGTTTCTCGGCCGCGACCAGATCAGTGACTGGATCGATCCGGGAGTGCTGACGAACGATGTGCCGAATCTGCTGGCAGCGACTCTCGGCCAAGTCGACCCCGCGAGTGTTACGCGACACAAGGTCGGCAAAGCGGTGGGCAACGTCCGCAACGATTCTCCTGAGCTCGCCGAACCCGTGGCGTAGATCTCTCTGCGTTTGACGGGAGCGATTACGCGGCTCGGCTCGGATCGTTGCGCTGAGAAATCTACTTCTACCAGGCTCAGGGCTGCCCCGGAAGGAGCGGAGCGGTCTGATCTCGAAGCGGTTCTAATGAGGATCTCGCCCGAGATCTCGGGGTTCTGACGAACGGGGGAGAGGGTGCAGGCGGAGCGATTTTGCAGCCGGGGGCAGATGTGTGTATTGTTGTCCAGGTTGCCAGGCCGCAAGGAACGGCAACAGTCGCTCTGATCGGGAACGATGCGGGCAAATTGAAGGTGAACTTCGAGTTGCACGGATCAGAACAACCATGTAGAGTAGACATCCGCTGGCACAGCGAGTCGCAAGACGAGAAGTGCACACAATGAAACTGATACCCCCAGTGAACACGCTCGTTTTTCGGGTGGTGGTGATGGGTGTGTGTTTGTGGTTTGAGAATCCAATAGCGTGTTTGTTTGAACAAGTTGTGATGCCAGAACATTTATTATTTCTGGTAAGACAATCACCTGATCGAACAGTATTTCACTCCTGGTGGGTGGTTCTTCGCCGAACCGCCAACCGTTTTGTGGGGTGAGTGTGTTTGGTCGGGATATTTTTTGATGAGCCGGTCTGTCACCCCGTGACGATCGGCTGTCTTGCCGGGATTCATTCGTAACATAATTTTTTTATGGAGAGTTTGATCCTGGCTCAGGACGAACGCTGGCTGCGTGCTTAACACATGCAAGTCGAACGCTGAAGCCCGAAGCTTGCTTCGGGTGGATGAGTGGCGAACGGGTGAGTAACACGTGAGTAACCTGCCCCTGATTTCGGGATAAGCCTGGGAAACCGGGTCTAATACCGGATACGACCACCTGACGCATGTTGGGTGGTGGAAAGTTTTTCGATCAGGGATGGGCTCGCGGCCTATCAGCTTGTTGGTGGGGTAATGGCCCACCAAGGCGACGACGGGTAGCCGGCCTGAGAGGGCGACCGGCCACACTGGGACTGAGACACGGCCCAGACTCCTACGGGAGGCAGCAGTGGGGAATATTGCACAATGGGGGAAACCCTGATGTAGCGACGCAGCGTGCGGGATGACGGCCTTCGGGTTGTAAACCGCTTTCAGCAGGGAAGAAGCGAAAGTGACGGTACCTGCAGAAGAAGTACCGGCTAACTACGTGCCAGCAGCCGCGGTAATACGTAGGGTACGAGCGTTGTCCGGAATTATTGGGCGTAAAGAGCTCGTAGGTGGTTGGTCACGTCTGCTGTGGAAACGCAACGCTTAACGTTGCGCGTGCAGTGGGTACGGGCTGACTAGAGTGCAGTAGGGGAGTCTGGAATTCCTGGTGTAGCGGTGAAATGCGCAGATATCAGGAGGAACACCGGTGGCGAAGGCGGGACTCTGGGCTGTAACTGACACTGAGGAGCGAAAGCATGGGGAGCGAACAGGATTAGATACCCTGGTAGTCCATGCCGTAAACGTTGGGCACTAGGTGTGGGGGACATTCCACGTTCTCCGCGCCGTAGCTAACGCATTAAGTGCCCCGCCTGGGGAGTACGGTCGCAAGGCTAAAACTCAAAGGAATTGACGGGGGCCCGCACAAGCGGCGGAGCATGCGGATTAATTCGATGCAACGCGAAGAACCTTACCAAGGCTTGACATACACTGGACCGTTCTGGAAACAGTTCTTCTCTTTGGAGCTGGTGTACAGGTGGTGCATGGTTGTCGTCAGCTCGTGTCGTGAGATGTTGGGTTAAGTCCCGCAACGAGCGCAACCCTCGTTCTATGTTGCCAGCACGTGATGGTGGGAACTCATAGGAGACTGCCGGGGTCAACTCGGAGGAAGGTGGGGATGACGTCAAATCATCATGCCCTTTATGTCTTGGGCTTCACGCATGCTACAATGGCTGGTACAGAGAGAGGCGAACCCGTGAGGGTGAGCGAATCCCTTAAAGCCAGTCTCAGTTCGGATCGTAGTCTGCAATTCGACTACGTGAAGTCGGAGTCGCTAGTAATCGCAGATCAGCAACGCTGCGGTGAATACGTTCCCGGGCCTTGTACACACCGCCCGTCAAGTCACGAAAGTCGGTAACACCCGAAGCCGGTGTCCCAACCCTTGTGGAGGGGGCCGTCTAAGGTGGGACTGGTGATTGGGACTAAGTCGTAACAAGGTAGCCGTACCGGAAGGTGCGGCTGGATCACCTCCTTTCTAAGGAGCACACATAAGAACCCCAACGAACCAACCGCACGTGTTGGTGTTGGGAGCTCAAGGGTGGAACATCACAACTTCTGCTCATACCTTCCAGCGTTGTCCGGTGACTGCCGTGTCGACGTTGATTGTTGTATGGGCTAGAACGAACACGTTATTGGGTCCTGGAATCACAAACCCCAACCGATTGGTTGGGTGTGGTTTCAACCAACAGGACCAACCCCGGTACCGACTGGCAGCTGTGTGTTGTCTGGTGGTGGTGGGTGTTTGGTAGTGGTTTGAGAATCGTATAGTGGACGCGAGCATCAAATAACACGAAAGTGTTGTTTATGTAATGTGATTTTTCTTGTCATCATCTAGTTAGGTGAATGAAACAATTTTTCGCGCACATGAACCGATCCCGGTGGGGTTGGGTGAGTGTGTAAGAGCGCATGGTGGATGCCTTGGCATCAGGAGCCGATGAAGGACGTGGAAATCTGCGATAAGCCTCGGGGAGCCGATAAACAGGCGTTGATCCGAGGGTGTCCGAATGGGGAAACCCCGCCACTCGTGAGGGTGGTGACCCGTGTCTGAATATATAGGGCATGTGGGGGGAACGCGGGGAAGTGAAACATCTCAGTACCCGCAGGAAGAGAAAATAACAATGATTCCGGGAGTAGTGGCGAGCGAAACTGGATGAGCCTAAACCGTGTGCGTGTCAAGCGTGCTGGTGTTGCGTACACGGTGTTGTGGGGTGTACATGGTCCGGTCCAGCATGGCCGGTCTGTGACGAGTGTTGGTGTAGTCGAACCTGGTGGGAAACAGGACCGGAGTGGGTGAGAGTCCCGTAGGCGAAACGTCAGCCAGTTGCAGTGTGTGCGTTGCCCGAGTAGCACGGAACTCGTGGAATTTCGTGTGAATCTGCCAGGACCACCTGGTAAGGCTAAATACTTCCTGATGACCGATAGCGGATTTAGTACCGTGAGGGAATGGTGAAAAGTACCCCGGGAGGGGAGTGAAAGAGTACCTGAAACCATGTGCTTACAATCCGTCAGAGCAGTATCTAGATGACTGTGATGGCGTGCCTTTTGAAGAATGAGCCTGCGAGTTAGCGGTGCGTGGCGAGGTTAACCCGTGTGGGGTAGCCGTAGCGAAAGCGAGTCCGAATAGGGCGTACCTAGTCGCGTGTCCTAGACCCGAAGCGGAGTGATCTAGCCATGGGCAGGGTGAAGCGTGTGTAAGAGCGCGTGGAGGCCCGCACCCACTTCAGTTGAAAATGGAGGGGATGACCTGTGGTTAGGGGTGAAAGGCCAATCAAACTCTGTGATAGCTGGTTCTCCCCGAAATGCATTTAGGTGCAGCGTTGCGTGGTTCTTGCTGGAGGTAGAGCTACTGGATGGCTGATGGGCCCTACCGGGTTACTGACGTCAACTAAACTCCGAATGCCAGTCAAGGTTCAGCGTGGCAGTGAGACAGTGGGGGATAAGCTTCATTGTCGAGAGGGAAACAGCCCAGACCATCAACTAAGGCCCCTAAGCGTGTGCTCAGTGGGAAAGGATGTTCAGTTGCGAAGACAACCAGGAGGTTGGCTTAGAAGCAGCCACCCTTGAAAGAGTGCGTAATAGCTCACTGGTCAAGTGATTGAGCGCCGATAATGTAGCGGGGCTAAGTACACCGCCGAAGTTGTGGCAGCACCACAAACAACCGTAATGGTGTGGTGTTGGGTAGGGGAGCGTCGAGTCGCTGGTGAAGTCATCGTGTGAACGAGTGGTGGAAGCGATTCGAGTGAGAATGCAGGCATGAGTAGCGAAAGACGGGTGAGAAACCCGTCCACCGGATGACCAAGGGTTCCAGGGCTAGGCTAATCCGCCCTGGGTAAGTCGGGACCTAAGGCGAGGCCGACAGGCGTAGTCGATGGACAACCAGTTGATATTCTGGTACCGACACACAACCGACAGTACCAAAACACACGATACTAACCCTGTGATGACCCCGTGGTGCCTGCGGGTACCTGGTTGGGTTTGAGTGGGGGACCTGAGTGTGGAGTCGGTAAGCGTGAGGTGTGACGCAGAAAGGTAGCCAGGCCGTGCGATGGTAGTCACGGTCTAAGGTTGTAGCACGTGGGGGTAGGTAAATCCGTCCCCACATTTGGTGTGAGAGCTGATGGGCGCCCCACGTTGGTGGGGTGATCTGGTGATCCTCTGCTGCCGAGAAAAGCATCGACGTGAGGGTGTGTGTTGCCCGTACCCTATAACCGACACAGGTGGTCGAGTAGAGAATACTAAGGTGATCGAGAGAATCGTGGTTAAGGAACTCGGCAAAATGCCCCCGTAACTTCGGGAGAAGGGGGACCATCCCGGTGAACCCACCATGCGTGGGGATGTGCTGGTGGTGGTCGCAGAGGCCAGAGAGAAGCGACTGTTTATTAAAAACACAGGTCCGTGCGAAGATGTAAGTCGATGTATACGGACTGACGCCTGCCCGGTGCTGGAAGGTTAAGAGGACCTGTTAACCCACTTTGTGGGTGAAGCGGAGAATTTAAGCCCCAGTAAACGGCGGTGGTAACTATAACCATCCTAAGGTAGCGAAATTCCTTGTCGGGTAAGTTCCGACCTGCACGAATGGCGTAACGACTTCTCTGCTGTCTCAACCACGAACTCGGCGAAATTGCATTACGAGTAAAGATGCTCGTTACGCGCAGCAGGACGGAAAGACCCCGAGACCTTCACTATAGTTTGGTATTGGGATTCGGTGTGGTTTGTGTAGGATAGGTGGAAGACTGGGAAGCCTCGACGCTAGTTAGGGTGGAGTCGATCGGTGAAATACCACTCTGACCATAGTGGATTCCTTAACTTCGGACCCTGATCGGGTTCAGGGACAGTGCCTGATGGGTAGTTTAACTGGGGCGGTTGCCTCCTAAAGAGTAACGGAGGCGCCCAAAGGTTCCCTCAGTCTGGTTGGCAATCAGGTGTCGAGTGTAAGTGCACAAGGGAGCTTGACTGTGAGACGGACGTGTCGAGCAGGAGCGAAAGCTGGGACTAGTGACCCGGCCATGGCTTGTGGAAGCGTGGTCGCTCAACGGATAAAAGGTACCTCGGGGATAACAGGCTGATCTTGCCCAAGAGTCCATATCGACGGCATGGTTTGGCACCTCGATGTCGGCTCGTCGCATCCTGGGGCTGGAGTCGGTCCCAAGGGTTGGGCTGTTCGCCCATTAAAGCGGTACGCGAGCTGGGTTTAGAACGTCGTGAGACAGTTCGGTCCCTATCCGCTGCGTGCGTAGGAAATTTGTGGAGGTCTGTCCTTAGTACGAGAGGACCGGGACGGACGAACCTCTGGTGTGCCAGTTGTTCCGCCAGGAGCATGGCTGGTTGGCTACGTTCGGGATGGATAACCGCTGAAAGCATCTAAGCGGGAAGCCGGCTCCGAGATGAGATTTCCAACTGACCTTGAGTCAGGGGAGGTGTCCTATAGATGATGGGGTTGATAGGCCGGGTATGGAAGCACTGTGAGGTGTGGAGTTGACTGGTACTAATACACCGATCACTCATCAACTCTTTTCATGGGGTTGGTGTGTGCGAGAAAGTGTTTTGCTCGCTGGCTAGGTTTTTAGTGATGGCTTGATTGTTCGCCCTGATGGGGTGGGCATGTTGCATGTTTGGTGTTCGCGTTCGCTGTGCGGTTCTTGGACCACTACCACCCAAACGTTGTTTGGGTGTGGTGGTTTGTTGGTTTTGCGGTGGTGATAGTGGTGGGGAAACGCCCGGTTAACCGTTCCGATCCCGGTAGCTAAGCCCATTCGCGCTGATGGTACTGCAACTTGGTGGTTGTGGGAGAGTAAGTGACTGCCGCAATATTTTTTGGGGTGATGGCCTCGTTCGATCCTTTTGGGTTGGGCGGGGCCATCACTGTATTCACCGGTTATTGCTACCTGGCGGGGGTGTTGCTACCTGGCGCGGGGTTGCTGCGCCCCCGCCAGGTAGCAATTGAGAGGAAGTTGCGGAATGGGGCGTCGCCGGTGACGTGCAGGTCGCTGTCTTCCGGCTCATAGTTCTCTGCGTTGAGAACCATGTGGTGCTCGGTGAGGACTGTGTCGTTCTGGCCGACAGTGCTGCGGTGGCCATTGGGGGAGTAGCCGAGCTTCTCCGATACTCGTCGGCTGGCATCATTGTCGGTGAAGTAGGCGGAGTCGAATCGTGTGGCACCGAAATGTCGGATGAACGTTTCGACGATGATCCGCCGCATTCTGGTGCCGTAGCCGCGGCCCTGTTCGGGCAGAGCCAACCACGAACCTGTTGAGACTGTTCTCGTCAGTGGATACCGATGCGCATTGACGCCTTGTACCCCGATGGCGCGCCCATCGACCCTGACCGTGAACTCGATCGTCCATTCATCAACGGTGAAGTTCGCCGGTGTCGACCAGTGATACTGTGCGAGGCTGCGCGCTACCTGTTCATCGGTTCCTGAATCCCAATTGACGAGGAATGCTTCGATTCCGTCTCTTCTGACGCCGCCTCGAGCGATTTGGGCGAGCTCGGGAATATCTGCTTCTCGGACAGGGGAGAGCTCCATATCCCCTGATCGCAGATGAAGTGCGAACGGCGGCCAGATCTCCGAGATGTCCATGTGCCTTGTACTCATTCTTTCCTGATCAACCGCGCCCAGATTGCGTGGGAGAGTTATATCCCACTTGAAGTGACCGGACAACGTTGTCCATTATCTGGTCGCTCGGATTGTTGTTATACGGGTCACGGTATGTTTGTGCCCATGAGTCTACATCCATCACTGCAGCCAATCTTCGACACTGTGCTCCAACGCAACCCTGGAGAGTCGGAGTTTCACCAAGCGGTACAGGAAGTTCTCTATTCCCTGGGCCCCGTCGTGGACAAGCACCCCGAATACCTGGAACTCTCAGCGCTCGAACGGCTGTGCGAGCCCGAACGCCAGATCATCTTCCGGGTTCCCTGGATCGATGACTCCGGAGAGGTGCAGATCAACCGCGCCTTCCGCGTGCAGTTCAACTCTGCTCTCGGCCCGTATAAGGGAGGCCTGCGCTTCCATCCTTCGGTGAATCTCGGCATCGTCAAGTTCCTCGGCTTCGAGCAGATCTTCAAGAACGCCATCACCGGCCTGCCCATCGGCGGCGGCAAGGGCGGAGCGGACTTCGACCCGAAGGGCCGCAGCGACCGCGAGGTCATGCGCTTCTGCCAGTCCTTCATGACGGAACTGTCCCGTCACATCGGCGAGTACCGCGATGTGCCTGCCGGTGATATCGGCGTCGGCGGTCGCGAGATCGGCTACCTCTTCGGCCAGTACAAACGAATGACGAACTCCTATGAAGCTGGTGTGCTGACCGGAAAGGGACTGTCCTACGGCGGTTCCATGGTCCGCACCGAGGCCACCGGCTTCGGCGTCGTCTACTTCCTCAAAGACATGCTCGCCGCCGCGAAGAAGAACATCGACGGACGCACCGTCTCGATCTCCGGGTCCGGAAATGTCGCCGTGTTCGCCGCAGAGAAGGTTACGGCCTTCGGCGGTACCGTCATCACAATGTCCGACTCGGCCGGCTTCATCCATGACCCGGACGGCATCGACACCGAACTCGTGAAGCGCATCAAGTTCGAAGAGCGCGGACGCATCTCCGAATACGCCGAACAGCGCGGCGGGCGCGCGACCTACCACGAGGGCGGCAACGTCTGGGACGTCGAGGTCGACGTCGCACTTCCGTGTGCGACTCAGAACGAACTCGACGGAGAATCCGCTGCGACTCTCGTCAAGAACGGCGTCATCGCCCTCGCCGAAGGTGCGAACATGCCCTGCACCCCGGAAGCTGTGAAGATCTTCTCCGAAGCCGGCGTGCTCTTTGCTCCCGGCAAGGCCGCAAACGCCGGCGGCGTTGCCACCAGTGCGCTCGAAATGCAGCAGAACGCCAGTCGCGACTCGTGGGACTTCGACTTCACCGAGGCTCGCCTGGCCGAGATCATGGGCGATGTCCACGACAGCTGCGCCGCCGCTGCCGACGAATTCGGTTCACCCGGTGACTACGTCGCCGGCGCCAACATCGCCGGCTTCATTCGTGTCTCCGAGGCGATGCTCGCCCAGGGAGTCGTGTGATCGACTGATCCATCCACGGTCGGCAGACCGGCCGGACCCTGCGTAGCAGCCCAAGGCTGACAACCAGGACCACGCGGCAGAGGCCCTGCTCCGAACGATTGAGCTTCCAAGAGAAGCACAACGGTCCGGAGCAGGGCCTCAGCCGTACCCGTAGGGCGCTGGCGAACCGGGTGGCCCCATCTTTGACGGCCAGCCTGGGCCTCACTGGAAGGACTTGTTTGAGCCCGTCGGCTCGGTCAGCGCTTGCCGATGGTCCCGTAGCCCTTGCGCCAGCGCAGCAGGGGACGGCTCGTTCCCGCATCGGCGCCGGCGCCCATGGACACCACCTCACCGACCACGATGTTGTGAGTCGCGACTTCGAGGATCTCGGTGAGTTCGAGCTCGAACCAGGCGATGGCCTCAGTGAGCACCGGTTGTCCTGCCTGCGGGGCCGGAAACGTGTCGATGCCCTTGAGTGATCCGTACAAAGGTTGACCCGAAGCGCCGAGTCGTTCGGAGATGTCGCGCTGATCGGAGTTGAGCAGCGAGATTGCAAAATGAGAGCTCGTCTCCAGGGTCTCCATCATCCGTGAGCCTGAATACACGCTGACCGCCATCGTCGGGGGATCGTACGACACGTCGAGAAACGAATCGACGGTGATCGCATGCAGCGTATTGCCCCGGGTAGCGGAGACTACGGCGACGGCCGCGGCGATGTTATCGCTGAGCTCGCGGTAGCGTTCTGTGAGGGAATCGTCGTAGGGCTGGTCCATGACTCCCATTCTAGGGAACTACAATGGGGCCATGACCATTCCAGCTTCAGGCGGTTCAGCAACGATCGAGCGCGAGCAGTCCGAGCAGCTAGTCGAGCCCGGCGACCACGAGCGCTTCAGCCACTACGCGCCCAAGGACAAGATCATGGAGTCCATGGTGACCGGGACTCCGCTGATCGCCTTGTGCGGAAAGGTGTGGGTCCCCACGCGCGACCCCGAGCGGTTCCCGATCTGCCCCAAGTGCAAAGAGATCTACGAGACGATGTCCGAAGGACCGCAGGAGTAGATGTCCGCGGATCGTCTCCCAACAGCACCAGGGACCTCCGCGGCAGAACAGCTTCCACCGGCATTCCCCGAGCGCGCAGCGTGGGGAACGGCGGGAAAGCTGCGTGCCTGGCAGGCAGAGGCTCTCGAACTCTACTTCCAGAAGCAGCCCAAGGACTTCCTCGCTGTCGCAACTCCCGGGGCAGGTAAGACCACCTTCGCTCTGCGCCTGGCGGCCGAACTGCTGGCCCAGCGGGTCGTCAACAGAGTCACCGTCGTCGCTCCCACCGAACACCTCAAGGTGCAGTGGGCCGATTCGGCGGCACGTGTGGGCATCAAACTCGACCCGCACTTCAAGAACTCCCAGGGCAAACACGCACCTGGATACCACGGAGTGGCTCTGACCTATGCTCAGGTGGCGGCCAAACCCGTTCTCCACCATAACCGGACCGCCGCAGGTCGTACCCTGGTCATCCTCGACGAGGTCCACCACGGAGGCGACGCCCTGTCGTGGGGCGACGCCGTGCGGGAGGCCTTCGGCCCCGCGGTCCGCCGCCTGTCCCTGACCGGAACCCCCTTCCGCTCGGACACGTCACCGATCCCGTTCGTCACCTACGCTCCCGACGAGAACGGCATCCGCACCTCGGTGGCGGACTATTCCTACGGCTACGGCCGTGCGCTCAAGGACTCCGTCGTCCGCCCCGTCCTCTTCCTCGCCTACGCCGGCGCCATGACCTGGCGGACCAAGGCCGGCGACGAAATGTCGCACGTCCTCGGCGAAGAGACGACGAAGGACATCAACTCGCAGGCCTGGCGCACCGCACTCGACCCGAAGGGCGACTGGATCCCGGCGGTGCTCAAGGCCGCCGATAGACGACTGACCGAAGTCCGACGCACCGTCCACGATGCCGGCGGCCTCGTCATCGCCACCGACCAGGAGGCGGCCCGCGCCTACGCCAAACGCCTGCACGAGATCACCGGAGAGAAGCCGACCGTCGTGCTCTCCGACGAGGCCGGCGCCTCGGAGCGGATCGAACAGTTCCAGAACTCCACCGACCGGTGGATGGTCGCCGTGCGGATGGTTTCCGAAGGCGTCGACGTTCCCCGACTGTGTGTCGGCGTCTACGCGACCTCCTCGTCGACGCCCCTGTTCTTCGCGCAGGCGATCGGACGCTTTGTGCGTGCCCGCAAACGCGGCGAGACCGCCTCGGTGTTCCTGCCCTCGGTGCCGGTGCTGCTGGCCCTGGCGAACTCGATGGAAGCCGAACGCGACCATGCCCTCGACCGACCGAAGAACGAGGACGAGAACGATGTCGTCGTCTTCGACGATGAGGCCATGGAGCAGGCGAATCGAAACGAGGGTGCCTCGTCGGACCAGCTCGGTTCCTTCGAAGCGCTCGGCGCCGAAGCCCTGTTCGACCGCGTCCTCTACGACGGCGGTGAATTCGGCACCGGCGGAGCCATCGGCTCCGAGGATGAACTCGACTTCATCGGCATCCCCGGCCTGCTCGAACCCGATCAGGTGCGTGAGCTGCTGAGCACTCAGCAGGCGCGGCAGGCCAAGCGCAAGACCGCGGCGGCGCCGCCGGCACCCGAAGTCGAGACGAGCGAGCTCGAGCACCGCGCGATGAAGGAAGAGCGCAATCAGCTCCAGAGCCTCGTCGGCGCCTGGTCGAGACGTACCGGGCACACCGCACCAGAACGTCCACGTCGAACTGCGCAAGGCGTGCGGGGGACCGGCCGTCGCCCAAGCTACCCGTGAGCAGATCCAGGCCCGGATCAAGAAGCTGCAGGGCTGGTTCATCGGCAAGAAGTGAGACCCGGGCGCCGGCAGGAGAGACTCACCGGCTGTGTGATCAGCGAAGCCGCCGAGGCAGACAGTGCGTCAGCCTCGGCGGCTTCGTTCGCGATCGGACGGGTGGGCGATGGGGCGGGTGCGGGATGGGGCGCGGTCAGTTATAAGCGAGCTCGATCCGGACCCTGGAGACCGCCCAATGGGCCAGGTCGCCGGGTGCGTATCAGGCGGAATAGAACACGGTGGGAATAGCCGGCTCGCCGTCCTGCAGACGCCTGGCCGAACGCGGCAGCTCCGCCAACGATTCGTCATGTCGGGCACAGGCCTTCTTCACACCCGCAGCACCGATGAACGTCTCATCGACCTCACGTCGAGAACGAGATCGACGCTCAGCCGGCGCCCCTCACCGAGGTCATCGGGCAGAGACGGAATGCCGACGGCTTCCTCCACCGCGATCGGACCGTCGATGAGACGCAGCGCCTCTTTGTGTCCGCCGCGTGACGGTTTGCCGGAGGAATGCTTGGCCACCGAGGTCCACTCGCCGGACTCATCGGCGCGAGCCACGAGCTTGTACACCAGCCCGGCGGCCGGGGCACCCGAACCGGTGACCACACGGGTGCCGACACCATAGGAGTCGACGGGAGACGCCGCCAGTGCGGCGATCGCATACTCGTCGAGATCGCTCGTGACGGTGATCGTCGTATCGCGTGCGCCGAGGCGGTCCAAGCTCTCGCGCACCTCACTGGCCTGTTCGATGAGGTCACCCGAATCGATGCGCACACCGCCGAGTTTCGGACCGGCCAGTTCGATCGCCGTGGTCAGTGCCTCCTCGACGTCGTAGGTGTCCAAGAGCAGAGTCGTATCGGTGCCCAGCGACTTCAGCTGGGCGGCGAAAGCCTCGCGCTCGGAATCGTGGAGGAGAGTGAACGAATGGGCGGAGGTGCCGATCGTGCGCAGACCGTACTGCAGACCGGCCGCCAGGTTCGATGTCGATGCGAAACCGCCGATGACAGCCGCCCGAGCCGCGGCCACGGCCGCATGCTCGTTGGTGCGTCGTCCGCCCATCTCCGCGCAGGGCCGGTCGCCGGCCGCCTGAGCCATCCGAGACGCCGCCGAGGCGACTGCGCAGTCATAGTTCATGGCCGAGAGGATGAGGGTCTCGAGGATGACGCCCTCGGCGAACGTCGATTCGATCGTGAGCAGCGGTGATCCCGGGAAGTAGATCTCCCCTTCCGCATAGCCGCGGATATTGCCGGAGAACCGATAGTTCGCCAACCAGTCGATGGTGCGCGAATCGACGATGTTCTCCCTGCTGAGGAACGAGAGCTCGGCGTCGTCGAAGCGGAAGTCGCGGATCATCTCGAGGATCCGACCGGTGCCGGCGACGACACCGTAGCGGCGACCTGCGGGAAGACTGCGGCCGAAGACTTCGAAGAGGCTCTTGCGGTGAGCGGCGCCGGATTCCAAGGCCGCCTGCACCATCGTCAATTCGTACTGATCCGTGAAGAACGCCGTCGAATCGGTCCGTGTGAGATCACTCATAGGCGCGATCTTACGTCACGACAGCGTCAGTGTTCTGCCGTAAGCTGGAAACGTGAGCAATCCAACGACACCAGTCCTGGAGCCGGAGGTCGACGTCCGGCCGTCCGAGAGCCTGGCCAAGCCCTGGAGGACCGTGGTCTTCAATGACCCGGTCAACCTCATGAGCTATGTCAGCTTCGTGTTCCAGACCTACTTCGGATACTCCGAGGAGAAGGCCCACTCACTCATGCTCGAAGTCCATGAGAACGGACGCTCCGTGGTCGCCACCGGAGGTCGCGAGGCCATGGAACGAGACACCCAAGCGATGCACGAATACGGCCTGTGGGCTGCGTGCCAACCCGATTCAGGATCCGACTGACACATGGCCGCTATCGACGCACGAGGGGACGATGTCGTCCTCACACTGCAGGACAACGAACGCTCGCTCATGCTCACCGTGTTCACCGATCTCGCGGCTCTGCTGGCCGAAGACAGTGACGACGATGACGACCGCCCGGACTCGGAGAACTGGGAAGCCCGACTCGGCCTCGTCGACCGGCCCCGCCCCGAGGACCCGGCACTGCTGCGTCTGCTGCCCGACGTCGATCCCACCGATGCAGAGCGTTCAGCGGAATTCCGCCGCCTCACCGAATTCGATCTCAAGCAGGCCAAGGCACACAATGTGCGCATCGTGCTGCTGGGACTGAGCAAGGGCAACGACATCTCCCTGACCCGGGACGAAGTGCTCGCCTGGATGAAAGGGCTCAACGATCTGCGACTCGTCCTCGCCGTCCGCCTCGGGATCGATACCGAGGAGGCGCAGGAGGCGCAGGAGGAGAAGTACGCCCACCGCGAGGACCTCTCCGAATCGGAAGACCTCACCCTGACCCTGTACGACTTCCTGACCTGGATTCAGGACCGACTGACGACGACCTTGCTCGACCAGACGCAAGGGGATGACGAGCTATGAAACTCACCGCTATCGGCACCGCCGGCTCCTTCCCGGGACGGGGCGCTCTCGCCAGCTGCTACCTCATCGAAACCGATGAGGACACACCCACTCGCATCATCCTCGACCTCGGATCCGGTGCGCTCAGCCCCCTGCAGGAGACGATCGACACCGATCGCCTCTCCGGGATCGTGCTCAGCCACCTCCACCCGGACCACTGCATGGACATGACCGGTCTGTACGTCAAACTCTGCTTCGACCCGAAGTTCTTCAACGGCGACATCTCCGACACCGGCACGATCCGCACCCGCACCCCGGTGCTCGCTCCGGCCGGTGCGAAGGAACGGCTGTTCCGGGCCTACTACACGGATCCCGGCAAGTCCCCGGTCGCCAACGGGGGAGACGACTCGGACTTCGACCACGCCTTCGAATTCACCGACATCGACCACGGCAGTCGGCATCAGATCGGATCGCTGACCATCGAATCCTTCCTCGTCGACCACCCTGTCGAGGCCTATGCACTGCGGATCACCGACGCGGCCGGCAAGGTCATCACGTATTCCGGCGACAGCGACGAATGCGACAACCTCGTCGAGGCGGCGAAGGGTGCCGACCTCTTCCTCTGCGAAGCCGCTTTCCAGGAAGACCGCGACACCGCGCGCGGCATCCACCTCACCGGCAAACGCGCCGGGCGAGTAGCGCAGAACGCCGAGGCGGCAGCGCTCGTGCTCACCCACATCCCGATCTGGACCGACTGCTCCATCGTTCGCGGTGAAGCGGCCGGGGAGTACCGTGGACCCATCGAGCTGGCGAAGCCCGGAGCCACCTGGACCGTGTGAGTCGGCGACGACCAGCAGACACCACCACCGAGACGAAAGAGGCAGACAGTGCGAGCAGACGGCCGTGCAGCAGACGAACTCCGTGAAGTCCGGATCACTCCGGACTGGATCAACACCGCCGAAGGGTCCGCGCTCGTGGAATTCGGCAACACCCGCGTGCTCTGCGCGGCCTCGCTGACCGAAGGAGTGCCGCGCTGGCTCAAGGGCCAGGGACGCGGATGGGTCACCGCCGAATACGCCATGCTCCCGCGGGCCACCGACTCCCGCAGCACGCGTGAGTCAGTCAAGGGCAAACAGGGCGGACGCACCCACGAGATCTCCCGCCTCATCGGGCGCAGCCTGCGTGCGGTCATCGACATGGACAAGCTCGGAGAGAACACCCTCGTCCTCGACTGCGACGTCCTCCAAGCCGACGGCGGCACCCGCACCGCGTCGATCACCGGCGCCTACGTGGCACTGGCGAAGGCCATCGACAAGGGACGGTCGACCGGGCTCATCCCCGCCGCCCACCAGCCGATCATCGACTCGGTGTCGGCCATCAGCGTCGGCATCATCGACGGAGAGCCCCTCCTCGACCTGCCGTACGTCGAGGACTCGCGCGCCGAAACCGATATGAACGTCGTCATGACCGGTTCCGGAAAGTTCATCGAAGTCCAGGGGACCGCCGAGGGAGCTCCGTTCGACCGCGAAGAACTCGGCAAACTGCTCGACCTCGCCGCTCATGGCTGCACCGAGCTCACCCGCATCCAGTCCGACGTGCTCGCCGCATGACGACCTTCGTCCTCGCCACTCACAATGAGGGCAAGAAACGCGAGCTGCTGACCATCCTCGGCCCCGTCCTCGGTGACGACACCCAGGTGCTCTCCGCCGCCGAGGCGGGACTGGCCGATGTCGCCGAAACCGGAGTCACGTTCGCCGAGAACGCGCTCATCAAGGCGCGTGCCGCGGCCTCCGCGACGGGACACACCTCCATCGCCGACGACTCCGGAATCAGCGTCGACGTCCTCGGCGGTGCACCGGGCATCTTCTCCGCCCGCTGGGCCGGCCGCCACGGCGACGACCGAGCGAACCTCCAACTGCTGCTCGCTCAGCTGGGCGACATCGCAGCCGAACACCGCGGAGCACAGTTCCGCTGCGCCGCTGCTGCTGTGACCGCCGACGGACGCGAGTTCACCGCCGAGGGCGTGATGCCCGGACGTCTGGCCACCGAACCCAAGGGGGAGAACGGCTTCGGCTACGATCCGATCTTCGTTCCCGAGGGTTCAGACCTCAGTGCCGCCGAGATGAGCGCCGAGGAGAAGAACTCACGCTCCCACCGCCGGTTCGCCTTCGACGCACTGGCCGCGATCCTCGCCGACGAACCGAACCTCTGAGCCACCTGCCTAGGCCGCCCAGCATCTGAACGCAGCCGCCTCACCAGCTGAGAACTTCGGATACACTGACGATGCTTGAATGTTGGCGAACGACCCTTCTTCGTGGTCGGCGAAATCGAGGAGAACAATGAAGACTCCGGGGCATCATGACGTGGGTGGCGGCCGCTGCCGCCACGAGCCTGCTCATCACAGGCTGTTCGGCCGGAGCCTCCGACTCCGGAGGCGATGCACAGAAGAAGGACTCGATGACCATCGCCTTCACCGCCGAACCGGTCAACCTCGACTTCACCTCCACCTCGGGAGTCGCCATTCCCGAAGCGCTGATGGAGAACGTCTACGAATCGCTCGTCCGGCTGGACGGAGAAGGCGAGATCCAGCCCGCACTGGCCAAGGACTGGAAACTGTCCGACGACCGCAAGACCTACACCTTCGAACTCCAGGACGGTGTGAAGTTCTCCAACGGTGCGGACTTCACCAGCGAAGACGTCAAGTACTCCTACGAACGAGTGCAGAAGGACTGGAAGAACGCGCTGAAGTCGAAGATGGACATCGTCGAGTCCATCGAAACCCCGGACGACTCCACCGTCACGATCGAGCTGAAGAAACCGTCGAACACCTGGCTGTTCAACCTCACCAGCCTCGTCGGTGCCGTCTTCGACACCGAGGGCACCACAGACCTGGCGAACGAAGCCATCGGCACCGGTCCCTTCCAGATCGAGAAGTTCACCCGCGGACAGTCCATCGACTTCGCCGCCCGCGACGACTACTGGGGTGAGAAGCCCTCCCTGAACTCGGTCCAGTTCAAATACTTCAAGGATGCGGTCTCGGCCTCGAACGCCCTGAAATCCGGAGAGATCGACCTCGTCTCCAACCTCCAGGCACCCGAACTGGCCGGAGAGTTCCAAAGCGATGACTACCAGATCGTCTCCGGCACCACGAACGGCGAAGTCGTGCTGTCGATGAACAACGCCGAAGGCATCTTCAAGGACAAGAAGGCCCGTGAAGCCGTGATGCATGCGATCGATCGCAAGGCCGTCCTCGACACCGCGTGGGCCGGCTACGGCGAACTCATCGGCTCGATGGTGCCCCCGACCGACCCGTACTACGAAGACCTCACCGGCGAATGGAAGTACGATCCCGAGAAAGCCAAGAAGCTCGTCGACGAAGCCGGGATCAAGGGCGAGGAGTTCGCCTTCACCGTGCCGAACCTGCCGTACGCGAAAGCGATCTCCGAGATCGTCTCCGCTCAGCTCGAAGAGGTCGGACTGAAAGCGAAGATCTCGACTCAGGAGTTCCCCGCCGTGTGGTTGGACAAGACGTTCACCGAACACGACTACGACATGTCGGTGATCAACCACGCCGAACCGCGCGACATCCTCACTGTGTTCTCGAAGGACTACTACATCGGCTACGACGACTCGAAGATCAAGAAGATCGCGGAGAAAGCCGACACCGGCACCGAAGAGGAATACATCTCCGGGATGAAGGAGATCGCACGGACGATCACCGAGGATGCCGCCTCGGACTTCCTGTTCTTGTTCCCGAACCTCGTCATCGCCAAGGCCGACGTCGAGGGGATCCCCGCCAACCGCGTCTCCGACGCGTTCAAGATCGCCGACCTCAGCTGGGCCTGACCGCGAACGTCGATGCTCACCTACGCAATCAACCGTGCGATCCAGTTCGCACTGTCCCTCCTCGTCGCCTCGGTGGTGGTCTTCGCCCTGATGAGCCTGCTGCCGGGAAATGCGGCTCAGGTGGCGCTGGGAACGAACGCCACCCCGGAAGCGGTGGCGGCGCTCGAAGCACAGTACGGGCTTGATCGACCGCCGATCATCCGGTACTTCGACTGGATGGGCGGAATGCTCACCGGAGACTTCGGCACCTCCTACGTCACCGGCGCCGAGATCACACCCGTCATCGTCGACAGCGTCCAGGTCACCGCGATCCTCGTCATCGCCGCCATCGCCCTGTCCATCCTCATCGCTGTCCCCCTGGGCACCTTCGCCGCCCTCGAACAGCGCAACTGGATCGGCGTGACGATCTCGGCGATCAGCCAGGTCGGCATCGCGATCCCGAACTTCCTGGCCGCGATCATCCTCGTCATCATCTTCTCGCTGACCCTCGGATGGTTCCCGTCCCAAGGCTGGATGGCCCCGATCGAGGGCCTCGGCGGCTTCCTGCTCCGCCTCGTCCTGCCGGTCGTGTCGCTGGCGCTCGTCCAGGCGGCGATCCTCACCCGCTACGTTCGTTCGGCGGTCCTCGACGTGATGCGCGAGGACTATATCCGCACCGCCCGTGCCAAGGGACTGACCAGGACGAAGGCACTGTTCGTGCACGGACTGCGCAATGCCGCGATCCCCGTCATCACCGTCGCCGGAGTCCAACTCGCCACTCTGCTGGTCGGGGCCGTGATCATCGAACAGATCTTCGTGCTGCCGGGAATCGGGTCCGAACTCGTCCGCGCCGTGGCCAACCGCGACCTCGTGGCGGTCCAGGGCATCGTCATGGTCCTCGTCCTGCTCGTCCTCATCATCAACCTCATCGTCGACATCCTCGTGCCCATCGTCGACCCCCGCATCAGGAACGCCGCATGAACCCGACCGATGCCCAGAATCCCCGCGACCACATCGATCCCGTCGATGACGACGCGACCGGCACGACCGCCTCGGCGAAGGTCGGACCGACCCGGTCCCGCAAGGGCGGACGGCGAGTGAACGCATCGATGCTCATCGGTGCGGCGCTCGTCGTGCTCATCGTCGGGCTCGCCCTCATCTCCTTCGCGTGGACCCCGCACGATCCGAACGCGATCGACCCCGCCGCCAGACTGCAGAACGGCAGCCTCGCCCACCCGTTCGGCACCGACACCTTCGGTCGGGACACGCTGACCTGGGTGATGGTCGGAGCCCGGATCACCCTGCTCGTCGGGGTCGTCGCCGTCGGCATCGCCCTGCTCATCGGCACCCCGATCGGCATCATCTCCGCACTCTTCGCGAAGCAGCCGTGGGGGATGTGGATCGACGCGGTGATCATGCGCGCCAACGACATCCTCCTGGCCTTCCCCGCCCTTCTGCTGGCGATCATCTTCGCCGCCGTCTACTCACCGGGGACGGGACCGGCGATGGTCGCCGTCGGCATCGCCGCGATCCCCGGGTTCGCCCGAGTCGCGCGGTCCGGGACGCTGCAGGTGCTCGGCTCCGAATACGTGCGGGCCGCACGAGCCTCGAACCGTCGGGTCCCGGCCATCGCCTTCGTCCATGTCCTGCCGAACATCGCCGGAATGGTCATCGTCCAGGCGTCCGTGGCGTTCGCGATCTCCGTCCTCGCCGAGGCGGGGCTGTCCTTCCTCGGACTCGGCACCCAGGCCCCGACACCCTCGTGGGGCCGGATGCTGCAGGAGTCCCAGCAGTACCTGTCCACCCACCCCGAACTCGCGCTGTGGCCGGGAGTGTTCATTGCACTCGCCGTGCTCGGATTCAACCTCTTGGGCGATGGGCTGCGTGACCGGTTCGACCCGAAGATGGAGGCCCGAGGTGCCTGAGAATCTGCTCGAGGTCCGTGACCTCACTATCACCCCTGCCGGAGCGGAGACACCGGTGCTCCACGATGTCAGCCTCAGTCTGGCGCCGGGGGAGCGGGTCGGGCTCATCGGCGAATCCGGGTCGGGAAAGTCCCTGACTGCGCAGTCCGTGATGGGTCTGCTGCCCGAAGAGCTGCACGCTCGGGGCCAGGTGCGCCTGCAGGGGCATTCCGGGAACCTCCTCGAAGCGAACGAGAAGACCCTGGCCGGGTTGCGTTCGGACATCGTGTCGATGGTGTTCCAGGAACCCATGAGCGCCCTCAACCCGCTCATGCGCATCGGCGACCAGATCGCCGAAGTGCTGCGCATCCACGGCAAGGTGCCGCGAGCACAGATCCCGACGCGGGTGCGCGAACTGCTCCACGACGTCCACATGCCCGACCCGGACAGTGCCCGGTTCGCCTACCCGCACCAGATGTCGGGCGGACAGCGGCAGCGGGTCATGCTTGCGATCGCCCTGGCCAACTCGCCGAGGCTGCTCATCTGCGACGAACCCACCACTGCCCTCGACGTCACCGTGCAGAAGCATATGCTCGACCTCATCGCCGAAAGGGTCGCGGCGGTGGAGGCGGGACTGCTGTTCATCACTCACGACCTCGCCGTCGTCGCCGGGGTCTGCGACCGGGTCATCGTCATGTACCGCGGCCGCATCGTCGAGTCCGGCAGCGTCGACGAGATCTTCACTGCTCCCAAGCACGAATACACCCGTGGACTCCTGGCTTCCTCGGATCTCGAATCCACCGACGACCGCGGCCGGCTCTTCACGCTCAAGACCGCGCTCGCCTACTCGGGGCCGCAGGTCGACGCGGAGTCGCCGGCCGAGGCGGATTCGTCGGATGGGGCGGGGGAGTCAGAGGAATCCGAGTGCCGTGAGGAGTCGACGACCTCGACCCGGTCGGGGCACACCGGCACGACCGTCGCAGAGTCGACGGACGATGGCGATGACGGGGCCGCCTCGACGCGGGAGAACGACGGGGCCGCCTCGGTGGGGGAATCGGCACAGCTCATCGAGGTCTCGGGCGTCACCCGGGTCTTCCGCCGACGGGGATTATTCGGCCGCAGACGCTCGCAGGTCACAGCCCTGGGCGGAATCGACTTCACCGTCGCAGGCGGAGCCCGTCTGGGCATCGTGGGGGAGTCGGGCTCGGGGAAGTCGACGCTGCTCAACATCCTCTCAGGCCTCGATCGACCGACCACCGGCCACGTGCGCGTCGGCGACATCCGGGTCGAAGCCGCAAGCTCACAGGCGCTGCGCCGCCTGCGTGAGAATCTGCAGATCGTGTTCCAGGACCCGTTCGCCTCGCTCGACCCGCGGATGCGAATCGCCGATATCGTCTCCGAACCGCTCATCGCCGCCGGCGTCGACAAGGACGAACGCATCGCACGGGTCGAGGAGATGATCGCATCCGTCGACCTCGATGCGGACTCCCTGCGCCGGTACCCGCACCAGTTCTCGGGCGGGCAGAGACAGCGCATTTCGATCGCCCGGGCGCTGGTGACCAGGCCGCAGATCCTCGTCGCCGACGAACCTGTCTCAGCCCTCGACGTCTCGGTTCGCGCGCAGGTGCTCAACCTGCTCACCGACCTCGTCGACGAGTACGCGCTGACACTCCTCTTCGTCTCCCACGATCTCGGCGTCGTCAAACACCTGTGCTCCGACGTCATCGTCATGAAAGCCGGGCAGATCATCGAATCGGGTGCGACGGAGGACATCTACGCGCACCCGCAGGAGGAGTACACGCGACGTCTCATCGCCGCCACTCCGAGCCTCGCCGAGGCGCTCGCCGCCGGATAGCCCGGCCCGCGCGCGGGGAGCGACGAACCACCGAGAGAAAGGGCAGCATATGACCACATCGCTTGCCGACCGCAGTGCGGCCGAACTGGCGGCCGGATTCGCCGGCGGGGACTTCGACCCGATCGAGGTGCACTCCGCGGTCGTGGACCGCATGGACGAATGCGAACCGACCATCAACGCCCTGTTCCACCGCGACGACGAACGCTCCCGGGACGCCGCGGCGGCCAGCGCCGCACGCTGGCGTGAGGGCCGCCCGCTGAGCGACCTCGACGGGGTGCCCGTGACGATCAAGGAGAACATCGCCCGCCGCGGAGTCCCGCTGCCCAGCGGTCACGCCTGGGTGGAGACGCCGGTGGCCGGTCACGACGCCCCGATCACCGAGCGCCTCGAGGAAGCCGGCGCCGTCATCCTCGGGTCGACGACGATGCCCGACTGGGGAATGCTCTCCTCGGGAGTGTCCTCTCTGCACGGCATCACCCGCTCGCCCCTGGACCCGAGCCTGACGACCGGAGGGTCGAGCGCCGGTGCCGGAGCCGCGGCGGCAGCCGGCTACGGACCCATCCACATCGGCTCCGACATCGGCGGATCCATTCGCCTGCCCTGCACCTGGCTCGGACTGGCCGGGCTCAAACCCAGCTTCGGCCGCGTGCCGCTCGACGCGCCCTACCTGGGCAGGTGCGCGGGACCGCTCGCGCGGACGATGGCCGATGTCAAAGCCGCCATGGACGTCATCTCCGCCCCGGACGATCGTGACTATTCACGGCTGCCGCGCTTCGCCGCCGATGACGCGCAGGCTCTGCCGGGCAGCGACACGACCGCGACCTTCGATCCGCGGGGACTGCGCATCGGCGTGCAGCTCGACGCCGGGTGCGGAGTCGCCGCAGATGCGCAGGTGCGCTCGGCCGTCACCGAGGCGGCCGACCGGTTCTCCGCGGCCGGAGCCGAAGTCATGACGCTCGATCCGTTCATCGACGATGATCTGCTCCACGACATGGACCTGTTCTGGCGGGTGCGGTCGTGGGCCGACCTCAAAGCGCTGCCCGTCGATGAGCAGGCACTCATCCTGCCCTATATCCAGCAGTGGGCTCAGGACGGGGCCGATACCAGCGGAGTCGACCTGATCGGCTGCTATCACAGCGTCCAGGAGATCCGGCGGCGGACGATCAACGCTACTGCCGAGTTCGACCTGGTCATCTCGCCGACGGCTCCGGAAGCGGCCTTCCCGGCCGAACAGCCCATGCCCTACCCACAGGTTCACGAACCGATGGGCCATATCGGGTTCACGATGCCGTTCAACATGTCCGAGCAGCCGACGGCAACGGTGCTGGCTGGCTTCATGGACGACGGGCGGACCATCGGTGTGCAGATCGCAGGGCGACGGTTCGCCGACGAATTCGTCATGGCCGCCGGCGCCTGGTTCGAGGCCGCTGCCGGACTCGAGCTGCCGACGCGGTCGGTGGGCTGACAGAACGAGAACAGCGGGCCTGTGACGACCGGGAATCGGTCGTCACAGGCCCGCTGTGTCTTCAGCGCCGCCTCGGTGACAATGGTGCCTCACCTCAGGGGAGGCGAGGCACCGAGATGTCGGTGAGTCCTGAGGTCAGAAGTCGAAGAACTCGACCGAGAGCTTGTCTCCGTCGATCTTCACGCTTCCGGACACCGACAGGGAGTTGCCGTTGGAGAAGTACGAGGAGCCGGCCCTCTTGCCGTCGACGGAGAAGTCGAACTTGCCGGGCTTCTCCGTGAAGAACGAGCCGGTGCTCGTGTCTCCGGCACCGAAGCTGGCCTTCACCTTGGGCATCTCCTTCATGTCCCAGTCGGCCGTGTTCTTCTTCGCCAGATCATCGAGTTTCTTGTCCGAACCGCCGACGGGAATCTCGGTCGGGTCGTACTTGATGAAGTCGCACTTCGGCTCGATGCTCTTGTTGTCGAAGCACTTCTTCAGCTCCTTCTCGACCTGTTTCTGAACTTCCTTGTCGAAGGCTCCGGTCGGGGCCAGATCGAGGTTGAGCGTGGTGGGAGACGCCTGCCCCTTGTTCGGCTGTCCACCGGGAGCGAAAGCCTTCGGGAAGTTGACTTTGGCCGTATCGGACGCCTCGGAGATCCACTTGCTCTTCGGGATCGTGAAGTCGTAGCTGCCGGGGTAGACGGCGAACGAAGTGGTGCCCGACTTCGCCTTATAGTCCTTGCCGTTGACGGAGAGACCGTCGGCTGCGGGGATATCGAGGGAGATGACGTTGAGGTCGGGGCCCTTCATCGTCCACTTGTCGAAGAACAGGTCCTGCTTGCCGTCCTTCGTCGCGGAGAGCTCCACGTTGTAGGGGCTGCCGTCGAGCTCGTAGGACACGACGACGGTTCCCTTGTCTCCGTCGACCTTCGACGATTCGACCTTGGCCTTCTCGATCTTCGCCGAGGAGGGATCGGTGAATTCCTTCTGCAGCAGGTCGAGGTTCGTGCCCTCCGGCCGTGCGGACGGTGCGATCTTCTCCGCGGCTGCGAAGTCGCCCTTGTTGAGGGCTTCGACGTAGTCCTCAGCGACCTTGTCGGGTCCGTACTTGTTCTTATTCACACTGCCGATGACGAAGAACCCGACGAGAACGAGGACGATGACGAGTGCGACCGCGCCGAGAGTGATGAAGAGGGGCAGCTTGCCCTTCTTCTTCTCGGGACGATTCTCGGCACGCGTAGCGCCGTTCTGTGCGCCGGCGAAGCCCGGAGCCGGAGCCGGCTGGGGAATCGCCTGCGACGAACCGGAACCGGTCTGCTGGGCGTTCGGTCCTGATCCCGTCTGGTACTGCCCCGACTGGTTCTGCGCGGAGTTGTACTGGCCCGGCTGGTTCTGAGCACCAGGGTACGGAGGCTGGTTCTGAGCACCCGGGTACGCGGCATTCGAATACTGGCCTCCCGGCTGTCCGCCCTGCGGCTGTGCGCCGGGGTAGCCGCCGTTCGGCTGTTGCGGGCTCTGGTACTGCCCGTTCTGAGGCTGGCCATTCGGGGACTGACCGTTCGGAGATGGGGCACCTCGGTAGGGGCCCGCCTGCGAGCCGCCCGGGGCGTTCGCTCCGCCATTCTGGCCGGGGCCGAAGGACTGATCGTTCTGGGCACCGGGGCCCGAATACTGCGGCGGCTGGTTCTGCTGAGAAGGCGCCGGAGCGACAGTGGGGCGCGACGGCTCATCGCCGGCAGGGGTGCCCAGGGGCGGCGCCTGATCATCGGGCACCGAGGAACCGCTATCGGACTGAGCCGGGCCATCGGCTGCGGGGGAGTCGTCGCCGGATGCCGAGGTGTCGGCCTCGGCAGGAGCCTGCGCATCCGAGTCGGACGGACCATTGGTCGAATCCGGCCCGTCAGCGGACTGCGGCTGCGAGGTGGGCGTCTCGTCGCCTGGGGCGGCGCTCGAACCGGTCGGGCCCTCATCCGTCGGAGTCTCCGACTCAGGCTTCGGTCCGCCGTTCTCCGGAGGCTCGCTGGGTGGTGGCGGGAAATTGGGGTGATCGTTCCCGTTGCTCATCGTGGGGTCATCCTTTGCGTGTACAAGCCTGTCCTGGCGCAATTGTACTTCCCGGAGCAGGGAACCGCGTGGTCAATACCGGGAAGCCGACCCGAGTTAAGCGAAAATGGACCTGATGCACACTTCTCCACACCCTCAGCCCTACCGTCGGACGATCTTCGCGGCCCTCATGGAAGTCGTGAAGATCGACCTCATCGTCGTGCCCGCCGGGTTCGTCATCGCCACCGTCTTCTGGATCATCGGACTCGGTTCGCAGCTGCCGTACTCGGTGATTCCCGAATGGGCATTCGCGCTGTGGTCGACGGTGTCGGGACTGAGCGTCTCGACCCTCGGCTTCGACTTCTCACTGGCGCCGAGCCTTGTGGCTCTGGGCCTGTGGTTCCTGGTGGCGACGGGGGCCGGACGTGTGGTTGGCGGCACGGCGGCGGACAGCCCGACCGAGAGCGACGACGATCCGGGCGGATGGTGGGCGCTGATGGGAACAGCTCTGGGCACCTTCGTCGTGGTCTACGCTGGTCCTCTGCTGGTGCTGGCGATACTGGTCGGCCAGGTCGCTGTGACTCCGCTCGGATTCCTACGTCTCTTCCTCTTCCTCGTCACGGCTGTCGTGTGGGCGTTCATTCGAGTGCGGGGAATCGGTGACATTCCCGGACTGTCCATGTTCTCCGACTGGACGTGGAACGTCGCCACCGGGCTCGTTCGACGTCTGCTGTGGTCCGCCGCGGCTCTGAGCGCGATCGTCCTCATCGTCGGAGTCGTCATCCGCTGGGGCGACGTCGTTGACACTGCGCAGGTCTACAGTTCACCGGTCGCCGCCGGCATCGGCCTCCTCGTCGTGCAGGTGCTCTTCGCACCGAGCATTCTCTACTCGGCCCTGTCCTGGATCGCCGGGACGGGAGTGAGCATCGGCGAAGCAGAGACGAGCTCGGCGTTCCGGTCGACCGCTGTGCCCGTCCCCGATGTGCACGTGCTGCAGCTGTTGGACGGTGACTATCCGGCGTGGACGGCAGCGGCACCGGCACTTCTCGCGCTGCTCGGTCTGCTGTGCGTCATCCTCGGCCGAGACCGAGCCCGCGAAGTCGCGGCACAATCGTGGACGGGACTCGGCATCGCGATTGGGATTCTGTTCGTCACCTTCGAGATGCTCGCGCTCTTCGCCAGCGGTGCCATGGGCCCGCTGGGTCTGTCCGGATTCGGACCCTCGGCACTGACATCGGCGCTGGCAGTGACAGGATGGATCAGCGTGGGAATGGCCGGCGGCCTCCTGCTGATCAGACTCTCCGGTCTGCACAATGCGGATTCGGAATTCGACGATGACGACGAAGACGACGAAGAGGAGGCCTTCTTCGCTGAGGACGAACCGGAATCGATCGCCGACGACATCGTCACGGACGACGAACCGCGATAGCCGGGCGGGCCGCCTCGGTGCGGGATCTGCGTCCCAGGCGCAATTGCACTGTGAACGACGGGCCGCCTCGGCGAGGGTCTCAGACGTGAGTCGAGGGCATCCTCGGTGAAGGGATCAGTGCCGAACGATCGGGGATCGGAGCATCTGGATCAATTGGTGCCGGGCAGGTCGAGCTCCTGACCGGTGACCTGCTTGAACCAGTCGCCGAGTCCCGACTGATATTCGGTGCTGCATGAGAGCTGCGCCTGCTGCGTGATCGCATCGCGCAGGCATTCCTCGTACTTCGACTGCACCGGCCAGAGGATGACCGAGGACATCGTGGAGAAGATGAGATAGATGCTGAGCAGGCCGCCGAGGATGCCCAAGGACATGTTCCGGCGCTGCTTGGTCTTGACGACGGCGACGATGTACTTCACCGACCACACGACCGCGGCGATGGCGAAGCCGATGGCGGCGAGCTTGAACGGCAGCTGATACGTGAACGTCAGCACCGAGGCGAGGATCAGCAGTATCAGGACGAGCCCATGTCGTGCCGGTGCGGCCTGTGCCTCCTCTTCGGGAGTCGGTGCCTTCTTCTCTTCAGTATTCTGCGGTGACGTCACCCGATCAGTTTCTCACAGTCGACTGACAAATGCCTCGGCAGGCTGTGTCCGCACGATGACAGCCGCGCATCGTCCATGTGCTGCAGACGTTAGACTGTGCGGGTGCGCATCGTTCTTCTGGCCTCAGGATCCGGTACCCTCACGCAGTCCGTCATCGACGCCTTCGCCGACGGGACCCGCGGAGTCGACATCGTCGCCATCGGAGCCGACTCGGCGACCGCAGGGGTCCTGGCCAGGGCCGAGCAGCACTCGATTCCCACCTTCGTCGTCCGCCCCAAGGACTTCGCCGACCGCGAGGAGTGGAACGCAACGCTGAAGGACACGGTGGCCGAGCTCGCCCCCGATTGGGTGGTCTCCGCCGGATTCATGCGCATCCTCGGCCCCAGCTTCGTCGACGCCTTTCCCTCCCGGATCATCAACACCCATCCGGCGCTGCTGCCGTCGTTCCCGGGCGCTCACGGAGTCCGCGACGCGCTCGCCCACGGGGTGAAGCTGACCGGTGGAACCATCCACCTCGTCGACACCGGAGTCGACACCGGACCGATCATCACCCAGTACGCGGTGCCCATCGGCGATGACGACACCGAAGAGACCGTGCACGAGAACATCAAGGCCCGTGAACGCGAAGAGCTCGTGCGCCTGCTCGCGCATCTGGCCCACACCGACCTCGTCGTCGACGGCCGACATGTCCGCGGATATGTCGCCTCGGCGATGTCCGCCCACTGACCCCGCCGTGAGAAGAACCGACCGGCAACCGAACCTCAAGGAGGATCTGTGACAGGAACCCGCGCGATCAAGAGAGCGCTGATCAGCGTCTATGACAAGACCGGGCTGGAGGAGCTGGCTCGCGGCCTCCACGCGGCCGGAGTCCAGATCGTGTCGACCGGATCCACGGCAGCCAAGATCGCCGAGGCGGGAGCCGCGGTGACGAAGGTCGAAGAGCTCACCGGGTTCCCCGAATGCCTCGAAGGCCGAGTCAAGACACTCCATCCGCGCGTCCACGCGGGCATCCTCGCCGACTCCCGCAAGCCCGAGCACCTCGAGCAGCTGTCCGAGCTCGAGATCGAACCCTTCGACCTCGTCGTCGTCAACCTCTACCCGTTCGCCGACACCGTCGCCAGCGGAGCCGGCTTCGATGACTGCATCGAACAGATCGACATCGGCGGACCCTCGATGGTGCGCGCAGCGGCGAAGAACCACCCCACCGTCACCGTCGTGACCGATCCGGCCGACTACTCCGCGGTGCTCGACGCAGCCGCCGGAGACGGCTTCGACATCGACGCTCGTCGCTCCTTCGCTGCCCGCGCCTTCGCCCACACCGCGGCCTACGACTCGGCGGTCGCCTCCTGGCTCGCCGGAGAACTCGCCACCGAGGAGAAAGCCGCCTTCGCCGGACTCACCGGCGAGAAGATCACCGACCTGCGCTACGGAGAGAACCCACACCAGGCTGCCGCCGTGTACTCCGACGGAACCGCGGGGATCGCCGGTGCGAAGCTGCTGAACGGCAAGGCGATGTCGTACAACAACTACACGGACACCGACGCCGCGATCCGTGCAGCCTTCGACTTCGAGCAGCCGGCCGTGGCCATCATCAAGCATGCGAACCCCTGCGGAATCGCCGTCGGTGAGACCGCGGCCGCGGCGCACAAGGCCGCCCACGAATGCGATCCGCTGTCGGCCTACGGCGGTGTCATCGCCACGAACCGCGAGGTCGATGCCGAGCTGGCCGCCTCGATCAAGCCGATCTTCACCGAGTGCCTGGCCGCTCCGTCATTCAGCGCCGAGGCCCTTGAGATTTTCACGACGAAGAAGAACCTGCGACTGCTCGAACTCGGTGACATCGATGTGCCCGCCGCCGAGATCAAGCCGATCAGCGGTGGGTTCCTCGTCCAGGACCGCGACGCGTTCCAGGCCGAAGGGGACTCGCCTGAGAACTGGACCCTGGCCGCCGGTCCGGCAGCTTCCCCCGAAGTCCTTGCCGACCTCGACTTCGCGTGGAAGGCCGGACGGGCTGTGAAGTCCAACGCGATCCTGCTCGCCAAGGGCGGCGCCTCGGTGGGCGTGGGCATGGGCCAGGTCAACCGCGTCGACTCGGCCAAACTCGCCGTCGAACGTGCCGGAGCCGAACGCGCCGCCGGTGCGGTCGCCTCCTCGGACGCCTTCTTCCCGTTCCCCGACGGTCTGCAGATCCTCATCGACGCCGGGGTCACCGCAGTGGTGCAGCCGGGCGGATCGATCCGAGACGACGAGGTCATCGCGGCCGCGGAGGCGGCAGGCATCACGATGTACCTGACCGGGAGCCGCCATTTCTTCCACTGAGATGAAGCGCCCTCACCCCCGCCATGCACGGCGGGGGAGAGGCCCGATCGCGAAGCGATGGATCTACTGGAAACGCCGATACGCGCACCCCACCAGGCGTGATTGGGTGCTGCTCGGCTGTCTTCTGGGCGTCGCCGCCGCCGCGGCGTGCTCCGTCATCGACTTCCGCCTCGGTGCTGTCGTCCTTGCGGTCGTCCCCGCCGGTCTCGCCGGATTCCGTGCGATGCCGCCGCCGTGGACGGAAGTCTGGGTGAACCGATCGAAGACCGTCGACATCACGACGTGTCTGCTGTTCGCCGGTCTGCTGGTCGGACTGGCGTTCCTCGTGCCCCTGACCCGCTGACAGGTTGACCTCAGGGAAACTCCAGATGTGCATTCGCTGAGAAATGCGACCTGCAGGTGTCGTCACGCCGGGAACAGTGGCAAGGTGAGTGTCGTCAAGAGGTTCGATTCGAACCTTTTCCGATGAAAGGAGACAGCATGGGACTGGACGATCTGACAAACAAAGCCAAGGACGCCGTGAATAGCGATAAGGGTGAAGAGATCAGCGACCAGGGCCTGGACAAGGCTGCTGACGCCGCCAACAACGCCACCGGTGGAAAATTCGAAGACCAGATCAATCAGGGTCGCGAAGGTGCCGATGGCAAGTTCGGCAACGAATGATCTTCAATCCATAGCCGCGTCCGGCATGGATGAGCGCCGAGGAGAACCTGAGTTCTCCTCGGCGCTTTCTTGTGTTCCGGGACGGGTGAGCGGCACCGTGAGGTGGGTCCACGGTCCAGCCGCGCACCCACCGCAGGTGAGGAATCAGCCGAGCTTTTCGATCGGGGCGTAGCGCAGCAGCAGCCGCTTCGATCCGGCCGACCCGAAATCGACGACGGCTACGGTCTTGTCGCCGGCGCCGTTGACCTCGGTGACGGTGCCGAGTCCGAATGACTCGTGTGAGACCTTCTCACCGACCTCGACGGAGATGACCTCACGGTTGGGACGGATCCGGTTGGGGAATCCGGCGACCGGCGTCGAGGAGCTCGCACTCGAGCGGGAGCGGGATCCGCTGCCGGACGACCGGGATGACCCGAAGCCGCGAGAGCCGCTCGAGTACCCGGAGGAATAGCCGCCGGAGCCGAAACCTCCGGAACCGAACCCACCCGAGAATCCGCCGGAGAAGCTGCCCGTGTTCTCCCAGCTGATGAGGTTCTCCGGGATCTCGGACAGGAATCGGCTCGGCGGATTGTACTGAGGCTGACCCCACATGCTGCGAGTCTCGGCGCGAGTGACGAGCAGCCGTTGCCGAGCACGAGTGAGCCCGACATAGGCCAGACGCCGCTCTTCCGACAGCTCCTGCGGATTCTCGAAGGAACGCGAATGCGGGAATCCGCCGTCTTCGAGACCGGTGAGGAAGACCACGGGGAATTCCAGTCCCTTGGCGGTGTGCAGAGTCATCAGTGTGACCTGACCGAGTTCGGCATCGGGAATCTGATCGGTATCCGAGGCCAGAGCCACCTGTTCGAGGAACTGGTCGATGGCCGCGGGGCCGACTCCCGGTGCGGTGGAGGCGTCAGCGGAACCGGCATCATCGACGTCGGGATCGGCTGCCTCGGCGGCGGAATCGGTTTGCGCATCGGTCGCAGCTGCGGCGGCGGTCGCCTCGGTGACGGTGTCAGTGTCAGTGTCGGTGTCGGTACTGTCCGGCGTGTCCGGCTCCGCGACCGCGGAGGCCTCGCGGGTGGCGACGAAATCCTCTGCCACGGCGACGAGCTCGGCGAGGTTGTCGACGCGCGATTCGTCCTGCGGGTCGGTGCTCTTCTGCAGCGATTCGAGGTATCCGGACTGTTCGAGGATCGCCTCGATGACGCGGGAGAGCGGGGAGGACTCGGCGGTAGAGCGCAGATCCTGCATGAGGTCGTAGAACTTCTGCACCGAGGTCAGGGCACGCGAACTCAGGTGCGAGATCTCATCGAGGCGGCCCAACGCGGTGAAGAAGCTGATGCTCTCCCGGTCGGCGAAGTCGGCGATGATGCCCTCGGTGCGGTCGCCGATGGAGCGTTTGGGCACATTGAGGATGCGGCGCAGATTGACGTCGTCATCGGGGTTGGCGACCACGCGCAGGTAGGCGAGGGCGTCCTTGATCTCCTTGCGCTCGTAGAAGCGGGTGCCGCCGACGACCTTATACGGGATTCCGGAGCGGACCAGCGCGTCTTCGATGGCTCGTGACTGCGCGTTGGTGCGGTAGAAGACCGCGAAATCACCGTAGGTGTACTTCTCCTCGTCGATGAGGTCATCGATGCGGTCGACGATGAACCGAGCTTCGCCCTGTTCGTTCTCTGCCACCCAGCCGACGATCTGCTCGCCGGAGCCCTCCGAGGTCCACAGCTTCTTCTCACGGCGGTCGTCGTTGTTCGCGATCACGGCATTGGCCGCGTCGAGGATGTTCTGCGTCGAACGGTAGTTCTGCTCCAGCAGAATGGTGTCCGCGTTCGGGAAGTCTTTCTCGAATTCGACGATATTGCGCACCGTGGCGCCGCGGAAGGCATAGATGGACTGATCGGCGTCGCCGACGACGGTGAGCTCGGCACCCGTTGGGCCACCCGCGCCATCACCGGCCAGGGCCTTGATCAGGGCGTACTGCGCCGGGTTCGTGTCCTGGTACTCGTCGACGAGGATATGGCGGAACCGGCGACGGTAGGAATCGGCCACCTCGGGGAATGCGCCGAAGAGGTGGACGGTCTCTGCGATGAGGTCGTCGAAGTCGAAGGCATTGGCCAGCCGCAGACGGGAGGTGTAGCGCTTGAAGACGTCGGCGAGCACCTCATCGGCGGGGTTGTTGGGACGCGGGACGAAGTCGTCGGAGGTCTGCAGCTCGTTCTTGAGGTTGGAGATCCGGTGCAGGATGGCGCGTGGGGCGTACTTCTTCGTGTCGAGCCCCAGCTCCTTGAGGATCTGGGCGACGAGTCGCTGAGCGTCCTGGGCGTCGTAGATCGTGAAGTTCGACTTCATGCCCAGCACCTTCGCCTCGCGACGGAGGATGCGCACGCACGAGGAGTGGAAGGTCGAGACCCACATGGCGCGGGAGGCGGGACCGACGATCGAGGACACGCGTTCGGCCATCTCCTTCGCGGCCTTGTTCGTGAACGTGATCGCCAGGACTTCGCCGGGGTGGGCGCGACCGGTGGCCAGGGCATAGGCGATGCGTCGGGTGAGCACGGTCGTCTTGCCCGATCCGGCCCCGGCGACGATGAGCAACGGGGATCCCGTGTGGATCACGGCCTCGCGTTGCCTGGGGTTGAGCCCGGTGAGGAGTTCGGCCGCTCGGGAGTCGGCGCCGGCGGCATGGTCGGTGTGTTCAGCTGCAGCAGTCATGTCGCCCCCAACGATACCGTCAGGCTCGGACACGACACGATCGGTCCCTCCGCCGGCCGCTCACCGGCCGTTCCACAACCCTCAGAACTACCTGACGGCGGCTCAGCAACCTCGCGCGAGGTTGCTGAGCCGCCGTCAGGTAGTAATTAGTGGGTCAGTGGATGAAGACGGCCACGATGACGTTGATCACCGCGAAGATGACGACGAGGTGAGCCATGGTCGCCGACGGGTTCTTCGTCGCTGTGGCGCCGCCCTCGGCAGGGGCAGCAGCGGCGAAGGCCTTCTGCTTCTTGTTGCCGATGAAGGCGAAGACCGTGACGAGGATCGCCACGACCAGTTTGATGCCGATCTTCATATGGTTGACGTCGCCATCGCCCATCTCGGCCAGACCCACGAGCAGCAGGCCGGTGACCAGCTGCAGATAGGACCCGTGCAGCATTCCGGGCATCACCTTGGGGGAGCGGATGACGGTGAAATAGCCGCCGACAATGATCGCCATACCCAGCAGATGCAGGGTCAGAAGAATCTCGCGTAGAATTTCCATACAGTTAATCGTAGTGGCATGATGGTGTCTCGTGAGCGCGGGCCCCTCTACTGGTGCACGCTGTTCCGCCCTGGTGTAATGGCAGCACGCCGGCCTTTGGAGCCGTGCAGTATAGGTTCGAATCCTATGGGCGGAGCTGGCCCAACCCGACATGCGAAGGATTCAACTATGTCGCAGACTCATCCGACCGCCGTCATCGTCCTGGCAGCGGGCCAAGGCACTCGAATGAAGTCGGCTCTTCCCAAGGTGATGCATCCCATCGGCGGACGCTCCCTGCTTCATCACTCCGTCGCAGCAGCGGCCGGAACCTCTCCGGAACATCTCATCGTCGTCGTCCGCCACGAGCGCGATCAGCTCGTCGCCCACCTCGACTCCCTTCCCGTGTCCTCCCAGCGGACCCTGCTCATCGCCGACCAGGACGAAGTTCCGGGCACCGGACGCGCCACCGAATGCGCGCTGACCCAGCTGCCCGAGGACCTCACCGGAACCGTCGTCGTCACCTACGGCGATGTGCCGCTGCTGACCACCGAGACGATCACGGGCCTCGTCGAAATCCACGAATCCAACGCCAACGCCGTCACCGTCCTGTCCGCCGAGGTGGACGACCCGACCGGGTACGGCCGCATCATCCGCGACGAAGCCGGCTCCCTGCTGCGCATCGTCGAGCAGAAGGACGCGAACGAGACCGAGCGGGCCGTCCGTGAGATCAACTCCGGCATCTACGCCTTCGACGCCTCCGCGCTCAGGGAAGGCCTGGCCTCTCTGACCACTGACAACGCGCAGGGCGAGAAGTACCTCACCGACGTCATCGGCCACTCCCGGGAGGCCGGCCGCTCCGTCGCCGCCACCGCCACCGACGACCTGTGGCAGGTCGAAGGGGCGAATGACCGCGTGCAGCTGGCGAACCTCGGCAAGGAGCTCAACCGCCGCCAGTGCGAGAAGTTCATGCGCGCCGGAGTCTCCATCATCGACCCCGACACCACATGGATCGACGTCGACGTCTCCATCGCCGCCGATGCGACGATCCTCCCGGGCACCCAGCTGCTGGGCGCCACCGACATCGCTGCCGGTGCCATCGTCGGTCCCGACACCACGCTGAAGGACACCGAGGTGGGGGAGGGTGCCAAGGTCGTGCGCACCCACGGCGAACTCGCCGTCGTCGGTCCGAACGCCTCAGTCGGACCGTTCGCCTACCTGCGCCCGGGCACCAAGCTCGGCGAATCCGGAAAGATCGGCACCTTCGTGGAGACGAAGAACGCCGATATCGGCACGGGTGCGAAGGTGCCCCACCTCTCCTATGTCGGCGATGCCGAGATCGGGGAGGGCTCGAACATCGGAGCCGCCTCGGTGTTCGTCAACTACGACGGCGTCAACAAGCACCGCACCGTCATCGGCAAGCATGCACGCATGGGCTCGGACAATATGTATGTCGCCCCTGTCACCGTGGGCGACGGCGCCTATTCGGGTGCAAGCACGACGGTGCGCAAGGATGTCCCTGCAGGAGCGCTGGCCATTTCGGTGGCACCGCAGCGCAACCTGGAGGGCTGGGTCCAGACAAACCGTCCCGGCACGCCTGCAGCGCAGGCAGCCGAAAACGCATCCGAAGGGGAACGGATCAGTGAATGAGATTACGACGGCGGGCGATAAGAAGCTCGTCCTGGTCAGCGGTCGGGCGAATCCCGAACTCGCCGAACAAGTCGCGGAGAACCTGGGGACCGAACTCCTCCCCACCGACATCTACAACTTCGCGAACGGTGAGATCTACGTCCGCTACTCCGAGTCGGTGCGCGGCAGCGACGTCTTCGTCCTGCAGTCGCACTGCGCTCCCATCAACGAATGGCTGATGGAGCAGCTGATCATGGTCGACGCACTCAAGCGTGCTTCGGCCAAGCGCATCACCGTCATCGCTCCGTTCTTCCCGTACGCCAGGCAGGACAAGAAGCACCGCGGACGCGAGCCCATCTCGGCCCGCCTCGTCGCCGATCTGTACAAGACCGCCGGTGCTGACCGCATCATCACCGTCGACCTGCACACTGCGCAGATCCAGGGCTACTTCGACGGCCCCGTCGATCACCTCATCGCGATGCCGATCCTCGCTGGCTACGTCAAGGACAAGTACCCCGGTGACCTCGCCGTGGTCTCGCCCGACGCCGGACGCATCAAGGTCGCGGAGAACTGGTCGAACTCGCTGGGCGGAGTGCCGCTGGCCTTCATTCACAAGACCCGTGACATCACCCGACCGAACGAGACCAAGGCCAACCGCGTCGTCGGTGAGGTCGAGGGACGCACCTGCGTGCTCGTCGACGACATGATCGACACCGGAGGCACCATCGTCCAGGCCGCCGATGCCTGCATGGCTGCCGGCGCCAAGGGCGTCATCGTCGTGTCCACCCACGCCGTGTTCTCCGGCCCGGCTGTCGAACGACTGTCGAGCTCCGTGGCCGAAGAAGTCATCGTCACGAACACGCTGCCGCTGAGCGAGGACAAGATCTTCGACAAGCTCACCGTGCTCTCCATCGCCCCGCTCATCGCCCGTGCTGTGCACGAGGTCTTCGAAGACGGATCGGTCACGAGCCTCTTCGAGGTCTGAGTCCGCAAGGTCTGAGACCACAGACTCTGAGACCACAAGGTCTGAAAGTGCGGCCGCCCCTACGAGGGCGCACACACTGACGGAACCCCGAGTCGGCCACCGGCCCGGGGTTCCGTCAGTGTACGGACAGAATTCGCCCGCATCCGGCGAACCCGGCGCACCGGAACCGGGAAGTCCGGTGGTCCCGCACCCGGAACCCATCGTCGCGGTTGCCGTGAGGTCCTACACTGGAGGCAACGCCTAAGCGAAGGGATCAGGGACGATGTCCTCACACGATTACAACCGGTACCGCGTGGACGTCCCCGGAGGGCAACTGTCCGTGGGAGTGTGGGAGCCGGTGGCCAGCGGCCCCGGACGCGTGCCCACCGTGTGCGTCATCCACGGCATCACCTCCAATCACCTGTTCTTCGCCGGCCTCGTCTCCGCCCTCCCCGGAGTTCGCATCATCGGACCCGACCTGCGCGGACGCGCCGACTCCCGCACCCTGCCCGGGCCGTTCGGGATGGCCGCCCACGCACAGGATGTCACCGCCGTTCTCGACGCCTTCGCCCCGGAGAGCCCGGTCACTCTGGTCGGGCATTCCATGGGCGGGTTCGTCGCCATGACCCTGGCAGGCACGGCGGCTGAGCAGAACTTCGATACCGGCGCCGAGGCGGCCAGGCGCTTCCGCGGCCCCGTCCTCATCGACGGGGGACTTCCCCTGCCCGTGGGCCAGCCCCATGGAGACGGTCCCGTCGATGACCTCAACGACGAGGACCTCGACACCGATGACCTCATCGCGGCCGTCCTCGGTCCGGCCGCCGAGCGGCTGTCGATGACCTTCGGCAGCGTCGAGGAGTACTTGGCGTTCTTCGCCGCCCACCCCGCCTTCGTCGACGGCCTCGACACCGTGGCGACCGAGAGCTTCGTCTACGATCTGGCGGCCAAGGACGATCACTCGTTCCAGCCTTCGACCTCGGTCGAGGCGATGCAGGCCGATTCGGCGGACATGTACACCGGATCCGACTACCGTGAGGCCCTGGAGACGGTGATGGACAGCGACGACTCCCAGGCCGAGGTGGTCTTCCTCTTTGCCGAACGCGACCTCGTCGCCGCCGAACCGGGCCTGTACCCGCCGGAGCTGACCGAGGACTTCGCCCGTCAGTGGCCGCAGATGGACATCGTCGATGTGCAGGGGACGAACCACTACGACATCCTCCTCACCGAGACCGGAATCGACGCATGTGCCGCGGCCGTGACCTCTCGGATTGGTGCCGAAACGGACGGTGCCGTAGAATAGTCGGGTTGCCTCGGCGAGGGAGACTGATGTCTCCGTGATCGACGCGGTCCTGCCCCACGAAACGAACCCTTCGGGTTCGTGATTCGCGTGGGTGCTCAGGCTGTTTCGCCGTGGTGCTCGAAGGTAAGTTCACCACGAAGGAGAGAAAATGGCTGACTTCAAACTTCTGGCCGAAGCTCGCAACGAGTTCGGCAAGGGCGCAGCGCGCCGCATCCGCCGCGCGGGACGCATCCCCGCTGTCATCTACGGCCACGGCGGAGACCCCGTGCACGTGTCCCTCGAGGGCCACGCCACCATGCTGGCTCTCAAGCACGCCAACGCGCTGCTCGAGATCGAAAGCACCGACGGATCGAAGAACGTCCTCGCCATTGCGCGCGACGTCCAGATCGAGCCCGTCCGTCGCGATATCGAGCACCTCGACCTCATCATCGTCAAGCGCGGCGAGAAGATCGAGGTCGATGTGCCGATCCACGTCGTCGGAGAAGCCGCTCCCGGCACCATGGTCTCGCAGGAAGAGTCGACCATCGCCGTCAAGGCCGATGCGACCAAGCTGCCCGAGCTCATCGAGGTCTCCATCGAAGGCCGTCCCGCCGGCGAGCACGTCCTGGCCGGTCAGGTCGAGCTGCCGGCCGGCGTCGACCTCATCGCCGACGAAGAGCAGCTCATCGTCAACGTCTCCGAAGAGATCGAGATGGACATTGAGTCCGACGCCGAGGAAGACACCGAAGAGTCGACCGAGGAAGAGGCTGCTGAGGAGTCCGGTGCAGAAGAAGCTTCCGAAGAGGAGTGATCTTCTCTCCTCACTGCACTGAGGTGCCGTGAGGAGCACTGACTGACTACGCTGTTCGGTGGGCCGCCTGTTGTGGGCGGCCCACCGAATTCGTTTCACAGCAGAGAGCACCGGCACGTGTCTCGCCCACCGGCGAGCAGAAGCATCACCGCCCGGTTCGCGGGCATGGACAGGACGGACAACGACGGCAATGTCGAACGAAGCATGGTTGGTCTTCGGGCTGGGCAACCCCGGACCCAAGTACGAAACGACCCGGCACAACATCGGACAGATGGTCATCGCCGAACTCGCCTCCCGCATCGGAACCACGCTGACGCGGACGAAGCTGCGCGCGAACGTCGGCACCGGGCGGCTGTCGACCGGCAGCGTTCCGGGACTGCCCGGTCCGCGCGTGGTCCTGGCCACCTCGACGGGATATATGAACGAATCCGGCGGACCGGTGCGTGCACTGGCCGACTTCTATGGAATCGACACCGACCGGATCATCGCCGTCCATGACGATGTGGATCTCGACTTCGACGCCATCAAAGCCAAACTCGGCGGGGGAGAGGGCGGGCACAACGGCCTGCGCTCGATGACCTCAGTGCTGGGGACGAAGGACTATCTGCGGGTCCGAGCGGGAGTCGGACGCCCGCCGGGACGGCAGGACACCGCCGACTACGTGCTGCGCCCGTTCTCGAAAGACGAACGCACGACCCTGCCGATGTTCGTCTCCGACCTCGCCGACGGCGTCGAAGAGCTCATCGTCAACGGACTCACCGACATGCAGCAGAAGTTCCATTCGCGCTGATCGAATCTCGGACGTGGACGGGGCGTCGGGCGCCGAAAAGCGTCAGGCGGTCTTCTGCTTCTCGGAGCGACGGTGCAGCCACCACGCGGCGACGATGCCGCCGGCGAACCCGAACAGGTGACCCTGCCAGGAGATGTCGTTGGTCTGCGGGAGCATGCCGAAGATCATCGATGCACCGTAGGTGACGAAGATGAACAGACCGATGGCGAAGTAGATGATCTTGCGCAGCAGGTCATCGGTGAACCAGGTGCGCAGGGCGAGGTAGCCGAAGAATCCGAAGACGATGCCGGAGGCACCGACGATGTGCTGGCCGGGCAGAGTCGTCAGCCACGCGCCGAGCCCGGAGCTCAGTGCAGTGATGCCCGTGACGGTCCAGAAGCGCCGCTTGCCTTCGAACGCGATGACGACGCCGAGGACGAGGAACGGGAAGGTATTGGCCAGGAGATGGCCGAATCCCGAGTGCAGCAACGGCGAGGTCACCAGGCCGTAGAGCGAGAGCGGATTCCACGACTGCAGACTGAAGAAGTCGAGGTCGGCGGGGAGGATCGCATCGACGATCTCGACGACCCACATGACCGCGAGCAGAATCAGCACCGGAGCGAACCGGGAGAGCAGATGCGGCCGGTCGACGGTGGTGTTCAGGTGTGCGACAGGCGGATTCGCGGAACGGCCGGAGCGGGGAGATCCGGAGTCGGCGGAGTCAGGGCCGAAGAGGAGACGGGATTCCTCGGCGGAGAAACGGGGGGAGTGGTCGGAGCTCATGCCTCAATTGTGAGCGATGAAGATTGGAGAACCCCGAACATCCGGGCCCTGCGAGCAATCGTGATCGTTCCGTTAGGCCCGTTATCGCCTCGAAATCTTCTCGGCCGGACGCGACCTGTCCCGACCTATCTGTTCTGCGGGGCGGCTGTGGTCGATCCGAGCGACTCGCCGTCCGCGTCGAGAGCTTCCACGACGATCGTCGAACCGTTCGGGGTGATGTCCGCCGCCGTCTCGAAGCCGGTGCGCTCGACCTCGGAGTTCTCGACCAGATGTTCCTCGTCGTCTCCGCTGAGCACCCTCCAAGAAGCTACCTCGGTGGCGCCGTTCCAACTCATATGCACGCGTGTGATGTCCGCCTGCGGCTGAGACTTCGTCGCGGTCGGCGGAGCGGTCGGCTGGGCATGCCAGTCGAAACGGTAGGCCCGGTAGTTCGATCCGCCGGTGAAGGTGAGGTCGGCCAGCAGCTTTCCGTCCTTGGAGAATTCCGAGACATAGGGCTCCGAACCCCAGCCGAGGACGACATTGCCGTTGGGCAGCTCCTGGAAGTTCCCCTGACTGCCCGACGAACGGTCGTCGGGGGCGGGATACTCCGTGACCACCTCGGCGCGCTTCTTCTTCTCATCGACGTCGAGGCGCAGACCACGGGTGTCACCGAGGCGGGGTGCGGCGTGGTTGTCGAACAGGGTCAGCGTTCCATCGGATCGGCGTTGGGCATCGTGCTGCCAAGCGAACTGTGCGCCGTCGCCCATCTCGAAGTCCGAGGCCTTGCCGCCCAGGACCCAGTTGAGGTCGGCGCTCTTCCGGTCGAGCTGGTAGATCGCATGGGTGTTGCGTGCCGAGACGAGGAGGGCCTGGCCATCGTCGTCCTCGGCCACGGAGTTGAGGTGGATGTAGTCGAAGGGCTCGTCCTTCGTGCCCTCACCGTCCTTGAGCTCCGTCTCGGTCTGGTCGACGGGGACTGCATCGAGGGAGCGCCATTCGAACAGCGGATCGCCGGTGTCGATATCGACCTCCTGGACGATTCCCTCCCAGGCCCAGCCGTCCTCGTCCCCGCCGACGGAAGTCAGATCCGTCTGCGTCTTCACATAGGAGATGAGGAACATGGTGTCATCAGCGGTGATGGTCGTCTCGTGGAGGTCGGAGGTGTCCTTGGGCAGCTCTCCGCCCATGCCGACACGGGCGATCTCCTGATACGAATCATCGAGGACGACGACCTCACCGGCGGTGTGCGGCGTTTCGGCCAGACCCTCCCACCACGTGAGCACCGTCTGTCCCTGGTACTCCTGGACGCGCAGGTCCCACATCTGCTCGCCATCATCGCGGATCCACACCGGGTCACCGGCGGCGTCGAGGATGAGGCCGCCGACCCAGGACTTGTCGTCGGCTGCCGTCTGTCCCTTCGGTGCGAGGAACGTCTGCAGGTCTCCGTTGTCGTCGGGGAAGGACCCGGAGTCGATATCGACCTTCGGCGGGGCGAGTTCGGGGCGGGAATGGAAGTCCCACCGTTCGGCGACGGCGATGTCGTCATCGGCATCGGCCGTGCACCCTGTGAGCAGGAGCGCCGCTGCGGCCAATCCTGCAAGGACTGTTCTCTTCATGGCCATATGCTCATCCTCACATGTTTTCCTATCCTGCGCCCCTCGGCCGATGCGAACAGGGCACGAATGGGTCGTGTCAGCTGTGTGGCCTAGACTGTTCGGGTGCTCAACGGACTTGATCTCACTCGCCGGAATCCCACCATCACCGAACTCGTCGCGGCCTTCAACGACGCGAACACCGTCGGCGGCACGATCGATGCGATCAAGGGACTGTGGCCGTCGATCCTGCGCCGAACCGTCACCACCGATGGGGCCGCCTCGGCGCCGCAGCTCATCGTCACCGCCACGACGCGTGAGGCCGAGGACCTCGCTCAGGCACTGGCCGATTGGGTGCCATCGGCGTCGATCGCGATCTTCCCCAGCTGGGAGACCCTGCCGCACGAGAAGCTGTCGCCGCGTTCGGACACCGTCGGCCAGCGCCTCGAGGTGCTGCGCCGTCTGGCCCACCCCACCTCCGGTCGGGAGCTGACCTTCATCATCGCGCCCGTGCGCGCGTTCCTCCAGCCCCTGGCCAAGGGCCTCGGCGACATCGAACCGGTCGAGCTCGCCGTCGGCGACGAATACGAGATCGATGACCTCGCCGAACGGCTGACCGAACTCGCGTACTCCCGCGTCGACATGGTCTCCAGACGCGGCGAATTCGCTGTGCGCGGCGGCATCGTCGATATCTTCCCGGCCACCTCGGAACGGGCGTTGCGTGTGGAGTTCTTCGGCGACGAAGTCGACGAGATCCGCGAATTCTCCGTCAGCGACCAGCGCTCCATCCCCGCCGACGACGGCGACGAACCCCTGCACCTGTCGGCACCGCCGTGCCGGGAGCTGCTCCTGACCGATTCCGTGCGGAAGCGGGCGGCGGAAATCGCCGAGGATGTGCCCAGCGCCGCCGATATGCTCGACAAGATCGCCGGCGGAGTCGCCGTCGAGGGCATGGAATCGCTCACCGCCGTCCTCGCCGACGGGATGGAGCCGATCATCGCTCTGCTGCCGCCCGAGTCGAAGATCATCATCACCGAACCCGAACGCGTCGAGGCCCGCGCCGCCGACCTCGTGGAGACGACGAACGAATTCCTCGAAGCCGCGTGGAGCGGTGCCGCCGGTGGGGGAGAGACCCCGATCGACCTGTCGGCTGCGAGCTTCCGAACCGTGGCCGAGATGGAGGAGGGCGCTCGCCTCATCGGCCTGGCCTGGTGGGAGATCGGCGGATTCGCCGCCGACGAGGAGCTCGCAGGCCCCGAGGAGAACATCTTCTCTGTTCCCGCCCGCATCCCGAAGGGCTATGCCGGCGATGTCGAAGCGATCCTCGCCGACGTCAAGGGACTCATCCACGACAAGTGGCGCATCCTGGTCCTCACGGAAGGCCAGGGACCGGGCCGACGCATGGTCGAGGTGTTCTCCGAAGCCGGAGTGCCCGCTTCCTTCGTCGATGACCCCACCGATCTGCCCGAGGCCCTGGTGACCGTGACGACGGCCGCGTCCTTCGGCGGATTCGTCTTCGACGATCTCAAACTCGCCGTTCTCACCGAGGCCGATGTGCTCGGTCGGGCGGCGGCCACCTCGACGCGGGATATGCGCAAGCTGCCCACCCGCCGTCGACGCAACCAGGTCGACCCGCTCAACCTGGCACCCGGCGACTACGTCGTCCACGACCAGCACGGCGTCGGACGATTCGTCGAGATGACGCAGCGGACCACGGGCAGGGGTGCGAACAAGCACACCCGCGAATACCTCATCATCGAATACGCGCCCGCCAAACGCGGACAGCCCGGCGACCGCCTCTACGTCCCCAGCGATGCGCTCGACCAGGTCACCCGCTATGTCGGCGGGGAGAGCCCGAACCTCAACAAGATGGGCGGCGCCGACTGGCAGACGACGAAGGCGAAAGCCCGCAAAGCCGTCAAGGAGATCGCCGGGGAGCTCATCCGCCTGTATTCGGCCCGCCAGGCCACGGTCGGTCACGCGTTCGGTCCGGACACTCCCTGGCAGCGCGAACTCGAGGACGCCTTCCACTATGTCGAGACCGCCGATCAGCTGACCACCATCGACGAGGTCAAATCGGATATGGAGAAGACCGTGCCGATGGACCGTCTGATCTGCGGCGATGTCGGTTACGGGAAGACGGAGATTGCGGTCCGCGCCGCGTTCAAGGCGATCCAGGAAGGCAAACAGGTCGCCGTGCTCGTGCCGACCACACTGCTCGTCCAACAGCACTATGAGACCTTCGCCGAACGCTACTCCGGATTCCCCGTCACCATCGGCGCACTCTCCCGGTTCCAGACAAAGCAGGAATCGGAGAAGGTCAAGGAGGATCTGGCCGACGGCAAGCTCGACCTCGTCATCGGCACGCACCGACTGCTCAGCGGCGAAGTGCGTTTCAAGGAACTCGGACTCGTCATCATCGACGAGGAGCAGCGCTTCGGAGTCGAACACAAGGAGACGCTCAAGGCGCTGCGGACGAACGTCGACGTCCTCGCCATGTCAGCGACCCCGATCCCGCGAACCCTGGAGATGGCCGTGACCGGCATCCGCGAGATGTCGACCCTGGCCACACCGCCGGAGGAGCGGCACCCGGTGCTGACCTATGTGGGCAAACGCGAGGACAAGCAGATCAAGGCCGCGATCCGACGCGAGCTCATGCGCGAAGGTCAGGTCTTCTACATCCACAACCGGGTCCGCGATATCGAAGCCGTCGCCGGCCATATCGCCGAAATGGTGCCCGAAGCGCGGATCGCCATCGCCCACGGCAAGATGAACGAGACCCGACTCGAACAGGTCATCGTCGACTTCTGGGAGAAGAAGTACGACGTGCTCGTGTGCACGACGATCGTCGAAACCGGAATCGACATCGCCAATGCGAACACCCTCATCATCGACAACGCCGACCGCTACGGACTCTCCCAGCTCCACCAGCTGCGCGGGCGCGTGGGACGCGGACGCGAACGCGCCTACGCCTACTTCCTCTACCCGCCGGACACTCAGCTGACCGAGACCGCCCACGACCGGCTGACGACCCTGGCCGCGCACACCGAACTGGGCGCCGGAATGCAGGTGGCGATGAAGGACCTCGAGATCCGCGGAGCCGGCAACCTGCTCGGCGGCCAGCAGTCCGGACACATCGAAGGCGTCGGCTTCGACCTCTACGTCCGACTCGTCGGTGAGGCCGTGGCGAAGTTCCGAGGTGAGGAGACCGAGCCCGAGTCGGATATGCGCATCGAGCTGCCCGTCGACGCCCACCTGCCGGCCGACTACGTCGACCACGAACGGCTGCGTCTCGAGGCCTACCGGAAGCTCGCCGCGGCAACCGACGAAGCACAGCTGCAGGAAGTCCTCGACGAACTCACCGACCGTTACGGCCCCTATCCGGAACCCGTCGGCGTCCTCGCCGATGTCGCCAGGCTGCGCATCCGCGCCCGAGCCTCCGGCGTCAACGACATCGTCATGCAGGGCAACTTCATTCGCTTCGGACCCGTCGAACTCTCCGACTCCCAGGTGGTCAGGCTCAAACGCCTGTACCCGAAGTCGCTGCTCAAACCGGCGCTGCGCTCGGTCCTCGTTCCCAAACCGATGGCTGGCAGCGGGTTCGACTCCAAGGAGATGACCGATTCGGACATCCTGCGGTGGGCACATCAGTTCCTCGACGCCATCCTGCCCGTCATCGAGTCCGAAGCCACAGAGACCAAGGACGCTGGTGCTGCGAAGAACGGTTGAGAACTTTCCGACTGTTCATCGCTGACCGGCCCAAGGGCCGAGGCGGTGGCGTAGAGTGCGAAGCGCGGAGGCATCCGCAGCAAGTGCATTTCACTCAGCCGTCTGCTAAGGAGAATCACCATGGGTGTTGACGACAAGTTCGAGAACAAGGCCGAAGAACTCGGCGGTCATGCCAAGGAGACCATCGGCGATGTGACCGGTGACGATCAGCTCAAGGCCGAAGGCGCCACCGACCAGCTCAAGGCCAAGACCAAGGACGTCGGCGAGTCGGTCAAGGACCTCGGCTCATCGGTCAAGGACAAATTCTCGAAGTGACCGACGACTCGACCCTCATCGCTGCTGTGGTGGGGGTCTTTCGTGCCGGCAGGAGGAAGATTCGTGGGTGAACGTGACGAGCAGAGCGCGGTCGAACCGCAGCTGCAGCCGGTGATCGAAGCCATGGCGACACTGCGGCGACGCTGCCCGTGGTCGAGCCGACAGGATCACCAGAGCCTGGAGAAGTACGCCACGGAAGAGACCGACGAGCTCATCGTCGCTCTCGAGGACTTCACGACAGCACCCACTGCCGAGAACCGGGCGGCCGTCGTCGAAGAACTCGGCGACGTGTTCTACCAGGTGCTCTTCCACTCCGCTCTGCTCGACGAGAGCAGCGGGCACGCATACGGCCACAGCCTCGGTGCCATCATCGACGGCCTCGAGGCCAAACTCATCCGCCGGCACCCGCTGGCATTCACCGACGACTCCGGGGATGAGATGGCGTCGTTGGAGGACGTCGAACGCGAATACCGCCGGATCAAAGCAGAAGAGAAAGCTGCAGCGCCAGGAGAGGACAGAACCCGATGAGTCTGGACAGGCTCGAGATCGAAGGCACCTTCAACTTCCGCGACCTCGGAGGACCCGCCACCGAGGCGGGGGACAGCCGAGTGCGGTCCGGGAAGGTCTTCCGCGCTGACGGGCTGGCGCAGCTGAGCGATCGAGCCCGGGCTGACATCGGCGGACTCGGCATCGGCACGGTCATCGATCTGCGCGATATCGGCGAACGGGCGAAGCTGCCCGATGCGCTCGACGGTCTCGACGTCCGTCATATCGAGCTGCCCGTCTTCGACGACCATTTCTTCCCCAGCCGACCGCTGAGCAGGGAGGAGATGAAGGCCGCCGCCGAGGCGACCGGAATGGACCTCAGCGACCGCAGCCTCAGCCGCATCTACGATCTCATGATCACGCACTTCGGCCACCGGCTGGCTGCAGCCGTCGATCTGATCGCCGAACACTGCACCGATGGCGTCGTCTTCCACTGCTCGGCCGGGAAAGATCGCACGGGTGTGATCGGAGCGTTCCTGCTCGACCTCCTCGGCGTGGGACGGCAGGAGATCGTCGACGAATACGCGATCACCTCCACCCACCTGTCCGGGGGATTCCTCGAGGCGATCACCCGGAACTTCTCCGATGCCGGGATCTCCGGCAACCTCGCTCAGACCGCCACCGCAGCCCCTCCCGAACTCATCAATGAGATCCTCGATCGGATCGAGACCGAGCACGGGGCCGCCTCGGCGAAGGACGAAGGAGCACCCGGGGCAGTCGAGGCCTACCTGCTCGCCCATGGGATGGACCCGGCGACGCCCGCGCGACTGCGCCAGTGCCTGCTCGAGTCCGCCTCGGACCGAGGGTGAGCCTGATCGCGCGGTGCATTAAGCTGTCCTGCAGGCACATGTTCCCCATGTGAAACCAAACGCTAAGGAGTACTCAGTGGCCGAGATCGTTGCCGCAAACGCCCGTGAAATCCTGGATTCCCGGGGAAATCCCACCGTCGAGGTGGAAGTGCTGTTGGCCGATGAGTCCGTCGGTCGTGCCGGCGTTCCCTCCGGTGCCTCCACCGGTGAGTTCGAAGCCGTGGAGCTGCGCGACGGAGATCCGGAGCGCTACCTGGGTAAGGGCGTCACCCAGGCCGTCGACGCCGTCGTCGACGAAATCCACGAAGTCATCGTCGGACTCGAGAGCGACGATCAGCGACTCGTCGACCAGGCGCTCATCGAACTCGACGGCACCGACAACAAGTCCCGCATCGGTGCGAACGCGATGCTCGGCACCTCGCTGGCCGTGGCCCGCGCCGCAGCGGTCTCGGCCGACCTGCCCCTCTACCGCTACCTCGGCGGACCGAACGCGCACGTCATGCCCGTGCCGATGATGAACATCCTCAACGGCGGATCCCATGCCGACTCGAACGTCGACATCCAGGAATTCATGATCGCCCCGATCGGCGCCGCCAGCTTCCACGAAGCACTGCAGTGGAGCGTCGAGGTCTACCACGCGCTCAAGGGAGTGCTCAAGGAACGCGGACTCTCTACCGGACTCGGCGACGAGGGCGGATTCGCTCCGAACCTCGACTCGAACGCAGCGGCACTCGACCTCATCATCGAAGCCATCGACATCGCCGGCCACCGTCCCGGGCGGGACATCGCCGTGGCCCTCGACGTGGCATCCTCGGAGTTCTACTCCGACGGAGTCTACGAGTTCGAAGGCGGCAAGAAGACCGCCGAAGAGATGGCCGCCTACTACGAAGAGCTGTTGGCGAAGTACCCGCTCGTCTCGATCGAGGACCCCCTCGACGAGAACGACTGGGACGGCTGGGCGACTCTGACCGAGACGATCGGTTCGAAGGTCCAGCTCGTCGGCGACGACCTGTTCGTGACCAACCCCGAGCGTCTGCAGCGCGGAATCGACAACGCCACGGCGAACTCGCTGCTGGTCAAGGTCAACCAGATCGGCACCCTGACCGAGACCCTCGACGCGGTGTCGCTAGCACAGACGAACGGCTACACGACGATGATCTCGCACCGTTCCGGCGAAACCGAGGACACGACCATCGCCGACCTGGCCGTGGCGACCAACGCCGGTCAGATCAAGGCTGGTGCGCCGGCACGATCGGAGCGCGTTGCGAAGTACAACCAGCTGCTGCGCATCGAAGAGCAGCTCGGCGATGCCGCACGCTACGCCGGCCGCGGCGCCTTCCCGCGCTTCGAAGCCTGAGGCGAGCCGCTAGGCACTGAACTCCCCGAGGCGGGGCCGGACGATCACATCGATCGCCCGGCCCCGCCTCGGCGTTTCTCACTTCGGCATACTGTCGCTTGTCGCGCCATCGCGACGATTCGCTGCCATCGCCAGGCGGGCGCTTGTCGCGCCATCGCGACGATTCGCTGCCATCGCCAGGCGGGCGCTTGTCGCGCCACCGCGACGATTCGCTGGTGCCGGCACCGTTCGTCCGCGCCACCACTTGTCACCAGTAGTCGCAAATCAGCCTCTTGGCCGTTCACCCGCGCGTTTCTCGCAATTCACACCGGTGCAGCACTCTGACGAGCTGCCGCGAGTGATGGATGGTCGAGCAACTGTAGGAGCTGCCACTTGCCGATCGGGATGACCTCGCGTTTATCGCACGGCCGGTGCCGCTGAACTCGAGCTAAGAGGAGTGGGATGCGGCTGACAGTGCGGGATGCTTACTGCAGGTTCAGGCATGAGCCCGCTGTGAACAGCGAATGGCTCGGAGGATCTCTTCGAACTTCGCTTCCTCGAAGAGTTCCTTCCAGCTGATTCGGATCACACGCCAGCCGCGATCGCGCAGCCACTGCTCTCGACGACGTTCCTCTTCGAGCTCTTGCCGAGGAACACCAGAGCCGAGATAGAGCTTGCCGATCCCGTCGATTTCGACGATGAGCCGCGCCCGCTGGTGACAGAAGTCGACCCGTATGTCGCGGTTCAGACTGTCGGCGCGGAATGTGACCTGTGGTTCCAAGCCGGTGATTCCATGTTCGTAGAATCGCACTGCGGCGACCGCCTCGGCGGGGGATTCTCTGAGCGAATCAGCGAGGTCGATGGCCAGTCGGGTCTTCTTGACGTTGCGCTTCTCCACGCATCTATCGAGTGTCGCGAGGATGTTCTCTTTGGTCGTGAGTTTCCGGTGCAGCGCATCATCGATCATGGGCACGGAGACGTCGAGGTTGTAGCTGCGGGCGACGTCGATGAGTGTGCGTTCGAGCGTAGTGACCTCGGCTCCATCGATCGTTGTGCGATGTTCCTTGGGGATGACATTGCCGCGGACGTGGATGGTTTTGAACTTGCGATTGATTCCTGGTCGCACGACCTCGACCTGGTGCGTCACTGGGTGAGAGATCGGCAGATTGTGGATGAGCGCAGCGGAGATGTGCGAGAAGACCTCCGCCGGTGGGTTCGGCTTCGAGTCGTCGGTTCTCCGATCGGACCGTTGGGCGAAATGAGCCATCACCGAGGCGTTGAGATTGTTGATCTCGTCGCGATTGTCTCCGTGTTCGATGAAGGCTTGGTGGATCTGTTCGTCGATGCTCGCCCACAGAGGACGATGGAAGTCCAAGTCGCAGACACGACTGACGAGATATGTGCCGCGTGACAGTCGTCGCAGACAGCATCGGCGGGCGCGTCTGATGTCGCTGTGATTGAAGCCGAGGCGGACGATTTCTTCGGTGCTCAACAGTTTGTACATGAATTCAAAATGCTACAAACAGCAATAAACTGCAATAGGCGCTTGTTCAGCTGTGTATAACTCTGTGGAAAGGGAACATCTCGAGCGGGAGGGGCGGGTCGGTTCAGCTGGTCGCAGGTGGCAATTTGCCGGCATCAGCCACCCGGAGACGCAAAACGCACCGCAGGAGCGGGGCGGTTTACTGCTGTGGGTGAGGGATGCCTCCGCAGGTGTAGGAGAAGCGACTGCCGAGAGGGTTTGGCGGCGGAGGCGAGGGGTGCCCGCGTGGGAGGGACCGAGGCGGCGCGCGGGGCTGCGATAGTTCAGGACAGGGAGGCGTCCGGAGGAGGGGCAGGCAGCAGGGCTGAGGGGCGGAGCGGCGCGGGCGGGGGAAGAGGGAGCGCGCGGCAACGTGATGGAGGATACGTGAGAATCGAACACGCCACGAGCCCGAAATCCTCGCGCAGAGAATGCGGACACGGCACACTTGGAGATGTTGCGACACTCTTCCCCGATCCCCAGTCGCAGAGGAAAGAAGCATGGTTCCGAGTAAGCCCAGAAGAAGTGCCCCGAAATCGGCTCCTGGCAAAGCCACTCCTCGTCGACGCCCGAAACCGGTCATCGAATCCGATGCCGACATGGACGCCGAGGCGAGGGGCCGCCGTATGTCGATGCGCACCGGCATCTTCCTCTTCGTCATCGCCATCGTCCTCCTCGCATTCCTCTCGCCCCTGAACTCCGCGCTCAAGCAGGCCCAGCAGATCGCGGCCCTCAACGACGAAATCGAGACGACGAAAGCCGAGGTCAATAGCCTCGAGGAGAAGAACGAGAACCTCAGGGACCCTGACTACATCAAGCGCAAGGCACGCGAGGACCAGTACTACGTGGAGAAGGGCAAGAACGCGGTCATCGTCACGAATCAGGAGGCCGTGGACGAGGAATTGGAGTCCGAGCGGCCGGTTCGCAAGCAGGCCTGGTACCTTGAGTTGCTGGAGTCCATTCAGGAGACAGGCAACACCGTGGAGAAGAGCTGATGATCACAGAGTGCACCGAGGCGGATTTCGCTGTCCTCCAAGACCAACTCGGACGCATTCCCCGAGGCGTCGTCGGCATCGCCGCCCGCAGCACTTCCGGTGAACCCCTCGTCGTCGCCACGGCTCCGCGCCTCGAGGACGGCACACCGTTCCCGACGACCTTCTACCTCACCCACCCCGCCTATGTGGCCGAATGCTCACGGCTGGAAGCATCGGGAATCATGGCCGAATGGACCGCCGAGATCGGTGAAGACGAAGAACTCGCCGCCGCCTACGCCGCCGCACACCGAGCCTACCTCGACGTCCGCTCAGAGATCGGCTCCGCCGCCGGCCTGGCGGAAGTCGAAGAGATCAAGGACTACTCCGCCGGCGGAATGCCGAATCGGGTCAAATGCCTCCACGCCCTCGTCGGCCATTCGCTGTCCGCCGGGCTCGGCGTCAACCCGATCGGTGACCGTGCACTGTCGTTCATGACCGAAGTGCCGCCCCTCGCCGAAGCCGCTGCCACCACCGAACCGACCGACTAGGACCTGCCATGCGTGTTGCTGCCTTCGACTGCGGGACGAACTCCCTGCGCCTGCTCATCGCCGATGTCGCCGCCGACGGCACCCTCACGGACCTGCGCCGCGAAACCCGGGTCGTCCGCCTCGGCCAAGGTGTCGACGCCACCGGCGAGTTCGCTCCCGAAGCGCTTGAGCGCACCTTCGCCGTGGCAAAGGAATTCGCCGAGGTGGCCGCCGAGTACCAGCCGGAGAAGCTGAGATTCGTCGCGACCTCGGCCAGCCGCGACGTGAAGAACCGTGATGAGTTCTTCGCCGGGATTTTCTCGATCTTGGGCGTTGTTCCCGACGTCATCGCAGGAGAGGAAGAGGCCCGTCTGTCCTTCCTTGGCGCCACTGCCGGCCTCAAGGAGGCTGACGGACCGTATGTCGTCATGGACCTCGGCGGCGGATCCACCGAACTCGTCCTCGGCCACGAGGATGTCCAAGCGGCAGTGAGCATGGACATCGGCTCGGTGCGTCTGACCGAGCGCCATATGCCAGTCGAGACTCCTTCCGAGGACCAGATCCAGGCAGCGCTTGCCGATATCGACAGGCAGCTCGACCAGGCCGCGCAGATCGTCGACTTCTCCGCCCCGCGCACCTTCATCGGCGTCGCCGGCACCGTCACCACCATCACCGCAGGCATCCTCGGACTCGAGAGCTACCAGCGTGAGCGCATCCACGGCGCCCACATCAGCGTCGCGGACGTGGCAGAAGAATCCCGCAAACTCCTGGCCATGCACCGTCAGGAACGCACGGACCTGCCGTATATGCATCCCGGACGCGTCGATGTCATCGGCGCGGGATCGCTGCTCTTCGCCCGGATCGTCGCTCGCTTCGACCAGGCAGTGACAGCCGCCGGAGGATCACTCGATATTCGGATCTCCGAAACCGACATCCTCGACGGGACCGCACTCGACCTCGCGCTGACGAGCTCGTGAGAGCCGCCGCTCGACTCCTCGCCGTCACGGCCGTCGTCCTCGGCCTCGTCGTCGGCACCACCCAGCCGGTCGTGGCCGCACCGAAGGCCGGGCCGGGCCAGTGGTTCATCAAGGACTACGGAATCGACAAGGTCTGGAAGAAGTCCACGGGCAAGGGCGTCAAGGTCGCTGTCATCGACTCCGGCGTCAACACCGACCACGAAGACCTCAAAGGCGTGGTGAAGAAATCCAAGGATTTCAGCGGATTGGGCAAGGACGGCAAGACCCCGATCGGCGGGAAGACCACGATTCACCATGGCACCGCCGTGGCCGGTGTCATCGCCGGGCGAGGAGTCGGCGCCGGACCGACCGGAGTCGCCCCGGACGCAGAGATCCTCTCGGCATCGATGTGGCTCGGACCCGACCGCCCGAAGGAATCCGGATCGACCCGCGAACAGGCCGATGAGGCCATCCGGTGGGCCGTCGACTCCGGCGCGAAGGTCATCAATATGTCTCTGGGCTGGGACGATCCGGGCTGGCCGGAGAGCTGGGACGAGTCCTTCGCCTACGCCTACAAGAAGGACGTGCTCATCGTCGCCTGCGTCGGCAACGCCTCGCAGGGCGCGACCCAGGCGTGGTCGCCGTCGACCGTGCCTGGCGTCATCGGGGTGGGCGGACTCGACAAGAACGGCAAGGTTCTCGAGGACTCCACCGCGCCCGGCACCGCCGTCGACCTCATGGGCCCCGCCAAAGACATTCCCATCCCGTACTACAGCGGCGGCTACGCCGAAGGTCAGGGATGCTCCTTCGCCTCACCTGTCGTCTCCGGTGTGGCGGCCCTCATCCGGTCCGAGAACCCGGATCTCAGCGCCGACGAGGTCCGAGCCAAGCTGCAGTCGAGTGCCAAACCGGTGGACGGTCACAAGGGCGTGAGCAAGAAGGGCAAGCCCGACCCGATCGTCGGCTGGGGGCGCGTCGACCCACGAGCCGCCGTCAAGGCGAAAGTGCCCAAGGACGTGTCCTCCGCCGAGGATGAGCTGGCGGATTGGGTGAAGATGCATCGTCGCGGGGATGCGAAGTCAGAAGAGACCGAAACCGCCGCACCGGATGAGACCGAGAGCCCGAAGGCTCTCGCACCGACCGATATCGTCGCCACGCAGTCGACGCCGACTCTCGGCTTCGCCGTTCTCGGCGCCGGAGCCCTGATCGCCGTGGTCCTCATGATCGTCTCGATCGTCTCCTTCGCCCGCCGTCGCCGCTGAGACCGGGCGCAGAAACTGCTCTGATCTGGGGCGTTCGAGTCCGTGGGACAAACAATTAGTGAAAGTTTTCACAAGGGTCTAGCATGGGGATATGGCACTCATCAGAAACTCAAAACTGCGTCCACGAATCCTCGTCGTCGGTGGCGGCTCGGTCGGCCTGCTCGCCGCTCAGAATCTGTTGAAGAACCTCGGTCGGGGTGAAGCCACCGTCACCGTGGTCGATCCCAACCCGTACATGACCTACCTGCCGTTCCTCCCCGAGGTGGCAGCCGGGTCGATCGAGCCCCGTCACGCTGTGGTGCCGTTGCGCCGCAACCTGCCGGGTGGCGAGGTCATCACCGCGAAGGTCACCTCGATCAACCATGCCGAGAAGTTCGCCACCATCGAACCTGAGAACGATGAGGCGTTCGAACTCGACTACGACCACATCGTCCTCGCCTCCGGTTCGGTCGCGCGTGCGCTGCCGATCCCGGGCCTGAAGGAGAACGCGATCGCGCTCAAGCGCATCGAAGAGGCCGTCGCCCTGCGCGACCACCTTCTCTCCCGCCTGGCCGACGCCGCTCTGATGGAAGACGACGAAGAGCGTCGCAAGGCCCTGACCTTCGTCTTCGTCGGCGGCGGATTCGCCGGCATCGAGCTGCTCACCGAACTCGAGGACATGGTTCGTTCGGCCGTTGCCCAGTACGAGACGCTGACCGAAGCCGATGTCCGCTTCGTCCTCGTCGAGGCCCTCGGCCGCGTCATGCCCGAGGTCGGCGAGGCTCAGGCCCGTTGGGTCGTCGAGCACATGCGCGAACGCGGAATCGACGTCTACCTCGAGACGTTCCTCCAGGACTGCACCGACAAGCACGTCAAGCTCTCGAACGGTGAAGAGTTCGACGCTGACACGATCGTGTGGTCCGCCGGTGTCAAGGCCAACCCGGTGCTCATCGACTCCGACCTGCCGATCAACGAACGCGGCAATGTCACCGTACGCGCCGACCTGCGGGTCGAGGGCGATGACGGTGTCGTCGAGGGTGCTTGGGCCGCTGGCGACAACGCCGCGGTTCCCGACCTGTCCGGCGGCGGAGTGGCAGGCTTCTGCGTGCCCAACGCTCAGCACGCTGTGCGTCAGGCTCCTGTGCTGGCCGCCAACGTGCTCGCGGCTCTGCGCGGAGAGACCGAGTTCAAGCAGTACTTCCACAAGACCATCGGTACGGTCGCCGGTCTGGGCGTGTACAAGGGCGTCTCACAGATGGGTGATTTCGAAGCCCGCGGAATCCTCGCTTGGCTCATGCACCGCGCCTACCACGGCTACGCCATCCCGACCATGGACCGCAAGGTTCGGGTCTTCGGCAACTGGTTCGTCAGCGCCGTCCTCGGCCGCGACGTTACGCCGCTGGCAGACCTCGATGTTCCGCGTAAGAACTTCGTCGAAGCCGCGAACTCGAAGCCGGCTCCGAAGAAGGAGCCTGCAAAGGCCTGATTTCAGGCGGCCGGTGCCATCTGGTCACCTGCCCTGATGAGACGACAGCGCCGGGGATGCATCTGCATCCCCGGCGCTGTCATGTTCGCATGACCGCGAGTGGCTGGCTCTCCTCTGGGCGTCGGGATCCGCCGCGCATGGTCATCGACCGTCAGTTCGGTCAGTTCGCGACGGTGAACCGGACGTCGATGTGCTTCGGTTCAACGATCTCGTCGACCATGGCGACCGCGAAGTCCTCGGCCGAGATTGCGTCACCGGCCGGGACCTCCAGCTCGGTCTTGTACGAACCCGTGCGCTTCCCGGGGGCGATCTCCGGTGCGGGGGAGATGAGCGTCCAGGGCGACCAGTTGCCTGTCCGCAGCAGCTCGAGCGCTCGGGTGCCGGTCTCCGATTCGGCCTTGTAGATCGCGGGGAAGCCCTCGGTGTCCTTGAGCATGGTGTCGCCGACCCACAGGGAACCGGCGCCGCCGACGACGAAGATGCGGGTGTTGCCGCTGTTCTCGGCCAAGGTCTTCAGGGCGTCGAGCCACTCCTGGTGGTCCCCGCCGGTGCGGCTGGGACCGGTGGTGGAGACGATGATGTCGTGTTCGGCGGCGATGCGGGCGTCGAACTCGGCATCGGCCATATCGCCCTTGATGCTGCGGGCGGCACCGGGCACGTCGCTGCCCGAGCGGGTGATGCCGGTGATGTCGAGGCCGCGGCCGGCCGCCTCGGCGGTGACGCGGGAGCCGATCATTCCGGATGCTCCGAAGAGTGCGATCTTCATGGTGTGTCCCTTTCTGCTGCGGCGTCGGGTTCGCGGCGCCGAGGTGGTTTCTTCTGTGATGACATCATGACACTATCGTTTGGAAAGGGAGTACCTCAAAGATACTATTGGGATATGAGAATCAGAGAATCTTGGGAAGGCGATGCCTTCGATCCGGAGTGCCCCACCCGAGTCATCCTCGATCGGGTCGGTGACAAGTGGACGGTGCTCATCATCGAGATCCTCGATGACAGCCCGAAGCGCTTCGGCGAGATCCGACAGGCGATCGGGGGCATCACCCCGAAGGTGCTCACCTCGACGCTGCGATCACTCGTCGCCGACGGCTTGGTGACCAGGCAGTCGTTTGGGGAGGTGCCCCCGCGGGTGGAGTATTCGCTCACCGATCTCGGTCGCTCGCTGCAGGCTCCCGTGACCGCGCTGCGGAGGTGGGCCGAGCGCAATGTCGCCGAGTTGATCGACAATCGTGATCGCCAGGCCGAGATCGATGATGCTCAGGCGCGCTGATCGGCCTTGCGGGTGAGTTCGCCGAGGACGGTGATGAGCTCTCTCAGGCGGCCCGCGGCGCGGTAGGTGCGCGGTGAACCCGAGTACACCCAGTTGTTCGTGATGATCGAGGCGCTGCCGTTGTTCGTCGCCACCTTGAACTCTCCGACAGTGAGCGTCGCGAGGTGATCCTCGACGAGGCGGCGCCGCAGCTCCGGTCCCATCTGCACCCAATGATCGGCGGCCTCGAAATCAATGTCCGACCAGTCGGCTCCCGACTCACGGTAGGCGAGAGGACGGTAGGGGGCGTCGATGCATGCGTTCAGCGACGGCGCCTCGGTGCCGATGTCCGGGCCGGAGTTGGAGTCGTCGGCAGCGCTGTCGACGGCGATGAGTACGGCGGGCCCGGCCGCCTCGGCGAGGTTCGGATCATCGGTGCCGTCGACGAACCGGGGATGATCGCCGGCGGTGAGAAGTACGAAGGTCATAACACCATTCTGCCTGTTCGGGCGGAGAGTGTGATTTGGCACTCTATTGAACAGTGTTCAATAATGACAACATGGATAGCTATCAAAAACTCGCCGAGCGCGTGCTCGCCGGCGATCCGGCCAGCGCCTCCGATGCCCGCACGATCCTGTCGTCGTCCGACGAGGACCTCCTCGACCTTGTCGCCGCTGCCTCCCGGCTGCGCCGCGAACATTTCGGCAATCGCGTCAAGGTCAACTACCTCGTCAACCTCAAATCGGGACTCTGCCCGGAGGACTGCGGATACTGCTCGCAGCGTTTGGGCTCAGAAGCCGACATTCTCAAGTACTCATGGCTGCCGAAGGATGAGGCGAAGCGGCAGGCGGAATTCGGTCTGGCAGGGGGAGCCTCGCGGGTCTGCCTCGTCGCGTCCGGACGCGGTCCTTCGAACCGGGACGTCGAGCGCGTCTCGGGGATGGTCGAGGAGATCAAGACATCCAGTCCCGACGTCGAGGTCTGCGCCTGCCTCGGGTTCCTCAAGGACGGTCAGGCACAGCGACTCAAGGACGCCGGTGTCGACGCGTACAACCACAACCTCAACACTGCCGAATCTCTCTACCCCGATATCTGCACGACTCATACGTTCGCCGACCGTGTCGACACCGTGGACAAGGCGCGTGGTGCAGGGCTCTCCCCGTGCTCGGGGCTGATCGTCGGAATGGGGGAGACGGACGAGCAGATCATCGAGGCGATCGAATCGCTCAAGGCCGTTGACTCCGATTCGATCCCGGTCAACTTCCTCATTCCCTTCGACGGCACACCGCTCGAAGGAACCTGGACTCTGACCCCGCAGCATTGCCTGCGGATTCTCTGCGCCGTGCGATTCCTGTGCCCGGACCGCGAGCTGCGCATCGCCGGAGGTCGGGAGATGCACCTGCGTACGCTGCAGCCGCTGTCGCTGCATGTGGCCAATTCGCTCTTCCTCGGCGACTATCTGACCTCGGAGGGGCAGGCCGCCGAGGAAGACCTCGACATGATCGTCGATGGAGGCTTCGAGATCGTCGGGGCAGAGAGTGCCGAACTACTGCGTGATGAGCTCAAGGCTCACCGGGCAGCCCATCAGGCCGCCTTCGCCGAGGTGGCGCCCGGTGACATGAAGAGCGACGGAACGTCCGCTGAGGCAGCAAAGTCCGCGAGCACCCTGCCGTGCGGCAAACCTCTGCCGACGGCTGGTCAAGAAGCCGACGACTCCGGAGTGATGATTCCGACGATCCGGCGCCGCGGCGCGGGCACAGAGCACGCGCCCAATGTCTGAGGCGGGACAACGGATGCCGACGAGCACGCTCGAGCGCGATTCCGGCCTGCTGTGGCACCCCTACGGTCCGCTCGACGCCGGCGCGCACTTCTCGGTCACCGGCGCAGATGGGCCCTATGTGGAGTTGCGCGATGCTTCGGGATCGGCGCATCGACTGCTCGACGGGATGAGCTCGTGGTGGTCGGTCGTCCACGGATACCAACATCCGGTCATGGATGCGGCACTGACCACCCAGATCGGATCGTTCTCGCACGTCATGTTCGGCGGTCTCACCCATGAACCGGCCGTCGAACTAGCCGAGCGGCTCGTCGCAGTCACACCGGACGGACTCGACCATGTCTTCCTCGCAGACTCGGGTTCGGTCTCGGTCGAAGTCGCGCTCAAGCTCGCCATCCAATACCAGCTGGCCCGCGGCCGCGACCGCAGGCGCTTCCTTGCCCTCGAAGGTGCCTACCATGGTGACACCACCGGGGCGATGAGCGTGTGCGGCCCAGTTGGGGGAATGCACAACGATTTCGCCGGGCTGCTCGCAACCCAGCTGTTCCTGCCTCGTCCGCCGTTGCCGGAGGCATCCGCTGCCGAGGTGCACGAATGGTTGGTCACGGCTGAAAACCTCGTCGATGCGCACGGGGCAGAGATCGCCGGCATCATCGTCGAACCCCTCTTCCAAGGTGCCGGAGGTATGCGCCCATATCACCCCGCCGCCCTGCAGTCACTGCGGCGGTTGGCCACCGAGATCGATGCCGTACTCATCGCCGACGAGATCGCCACCGGCTTCGGACGCGCGGGCTCTGACTTCGCCTGTCGAGCCGCGGGGATCACCCCGGACGTCATGTGCCTGGGCAAGGCTCTGACCGGCGGCTATCTCACATTGGCGGCGCTGCTGTGCAGTGGAACGGTTGCCGACGTCATCACCACTTCGTCCCACCGGGCGCTCATGCACGGGCCCACGTTCATGGCGAATCCCCTGGCGTGTGCTGCGGCAAATGCGTCGGTCGGCCTCCTCATCGATGACGAGACGAGCGGCTGGGAGCCGGCCATTGGACGGATCGCTCAGGCCCTCGAAACGGGGCTCGCTCCAGCCAGGCGGCTGGATCACGTCATCGAGGCGCGGGTGACCGGCGGCATCGGCGTCGTCGAACTCGACCGCCCGGTCGACGTGGCTCTGACCACGCGCATAGCCTCCGAACACGGGGTGTGGCTGCGGCCGTTTCGGCAGCACATCTATACGATGCCGCCCTATATCTCGACTCCGGCGGTGGTGGACACCATCACGGAGGCGATTGTCGCGGCAGCCGCGGCACACGGGGATGGGTGCGAGTTCGAGGTTGCATCGTGAACGCCCTCTTCTCCCGCCTTTCCGCCGCCGCCGAGCGCCGAAGTACTGCCGGTCTATATCGCAGTGACCTCGTGCTCGACGGACTCGACCTCGCCTCGAACGATTACCTCGGGCTCTCGGCGCATCCGTTGGTGAGTTCCGCAGCGATCGAGGAGATCGAACGCAGCAGCACCTCGGCCAGCGCATCGCGACTCGTCACCGGGACCACACACGCCCACCACCGATTGGAAGCTGCGCTGGCCGAACGGCTGCGGCACCCTGCGTGTGTGACCTTCTCCAGCGGTTATCTGGCTAATATCGCCGCCGTCACTGCTCTGGCCGGTCCTGATACTCTCATCATCTCCGACGCCCACAACCATGCGTCACTCATCGATGCCTGCCGTCTGGCAAAAGCTCCGACGAGAATCGTCGCCCACAACGACCTGGAGGCCGTTGAAGCCGCTTTGGCCGGTCGTCAGCAGCCAGAGGCGCTTGTCGTCGTCGAATCCGTGTACTCCGTATTCGGTGACACCGCGGACCTGCCTTGTCTTCTTGACCTCTGCGTTCGTTACGACGCTCTGCTGCTCGTCGACGAAGCGCACGGGATCGGTGTGACCGGCGCCGAGACAGCCGTCGGAATGGGGGCGGCCGCCGCGGTGAGCGAATTCCGCGACCGCCTCGTGGTCACCGCCACGCTGTCGAAAGCGCTCGGCTCCCAGGGAGGGGCTGTGCTGGGAGCCGGTCTCGTCCGAGATGCTGTGGTCAACACGGCTCGCACCTTCATCTTCGACACCGGTCTTTCCCCTGCCATGGCGGCCGCAGCGCGTGCCGCACTCGACCTCGTTACCGCTGAGCGGGTGGCGTCGATGAAGGCCGCCCGCTCACAACTGGCAGCCGTACTTGATGTGCCGGTCCCGGCCGGTGCCGTGCTGTCCGTTCCCATGCCGAGTCCGGAATCAGGCGTCCGGGCGCGCGAACTGCTGTGCGAGGAGGGGATCCTCGTCGGCTGTTTCCGCCCTCCTTCGGTGCCCGACGGCATCACGCGTCTGCGGCTGACAGCTCGTGCCGGACTCAGCCCTGGGGAGCTGGCCTACGCCTGTGAGCGCATTCGGGCGGTCACCGAAATCTGCGCTGCGGAGTCGGCGGCATGATCCCGCGCTTTCTGCTCGTCACGGGAACGGACACCGGCGTCGGCAAGACCATCGCCACCGCGGCGTTGGCCGCGGCACTGAATGCGGCTGGACGTCGAGTGATCATGTGCAAGCCGATCCAGACGGGGCATATCAGGTCCGACGATCCTGAACGTGAGCAGCTCGAGTCCGATTACAGCGACGTCGTCACAGAATCCGACGCGGAGGCCGTGGCTCGGCTGACCGGCATCCATACGTTCACGAACACCACCCTCCGCCTGCCGATGGCTCCGGTTCCCGCCGCCAAAGCCGAATGGGACGGGTTCAAGTCGGTCGATGATGAGGCAGCTGGCGCTGTACCACCCGATCCGGACTCCTCAGGGGCCGACAGAGTCTCGAATCTGCCGACCGCAGCCGAGCACGTGGACTTCATCCGTACGGCACTCGCACGAACCGAAGCCGACCACGTCCTCATCGAAGGGTCCGGGGGAGTCCTCGTCGATTTCGGAGAGCATACCGTCGCAGACATCGCAGCCGGACTGTCGGAAGGAGAGAACTCGGTCGGTGCCGCTATCGTCGTCCGCTCCCGCCTAGGGACCCTCAACCACACTGCTCTCACCGCTGAAGCCCTTGAGAGACGGCGGGTTTCGACCACCGGCATCATCATCGGTTCGTGGCCCGAAAAGGCGTCTCCGGTTGACCGTGACAATTGGGCTGCACTGTCGGCGATGGCACCTGTCCTCGGAGCGATTCCCGCCGGAGTCGGAGACAGGCTCGATCGGAACGAGTTCTCTGCCCGGGCACCTGGGTGGCTGCGCCTGTCCTGATCGCAGAGGCGGTGAAGGAATCGGCCTGGTCCTCGCTGTGAATCGCCTCAGGTCAGAAGCAATTTCAATGGTCCCCCCAGTGGGACTCGAACCCACACTGAATCGATTTTAAGTCGACTGCCTCTGCCGATTGGGCTATAGGGGGAATGCTCAGAACACACTTTATCGGCAATGCCCGGCCACCGCGATCTGAGACATCCCGCGGACGATCCGGGCACACGGCTAACCTGGAGCGATGACGACGAACGGACCCACCAGACAGGCCTGGGTGATCCTCGTCGTCGGCGTCCTCACGCAGATGGCGGCGACCATCGCGATCGCCGGACCCGCCTTCCTCATCCCATACATGCACTCCGACCTCGGCTTCACACTCACCCAGGCCGGCACCGTCGCTGCCGCACCGAGCTTCGGACTCATCCTCACCCTCATCGCCTGGGGCGCATTCGCCGACCGCTTCGGCGAACGTCTGGCGATGACCTTGGGCATCGGTCTGACCGCTGTGTTCTCGGCCGCCGCGGTCCTCGTCGTCGACTCGCCGATCTGGATGGTCATCGTCATCGCAGCCTCCGGTGCCGCGGCCGCCTCGGTGAACTCTGCCTCCGGCCGCGTCGTCATGGGTTGGTTCCCCCGCCACCGCCGAGGGCTGGCCATGGGCATCCGTCAGATGTCCCAACCCCTGGGCACGAGCGTGGCCGCCGTGACCATCCCGGGGATCGCTGCGGCCGGCGGATTCCCCGCCTACCTCTGGTTCGTCGCCGCCGTGACCGGCGTACTCGCCCTCATCTGCTTCGCTCTCATCCGCAACCCACCGGACCCGACCCCCACCCGCGCCGAGGTGGCCTACCCCGACCGCGACACCGAACCGGAAGCGGAACGCCACGGACAGAACGAACAGGGCACCGCCTCGGCGGGGGAGGGGAAGCCCAGAGCCGCCTCGGCGATCAATCCCTACCGCAGCGATTCCTTCCTGTGGCGCATCCACGCGGTCTCCGCGCTCCTCGTCGTCCCGCAGTTCGCGTTCTCTACCTACGGACTCGTCTGGCTCATCGTCGTCCAGGGGATCGGCGCGGGCGCCGCCGGAGTGATCGTCGCGATCGCGCAGATCATCGGCGCGGTCGGCCGCATGGTCGTCGGCGCGCTCTCCGACCGCACGGGATCCCGCGTCGGCCTCATGCGCATCGTCGCCGTCGCCGCCGTGATATTCGTGGTGGCTATCGCCATCCTGTCGCTGACTGAGCTCCCCGCTGTCGCCGCAGTCGTCTTCATCCTCGCCTCGGCCGTCTCCGTGGCCGACAACGGACTGGCCTTCGCCTCGGTGGCCGAAGCCGCCGGACCGCGCTGGTCGGGCAAGGCGCTGGGAGCTCAGAACACGGGACAGTTCGTCATGTCGGCCCTGCTCGGCCCCGGATTCGGTGCCCTGGTGACGGCGTTCGGCTATCCGCTGTCCTTCGGACTCATCGCCATCGCGCCACTATTGAGCGTCGGAATCATCCCGCGACGCGACGTCGATCGCATAACCTGATATTCATCTCTGCGCATTATCGTGCACGAGGCACACCCCGGTGTCGACAGTGAAAGGGAAGGATCTCGTGAACAATCTGTTCCAAGAGAATCTGCGGGAGTACATCGACAAACTCCGCCTCGAGGGGTACACCGTCGAGGACAGTCAGACCACGGATCCGCACCTCATCGACCCCATGGGCCGGGCCGTCGAAACTTGGCGGGAAGGGTACCCGTACGACGAACAGATGGACCGCGAAGAGTACGAACTCGAGAAGTACAGACTGCAGGTCGAACTGCTGAAATTCCAGTACTGGGGTCAGGACACGGGCGCCAAACACGTCATCGTCTTCGAAGGTCGTGACGCTGCCGGCAAGGGCGGAACGATCAAACGCTTCACCGAACACCTCAACCCGCGTGCCGCCCGCGTCGTCGCACTCAACAAACCCTCCGACCGCGAAGCCGGGCAGTGGTACTTCCAGCGCTACATCTCCCACCTGCCCACGAGTGGGGAGATCGTCATGTTCGACCGCTCCTGGTACAACCGGGGCAACGTCGAGAGGGTCATGGGATTCTGCACCGACGGCGAATACGAGACCTTCATGGAACAGGCTCCCGTGTTCGAGAAGATGCTCATCGACTCCGGAGTCCACGTCACGAAGTTCTGGTTCTCCGTGACCCAGAGAGAGCAGCGGACCCGGTTTGCGATCCGTCAGATCGACCCGGTGCGGCGGTGGAAGCTCTCACCGATGGATCTCGAGTCCCTCGATCGCTGGGACGCCTACACGGAGGCGAAGGAAGAGACGTTCCGCCGCACGGACACCGACCACGCTCCGTGGATCACGATCAAGAGCAATGACAAGAAACGCGCCCGCCTCAACGCGATGCGCTACTTCCTCAACCAGTTCGACTATGAGGACAAAGACCCGTCGGTCGTCTACGAAGCCGACCCGCTTCTGGTCCGCCGCGGCCGTGACGCGGTCGACGACTGATTCCGGACAGAAATTCGGCCGGGTGGAAGGGGAAAGACCACCCGGCCGGAACCGTGGAGCGGGACTCGAACCCGCTGTGCAGTGACGTGCTGCTGTGCCGCCGGAGGCCGATGCTCCGGACCGCGGCGAAACCGAATCAGATCTCTGCTTCGGCGTCCTTACGTGCCTTGCGCAGCGCCCGGCGCTTCTTGTGACCGGTGAAGCTGAGCAGGAAGAGGATGATCGCCAGGAGCACGAAGAGTCCGCCGCCGGCGATGCCCGCATCGACCCAGAACTGAGGCGGGAAGAGGCGGATGAGCGAATCATCGGCGTAGAACTCCCAGGTCCCATCGGCGAAGAACACCTTGTGGAACCCGCGGAAGAAGCTGTCCCAGCCGAGGACGGCGATAACGGCGACAGCGGCCATGAAGATGATGCTGAAGATCGACCCCAGACGCACGCCTGCATGGATGCCCGATCCGTTCTTGCGGCACATGTAGATGCCGAACAGCACAGATCCGATGATGCCGACGAGAGCCACGAGGTAGAGCAGCGAGATCAGACCCTTGACGTCAGCCATATGGCCGAGCTCTTCGGAGATGAAGATCGGCTCTCCGTTGGGCATGACGATATCGGCGAGGTAGCGCCGGGAATCGAAGTTGTGCAGGTAGTCGATGACATAGGTTCCGTAGTGCTCACGGTCGGCGGCACTGAAGCCGAACTGATCGGCCGGGAATCCGGGCCGGAAGTACTCGAATTTGAGGAAGATCCCCGAGGCGACGAAGCGCACTGCCAGAGCCAACAGGACGAACGGGGTGGCGAGCATGATCCAGATCGTGCCGATGACATCGAGCACCGACCGGCGCCGCTCGGGCACCTCGGGATCGCGGACATCGGTCGACGTCGCCGCCTTCGACACTGCAGCCCAATCGGCTTCGCTCATCACCGCGGTGCGCGCGTTCTGCGGCACTTCGCGTGTGGCACCGGTATCGGTCGAAGCTGACGTCGCGGCAGCCGATTCCGTCCCCGTGGACTTCTGCGCGGAGTTCTGCTCGGCGGCACGCGTGCTCGCGGTCGCCGGCTGAGAGTGCGGATTCGTCGAATGGGCGGGAGTCACCCTCACCGGGCCCGTCGAGGGCTTCGCGTCCGCGGAATGCTCAGGGGCATCCTCGGCGATGGGATCCGTGATCGGATCGAACGCCTCGGTGTCGGTCGAGGGGTCATTTGCCGCCTCCAGAGGAGCCTGCGACTGCTTATCGGCAGCACTGGCAGACCCTGAACTCATCCGCCTGCTCAGGAGGTCTTCGGTCTCGTTCTTCTCGTCTCTGGACACATCCCCATTGTCAGCGACCACGTGGTCCAAAAGGGGGAGGACACGCCACGACGGCCGATTTCACCGGGTCCCTCGCCGAGGCGGCACCGCGGAGTCAGCCGAGGAGGGCGGCGATGATGACGAGGGCTGGAACGGACAGAACCGTGGTGATGAATACGGCGTCGCGCATGAGCGCCTCGGATTGTCGGTACTGCATCGAGTAGATGTAGACGTTCTGCGCGGTCGGCAGGGCGGAGGTGACGACGATGGCGAACAGGTCGATCCCGTCGTAGCCGAGCAGAGGTCCGCCGATGGCCCAGGCGATGACCGGCTGCGCGATGAGTTTGGCGCCGGTGATGTAACTCAGCTGGGCGCGGCTGCCCTTGACGGGGATTCCCCACCCATCCTTGAGTGAGATTCCGAAGGCCAGCAGCGCGCCGGGGACCGCGGTTGCGCCGATCATATCGATGGGTTCGAAGACGAACCGCGGCAGTTCGAAGCCCGTCGCCGACGCGACCACACCGGCAGCGGCACCCAGGACGATGGGGTTCTTGAGCACTTGGAGGATCGCGGAATACCAGTGCGAATCATGCTGCTTCTTCCCCGCACCGTCGAGCACAGCCATGCCGATGGGAGCGAGGACGAGCAGCTGGAAGAGCAGGACCGGGGCGACGTAGCCGATGTCGTGGAGGACGTACGCGGCGATCGGGATGCCCAAGTTGCCGATGTTGACGTAGCTGGTCGCCCAAGCGGAGAACATCGCCTCACCGGTGCTGCGCCGCCTGATCCACTTGGTGAGGACGAAGAGGGCGGCACCGACGATGAGTGCGGAACCGCCGGTGGCGAAGAGCGCGGTGTTGAAGATCAGCCCGAGGTCGGTCTCGGCGACCGTGACGTAGAGCAGAGTCGGGGTGCCGGCGTAGAAGACGAGCTTCGCGATGACCTGCTGGCCGTGGGGTCCGAGAACGCCGGAGCGGCCGAGGATGAGCCCGACCAGAATGACTCCGGCGATGACGGCGAAACCTTCGAATACGGCCAGCATGGGCTGCTCGGGGTCCTCGCTTCCTGCGTCTGGGACGGGCGGTGTCAGTCCGGAATCGTCGCATTCAATCTGGAACGGTTGGTGTCAGTCCGCCTCGGCGATGTCGGAGACGACGTAGGACGCTGCGGCGCTGACCGCGCTCACGGCGAACACGGCCGGCCAGGCACCGATCTTCTTCGCCAGAGGGTGTGAGGCGCCGAACCCGCCGAGATAAGCCAGGCTCAGACCGGTGGCGGCCGGCCAGCCCTTCTTCACATACCAGGAACGGGCGGCGTAGGCGCCGGCCGCGGCGAGGACGACTCCGCCGAGGGGGCGGATCCCGGTCTCGCGGGCGGTGAGGAAACCGCCGATGAGGCCGACGACGACGAGTGGAGCGGTGGAGACTTCGCGTGCATCCTTCATACCGACCAGTTTAGGCGTGCAGGTCAGCGGCTCGGACGGCGGTCTCATAACGAGGAACGGGAATCGGGTCGGGTGCGCTGGTCGGGGAATTGGTGCGATCGTGCAGGGAGTGTGCCTGTGCGATCGTTCGACAGCAGCCTCAGAGCAGGCTGATCTTGATGACCGAGGCGATGCTCAGCGCTGCGATGAGGCACACCGAGGCGGTGAGGAAGATGACGGCCCACGGGGTCGGGCGACCGCGTTCGGCCAGGATCGAGTCCGAACCGAGCCGGTAGCGCCTGACCTGCATGGCGATGGCGACGATCGCCATACCCATGCACACGACGAAGATCGCCACCGACCACCCCTGGAAGACATTGATGAAGCGCATGAAGACGAGGCTGACGACCGTCATCGTCAGACTCGTTCGCAGCCATGACTGTACGGTCCGTTCCGGCTGCAGCGCCGGATCGGCATGCGGCTGCGGGCGGGGAGAGCGCTGGGTGGGTCGCGGCAGGCGTGGCCGCCCGCGCGATGAGTGGTCTGGTTGGTGGGGTCCGGTCGATTCGGGCCCGGTCGGCTCCGACATCACAGCAGACCGGCGAACACCAGAACGAGCAGACCGGCACCCAGCGCCGAGGCGAGGCTGACGATGGGAATGATGAGCGGCAGAGGCAGCGAGGTCTTGCGACGCATCGCGGATTCGATGCGATGCCAGCGGACGGCGGCACCGGCGGCGAGGATGAAGCCGATGACCATGAGTACGATCGACAGGGTCGCCCGCAGGCCGGTGGTGAAGATCTCCGAGGTGAAGGCTTCGACGGCGATTCCGCCGCCGATGAATGCCAGAGCGGTGCGGATCCAGGACAGGAAGGTCCGCTCGTTGGCCAAGGTGAAGCGAGGATCGGGGTCGACGCCGTCGGGGAAGACCCGGCGGGCGATGCGGCTGCGGGAGTCCTGCGAAGAATTGTCGTCACTCACCCTTCGAGGATAACGGCAGACGGTATGAGACTGGTGACATGCAGGAGCTGTTGTCACCTATCATGACTGTGAACATACGGAGACCGCTGCGCCGCCGATGTGCGGGGAACCCATTGGAGGATCCCCGACCAGATGGTGAGTCTGTGCGCGGCCGAAGATGAAAGCGAAGAACACCATGAGTGAGCAGCCGAACGGTGTGAGTCCCGGCGAGGCGGGCGACCCCGAGGCCGTATCCGGAGTGGAAGAGGCCTCTGGTCCCGCCAAATGGAAGGTCATCGGTCCCGGACTCGTCGTCGCGGCCACCGGTGTCGGCGCCGCCGATATGGTCGCCACCCTCGTCGCCGGAAGCCAATTCGGCTACGGACTGCTGTGGGCCGTGATCGTCGGCGTCATCCTCAAGATCGTCCTCGTCGAAGGGGCCGGCCGATTCAGCCTCGCGACCGGAAAGACGATCTTCGAAGGCTGGCGTTCGCTCGGCCGCTGGACCACGTGGTACTTCGGTCCCTACATCATCATCTGGGGCTTCGTCTACGGAGCGACCGCAATGAGTTCGGCGGCGTTGCCGCTGGCCGCGCTGTTCCCCGGAGTCAACCTCACGGTGTGGTCGGTGCTCATGGGCCTGGCCGGCTTCGCCATGGTGTGGTTCGGCCGCTACGGCGTGTTCGAGAAGATCACCGCCATCCTCGTCGGGATCATGTTCATCACCGTCGTGGGGCTGGCGATCATCGCCGCACCGAACATCCCCGACATGCTCACCGGGCTGATCCCGATCATCCCCGAAGGCGGAGTGATCTACACGCTCGCGCTCGCCGGAGGAGTCGGCGGCACCATCACCCTGGCCGCCTACGGCTACTGGCTGCGCGAGAAGGGCTGGCACACCCCGAAGTGGATGCGGGTGATGCGCATCGACAACTCGATGGCGTACGTGATGACCGGCATCTTCGTCATCGCCATGCTCATCGTCGGCGCCGAAGTCGTCCGCGCCGCGGGAGTCTCGATCTCCGCCGACGACAAAGGGCTGCTCGACCTCGCCGACGTCCTCAAGGCCCGCTACGGCGAGGTCGTGGGTATCGGCTTCCTCGTCGGATTCTGGGCCGCCTCCTTCTCCTCGATCATCGGCGTCTGGAACGGCGTCTCGCTCATGTTCGCCGACTTCTGGGGACACATGCGCAAGAAGCCGGGCGGACACCCCGACACCCTGACCGGCGGCAAGTACTTCAAGTTCTATGTGCTGTGGCTGACCTTCCCGCCGATGCTGCTGTTCATCCTCGGCAAACCGATCGGACTCATCCTCGCCTATGGCGTCCTCGGCTCACTGTTCATGCCGTTCCTCGCCATCACCCTCCTCGGGCTGCTCAACGGCAAGAAGATTCCGAAGGAATGGGCGAACAAGCTGCACACTAACATCGCCCTGGCGATCACCGCGCTGCTGTTCATCATCCTCGGCGTCCAGCAGCTCTACTCGGCGCTGGCACCGCTGTGGGGCGGATAAAAGGCACACACACTATGGTCATCCGACCGTAACCGGGGCAGACTGAGACCATGTCCCGCAACGATGCGATGAAGGCCATTCTCAAGAACTCACTGCAGGCCGGCCGCAGCGACCTGCTGTGGAAACTCGAGGGACTGAGTCAACGAGACCTTCGACTGCCGCAGACACCCACCGGATTCAACCTGCTCGGAGCCGTGAAGCACATGGCCAATGTGGAGGTCGGATACTTCGGCGAAACCTTCGGTCGCTCCTGGCCGCAACCCGAGGAGCTTGTGAGTCTTGACCAGATCGCGACCGACCCGCAGGCCGATTGGTACGCGACTTCTGCCGAATCTGCCGAGCACATCCTCGGCCTGTACCGGCGAGTGTGGACCTTCGCCGATGAGACGATCGACCAGCTCGATCTCGATGCCCAGGGCACGGTGCCGCACTGGCCCGGAGAGCGGGCGACGGTCACTCTGCAGCAGATGATGGTCCACGTCCTCGTCGACCTGACGCGACACCTCGGGCAGGTCGACATCGTGCGGGAGGGCATAGACGGTCAGGCCGGACTCGACCCGAGGATCTCGAACATTCCCGACGACATCGACTGGGATGCCTACCTCGCCTCGCTGCGAGCACTGGCCGATGATTCGGGAAGCCGGTCGGACACCACCTGAGAAGGACCAACTTGGAGGGGCAGACGATAAGCTGGGATCCACATGGCAGAAAACAACTCAGCATCATCGTCTCCGCGAGGACTGCAGCGAACCCCGCAGGATGAGACTCAGGCCCCGCGTACTCCCGCACAGGATCGCTCCGGGCATTCGCAGGCGCACCCGCAGGAGAAGCGGGGAACGCAGGGGAAGAAAGATACACGGGAGAAGCGCTCGCCGCGGCGGAAGAATTCTCGGCGCCGCAACACCGGCGCCGAACATCGCGAACGTCGGGCCCGACTGGCAGCCGCCCGCGCGGCTCATCCGGTCACCGTCTCCTACCCGGCCGATCTGCCGGTCACCGCGGCGAAGGACGAGATCGCGGGCGCGATCAGGGACAACCAGGTCGTCATCATCGCCGGTGAGACGGGATCGGGAAAGACCACCCAGCTGCCGAAGATCTGCCTCGACCTCGGCCTCGGTGTCGACGGACTCATCGGCCACACGCAGCCTCGGCGCATCGCCGCCCGGACCGTGGCCGAGCGCATCGCCGACGAAATCGATGAAGAGCTCGGCAACACCATCGGCTACCAGGTGCGGTTCACCGCGCAGGTCGCCGACTCCACCCGGGTGAAGGTGATGACCGACGGCATCCTGCTGTCCGAGCTCTCGCGTGACAAACTGCTGCGCGACTACGAAGTCATCATCATCGACGAGGCACACGAACGCAGCCTCAACATCGACTTTCTGCTCGGCTATCTCAAGGAAGTCCTCGACAGACGTCCCGATCTCAAGGTCATCATCACCTCGGCGACGATCGATCCCGAATCGTTCTCCGCCCACTTCGATGACGCTCCGATTATCTCCGTCGAAGGCCGCACCTTCCCCGTCGAGGTCCGCTACCGGCCGCTCGGAGATGATCCTGCCGATGACGATGTCGACGGGCCCGGCGAATCCGGAGACTACGAAACCGGAGTCGAGGAGCAGACGGACGGAATCATCTTGGCCGTCGACGAACTCGCCGCCGAAGACCCCGGTGACATCCTCGTCTTCCTCTCCGGAGAACGCGAGATCCGTGACACCGCCGACGCCCTGACCGACCACCTGCGCAGACGTCCGCGAATGAGCAATTGGGAAGTCGTGCCGCTGTTCGCGCGGCTCTCAGCAGGGGAGCAGCAGAAGGTCTTCCAACCGCATTCGCGCCCCCGTATCGTCCTGGCCACGAACGTCGCCGAAACCTCGCTGACGGTGCCCGGAATCAAATACGTCATCGACGTCGGCACCGCCCGCATCTCCCGCTACTCCAACCGCACCCGAGTGCAGCGTCTGCCGATCGAGCGGATCTCCCAGGCCAGCGCGAACCAGCGCAAGGGTCGTTCGGGGCGCACCAGCGACGGCATCTGCATCCGGCTGTACTCGGAAGAGGACTTCGAATCGCGCCCAGAATTCACCGATCCGGAGATTCTGCGCACGAACCTCGCCAGCGTCATCCTGCAGATGGCCTCACTGGGATTCGCCTCGAGCGATCAGGAGATCCTCGACTTCCCGTTCCTCACCCCGCCGGAGGCCAGAGCCGTCCGTGACGGACGCACGATGCTCACCGAACTCGGGGCGCTGACCAGCGACTCTGCTGGGAAGATCCACGTCACCGAGATCGGTCGGAAGCTCACCGTGCTGCCGATCGATCCGCGCCTGGCTCGAATGGTCATCGCCGGGGCGGAAGCCGGCTGTGGGGGAGAGGTCACGGTCATCGTCGCCGCACTGTCGATCCAGGATCCCCGGGAACGCCCGGCCGAGGTCCGAGCCGCCGCCGATGAGAAGCACGCCCGATTCACCCATCGGGGCAGCGACTTCCTGTCCTACCTCAATCTGTGGAACTATCTGCAGAGTCTGCAGGCGGACATGGGGTCGTCGAAATTCCGTCGGCGCTGCAAGGACGAATTCCTCAACTTCGTGCGCATCCGAGAATGGCAGGACCTCGTCGGCCAGCTGCGCTCACTGCTCGGCTCCGCCGGGATCAGGATCGGGAAGTCCGTCTGGCAGCCGACCGACGACGGCGGGTCCGAACTCGGCGCGGACAGCGGAAACGCGGCGACAGGTGGGGCCGGCGACGGTTCCGACCGAGGGCAAGCCGGTCAAGCAGGTCGTGGCGGCGGACGCGGTCGTGGCCGTGAGGGCCAGGGTGCTCGTGACGCTCAGAAGGCTCAACCCGGTCGTGACACCGGGAACGCTCAGGGTGGACGCGGTGCCAACGGCAAGATCGGATTCGCCGAGCTCAGTGCCGCGAAGCGCAGTGCGAAGAAGCAGGGGGTGACCGGACCGGCAGGAGACACCGGGAAACAGGTGGCCGCAGCCAAACTCGACCCGCATGCCGCCGCCATCCACCGGTCTCTGCTCACCGGATTACTGACGATGATCGGTTCACGCTCGGAGCGGCACAAGGACTATCAGGGAGCCCGCGGCACACGCTTCGCGATCTTCCCCGGCTCCGGACTCTTCAAGGTCAACCCCGACTTCGTCATGGCCGCCGAGCTTGTCGAGACTTCCCGCCTGTGGGCACGCACCGTGGCCGCGATCGACCCGGACTGGGTCGTCGAAGCCGCCGGTGATCTGGTCACCCGTCAGCATTCGGACCCGCACTGGTCGACGAAGGCCGGCGCCTCGATGGTGTACGAGAAGATCTCCCTCTACGGGGTCACACTCGTCAGCGACCGTCGCGTCGGCTATGGGCAGATCGACGCAGAAGCCGCACGCGACGCCTTCATCCGCAAGGGCCTCATCGAAGGCGACTGGCACGAGCGCTTCGGTTTCCTCGACCACAATGCTGCCGTCATCGAGGAGGCAGAGGAACTGGCCTCGCGGACGAGGAACCGTCGCGTGCTCGACCAGGACGATGCCCTGTACGAATTCTTCGATGAGCGGATTCCGGAGGGGATCACCTCGGCGGCGGATTTCCGGGGGTGGTGGAAGAAGCAGAAGCGACAGGATGCGCACCTGCTCGACCTCACCACCTCGGTGCTGCTCAGCGACGACAGCGAGGAATTGACCGCCTCGGTGGCCTCGGATTTCCCGATGGAATGGGAACTGACCGACGGCACCCGGGCGAAGCTGCGCTACTCGTTCGACCCCGGCAGCACCGAGGACGGGGTGACCGTGGAGATCCCCGCCGAGGCGGTGCCCGCGGTCGACGCGGACGAGTTCAGCTGGCAGGTCCCCGGGCTGCGCGAAGAACTCGTCGCCGCCTTAATCCGATCACTGCCGAAGAGCAAGCGCCGCTACTTCGTTCCCGCTCCCGACGTCGCTCGCGAGATCCTGCCGGCGCTCACCCCGTATCAGGGAAGTCTGCCGGACGTGCTCGCCGCGTATCTGAGCGAACGCGCCGGCGGGGGAGGGCTGAACGACCTCGTGCCGATCACGGTCACCGCCGATGACTTCGACAGGTCACGGATTCCTGCCCACCTGCGGCTGACCTTCCGGGTCGTCGACGGGAAGAAGACCGTCGGTCTCGGCGAGGACCTCGCTGCGCTGACGACGAAAGCCAAACCGCAGGTGCGCAAGGCCCGACAGAAGCAGAGCGCGTTCACCCCGAAGACCGGGTTGACGGACTGGTCGTTCGGCGAACTGGCCGATCCCGATCAGGCCCCGGCCGGTGTCGTTCCAGGGCTGGCAGACCGGTCGACGTCGGTCGACCTCGTCGCCTTCGACACCGCAGCGCAGGCACGACTGGCCACGCGGGAAGCGATCATCACCCTGCTGGCACAGCACACCGGTGAAGCACTGAAATACCTGCAGGATGGTCTGACGACTCAGGAGAAGCTCGTCCTCGCCGGCCATCAGAAGACCGCCGACGAACTGCTCGTCGGGCTGATTCGGGTCGGGATCCGCGGGCTCGTCGCCGACCGGTTGGGGCCGGCCGAAACGTCGTGGGTGTCCACCGCCGAGGAGTTCGCACGACTGCGCAAGCACGTCGACGCCGAGCTGCCGCTGACCTGTTCGGCACTGCTGCCGGTCCTGATGAAGGCGCTGACGACGGCGACCGAGCTCGACAAGCTCGTGTCGAAGGCCTCCTCGTTGGCGATCCTGGCCAACCTCGCCGATGTGCAGGCGTGGAGCGCCTCCCGGATGAGTACCGCCGCCATTGCGGCGATGACTCCGCAGATGCTGCGCGAACTGCCGCGGTGGGTGCGAGCCGAAGTGGTGCGCATCGGCGGGATGCAGGACTCACCGATCCGGGACAAGCAGCTCATGGACCGGGTCACCGGGAGCGGCAATGATGTGCTCAAGAAGATCGGCAATCGCTTCCCAGCATTGGCGAAGACCGAATGGTCGCAGCTCATCGTGTCTCTGCCTACTACGTGGGTCGAGGTCGTTCTGATGCTCGAAGAGCTGCGAGTGTCACTGTTCGCGAATTCGCTGGGCACTGCGCATCCGGTGTCGGAGAAGCGCATCGCGAAGGCCCTCGCTCAGCTCTGACTCGAGCATCCCTCACCGGCAACGCCACAACGCACTGTTGCACCGGGGTGGAGTGGCGCGGAGAGTGACTGATGCATGAGCACCTGTAGGAGAAGCAGCCGGCGCGAGGAGTTGCGGGTAAATGTACGGATTGCGAGGACCGGTGTGGAGCGAGACTAGACGTCGGCGAAGAAGCCGCTGAAGAGCCACCACAGCGGCAGCGCCCCGGCGGCCAGAAGGGTCGCAACCGCCCACCAGATGCGCCACTTCCAGGTGCGGCGACGGGTGCCGATGAAGAGGAACGCGAGATAGAAGACGAGGCAGAAGGCTCCCGAGAGACTGAGAAGCACCATCCCGGCCGCCTCTCCGCCGGAGGTGCCGAGGTCGAACAGGTACTTCGTCGTCTGCGCGATCTGCCAGGAGAACCAGATCGCCGCGCAGAGCAGCGGGACGCCCAGAACTCCCGCGATGATGAGCGGCAGGGCTTTGAGCCAGCGTTCCTTCGGCTCCGAACGGCCGGCGTATTCGACGAATTCCTCAGACATCGCACCCCAGCATATGGGCAGATTCCGACAGGACGCTGGACGCAACGCCCACCGACGGCGGGCCTGCACGCACAGGTGCTGAAAGCGCCCCCAGCCACTGTGACTGAACGGACACGCCGGAGACGTGCGAAGAACGATACGATATTGCGGTGACTTCTGGCCAGTATTCCGACAAGGACATCCGACACGAGGCGTCCCGCCGCCGCACGTTCGCTGTCATCTCGCACCCCGACGCGGGCAAATCGACGACCACCGAGGCGCTCGCCCTCCACGCTCGCGCCATCGGCCAGGCAGGAGCCACCCATGGCAAGGCAGGTCGCCGTGCCACCGTCTCCGACTGGATGCAGATGGAGCAGGACCGCGGAATCTCGATCTCCTCGGCCGCCCTGCAGTTCGAGTACCGCGACGCCGTGTTCAACCTCGTCGACACCCCCGGCCACGCCGACTTCTCCGAGGACACCTATCGTGTGCTCTCCGCCGTCGACTGCGCCGTCATGCTCATCGACGCCGCCAAGGGCCTCGAGGCGCAGACGATGAAGCTCTTCGAGGTCTGTGCCCACCGGAACATCCCGATCATCACGGTCGTCAACAAGTGGGACCGCCCCGGCCTCGATGCGCTCGAACTCATGGACGAGGTCCAGCAGCGCACCGGCCTCCTGCCCACCCCGATCACCTGGCCCGTCGGCCAGTCCGGAGACTTCCGCGGAGTCCTCGACCGCACCAGCGGCGAGTACACGAAGTACACCCGCACCGATGGCGGTGCCACGATCGCCGGTGAGGACACTTACACGTCCGAGGCGGCCGCCGACCTCGAGGGCGAGGCCTGGACGACCGCTGTCGATGAGTCCGAGCTGCTGGAGATGGAGGACCAGAACCACGACCAGGAGACCTTCCTCGCCGGCAAGTCGACCCCGGTGATGTTCGCCTCGGCCGTGCTCAACTTCGGCATCCACAAACTCCTCGATCTCCTCGTCGATCTCGCCCCGCCCGCTGAGGCCCGCCTGGACAAGGACGATGAGCCCCGCCACGTCGACGAGCCCTTCTCCGGTTTCGTGTTCAAGGTGCAGGCGGGAATGGATTCCAACCACCGTGACCGGCTCGCCTACATCCGAGTCTGCTCGGGAGTCTTCGAACGCGGAACCGTGCTCACCCATGCCAGCACCGGCAAACCGTTCGCCACGAAGTACGCTCAGCAGGTCTTCGGCCGCGACCGCGACGTCGTCGACGAAGCGTTCCCCGGCGATGTCGTCGGGCTGGTCAACGCCTCCGCACTGCGCGTCGGTGACTCCCTCTACCTTGATAAGAAGGTCGAGTTCCCCGGCATTCCGACGTTCTCACCGGAACACTTCATGGTCATCCGCGCCAAAGACTCTTCGAAGTACAAGCAGTTCCGCCGCGGCATCGAACAGCTCGACCATGAAGGCGTCATCCAGGTGCTGCGCTCCGACCTGCGCGGTGATCAGGCGCCCGTTCTCGGCGCGGTCGGACCCATGCAGTTCGAAGTGGCCGAAGACCGGATGACCAACGAATTCAACGCTCCCTGTACCTTGGAGCGCCTGAACTTCTCCCTCGCCCGACGCACCACCCCCGAATGCGTGCCGACCCTGGCCCGGGAGCGTTCGGTCGAGGTCCTCCACCGTTCCGATGGAGAGCTGCTGGCGCTGTTCTCCGACCGGTGGCGGCTGCAGGGCGTGCAGAAGAACCACCCCGACCTGGTTCTCGAACCTCTGGTCGTCAGCTGAGACGAGCGCCGCTCCGAACGGATGCCGGTATCCGGCATTTTGACGCGGACATTATTATGGATAGTTGGGGCCGAAGCGAAGCCCCGCAGGGCTGACCGCCCGCGTGGGACTTCTCCCGCCGCTCGGTGAAACCCGTACAGACAAAGGAGAATTGTGGGAACGAAATCGATTCGAGTCGCGATTGCCGGACTGGGCAACTGCGCCTCGTCCCTGATCCAGGGCGTGGAATACTACCGGAACGCCTCGCCCGGGACGAAGGTTCCCGGCCTCATGCATGTGGAATTCGGGGACTACCACGTCGGTGGCATCGATTTCGTTGCCGCCTTCGACGTCGACGGCAAGAAGGTCGGCGTCGACATCGCCGAGGCGATCACGGCGAGTGAGAACAACACCATCAAACTCGCCGATGTGGAGCCCACCGGCATCGAGGTCCTGCGCGGACCCACACTCGACGGACTCGGCGAGTACTACCGCGACACGATCGTCGAATCCGACCGCGACGCCGTCGACGTGGCCAAGGCCCTGCAGGACGCCGAGGCGGATGTCCTCGTGTGCTACCTGCCCGTCGGTTCGCAGAAGGCCGTCGAGTTCTACGCTCAGGCCGCCATCGATGCGAAGGTCGCCTTCGTCAACGCCCTGCCCGTGTTCATCGCCGGCACCAAGGAATGGGACGAGAAGTTCCGTGCCGCCGGTGTCCCGATCGTCGGTGACGACATCAAGTCCCAGATCGGTGCGACCATCACCCACCGTGTGATGGCGAAGCTGTTCGAAGACCGCGGCGTCGTCCTCGACCGGACCTACCAGCTCAACGTCGGCGGCAACATGGACTTCAAGAACATGCTCGAGCGTCAGCGCCTCGAGTCGAAGAAGATCTCGAAGACCCAGGCAGTGACCTCGAACACCTCGGCCCAGCTGGCCGACCGTGACGTCCACATCGGACCCAGCGACTATGTCGAATGGCTCGACGATCGCAAGTGGGCGTTCGTGCGCCTCGAGGGCCGCAACTTCGGCGACGCCCCGGTGTCCCTGGAGTACAAGCTCGAGGTGTGGGACTCGCCGAACTCCGCCGGCGTCATCATCGACGCCGTGCGTGCGGCGAAGATCGGCCTCGACCGCGGAATCGGCGGAGCGCTGATCTCCGCTTCCTCGTACTTCATGAAGTCGCCCCCGGAGCAGCAGGACGACGACGCCGCCCACGAGGCCGTCGAAGCGTTCATCCGCGGCGACATCGAACGCTGATTTCGCCGAGGCGGCCCACCCTCATCCCGAGTGCTGAGCCGCCTTCCGGTTGAGAGGGCGCCGCCCGCAGACACCTGCGGTCGGCGCCCTCACCTATTCACCACCGTCGGGGAGCTCGACCATCAACGTCGGTGAGCACGAGACCGCACTGCCGCCTCGGCGGGGGACGGGTGCGTCCGGCCGCATCCGAATATCCGGAATATGAGATTTCCGTGACACAACGCCGATTGTCCATGAGACTTGCTCCTTGAGGTGCTCGCACTCACAGGGGCGACACCGGGCTCAACGCATTCGCCAGCGCCACCCCGACCGAGGAGACCTGATGTCGAGCACCACACCTGCGACCGCAGAGAAGAGGAATGACGGTTCCGAGCTGAGCTGGCTCATGCGCGTCCTCGTCATCATCGAAAAGGCCGGCAATAAGCTGCCGCACCCGTTCTGGCTGTTCCTGTCGCTGGCCGTCATCGTCATGATCCTCTCGGCGATCTTCGCCTCCACCGGTCTCAACGCCGTCAACCCGGCCACGGACGAGAAGGTGACGGTGACGAACCTCTTCTCCACCGAATCGCTGCGTGAGATCGTCGCGGGAGCCACGAACAACTTCGTCACCTTCCCACCGCTGGGACTCGTCCTCATCGTGCTCATCGGCGTAGCCGTGGCCGAACAGTCCGGACTCATCCCGGCGATGCTGCGCGGAACCATCGCCGGGGCCTCGCCGAAGTGGATCACGTTCATCGTCGCCCTGGCCGGAACCGCCTCGTCGATCGCCTCCGACGCCTCCTACATGATCATGATTCCCCTCGGCGGACTAGCGTTCAAAGCCGTCGGCCGCAATCCGCTGCTCGGCTGCCTCGTCGCCTACGCGGCGACCTCGGGAGGCTATTCGGCAGCACCCATGGTCAATTCGCTCGACACGATCCTCGGCGGTCTCTCGACCTCGGCCGCGCAGATCATCGACGCCGACTACACCGTCAGCCCGGTCGCGAACTTCTACTTCAACTTCGTCTCCATGTTCGTCGTCGCCGCCGCGGTGACCCTGGTGACCGAGCTGGTCCTGTCCAAGCGAGCCGACCAGATCGAACTCGACGAGGAGACCGAGGACGATCCGGACAACTTCGACGTCAAGATGGCCCTCGACGCCAATGAGAAGCGCGGAATCGTCATCGCCGTCATCTCGATCATCGTCTGCGCCGCGGTGCTGTTCGCTCTCGCCTGGCCCGCCGGATCGTTCCTCCGCGACGAGGCCGGAGGCTTCGGCCCCGAATCCGGTCTGATGGCAGGAATCGCCGCGATCATCGGCTTCGGCTTCTTCATCGTCGGCATCGTCTACGGCTACGCCACCGGGTCGATCAAGCGCACCGCTGACATCCCGGAGATGATGGGCAAGGGACTGCTGCCGTTTGTGCCGGTCATCGTGCTGTTCTTCGCTGCCAGCCAGTTCCTCGCGCTGTTCAAGATGTCCAACCTCGGCGAGATCTTGGCGATCAAGGGCGCCGAGGTGTTCGGAGCCCTCAACACCGGCCCCTTCGTCATCCTCCTCGGCGGATGGCTGCTCGTGGCGCTCGGCGCGCTGTTCCTCACCTCCGGTTCGGGACTGTGGACGCTCATGGCCCCGGTGCTCGTCCCGATGTTCATGCTCCTGTCGATCTCCCCGGAGACCACCCAGGCCCTCTACCGCATCGGTGATTCGACGACGAACATCATCTCTCCGATGAGCCCGTACTTCGTCGTGGTCCTCGGGTTCGTGCAGCGGTACAAGAAGGACGCAGGCATCGGCACTGTGCTCTCGTTCACGATCCCGCTGTCGTTCGCCATGTTCGTCTTCTGGGGGCTCCTGTTCTTCATCTGGTGGGCCACCGGCATCCCGTGGGGACCGGGCGCGGCCACTCATTACCAGATGGGCTGAACTGTCACTGCCCGATGGGCTGAACCGGGAATTATCCGCTGGAATCAGGTGTTGTCCACCACAGCATCACGATCGTGCAACGTCGGACCGTGCTGGCCGGGATCCTCAGTTCCCGTCCAGACCGTCCGGTTAGACTGTGACCGTGAAAGATCATCTGCGCAGCCTGCCGGCTGTGCACATTCTGCTCAGATCGAAAGGATCTCGACCGTGAGTAACCCCATGATGAACCGGGCTATCAATCAGGGAGCCCAGGCCGGACGCAATCAGCCGGTCATGTCCGATCAGGAGCTCAACAACCTGTTCAATCAGCCTGCCGCGCAGAACCGCAACGCAGGCCCCCAGGTCGCCGACCGTGCGATGACGTATGACGATGTGATGATGAAGACCGGTGTGCTCTTCGCCATCCTCCTCGCCGGTGGCGTCGTCGGCTGGCTCGTTCCGATGTTGGCGCTGCCGGCAGCGATCATCGCACTCGTCCTCGGACTCGTCAACGCCTTCAAGAAGGAACCGAGCAAGGCGCTGATCATCGGCTATGCCGCATTCGAGGGCGTCTTCCTCGGCGGCATCTCCGGCATGTTCGAATCCATGTACCCCGGCATCGTCGTCCAGGCCGTGCTCGCCACGCTCAGCGTCTTCGGCGTCATGCTCGCCCTGTTCAAGTTCAAGGGTGTGCGCTACGGCTCGAAGATGATGAAGTTCATGATGATCGCCGTCGGCGGCTACGCGGTCTTCTCGATCATCAACTTCTTCTTCGCCATGTTCACCGGCTCCGGCGGTGCCCGCAGCATCGAGGTCTTCGGCATCCCTCTGGGAATCATCATCGGCATCGTCGCCACCGTGCTCGCCGCGATGACCCTGATCATGGACTTCCAGATGATCGAAGAGGGCGTCAAGCACCAGATCCCGGAGAAGTACTCCTGGATGTGCGCCTTCTCGCTCATGGTCACCCTCGTGTGGCTCTACATCGAGATCCTGCGCCTCATCTCCTACTTCAGAGACTGAGAGACGGTCGCGCCCCACACCTGTGGGCCGCGGCCGAGCGCTGAACGAAGGGCGGATCCCCGAAATGGGGGTCCGCCCTTCGTCGTCGCCATTGCTTGTGATCACTTTTCTGCCTATCGTCTGAGATACCGACGAGAAGCGTCGGCGGACCGACTTCATCGCTGAAGCGCGGACCACAGATCTCAAGGCCTGAGAGGACGATTCGATGACGAATCCGATGCACGGTGTGTTCGCCGTACCCACGACTCCCTATACCGAGGACGGAGACCAGAACCTCGACGCCCTGGGCGGTCGCATCGAGGAGGTGCTCGCCTCCGGTGTGACCGGTCTCCTCGGTCTCGGCGCCACGGGGGAGGCACTGGCGCTCGGCACTGCGGAGAGGGAAGCTCAGATCAAGACCATCGTCTCGGCCGTCGACGGCCGGGCGCATGTGGTCATCGGATGCATGGCATACACCCCGTCGGAGATGTCGGCCCAGATCACCGCGGCCGCCGGTTGGGGTGCCGACGCCATCATGGTCACCCCTCCCTTCTACGGCGGGCTCGAACCCGACGCCGTCATCGCCGCCCTGCGACCGGTCCTCACCGCCTCCGAACTGCCGGTCATGGTCTACAACAATCCCCACTCCACCGGTACCGACCTGCTCCCGGACCACCTCGCCTCGCTCCAGGACACCGGCAGATTCTGGAGCGTCAAAGAGACCTCGGGCGAAGCCACCCGGATTCGGGAGCTGCGCAGCCGCCTCGGTGACGACACCGACATCTTCGTCGGCGCCGACGGAATCGCGCTCGAAGGCTTCGCCCAGGGCGCCAGCGGCTGGGTGGCAGCATCGGCGTGGCTGCTGCCCGAACACTGCCAGAAACTCTGGAAGCTGGCCGACAGCGGTGATTGGGCCGATGCCGTCGACCTCTGGAGAAGCCTGGGACGCGCCCTCGGACTCATCGAGGGCGACTCCGCCTTCATCTCACTCATCAAACAGGCACTCAGCAATTCCGGCCGTGAACAGGGACCGGTGCGTCCACCCCTGCCGACCGCCGACCCCGAAGCCCTGGCGGCGCTGCTCGACGCGATCGCCGAGCTGGAGAGGAACCACACAGCATGAGCACCACGACATCAGCAGAGAACACCCTCGTCGACCGCGGCCGCACCGCACTGAGAGCGATCATCGACGGCAACCTCGGACAGTGGATCGGAGGCCGAGCCGTCACCGGCGCCGGAGACGAGATCAGTCTCATCTCACCGAGCGAGGGCACGGTCATCGGCAGCCTCTCCGCGGCGAGCGAGCAGCAGCTCGATGAGACGGTCGCCGCAGCACGCAGCGCCTTCAACGAAGCCGACTGGGTCGACGATGCGAAGCTGCGAGCCCGCGTGCTGCGTCGCCTCGCCGACCTCGTCGAAGCCGACGCCGAAGAGATCGCCTATCTCGACGGCATCGAAGCCGGAAAGGTCGCCCTCGGCAGCGTCGAGGAAGACGTTCCCGACGTCGCCGCGAACCTCAGACTGAGCGCCGACCTCATCTCCCGCGATGACGGACGCTATCTGCAGGGCCCCGACGGGTGGGGCTGGGTGACGAAAGTGCCCAGCGGAGTCGTCGGAGCGATCCTGCCGTGGAACTATCCCGTCGCCATGCTCGGCTGGAAGATCGCCCCGGCCCTGGCCGCCGGCAATGCCATGGTTGTCAAAACCTCCGAGGACTCGACGCTCAGCGCCCTTCACCTCGCCAGACTCGCCACCGAGGCAGGGGTGCCCGACGGCATCCTCAACGTACTCACGGGCACCGGTGCGGGAATCGGCGCCGCCATGGGCATGCACCTCGGCATCGACGTGCTCACCTTCACCGGTTCCGGACCCGTCGGCCGATCCTTCCTCGAATCCTCGGCGCGATCGAACCTCAAGAAGGTGTCCCTCGAACTCGGTGGCCGTGCCGGCTATATCGTCGACTCCGATCACGCCACGGACTTCCGGGCCATCGCCGCCGACATCGCCGGTGCCGCCTTCGGCACCAGCGGTCAGAACTGCACCGCCGCATCTCGGGTCATCTACGTCGGCGACGATGACGAGAGGTTCGCCGAATTCCGCACCGCGCTCATCGACGCGATCGAGGCACTGACCGTCGGCGATCCCTTCGACGACGGCACGGACGTCGGACCGGTGATCAACGCCCGCGCCCACGACCGCATCACCTCCTGGGTCGACGAAGCGGTGGAGAAGGGAGCGCGAATCCTCAACACCCGTGCCGACGTCCCCAGCACCGGCACCTGGTACCCGCCGACCGTCATCGAGAACGTGCCTGACGACAGCGAACTCGGCCGCGGAGAGATCTTCGGCCCCGTCACCCAGCTGCTGCGACGCACCGACAGAGACGACGCCGTCGACCTCATCAACGGCGAACCCTATGGGCTGGCCTCGAGCGTGTGGTGCGAGGACATCGCCCGAGTCCGATGGTGGGCCAGCCGGATCCGCGTGGGCACGCTCGCCGTCAACGGCTACAGCGAAGGCACCGAAGCCACTCCGTTCGGCGGAATGCGACAGTCCGGATTCTGGGGCCGCGACAACGGCCCGGAAGCGCTGGAGACCTATCAGGAGACCATGACCGTATGGGTCGCCGACTCCTGAGCATCGTCTTGAGTTCCGCCGCTGCCGCCACTCCTGAGGACTATCATGGGTCCATGACCACAGCAGCGGCGGAACTCGAGACCGAGGTGCGTCGTCTGCGGATCCGAATCATCTCCCTGACCACCGCCCAACTCGACGAGGCGGTCCCGCGGGCACCGAGCAGACGGGCAGCCATCCGTGAGGCCCTCAACGAATTCTCGTCGATCGGCTCCGACGCCCGACCAGTGCCGGAACTCGGCGATCAGAACCTCGCCGATCAGGTCGTCGTGCTCCTCGAACACGGACTGCGTGCGGCTCAGACACTGCCCGAACCCGACCGCGCGAATCGCATCGGCACCCTCACCGAGGCGGCCGTGCGCCTCCGTCGCATCCTGGCCTGAGGATGGGGACCGGGAGGGCATGATGGCGGGCACTCGACGCACCTGGCCTTCCGTGATCTCCGGGATCGTTGCGACCCTCATCTACTTCGGCGTCGCCGAACTCATCGCCCGCAGCCTGGACGTGGCATCAGCCCCGGCGCTGCTCATCGGCCAAGCCCTCATCCCGCTGATGCCCACGGTGCTCATCAAGCCCGCGATCGCGATCTTCGGCGCTCACGACAAACTCGCTCTCGTCATCACCATCGTCGCCGGTGGAGCCGGACTCGGCGCGATCATCGGGTGGATCGGCGCCCGACGTCGAGGTCTCGCGCTCGTTCTGCTCATCGGCTTCGGACTGCTGCCGGCCGTCGTCGGCTTCAGCTCCGGTGCCGGTCTGGTGGCCACCCTGCCGAGTCTCGGCGGAATCGCCGCCGGAGCAGCGGCCTTCCTCGTCCTCCTTCACCTCGCCGAGGCTCCGACTCGAGCCGGACAAGGCACGGCCGGCACGCCCTCGGAAACCACGTCATCTCCGACCCGACCCGGGCGGAGGGCCTTCTTCGGGCTGGCCGCGGGACTGAGCGCGGTCGGCATCTCCGCCGTCGCGGCCGGACAGTCCGCGGCCACACTGGCGCGCAGTGCGGCAGGAACGGTGACGAAGCTCGTCCTGCCACGGCCGGCCGCCTCAGCGCCGGAGATCCCCGCGGGCGCCGAACTCGACGTACCCGGACTGACCCCGCTGGTCACGGAGACCTCTGACTTCTATCGCATCGACACGGCGCTGTTCCCGCCGTCGATCGATGCGGGAACGTGGATGCTGCGCGTCCACGGAATGGTCGAGAACGAGTTCACGATCTCCATGGCCGAACTCCTCGAACTTCCACTCCAGGAGCATTATGTGACCCTGGCCTGCGTCTCGAACGAGGTCGGCGGCGACCTCGTCGGCAATGCGAAATGGCTGGGCTATCCGATCCGGGATCTGCTCGCCAGGGCGAAACCGCACGCCGGCGCGGACATGGTGCTCTCGGGCTCCGATGACGGATTCACCGCCTCCACCCCGCTCGAAGTGCTCACCGATGACCGGGCGGCCCTGCTGGCCGTGGCCATGAACGGCCACGCCCTGCCACGCGACCACGGATACCCGGCCCGGCTGGTCGTCCCGGGACTCTACGGGTACGTCTCGGCCACGAAATGGGTGACCGATATCGAGGTGACGAGGTTCGCGGGCAAGGAAGCATATTGGACGACCCGCGGCTGGTCCACCCACGGACCCGTGCTGGTGGCCTCCCGCATCGATGTGCCCCGCCCCGGCGCCACCGTTACGCCCAAGAGCGGCGACCGGATCGTCACCGCAGGCATGGCCTGGGCGCAGCACACCGGCATCGAGAAGGTGCAGGTGCGCATCGACAACGGGGACTGGACCGAAGCGGAACTGAGCGAGGAACTCACCGCCGATACGTGGCGGCAGTGGCGGTGCGAGCACACGGGACTGAGCACGGGCACGCATACCGTCAGCGTCCGCGCGATCGACCAGGACGGAAACGTGCAGACCTCGGAGCGCAGGCCCGCCATTCCCGGTGCCGCGACGGGACTCCACGAACGCCAGTTCACCGTCGAATGACGCCGCGCACCAGGTGGGAAAGGACTCGAGTCTGACCAGCACTTCCCACCATGCGAGCCCGGTGCGGCAGTCTCAGGCTTCTCGCGATACGTTGTAATCTCACTCACAGAAGCTGTTCTACTTACGTCACAACGAGGTGGTCAACGTGTTCGGTCTCCCGACGGCGACGGTCGTCATCATTGTCGGCATCCCTGCGATCTGGGTGATCTACACCCTTGTCTTCGTCTTCCTCTCCCGCGGATGGAAGGCCGAGGACGTGGCCGAGGATCAGGCACTGGCGCGAACCGCGAACGGCACGGACGGACGAGACGGCGGGGCCGCCTCGGCGAACGGGAACGGGGGAGCGGCATGAACATCGAAACCTGGTTCCTCGTCATCTACTTCGTCGCCATGGCCGGGATCGGCGTGTGGACGCTCAAGATCGGGTCGAAGGGCAGCGAGGGATATCTGCTGGGCGGCCGCAGCTTGGGCGCCGCGGTCACGGCTCTGCGTCTGCAGTCGTCGTCGATGTCGGGGTACATGTTCCTCGGTGCGGGATCGCTGGCCTATACGAAGGGCTACTTCTCACTCTGGTACGCGATGGGTGACATCGGCGGCGGCGTCCTCAATCTCTCGATCCTGGGCCGGCGGATGCGCAAGCTCTCGCAGATCCTCGGATCGCTCACATCGATCGAATACCTCGAACATCGGTATCCGTCGAAGTGGATCCGCGCGATCGCCGCACCGGTCGCGCTGTTCTGCATCTTCTTCTATGTCATGAGCCAGTTCATCGCCGGCGGACGCGGCCTCGAGATGGTCACCGGCGTCCCCTACGCCTGGGCGCTGCTCATCGCCGTCGGCGTCATCGTCTTCTACACCTTCCTCGGCGGCTACCTCGCCGTGGCCTACACCGACTTCGTGCAGGCGATCATCATGCTCATCGGCATGGTGTGGATCCTCATCGCCTGTCTGCAGGCCGTGGGCGGATGGACGGCCGGCAACGAGGCGGTCGGGCAGATCAATCCGAACCTGCTGACCATGTGGGGACCCGATGGAATCGAATCCGTCCAATGGGGAGTCATCGTCGGCGCCGTCCTCGTCTTCTCCATCGGCTATATGGGCTGGCCGCACGTCAACGTCAGCCATATGGCGATGAAGCGGCCCTCGGTGGCCAGGCGCGCCAGCCTCTACGCCACCGGGTTCAACCTGCTGTTCATCCCGGCCCCCTATATCGTCGGCATCATGGCGCTCGTCCTGTTGCCGACCCTGGACAACCCGGAACTCGCGGTCTTCCAAGTCGCTGACACGGTGCTGCCGGACTTCGCCGTGGGCATCGTCATGGCCGGAATCATGGCCGCGATCATGTCCACCGCGGACGCTCTGCTGCTGCAGTCGGGCACGATCGCCAGCCAGGACCTGTTCCAGCGCTTCTTCAAGAAGGACATGTCCGACCAACAGTCCGTCTGGGTCTCGCGGTTCACCGTCCTGGTGCTGGCGATCATCGGCTACTTCGTCGCCGTGAACGATCCGCCCGCAGTCGCCGAGGTGGTCATCTTCTCCACCACGGTGCTCGGCGCCGCATTCGTCCCCGTCTACATCGCCGCCGCGTGGTGGAAGAAGGCGAACGTGCCCGGTGCGATCACCTCGATGATCGCCGGCACCGTGTCCTCCGTCGTCTGGCAGCTCACCGGACTCGTCGACGTCACCGGAATCGACCCCATGGGAATCGGCATCGTGTGCTCGACGCTGGCTCTCATCCTCGTCTCCCTGGCCACCCAGCGTTCGCATCCGGTGCCTGCCCACGTGCTTGAGGCCATGAAGGAGACCGACAAGATCGGTGCGGTTCCCGCGCACATGCTCACCGGTCAGAACGATTCCCTGGCCGGTCAGGTTCCGAAAGACGCCTGAGATGAGTGCTGAGATCGGAACCGGGCACCCGGTCGGCCCGGACCTGCAGGTCGAGGATCCGGTGCGAATGGAACCGCACGTCACTACCGCCGAGGCGCTCGCCGCCTTCCAGCGCAAGCTCCCGGGCGCTGTCGCCGAGGCGAGAATCGTCCACCATCCGTTCTGGTGGGCCGCCCTCGATGTGCGCACTCGTGGATTCTTCCGTCGGGGTGCGGCCGGGCCGGGGCAGCGCATGGACGTGCTCGTCAATGCGGTGTCCGGGCGGGGCATGATCGCGGACTTCACCCCTCGCGGCGCCTCCGCGGACCCTGAGGAGTGGTCCAGTCTGATCGGCGAGCAGGCGGGACCGCTGCCGAGCCCGGGGGCGGCCGAGCGGACCGCACGATCATTGGCCCGTGCGAAGGTCGTCAAGACGGTCAAACTCGGGATGGGCATCGACATCACGCCCGCCGACGGTCTGCGCGGTGTGCTCAAACCTAACTGGATCGTCACCGGAGGGAATGAGAAGCATTCGGCGACGATCCTCGTCGACGGTCTGGACGGGTCGCACTACATTGTGCGGGTGGACAAGGCAGGGCGGAGCCGAGAGATCGGCTGAACGACAGCCGGGATGCTCAGCCCCAGTTCTTGGCGTCCGTGATGCAGAACGGATGACCGGCCGGGTCGAGGAGCACGACCCAGGTCTCGCCCGGCTGCGGTTCGGCTCGGGAGGCACCGAGTGCGACACAGCGATCGGCTGCCGCTTCGATGTCATCGGCGGCGAGGTCGAGGTGGAACTGCTTGTGTCCGTCGTCGGGCCAGCTCGGTCGCTGATAGTCCGGGATCGTGCCGATGCCCAGGGCATGGCTGGGGCCGGTGAGCATCGCATAGTTCTCGTCCGAATAGGCGATGGGCCAGCCGAGGACGGCGGAGTAGAACTCTCCGAGAACGGCTGCGTTCGGGGCGTCGAGGGTGACCATCGCCAGAGTGGCGACGGGGGTTGCGGTAGTGCTGTCGGCAGCGGTCGGGGCGGTGTCGGTCTTCTGTGTTTGAGTCATGTCTGACATTCTTGTGCCATGGACGACGACGTCACTAGGAAAAATGCGTCACTGCCGCAGCACTTCTTCGGACGTGTGCTCAAGCCGGGGGAGATGCTCGAGCATGCGCGTTATTCGTCCGTTCGTGTCGTCGCCGAGCGCCTGCGCCCCTTCGTCAAACGCTATTGGGCCGTCGAGTGGGATCTGCCGGAGGGCGAGAGCTATCAGACGGCGACCTTGTCCGAACCGACCATCCATCTGACCTTCGAGTTCGGCGACAGCCGGCGGGCGCACGTGGACGGGCCTGGGGCATGGGTGACCGGTCCGGTCACCAAGCGTCGCTTCGATGTGGGAATCTTCGGACGCGGCGGAGTCTTCGGCGTGAACTTTCAGCCGGGTGCGACACTGGCGTTCTCCGAGGAGAAGCCGGCGAGCATCCGTGATTCGACCGTCCCTGCCGAACTGTGGTTTCCGAGGTTGGATGACGACCTCGGACTCTCTGAGATGTTTGCTCAGTCGCAGAGAGCCGGGACGCCCGACTTCAGCGAATTGGCCGCTTCGGTGGAAAGCTGGCTGCTGTCCTGGCAGCCGCAGATGACCCCGTCGTTCGAACGGCTGAAACGGGTGCTCGACATCCTGTCCGACCCCGAAGTCGTGAGCCTGAAGGTCCTCGCGGAGAGAGCCGATATCGGTGAGCGTACGCTGCAGCGGATATTCAGCAGCTTCTGCGGAGTCGGAGTGAAGAAGATCTTGGCCAGGGCACGGATCATCGACGCGGTCGCAGCGATCGACCGCGGGTGGGACGGAAATCTGGCCGACCTCGGCGCACACTTCGGATGGTTCGATCAATCGCATTTCAGCACGGACTTCGTTCGCGTCACCGGCTTCAGTCCGGCCGAGTACGCGCAGCGGAAGTCGGCGCGCATCAGCTGAAATTGAAAGTGGCCCGGAAACGTCGAGGAACGATCATCCGATCAGGCGTCTCAGCGACGTTTGGCGATGCCGAACCCGGTGTAGCCGAGGATGATGGCGAACGCGAAGCCGACATAGCAGAACACCGCCCACGGTGCGTAGTCGAGGACGGAGACCCCAAGGACTCCTGCCATGTAGACGCCCGCTGAGGACCACGGAATCAGTGGAACGATGACGGTGCCGGAGTCCTCGAGGGTGCGCGAGAGGTTCTTGGCATCCAAGCCGCGGTCGGCGTAGGCCCTCTTGAACAGTTCGCCCGGCACGATGATCGAGAGGTAGGAGTTGCCGGTCACGACGGCCATCGTGATGCATGACAGGACAGTTGAGAGAACGAGGTCTCCCGTGCGCTTCACGAACTTCAACAGCGAGCGGATGATGGTTTCGAGGGCACCGGACCGCGACATTATTCCGGCGAACGCGAAGGCGCTGAACGCGATGAGGATGACACCGGTCATCGACGCCATCCCGCCCTGCGACACCAACTCGACGACATCGGGGTCCAGGCTCTCGAGCGTTGAGGGCCCGACTTCGAGCATGTTCGGGGTGAATCCGTCGACCGTCGAGGCGAAGATCGATTCGACGCTGACCTTCTGGAAGATCGCCGCAAGGATCCCCGCTACAAGTGACGATCCGATGATCGTCGGCAGCGTCGGCAGTTTGAGCACGGCTCCGGCGAGGACGATGACCATCGGCAGAAGCAGGAGAACGTTGAAGGAGAACAGGCCGTCCAAGGTACCTGTGACGGCGCTGATCTGGTCCGAATCGGTGCTTCCCGAGTGCTGATTGATGCCGACGAACAGGTAGAGCGCCAGCGCCACGAGTGTGGCTGGAATCGTGGTGTAGAGCATGTGGCGAATGTGCTCCCAGAGGGTGGTTCCCGCAGCTATCGGTGCCAAATTCGTCGTATCCGACAGTGGAGACAACTTGTCGCCGAAGTATGCGCCCGCGACAATCGCTCCTGCTGTCGCTGCCAGCGGGGCGTCGAGGCCCGTGGCGATGCCCATGAGAGCCACGCCCACTGTTCCGGCCGAACCCCAGGACGTTCCCGTGATGACCGAGACGATCGCCGAGATGACGAAGGCGATGAGGACGATGAACTTCGCGCTGATGAGGCCGAGACCGTAGTAGATCATCATCGGAATGGTCCCGGCGATCATCCATGTGCCGATGAGGATGCCGATGGAGATGAGCACAAGCAGAGCCGGCATCGCCGTATCGAGCTTCTCTCTGATCCCCAGCAGCATATCCTCCCAGGACAGCCCCATGCGCAGAGCCACCAAGCCGGCGATGATCGCAGACAGGATCAACAGCGGCTCCGGGGCGAGGCCGAGGACGCCGTAGCCCACAGCCAGCAGCACGAGCATCGCGCCCAGGGGAACCAGAGACCATCCCAGCGGCGGGAGCTTCTCCTCGACGTCGGCCGTGTGGGTCGTCGTGGTGCCGGGTTCGCGGCTCATTCGAAAGTTCCTCGGATCTGGGGTTCGCCGTCGCGGACGATCTCGCGTCCCCGGGAAAAGGCGAGTCGGATGGTGTGTTGGTCATCGGTGAGGAGGACGTCGGCGTCGCACCCGCTTCGGAGACGGCCCTTGTGCCCGAGCACGAGAGCATCAGCCGTATTGGAGGTGACGAGGGCGAGGGCCTGAGACAGGTCCATACCGGGCAATTCGGCACACTCCCACACCTGTTCGAAGAGGGTGGTCTGCTTGGCCACTTCCAAGCCGATCAGCCGCCCGTGCGCGTCGAATTCGGGCAGACTGCCGTTGGCGTCCGACGACAGAGTGAGTCGGGTGAGGTCGCCGCCGAGTTCGATGTAGTCTCTGACCGACTCTGCGGTCGTCGAGCCCGCGGTCATGTCAACGGTGGCGCCCTTGGCTGCGAGGCTCACCGCATCGGCCAGAAGCTCGGTGCTCCTGGTGATGTGAGTGGCATAGACGGCCTGCGGGGCGATCGGGTACTCGTCGAGCAGCCGGTGCAGAGGGGCCAGACGCGACCAGTACGGTCCGACATGGAAGTGGGTGACGCCCGCTTTGCCGCTGAGCAGACCACCGACATGGCTGTGGCTGACGAGCTCGGCCAATGCTTCTACCGTCGGTTGGAAGGAACGCCGATCCGAGATCGCAACCTCGCCGACGCCGATGACCTTGTCGATGAGGACGACATCGTCGACGACGGTGCCGGTCAGCGTTCGTGCCGGGACCTGGTAACTGCCTGTGTAGATATATGTGGAGATGCCGTCGGCCTCGAGCGCGCGGGCCTTGGCAAGGAGATCCGCGTGGCTGCGAGTCACACCGTCGGTGCCCAAGCAGCCGACGACTGTGGTCACCCCGGCGCTGACGATGTCGCTGACGAGGATCTCCGGGGTGCGATTGGCGTATCCGCCCTCACCACCGCCACCGGCGATGTGGACGTGCGGGTCGATGAACCCCGGCACGGCGGTCAGACCGCGGGCATCGATGACAGAGGCATGCGGCAGGTCGGTCACCGCTTCGACGGGGACCTCCCCGATGTAGGTGATCTGCTGCCCCTCGATGAGAATGTCCTGCTGACCGAGTCGTTCCGGGGCGAAGACTTCGGCCCCTTGCAGCAATATCACCATTTCATGTCCTCTCCTTGTCGTGGCTAACCAGGTATGAACCCCTTGCCGTCCACCTTCGGGATGGCAGCGAGGAGTTTCTGTGTATAGGGGTGGTTCGGATCGTTCCAGATCTGTTCCGTCGAACCGACCTCGACGATCCTACCCGCTTCCATCACTGCGACCCTGTCTGCGATATCGCGAACGACCGAGAGATCGTGGCTGATGAAGATCATCGAGGCGCCGGAGTCGATGGCGAGGTCGCGCATCATGCGAGCGATCCGGGCCTGGAGGAACGCATCGAGTGAGGCGATGGGCTCATCCCCGACGAGCACCTTCGGACCCGCAGCCAGGGCACGAGCGATGGCGATGCGCTGACGTTGTCCGCCGGAGAACGAATGTGAGTACCGCTGTGCCGAGTCCGACGGCAGGTCGACGGCCTCCAACAGGGATTCGACGCTCCATGTGCCGTCAGGGTTGAGCGCCAGCGCGTCCTCGAGCTGGTCGCGGATGCGCCTGCGCGGGTTGAGAGACGCGTAGGGATTCTGGAAGACCATCTGAATCCCGAGCAGTTCCTTCGCCCTCTTCTTCAGACCGAGGGCTCTGACCGGGTGGCCATCGAAGGTGATGGAGCCGCCGGCGGGTTTCTCCAATCCGCAGATGAGTTTGGCCAGAGTCGACTTTCCGCAGCCGGATTCGCCGACGAGTCCGAGCACTTCTGACCGACCCAGCCGCAGAGACACTCCGTTGACTGCCCGGAAGCGACCTCCGCCGTCGAGTTTGTACTCACACGCCACGGAATCGAGCGACAGCAGAGGAGCATCGGATGCGGGGGAGTGACCGGCGGTGGCGGTGGGAGCCTGGTCGATCGATGTCATGAGGAGACCTCCGCTCCGGGCAGCGATTCGATGAGCGAGCGTGTGTACTCGTGTCGGGGCGCGGTGATGATGGCCTCCCGTTCGCCGGTTTCGACGACGACGCCGTTCTTCATGACGACGATGGTGTCCGCGACCGACGACAGGACCCCGAAGTCGTGAGTGACCAGGAGCACCGCGAGGTCGAGGTCGTCGCAGAGTTCACGCAGCAGGCGGAGGATGCCCGCCTGCACGGTGACATCGAGTGCCGTGGTCGGTTCGTCGGCGATGAGGACCTTGGGGTCGCAGATGATCGCTGAGGCGAATGCGATGCGCTGCAGCTGTCCGCCGGAGAACTGGTGGGGGTATTTCTTCACCGCTTCTTCCGGGTGCGGAACCCTGGTCCGGCCGAGGATCTCGATGGCCTTGGCCAGGGCAGCTCTCCTCGACACCTTCTGGTGGTGTCGAAGGTGGTCGGTGATCTGGTCGCCGACCGTGAGCATGGGATGGAACGCTGAGGCCGGATCCTGGAAGACCATCGACAGCTGCACTCCGCGCAGGCGGTTGTGCTGTTTGGCGGGCATTCCCACCAGTTCGACCCCATCGAAGTTGATGCTTCCGCTCAGCTCCGCACCTGCAGGGGAGAGTCCCATCACAGCGAGACCGGTCTGGGTCTTGCCGGACCCTGATGCTCCTGCGACGCCTGTGATGCGACCTGCTTCGAGGTCGAAGGAGACGTCCTTGAGGATATGAGTGGTCTTCTTCCCCGTGGTGACCGACAGATTGAGGTCTCTGATGCTGATCATGCTCATGAGGTCGTCTCACCGACTTCCTGGGCGGTATGCGGGTCGAGAGTGTCGCGCAGACTGTCGCCGATGAAGTTGAACGCCATGACGATGGTGAGGATGCAGAGTCCGGGGAAGAACGCGATCCACCAGGCCGCGAACTGAGAGACTCCTTCGCTGATCATCGCGCCCCAGTCCGGCGTCGGCGGAACGGCGCCGAGAGACAGGAACGACAGACCGGCCATCGTGAGGATCGCCGAACCGACATCGAGGGTGGCGAGCACGACGACCGGGGAGATGACGTTCGGTGCGATTTCGCGGGCCAGTGATCGGCCCGCACTGAATCCGAGCAAGCGTCCGGCGATGACGTACTCGCTGCCGCGCGCCGTCATCACCAGCGACCTGGTGACACGGGCGTAGGACGGCCATGAGACGAGCAGGATCGCAATGATCGCGTTCTTCAGCCCCGGTCCGAGGGCGGCTGCGATGACCATGGCGAGGATGATGGTGGGGAAAGCGAACACGAGGTCGGCGATGCGCATGATGATCTCGTCGACGGCCCGACCGAAGTATCCGGCGATAGCGCCGAGCACCGAGCCCAGCAGTGCCGAACAGATGACGACGAACACCGCGGCGGGCAGGGTGGTGCGGGCGGCGACGAGGATGCGGGAGAGCACGTCTCGGCCCAGGGTGTCGGTGCCGAGCAGATTCTCACCGTTGGGAGCCGACAACCGGGGGAAGTTCTGCGCCAGAGGATCGAACGGTGCCAGCAGCGGTGCGAAGATCGCCACGAGCAGCCAGATCACGAGGATCCCGGCCCCGACGAACCCCAGCGGAGTGCGCAGCGCCTTCGGGAAGCGGATCTGCCACCTCTTCAGTCCGGGGACGACGGGATCGTGGTGAGCCGCCTCGGCGATGGGGGCATTGGTGGGCTGTTTCGGGGTGCCGATGCTCATCTCACCCTCACTCTCGGATCCACGAAGCCGTAGATCAGGTCGACGATGAAGTTCACGAGGATGTAGACGACGCCGATGACGAGGCCGACGCCCATGATGACGGGCAGGTCCAGTGTGGTGGCCCCGCGGTAGGCGTACTGGCCGAGTCCGTTCCAGGCGAAGACGGTCTCGGTCAGCACCGCACCGGAGAGCAGGGAACCGAACGCCAGACCGACGACGGTGATGACCGGGACCAAGGCGCCTCGGAAGATGTATTTGAAGACCACTGTCCTTGCCGGCAGGCCCTTCGCTTTGGCCGCGGTGACGTAGTCGAGTCGGATGATGTCGAGGACGCTGGAGCGGCTGAACCGGGTGAGCAGACCGATGGTGAAGAGTGCGAGAACGCACGACGGCAGGACGAGGTGGCCCAGCGCGTTGGCGAACGTCGCCATCTGACCCGCGAAGAGGGAGTCGACAGTGTAGAGGCCGGTCACCTTCGGCGGCGGGGTGATCCAGGGGTCGAGCCGTCCGGCGCCGGGGACGACTCGCAGCTTGAAGAAGAACACGAAGTAGGCGACGGTGGCGATCCAGAACGTCGGCGCCGAGATGCCGATGAGGCTGAGTGTGCGGATCGCGTGGTCGACGATGCTGTTCTGTTTGAGAGCGCTGAGCAGACCGAGCAGCAGTCCGAGGAGGACGGAGATGAGGATCGCTCCGATGCCGAGTTCGATCGATGCGGGGAAGACCTGACCGATCGAGGCGAGCACGGGCGTGCGCGTCTGGTTGGAGACGCCCAGATCTCCTTGGAGCAGATTGCCCAGGTAGGTGAAGTACTGGACGAGGAGCGGCTGGTCGAGGCCGAGCTTTTCCCGTGTCTGCGCGACGATCTCCGGATCTGCTGCCGCCCGGTCGCCGAGGATGGCCGCGACCGGGTCGGTGGGCACGAGATTGGTGAGCAGGAACGTCACCACGGTCACGCCCCAGATCAGGATGATCGAGATCCCGATCCGGATGAGGATGAATCGGAGGAGCGGGTGGAGCTTCGGCGGTTTGATCCGCTGCGCCGCGTCCGCCTCACCAGAGGCGGACGCGGCAGGAGCATCGTGCGGCGCTGTGGTGGCTTCCGCCATCCTCACTCTGCCTTTGCGAAGTCGAACGAGACGTCGGCGTTGGACACGAACTTCGTGATGCTCGAACCGACGGCGATGGTGCTGACCGGTTGGACGAGCGGGATCCACACCGCGGTGTCGGTGGTCGCCTTGAACAGCTTCGCGTAGGCGGCGTCGCGGGCATCGCCCTTCGCCTCGGCCGCTTCGTCCGCAAGCTTCTTCAGCTTCGGGTCGTCCTTCCAGTTCACGCGATCGGCGACGTCGCCGCCGGGAATGAAGACGTTGTAGTTCGTCGGATCGGGGAAGTCCGCACCCCAGGTTCCGATGCCCATCGGCTGTTTGGCCGAGCGGAAGCCGTCGAGCTGAGTCGAGCTCGGGGCCGGCTTGAGGTCGAGGTTGATATCGGCCTCCTTCAACTGTGCCTGCAGGGTCTCGGCGAGCTGCGCGAGATCGACTCCGTTGACGGCCTGGTCACTCGAGTAGTGGAAGGGAACCTTCTCACCGTCGTAGCCGGCCTTCTGCAGCAGCTTCTTCGCCTTTGCGAGGTCGCGTTCCGGCGCTTCGTCCTTCGGGACGGCGCCGACGAACTCGTTCGGTACGAGGCTGGCCATCCGCTGCGATCCCTTTCCGGCGAGGTCGGTGAGCTTGTCGTAGTCGATCGCCGCCATGACGGCCTTGCGGAAGTTCGGGTCTGCTGCCGGGCCGCCGATCTTCTCATCCGTGTTGTTGAAGATGTAGAGGCTGCGAGTCGAGGGCAGGCTGGAGATCTTGCCCATCGATTCATCGATCTGCTTCGCCTGATCGGCGTTGAGGTCGAAGGCGACCTGCGCCTGACCCGATTGGATATCGGTCAGCTGGGTCTCGGCAGAGACATTGCGCATCACCACGCGCTTGTACTTCGGTTCGGGACCGTTGTAGTGCTCGTTCGCGGTGAGCACGACCTGGCTGTCGGCGTCGTACTTCTCCACCTTGTACGGTCCCGAGCCCTGGGAGTTCTCGTTGAGGAACTGTTCGGCACCGTCGTTCTCGTCCGTGGTTCCCTTGTTCTCCTTGACGACCTTCGAATTGACGATGCCGATCGAGGAGTTGGGGAGGATGTAGGGCAGTGCGGGATTGGGTTCTGCGCTGGTGAGCGTGACCGTCTTGTCGTCGACCTTCTTCACCTTGACCCCCTCGAGGAAGAAGGAGGGGTTGCCTTTGATGCCCTGAAGGCGTTCGAAGGAGAAGACGATGTCGTCGGCGGTGACGGGATCGCCGTTGGAGAATTTCGCGTCCTCGTCCTTGAGGGTCAGCGTCATCTCCTTGTTGTCCTCGGACATCTCGTACGAGCAGAGGCCGTCGGTCGGCTTGGTGAGGTCGCCGTCCTCGAATTCGAGGGCCGTCTGGTAGATGGCGTTGTCGATCGTCGACCCGGTGAACTCGAATTGTCGATGGGGGTCGATCGTCTTGAGGTTGAAGGCCGTCTCGGCCACGATCGTGTCGCCGGCACCGCCGGCTTCGTCGGAGCCTCCGCCGCAGGCAGCGAGCCCAGCGGTCAGTGCGAGGGTGGAGCAGATTGCGACGAGATTGCGGGACAGGCGCCTCATGTGTGATCTCCCTAACAGTAAGTGTTGTGAGTCACATTAAGGTCGAAACGCCTGCCATGCAATTCAACCTGCCACAAAGCTGGCGGATTTCCACTGTGCCTTTCCGCCAACGTCTCGACCGGCGAGATGAGACTTCTGATCTGCGACTTCTGTCGGCATTCGTCAGACCCATCGTTCGCCGGCCGAGTCCACAGCGGAAATCCGCGCGGGCTACTCGGAGCTGACCGGAGACAGTCCGAGAGCGGCATCGGTCTCGTGATGAGAGCGGGTGACCGCCTCGGTGGTCCAGTCGGTGCGACCGAGGTCGGGGACCGCCTCGGCGATCTGGGACTTCCAACCGCCGTGCCACTGGGCGGGGAAAGCCTGCTTGAGCAGATCGACCATGATCGGCACCGCTGTCGACGCTCCGGGGGAGGCTCCGATGAGGCCCGCGATCGATCCGTCGGCGGAGACGACGAGTTCGGTGCCCTGCTGCAGGACGCCGATCTTCTTCCGATCCGGTTTGACCAGCTGGGCCCTCTGCCCGGCCGGCAGCAGCGTCCACTCGTTGCGTCGAGCCCGGGGGAAGAAGCGCTGCAGCTGCGCGAACTTCCGGGACGGGCTGGCGGCGAGCTCCTTGACGAGGAATGACACGAGGCTGAGGTTCTGCAGACCGGCGGCCGCGATGACATGCAGATTGTCGGGTCGAACAGTCGTGAAGGAATCGGAGAGCCGACCGTGCTTGAGCAGCTTCGTGCTGAACGTCGCATACGGACCGAACATCAGGTGCTCCTCGCCGTCGACGACGCGTCTGTCCAGGTGCGGCACCGACATCGGCGGAGCGCCCACGTCGGCCTGACCGTAGACTTTCGCATCATGGCGGGCAACGACCGCCGGAGTCGAGCACCGGTAGAAAGCGGCCCCGACCGGCAGGACGGCATACCCGCGGATTTCGGGGACCTTCGCCTTCTGCAGGATTCTGAGCGCGAAGCCGCCTGCCCCGACGAAGACGGTGCCTGCCCGCACAGCGAACGATCCCATTGATGACGATCCCGTGATCGACCATCCGTCTGCTTCCCGTTCAATCCCGGTCACACCGTGGCCGGTAAGCACCTCGGTGGATCCGAGCGTGAGCAGAGCCCGAGTCAGGGCGCCGAAATCGACGTCGGTGCCGCGGAGGTGCCGGGCGGCGGCGATTGGTTCGCCGTCGTCGACCCGCCCCTCCATCGTCAGGGGAGCCCACCGGGCGATAGTGTCCGGATCCTCTGTGTGCTCCATCTCAGCGAAGAGGGGATCGGCACGCAGAGTGTCGACACGGCGGCGCAGGTAAGCGACGTCGTCGCGACCGAACACCAGGTTCATATGCGGCGTCGTGTGGACGAAATCCGTCGGATCGAGGAGGCCCTGCCGAACAAGATGTGCCCACCATTGCCTGGTGAGGTGGAACTGCTCGGCAATGTGTCGCGGCTTCGATCCGTCCGCGGGATCGGGCATGTAGTTGAGTTCGCAGTACCCCGAATGTCCGGTGCCGGCATTGTTCCAGGCCTCGCTGCTCTCGCCTGCTGAGTCCGGGGCCTTCTCGAGGACGAGGATCCGCAGTTCGGGGTCGAGCAGGGTCAACATCGAGCTCAGCGTTGCGGACATGATGCCCGCGCCGATGAGGACGACATCGGCGTCGGGCAGCTGGTCGGTGTGCGTGGGGTTCGCAGTCATGTTCTCACCATGCGCCTACGCGAATCATCCGTCCAATGAGCGATTGGATATGTATGATCCGAATATGGAACGATCATCCGACGCTCGGACGGCGCCGCTGACGGCGCTGCGGGAACTCGTCGAACTGGCTGATCAGGACAGTCACCTGACCGAGGCGGCGGCCGCCCTCGGCATACCCCAGTCCACGATGAGTCGACGGATCCACGCACTCGAGCGCCACCTCGGCATGGCCTTGACCGTCCCGCGCGGTCGCGCCATCGGTCTGACGACGGCGGCCATCGATCTCGTGGGCTCGGTGCGTGCCCCGCTGAGGGAGATCGATGCGGCATTGGTCGATCTCGCCGAGGCAGCCGATCCCGAGCACGGCAGGATCAGGTTCGGGTTTCCCCTGACGATGGGTGCCGGTGAGGTGCCCGATCTGCTCGCGGTCTTCAACCGCGAACATCCGGGCATCCGCCTCGATCTCAAACAGGCCCACGGTGCCGAGCTCGTCGCTGATCTGCAGCGGGGCATCCTCGATCTGGCGATCATCATTCCGCCGCCGCCCGAGGTCAGCCACGAGGTGCTCGCACGGCAGACGATCATCGCGGCGCTGCCCGATGTGCACCCGCTGGCAGGTGTCCGCAGCATCACCCTGGATCGCTTGGAGTACGAGGAATTCATCGCCACCCCTGCGAGTTACAACCTCCGGGTGCTGACCGACCACTGGTGTCAGGCCAGCGGATTCGATCCGGAAGTGAAGATCGAGGTCACCGAGTTCTCGACGATCCGCGAATTCGTCGGTCGTGGAATGGGCGTGGCATTGATCCCGCCCGCGGTGCGTCCGGTCGACGGAATCACCGAGGTGGCTCTGGACGGGGCCGAATACGTGCGTGAGGTCGCGCTGTGTTCGGCTGTGCGTCGACCCGGCCGGGTAGTCGAGCGCCTGCGCGATTTCGTCCGCGAGCACGCGGCCGCGTGGGCAATCGAGGGCTGATGCGAAAGTGCGTACATCGTTGAGACCGTCGCCTGTGGGGAAGCTCGGTCCTGGAGTCGGAGGGAGCTGCTAGGTCCGCCATTCCTTCGCGCTGGCGATCTTGCGGAATGCGCGGACCAGAGACAGCACGGCCGGTGATGGCACTCGTTCGGGCAGTTGGGAAAGGACGATGCGTCTCGGCGCTGGATTTCCTCTGATGGAGACGACCTTCACGTCGGGGCCGTGGGAATGGACTGCAAGGCGAGGGGCGATGGCCACCCCCAGCCCAGCGGCGACCATGCCCAGAAGCTCTTGGTAGTCATTGGCCTCGAAGACGATGCGCGGCGCGAACCCGGCATCACTGCATATCCGTCCGAGCACCGAGGCCACGGGGTGGGAAGAGCGCGTGATCCATGGATTGTCTGCCACTTCTCGAAGGTCTACGACTCTGCGTCTGGCCAGGGCATGAGTTGATGGCAGGAGCAGCATCGTGGGCTCTTTGAGCAATGTCGTTGACACCGGGATCTGGTCGTCGATGGGGGCCCAGGGGTAGTCCCATAGCGTCGCGAGATCGACCTCGCGCCGTTCGAGCGCTTCTTGGATGCGGTCGAGGCGGTAGCTCTTGACCGTCACATCAAGGTCCGGATGCAGCTCATGGAAATGCTGAAGGATCTTCGGCATCACCGAGGCGGCGAAGGTCGGAAAAGTGGCGATCCGCACTTCACCCCGGTCCAGCTGGGCAAACGCGGACATATCGTTTCGCGCGGCTGTGAGCGCATTGTCGATAGTTGCCGCATAAGCGGAGAGTTTGACCCCGGCATCTGTCAGGCGCATGCCCTTCGGGTGTCGGACGACCAGCGGCAGACCGACTTCGCGTTCCAATTTGCTGATCTGCTGAGACACCGCCGAGGTCGATAACGCGAGTTCGTCGGCAGCGGCGGAGAGGCTGCCTGTCCGAAAGACGAGAAGCAGGACAAGCAGCCGATCGACGTTGTAGGGCGCTGAACTCATGGTTTAAGCATAGCTTATAGAGATGTAAATAAGTGTTGATTGAACTTAACTGGCCGATGTGAAAACTTGATGTTCGTCGTCGCAGACAGCGGCGATGGATCAAGGAGAAGCGAGTGGAAAGTCAACTCCACGGACAGTGGTACAGAGGTGGAACATCCAAATGCTGGCTGTTCGCCAATGACGAGATGCCCGCAGACAGAGCGGGAATCGCGCAAGCCTTGTCTGCGGCCTTCGGGTCGGGAGATGAACGTCAGCTCAACGGAGTCGGCGGAGCTTCCTCAACGACCTCCAAAGCCGCAGTCATCTCGCCGTCGGCGATCCCCGGCATCGACATCAGCTACCTGTTCGCGCAGGTCGGAATCGGTCAGTCGGCGGTCGAGTTCACGTCGAACTGCGGCAATTGCGCTTCGGCTGTTGCGCTCTATGCCATCCAGAACGGCCTGGTCCGACCCGGAGGTGAAATCACTCCGGTGAGGATGGTGAATGAGAACACTCGCTCCGTCGTGGTCGCTCATGTGGCCACCCCCGGAAGGAAGATTCCGGCGAACGGATCCGAGACGATTCCAGGAAGCTCGATGCCGGGCATTCCGGTCAACGTCTTCTTCGAAAACGTCGACGGCGCTTCCACCGGAGAACTGCTGCCGACCGGTGAGGCCGTCACTCGGCTGAGTTTCGAGGATTCCACGGTCTCAGCGAGCTGCATCGACGCCGGAGCCCCGGCCTGTTTCGTCAATGGCGCTGAGCTCGGATTGTCCGGGGCTGGGATGACCGCGGAGATCCGACTGAGACTCAAGGAACTCATCGCGATCCGAGCGACCGCCTCGAGGTCGATGGGGCTGAGCACCGACGGCGAGGAGCCGAGTCCTGCCATTCCCAAAGTGGGGCTCATCGCACCGCCGTCCGACTACACCAGTATCTCGGGGGAGAAGATCTCCGCCGAAGACTATGACATCTCAGCGCGGATGGTATCGATGTTCGATCTCCATCCTGCCATCGGGATCACCTCGGCGATCGCCCTGGCTCGGGCTGCATTCGTCGAAGGAAGCCTTGTCAATGAAGCCATCGACAAGCGGATTCTTCAGAAGACCGACGCCGCTGAGGAGGTGGCTTTCCGAATCGGCACTCCCGTCGGAGTCATCGTCTGCCGAGTGCAGCTCACCGAGTCGGGGCAGGTCGCTCGCCTCGGAGTCAGACGCGTGGCGCGACGGATTGCGCACGCAGATATCGATCTGCCGCTGGTCTCATAAACGACCGTCTCAATGAAAATCTGAATCTTCTCGACGAAGATCAGCTGACAATGAAGTTGGAGGAACACCGATGTCCCTAGTTCAGATACTCATGCTCGTGGTGCTGGTGGTGATGTTCATCGCCGCCACGAAATGGCCCATCAACATCGGGATCATGGGCCTCGTCGGGGCCTTCGTCTTCGGCACGTTCGTGTTCGGCATGGATGACAAGGAGATCCTCGAGGAGTTTCCCGCGAGCATTGTGCTGACGATCGTCGGCGTGACCTTCTTCTTCAGCATCGCCCAGAGGAACGGGACGATCAGAGTCCTTGTGGACCTCGCTATCAGAGCGGTCAGGGGACGAATCAATATCGTTCCGTGGATCTTCTTCGTCGTCTCCTCGATACTGACGGCCATGGGCACTTTCTCTCCCGCCGCCGTCGCGCTCCTGGCACCGGCTGCCATGGGATTCTGTGCCTCGACCGGGTACAGCGGAGTGGTCATGGGAGCGATGGTCATCAACGGCGCACACGCCGGTGGGTTCTCTCCGATCTCCGTGTCCGGAAACATCGTTCGTGACATTGCGGAAGCCAATGGCTTCGAGATCAACGGCGGCGCACTCTTCCTCGCCGCCTACGTGGTCAACCTCCTGGTCACGATTCTCACCGTCGTAGTGATGAAGGCTCTCGGGCGACTGCGCACAGTGCCCGACCCGGACAACCTTGAGAGTTGGGGAACTCATGGAGACTCCAGTTCGGGAAATGCAGGGCCGACCTCGGGCGGCGCGACGACTGCGTCGAGCAGCGGTTTCGGAACGGCCGTGGCCGTCGAAACCGAGGCGTCCACGATGACACCGACGATGACTCGTGAGGTGTGGCTGACGATCGGCCTCATCGTCGTCATGGTCGTCGGCGCGGTCGGATTCGAACTGCCGATCGGCTTCCTCGGACTGGCGTGCGGACTCGTCCTGGCGTTCACCTCTTTGCAGAACACCGAGAACCTCGTCTCCGGAATCTCGTGGTCGACCGTCCTACTGGTCTCGGGCATGGTCGTCTACGTCAGCTTGCTCACCCATGCCGGTGTCATCGATTCACTGTCGAAGATGGCAGTGGCAATCGGCGCGCCCCTCGTCGTCGCGATCCTGCTCTGCTATGTCATCGGAGTGAGTTCGGCCTTCGCCTCTTCGACTGCGCTGCTCACAGCGCTGATTCCGATGTCCATCCCTCTGCTCGAGCAGAGCGCCCTCAGCGCGACTGCCGTCATGTCTGCGCTCGCCGTATCGGCGACGATCGTCGATGTCTCGCCGTTCTCGACGGACGGTGCGCTCATCATCGCCAACACACGGGGCAGCGAGGCCAAGACGATCTGGCGCGATCTCATGATCTACGCCGGCTTCGTCGTCCTCATCGCCCCGATTCTTGCCTGGGCCCTGCTGGTGCCGACAGGGATCATCTGACAATCGCGCCGAACAAAGGTCGCCGTCGAACATCATCACGATTCGACGGCGACCTTTCGTCTGCCGCTATTCTGCCGGATGACAAGAAGGTGCACCCCGAATTGCAGGGCCGCCGGACCGGCCGTGTCGTCGAGCGCCTCCGTGACTTCATCGGCGACCACGCGACCGAGTGGGCGGCGAGAACTGAAGCTCAGGCGCGGGTGCGCGCCAGCAGGTAGACGAAGTACGGGGCGCCGATGAGGGCGACGATGAGTCCGGCCCGGATCTGCGCCGGCGCGATGACCGTGCGCCCCAGGGCGTCGGCGACGACGAGGCCGACGGACCCGAGAAGCATTGCTGTGGGCACGACCCGGGCATGACGGGCGCCGACCAGAGCCCGTGCAGCATGCGGGGCGACGAGACCGATGAATCCGACGACACCGACGGCCGACACACTCACCGCCGCGAGGATGGCCGCCGTGATGAGCACGGCGAGGCGCACCGGTTCTCGCGGAACCCCGACCAGCCGCGGGGTGTCATCGTCGAGCGCGAGCAGATCGAGTTCGCGCGTCCACACGAACGCCAGCGGCACGGCGACGAGCAGAGCGAGCGCCACCGGCGCGATATCGGCCCAGGTCCGTCCGTACGTCGAACCGGAGAGCCAGGTGAACAGGGCCGGAGTGTCCCAGGGATTTGCGCGGACGAGGAACAGCGTTGTCAGAGCCGTGAACCCGAACCAAAGGCCGATGCCGATGAGGACGAGACGGTCTGTGTTCATCCCGCCCCGCCACGAGAGTCCGTAGACGATGGCGAAGGCGAGAAGCGCACCGACGATCCCGACCGCAGAGACGAGACCGACCCCGGCGCCGGGGATGAGGGTGACGGCGATGACGGCACCTAACCCGGCACCGCCGGTGATGCCGAGCAGCCCGGGTTCGGCCAGGGGATTGCGTGCGCTGGCTTGGACGAGGGTGCCGGAGAGTCCGAGTGCGGCCCCGGCGGCCAGAGCCGCAGCGACCCGTGGCGCCCGGGAATCGAAGGCGAAGTCGATGACGGGCGCCGCCCGATCCTGGAACCACAGCAGCACATCGCCGAGGAGGTAGAAGCGTTCACCCGTGAGCAGACCGGTCACGGCGACGGCGAAGAGAACCACGACGCCGGCGACGATGACGAGCCCGGCCCGACGCGGACCGACGACGGTCGAATTCGCTGCCGAGGTGGACGCCGCCGGTGATGACGTGTGCATCGATCGCGCGAGCAGAACGAGGACGATCGCCCCGAGCACGGTCGTCGTCACTCCCGACGGCAGGGTGATCGCCTCGGTGGCGCCGACGATGGCGCGCAGCAGGGCATCGGCGACGATGACGACGATCGCACCGATGAGCCCGGCGGCCGGAAAGAGCACGGCGTGACGGCCGAGGCCCGGGCTGATGCGGGCCAGGAGTCTGGCGATGACCGGGGCGCAGAGACCGACGAAGCCGATCGGGCCAGCCAGAGTCACCGCGGTGGCGGTGAGCATCACGGCGAGGAGGATGCCGATGGCCCGAGTCGACCTGACCGGGACTCCGAGCACCGAGGCGGCACCATCACCGAGCCCGAGCAGATCCAGACGCCGCGACAGCAGGATCGCAGCACCGGCGATGACGGCGATGACCGGAATGCTGCGCAGAGCAGCGGAGCCGTCGAGCTGATTGAGAGTGCCCGAACCCCAGGAGAAGAGACTCGTCGTCTCCTCGGCGAAGAGGATGAGCAACGTCGACGTCCCCGCCTGCAGCGCCATCGCCGTGGCCGTGCCCGCCAGCACGAGCCGAGTCGTCGAGGCACCGGGGCCTCCAGCCAGACCCAGGACCAGGGCCGCGGCGAGCAGACCGCCGAGGAAGGCGACCCCGCCCGAGGCCCAGATCGGAATCGCAATGCCGAAGGCCGTGACCACGGTGACGGCGAAGTATGCCCCACCGGTGACCGCCAGGGTGTCCGGCGACGCCAAGGGGTTACGCGCGAGCGACTGGAACAGGGCACCGGCAACGCCCAAGGCGATGCCGACGAGTATCCCTGCCCCCACGCGCGGCAGCCGGGACCCCAGCAGGATGTCACGGGCACTGGGGCCATCCTCGGCGGGGGAGAGTGTGCCGGTCACGGCACTGAACAGCTCTCTGACGCCGATGCCCGAGGTCCCCTGTGTGATGTGCCATGCGGAGGCGATGACGAGGATGGCGACGAGCCCGAGCAGGGCGGCGGCGGTCGAGAGAGCACCGACGACACCGCGACCGCGCACCGGAACCACGGTCGGTTCCGGTGCCGCTGTCGTCGGGCTGGGCGTCATCTGGCGGGTCAGGGGAGAGGCCACGGATTACTTCGTCAGTGCGTCGACGTAGGCGTCGAGGGCTTTCTCGGAGGATTTGGGTCCGCCGAAGGTCCAGATCCCTGCGGGGAAGGCCGTGGTGCGGTCGTCCTTCACGGCGGGGATGTTCGCCCAGATGTCGTTCTTCTTCAACAGCTCGACATAGTCCTCGGACTCTGGGTCTTCGGTTCCGGTGTAGAAGAAGTTCGCGTCGCCGACCTTCGAGATGCCTTCGATATCGGTCTGTCCCAATCCGTACGCGGGGTCGACCTCACCGGTCCATGCGTTCTTCATGCCCAGCTCCTCGCCGAGTTCGCCGATGAGCGAACCCTGGCCGAAGGGGCGCAGCGCCACATTCGAACCGTTGACCCAGCCGTCGAAGTAGACGAATTCGGTGGTCTCCGGGTCCGCCTCGGCGATGGCCTTCTTGGATTCTTCGAGCTTCTTATCGAAGTCGGTCAGGACGGCTTCTGCGCGCTCGGTGCGACCGGTGGCCTCGGCGACGGCGGTGAATGTGTCCTTCATGTACTTGACGGGATCCTTGCCGTCGGCTCCGGCCATCGCCATCACGGGGATTCCCTGCTTCTCGAGCTGACCGACGATCTTGTCCTTGCGATTCGTCGTTTCGATGATGACGAGATCCGGATCGGCCGACAGGATCGATTCGACATTGGGCTCCTGGCGGGTGCCGACGTCGGTGGTCGACTCGGGAAGCTTCTCCGCAGTGTCCCAAGTGGTGAAGCCCTTCGCATCGGCGACGGCGGCGGGATCGACGCAGAGGGAGAGCAGATCTTCGGTGTACTGCCATTCGAGAGACACGACCTTCGCCGCCGGCTTGTCCAGCTCGATCTCGTGACCGGTGTCGTCGGTGACGGTGACCGGATCCGCCGAGGTGGTGCTCGAGTCGTCCGCGCACGATGCCGAGGTCTGTGACTTCGCATCGGCGGGAGCGTCGGTGTCGGTCGTTCCGCACCCGGTGAGGGCCAGTGCGCAGACCGCCGTTGCCGAAGCGAAGGCGGCGAACGAGGTGCGCGACAGAGGTGTTGTGGTCATGGTGTTCTTTCTGTGGGCCGATCGGCGATCGGATTCGAGGCGGTGCGATATCAGGGTGTGGACGTCAAAGGGTGGAGCGAGGGCGCTTCAGTGGGCTGCGGCAGGGAGCCGGGTCCGTCGGTGGAGTGCCTCGACCCGAACCAGGCCGGTGTCCGCATCGATGCGAGTCGCGATGGGCAGCCCGTAGACCTCGCTCAGCGTCTCGGCGGTGAAGACGTCTTCGCAGGTGCCGACCGAACGGATGCGGCCCTGTTCGAGCAGGACCACGTGGTCGGCAACGGTGGCCGCATGTTCGAGGTCGTGGAGGACGACGCCGACGGCGATGTCGTGGTCATCGGCGAGTTCGCGCATGAGGTCGAGGATCTCCGCCTGGTAGCGCAGGTCCAGATGGTTCGTCGGTTCGTCGAGCAGGAGCACACCGGTGTCCTGCGCCAGGCAGGTCGCCAGCCACACGCGTTGGAGTTCACCGCCGGAGAGCTGGTCGACCGGACGATCGGCCATCGCCATAGTGCCGGTGAGAGTCAGTGCACGATCGACCGCGCTGCGATCGGCCTCGGTGAGACCGGCGAAGCGCTTGCGGTGCGGGTGGCGGCCGAAGGTGACGATCTCACGGACGCTGAGCCCAGACGGGTGCGGGCGAGACTGGGACAGCAGGGTGACGAACCGGGCGAATTCTCTGGCTGTCAGAGTGCTCGACGGAGTGTCCGCATCTGCCTCGCTGATGACGACATCGCCCGAGGCGATCGGGTGGAGTCGGGCCAGTGATCGCAGGACGGTCGACTTGCCCGATCCGTTGGGGCCGAGCAGGGCGGTCACCCGTCCCGGGAGGATCGTCAGGCTCACGTCATGGACGACCTCGGTGCGGTCGTAGCCCAGGTTGAGGCCGGTGGCAGTCAGTGCAATCGCGTTCACAAATGATTAGCCTAACCTAAGTCGCGAGTTGAGGGTATGGCTGAGGGACGGAACTCGTTGGTCGAGCGAGGTCTGCGCGGTGCGTCGTTGGCATCCGCCCCGGTGGGACCTCTGGCTGCGATGCAAAGTGTGCTGTGCATCACTTATGTCAGTGGCGGCCGATATGGTGAGCCCGCGACCGTAAGATGGGACCGATCGAGGAGGAGCAGATGAGATTCATCGCCACGGGGGACTGGCAGCTGGGCATGACCGCGCACTACCTCAGCGACGAGGCGCGCCCGAGGTTCCACCGCGCACGCCTCGATGCCGTGGCTCGCATCGGTGCGCTCGCCGCCGAGACGGACGCGGAGTTCGTCCTCGTCTGCGGAGACGTCTTCGAAACCAACCAGCTCGACCGAGCGATCATCGCCCGCACCTTCGAAGTCCTCAACGCGTTCACCGTCCCGGTCGTCCTGCTTCCCGGCAACCACGACCCCTTGGACGCCGCCTCGATCTACGACTCCGCAGCATTCTCCTCGCGAGTGCCCTCCCATGTGCACGTCCTGCGCGACAGTGGTCCCTTCACCGTCGGTCCCGGGGTCGAGATCATCGGAGCCCCCTGGTTCTCCAAACATCCCCAAGGGGATCTCGTCGCCGCGGCGACGAATGACCTCGCCGAGGTGGCTGCCGGTGATATCCGCATCATCGCCGGACACGGAGCCGTCAGCGTCCTTGACCCTGACCGGGAATCGCTGGCGACGATCGACACCGACCATCTGCAGGCTCTGGTGCGTGAGGATCGCGCCCAGTTCGTCGCGCTCGGTGACCGGCACGCGACCTTCGAAGTCGCCGACCGCATCTGGTACCCGGGGGCACCGGAGGTGACCTCTCGACGTGAGACCGATCCGGGCAACGTCCTCGTCGTCGACATCGATCCCGACACCCATCGGGCCGAGGTCGACAAGGTCCACGTCGGCACCTGGGCCTTCACCGTCATCGAAGCCGACCTCAACTCCACCGAGGATGTCACCGAGTTCGAAGAGCGGATGAACGCCGTCCCCGACAAGGACCGCACGGCGGTGTGGCTGATCCTGCGCGGCACTCTGCCGACGGCGGCGAAAGCCCGCCTCGATGAACAGCTCGATCACTTCTCCGATCTGTTCGCCCTCGTCTCACTCTGGGAGCGGCACATGGACTTGGCGGTCGTCGCCGCCGACGAAGACTTCGCCGATCTCGGACTGAGCGGGTATCTGCAGGAGACCCTCGACGAACTCTCCACACGAGCCACAGCAGACGACGACGCAGCGGTCGCGGCCCAAGACGCACTCGGCCTGCTCTTCCGATTCGCCAGGAGCGGTTCATGAGACTTCATTCCATTCGCCTCATCGACTACCGAGCAATCAGCGACGCCACCGTCGACTTCAGCTCCGGAGTGACGATCGTCGAAGGTCCGAACGAGGTCGGGAAGTCCTCGATCCACCAAGCCATCACACAGCTGCGTGAGGACAAGGACAGTTCGCGCAAGGCCAGCGTCAAAGACACCCAGCCGGTCGGCTCCGACGTCGGCCCACGGGTCAACCTGCACCTGAGCACCGGGGACTACGAACTCCGGTACAGCAAACGCTGGATCAAACAGCCCTTCACCGAACTGAGCATTCTCAAGCCTGTCTCCGAACAGCTCAGCGGCAACGAGGCACACGAAAGATTCTTGGCGATCCTCGACGAAACCGTCGACGTCGACCTGCTCGATGCCCTCGACGTCGCTCAGGGACGCAGCCTCGATCAGGCGTCTTTGGCCGAGATCAAGGCCCTGCACGGGGCTCTGGGCGATGCCGGGGAGGAGCCGGCCGACCACGATGCCTTCCTCGACCGAGTCGAATCCGAATACCTGAGGTTCTTCACGGCCAAAGGCAAAGAGACCGGTGAACTGCGCAGACTCACCGAGCAGCTTCCCGCCGCCGAAGAACAGTATCGTGATTTGGTGGCTCGCAGCGCCGACATGGACGCGCTCGTCGACCGACATGCTCGAGCAACTGAGCGGCTGAAGGGTGTGCGTGCCCAACTGGAGTCGGCCGTGACCGAACGCAAAGACGCTGAGGCAGCCGTGCAGGCTGTGTCCGGGCTCAAGGCTGAACTCGACCGTGCGCTCGAACGCGCAAGCGCCGCGCAGAGAGAACGACAGCGTGCCGAGGAGGCACGTGACCGTCGCCAGGCACTCATCACTGAGGTCGCCACGGCTGAAGAGGCAGTGCAGACTGCCGACGACGCGCTCGAGAAGGTCACGGCCGCGAAGCAGGAAGAGGACTCGACGCTCGCCGCGGCGCAGAAGAGCCTCGAGGCCAGACAGGCCGAACTCGTCCGCGCGCAGGACCAGGCGAAGAGTGCATCTGCCGAACTCGCTCGTGCCCGGGCACGCAGAGAGGTCGACACTCTGCGGAAGAGGCTGACCGATATCCGTCAGCAGGAACATCGTGTCGCCGAAGCGAAAGCGACGATCGGGTCGATCACTGTGACCGCGAAGGACGTCGAGAAACTCGGGGGACTGTTCACCGAGCTGCGCATTGCGCAGAACGCGAAGACGGCGGCTGCGGCACAGATCGTCGCCCGCCGCCTCGGCGACACCGCAGTGAGCATCGACGGAACCGATGTGCCGAAGGATTCTGCCGAGGAATTCGCCGTCACCTCGGACCTGCAGATCCTCATCGACTCCGTCGTCGACATCACCGTGCGACCGGGTCAGTCGCCGGCCGAGCTCGACCGGCATCTCGAATCCGCTCAGGCACATCTCGACGCGGAGCTCGACCGCCTCGGAGTGGCCACCCTTGAGGAGGCACGAGAACGCAGCGAGGTGCGCACCGATGCCGAGGCAGTGCTGGCAGAAGCCACATCGACTCTGCGTGTGCTCATCGGGGACGACGACCGCGATGAGCTCAATGCCGCCCTCACCCGAGCCGAACATGTGGCGGGAGACGAATCAGACACGAACGATTCCGCCACGTCGATCGACGATCTCCAAGCCAGAGTCGAAGCGACGACGGCAGCCGTCGACGATGCGAGTGCACAGGTCGATACGGCCAGGACCGCGCTCGACCGTATCCGCGCCGACCGAGATGAGGCACGTGTGGCTGCGGTGCGTGCACAGTCGACGCACGAGCAGGCGGCGACGACGCTGCAGAACCTCAGTACCCGCCTGAGCACGGACAGGGAATCGAACTCCGATGAGTCGCTCGACGAAGCACTGACGGCCGCCGCGGCAACATTGACGCAGTTGGAGGACGAGGCCGCTGCCGCACGCTCCGAATACGACGCCGCCGACCCGGAGACCCTGGAGATGCGTCGGCAGAATGCTCTCCAGCTCTTCGAGAGCAAGCAGAAGCAGCAGGAGAAGGACCGACAGGAAGTCGATCAGCTCTCGGCCCTCCTCGAGGATCGCGCGGCCGAAGGCATCTACGACAAGCTCAAAGTCGCAGAGCAGAACCTGGAGTCCATTCGATCGAGGCTCGCTCGCATGCAGCGTCAGGCGAATGCGATCCGTCTGCTGCGCGATACCGTGCTCGCGCACAAGGAAGAGGCTCAGCGGAGGTACGTCGCCCCGTTCAAGGAAGCGATCGAGAAGCTTGGGCGAGTGATCTTCGGTCAGGGACTGTCGGTGGAGATCTCCGAGAATCTCGAAATCGTCTCCCGCACGCTCGACGGGCGCACGGTCGCCTTCGACGCGCTTTCGGGCGGAACGAAGGAGCAGCTGGCGCTCATCGGCCGCCTTGCCGTGGCCACGCTCGTCGATGGGGAATCCGGTGCCCCGGTCATCCTCGACGATGCCTTCGGATTCTCCGATGCGCAGCGACTGGCTGCACTCAACGTCATTCTCGGCAATGTCGGTCGCACGGCTCAGGTCATCCTGCTCACCTGCCAGCCCGATCGTTTCAGCTCCATCGGCGGCGCCGAAACCGTCAGCCTGAGCTGAACCGCCTTTGACATTGCCCGACTGAACGAGTTGCGGACGTTCCGTGCGGGATTCTGGCAAGATCCAGCACGGAACGTCCGCAACTCTAAGCAGCAGCCTTCAGTCCGCGGGGGTAGCCGCCTGTTTAGCCGCTTGGGCGGCTTCGACGGCATCGGCGCGAATCGTCCGCCGCAGGATCTTGCCGGAACTCGTCTTCGGCAGCTGATCGATGAACGTCACCTGGTGCGGAGCCTTATAGGAGGCGAGCCGCTCCCGGCAGAAGGACACGATCTCCTCCGCGGTCGCCTCGGCGCCGGGCTGCAGCGTGACGAAGGCCGCCACATCCTCTCCGCGGTAGTCATCGGGGATACCCACGACCGCTGCCTCCTGCACGGCGGGATGCATGTAGAGCACGTCCTCGACCTCACGTGGCCAGACCTTGAAGCCGGACGCATTGATCATGTCCTTCTTCCGGTCGACGATGAACAGCCATCCGTCCTCATTCATGAACCCGACATCGCCGGTGTGAAGCTCGCCGTTCGGGATCTGCTCGGCCGTGGCCTGAGGATTGTTGAGATAGCTTGAGACCACCTGCGGTCCGGAGATCGCAACTTCCCCGACCTCTCCGGGGCCCACAGGCCGACCGTCGTCATCGAGGATGCGGATCATCACGTCCGCCTGCGGCAGACCGCAGGCGAGGTTTCCGCTGTCCGGGTCGACCGGGGCCTGGAAACCGTGCGGCACGGTGGCGACCTGCGCGCAGGTCTCCGACAGGCCGTAGCCCTGACCGACATAGATCTCTGCACGTTCTTCGAACTTGTTGACCAGCCCCTCGGGCAGCGGGGCACCACCGGACATGAGGGACTTGAAGGACGCGAACTTCTCGGCACTGAAATCCGGGTGCGCCATCATCGCTGTATAGATCGTGGTCGGGCCGGCCATGTACGCAGGCTTCTCCCGACCGCACAGGGCGATGAGCGAACCGGGATCGAAACGATAGTTGAGGATGAACCGGGCACCGCCGGCGACAGCTGCAAGGAACTGGCAGATGAAACCGGTGATGTGGAACAGCGGAGCCAGAGAGACGTATCCGTCGCCGGGTTTCAGAATCGGATTGCGCAGGCAGTAACGCGAATTGCTCGAGACGTTCGCATGAGTGGCCGCCGCTCCCTTCGACCGTCCCGAGGTGCCGGACGTGTAGGCGATGAGCCCGAGATCCGAAGGAACGGGGGAGAGCGGGGTGAAATCAGTATCGAGGTTGTTCTCCACCGCGTCTGCGAATGCGAAACGTCCCTCGGTCGGCGGCAGATCCGCGAACCGCGGCAGCTTGTCGAACATCGCAAAGATCGCTTCGGGGCCATCCGTCTGGAAGCTCCGGTCATCGCTGAGAACGACCAGTGGCACGTCCGCCGTATAGTCCTTGACCCGGTCGAGATATGCGGCCTGAGAGACGACGAGCCCCTTGACCTCAGAGTCGGAGAAGATGTGCTCGAGCTCGCCACGGTACATGGGGTTGAGCGGAACGACGGTGCCTCCGGCTTTCCAGATCCCGTAGGTGGAGATGACAAATGCTGGGGTGTTCTGGTCATAGATGCCGACACGGTCGCCGGGCTTGATGCCGTGGCCCGAGAGGAAGGCAGCGAACGCCGTCGACCACCGGTCGAACTCCGCCCAGGTCAGGGTGAATCCGTAGTAGTTGATGCCCTCCTCGTCGCCGCGGGCTTCGACCGTCTCGGCCAAGTCGGCCAGGGGCGTCGATTCCGGCAGCACATAAGGCTCCTGAGCGAGATCACCCAAGGTAGTGATCCACGGGCGATCCTCAAACCAACTGTTCGTCATTGAACATCCTTTCGCAGGCGATGCCGGGCCCGTGCACTAAGCCGCGGGCCCGGCGGGGTTTTACTGTATCGCGGAAGAGGCGATCTCAGCCGCGGTATTTCTTGATCTCATTGCGAGCAATGGAGCGTTTGTGCACTTCATCCGGTCCGTCGGCCAGTCGCAGAGTGCGCATATGGGCCCACATCCGGGCCAGCGGGAAGTCCTCGGTGACTCCGCCGCCGCCATGGATCTGAACCGCCCGATCGATGACCTTCAGCGCCATCGTCGGCGCGACGACCTTGATCTCGGCGATCTCGTTCTTCGCGACCTTATTGCCGTACTTGTCCATCATGTCTGCGGCATGCAGGGTGAGCAGCCGGGCCTGATCGATTTCGATCCGGGACTCGGCGATCCAGTCTTGGATGTTCGCCCGGTTAGACAGCTTCTCACCGAAAGTCACACGAGAATCGGCGCGTCTGACCATGAGCTCCAATGCCCGCTCGGCGGCTCCGATGGCGCGCATGCAGTGGTGGATGCGGCCCGGACCCAGCCGCGCCTGACTGATGGCGAAGCCTTCGCCCTCACCCTTGAGGATGCCCTTGAACGGCACGAGCACGTTCTCGAAGATGATCTCGGCGTGACCCTCCCGGTCGGCGTAACCGTACACGGGCAGGTTGCGCACAACCGTGACGCCGGCGGCATCGATCGGCACGACGAGCATCGACTGCTGCCGGTGCACCTCGGCGGTGGGATCGGTCTTGCCCATGACGATGAGCACGCGGCAGTTCGGGTGCATTCCGTTCGACGCAAACCACTTGCGACCGTTGAGCACGAAACCGTCCTCGGTGCGTTCCATGGACATCTCGACGTTCGTCGCATCGGAGCTGGCCACGGCCGGCTCGGTCATCGCGAAGGCCGAAGCGATCTCTCCGGCAAGCAGCGGTTTGAGGTACTTCTCCTTGTGCTCATCGGTGCCGAAGACCGTGAAGACCTCCATATTGCCGGTATCCGGAGCATTGCAGTTGATCGCTTCGGGGGCGATCTCCAGGCTGCGTCCGGTGATCTCGGCCAGCGGAGCATATTCGAGGTTCGTCAGGCCGGGACCCCATTCCGGGTGCGGGTGGAAGAGGTTCCACAGGCCCTGCTTCTTTGCTTCGGCCTTGAGGTCTTCGAGGATCCGCGGCTGCGTGTGGGGACTGGCCGCTGCAGCCATCTGTTCGGCGTAGACCGGTTCGGCCGGGTAGACGAATTCGTCCATGAACGCGCTGAGTCGCTCCTGATACTCGCGTCCGCGTTCGCTGGTTTCCAACACGTGGGCTCCTTGTTTCTCGGTGGGTCTCACACTGCTGTGAGGTCTGGTCTCAGCCGGGTCTCACCCGGTGGCGAGGCTCGCTGTCACTCTGCGTTGAGTCGAGCTTGGTAACGGGACATTCCGCGCAGCCAGCGGTCGTAGTCGCTGCCTTTCATCCGATACATCTCGAGGACTTCGGGGTGCGGCAGGATGAGGAACTGCTCGTCCTCGACGGCGTCGAGAACGATGGTGGCCACCTCGGCGGGTTCCAGGACGGTCCCGGCTGAGGTCACGGCTTTCTGCGCGGGACCTCCGCCGGATCCGGCATCGTCGAGCAGATTCGTGTTCACTCCCATCGGACAGATCACCGAGGCGCGGATTCCGTCGTCGCGGTAGGTCATGGCCAGCCATTCGGCGAATCCGACCGAAGCGTGCTTGGTCACCGAGTAGGCGGCCGAGCCGATCTGCGTGAGCAGGCCCGCCGCCGAGGCGGTGGCGACGAAGTATCCGGAACCGGCTTCCTGCCAGCGGGGGACGAGCGCCTGAGCGGCTCGGATATGAGCGCGCAAGTTGACGTCGATGATCGAGTCCCAGTCCGCGTCGTCCTCACCGAGCATCGCCGGCCCGATGATCCCAGCATTGGCGAAGTACAGATCGATCCTGCCGAGGCGGTCGTCGGCGAAGTCGATGAGCGCACCGATTCCCTCGACCGACGACACATCCCCGGTCCACGCGAATGCCGATGTGCCGAGACCGGCGGCAGTGTCGCTGACGGCAGGGGAGAGGTCGGCGAGGACGACGGCGGCCCCGCGGTCGATGAGCTCAGCGGCCAGTGCCGCGCCGATTCCTCCGGCGGCTCCGGTGACGACTGCCCGCCTGCCTGCCAAGGCCGAGGTCATGACTTCTCCAACAGACCGAGTGCCTGACGTGCGAGGTCTTCGACTCCTGCTCCGGCCTCTTCGGGGTCGAGATCGAGGTCGCCCATCTTTCCCGTCGCCAGTCGCGTGTACACGCCTTCGCGGATGCAGGCCAGCTTCCACATCGCGAAAGCCGAGTAGTAGCCGACATCGTGGACTTCGTGGCCGGTGGCGTCCTGGTAGTGGTCGATGAGTTCGTCCGTGGTGGGGAAGCCGTCGTCGGGTCGAGGCACCCAGATGCTGGTGTACTGGTCCGGCACAGTGAGCATGGCGATGAAATAGCCGAGGTCGGTGAGCACCTCCCCGATGGCCGTCAGCTCCCAGTCGACGACGGCGTTGACCGAACCATCGGGTGTGAAGATCATATTGTTCGGTTTGAAGTCCCCATGCGCGATTCCCACGGGTGAGCGTGCTGGGTCGGGCATGGCCTCGCGGAGCGCATCGTGGACCTCGTGGATCATCGGGGTCTCGCGCATCGCGATCTCCTCGACCTGCCCGATCCAGCGTCGCAGCTGGCGGTCGATGAGTCCGCCCGGCCGGCGCAGATCGGACAACCCGACGGCATCGACATCGACGGAATGGATGGCAGCCAATGCATCGACCATGCCGAAGGCGCAATCGCAGCGGTTCTCGGCAGGGATCGACTCCCACTCGGCAGGAGTGTTGATCGGGAATCCGGGGCAGTGATCCATGAACACGAAGGGCACATCGAGGACCTCGGGGTCATCGACGATGTCGAGGACAGTCGGCACCGGCACGCTGCTGTCGTTGAGTGCGGCCATGATCCGGCCTTCACGGGCGACGTTGTGAGCACTCCCGCCCTCGTGGCCCAACGGCGGACGACGCAGAACCCAGCGGGGGCTGCCGTCGACGAGGACGGTGAACGTGAGGTTGGACCGACCGACCGACATCACTTCGACGTCGAAATCGCTGACTCCGAATCTCTGCTCGATCCATCGGCCGATGCTGTCCGCGTCGAACCCTGCCGGTGATTCTGTCATCCTTGACCTTCCCGAGTGAACAATCGTTCAGTAGAGTTCACATTATTCATCCCTGACGGGGGAGTCAAGCCGTGAGAGTGATCACTCTCATAGCCTCGTCGTGTGATAGAGGTGAGAAGACCGCCGACACCGGAGCCGCGGCTCTGCGTGCGTCAAAACGATAGCGAGGAATCAATGAAAGCCATTCGTGTCACCGCTCTGACCGGCCCCGATGATGTGGAGCACCTTGATGTGGAGCGTCCTGTTCCGGGGCCCGGCCAGGTGCTCGTCAAGGTCGCCTACGCCGGAGTGACGTTCCCCGAAGTGCTGCAGACCCGTGGGATGTATCAGGTCAAGCATGACCTGCCCTTCACCCTGGGTTCCGAAGCCTCCGGCGTGGTTGCCGAGGTGGGTCCGGACTCCCGCTACTCCGTCGGAGACCGGGTCGCCGCGATCACCGGAAAGGGAACCTTTGCCGAATACCTCATCGCCGGTGACGAAGCTACCGTGAAGGTCCCGGATTCGGTCTCTCTGGCAGATGCCGCCGGTATGCCGATGAACGTGCTCACCGCTGACTTCGCACTGCGTGTGCGGGCGAATGCCCAGCCCGGGCAGAGCCTCCTCGTCCACGGTGCCGCGGGCGGGCTCGGTTCGGCCGCAGTGCAGCTGGGCCTGGCCATGGGCCTCGAGGTCGTCGCCGTCGTCTCGACCGAGGCGAAGGCCGATGCGGTGCGGGAGCTCGGTGCGACTCATGTCGTCCTCGCCGATGGGTTCAAGGATGCGACGAAGGAGCTCTATCCCAAGGGCGTCGATGTCGTCTTCGACCCCGTTGGAGGCGACCGCTTCACCGATTCGACGCGGGTGCTCGCTCCGTTCGGGCGCCTCCTCGTTCTCGGCTTCACCGCTGGTGAGATTCCCTCGATCAAGGTCAATCGTCTGCTGCTCAAGAACATCTCCGTCGACGGTGTCGCCTGGGGTGGGGCGGCCTGGGGGCACCCGAGCTATATCCACGAGCAGTGGGACGTCGTCCTCGATCACGTCTCTGCGGGCAGACTGAATCCGCGCATCCACGCGACCTACCCCCTGGCCGAGGCATCCTCGGCGATCAATGAACTCGACGGCCGCTCAGTGATGGGCAAAGTCCTCCTCGAGGTCGCGGGGGAGTAGTCTCTGACGCTCTGCGCGTCGGATGGCATCTGCTCCATCCGGAGCTGGAGTCGGTGACGAGCTGAGCGATCAGTTGTCGTAGATCTCGTCGAAGATGCTCAGATCGCCGACGACAATGAGCTTCGTCGTCGCTCGCGACATTCCGACGTAGAGCATATCGATGGCCCGCTGTCGGTCTCTGAATCCGTTGAGACAGAGGACCACAGCGGGCCTTTCGAGTCCTTTGAAGCCGAGCACGTGGCCGTAGAAGACATCCTCGGCGGCGAAGAATTGGTCCCAGTAGGCCGCGATTCCCTCGGTCTCGACGATCTCCTTCTGCACCGGGTGCCTGGAGCCGGTGGTCAGCAGTGCGATCTGACCGGCGACCCAACCGGCGTCCATGAGCGCTTCGACCACGCCATCCGCTGCGGCGACTGCCGAGTCGGCGTCGACGTCCATCCATTTGATCTCCTCGCCGGGCCCGTTGCGGGCGATGGGAGGCTCGAGCGCGAGGTCGGCGATGCCGGCGACGATCTGGGCGGAGTTGCGCAGATTCTCGTCGAGCTGGATGGGGCTCATCGTGATGGGTGATTCACCCTGGCGGTCGAAGATCCGCTGGCGTTCGTCGGTGAAGACGTAGAGGGTGCCTGCCAACTGGTTGCGCAGACACGACTGCACCGCATCCCACCACAGCAGGCTGAAGTCCTGGCCTTCATCGATGACGATCGCGTCGAAGAGGCTCTTGCGTGGGCGCTCATCGGCGAGGTCCTTGAGCATCGTGGGCAGCCGCCGTTCCCAATAGTCAGAGTCGTCGTCGCTGCCCGTGGGGGCACCCCAGCTGATGGGCAGGTCGTGGAAGAGGCCGACGAACGCGGGTCTGTCTTCGTCGGGCCATTGGCTGGTGTGGAGCTGGAGGAAGCGGCCGAGTCCGCGGGAATAGCACATGAGCGCGACCTTTTTGCCCTCTTGGGTCAGCGCCTTGGCCTTGAGCAGAGCGAGATAGGTCTTGCCCGACCCGGCACCGCCGCTGATCTCGGCGCGATTCTGGTGGCGGAGGATGCGGATGAGCTTCGCCTGTTCACGGCTGAGGGCATCGGCGCGGTGGGAGATCTCGGAGGCTTTGAGTGCGAAATTCTCGACCGCTTGGTTCGTTCTGCGGAGGTTCTTCAAGACGAATTCGTGGCCGGCGGTGAGGTCGTGGCGTTCGGGGTCGAAGTCAAAGCGCAGCTGATCAGCGATCTTCGATGCCAGGGAGTCGATCTCGGTGCCATCGACGAGTTGCCTTCTCGGCGCATCCGCCTGGTCCCAGCTTCTCGGCAGCTCCGTGTAGGGGAGGACTGCAAGATGGCTGATCGGCCCGGGAACACGGGAAAGCCGCGGGCGCAGATAGCCCACGAGGGTATGTTTGGCGATCATCGCCTGCTCGAGAGGTGGTTCGGGCAGACGGCTGCGCTTTCCTTGGGCACCGGAAGTGAACCATTTGCCGTCGACGACGTCGACGCGTCCGCCCTTGACCTCGATGACGGCGATCCCGACTCCCGGCCACAGGATGAGGAGATCGATCTCGACGTCCTTGTCGTCGCCGGTCAGCCGTTGGCCGTGGATGATCGTCACCCCGTCGGGAAGCTGACGGCGCAGCGCATTCCACACGACCTCCTCGGCGGTGGAATCGTTGAAATCAGGCTGTTCGGGAATCAACATGACCATGGTCCGAGACTAACGCAGATACCGTCGCAGAAGACCGGCGACACTGCATCGGACGTTACGATGCAGTGTCGCCGGTCTGACTCCTTGGAATGGCCGTGCCTCTCAGTGGTGGTCGCCGGCGGCGGGGACGATCATTTCGCGTCGTTGACGAGCTCCGATTCGTCGAGGACGACGTCCGCGCCCGTCTCCGGAAGTCCACAGCCGCGCAGCGAGGCACCGTTGGTCTCCTTCATGAAGATCGTGGCGACCAAGCCGATCGCACATGCCGCCATGACGAGGTAGGCGGGAATGATGGTGTTTCCGGTTGCGCCGATGAGTCCATCGCTGATCGACGGAGCAGTACCGCCGAACAGTGCGGTCGAGACGTTGTAGGCGATGGCGAATCCGGCGAAGCGCACAGGTCCGGGGAACATCGCCGGGAAGGTCGCGGAAATCGTGGAGATCTGCGGAATGTAGAGGATTCCGAGGACAGCGAGTCCGATGAGCGCCCACACGAAACCGTTGGCCATGAGCATGAACATCGGAATCGCCGCGACGAAGAGGCTGATGAGGGAGAAGTACCAGACAGGCTTGCGTCCGACCTTGTCCGAGAGCATTCCGCCGAAGGGGATGAGGATCATCATGAACGCCTGGGCGAGGAACATCACGGTCAGTGACGCGTTCGGGCTCATGCCGACCGGGTCCTGCAGATATGTGGGCATGTAGGACAGCAGCGTGTAGTTGACGACGTTGACCGCGACGACCATGCCGCCGAGGACGAGCAGCTGCTTCTTGTAGTTCGCGAAGAGGGTCGCGAAGACTTCCTTGACCGACTTGCCTTGATCGCTGTTGTCGAGCTCTTCGTAGACAGGGGATTCATCGAGCTGATTGCGCAGGTAGAGACCGACGACGCCGAGGACTCCGGCGAAGATGAACGGAATCCTCCAGGCCCAGTCTGTCATCGTCTGCTCGCCCAGTCCGAGTTGCAGGAGGAGAACGAACAGCGAACCGGCGGCCATACCTGCCAGGGTGCCGAATTCGAGGAAGCTGCCGAAGAATCCGCGCCGGTTGTCAGGGGCGTATTCGGCCATGAAGGTGGCGGCACCGCCGTATTCACCGCCGGAGGAGAAGCCCTGAATGACGCGGAGCAGGACGAGGATGATGGGTGCGGCGACGCCGATGGTGTCGTAGCTGGGCAGCAGGGCGATGCAGAAGGTCGAGCCTGCCATGAGCAGGATCGTCAGCGCCAGAACGCGTTTGCGGCCGAGGCGATCGCCCATCGGTCCCCAGATGATTCCGCCGAGGGGGCGGAAGATGAAGGATACGGCGAAGGTCAGCAGCGCCATCAGCTGCGCATGCTCGCCGGGGAAGAAGTGCTGCGCGAGATAGGTGACCGAGACAGCGTAGAGACCGTAGTCGAACCATTCGGTCGCATTGCCCAGCGCCGAGGCGGCGACGGCTTTGCGCACCGTCTTGAGATCGGGCTCGGGTGGGGAAGCGGGTGATGCGGATCCTGAAGTATTGGGGATACTCATGAATTCCTCCAGTCATGTGGACCACTGTCGAAGTGATCCATCTTTCGAACCGAAGCCACGTTACGAGCACGTGTTCAGCTTCTCAATCGAGGAATCGTGTCAAATCGTCGGCGTGTCATTAGCGAAATATTCGTCGTCGACGTGTCTGACCAGGAGGAATGCTCTGCCTATTTGGAATTTGAACGGCAAGTCTGCTTCACAGGGAACAGTGAAGTTATCGTTATCGGAAGCGTGTTGACAGAAAATTGAAACGATGGCCGAATTTGTCTCAACCTCGTTGAGGAGTAGGATCCGCGTTCGGGTTATCCGAACCACTTCTCAATTCGGCGGCCGAACTCCTTTGGCCCCTCCGGCCACGACTCAGCTTCGTGGGTGCTCGCTGTGCTCGTCGATCCACGTCCAGCCGAGTGGCATCGGCGCCCAAGCGGCGACCTCACGGCCGGACTTCGAACTGTCGGCGAGGACGATGACTGTTCCGGCTCGCTCGGCGATGAGCTCCTTCGTGCGGGCCTCGTCGAGACTCGGTTCGCCGAGTCCCTGCGTCGGATCGACAGCATCGGCGCCGAGGAAGGCGATGTCGACGTGGATGCGCGACAGCGCATGATCGGACAGCGCACCGGTGGTGCCGTGGGACAGGGTCGAAACTTCGCCGCCGACCATGACCACCTTGGGGCCGGCGGGATGGGCCAGGGCCAACGCGATCTCGAGGCCGCGGGTGAACACGGTGAGCTCGCTGCGGTCCCTGATCCGCTCGGCCAGGCGCACGGTCGTCGAACCGGCGTCGAGGAAGACGGTGCGCACTCCGACCTCGTCGAGCCGCTCGAGTGCCGCTGCTGCGATGGCGTCCTTCGCCTCGGCCTGCTGTTCCATCCGCTCGCCCAACGGCGGTTCGACATAGCCGGCAGCGGCGGCGCCGCCGATGGTGCGGATGATCTCTCCGTCTGCGGCCAGCTCGCGCAGGTCGCGGCGAATAGTCGATTCCGAGGTCTCGAGTTCCCCGGCCAATCGGGGGATGCTCCATGAGCCGGTCTTGAGCAGACCGAGAATGGTGTCACGCCGCTTCTGGGTCCCCGATCGGATCGCCATCTGTCTCCCTCTCGTCGTCCGCACCTCCGACCGCAGCGGAATCGCCGCGGTCGGACATGCGTCTTCAGCCTACTTCGGCAGGTACTCCGCACGGATGCCGTCGACGAACGGTGCGTAGCCGATAGCAGCGCGGTAGGCCGAGCGCATGGTGCCCGCGTCGGCGATGCCCTGTCCGGCGATGTCGAAGGCAGTGCCGTGATCGACGGAGGTGCGCAGGATCGGCAGGCCGACGGTGACGGAGATGGTGCCGTCGAAGTCGAAGGTCTTCGACGCGATGTGCCCCTGATCGTGGTACTGCGAGAGGATGCCGTCATAGCGGCCAGTCAGTCCCTGGTGGAAGACGGAGTCGGCCGGGATCGGCCCGGCGACCTCGAAGGCGCCTGCGGCATTGACCTTCTTAACGGCCGGGCGGAGGATCTCGATCTCCTCGTCACCGAAGGCGCCGTTCTCACCACCGTGCGGATTGAGCGCCGCGACGGCCAACCTCGGCGAAGAAACTCCGTAGAGCTGGAGGGCGCGGTGGGCACGTTCGATGGAATCGACCTGGGTGTCGATGGTGAGGGCATCGAGGGCCTTGCGCAGGGACATGTGGCGGGTGGCGAAGAAGATCTGGAGTTTGTGGTCGGGAACCTTCGTGTTCTCGACGACGAACATCGTGTCCTGCTTCGTCACTCCGGTCAGCTCACCGAGCATCTCGGTGTGCCCGAGGTGCTGCGAACCGGATTTCCACACGGCTTCCTTGTTGATGGGGCCGGTGACGATGCCGGCGACCTTCTCGGCCATGGCCGCCTGGGTGGCGATCTCGATCGCGGCCACCGAGGCCTTGCCCGCGCGGGCATCGACGACGCCCCAGTCGGGCAGATCGTCGCCGAGGATGCCGATGTCGAAGACGTCGATGACGCCTTCGCCTGCCGAAGGCGTCGACCAATCGGAGATGGCGCGCAGCTCGACATCGAGTCCGAGGACGTCGACGGCACGTTTCATCACGGCCAGATCCGCCACGGCGATCCCGTGCTGGTCGTCTCTGCCCGCGAATTCCGCGAGCACGGTGGCGGTGATCTCCGGTCCGATGCCGACGGGATCGCCCACGGTCACGGCGAGTGCTGGTGCTGTCATTGCTGTTTCCTCAGATGGTTCGGGTGATTGTCGGACGATGGGGTGCGAGGTTCGTCGTGCACGATTCAGTCTCGTCTGACTCGGGCGGTGGTCGAGAGGAATTCGAGGCATTCGACGGCGGTGCCCGCGTCGCCGATGAGCCCGCCCTTCGTGACGATCGGCAGTCCGTCGGCGCTCCCGCCGACGAGGCGACCGCCCACGGCCAGCGGCACGATCTCCTTGTCGATCTCCATCCCCATGGCCCCGAGTTCGCGCATCACCGTGGCGGTGACGTCCCCGCCGGTGGTGTAGAGGCCGGAGATCGGCAGTGCGGACATGATCGCTGAGGCGATCAGTGCCAGGCGCTGTGTCGTCTGCTCGGATTCGGCATCTGTGAGTTCGCGCAGATCGCTGGATTCGAGGACGGTGGCGATGATGATCGCCCGCGCCGAGGCGGTCCGATCGATGAGCGTGAGTGTGTCCTCGACATCGGGCAGGCCCGCATCGTCGGCGGGCACACGGAGGACCGTGACGGTGGGGTCGTCGGCCACGGCGGCAAGCTGCGCACGGGTGACCTCGGTGGCCGATCCCGAAATGCCGAGGAGGATGCCATCGGCGCGAGTCGGCAGCCTGGACAGGGCCAGCGCGAGGCTGCCGGGTCCGGGATCGATGCTCACCCAGTCCAACTGCTCGCCGTCGGCCAGACCTGCGCGGTCGCGGGTACCGGGGTCGGCCGCCTCGGCGATGTCCTGGGTGATCTCAGCGATGACGGAACCGACGAGGTCGATATGGTCGGTGGTCAGGGCATCGGCGATGAGCACGTCCGCACCCTCGCCGATGGCGTCGAGCACGGCGGTGCGGACTGCATCACGTCCGGCCAGCACGGTGGCGATATCGATGAGGTGGCTGTCGAGATCCGTGCCGGCGGCGAGGATCTCCTCGATGACGGAGGTGTGCATCGGGGAGCGGACGTCATGGGCGAGCTCGGTGTGTTCGAGCAGTCGGCCGCCCAGCAGCTGTCGCCCCTGCACGGTGGTTCTGCCTGCGGCAGGGAACGCCGGCGCGCACAGGCCCAGCACGCGATGCGGCGGACCATCGGTCCCGGCGAGAGACCGTCTGCGGGCCGCGATGGCGGCGGCCGCGGCGGGTCCGACATTGCCGCGCAGAGTGGTGTCGATGCGGCATGCCACGAGGTCGACGGCCCCTGCGGTTTCGATGAGTTCGGCGTAGAGCTCACTTGCCTGCTGTGCGGGCAGGTGCCGGGAGTCGGTGTTGACGACGACCGCGTCGAAATCATCGAGCAGCCCGCTGATGTCGACGCCGCCGGCCGGGCCGATATCGGTGACGGTGATCGTCCGCAGCCCCGCCTCGGCGAACAGGGCTCCGCACGCATTTCCGCCGGTGAGATCGTCGGCGACGATGAGGATGCGCGGACTCGCCTGCGTCGAGGAGGTGGCTGCGGTCATTTCGGAGTCGGACAAGTGGGAGGCGTTCATACGACCAAGTCGAGCACGAACAGCAGCGGAAGGGAACAGATCCACACGGCGGTAGTGATTCCCGACCAGCCCTTGATGGCATTGATTCCGTCGAGGCCGGCGAATCGGGTGACGACCCAGAAGTAGGAGTCGTTGAAGTAGGAGAAGACCATCGAGCCGGCGGTGCAGGCCATCACGGCCACGAGCGGGTCGAGTCCCAGCGGGGCGATGAGCGGAGCCGTCACCGAGGCAGCGGTGATCATCGCTACCGTGCCCGACCCCTGAGCCAGACGCACGAGCGAGGCGATGAGGAACGGGACGAGGAGGGCCGGCAGGCTGATCGAGGCGATCGCCTCGGCGAGGGCATCACCGACGCCCGATTCGCGCAGCACCAGTCCGAAGCTTCCCCCGGCACCGGTGATGAGCAGGATGAGTCCGGCCGAGGCGGCGCCGTCGGCCAGCCAGCTCTGCACCTGGTTGCGTGGGGTTACGCGGGGCAGCAGCGTATAGACGGCGAGGACGAGGCCGATGATCAGAGCGACGACGGGGTTGCCGAGGAAGGCCAGAGGTGCGACCCAGGCGGAGGGCTCGTAGGCGTCTCCGGCGAGTTCGCCCTGAGCGTTTTTGTCGATCGCGGTGCTCACGGTGTTGGCGACGATGAGCAGGAGCGGGACGATGAGCGGCAGGAAGCCGAGGAAGGCGCCCGGCTTCTTGCCGGTGCCCGGGGCGGAGCCGGTGCCGGTCGAGTCTCCGCCTTCGGCGGTGAGGACGCTGCCTCCGGCGGAACCGGATGTGGGCTCGACGACCGCTTCGGCGTAGACGTCGTGCTTGACCTGGGCGTTGAGCACGGGCTCGAGCTTCGGTCCGATCCATCGGGCGTAGACGACGACCACAGGCAGAAGGATGACGGTGAAGACGAGTCCGGCGAGGATGACCGCACCGATATCGGCGCCGAGAATGCCGGTGGCTGCCAGCGGACCCGGAGTCGGGGGCACCATGTGGTGGGTCAGCGTCATTCCGCAGCCCAGCGCCAGGGCGAGGGTGACGTAGCCGCCCTTCTTCACACGGGCGATGGAGCGTGCCAGCGGGTTCATGATGACGTACCCGGAGTCGCAGAAGACCGGGATGGAGACGAGGGAGCCGACTGTGCCCATCGCCCAGGGCTCGCGGCCCTTGCCGAAGGCGCGCAGGAAGGCGCGGGCCAGGGAGTCGGCGGCACCGGAGACTTCGAGGATCTTGCCGATGCCGACACCGAGTCCGATGACGATGCCGATGCTGGCCAGGGTGTCGCCGAAGCCCGTGGTGATGGAGTCGACGATCGAGAGCAGGTCTTGACCGGCGACGATGCCGGTGACGACCGCTGCCAGGAGCAGGGCGATGAAGGCGTCGAGCCGGGTCGCGAGCACGATGACGACGATCGTCGCGATTCCGGCGACCAGCGCCAGGATGAGTTGCAGGTCCATAAGGTCCTCCGCAGTGAGGCCGGCTCAGGGAGCCAGGGTGTGTGGTTCTCATTGACTTCGACGCGAACTGCGATGCCCGAGGGCAGTCGACGATCAGCATCAAAGTTGAACAGTATGAGCAAGTATGTGTCATAACTGCACGTTTATGCAATGTCGAACGCGGGTGAGTTCCTCCTGCGGGGAGGGTGCGTGAATGCGGGGCCAAGCGTGTGAGTGCGGAGGCGCGTGCGTGAATGCAGAAATTCGAGGGAGCGGAATGTTGATTTCAGCGGACTGAATCGACATTCTGCTCCCTCGAAACTGCGGAGTGCTCGTCAAGAGGGTGCCGAGGAGGTTCCTGATGGCTCAGGCGCGGGGGTTTACGATGATCTTCACGTGGTGCTCGTTGTTGTCGATGAGCTCGTCGAAGCCGCCCGTGATGAGCGCGTCCAGGCCGATGCGTGCGGTGATGAATGCGGAGAGGTCGATCGTTCCTTCGGAGACGAGGCGGATCGTCTCAGGGTGGTCTCCGGCGTAGCCGATCGTGCCTCTGAGGTCGATCTCCTTGAGCACGAGACTGGGCAGATCGACTTCAGGTCTGTGTCCCCAGATGGACACGTTGACGATGACTCCACCCGGACGGGTGGCATCGATGAGCATGTCCAGGACGGCGGGGACAGAGGAGCATTCAAACCCGACGTCGGCGCCTTTGCCGTCGGTTCGTTGGCGGACCGACTCAGCGACATCGGATTCTCTGGGGTCGAAGACTTCGTCGGCCACTCCCGTTGACTCTGCCATGGCCTTCCGCGCTTCCGAGAGTTCAGAGATGAAGACGGTCAGGCCCTTGGCTTTGAGGACGGCTGCAGTCAGAAGGCCGATCGGGCCTGCTCCGCCGACGATGGCGGTCTGGCCTGCAGCGGCGCCGGAGCGTGTGGCTGCGTGGTGGGCAACTGACAATGGTTCGATCAACGCAGCCTGGTCGAGCGGAATATCGCCGATCGGGTGCACCCAGCGACGCTGCACGACGATCTTCTCCGACAGTCCGCCGCCATGGCCGCCGAGGCCGATGAAGTTCATGTCCTTCGACAGCTGATAGCTCTGGCCGGGGCTGGTGTCGACATCCTCGGCGATGATGTAGGGCTCGACGACGACGTTCTGGCCGACGTTCAGGTCGGTGACGCCTTCGCCGAGGTGGGTGATCGTGCCGGAGAATTCGTGCCCCATCGTGACAGGCGCGGACTCGCCGGAAATCGGATGGGGGTGCCCTGCCGGAGGGACGAAGATCGGCCCTTCGAGGTATTCGTGGAGGTCCGTTCCGCAGATCCCGCACCATGCGACGTCGATGGCGACAGTGCCTGGACGCAGTTCGGGCTCTGGGATGTCTTCAATCCGGATGTCGTTGCGCGCGTGGAAACGTGCTGCTCTCATGGTGATTCCTTCCGCGGTCTGAGAATGCCGTTCGGCATTCTTTGACGCTAGGGCGCGTGAGGCGATCGAGCCAGGGTTGCAAGGGATTGCATGTGGGCGGCGTCACCGTTGATTTATACCCCCTAGGGGTATAAATTGAAGGCATGGACAGACAGCAGAATCATCAGCATCAGGGAATGGCTCCTGCTGAAAAGGGCCACTCGGCACACATCGATGACATGGACCATGCCGATCACCCTCATCACGGCCACGGCGGTCATGATGGGCACTCCGGTCACGAAAGCCATGGCGGACACACGGGACATGGCGGGCTCGGTGGACATGGCGATCATGTCGCGCAGTTCCGGCGCCTGTTCTGGATCATGCTCGTCATCGCCGTCCCTGTCGTCGCGTTCAGCCCGATGTTCGGCCACCTCGTCGGATACGAGGTTCCCGACACCGGCCTCCTCGGTGCGCTTCGTTGGCTCTCACCGATCCTGGGCACCGTCATGTACGTCTGGGGCGGAAAGCCGTTCCTGGCCGGCGGACTCGACGAGATCAAGGGGCGAAGTCCGGGCATGATGCTGCTCATTGCTTTGGCGATCACGGTCGCTTTCATCTCCTCCTGGGGGTCGTCGCTGGGCCTGCTCGACCCGCAGCTCGATTTCTGGTGGGAGCTGGCTCTGCTGGTCGTGATCATGCTCGCCGGTCACTGGATGGAGATGCGCTCACTGGCACTGACCACCTCGGCGCTGGACAGTCTCGCCGCGCTGCTGCCGGATGAGGCCGAGAAGATCATCGATGGGGAGACGGTGAGCGTCGCTCCATCCGACCTCGTCGTCGGGGACATCGTCCTCGTTCGACCCGGTGCCTCGGTGCCCGCCGACGGACGGATCATCGACGGTTCGGCCCATATGGACGAATCCATGGTCACCGGAGAATCGACGACGGTCCGACGCGGCGAAGGCGACTCGGTTGTGGCCGGCACCGTCGCCGCCGATTCCGGGCTTCGGGTCGAGATCACCGCGATCGGTGGCGAGACAACGCTGGCCGGTATCCAGAAGCTGGTCTCCGACGCTCAGAGCTCGTCATCGCGAGCCCAGCGCATCGCCGATCGAGCCTCGGCCTGGCTGTTCTGGTTCGCTCTCGGCGCTGCCGTCATCACAGCGGTCGTCTGGTCGCTCATCGGCATGCCCGATTCGGCGGTCGTGCGCACGATCACCGTGCTCGTCATCGCCTGTCCTCACGCCTTGGGTCTGGCCATTCCGCTGGTCGTGTCGATCGCCACCGAACGTGCCGCCCGTGCCGGCGTCCTCGTCAAGGACCGGCTCGCGCTCGAGACGATGCGCACGGTCGATTCCGTGCTCTTCGACAAGACCGGCACTCTGACGAAGGGTCAGCCGACGGTCACCGCCATCGAAGTCGTCGAGGGTGCCGGGGCCACGCGGGCCGAGAGTGAAGTGCTTGGCCTGGCGGCTGCGGCCGAAGCCGACAGCGAGCACCCGCTGGCCGCAGCCATCGTCACGGCTGCGGCTGAACGGGGGATCGACGTGCCGACAGCATCCGACTTCTCGTCGTCACCTGCGGTTGGGGTCAAGGCCGTCATCGCAGGCCAGACGGTCGAGGTGGGTGGTCCCAGACTGCTCGAGGCGCATGACGCGCCCGAGGCGAAGTCTGCGGAGGCCTGGCGAGCCGAAGGTGCCATCATCCTCCACGTGCTCGTCGACGGATCTGTCGTCGGTGCCCTGCGGTTGGCCGATGAGATCCGGCCGGAGTCTCGCGATGCCGTCGATGCACTCCACGCCATCGGTGCACAGGTCGTGATGATCACCGGAGACGCCGAGGCGGTCGCGCAGTCTGTGGCCTCCGAGCTCGGCATCGACCGTGTCTTTGCCGGCGTTCATCCCGCCGACAAGGCGGCGAAGGTCTCCGAGCTGCAGGGGGAGGGGCGTCGTGTGGCGATGGTCGGTGACGGTGTCAATGACGCTCCTGCGCTCGCGCAGGCCGATGTCGGCATCGCCATCGGGGCCGGAACCGATGTGGCCATCGGCTCTGCAGGAGTCATCCTCGCTTCCGACGATCCGCGGTCCGTGCTCTCGATTGTCGAACTCTCTCGGGCGACCTACCGGAAGATGAAGCAGAACCTGTGGTGGGCGGCCGGGTACAACCTGCTGTCGGTGCCGCTGGCGGCAGGAGTGCTCGCTCCTGTCGGATTCGTGCTGCCGATGAGCGTGGGCGCGATCCTCATGTCGATCTCGACGATCGTCGTCGCCCTCAATGCTCAGCTGCTGCGCCGGCTGGCCCTGAATCCACAGGCGGCAGTCGAGCAGGTGCGGAACAGCCGCTGAGTGCCGCGGAGACGACTGAGGCGGGCGATGCTTAGAGCATCGCCCGCCTCAGTTCGTTCAGGCCGGTGGGACTATGCCCATCGGCGCTGAGTTACCGCGCCAGGGTCTCGTCGATAGAGCTGGTTCCGGTGGCCAAGGTGACCTGAGTGCCCCACGGATCGACGACGCGCACGGACCGTCCGTCATCGGCGAAATCGAGCTTGTGTACACGCAGACGAGCGACCAGTGCATCGAGATCCTCGCGACCGGGAACGGTGATCGCCACATCACCGAGGCCGAGGCTGGCTGCGCGTGGACCGGCGCCACGGCTGTTCCAGGTGTTCATGGCGACGTGGTGGTGGTATCCGCCGGCCGCGGCGAAGAGGACTCCGGGCATTGAGGACAGCGACGGTTCGAAGCCGAGGGCGTCGACGTAGAACTCGCGGGCCTGTGGAATGTTGCCGACCTGCAAGTGGACGTGGCCGACGATTCCGGGTTCGGCCACGGTGTTCGCGAGGACATCCTGCTTGAGGTGACGCTCGAGGAAACGGTTCGGATCGAGGTGGATCGAATCCATCTGGACCTCTCCGTCGATGGAGTGCGTCCATTCCGAGCGAGCCCGGTCGACGTAGAGTTCGATGCCGTTGCCCTCGGGGTCGGTGAAGTAGAAGGCCTGGCTGACCAGGTGGTCGCTGGATCCGACGAAAGTGCTGTTCGTGTTCTGAGCGGCATGGGCGACGGTGGCCGCCAGAGCTTCCTTGTCGTCGAAGAGGAACGCGGTGTGGAACAGGCCGGCCTGCTTGGGGTCGACGCCGGGCAGGTCCGGGGTCGACACTAGCTTGACCAGGGGAGTGGTGCCGCGGCCGAGCACACGGTGGACTTCGCCATCGCGGGCGGTCTCTTCGAGTGGTTCCATCGCCAGGGCGTTCGAGTAGTAGTTCGACATCTTCTCGAGGTCGCCGACGCGCAGGGTCACCGCGTCCATTCCGGTGGCCGCGCTGAGTCGTTTCCCATCGACGGCGGGTGTCTGCGGGGCGGTGGAACTTGGTGCCTGGATGGGGGTGGTAGTCATGCTGTTCTCCTGAGCGGATGGGCTGTTGGGTCCAGTCTAGATCGATATAGTTGAACATTCAACAAAGAGACTGATGGTCCTATTCCCCGATCCGCGCCGAAGGGGGCCCGATCCCATTGAAGCCCCACGCTCTGTGTGACTGAGTCGATGCGGCACCAGCGCACGCCCGCCGATAGGCTGGTGCCATGAGGTTCGATTCGAAGTCCGCCCCTGCTCTCGCCGGGCTCCTGACCGCCGCGCTCATCGCCCTCAGCGGCTGCGGCTCCGATTCTGGCTCATCGTCGGAGCCCGAAACGACTCCGACTCTGGACGTCGTGGAGCAGGGCTTCGATTCCCTTGACGAGCTCTCGGATTATGTGGCGCAGTCCTTGGACGGTGTCGAGGTGAGTCTCGAATCCGAGACGAACCCCGACTTCAACCAGGAGGCCGAACCCGAACGCCTCCATGTCCACTTCGCCTCGACTGAGGACAAAGTCAAAGATTTGGAAGCTACGGCGTTCATCGTCCAAGCGACGTCACGGGCGGGTTTCGACTATGACATCCTCGTGGTCACCGGAGTTGTGTCGGTAGGGGAGTGGGCGTACCTCTACGACCGGTCGACTGTCGAAGAGCTCACCGCTGATGGTCAGATCGCTGTTGCCGATATCTGGGACTCAGCCGAACAGAGCTTCGACACCATTCACCGCTGAGTCTCTGCCGCCCTACTTCTCGACGGCAACGCCGTCGGCGTCGGCGAAGACCATCGCTCCCGGGCGGATCGTCGCGCCGCCGATCTCCACGGTCACGTCGATCTCACCGGCACCGTCTTTCGCGCTCTTGCGCGGGTTGCTGGCCAGAGCCTTGATGCCGAACTCCATCTCGGCCAGAGCCTCACGGTCACGGACGGCACCGTTGATGACGACACCGTTCCAGCCGTTTCGAACTCCTGCCTCGGCGATCATGTCACCCATGAGGGCGGTGGCGATCGATCCGTCACCGTCGATGACGAGCACGGCGCCGTCGCCGGGCTGATTGAGGGTCTGCTTGACCAGTCCGTTGTCCTGGTAGCAGCGGATGGTGCGGGCCGGGCCGGAGAATGAGGTCTTGGCTCCGAAGTCGCCGAAGTTCAGAGCGATCGAATAGAGCTCGTCGCCGCGTTCGTCCCACAGGTCTGCTGTCGAAACTGTCATCTGTCTGCCTTCCGTCGATGGCGGGTGGTGGGAGGTGCTCAGGCGAACGCCTGGGCGCGGGCGTAGAGTCCGGGGACTCCGCCGGAGTGGACGAAGACGACCGCGTCATCGGAAGAGAAACGGCCGGATCTGATGAGGTCGGTGAGGCCGGCCGCTGCCTTGCCGGTGTAGACCGGGTCGAGGACGATGCCCTCGGTGCGGGCGAAGAGACGCACAGCTTCGACCATCCCGGGGGTCGGCAGAGCGTATCCCGTCCCGACATAATCGCCGAGTCCCACTGTGGCTGCGCGAGGGACCGTGGGCAGGTCGAGGAACTGCGCCGTGGAGTCGACGAGGTTCACGATCTTCGGTTCCTGCTCCGCCTGTATCCGGCTGACGTTGATGCCGATGACCTGAGCATCGCTTCCTGCGCTGTGGAGGCCGACGATGAGTCCGGCCTGCATTCCGGCCGAACCGCTGGGCGTGACGATCGTGGGCGAATCCAGCCCCGCCTCGGCGAATTGGTCGAGCATCTCAACGGCACAGTCGACGTAACCGAGCGCACCGATCGGATTCGACCCGCCCACCGGGATGACGTAAGGCTTCCTGCCCTCGCCGCGCAGCTTCTCGGCCAGAACCTCAGCCTCGCCGAGGAGGTCGGCCCCGTGGCCGAGCACCGTGACCGAATCCGCGCCGAGAAGATCGAAGAGCAGGAAGTTTCCCGTGTACCCCGGCGGGTTCGACCCTGCCGGGCCGAGCGAGGTGCCGTCCGGTCCGAGATCCTCTTCGACGATGAGGTGACAGTCGAGGCCCTCGGCGCGGGCAGCCGACAAGGTCAGTCGACAGTGATTGGACTGCACCCCGCCGACGGTGATGAGCGTGTCCGCGCCCTGATTCCGGGCGTCGGCGATGAGGAACTCGAGTTTGCGCGTCTTATTCCCGCCCTGAGTCAGTCCCAGCTGGTCATCGCGTTTGATCCAGATCTGCGGTCCGCCGAGTTCGGCGGACAGGCTCCGCAGATGCTGGAGAGGCGTCGGCCCCGCGGTGTAGCGACGGCGCGGGACTTCATTCAGGGCGACCATGGTTCCCGAGTCTACCCGCCGCTCACGCGCCCGAACTCAGCGTGTCAATCGGACGGAGCGGACGGCATGATCGGCTTTGTCATCAGCCGCTCGATTGTCGACGTGCACTACGAGCAGGGCTCCGGTGACTCGGTTTGAGTACACCACGGTGCTCTTCTCTGCGTCCCCGTCAGCGGCGATGCGCTTCCACTCCTTCACGTTCGCACGTCCATGCTCGTTGAGGGCCTCAAGAGCGGAAGGTGTGGCCCGCTTGTTGAGGTCATCACGCGCGTCTGCCGCCCACGCGGAGATGAATTCGTCGGCATACTTCGCTGCAGCCTTCGGATGTCCGACACTGTGCACATCGGCTTCGGAGGCGCTGGTGCTGGAGGCCTCGGAAGACTGCTGACTGACCGCGGCGCCGGCGGGTTGGGTGGCGAGGAGACCCCCACCGAGAGCGATGACGGCGGCAACTGTCGAAACGACCGTGCGGCGGACAACAGAGCGGTGGTGGTCGATGATGGCAGACATGGGGGGCTGATTCTCCTGCAGACGATGGTCATTGCTGGGGACGAGTATCGTCAGCTCAGGTGAGAACCGATTCCCCAAGTCTGAGCGAATGCTGAGAATCCGAGTCGCAAATGCGGAAGTTCTATTGCGTTCCTATGACATCTCCGAGACATTCAGCCAGAAGGAGCCTTGTCTGAATCTGCGAGCTCGGGAGTGTGACAGATTCACTGAGCTTACGGAACCGAATCGTGATCATCCTCGTCGGCCTTGTCCATCCAATCCTTACCGTCGAGGATGCGGGCGACCATCATCGAACTCGCCTGATCGCCGACGGAGTTGACGGTGGTGGCCGGGGGATCGATGACGGTTCCGATGATCTGGATGATCGGCAGTGCCGCGGCCGGGAAGCCGTAGAGGGTGATGATCATGAGCTCGCCGATGAAGCCGCCGGAGGGGATTCCTGCCATGACCATGCCGGCCAGCAGCGCCACGGCGATGGCGATGAGGATGTTCTCCAGGGTGAAGAATTCGCGCTGGAACACGGCAAAGAGGAAGGCGATCTTGAGGATCGCGGACAGGCTCGATCCTTCCATGTGGATCGTGGCACCGATCGGCACGATCGTCTCCCGGATGTCGCGGGGGACTCCGATCTTCTCTCCTGCACGCAGGTTCGCCGGGATCGCCGCCACCGAGGACGACGTACCCAAGGAGATCGCCGTGGGCTCGAGGATATTGCCCCAGAACCGAGACACGCCTCGGCGGCCGCCGGCGAGGAAGGAGTAGAACGTGAACGCGAGGATGAAGTAGGCGATCGCCACCGGGTAGTAGACGAGGAAAGCGCGAACATAGTCCCCGACGAGCTGGGAGCCGAGGTCACCGATGAGAGCGGCGAAGTAGGCACCGAGGCCGATCGGGGCGTAGTACATCACGATCGAGGTGAACTTGAGGAACACCTCGGTGCCGGAGTTGAGGAACTGGGCGAACGGCTTGCCCGCGTCGCCGATCCTGCTGGTGGCGAAGCCGACGATGACGGCGAAGACGATGAGTGCGAGCATGTGCTCGGCGGAGAGGATCTTCGAGAAGTCGTCGACGACGACGGTCTGGACGAGCTGGTCGCCGATGGACCCGACGCCCTCGACGTTCTCCGGCTCCTGCATCTCCACCTGGACGCCGTCCGTGGCGTTGAAGATGCGCAGCGCGGCGACCATGACGATGGAGGCGATGATGCCGGTGACGGCGAAGACTCCCAGCATGCTGCCCATGATCTTGCCCAGTCGCGCGGCCGAGGACATTCCCGCGACCGCGGAGGCGATGGAGAAGAACACGAGCGGCACGACGAGAGTGAACATCATGTTGATGAACAGCGTGCCGAACGGTTTGATGACGGTGGCACGTTCCCCGAAGACGAGGCCGATGATCGCGCCGATGACCACCCCTGTGAGGATGAAGAGCGGGAAGCGGTAATTGCGGAGGATCCGCAGGAAACCCGATGGCTGCGGCCTCGAATCAGACGTCTGCGCCGGCGAGGCAGTGGGGGAGGGCATAGGCTCTGCCTTTCATTTCAGCATCGTTGTTCCGCCGACTTGTCGGCGTGGCATCAGGGCCCTGGCGATCCTACCTGGGACACAGCGAAACCCGGCACATGGATGACCATGTACCGGGTTGTCGATGTTCGTTCGAGCCGACGAATCAGCTCTCAGCTGACGAATCCTCGGCGTTCGAAGTGTCCGAGGATGGAGTCACGGCGGACTCGTCGATCGCCTCATGCGAGCCGTCCGGGAGGCGTCGGAGGGTCACACCTTCCGCTTCGGCGAGCTTCTCCAGGTCCTCTTCGGATACATCGTCGGCATATCCGGGAGTCGCACCATAGGCGACATCGGGTCCGCTGGCCCTCGCCCCGAGCTCGTCGAGCTTGTCGTTGATCTTGTCGACCTTCTTCTGTGAATCAGTCTGGTCGGTCATCTGTCACCACCTCACTGCTGCGAAGACGCTGTACTCGTGACCATAGTCGTTTTCTTTGATTCGTCCAGGGGGTGCCTCGCTTGCAGACGCAGCGCCGGATACTGAGCCGATGTTCAGTCATCGTAACTCGAGTGGGATTCGTCGACGGCGAGATGCGAGCCGTCGGGATTGCGGTAGAGCTTCACTCCTTCGTGCTCAGCCGTGGCTTGCAGCCGTTCTTCAGAGCTGTCTTCGCGGTAGCCGACCTTCTGCCCCTGGCCGATGTTGGCGCTCTTGAACGCCTTCGAGATCTGCTCGATCATGTCGGCCAACTTCGACGATCGATTCATTTCTGCGGTCATGATCCTTCGCCCCATTCCCACGCAGATTGTAGAGAGAATTATAGCTCTCGCGGGGGCCGAAACCCAGGGATGAGGAGCGTTTGGCGGACCTCACAACTGATCAATAGCCAAACCCTTGCACTGTGAGAGGGCGAATCGCTTTACTTAACGAACGTTTAACTTTAGTTTGGTCTCGTGACTGAACAGAGCAAAGGCAATGGCGTCTTGACGACTGCGACAGAATCCATCCTCTCCGCCAAGGACATCGAATTCCAACTCTACGACTGGCTCAAGGTCGACGAACTCTGCGACCGACCTCGCTTCTCCGACCATTCGCGTGAGGTCTTCGACTCCGTGCTCGAAGCCAGCGAGGAGCTTGCCAAGGAGCGGTTCGCGACCCATGCACGAAAGTCCGACCTCAACGAACCGAGGTTCGACGGCACCGAAGTGACGCTGATCCCCGAGATCAAGTCTGCACTCGACCAGTTCGCCGGCATCGGCCTGCTGTCGGCGACGATGGATGAGAGCGTCGGCGGCATTCAACTGCCGCAGACGATCGCGAAGGCCTGCTTCGCCTGGTTCCAGGCGGCCAACATCGGCACCGCCAGCTACCCGATGCTGACCATGGCCAACGCCAATCTGCTGCTTGAATATGGAACCGAGGAGCAGATCGAGAAGTACGTTGTGCCCGAGCTCGACGGCCGCTTCTTCGGCACAATGTGCCTGTCCGAACCCGAGGTCGGCTCCTCGCTGGGCGACGTCACGACGAAGGCTGTACCGGATCCCGACAGCGGCGACGATGCGTTCCGCGTCCACGGCACGAAGATGTGGATCTCCGGCGGTGACCACGAACTCTCGGAGAACATCGTCCACCTCGTCCTGGCCCGTGCCGAGGGTGACCAGCCAGGTGTCAAAGGTCTGAGCCTTTTCCTGGTCCCGAAGTACCTCGTCAACGACGATGGCAGCCTCGGTGAGCGCAATGATGTCGTCCTGTCCGGGCTCAACCACAAGATGGGATGGCGTGGAACGACGAACACGCTGCTCAACTTCGGCGAGGGCGCACACACTCCGGCCGGTTCTGCCGGTGCGGTCGGCTACCTCGTGGGGGAGCGGGGCCAGGGACTGGCCTGCATGTTCCACATGATGAACGAGGCTCGAATCGGTGTCGGAGCCGGTGCGGTCGGACTGGGCTACCACGGGTACCTCGATGCCCTCCGCTATGCCCGCGACCGCCGCCAGGGTCGTCCCGACGGTGCCAAGGCAGCCGATGCTCCTCCGGTTCCGATCGTCGAACACTCCGATGTCCGGCGCATGCTGCTGTCGTCGAAGAGCTACGTGGAGGGCGGGCTCGGGCTCATCCTCTATGCCGCGCGTCTGCTCGACGAATCCGAAACTGCTGATTCCGAGGCCGAGCGTGACCGTGCGGCACTGCTGCTCGATGTGCTCACCCCGATCGTCAAGACCTGGCCGAGCGTGTGGTGCCTGAAAGCCAACGACCACGCCATTCAGGTGCTCGGCGGTGCGGGATACACTCGCGATCACGATGTCGAACAGCTCTACCGCGACAATCGGCTCAATCCGATCCACGAGGGCACGCACGGCATCCAGGCCAAGGATCTCCTCGGCCGCAAGGTCATCATGAAGGGCGGGGCCGGCCTGCAGGTGCTGCTGGGAAAGATGCGGGAGACCCTCGCCGAGGCGGCCGACCGTTCTGATTGGACCGCCGAGACCGCTGCCCTGGCGTCAGCCGTGGATCGCATCGAATCCGTCACCGCCGCAGTGTGGGCGAGCGGAGACCCAACGGTGGCCTTCGACAACGCGTGGACCTATCTGGAAGCGGTCGGACACACCGTGATGGCGTGGCTGTGGTTGCAGCAGGGGATGGCTGCCGAAGCGACCGCCGGTGACCGTGGCGATTCGGCGTTCCTCAAGGGAAAGATCGCCGCGGCGCGGTATTTCCTCGTTCACGAACTGCCGCAGACCGGGCCGTGGTTCGATCTTGTCGAAAGCAAGGCGACGACGTTCGCCGACCTCGATGACTCCTGGCTGTGAAAGCTTTTAAGTACTGAGATCGGTGAATCGCCTGTCGGCGATGATGAGCAGTCGCAGGAAGACTCCGCCGATCAGCAGACCCCCGATGAGGTCGGTGGCCCAATGCCAGCCGAGGGCGAAGGACACGACCACGGAGTTCACGCTGACGGCGGCGACGCCCCACCACAGCAGCTGCGCGGTTCTGGTGGAGACGTCGCTGTAGGTGGCGATGAGGTAGGCGACCGCGCCGTAGATAAGTACTGCTTCGGCCGCGTGCCCGGACGGGTAGCTGATTCCACGGCCGCCGATTTCGATCAGACCGCCGTGGAAGAACCGCGGGTCGTGCAGGGTGGTCGACGGTCGGGCGAGAAGAACCTTGAGCGAACCGACGCCGAGGTAGAAAGCTGCTTCGACGGCGATCGCGAAGACGATCGGCCGCCAGGACCGACGTTTGCGTGCCAGGACGATTGCAGTGATCGCCAGGACGGGAAGACAGACTGCCTGGCCTGCGATGGGATCGAGGATGTGCTGAAAGAACCAGACGAGGTCGGGCTCGAACAGGTAGAGCCATCGTCGATTGAGCTTGTAGTCCCAGACTCGCAGAGGGCCGGCTGCGGCGAGTGTGACGACGACGAAGCCGATCGCCAAGACCCAGAATGAGGTTGCCCAAGACAGCAACCCCTGTGCTCGTTCCGTCCACTGACTGCGATCTGAGGGGTTGCTGATCGTCTTCTCGGATTCGACATAGCGTTCAGCAACCATCAGAGTCGATTTTAGACGGAATGGGCAATCACTTCTGCTGTGGGGGATAAAGAAACGGTGAATTCTTGCGAGGATTCCCCGAGGCAACCACCAGTCGCATTGTTGAGGTCAGTGCCTGCGGGCCCTGACCACCATCGTGGCGATGCGCACGCGATTGTTCGTGTCCAGTTTGACGTTGATCCGGTTGAGGTGAGTCTTGACCGTAGCCAGACTCATGAACGTCTCCTCGGCGATCTCCTGATTCGACAGGCCGTCGGCCACGAGTTCGGCGATCTGACGCTCGCGGTCGGTGAGCCCTGCCAACAGCTCCACAGCCTCCCGTTGCAGGCGATGGTCGGAGTTCGACCTGACCTTGGCGATGACCTGTCGCATCGACTGCGGAGCAAGAATGGGCTCACCGGCGTGGACCTTGCGGACCGCAGCGGCGAGATCCACAGGACCGATGTCCTTGTGCAGGTATCCGGCGGCACCCGCCTCGAGAGCCCTGAAGAGGTAGTCGTCGCTGCTCATGCTCGTCAGGGACACCACTTTCGGCGGTCGGACGCTGTTGAGCAGGCGCTGGGTGGCTTCGATTCCGCCGATTCCCGGCATCCGTATGTCCATGAGCACGACATCGGGATAGTGCAGAGACGCCTTCTCGATGGACTCTTCCCCGCTCAGCGCCGAGGCAACGACGTCGATGCCGTCGGCGGCCTGGAGGATCCCCCTGATCCCGGTGATGACCATGGGATCGTCATCGACGACCATGACTCGGATCGGGGCGGCTTGGTTCATGAACGTCACAATACCCGAGGCCCATGACACGGATCGGCGCGGCGCGGAAGTCCCTGCTCCGCATCGCCTCAGGTCTGGGGTGAGAGGGACCGAAAGCACACCTGCACACGGAACTCATTGCCGAACACCCCGATCGACGCTTCGCCGCCGAACATCTCGGTGCGCTCGCGGATGCCGACCAGACCGGATCCCGATCCGGTCGATCCCAACTGAGCGTCCTGCGGACCCCGGCGGTGACCGGCCGGTCCCGGTCCGTGATCGGGCGCGCCGGCACCGGCTTCTCTTCCCGGTCCCGGCGCATATCGTGGGCGCGGCGGAACACCGACTGGGCCTGGAGGGCTGGGCAGCGGATTGCTCACCGAGATCTGGATACCGCGGGCCGCCGAGACTGCGATGTCCACCGTCACCGGCAGATTCGGCGCATGTTTCATCGCGTTCGTCAGCGCCTCCTGAACAATGCGATAGGCTGCACGGTCGAGCGCAGGCGGGCACGAGTCCACGTCCTGGATGACGATGAGCGGACGGATGACCGTGCCGGTGGACGCCACGGAGGAGATGAGCTCGGGAATCGCAGCCATCGTCGCGCGGCTCGGAGGGGAAGAATTCTCCTGCCCCGGCTGCGGACCAGCCAGATCGCCGTTCCTCACACCACCCACCAGATGACGCAGATCCTCCAGTGACGCGCGGGCTTCCTCCCGCAGGGCTGACGCCGTCGAAGCGACCTCGGGGTCGGTCTGTGCTCCGACCTCAAGGGCGCCGGTGTGCAGCGAGATCACCGATAGGCGGTGGGAGAGCGTGTCGTGAAGCTCGCGTGCCAAGAGCTCTCGTTCGGACTGCCGCGCGATCTCGGCCGTGAGCGACTCATTGCGCTGTGCTTGCCGTTCGGCGATCGACTCGACCGCTCTCATCCTCCGCGTCCGACGCAGAAGCGCGCCGACCCCCAGCGCCGTACACAATCCGATGACGCCGGCTGCGATCGTGATGATTCTGATCGCCAGGTGCGAATCCTCCGGAGGGATGGTCGCCTCGAGTCCCGTGACCTGTGCCGGGTCGGGCAGGAAGAAGATGCTGAACGGATTGTGCTCCGGCGGTGCCAGACACATCCTCACCGTGGAGAACGCCATCAGTCCGGTACTCACCGCCGAGGCGATGATCGCCTGCCGTCGGGGTGCTCGGATGACGAGGTGGAAGACTGCAATGAGGAGCATCAGCGCATCGCCCCACCCCGCTGTGAGCAGTGCTCCGGCGACGAAAGGCACCCAGGGCCATCTGTGTCGGAGGAAGACGAGTCCCCACACGAGGAACAGCAGCAGGACGGCCACGAGCCCCGTGTCGTTGAGTTCCCCGTCGGAGAAAGCCCAGGCGTTCGCGGTCAGCGCCATCGACGAGGTGAAGAACCCGAAGAGATAGGCGATGACGCCGATGAGGATGCTGCCGGCGATGCGCACACCGCGCGGGATCCTGCGGCGAGGGACGGTTTGTTCTGACACAAGAGAATCGTAACCGCGGGGGCTGACACGCGTAGTCCACCTTCCGGCTGGAGAAGGTCAACCGATCGGCTGGCGGGATCCAGCCCGATTGCGGACGCGCCGAGGCGCGGACGGGACGAAGCTGGAGCAGTCAGCCAGATCCAGCTTCGAAGGAGCGTCATGTCCCATCCCCAGAATCCCCAGAACACCCCGCAGCCGCCGCAGTCTCCACAGCCCCAGCATCAGTGGTCCCCGCAGCACCAGCCCCCTCACAACGCCCAGCACCAGACCTCGCCGCAGAACTTTGGCCCCCAGCAGTGGGGACCGGCACAGAACGCACCGGCCTACGGGACCGGCGGCTACCCGCAGCAGCCCTACGGTCAGAAGCCGCCGAAACAGAAGAAACCGCTGCTCAAACGCTGGTGGTTCTGGCTGCTCGTCGTCATCGTCGTCATCGCAATTGCCAGCGCGCTCGGCGGCGGGGGAGAGGACACCGGCACCTCGGAGAGCGGCTCGTCCGACGCCCAGCAGTCGGGCGAGTCCGCGGAGAAGGAGGCTGCGGACAAGCCTGCGGAGGAAGCATCGTATGGAATCGGAGACACCGTGGCCGCCGATGACTGGGAGATCACCGTCGCCAAGGTCGAAGACGGAGTCTCACAGGTCGGCGACGAATTCCTCAACGCCAAGGCACAGGGACAGTTCGTCCAGATCGAACTGTCGGTGAAGAACACCGGATCGGATCCGAACTTCTTCTTCGAAGACGACATCAAACTCGGTGATGAGTCCGGCAACACCTACTCTGCGGACTCAGAAGCCGGTATCTATGCGGCCGAGAACAACATCCTCTTCCTCGAAGAGATCAACCCCGGAAACACCGCCGAGGGTGTCCTCGTCTTCGACGTGCCCGAAGACGCCGACCCGAACAAGCTGACCTTCGCCGGCGGACTGTTCTCCGACCCGGTGGAGATCTCCTTGAAGTGACCTCACCGGTGCAGCTGTTCCGCCCGGGCGATGATCGACCGGGCGGCGCTGACCGTCTGCCCGAGGAATCCGCGCCCGAACAGACGGATATGAGCGAGCAGAGCGAAGAAGCTGTGCGCCGGCAGGTCATCCCGCCAGCCGTCCGGCATCGGGTGGGCCTGTTCGTAGCCGGAGAAGATCTCCTCGAGAAACGGGGCACCGAAAAGGGCGAGCAACGCGAGGTCTTCCAGTCGGTGACCGCCGTGGGCGGCCGGATCGATGAGCGTCACCCCGGTCGGTGTCCACATGAGGTTGCCCGCCCACAGATCACCGTGGATGCGTGCCGGTGCTTCCTCGCCTTCGCCGCAGATCCCGGCGAAGGCGCCGGATGAGATCGCATCGATCGCCGAGGCGACCGTGGCCCGATCCGCGCCTGTGAGGTCCCCGGCAACCGCCGTGACCAACGGGCGGAGGCGCTGCTCGACCCAGTACTCGGTGAAGTCGCTGACAGACTCGGCGGGCACCTCGAAGGGATTGTCGAGGGGGCCGAAGAATGACTGTGGTGCCGGTGCCCATCCGAAACCGGGAGCACCCGCATCGTGGAGCCGAGCGAGGTCGCGACCGAAGGAGGCGGCCGCCTCGGCGGTGGGACCGGTCTCTCCGAGGCGGCGCAGCCGCAGGAAATCCGCACCATGTTCGACGACGTCGACGACCGGGACCACACCCGGTTCGGCCAGCCATCTCAGCCCAGCGGCCTCGGCGGCGAAGAACCCGTCCGGGGCGGACTTCCGCAGTTTGAGGAAATCAGTCATGGCCACAGGGTAGTGGTCCGGTCGTCGGCTATCAGCCTGATCACGGTCACGGGCGTCGCCTGGGTCCGCTGCGGGGCAGGGGCACCTGTACGATCGAAGCATGGCTTGGCAGTACTGGACGGAAGCCGCCCGGCAAGGGGGCTGGCGTGAAGTGCCCACCCCGCACGCGAACCCCGACTCAGAGAGCGAGCTGCGGATCACCACAACCGCCTCGGCGGTGTCGAAAGGCACCGAATCACTCGTCCACACCGGCCGCATCCCCGCCCGCGTCGAAGACCTGATGAGGGCTCCTAACCAGCTCGGGGACTTCCCGTTCCCGGTGTCGTACGGCTACCTCGGCGTCGGTGTCGTCGACGAAGGACCGCGCGAGTGGATCGGCGCTCGGGTCTTCGGCCTGCTGCCCCATCACTCCCACCACATTGTGACCACCGAGGATGTCCACCTCATTCCCGATGACATCGATGACCACCGAGCGCTGTTGGCCGGCGCCGTCGAAACCGGTCTCAACATCCTCTGGCAGCAGCCGCCGCGCTTCGCCGACCGCGTCGCCGTCATCGGAGCGGGCATGATCGGCACATCCACCGCGCTGCTGGCCTCCCGGATGCCGCTCGACCGGCTCGAAATCGTCGAGACCGATCCAGACAGGCGCACACTGCTCACTGACCTCGGCCTTACCGCGGTCGCACCGGACGACGCCTCCTCCGACTGCGACCTCGTCATCCACACCTCCGGGAACCAGGCCGGACTGGCCCGCGGACTCGAGATCACCGGCGACGACGGCACCGTGATCGAAGCATCCTGGTACGGCAGCGACAGCCCCAGCGTGCCGCTCGGCGCAGACTTTCACGCCCGCCGGCTGAGCATCATCGCCTCACAGGTCGGCGAGGTCGCCGCCGGACATCGAGCACGCCGCACCCGCGCCCAACGGATGCGCGCGGCCCTGACAGCCTTGAACGATGACCGCTTCGATGCCCTGATCACCGGAGTCTCCGACTGGACGGAGCTGCCGACGATCATTGACGAACTCAGCGGCGGCAGTGACGGTGACGGCAGCGGCCTCGCCCGCACCGCACTCTGTCATGTCATCGACTTTACGGGCGCCCACACCCGCTGACCGATTCCCGGTCACTGCAGAAGCGTTGAACCGCACGCATCCGCAGCCCGGCGGCGAAGAACCCAACCGATACCCCGAGAGGAAAGAGAAGACGATGTTCGGACTCACCGTCAACGACCATGTGATGATCGCCCACAGCCTGCCCGACGAATTCTTCGGACCCGCCCAAGGTGTCCACGGCGCCACTCTCGAAGTCTCGGCGACTTTCACCCGCCCGAGCCTGGACGAGCATTCCGTCGTCCTCGACATCGGTGAGGCTATGACCCTGCTCGACGCGGCTCTGACCCCTCTGCGCTACGCGAACCTCGACGAACACCCGGACTTCACCGGGAAGCTGAGCACGACCGAAGCCGTTGCCGAATATATCGGACAACGCCTGGCCGGATCACTGGCGGACCGCCCCGAGATCGGCATCAGCATCGAACTGCGGGAGAATCCGCGCGCAGCGATCACGTACACCGTCCCGGAGCGGGCGTGAGCCTTCACCTCATCGAACCCGACCTCGGCCGCATCAGCGGGGGAGCGGCATTCAACCGCGCACTCGCCGAGGCGGCCGGATCCCAGATCGTGCTCCATTCGGTGCCCGGTTACTGGGCTGAACCGGGACCAGCCGAGTCAGTGGCCGTGCATGATCTCCTGGCCGCAGTGGCCGGACCCGTCCTCCTCGACGGGCTCATCGCCACTGCACTGCCCGAGGTGATGACCGATCCTGGAGACGCGAACCGCACCGAGCAGGGTTCGCCCATCCCTCTCATCCATTGCCTGGCAGACGCTGACGACAATGCGGGCCGTGACCGCGAACGGCAGGTCATCAGCGCCGTACCCGCCGTCATCACCACGAGCCGGTTCACCGCCGCGGGCTTGGAATCCCGGTACGGGATCCGCGCCGAGGCTGCCGTGCCCGGGAACCCGGCACGCCCACAGAGCTCAGGCGGTGGAGGAGCGCATTTCGTGTGCATCGGCGCCATCGAGGAGAACAAAGGACAGCTGCTCATCGCCGAAGCACTGACAGAACTGATGGCGACGGAGACAGCACGACCCGACGCCTGCGTGCAGGAAGCAGCACTGGATGAGGTAGCCGCGGAAGAGTCGTTGCGGGTCACCTTCGCCGGCCCGATAGTCGACGCAGAATACGGTCGTCGGCTGCAGTCGGCATGCAACGACCTGCCCGCGGGCAGAGCCGACATCGTCGGAGAACTCAGTCCCACCGAGATCGACGCCTTGTACAGCAACGCCGACCTGCTGCTTCTGCCCTCACGCTCGGAGGCTTATGGGATGGTCGTCGCCGAGGCAGCCGCCGCCGGAATCCCCGCCTTCGTCACCGCCGGAACCGGAGCCGAAGAGCCCCTGGGAGCCGGACTCGGCCTGCCCCGCACCGTCGGCGCGTGGACACATGCGCTGCACCGCTGGGTGGCCGACGACGAGTTCCGCACCGAACTGACCGAATCGGCCCGCCGGAATCGTCTCCACGTCAAACGTTCCTGGACCGACACCGCCGCCGAAGTTCTGCGCGTCACCGCCGAGCACACGCGTCCGATCGCGCCACCTGCCTCGGCAGAACAGCACGGACCGCCCGCAGCGGCGGACAGAAAACAGAGGAGCACCTCGTGACTGCGGCCGAACCCGACTGGCTGGACCTGCGCCGCCCCGCCGATGACGAAGCACGCCAGGAGTCGCTGCATCTGCTCGATGATGCAGTTGCCCGACTGCGGGATGGAACAGAGTCGAACTCGAAGTCACTTTTGGCCATCGACATCGGAGCCGGCACCGGCAACTCCGCACTGTGGTTCGACGCTGCTCTGCGCGCTCGCCTGCCCGACTGGCAGATCAACTGGATCCTCCTTGACTCCGACCAAGCTTCCCTCGGTCTGGCGGCAAAGGCCCTTCCTCATGCCCGGACAATCTGTGCCCCGATCGACGCCCTCCCGACCCTCAGCACCGAGCTGCTCACTACTTCGGAATTCCAGGGATCGAAGCTCCTGCTCACCTGCAGCGCCCTCCTCGACGTCCTCACCGAAACAGACCTCACCGCCGTCGTTCGCTCTCTGGCTGACCACGACGGCCTCGGACTGTTCCTGCTCAGCATCGTCGGCGGGTGGGAGCTCGATCCGGCCCATCCACATGACGCAGCTATCGATGCAGCCTTCACTGCCCATCAGCACCGTGACGGCAGGCTCGGCCACCACGCACCCGATCGCCTCATCAGCCTCGCCCGCAGACACGGACTCACCGCACTCGACGGCCCCAGCCCCTGGCGTCTCGCGGCCCCAGACGACCGAACCTTCCTCAGCAGGTTCCTCTCCGAACGTCTTGACGCAGCTGTTGAGGAGGACCCTGCGCTCGCCTCGGCTGCACGGGACTGGTGGACGCAGCGGCGGGCACAGCTGGACTCGGGACTGCGCGTCAGGGTTGACCATCTCGATGTGCTCATCGACGCCACCGACCGCGGACGACATACCTCAACTGTTCGTGCGACCACCCCACCGACCGGACAGAAGTGACATGACCTGGGCGAAGAGGGCTCTCATGCTCGCCATCACCGTCGCACTGCTGGCACTGACGGTGAGAGTCGTCGGCGCTCAAGCACTCGTCGACGGATGGCAGGTCCTCAACGTCTGGACAGTACTGACCGCCCTCGCCTGCGGGTTCATCATGACCGGCGCCCAAGCGCTGCGGTGGACGCTGCTGCTCGCACACAGAGGCACCGCCATCACGTGGTCACGGGCGCTCGCCGACTGCTATTCCTCGTCACTGCTCAATATGGTGCTGCCCGGCGGACTCGGCGGTGATGCCGCCCGAGTGGCCGTCTACCGGCACACCGGGCCGAAGAAGTGGCTGTCACCGCTGGCTGCCGTCGGCGCCGAACGACTGAGCACGACGACGCTGCTCTTCGCCACCGCCGCCCTCTGTCTCATCGACGTCTCCGGCCGACTGGCACTCATTGCCGCAGCCGTCTCCGTGGCCACTCTGGTCATCTCCGTGTGGGGAATGCGCGGAATGGACTGGCAGCGCACTTTCTCCATCTGGGCATCCTCGGCCCTGGGAATGGCGGCTCTCTTCGTGCTCTTCCTCATCGCCATGGCGGCGCTCGGTGGCCCTGTCGTGCCGGTGCTCGCGGTCGTCGGACTCGCGGCGATGAGCATCCCGATCGGCGTCGGCGGATGGGGAGTGCGCGAAATCAGCGTCAGCCTCATCGCAGCCGGAATCTCCGTGTCGATGGATACTGCAGTGACGGCCTCGACCGGCTACGGCCTGCTTGCGGTGATTTCCACGCTGCCGGGTATCGTCACTGTGTGGGCTGCGGGGACTCGACGGAAGCAGGTTCCTGCACGCTCGGACTCGGCTGCGAATGAGCAGCCGCAGCCGGACTGAGCAGATATTCGGTGCATATATCCTCACCGAGTTCGAACCGACGGAACGGTGTCCGCAGTGCCTGCGCCATCACCTCGGACCCTTGGAAGCGGATGCCCGGCACACCATCTCCGATGAACACCGGAGCGGTGGTGAGGAACAGCCGGTCGAGAGCACCCGCGGCAAGGAAGGATGAGACCGTGCGTCCGCCGCCCTCGACGAGGATGGACCCGGCCACTAGGCCACGGACGACGGCGATGATGTCCTGCGGGGATGCCGGCGGGGGAAGACGGACCACACGGACGTGGTCACTGACATCTGCACCGGGAGCCGCCTCGGCGCCGATCAGCCACACGGTCGGTGTCGGACCGGTGCTCAGCACCGTCGACGTGGCCGGAACGCGGGCGTACGGATCGAGGACGACGCGGACAGGGTCGGTGCCGGGCACCGCGCGGACGGTGAGCTGCGGATCATCGGCGATGACGGTCTGAGCGCCGACGAGGACGGCGCCCACATGCGCGCGGATCCGGTGCAGATGGGTCCGGTCCGTGGTTCCGGAGACGAAGCAGGCATCGCCCGTGCGAGTCGCGATGAACCCGTCCTGGCTCTGTGCGAGCTGGGCGACGACTTCCTCGTTCGCGGCCAGAGCAGTGTAGATGTCCGCGTCGACACCCACGTCGACACCGGACAGCTGTGTGCGCGATGACTCCGTATCCGTCGCGGGCGGGATATCGTGGTCCATCCGCAGCCGTTTGGTGGTGAGATAGACGCTGTTCTCCGGCCGGTCGGCCACGGGCAGCCGCACCCGGGAAACGACCTCGATGCCCAATTCCTCGAGCGCATGCTGTTTGCTCGGATTCGAGGTCAGCAGCCTGATGCGCGGGCAGCCGAGCTCACGCAGAATCATAGCCGCCGCAGTGTAGTCACGGGCGTCGTCGGGCAGACCGAGGGCACGATTGGCGGCGACGGTGTCCATGCCCTCGTCCTGGAGCGCATATGCCTGCAGCTTCGCGGCCAGGCCGATTCCGCGACCTTCATGCTCGGCCATATAGACGAGCATCCCGTGTCCCTCGGCGGCGATCGCAGCCAACGCCGCATCGAGCTGGTCCCCGCAGTCGCACCGATGCGAACCCAGAGCATCACCGGTGAGGCATTCGCTGTGCACCCGGACCAACGGTCGGTCACAACCGGCCGGGTCGCCCATCGTCAGCACCGCATGGGTGACTGCGTCGAGAGTGAACGACCTGATGGCGAAAGTCCCATGCTCCGTGGGCAGCGAACTCACCGGGCCTGTCACGAGGCGTTCCGGGGCGGTGCTGGTGTGCGTCGACGTCATGCCAGCAGTATAGGAAGAAAGATCGTGGTCACCGTGCATGTCGCTCGAGCCAGATGATATCGCGACCGAACGACCAGGTGAGCGCGGCCAGAGCCAGTCCGGCCGCACCGAAGCCGATCCATTCGTGAGCTTGAGCCAGGGGAGAAGCGGCAGTGATAAGGAGGATGCCCTGCGCTGCGGCCACCACCTTGCGCATCTGCGAGAACGGCAACTTCTGCTGCCACTGGGGACGGAACGCCGTGATGAAGCGGAATACGTAGTAGTACAGGCCCGGCAGCGCCGTCCACCACCCCCACATCGGGACGAGGGCGAGCGCGAGGATGAGGATGAACAGGGCATCGACCGTCTCGTCGAACCCGGCTCCCGCCTCGGTGACCTGGGTCCGGCGGGCCACGAATCCGTCGACTCCGTCGAGGGCAAGAGCGAGTGAACCGACGACCACGGCGGCCCACGTCAGGCCCGGTTGTGAGTGGATGATCAGGCAGGTGCAGACGATGACGAGACCCAGTCGGCAGGCCGTGACCGTATCGGCTGGCGTCCACGGCCGACCTTGACGTAGGCGTGGTCCCACGCCGATCGCCGCGACCACGAGGACAGCGAGCACCGTCACCAGTGCAGGGTTGAGGATCACGGACACGGTCGCCGAGGCGGCCAGAAGAGACGCTACCACGGTTCCGCTACGTACGGCGCCGTTGAGGAGCCTGGCCCCGATTCCGGTATCGACTCCGGCGTCGCCGGTGCCTGTGACGTTGCCCGTGCCTGTGCTGGCAGAGGCGTCGGTCCGTGGCTGGGTCACATCAAGCATCCTTCCTCAGGTACCGGCAAGAGCGCCTGCCGGTGTGATCGACGTGACAGGCTCTGAACTTTCACTATAGACGATGCCGGAATGGATCGGCCGCGCAGGGAGGCTATCGGTGGGAAAGGGGCGGGAATCACCGGGAGAGTCATGGGCCGGTCACGATTGCAGGCGAACCGGCGTGTTGATGAAGAAGGTCGCATTTCGCCGGTTCTTCTGTGCAAGGATGAACCAACCTCGACCGAGGTCAACAGTATTCAAGTCAAGGAGCAACCATGGCTTTCATTCTCTGGATCATCGCGGCGATCCTCGTCATCTCCGGCATCTTCGCCCTCTTCCGCAAGCAGCTGCTGTGGGGCATCGTCCTCATCGTTGTCGGCTGCCTCGTGGGACCGGGCGGAGTCAGCCTCTTCGCCTGACTATCTGACCGGGTTGTCCCCGGCATCGGCCGACGTCATAGGGTGTTCCCAGAGTCCGCACCGCTCAGAGGCGGACCCGGTACGAAAGGGGCACCCACACGTGACGAAGAACGGAGATCACGGCGCCGCCGAAGCGCAGAACGGCCACTCATGCTGCGCTCCCGCGACCAACCGCGCCGAGGCGGGGGACAGCCAACCAATGGATCTTGCGGTTGGTCGTGCCGTGAGTTCCGAGTCGAACCTTGAGTTCAGCTTCGATTTCGTCACCGTCGGCGGCACCTTCGATATGGGAGATCCCTTCGGCGACGGTCATCCCGCCGATGGGGAGGGACCACGCCACCGGGTCGACCTCACCGAATTCGACATCGCCACGACAAGCGTGACGAACGACGATTTCGCCCAGTTCGTCGCCGACACCGGGTTCGTCACGACGGCGGAACGGCTGGGCACCTCTGCGGTGTTCGCCATGCTCTTGGAGACCAATCCGGGGGCGCGGGCACACGTCCTCGGGCAGGCCCCGGGCGTGCCCTGGTGGGTCGAAGTCTCCGGGGCGAACTGGGCCGCACCCGAAGGGCCCGGATCCACCATCGATAACCGGAGAGACCATCCCGTCGTCCACATCAGCTGGGACGACGCCCAGGCCTATTGCGCCTGGTCAGGCACACGGCTGCCGAGCGAGGCCGAATGGGAGCTCGCCGCTCGCGGTGGGCTCAAGGGTCGCCGCTATCCATGGGGCAATCGGCTGCTGAACGACGGGGAGTGGAACTGCAATATCTGGCAGGGAGAATTCCCACGCACGAACACCCTCGATGACGGGTTCATCAGCACCGCACCGGCCCGACACTTCGCCCCCAACGGGCTGGGCCTGTTCAACACCGTGGGCAACGTGTGGGAATGGTGCGCCGACTGGTTCACCCACGACTACTACCAGCATTCCCCGCAGTCCGATCCGCGCGGCCCCGACACCGGAGACAAACGGATCATGCGCGGAGGATCGTTCCTGTGCCACGACTCCTACTGCAACCGCTATCGGGTGGCCGCCCGATCCTCGAACACACCGGATTCCTCGGCCTCGAACATCGGATTCCGCGTCGTCAAGGACCGCGGCGAGGACACTGTCCCGAACCGGGACTGAGGCGGAGCCGACCCAGCGATCCTCGGGTGGTGGGGCCGCCTCGGCGAGCGAGGTCCCTTGACCGATAGACTGCGCGTCATGTCGAGAATCACCTGCCCCGAACTGAGCACGAAGACCGTCACCGTTGAGGAGGCGGCCCGCCATATCGACAATGGCCAACGCGTGGCGATGAGCGGTTTCACAGGTTCCGGGTACCCGAAGGCAGTCCCGGGGGCGGTAGCCGCACGTGCTCAGGCCGCCCACGATCGGGGTGAGGACTTCCGGATCGAACTGTGGACGGGAGCATCGACGGCGCCGGAACTCGACGGGGTACTCGCCGAAGCGAACGCGGTGAGCAAACGGCTGCCGTTCCAATCCGATCCGGCGATGCGGGCCTCGATCAATTCGGGTGACACCGCGTATGTCGACACTCACCTCAGCCATTCGGCTCAGCAGGCGTGGTTCGGCTTCTACGGCAATCTCGACGTCGCCGTCGTCGAAGTCGCGGCGATCCTGCCCAACGGTCTGCTGGTTCCCGGCAGTTCCGTCGGGAACTCGAAGACATGGCTCGACCTGGCCGACAAGATCATCCTCGAGGTCAACGACTGGCATCCGCGCGGGTACGAAGGCTTCCACGACGTCTACTACGGAACCCGGCGCCCGCCCGAGCGGCTGCCGATCCAACTGCTCGAGCCGATGCAGCGCATCGGTGACCCCTATCTGCGTGTCGACCCGGCGAAGGTCGTCGCCGTGGTGGAGACGAACGCTCCGGACCGGAACCTGCCGTTCAAACCTGCCGACGAGGACTCGAAGGAGATTGCCGGCCACCTCGTTGACTTCCTCCGCCATGAGATCGCCGCAGATCGGCTGCCGCCGGAACTGCTGCCGCTGCAGTCAGGCATCGGCAATGTCGCCAATGCGGTGATGGGCAATCTCGCCGACAGCGAGTTCGCGGGACTGACCGCCTATACGGAAGTCATCCAGGACGGAATGCTCGACCTCATCGACAGCGGAAAGCTCACCTCGGTGTCGGCGACGGCGTTCTCACTCTCGGCCGAACGGGCAGCGGACTTCAACGACCGGATCGAGTCGTACAAGGGCAGGATCCTGCTGCGCACCCAGGAGATGTCGAACCACCCAGAAGCCATCCGGCGACTCGGCATCATCGCCATCAACGGAATGGTCGAGGCCGATATCTACGGTAACGTCAACTCCACGCATGTGACCGGTTCGTCGATCATCAACGGCATCGGCGGCTCCGGTGACTTCGCCCGCAACGCCTACCTCAACTTCTTCGTGTCGAACTCGCAGGCCAAAGCGGGAGCGATTTCTGCGATCGTGCCGTTCGCCAGCCATATCGACCACACCGAACACGACACTCAGATCTTGGTCACCGAACGGGGCCTGGCCGATCTGCGCGGACTGCCGCCGGTGGCCAGGGCACGGAGGATCATCGACAACTGCGCCCACCCGGACTACCGGGACCGTCTCACCGACTACCTCGAACGTGCGATCGCGGCGAACCCGACCGGTCGGCATACCCCGCACATCCTCGCCGAGGCTCTGTCCTGGCACGAGAAGTTCATCACGACCGGGCACATGTGAGCGGCAGCGGGGCCCCGACCCCGCCGGTTCAGCCGCTTATCACGGTCGGCACCGCGGCGACCACCCAGGCGAGTCCTGGCCCGATGAGGCACATGAGGCCGGCGTAGCCGATCATCTGTCTGTAGTAGCGGTCGCGGATGCTCGGATGGACATTGGCCAGGAGCATCGCGCCGTTGGTCGAGAACGGACTGATGTCGACGATGGTCGCGGCGATCGCCAGCGCCGCGACGAACCCTCCGACATGCACGTCGCCCGACTCGAGGAACGGCACCGCCAGGGCGATGACGACACCGATGATCGCCAAGGACGACGCCAGCGCAGAGATCAGGCCGGACATGTAGAACAGCAGCAGCGCTGCCAGCAGGGGGACGCCGATCGCTGAGATGCCGGCCGAGACCCATTCGACGGTTCCGGCCTCCTGCAGCACGGCGATGTAGGTGAGCACTCCGCAGATGAGGATGACGATCGACCATGAGACCTTCGACAGCGCGGCCTTGCCTGCGGCCGGGTCGATGGCGGCGAGCACTACCGAGATCGTGATGGTCACCAGGCCCACATCCCAGCTGAAGATGATCACGGACAGCGCCATCGCGATGAGCCCGATCAGGGTCGGGATCTGAGAGCGTGTGAGACGGATGGTCGTTCCGCCGTCGGCTTCGGACTCTGGGTGGGGGTGAGCCCCATCTGCCTCCGCGCGCAGTCCTGGCCGGCGACGGAGGACGAACCAGACAACGACCGCGAAGACGGTATTGAAGATGAACGGGGCGAGGAACAAGGTCAGCGGCGTCGGTGTGAGACCGTTCGTGGTCAGATAGTCATTGATGAAGATGCCGTAGACGCTGATCGCGGAGAACGCGCCGGCCAATGCTCCGTGCACGACGAGCAGACCGACCATGAACTGATTGATCCGATGACGCCGCGCGAACGACAGCGCCAGCGGCGCGATGATGGCCACCGCGAAGAGCGCCCCCAGCGAGATGAGGACAGCCGTCAGTGCGAAGAAGATCCAGGGCATGAGTCCGACGCGCCCGCCGACGAGCTTCACACACCAGCGGACGATCACTTCGATGGCACCGTTGTTCTGGGCGAATCCGAAGAGATAGGTCAGGCCGACGAGCGTAAGGAAGAGGTCGACGGGAAATCCTGCGAGGAACTCTTCGGGCGCCTGGTGCAGGACGAGGCCGCCGACGCCCGCGGCCGCGATGAAGCCGAGCAGGCCCATATTGATGTCCCGCCAGGTTCCGATGACGAACATCAGTCCGAGGACGACGACGCAGATCAGTTCTGCACTCATGGGTTCAGCTTCTCCTTCGAACGTCAGCCGCGGAATGTCCGGCGGCACACGGGCATGCGACTCAAATTAATGCATGTCACCTGGTGCGATCAGGTCCATTCGGCATATGAACTCACAGTGACGTTCAGCGGAAGAATTCACGCGCCGATTCGCCGCTTCGTATAACTGAGGTCAGAATTCGTCCACCGCGGATAGTGCGGACGATCACAGACTCGTTAGTGTGTCATTCAGCTTCATCGGGCCGCACGCGAATCATTTGGACTCAACGCGGCATCCTCCTTCTCTCAGTCTGCGAAAGGTCGCCGTCGATCATGAACGAATCCACACCGGAGCCCAGCGAATCAGATGTGCTCACGGCCGCCTCGGCGATCGTCGATGCCTTCGCCGCCACGGACACTCAGTCGTATTTCTCCCGATTCGCCGAGGACGCCTCCTTCGTCTTCCACCCCGAAACGCGACGCCTGAACACTCGCGTGGAATATGAAAGGGAGTGGGTTTCGTGGTTGGCCGACGGTTGGTCAGTGGCCGCCTGCGCCTCATCGGACCAGCTCGTGCAGACCTTCCCCGGCGGAGCCGTATTCTCCCACACCGTCGATACGACCGTGAACACCGCAGACGGGCGGGAATCCTACCGGGAACGCGAATCGATCGTCTTCCGCCGCCTCGGTGACGGTGAACTCATCGCCATCCACGAACACCTCTCAACGGTCCCGGATTCTGCCGACGGCTCGTCGGCGGCTGGTCCCAGTGCCGCCGAAAGCAAGCCCGGCGCCGAGGAGGTCGCGCAGTGAACTGGTACCGCCGTTTGGAACAGCGATTGGAATCCGGCCACGATTCCGGAGTCATCCGCGGGACCCTGAGCGGGGGACGGATCTTCATGATCTGGCTGGCCGCGAACCTCGTCGTCACGACCCTGCTGACCGGAACTCTGTTCGTCCCCGGCATCGACTTCACCACAGCAGTCATCGTCATCATCCTCGGGACGATCATCGGCACCATCGTGCTCACGCTCATCGGCAACATCGGCACCCGTACGGGCTTGGCGACCATGGCCATCACCCGCGGTGCCTTCGGTGCCAAGGGCAGCTTCCTGCCGGTCGCGGCCAATGTTATCATCCTCATGGGCTGGAGCTGGGTGCAGGCCATGTTGGCGGGGATCAGTGTCAACTATGTGGTCGCCCAGACGACGGGGTTCTCCAATCCGATCCTCTTCTCGGTGCTCTGCCAGGCCCTCGTCGTCGGGTTGGCGATTCTCGGCCATGAAGGCATCGAGAAGGCCGAACCCTGGTTCGCTCTCCTCATCCTGCTGGTCATGGCCTATGTCTTCGTCATCGCGTTCACGGGACACTCACCCGCCGAATATGCAGGAATCAAGAGCCTGCCGGAGCTCGAGTTCACTCCGGTCCTCGCGCTCGACATCGTTATCTCCACAGCCATCTCCTGGACCGTGCTCTCCGGTGACCTCAACCGTTTGGCCGGTTCCCAGAGAGCCGGAATCGTCGGATCGGGGTTGGGCTACCTGACTTCGACCGTGCTGGCGATGCTGCTGGGTCTCACTGCCTTCAGCTTCATCCTGCTCGATGGGGGGAGACCCGGCCGAGTTCGACCCGACTGTGCTGGCCGCCGAGTTCGGGTGGGCATTGGCCATCGTCATCTTCCTCTCCGTCATGGCCACGAACACGATGGTCGTCTACGGAATGGTCAACTCCGTCGTCGGCGCGCAGAGCCGAACGAAGCTGAAGTTCCTGCCCATGGCGCTCATCCTCGGCGCGATCTCGATCATCGGTTCGACATGGTTGGCCCTGCTCGACCAGTACACCGACTTTCTGGTGATGATCGGAGCGTTCTTCGTTCCCGTGTTCGCCATCCTCATCGTCGATTACTACATCATCAAACGCTGTGCCTACTCACCCGACATCCTCAAGGACTCCGGCGGGATCTACTCCTACACGCGCGGAATCAATTGGGTGGCCGTCGAGGTGTGGGTCCTCGGGGCACTGGCTTCCTATGTGCTCACCTACGCCTATCCAAGCCCGATAGGAGCGACGATCCCGTCCTTCGCCAGCTCCTTCGTGCTCTACCTCGCGCTGTCCTGGGGCAGCCGAGCGAAGTTCGCGGGAACTCGGCATGCGCACCTGGCCGACGGGATCCGCGGAAGCTGAACGGGGAGTTCTCGGTTCCGGGCCGGGAACTGACCACCATGTGCCGTTCCCAGGTGATGAAGCAGTCCACGCGCTATGATCGCACCGGTCGGCCGGAATCACAGAAGGGAACCCGGTGTCTGTGATGGTAATCTTCGACAGGTTCATGCCCCCGAACCGTCGACTCAACCCCGAGGCGCTGGCCTGGGTCGCGGTGATCGTGCTTGCCATCGTCATGCTCGCGGTGGAATCGTCGATCGCCGTCTCGGTCAATGAGGCCCCCGTCGCATTGGCCTTCGTCGTCACCATCGTCCATGTCGGGTCCATGCCGCTGTCCATGCTGCGCCCGCTCTTCGGCACGATCATGTCGATCGCCGCCTGCACTGTGCTGCCGCTGCTGGGACCGCTCGTGTCGGGTGTGCCGTGGCCGTGGATGGTTCCGATGATGATCACTCAGATCGTCATCATCCTCATCATCGGCCTCCGCGCCCACTGGGGAGTGGCCCTGGCCGCACTGCTCGGCAGCATCGCAGGTTCGGCGGCCGCGGTGCTCATCACTCATCTGCTGGTGGCAGACACCCGCACCGACGGTGCCATTGTCAACATCCTCATCTACTCCTGCATCGCCGGCGGCGTCTACCTCGCGGCGGTCATCATCCAGCAATGGCAGCTCATCCGCTCCCAACTGGTCCAGGAGAAGGAGAACACCGCGGAGGAGCACTCCAAACGCGTGACCATCGAGGAGAAGGCCCGCATCGCCAGGGAACTCCACGACATCGTCGCCCACAGCATGTCGATCATCAACATCCAAGCCTCCAGCGCACCGTTCCGCCATGCCGAGATCGACTCAGAAGTGGCCAAAGAGTTCGAAGACATCTCCACCTCCGCCCGCACAGCGCTGACCGAGATGCGCGGACTGCTCAGCGTCCTGCGCAACGATGAGGGCGGAGGCGAACTGGCACCGCAGCCGAAGTTCTCCGAGATCGACCCGCTCATCGAGAAGGCCCGACAGGCCGGAGTGCAGGTCACCGTCGAACGCAGCGGCGAACCGATCGACCACCTCATGCGCGACAGCACCGGACTCGCCGGCTACCGCATCATCCAAGAAGCCCTGAGCAACGCGATCCGCCACGCCCGCAACTCCGCCATCGCCATCCGCATCCGCGGTGGCAGCTCAGCCGTCTGGATCAGCGTCACCAATGACCACGGCGACGGGCCCGGCGAGGCCGCAAAACACGAGAAGCATGGTCGGCAGGGACTGATCGGCATGCGCGAACGGGCAGCCTCGGTCGGTGGGGAGATCCGCAGCGGAGCCACTGCCGACGGAGGCTTCGAAGTCGAAGCAGTGCTGCCGCTTTCGCCCCGCGAACGCTCGACCGACGACGGCGAACCGAGCGCCGACACACCGGTCACGGACACTTCGGCCACGGACAAGGAGACCCCATGATCAGGATCGTCATCGCCGATGACCAAGCGATGGTCCGGGCCGGCTTCGCCGCGCTGCTGAGCGCTCATGCAGATATCGAGGTCATCGGACAGGCCGAAGACGGTGCACACTGCGTCGATCTCGTCGCCGACCTTGACCCCGATATCGTCCTCATGGACGTCCGAATGCCGCTCATGGACGGAATCGAAGCAACCCGCACGATCGTCGCCGCGAATGCCGAGACCCGGATCATCATGCTCACCACCTTCGACATCGACGACTATGTCTTCGATGCCATCCGCGCCGGGGCCAGCGGTTTCCTCCTCAAGGATGCCCCGCCCAGTGAACTCGCCGAGGCGGTCCGCATCGTCGCCGGAGGCGAAGCGCTCCTGGCGCCGAGCGTGACGAAACGGGTCATCGAACACTTCGCCACCGGAGGACAGAAGCCCAACCGCACCGCGCTGCCCGAACTCACCGACCGAGAACGCGAGATCCTCATCCAAGTCGCCCGCGGAGCGTCCAACACGGAGATCGCGGCGAGTCTGCACATCGCAGTGCAGACCGTGAAGACCCACGTCTCCCGGATCCTGTACAAACTCGATGCCCGAGATCGCGCCCAAGCAGTCATCGCCGCCTACGAATCAGGTCTCATCGTCCCCAACAGCTGAGTTCTGCTCCCGTCCTCGCCTCGGACCCCCTACCCGAGTAGGGGGTGAAGAACGGCTCCCAGGGGTGACGAAAAACGGTGCGGGCATCCATACGGTGGGAACCATGAACCCGTCTGACCGCATGACCTCCGAACCGACTTCCCCAACTGCCACCGAACTGTCGACTCCGGCACCGGATCGGGCCACGCGGGCCGCAGTGCTCGAACGCAGGCGAGCGAAGAGGGGAACCGCCGAACAGGAATTCACCAGCGACTTCAGCGCGCTGATGGCGCAGGTCAAAGAAGCGGGCCTGCTGGCCAGGCGGCCGGGCTGGAACACCCTGCGCTTCGTCCTCCTCGGACTCGGCTACGTTGCATCCTTCGCCATGCTCTTCCTCATCGGTGAGAGCTGGTGGCAGATGGCGACCGCAGTCGTATTCGGCGCACTTTTCACCCAGACCGCCTATGTCGCCCACGACGCAGCACACCGGCAGATCTTCACCAGCGGAAAAGTGGGGGAGTGGGTGTCGACGATCATCGGCAACCTCTTCATCGGACTGAGCTACGGATGGTGGCTGAAGAAGCACAATGCGCTTCACCACGCCAATCCGAACAAGGCCGGAGTAGACGGAGACATCGCTCCCGGCGCCCTCGTCTTCACTCCTGAGGATGCACGTGAACGCACAGGCCTGGCCAAATGGTTCGCCGCACGTCAGGGCTGGTTCTTCCTGCCGCTGCTGACCCTGGCCGGCCTCCAGCTGCACGTCGAGTCCGTCAAAGCCATCGTCCGGGGACAGTCGTCGATCAAACGCCGTTGGATCGAAGGCGTCTTCATCGGAATCCGCCTCATCGGGTTCCCCGCGCTCGCCATCTGGGCGGCAGGTCCTCTCGTCGGCAGCGTCTTCTTCCTCGTCCAGCTCGCCGTCTTCGGCGTGCATATGGGCGGATCATTCGCCCCCAACCACAAAGGCCAGCCGATCGTACCCAAAGATGTGAAGATCGACTTCCTGCGCCGTCAGACGCTGATGTCACGCAATATCTCCGGCGGTCGCTTCATGGGATTCCTCATGGGCGGTCTGAACTATCAGATCGAACACCACCTGTTCCCCAGCATGCCGAGCGTCAACCTGCACCGGGTGCAGCCGATGGTCCGCGAATACTGCCGCCAGAAGGACATCACCTACACCGAGACGACTCTGCTCGAGTCCTACAAGATCATCATCGCCTACCTCAACCGGGTGGGCCTCGGCGAAGCAGACCCCTTCGACTGTCCCGTCACCGCGCAGTTCCGGTCGCGCTGAGGACTCAGGTGAGGTGATCGTGGTCGCCGGAGACCCATTCTGCGTAGCGTTCCGCCGATGTCTGCACTGCAGAGTGTGCCCCGGAACCGATCGACTGACCGAAGTTGCCGTACATGCGGTCGAAGTCGAGATCGATCACCGAGGCGGCGATGCGCCTGACGACCGTGGCCGACAACGGCAGATAGTTCGGGAAGCTGCGCATGAACGTCACCCACCCCGATCGCGCCACCGGACCGATCGAATCGCCGCTGAGCATGACCCCGGCGCCGTCGGCGCCCGTCCAGACTGCCACCGCACTGCCGGGGAAATGACCTCCCGTCCTCCGGAGCCTCACCCCCGGCACCGGCTCCGCCTCGTGGAAATAGGGGCAGACGGCCCGGCCGGTCCGCTGCACCCATTCGAGGTCGGCCCGGCACACGAAGACGGGAGCTCCATCGAATGCGGCACTCCATTCCAACTGGGTGCCGAACATGTGCGGGTGGCTGGCGGCGATCGCCGCAACTCCGCCGAGGTCCCGGACCGCCGCGACCGCCTCGGCGTCGATATAGGCGGGGACATCGAAGAGCACATTGCCGGATTCGGTGCACGCGAGATAGCAGGTCTGCCCGATCCCGAGCTTCGGTTCGACGCGGATGGCGAAGAGACCGGGTTCCCGCTCCGTGGTGGTGATGCGGTGGCATTCGGATTCGAGGTCTGCCCGAGTCGTCCACTGTTGGCCGGAGGCAGGAACCCATTGCCGATCGTCCTCGCAGATCGGACACAGTTGTGGTGGAGGCGTCGTCGTCTCCACCCCGCAGGTGCGGCAGATCGTCACATCGGAAAATGCCACCATGTCATCCTCTCGGTTCCACAGAAGAAACCACAGACTCCCACCGAGCCTAGTCCTCACATAGAGTGAAGACCAGGATCGATGGGAGTCCGACGACGCGGCAGCTTGTCAGCGGGCGGCCGTGTGCGCCTTCCTGTGGGCGATGACGTGGCCGACGAGGATGAGCGCGATGCTGACGACGAGCCAAGCGCTGAGCACCCACCACTGGAGAGCCGACGGCGCGTCAGGGAAGTAGGAGAGATCGCGCAGCAGCGTGCCCGCCGCTCCGGGCACGAAGAACTGACCGATATCGCCCCAGGAGCCGGCGAGGAACTCCTTCGGCTGATTGAGCGAGGCGATCGGATTGCCGATGAGCATGGTGAGCACTGCACCGAACGCGATGCCGGCAGGTCCGATGAGGGAGACGAAGCCGTTGATCAGGCCGACCGTGGCCGCGATCGACAAGCCGATCGCCAGGGCATTGATCGCGAAGTTCCCCTGCAGGATCCCGAACCAGGTCTGCATGATCAGGGCCAGTGCCAGTCCTCCGACGACTCCGTAGACGATGGTGCCGACCAGGCGCATCCGCCGTGAACGGATGCCCATGCTGGTGAGCACACCGCCGACGATGCCGCCAAGGGTCAACGGCAGACCCGCGATGGCCAGGCCCGCACCGGAGGGATCGTCGTCGGAGAGCGGCACGACGTCGGTGATCTTCACCTGCGGAACCTCCGTCGCCGAGGCGGCCGGATCGGCGCCGTCTCCGGCCGGGTTGCCCTGCGGCGGGGCCTGACCGGAGGCAGCGGCCTCGAGAGCCTTCTGCATCTGCTCCTGCATCTTCTTCGTGCCTGCCTTGAGGCCCGAGATCGCCTGTTGGTCGATGTTGTGCTGCATCTGGGTGCCGATTCCGCTGAGCTGCTGCGCGACAGCAGGGGAGGCGGCCTTGGCGATGAGGATCTCCGGTTCGTCCTCGAGGACGAAGGCGCCGTAGACCTCTCGCTGTTCGATGAGGTTCACCGCCTCGGCGCGTGAGTCGACGGTCTTGAGATCGAGCATGCCGTCCGGGGCGTTCTCAACGATCTGGTCGATCTGCTCTTCGTCTCCGACCGCTGCGATCGGCAGGTCGTTGGGGTCCGAGGTCACGGTCGGCCAGCTGAAGGCGAGCATGACGAGGCTGACGACGGCGGCGGCGAGGACGGCGACGAGGAGCGCGTCCGAACTGTGGGGGAGCGGCCTGCGCCGCCTTCTCCGGTGTCTCGCTCACCGCCGAGTGGTCGGCCTTGCCTTCTCTGCTGCGTATCTGGGTCGGCATGTCTGTCCAATCATCGAAAACGAATACTCGTTCATTATGAAACCGTCCGCTACGATATATCAAGAATGGTCATTCGTTTTTTGGGGGAGATATGCCGAAGGTCACCGAGGAGCACAGGAGTGCGATGCGTGCCAGGATTCAGGATGCGGCGCTGGCCTGCTTCGTGCGCAGGGGGTTCGCCGGTGCGTCGATGGCCGATATAGTCAAGGAAGCGGGGCTGTCGGCCGGAGCGGTCTATGTCTACTACGCGTCGAAGGCCGACCTGATGATCGACGTCGCCCGCCGGGTGATGGAGCCGCGCATGGCGGTGCTCGAGGCGGCCAAGTCCGGAAGTGAGGTGACAGCTCCTGCCGAGGTGTTCGTCGAGCTCATCGATTCCCTGCTCATCGACAATCCGTTCGCCTCGGTCATGGTTCAGGTCTGGGGAGAGTCTTCCTACGACAAGGAGTTCGCGAATTTCGCCGGTGGGATATTCGAGGCGCTCATCGAAGAATTCACCGTCTATCTTGCCGCCTATCTGCAGGATCAGCGGGGAGCGGACGCTGAAGGCGCGCGGGCTCGTGCCGCGGCAATGGTGCCCGGGCTGCTGGCAATGATCCAGGGGGCCGTCGTCCAGTCGACCGTCTTCGGCGAGTCCTCCCGGCTGCGGGTCCGGGCCGGAATCGAAGCAGTGATCTCCAGCGTCGATTTCTGAGTTCGTCGGCTGCTCAGACGGAATCGCCGTCGTCATCGACCGAGTGGACGCGGTCTTCGCGCATGCTCACCGTATCGACGCCGCTCAGTTCCATGAGCGGGGCGACGAGCAGGTGCAGAGGCCGCTTTCCGTCGAACCTCACATCGACCTGCACCATCCGCGTCTCGTCGGGGGACTCGAAGCGGCGCGAATCGACGATCGTATTCGCAAAACCCATTCGACCGGCCAGAGCGAGGATCTCGCGGAGGACACCGGCCCCGTCGTGGTAGGTGATGCGCAGGAGTTTTCGATGGTCGCTGTTGGGGATCTTGCGGATGAGAGGCGCGATGACGAACAGCGTGAACAGGTGCAGAGCAGTGAGCATCGCGGCCAAGGGCAGCATTCCCGCACCGCAGGCCATTCCGACGGCCGCGGTGACCCAGATCGTTGCGGCGGTGGTGAGTCCGCGGACCATGTTGCGTCCTTTGAAGATGACTCCGGCGCCGAGAAAGCCGATTCCGGAGACGATCTGCGCGGAGATCCGTGAAGGGTCGAGGCGGACGTCGTTCTCGAGCACTCCGGCGAATCCATACGCGGAGATCAGAGTGAAAGCGCAGGTGCCGATGCCCACGAGCACGTGGGTGCGGTACCCGGCGGCCTTCTGCCTGAACTGCCGCTCGAAGCCGATGAGGGAACACAGGACGAAGCTGGCCAGCAGCAGACCGGCCTGGAGCAGTCCTGCGCTGCCCAGGATGTTCTCAAACGACGAGGAGTTGACCATAGTGCATTCACCATAGCCCCACACCCAACGAACAACCCCCAATTACTACCTGACGGCGGCCCAGCAACCTCGCGCGAGGTTGCTGGGCCGCCGTCAGGTAGCAGGTCAGACTGTGGAGGGGATCTTCTCGTCCTCTGACTCACGGTTGTGGGTCAGACCGTCGCCGGCGGTCGGGGCCCTGCGGGACGAATCGCGGTCCTCAGGATCCTCATCGACGACGGACCCCTGGACCGTCTGGTGGGAATCGTCGTGGTGCGACGGCTCGTGGTCGTCCGCCTCTGCATCGGTCTCCAGCTGGGAGGGCGACATGCCCAACGCCAGTGCCTGCTTGCGCTGTTCCTTGGCGATCTCTCGCTCGCGTTCGAGGTGGAGATTGCCGAAATCATGGGCCGTGCGCGGCGGTTTGATGCCATCGATGAGGAAGACGAGAGCCAGCGACACCAGTCCCCACAGGCCGATGACCTGCAGATGTTCGGTCACGACATCGCCGTCGAAATACAGGATGGAGCGGATGGTTTCGACCGAGGCGGTCATCGGCAGAAAATCGTGCAATGTGGCGAAGAACTTCGGCACCATATACTGCGAGAGGGCTCCGTTCGACGACGGCACGCCGGCGAACATGAGCGTGCCGATGACCGGGATGATCGCGAACATGCCCAAGAGCCTTTCGAAGACCATGGCGAACATGGAGATGCAGGCGATGGCGATGATGCCGGCGCCCCACAGCGCCGAGAAATGCCCGTCGACGGCTCCTGTGATCGGACCGGCGATGGTCGCGCGACGACCAGCGACATGAACGGTGCGTAGACGACGATGATCGGCAGCATCCGCTTCAGCGGCCTGGTCCACGGGTTGGCGTTAGCGGCAACGATGACGACCATGAAGCCGGCGAGGATCCATCCCATCGCCACGTACATCACAACCACGCCGTTCTTGTCCCGATCGGGCAAGGGCTTCAGGTCGTCGACCGTGAGATCGGAGTCCTGCGCCTGAGCCACCTGTTCGAAGACCTGTACGGCCACACGGTAGGAAGCGTTGTTGCCGGCCTGGTTGGCCAAGAGCTCGAAATCCGGATTCTTCTCGCTGGGTAGGACGAGCGCGGCGACCTCATCGCGGTTCTCCACAAGCCGACGGGCTTCGCTCTTGTCATCGAGCGCGGTGAACTCGAACTTTCCGTCCATCTGCTCATCGAGCTGCTTGATCGTGTCTTCGGCCTGTTCGACCGAGGACCCGACGACCGCGACCGGCATGTCTTTCGGCGTCGGCGAATGCATCGCTCCGAGCATGAACGTGATCATCATGGTCACCATCGCCAGCGGGAAGAGGGTCAGCGAAATGTAGCGCATGAGCTTCGGATCCGGTCTCCGGCCGCCGTGGATCGCTGCCACATTGACATCCAGCGGCACAGGGTGTTCATTGCGCTTGGCGTAGAAGTGGTCATAAAACTTCGTCAGCAGCAGACCGGCCACCGCGCCGAGGGCGAGCACGAAGAGGTGTCCAGTGACCCCGTTTCCGTCGAAGTAGAGGACGGAGCGCAGTGACTCGCCGATCGCCGGCATCGGCAGGAACTCGTGGGTGAAGCGGAAGAACTTCGGCATGCTGTACACCGGCATCGCCATATTCGATGACGGCATGCCGAGGACCATGAGAAAGAGGATTCCGAGGATCACGCCCAGAGCGCCTACGAGGCGGGTGATGAAGAGCAGGACTGCGGAGATCGCGAAGACGCCCAGCCAGGCGATGCCGAGCACCGCCACCGTGTCGTCGACGACGTCGAGGATCGGGCAGGCCACGGTCCAGACGAGACCGGCGATGGCGGCCGACCAGCCGGCGAGCATCGGCACGATGCGTTTGAACTTCAGCGGTTCGGGGGAGTTCGACCGCAGGACGCTGAAGGGCATATATCCGGCCATGACGGTGGACGTCATGAGGAACATCGCCGCCATTCCCGTCGGGTCGCGGTCCGGCAGCGGGGCGATGTCCTCGGCGGTGACCTTCAGCCCGTCGTCCTCGAGCGCGGGACGCACGAGCTGTTCGACGGTGGTTGCCTGCTGGACCCCGGCACCGCTGGCAGTGACGATCGTTGCCGTATCGCCTTCGCCGATGATCGCCGCCGAGGCGTCCCGATCGGAGACGTCTTCGCGTGCGGAATAGACGTTGTCGGTGGACTCGATGTCGAAGGCGTCGGGCTCAGCGCCGTTGATCGCGAACGTCGCATCATCGGCCTTGTCCGATGAGCCGGCCACGACGACGGGCCTGTCGTTGGCCTCCGGGGAGTGCATCGTTCCCAGGTACCTCGTGATCATCATCCCCACGAAGATGAGCGGCATGATGAAGATCGCAACGGTGCGGCCGATGAATTCGGCTTTCGCGCGTTTGGCCGCAGCCTCGTCCTCTGCAGTCTGCGTCGCGCCGGCCTCGGAGTCGGAGACCGGGTGCTCGGACTCGAGGGCCTCTCTTCTCGTTTGTGGTTGGCGATCGGACATTGTCTTCCCCCTGGCGGATCGGAAGTCGTGTGATCCTCGTCGACCACCGTGAACTTCGCCAGTTCAAGACACGTGACTTAATATCGTAAAATCGAGATGTTGTGATTTCGGGAGCGAATGGAACGATGAGGGAATGACCAGTCAGAGAGACCGGGCGCGGGATGCGCTGCTCGATGCCGCCGAAGAGCTGTTCGCGCGCAATGGGATCGATGCGGTATCGAATCGGCGCATCGTCGAACATGCCGGTGCCGCAAACCATTCGGCCGTCGCCTATCATTTCGGCGGTCGTGACGGGCTGCTGCGTGCACTCGTCGAGCGCCATAACGAGGAGATGTCCCGCCGCAGGGATGAGCTGAGGGCGCAGCTGGGCGACTCGCCGAACATCCATGAACTCGTCACGGCTCGTCTGCGGCCGCTCTTCGAACTGTTCGACGGCCTTCCGAAGCCGAGCTGGCGCGCGCAGTTCATGTCACAGCTCTCGGCGGTTCCGTCCGCCGTCGAAGTGGCCAAGGAGGTCGTCGCGGACGCGAACCTGCCCGATGACCTGCGATTCATCAACGGAGCGGTCGACGGGATCCCCGAAGGGGTTCTGCGCGGTCGCGCCTATCTGCTGGGGAGCATGGTCGTCGGCGTCTGCGCCGACCAGGAGGCGAAGATGAATGAAGACGCCAATAAGGGCAGCTGGGAACAGGTCGGCCGCTTTCTCATCGATGCGGCGGCGGGAATGCTCGGGGCACCGGTGACCGACCCGGACGGTGCCGTGCGCTACCCGAGCGTTCCCCTGCTCTGATCAGCTGACAGCCCCGCCCGGACCTCTTGCTATTGCTACCTGACGGCGGCCCAGCAACCTCGCGCGAGGTTGCTGGGCCGCCGTCAGGTAGCAATAGGGGTGTTTTGGTCAGTTGCAGCCGTCGGGGCCGCAGGCGGCGCCGACAGCGAAGTCCTTGCCCGCTGACTGCGGAGTGCCGCTGAGCACCGTGAGCTTCTGGCCCTCATCCCATGCCGTCTCGAGGGCCTGGGTGAAGACGTCGGCCGGCTGTGCCCCGGAGATGCCGTACTTGCGGTCGATGACGAAGAACGGGACGCCGTTGGCGCCGAGCGAGCGGGCCTCATTGATATCGGACCGCACCTCCTCGGAGTACTCATCGGTTGCGAGGACACGTCGGACTTCGTCGGAGTCGAGGCCGATCTCACGCCCCACCTCGGCGAGATAATCGATGTCACCGATGTCGCGCCCCTTCTCGAAGTGCCCCGACAGCAGAGCTTCCTTGGCCTGTGACATGAGCCCGTGAGTCTTGGCGAAGTGGAGGAAGCGATGGGCGGTGAAGCTGTTGGCTACGACGATCGAATCGAAGTCGTAGTTCAGACCGACTGCGGCGGCCTGCTGCGTGACATGGTCGAACATTTGCCGCACCTGAGCGGCGGGCATGCCCTTCATCTGGCTGAGGTATTCGGTCTCGGTGCCGTCAAAGTGATCGGGCAGGCTCGGGTCCAGCTGGAAGCTGCGCCATTGGACGTCGACATCGTCCTTGTGGGCAAATGTATCGAGGGCCTCCTCGAAGCGACGTTTTCCGATATAGCACCAGGGGCAGGCGATGTCCGACCAGATCTCAATCTTCATATCAATGGCAACCGCGCCCGACGCGCGGATATTCCGGTCCGATTCAGAACAGCGCCTGCTGCGCCGGGGCGGCGAACTGCTGGGCCGGTGCCGTCTGCAGGTTTGTCTGATGCGGGGTTCGGTTCGATTCCCTGCGCCCGCGCATCCGGGAGGTCGCCGGGTAATCGTCATCGCTGCGGCCTCGCAGTCCGAAGCGGTCGATGAGCGGGTTGATGCGCTCACCGAGCCATCGTCGATACTCCTTCGACACGTAGGGGGACCGGGCATACATCGTGCGGTAGCGGGGGAGGAGCTCGGGGTGTTCGCGTTCGAGCCATTCGAAGAACCATTCGCGGGTGCCGGGGCGCAGGTGCAGCGCTCCGTAGACGACTCGTGCGGCACCCGCGTCCTTGATTGCTCGGAGTGCGGACTCGAGGTGGTCGCGGGAGTCGGTGAGCTTCGGCATGATCGGCATCATGAAGACGGTGACGTCGAATCCGAGCTCGGCGGCCGCGCGTACGGTGGCCAGTCGGGCCTTCGTCGTCGGGGTGCCGGGCTCGATGCTCTGCTGCAGGGCGTCGTCGTGGACGGCGATCGACATGTTGATCTCCACCGGAGCGTCTTCGGCGACGCGGGCCAGCAGCGGCAGATCGCGGCGCAGCAGTGTGCCCTTGGTCAGAATCGACATCGGTGTCGACTGCTCGGCCAGGGCAGTGATGATTCCCGGCATCAGGCAGTAGCGGCCTTCGGCCCGCTGATAGGGGTCGGTGTTCGTGCCCAGGGCGACATGGTCACGCGCCCACTTCGGGCGTGCCAGTTCGGCGGCGAGGACTTCGGCGACATTGACCTTGACGACGACCTGGCGATCGAAGTCGGTCCCGGAGTCGAGATCGAGGTAGCGGTGGGTGTTCCTTGCGAAGCAGTACACGCAGGCGTGCGAGCAGCCGCGGTAGGGGTTGACCGTCCAGGAGAACGGCATCGAACTCGATCGCGGGACGCCGTTGAGAGCGGACTTCGCCAGCACCTCGTGGAAGGTGATTCCTGAGAATTCCGGCGTCTGCACCGACCGGATCAGTCCCTTCGTTCCGAAGAGGACCGGGGGGCTCGAGCCGGTGCCGTCACTCGCTTCGTTCCACCGCATGACTTCATTCGAACATGAGTTCGAATCAGAGTCAAGGGTGGGGCGCCGTGGTCATGCAGGGTCAGGAGACGCGCAGGCCTTTGAACTCGCTGCGGTGGAAGACCAGAGCCTCGGGTCCGTCGTCGTTGCGGGTGCCGAGGATCTCGAGCAGGGCCACGGTATGGTCACCGGCTGCGACCTCTTCGTAGAGACGGGTCCAGAGGAATGCGGAGCTGCCGGGGATCGTCAGTCCGCCTCCGGCTGTGACTTCGGGGCTGACGCCGGTGAAGCGTCGGCTGCGGTCTTTCGCTGCCAGCTGCCTGGCCAGGTGCTCCTGGTCGGTGCCGAGCAGGGAGATCCCGAGCTCGGGCGCCCGGCGCAGGGTGGGCCAGGTGGTCGATGAGTTCTGGATCGCGACGCTGACCAGCGGTGGGTCGAGGGAGACGCCGACGGTGAGGGTGGAGGCGACGAGGCCCAGGGGCGCCGCATCGACCTCGGCGCCGATGAAGGCGACGCCCTGAGGGAAGTGGGAGAAGGTCTCGCGGAGGGTCTCAGGTGTTGCGGGGGTCACCGGTGCCGGTGCTTGTGTGGTGGGGTCTGCCAAGAGCGTCATTCCTTCACCTCTGTCTTCGTGTGGTCGTCGGAGTCTCGGGCGAGAGTCTCGGGCGCCTGCTGATCTGTTGAGCAGACAATGTCGACGAGGTCGTCTGCGAGTGCCTATGAAGTCGATCATCGCAAAGCGGAAGCGTTTCCATCGTGGCCAAGGTCATACGAAGACGACTTATGACCACATATGACGCTGAGCGTCAGGACGTGACACAAAAGCGGAGGTGCCGGCGACGTCCGGGCATAGATTGCTCAGCGAAACACGGACTCGTCTGGCCGCGAGCCGCCCGAACCCCGCCGCAGAGGAGCATCACATGACGCAGACTTCGGTCACCGCACCGAGAACCCAGGACCCACCGCAGCGGCTCCTGTCGGGAAAGAAGCGGGTGCTCGCCTCGGCCTTCGCCGGAACGACGATCGAGTGGTACGACTTCTACCTCTACGGCACCGCAGCAGCCCTGATCTTCAATGTCCAGTTCTTCCCCAGCCACAGTGAGCTGGGCAGCAGCCTCGCCGCCTTCGCCAGCCTCGCCGTCGGCTTCTTCGCCCGACCACTGGGCGGCATCATCGCCGGCCATCTCGGCGATCGGGTGGGCAGAAAGGCTCTTCTCGTCGTCTCCCTGCTGTCCATGGGAATCGCGTCGACGCTCATCGGACTCGTCCCGAACTTCAACGCGATCGGCTGGTGGGCAGCTGCTGCCCTCGTCGTCCTGCGCATCGTGCAGGGACTCTCAGCCGGAGCGGAATGGGGCGGCTCGGCACTGCTCTCGGTCGAACACGCACCGGCGAGCAAGCGCGGACTGTTCGGCTCCTTCACCCAGATCGGCTCCGCCGCGGGAATGCTTTTGGCCACCGGCGCCTTCTTCACCGTCCAGAGCCTGCTCACCGACGAACAGTTCGAAGCCTTCGGCTGGCGCATCCCCTTCCTCGCCTCCGCTCTGCTCGTCGCGCTGGGACTCTGGATCCGCCTCGGCGTCTCCGATGCTCCGGAATTCCAGGAGCTCAAGGCCTCCGGCAACGTCGCCAAGGCGCCCCTGCGCGACGTGCTGACCAAACACCCACGGGTCCTCCTTGTCACCATCGGACTCCGCCTGGCGCAGAACAGCGTCTTCTACCTCATCACCGTCTACATGCTCAGCTACCTGTCGGAGAACCGCGGCGACTCGACCTCGGGTGTCACGGCCGTCATGATCGCCTCGGCGATCGGACTGTTCACCGGGCCTCTCTGGGGGTGGGCCTCGGACAAGGTCGGTCGCAAACGCGTGAGCATCGGCGGCATCATCGGCGTCGCCGTCTTCGGCTGGATCTTCTTCGCCTTCCTCGACTCGGGCCCCTTGGCGTTCCTGCCCATCATCGTCATCCTCGGCATGAATTTCGCCCACGATGCGATCTACGGCCCGCAGGCCGCGTGGTTCGCCGAACAGTTCCCCATCGAGGTCCGCTACTCGGGCGTGAATATGGGCTACCAGCTGGGCACCGTCATCGGCGGCGGAATCATGCCGATGGTTGCAGCCCTGCTCTACGTCGCCGGAGGGCACTCGCCCTGGCTCATCTGCGGTTACCTCACCCTGCTGTGCGTCCTCTCGCTCATCGCCGCCATCGGCGCAAAAGATCCAGCCCGAGTGCTCGCACGCGACGCGGACTGAACTCACCCGCCGCTTCGTCGGCCCACGCTCATCGCACCACCACGATTAGGAGACACCCATGACGAAACCGATTCTGCTCAACGCCTTCGACATGATGACCCCGGTCCATCAGTCGCCCGGACTGTGGCGCCACCCGGAATCACGGGTCGACGACTTCACCCGGCTGTCCTTCTGGACCGATTTGGCCAAGACCCTCGAAGACGGCGGATTCTCCTCGCTCTTCCTCGCTGACATCCTCGGCGTCTACGACGTGTACGGCGGCAACGCCGACGTCACGACCCGCGGGGGAGTGCAGTTCCCGCTGCTCGACCCCCTCGTCGCAGTCCCGGCTATGGCCGCAGCCACGAAGACGCTGGGATTCGGCGTGACCGCCTCGGTGACCTATGAGAAGCCCTACCTGCTCGCTCGCACCCTGACCACCCTCGACCACTTCACCAACGGTCGAGTGGCCTGGAACATCGTCACCAGCTATGTCGACTCCGCCGCCCGCAACCTCGGGCTCAAGGGCCAGATCCCGCACGACGAGCGCTACGACCGGGCCGACGAGTTCATGGAGGTCATGTACAAACTGTTCGAAGGCTCGATCACTCCGGACGCGCTCAAGGCCGATGCCGAGAACAACGTCTTCGTCGACCCGAACGAGGTGCGCGACATCGACCACGACGGCAAGTTCTTCACCGTCCCCGGTCAGGCGCTCGCCGTGCCCGGACCGCAGGGCACCCCGCTGCTCTTCCAGGCCGGCGCATCCAAGCGCGGGCAGGAATTCGCGCTCGACCACGCCGAGGCGATCTTCTTCTCCGGGCCGACACCGGAGATCCTGCGCAGCTGGGTCGACAAGGTCCGGGACGGACTCGAAGAGCGCGGACGCGCCCGCGACGCGGTGAAGATCTTCGCCCTGGCCACCGTCATCGTCGACGACACGGACGACGCCGCCGAGGCGCGACTCGCCGACTATCGTCGCTACGTCGACACCGAATCCGCGCTGTCCCTCTTCGGCGGATGGACCGGCGTCGACCTGTCCGGTGCCTCACCCGATGACACCCTCGAATACGTGTCGACCGATGCGAATCAGTCCGCGCTCGCGTCCTTCACCACCATGGCCGGGGACAAGCCGTGGACGATCCGGGACCTCGCGGAGTTCGTCGCCCTCGGTGGACGCGGACCGGTCATCACCGGATCGCCGGAGACCATTGTCGACGAATTCCAGCGGTGGATGGACGAAGCCGACATCGACGGATTCAACATCGCTGCGGCCGTGCGCCCGGCCGATGCCGAACGCTTCACGAAGTACGTCTCGCCGGAGCTGCGCCGGCGCGGGCTCCTGCCCGAACCGGTCGCCGGTGCCACTGTGCGCGAACAGCTCACCGGTGGCGGACCCCGCCTGGCCGACGATCACACGGGTGCCAAGTACCGCCTCGGCGAGGGTGCTCGCGTCTGATCGAACAGGGACTTAGGCGTCCGGGAACGGTCGTGGACCATCGAGGTCTGCGGCCGTTCGTCGACCCGGTGGCACGGCACTCAGTCGGTGACGAAGTATGACAATGGACGTCGGAGATCAGCTGCGGGAGTCGGATACTTGTCGACTGTGACTTCGACAGATCCCGCCGCGAACGCGGCACAGACACCATCCTCCCGGAACGGGCAGGCGGCGACGCAGGCTCCGCACATCGTCTCCTCGGCGTCCGATATCCACTCGATCCTCGCTGAATTCGGGTCCCAGGGGACGAAGACGACGGCAGTGATCATCCTCGCCCTCGGCGGGATCTTCATGGACGCCTACGACTTCTCGTCCCTGGCCTTCGGCATCACCGCCATCCAGGAGCAGTTCGGCCTGAACGGCTTCATGACCGGACTCGTCAACGCCTCGATCATGGTCGGAGCCGTCATCGGCGCACTCTTCGGCGGCTACCTCGTCGATCGGTTCGGGCGCTACCGGCTCTTCATGGCCGATATGGTCTTCTTCGTCGTCGCCGCAATCGGCTGCGCCGTGGCACCGAACGAGTGGGTCCTCATCGCCTTCCGCTTCGTCATGGGAATCGGTGTCGGGCTGGACCTGCCGGTGGCGATGGCGTTCCTCGCCGAATTCTCGAAGCTCAAAGGCAAGGGAAACCGTTCGCAGCGAGTCAACGCCTGGTCACCGGCCTGGTACTTCGCCACTGGTATGGGCTACGTCATCGTGCTCATCATCTTCATCACCCTGCCCTACGAGCAGCATGCGATCCTGTGGCGCATCGTCGTCGGCTTCGGTGCTGTGCCGGCCCTCATCGTCCTCCTCGTCCGCCGCCGGTACCTTGCCGAATCGCCAGAATGGCTGGCCAATCAGGGCGATCTGCGCGGCGCCGTCGAGGTGATGCGCAGCCACCACAACCTCAATGTCGAACTCGCCCCCGCCGAGGAGCGAGAAACCCCGAATGTCTCCGCCGCACCGGCCAAGGGCGGACGATGGGCCGGCTTCGCCGAACTCTTCTCCCCGCGATACCGGGTGCGCACGATCGTCGCCCTCTGCGTCTCCGTGTTCTCGACCTTCGGATACAACGCCGTCGCCTACGGCACTCCGCTCATCATCACCACGCTCTTCCACCAGACGCCGCTGATCACGATCATCGCCTCACTGGTGATCAACCTGGGCTTCGGAACGATCGGCGGACTGCTGGGCATGAGCATCGTCAATCGCCTCGGCACCCGGAAGATCACCCTGTTCGGATTCGTGATCCAGGCCGCGGCGCTGGGCACGTTGGCCTTCGTGGGCATCCCGAACGGAGCCCTCGTCCTCGTCGCCGTGGCCATGCTCGCAGCCTTCGTCTTCGCCCAGGCCGGGGGACCGGGCGCGAACCTCATGAACTATGCGACCCTGTCCTATCCGACTCGGCTGCGCGGAATCGGCATCGGCTTCAACCAATCCGTCCTGCGCGCCTTCTCGATCGTCTCGCTCATCATGTTCCCGATACTCGCGGCCTCTCTCGGCACGGGAGTGTTCTGGATCGTCGCCTGCGCACCGCTGGCCGGTGCGATCGCCGTCGGCATCGTGGCATGGGACCCGACCGCCAAGGACGTCGAACACGAAGACTGAGGGTGGAGACGGCACCTCATGTGACCAGCTGAGACGGGCGGCAGGAGCTGAATGGTATTCCATTTTCGGAGATGCCGCGTCAAGCGTGTTGCGTCTGACTCGACATCGCGCTCAACTCCAGCGAAGTGGCGTGTATCGGCGGGCGGTAGCCAAATCAGTCCTTTCCGCTCATTGCGGGGATCATGTGGGCTGGGTTACTCTGAACCGGTCAGATTATCGGTGCCGCAGTGCTGTGTTTACTTTTTTGGTATCCCAGTTCGGCTGTGACCGGATCCAAGGAGTGGACTGCATGAGGAAGACCGAATCCGCGGAGGCCCCTGTGCCCAGGCGACTGGGGCCCAGCCCCGAACAGCTGGCGGCGCATCGCATCAGTCCGCGCTTCTACAATGCGGACCTCGCCCCGGCCCGCAAGGAGGGGCGCAGCTGGACGGCCTACAGCGTCTTCACCCTGTGGGCCAACGACGTGCACTCCCTGGGCAACTACGGGTTCGCGCTCGGACTCTTCGCCCTCGGCCTCGGTGCCTGGCAGATCCTCGTAGCCCTCCTCGTCGGTGCCGCTCTGCTGTTCTTCCTGCTCACCCTCTCCGGCCTCATGGGGTATAAGACCGGTGTGCCCTATCCGGTGATGAGCCGGATCTCCTTCGGCATCCACGGGGCTCAGCTGGCCGCCTCGGTGAGGGGAATCGTCGCCATCGCCTGGTTCGGCATCCAGACCTACCTGGCCTCGAGCGTCCTCAACGTCATGCTGCTGACGATGTTCCCCGGACTCCAGTCGTGGGCCGATGCGGAGTTCCTCGGACTCTCCGGACTCGGCTGGTTCTCCTTCTCTCTGCTGTGGGTCATCCAAGTGATCATCGTCAGCTACGGGATGGAGATGATCCGTCGCTACGAAGCCATCGCCGGACCGATCATCCTCGTGACGTTCCTCGCCCTGGCCGTCTGGATGCTCATCCGCGTCGACTTCTCCATCGCCTGGTCGACCGACGACGCGCTCAGCGGTTGGGAGATGTGGAGGCATATCTTCGGCGGCGGCGCGCTGTGGGTGTCCATCTACGGCACCTTCGTTCTCAACTTCTCCGACTTCACGCGGGCCGCGAAGAAGCGGGGGTCGATCGTCGTCGGCAACTTCTGGGGCATCCCGGTCAATATGCTCGTCTTCGGACTCGTCGTCATCTCGCTGGCCGGCGCGCAGTACAAGATCGACGGCACCGTCATCACCTCACCGGCCGATATCGTCCAATCCATCGGCAGCCCGATCCTGCTCGTGCTGGCCTCCCTGTCGTTGCTCCTGCTCACCGTCGCGGTTAACCTCATGGCGAACTTCGTCGCCCCGACCTATGCGCTGACGAACCTGTTCCCGCGCCACCTGAACTTCCGCAGCGCCGCCATCATTTCCGCCGTCATCGGCTTCGTCATCCTGCCGTGGAACCTGTACGACTCACCGGTGGTCATCGTCTACTTCCTCGGCGGACTCGGCGCCCTGCTCGGACCCCTCTTCGGCGTGATCATGGTCGATTACTGGGTGGTGCGCAGAACGAAGGTCAATGTGCCCCAGCTCTACACCGAGGCCGGAGACGGCGAATACTTCTACCACCGCGGCGTCAACTGGCGAGCCATCGGAGCCTTCATCCCCGCCTCGGCGATCTCACTGGTCTTCGCACTCGTACCCGCGTTCTCCGGCATCTCCGAGTTCTCCTGGTTCTCCGGGGCCGCGATCGCCGCGCTCATCTACTTCGTCATCGCCCGCCGCGACTTCACCTTCCGTGAGGTCGACGGTGAGGAGATCGCCGTCCCGACCCATCACTGATCGGAGCCGAATCGTGAGAATCCTCGTCGTCAACGTCAATACGACCGAGTCCATGACCGAGGGCATCGCCCGCGTGGCACGGCAGGCCGCCTCGGCGGGAACCGAGATCATCGGTCTGACCCCCGAATTCGGAGCCGAATCCTGCGAAGGCAACGTCGAAAGCCATCTCGCGGCGCTCGGCGTCATGGACGCCGTCCTGAAATATCCCGGCGAATTCGACGCCGTGATCCAGGCCGGGTACGGAGAGCACGGCCGCGAGGGCCTGCAGGAGCTGTTGGATGTGCCCGTCGTCGACATCACCGAGGCGGGGGCGGCCCTGGCGATGTTCCTCGGCCGCCGCTATTCCGTCGTCACCTCGCTCGACCGGACCCTTCCGCTCATCGAGGATCGACTGCTGCTGGCCGGTCTCGACTCCCACTGCGTGTCCGTGCGGGCTTCGGGAATGGCCGTGCTCGAGCTCGAAGAGAATCCGCAGGCTGCGATCGAGGCGATCACCGATCAGGCCGCCGAGGCGGTCGACCGTGACCGTGCCGAGGTCATCGTGCTCGGCTGCGGTGGGATGGCCGAGCTCGGGGCGACGATCACGGAGCGCTGTTCCGTTCCCGTCGTCGACGGGGTGGCGGCCGCCGTGCGTTTGGCCGAATCCCTCGTCGGATTGGGGCTGAGCACGTCGAAGGTGCGCACCTATGCGCCTGCCCGTGAGAAGAAGCTCAGCGGCTGGCCGCTCGGTCAGTCGACGTCGGCCGGATCCGCTGCGGCAGGCTCTGCATCCTCTGCGGCCGGGACCGCGACGGACTCGGCCGCAGCAGGTTCGGCCTGAGCTTCCTCGGGGCCGGCTTCGGCCAAACGCTTCGAATGCTTGTCGTGCTGCTCCTGGCTCGTCCCCAGGTGGCGGCCGGCCAGTGACCCGGCCAGCGCCTGATCCCGGCGGGCGATGGCGTCGAAGAGTTCGGCATGCTCGGTGGCGACGACGGCAAGGTCATCATGTTGGCTCAGCTGCCACCGCATCCGTGAATCCAGCAGGGCGCCGATCTCACCGAGGAGCTCATTGCCCGAGAGCTCGATGACGATGGCATGGAATTCCGCGGCACAGCGATGGGCGCCGGCGACATCTCCCGCCTCGGCGAGTTCCCGTCCCTTGAGCATCGTGGCCTCCAACCGGGCCAGTCCTTCCCGGGTATGGCGCTGAGCGGCGAGTTCGAAGGAGAGGACGTCGAAGACCGTGCGCACCTCGTTGAGGTCGGCGATATCGCTGGGGGAGAACTCCCTGACCGTCGACCAGGTATTGGGCCGGTTCGTCACCAGACCTTCCGACGCCAGCTTCTTCAGCGCCTCGCGGATGGGCACCCTCGAGACTCCGAGCTCGGTGGCGAGGTTGCGTTCGACGAGCCGCGAACCCGGTCGCCGGTGGCCTTCGATGATCTCATTGCGCAGCGCCTCGGTGACCCGCATGGTCTCCGACTGGGGGCTCTCAGCTGACTTCATCCGGTCTCTCACCTCACCGTGAGCGCTTCATTGCGCGGCCCAGGGTATCGAGCCCGACCGAGCCGAGACCCAGCGCCCGAGTGTGGAAGTCCTTGAGGTCGAAATCGGCTCCTGCCGCGGCCTTCGCCTCGTCGCGGTACTGCTCCCACAGCCGCTGACCGATCTTGTAGCTCGGTGCCTGTCCGGGCCAGCCGAGGTAGCGGTCGAGCTCGAAAGCCAGGAACGACCGGTCCATGGCCACATTGTCGGTGAGGAACTGCCAGGCCTTCTCCCGGTTCCAGGTCCCTCCGCCGAGGCTCGTCGGAGCCTCGAGGCCCAGGTGGAAGCCGATGTCGAGGACGACGCGGGCGGCCCGCAGCCGCTGCGAATCGAGCATGCCCAGATAGTCGCCGGGGTCGTCGAGGAATCCGAGGTCGGCCATGAGCTTCTCCGCGTACAGCGCCCATCCCTCACCGTGCCCGGACACCCAGCACATGAGGCGGCGCCAGCGGTTGAGGGTCTCGGAGACATGGGTGGCCTGACCGATCTGCAGATGGTGGCCGGGGACTCCCTCGTGGTAGACGGTGGTCTTCTCCTGCCAGGTGGCGAAGTCCGTGACGTCTTCGGGCACCGACCACCACATGCGGCCGGGGCGGGAGAAGTCATCGGTCGGGCCCGTGTAGTAGATGCCGCCGGTGGCAGACGGCGCGATCATGCACTCGATCGTGCGCACGGGCTCGGGAATATCGAAATGGGTCTTGCCGAGTTCGCGGATCGCCTCATCGGCGACTCCCTGCATCCAGGTCCGCAGTGCCTCGGTGCCGTGGAGGGTCCGCTGCGGGTCGTTGTTCAGGGCGACCATGACCTCGAACAGGTCGGCACCGGGCATGATCTTCGCTGCCACTTCGCGCTGTTCGGCATCGATGCGTTCGAGTTCCTCGAGCCCCCAGGCATAGGTTTCGTCGAAGTCCACCTCGGCGCCGAGGAAGTCGCGGGAATACAGTGCATAGGCTTCGCGACCGCAGGCTTCGTCGTCTCCGGCGGAGGGAAGGAGCTGCTCGCCGAGGAAATCGGCCAGGTCCGCGGCGGCCCCACGAGCCGCCTCGGCGTGGGTGTCGAGGTCCGATTGCAGGGCGTCGGGAACATCGGCGCGGGCGACGAGACGATCGAAACTGCTGCCGGGTTCGGCCAGGGCGCGAGCCTGTTCGATGACCTTTTCGATCTGGATGCGGGCGGCGACGCGACCGTTGTCGCGCGCCATCGCCAGGGATTCCTGGTAGCCGGCCAGCGAGCCGGGCACAGCGGCCAGAGTGGTCGAGATCGTCTCCCAATCGGCCGTGGTCTCCGTGGGCATGAGGTCGAAGGAGTCACGGACCTGCTGCAGCGGGGATTCGATGACATTGAGGCTGGCGTGCTTGATCCCGGCGGCGAAATAGTCCCGATCGACGCCGAGACGATCACGCATCGCGTCGATGGTCACGAGGTCGACATCGTCGAGGTCGGAGCCGGCCTCAACCTCATCGAGGCGGGCCAGGGTCCGGACGGTGACCTCGTTGACCGCGGAGAGCCCGGCCGGAGAGAAGTCGTCGAAGCCCTGCGCACCGTCGAGTCCGAGGTAGAGGGCGAGCGAGGGGGAAAGGGCGAGCATGTCATCGACGTAGTCTTCGGCGACCGCATCGACGGCGGAGGGGGTTCTCTTCTCAGTCATGATAACCACCCTATCGCGAGCTGAGTCACATTCGCGGTGGACCGGACCGCGCAATCGCGGGGAACCCGCTAATGTGTCACTGTTCCCCGCCGACAGCAGAAAGAGAGACCGAATTCCCGTGGCACGAGCGAAGCTGTGGACGAAGGACTTCATCGTCGGAATCGGGCTCAACCTGACGATGTCGATGGTCTTCTACCTGCTCATGACATCGATGGCCGGGTACGCGGTGGCACGGTTCTCCGCCGGTGAGGCCGCTGCCGGCTTCGCCTCCTCATCGTTCGTCGTCGGTGCCGTGATCGCTCGCGTGCTGACGGGCAAGTACCTCGACTTCATCGGTCGCCGCAAGCTGCTCATCATCACCATGGCGGTCTCCGTGCTCGCCTCACTGGCCTATATCTTCGCCGGCGACCTCACTCTGCTGCTGACGCTGCGCATCGTCCACGGAATCGCCTTCGGTGCCGGGAACACGGCGATCATGACGGCGATCCAGAGCATCATCCCCGCCTCTCGCCGAGGCGAGGGCACCGGATACTTCGGCACGGCGACGACCCTGTCGACGGCGCTCGGACCGTACCTGGGGGTCATCCTGCCCCGTGAGTTCGACTTCGTCATGCTCTTCGTCGCCTCGGCGTTCATGTCCGTCCTCGCCCTCATCTGCTGTCTCCTCATTCGGCTTCCGGTGCAGGAGATCAGCGACTACCAGCGGCGGACGAAATGGCATCTCAAGCTCGGCACCCTCGTCGACCGGGACGGACTGCGGATCGGCTCGGTCATGCTTCTGGCGGGCACCGCCTACGCCGCGGCGCTGGTGTTCCTCGCCGGATATGCGGCCGAACACGGCGTCGCCTCGGCCGCGTCCCTGTTCTTCGTGGCCTTCGCCGTGGCGTCGCTGTTCGCCCGCCTGTTCGTCGGCCGGCTGCAGGACACGCTCGGTGACAATGCGGTGATCTTCCCCGTCTTCATCGCCGATATCGCCGGCAACGTCCTGCTGGCGCTGTGGCCGACGATGACGGGCATCGTCCTAGCCGGAGTGCTCATCGGTCTCGGCTTCGGCTCCCTGATGCCATGCATGCAGGCCATCACCGTCAAATCCGTGCCGATGAACCGCGTCCCCGTCGCCACCGCGTCGTTCTTCCTGCTCCTCGACGCGGGGTCCGGCATCGGCCCCGTCGTCCTCGGCTTCCTCTACCCGTTCACCGGTGGAAACGGCATGTTCCTGGTCTGCGCCGGACTCGTCGTGGTCGCCATCGGCGTGTACGTGTGGGTGCACGGACGTCGCCGAGGCGGTCGCCCCGGCCGCGAATACCTCACCTGACACCCCTTATTGCTACCTGACGGCGGCTCAGCAACCTCGCGCCAGGTTGCTGAGCCGCCGTCAGGTAGTAACGGGGAGGGGTGGTCGCGATAGCCTTGAGGGAAACGACGGGAGGATGGGAATGAAGTTCGCGCTCGCTCAGATCAACACCACCACCGAGGTGGCCGACAACCTCGAGAAGGTCCGCACCTACACCCGCGAAGCGGCCGCGGCAGGCGCCCGGTTCGTCGTCTTCCCCGAAGCCACGATGTCGGCGTTCGGATCCGGACTGCGCTCGATCGCCGAGGAGCACGCAGAGTCGTGGCGGAGAGGCTTAAGTGAGCTGGCCGTCGAAACCGGAATCACCGTCGTCGTCGGCGAATTCGCGACCACTGAGGACAAGGTCATCAACCTGCTCGCCGTCTATTCTCCTTCCGGGGACCGCAGCGACTACGCGAAGATCCACCTCTACGATGCCTTCGGATTCAAAGAGTCAGACACCGTCGAAGCGGGGGAGGAACCGGTGCTCTTCACCGTCGACGGCGAGGACATCGGCCTGGCCCTGTGCTACGACATCCGGTTCCCGAAGCTCTTCGCCGAACTCAGCCGCCGGGGTGCACGACTGACCGTCGTGGCGGCCTCGTGGGGTGCGGGACCGCGCAAGGCCGAACAGTGGGAGATCCTGGCCCGCGCCCGGGCGCTGGACTCGAACATGTTCATCGCCGCGCTCGGCCAAGCCGACCCCGAGGTGACCGGGGTTCCCGTCCCGAAGAAGGGACCGACCGGGGTCGGCCACAGCCTGGTCTCCGACCCGCTCGGCAAGGTGCTGAACTCACTCGACGGTGCCGAACGCCTCGAGATCGTCGAGGTCGACCTCGGTGCAGCCGACACCGCGGCGGAGACGGTTCCGGTGCTCACGAACGCCAAACTCGGGTACTGACCTCGGTTCGGGTCTGCCGCCCATTTCCGGTAAAAATACACTGACTGCAATACTGTTCCCATGAGTTCTGGTTCAGAGGTCCAAGCGTCACCGCCGGTCGAGGGTCTGCGTGAGCGCAAGAAGCGCGAGCGCGGGCAGGCCCTGCGACGTGCCGCCATCGACCTCGCACTGGAGAAGGGCTACGCCAACGTCACCGTCGAAGACATCTGTGAGCGCTGCGGAGTCTCCCGGAGGACGTTCTTCAACTACTACTCATCGAAGGAAGAGGCGCTGCTCGGGCGCGTGGACACCGTCTTCGACGAAGAGGACCAACCGGCTATCGAGGAATTCGAAGCCGGAGGACCCCATGGGCGCCTCGTCTCCGACCTCAAGCATCTGCTCGCATTCATCGTCGATACACGGATGAAGAAGCTCGACGATATGCACCAGTACCACCTCATGCTCAAACAGGATCCGTCGCTGATTCCGCTGCAGATGGCGCGAATGGGCAACAGCGAACGGCTCTTCCGGCAGATCATCCAACGACGGCTCGACGGGGCCGTCTTGCCGCCGGTGGATGTCATGGGGACTCATTCCGGTGACAATCCCGACGATGACATCGTCGTCTCTCCGCGCGCCGAGGCTGTCGCCGCCTTGTCGATGATGGTGCTCAAGACGACGTTCACCCGGATGCGGAGCGTCGACGGCGATCCGGGACCCGTGGTCGACACGCTGTTCGACGAACTGCGCGCACTCTTCCGCGAAGAGACCGACTAGAACTCAGGTCACCGACCCAGGTGCTGGTCCCAGGTCTGGGGGAGGCGCTTGCGCACGTTGCGACGCGGAGCCCGGAAGCCGGCCCGATCGCCCTTGCGGGTTTCGGACTCGGCCTCCGCGCTGGCCTGCTGGGCTGCGTAGGCGATCGCTACCTGACGGATCGCCACCACCGCGGCCACAGCGGCGGCACTGGCCATCTCGTCACTGATCGGTTCGCCGTCGTCGGCGTGCACCTGTGACCGCCCCTCCACCGAGGGCACCCGCAGCGCCTCGTCCGAGGTCGGGGCTACCTCGGTGGCGGTACCCTCACCGGGGACGGTCACCCCGGCATCGACTTCGCCGGGCAGGTTCGCCTCGGCGTCGGTCTGCAGATCATCGCTCATAGGGGGATGTTACCGTGCTTGCGCGCGGGAGCGTCGACGTGCTTGTTCTTCAGCGCACGCAGGGAACGCACGATTCGGCTGCGGGTCTCGCTCGGCTTGATGACGGCGTCGATGTAGCCTTCCTCGGCGGCCAGATACGGGTTGAGCAGCGCATCCTCGTAGTCCTGGACGAGTTCGGCACGTGCCGCCTCGACATCCTCACCGGCCTCCTCGACGGCCTTGAGCGTGCGACGGTAGACGATGTTCGCCGCGCCCTGGGCGCCCATGACCGCGATCTGCGCGCTCGGCCACGCGAGGTTGATATCGGCACCGAGCTGCTTCGAACCCATCACGCAGTACGCGCCGCCGTAGGCCTTGCGGGTGATGAGGGTGACGAGTGGAACGGTGGCCTCGCCGTAGGCGTAGATGAGCTTGGCGCCGCGGCGGATGATGCCGCCGTACTCCTGATCGGTGCCCGGCAGGAACCCGGGTACATCGACGAAGGTGAGGATCGGCAGGTTGAAGGCATCACAGAGGCGCACGAAGCGCGCGGCCTTCTCCGAGGCATCGATGTCGAGCGTGCCCGCCAGCTGCATGGGCTGGTTGGCGATGACGCCGACGCTGACGCCTTCGACGCGGCCGAAGCCGGTGACGACGTTCGGAGCGAAGAGCTCCGAGACCTGCAGGAATTCACCATCGTCGAGGATCGTGGTGACGACATCGAGGATGTCGTAGGGCTGCGACGGCGAATCCGGCATGAGCGTATCGAGCGCCTCATCCTCGGGAGTCACCGACAGATCGGACTCGAACTCGTCGGCATCGGCCGGGTCAAGGTTGTTCTGCGGCAGGAAGGAGAGCAGATCGCGCACATAGTTGAGCGCATCGTCCTCATCGGAGGCCAGGTAATGGGCGTTTCCGGACACGGTGTTGTTCGTCCGTCCGCCGCCGAGCTCCTCATGACCGACCGATTCGCCGGTGACGGTCTTGATGACGTCGGGACCGGTGATGTACATGTGGCTGATCTGATCGACCATGATCGTGACGTCGGTCAGCGCGGGGGAGTACACGGCGCCGCCGGCCGAGGGGCCCATGATCAGTGAGATCTGCGGAATCACGCCGGACGAGGCGACGTTGAGGCGGAAGATCTCGGCAAAGAGCGCAATCGATCCCACGCCCTCCTGGATCCGGGCACCGCCGGAGTCGTTGATGCCGATGATCGGGCAGCCGAGCTTGAGCGCGAGGTTCTGCACCTTGACGATCTTGCGTCCGTTCGCCTCGGCCAGGGAACCGCCGAGAACCGTGAAGTCGTGGGCGAAGACGGCAACTGTCTTGCCTTCGATCGTGCCCAGGCCGCAGACGACTCCGTCACCGTCGGGGCGGTTGTCCTGCATCCCGAACTGGTGGTTGTGGTGGCGGGCGAACTCGTCGATCTCCTGGAAGGAGTCAGTGTCGAGGAGAGCATCGATGCGTTCACGGGCGGTCTGCTTGCCGCGCTTGTGCTGGTTGTCCACCGAGCGCTGATTGCCCGTGTGGGCTGCTTCTCGGCGCTGGGTGAAAGCGTCGATGCGCTCGGCTGTGGTCCGTGGAGTATCCGTCATGCCTCCACAATAACGATGACGTGAGACTTCGTTGTGCACTCTCACCAAAAGAATCTAGAGTGGACTGGTGAACAGCCAACACAATTCTCTGCTCGTCGACGTCGACTCAGTGCGCCGCACTGCTGCGGACCGTGGTCTGACGCTCCCGCCGCTGATCTGGGACGATAGCTGCACCTCGACGAATGACGAACTCGCGCAGTTGGTCCGGGAAGGCGCTGAGGCCGATTCGTCCGTCGCCGAATTCACCATCCGCGGCACAGACTTTCAGAACGCCGGGCACGGTCGCCTCGGCCGGACCTGGACGGTGCCCGCCCGCCGGTCGCTGACCTGGTCGATTCTGCTCACACCCCCGGCCGGATTCTCGCAGTGGGGATGGATCCCGCTCATCGCCGGTGAGGCCGTGCACTCAGCCGTCACCGAGGCGGGGGTGCCCGCCGCGATCAAATGGCCCAACGATGTGCTCACCGCAGACGGAAAGAAGCTGTGCGGAATCCTCGCGCGCGTCGAACCCTTGGCCGGCGGCCCGCAGATCGTGTTGGGGATGGGGCTGAACACCCGGTTGAAGACCGCGGACCTGCCGCGCGAGGACGCGAGCTCGCTGGCGATCGAAACCGGTGTCGACGGTTCAGAAATTGATCATGAAGCGTTGCTAGTCTCAATTCTCGGCACATTGATCCCCTGCTACAGAGAGCTGGTCGACTATGGAGACGAGGATTTCCGCGCCAGCCGCACAGCGCGGAGAGTGCGTGATCATATGGTGACGCTCGGATCGAAGGTCCGGGTGGAGAAGCCCGACGGCTCCGACATCATCGGCATCGCCACGGGTCTGGACTCCGGAGCCGACCTCATCATCGACGATCATGTGTCCTTGAGCGCCGGAGACGTCCACCACCTGCGTCCCGCCGTCTCCCCGACCGCGTCGGAGAGGGGCGATCGCTGATGGCTGTTTCGGATTTCACTGCCGGATTCGACATCGTCGATCCGGAACGGCTGGGCTCGCCCGAGGTCGGATTCCAGGCCGATTCAGAGAATCAGCCCGATTCCGATGCTTCGACGAATCCGACCCCGCAGGACGACGGGGAGACCCCGTCAGTCGCCGAGGCGGACGACCGTTCCGCAGATGCCGTCACCGACGAGAACGCCGAGTCGAGTGCGGACGATCTGTTCGACGAGGCCGACGACGAACCCGTCGGCGGTCTGACGGGATCCGCTCCGCAGGCAGGAGAGGTCGGCGCAGACCTCGCCGACGAGGTGACGGCCGATCCGGGCACGGCTTCCGCTGACGCCGATTCTGCCGAAGCAGGACCGGGCGCCGATTCTGCCGATGCGGAACCGGGCGTCGACGTCGATGAGGACTTCTTCAGCGGACTGCGTGAGGATCCGCGCACCACGGCGCTGCCGATCATCGACGAAGACGACCTCGATGAGGATGCTCCCGACTTCGACAACACGATCTATGAGACCCGCACCGCCGCCCAGCGACTCGAAGAGATCCTGCTCGACGGCAAACGCGTCCTCGACCGCCGAGAGGCGGCGAAACTCGGCGGAATCTCCACGGTCTCGGCGCGGAAGATGTGGCGGGCACTCGGCATGTCCCAGGCGAAGCCGGAGGACAAGGCCTATACCGTCAGCGACGCACATGCCCTGCGGATCTGGGCCAAACCCGTCGCGGACGGACTCATCGACCAGACCACCGCACTGTCCCTGGCCCGGGCGATCGGCCAGACGACGGACCGCCTCGTCGTCTGGCAGATGGAGACCCTCGTCGAGTTCCTCACCGAGGAGAAGGGACTGACCGACCCGGAAGCACGCCGGGATGCCCTGGCCGTCGTCGAAGAGATGATCGACCCGCTGCAGAAGATGCTCACCTACTCCTGGCGACGCAACCTCGCCGACGTCATGGGCCGCCTCAACGTCAACGTCTCCGACGGTCTGGCCATAGACAACCGGCAGGGCTGGTACGACTCGTCGATGCCGTTGGCCCGTGCCGTCGGATTCATCGACCTCGTCTCCTTCACCCGTCTGTCGCAGAAGATGGAGCCCAGACAGCTGGCGGACATGGTCCAGGAATTCCAGGGCATGGCCTACAACATCGTCGCCACCGGCGGCGGACGGGTCATCAAAACCGTCGGCGACGAAGTGTTCTTCGCCGCCTCGACCCCATTGGCCGGCGCCGAGATCGCCATGACGCTGATGGAACGCGTCACCGCTGCCGATGACCTGCCCCAGGCACGCGTCGGCTTCGTCTGGGGCAGGGTGCTCTCCCGCCTCGGCGACATCTTCGGCTCCAGCGTCAACCTCGCCGCACGCCTGACGGCCGTGGCCGATCCCGGAACGATCTTCACCGACGAGGAGACCGCACGAGTGCTCTCGGCCTCGGACGACTACGTCTTCGAACCCCGCGATTCGATTTCGCTCCATGGCCTCGGAGAGACCGCCATCGGTGAGATGAAGCGCGGCACCGCGGCTCAGATGCGCCTCGACCTCGACGACGAACCCGAGAACTCGGATCAGTGACCGACCACATCGACAACTGACAGCACGGCAGACCGCCAATTGAGCCCAGCACCGAGGTGCTGGGCTCAAGTGTTGGAACGGCCGGCTGGCCGGGCAGTTCGGCGGAGTCCGCGCATCGACCGAACCCTGCCGAGCCATCGTCCGAACCGGGCCGAGCTCAGAACAGCGCGGAGTCGTCGTCTCCGTCGTCGTCATCGTCGTGGGAGACGATCACCGCGCCTTCGGTGTCGAACTTCGACCGCGCGATCTCATCCTTTGCCTCATCGAGGTCGAGATCGAGCTCGTCGAAACTCGTCGCCAGGCCCTGCTGACCCTTCGCTGCCTTGCCTGCCGATCGCTTCGTCCCGGACTTCGCCGTCTTCGCGCCGGTGCCGGTCGTGGAATCCGCGGTCGCCTCGGCGTCGGCAGAGGCATCGGCCGAGCCATCGTCGGCTGCCGGGGAATGGTCGGCGGATTCGGCGCCGCCGAGGCGGGGGAGGGTTCCGATGACATCGATCTTCGATTCCAGCGGCGATCCCGTCCCATCGCGACGGGACAGTTCGGCCGGAAGTGTGCGTGCACCACCGGCGGTGGCGGCTGCCTGCGGAGAGTCGCCGACCCAGGCCAGCGACAGCTCGGTCTCGCCCTTGAGGAACTTATGGGCACGCACCCCCGAGGTGGCTCGTCCCTTGGTCGGGAACTCGGAGAATTCGCTGACCTTGATCGACGACGACGGGGCACCGTAGAAGTTCTCACCGCTGGCGATCGTCACGACCGCGAAGCTGCCGAGCTCGGCATCCGCGGCACCGTCTTCGTCGGTCTTCGCCGCTTTAGGCGTCATTCCGAAGAAGATCACCTTCGCTTCGGCGGCGACCTTGATGCCGGCCACACCGGAGGCGTTCCAGCCCTGCGCGCGCAGACCGGAAGCGTCGAAGGCGAGCAGCTGGGCATTCGAGGTCACGAACACGGAGAGGGAATCGTCGATGTCCTCGGGCTGAGCGACTCCGACGACGGAGTCCTTGCCCTTGAGGGTGATGGCCTCCCATTCGTTCTTATTCGGCCGTCCGGCAACCGACACCCTCTTGACGACGCCTTCGGCGGTGCCGAGGACGAATTCGCGGTCGAGGTCGACCAGTCCGATGATCTTCTCGTTCTTCTCCAGGGCCGCGTATTCGGCGATCTTCACACCGCCGGCGACATTGGGGCGCGCTGCGGCCGGCGGCAGGGCCGGCAGATCGACGACATCAACCATGTGCAGTCGACCGGTGGTGGTGATGGCACCGACCTTGCCCTGAGTGGTGGTGACGATCTCCGAGACCAGCGCATCATGGCTGGAGCGTCGACCCTCGCGTGCCAGCGGAGCGGCGTCCGAGGTGCGCGCGATGCGTCCCGACGTCGACAGCAGCACCCGGCAGGGGGAGTCGGCGATCTTGAGATTCGCCGGAGCCTTCTTGCCCTTGGCCGACAGTTCCTTCATCGACCCTTCGATGAGGACGGTGCGCCGTGGCGAGCCGATGATCTCGGCCGTGGCCTCGAGTTCGGAGGCGACGAGCTCCCGCAGCTTCGCCTCATCGGCCAGCAGCGATTCGAGGTAGTCGATCTTCTTCCTCAGCTCGTCCCGTTCGGCCTCGAGCTCGAGGCGGGAGAACTTCGTGAGCCGACGCAGCTGCAGATCGAGGATGTAGGTCGCCTGCAGCTCGGAGAGCTCGAAGACGTCCATGAGGCGAGTGCGCGCCGTGGCCGCATCATCCGAGGAGCGGATGAGCTGGATGACCTCATCGATGTCGAGGATCGCAATGAGCAGACCTTCGACGAGGTGGAGCCGGTCCTTGGCCTTGCGCAGCTGGAAGACCGTGCGCCGGCGCACCACGTCGATGCGGTGGGAGAGATAGACCATGAGCAGCTCGCGCAGCCCCAGCGTCCGCGGCTGTCCCTCGACGAGGCAGACATTGTTGATGGAAAACGATTCCTCGAGCGGTGTCTGGCGGTAGAGCTCGGCCAGCACCGCCTCGGGGTTGAAGCCGTTCTTGACGCCGATGACCAGGCGCATGCCGTTCTTGCGATCCGAATAGTCATCGATCGAGGCGATTCCGGACAGCTTCTTCGCACCGACCGCGTCCTTGACCTTGGACACGACCTTCTCCGGTCCCACGAGGTAGGGCAGTTCGGTGACGACGATTCCCTTGCGGCGTGCACTGATGTTCTCGATGGACACGGTGGCGCGGGTGCGGAACGTGCCGCGACCGGTCTCGTAGGCCTCTCGCGCTCCGTCGAGACCGATGATCCGCCCGCCGGTGGGCAGGTCCGGTCCCGGGATGAAGCGCATGAGCTCCGAGAGCCCGGCTTCCGGATTGCGGATGAGGTGAGCACAGGCGGCGATGACTTCGCCGGGATTGTGCGGGGCCATGTTCGTGGCCATGCCCACAGCGATGCCCGAGGCGCCGTTGATGAGCAGATTCGGGAAGGCGCTGGGCAGGACCTCGGGCTGGGTGAGCGTGTTGTCGTAGTTCGGCACGAAGTCGACGACGTCTTCGTCGAGGCCCGCGATCATCTGCATCGACGCGGTCGTCAGCCGCGCCTCGGTGTAGCGAGGGGCAGCGGGACCGTCGTCGAGGGAGCCGAAGTTGCCGTGGCCGTCGACCAGGGGCACACGCATGATGAAGCCCTGGCTGAGGCGAACGAGGGCATCGTAGATCGCGGTATCGCCGTGAGGGTGGAGCTTGCCCATGACATCGCCGACGATGCGCGAGGACTTCACATGACCGCGCTCGGGCCGCAGGCCCATGTCACCCATCTGGTAGACGATGCGACGCTGGACGGGTTTGAGGCCGTCCCTGGCATCAGGCAGGGCGCGGGAGTGGATGACCGAGACCGCATATTCGAGGAACGAACTCTCCATCTCTGAGGAGACGTCGACTTCGATGACTCTGCCTTCGGGCATGGAACTCCTTTGACGCACGAACTGTTCGAATCGAACACCCGCCCGTGCTGAGGCCTGACCTCAGCGGGGGAGGGCACCCGTCGATTCTAGCGTTCGATTTGCGCTCTCCGGCTCAATCGGCCGTTCCCGGAGGGTCCGTGTCGGAGTTCAGGCGCTTTCGCGGCCGCCGCGCAGCCACTGGAAGAACTCCTTCATGTAGGCCTCGACATGTGAGCGATCGGCCGTGCCGGCGACGAGTTCGCTGACCATCATGCCCGCGACCGAGCTGTTGACCCGCTCCGCGTACTCGGCGTCGATGCCGGCGAAGCGCATAATGAATTCCCTGATCGCACGGAGGTTCTTCTCCTTGGCGATCACTGCCTCGGGCGGCAGCGCCGGATCCAGGCTGAGCATCATCATCGTGTAGAACCGATTGCGATCCGTGGTCAGCCAGTTCATGCAGAAGTCGATGGCGACCTCGATCGCGTCCGCTCCCGGAGCGCGCATCAGCTCCGGCAGACGCTCAAGCTGCTGGGAGTTGAGTTCTCCGATGCGCTCCATGATTCCGGTGATCAGGGCATCGCGGGTGCGGTAGACATTCGAAGTCGACCCCACCGGCAGTTCGGCCAGTGCATCGACTGCCCGATGGGTGAGCCCGCGGACTCCTTGTTCGGCGACTACGGCGATCGCGGAGTCGGTGACGACGTCTCTGCGCGAAATCATGACTGTGAGGCCTCGCTCTCATGGGACACCCGCTGACCGCGAATGCCTGGGACGGTGGATGACCAGTGACTGGTCACAGACAATGGCCGCCGGAGCGGCCACTCATTAAAACACGAATTCATAACATTTCGTGGTGAACGGATACAGACACTACCCGTCAAGTCTGCGAATTGGTATAGGACTCGCCAATACAGCGCTCTGACGGCGAAATTCGAAGACAGCCTGAGGCGGGTGTGGATTCTCTTTTCAGCTGGGAGCGTCTCTGCCCCGACCCGGCTCAACTCAGCAGGCGACGGGTGCCGTCGATCCGAGTCGGGTCGGGCAGGAGGTCGACGTGAGCGCTGAGCACATGCGACTCGGTTTCCGTGGCGACCATCGGGTGGATGACCAGTTCGAGGATCTGCGGGTGGTTCTCCACCAGCACCGCGAGCCTCTCCAGCGCATTGCGCAGCGGTTCGATGTTCATCGGCGGCAGACCGCGATAGCCGAACAGACGCGGGGAGGCCTTGATCGACCGGATCATGTCGCCGGCTTCCTTGTCGGTGATCGGGGCTACCCGATGAGCGACATCGCCGAGCAGCTCAGTGGTGTCTCCCGCCAAGGAGAACGCCAGCAGCGGGCCGAGCAGCGGGTCCTCTCCGGCGCGGAGGACGCAGGGGACGCCGTGTGGGGCCATGGCCTGGACGTCGACGAGCGGCTCCTCCTCACCGGCCAGCTGTCGGATGGTCTCCTGGATCGCGGTGAAGTCCTCGGCCAGCTCCTCGGGAGTGTCGATATTCAGTCGCACACCGCCGAGCTCCATCCGATGCCGCAGCACCTTCGTCACGGCCTTGAGGGCGACGGGATAGCCGATCTTCTCCGCCGCGGCGAGTCCTTCGTCCACCGAGGAGGCCGCGATATAGGGCAGCACTTCGATTCCGTAGGCGCTGAGCAGATCCCGGACGTCGTTGCGTTCGAGCCGGACGGGCGTGCCCGGCTGCGCTCCTTCGAGTGCTGCGTCGATGATCGTCCGCACCAACTTGTCGTCGATATCATCGAGTTCGGTGTAGCGGCCGTGATCGGCTGCCCTCCACCGGGCATAGTCCGTGGCCCGAGCCAGAGCCCAGACGGCGTCTTCGGGGCCGATGTAGCTGGGAACGGTGCGGGAGACCCGGTTGCCGTCCTCATCGGTGAGGAACGTGGTCAGCTCGTCTTGGACACCGTGGATGCCGAGGAAGCAGGCGACCGTGGCCTTGCCGGAGCGTGCCGCGGATTCGGACAGCAGTCCGGCGATCTCGGTCTCCTCCGCACCGGTCGACGGAGTGAAGGTGACGATGACCGAATCGACGTCGTCGCGGGCATACATCGCATCGAGTTCGGTCCGGAAGGTCTCCGCATCAACTTCCGGGTGCAGGGACACGGGCTCGGTGTCGACGCGCAGCCCCTCGGAACGGGCGCGCTGCATGATCAGGGTGCTCATCGCCGCGGAGTTGCCGATGACCCCGACGCGTCTGCCGGCCGGCAGCTTCTGAGTCGAGAACACCTGGGCGAGGTCGAAGAGCTGGTGGATCGTATCGGCGCGGATCACTCCCGCCTGCTCGAGCACCTGGTCGAGGGTGTTCGGCGCCAGGGACGAGGTGCGCACGATATGCCCGGGCGGCAGCTCCCGCCCAGTGAGATCGGACTTGATGACCACGACGGGTTTGACGCGGGAGACGCGACGGGCGATGCGCGAGAACTTGCGCGGGTTGCCGATGGATTCGAGGTAGAGGCCGACGGTCTGCGTGGCCGGATCCTCCTCCCAGTACTGAAGGAGGTCGTTGCCTGAGAGGTCGGCGCGGTTGCCTGCGGAGACGAACGTGGAGATGCCCAGTCCGCGATTCTTCGCTGCCGCGAGCAGGGCAGTGCCGAGCGCTCCGGACTGACTGAAGAGCCCGAGGGTGCCCGAGGCGGGGAGGAACGGGGCGAGGGAGGCGTTGAGCGAGATATCGGCGGCCTCATTGACCAGTCCGAAGGAGTTCGGTCCGACCACGCGCATGCCGTAGGCGCGGGAGGTCGCGACCATCCGGCGCTGGAGTTCGGCGCCTTCGGGCCCGGTCTCGGCGAATCCGGAGGAGATGACGAGCACGGCCTTGACCCCGTGCACGGCGCAGTCCTTGACCACCTCGGTGACGGATTCGGCCGGAACGGCGATGACCGCGAGGTCGGCCTTGCCCGGCAGGTCGTCGAGACTCGGATACGCCTGGACTCCGGCGATCTGATCGGCTTCGGGGTGGACGACCCAGAGGTCGCCGGCGAACTTCGCGGCCGTGATGTTGCGGATGAGCAGATGGCCGGTGGAGTTGCGTTTGCGGCTGGCGCCGATCACCGCCACCGAGGTGGGGTGGAGGACCGTGCGCACGCTCAGGGCCTCGGCCCTGTGCTCCCGGGAGGCCTGCACTTCGATCGACCGTGCCGTGGGATCGATGTCGAACTTCACGGCCACGACTCCATCGTCGAACCCGCGGGAGACCTCGTAGCCGGCAGCTTGGAAGACCTGCAGCATCGACCGGTTCTGGGGCAGCACCTCGGCGGTGAAGCGCTGGATTCCCGACTCGCGCGCGGCCGCGGCCAAGTGTTCCAGCAGGATCGAACCGACCCCACGGCCCTGGTGGGCGTCGGCGATGTTGAAGGCGACCTCGGCCTCGGTGTCGCTGATCCGATCGAAGCGGCCGACCCCGATGATGTCATCGCCGATGAGCATGATCAGCGCCACCCGGTCGCGGTGGTCGACGTTGACGAAGCGATCGAGGTCGCGCTGGGGGAGCCGGGGCAGCGGAGCGAAGAAGCGCAGATAGACCGATTCCGGTGACTGGGCCTCGTGCATGCGGGCCAGGGCCGCGGAATCGTCAGGGGTGATCGGACGCAGATGGGCGGTGCCGCCGTCGCGGAGGACGACATCGGCTTCCCACCCGGCAGGATAGTTTTCCATGGTCCCAGCATATGCGCCGGGCGTTCGGTTATGGCCGACCTCGCTGGGACAAGTCAGAGGAGTGGGGCACAATGGTGGGCATGGCATTACCCGAGGTTCTCGTTCACGATCTGCAGTCGGCCGGCTACTATCCCCAGCTCACTCAGGGCATACTCGCCGACTCGCTCTACGACGAACCGGTCCTGGCTCACTTCGTCCACATCGACACCCATGTCGACATCGAATCCATCCACCGGCACGTCACCGCCTTCGTCCTCACCGAGACCCGGCTGCTGCTGGCCCACGTCGATGACGATCCGAATGCGGAGCCCGGTTCCAAACCCCGTGCGGTCACGAGCAGCGAGGACATCGAACTCGATCGTCTGGGCACCGTGATGGTCGGTCGCACCTTCGCCGATCCGGCCGCCTACAAGCCCGGAGACAAGCCCGTCGAAGTTTCGCTGACCATGTCGTGGGGTGCGTCGAAGCGCATCGAGGCCTTCCCCGAGACCTGCGGAGACCCCAACTGCATGGGCGATCACGGCTACGGCGGATCGATCTTCGCCGAGGATGTCATGCTCCGGGTCTCGGCCGAAGCCGAGGGGCAGGCCGCCGTCGACCGCATGGCCGACTTCGCCGGGAAGCTGCGTGCCGCGGTCTTCCATGCCCGACTGCGGTCGCGCCGCTGATGGGCGAGGATTCGACGCGGCTCGGACAGGCGTCCCCTTCCGGCAGTGAGCCTTTGGGGCCTCCGGACTATGCGGGCCCCATGCTCTCCGACGTCGTTCCCGCTGCGGCGCTGAGCCTCGGTGCGGCCGACGCGCTCGACGCGCCGATGTCCGATCGCGCTCGAGCGCTCGGACTCGACAGGGAATCCCGGGCGACGATCGTCGTGCTCATCGACGGTCTCGGAGAGCAGCAGCTGCGCCGCTACAGCGGATACACCCCTTTCTTCCGGTCACAGGCCGGAACCCGCCGGACGCTGTCCGCCGGGTTCCCGTCGACGACGGCGAACTCTCTGTCGTCTCTGGCTACTGGCCGCCTTCCCGGTGCACATGGAGTGGTCGGCTACCGCGTCCTGGACCCGGAGAAGGATGCCGTGTTCAACCAGCTGACGTGGAACCTCGACGTCGACCCCGTCGCCTGGGTCCCCGATGCGACGCTCTTCGAACGCCTCACGGATGCCGGGATCGATGTGGTCAGCCTCGGCGAGAAGAAGTTCGCCGGACGCGGCCTCAACCGGGCTTCGCTGCGCGGCGGCAGATTCCGGGATTCGAAGACACTTGAGGAACGCTGCGCCCAAGCCCTGGCCGAGGCGAAGGCTCCCGGTCGTCGCCTCGTCTATCTCTACTGGGGCAACCTCGACAAGACCGGACATGTGCACGGTGCGGACTCCGCGGCCTGGACCGAGGAGCTCGAACGCGTCGATCTCGCCTTGTCCCGGCTCGCCTCCGACCTGCCGCACGACGCGACGATGCTCGTCACCGCCGACCACGGAATGGTCGACGTCGACCACGAACGACGTTTCGATCTCGCGGAGCTCCCCGAGCTCAAGGCCGGTCTGCGCCACGTCGGCGGAGAGCCGCGCGCACTGCATCTCTACGCCGCTGACGGCGCCGAGGCGGATGTGCTCTCGGCATGGCAGGAGACGCTCGGCGACCGCGGGCTCATCCTGCCGAAATCCGAGGCGATCGCCCGCGGCTATTTCGGCCCCGTCGCCCCGCACGTCTATCCGCGGATCGGGGATTTCCTCGTCATCTGCACCGATGGCTTCGCCGTGGTCGATTCGGATGTGGAATCCGCCTCGGCGTTGGCGCTCATCGGCCACCACGGTTCCACCACGGAGCAGGAACTGCAGATCCCGCTCCTTCTCGTCTGACTGCCCGCGTTAGGATGGCACACGTGACTTTTCCTCGAATCGGTGTCATTGGCGGCGGTCAACTGGCACGCATGATGGCCCCCGCCGCAGAAGCCCTCGGCGTCCGCTTCTCCGTTCTCGCGGAGACCGCTGACGCCCCCGCCACACAGGTCATCAATGAGGTGACGGTCGGCGACTATACGGACTATCCGACGCTGAAGGCCTTCGCCGAGACCGTCGACGTCATCACCTTCGACCACGAACACGTCCCGCCGGAGCATCTGCAGGCCCTCGTTGAAGCCGGACACGCTGTGCGCCCCGGCCCTGACGCCCTCATCTTCGCCCAGGACAAGATCCGGATGCGTGCGCGGATGGACGAACTCGGTCTGCCCAACCCCGCGTGGGCCGAGATCACCTCGGCCGCCGATGTCGAGGCCTTCGCCGCTCGCGTCGGTTACCCCTTCATCCTCAAGACTCCTCGCGGAGGCTACGACGGCAAGGGCGTGCGCGTCATCGACAGCCTCGATCAAGCCGTCGAGTGGCTGGACGAGGTGCCCCAGCTGCTTGCCGAGGAGAAGGTCGACTTCACTCGGGAACTCGCCGTCATGGTCGGACGCTCCCCGATGGGGCAGACCGCGGTGTGGCCGGTCGTCGAGACCTGGCAGCAGAACGGCGTGTGCAAGGAGGCGATCGCCCCGGCCCCCGACCTGTCGGTCGAGAAGGCGCGGGCCATCACCGAGGCGATCCTCACGGTCGCCGGCACCCTCGAGGTCACCGGCGTGATGGCGATGGAGATGTTCGAGACTCCCGAGGGCTTCCTCATCAACGAATTCGCGATGCGCCCGCACAATACGGGGCACTGGACGCAGGACGGAGCGGTGACGAGCCAGTTCGAACAGCACCTCCGCGCGGTCCTCGACCTGCCCCTCGGCAGCCCCGCGGCCCGCGAGGACGTGTCCGTGATGGTGAACATCCTCGGCGCCGATCATGACGACCTCTATCAGCCGTACCTGCACGTCATGGCTCACGACCCGGCAGTGAAGGTCCACCTCTACGGCAAGGGCGTGCGTCCGGGCCGGAAGGTCGGACACGTCAATGCCTATGGCGAGGACCGGCAGCTCGTGCTCGCCCGTGCGCGGCATGCCGCGGACTTCATCGCCGGCGTCGATGTCGATCCGCATCCCCAGATGCCCACTCCCGAGGACCTCCGGGCCGAGGGCGAGCCCGGCACACGCTGAGACCTTCGGCCCGCCGTGCACTGTCACCGCCCGCAACTCGTCCGAATCGGCGGGACCGAACCGCCTGCAACGAAGGAAGCACAGATGACCACAGCGAATGAAGGCTCCACTCCGACGGCGGCTCCGGTCGGCATCGTCATGGGCTCGGACTCGGACTGGCCGACGATGAAGGCCGCGGCCGAAGCTCTCGACGAGCTCGGCATCGAATCGAGCGCCGAGGTGGTCTCCGCCCACCGCATGCCCGAGGACATGATCGACTGGGCGAAGTCCGCGGCCGATCGCGGAGTCCGCGTCATCATCGCCGGAGCCGGGGGAGCGGCCCACCTGCCCGGAATGATCGCCTCGATGACCTCTCTTCCGGTCATCGGCGTCCCCGTGCCGCTGAAGTACCTCGACGGAATGGACTCGCTGCTGTCCATTGTGCAGATGCCCGGCGGAGTTCCCGTGGCCACCGTCTCGATCGGCGGCGCCAAGAACGCGGGCCTGTTGGCGGCACGCATCCTCGGGGCCGGTCAGGGGGCCGAAGCCGAGGCTCTGCGGTCCCGTCTCGACGACTATCGGGGGCAGCTGCGGCAGGTCGCTCTCGACAAAGGACGGGCACTGCAGGAATAATAGCTCTTGCTGAACGTTTGATAAGTCTTAGGAGAATGATGTTCGACCTCTACCAGCCCAGCGAAGAGCACGAAGAGATCCGCGCAGCGGTTCGCAACGTCGTCGAGAAGAAGATCGCGCCGTTCGCCGCCGAGGTCGACGCGGACTCCCGGTACCCGCAGGAAGCGCATGACGCCCTCGTCGAGACGGACTTCTTCGCCGCGCACATCCCCGAAGAGTACGGGGGCATGGGCGCCGATGCGCTGGCTGTGGCGATCATCATCGAAGAGGTCGCACGCGGCTGCGCCTCGTCGTCGCTCATTCCGGCCGTGAACAAGCTCGGCAGCATGCCGGTCCAGCTCGGGGGCAGCGAAGAGATCAAGAAGAAGTACTTCCCGTCCGTGGCCGCCGGTGAAGCGGGATTCTCCTACGGCCTGTCCGAGCGCGAAGCCGGTTCCGACACCGCATCGATGAAGACCCGTGCCGAACGCGACGGCGACGACTGGATCCTCAACGGAGTCAAGACCTGGATCACCAACGCCGGAGAGTCCGAGTACTACACGGTGATGGCCGTGACCGACCCCGACGGAGCACGCGGCCGCAACATCTCCGCCTTCGTCGTCGAGAAGTCCGACGAGGGCTTCACCTTCGGTGAGAAGGAGCGCAAGCTCGGTATCAAGGGCTCGCCCACCCGAGAGCTCCTCTTCGACAACGTCCGCCTGCCCGGCGACCGCATCGTCGGCGAGCCCGGGGAGGGTCTGAAGATCGCCCTGCGCACCCTCGACCACACCCGAGTCACGATCGCCGCGCAGGCCGTCGGTATCGCTCAGGGCGCGCTCGACTACGCCCTGGCCTACGTCAAGGATCGTCAGCAGTTCGGAAAGTCGATCGCCGATAACCAGGCGATCCAGTTCATGCTCGCCGATATGGGCATGAAGCTCGAGGCCGCACGTCAGCTCACCTACACCGCCGCCGCCAAGAGCGAGCGCGGCGACGATGACCTCACCTACTTCGGTGCCGCCGCGAAGGCCTTCGCCTCCGACGCCGCGATGGAGATCACCACGGACGCCGTGCAGCTGCTCGGCGGAGCCGGCTACGTCGTCGACCACCCGGTCGAGCGGATGATGCGCGATGCGAAGATCACGCAGATCTACGAAGGCACCAACCAGATCCAGCGCATGGTGATGGGACGCAAGCTCATCGCCTGAGTCGGGTTCGAAGCCTGTGCCCAGGGCCGCGCACGGCGTCGGCCGGAGGTGCATCGCACCGGGCTGTGTCGAACGGGTGCTGCGGATTCCCCGGAAGGGAGTCCGCAGCACCCGTTCTTCGGTCTGTGAACAATCGCACACGCGACGAATGCGACATGCGCGGCGCGGATGTGCCGGAATCGACGGTTCTCACGCGACACAATAGGTGAACACAGTGGACTCTGAAGTGCCTTTGGCACAGTAGTCTGCTGTGGGCACCCGAAGGGCGAAGCGACCTGTGCGTGGCCACCCGCGGATGTCGACGTCGGAATCAGTCCGTGAGCAGAGCCCGAAGCGAAGGGAAGTCAGTGGCCGAAACGAGATATGTGGACCCGATCCGCCACCCGTCGTATGCTTCGCAGCCGACGCGTGATGTGCGGGCGTGGCTCCTGCTGCTCGTCACGGCCATCGTGCCCGGGGGAGTGCAGCTCCTCTTCGGTCATCGCCGCTGGGCGAAGATCTCACTGTCGATCACCGCCATCAGCTGGATCCTGGCCCTGATCGCCGGAGTGATCGTCCTCATCAGCCGGACGTTCCTCTTCACCATCGGCACGAACCCGTTCATTCTCACCTTCCTGACCATCTGGGTGCCCGTCATCGCCGTCAACTGGACGGTGTGCCTGTTCGACACCCTGCGCCGCATCCGGCTCGTCACGATCTCGCGGAGAGCCCGCAAGCGCTTCATAGCGGCCTTCTGCGCCCTCGTGCTCATCGTCGTGGGACCACTGGCCTACGGGACGACGCTCCTCAACTCCCAACGGGGACTGATGAGCGACCTGTTCGCCTCGGGCAAGGCGCTCAAGCCCGTCGACGGCCGCTACAACATCCTGCTGCTGGGTTCGGACGCCGGAAAGGGTCGGACGGGAATCCGCCCTGACTCCCTGTCGCTGGTCTCGATCGATGCGAAGACCGGCAAGTCCGTCATCATCGGCCTGCCCCGCAATATGGAGAACGTACCGTTCCCCGACGACTCTCCGCTGCACAAGCACTACCCGCAGGGATACAACTGCGGGGACGAGTGTCTGCTCAACGCCGTCTTCCAGCAGGGCGAGCGGCACAAGGACGAGTTCGAGGACCCGAAGAAGGCCGGAGAGCAGGCGACGATGGACGCCGTCTCGGGTGCCACCGGTCTCGAGGTTCAGTACTACGCGATGATCAACCTCAAAGGGTTCGAGAACCTCATCGACTCCCTCGGCGGAATCACTCTGGTCTCCGGCAAGCGGGTGCCGATCTCGTCGAAGGTCGATCCGAACACGGGCCAGCACGGGCCGGTGAAGGGGTGGATCGAACCGGGCAAGCAGAAGCTCGACGGCTTCCATGCGCTATGGTTCGCGCGGTCCCGCGAGTTCTCCAGCGACTACGAGCGGATGGTCCGCCAGCGCTGCGTGCAGACCGCGATGGTCAAACAGCTCGACCCGGCCACCGTTCTCACCCGCTACCAGTCGATCGCGAAAGCCACCCCGGGCGCTGTGTCGACGGATATCCCGTCATCTCAGGTGGACTCGTTCGTCGACCTCGCGCTCAAGGTGAAGTCACAGAAGATCGAATCCGTCGACCTCACCCCACCTCGCATCACACCGTCGCAGCCCGACTTCGATGTGGCACATCAGCTGGTTGCCGATAAGATCGAGGAGTCGTCGAAGTCCTCGGAAGAGGACGAAAACGCGTTCTCGGTTCCCGAAAGCGACCTGTCAGCCGGCGCCGGAGTCGATGCGGGACTCGATCCGAACCCCGGTTCAGGGCCGCAGCTGCTGGCACAGGGTGCCGGCGACACCTCTGCTGACAATGGCGAAGAAGCCGACGCAAAGGCGATCTGCTACGTGCCGTAAGGCGCCGTCATGGGACCGATCGTGATCGGGTCGATGACCGAATCGGTCGATCCCAAGACGATTCCTGGAAAATCTTTTGCTCGGTGTGTCCCCTGCCAATACTGGGAACCACACTCGTGTAATTAGAATATTCTGCTCTGTGGCTAGTCTGACACGCCGAAAATGTGTAACAATTTTGAGATGTTGGGGTTGCCCACCGTTCTGCCAACGGTGCAGGGGACCTCGAGGCCTGAACTTCCCTGTCTTCCTCGAAAAGGCTGTAACGATGAAATATGTATTGCCCACTGTTGCGGGCTGCGCTTCCGTAGCGCTGGTCGGCACCTTATTGGTCTCGGCCCCGACGGCTTCAGCAGCCGCGACGTCGCCCGATGTATCCAAAGAGGCGCTGAACGTCAGCAAAGAGGGACTCAAGGTCCCCGGTGCCCGCGATTCCAGTGATTCCAACGCCACTGCCGCCAACCAGAGCGCCACGAGCAATCTGCCGAATATCTTCAAGTCGCAGACGGCCCTGGCCTCGACCAAGGTGCCCGATATCGTCAACGCCTCCGCGTCGGCGACGACGGGTTCGGTCAACAACGTCTCCGCCGGACTGACCTCCGGTGCCGACGAGTCCGCACCGTCCGCGGGGTCGGCTCCATCCGAGCAGGCTCCCGCCGAAGGCGCAGAGAACGAGGCCCCGAAGTCGGAGGACGAGAAGTCCGACGATGCCGGGGACGAGGGTGCGAAGGATTCGTCCGAGGAGTCGAAGACTCAGGACGGAGACGACATCTCCGGTTCGGTCCGTCAGAAGACCGAAGACGGAGTGAATATCGCTCTCATCTCCGATGTCCTCGACGTTCCGGACGACAACCCGAGTCTCATCGGCTTCACGTTCTCCGAATCGAAGTCCAATATCCGCATCCAGGTCCGCACCAAGCAGGGATCGGAATGGGGCAATTGGAACTCCCTGGACGAAGAGGAGCAGGAAGAGGCCCAGAACAAGGGTTCGGAGCCGATGACGGTGTCGAACGCCTCCGCTGTTCAGATGCGCATCCTCGGTGATTCCGCACCGAGCGAGGCCGAACTCGTGCTCGTCGATTCGAAGCAGGGCCCCGGAGACGCTCAGGCCGTCGCCGAGAACGATCCTGTCGAGCTTCCCGGCCAGGCCGGCGGCGACTCCGCCGGTGCCGAATCCGCACCGGCGCAGCCGACCGAAGACTCCACCGACGCCGAGGCGGCAGCTGCTGAGAATGTCGATGCCGCAGCCGGTGCGACGGTGACCAACCAGAACTACGTGCCCGGATCGTCGACGGTGGACACCGTGGCGAAGAAGGTGTCGAAGCCGAAGATCGGCTCGCGCAGCTCGTGGGGTGCCAAGGCGTACAACGGCAGCCCCGACTACGCCAGCGGCATCAAGCAGGCCGTCGTCCACCACACCTCCGGCTCGAACAGCTACTCGGCTGCCGACGTTCCGGGAATCATCCGCGGTATCCAGGCCTACCACCAGCAGGGCCGCGGCTGGGACGACATCGGGTACAACGTCGTCGCAGACAAGTACGGACGTCTCTGGCACGCCCGCGGCGGTGACATCGAGAAGGCCGTCATCGGCGCCCACGTCGCCGGACACAACACCGGAACCTTCGGCATCTCCGTGCTGGGCACCTACAACAGCTCGGCCCCGCCGAAGAAGACCCGCGATGCCGTCGCCTCGGCGATCGCCTGGAAGTTCTCGCTCAACGGGATCTCCAAGGCTTCCTCGTCGAACATGGTCGGACACCGCGACCTCGGACAGACCGACTGCCCGGGTGACGCCTTCTACGCCAAGATGGGCGAGATGCGCTCGACGGTCAACTCGATCCTGAAGACCGGCGAACAGCCCAGCGACGGCAAGGACGACAAGAAGGACGACGACAAGAAGACCGAGAAGCCGAAGCCGAAGACCTCGATCGAGAAGTATGCCGAGAAGCACAAGCTCGGCAAGGCTCTCGGCAAGGAATACAGCGTCAAGGGCATCTCGGGCGCCAAGGCTCAGAAGTTCGAGAAGGGCACCGTCTACTGGTCCAAGAAGACCGGTGCCTACCACCTGTCCGGAGCGATCGCTTCGGCGTACAAGGGCGATGCAGTCACCGACTTGGGGCTGCCCACCTCTGCGGAGAAGGGCGGCCTCAAGGGCGGGGGCGCCGCGCAGCGCTTCGAGAAGGGCTCGTTCTACTGGTCGAAGGACACCGGCGCTCACTACACCTCCGGCACCATCATGAAGTATTGGGGTGACAAGGGGACCGTCAAGGGTCACCTCGGTTACCCCAAGTCGGACGTGGTCTACAAGAAGGGCCGCGGTGAGCAGCTCTTCCAGGGAGCACGTCTGGTCTGGGCCGAGGGTTACGGAACCACCGAGTTCTCTCCCAAGGGATCCATTGCCGGCGGAGTCACCGACGACAATGCTCCGGGCGGCACGACACCGCCCGGAGACGATTCCTCCGATGACAAGTCGCCTGCAGACTCCGGGGAAGGTTCTGCAGACGACAAGGACTCGAAGGACGACAAGTCCAAGGACGACAAGAAGGACGACTCCAAAAAGGACGATAAGTCCGAGGACGACTCCAAAAAGGACGATAAGTCCGAGGACGACAAGAAGGACGACTCCAAAAAGGACGATAAGTCCGAGGACGACTCCAAGAAGGACGACAAGAAGAAGGACAAGCCGAGCAAGGCCGAGAAGATCGCGGCCCAGCGTGCGTCCATCATCAAGGATGCGAAGGCCAACCTCGGCGTCAAGTACGTCTGGGGCGGCACCTCGCCGAAGTCCGGCTGGGACTGCTCGGGATACACCCAGTACGTCTACGGCAAGAACGGCATCAAACTGCCGCGCACAACCAGCCAGCAGCGGTATGCCGGCAAGGAGATCTCGCTGAAGGACGCCAAGCCCGGCGACCTGATCTGGATCCCGGGGCACATCGGAATCATCTCCGAGACCAAGGGCCAGATGTACGACGCCGGCTCGTCGCGGTCGAACACCACGAAGCGCAGCTACAGCTGGATGCTCGATCGTGGAGCCAAGGTCATCCGCGTCGTCGGCTGATATCCGGCATTGAAGACAGGGCGTTCAGCGTCCGAGAGTCAGTGCCCCGAGGGCGATCCCACTGTGGATCTCCCTCGGGGCACTGTCTGGTTCTCCCCACGATTATGCGGGAGGCCCTGACCGGGGAGAAAACATCAGCCCAGGTGACAAGCGGTGAATAGATTGTGACTTCGGCTGAACAGTCAGTGAAGTGCCTGCTTCGCGCATTGTGGTGGGATTAGGCTGGACGGAGCACACCCGGTATTCACCGGATGTGAATCCGACTCGATCCTGTCAAAGGGGGCCCGCAGTGCATCGTCTGCACAACACGGTCAAAAACTTCGAATGGGGCAGCACTGAGGCGATTCCCGCGATCCTCGGCACTGTTCCGGACGGCACCCCCTGCGCGGAACTCTGGCTCGGAGCCCACCCGGTCAGTCCCTCTCGACTCGACGTCGGCCACACGCGGACCCAGGCTCCGCTAGATAGGCAGAACCGCCTCGGCGGGCAGGCGACGGCGGGCAGCGTGGCGACCGAAGCCGAGCCACGGCTCGGACCCAACCTCATCGAATATCTGGCGGGAGACCCGGAGGGTCTGCTCGGGCATGATTCGCTCGAATCCTTCGGTGCACGACTGCCGTTCCTGCTCAAGGTGCTCTCGGCCAGCAAGGCCCTGTCGATCCAGGTGCACCCGAACAGCGAACAGGCCCGGGCAGGATTCGCCGCCGAGGAGGAGGCCGGACCGGCGCTGGACGCTCCCAATCGGAACTTCAAGGACGCCTCGGCGAAACCGGAACTCATCTACGCGCTCACCGACTTCCACGCGCTCACGGGATTCCGGCCGCGTAAGGCCGTGCGGGCGACGTTCGAACGGATGCTCTCCCAGCCGCTGACCCCGCCGTCCCTGGACGTTCTCGGAGCGATCATCGGCGCGCTGAAGTCCTTCAGCGAGTCGAAAGCGCTGTCTCGCGCCGTCGAGATCATCCTCAGCGATCCGCGGACTTCGGGGCTCGTCGACGAGGTGGCCGCCCACGGAATGGGCGAGCTGCCCGCTGGGCACATCAGCCGTTCCGGCAGCGCGGTCGACCCGGCGCAGACGTTCTGCGAACTCGTCACCGACTACCCCCACGATCCGGGTGCGCTGGTGGGACTCATGCTCAACCGGGTCCACCTGCAGCCGGGTGAGGCGCTGACCATGGAAGCCGGTGTGCTGCATGCCTACCTCTTCGGCACGGGCATCGAGATCATGGCCTCGAGCGATAACGTCGTGCGCGGGGGACTGACCTCGAAGCACGTCGACATCGAACAGCTGGCGACGATCACGGAATTCCGTTCCGGCGCACCGCGGATGGTCGAACCCGACCACTCGGGAATGCTGCTCGGGCCCACCGACGATTTCGCTCTGCAGGCGCTGCGCTGCCCGCGGATGACCACGGTGGAGCGTCGGGGCGCGGCAATCGCGCTGTGCACCGCGGGCACTGTCACACTCAGCTCGCTCGGTTCGACCCTCACGCTCGAACGTGGGCAGAGCGCGTTCATCGCGGCCAACGAACCGACGGTCACGGCCGATGGTCACGGCGACCTGTTCGTGGGGACCACTGGTCTGAACTCCGGAGCAGCCGGCCGCTGAGCCCGCGCTTTCCGCCGTCACCGGCTGTTGAGGACGCACTCTCTGCAATTACCAGTAGCTGAGCTCGCACTTTCGATTGTCACCCGCCGCCGAGCTCGACTGCCTGCTCCCCACCCCTGTCACCCCTGCGAACCGGAGTGCAGGACCCTGAACAGAGATTGTTGGGTCGATCCACGGTGATTTCCTCGCCGAAACCACCGTGGATCGACCCAACAATTTTGGTTTTCAACGAAGTTGAGCAGCGTCCGACGTTGTCAGAGGGTCGGCACGGCCTGTCGGCCAGCGCTGTCTGATAGCTGGCGCTGCCTGCCGGCCACCGACGTCTGATAGACGACGCTGCCTGATCGCCGGCAGGTGTGAGGTCAGAACGCCCACACATGAAAGAAGTGGTCACGATGGGATACTGACAGCGAAAGTCTGTATCCCATCGTGACCACTTCTCACCTAAGGACCGTGGTCGGTCACCTGTGAATCAGGCTCCGCCGGTGGTTCAGGCGGCGACCTCGATGGTGGGGACGTCCTCGGGGACGATCACCTCGGTGCCGGTCTTCTCCCTGACTTCGTCGACGGTCACACCGGGGGCGAGTTCGACGAGGGTGAAGGAGTCGCCGCTGACGTCGAGGACGGCGATATCGGTGATGATGCGCTCGACGACGCCCTTGCCCGTCAGCGGCAGCTCGCAGGACTTCAGCAGCTTGTGCGAGCCGTCCTTGGCGACGTGGTCCATGATGACGATGACGCGCTGGGCGCCGTGGACGAGGTCCATCGCACCGCCCATGCCCTTGACCATCTTGCCCGGGATCATCCAGTTCGCGATGTCGCCGTTCGTGGCCACCTGCATGGCGCCGAGGATCGCGGCGTTGATCTTACCACCGCGGATCATGCCGAAGCTCGCCGCCGAATCGAAGTATGCGGCGCCCGGGTTCATCGTGACGATCTCCTTGCCCGCGTTGATGAGGTCGGGATCGATCTCATCCTCGGTCGGGTAGGGGCCGACGCCGAGCAGGCCGTTCTCCGACTGAAGCACGAGGTGGACGCCCTCGGGCAGGAAGTTCGGAACCAGGGTCGGCATGCCGATGCCGAGGTTGACGTAGCTGCCGTCTTCGAGTTCCTGGGCGGCACGGGCCGCCATCTGATTGCGTGTCAATGACATTTCTGTGTCTCCTCAGGCTTCTCGTACGGTGCGCTTCTCGATGGGCTTGTCCGCCACCTGCTCGGGCGTCAGCGGCACCACGCGGTGGACGAAGACGCCTGGCACGTGGACCATGTCCGGATCGATCTCACCGGGTTCGACGAGCTTTTCGACCTCGGCGATGGTGATGCGAGCCGACTGCGCGGCCGGGGGATTGAAGTTCCTCGCCGAGGAATGGAACACGAGGTTGCCGTGCCGGTCGCCGATCGCTGCGCGCACAAGTGCGTAGTCGGGGGCCAGCGACTTCTCGAGGACGTATTCCTTCTCTTCGCCGAAGGTGTCGAAGACCTTCGTCTCCTTGGCCGGAGATTCTTTGACGACGTTGCCGTCCGAGTCGTACTTCCACGGCATGCCGCCCTCGGCGACCTGCGTCCCGGCGCCCGTGATGGTGTAGAAGCCCGGGATCCCGGCTCCTCCTGCGCGCAGCTTCTCCGCCAGGGTGCCCTGCGGGGTGAGTTCGACCTCGAGTTCACCGGAGAGGTACTGACGGGCGAATTCCTTGTTCTCGCCGACATAGGAGGCGATGATGCGGCGGAGTCGTCCGTCGGCGAGCAGGATTCCCAGTCCGCGGCCGTCGACGCCGGCGTTGTTCGAGATCACCTCGAGGTCTTTGGCTCCCTGGTCCTGGAGCGCCCGAATGAGGAATTCAGGCACGCCCACGACACCGAAGCCGCCTACGGCGATCGATGATCCATCTGCAATGTCGGCCACCGCTGCTGCGGGGGTATCAACTACTTTGTCCATGGGCCCAGTGTGCCATGGACCACTCCGAGCCCGTCGGCCAGGTCCGTGATGCGAGCATCGTCGACTCTGCTGGTGAGCAGGACCTCACCACCGCTGAGGAGGTGCTGCAGAAGGCGCGGCCATTCGCCGGGCAGCGGAGTCGAGTTCGAGACGAGCAGTCCCTGCGGACGGGTGCCGTCGGCTCCCGCGGTGCTCATCCAGTCGATGACCTGTCCGTCGATGTCGAGGGTCCCGGATGCCTCGAGGCGGCGCGCCGTGACATCGGGATAGGCCCGGATGGCGGAGTTGACATCGATGAAGTCGGTATCGACCGGAGTGCTTAACGCCAGGGCCGGGGGATTGAAGACGAAGACCTCATCGGCATCCGCCACCGTGTCATCACCCTCATGGCCGAAGGGAACGAAGGCCATGAAGTCCTCTTCCGGCGCCTCTGCTGCGATGACGACGCGGCCACCGGCCAGCAGAACGCTGAGGATCGCGACGAGTTCTCGCCAGTGCAGGCCCTCCGGCAGGGGAGCGAAGAGAGTGAAGTCCGGGCCGAGGTCGTAGTCGCCGAAGAGACCGACTCCCTTATTCACCCAATTCGCAACGACCGGTCCGGTGAGGTCGAGGCGATCGAAATCGGGTCCGCGCCAGATCAGGACGGGTCCGCCGGTGTGCGCGATGGCTGAGAGATCCATATCCGCTTCCATGGTTGTCTGTCGGGTGGGGCCGGGGCTGTCTGTCGGGGGAGCCGGGATTGTGTCGGGTGGGTCAGGGAACGATGAGGCCGATGTCGATCGTCACCCCGCGGGGGAAGGCCCCGAGCTCACCATCGACCCAGTGATAGCGCGTGGAGGCGCTGAGATCCTCGGCGAAGAGAGCCGTATGGAGTCGTTCGACGAGAGATCCGAGCCCGACCATCGCCTCGAGCAGCGGCGGGCCGCCCGACTGAGCGGTCGCCGGCGAATCGGAGGGGCTCAGCGTGATACGCGACCCGGACCCTTCGATGCGCATCCGCCACGCAGCATGGCCGGGAGTCCGGGACTGCCCGGCGCGGACGACCCGGATGGCTCGGGAAACCCGTTCGAGGATGTCGTCGCTGTTGTCCCCGGCCGGAGCGCTGCCGGGCAGATCGGTGACACCCAGTCCCCGCTGAATGGCTTCGACATGGCCGTGACGGAACCAGTCCTCTCCGAGGTCGCGGGACAGCGCTCGGGCACCTTCACGACCGTTGTCGAGGTATCCGCCGGCCCCGCGGACCAACGCCATGGGCAGTCCGCGCGAGGAGCCCTTGACCAGGTCGGCGGCCGCGGCGATCTCGTCGGCGATCGCGCGGACGGTCACGGTCTGGACGCGTCCGTCGTCGTCGGGGCGACCGCGTTGGTCGTCCAGGCCGGAGAACCCGGACAGGCCGATGGCGATATCACCGACCCCGACCCGCCATGGCCGTGAGCTCGTATCCGAGATGACCAGACCGATGCGAACCTCGAAGGCCTGTTCGACCCGCTGACGCAGTCCATCGGCGGACCGGTCGCTGTCGAGCGGGTGGAGGATGACGGCACCGCCGGAGTTCGACTGGTCGAGACCAGCTGCGGCCTGCACGGTGCCTGCGGGTGTGCGCACGACCTGCACGGTGGTGCCGGAGCGATAGGAGCGTTCAGCGACCAGGTGGGTGCCGGTCTGTGCGACGAGCTCCTCGAATTCGGCGCGATCTGCGACTGTGCGCAGGCGTCCCTCGGCTTTGGAGACGACCTTCGATGCGACGACGAGGATATCGCCGTCCTTGAGGTCGATGCGGTTGCGCCGCAGAGCGTTGATGAGGATCGCCGAGAGGTCGGAACCCTGCGCGATCTCTTCTTCGACGGGAGGCGCGTAGACGGTGAGCAGACGATCATTCATGCCAGGCCACCGGTGATTCCACTCTCATTCCTCCATAATCCCATTGTGGACGCCTACTTTCTAAATTCTCCAGGTTTGTTCAGGCGGATCCCACAGGTTGTGCCGCGTGACCGGGCCATGACCTATATATGGGGTTCTGGGCGCGTGTGCATGTGAACGCCTGTTCGAATAGTGTCTCAAGGGGTGTCTCAGTACTCCATAAGGGCTTGACGGGGCGGTAATGACACGCGTGTAATTTATACCTAAGGGGAACGCGCCGAGCATGGATCCTGTGGATTCGACCGTACATCGGACTGATCGGCTCAGTCACGGCAACGGACCTGCTCGAGCGTGAGAAAGGGGAAAACCGTGCAAAGTGCACAGAGAGAATGGCGGGAGGGAGAAGACTTCACCGCCGCACCGGGAGTCACCTCCCGCCGTGCCGAAGACTGGTTCATCGAACCTGGAGCACGCACACCCGAGACGCTGCCGGATCCGCTGGCCGTCGATCCGAGTGATCTGACGCCGCTGCAGCCGGACAACTCCGCGGTCTCTCCGCTGTCGCTGCTCCTGGGCGCCGCAGAAGACGGCGAACTGTCCTGGCAAGACCAGGCCCTCTGCGCGCAGACCGACCCCGAGGCGTTCTTTCCGGAGAAGGGCGGATCGACTCGTGAGGCCAAGCGGGTCTGCGCATCCTGCGACGTCCGTTCCGAATGCCTCGAATATGCTCTCGCCAACGATGAGCGCTTCGGCATCTGGGGCGGAATGTCCGAACGCGAACGCCGCCGGCTCAAGAAAAAGGTCGTGTGAGTCAAGCCGTCACCATCGTCGTCGTCTCCGGCGACGATGCCAGCAAGGTCGAGCTCGAAACGGCTCTTCGTCCGCACTTCCCCGAGATCCCCGTGGTGGATCTCGGGGGACGGACGGTCCGCGAAGCCGGCGAGATGCCGGAGATCGCGCAATCGGATTTCCTGTGGTTCCTCACCCCTGACTCCCGTCCCGAACCCGACTGTCTCGATGAGCTGCTCGACGCCATCGGGGAGACGGAATCCATCGCCGCAGTCGGACCGAAGCTCATGTGCTCCGGCCGCATCGTCTCCGCCGGAGTGAGCACCACCTCGGCGGGGGAGCGCTTCAACCCCGTCGGCTCAGGGGAGATCGATCAGGGCCAGCGCGACAGTCAGATCGAAACGCTCGGTCTCGACCTCCCGGGCCTGCTCATGGCCACCACGGAACTTGAGCGCATCGGCGCACCCTCCCGAGTGCTCGGCCCCGCCTACTCCGGACTCGAATACTCCCGTCGTCTGCGCGACCTCGGCGCCCGCGTGCTGCTGGCACCGCGTGCGCGGATGGAGATCTCCGCGACCTCGGCCGCCCGACTCGGCTCCTCACCCCACCCGCCGACGTCGAAAGCCCAGATCCGGACCGAGCAGCGATACCGTCTCAGCCTCGCCGGACAGGGACTGTTCTCCCTGTTCTGCCTGCTCGCGATCGGCCATATCGGCCGCATCCTCGGCGGGCTGCTGTCGAACAACTTCCGCCCCGCCGGATGGCATCTCTCGGCACTCTTCGGACTTCCCACGGACGTGTCGACCACCGCCCCGCTGCGGCGGGCCAACGCACGTCGCAACCGAGTGGCCAAACGATCGAACACCGCCCACGTTGCCGCGCTCTTCGCCGATGACGAAGAACTCGCCGTCCAACGCCGGACGATGAGCGGTGAGACCGACGACCCGCGTCCTGCAGAGGTGCCCACCGGCGGCCCCGACGCCGATGCGGAGCTCAATCCGGTCGGCGACACCGAGGAGGCGATCGACTCCTTCTCCCGACTGGAGATCACCGGCGGTTCCAGCCTGCTGCGCGCACCCCTGACCTATGTGATCCTCGCTGCCGTGGTGATGAGCGGTGTCATCAGCTACCGACTCTTCGGCCCCGGTCACCTCGACGGCGGCGCCCTGGGGTCGACGGACATCGGCCTCGGTGAGATCGTCGACCGCCTGCTCGGCCGGCACCTCGACGTCTCGACCGGTGCGGCAGTGCCTGCCGACCCCCTATCACCTCGTCCTCGGCGTCCTCTCCCTCCTCTTCTTCGGCCATGTCGACGTCATGGTCCGCTCCCTGCTGTTGGCTGCACCGATCGCGGCCGCCATCAGCGCCTACGCGGGTGCGGGCAGCGTACTGGCCCGGCGGTGGGTCCGAGGTTTCGCCGCTCTGCTGTGGATCGCGTCGCCGCTGTTCACGACCGCACTGTCGGACGGCCGCCTCGGCGTGGTCTTCGTCTGGATCTGCGCACCGCTGGTGGCGGTGACTCTGCGCCGCAGCCTGACCACCGGATCGATCGCCGCGGCCGCCGGCACAGGCCTGCTGCTGTTCGTCATCACCGCAGGCGTCCCGCTCCTTCTGCTGGCCACGGTCCTCGGCACCGCAGTGCTTCTGGTGGCAGGTCGCGGCCTGCGCCATCTGTGGCTGCTCGCCCCGACCGTGTTCCTGGGCTGGCCGTGGCTGTGGGCTGTGGTCCGCGAACCGGGAACCCTGCTGACGATGCCCGGGCAGACCATCGCCGCGGAGTCTGCGCCGACCTACCTCCTGGCCGTCGGGTTCCCCGCTCCGATCGACATGACCTGGCTGGCAGACCTGATCTCGAGCCTCGGACTCGGCGAGGTCTCTGCCGACATCCTCCAGCTCTGGGTGCCGGTCCTCCTCCTGCCGATGCTCATCCTGGCGTTCTTCACCCTCATCGAAGCGCGGCTCGAACTCTCCCGCCTGTCCTGGGCTGTCGGCCTCTACCTCGGCGGCCTCCTCCTGGCCGCGATCCAAGTGCACCTGCCCGCGCAGACTGGACCGTTCCACCTCATCGGCTCCTACCCTGCAGCGGGGTTGACGCTGGTCAGCCTCGGATCGATTCTGCTGCTGTCCCTCGGCGCCGACCGCACGGCCGGTCGTCGACCCGGGCGGACCCGGACTGCCGGCTCGACAGACGCGAAGAGTGCGGCCAAGGGAACCTCAGCGGCTTCCAGTCGGCTGCCCATGCGCGGACTCGTCGGGCTCGTGACCGTGGCTGCCATCGGGCTCATCGCCATCGGCGCCGGACGCTCCACATCCTCGGCCGAGGCGGTCACCGCGACCTCCGAGAGCACCGTCCCCGCCCTGGCCGCCGACCGTGCAGAAGGGGCGACGCAGGCGCGGACTCTCCGTCTGGACAATGTCGACGGAGAGGTCCTGGCCACCCTCGTCTCCTCCGATGACGGCACTGTTCTCGGCACATCGACGGTGACCTCGGCCGAAACCGTCGGGGGATGGCCGTGGCAGCGGCGCCCCCTGCCGATCACGTCCGACCAGGTGCTCGTGGCTCAGGCGGCGTCCGCGCTCTCGGCCGACGACGCCGGTGACGTCAGCGGCATCCTCGGCGAACTCGGAGTCGATTTCGTTCTCATCGGTCAGAACGCCGGCAGTCTGACCAACTCGGTGTCCGTCTCGGAGGGCCTGCTGCCGGTCGGCCCCACCTCGTCGGGACAGCTGTGGCGCGTCGACAAGCCCTACAGCGGACGATTCCTCATCCGTGAATCCGAAGGACAGGTCTCCACGGCGACGATGAGCGGCACGACTGCGAAGGTGCCGGCCGGCCAAGAAGGACGCACCCTGACCATCGCCGATGCCGCCGACGGAATCACCGCGAAGATCGACGGTGAGCCGCTGCCGCAGCCGAAACCCGGGGAAGAGGCTTGGGCGAGCGAATTCGACCTCCCCGCCGCCGGCGGAGACGTCGAGATCTCACTGAACTCACCGCTCTACCCGGTCGGCGTCATCGCCGGATGGGTGTTCGGACTGCTCAGCCTCATCGTGGCCATTCCCTTCGGTCGGGCAGGGAACACGGCGAAGCCCGGCCGCCGGGAGGAGAAAGCATGAAGCATCAGCGCAGCATCGTCACCTTCGCGGCCATCGCCGTGCCCGGAGTGCTCGTGGCCACGACGTCGTTCCTCACCCCGCTGACCCCCGGCACTCTGGACCGCAGTCCCGAACAGGTGCGGATGCCCACCGCGGACACCCGCGTGGTCTGCCCCGGGCCGCTGCTCACCGCCGGAGAGGCTGAAGGCACCGACCCCGAATTCGTCGACGATTCGAAGGTCTCGACCCGCGTCGTCTCCGCCTCCGCGCCGATCGGCGCTGCGGACGGATCGACCTCCTCGGCGCGACTGCAGGTCGCCGATCTCGGCGGGTCGATCGACTTCGACAATCCCTCCGGCCAGGGCTTTGTCTCCGGAGACGACAGCATCGACTCGACGAAGCTCGTCACCGGTTTCGCCCGCCCCGGTGCCCCCGCGCTGACAACCGGCCTCGAGACCGTCGAAGGCAGCTCCGGTGACCTCACGGGCCTCGCCACACTCACCTGCGCCCAGGCGGCGAGCAGCTTCCGGATCGTCGCAGGATCCGGTGCCACCGGGTCGAACTCCCAGCTGCTGCTGAGCAACCCAGGAGACGTTCCCGTCCAGGCGAAGGTCGCTCTCATGACTCCCGGCGGCGAAACCGCTGAACCGACCGAACTGAGCATCAAGGCCGGTGAGCAGCGCGCCGTTCCGCTCGGCGGACTGGCGGGAGGGGCCGACGCCCTGGCCGTCGACGTCACCGTCGACGGCGGAGTGCTGGCCGGATCCATCCAGGAGACCGTCCTCGACGGGCTCAAGCCGCAGGGCATCGACCTCGCCGCCGGCGGCGCCGGGGCCGATCGCCAACAGGTGCTCACCGGACTCAGCGGCAAGGATGTGCGAGTGCGGGTCGCGAACCCGGGCAGCAACCTCGCCGAGGTGTCCCTGAAGGCATATGGTCCCGACGGCGAGATCGACATTCCCCGTTCCTCGATGACCGTGGTCGGCCGCGGCGTCGCTGAAGCCGATCTCGGTGACCTCGACACCACGAGCGTCGTCCTCGAATCATCGCAGCGCGTCCAAGCGGGTGCCTTCATCGGCAAGGACGGCGAGAACGGAGCCGCCGACTTCGGCAGCATCCCGTCCACCGACCCTGTCGCCGAGACGCAGATCCTGGCACTTCCTCGCACCGGTGAGTCCTCCCTGCAGCTCTCGCCCGGTCAGGGGCAGGTGCAGGTGCAGGGAATGCTCGACGACGGCTCGCTGACCGATCCGCAGTCGATCGATCTCAACCCGACGGGCACGACCGTGCTCAACCCGAGCGACGTCTCCGAGGATTCGGTGCGTGCGCTCGTCCTCAAGGGTTCCCAGGCCTCGGGTTCGCAGGCCGACGGGGTGCATGCGACTCTCGTCGTCACCACGAAGGACGGAATCTCCACGGTCGTCCCGGCGCCGGCTCCGGCGGGTGTCGCCTACCGGGACATCCGGCTCGGCTGAGTAGCCGCGGCGGCGAGCCGCCTCGGTGTGCCGTCTGATCAAGCGCGACGGAGGATATCGACCTGATCGGCGACTACCTCGGCGATGAGCGCATCCCTGGCCTCGCCGCCGGCATGATCTTCGATCACCCGCCGGTAGAGGACGATATGGGTGGGCCGATCACCGGCGGCCGGGAACACCCGGCCGAAGCTCGGTTCGGTCGAACTCGCCGGCGGGACCGAATCGACGGCCAGCACCACCTCGGCGAGGAGATCGGGTTCGCGCCCGCGCATCCGGGCGAATTCTGCGGCTGCGACCTTCGCGAAGCTCTCCGCCCGACTCAGCCGCGCGGGCACCTCGGCCCGGTACAACGGAGACCGCAGACCCCGTCCGTGTCGGTCGCGATGTCGGCTTGGTCTCATAGCACTTCATTCTACGTGCGAGGCCGCCGTGCCTGAGCGAATCGGCGGGGCGCGGCGTGTAGAGTGTGGGACTGTGTCAGCCGTGAGAATGTGTTCAAAAGTCAGCTGTTCGCGCCCTGCCGCCGCCACCATGACGTACGTGCACGCCGATGCGACCGTCGTCATCGGACCTCTGGGCAGGCGAGCCGAGCCGGGCGCTCATGACCTGTGCGCCGAACATGCGGCGAAGCTGACCCCACCCGTGGACTGGCAGCTCATCCGCATCGACTCCGGGCAGGCCCCGCCCGAACGCAGCCACGATGACCTGCTGGCCATCGCCGACGCCGTTCGCGAAGCTGCCGACCGTGCCGATCAGACCCCGACCCGGACCGCGCCGGGACCAGCAGACGATCCGGCGGCCACGGGGCGCCGACACGGTCACCTGCGCATCATCGGCGACTCATGAGTCACCCCGGATCGGGATCGACTGGGGCCGATCCCGCACCGCAGACCCCCTCCGACTCCGAACTCGGACGCGCCCGGACGGCTGCCCTCGATGCCGCCGTCGGCGCCTATGACATCCGCGGTCGCATTCCCGATCAGCTCGACGACGACATCCTGTTCGCCCTCGGCTGGGCGACGGCGCGAGCGATGGCCGAGATCCACACCGTCACCGAGGTGGTCATCGGCCACGATATGCGACCGAGCTCTCCCGGATTCGCCCACTCCTTCGCCGCCGGAGTCGATGCCGCCGGATCGAAGGCCGTGCTGCTGGGGCTGTGCTCGACCGACCAGCTCTACTTCGCCTCGGGCATCTTCGACCTGCCCGGCGCCATGATCACCGCCAGCCACAACCCGGCCGACTACAACGGGATCAAGATCTGCGGACCCCGAGCCGCCGGCGTCAGCCTGGCCTCGGGTCTCTCGAGAGTCAGAGAGCTCGCGATCATCGCACCGCACTCCGACGGCCGGAGCATCGACGAGGACAAGAACGCGGCATCCCGGATGCGTGAGCAGTACGCGGCACGGATCCGCGAACTCACCCACGTCGATGAGGTCACTGGACTGACGATCGTGCTCGACGCCGGAAACGGCATGGCCGGACGCCTCCTCGGGGAGGTCTTCGGCACGGACGCGGGAGCCGTCTCGGTGCCCTTCGACGTCATCGGCCTCTTCACCGAACTCGACGGCACCTTCCCCAACCACGAAGCGAACCCGCTGAAACCCGAGAATCTCGTCGACGCCGCACGCGCGGTCGTCGACCACGGTGCCGACCTGGGGCTCGTCTTCGACGGGGATGCCGACCGGTGCTTCTTCATCGACGAGACCGGAGCGACGATGTCGGCCTCGGCCGTCGGCGCACTCGTCGCCGAACGCGAGATCGCACGGGCCCGGGCACTCGGCGATGACCGGCCCACCGTCATCCACAACCTCATCACCTCCCGCAGCGTGGCTGAGACGATCACCGCCGCGGGCGGACACGCGCTGCGGTCGAAGGTCGGTCATTCGGGCATCAAGACCCTCATGCGTGAAACCGGTGCGGTCTTCGCCTGCGAACACTCCGCGCATTTCTACTTCGACGAGTTCTACGGAGCGGACTCGGGCATGCTCGCCGCCTGCCACCTCATCGCCGCCCTCGCCGAATCACGCGCTCCCGCCTCCCGTCTGGTCGCGGACTACGACCGTTTCGTGCAGTCGGGGGAGATCAACTTCACCGTCTCCGACCCCGCCGCCGTGCTCGCCGACTTCGCCGCGCATGCCGGAGACTTCCCCGAGAACACCGTCGACGACCTCGACGGAATCGGTCTGCAGGGGGCGGATTGGTGGGTCAATCTGCGCAAGTCCAACACCGAACCACTCGTCCGACTCAACGTCGAAGCCGCCGATTCGCAGCAGTTGGACGCGCTCACCCGCCAGGTCACGGACTTCGTCACCGCTCGCGCCTGAAGCCGGTGCGCCTGAATCCCGAACTCCGGCAGCCGGATCTCCGCGGCACCGTCGATGACCGTCCACCGGAGGCATTCGCAGTCCGCAGAACGGGCGCGACGCGACAAGCCGCCTGCTCGGCAATAGACTCGAAGCCGATCAGACAGCCCGCCGTATGGAGGTACCGTGCTCGATTCCACTGACTTCAAGGTCGCCGATCTCAGCCTGGCCGAGGCCGGCCGACACCAGATCCGCCTCGCCGAAAGGGAGATGCCGGGCCTCATGGCGCTGCGTGAGGAATACGCCTCGACCGCACCGCTGGCCGGGGCCCGCATCGCCGGCAGCCTGCACATGACCGTGCAGACCGCAGTGCTCATCGAAACCCTCGGGGCACTCGGCGCAGAAGTCCGGTGGGCCAGCTGCAATATCTTCTCCACTCAGGACGAGGCCGCAGCGGCCGTCGTCGTCGGCTCCGGCACTCCCGAAGCCCCGGCAGGTGTCCCGGTCTTCGCGTGGAAGGGCGAGACCCTCGAAGAGTACTGGTGGGCTGCGGACAAGATCTTCGACTTCGCGGACGGACCGAACCTCATCCTCGACGACGGCGGCGACGCCACCATGTACGTGCTCAAAGGCACCGAATTCGAAGCCGCCGGGGGAGTGCCCACCGCCGGTGCCGAGGACCCGGAGGAGTTCAAGGTCCTGCTCAAGCAGATCGTCGCGTCCATCGAGGCCGCTCCCGGCCGGTTCGCTCGCCTGGCCGCCGGGATCAAGGGCGTGAGCGAGGAGACGACGACGGGAGTCAACCGCCTCTACCGCCTTGCTGAGCAGGACGGACTGCCGTTCCCGGCCATCAACGTCAACGACTCGGTGACGAAATCGAAGTTCGACAACCGCTACGGCATCCGCCATTCGCTGCCCGACGGACTCAACCGTGCCACCGACGTCCTCATCGGCGGAAAGATCGCCGTCGTCGTCGGCTACGGCGACGTCGGCAAGGGTGCGGCCGAGGCCCTCCGCGGGCAGGGTGCGCGCGTCATCGTCACCGAGATCGACCCGATCTGTGCGCTGCAGGCGACGATGGACGGCTACCAGGTCGACCACCTCGCCGAGGCGGCTCCCCAGGCCGACATCATCATCACCACGACCGGCAACACCAGGGTCGTCGACGTCGATGTGCTGCAGACGCTCAAACCCGGCGCCATCGTCGGCAACGTCGGTCACTTCGACGACGAGATCGATCTCGCCGGTCTGTCCCGCCTGCCCGGAGTGGAGAAGGTCGAGATCAAACCGCAGGTCCACGAGTGGAGCGTGCCCGTGACCGCCGAGGCGGGACTCGACCGCGATCGCACGGACTTCCTCGTCCTCTCCGAGGGACGCCTGCTCAATCTGGGCAACGCCACCGGTCATCCGTCGTTCGTGATGAGCGCATCGTTCAGCAACCAGGTGCTCGCCCAGATCGAGCTGTGGAACGCCCACGCCGACTACGGCAACTCGGTGCACCGACTGGCGAAGGAACTCGACGAGAAGGTGGCGCGCCTTCATCTGCCGGCTCTCGGCGCGAAGCTGTCGGAGCTGAGCAAGGAACAGGCCGAGTACATCGGTGTGGACGTGGCGGGACCGTTCAAACCCGAGCACTACCGGTACTGATCGAGTACTGCCGCTGCTGATTGAGTACTGACGCCGGCAGGACCCCGCGGCTGACCGAGCCCTGCCGGCGCTGATCGAGTCAGCGGCGGGTGAGGTGGAGGCCGTAGGGGAGGGCGTCGACTCCGGACCGGAACGCATGAGCACGGTCCGCACGTCGGCGCTGCTTCTCGGTCTCCGCGATACGCTGCCGGTGGATGACCGCGGACAGGAACTGTTCGGGGAACGTTCCCTCCGGCGGTGCCGGAGCCACATAGGGATTGAGTTCGGTGGCGAGTTCGATGGCCCGCTGCCACCGCGATTCCGCGCCGAGCTGCGGTGCCATGGCGAGGAATTGGACGATGCGCCGATGCAGACCGTCGGGGATCGATGTCACGTCGGTGCGGTGCAGCCAGTCGTGCAGGTGCGGAGCCACATGGGTGTGCATGGGCGGCAGAGGTCGGCTGCGTTCGCTCACGGCGATGGTTCCGGCCAGATAGTCGCCGAGGCGCTTGGCCTGCGGTGAGAGGAGCCCGGACAGAGCCGCGATGCCGCCGCCGGTGGAGACGATCTCGAACGGCCACAGCAGGGCGCGGATGAAGGAATGCCGCAGCCGCACCGCAGCGCCGTCGTCGCGGACCACACGCAGGCCGAGGATGAGTTTGCCCAGAGACCGACCGTGGCTGAGCACTTCGACGAGCATCGGCAGCAGCACGAACACGAAGATCGTCATGACGGTCATGAGCGAGCCGAGGAGCAGTCCGTTGAGATCGAGCACCTCGAGCATCAGCCAGAACATGGCGACCAGCAGTCCGATATTCACCAGCGAATAGACGATGTAGTCGATGAGACAGCTCAGCGCCCGAGCCGCCAGAGCGGCCGGCTGGACATTGAGTTCGACGGCTTCACCGGTGATCAGAGTACTCACTCGACCATCGTGTCATATCGCTGGGTCCCGGGGCGGGCGTTTCCATCCCCGAGGCGGGCGTTTCGCCCAGAGCATGCCGTGAGCCGCTCGTCTCGTCGGAGGTGCCCGAGCTTGGTCTCCGATAGGGTGGAGGAATGGATCCGAACCTGCTGGCCCAGCTGCACGGCGATGACTGGCTGGAGCTGTCGGCATTGGCGAAGAGGAACACGCTGACGCCCGAGCAGACGACTCGTTTCCTTGAGCTCTACCGGGCGGCGTCGAAGGATCTTTCGCGGATCACGACCGTCGCCCCGGATTCCCTCGAAGCTGCCCGGCTCTCGGCCATCGTCCACCGCTCCCGGAATCATCTCTCCTCCGTGCCCAGCGGGGGACTGTCGGGGATCGCACGCTTCTTCGTCATCAGCCTGCCGCTGTCGCTGTATCGGCTGCGTTGGGACTTCGTCATCGTGGCCGCAGGGTTCCTCGCTGTGGCCGTCCTGTCGGGGATCTGGGCGGGAACGCATCCGGAAGTGCTCGAGACCTTCGGCGATCGTGAGTTCCGGCGGCAGTTCGCCGAACACGATTTCGTCGACTACTACAAGGAGAACCCGAACGGATTCTTCGCTGTCGGAGTGTGGACGAACAATGCGTGGATCGCCGTCCAATTCGTCCTCCTCGGCATCACCGGCGCCTATGTCATCGTCGGACTGTTCTCGAACGCGGTCAACGTCGGCTTCTCCGGGGCGATGATGTTCGAGTTCGACCGCGCCTCCGACTTCTTCCTCTACATCCTGCCGCACGGGATCCCGGAGATCAGCTGCATCATCCTCGCCGCTGCCGCGGGTCTCCGTCTGTTCTTCGCCTGGGTGGTGCCGGGGCCCAGGCTGCGCCGTGACAAGCTCGCCGGTGAGGCTCGGTCGCTGCTCGTCGTCGCCGGCGGCCTCGTGCTGCTGCTGTTGGGTTCGGGGCTCATCGAAGGCTTCGTGACCCCGAACCCGATTCCGCCGGCGCTCAAGATCGCCATCGGCGTGGCCTATACCGCCGCGGTCGTCATCTACGCCTGGCATTTCGGCCGACGAGCTGCCGCGGCCGGCCTCAGCGCCGATCTGGACGATCACCAGGCCGGATATTCGGTCATCTCCACCAACCGCTGACCGGCGGTTCGGTCACAGTCCGCCGGTGACCTTGAGCCGGATGTAGAGATCGGCCAAGGCGCCGGGAAGCTTCTCCGGCAGAGCATAGACCGAAGAGACGCCGAGCCCACGCAAACGCGTCTGCAGCGATGCCGTCGCCAGTCTCTCGGCCTCGGCGGCCGCCGCCGAATAGATGTCCTCGACATCGCCGCGTTCGGCAGCCAGCACTTCAAGTGTGGGATCTTCGACTCCGGCGACGACGACCCGGTGATGAGTCGTGAGAGTCGGCAGTACGGGCAGGATGTCCTCGGCGACGGTCGCTTCGTCGAGCTGCGTGACCAATACGACGAGCGCCTGCTGCCTCGAGGCCTGCAGGACCGCGGCGGCGATCGACTCCCAGTTCGCCTCGTAGAGCTCCGGGTGCACGGGCGTCAGCGCCACCGACAGGTCGTGGACCGGGTCGTGTGCCCGATGGCTCGACGCGGCTGCGCGCACCCGGGCATCGGCGACGATGACATCGACCCGGTCACCTGCGCCGGTGGCCAGAGCCGTCAGCAGCAGCGACGCCTCCAGAGCGGCATCGAAGACCGTGCCGTCGCCGCAGCGGCGGGCGGCGAAACGCGAGGAGTCGACGACGATGACGACTCGACGATCCTTCTCCGGCCGCCACGTCTTGACCACGAGATCCTGCGCGCGGGCGCTGGCCCTCCAATCGATGGACCGGACATCGTCGCCGTCGACGTAGTCGCGCAGCGAATCGAATTCGGTGCCCATTCCGCGGATCATCACCGCAGATCGTCCCTCGAGCTCACGCAGCTTCTGAGTCTTCGACGGCAGCTCCCGGCGGGACACGAACGGAGGCAGCACCCGCACAGCGGCGGGCACGTCGATGCTCTTCTGCCGGTGGATCAGTCCGAGCACGCTGCGACTGCGCACCGTCACCAGGTCGCCGGGCAGCGCACCTCGTCTGGTCGGTTCCAGCTCAGTGGTCACCTGTACCTGCTCACCCGGTTCCAGCACATGACGCGACCGCGTCTCGATCGCCCCGGCACTCGGGACCCAGGCGTCGCGGACGTGCAGCCGCAGTCGACGGTTCGTTCCGTTGATCAGGGTCAGTGTGCTGTGGGTGCCATCGCCGAGGCGGACCATCGGTCCCGGTGTGCGTTGGAGCTCCAAATCGTGGATCCGGGGGACGAGGAAGAAGTCGAGGACCGCGACCACGACGATCACCCCGGCCACGATGAGCGCCGTCGGCCACGTGGGCACCAGGATGACGGGCACGAGCCCGAGCAGGGTGAGCAGGAACAGCCGCGTGGTCATTCAGCGGGGCACTTCGGTCGTGGCGATGATCGAATCGAGGACCTGTCCGACGTCCAGACCGTCCATCTGTGCCTCGGGGCGAAGGATGACACGGTGCGACAGTGACATATGGGCCAGTGCCTTGACGTCGTCGGGGGTGACATAGTGCCGGCCGCTGAGCCACGCATGAGCACGGGCGGCGCCGAGCATCCTCGTCGCTCCGCGGGGTGAGACTCCGAGCGCCAGCGACGGGGTCTGACGGGTGGCGCGGGCGAGGTCGACGATATAGGTGATGATCTGCGGGGCGATGTAGATCTTCGCGATCGCTTCGCGAGCCCGGCCGATGAGTTCGGCATCGGCGACCGGACGCAGACCCGCGGCTGCCAGGGAGCCTGCATCGAAGCCTCGGGCATGACGGTCGAGGATCTCGAACTCGTGGTCCCGCTCGGGCAGGTCGAGGACGAGTTTGAACAGGAACCGGTCGAGCTGGGCTTCCGGCAGCGGGTAGGTGCCTTCGTATTCGACGGGATTCTGTGTGGCCGCGACGAGGAACGGTTCGGGCAGCTTCCGGGAGCGTCCGCCCACGGACACCTGATGCTCTTCCATCGCTTCGAGCAGAGCCGACTGGGTCTTCGGCGGGGTGCGGTTGATCTCATCGGCGATGAGGATGTTCGTGAACACCGGGCCGGGACGGAACGAGAAGTCCGAGATGGACGCGTCGTAGACCAACGACCCGGTGACATCGCTGGGCATGAGGTCGGGAGTGAACTGCACACGTGAGCTGTCGAGGCTGACGGCGGCCGCGAAGCTGCGCACGAGCAGAGTCTTCGCCACTCCGGGCACACCCTCGAGCAGCACATGGCCCTGGCACAGCAGTGCGATGAGCATTCCCGTCACTGCCTGGTCCTGGCCGACGACCGCCTTGGCTATCTCGGTGCGCACACCGGTGAACGCCTCACGAACCGGGTCCGGCTCCGCCTGCGGGGTCTGCCCGTCGACGGCTGCCGGAGCCTGCTGCGCGACCGGTTCCTGGGGCCGCGGCGAGGCAGGCGGCTGAGACGCGACCGGTTCCTGAGGATTCGTGGGGTCCTGGGGCGGTTGGGTCATGGGATCTCACTTTCGATCTGGGTGAGCTGATGGACGAGTTCGGTGAGTTCGGCGTCGGTGTGTGCCGAAGCGGAGACGAAGACGTGGTGGAGATAGCCGGGGTCGGCTCCCGTGGTGGCTGCGATGCGGGTGATGATATCGGGGGTGCGGGCATCGGGGCCGAGGCTCAGCCGTTTGGCGATGCGCAGCAGCGCGGCGGTCCGCAGAGTGTGCAGCGCACCGTCCCGGTCGTGGCTGCGAGAGCTCAGAGCGGCCCGACCGTGCACGGTCTCCACTGCCGGGACGATGACCGGCAGGCGTTCGACGGCCAGCGGTCCGAACCGGCGTCCGATGACGAGCAGAAGGACGAGGACACAGGGGATCAGCCACAGGACTCCCGCGAGGAACCAGCCGGGGACGAAGTCGATCGTCGATGGAGGCGACTGCTGGTCGGCTCCGTCGAAGGTCGGATAGTAGACGACGACGTTCTGCGTCTGGGACAGCTGTGAGAGCGCGAGGGAGGCATTGCCCTCTTCGTCGATGTGCTCATTGGTCACCCACTCGGGATTGCCGAGCACGGTCAGCGGTACGGAACCGCCCGAATCGGTGACGAACTGTCCGCGCGCGGACCCGGGGGCCACCTCGGCGTCGTCGATCTCATCGACCCCGGGGCCGGCGAACGGGTAGCAGGCGGTGATCCCGTCGGTGCCCTTCTTCGTCTCCGCATATTCGACGTCGCCCGTGGTCACGGCCCCGGCACCGCGGGCGATGGGGGAGTCACAGGCCGGCGGGGTAGTGGCATCCGGGTCCGCCAGCGGACTGAGGTTGTCGTTGACTGTGATCCGGTCGGTGAACTCCGCGACCGAGGGCCCCGGGTCGACGAGGACGAGCCGGTTGCCGTGAGTGCGCAGAGCGTACTGAAGGCCGGCGATGTCCCCGGGCGACAGCGCATCGGTGTTCGTGGGAATGAGCAGAGTGGTGTCGGGCCGGGCAGCGGCAGTGCGGGCGCTCTGCTGATCCTCGGAGGTGGTGACGTCGACATCATGGTCGCGCAGGGTCTCGACGAGGGCCTTCGTGCCAGTGCGCGCCGTCGAATCATAGTGCAGGGGTTCGTCGGTCTCCTCGTCACCGGTCAGGAGCACGAGGGCGATGACGGTGACGAGGATGACGAAGGCCGCGACGATCCACACCGAAGCCGAGCGCAGACGGGCCCGCATCGGGACCCGCGCGGTCGACCGAGTGCCGCGGGCGGCGACATCCAACTGGGCGCTCATGCCGGTGCCTCCTGGCGGCCTGCGCTCTGGTGGTGGCGGACCGGCAGTGCGCTCAGTGTGCGGTCCAGTGCGCACAGATCCGCGTAGACCTCGTCGAGGCGTCTCGTACGGGCTGTCTGTGCGGTCTCCTCCCCGTAGCGGAGGTCGTTGAAGACCTCGGCCACACCGTGGACGGCGGGTCCGTGTTCGGGCAGGGCCGCCTCGGCGGAATGGGCGATCTCACTCGCCGTGGCCGAGGACTCGAGGGAGACGGTCTGCTTGAGTGACAGGACCGCGAAGATCGCACGGGACTGGTCGATGACCGCGGTCTCGAAGTCGCCGGCACGCGCAGCCCGGGCCGCACTTTCTCGCCACGGACCCGGTTCGGGCTGGGACACGACCGGATCGAATGCCGACAGCGGAACCCCGACACGGCGGAATCCTGCCCGGCGTACGCGCCAGACGATGAGGGCGATGATCGCGGCAAGCCCCAGGACGACGAAGACGAGCAGCCACGGTGAGTTCGCGCCCAGCGCGGTCCTGATAAGCGAGTTCCACAGGTCGCTCAGCCACCGTCCGATCTGTTCCAAGGGGGTGAGGTCGTTGGCGGCGTATTCGGGTTTCGACAGCTCGTGCTCGACCCATTCGCGTCCGGTGTCTCGGTCGATGCTCGCCGAGGCGTGCAGTCGTCCCGCGCCCGGCTGGGAGGTCATGGCGGTGTGGAGGCGGCCGGCCGCCTCGGTGATGGGGGAGAGGATCAACGGTCCTCCTCGGCGCGGATGAGGACGAGGTCGAGACCTTCGGAGCGCATCTGCTGATCGAAGAAGCAGACCGTCACCAGGCAGGCGAAATAGGCGAAGAGGACGGCCGAGGAGATGAGGGTGAGCCCGAGCAGCAGACCGACGGAGACGATCGCGATGGCCGCCTGCGCGGTCGTCGATTCGCTGGTCGTGGACATGCCGAGACCCAACAGGAGCGAGATGATGAAGACGATCGGAGTGATGATGAGCTGGACGAGCTGATTGGACAGGAAGTATCCGAGCGCCAGCTGGCCGAGCATCCGCCAGAAGCCGCGCCCGGTCAGCGTCCATGAGCGCCGGATCGCGGCACGCACGCTCAGGTCCTCGACCGCGATCGCCGAACCGAGGAATGCCAGGCGCAGGTTGATCCAGAGGAGCGCAGCGAACCACAGCAGGGCGGCCAGCGCGGCCCAGACGAAGGCGAGGATCACCGAATCGGCGCTGACGAACAGCAGAGTCGGAGCGGTGAGGGCCAGCAGCAGACCGAGATTGATTCCGCTCATCAGCAGCGTCGCAAGGATGAGGCGCCAGCGGCGTCCGGACAGTGACTTCCAGGCCATCGACAGGGCGGTTCTGCGGGCGCCGAAGGACTCGCGGGTGCCGGTGGCGATGAGCCCGGAGAGCAGGTGAGCCAACCCGAGGCTGAGCAGGCTCAGCGCGACCGATCCCAATTGGGCCAGAGCGATGAAGCCGGAGACGGCATCGTCGTTGCCGCTCAAGTCATTGAGGAACGGCAGGAACTGCACGGCGATGAGTGTGCCGATCGCGGTGAGCAGCAGGCTCCAGAGGCTGAAGACGATGAGGGAGGAGCCGACGGACAGCGTCGGGATGAAGCGCAGCAGGCGGAACCCGGAATCCAGTGCCTCGATGAACGTCAGCGGACGCTTGGGCAGGAGTCCGCGCGGGGGAGGCGGCTGCCAGCCACGTGACGGTGGGGACGGTGAACGTCGTTGCCACCGGCCCGTGTGCCAGTCGACCTCCGAGGTCCATGCATTCGTCTGTCCCATCACGCCAATCCTGCCATGATTCGCCGGCGTGTGCCGAGCGGTCTCCCTGACCTCTGCGGTGTGGTCGGCCCCGTCGATCCCCGCCTTCGGGAGCGGCTCAGGGGGTGTGATCGGGTCTCTTCGGACGTGGTGCTCGGGGCGGTGTTCTGGGGTATGTTCAGGGACGTGGTCGAGGCTTCGGCTGGGGCTTTGGCCACCTGTGTCATGGGACGTGGTGCATGAGGTCGTCGACAACGCCCGATAGGGTAGGAGTGTCGAGAACCGAAGAACACGCGAACATAAGGGACAATGGGAGCATGAACGCTCGAATCCTGGTAGTTGATGATGACACGGCTTTGGCCGAAATGATCGGAATTGTGCTCAAAAGCGAAGGCTTCGAGCCCTTCTTCTGTGCCACCGGAGACCAGGCCTTCGAAGAATTCCAGAAGGTCAATCCGGATCTTGTGCTTCTCGACCTGATGCTTCCCGGCAAGGACGGACTCGAAGTCTGCCGGGAGATCCGCGAGATCTCCTCGGTGCCGATCATCATGCTCACGGCGAAGTCTGACACGGTCGATGTCGTCCTCGGTCTCGAATCCGGAGCCGACGACTATGTGCCGAAGCCGTTCAAGCCCAAGGAGCTCATCGCCCGTGTCCGGGCTCGGCTGCGGATCTCCGAACCGCAGGCACCCGAGCTGCTGACCGTCGGTGACGTCGTCGTCGACGTCGCCGGTCACACGGTGACCAAGGGCGGCTCCCCGGTGTCACTGACTCCTCTCGAATTCGACCTCCTCGTCGCGCTCGCCCGCAAGCCGTGGCAGGTGTTCTCCCGCGAGACTCTGCTCGAAGAGGTCTGGGGCTACCGTCACGCCGCCGACACCCGACTGGTCAACGTCCATGTGCAGCGTCTGCGGTCGAAGATCGAACGCGATCCGGAGAAGCCGGACATCATCGTCACCGTCCGCGGCGTCGGCTATAAGGCCGGCCGAGCCGCGTGACCTCCGAGTCAGTCGCGGACGGACCCGTCCGCACCGCGGCCTCGGCACTGAAGACGTTCTGGAACTTCATACTCCGATCGTTCAGCCACTCCCTGCAGGTCCGCATCGTCGTGCTCACGATCGTCCTCACCTCGGTGGCGATCTTCGGCGTCGGCACCTACATGTCCCAGCAGATCGCGCGCGGACTCTTCGACACCCGCCTCGATTCCCTGTCCTCGCAGACGCGGTCGATCCTCGCCGAGCTGCGCTCCCTGGCGCCAGTCGACGGTCAGGCGGTCACCCAGGACACGCTGAGTTCGCAGCTGTCCTCGATCTACAACCGCTCAGCTGGGTCGGTGTATTCGCTGACGCTGCAGCCGACGGACCCGAACTCCTCGTTCTCGACGATCACCGCCGGCGGGCCGAGCGAGGACGGTGAGGCCTCGCAGGTGCCCATCAGCGATGAACTCCGCGAAGCCATCCGCAAAGCCCCGTCCGATGACAAGCTCTACCAGTCGGTGAGCCTGCCCGACGGCACGGGACCGGGGCTGCTCATCACCCAGGAGCTGCAGATCCCGGGCGCCGGTCAGTTCCAGCTGTACTACCTCGGCGATCTGAGCGAACAGCAGGACACCCTCAACTTCGTGCAGCGGTCGATGTTCGTCGCCGCCCTCGTCCTCGTCGTCCTCGTCGGAGCGGTCGCCTGGATCGTCACTCGGCTCGTCGTCACCCCGGTGCGCACCGGGGCCGAAGTGGCCAGGCTCATCGCCGACGGCGACCTGGACGAACGCATGCCGGTGCACGGCAACGACGAGATCGCCGTCCTCGGTGAGAGCTTCAACGATATGGCCGACACACTCCAGCATCAGATCGAGCAGATGGAACGACTGTCGGTGCTGCAGCGTCAGTTCGTCTCCGACGTCTCCCACGAGCTGCGGACACCGCTGACGACGATCCGTGCCGCTGCGGACCTCATCTACGATTCCCGCGAGGACCTCGACCCCGTCACTGCGCGCAGTGCGGAACTGCTGAACTCGCAGGCCGAACGCTTCGACAACCTGCTCTCCGACCTGCTGGAGATCTCCCGCTACGACGCCGGGGCCGCGGCTCTTGTGCCCAAACCCGTCGACATCGGTGCGATCGTGACCTCGGTGATCGAGACCGTGTCGATGGTGGCCGACCAGATGTCGACGGCGATCGTCGTCCACGCCCCGTCCTCGCCGGTCATGGCCGAGGTCGACCGGGTGCGCATCACCCGAATCGTGCGCAACCTCGTCGTCAACGCCATCGAACACGGTGAGAACAACCCCGTCGACGTCTATGTCGCCTCCAACGCCGAGGCGGTGGCCGTGAGCGTGCGCGACCACGGAGTCGGCATGAACGAAGAGCAGGTCGAACACGTCTTCGACCGGTTCTGGCGTGCCGATCCGGCTCGCAAGCGCACCCTCGGCGGGTCGGGCCTGGGTCTGGCCATCTCGCTCGAGGACGCCCACCTGCACAACGGCTGGCTGCAGGTCTGGGGCAAGCCCGGAGAAGGGTCGTGCTTCCGGCTGACGATTCCCCGGCGCCCGGATCAGGAGATCACCTCCTCGCCTCTGCCCCTGCCGCCGCGCGATGCGCAGATCCGCGGTTCCGCGCTCGTGGCAGGACCGCTGTCCTCGGACGGCTCCGTCCGCATCCAGACCGGGTCGATCCCGATCGTCGTCGAAACCGAGCCGGAGATGCTCGAGGACGACCACGATGATTCCGCCGAGGCGGCCCCGCAGTCCGCATCGTCGTTGCCGACCAACACGGAGGTTGAGTCAGACGGTGACGAAGCGGACACTGTTGAGACAGGCGCTGCTGAGGCAGATGCCGCTGAGGCGGGCAGCGTTGAGGTTGACTCCGCTGAGGCAGACTCCGCTGAGGCAGACAGAGATATGGCTGTCGACGCGAATGCACCGGGGCGGTCCATGGACCTCGGCGAGCCGGACGCGGACGGCGACATGGTCGACGACTTGGACGACAGCGAAGGAGGACGGTCATGACGCGCACGACGCTCAGAGGGTTCCGGCTGAAGACCATGCTCGTCTCGGTCTTTACGGCATTGGCCCTCGTCGGCTGCTCGTCGATCCCGACGTCATCGCCTGTCGGCCATGTCGAGGACGACTCGGGTGATCCGGGGGCGAACAACGCACGGATCCCCGACGGACCCGAACCCGGCGACAGCCCATCGGACATCGTGCGCGGATTCCTGCGGGCAGGAGCGGGCACCGGCAACAACTTCTCCGTGGCCCGGTCGTTCCTCACCGAGGGCGAGGCGCAGAAATGGAGTCCGCAGGAATCGGTGTCGGTGCTGCCCAACGGCACGGACATCGACTCTCTGAACGTCGGGACCACCTCCGACCAGAAGACGATGAGCATCTCGGCTCCGGTCGTCGGCCTCGTCGATTCCTCCGGTGTTTTCAACTCCGCCAAGCCGGGCACCGAATCCACCCTGGAGTTCTCACTGCGGCAGGAGAACGGGGAGTGGAGGATCGCCTCGGCGCCGGACGGGCTGCTCATCAGCCAGACCGACTTCCGCACGATCTTCCTCAACTATTCGCTGCATTTCTTCACCTCCGACTATTCGTATCTCGTCCCTGACTCCCGCTGGTTCCTTCGGTCCTCCTCGACTCCGACCGTGCTGATGAACGAGCTGCTCAGCGGGCCCGCCCCCTATCTCTCGGGAGCGGTGATCACCTCGGTCCCCGACGGTGCGAAGCTGAGCGATTCGAACGTCGTGACGATCGAGAACGGCGTCGCGCACGTGTCCTTGGGGGCGCAGAACCCTGCCCCGTCGGACCGTGAGAAGGGGCTGATCCGCCAGCAGATCGCCACCACTCTGCAGGTCATTCCCTCGATATCGGCGATCGAGCTGAGCATCGGCGGACAGACGGTTCCGGCCAGTCTGCAGCCGAAGACCGACACCTCGGTCCAGGTGGACGGGCCTCCCGTGGTGATCGCCGACGACCACCTTTCCCGTGTCTCGGGAACGACCGTCGCCAAGGTCGAGAACAGCCCGAACCTGAAGAAGGCGAAGGCCAGCGACCCCGCGGTGTCCTTGGACGACTCGCTCTACGTCTATCTGGCTGATGACGGCAAGCAGCTCATGCGGCTGAAGTCCGATGCCGTGAATGCCACCCCGATCCTCAAGGGCAAGAAGCTCGTGCGCCCCAGCATCGACCGCTTCAATACGACGTGGACGGGTGAAACGGAGAACAAGGGCGAGCTCAAGGCCGTCGGTCGTGACGGCAAATCCTTCACCGTGGCCGCCGACTTCCTCAACGGCCGACAGCTGGTCGATATCGAGGTCTCACGAGACGGAACCCGTGTCGCTCTGCTCAGCCGGCACAAGGGGGAGCCGGACCGCGTCGATGTGGTCGGTGTGCCCAGGGACAAGGCGGGTAATCCGTCCGGTCATGTCTCCGAATCACCGATCGAAGTCGGTGCGAACTTCGATGAGGTCAAGGACGTCTCGTGGGCTGGATCGACGTCTCTCGTGGCTCTGGCCGCAGAGGAGGGCGAATCGGCGCAGCCCTTCCGCATCGGAGTCACCGGGCCGGCAGAACAGCTCGGCGAGGTTTCGGACGGCAGCCGCATCACCGGCGGAGTGGACGGCCGATCGATCCTGGTCACCAGTTCCGATGGCGCGCTCTACAGCTACAACTCGAACGCCTGGCAGAAACTCGTCGACGTAGCGGCCAAGGATCCCTCCTACCCCGGCTGACCCGCCGGGGAGTGTGCAGGCGACCGGAAGGCCGGTGCGTCGGCGATCAGGCCGGCAGATCCACGACGACCCCTCGGACCGGGGATGGAGTAGATTTCTCCCATGGGGCTGCTCGGGGAGTTCGGCGAACTGCTCCTGCCCCGACGGTGCGCCGGATGCGGGCGGGAGAACGTGTCTCTGTGCACTCGCTGCCTGCAGCTGCTCGGCGGAATTCCGCGAGCGATGGAACCGCGCTACGGATCGATTCCGATCGTCGGGGTCTGCGAATACAACTCGCAGATCTCGAAGATGGTCGTCGGCTTCAAGGACGAAGGACGTCGGGACATCCTCGACCCGTTGGCTCTGGCACTGACCCGCTCGATCGTCGCCGCCCTCGATCTCATCAGCTACTCGGGTGGTGCGATCCGACTCTTTCCGGCGCCCAGTTCGGATCGGGCGAGACGTCGTCGGGGCGGATCTCATACGGTGGCCCTGGCCGAACGGGCGAAGGAGCTGTCACCGGAGCTGCCTCTTGAAGTCCACGATGTGCTCGCTGCCAAGCGATCGCATGACCAGGTCGGACTCGGGGCGATCGAGCGGGCGCAGAATGCGCAGCGGACTCAATATCTCGACCGGAGGAGAATCGCTGAACTCGCGAAGCCGCGGTTCATCTCGGGTACCGGTTCAGTGCCTGCGGATCTGCTCATCGATGACTTCTCCACCACCGGCGCAACACTGGCAGAAAGCGCACGTTTGCTAGCATCGGTGCAGATCAGACCCGCTGTGGGAGCTGTTCTCGGCCTCGGTCGCGGGGGCACTCGATTTGTCTCTCCCTTTACTGTATAACGGTGTTTACCCATCCAAGGGCATGGGATCGGATGAATCCGACGAGCGAGTCGCTAAGGACACATCATGGACATCGTTGTCAACGGCCGTCAACTGACCATCTCCGACAGCTTTCGAGCCCACATCGAGGACAAGATCGCGAAGGTCGAACAGCTCGCCCCTCGCGCTCAGCGCGTCGAAGTGCATGTCACCCACGAGAAGAACTCCCGCCAGCCCGAGACGAGCGAGCGAGTCGAGCTCACGGTTGTGGCGAAGGGGCCGGCAATTCGGGCAGAGGCCATGGCAAGCGACAAATATGCGGCACTCGATCTGGCATGGGCGAAGCTCGTCGAACGGCTGAGGCGAGCGAGGGACCGACACAAGGTGCCGCGATCAGGTCATCACCGCAAGGAATCCACTGCCGAGGCGCTGGCGAAGATGCCGGTGGCCGAACCGATGATTCCCGATGCGGATGCCGATGACGCGCAGCGTGACGAGGACCGCAGCGTCGATCAGACGAACGGTCGCATCAAGGCCGAAGGCGATTCGCCGGTGGTGCTTCGTGAGAAGACATTCAACGCCTCACCGATCGGCATCGAAGAGGCTCTGAACCGAATGGAGCTCGTCGGACATGACTTCTACCTGTTCATCGACGAAGAGTCGAGCAAACCTTCCGTGGTCTACCGCCGCAAGGGCTGGAGTTACGGAGTCATCGCCCTCGACCACGAACTCGAAGAAGCAGTCGACTGACCCAATTGCTACCTGACGGCGGCCCAGCAACCTCGCGCGAGGTTGCTGGGCCGCCGTCAGGTAGCAAGGGGGTATAGGTTGGGGGCATGCAGAGGATGACACGGGCCGCGGCCCGCCGGACGGCGATCACTGCGACGGGATTGGACCGACCGCGGCCGACGAAGGTCACGGCGCGCCATCTCAAGAATGTCTTCGCCACCATGGGTCTGACCCAGATCGACTCGGTCGCCCGAGTCGTCCGCTCCCACTATCTGCCCTTCTTCTCCCGCCTGGGTCCCTATCCGCGGGAGACTCTCGACCGCCTCTTCTACCAATCGCCGCGAATGGGTGTCGAATACTGGGCGCACGCTGCGGCCTTCGTGCCCCCGCAGACGTGGAAGCACTTCGCCCGGGCCCACAGCGAATGGTGGCGCAATGATTTCGGACAGCGCCATCCGGAGACCGGAGAGGAGTTCCGGAATCTCCAATCCTCCGTCCTCACCGCCCTGTCCACCCGACCGATGACGGCACGGGAAGTCGCCGAGGTGGTCGACCACGACCTGCCGGAGATCCACCGCGGCCATTGGGGCTGGAATCCCAGCCAGGTCAAAGTCGCCCTCGAAGCGCTGTTCGCCGGGGGCATCATCAGCGCCGCTGGTCGCAACGACCACTTCGAACGCATCTATTCGCTGGCAAGAGACGTCTCACCCGAGCTGCCTGAGCTCCCTCTGGCTTATGGGCCCGCGGATGCTCCTCAGCTGAGCCTGGACCCTGAGGCAGAGCTGCCGCGCGGAATATCCGGGGTCGAGAACGACGTCTTCGAACTCGCCCGCATCGCAGCGCGCGCTCTGGGCATCTCCCGTCCCGAGGACATCGCCGACTACTTTCGGCAGCGGCGTGCACCGACCGACGCCGCCATCGCCGAACTCATCGCCTCAGGCGAGCTGCGTGAAGTCGACGTCGAAGGCGTGCCCGCGCTGAAGTGGCACGAGGCACGGACTCCACGGACCGTGAACGCTCGGGCGCTGCTGGCGCCGTTCGACCCCTTGGTCTTCTACCGACCGCGCATCGAATGGCTCTTCGACTTCCGCTACCGCATCGAGATCTACACCCCGGCGGCCGAACGCGTCCACGGCTACTACGTCACGCCGTTCCTCCTCGGCGATCGACTCGTCGGTCGGGTCGACCTGCACCGGGACCGAGCGGCAGGAGTTCTGCGCGCACACCAGGTGACGTGGGAGCCGGGGGAGGAGCACACCACGGAGCTGGCTGAGGAGCTTACGACGATGGCTGCGTGGCTGGGACTGACCGCCGTGGACCTCGAAGGTACTCACCTGCCATTAAGCTAGGGGCTATACAGTCGTTCGAGTCGTTGTCCGGCAGACATGCCGATTAGGAGAAAAGTGGCTAATTTCCTCGAGAAGCTTCTGCGCACAGGTGAAGGCAGAACTCTGAAGAAGCTCCGCCGATACACAGATGCCATCAATCAGCTGTCCGATGAGTTCAGCGAGATGACGGACACCGAACTGCGTGAGGAAACCGGCAGGTTCAAGGAGCGCTACAAGGACGGCGAAAGCCTCGACTCTCTGCTTCCCGAAGCCTTCGCCACCGTGCGCGAAGCATCGAGCCGGACCCTGGGTCTGCGACACTTCGACGTTCAGCTCATGGGCGGCGCCGCCCTGCACCTGGGCAACATCGCCGAGATGAAGACCGGTGAAGGCAAGACCCTGGTCGCCACGGCCCCGGCCTACCTCAACGCTCTCACCGGCAACCCGGTCCACATCATCACGGTCAACGACTACCTGGCCACCTACCAATCGGAACTGATGGGCCGTGTATTCCGGTTCCTCGGGATGGAAACCGGCTGCATCCAGGCGAACATGCCCTCGGATCTGCGCCGCAAACAGTACGCCGCGGACATCACCTACGGCACGAACAACGAATTCGGCTTCGACTACCTGCGCGACAACATGGCCTGGTCGGCCGACGAGCTCGTCCAGCGCGGCCATGCCTTCGCCATCGTCGACGAGGTCGACTCGATTCTCATCGACGAGGCCCGTACCCCGCTCATCATCTCCGGTCCTGCCGAAGGCGATGCCAACCGCTGGTACGGCGAGTTCGCCAAGGTCGTCAAGCGTCTGAAGACCGATCGCGACTACGAAGTCGATGAGAAGAAGCGCACCGTCGGCGTCCTCGAGCCCGGAATCGAACGTGTCGAGGACTACCTGGGCATCGGCAATCTCTACGACGCGGAGAACACCCCGCTCATCAGCTTCCTCAACAACGCCATCCGCGCCAAGGAGCTGTTCAAGAAAGACAAGGACTACGTCGTCCTCGACGGCGAAGTCCTCATCGTCGACGAACACACCGGTCGCGTGCTCAAGGGCCGCCGCTACAACGAAGGCCTGCACCAGGCCATCGAGGCGAAGGAAGGGGTGAAGGTCCAGGCCGAGAACCAGACCCTGGCGACAATCACCCTGCAGAACTTCTTCCGTCTCTATGAGAAGCTCTCCGGAATGACCGGTACGGCCGAAACCGAGGCCGCAGAGTTCATGTCCACCTACAAGCTCGGCGTCGTCCCGATTCCGACGAACAAGCCGATGCAGCGCGTCGACCAGTCCGACTTCGTCTACAAGAACGAGGTTGCGAAGTTCGACGCCGTGGTCGACGACATCGTCGAACGCCACGAGACCGGACAGCCGGTGCTCGTCGGCACGACGAGCGTCGAGAAGAGCGAATACCTGTCGAAGAATCTGGCCAAACGCGGCGTCAAGCACGAGGTCCTCAACGCGAAGAACCACGCCCGTGAGGCGTCGATCGTGGCGATGGCCGGACGCAAGAACGCCGTCACGGTGGCCACGAACATGGCCGGACGCGGTACGGACATCATGCTCGGCGGCAACGCCGAATTCCTCGCGGTCGCGGAGATGGAACGTCGCGGCCTCGACCCGGCCGAGAACGAGGACCAGTACGAGTCCGAATGGCCCGAGGTGCTCAAGGCCGCCGAGGATAAGGTCAAGGAAGAAGCCGAGGAGGTCGTCGAACTCGGCGGGCTCTACGTGCTCGGCACCGAACGCCATGAATCGCGCCGCATCGACAATCAGCTGCGCGGACGCTCCGGGCGTCAGGGCGACCCCGGAGAATCCCGGTTCTACCTCTCGCTGACCGATGACCTCATGCGTCTGTTCGGTTCGGGAGCCGCTGAGCGGATCATGGCCACGGCGAACGTGCCCGACGATGTGCCGCTGGAATCGAAGATGGTCTCACGCGCCATCCTCTCGGCCCAGTCACAGATCGAACAGCGCAATGCCGAGCAGCGCAAGAACGTCCTCAAATACGACGATGTGCTCAACCGTCAGCGCACCGTCATCTACGACGAGCGCCGCCGTGTGCTCGACGGCGCCGACCTCGAAGAGCAGGTTGCGAAGTTCCGCGAAGAGGTCATCGACGCCTACGTCGCCCAGGCGACGATGGGTCCGGTCGAGGATTGGCAGATCGACGAGCTCTTCGAAGCTCTTGGAAAGATCTACTCGCCGTCGATCACCTCCGACGACCTCGCCGAGGAACTCGGCGGGCTCGGGAACCTCTCGAAGAACCGCCTCAATCGGGAGATCCAGTCCGATCTCGACGTGTTCTACTCCCAGCGCGAAGAGGAACTCGGAGAGGACGCCACCCGCGAACTCGAACGTCGCGTGGTGCTCTCCGTCATCGACAAGCGCTGGCGTGAGCATCTCTATGAGATGGACTACCTCAAGAACGGCATCGGACTGCGCGCCATGGCCCAGAAGGACCCGCTGGTGGAGTACCAGCGTGAGGGCTTCGAGATGTTCAAGACCATGCAGGACGGGATCAAGGAGGACGTCGTCCGCCTGACCAACACGCTGCAGGTCCAGGTGACATCCTCGGCCGGCACCGGCGATGCCGAACCCGAGGTCGAGGTCGACGCCGAGGAGCTGCGACACAAGACTCCGAAGATGCAGCTGTCGGCTCCGTCGGAGGCCGGTTCCGCCTCGGTTTCCGAATGCGAGGACGACGACGAACCGGCTCCGACCAATCGCGCCGAACGTCGCGCGAAGAAGAAGGCCAAGAACTGACGAAGAGCCCTCAGTGGCTCACATCGTCTGCAGCGCAGTCAGCGTCCAGCGGGTGGTGAGCAGCTCCAAGCGGACTGCCACCGCCCGGATGCGGTTTGCAGCGGCAACGATGACCGTGACTTCGGCGATCTCGGGCGTGACCTGGCAGACGTGCGCCGTTCCCGGCCGCACCGTACGGCTGCCGGGCACGGTCGCCCGGTGCGGCGCCACCTCGGCGCGCAGCTGACAGCGGTGATCGATCTTCGCCAGCAGCTCCGGCTCGACCCAGCGGGCGATCGTCTCGCTGCGCCTGACACCGGAGAGGACCTCGAGGCAGGCAACCGCCAACGAGGTGGCCGTGGCCGCGATCCGCGCCCGATCGTCCGCAATGTCCTGCCCTCGGTCATGCCGACTGACTCGGCGAGGAGACTGCGCAGTGGGCACCGGCGCAACTGGTTGCCGAGGCGGTGCCGGAGCCTGTGGTCGGGTGAGGGTGAGCGGGGCGGTCATGTCTGGATCTCCAATCTCTGACCAGCGATGATGAGGCTCGGATCGGGTCCGATGGTGTCCTCGTTGGCGGCGTAGACGTCAGCGACGAGCTGCGGAATCTCCGCTGGGGTGTCGGCCAGATCGGCTGCGATCGACCACAGGCTCTCGCCGTGAGCGACAATATGTGTGGCGGTCCCGGAACCCGCAGGTACATCGGTTTCGTCGCCCGGCTCGTTCGAATTCCCGCTGCGGTCCGGTTCGTCGGCCCGATCCGATCTCATGGGATCGTCGGCCGGTGGGTCGCCCGAGGGGGACGGAGGCGTGTTGTCCGGCGGCGATTCGGTAGGCCAACCGGGGTCGGGAAGTGGTGCCCGATCCGCGGAGCGCTCATCATCGTCGACAGTCGGCCACCCGGGATCGGTCGGGGCCTGTGTCGACGACGTCAGCTCGGGCCCGGGACCGGTGATCGGCGCCGCTTGAGCGGAGTGGACGACCAAGCCGGCGGAGATGATGGCAAGAACGCTCGACGCGAGTATCCGCGGCATCACCGTGACGACGACTCCGGCCAGCACCGACCGGAAGCGACCGGAAGGGAGAACTCTCATCAGCAGCGCCAGCAGTGAGACGACTCCGATTCGTGAGAACAGGAGTGCTCCGGTGCCGATGATGACGAGGACGACGACGTCACTGGTCGTCAGCGGTTGGGGCAGCTGCTTCCACGCTGTGAAGAACGAACCGAGCAGAACCAGCCATGAACCCGCACATGCAATCAAGAGATACATCTAGACATCCTCCATTGGATATTGATCATAATGATGCCGTTGGATGCAATTTGCTGTCAATGGATCGGCTCTAACTACACGACTGTAGTTCCGCGCTGATCGGTTTCAAGTCTTGAAAGTGGACTACAGCTGGGGCAGGCTTAGCGTCTATGGACGATCGCATCGACGCACTCCTGGCGGATATCGAAGCCGCCGACTCTGCGGCGCAGGCGCATGCCAGGAGGGGCGAGTTCGGTGACGAGATCGCAGGGCAGGCGGCCGAAAGGACGCTGCTCGAACGGCTGCGGGGATCATTGGGATCGACCGTGCAGGTGATGCTGTCCGATCGCGACGTCACGGGGACTGCGAGCTTCCTCGGCCGGGACATCGTCGTCCTCGCCGGGGTGGAGGTCTCCGCTATTTCGATCAGCGCCGTCCGTGGACTCAGGCTGACCACGAGGGTGCATCGGTTCGAAGCGGGAGGGCTGGAGCGCTTGGGGATGGGATCGGCGCTGCGCCGCTGGTCAGCCGCCCACGAAGAGGTGTCGATCGACACCGTCGACCACACGAGCGCGATTCGCGGACGATGCGCACTCGTCGCTGCCGACTACGTCGAGATCGCCGGCCGGATCATCCCCTTCGCGGCGATCAGCGCCGTTCACGCCCGGACGAACCCCTTCGAGTGATCCGGGCGTGAAGGCGATCAGAGTGGATACGAGTGGGTCAGTCCTCGATGGATCCGGTCTTGATCTGATACTCGGTGCGCTCGTACATGCGCTGGATATACGCCTCGATCTCGGACTTCTCGACCCGCCACTGGCCGCGCCCGCCGACCTTGATGGCGCGGAGATCGCCGGAACGGACGAGGGCCCGAGCCTGTGCGATCGAGACGTTGAGCAGCTCGGCCACATCGGTCAGCGGCAGGAAGCGACTTTCGACGGCCATGAGGTGACTTCTCCCATTCCAAATGTCCATCTGCCACCAGATGTCCATCTGCTTGTTGGTGCATTTTGCCAAAAACATTGCTTTGGCATCATTTGATGGTCAATATTATCACTGAGAAACAGTTTCTGTCAGTGAAACTTCTGCAAATCTGGAGATGCAATGGAGCTCTCGAAACGAATCCGCCGTCCGCGCTGGACCGATGCCCGGCTCTTGGTCGGGGCGATGCTCGTCGTCCTCGCTGTCGTCGGCACCTATCTGCTCGTCACCTCGGCGAACTCGACCACCCGAGTGTGGGCGAGCGCACGCGCACTCGTCCCCGGTGAAGTGCTCAAGCCGGCCGATCTCACCGTCGCCGAGGTGAACCTCGCCGACCTCGGCAAGAAGTACCTCTCGGCCGATTCCGAGCTGCCGGAGAACACGAGCGTGCGCGCCGTCGTAGCAGCTGGAGAGCTGCTGGCCGCCTCGGCGGTGGCGCCCCTGTCCGAACTCGAAGGACGGGTTGTGGCCATCGACATCGCCGGTTCGGTGCCGAGTGTCGTCGACTCGGGCAGCCTCGTCGACGTGTGGGCGCAGCCGGAGCAGAACGGACTCGACGACGACGGAACTCCGCCCGAGCAGATCGTCGATTCGGCCCCGGTCGCCCATATCAATCGGGACGTGGGCAGCTTCGGGGCAGGCGAGGGCGCGCGCATCGAAGTGTTCGTCGGCTCCGTGGACCTGCCCGGCGTGCTCGCCGCTCTCGACGGTCGCAGCGTGCTCTCCGTCGTCGGCGCCCCGTCCGTTCCCGCCGACGAAGGCGAGCAGTGATGACTCAGGTCCTGCTGGCCGTCGACTTCGAATACGACCTCATCCTCTTCGAGCTGCTCAGCGAGATCGACGACGTCACGATCGTCGCCCGCCCCGCCGACGAGGTGGAGCTGCTGGCCCACTGCCGCACCGGCGGGGCCGACGTCGTCATCATCGGCCGCTATTTTCCCGGCCTCGACGCCGAAGTGGTCGCCGCGATCACAGCATCCGGTGCGAAGGTGCTCGGCTTCGGCGACGACGCGCACGCCCTCGAGGCCGTCGGCATCACCGCGGTCGTCGCAACCGACGCGGATGCGACGACAATGGCGTCGGCGATCGACGACGTCCGTGCCGCCACCGTGGTCCCGCCGCGCCCGATCGCACCTCCCGGCCCCGGCGGGGGAGCGGGAGTGATCATCACCGTGTGGGGGACCGGATCATCGCCCGGACGCACACTCACCGCGGTCAACCTCGCCGATCAGGCCTCCCGCCAGGGCAGACGCAGCGTCCTCGTCGACGCGGACACCGTCTCCGGGATGGTCGCGTCCACCCTCGGCCTGACAGAGGAGTCCTCGCACCTGGCGAGCCTCTGCCGGTCGCAGACGGACCCGGTGAACCGCCTCGGCCGGCAGACTGTGCCGCATGCGTCGATCCGTGAGAACTTCCACGCCGTCACCGGGCTGACCCGGCCCGAACGGTGGCCGGAGATCCGCGCTTCCGTCCTCGAAGCGGTGCTCAAACGTCTGGCCAAGGTCTACGACGTCGTCATCGTCGACGTCAGCGACCGCATCGATCCCGATGATGACTTGGCCGACCCCTTCTATGACCGGCACTGCGCGACCCGCGCCGCTCTCGAGGCCGCCGATATCGTGCTCGTCCTCGCCGCCGGTGATCCGATCGGTCTGCAGCGGCTGGTCAAACTCCTCGGCACACCGCGGGCGGAGGCGGTCCGGGAGAAGATGCGTCTGGTGATCACGAAGGTGCGGCCGAGCGCGGTCGGTCACCCCGCCGAGACGCGGATCAGAGAAGTCCTCGACCGATTCGTCAGGATCACTCCGGACTTCCTGCTCAGCGACGATCGCTCCACGGCTGATGCCGCGATGCTCGCCGGCCACACCTTGCATGAGCAGAACCCGAAGTCCGTCCTCGTCGGAGATCTCGCGCGGATGGTCGACGATCTCCTGCCGGGTCGTCGCCGGACCCGCAGATCCGGAGGAGGACGCGAACGTCGCGGCGCCGGTCGTCGCGGACGCACACAGAAAGTGCGGGTGAGCCAGGGGAGCGGAGCGCAGGACTAAGATGAGGGGCATGGCCATTCGCTGCTACATTCCCGCCACCCTGACCGCGCTGCGCTCGACGCTGACCGACGTCCGTGCCGTCGCTCCCGACGCTCAGGGGCGCAGCCTGCGCGGTGAGGAGTTCGAATCCGCTGAGTTCGACGCGATGTGCATCGCCGCCGCCCTGGCCGCGAATGCGGCGTTCGATCCCGCTGAAACCGAACCCGGCACCGAGGCGGCTCCCGAGCGCCGTGTCATCGTGGCCTATGACGCCCCCGAGTCCAGCCCGACCGAACCGCTGACCGAGGGCTTCGACCTCATCGGCCTCGGTGAAGTCGACCTGTCCAGGGTGGCGAGCTTCCACCTCGACGAGGACGTCGTCTGGGATGAGGCGGTGCGTCTGGCCGAGGAGACGGGTCCCGGCGCGGCCGAGGACCACCTCGGCGCTTCCGATCTGCTGTGGTACGACGCGTCGGAGCTGGAGCAGCTGCTCGGCGACACGGCCTGAATCGGACCAAGAGCGTTTCGGCCTGAACCACCCCAAGCGCGACTCGGCCTGAACCACCCCAAGGACGATTCGGCCCGAGTCGCCGGTCGTGCGGCTCAGGCGGATTCGAAGCGGCGCAGCCGGTCGCCCAACCGCTTCTCCAGGATCGGAACCACGGCCTGTTCGATCATCGGCCCGAACATCGGGATCGATGAGCTGATCTCGGCGTGTGCGGCCAGCTTCGTCACCGACTCGACTTCGCGCAGCTCGAGGACCGCATCGATTTCGACGGGAACTCCTGCGGCACGGGCGGTCATGCGGATCTCGGCCTCATCTCCGAGGACGTCTCCGGGAATCATGTACACCTCGACCAGCACGGTGTTGTCCGGAAGCCTGGAGGCCAGAGCCGACGGAAGCTCGGCCTTGGGCATCGGCGTCCGCACGGTCATCTCGGTGTCGGGGTCGATGTATTCGGCGCTGGCATCGGAGCCGAGCTTCTCCCACACGCCGGGGTCGGCGAGTTTTGCCAGGAATGTCGACAGATCAACCGAATATTCTTGATTGAGAGTCAGAGATCGCATAGCTCCAGTTTGCCAGCGAATGTACGGTACACCACCGTATGCCGCTCGGCGTGCCTTTCTCGATATTTGGGCATAGTGTGGTGAATGTCGATTCGACGTCGAATCGCATGACGAATCTCGTTGAACATAGAGGTGACACAGTGACTCAGGTCTCAATTTCGAATGTTGCAGAAGAGTGGAGGAAGCAGAGGGGACAATCTGCTCCCGAGAACTTCCTCGAAGCGTACTATCCGCGATTCGAAACAGGGGCCCACGATCCCGAGGCATACGCTGCCGCGGCGGCCCGCCACTTCGCACTCGGCACCGAATACGACGGTCAGAGGCCGGCGATCGCGATCTACAACCCGGACGTCGACTCGCCGGAATTCCGGGACAACCACACGGTCATCGCCATCGTGCTCGCCGATATGCCTCACCTCGTGTCCTCGATCGTCAGCGACCTCGCCGCGAACGGCAGAGCCATCCGCCGCGTCCACCACCCGATCATCACGGTCACCGGAACCGGTCCGGGGGAGAAGGTCCTCTCTCCGGCAGAAGCTCCCGCGCTCAGTGCGGACACGGCGAGCATTCCCACGGTCTCCGAAGACCCTGCCAGCAGGGTGGACGGCGCCCCGCAGCAGCAGTCGTGGATCCGCCTCGAGATCGACCGCATCTCGGAGACCGACTTCGACGCACTCGAAGAGCGCCTGCGCGGAGTCCTCGACTATGTCTCCGCGGCAGCCCGGGACGCTCAGGCGATGGCCGCGAAGGCCAAAGACATCGCCGCAGAGCTGAGCGCGCACTCACCGCGTCCGGAGCTGGCCTCCGAAGCCGAGTCCGCCGCCGCCCTGCTCACCTGGCTCGACGGTCACTTCACCTTCCTCGGCTACCGCGAGTACGACTACATCCACGACCCCGACCACAGCAGCCTCGAACCGATCGAGGACACCTCGATGGGCATCTCGGCCCTGCGTCCCCTCGTGTCGTCGCCGCTCAGCCAGGCCGTCGCCGACAAGGCACTGGAACCGCATGTGCTGGTGCTGACGAAGGCGAACTCCCGTTCCCGTGTCATCCGCTCGTCCTTCATGGACTACATCGGCGTGAAGACCTTCGATGCCGACGGCGAGATCGTCGGCGAGCGCCGCTTCGTGGGCGTGTTCAAACCCGAGTTCTACAACGACAGCGTCCTCAACATCCCGGTCATCGATCGGAAGGTCGCGAAGATCCTCTCGGCCAGCGGATTCCCCGCCGGATCCCATTCGGCCAACGAACTCCTCGGAGTTTTGGAGAACTACCCCCGCGAGGACCTGCTGCATGAGGGCACCGAGGAGATCTATGACGTCGTCATGGAGATCGTCGATATGCAGGAACGCCGGGAATCCCGCGTGTTCGTCCGCACCGATCCGTACCAGCGCTTCGTCTCCGTCATCCTCTACCTCCCACGCGATCTGTACAACACCGATGCCCGAGTGCGCGTGCAGGAAGTGCTGCGTCAGTTCTACAACGCCGACAGCGTCGACTTCGATGTGCTGCTGAGCGAATCGGCGCTGGCCCGCATCCACTTCGTGGCCCGTGTCGCCCGTGACTGCGAACTGCCGCAGATCAGCACCGACGAGGTCGAGGCCCGCATCGTCGGAGCCGTCCGCTCCTGGTCCGAAGATGTCCACGCGTTCCTGGTTCCCGCCGAAGCCGGCGACACCGGAGCCTCGCAGGCCCGGGCCGACCTGTGGTCGAAGGCGTTCCCGCCCAGCTACGGTGAGTATCACACCCCCGCCGAGGCGGTCGCCGACGTCGGTCGGTTCGAAGCTCTCGAAGCCGGCCACGGTCCGGCAGTCCGGCTCTACCGTCCCGACCAGAGCACCGACGCCTCCGTCCGGCTCGTCCTCTACCGTCGTGACCGGGTCAGCCTGTCCGAGGTCCTGCCCTACCTCACGGCATTCGGTGCCGACGTCGTCGACGAACGGCCCCACGAGCTCGACCTCGCCGACGGAACGCATCGATACATCTACGACTTCGGACTCAGCTTCTCCGAAGAGCTGGCCGATGACGACTACGACCGCATCGCCGAGGCCTTCATGGCCGGCTGGGACGGCAAGAAGGAAGCGGGAGTCTTTGACCGCCTCGTCGTCGCCGGACTCTCCTGGCAGCATGTGACGATCATCCGCGCACTAGGCAAATACCTGCGCCAGGCGGGCTTCACCTATTCCGATGCCTATGTCGGTGAGGTCTACAGCGAGAACCCGAACATCTCGAAGCTGCTCGTCGACTACTTCACCGCCAAGTTCGACCCGGACGTCGACGATGTCGGACGCGAAGAGGCGATGGCCGAGATCGACGAGTCGATCGAATCCGCACTCAGCGAGGTGGCCAGCCTCGACGCCGACCGCGTCCTGCGGTCCTCGCTCGAACTGCTGCGTGCGACCCTGCGCACGAACTACTACATCGACGAATCCGGTGCCCTGCCCACGGCACTGGTGCTCAAGATCCGGCCCGACGAGCTCAGCTTCGTGCCGAAGCCGAAGCCGGCACTCGAGATGTGGGTGTACTCCCCGCAGGTCGAAGGCGTCCACCTGCGCTTCGGCACCGTCGCCCGCGGCGGACTGCGCTGGTCGGATCGTCGCGATGACTTCCGCACCGAGGTCCTCGGCCTCGTCAAGGCGCAGATGGTCAAGAACGCCCTCATCGTGCCCACCGGCGCCAAGGGCGGATTCTTCCCCAAGCAGCTGCCGCCGATGAGCGATCGGGACGCCTGGATGGCCGCCGGTCAGGCCGCCTACGAGGTGTTCATCGAAAGCATGCTCGAGGTCGCCGACAACCTCACCTACGGTGCCGATGACTCCAGCGTCGTCGTCCACCCCGACCGCGTCGTCCGCCACGACGGCGATGACTACTACCTCGTCGTCGCCGCTGACAAGGGCACGGCACGGTTCTCCGATGTCGCCAATGCGATCGCCGAACGCCGAGGATTCTGGCTCGGCGATGCGTTCGCCTCGGGCGGATCGGTCGGCTACGACCACAAGGCGATGGCCATCACCTCCCGGGGTGCGTGGAAGTCCGTCGAACGCCACTTCCGCGAACTCGGGCTCAACACCGCAGCCGAGGACTTCACGGTCGTGGGCATCGGCGATATGAGCGGCGACGTCTTCGGCAACGGCATGCTGCGCAGTCAGCACATCCGCCTGGTCGCGGCCTTCGACCACCGGGACATCTTCCTCGACCCGAACCCCGACGCCGCCCGCAGCTTCGTCGAACGTCAGCGGCTCTTCGACCTGCCGCGGTCGAGCTGGCAGGACTACGACCGGGAGCTCATCTCCGCCGGCGGCGGAGTCTTCCCCCGGTCGGCGAAGTCGATCGACCTCAGCGCAGAAGCCGCCTCGGTGCTCGGAGTCGAACCCGGAAAGCGCAGCCCCGCTGACCTCATGTCCGAAATCCTCAAGGCACCCGTCGACCTCGTCTACAACGGCGGAATCGGCACCTATATCAAGTCCTCTGCCGAGAGCCACGCCGATGTCGGCGACAAGTCCAACGATGCCATCCGCATCGACGGCGCAGATGTGCGGGCGCGTGTGATCGGAGAGGGCGGCAACCTCGGTGTGACTCAGCTCGGACGTGTCGAGGCCGCGCTGGGCGGCGTCGAGGTCAACACCGATGCCGTCGACAACTCGGCCGGCGTCGACAGCTCCGACCATGAGGTCAACATCAAGCTGCTCCTGCGCACGCTTCTGCACAAGGGAGCCTTCGCCGCCGAAGAGCGGGAGCAGGTCCTGCACTCGTTCACCGACCAGGTCGCTGACCGAGTGCTGGCGAACAACTACTCCCAGAACGTCGTCCTCGGCGAGGCTCGGGCGCAGACCGAATCGATGTCGGGCACCTACGGTCGGATGCTCAACTACCTGGAGAAGCACGCCGACCTCGATCGTGCGGTCGAATTCCTGCCCAATGCCGACGAACTGGCCACACGCGAGTTCAGCTACTATGTCTCACCCGAGTTGGCCGTGCTGCTGGCCTATGTGAAGATGCACGCCGCCGATGAGGTCCTCGCCAGCACCGTGCCGGACGAGACTTGGATGCGGCGCGAACTCGTGTCCTACTTCCCGGAGGCCCTGCAGGAGAAGTACGGCGAGCTCATCCCCGAACACCCTCTGCACAGGGAGATCGCGACGGCGAAGCTCGTCAACCGACTCGTCGATCGTGGTGGACTCACCTACATCTACCGGATGTTGGAAGAGACTCCGGCTTCGGTGCCGCAGATCGCACGCGTGTTCGTCGTGGTCTCGGAGATCTTCGGACTCGATGACTTCTTCGAAGCGGTGTGCGCACTCGACAACCAGGTGCCGACCGAGGTGCAGGTGAAGCTCCAGCACGATTATGTGCGTGTCCTCGACCGCTCCTCGCGTTGGCTCGTGCAGCAGGCACCGGACAGCCTCGACGTCGATTCCGGCATCGAGATGTACGGCAAGGTAGTCGAGGCTCTGCGGTCCCGGGTTCCCGACCTCGTCGACGGCTACGATGCCGAGACGATGCAGGCGAAGGCTCAGAGCTACATCGACGAAGGCGTGCCGAGCGAACTCGCTTGGCGGTCGGCCGCCCTGCTCGACGAGTTCGTGCTGCTGGACATCACCCAGCTGGCCGCCCGGGCGAACGAATCCGCCGAGGATGTCGCCGAGGTCTACTACGCCGTGAACGAACGCTTCTCCGGTTCGCAGATCCTCACCCTCATCGGTGACCTCGACCGCAGCGACCGGTGGTCGGCTCTGGCTCGCGGATCCATGCGTGACGATTACTACGCCGCGATCCTGTCGGTGACCGAGACGGTCCTCGGCGCCACGGATTCGCCGATCTCCGGAACCCCGGACGAACGGGCGAAGCAGCGGCTGGCCGAATGGTTGGAGCGCAACGACACGATCGTGGGCCGGGTGCTGGAGACGACGGAGACGATCCTCGGACTCGACTCGGTGACCCAGGCACCGCTGTCGGTGCTGCTGCGTTCCCTGCGGTCGCTGGTCCGCTCCTCGGCGTGGGAGAGCGAACACAACGGCTGAGCCGTTGCCGGTCGGACACCACCGCCTCGGCGCGTGCCTCTGTGCACGATTTAAGTGGTAGCGTCTGAACATCGACATCTCAGCAGACCCGCGGGCACCGCGGGTCTGCTGATCTCACCTGGGAGGAACGTATCGTGCTCAACGAACTGCTGGCGGCCGAGGGCCTCACGGATGAGTCAGACGTCGAACACATCCATCTGCTCGTCGGGGACTGGCAGCTGCTGGCCGATCTCTCCTTCGCCGACCTCGTGCTGTGGGTGCCGTCGCTCAGCGGTGCGTATACGGTGCTGGCGCATGCCCGATCGACGACCGGGGCGACGCTGTTCAATCGGGACCTGATCGGAGCGCGGGCGACCGGCTTGGAGAAGGAGCTGCTCGACCAGGCCAGCAGCACCCGCAGTTATGTCACCCACGTCGCCGCAGCCCGAGAGATGGGAATCAGCGCCGGATCCGCCGACGTCGACATCCTCGCCGAGGCGGTGCCGATCATCCGGCATGGCGAGGTCATCGCCCTCGTGGTCCGATATTCCGAAGAGGTTCGTCGCAGGGGTTCGTCCCGGTTGGAGAAGCACTACCGGGAATCGGCGATGGCACTGATGCGGATGATCGTGCAGGGCACGTTCCCCGACCGTGATGCCCCGTCGGGAGCCCGGCACGGAGAACCGCGGGTCGGTGACGGCATCTTCATCCTCGACCGTGACTCGCATGTGCAGTACGCCTCTCCCAACGCCGTGTCGCTGATGCATCGGCTCGGCTTCGGAGGAGAGATCGAAGGCAGCTATCTCTCCGAGGTGGTCTCGAGTCTCAGCGCGGACCTGCGTCAGGTCGACGAGACCCTCCCGCTGGTGCTCACGGGACGCGCCCCGTGGCGGACCGAACTCGAAGTCGGACGCACGAGTGTGTCCCTGCGCGCGATTCCGCTGACGGATGAGGGGGAGCGGATCGGTGCGATAGTCCTCGCCCGTGACGTCTCCGAGATCCGCCGCCGCAAACGGGAGCTGCTCTCCCGCGACGCGATGATCAAAGAGATGCATCACCGGGTGAAGAACAATCTGCAGACCGTGTCCGCACTGCTGCGGCTGCAGACCCGCCGCATCGACAATCCCGAGGCCAAGAGCGCGCTGACGGAGGCGATGCGCCGCGTCTCGATCATCGCAGTGGTCCATGACGTGCTCAGCCAAGGCGTCGAATCCGAGGTGGACTTCGACGAAGTCGTCGACAAGGGACTGCGCCTGACACCCGAGCTGACCAGCCCTCTGGTGCACATCGAACTCAAACGGTGCGGAAGCTTCGGGACCATCTCCTCAGCCGATGCCACCTCGTTGGCCCTGGCCATCACGGAGCTGATCACGAACGCGATCGAACACGGATTCCCCACCGAGAATCTCGAGAATCTGGAACCGGGGGAGACGCTCAACGGGCACGTGTGGGTGACGCCCGAGCGCAACGGCGACCGACTGAGCGTGACGATCGCCGATGACGGCATCGGGCTGGGGGAGACGCAGAATCCGGGCAATGGTCTGGGCACGCAGATCGTGCGCACCTTGGTCTCCGCCGACCTGGCCGGTTCGATCCAATGGCAGGCGCGAGACGGCGGCGGAACCATAGCCGTCCTCGATGTGCCGCTGCGCCCGGACTCCTACGACTGAGCGGCGCCCGTTCGCGCACACGACTGAGTCCCTAGTCCCGACGACGATCATTCGCCGTCGGGACTAGGGACTCAGACTTCAGAGCGGGTGTCGCTCGGTGATTCAGATATCTGTTCGGCAGTTCAGGGGACTGCCACCCCGATCACCGGCTGCTCAGCCGGCATCACCGGCGACTCAGCCGGCGCGGCGGGCACGAGCGGCACGACGTTTGAGAGCGCGACGCTCATCCTCGCTCAGACCGCCCCAGACTCCGGCATCCTGACCGGACTCGAGGGCCCACTGAAGGCAGGTCTCTGCGACTTCACAACGGCGACAGACAGTCTTTGCTTCCTCAATCTGGAGCAGCGCGGGTCCGGTGTTGCCGATCGGGAAGAAGAGCTCCGGATCCTCATTGAGGCATGCTGCACGGTGTCGCCAATCCATGGTGACCTTTCGACGAATTCAGTGAACGCGGTTGATCACGCCCGAATTTCGGGCGTGCAACTCTCACAGTCAAGGTTCACATAACGCAATTGGGCGCACAAGGGTCCGGCAGTGTGAAATTTCTGACAAGAATTTTCCCTATTGTCCTGCTATGAGGGCGATCGCGCAAATCGGTCCGCGATTCGTCTTTTCGGGCCTGCCGGAGCGTCTCCGCCTAGACTGGCAGGCACATGCAGACAGCAGATGAATGCACTCAGACATCTTGTGAACCAATGGAGGACTCATGACCAACGATCTCGCCGGCCCCCGCATCGTCTCCGTCGGCGGCCACACACCGCAGGTCGATCCGGGAGCCTTCGTCGCGGCCGGTGCCACCCTCGTCGGCGATGTGCACGTGAAGCGGGGCGCCAGTGTCTTCTACGGCTGTGTTCTGCGCGCCGAAGCCGCCCCGATCACGATCGGTGAGGACTCGAACGTGCAGGACAACACCGTCATGCACACCGACGCCGGCAAACCCGTCGTCATCGGCGACCGGGTCTCCATCGGCCACCAAGCCCTCGTCCACGGCGCCGTCGTCGACGACGATGTGCTCATCGGAATGCACTCCACGGTGCTCAACGATGCCCGTATCGGCAGCGAATCCCTCATCGCCGCGGGCGCCGTCGTCCTCGAAGGCACGCAGATCCCCGCCCGCTCGCTCGTCGCCGGTGTTCCCGCGAAGGTGCGCCGTGAGATGACCGACGAAGGAGTGGAGAAGGTCCGTCAGAACGCACAGTCCTATGTGCACCTGTCGACCCTGCACAAGGACACCGCCGAGGTGGTCGATCCGAGCTGATCGGACCGACGCCTGAGCGACGCGGGACCGATGCGGATTCGATCCGCAGGGGGCCGTTCGCAAGCATCGTGGCGATTTGAGACAATCTGAGTGTGAACACTGAATTTGATTCCACTGCAGATCGCGTCGTCATCATCGGCGGCGGCCCCGGCGGCTACGAAGCCGCGCTCGTCGCGGCTCAGCTCGGTGCCGATGTCATGCTCATCGAGCAGAATCGGTGTGGTGGTTCCGCCGTGCTCACCGATGTCGTGCCGTCGAAGTCGCTCATCGCCACCGCGGAGATGATGGAAGAGATCGAGCGCTCCGGCGGGCTCGGAATCCGGATCGAGAACGCCGAGGACACCGAGGCCGATACGCGCCGAGTCACCGCCGACCTCGAAGCGGTCAACAAGCGCATCCTGTCGCTCGCCGATGCTCAGGCCAACGACATCTACGAAGGCCTCATCCGCGCCGGCGTCAAAGCCATTCAGGGCAAGGCGACTCTGGCTGGTCGCGACCAGGTCCATGTCGTCGAAACCGGCGGCACCGAATACACTCTCGAGGCCTCGACGATCCTGCTCTCGGTGGGTGCCCATCCGCGTGAGCTGCCCACCGCGCAGCCCGACGGCGAGCGCATCCTCACCTGGACCCAGCTCTATGACCTCGACGAGCTGCCCGAGCACCTCATCGTCGTCGGCTCCGGTGTCACCGGTGCCGAGTTTGCTTCGGCCTACCGCGCCCTGGGCACCGAGGTGACCCTCGTGTCTTCGCGTGAGAAGGTCCTGCCCGGTCAGGACGAGGACGCAGCCGATGTGCTCGAATTCGTCTTCCGCAACAAGGGCATGAACGTCCTCTCCCGTTCCCGCGCCGCCTCGGTGACCCGCACCGATGACGGAGTCGAAGTGGTGCTCGCCGACGGACGCCGAGTGGAGGGTTCCCACTGCCTCATGGCCGTCGGTTCGATTCCGAACACCGAAGGCCTCGGCTTGGAGAAGGCCGGTGTGCGGGTCAGCGAATCCGGGCACATCGCCGTCGATGGGGTCTCGCGGACCTCGCGGGCCGGAATCTATGCGGCCGGTGACTGCACCGGCGTGCTGCCGCTGGCCTCCGTGGCTGCGATGCAGGGCCGGATCGCCATGAACCACGCACTCGGCGACGCCGTGCAGCCGCTGAAGCTGCGCAATGTCGCATCGAACGTGTTCACCGCACCTGAGATCGCCACCGTCGGCTTCACCCAGCAGAACTACCGCGAGAATCCGACGGATATCGACACCGTGATGCTGCCGCTGGACACGAACCCGCGCGCCAAGATGCTCGGCATCAAGGACGGCTTCGTCAAGATCTTCGCCCGACGCGGATCCGGCTCGATCCTCGGCGGCGTCGTCGTCGGCCCGCGAGCCAGCGAACTCATCCTGCCGATCACCATGGCCGTGGAGAACCGGCTCACCGTCGATCAGCTCTCTGCCTCCTTCGTCGTCTACCCCTCCGTGAGCGGGTCGCTGACCGAGGCGGCTCGGAAGCTCCACCGCCACCTCTGATCTCTCGATTCCGCGACCGCGGGAAAAGTTTTTCTCCGCGGCTGTCGATCCGATCGCTCCTCGACCGTCATCATGGTGTCAGGCCGCCCGGCATGACATGAGGAACGACGAAGGAGATCGACATGAAGTACGCACTTCTGCTCATGGGACGCACACAGGATCCGGAATGCGGTGAGGACGGCGGAGCGGATCCGGCCGAGTTCATGGCATTCGACAAGGAGATCGGCGAGGCGGGAATCGTCGTCGGCGGCTTCGCCCTCGAAGGGCCCGAACTCGGAGTTCGGGTCAGCGGAACCGGCGGCGAAGCGCTGGTGACCTCGGGCCCGTTCGCCGAATCGAACGAATTCGTCGGCGGCAGCTACGTCATCGAGGTCGCCGACATCGACGAGGCGATCGCCTGGGCGAAGAAGAGCCCCGCGGCGAAGGCCGGACACATCGAGATCCGTCCGGTGGCCGACTACTGATGGAACCCGATCCCGATGCGGCCGCCCGGATCCTCAGCGCCATCGGCGAGGAGGACTTCGGGCGGCTGCTCGCGGCATTGGTCACCCGGTACCGTGACTTCGACCTCGCCGAGGAGGCCCTCCACGACACCGTGCTCCGCGCGGTCGAGACCTGGCCGAGTCGGGGAGTGCCCGACCGTCCCCAGGCATGGCTGATGACCACAGCGAAGAACCGCGCCATCGACCTCATCCGCGCCGACGAGGTGCGCACCCGCCACCTCGCCCGACTGCGCATCGAGGATGAGCTGCGACCAGGTGACCACGACGACCACGCGGTCCGCCTCGGCGAGGAGATGGATGCAGCGGAGATGCCCGACGAACGCCTCGGGCTGTTCTTCACCTGCTCCCACCCGACCCTGCGTGAGGACGAACGCATCGCCCTCATCCTGCGCTTCCTCTCGGGACTGACCACCGCCGAGGTGGCTGCCGCCTTCCTCGTCGAGACAGCGACGATGCAGCAGCGGATCGTCCGCGCCAAGCAGCGGATCCTCAAGACCGGGATTCCCTTCGGCCGACCTGCCCCCGATGAGCTCGGGGAACGCCTGCCCGGGGTGCTGCGCGTCCTCTCCTTGATCTTCACCCAGGGGATCAACGCCTCTGCCGGTCCCGCCCATACGCGAATCGACCTGCAGCGCGAAGCCATCCGCCTGACCCGCTTGCTCGTCGGATTCCTGCCGGAAGAGACCGAAGCCCGTGGTCTGCTGGCTCTGCTCCTGCTCACGCGTGCGCGCGGCAGAGCTCGGGTGTCTGCGGACGGTCGGCCGGTGCCGTTGGCCGATCAGGACCGCAGCCTCTGGGATTCTCGCCTCATCGCCGAAGGCACCGGGCTCGTCAGCACAGCTGCGGGGGAGCCGGGGGCCGGTGCCTTCACCATCCAGGCGGCGATCGCCGCCCTCCACGCAGATGCAGCGAGGTTCGCGGACACGGACTGGAAGCAGATCCTCGTGCTCTATCGGATGCTCTCCGACCTCGACCCGTCGCCGGTCGTTGCACTCAACACCGCGATCGCCCTCGGCCAGGTCTCAGGACCCGAAGCGGCCATGATGGCCCTGGACGAACTTGCCGATGACCCGCAGCTGCGGCGACACAGGCCCTTCCACATCGCCAGAGCCATCACCCTCGACGAACTCGGCCGCACGACCGAAGCCGAGGACGCCTATGCCGCCGGTCTGGAATGCCCCGGCAACGATGCCGAATCCGAATACATCACTGCCCGGATCACCGATCTTCAGCGGTGACCCGGGCAGGGATATCTGCATTCGGGACTGCCCGCATTCGGTGCGAACCGAATGCGGGCAGTCGACACTCCTCAGGCGGCGAAGCGGATGATCGCCTCACCGGACTTCACAGAGGCGCCTGCGTCGACGAGCACCTCGGAGACGGTGCCGGAGTGGCCGGCCTTGAGCGGCTGCTCCATCTTCATCGCTTCGATGACGGCAAGCGTATCGCCGGCTTCGACGGTGTCACCGGGATTGACGGAGACGGAGACGATGGTGCCCTGCATGGGAGCGTTGAGCGCATTCGAATCGTCAGCGACCTTCGCACCCTTGCGGCTGCTCAGCCCGCGCTTGCGCCGCGGCACTCTGGGACTGGGAACATGACCGAGGTCCGAGATGACGTCCTTGGGGACCGAAACGGTCATCCGGCGGCCATCGACCTCGACCACAACACTGAAGCTGTCGGTTGCAGTACTCATCTGTTCTCCTAGTTGTGGATCGACAAGTGGATTGACGAAAGCGGTTTCGAGCCAGTTGGTCCAGACCTTGAAATCGGCGGCGAACGCCTGTTCGTCGACGAGCACCCGGTGCAGCGGCAGCAGCGTGGAGACTCCTTCGATGCGGTACTCCGACAGTGCGCGGCGGGCTCGGGCCAGAGCCTCATCACGAGTGGCACCGGTGACGACGAGCTTGGCCAGCATCGGGTCGAAGTCCGTGCCGACGACGCTGCCCTCGCCGATTCCCGAGTCCAGACGCACTCCGGGGCCCGAAGGCGCACGGTAGTTCTTCACCGCGCCGGTTGCGGGGAAGAACGTCGTGGGATCCTCGGCGTTGATGCGGAACTGGAAGGAGTGTCCGCGCACGGCGGGGAACTCATCGGGCAGGGTCTCACCCGAAGCGATGCGCACCTGCCAGCCGACGAGATCGACTCCGGTGACCTCCTCGGTGACGGTGTGCTCGACCTGGATGCGCGCATTGGCCTCCATGAAGATGATCGTGCCGTCTTCGCCGAGGAGGAACTCACAGGTCGCGGCGCCGACGTAGCCGACGTGGGCGAGGAGGCGAGCCGAGGCTTCGGAGACGATGAGCTCCTGTTCGGCAGTGAGGAACGGAGCCGGCGCCTCTTCGATGATCTTCTGGTTGCGACGCTGCAGAGTGCAGTCGCGGGTGGACACGATCCGCACGTTTCCGTGCGCATCGGCCAGGCACTGCGTCTCGAGGTGACGGGGGCGCACGATCTGCTTCTCGATGAGGCACTCACCGCGACCGAAGGCGCTCTGCGCCTCACGGGTCGCCGCAGTGTAGGCGGCTTCCAGGTCCTCGGCCGCGGCACAGGCGCGGAAGCCACGTCCGCCTCCGCCGTGGACGGCCTTGACGACGATGGGGAACCCGATCCTCTCGGCCACCTCTGCGGCTTCGGCCAGATCGGTCACTGCGCCGTCGGAGCCGGGGGCGACCGGAGCGTCGACGGCTTCGGCGACGGCACGAGCTCCGGACTTGTCGCCGAGGAGCTCGATCGCTGCCGGGGGAGGACCGACCCAGATCAGTCCGGCGTCGATGACGGCCTGCGCGAACTGTGCGTTTTCGGCCATATAGCCGTAGCCGGGGTGGATGGCATCGGCGCCGGAGCGCTTGGCCAAGGCGAGGATCTTGTCGATGTCGAGGTAGGTCTCCCCGGCTCCGGAGCCGTCCAGCAGCCACGCATCGTCGGCGAGTTCGACGAAATCGGCGTCGGAATCGGCGCGCGTGTACACGGCGACGGCCTTGATGCCGAGGTCGTGGGCGGCCCGGATGATGCGCAGAGCGATCTCACCGCGATTGGCGATGAGGACTCGGCGGACGGCCCCGGTCGGAACGGTGGTGCTCAGAACCGAGGTCGTGGAGTCGGAGAGGACTGTGGTCATGGTGCTCCTTTGTATGATCACAGAACAATTTAGAGAACAGCACCAAGGGTTTGTAGGACAGCGATAAAAAATTGCGACGAGAACTTCAATGTCCTCGGGCGTGTCACCGGAACAGGGTCGAGTCTACCGCTGGAGAGTCCACAGATCGGGCCACAACAGGCCCATATCGGTGACCAATTCGCGCACGACGGGCAGGCTGAGTCCGAGCACGGTGAGATGGTCGCCGTCGAGTCGGTCGACGAAGGCCCCTCCGTATCCGTCGATCGTCAGCGCTCCGGCCACGTGGAAGGGCTCTTCGGTGGCGATGTACGCGTCGAGCTCGGCTGCGGTGGGTGAGCCGATGAGCACCGAGGTGGCCGACCGCTTCGAGCGCAGATCGCTGAGTTCGAAGGTCGCCGAGTCGGTGGGATCGACACGATCGTGGCCCTCGGCTTCCGGCCGGTCGGCTGAGACGTTCGACTGCGGTGTCCGAGAGAGCACGGCGACAGTATGGCCCGAATGCAGCTGTGTCCATTGACCGGCGATCGCCGACCACACTTCGCGAGTGCGTTCGGCCGTTTCCGGTTTGCCGATGGCCTGCCCGTCGAATTCGAGCAGCGAGTCCCCGGCGATGACGACGACGGTGTCAGCATCGTGAAGCGTCGGGGGAGTGGATGCGAGGATCCGGTCGATGACCGCACGGGCCTTGGCCTCCGACAGTGCGGTGGTGAGATCGCCGACGGAGCCGATGAAACCATCCTCGATGGCCCGTTCGTCGACCTCGGAGACGATGATGACCGGGTCGATCCCACCGTCGCGGAGGATCGTGCGACGCGACGGTGACTGGGAAGCGAGGACCACGCGGATCACGAGGCGGCCCCCGAACGATTCGGAACGGGTTCGACAGCACTGTTCTGCGGCTCCGGTGTTTCTGCCTCTTCTGCGATTTCGGCAGATTCGGCATCGCCGCCGGGGACGAGGTCGAGACGGCGGGCGCCTTCGCCCTTCTCCGGGATGTCGAGGCTGCGGTCGACGATGACCGGTGCTTCGATGCGTTCGGCGATCGCCGACAGCAGAGTCGAGGACAGCTGTGCATAGCCGAGTTCGCTGGGGAACCGGCCGGAGTCGTTGAGAAGAGACCGGCGTGTCGTTCCGCTCAGCGATCCCGTTGCCCGCAGCGGCACCGCGCGGGCGGCAAGGGCGGCGAGCCATTGAGAGCCGGCGAGCACCCGGGAGGTCCGGCGCAGGGACGTCTTGAGCGGATCGCGCAGCCCCGGCAGGCCGCCGAGATTGGGGCAGACGAGGACGAACACGGTATAGCGGCCCTCGCGCTGGAGTCGATTGATGGCCTGATTGAGCACCGGAACGCCGATGGTCGCCTGGATCGGGTGGATGATGTCGCCGGTGCCGATCGAGATGATCGCAAACCGGCGGTCCGCGCTCCAACGATCCGAGAGCTGACGGAAGAGCCACGGAGAGCGCAGGACCTCGTCGACCTGCCGATGCAGATCATCCGACAGCGCCGAAGGGCGGGCGGCGGTCTGGACACGAACGGAGGTGCCGAGCAGCCGAGCCAGCCCGCGGCCGATGAGAGTCGGAGGTGCCTGTTCCGGGTCGACATCGACCCCGCACAGCCAGGAGTCGCCGATGATGGCCAGGGCGGCGGAGTCGTCATCGTCGTTGTCACGCGGGGCGGCGATCGCCTCGGTGAAGGTGGAATAGCGACGGTTCTTGTCGTCGTCGAAGGAACGGCGCAGCGATCCGGCCTGGTGGCGGAGCAGTCCAGCCGCCGAGGCACTGGCACCGACGACCGTCGCTCCCATCGTCGCCAGCGTATAGATCAAGCGTCTTCCCACTGATTTCCCTCCTCCGGCGTCATCATTGCACCTTTGTCAGCGCATCAACAACTATTGTTGGGTCATGAGCGAAAACGATCAGCAGCAGCCTCCGAACCGATTCCGAGGGGCTTGGGAGGCGTTCCGGCGCGGACGCGGATCCTCTCACTCGGAGTCCGAGCCCGAAGTGACCCCGTCGCAGGCGGTCAGCCCCGAGGAGATCGCACTCAGTCGAATCGAAGCCGAAGCCAAACCCTATGTGGCTCCCGGTCTCAAGCTCGCTGCCGCATGGTCGTGGCGGTCGATCGTCGTTCTCGTGGCGATCGGTGTGGCGCTGTGGCTCCTGTCGAAGATCTCCAGCGTCGTGCTGCCCGTGCTCATCGCTCTGCTGCTGGCCGCGCTGCTCGCGCCGCTGACCGGGTGGCTGAATAAGAAGGGCATTCCTCGAGGCGGTGCCGCCGCGATCTCGTTCATCGGGTTCATCGTCGTCGTCCTCGGACTCTTCGGCCTCGTCGGTCAGCAGATCTATTCCGGAATGCCCGACCTCGTCAAACAGGTCATCGCCGGTGTCTCCGGGATCAGCGGATGGCTGGCCTCGAGTCCCTTCGGCATCGATGCCTCGACGATCTCGAGCTATATGAACGAAGCCATCGACACCGCGACGAACTTCTTCCAGAACAACAGCAGCCAGCTCCTCGGCGGCGCACTGCAGGCCACCTCCTCGGTGGGCACTTTCCTCACCGGCATGGCCGTCTGCCTGTTCGCGACGTTCTTCTTCCTCTATGACGGACAGAACATCTTCAGGTGGGTGATGAACCTGCTGCCGGTCCCGGCCCGCCCCGTCGCCACGGGTGCCGCTTTGAAAGGGTGGACGACACTCGTGCAGTACGTGCGGGTCCAGATCCTCGTCGCCGCCGTCGATGCGATCGGCATCGGCATCGGTGCCGCGTTCCTCGGGATCCCCCTGGTCATCCCCATGACAGTGCTCGTCTTCCTCACCTCGTTCGTCCCTGTCGTCGGGGCGATCGCCTCCGGCGCGGTCGCCGTGCTCGTGGCATTGGTCTCCAACGGCCTGGTCAGCGCGGTCATCATGTTGGCCGTGGTCATTGCGGTCCAGCAGATCGAAAGTCAGATCCTGCAGCCGTTCCTCATGGGCAAGGCCGTGTCCGTCCATCCGCTGGCTGTGATCCTCGCGGTCACCGGAGGCGGCTTCCTCTTCGGCATCGTCGGCGCCCTCTTCGCCGTTCCCCTGGTGGCAGTGCTCAACAGCGTCGTCAGCTTCATCGTGCGCACGAACGCCGGTGACGCCGAGGACGCGGAGGAGGACCCAACACGTGATCCGGACGAACGGGAAGCCACCGCCGTCCTGGAATCAGCGAAGGAACGGCTCACCGATGCCGTCCACGAGTCCGCAGAAGACGAACGCGAAACAGACCCCGATCAGACTGATTCGACAGATTCGGGAACGAGAGATTCGCCCGAGAAGGAGTGAATAGACAAGTGGGCGGGTGCGAAATCGCACCCGCCCACTTCGGTCTGGTCTCGGTCAGCCGGTGAAGGCCTCGACGGAGTCGACCTTGACCTCGATGGTCTTGCCGTTCGGAGCCTCGTATGAGGTCTTGTCTCCGGCCTTGACGCCGAGGACAGCCGCTCCGAGCGGGGACTTCTCCGAGAACACGTCGATATCGGAATCTCCGGCGATCTCGCGGTTGCCCAGCAGGAACCGCATGCTGTTGCCGGCGACGGTCGCTGCGACGACGGTGCCCGGGGTGACGGTCTTGCCGTCGCTGTCGTTGGAGCCGACCTTGGCGTTGCGCAGCAGCACCTCGAGCTGGCGGATACGTGCTTCCTGTTTGCCCTGCTCGTCACGCGCTGCGTGGTAGCCGCTGTTCTCCTTCAAGTCACCCTCGTCGCGGGCGGCTTCGATCTTCTCAGCAATCTCTGCACGACCCGGTCCGGAGAGATGCTCGAGTTCCTTCGACAGGCGGTCAAAGGCTTCCTGGGTCAACCACGTTTCTTCCTGGGTGACTTCCTCGGTCATGACTTCTCCTTTTTCGGTCGGTGCACTGACGGGCGTGTCAGGCAACGAAAAAACCGGGCGTATGGGCACGCCCGGAAGTTGAATGAAACTACAGTATAACGCATCAGAGCAGAAAAACGATGAGGTCCATCACGTTCTCAGCCGTGAGCCGGCGTTTCGTGGTCGCAACGCGCGCCCTCGTGCGAGAACTACTCGAAGAGACTCGAGCGGACCGGCTCCTGCATTCTCTCCAGGTGGCCGGAGCGTTTCGGCGGTGGGACTATTCGAACCAGCAGGATGCCACGTGACCGGAGGCGGCCAGCTGTGTCGTGGCCAGGTCGACGTCGATGCGCTTCGGAGAATTCGGATCGGCGTTCGGATCGGCGGGAACGGACACCTCGGTGAAACCGACGACCGCTTCGTCCTCATTCGTGGCCTGGACGATGCAGTGCACGTCGCGTTCCTGATCAGGAAATATTCCGACACTGACGTGCGTTGAAGAGTCGTCGACAACCGAATAGTCAAGAGTGCGCGGCGTTGTGGGATTCGTCTGCGGGCGGAAGGCCCAGACAGCGATCACAGCGACCACCACGGCGAGGACGATGACGGCGATGATCTTCGCTCGACGGCTCAGCTCTCGCTTGGGCTTGCGAGTCCGGCCGTAACGATCATCATGCAGTGGTGGTGCCACTGTTACCTCAGTCATTGAATTCCTCTTTAAGTACTTCGCGCACTAATCTAGAGTAGTCGATCCTCTGCCGGCGAGCATGTCAGCCGCAGCGCCGGCAGCAGGTGGCCACCAGGCTGAATCGAAAGGGACATTTAGGATATGACTTCGCTTCCGTACCATGGGCTGCGCCTGTTGGCCGTCCATGCCCACCCCGACGACGAATCTTCGAAGGGTGCGGCAACGAGCGCGAAGTACGCTTCTCTGGGTGCCCGGGTGCTCATCGCCACGATGACGGGCGGTGAGGCCGGCGACATCCTCAACCCTGGCCTGCTGCAGAGTCCCAAGGCCAGCCGAGACATCGCCGGCCTCCGTCGTGAGGAGATGGCCACTGCTGCCGCGGCTCTCGGCGCCGAACACGTCTGGGTCGGCCACGTCGATTCGGGACTGCCTGACGGAGATTTCGACAACCAGACTCCTCCCGGATGCTTCTATCGGGTCCCCGACGAGGTGGCGATGCTTCCCCTCGTGCACATCATCCGCACTTTCCGCCCGCAGGTGGTGACCACCTATGACGAGCTCGGCGGATATCCTCACCCCGATCACATCAAGAACCACGCCGTGACCATGGCCGCAGTCGAAGCCGCCGCTGATGCGACCTCCCACCCCGAGCTCGGGGAACCGTGGCAGGTGCAGAAGATCTACTTCAACCAGGACCTGTCGGCGAAGAAGTGGATCACCATCCACGAGAAGATGCTCGAGGCGGGACTCGAGTCCCCGTTCGCCGACCATCTCGAGGACTTCAAGAAGCGAGACAACCAGCGCCACAACTGGCTGAGCACCCGGATCGCCTGCAGCGAGTTTTTCCCCGCCCGCGATCGTGCGCTGCTCTCCCACGCCACGCAGATCGACCCGGAAGGCGGGTTCTTCTCCGCGTCTCGCAAGGCAGCTCGCACATACTGGCCGACCGAGGAGTTCGAACTGGCACTCGACCTCACCGGCCGTGAGCCGCTGAACCGGGAACTCGACTTCCAGGAGACCGACCTGTTCGCTGCCGTGACCTTCGATGACGGTCGTCGTGTTCCCGATGAGGGGATGCTTCCGGACTCACCCCCAGCAGACGACCTCGATATTGATTCCGCCGTCCCGACCGAAAGCGACACCCGCGCATGATCTTCGCGTCCTCCCCAGCCCCGACTCCGGACGGAGGCACACCGGACCCGGATCTGGTGACACCCGGGACCATCGGCTTCCTGGCGACCCTCGCCGTCGTCGTCCTGACGATCTTCCTCCTCCGGGACGCCCTGCGCCGTGTCCGTCGGGTGCGGGCTCACTCGGGCGCCAGCGACGCCTATCCGATCCCGCTGCGCAAGCACGTCGTGCCCAACCAGTCGAAGCTCTCAGGTCCGGAAGCACCCGAAGCGGAAACTGCTGACAACGGGACCAATGAGGCCGACAGCGGAACCGATGACGCGGGCAGCGGGACCGGGGCAGACGATGCAGATCGCCGAGGCGGCTCGACGGAGGAGCCGACCGATTCCTCCGAACCGTCCGACGAACGGTGATGAGTCTCTGCGCCTGAAGATGCTGATTCTCTGAGCTCGACGACAATGGCGCGATCACCGATGGGTGATCGCGCCGTTTCAGTATTCGCAGATTCCGCGCTCGGACGGACGCCTCGGGCCGAACTGGACAGATGTCCCGGGCGGAGCCCGACGGAGTCAGTAGGCCTCGACTGCGGCGACGATGAGCGCGGCGAGGTGGCAGCCGTAGCCGAGGATCGTGAGGATATGGAAGATCTCATGGAAGCCGAGCCACTTCGGCGACGGGTTCGGTCGTTTGATCCCGTAGATCACGGCGCCGGCGATATAGCACACACCGCCGAGGACGACGAGGAGACCGACGGCGAAGTCCGTCGCCCAGATCTGGGGGATGTATCCGACTCCGGCGACCCCGAACCCGACGTAGATGGGGACGAAGAGCCACCTCGGCGCGGTGGTGAAGATCGTGCGGAAGGCGACGCCGAGTGCGGCTGCGCCCCACAGCACGGACAGCAGGAGGATCGCCTGATCGGTGCGGAGCATCAGGACGGCCAGCGGTGTGTACGTGCCGGCGGTGATGAGGAAGATGTTCGCATGGTCGAGCCGCCGCAGGATCAAACGGACGCGGGTGCGCCAGCGACCCCGGTGATAGACGGCGGAGGTGCCGAAGAGCAGCATGCCGGTGACGGCGAAGATCGCGGCGGCGATGCGCGATTCGATCGTCGGGGAGATGATCACCAGCGCCAGGCCGCCGATCATCGCCACGGGAAATGCCCCGGCGTGGAACCAGCCACGCAGCTTCGGCTTGACCTGACCGGCCAGTTTCGTCAACTCGGCCCGCAGGGCCGAGCGGCGACGGGCGACGCGGTGGTCATCGGCGGCCGGAGCATCGTCCGCACCTGCGGAACCGACCGGCCCGGAGCCGTCGGGAACGACTGGAGAGGAATCGGTGAGCGAAGCATTCATGACTCCATAGTAGCGAGCGGGCCTGAGGCCTCACCAAGCATCGTCGCCTAGTAGTCTGTACAGTGTTCGAACCGACCGATGATCCATATGGAAGAGGACAGCTGTGGCGCGACCCGTGAACCTGCTCTATCGGCTGTACGAGCGACGGCTCAAACGTGAGCTCGACAAGTCGGTTCCGGTTCCACGTCACGTCGGAGTCATCACCGACGGCAACCGCAGGTGGGCCAAGGAGTTCGGTGCGACGACCGCTGACGGTCACCGCGCCGGAGCGGCGAAGATCGTCGAGTTCCTCGGCTGGTGCCACGAGATCGATGTGGAGATCGTCACCCTCTACGTCCTGTCCAAGGAGAACCTCGCCCGCTCGGCCGAAGAGGTGTCGATCCTCATCGAGATCATTTCGGATCTGGTCGAGAAGATCGCCGCGCTCGACGGAGTCGGCGTCCAGCTCGTCGGCGATCTCGATATCGTTCCACCGGATCTGCGGGCCCGTCTGGAGGCAGTGACGACGACCGAGGACTGCGGAATGCGGGTCAACGTCGCCGTCGGCTACGGCGGTCGGCAAGAGATCGTCAACGCGGTGAAATCCCTGCTGCGGGATCGCGCCGACGACGGCACGGATCTGGAGACGATCATCTCGGAGCTGTCTCCCGAACAGATCGGCGAACACCTCTACACCAAGGGCCAGCCGGACCCCGATCTCATCATCCGCTCTTCGGGGGAGCAGCGACTCTCCGGCTTCCTCATGTGGCAGAGTGCGTATTCGGAGTTCTACTTCTGCGAAGCCTATTGGCCGGATTTCCGTCGCACGGACTTCCTCCGTGCCGTGCGCGACTACGGTCTGCGGCAGCGACGCTTCGGCAAATAGGCCCTGGCTTTGGCCGGCGCGGATTCCTGGCTGTCAGGCGAGGGAATCCCGCATTCACTCGAAGTTCATGACCTCGACTTGCCCGAGCACGCGTGCCGCTACCGCCTGCGAGGGCGAACCGGGTTAGGTTGACAGTAGTTGGTCGACACCAACCCGAGATCGGGGGATGTCTGAACCGGATCTCGGCGGAACTCACGCCTCAGAGGTCCTCATGGCTGAAAAAGTCCACACCTACGTTCTCGATACTTCGGTGTTGCTGTCGGATCCCGGAGCGCTTCTGCGCTTCGCCGAACACCACGTCGTCATTCCGCTCATCGTCGTCTCCGAACTCGAGGGCAAACGCAATCATCCCGAACTCGGCTTCACGGCTCGCAAAGCCCTGCACATCCTCGACGACTTCCGCTCGGACTACGACCGATTGGATCAGCCCATTCCGGTCGGTGATGCGGGCGGAACGCTGCGGGTCGAGCTCAATCACATCGACGCCTCCACGATGCCGATCGGCTTCGACCGGACGGAGAACGACACTCGCATCCTGGCCGTGGCCCGCAACCTCTCGGCCGAAGGCTGTGACGTGGTGGTCGTGACCAAGGACGTGCCGATGCGAGTGAAGGCATCTGCCCTGGGCCTGCACGCGGAAGAGTACCTGGCGGAGCTGGCCGTCGATTCCGGCTTCACCGGGATGAGCGAGCTCGGGCTCGACGACGAGCAGATGAGCGAGTTCTACGATTCGGGATCGGTCGTCACCGAGGATGTCTCCGACGAGGTGGTCAACACCGGAGTCGTCATCACCTCACCACGCGGGTCCGGGCTGGGGCGGGTGCGCACCGGCAACCGGGTGTCGATGGTGCGCGGGGATCGGGACATCTTCGGAGTCCACGGCCGATCGGCAGAACAGCGGATCGCCATCGACATGCTGCTCGACGACGCGCTGGGAATCGTGTCGATGGGAGGGCGAGCCGGAACGGGGAAGTCCGCGCTGGCCCTCATGGCCGGTCTGCAGAAGGTGCTCGAGGAGAACAAGCACTCGAAGATCATGGTCTTCCGACCCCTCTACGCTGTGGGTGGGCAGAACCTCGGTTATCTGCCCGGCAGCGAAGGGGAGAAGATGAACCCCTGGGCGGAGGCCGTGTTCGACACCTTGAGTGCCCTGGTGAGCAAGAACGTCATCGACGAGGTGGTCAACAGAGAGATCCTCGAGGTGCTTCCGCTCACCCACATTCGCGGACGCTCCCTCCACGATGCGTTCGTCATCGTCGATGAGGCACAGTCACTGGAACGCAATGTTCTGCTCACCGTGCTCTCGCGCATCGGCATGAACTCCAAGGTGGTGCTCACCCATGATGTCGCCCAGCGCGACAACCTGCGAGTGGGCCGTCACGACGGAGTCGCCGCGGTGATCGAGAAGCTCAAGGGACACGAACTGTTCGCTCACGTCACGCTGACGCGGTCGGAGAGGTCGGAGATCGCGGCTCTGGTCACCGATGTGCTCGAGGAGTTCGACCCATTCCGTTCCTGAGCCGCTGTGGTCCGGAACGCGAGTAGACAGTGAGCCGCTGAACGGATCGAGAGAACGAAACGGCGCCCGGACGATTTCGTCCGGGCGCCGTGCTGATCAGTCAGATCGGCGACTTACTTGTAGTTGCCGATCATCGTGGTGACATCGAGGGCCTTGTCGAGGTCGGCCTCGGTGATGGAGCCGTTCTCGACGAAGCCGAGAGCGATCGTCGCTTCCTTGACCGTCATCTTGTTGTTCACGGCGTGCTTGGCGATCTTCGCCGCGGCTTCGTAGCCGATGACCTTGTTCAGCGGAGTGACGATGGAGGGGCTCGCCTCGGCGAGGAAGCGGGCACGCTCCTCATTGGCGGTGAGTCCGTCGATCATCTTCTCGGCCATGACGGTCGAGGCGTTCGCGAGCAGGCGGATCGACTCGAGCAGGTTCGAAGCCATGACCGGGATTCCGACGTTGAGCTCGAAGGCGCCGTTGGTCGACGAGAGCGAGACTGCGGCGTCGTTGCCGATGACCTGAGCGGCGACCTGAATGGTGGCCTCGCAGATGACCGGGTTGACCTTGCCCGGCATGATCGACGAACCGGGCTGGAGATCGGGGATGGCGATCTCGCCGAGACCGGTGTTCGGTCCCGAACCCATCCAGCGCAGGTCGTTGCAGATCTTCATGTAGCCGTAGGCGATGGTCCGCAGCTGACCGGAGGCTTCGATGAGTCCGTCGCGGTTGGCCTGCGCTTCGAAGTGGTTGCGGGCCTCGGTGATCGGCAGTCCGGTCTCCTCGGCGAGGATCTCGACCACACGGGAGGAGAAGCCGTCGGGGGTGTTGATGCCGGTGCCCACAGCGGTTCCGCCCTGCGGGACCTCCGCCACGCGCGGCAGGGACGCCTCGATGCGCTCGATTCCGTAACGGACCTGAGCTGCGTAGCCGCCGAACTCCTGACCGAGGGTTACAGGAGTGGCATCCATGAGGTGGGTGCGTCCGGACTTGACGATCGAGGAGAACTCCTTCGCCTTCTTCTCCAGCGAAGTCGCCAGGGTGTCCATGGCCGGGATGAGCGTGTTGACCAGGGCCTTGGTCACGGCCAGGTGCACCGAGGTGGGGAAGACGTCGTTCGACGACTGCGAGGCGTTGACATGGTCGTTCGGGTGGACGTTGATTCCGTCGGCTTCGAGTGCCTTGGTCGCCAGCGAGGCAAGGACCTCGTTGGTGTTCATGTTCGACGAGGTTCCCGAACCGGTCTGGAAAACGTCGATGGGGAAGTGGGCGTCGAATTCGCCTGCGATGACCCGATCGGCGGCGTTCTGGATGGCTGTGGCGCGGGCTTCGTCAAGCACGCCGAGTTCGGCGTTGGCCTTCGCTGCGGCCTTCTTCACCTGTGCCAGTGCGGCGATGTGGGCTGATTCGAGGGTCTTGCCCGAGATCGGGAAGTTCTCGACGGCACGCTGGGTCTGTGCGCTGTAGAGGGCGTCCTTTGGGACTTTGACATCACCCATGGTGTCGTGTTCGATGCGAAATTCTTCGGTCATTGTTGTCCTTTCCGTTGGGTGCCGGGGAAATGATTGCGGAGCTCAGGCTCGTAGGGCTGAACGGCTGACCACCGAGGTGGCCGGTCGCTCAAGAAGCATAGGTGGAGACCGCGGCCTCGTCGCCTCCGTATTGGGCGACGACCGTGGTGTGGCCATCGTGGAGTTGGTAGGTGAGTCCGACGATGATGAGTCGGCCCTCATCGACAGCGGTCTTGATGATCGTGGACAGCTGCATGATTTTGTCGACCGTGTCCATGGTGTTCTGGCCGACGGTCTCGTTGACCGTGGTGCGCCCGTTCTTCCGGGCCCGTGCCACGGTCGGCAGGATGCGGGCGACTACGTCGGAGATGAATCCGGGAGGAGTCTCACCCGAGTCGTAGGCATTGTAGGCAGCGGTCACGGCTCCGCAGCTGTCGTGTCCGAGCACGACGAGCAGTGGAGTGCCGAGCACCTCGACCCCGTATTCGAGCGATCCCAAGGTGACCGGGTCGACGACCTGTCCGGCATTGCGGACGACGAACATATCGCCGAGTCCGACGTCGAAGATCATCTCAGCGGCGACTCGGGAGTCCGAGCAGCCGAAGAGAGTGACGAACGGGGTCTGGCTGTCCGACAGCGACTCGCGTCGTGCGGTGTCCTGGTTGGGGTGTCGAGGGACATCGTCGACGAAACGCTGATTTCCCTCGAGGAGTCGCTTCCACGCCTGATTGGGCATTGCTTTCGCACCTGCTTCCGAATTGTGTGGATCGTACCCGGGCCCGGGTGCGATTGGAGGTCAGACCAGTCCGCGGCGTGCGGCTTCTTCGGCGGCCTCCACGTATGAGTGGGTCTTCGCTGCCTGGTGCTCGGCGAAGACCTGACGGACGGTTCCCGACTTCGACCGCATCACCAGGGAATGCGTGGTGACGTGGTTGCCCTGGAACTTCACGCCATCGAGCAGATCGCCGTTGGTGATGCCCGTGGCGACGAAGTAGCTGTTGTCACCGGTGACGAGGTCGTCGGTGTTGAGTACCTTGTTGACGTCGAGGCCGGCCTTGGAGGCGGCTTCGCGTTCGGTGTCGTCCTGCGGCCACAGTCGGCCCTGGATGACTCCGCCGAGTGCTTTGATGGCGCAGGCGGTGATGATGCCTTCGGGGGTACCGCCGATGCCCATGAGCATGTCGACGCCGGTTCCGGGACGGCAGGCGGCGATGGCTCCGGCGACGTCGCCATCGGTGATGAGCTGGATGCGGGCGCCGGCGGCGCGGATCTCATCGATCATCTGCTGGTGGCGGGGACGGTCGAGGATCATCACCGTCACCGAGGCGGGATCCTTCGTTCCCTTCGCCTTGGCGACGCGGCGGATGTTCTCAGCGATCGGCAGACGCATGTCGACGGCATCAGCGGCATCGGGGCCGGTGACGAGCTTCTCCATGTAGAACACGGCAGAGGGGTCATACATCGCGCCGTCTTCGGTCACAGCCATGACAGAGATCGCATTGGGCATGCCCAGAGCGGTCAGGCGAGTGCCGTCGATCGGGTCGACAGCAACATCGCAGTGCGGTCCGCCGCCGTCGCCGACCTGCTCGCCGTTGAAGAGCATCGGAGCTTCGTCCTTCTCACCCTCGCCGATGACGACGGTGCCGGCCATGCGGACGGTGGAGATGACATTGCGCATCGCGGCCACGGCCGCTCCGTCGGCTGCGTTCTTGTCGCCGCGGCCGACCCAGGGGGCTGCGGCGATGGCTGCGGCCTCGGTGACTCGGACGAGCTCCAGAGCCAAGTTGCGGTCGGGAGCATCCGACTCGACCTGAGCCTTCTGTGACCATGAGTCGGTCACTGCGACAGGCGGAGCCTCCTCATCAACTCGTCCTCGGTCATGGTGAGATTTCACGTCAACAGGCTCTTTGGAGTCACTCATGCTTCCAATTGTGCCACCCCTGTGATCGGGGTCGCGACAGCGGTGTCTGCTTGTGGCCGCAGTCACGTCCTCGGACCGGAATTGGCCCTTCGCGCGCGAGCCGAGGACAATGGCGGTGTGAATGTCCGAAATGCTGCCGACGAGACGGGTGCTCGAACGGTCGTCGACGAGACGATGCCGAGTCCCAGGGGAGAGTCCATGGCTGATGAGTCCGGAGTGATGCTGCCGGGGTCCCGGGAAGAGATGCGCTTCCTGCGCAAGAACTCGAACTGGGTCAATATGGTCATCGCGATCCTCGCCTGTCTCGCAGTCGCCGTCGGGATCCTGTTCCTCGCCCCGCAGCCCGAAGTCGACTCAGAACGTGTCGTCGACTATCAGGGGATCGCCGAGCAGTCACAGGGCAACGCCGAGTTCGACCTCATCGTTCCGCAGATCCCGCGCGGATGGACGTCGAACGAGGCCAGCCTCGATCGTATGGGCGACTCCGAATACACCTCGTGGTACATGTCGTTCATCGGCCCCGACGACCAGTGGGTGAGCATCGAGCAGGCCGAAGCCAGCGCGAACTGGGCGAAGCGGAAGACCGACGAGGCTATCGCTGCCGAGAAGGTGACCGTCGGCGGTGCCGACTTCCAGGTCTACCGCACTGCAGAGGCGAAGGAATACTGGGTCACGCACAAGGGCGATATGTATGTCGTTCTGACTGCCACCGCTGCGCCGGACACCGTCAATAGCTTCGCCGATCAGGTGGCCGCCGAACTCAAGTGATCTCGGCGGCCCTGGCTGAACTTCGGCTGACCTGGAGACCTATTCGGTGTCGTCCGAGGTCTCCTCACGGGCCTTGTCAAGGCGCTCCCGCGCTCCATCGAGCCACGACTGGCACCGGTCGGCGAGAGCTTCGCCGCGCTCCCACAGCCGCAGTGACTCTTCGAGCGGCAGGTTGCCGGTCTCCAAACGCTTGACGGTCATGACGAGTTCTTCGCGCGCCTGCTCGTAGCTGAGTGTGCTGATGTCGGGCTGGTCCTGTTGTGCCGTCGGTTCGGTCATCGGTGTCTCCTTCGCAGAGTGTGTGGAACGTGGACAGAGTGTGGAAATGTGGTCAATCGTCGGTTGTCGGTTCGCCGGTCTCCGGAGTGACCTCGGTGATATCGGCGTCGAAACGACCGCGAGCGACCCGGACATGGACGCTGTCGCCGGCGGCGACCTCGGCGGCGTTGCGAACGGCCTGACCGTCGTCGGTCTGGACCACGGCGTAGCCGCGCTCCAAGGTCCGCAGGGGAGAGAGGGACCTGGCTTGTGAACGGAGATGCTGGATCTCGTTCTGAGCCTGGATGAGCAGTCCGTTCGTCGCCTGCAAGCTGCGGCGGCGGATCATCGTCAGTTCGTTCTCATGCGCGGTGATCATCGTCTGCGGTTCGGCGAGCACGGGCCGTGAGCGCACGGCGGTGAGCATCTCCTGCTCTCGGTCGAGGATGCGATTGACGGCGGCATCCAATTCGGCACGAGCACGCAGCAGATTCATGCCTTCTTCGGCGACGTCCGGCACGATCCTCTTCGCAGCATCCGTGGGTGTTGACGCCCGCATGTCAGCGACCTCATCGAGAATGGGCCGGTCGGCCTCGTGCCCGATCGCCGAGACCACCGGTGTCTGCGCGGCGGAGACGGCACGGACGAGGGCTTCGTTGGAGAACGGCAGGAGGTCTTCCATGCTGCCGCCGCCGCGGGCGATGACGATGACATCGATCTGCGGGTCCGCATCGAGCTCCGCGAGGTTCTTCATCACTCCCGGTACGGCATCCGGTCCCTGGACGGCACAGTTGCGGACTTCGAATTCGGCGGCAGGCCAGCGCAGGTGCACATTGCGGATGACGTCCTTCTGCGCATCCGAATCCCGTCCGGTGATCAGTCCGATCCGGTTCGGCAGGAACGGCAGTCGCAGCTTCCGGTTGGGATCGAACAGCCCCTCGGCCCCTAGCTGCTTCTTCAGTCGTTCGAGGCGGGCGAGGAGTTCGCCGAGGCCGACGGCACGGATGTCGTTGGCCCGCATCGTCAGCCGACCGGTCTTCGTCCAGAAGTCGGCTTTGAGATTGGCGACGACGTGGCTGCCCTCGGTCAGAGGAGCTCCGGTGCGGTCGAGGACGTTCTTCCAGATCTGGACCGGCAGAGACATCTCGACATCGGTGTCGCGCAGGGTCAGGTAGCTGGCCTTGCCCCGATGGTTGAGTTCGACGACCTGCCCTTCGATCCACACGCTCGACATGCGGTCGATATAGGACTTCATCTTCGACGACAGCAGACTCAGCGGCCACGGATTCTCCGCCGTGGTCTCGGCTGCGGTGGCGGCGAGCTCTTTCGGCTCGGCCGTTTCGCCGAGCGTGCCGGGAGTGCCGGAAATTCTTTGCGCCATTTAAGTCCCCTTCCGAATCCCCAGCCTAACGAACGGCACGGACGCAGCCCATTCCTGGCCGCAGTCGATGCCTCCGGCTTAGACTGAACGGGTGAGCGTCGTTTCAGTACCTGCCCCGACCATTCCGCGCCGGCGTCTGGCACCTGGCGAGATCCGCACTCCGGTCAATGCTGACAAGAGGGTGCTGCTGGCCGCACCGCGCGGCTACTGTGCCGGCGTAGATCGTGCCGTGATCGCCGTCGAACGCGCCCTCGAGCACTTCGGCGCACCGATCTATGTCCGCAAGGAGATCGTGCACAACCGGCATGTCGTCGAGACCTTGTCCGAACGCGGGGCCGTCTTCGTCGATGACACCGCTGAAGTCCCGGAAGGTGCTCGGGTCGTGTTCTCCGCCCACGGAGTCTCACCGGCCGTGCACACCGAGGCTGCCCAGCGTTCGCTGTCGACGATCGATGCGACATGCCCGTTGGTGACGAAAGTCCACAAGGAGGCCATCCGGTTCGCCCGGGACGGCTTCCGCATCCTCCTCGTCGGCCATGCCGGACACGAAGAGGTCGAGGGCACCATGGGTGAGGCGCCGGAACACATCACACTGGTGCAGAGCCCGGAAGAGGCCCGAACCATCGAGGTTCCCGTTGCCGAGAAGCTGGTGTGGATCTCACAGACGACCTTAAGCGTGGACGAGACCATGGAAACAGTGGAGATCCTGCGTGAGCGCTTCCCGCACCTGCAGAATCCACCCAGCGATGACATCTGCTACGCGACACAGAACCGGCAGCTCGCGGTGAAGAAGATCGGGCTCGACGCGGATCTCGTCATCGTCGTCGGGTCAGCGAACTCCTCGAACTCCGTTCGCCTCGTCGAAGTCGCCCTCGAACACGGGGCGAAGGCTGCCTACCGTGTCGACTTCGCCCGGGAGATCGACGAGACATGGTTCCACGACGTGACCACGGTCGGAGTCACCTCCGGAGCGAGCGTTCCGGAGAACCTCGTCCAAGACGTGCTGCAGCTGCTGGCCGACTACGGATTCGACACGGTCGAAGAGGTCGTCACCGCCGAAGAGGACCTGATCTTCTCGCTGCCGAAGGAACTGCGCAAACTCGGCTGACGATCCTCAGTCCGTCCCCGTCTGCCGATCACGCAGATGAGTCGGTCCGCGATCGTCGAAGTCCATGGCTCGCGGCCGACTGAGCTCCTCGGCGCTGACGCCCCGAGCGCGAGTATCGAGTTCGGCCACGGCATCGAGCTCATCGGCGACGATGCCGGTCGACGGGAACTTCCTCGCGGTGACGAGGAACCGGGACTCCAAGGACGAGACGAACCGGTTGTAGTCCTCGACCGACCGATCCAGACTGGCACCCATCCGAGACACATGAGACACCAGCGTGCCGATGCGTTCGTAGAGTTCCGTGCCCAGCCGCAGCACTTCGGCCGCCGAGGTGGACATGTCGGCCTGCCGCCAGTTGAGTGCCACAGTCTTCAACAGCACCAGCAGAGTCGCCGGTGAGGCGAGGACGACGTTCTTGCCCAGTGCATGATCGATCATCTTCGGGTAGCTTGCCGCGGCTGCGGAGAGCAGACCGTCGGTGGGCACGAAGCAGACGACGAAGTCGGGGGAGGCTTCGAACGCCTTCCAGTACTCCTTCGACGCCAGGGCATCAACATGGCGCAACAGGGCGCGGGCATGGTCCTGACCGCGCATGCCGGCGTCGGCCGCCTCGCCGGAATCCTCGTTCATCCGCGCCGACAGGGGAGTCTTCGCATCGATGACGATCGTGCCGCCGCCGGGCAGGTGGACGACCATATCGGGTCGGTGGCGCTTACCGTCCCGGTCGGCACTGACCTGCGTGTCGAAGTCGACGTGGGGGAGAAGGCCGGCATATTCGACGATGCGTTTGAGCTGGACCTCGCCCCAGTCGCCGCGGTGGGTCGTCGAATTCAAAGCGTTGGCCAGCGACCCAGTGGATTCCTGGAGGCGGAGGTTCTGTTGGCTGAGATGCCCGATCTGGGAGTTCAGTCGGGTGATCTGTTCGATCTGCGTGCGGTCCTGGGAGTGCAGGTTCTCCTGCAGATTCTTCACGCTTGCCGCCAACGGCCCGATGGCGGCAGTGATCTCACCGGCCATCTGCGCATCGGCCTCGAGGTCTTCGGTGCGCTCGGACAGGATGCGTGACGTGGTCTCGGCGCGAGTGAGTCTCTCGAGATAGCGGGAACGGGTGAGACTGCGGCCGAGGAGGAATCCGAGCGCGGCGGCGAGCACGATCGCCACGATGAAGGCGATGATGACTGCGGATGCGGGGAAAGCATTCATGGTCCCAGGGTGACAGAGGGCACTGACACGAGAATTCGAGGACCACCTCGGCGACGGCTAGACTTGGATACCGTGGCTTTGACTATTGGAATCGTGGGACTGCCCAATGTCGGCAAGTCGACCATGTTTAACGCACTGACCAAGAACCAAGTTCTCGCGGCGAACTACCCGTTCGCGACGATCGAGCCGAACGTGGGCGTGGTCCCTCTGCCGGACGAGCGACTCACGCGACTGGCGGAGATCTTCGGCTCCGAACGCATCCTCAATGCCACCGTCGACTTCGTCGACATCGCCGGAATCGTGCGCGGCGCCTCCGAAGGGGAAGGCCTGGGCAACCAGTTCCTCGCGAACATCCGCGAAGCCGACGCCATCTGCCAGGTCATCCGCGGATTCGTCGACGACGATGTCGTCCACGTCGACGGCAAGATCAGCCCCGCCGATGACATCGACACGATCAATACCGAGCTCATCCTCGCTGACCTGCAGACTCTCGAGAAGGCGCGGCCGCGGATCGAGAAGGAAGTCAAGGGCAAGCGCGCACCGGCCGAGCAGCTGACCGCGATCGATGCCGCTACCGAGATCCTCGAAGGCGGGCGGACGCTCTACCAGGCGATGCAGGCCGACAAGTTCGACGTCAGCGCCCTGCGTGAGCTGCAGCTGATGACGGTCAAGCCCTTCCTCTACGTGTTCAACGTCGACGACGAGGTGCTCGCCGACGAGGACAAGAAGAACGAGATGCGCGCCCTCGTGGCACCGGTCGAAGCGATCTTCCTCGACGCGAAGTTCGAGTCGGAACTCGCCGAGCTCGACGAAGAAGAGGCCCGGGAGATGCTCGAATCGACCGGTCAGGAGGAGAGCGGACTCGACCAACTCGCCCGCGTCGGCTTCGACACTCTCGGTCTGCAGACGTATCTGACTGCCGGTCCCAAGGAATCCCGTGCGTGGACGATTCCGAAGGGCGCCACCGCCCCCGAGGCGGCCGGAGTCATCCATACCGACTTCCAGAAGGGCTTCATCAAGGCCGAGATCGTGTCGTTCGCGGATCTCGATGCGAACGGTACGATGGCTGCCGCGAAGTCCGCCGGCAAGGTCCGGATGGAAGGCAAGGACTACATCATGGTCGACGGCGACGTCGTGGAGTTCCGCTTCAATGTCTAGACATGATGGGTACCGGAAATCATCTGGCGGTTCCAGATGACTGATCCTGAAGTGGTAGCCGCACTATTGGGCGCTGGCGTAGGTGTCGCTGGTTCGCTAGTCGTTGGCATTGCCACTTGGGCCTTGGCGGAATTGTCCACGAACAAGCGCGAGCTCCGTGCCAGTCGTGTTGCACTCGCGCGCGAGATTATCCGTAACCGCGGCGACCAGAGGCTTGTGGCAGCTTCCTTAAATGAGATCCCGGTTGTCTTCAGCGACGATGCTGAACTCTTGCGTCTATACAGGCAGTTCCTCGATGGAGTAAGGACAGACGATGCCTTGCTCGATATCGTCGTTCGTGTGTCGAAAGTCGCCAAGATTAACGCAAACGTCACTGCTTCTGACCTGAAGAGATTCCTGTCAGTCGAGGCGAAAGGGTAATTCACTGGTGTGAGACGCGCGTAGCGCCGCGAAAAACTTTGCTTGTGAACTTGATTTTCACGCGACGTTGCACGCGTCTACTTTTCACTCCATTGCTACTAGCGTTGGACGCCCAGAAAACGAGTGAGTTTGCCTGGTTCGCGGAGCCGCATGCGGCGTGTGGGTGTTGCGGTTCGTGCCTAGGCACGGCAGTTTGCTAGTCAGATCGGGTGGTGTTCAAGTGCACACGACGGTACTCTCCGGGGACCATCGAGAACCTTCGAGATTCACTCGCTGATGCAAGGTCCCTTCAGTCACGGTGGTTTGCTGTGTGCTGGTCTGCTTCGTCAACATGTTGGTCCGTACCGGAACCCGTTGGAGTTCCGGTTCAATGTGTAAGTATGGCTTCTGGTCAGGACTTATAGTCGGCTGTCAGACGGTCGAGTTCCGTTCTTGCATCATGGGCGACTCCTGTCGGTTCTCGTGGTTCGCTGGACCATGTTGGTCATTCTTTGCGGCTCTTTGAAGGTGCTCCTTTGGGATGCATTAGGGTCCAGACGTGTGCATGTCGCGTACGTCGTGACTCAAAATGCGGTCTAATGCAAAATCGCATAGATTGGCCGGCTGGCAGTCGCGAACTCTGGGTCTGGTCATTTGCGCATGTCTGCCGTCTCATACGTTGCGGTAGTCGGCGGAGGGGGTCGCGCAACCGGATTTCGCGCGGCTCCGACCAGCTCACGATCTTGTTGCGCACCGCCACCTGCAAAACGGGAAACACACCCCCAACGTCAGGAGTGCCGATTGTCGGAGGCTCTTCCACGAACCGGATGCCAATGGTGTTTGTGTTGGGGCGGTGGCTGGGATGTGCCGTGGTAGAAACCTGATGATGAGAAAGCGGCGAGAGACTGCTGCGCGAGTGGGTGACATCTAATCTGGCTTGCTCGCGTCGTGGGCCTGGAATGATGTTGTTGCGCCTATCGAGAAAGGCACCGGTTAGTTGCTGTTTTGCTGCTGAGCTAGCCGAGAATGAACGACGCCTGTTCATCCCGTCCGCAGAGTTTGGCCGGAGACTGCCAGGTCGGTCCCGACGTGTCTGCGTTGGTTACGACGCTGACAGATGCTGGTATGTGCGGCTGGATACCTTAGGCACGGTTATGTACGCCGACAGGACTGCTGCGTGATGAGATCTCGCGTGATGTGGTAGACGCTAAAGCCCCGAGCGTCGTTTCACGGCCGACTCCTGCGCCGCCGAACACCACGCCACGCCCCCGTCAGGGGAGTAGAACTTCGAGGAGGCCATGACGTCTTACGATGAGGTATGAGTCCAATCGCTACGGATCGTGTGGACAAAAGGTGAGTGTAATGGGGAAGAAGAAGGCTCGGGATTTGCCTTCGAGGCGAATAGTCACAGCTGATGATGAGGGTCTCGCCGCGGCCTTTGGGCGCGTGCGTGAAATGCTTGGACGCATGAACGAGGGGGAGAACCCGAGAGAATACGTGCTTCGTGGCCCAGAGATAATCGCCGAGCATGTCCAGGCCGTATCGGAGTCGCTAAAGGACGCGGATGCCTTCGACGTGATCGAGCTCATGCGGATGCGCGAGATGCCGATGGTCCTCGAGGGCTACCGCGAAAGTCTTGCTGATCAGATGCCGGCAGCGGTCGAACTTGTTGCGCTCATTCTGCTTGCCAGGGGACAGCGCGCGCCCGTGTCTTCGCCAACGAGCAAGACTCGCCCCGCAGGTTTGATACCCGACTTACACGAACGGGCGAGGGAAATGCTGGCGTTGGGCTCCTTCGCCCTACTTAGTTCGGGTGAGCGAAACGAATACGGTCCGCTGACTGGGTTGTCCGCCCAATTCGTCAGCCATGATCTGACAGTGCAGTTCATGCAGTACGCGCATATTCATGACGAGATAAATGAAGAACTGTTCTCATCTCGTCACCTCGGTGAGTTGCTCCTCGAAACTCTTGGTTTCAGCTACGAGGACTTCTGCGCAGTGCGCGAGGCAATAGTTCGCGTCCACGGGGAGAAGTTCTTCGCCGTCCGCGACACTGTCGGCGAGATGTTCGAGCAAAATGCGGAGAAGAAGAACGATCCTGCGTTTGAGAAGGACGTGCGCGCCGCCCTGATGAGTATGCTGGAGCTTCCTGGAGAGCGCGCAACCATCACTGTTCAAGAGGTTACCGAAGCATCGGGCGTGCCGGCAGATCGGACCCTGGCCGTTTTGGATCGGTTCAGCCTATCGTTCAACTACGCTGACGATGCGCTTGCTGTCGCGACGAAGTTCCTAAGCGGCGATAACCCGTTCCGCTCCGCATCGCTGGTCAAGGATGCCGATGGCAACTACATGTTGACAGGCAAGCCGATTGGCACCGACTGCTTCCGCCAGGTCGTCGAAGAGGCCCTCAAAGTGGTTCCCGCTAAGTTTCGTCGTTATGAGAAGCGCCGCATGCTTGTGAGCGAGGCGCTCGCTCTGAAACGCCTGGCCACCCTTCTGGGCTCATATGCAGCCCACGCGAACCTCAAATACTTCCGCGCTAATCCGGGCATTGCGGTTTCTGAGCTCGGACCCGATGCGCAGGACATCAACTCGATCGCCGAGCAGACTGAAGCAGATGGTCTGTTCATTATCGAGGATGTCGCGATTTGTGTAGAAGTGAAGGCAAAGAGCATCTCCAGTCAGGCGCGGCGTGGTCATGTCCAGAGGTTGTCTGCCGACCTGCGGGAAACGGTCGGGAGCGCGACTGACCAGGCGCTCAGGCTTGAGAGCCATATCCGAACCAATCACGGGCTGTGGCTTGAGAATCGCGAATGGCTGGATCTCGCGGAGGTCCGCGAGGTCCGCTCGGTGACCGTCTACCTCGACGACTTCGGCCCGCTATCTACTGCTTTGGACGAACTCGTACGCGCTAACGTCGTGGGGAGTGATCGTTTCCCATGGCTCGTTACGTTGCACGACCTGAGTGTTATTGCCGAGGTCATCGATAGGCCCGCGGAGTTCCTGCTATATCTGCGACGTCGAACAGAGTCAGAAGTTTCTCTGAAGTTCTCAGCCGTCGACGAGCTGGATCTATTCATGCTGTTTCTCTCTGGCGGCTTGTGGGTCGAGCCGGACCCTGATCGGGTAAGCGAAGAGTTCCTTGGCGTCGCGCCCTTTACAGGCAAGGAACGCCGCCGGTATCAGGAGTCGGCTGTTCCCACTCGAGTGATGACTCAAACCGATGAGCTAGACGCCTGGGTCTACTACCAAGAAGGCTCGAGCGATATAGAAGTCGAGAAGCCTTCCTTCAGCACCTTGTCGGGCGTCGCCCGAATCGTAGACTTCCTTCAGGATGGGCGTAAACCAGGGTGGTTCCGCTTCAGTGCTGACCTGTTGAACCTTTCTGAGGAGTCGCAGGAATCGCTGGGCGACATGGTCGAACGCTTAGCATTGATGACTCGCCAGGACGGTCTCCACCACAATTCGATGGTGGCGTTCGCCGGAGCGTGGGGTTACCCGACGTTGTTCATGGGCTCCAAACCTCGAACGATGTCTATCCAAGAGGCCAGCACCCGGCTCGCGACCTACGGATTCGCGAAGAAGCACCAAATTCAGTCGGATCGTGCGCTCATGGTGGTCTTCGATGAGGAGCAACGCATCGGTTCGATCCGTTATGACAACTCGCCTCCGGTGGAGAATAGACAGCTTGACGGGTTCGTTGCGAAGATGGGCCTCATACCTCCGGCCGTCATGGGGCGTCCGATCCCACCATCGGCGCGGAGGGCGACCGTCAGGCTGAATCCGAGTCGGAAACCGAAGAAGAAGCGTAAGCGAGGCCGTTAACGACAATTCCTCGCAATACCGCACGTAAAGGTTTCTAACCGTGGCGACGTGGTGGTGTTCAGGTTTAACGTCTAGCGTTAATGACGTTCTTCGTTATACACTGATCTCTTGATCAGATCGTTCGGCGACAAGGAGCGCGAGCGGCTGTGGCATCGTGGGCGCGTACGGTCGATAGGTCCGAGGATCCATCGAGTCGCATTACGCAAGCTTCGTCAGGTGGGATCGGCGGAAGTTCTCGAGGATCTGCGCGTCCCGTCCGGCAATCGTCTCGAAGCTCTGAAGGGTGAACGAGCTGGGCAGCACATTATCAGGATCAATGACCAATGGCGCATCTGCTTCGTGCGGACAGAGGCCGGACCGGAAGAGGTGGAGATCGTTGACTACCGCTGACGAGATCGAGCCGATCCACCCTGGGGAGGTCCTCATGGAGGACTTCATAGAAGGGTTCGGGATCACTCAGAACAAGCTCGCCGTGTCCATCGGTGTCCCACCTCGGCGGATCAACGAGATCGTGCACGGCAAGCGTGGGATCACTGCGGACACCGCGCTGCGGCTGGCGAAGTACTTCGGTACGTCGGCGGAGTTCTGGATGAACCTGCAGAGTCATTACGAGCTCGACCGCGCCGAGGACCAGGCAGGTGAGCAGATCGCTTCGATCGTTCCGCTGCAGGTGGTGTGAACGGCGAGCACTCCGATCGGGCGGGCAGGGTGACGAAAGAACCACTGTCGGGTGGTCACGGAGATCTCACACCCTGGAACCTTCTGCTGGGTGAGCGCTGGGTATTTATTGACTGGGATAGTGCGGCTGCGAGTGCCCGGTTGTGGGACCTGTAGTACTCCGCGCAGGCCCTCACGCTCAACGTCACGTCTGTTGATCCCAACGTGGCAGGGCAGTCACTCCGCGCCTTTGTTGACGGGTGCCGCGCCGAGGCCGAGCTGCGCAGCGTTTTTCCTGAGGCGCCGGTACAACGAACCTGGGCGATGTACGAGATGCTTCGAAACGCTGATCGCGACGGAGTGGAACCCTGGGGGACTATGTTTCTGAACGGCCGCGGCGGTCGCTGGCGAGCGGTGGCACACTCTTGACTCTTCCTATAAGCGGAAGATATCTTCGTGTTCTATGAAGAATATCGCAACGCAGCTGACGCCTTTTGTGCGCTCGGATGCCGTTGGGGCGATTCTGGCCGAGACTCTCGGGCACCCTGATCGGGAGTTTACGCTGGCAGAGCTTGGGCGGCGGACCGGCACAAGCGGCCCGGTCGTGCACCGCGAAGTGGGGCGATTGGTCGAATCCGCCGTGCTTCGTGACCGGTACGAGGGGCGAAACCGTCTCGTGAGCGCGAATGCCGACCACCCATTGTTCGCTCTGATGCGAGATTTGATCGCGGCGACCTACGGGCCGGTGCCGGTGTTGCGTGAGCTCTTCGACGGGATCGACGGGGCGGAGGAGTTGCTGATCTACGGATCTTGGGCCGCGCGCCGGTCAGGAGAAAGCGGTGAGTTTCCCAACGACTTAGACGTCCTCGTCGTGGGGGAGACGCCGCGGAGGACGCTCTCGGGGATTGCAGCCGAAGCAGGCGACAAGCTCGACTTGCCCGTGAACGTCACGCGTATCGCACCGGTCGACTGGAACTCTGAGGACCCGTCGCCGTTCGTCTCGACGATTCGGTCACGACCCTTAGTCGATGTGAGATCCGGTGAGATCCTTGCCTGAGATCATCAAGCAGATGCTCGTGAACCGAAGACTGGAGCGTGTGGATCGGAATCGCGAGCATGCGCTGGCTGTGGTCGTGACCGCAGAACGCCATATCCGTACGGCGGAGCTGCTTGCTGATACCGACGATCACGCGATGGCGTTCACAGCGGCGTACGATGGTGCGCGCAAAGCGCTCGTCGCCGTCCTTGCTGCCGAAGGGTTCCGTGTCCGACCAGTCGGCGGAGCTCATCGCAACACCGGGATCGCGGCAGCGGGCTTCGTCAACGACAATTCCTTGGGCGAGTTTGAGTGGATGCGTCAAGTGCGCAACGCGACTGAGTATCCCGACGACGATCGACCGACAGCGACGAACCAAGACGTGGCTGAAGCGATCGCCGCGGCCGTTCGGATCGTCGATGTCTGTGCCGAGTACGTGCGTCGCGACGGGTAATCGACGAATTTGGGTGCAGTTATTCGCTCGCATCGGCTTCGACAACCTCGGTCGGCAGACCTACCTGACGGCCGGGCCCACGGAATCCCGTGCGTGGACGATTCCGAAGGGAGCCACCGCACCGAGGCGGCCGGAGTCATTCATACCGTCTTCCAGAAGGACTGCATCAAGGTCGACGGCGACGTCGTGGAGTTCCGGTTCGACGTCTAGCGCAGCTGACTGACTCCGTCATGCGCTGGGTTCGATATCAGATCACTCGGCGGTAAGAAGACCGAGTGCATCTGGCATGAGTAGTTACGACAAAACGCATTGAACGCGCAGAACAAGCTCGCCGTGTCGATCGGAGTACCGCCGCGACGCATCGACTAGCTTCGTCGTGAGCGTCGAGCGCTGCGCGACAAGATCTCTGCGATCACACCTTCTCGTAGTCGCGCAGCCGTTCGACTCGTCGCGGAATCCGGTCTGCCGAAGGTGCCGCTTCAACGTCTGAGGCAAGCGTTGATAGGTAGGCGCTCTCCGTTCTGCCCTGCGTCTGCGGCACAGACTGGGGCACTGTGGCAACGACAACTTGAGCTGTCACTGGGCTTCCCGGGCTCACGACGCCCGAATCATTGCGGAGAGGCCCGACGGCTCGGGACATGTGCGGATGGAGTGCGGCGGCGGTCAGCCCCTTGACGCAATCAGCTCCTCGCGGACGATCGCTGTTCCTGCACTCAAGGCGCTCATCTTCGCGAGGGCGACGTCGCGCGCGAAGGGGGCCATGCCGCAGTTCGTGCTTGGAATGAGCTTGTCCGCGTCGGCGAACTTCAGTGCCTTGCGCAAAGTGGCGGCGACCTCCTCCGGTGTCTCGATGGTCTCATTCGCCACGTCGATGGCGCCGAGCATGACCTTCTTGCCGCGGATCAGTTCGATGAGGTCCATCGGGACATGCGAGTTGTGGCATTCGAGCGAGACGATGTCGAGGCTCGAGCGCTGCAGGAAGGGGAACGATTCCTCGTATTGGCGCCACTCGGACCCGAGGGTCGTTTTCCAGTCGTTGTTCGCCTTGATCCCATAGCCATAGCAGATATGCACTGCGGTCTCGGCCCGCAGACCTTCCGCTGCCCGTTCGAGCGCGGCGACTCCCCAGTCCTTCATCTCATCGAAGAAGACATTGAATGCGGGCTCGTCGAACTGGATGATGTCCACTCCCGCCGCCTCCAGATCCTTTGCCTCCTTATTGAGGACCGTGGCGAATTCCCAGGCCAGCTTCTCGCGGCTCTTGTAGTGGGCGTCATAGAGTGTGTCGATCATCGTCATCGGTCCCGGCAGCGCCCACTTGATCGGCTGATCAGTCTGCTGGCGGAGGAACTTCGCATCGTCGACGAAGACCGATTTCTCACGGCTCACGGTGCTGACGACTGTGGGCACGCTTGCGTCGTAGCGATCGCGGATCCGAACCGTCTCGCGCTTCTCGAAATCGACTCCGCTGAGATGCTCGATGAACGTCGTCACGAAATGTTGGCGGGTCTGCTCTCCGTCGCTGACGATGTCGATGCCGCGATTGGTCTGCTCATGAGTCGAGATGCGCAGGGCATCGTGCCTGCCCTCGACCAAGGCTTCGCCCTGGAGGTTCCAGGGGGACCAGAGGGTTTCGGGCTGCGCGAGCCAGGACGGCTTCGGCAGACTGCCGACGATTGAGGTGGGCAGCAGCGGCTGCGTCATCGTTTCTTCTCCTGCGGTCATGCGACTGGGACGGGTCGGTCGGACGCCCACTGCTCGAGCATCTCTCGGTGCAGGTTGACGAAGAACTCCTCCGTGAACTTTCCCTGTCTGGTGCCGAGCTGGTTGCGTTCGGCACGATCATAGGTGACCGGCATCTCCGAGAAGTCGTGCCGGTCCAGCGTCGGCCGGTAGACCTCTCCGGCGGCGGTATTCGCGTTGTAGATCTCGGGCCGATAGATCTTCTGGAAAGTCTCCATCGTGCTGATCGTGCCGATGAGCGCCAGATCGGAATAGTCGCCGAGGAGGTCGCCGCGATGGTAGAAGGCCAGCGGTGCGACGCTGCCCGGCGGCATGAAATACCTCACCTGGAGTCCCATCTTCGCGAAGTAGTCATCGGTCAGTGAGTAGTCGTCCTGCTGGTATTCGAACCCGAGAATCGGGTGGTGATTCTCGGTCCGACGGTACGACTTGCTTGTGGACACGCTGATGCAGATCACGGGTGCCGTCTGGAACCGTTCCCGATAGGCGGCAGAGTCGAGGAAGTGTTGGAATAGTTTGCCATGCAGATCACCGAAGTCATCGGGGACCGTGAACTCGGTTGCGGCCTCATTGGCAGCCGGCAGCCGCACGCTGAAATCGAAATCGCGGACGAAGGACGAGAAATTATTCCCCACGATCCCGGGGTGACGTTTTCCAGTCAGTCTGTCGATGATCTGGATATCCAGGACTTCGAGCAGCGGGAACTCCTGTTCCCGGCCGCCCGAGCTGAAGTGAAGTCCTCCGGAGACGATGTCGAGTTCGAGGACATAGCGATCCCGGTCGGGATTGTCCCAGGACGCGAGTTCGTTGAAGCGGCGATTGATGATGCTCAGAGCAGTGCGGAGGTTCTGCTGACGGTCCTCGCCCCTGGCGAGGTTGGCGAAGTTCGTCGTCGCTCGGGTGCTCTCCGACGGCGAGTAGTCCTCGTCGAATCGAGTCGTGGTGATGCTGAATGAGAACTCAGGTGTCATGGACGTCCAATTCGGTGGGTGTTCGGCCGGTTGCGGTCGCTGGCATGTCTGTGATCCATCCTGCCCGTCCCCTGTGGTCATCGGGTAACTCGGGGGAACTATGGATTCCTATAGCCTTGATCTATGTCTCGAGGCCTGAAGAACATCACGCTGCTGCAACTCCAGTACTTCATCGAGGTCGCGTCGGAAGGGTCGATCACCGCCGCCGCCGATCTCCTCTATGTCTCTCAGCCGACCATGTCTGCTGCGATGAAGGACCTGGAGACCCGTGTGGATCGCGCTCTGCTCGTCCGATCCGCTCGCGGGGTGACTTTGACTGACGATGGTGTGGAGTTCCTCGGCTATGCCCGGCAGGTCGTCGAACAGGTGGAACTCCTCGAGCAGCACTACCTAGGGCGCCCGCCGTCACGGCGTCTGCTCGGAGTCTCGGCGCAGCACTACTCGTTCGTCGTCGATGCTTTCGTTCGGATGGTCAAGGCCAGCGATGCTGCCGAGTACGAGTTCTCACTGCGAGAGACGCGTACTTGGGACATCATCGAAGACGTTCGCACGCTCCGCAGTGAGCTCGGCATCCTCTACCGCAACGACTTCAACAGGAAGGTCATCGACAAACTGCTGCGAGATTCGGGGCTTGCGTTCCACCCGCTCTTCCTCGCCTCCCCACACATCTTCATCTCTCGTACGAACCCGCTTGCCTCCCGCAACCGCGTCACCCTTGACGATCTCGCCGCCCTGCCGCGGCTCACTTTCGACCAGGGCGCGAACAACTCGTTCTCCTTCGCCGAGGAGATTCTCTCCACCCTGTCGAGCAAGCAGGAGATCCGGGTTTCTGACCGTGCGACCATCTTCAACCTGATGATCGGACTCGACGGCTACACCATCTCGACGGGCATCATCAGCGACGATCTCGATCCGGCCATCGTCGCGATTCCACTCGAGGTCGAGGAACGCATCGAGATCGGCTGGATCGATCATTCCGGGATCCCGCTGACCGAACAGGCGCAACGATACCTCGACGAAGTTCGGGCCGTTGTCGACGGTTTCGGTATTGCGCTGCTCGACCAGCCGTGACCGAGGACAGCGCCGAAGCGGTCTCGAATAGCCGTACGACTCGCTGCGCCCCTCGTATGAAGACCACCTCGGTGCAGGGGTCGTGCTCTCTGGGGTTGCAGATCGCGGAATCCGCGAGGCGATGAGCCCTGGGGCCACGGCTGTCGCCGACCTACTCGAGCCAGTGAAACCGCGTCTGACTCAGGCCCTGGCCGTATGCATCGGGGAGCGAGAGTTGGAAGCGATGGGATTTCACTCCGACGTCGATATGACAGCCTCGTTGGACGTCTCATGGGTGGAACTCAGATCCGACGTCTAGCGGACGGCGACCGTGTCACCGAGTATCGAGACCTTTCAACTGATCCGTGATGCTGCGGGGGCTGCGTCCCAGGAAGTGCGTGAGCGTGGGGTCCGACTCAGAGAAATGCCCGCTCCTTGTTGCCTGGAACATCGACAGGGTGAAACGCGCGACCTCCTCGGGCGTACCGCGGGAGATGGCGTCGGCCACCCACTTCTCGTCGTCCACGAGGACGCGCTCGATTCGGCGTCCGGCGATCTCGGACGCGGAGGCGGCGAAATCCTCGAGGGTGACCGGCTCGGGCAGCGTCAGGTCGATCGGGCCCTCGAGCGGTTCATCCGCAGTCAGAACCGCAGCGGCGGCCTCCGCCGCGTCGCGGCGATCGATCCAGGAAAATGGTCCATCGGCGGGCATGGCGATCTCGCCGGTTTCTTCCCATGCACCGAGCAGCTGAGCCGGGTCTCCGTAGAAGCCGTTTCGCAACGAGGTCCAGGCTGCTCCCGATTCTGATAAATACTGTTCCGTGGCCGCATGGATTCCGAGCGGCGGGTAGGGGGTGTCGAAGCCTGCTCCGTGGGTGCTTGTGTACAGGATCCGCTGAGCCCCTGCATCGACGGCTGCGTCGATCGCCCTGCGGTGTTGTGCGACGACGTCGGCAGTAAGGTCGCTGGAGGACACCAGGAGAACCTGTTCGGCGTCCGCGAATGAATGGCGCAGAGCTGCTGGATCGTCATAGCTCCCCTGCCGGACGCGGACTCCTTGAGCGGCCAAATGGGTCGCACGCGAGGGATCGCGGACACTGACGCCGATCTGCCCAGGCGGAATCCGCTTCAGAAGATGGTCGAGAGTAGCTCCGTTGAGAGTGCCTGTCGCTCCGGTGACGATGATCATCTGACATTCCTTTCGTATGAACTGTGAGCTGACAGCGTGCTTCGTGCGCACGTCAGAGCTGCTGCAATGGCTGAAGTTGACCCGTGGGGTTAATTTGGTGGTCCCATCCTGCATTAACTTGACTGCTATGATCAAGTTACTTGTCACTGCGGGAGGGGGCGTCATCGTGTCTGATCCAAGTGGTGTGAAGTCTCTCCGCTCGGATGCTCGCCGAAACGTCGACCGGATTCGACGTGCGGCGGTCCAGGTGTTCCGGGAGCAGGGGTTCTCTGCGCCCCTTGAGGAGGTCGCCGCTGTTGCAGACGTGAGCAAGGCGACGATCTTCAATCGGCTCGGCGGGAGAATCGGCTTGATTGATGCTGTCATCGACGAGGTTGTTGCGGTGGAGCTGCAGACGGTCATTGAGGAGGTGCGGTCCACCGGCGAAGTCCGAGAGCGTATCTGCTCGTATATCTATGCGTTGCGTGACCTGCAGTATCGAGTTCCTGCGGTCAATGATGTTCTCCTCCAGGAGTATCGCGATTCCGAGCCGTTGCTGGCCCTGTGCCGTGCTGGAACGGAATTCCACGACAGCCTTGTCGCTCAGGGGCACGCCGCCGGCGTATTGGTCCCCGCCTTCACAACAGAAGACTTCCAATCACTTGCCCGCGACAATGCTCTCGTCCTCAAACACGGGGGCCGACCGCCTCGAGCCGACTATGACCGCCGAACCGCATTCCAGATCAGTGGGATCTGCAGATCGTCCAGCGTGCCCGACTAGCCTCGCGACCTCGGTGAGGCTGGCTCAGTGCAGGGAATCTCTGCTGACTTCGGCTGCGCTCCCATGGCCGTGGACGCAGGCCGATTCATCTGGGTTGTGAGAATCGGCCTGCGTTAGAGTGGCCCCTGGCGTCAGGAGGTGACCGCCACGATGAGATCTGCTGCAGAGAGAATCTCAACCCGACAGATCGGAAGGCGAGGACCGAAGATGACAGCCAGCAAGAATTCGTCACAGCCCGCAGTGCCTCAGCGCGTGACCAAAACAGTTCGGGCAACGGGTCTCATCCTCGCGCTCGTGTTCGGTGCGATCGCTGCGGTCATCGGCCTGGCATCGCTCATTCCCGGGCTTGGCCCGTTCAGTTCCGCTGCGGCCCGGTTTGCGCCGACGATTGCGCCGATGGCGACTGTGATCGGAGCGATTGTGCTTGGGTTCGGAATCTTTTGCCTGCGCCAAGGCCGGCGAAGGACCGGAGCTGTGGTGACAGGATTCGGAGTGGTGAGCACGATCGCGAATCTGGCGGTCGTCATTGTGCTCCTCGTCGCCATCGCCTCGGCTGGTGGTTCGGTGAATCTGTTCACTGCTACGTTCGGGCTCTCGGCGATCGATTCGGCGTCGCCTGATCGCAAGGAAGTGTACGACAAGTCCAGCTCGGGCGATGACCTCTCGGTATCGATCTACGAACCGGAGAGAGCGAAGGGGTCGGCCCCGACGATCATGTACGTCCACGGAGGCGGTTGGATCGCAGGCGAACCGGACGCAGCGAGCTCAAAGCTCCGTGAACTCGCTGATCACGGCTACCTGGTCGTATCGGTCGAATATGAACTCGCCACCCTGGATAACGCAACCTGGCAGAGCGCACCATCGCAGGTCGCATGTGCGGCAAGCTGGATCCAGACCCACGCAGACGCGATCGGTGCGGATACCGATCGCCTTGCGTTCTGGGGCGAGAGTTCGGGCAGCAATATGGTCGCCAATACCGCTGGTGCCGCTGCACAGGGCGACGCCGAGTCGTCGTGTGGCGGGAAGGTTCCGGTTCCGGCAGCGGTCATTGCCGACTACCCCGCGTTCGACGTGACGGGCCTCTACGAGAGCGCCCCCACCGGGCCCGGCGCGGGATCCGGCACGCGCCTGTTCGCGACCAGCTACACGGGTGGCACACCAGAGGAATATCCGCAACGCTACTCAGTGGCCGATTCCGTCACGCACCTGAAAGCACCCGCGCCGCCGATGCTCATGATGACAGCGATGCGAGATGACGTGATCACCCCAACCGACCAGCTTTCATGGGCCGAATCGGCCCGAAGTCGTGGCGTCGACGTCACAACCGTGAAAGTTCCCCTCGCCAATCATGCATACACGCAGAAGGCGAAGAACTCAATCGGCAGCCAGGGGCACCTGAGCATCGCAGAGGCCTACTTAACCGAGCAACTTCGCTAGCCACACGACTGTTGTTGATCTCGGCTGCTCTGGCGGGGAGGCGTCGATGCAGGTATCGTGGAAATCGGCAGCACGTACGGTTGCCAGCACTTCCAGGTACCTAAGCCTGAATCATTGCGGAGAGCTCCGGTCGGCCCGGAACATGTCCAGATGGGGTGCGGCGCATTCTTGCGCCGTCTTCAACCGCCGGTGCGACACACCGGCTGACGTAAGGACATGACATGACGACCAAAGACGAGAAGAACCTGCCCAGGTGACCGCCAAGATCGCGAAGATGGACGAGCCGGAGCGATCGCTCATGCAGCGAGCGCACGAGATCATCGTGACCGTCGCCCCGAGTCTCAAACCGCGGATCTGGTACGGCATGCCGGCCTATGCTCTGTCCGCGAGCACTCCTGCATTGGTGACACTGCGCAATGACGATCGGGTCAACCTGGCCCTCACGGAAAAGGTCGAACTCACCCCAGCTGGTGGTTCCGACGGATCGCTGATGCCCGCCGCATGGTACTTCGAGACTATCGACGAGGTCGCCGAGAAGCGCATCGCCGAGATCGTCAGGAGGGCAACCTCCTGACGGTGACGATCGCCGGGGCCGAGCCCGCAGACGTCACTTCGTGCGATGTCTGTGTCTCGGGCTCGGCCGCGAGATCGGCGCTGAGCGTCTGAGTTCCGATTGGCTATGGTGGTGCTTGAAGGGAAACCAGTCCCATCTGCCATAAGTTTGAGGAGTGATCGACATGAGTTTCTCCGTCTACCTGTCCGGTGAGATCCACACCGAGTGGCGCGATGAGATCAAGCGCGGCACCGAGGCGGCCGGTCTGGATATCGATTTCACCGCACCCGTGACCGACCATCCGGCCAGCGATGCTGCCGGTGACCACCTCGGCGAGAACGACAGCTCCTTCTGGCGCGACCACCAGTCGTCCAAGGTCAATGCCATCCGCACGCGCACCCTCATCGAGAAGGCCGATCTGGTCGTCGTGCGTTTCGGGGATAAGTACAAGCAGTGGAACGCCGCCTTCGACGCCGGCTACTGCGCAGCACTCGGCACACCCTATATAACCCTTCACGATGCCGACATCGTGCATCCGCTCAAAGAGGTCGATGCCGAAGCCAAAGCCTGGTGCCAGACAACCGATCAGGTGGTCGAAACCCTGAAGTACATCCTTAGAGACTGATCCTCAAAAAGGCTGAGCTCGACTAGCTGAGGCCACGAATGACTGGATGGGAGCCGATCGTTCGCGACCTCAGGCCTTGCGCGTCGTGACGCTACGGCAGGGGATGATCGCCCTTGATCTTGAAGAAGGATCCGCGGATCTCTCCGGCGAGCTTCGACTTCTGACGGGCGAACTTGAACGCCGAGAGCTTGGGAGGAACGTCCATCCCTTCCGAAAGCTTGAAACCAACGGCCCGTTTGCCATCGCCTGCTCGCGTCCACAGGACATTGATCGCGAGCCCGGACTCATAGAAGACGTGCACCCAGTAGATGCCGTCGACATCATTGACGCTGACTTCGAGAGCCGGCGAAGTCGGCACGATCTCACGCTCGGAGGCAAGGATCTCCTCCACCCAGTCCAGTTCCTCCTGTGCATCGGCGGCCGGGGCCACTTTGAACGTGTGCATGTACTTGTTGGAGAAGTACCGCGCCTCGTTGGCGCGCAGGCCGGCCAGCGCCTCGGCGACGGGGGAGGATTCGAGTCCCGCGGTGGAGACATCGGTGAATGAAACGGCTTCGAACGGCATGGGTCAAGGATATGCCCGAGGTGTTCGACCGTACACGTCTGAATGCGAGAGTTGCTTGCCCATCCGTACAGAGCTGAGGTCCGAGACCTGCGATAGAGTATCGGCATCTCGGCGATTGTTCTGATTGCTATGGAATCTCGGTGTAGACGACGCAACTGACAAAGGAGTCCGGCTTTGGCCCTGCACGAAATCACATATTCCTCGAGCAACAACCGCGACACGATCAATGCCTGGCTCTACACTCCGACAACAGCTCCGAACGGCATCGTGCAGATCATCCACGGCCTCGGCGAACATTCCCGCCGCTACCTCCACCTCATCAGCACCTTGCTCGATGCCGGCTTCGCCGTCGTCGCCAGTGACCACGCAGGGCACGGGCGCACTGCCATGGAGTCGGGCGTCTGGGCCGACGCGGGAGACGAGGCCGCGCGCGTCGTCGTCGACGACGAGGTGACTCTGCAGGCGAAGGCGCGTGAGATCCTGCCCGGACTGCCCTATATCGTCTTCGGCCACAGCTGGGGGTCGATGATCGCCCGCTCCATGGCCTCCCGCCCTGAAGCCGAACTCACCGGGCTGGCGCTGTGCGGAATCGCCGCGCAGATGAAGGGAATCGAACAGACCATTGACCGCGCTGAACTCGCCGAGGCGGCCGCTGGCGACCATCGTGCGGAACCTGCTGCAGACCATCTGGTGGGACAGCTCTTCGACGGGTTCCTCGACCGCTGCGGTCCCGATGCAGGACCCACTGCATGGGTTGCCCTCGACGAGGCGGTCGTCGCCGATCACGGCCGTGACCCGTTCAATAATTTCGGTGCCCCGATGAGTGCGCGGTTCCTGCAGGGGTTCGTCGACATCTATGACGAAGCCAATGCCGATTCCTGGTATGAGACGATCTCAAGCGATCTGCCGGTGCTCATCCTCGCGGGTGACCAGGATCCGGTCGCGAACTACGGCGAAGGCGCTTACCACGTGGCCAACAGGCTGCGAGAGACCGGTCATGCAGACGTGCGCACACGAGTCTTCTCAGGAGTCCGGCACGAAGTCCACAATGAACCGACGACTCGCGCCGAGGCGGAAGCGGAGATCGTCGAATTCGCAACCCGCGTCATCGCAGGTTAAAGATCGAGGCTGGCCCACCATGATGATTCCGTCCGCCGAGGACCTTTCGAACATCATCGATGCTGTCGCGTCCTGGCAGCGCGAGGGGCTGCCCGTCCAAGTCCATCCTGGCGACTTCGGCTGGTATCAGCGCTTCGGCTCGCAAGCGCTTGCCTCGGGACTGCGGGTGTGGACGCGCGACGGCGAGATCGCAGCCGTCGGATTCCTCGACGAAACCGAACTCATTCGCATGGCGATCTCGCCCGACCATGCCGCGGATGAAACCCTCGCCGAGGCGGTCGTGACTGATATCGAGACCACTCTGTCCGATCTCCTCCCACCAGGGACGGGAATCGTCGAATCCCGGTTCGGACCCGCGCTGCAGCACACCCTCAACGAGGCGGCATGGACACCCGACGAACCCTGGACCGTCCTGCAACGCGCACTGTCAGATTCTGTCCCACCGACCTCGTTGAGGTTCGAGACTGTCGAAGCGGACGACATCGCTGACCGGGTCAGCGTCGAATCCGCCGCATTGCCCGGCGCATCACTGACCGCTGAGCGATGGCAGCTGATGGCTGCAGGACACGCCTACCAACAGGCTCGGTGTCTCGTCGGCTATTCCACGGACGGTGCTGCCGTCGGCGCCACCACCGTCTGGTCCGCTGGACACGGTCGCCCCGGCATCATCGAACCTCTCGGAGTTCATGGTGACCACCGCGGCCTCGGTTATGGCACGGAAATGGCGCTCGGTGGTGCAAGCGCACTGCGGTCGATGGGAGCGTCGAGTGTCAACGTGGCCACTCCGTCATCGAACACCGCCGCCGTCGCCACCTATCGAGCGGCCGGGATGGACAGCCTCGGCGAGGTCAGGGACTTCCGCCGCCCCTGACCGGCGTCGGAGAACAGACCGCAGCGGCGTTGGAGGTCAGGACAGCCGACGTCGGAGGTCAGGCCGGAGCGCCGGCGATGAACGCCGCCTGCGCGACATGCTGGATCGCATCATCGATGATCGAGACCATGCGGACGCCGCGAGTGACTGCCGGCGTCCAGTTCTCATCGATGATCTCGTCGAAGTCGTCCTCCGACAGCGTCTCCAGGTACTCGGTGAACGCGTTCAATGTGGTGTTGAGATAGTCGACGAGCAGCTGCTGATCGTCGACGCGGATCTCGGCTGCTTGTTCCGGGGTGTGCCCGAGCCCGAACCCATCGCCGATCTCGCCGAGGTCGAAACGGTCGCGGAAGTCCTCCCACTGCTGGGGGCGTCCGGTGAGGTCGGAGAGCTGCACGTCGATCTCGCGGCCGCTGTGCCACAGCGGCCAGGCGATAGAGTTCGGATGCCCGCCGAGGTGGCCGTTGAGTTCTTCGGGGGAGAGGTCGGGCAGCGCCTGTGCCGCTTGGAGGGGGCGCTGGGACAGGTCGGTGAGAATCTCAATGCTGTTCATGTCGCCCATTGTGCTCTTCGCGACCGCCTCTGTCACCACCGGGGATCAGTCGAGACGGGGCCGGCGGCGGTTGCGTTTGATCTCCGACCGCCGCTGTTCGGAGCGCACTCGGCGGCGCCGGGAATTTCGGGACGGCTTCGTGGCTCGCCTCTGCACCGGCGGGGCCAACGCCTCCCGCAGCAGCTGCGCTAGCCGCATGCGTGCGTCCTGACGATTCTTCAGCTGTGACCGCTGCTTCTCCGAAGTCACGGTGACCACAGTTCCCGACAGACGTGGTGCCAATCGACTGAGCACTCGCTCGCGTTGAACCTCGGTGAAGAAACTCGCAGAGGCCAGGTCGAGGCTCAGCTGCACCCGTGAATCGGAGGTATTGACGTGCTGGCCGCCCGGGCCGGATGACCGGGAGAATTGTTCGGACAGGTCGGATGCGGGGATGACCAGCCCGGCTGGGATTCCGGGTCCAGCGGGTACGTGCAGATCACCGTCCATCTCAGCTCTGCTCCGCTTCGCCTTTGCGATCGTCACCGGCGGAGTCTTCTTCGCGCAACCTCGGCGTGACCTGCAGGTGCGGTCGGATTCCACGCTTGTCGGCGTAGAATTCGCGGATCCGATCCATGTCTGCGGCGATGTCGCCGCTCATCTCCAGGGTCGGGCCCAGCCCGGTGGTGTGCGTAGTTGTATCGAGGTAGCCCAACGTTACGGGCATTCCCGTTGCCATCGCGATGCGATGGAACCCGGACTTCCAATGAGTATGCCCGCCGCGGGTTCCGTCTGGAGTGATGACGAGAGCGAAGACCTCCCCTTTACGCATGCGGCCGACCACCTCGTCGACGATCTTGCTCGGATCCGAGCGGTCGACGGGTATCCCGCCGAGTCCGCGCATGATCGGCCCACGCCATCCGGTGAAGAGGGAATGCTTGCCCAGCCAATGGACATCGACACGAAGGCGCCACGCGATCGCGAGCATCACGACGAAGTCCCAATTGGAGGTGTGGGGTGCCCCGATGAGGATCGTCGGACGATTCGGGGCGGGCTCGGTGACGAGCTTCCACTTGCTGAACGTCCAGAAGGCGCGGGCGAGGAGGCGTCGGATCATGATCTCAACGTTAAGGCACGCGCATGTGCGGGCCTATCGGGGCCCATGAAGGCGCGGTGCGAAACGGGCGTGTGCGGCTTTCAGGACCGGGAAGAGTCGACGGGGACTGAGGCCAAAACCATTCCTGACGAGTAACCGCGGATGATGCCCGCGCCCGAGTCGTCGACGGGTCGCCTCCTCGGTGAGGATATACGCCGCGGCCTTGGGGCCACGGCTTGCCGCCTTTTCGAACACGATCGCTTCGATATCCTGCCACGGCAGCAGCGTGCCGGGCAGTACCTGATCGCGCCGTGCCAACGCGACGCCGAGGGGGGAGAGGACGAGGGATTCGCGCCTGCGCATTCGCACGAACAGACCGATCGGTGCGACGACCAGGCACCCGACGATGCCGATGACCAACGCCCACATGCGCAGGTTGATGATGATCAGCCACGGGCTGCGCCCGTCCTCGATTGTGGCGGTGACGACGTAGATGAAGAAGGCGAGTAGACCGATGCCGATGACGAGCGCGACGAGCAGACCGAAGAGGACCTGCCGATTCGAGGAGGGGATGACGACCTGCTGTCCACGGTCGAGCCGACGCACGACGGCGGCAGGGGAGAGATCGTCGGTCATGGACATCAGAATACCGGCGGCACGGAATAATTACGGCCGACCTGTCGCTGTACCGGACACCAAGCATCACCGACAACGGAGGTAGATATGTCTGATTCAGCTCGTGTCGTCATTCTCGGCGGCCATGGAAAGATCGCACTCCTGGCAGCACCCAAGCTCAAGGCCGCAGGTTTCGCCGTCGATTCGGTGATCCGCAACCCCGACCAGTCATCCGATGTCGAAGCCGCAGGGGCCAACCCGGTCGTCCTCGACATCGAAACCGCCGACACTCAGGCGCTCGCCGACCTGTTCGCAGGAGCCCAGGCGGTCGTCTTCTCCGCCGGAGCCGGCGGCGGCAGCCCGGAGCGGACGAAGGCCGTCGACCTCGAAGCAGCCAAGCGATCCATCGACGCAGCCGAACAGGCCGGGGTCAAGCGCTTCGTCATGGTCTCTTACGCCAGCGTCTCCGTCGACTCGGACCGCGTCGACCCGGAGAGCTCCTTCTACCCCTACGTGCAGGCCAAGAGCGGTGCCGATGAGCACCTGCGAGCAAGCTCGTTGGACTTCACGATCCTCGGACCCGGCGGTCTGACCCTCGAGCCCTCCAGCGGCAAGGTTCTCATCGCCGATGCGGCCGGCGACCTCGATGGGCAGACGCCGGCCGACGATGTGCGGGTGACCTCACGCGACCTCGTCGCCGACGTCATCACCCATGTCCTCGCTGAGTCCGCTGCGGTGCGCGAGACCGTGAACTTCTACGACGGGCAGACCCCCATCGCCGAGGCGATCAGCTGAGCTGAATAGTCACACGGGTTCAGCCCCAATCGAACCCGCTGGCCTGTCGTCTCCGATCGGAGACGACAGGCCAGCGGTCTTTCGATCGAAACAGTCTTGTGCCGCGCGTGAAGTTCAACCCTTTCGATTCCACAGTTGATGGGTCAGACCACTGGCCGTGGTGATGGTCTCGATCGTGAAATCCTTCTCCAATCCCTCGAGTCCTTCCCAGAGCCAGACTCCGCGGCCGAGGGTGACGGGGACGATGACGAGGTGCATGAAGTCGAGGAGGCCGGCCGCAAGGAACTGTCTGACCATCGAAGGACCGCCGCCTATGCGGACATTGCCGCCGTCAGCGGCGGCGGTCGCCTCGGCGAGGACATCGGCTGGGGAAGCATCCACGAAATGGAAGCTCGTGCCGTTGTCGAACTCCATCGGCTCCCGCGGATGATGAGTGAGAACGAAGCACGGAGTCTTGAACGGCGGTTCCTCACCCCACCAGCCGCGCCAGCCGTCGTCGGGCCACGGCCCTGTCTGGGGGCCGAACTTCTTCCGGCCCATGACCTCGGCCCCGATGCCCTGCCCCCACATGGCGAACAAGGCACGGTCTGCGGTCACCGGGGCGTCGACCTTGTCCACGCCCTCGATGCCGCGGCCGTCGAAGTAGGAGAACAGCGCTTGAGCTTCACCGATCGGCTGGTCGAAGGTGACGAACTCGCCGGCGGCGAAACCGTCGAGGGAGACGAAGAGGTTGTTGACACTCGCTTTGGCCATGATCACTCCAATGTGATGGTTCGCTGATGTCTGCAGTCGGTTGGGTGGTGCCGGTTCCGGGGAAGTGGACTCAGTGTACGATCGAGTAGTTGTAGAGTGCAATCACTGGAGGTGGATCGATGCCCGCACAGCCGCGCTCAGGATGCGCGATCAATGCCGCGGTCGAAGTCCTCGGTGACAACTGGTCGCTCATCGTCCTGCGTGACATCATCTTCGGCGATCGCCGGCACTTCCGAGAGCTGCTCACCTCCAATAACGAAGGCATTGCGTCGAACATGCTCTCCAGCCGCCTGAAGAAGCTCGTCGACGAAGGGCTGCTGACAAAGGCGGAAGCGGTCCGGGGACAGAGGGCGAAGTACTCGCTCACCGAGGCGGGAATCCAGACCCTGCCGGTCATGGTCGCCCTAGGAGCCTGGGGGATGACCCATCGCGACACCTCTCCGGAGCTGACGATCCGAGCCAGACTCATGGCAGAAGACCCGCAGCTCGTCACCGGTCTCATAGACGAACTCCGAGAAGCCCACCTCGGCGTGCTGCGCCCGCACCCTGATGCCCCGCGGGCTTCACAGCGACTGCAGGCCGCTTACGAGGCGGAGATCTCCGGACGCTGAAACTCCCGGAAACTGAGTCGGGCGTCGACCTCGGTTGCGGCCAGCCCCAATGGTCGGGGGATCGCGGCGCGGCCGGTGTGAGGTCGTTCCGACGGTTCCCTTGTCCGACCCAGTGAGGTGTGGTTTCATCGAGTAAGTAGTTGCAAACTGCAATCATTTACTGTCAGTGCTGATCCCGAAGGAGCGATCGTGATCACTGGACTCATGGCCAATATTGCTGTCACCGACGAGAAGGAGGCGACTGAATGGTATTCCCGGCTCTTTGAGCGACAGCCGGATGACAAGCCGATGGCGGGGCTGGCCCAATGGCTCTTCGACGAGAAGTTCGGCGTCCAGATCTGGGAGGACCCGCAGCGAGCCGGATGCTCCAACGTGGTCCTAGACGTGGATGATCTCGACAAGATGGCCGAACATCTGCGGGTGACCGGAATCGACCACGACGAGCCGAGCCCCGGTGGCGGACAGCGCATCCTGCCGATCACCGACCCGGATGGAAATCAGGTGGTGTTCTTCGGTGAGTGAGGCAGCATCCGAGCAGGGTGCGCCAGTGACCGCAACGATCAGCCTCGGCGCTGAATTCGAGCATCCGGCCTCGAACGTGTGGAACGCCTTCGCCGACACGGATCAGCGCGTGCAGTGGGGAGTCCCCGAGGGAGAGGAGATGGTCTGCGACATCGACGAATTCCGTCCGGGTGGAGCGATCCGCGCCCGCTGCGGGTCACCCGGAGTGCTCGAGTTCGTCTCCACCGGGCAGTACTGCGCGGTCGTGCCGGAGCGTCATATCGTGACCACTGAGACTCTCACCAGAGACGATGAGATCCTCTCGACTGCCATCATCACCTGGACCCTGACCCCCACCTCGACAGGCACCCGAATCGAACTCGTCGACCAGGTCGTGTCCTTAGTCGGTGAGGGAATGATCGACGGCCACCGTAACGGCCACGACATCTGCCTGCAGCAGCTCGACGAATTCCTCAGTTCGTCAGATCCTCGGCCCACGGAAGATCGGCGCCCTCGCGACTGACCGTGATCGCGGCGAGCGCAGCTGCATGTTCGCCCAGGTTCATGAGCTCTGCCGTGCTGAGATCGGACAACGCGGCCTCGTGAGCATGCAGATCGTGGATGAGGGAGACCATGAATGTGTCCCCGGCCCCGATCGTGTCCGTGACATCGACCTGAGCCGCAGCTGCCGTCACCCTCGCCGAGGCGGTCGCCAGGATCGCACCGTCACCTCCGCGAGTCATCGCCACCAGTGACGGACCGAGTCCGAGCAGACGATCGATCTGAGCATCTTCGGCGAGGTCGGGATAGAGCCAATCGGCATCGACATCGCTGAGCTTGAGGACATCGACACGCTGGGCGAGAGCTTCGAACCGCGGCAGAGCCTCCTCGTGGGAACCGATGATCGACGGCCGGATGTTCGGGTCGAAGGAGACGAGGGGTCTGTCTCTCTGCTGATCTGACTGCTCCGCGACATCATCGAGGTGCCGATCGATCACGGCGGAACCCGGTGACAGGAATGCCGCGATCGACCCGAAATGCAGGACGGAATGGGCGTTTCTTCCGAGAAGCGATGAATCGGGATCCCACCGCAGCTGGAATTCGTACTCGGCCGATCCGTCCTCCGAGAGTCGAGCCAGCGCCGTGGAAGTGGCGCCCCGCGGGGAGGTGAGAACGTCGACCTGGGACTCCCGCAGGTGGGCGAGAAGGAATCCGCCGTGGAAGTCATCACCGACATCGGTGAGGAACTCGACATCGTCACCGAGGCGGCCCAGGCCGAGCGCCACGTTGGCCGGGGCTCCGCCCGGTGCATAGCGGTCGGGAGCGCCGTTCGTGCTGACGATGTCGATGAGGGCTTCACCGATGACGAGAATGCTCATGGGCACGATTCTAAGGTGAGAAACATTCTCCGGCCGTGACCAGCAGGAATAGGACGAAAATCGGTGAGTGGAACGCATCTGCGTCATTTCATGTCAGCACCGTCTGGAACTGTGTGGTCATGGACAAGAACACCATTGACAACGACGTCAGAACGATCATCGACGCGGAAACCGCCCGTGTCTTCGCCCCTCGGCCCGGAGAATGTCTGGCCTGCTATGTGTTCCGCCAACTCGGCGAATTCGGCTGCAACGGCACTCATCGCTTCGCAGAGAGCTTCCGCGACCGGACGGCTCCACGAGCCACGGCGCTGCTCGCGCGGTTGAGCAGGATGGGTGCCTGCTGCTGTGACTGTGAGATGTTCTTCAACGCCTTCACCTTCGCATCCAAACCCTGGATCACCGGCATGCCGTTCGGTGAGCTCATCGGCACTCCCTTCGGCAGTGAGGAAGCGATCGACATGAGAGAACGGTTCGGAATCGACGAACCTCCCTCGACGACGCTCTATCTCTGCTGCCGACTGGTGAGACGAGGATCCACCCAAGCCTGCGGAAACTGGGCCCGGATCAGACGGTGGTGAGCGCACGCGTCCGGCAGAATAGGATCATGCCTTCCACACTGCCGCTCTTCCTCGACTGCGATCCCGGCATCGACGATGCAATTGCGCTGGCCTACCTGAGCTGCCAAAACGACGTCGACGTCGTCGGCATCGCCGCCTCCGGAGGCAACGTCGCTACCTCACAGGTCGTCGAGAACACCCGCGGATGGCTGTCGCTGGCCGGCCGCAGCGACATACCCGTCCACGCCGGCCACGCTCTTCCGCTGGCACGACAGACTCCGCAGACAGCGCCGGACGAAGGACTGGAGTACGCCGACCTCACCCATGGCGAGACCGGGCGCGGGTATGCGCACTTGCCGGCCCCAACCGACCCGGTGAGCTCGGTGTCCGCCGCACAGGCGTGGGTCGATGCAGCCCATGCCCATCCCGGACAGCTCCTCGGCGTCGTCATCGGTCCGGCCACGAACCTCGCTCTCGCTCTCGACATCGACCCGGAGCTGCCGGGTCTGTTCAAACGTCTCTTCATCATGGGCGGAGCGTTCAACTACCGCGGCAACACCCACCCCACGACGGAATGGAACGTCACCTTCGACCCGGAATCCACATCGAAGGTCCTCTCTGCCTTCAGCACTGCCCACACGAACGGTCGGCTCAAGCATCTGCCGGTCATCGCCCCGATCGAAGCCACCGAAGCCGTGGAGATGACACCCGACCGACTCACTGAAATCCGGAACGGAGCCAAGGCCTCCGGCCAGCCGTGGCAGGCGATGGTGGCTGAGCTGTCCGAGGCGCTGCGCTTCTACTTCGAGTTCCACGAATCCGACGGACTCGGCTACCTCGCCCATATCCACGATCCCTTCGTCCTCGCTTGTGCACTGTCCTGGGCGCGACAGATCAGCAGTGCGTCGACCGGGGCGGAGCCCGAAGAGCCGAACACCGACGTTCGGGAAGCGACCGCCACGGCTCCCGTCAGGGGAGCTGCAGGCCAACTGCCGTGGGTGACAACTCGGTGGGCACCTGTCGATGTCGAACTCACGGGTACACTCACACGAGGCGAAACCGTCGCCGATTGGCTGGGACGGTGGGGCCGTCCCGTGAATGCAGAGATCATCCGCACCATCGACGCCACCGCATTCCTCGACCACCTCAGCACCACCTTGATGAAAGGACCACTCGCATGACCGCACACTCCAGACTGTCTGGGCAGGGGCCGACCACCACGGTCGGTCCCGGACAAAACCGCAACCGCACCCTTCCCCTCACCCTCACACTGCTCGGCACCCTCATCGTCATCGGCACCTACGTCGCCGTGCTGCTGACCCAACCGGCCAACCTCGGCGTCGACCTCGGCCACACCACTCTGTGGGTCATGCTCGGCTATCTGGGCGGAGGCATCCTGCTCGCCGCTGGCACCCTCCCGCTCATTCCCCGCAGCGTCCTCGCGCTCATCCCGGTCGCCATCGCTCTCAACATCGTCATCGGGCAGATCATCGGCAACTACACGCCCGTGCCCCTCTACCTCGACTCCATCGGAACAGTGCTCATCGGCGTCCTGGCCGGACCCGCAGCAGGAGCATTCACCGGAATCATCTCGAACCTCATCTGGGGTGTGACCCTGAGCCCCAGCGTCATCGCCTTCAGCTCCGGGGCCGCCTTCATCGGAGCCGCCGCTGGTTGGGCAGCACGACTCGGAGTCTTCCGCACACCCTGGACCGCGGTCATCGTCGGCGCCGTCGCCGGTGTACCTGCCGGTGCCATCGGGGCACCCGTCGCCGCCTACGTCTTCGGCGGCGGACTGGGAGCCGGCACCGGGGGAGTCGTCGCGATCCTCCAAGCTGCGGGCCTCGAGATGTTCAACGCCACGTTCGCCCAGAGCATGGTCTCCGACATCGTCGACAAAGCGCTCATCTTCGCCCTCGCCTATGTCGTCATCCGGTCGCTGCCCAAACGCATCATCGGTCGCTACGAGTTCGCCGCCCACAGTCGGCCCCGTGCGACGAAGACCCGTGGCTCCGATCCAGCGAAACCGGTCGAAGCGGCACAGCCGACGGAATGAGCTCTGCCTCAACCGACACGCACACCGCGAACGCCGCCCAGGACGTCGGTCCGAAGCGTCGTCTGCACCCGGCCACGGAACTGGTCATCCTTGCCTGCAGCCTGTTGCTCGTCTTCGGAATCCCGTCTCCGATCGTGCCCGCCATCATCTTGGCGGGGTCGCTCGTGACCGTGATGGTCTCACCGATCGTAAGGCTGCGGACATGGGCGATGACTGTGGGGCTGCTGTGCCTGCCGACTCTGGTCGTGCTCATCATCGTGCAGGGACTGTTCTATCCCGGCACCGAGGTGCACGTACTCTGGCAAGCCGGGCCCACCCGCCTCAGCGTGGAAGGACTGAGCATCGCCGTCCAAATCTGGCTGCGAGTGAGCAGCCTGATCGGACTGTGTGTGCTGTTCGGACTCGGCACTGACTCCGCTCGCCTCTTCGACGGCCTGCGTCGACTTCGACTGCCACCGGCAGTCGCCTATGTGTGTGCCTCGGCCAGCGGCCTCATCCCACTGATCGGAGCACGCACCCGATACATCATCGAAGCGAGACAGGCCCGAGGTTGGGCCACCGACTCCTGGCGAGTGCGAATTCGTCTGCTGCCGGGAATCGTCGTCGGACTCGTCACCGCGATCCTGCTGACCGTCGATCAGCGTCACGAAGTGCTCGAAGTGAGCGGACTCGATTCCAGTGCGAGCACGGTCGACCTCCAGGACCACACGGACGGGACGGGGCAGCGCCTACTGCGCATCCTGACTCCGCTCGTGACTTTCGGACTCGTCGTCGCCTCGGTGATCGGAGTCCTCCCGCTGCCGGGTGCCGCTCAGCTGATCGGCGGTGCCTGACATGACCGTTGAGATCACGGACGCGGGCTTCACCTATCACGGGGAGGACACTGCCGCATTGAGCGGCATCAACCTCGACATCACCGGTGGAACCATAACCGCGGTACTCGGACCACTCGGATCGGGAACGTCGACTCTGTGTCGCATGCTGTCCGGACAGCTCGCTTCCCGCGGCACCACGACCGGCACCATCGACCGAGGCGGCCGGGTGGCCCTGCTCGGAGATGATCCGGAAGCGCAGCTGAGCGGAATGACCAGCCACGTCGGCGATGAGACGCAGCTGGCCTGTCGACTGCACGGATCCGACCCGGCCGAAGCCCGCAGCCGAGCTCGGAACCTGCTCGAACAACTCGGCATCGACGAACTGTGGAGCCGCCGGTTGGACACGCTCTCCGGCGGGCAGAGGCAGCTGGTCGCGCTGGCACGGATTCTTGCATCCGGGCCCGACCTTCTCGTTCTCGACCAACCCGCACAATCTCTGGATCCGCAGATGCGAATGCGTCTGGCGACAGTGCTGCAGGAATTCTGCGACCGGGGAGGATCAGTGCTCATCACCGGCCATCAGGGCGACGAACTGACTCGGATCTGCCACGAGGTCCACTTCCTCGACGCCGGACGTCTGCAGACGGCGACCGCACCGACCCGAACCGGTGGTGTCTGGGACAGCCTCGCCGACGACGCCGCGACCCACTCGAAGACAGTGAGCAGCCAGTCAGATGCCCTGCTCACTGTTCGCGACCTCACCGTGGACCGGGGACGCAGACGCATCCTCGACGGCTTCGACCTCGATCTGCGGCCCGGCGAACTCACCACCGTCACCGGAGCCAACGGGGTCGGAAAATCCACGCTCCTGCGCGCCCTCCTCGGTCTGCTCGGCCGGTCCGCGACCGTGACGGGCACGATCACGGTCAGCCGCCTCGGCGAGATGACCAGGATAGACACGCTGCCCACCCACGCCCGCAGCGCCCACCTCGGGTGGGTGGGGCAGGACCCGGGACTGCAGCTCTTCGCCGCCACAGTGGCACGCGAACTGCTGCACGCCGCGCCACTTCCGCCACATCGGCGAAGAGACCGCTCTCAAGTGCGCGACCAACGCCGGTCAGACGTGGACACCGTCCTCGCCGAGGCGGATCTGACCGAGGTCGCCGACGAACACCCCTTCGACCTCGACGTGCCCCGACGCAAAGACGTCGTCATCGCCTCGGCACTGATGACCGAAGCCTCGGTGCTGCTGCTCGACGAACCGACGATCGGACGCGACCTGGCCGCGATGACCCGGCTGAATGCGATCATCGAGCGATTCCTCAGCGGGGGCGGTGCCGTCCTGGCGAGCACACACGACCAACGGTGGGCGCACGAGTCCGCGCACCACCGACTGCGTCTGGTCGACGGGCGGGCCCACCGAAGATGAGCAGGGGAGTGCCGAGCAGCGAAGCGACGGTACTTCTAGGCGATTGCATGGTGCAATGAGACTGTGAGGACCGTCGTCTGAAAGGAACGCAATGCGCGGACCGATAGTGCTGTTCGCCGCGTGGGCCCTCCACGATGCTGAGGAGACACTGACCTTCCCCGCGTCGGCCGACTATGTGGCCGACCTCACCGGAATCGACGCTTTGCGGATGACGACGAAGCAGAGCGTGGCCGCGATCGGCCTGGTCGGGGCTGCGCTCGCCGCTGCCGGAATCCGCGGGGTGCGAACGCGAGGTGACTCCCGGTTCTATCGGTCCTCTGTCGCCGGTCTCGAAACCCACGTGTTCACTCATCTGCTCTCGGCAGCGGTGGCGCGCCGATACACCTCAGGGGTGCTCACGGCGGTGCCGATCATGTGGCCGGGCGCTGCGTACGCGCGACGAGAACTCGCTGCGCTCGGCAAGCCGCTGACCGCCGCCGACTGGCGTTGTGGGGCACCGACCATGGGCTCGGTGGCGCTGGCTGCTCACGTCCTCGTCCGCATCGACTGGCTGTCCCTGCTCAGAAGTCGAAGGTGTCGTCTCCGGCGGTCGCGGGGCTGCGCAGCCTCTGCAGATGCAGATGCCTGATCAGGCGGACGTCGGTCGGCACTGAATCTCGTGTCAGGGGCTGCATCTACCGTCAGGACATGGATCAGAACTCGCACCCAATCGATTCCTACAGCATCGAGGAGCTCGACCATCAGCCGCCGATGCCATGGGATCGGCTGCTCGCCGCCATCCGTCGGTCCCCTCAGCTCTCCGCGGTCGAGGCGGCCCGCATCGCGCAACACCAGCCCGACGTCACGACCGATGTTCTCAATCCTCTGCCGGCACCTGGCCCACCCACGTGGGACGGACTGCACAGAGTCATCAACACGCTGCACCGGAAGAATCTGCTGCCGGACGATCTTCCGCAGACACGCAGCGCCTCCGTCATACTCACTCATCTCCTCACCGAACTCGCCCTTGCCATCTCCGGCCACCTCGGGCCACGGCCAGACCTCCGAGCGGCATCGGCGGAGACACAGACCGAGGCCGCCCAGGTGCGCTTCGAAATCGAATGCATCACCTGGCTCATCGCCGGAAGACTCGGGGTGAGGGCCGCCGCCTCGGGCTCACTCAAGGGGTACCTCAAACACGGCGAGCTCATTCCCGAGTTCTCCCGGGACCGAGTGCTGCAGACGGTCGACACGATCGAAGCCCTCTTCGGCGGTGCGCTCGCCTTCGGAGCCGCAATCCGAGAAGAGACCCCCAGCCTGTTCGAACTCGATGTGCAACTGGCTGTCTGAACCCTGACAAATCGTCCTCAACCCTGGTGCGCAGACACCCACCGGAGAAGAATGGCCACCATGTCCACCTCACCGCGGCGTTGGAGCATTGCCACCGTCTACCCCGATATGTGGGTCGATCCCGACGACGATCCCCGCAACACCGACGGGCACAGTCCCCACGGAGAACTCGCCACACTGCTGAGCTATCTCCACGACTACCGGCTGACACTGGATATGAAATGTCAGGGCCTCACTCCTGAACAGATGGTGAGGCTCTCTGTCCCACCGTCGACGATGTCACTGCTCGGGCTGGTCCGACACATGACCGACGTGGAGAGAGACTGGCGGAACTGGATCACGGACGGCGAACCCGAACCTCCGATCTACGGGAGCTTGGACGGCGCATTCGACCTCAGTGAAATTCCGCCCGACCCCGACGACGCCGTCCTGGTCGACGCCTTCGACCGGCTCGAACAGGAACAGGCCGCCACCGACGCCGAAGTCAGCCGACACGACGACCTCGGCACACACGTCGGCCGTGAAGACATTGCGGTGCGTGAGTTCCTCGTCCACCGCATCGAAGAATATGCCCGCCACTGTGGGCACGCTGATCTGCTGCGCGAATGCATCGACGACAGAACCGGACAATAGGGAGTCAGACAATGAGCCGAACAGTCCAGATCACCGTCGACTGCCACGATCCCGAGAAGCTCGCCCGATTCTGGGCCGAGGCGCTCGGCTACATCATCCCCGGCCCTCCAGGGGTACGACTCGGAGAAGATGAGGATCCATTCGCCGCTTGGAAGAAGTTCATCGCCGACCTCGGAATCGAACTCGGTCCCGAAAACATGCGCGCTGCGATCGATGACCCGGACCAAGTCGGTCCCCGTATCTTCTTCCAGACCGTGCCCGAGCCCAAAACAGTGAAGAACCGCCTGCACCTCGACGTTCGGACTGCGCCCGGACTCGATGGCGATGAACGGATGGACGCGCTCGAGGCCGAATGCCATCGGCTGTTGGAACTCGGAGGGACCCGGCTTCGCCGAATCGACCCGGACCCGCCCCTGGAACACGGATTCATCGTCATGGCCGACCCCGAAGACAACGAATTCTGTCTCGACTGACCACCGGTTGTGGACGTCTGACCAGATGAGATTGTTCTCAGAAACCTCTGGTGTGAGCCGTTCGCTTGCTAGCGTGGCAGCCATGAAGACGAATCGCATGGCAATGAGTACAGTGGCAGGACTTGCGGCACTCACGCTCGGCCTGGCCGGGTGCGGCGGGAGTGATCCCGGAAGCGGATCCGACGATGCTCAGAACTCACCCGCGGCAAGCGAATCGGCCCCGGCCGGCTCTGCCGAAGACGACGACCAGAGCGCGGCCACCGACGACGACACAGACGATCAGGACGACCAAGACGACGAGAAGAAGACCGCGGCTCAGGACCCGTCCGGTCAGGGCCTCAGCGCCGATGCCGACCTCGCCGAGGATTCGCCGGCGATCAGTGCAGAAGACGCGATCAAGAAGGCGAAGGAGAAGGTCGGGGGCGGAACCGTTCACAGCATCGAGCTCGACTGGGACGACAAGGACGAGGCTTGGCAGTACGACGTGTCCGTCCTCGACGGCAAGACCGACCACGATGTCGACATCGATGCCGAAACCGGCAAGGTCGTCAGCGAGGACACAGACGACGCCGACGACAGAGAGAAGGCCATCGACCTCAATGAACCGATGACCTTCGACGACGCTCTCAAGCGTGCGCGGAAGAAGGCCGACGGAAAGCTCGTGAGCTGGAAGCTCGAATTCGACGATGACAAGCAGGAGTACCAGTTCGACTTCGAGAAGGGCGGCGAAGACACGGAGGTCACCGTCGACACCGAATCCAAGCGAGTCAGCGTCGATGACTGACTCCGGCCGCCTCACGGTCATTGCCGGACCCATGTTCTCCGGAAAATCCGAAGAGCTGATGCGCAGGGTCCGGCGAGCCACGATCGCCGGAGTCGATGTCCTCGTCGTGTCCCACTCTCTTGACACCCGTTCGGACATCTCGACGATCACGTCGCACACCGGGGTGAATATCCCCGCAGTGCCGCTCGGTGACGTCGCGTCTCTCGCCGAGGCGGCCAGGCAGAAGGACTATGACCTCATCGCCATCGATGAGGCCCAGTTCTTCGGTCAGGACCTCGTCCCCGCAGTCGACGAACTCCTCCGACAGGGAATCGACGTCATCGTCGAAGGACTGTGCGTGACCTTCGACGGGCAGCCGTTCGAGCCGCTGCCGAGCTTCATGGCCGTGGCCGAAGACGTCCTCAGACTCACTGCTGTGTGCACCGTCTGCGGGAAAGACGCTGTGTTCCACCAACGACTGGAGCAGACGGGGAGCCCGATCGGCTCAGATTCGGCGACTGGCGCTCAGAACCCTGCCGCGACTCTGGCCGCGACCACGATCGACGCCAGTCATATCGGTGGGCTGGATACCTATGTCGCGCGCTGTCGGCAGCACTTCACCGGAGCCGGCCAAGAGGCCTAGTCGTCGATGCTGTCCCAGACCTCACGCCAGATCCGCGCGAGATCCGGTATCTGATAGTGGGCGTTCAGCCCGCTCGGCTGCGGCACCACATGCAGCGCCACATCGGCCGGCCACCCCTCGATCAGCGACGTATCCTGACGCCCGAGCTGAGCCTTCGGCAGCCGGTACCCGGTGCGGAACGCGGTGATCCCGGCGATCGCCACCGCAGAGGGCCGGATAGCGGCAAGGCGGTCGATGAGGTGAGCCGCACCCTCACGCAGCTCCTGCCGGGAGAGTTCGTCGGCACGCACAGTGGCGCGACCGATGAGGTTGGTCAAGCCGATTCCACGGCTGAGGAGCTGCTGCTCATCCGCGGGATCGAGCCCACACGAAGCATCGACCTGGTGATCGGTGAGACCCGCCTGATGCAGAGACGGCCAGAAACGATTGCCGGGGCGCGCGAACGGGGCATTCACCGCAGCCGTCCACAGGCCGGGATTGATGCCGACGATGAGCATCTTCAGTCCGGAGGAATCGGCCGGCAGGATATCGTCGATCGCATTCGGATCGTCCGTCGCGAACGGCGCCAGGTCGTCCTTGGTCGGTTTGCGGCCGCCCAGAGGCGATGGCCGACGATTGCTGACGAATTTGTCCTCACTCACACCTTGCACACTACCGTCGTACCATGAGCCACGATCATGTCACCCCACTGGCTGGAGAATCTGCCGCCTTCCATTTCGACGAACGGTGGATCGTCGACGCCGGAATCGAGTCGGTATGGGCGGTTCTCGAACGGGTGGATCAGTGGCCGGAATGGTGGACGGGACTGACCGCTGCCGAACGGGTCGGGGTCGGACATGACGATGCAGCCGATATCTCCGTGACTCCCGGCAGCCGAGCCAGACTACTCGTCCGCGCTCCGATCGGGTGGTCGCTGCGCTTCACCATCGAGGTCGACGAGGTCGAAGCACCCAATCTCATCCGGTTCCGATCAGAGGGCGATCTGCGCGGCGAAGGACGGTGGACTCTGACTGCCTTCGAGGGTGTGACGGTCATCGATGCGCTGTGGTGTGTGACGACGAACAGAACCCTGATCAGGGCGATGCGGCCGCTGTCGGGACTCATGCATGCGCTCGTGATGCGGGCCGGCGAACGGGGACTGCGTCGGAGACTGTCGGGACTGGGCCGCCACTGATCCGAACCCCCTCAGGTCACGCGAAACTCGAAAGAGACGCCGACGGTGACGTTATTGTCGAGTTTCGCGTGACCTGAGCTCGTTTCGAGCTGCCGGAGGCTTCAATCCTGCCCTGCCCAGGCATCGATGCCGCCGGCAAGGGAACGCAGTCGGACCCCAGCCGGCACCGAATCGGACAGGATCTCGACGGCCTCGGCCGATCGAGCCCCGGACCTGCAGTGGATGACGATATCGACAGGTGACGCCTGCCGGCCCAAGCCGCCGAGCACCGACTCAAGCGCCTGCCACCCGCCGTCTCGAACGTCGCCGAGGGGCAGATGCACCGAACCGGGGATGGAAGCCAGTTCGCGTTCCCAGTCCTCACGCACATCCACGACGACCACATCGCCGTCACTGGACCGAAACTCCGCGACGTCGATTTCGTCCGTCGCGGGACCAGGCGCCTGGCCAAGGCGCGGAACGGCTGCGCAGGCGGCGGCCACCTCGGTGAGATCGGTGACCGCGGGACGGTCGGGATCGGGGGAGAACCGCAGAGTCGAATACTCTCCGGTCAACGCCTCATATCGCAGCAGCCGGCCGATGAATGGAGCACCGATTCCGCAGATGAGTTTGATCGCCTCGGTCGCCATCGCCGAGCCCACGGTTCCGCACAGCACGCCGAGGACCCCGCCCTCGGCACAGTTGGGCACCGAATCGGGCTCCGGGATATCCGGGAACAGGTCGCGCAGCATCGGCCCGTGGCCGGGAACGAACGTGCTCACCTGACCGGCGAAGCGGAAGATCGTGCCCCACACCAATGGGGTCCCGGTGAGTTCGGCGGCATCATTGGACAGGTACCGGGTGGCGAAATTGTCTGCACCGTCGAGGACGACATCGTGGTCGGCGAAGAGCTCGAGTGCATTCTCCGGGGTCAGCCGACCTTCGATCGTGCGTACCGCAATATTCGGATCGAGCCGGTGCAGGGCATCAGCAGCTGAGGTGACCTTCGGTCGGCCCACATCGGCATCCCGGTGGATGACCTGACGCTGCAGGTTCGACGTCTCCACCACGTCATCGTCGATGACCGTGATCGAGCCGACCCCGGCTGCCGCGAGATAGTTCAGTACCGGAGACCCGAGTCCGCCGGCCCCGATGACCAGCACCGAGGCGGCCCGCAGACGCCGTTGCCCCTCCAGTCCGAATCCCGGCAGGCTGAGATGTCGGGAGTAGCGTTCCAGCTCCGCCGGGGACAGGGATTCCACGGGTTCGACGAGAGGCGGAAGTGTCGGCAGAGCGGTGGAAGCGGTGCTCATTGTGCTGCGACCATTCCGGCGAACGGCGATGAAGCCAACGCCAAGGGTCGCTTGGGTATCCTCCCGGCTCCGGCCGCCAGATACCCGGCCTCGACGGCCAAGGCCATCGCCCGGGCCATGGCATGAGCGTCGTGGGCGCGGGTGACGGCCGAGGCCAGCAGCACCGCAGTGCACCCGAGCTCCATCGCCAGAGCCGCATCCGAGGCGGTGCCGACACCGGCGTCGAGGATCACGGGCACCTGCGCACGGGAGACGATGGTTTCGATGTTGTGGGGGTTGAGGATGCCCAGTCCGCTGCCGATCGGTGCACCGGCCGGCATCACCACCGCCACCCCGGCATCCTCCAGGCGTTTCGCCAGAGCCGGATCGTCGTTCGTGTAGGCGAAGACCGTGAATCCGTCGAGGACGAGTTCCTCGGCCGCGGAGAAGAGTTCGATGGGGTCGGGCAGCAGCGTGTCCTCGTCGGCGATGACCTCGAGTTTCACCCAGTTCGTCTCCAGGGCTTCCCTGGCCAGGCGGGCAGTGAGCACGGCATCCCGGGCGGTGTAGCAGCCGGCGGTGTTCGGCAGCACTCGGATTCCCAAACGCTGGAGCATGGTGAAGACCGAGTCTCTCGACTCGGCGTCGAAGCGGCGCATCGCCACCGTGGTCAGCTCGGTCCCCGATGCCACCAGGGCATCTTCGAGGATGCTCAGGGAGCTCGCTCCACCCGTGCCCATCACGAGGCGAGACTTCATCTCCACGTCATCGATCGTCCAGCTCATGTCAGCCTCCCTGCACTGCGGTGACGATGTCGACGGTATGCCCGTCGGCCAGGGCGAACCCGGACCAGGCACCGCGACGGATCACTTCGCCGTCGACCGCCAGGGCGATGCCCAGACGTCCGCCGTCGGCCGGTGACCCGTCAGCCTGCAGTTCCCGTCCGGTGACGTCGGCGATGAGGTCGAGCGCCGAGGTGGCACCGGAGAGCTCATGATGTTCGCCGTTGAGGACGATGGTCGGTGGGTGTTCGCGGTCGGTCATGACATGCTCCTCGTTGAGTGGGCAGGGTTGTAGTTCGAATAGGCAGGGCTGTGGTTCGGGTAGGCAGAGGTGGTTTCGGTGGTGAAGCGGTGTGGGGACACGGACTCGGCCGCTCCCTCAGGAATCCAGTCGGAGACGGCACCCAGAGCGAGTTCGGCCCCGAGCCTGCCGCCGAATGGGGCCAAGAGGACGCCGTGCCGGAAGTACCCGGTGCTCACGACGCAGCCGGAATCGATGCGTCCGATGAACGGCAGGTCGTCGGGAGAGCCGGGCCGGGCTCGGGTGGTGATGTCGGCGATCTCCGCATCGAGGATGCCCGGGACCAATCGCTGTCCGTCGGCGAGCAGTCGGTGGACCGCTCCGGCTGGGGTGCCGGAGAGTCCGTCCTCGCGAGAACTGGCGCCGAGGACGATCTCTCCGTCGGGGCGAGGAACCAGGTAGACGGAGCGGCCGCTGACCAGCCCGCGGATGGTGCGAGTCAGCAGGGGAGTCGCCTCGGCGGGGGCACGCAGTCGCAGCACATCACCCCAGACTTCCCGGAGAGGCAGCTGCGGTGCACCGGCGATCGCATTGCTGGTGCTGCCGGCACAGAGGATCACCTGATCGGCTTCCACCCGACGACCGTCGCTCAGCGCGACGCCCACTGTCACATCACCGTCCTTCAGCAGCTCGACTGCCCGCTGCCGAATGAGGAGGAACCCTGATTCACTCGTCACGGCAGACAGCAGAGCGGCGGAGACCCGACGCGGATCGATCGACCGATCGCCAGGAATGTGCACGGCACCGGCCACAGCAGGTGAGAGCGACGGTTCGACCCGGCGGGCAGCGCTGCCGGTGATGATTTCGGTGGCGAAACCGGACCGCGACTGAGCTTCGCGCAGCTCTCGCAGTGCCTGCAGATCGGCACTGTCTCCGGCGCACACGAGAGTTCCGGCATCCGTGAAGCCGAGGTCGACCGCGGCAGCGCTCGCCACCTCGGCAGCGAACTCCGGGTACATCTGCGCCGAGGCCTGCATCAACGGGTACAGGGGAGTCTGCCCCCACACCACCTCGGCGGCGGGAGCGATCATCCCCGCGGCGGCATGGCTCGCCCCCAACGCGGGGACAGGATCGATGATGGTGACTTCGGCACCGAGGCGGCGCAGGTACCAGGCCGTGGACAGGCCGATGATTCCGGCGCCGACGACAATGACTCTCACAGCTTCTCCCTCCGGCGGCATGATCCGCATCAGGTCTGACGGTCGGCTCTTAAGCCCTCTCAGCCTCGTTGGGAGGCTCCCGCGAACTCCTCTACTCTATGACCATGACCACACAGATGCCACCGCGCACCGCAGCGCGGCAGACGAAGAGAGCCTGGAGGCAGGCCCGTTTGGCCGAAGCGTCGCTCTACCTGTGCACCGATGCCCGGGCCGCTCAAGGCGACCTCGCCGAGTTCCTCGACGCCGCCTACCGTGGGGGAGTCGACATCATCCAGCTGAGGGACAAGAGCCTCGAGGCCCGCGCCGAGATCGCAGCATTGGAAGTCCTCAGGGATGTCGCCGCACGCCACGGCAAACTCTTCTCCGTCAACGACCGCGCCGATGTCGCACTGCTCACCGACGCCGATGTCTTCCACGTCGGTCAGGGAGATCTCACCAGCAGTCAGGCCCGGGCCGTGCTCGGCCCCGACGTCATCCTCGGACGCTCCACTCATTCCCTCGAGCAGGCGCTCGCCGCCGAGGCGGACACGGAGACCGACTACTTCTGCGTCGGGCCGGTCTGGGAGACCCCGACGAAACCCGGCCGTGCCGCAGTGGGGACGGCACTGCTGACCGCTGCCGCCGCCGAGGCGAGCAAACCGTGGTTCGCGATCGGCGGCATCGCGGCAGGGGAGAGACTGGACGCGATCCGGCAGGCGGGCGCGAACCGTGCCGTCGTCGTCCGTGCGATAACCTCGGCAGACGACCCCGCTGCGGCCGCACGGGTGCTCACGGAGGAGTTGGAATGACCCCAGCAGCTGACAGCACATCCACCGGAAGCGGTGCAGGTGCCGACCTGTCGATTCTCATCGCCGGGGCAGGCGCCACCGGCGGAGCATTCGGCACCTATCTGCAGGAAGCCGGGCGCGATGTCACGTTCCTGCTCCGGCAGGCTCGGGCGGCGACGGTCCGCGCGGACGGACTGCGCTTCACCGCTCCCGGTGCCGATCGGACGAACCAGGTCGATGTCATCACCGCCGAGGAGCTCAGTGCCTCAACGCGGACCTTCGACCTCGTCCTCGTCGCGGTCAAAGCGGGTGGACTCGACTCGGTCATCGACGATATCGGACCGGCTGTGGGAGAGCAGACGACCATCATCCCGTTCCTCAACGGCATGGCCCAGATCGAGAAGCTTCAGAACAGGTACCCCGGGCAGGTGCTCGGCGGGTTCGTCAAGATCGTTGGCACGATCAGAGACGGAGCCGTCGTCCAGCTCACCGACCTTGCGGTGATGACCATCGGCGAACTTCACGGCGCGGCCGTACCCACGCGAATCTCCGAGGCCCTCGACGTCCGCGGATTCAAACTCCAGATCGTCGATGGAGTCATCGACGGGCTGTGGGAGAAGTGGACCTTCATCGCCGCCGCGGGAGTCGTCACCTGTCTGTTCCGCGCCCCGGTCGGGGCGATCATGGCAGCAGGCGGCAGATCGCACGTGCACGCCATCATCGACGAACTCGAAGCCGTGGCGGCCGCGGCCGGACACCCGGTGTCGGAGGCCTCTCACGACATGACGCTGCAGATGCTCACCGAGGACGGTTCGGCCTTCACCTCATCCCTCTACCGGGATGTGACGGCTGGGCTGCCGAGCGAAACGGAGCACATCCTCGGCGACATGGCGCTCAAGGCTGCTGAGCTGGGAGTGCCGACTCCTCTGCTCGACCTCACACTTGTGCAGCTGCGGGCAGGGGAAGCCCAGAAGCGGTCCTGACTTCAGCCGTGCCCGTGCGCAGCATCGCCAGATATGGCTCCTGCGGCTGAGTGTGTTCGGTGTCGGTCGAACCGTGGGCTGCGGTGAATGTGACCATGGGGACGCCGTCGACATCATCGAGGACGAGCAGCGTCTCGTAACCGCCGGGGCCCACAGAATGTGAGCTGCCTGAGGGCAGGTCGAAGACGAGCCGCTCCAGCGGACTGTCGGGTTCGGGCGGCCGATTCATCTCCTGAGCCGCGACATCGGCGAACTGCTCGGCAGTGATGAGGTAGGCCTTGGCCGGTGTCGGTCCGGGGACGGAATGGTCGTAGAAGGCCATGCCACCGCCCCAGACTTTCGACTCTCCGGCAAAGTAGATCGTCCCGGGCAGCTCGATCCCGGCCTCTGCCTGGGGGAGGGTGCTGTCTCTGGCGCCCGGATAGGTCACCTTCGCACCGGGCGGTCGCCCGCCCTGCAGATAGCAGGCGAGCCGATCGCGGGCCATGTTCGATCCGTAGCTGACGTACCACACATGTGTTTGAGACATCCTCTCCATCATGACATCTCGGCCTCGGAGATTGTCGAATCGACTCCTGCTGCGGGTGCGGCGCCTGCTGCGTGTGCGGCGGCGCCGGCGCATGCTCTGCAAGCGTCGGGCGAGTTCGACGCTGCTGGTGATGGCCAGGGCGATTCCGATGCCGACGGCGACCCCGAGCAGCGGCCGGTTCTCGAAGAGCGTGCCCCCGATGAGTCCGATTCCCGTCGAATAGAGCGCCCAGGCCAGACTTCCGACTCCGTCCCAGAGCAGGAAGCTTCGGATCGGGAACCCGAGCAGGCCGGAGCCGATGGTCGCCAGACTGCGGCCTCCGGGAACGAACCGACCGGCGATGAGCACAGTCCCGCCTCGGCGAGAGAAAGCCGTGTGGGCGGAGTCGAGGAGCTTCTCAATTCGGGACCACCGTCGCCACCGTCCGATCCCGGTCGCAGCGAAACGGCCGACAAGATGAGCCGCCAGATCGCCGAGGAGAGCTCCGGACGCAGCGGCGAGGACGAGCCCTGCTGGGTGCGGCTGCCCCGTCGCGGCGAAGGTCGCAGCGGTGATGAGCAGAGTCTCCGAGGGCACAATCGGCACGAGCGAGTCCAGAGCCGCGGCCAGGGCGATGAGCAGGTACACCCACGGAGAGGTGAGAGAGGCAGTGAGCAGCTCGAGTGCGAGATCCATACTTATCCAAGCTAGACAGCGGGCGGGAAGGTCGGTACGCGGTCGGGCACACAGTCGGTGCGGTCTACCGGCAGGTGCCGTTGCGGAAAACCGGAATCCGAGACTGGGGTCGAACCCCTGTGAGTCGGCGATCGGCGTTGCTACGATCGATTCATGCCCTGGCCGAGCGCGCTGTCCACCCGCCTTCCTCCCGAAGTACGGATGTTCGCCGCGCGGTGGACGCGGTCCGTCCTCGCCGTCGTATGGGGCGGTCTGCTGTGCCTGCCGCTTGTCATCACCTCCGTTCTCCCGCCCACCTCACGCATGGCCACGAGAGTCCGGGGCTGGGAACTCGCCCGGCACTCCCGCGGATTCGGACTCGTCCTCGCATCTGCACCGATGAAACGGCGATTCCTGCTCGGCAACGCCCTCGTCGCAGGTCTCGCCATCATCCCCACAGCGAATCTCCTCGGCGGATTCTTCGTCGTCACACTCGGTTCGCTCTTCCAAGGATTCTTCATCGGGGGAGCCGTCAACATCGGGTTCGACATGTGGTCGATCTCCCAGCCGACGCTCTTCGTCGGTGTCCTCTACGGGGCGGCGAACCTCATCGGAACCGTCGCTCTGGCCGAGGCAGCCAGCTGGGCGCACGGCCGCATCGACGCACATTTCGTCGAGGTGGAGCGCCCCTTCGCCGTCTACACCCGCATCAGCGAACTGCTGACGACCCGCCGTGGAGTCGTGCTCGCCATCGACGAGGAACGACGCCGGATCGAACGCGACCTGCACGACGGCGTGCAGCAGAACGTCGTGTCCCTGTCTGTGCTCATCGCGCGCGCCAGGAGGGCCTCGGATCCGGTGAAGACCGAATCCCTGCTCGACGATGCGCTGGTCCAGTCCCAGGACCTCATCGACGAGATGCGGGAAGTCGCCTGGCGGGTCTATCCCACAGCGCTGGATGAGCATGGGCTTCGGCCCGTGCTCGAGCGGATCGCCGGGCGCAGCCCCGTACCGCTGACCCTCCAGACCGTGCCGGAAGGCAGATTTCCGCCCGCAGTGGAATCCGCGACCTACTTCGTTGTTCGTGAGGCCGTGACGAACGTCGTCAAACACGCCGAGGCGACCGAGATCACGGTGAGCATCGTCGCCGAGGCGCAGACGGCACTGACAGTGACCATCTCCGATGACGGCCGCGGCGGAGCGGATCCGCGCGGGGGAGGACTCCAAGGGCTAGCACGACGGGTCGGTGCCCTCGACGGGAGTCTCGATGTTGAATCCGCAGAGGGCACGGGCACGACGGTGAGCGCCCGGATCCCGCTCGGTACCGAAGCACAGATGGGCAGCATGAAAAGTGAGAAGAGCTAGAGGTGACCATGACAGAGATACAGACGGAGAACCAGATGCGCGTCGTCCTCGCTGATGATGCGGTGCTGCTGCGTGAAGGCGTCCGCAGTCTCCTCGAAGACGAAGGGATCAGCGTCGTCGCGTCCGTCGGAGACGGGAGCGAGCTGCTGCGGGCGGTCGCCGAGCTGCGACCGACCCTGGCGATCGTCGACGTGCGGATGCCGCCGACCCACACCACCGAAGGGCTGGAGGCGGCGTTGGCCATCAAACGGCGTTTTCCTGACATCGGCGTGCTTGTGCTCAGCCAATACGTGCTGCGCGAGTATGCGACAGAGCTGCTGAGCACCGAGTCCGTGGGCGTCGGCTACCTGTTGAAGAACCGGGTGACCGACATCGACCGGTTCCTCGATTCGGTCCATCGGATTGCCGAGGGCGGAACGGTCATCGACCCCGACGTCGTCCGTCAGCTGCTCACCACCTCGGAGAGGCAGAACACGCTGTCGACCCTCACTCCGCGGGAAAGCGAAGTGCTCGAAGCGATGGCCGAAGGACTGTCGAACCGGGGTATCGGCGAGCGACTCTTCGTTTCGGTCAGCTCCGTCGAGAAGGCCATCAGCGCGATCTTCGACAAACTCGGCCTCCAAGCGGGGGAGACGACGAGCCGCCGCGTCGAGGCAGTGCTCGCCTACCTCAACCGGGAGTGAAAGGATCGGACCGAGAACCGCCACCTGGGCCGAGAATGAGGAGAGAAATGAAACGCCGACTGCCTGATCTCAAAGAGCTCGCCCCCTTGCTCCAGTTCGACCTGCCCCGCCTCGACCGAGTCGCCGCGAGGTTGGAGTCGGCCGCAGACATCTGGGACCTCCGCCGCATCGCCAAGCGCGTGACGCCGACGGCTCCGTTCGACTATGTCGACGGTGCCGCTCTGGATGAACGGACATTGGCGAAGAACCGTGACGCGCTGGGCAACGTCGAGCTGCTGCCCCGAATCCTCCATGGAGTCGACGCCCCGGACACGTCGACGACGATCGCCGGCACCCGAACCGCACTGCCCTGCGGCATCGCCCCGACCGGATACACACGCATGATGCACTCCGAAGGCGAAGTCGCCGGAGTGCGTGCGGCGGCTAAGGCCGGAATCCCGTTCTCACTGTCGACGATGGGCACCACCTCTGTCGAAGACGTCGCGCAGGCGGCACCGGATTCCACCCGGTGGTTCCAGCTCTACCTGTGGAAGGACCGGCAGCGCAGCCTCGACCTGATCCAGCGGGCCGCCGCCAGCGGATACGAGACCCTGCTGGTCACCGTCGACACCCCGATCACCGGTCAGCGTCTGCGTGATCACCGCAACGGTCTGACGATCCCACCCCGTCTGACGCTGGGGACCATCCTCGACGCCTCCTATCGCCCCGGCTGGTGGTTCAATTTCCTCACCACCGAACCGCCGAAGTACGCGTCACTGTCGAACACCTCCCAGTCCCTGGCGGAGATGACAGCAACGATGTTCGATCCGACTCTCGACCTCGATGACCTGCGGTGGATCCGCGAACAGTGGAACGGGCGACTGTTCGTCAAAGGCATTCTCACCGCCGAGGATGCCCAGCGCGCCCAATCCGTCGGAGCCGATGGACTCGTCGTCTCCAATCACGGCGGCCGTCAGCTTGATCGGGCTCCGGACTCGCTGACCTCACTGGCCGAAGTTCGTGCGGAGGTCGGACCGGAGATGGAGCTGATCTTCGACTCCGGGATCATGTCCGGCACCGACGTCGTCGCCGCACTGTGTGCCGGGGCGGACTTCGTGCTCATCGGCAGGGCGTATCTCTATGGCCTTATGGCCGGCGGTGAGCGAGGAGTCCAGAGGGCGATCGCCCTCATCCAGCAGGAGATCCTCACCGCCATGGGACTCATGGGCGCCCGCAGCATCTCCGACCTCGGCCCCGAACTCGTTCGCGGCCTGCCCCAGTGAGCGGCCTCAGACCGGGAGCTGCCAGCCGACTCCCTGTGAGTCTCGGTCAGGCCTGCAGCAGACGTGTGAGCAGTCGGAACTGATGGACCGAGATCTCCGCCGGATCGACGGCCGCGCTGTCGTCCTCCGTCAGTGTCAGAGCTCTTTCATCGAAAGTGCGCAGCAGTGAGAACACCGACAGGGTCTGGAGCTCGAGTGGACAATCAGCATCGATCGCCTCGGCCCCACGCCCGACGATGAGTACGGCGCGCACCCACTCTTCGACATGGCCGGCGAGCTCCCGGACTGCGGGACTGTCCGCATTCGCATAGGCGATGTGCCACAGACGCGTGAGCTCCGGGCTCTCCGGCCATGTGCGCGCGATGTTGACCCAGACCGAGCGTGCTCGGTCCCAGAATCCGTCTGAGAAAGTCTCCGGAGCCGGCGGTGTCCAGAACCGGCGGGCGGATGCGGCGAGATCGGCAACGACGAGGGCGAAGAGGTCGTCCTTCGAATCGACGACGTGGTAGAAGGAGCTCTTGCTCATCCCGCAGGTGGCGATGATGCGATTGAGCGACGCCTCCTCGAACGTCCGCGAAGCGAATTCCCTCGCTGCGGCATCGATGAGCGCAGCGCGCTTCTCGGGGCGCATACGCGCCAACGCTGTCTCGTACACGACGTCAGTCTAACAATTGTCGGCCCGTCTATGGACCATCTGGTCCAAACGGTGTTACCGTTTGGACCAGATGGTCCACATGGAGGGCGGCGCATTGAACTGGTCCGACGAAGGAGCCCACGCATGATTACCGCGGCAACGGTCGACGACCAGCTGAAAGACGTGAGTCCAGAAGAGCCGCGCATCCTCATCGTCGGAGCCGGAATCGCCGGAATCACCCTGGCGCAGCTGCTCAGGAGCCGCGGAATGCACCCGGTCCTCATTGACCGCTCGGCCGATTCCGGCCGCATGATCGGCGACAACCGCGCCGGATACATGCTCGCCCTCATGCCGATGGTCGATCCCATCATCGATGAACTCGACTGCCGGGAGGCTTACCTCGAATCCAGCGTCGGCATCGACCGCTATATCGCCCATGCGCATACCGGCAGAGTCCTCAGGCGGGACCACCTCGGTGACCTGCTGGCCGACTACGGCGACTACCGCGGAATCTCCCGCGCAGCGCTTCTCGACGTGCTCACCGCAGCCGACTGCCCGATCGCCTTCGACACCACAGTGACAGAACTGTCCGAAGCCGGAGCCACTGTGACTCTGGCCCAAGGAGGCCATGGGGGCCAATATGTAGAGCACGATTTCGATGTCGTCATCATCGCTGACGGAATGAACTCCCGCACCCGCGGACTCGTAAACGGCAAGACTGCGTTGACCGACCCCGGAAAGAACGCCAAGCCCGCCGCGACAGGCGCCGACGGGCCGTCGCCCGTGTCGGCAGTGGACACGACCTGGGGCGGATGGGTCTGCTGGGCCGAAGCCGATGATGATCAGAGTGCCGTCGATGAGATCTGGGGCGACGGATTCTTCCTCGGAATGTATCCGGTCAAGGACGGAATCGGCGTCTTCCTCGGCTGTCCCGGCTCCCGGCAGCCGCTCGGCCCACGACGATTCGCCGCCGAGGTCCGCAACCGTCTCACGGTGCTGACGCCGCGGATCGACGCCTGTCTCACCGCGGTCGAGGAGGCGGAATCACCCTTCTTCTGGCCGCTGCGGGATTCACGGGCACACCGGTGGTGCCACGGGCGGACCGTTCTGCTCGGTGATGCGGCGGCTGGGTTCCTCCCCACGGCCGGAATCGGTGCCGGCATGGCGATGGAATCGGCCGGAGTGCTCGCCGGCGAACTCTCCGCCCTGGCCACTCGGCCCAGGACAGCCTTAAGCGCAGATCGTTCACCTGCTGCCTCCGAATCGGTGGCCGCACTCGAGCGTTTCGAAGTCCGCCAAAGGCCGCGAGTCGAGGCCGCTCACGACAATTCGCGGTCTCTGGCCCGACTGATGTTCGGCCGGTCCCGCCTCTTCGCGTTCGCCCGCGACCAGGCGTTCCGCGTCATCAGCATCCGCTCCGCGCTCAAGCCGATACTGCAGCTGCTCGAATCCCCACCCGAGCGGATGTGACCCTCCTCCCAGACTGCGTCCCCATCGGCCTCGAACGGGCCCGTGTGTGGTAGGAATGGCCAGGGTCCTCGTGCGCGGACCTGCCGAACCACGAACGAGGATGACCATGGGAATGACAGCCGCCTCGGCGAGCGAAGAACGCCGACTCCGACGGGGACTGAAGTCTCGCCACCTGCAGATGATCGCCATCGGCGGTGCCATCGGCACCGGACTCTTCCTCGGCTCAGGCGGCACGATCTCACAGGCCGGACCCGGCGGTGCCCTCCTGGCCTACGCCGCGATCGGCATCATGGTCCTCTTCGTCATGCAGTCCCTCGGTGAGATGTCGACCCACCTGCCGGTGGCCGGATCGTTCCACACCTACGGCACCAAATACGTCAGCCCCTCATTCGGCTTCGCCATGGGCTGGAACTACTGGTTCAACTGGGCGATCACCTTGGCCGCCGAACTCGTCGCAGCCGGTGTCATCATGTCCTTCTGGCTCCCCGATGTGCCGTCATGGATCTGGGCGGCGGTCTTCCTCATCCTCCTCGCCGGGCTGAACTTCCTGTCCGCGAAGGCCTTCGGCGAAGGCGAATTCTGGTTCGCCGCCATCAAGGTCACAGCCGTCCTGTCGTTCCTCGTCCTCGGCGTTCTCATGATCTTCGGCATCCTCGGCGGAACCTCACCCGGAATGAGCAACTGGACGACGGGCGAGGCTCCGTTCGTCGGCGGATGGATGTCTGTCATCAGCGTGTTCATGATCGCCGGGTTCTCGTTCCAGGGCACCGAACTCGTCGGCGTCACCGCAGGGGAGTCGGAGAACCCTCGCAAGGACATGCCGCGAGCCATCCGCACCGTGTTCTGGCGCATCATGCTCTTCTACATCGGCGCCATCGCCGTCATCGGGTTCCTCCTGCCCTACACGGACCCCTCTCTGCTGGCCTCGGCGAACAACGAGGACATCACCGCCTCGCCGTTCACGCTCGTCTTCGAGCGCGCCGGCATCGCCGTGGCCGCCGGGATGATGAACGCCGTCATCCTCACCGCGATCCTCTCGGCCGGCAACTCCGGCCTCTACGCCTCCACCCGCATGCTCTACGCCATGGCCAAAGAGGGAACCGCGCCGAGGCTGTTCGCCCGTCTCAACGAACGCGGAGTCCCCGTCATGGCGCTGCTGGCCACCGCCATGATCGGCCTGTTCGGATTCCTCACCGAGATCATGGGCGACGGTGGGGCCTATACCTGGCTGATGAACGTCTCCGGACTCTCCGGCTTCATCGTCTGGGTCGGCATCGCATGGTGTCACTTCCGGTTCCGCCGCGCCTATGTGCGGCAGGGGCACAATGTTGCGGACCTGCCCTACCAGGCGCCGCTGTTCCCGATCGGGCCGGTCATCGCGCTCATCATGCTCATCGTCGTCATCATCGGCCAGAACGTGCAGGCCATCGTCAACGGCCAGCTGCTCCAGGTGGCCAGCGCCTATGCCGGGCTTCCCGCGTTCCTGCTCCTGTGGGTCATCCACCGCATCGTCACCGGCCGGCGCTCACGAATGGCCGCCCTCGATGACATGGACGTCGAGGGACTTGAGATCAAGGCGTCCTGACCCGGGGGGTCGCTTCTCGCCGAGGCGGCCTCGCGGTGGGAATCACACCACCGGAAAAATGAGTTAAGCTAGGCTCGCCTAACTACTCAAGAAGGATTCCATGCGCCGTATTCTCGCCCCAGTGATTGCCTCTGTCCTCGTCCTCGCCGGCTGCGGCGGAGGAGGGGGCACAGCCGAGGAAGCCTCGGGTCCCACCGTCGAAACGAAATTCGGCGCCGTCGATGTGCCTGCCGATCCGCAGAGGGTCGTGGCTCTGGGGTGGGGTGATGCCGAGACCGCGCTGGCGCTCGGCGTCCAGCCCGTCGGCGCCTCCGACTGGGTCGAGTTCGGCGGCGCGGGCGTCGGCCCCTGGGCCGAGGATCTCTACGACGAAGCTCCGGAGATCATCGAGACGATGGAACCCGACTACGAGGCCATCGCCGCCCTGGAGCCCGACGTCATCCTCGATACGAACAGCTCCGGAGAGAAGAAGCGCTACGACCGCCTCTCCGAGATCGCTCCGACGGTCGGAGTTCCCGAAGGCGGCGACAACTACCTGACGACGATGGACCAGCAGGTCGAGCTCGTCTCCCAGGCACTCGGCAAGGCCGACGACGGGAAGAAGCTGCTCGACGACCTCGACAAGACCTACGCCGATGCGCGCGAAGCTCATCCGGAGTTCAAGGACAAGTCCGTGACCGTGGCAGCGAAGACCTCCGAGGGCTGGGGTGCCTATGTCGAGGAGTCAGGTCGTGTGCAGGTCATGGAGCAGCTCGGCTTCAAGCAGTCCGAGACGATTGCGGGAATGAAGGCCGAAGGCTTCTCCGTTCCGATCTCCGAGGAGAACCTCGATCAACTCGACGCAGACCTGCTTCTGACGTTCCCGATCTACATCGAGGACAAGGAAGTCACCGAGGATGCTGCCTACAAGCGCATCCCGGCCGTCGAAGACGGACACGACTTCGTTCTGACCAAGGACAACGACGACATCCGCAAGGCGTTCTCACTCAACTCGATCCTCTCGGCCGAGTACACCGCGGAGCAGCTCCCGGGACTCATCGCCGACAAGGTGAAGTAACCGACTGACGAGCGCTGCTGCGCGCCCCTGCGCAGAACTTAAGCAGAACTCACACGGCGGCACGCCACACATCGAGGCCGAGGTCGATGATGCGGGCGTGCCGCACACTTTGCAGCGAATCGATCGGCAGCCATTCCGCCCGATCCGTCGTCCCATCGACTTCGAGAGTGCCCAGGGTGCCCCCGATGATCCGAGCCTCATAGACGACGCGGGCTCCTTTGAAGGGGCGAGCCGTCGAGTCGCCGAAAGCCGGATTGCGACGTGACTCCGTGAATGAATGTGTGGTCAGGGGGCGGACCAGTTCGGCGTCGAAGCCGGTCTCCTCCTTGATCTCCCGGATCGTGCCCGCTTCGATGCTCTCGTCGAACTCGATTCCGCCGCCGGGCAGCGTCCAGATCGCGTGCAGGCGGTCCTTCCCGCCGTTGAACCAGCTGAGGAGGATTTCGTCGTCGTCATTGACGATGACCGCGTAACCGGCAAGGCGAGTGTCATATTCGGAGAAGTGCATGACCTCACCCTACCCGCGTCTGCACCGGTCACCGATGAATGAAGTCCCCACGGATCTCTTGTTCGGCGGAGCGCGGATACATAGTGTGAAGACATGAGCGAACAGCCGCAGGCCCCGAACGACCGGCTCGTGCACACTCGCACGATCCCCGTCTCCGCCGAGAAGATCTTCGCACTGCTGGCGGACCCGCGACGCCACCATGAGACCGAACCCGGCGACTGGGTTCGCGGCGCCATCGACGGCGCCCCCATCACGGCGGTCGGCCAGGTGTTCTCCATGGATATGTACCTCGACGTCGTGGGCGGGGCGTACCGCATCGACAACACCGTCACCACCTTCGAGCCTCCGTACGCCATCGGCTGGGATCCCGGCCAGGCCGACGAATCCGGACGGATCGTCCCGGGCGGGTGGCGGTGGCGCTACGACCTCACCGAGACCGATGCCGGCACCGAGGTGGCCCTGACCTATGACTGGTCCGCCACGACGGAGGCGACTCGGGAGGAGTTCGGGGGATTCCCTCCGTTCCCCGCCGAGTTCCTCGACGCCTCACTGGAGAGCCTCGAACGTGCCGTCACGGGCTAGGCTGGGATCGTGACCACCATCAACAGCACTCGCGTGGGCGAATCCGGGCGCCTGGTCGTCTTCCTCCACGGCCTGTTCGGCCGAGGCAAGAACTTCACCCGCATCGCCAAGGACATCGAACCCGAGTTCTCCAGCCTTCTGATCGACCTGCCCAACCACGGCGAGTCCGACTGGACCGAGACCTTCGACTACGTCGAGCTCGCCGACGCCGTGGCCGCCCATATCGTCGAGGCGGTCGGCCCCGACGACCAGCCCGTGCACCTGGTCGGACATTCCCTCGGTGGAAAGGTCGCCATGGTGCTCGCCCTGCGTCACCCGGAACTCATCGACCGCCTCGTCGTCGTCGACATCGGCCCCAACGCCGGCGGGTCCACCGGAGTGTTCGACCATCTGCTCTCCAGCCTCGCCGCCCTCGATCTCGATCGGATCGAATCGCGCACCGAGGCTGATGAGGCACTTCGGGACCCGATCCCGGAGGCTGCGATCAGGGGATTCCTGCTGCAGAACCTGCGCCCCACCTCGGCGGGATATTCCTGGCAGCCCAACCTCGACCTCCTGCATTCGAGCCTCGATATCATCGGGGGCTTCCCGGACATGGGCGATGCCGTATTCGACCACCGCGTCCTCTGGGTCGCCGGCGAGAAGTCGGACTACGTCGACCGTGAAGACCTGCCGCACATGCGCAGTCTGTTCCCACGCACCACCCTGCTCACCGTCAAAGGCTCGGGACACTGGGTGCATTCGGAGAAGCCGCGGGAGTTCGTCTCAGCACTGACGACATTCCTCAGCCGCCCCTGAAAAGGAATATGCTGAACGCGCTCGACGTTGCCACAGCGACGAGCACAATTGGACTCAAACTCTCAGGAGGAATGCGTGAGCACTTCGATCCCGGCCGATCCCGCAGAGAAGTTCGCCGAATACGCGGACGGAACCCGACTGGTCAGCACCGATTGGGTGGCTGAGCATGCAGGCGATCCCGGACTCGTCATCGTCGAAAGCGACGAAGACGTGCTGCTCTACGAAACCGGGCACATTCCCGGAGCGGTCAAGGTCGATTGGCACACTGAACTCAATGACCCCGTGACCCGCGACTACGTCGACGGCGAAGGCTTCGCCGCACTCATGTCGGCCAAGGGCATCTCGCGTGAGGACACCATCGTCGTCTACGGCGACAAGTCCAACTGGTGGGCCGCCTACGCGCTGTGGGTCTTCACCCTCTTCGGTCACGAAGACGTCCGCCTCATGGACGGCGGTCGCGCGAAATGGCAGGCCGAAGGCCGCGAGATGACCACCGAGAAGCCGAAGCCCTCACCCACCGAATACCCTGTCGTCGAACGCGACGATTCGGTCATCCGCGCCTTCCTGCCCGAGGTCCGCGACAGCCTCGGCGAACTGCCGCTCATCGATGTGCGCAGCCCGGAGGAATACACCGGCGAACGCACCCATATGCCCGCCTACCCGGAGGAGGGAGCGCTGCGCGGCGGCCATATCCCTGGCGCGAAGTCGATGCCGTGGGGCAAGGCAGCCAACGAAGACGGCACCTTCAAGTCCGCAGCCGAACTCAAGGAGCTCTACACCGAGCAGGCGGGACTGGGCGAGAGCGATGAGGTCATCGCCTACTGCCGGATCGGCGAACGCTCCAGCCACACCTGGTTCGTCCTCAAGCACCTCCTCGGTTACAGCAACGTGCGCAACTACGACGGTTCCTGGACCGAATGGGGCAACGTCGTCGGCGTGCCGATCGTCACCGGAGCAGAACCCGGAGAGATTCGCGGACGCTGATGACTGAGACGACGACGCCCAAGATCGACGACCTGCCGGAGGCTCTGGCAGAGATCGTCACGGATTTTGCCGAAACCCCGGCCGATGACCGTCTCCAGGTGCTTCTGGAATTCGCGACGGACCTTCCCGACCTGCCGGAGAAGTACACGGACCATCCGGAGCTGCTCGAGCCCGTGCCCGAATGCCAGTCGCCGATCTTCCTCGTCACCGAGGTGGCCGACCCCGAGGCGGGGGAGCAGGCGGAAGTGCGGCTGCACTTCTCCGCACCTCCGGAGGCGCCGACCACGCGCGGCTTCGCCGGGATCCTGCACGAAGGGCTCGACGGAGCCAGCGCCGAGGCGATCCTGTCGGTTCCCGCCGACCTGCCCCTGCGGCTGTCGATGTCGGAGATCGTCAGCCCGCTGAGGCTGCGCGGAATGAGCGGAATGCTCTCGCGGATTCAGCGACAGGTGTCCGAGAGGATCGGCAAGATCACGGCCGAGTGAGACCTCTCTCGCTTGGCTGAGGTGGTCCGGTGAGTTACAGTGTGGTTAGCCTGCCCTTAGTCACCTGACCGCCTAATAACTCGAAGGACCACCTCGATGACCGGTTCCGCCACCTCTGCCGAGGCGAAACCGCATACCGACACCAGTCATCCGACCGGTGGCAGCCTGTGGATCAGAAGAGCGCTGGGACTCGTCGCGGCACTCATCACGCTCGTCGTCGCCATCGCGGCGTCACTGGCTATCGGGGCGCGGGACATGCCGATCTCGGAAGTCCTTGGAGCCTTCTTCGCCCCCACCGGCAGCGACGATCAGCTCGTCGTCCTCGAACTGCGGCTGCCGCGGACAGTCCTCGGCATCCTCGTCGGAATGGGACTGGGCCTGGCCGGCGGGCTCATTCAAGCCCTGACCCGCAACCCCCTGGCTGATCCGGGCATCCTCGGCGTCAACGCCGGAGCGTCCCTGGCGATCACGATCGGTGTCGCGTTCTTCGGGATCTCCTCGATCACCGGATACATCTGGTTCGCCTTCGCCGGAGCCCTCGTCGCCACCGTCGGGGTCTATGTCATCGGTTCCGCAGGCCGCAGCCGCACGGTTGATCCGATTCGCCTGACCCTGGCCGGAGTCGCCGTCGCCGCAGTGCTCACCGGACTGACCAAGGCGATCCTGCTGACCAACGAACGCGCTTTCGACGCATTCCGGTCCTGGGACGTCGGCGCGATCGCCGGCCGTGATTTCGATACGATCACCGCGATCCTGCCGTTCATCGTCATCGGCACAGTGCTCGCACTGGCATTGTCCCACTCACTCAACGCCGTGGCTCTCGGCGATGACCTGGCCGCCAGCCTCGGCACCTCGGTCAATCGCACGCGGGTGCTCTCCATCCTCGCCGTGACCCTCCTCGCCGGAGCGGCCACGGCCGCAGCCGGGCCGATCGGATTCATCGGTCTGATGATTCCCCATATCGCACGGTGGATCGTCGGTCCCGACCAGCGCTGGATCCTCGGCTACTCGGTCGTCCTGTCACCTATTCTGCTCCTGGCCTCGGACGTCATCGGCAGAGTCGTGATGAAGCCCGGCGAACTCCAGGTCGGAGTCGTCACCGCGTTCGTCGGTGCTCCGGTGCTCATCGCCCTTGTCCGACGGAAGAAGGCGAGCGGTCTGTGAAATCCACCAACGTCGCGGTTCCCGACCGCACCCTCACCGCGCACCCGCGCGCCTTGCCGGGGGAGACGGTCGACTTCGGCCGGCCCATGCTGCGCGTCTTCGGATTCCGCATCGATATGCGGGTCGTCATCACTGCCGGAATCATCACTCTCCTCGCCTTGGCCTGCGGTTTCGCCGGTCTCATGCTCGGCAAGTTCTCGCTGACTCCGACCGAGGTCTTCCAAGGCCTGTTCGGGGTCGCGGAGAAGCGCATCGTCAACACAGTCGTGGGCGAATGGCGGGCACCGCGCATCATCGCCAGCATCGTCCTCGGAGCCGGGCTCGGAGTCTCCGGAGCCGTATTCCAATCACTGACGCGCAACCCACTGGGTTCTCCGGACATCATCGGCTTCTCCACCGGTGCCTACACCGGAGGCATCGTCACGATCATCGTCTTCGGCACGAGCTTCGTCTCCACCGCGGCAGGAGCGATCATCGGGGGACTCCTCACCGCACTGGTCGTCTACCTGCTCACGTGGAAAGGCGGAGTGCAGGGGTTCCGGCTCATCATCGTCGGAATCGCTCTGACGGCCATGCTCAATGCCTTCAACACCTGGCTGATCATGCGCGCCGATCTTGAGCTCGCGATGGCCGCCGCCACCTGGGGTGCCGGCACCCTCAACGGAATGGGCTGGTCGACGATCGCTCCGGCCGCTGTGGCCACGATCGTTCTCGGACTGGCCTGCGGACTCTTCTCCCGGGACCTCGGGACCTTGGAACTCGGCGACGATACGGCGAAGGCCCTGGGTGTGCGTAATGAGCCCATCCGCGCCGTGCTCATCGTCATCGCCGTCGCCCTCGTCGCCGTGGTCACTGCCGCTGCCGGCCCGATCGCCTTCGTCGCCTTGGCGGCTCCGCAGATCGGACGGCGAATCGCGCGGGCGCAGGGCACCAGCCTGTTGACCTCTGCGGCAGTCGGAGCGCTGCTCCTCGTCGCCGCCGACCTCATCGCCCAGCATGCGTTCGGCGACATCCAGCTGCCCGTCGGCGTGATCACCGTGAGCATCGGCGGCATCTATCTCATCTGGCTCCTCATCCAAGAAGCTCGGAAGGCATCATGAGCATTCCCAATACTGTGGGCGCATCGTCACCGCTGATCGCCGAGAACCTCGATCTGGCCTATGACCAGCGTCAGATCGTCAGTGATCTCGATGTGAGCATTCCTGACGGAAAGTTCTCGATCATCGTCGGCCCCAATGCCTGCGGCAAGTCGACCCTGCTGCGAGCACTCGCGCGGCTCCTGCCGCCGGCGAAGGGCACAGTGCTGCTCGACGGGAACAACATAGAGAAGATGAAGACGAAGAAGATCGCCCAACGCCTGGGTCTTCTCCCGCAGTCGTCCATCGCCCCGGACGGGATCACGGTTGCCGAACTCGTCTCCCGTGGTCGGCATCCCCACCAGTCGTTCTTGCGCCAGTGGACCGACTCCGATGAAGCAGCCGTGCTGTCGGCGCTGCGGGCGACGAACACCGAAGAGCTGTCTTCACGGCTCGTCGACGAGCTCTCCGGAGGCCAACGCCAACGTGTCTGGGTGGCCATGGTGCTCGCTCAGGAGACATCGCTCCTGCTGCTCGACGAACCGACGACTTTCCTCGACGTCGCCTACCAGATCGAGCTGCTCGACCTGTTCTCGCAGCTCAATCACGAATACGGGCACACGCTGGTCGCCGTGCTTCACGACCTCAACCAAGCCTGCCGGTACGCCGATGAGATCATCGCGATGAAGGACGGTTCCATCGTCGCTCAGGGACCGCCGGAGACGATCATCACCTCGGAACTCGTCCACGAGGTCTTCGGCATCGAGTGCACGGTCATCGACGATCCGGTGACAGGCGCTCCGATGATCGTGGCAGGAGCGCCGAAGAAGACATTCGCTCAGCGCTGAGCCGGAGTCGACCGGACGACTACGTTCGGGACTGATCTGAGTGCGGCCCCGCCTCGGCGGGCGCGTGCGTCCCATCCGAAGTGCTCTTGCGTTTGAAGAGCGCTTTGACGCCGAAGATGATGCCGACGACGATTCCTCCCCAGATCGCGCCGAGGATGAGGGAGAAGAACGTGTTGACCAGCCACCCAAGGAAACCGCCGACGGCCGCGATTGCGGCGACAGGCTCTTCGAGGTGGTGAACGAAGCCGTAGAGGGCGTGGAAGCCGAGTTCATCGGTGCCGACGAGGATGATATGGCCTCCGACCCACAGCATGGCGAAGGTGCCGACGACGGAGAGGAGCGCGAGCAGCTTCGGCATGGCCTCGACGAGGAATCGTCCGAACTTCTGCTGTCCGGGGGAGTCCTTCCTCGCCATATGCAGACCGATGTCATCCATCTTCACGATGAGCGCGACGACACCGTAGACACCGACGGTGATCGCAAGGCCGACGACGGCGAGAATGACGGCACGGCTCGTCAGGGACTCACCGGCCACCTCGTTGAGGGCGATGACCATGATCTCGCAGCTGAGGACGAAGTCAGTTGTGATGGCCGACCGCACGACTTTCTTCTCTGCTGCCGCACCATCGGTCGCCTGCTCGGCGGCCGGGGTCTCCTTCTCATGGTGGGCGATCCACCCGAGCTTCTCGAAGACCTTCTCGGCGCCCTCAAAGCACAGGTAGGTGCCGCCGACCATGAGCAGCGGAGTCAGCAGCCAAGGAAGAAACTGACTGAGCAGCAGAATGACCGGGAGGATGATGATGAGCTTGTTGAACAGCGATCCGAACGCGATGCGTTTGATGATCGGAAGCTCACGCTTCGGGTCCACTCCTTCGACGAATTTCGGCGTCACCGCCGCATCGTCGATGACGACGCCCGCGGCTTTGGCACTGGCTCGCGACGCACCCGCGGCGACATCGTCGAGGCTGGCAGCCGAAAGCTTGACCAGCGCGGCCACATCGTCGAGGAGCGCGATCAGACCCCCGGCCATCTAACGACCGCCCAGCTTGTGAGTGGTGCCCGGGGGCTGACGATGAAGATCACCGAGGTGGTTGTCCGCAGCATCGAAGAGCTGCAGGCGGTCGCCATCGGGTTCGACCCTTCTGGCTTTGGGAACCCAAGTGATCATTCCGGGAGCGGCCTTGAGCGTCATCATCGAGGACTTGATCATCAAACCCTCGGGTTCAGCCGACCATGAGGTCACAAGGTTGTTGGCGCCGTCGCTGCCACGCAGTGAGCCGTCCTCGGAGAATTCGAGGAAGGCCCGCTCGTTCGTCTGGGCAATCCAGCGGCCGATGAGTTCCTGTGTCATTTGTCGTCCTTCTCCAGTCCGCCGATGACTTTTCCGTTGCTGTCCTTGACCTTCATGACATCGCCCTCGATGGTGGCCGTTGAGGCCTTGCTCAGCCAGGTATCGACACCGGCGCAGGCCTTCTGAGTCGACATGAAGGAATCGATGGCGATCTCGTCGCCTTTGACCTTCCACGTGGTGACGATCGCATTGCAGCCGTCAGAACCTTCCAGGGAACCGTCGTCAGCGAATTCGAGGAACGGATCCCCCTTCTCCGGTGAGGACCACTTTCCGGTGGGGTCCATCTTGGACGCTTCGTCGCTGGGGGCTGCAGTTTCGCTGGATTCGGCGGGGGAGGGGGAACTGGGATTGCGCGGATCGACACCGGTGTCACAGGCCGCCAACGGCAGTGTGAGAGCGAGGGCAGCAAGTCCGAGCGCGAGCCTCGATGCAGGTCTCGCGGCGGCAAGGGTGCGAAGCGTTGTGTGGTTCGGCATGCCCCTGATCATAACGGCACCGGTTTCGAGGCCCCTGGAAGAAGACAGGACAGCTTGCGTAGTCCGACTTCTGTAAGTTGTGTTCACCTGCAACATTGATGGTTTTTGCAATGCGTCGTGATCAAACCGTAACCTTTCACACGGTTGGAAATCTGACACCGGAGACCCGAGCCGCTCAGATGCGGGGAGTCGAGTTGAAGGGGTCGGGCAATCGAAGCATCGACAACGATCAAGGAAAACGACCTTATGCAGAAGAAACTCGTGCAGAGTTCGCTGGCGATCAGCGCCGCAGCTGCGCTGGGCCTGAGCGGCGCACTCGTCGCCTCGCCGGCGATGGCTGACAAGGCTCCGCAGAAGCTGAACGTTCAGAGTGAAGCTCACGTTCAGAAGGCACTGTCCGGCGTCGAAGGCGTCAACGCCTACGGCACCGAGGGCGGCGAGCTGAGCATCGGTGTTGCCAAGAAGACCGACGAGATCAAGAAGCTCGAAAAGAAGTACCAGAACATCAAGGTCACCGAGGGCATCAAGGAACTGAAGCCCTACGCGAAGAACGACCTCGTCGGCGGTGCCGGCTACCTCGTCAAGGCCGGCGAGGGTGGCGGAGTCTGCTCGACCGGATTCTCCGGCTGGGACGGTGACGGCAAGCCCGTCGTCCTCACCGCCGGACACTGCTCAAAGATCATCAACGAAGACACCAACGAGTTCGACGGCGACACCACGGTCGACCAGACCGAGAAGCCTTCGATCTCCCAGGCCAATGGCGGAGAAGGCTTCCAGGCCTCCGGCAACGGCGTCGTCGGCAAGTGGGGCTTCGCCAACTTCGGCGGCGACCTGCTCGAAGGCGCAGACCAGAACGAGTGGCCCAAGCCCAGCGAGTCCGACATCGACTTCGCAGTGATCAACGTCGACGAGTCGAAGTACAACGTCAAGAACGGCATCACCGATTGGTCGACCGCCGATTCGGACGACCTGTCCAAGTCGACCACCGAGATCACCGAGGTCGGCGAGCATAAGGACGGTGCCATCAGCAAGTCCGGTCGCACCACCGGTAAGACCGAGGGCAAGGTTCTGCCGCGCTCGGAATACGACTTCGACTACCAGAACGTCGGCGGACGCTGGGTCCACGGATTCGGCGTGACCGCTCCGATCGACAAGCCATTCTCGCAGCCGGGCGACTCCGGCGGCGGCGTCTACCAGGGCAACACCGCTGTGGGTGTCATCTCCGGCGGCGGCGACCTCGACGCGAACACCTCGTTCACCTGGGTTGCCGACCTGGACCACTCGCTCGAGGAGTCCGGCACGGACTTCAACCTTGAGAAGCCGGGCGAGGAGACCCCGGAGGCTCCTGCCGCTCCGAAGGCCGAAGACCAGACGATTGAGTCCGAGGGCAAGGTCAAGGGCAAGGCTGAGGCCGGTGCCGAGGTCGAGGTCAAGTGGGAAGCCGCTGAAGGCGAAAAGGGCACCCAGGCAAAGCCGCAGGCCGAGAACGGTTCTGAGACCGTCACGGCTGACAAGGACGGAAACTTCTCCGTCGAAGGCCCCAAGGCCGAAGGCGACTACAACGTCACCGCGACGGCGATCGTCGATGGACAGGAATCCAAGACGACCGAATTCGACGTGACCGTTGAGAAGGACGAGTCCGAGACCCCTGCTCCTGCCGAGCGTGAGATCAGCATCGATCCCAAGCAGATCGCCGCTTCCGACTTCGTGAAGGAAGACAACGGCGTGACGATCACGGTCAAGGGCTTCGACGAGGGTGAGAAGGTGACCCTCGAGGTTGCCAACGGTCCCGAAGGCGTCGAAGGCATCAAGCTGGACGAGACCGCAAACGAGAACGGCGCTGCCGCATTCTCGATCTACGGCACCAGCGCCGAGAACCCCGAGGCGTACCTCGGTAAGTACGACGTCGAGGTCACCGGCGACAACGACACCGAGGATGAGTCGGCACTGACCGGTTCCTTCGAGGTTGTCGCTGACGAAGACGGATCCGGTGGCGGATCCGGCGGAGATGACGACGGCAACAACGACGACGGCAATGCCGATGGCGGAGCCGGCGACGGAAACGACGATGACGGAAACGGTGACGGCGGTTCTGACCTGCCTCGCACCGGTGCCGAGCTGACCGGCCTCGCTGCCGGAGCCGGACTGCTCCTCGTGGGCGGAACCGCGGTCGTTTTGACGATGCGTCGCAAGAACAACAACTGAGTGCAGTGATGCTGACCGTCTGACGGGCGGCTGAACTCACCGACGGTGCCCCCGGTCTTCTGACCGGGGGCACCGTCTATTCATGGCGGCGGTCTCCCGGAAGATGCCGACAAGTCAGTTTGTACATCTGCTGAAGTTTCGGTCATTAAGTTCACAGTTTTGGACGTACTTTTTTGGTAGTTCCTGAGTGCGGCCCGTAACCTTATCGTGACTTAGGTCATCAACTTGTGACATTGATCCCTCAGAACAGAGAGACAACAACTTATGCAGAAGAAACTCGTGCAGAGTTCGCTGGCGCTGGCAGCAGCGACAGCACTCGGCCTCGGCGGCGCGTTCGTCGCGGGGCCCGCAGCGGCCGATTCACCGAAGACGCTTAAAGTCCAGACCGAGGCGCAGATGCAAGAGGCCGGGGGCACGTATCTTGCTGGTGACGACGGGAAGCTTCCTGAGGAAATTGGGCAGATCGGGTTCAAGGCGAACACTCTCCATATTGGAGCTGTCGAGAAGACCGCCGCTGTCGAAGAGCTGGCCAAGAAATACGACAACGTTGAGGTGCAGATCGGTCCGGAGTATGCGTCGTTTGAGGCGCAAGGGAAGAAGGACCTTGTCGGCGGTGCTGGTTATATCACCAAAGCTCCTCATGGACCCGATGGTTCGGGCGGAACATGTTCGACCGGATTCGCTGGCTGGGATAGCAGTGGCAATCAGGTAGTTATCACCGCCGGCCACTGTGCAGAAGAACTCGAAGAAGACGGCACCAGCTTGGGCACTGCACCTCTCTGGGACATGGAATTGCCTTCTAGCGCCAAAGCGGCCGGTGCAGAGCAGTCCATGCTTGCTGGTGTTGGGGCGCCCGGCAGCTGGGGTAAGCACCAGTTTGGTTATGTATCTGATGCCGATACGCCTCCCGCTGGAAGTGAAGCGGAGGCCATCGATATCGCTAGCATCAATGTTGCGAGTGGTTTCACCACAAAATCTGAGGTCACTACCTGGGATAGCTCAGCGATCGAAGCCGAAGACCTCTCGTTGAAGACGGTCCCTGTCAACAAAGTCGGGAACCCTACCAGGGGTGCAGCAGTTACCAAGTCGGGGCGGACCACTGGGGTTACTCAAGGAACCGTTGCTCCTGCAGAGGGCGAGCTGGATTACGCAAACGTCAGTGGTCATCTCGTTCATGGCATGAAGGTAATTCCTGACGGGGGGGCCTTCTCAGCTCCCGGCGATTCGGGCGGAGCTGTCTATTAGGGTGAAACGGCCGTAGGCGTCATCTCGGGCGGAAATGGCTCGGTTAGCTGGGTCTCCGACCTCAAGTACTCGCTTGATCAGGCTGGTATCGATTTCCAGCTGACCAAGCCGGATGACGGCGGCGACGACGCTGGCAAGGATGCAGATGCCGGTGCTGAAGCCGACGCCGGTGCTGAGGCCGATGGTGGTTCGGCGGCTGAGGGTGCCGGGGCTGAGAAGGACGGTTCGGCCGCTGCTAACGGCGAGGACGCGGACGCTTCCGCGGGTGCGGAGGGTGACGACGCAAACGCATCCGATAACGCCGACGCAGAAGCAAAGGAAGCTGACGCCGACGCTAAGGGTGACGACGCAAACGCATCTGACGACGCTGACAGCAAGGATGCAGATGCTTCGACCGCTGCCGATGGCGATGACGCAGACGCTTCGTCTGCCGCAGACGGCAAGGATGACGAAGCCGATTCCGACGCAGACGGTGATGAGAAGCCTGAAGCCCCGAAGGTCGGAGACCAGACCGTCGTTGAAGGTGGAAAGATCACCGGCAAGGCTGCTCCGAACGCTGAAGTGAAGCTGACCTGGAAGCCCGCTGGCGATGCCCAGGCAGGTTCCGCTCAGGCTGCACCGGCTGAGGGCGCCACGAGCGTGAAGACCGATGCTGACGGTAACTTCTCTGCCGAAGCTCCGGGCGAAGCTGGCGACTACGCCTACTCCGCCACGGTTACCGCTAACGGACAGACCTCGGAAGCAGCCAACTTCATGGTGACTGTCCAGGCTGCAGAGGCCGAGCGCAAGCTGACCGTCGAGCCGAAGGAAATCGCTGCTTCGGACTTCGTGAAGGAAGACAAGGGCGTTCAGATCACGGCTGAAGGCTTCGACGAGGGCGAGAAGGTCTCCCTCGAGGTTGTTGCCGGTCCCGAAAACGTCGAGGGCATCACCCTCGAAGAGACCGCCAACGCTGACGGAGTCGTCGGATTCTCGATCTACGGCACCAGCGCCTCGAACCCCGAGGCCTACCTCGGTAAGTACGACGTCGAGGTCACCGGCGCCAACGACACCGAAGAGGAAGAAGCCCTTACCGGCTCCTTCCAGGTTGTTGCTGACGAAGACGGCAACGGCGGCGGCGACGATGGTGACGACAACGGCAACGATGATGGAAACGGTGACGGCGGCGGATCTGATCTGCCTCGAACCGGTGCCGAGCTGACCGGCCTGGCTGCCGGAGCCGGACTGCTCCTCGTCGGTGGAGCCGCTGTTGTTCTGACCATGCGTCGCAAGAAGAACAACTGAAACACACTCTGACAGTCACTCGTTGACCGACTGAGAGAAAGTGCCCCTGGTCTCAAGACCGGGGGCACTTTCGTATCCTAGGAAGTAGGCGCGCCCGACGAAGGAGTCCAGCCATGATCCTTGAAGACGATCCCTTTGAATACCAAGTGACCAAATCCGGGGTCCTCCTCATCCGCCGAGGCGGCCGAACCATCATGGAACTTGGCGGAAAGAAGGCTGCCGCACTCATCCCGAAACTCGGGCGAGATGACAACGCCGATCAGCAGCTGTTGGCCCGGGCGACAGGAAACTATCGCCATGGCAACGAGCGGCAGTCCGGACAGCACTGACGCTGGCTGGACGTTCGATCAGGTGTTGGTAGTGTATGTGACATGAGTCAATCGACCGTCAGTGAATTCTCCCGGGCTACCGCAGTCACCCGTCAAGGCGACCACAACTTCACCGCCGAACTCGACGCCGGCTGGAAAGTCGCCGGAGCCGTCAACGGCGGCTATCTCCTCGGCGTCGCGGGCCAGGCTCTTCGCACCGTCAATCCGAGTACTCCGGACCCCCTCGTCATCTCCACCTTCTATCTCGGACCGAGCACAGAAGGTCCGGTCGACATCACTACGCGCACACTGCGCGAAGGTCGATCGACGGCGAGCTACGGCATCGAACTCTCCCAGAACGGGGCACCGACGATCTCGGCGATGGCCACGATGGGCAACCTCGGCGAGCTTCCTGGTGATGTCGGTACGACAGCCACGCCGCCTCAGCTGCCCCCACCGGAAGAATGCATTAGTGTCGCCGAAGCCAGCGCGGACTTCAAGAAGGCGGCGCCGCTCATCGAACGGTTCGATATGCGCCTCGATCCGGCCACCGCAGGATTCGCGGTCGGCAAACCCAGCGGTCGCGGGGTGTTGCAGGGCTGGATTCGGTTCATCGACGGGACCGATCCGGACCCTCTGTCTCTGCTGACGTTCCTCGACTCGTTCCCGCCGGTGATGTTCGACCTTGGTCGCTTCAACTGGGCGCCGACGATGGAACTGACCGCGCACGTCCGGGCTCTGCCCGCCCCCGGCTGGATCAGCGCACGACTGTCCACTCGGAACATCGCCGGCGGAATGTTCGAAGAGGACTGCGAGCTGTGGGACTCGGCCGGTCGCCTCGTCGCTCAGTCGCGTCAGTTGGCCCGGCAACCTCGCGGATGAAACGAGGATGACGGCAGGTAACCGACGATGACGCTCACAGCGAGTCATGTCAGTGTCGTGTTCTAGAGTCGGGGCAATATCTATCCGACTGCGAAAGGACCGCGCTCATGGCGTCGCTGGCATCTTTGAGCATGACCTTCGACTGCCTCGATGTGGAAGCGCAATCGATCTTCTGGGCGGAACTCCTGGGTGCCGACATCGATCCTGGCGCCAATGAGTTCGTCGCCAGTATCGGGGGAGTCCACAACAGCGAGTCGCCGACCCCGGGAATGCTCTTCCTCAAGGTCGACGAACGTGCCGAGGGGAAGAATCCGCTGCACATCGACCTTGACGATCCGCAGTATCCGGCTGATGTCGACCGTGCGGTCTCCCTGGGCGCACACAAGCTCGCGTCCTTTGACGAATACGGGATCGAGTGGACGACCCTGAAAGATCCCGAAGGAAACCTCTTCGACATTGGCCGGCGAAAACTAGACTGAGCCTCACACGCCTGGTTTGCACATCAGGCCGTCTGCATGATCAGAGAGGCTCAGCATGACCCTGCCATTGACCGATCCGAGCAATGCCCCGAACGAACGACGTGGGCTCGAAGATTTCGTCGAGTACTTTCGACAGGTGGTCAGACGCAAGGTCGATGGGCTGACGCCGGAACAGCTCAACCACACCGTCGCTTCATCGTCGCTGACGATCGGTGGCATCCTTCGCCATCTCACACTCGTCGAGGAGAGCTGGTTCGTCGAAGTGCTGCAAGGCAGGGAGTTGGGGGAGCCGTGGTCGAGCGTCGACTGGAACAGCGACCGCGATTGGGATTTCGAATCCGCTTCAGGGATGACCGCAGACGAGCTGCTGGCTGCCCACGAGCAGGCATGTGAGAAATCCCGTGCGATCCTCGCCGAGGTGACCGACCTGGACACCCTCACCGAGCGTGGAGACAGCAGCGGAGAGAAGTTCAACGTCCGGTGGATCCTCATCCACCTCATTGAGGAATATGCCCGGCATGCCGGTCACGCGGACATCCTCCGCGAAGACATCGACGGTGAGATCGGCGACTGAGTCGCACGGCGGCAGCTGCGGGTCGATCAAATAGGGTGGATGATATGACGCACACCCCGCCGACCGATACCGACACTGCGCCGAAGCGCTCCAAAGCGCTCCTTCCGCTCGACCTGATCCGCGGATTCCTCATCGGGAGCGCCGAACTCGTTCCCGGGGTCTCCGGCGGAACCATCGCCTTGGTCACCGGAGTCTACGACCAGCTCATCGACTCCGCAGCCCACGTCGTTTCGGCGGCGAAGACCTTGGTGACGGGACCGAACCGTGTTGCGGGAGCACTGGCGGAACTGCGGCGCACCGACTGGTTCCTCGTCATCCCGGTTCTCTTGGGGATGGCAGCGGCCGTCTTCACCATCGCCGGTGTCATGGAATCCTTCGTCACGGGCAACCCTGAGCTCTCCCGCGGGCTGTTCTTCGGCCTCGTCGCCGCGAGCATCGCGGTGCCATTGAGGATGTTGCCGGCCCGTTCCTTACGGCAGCCCGTGCTCCTCGGCGTTCTGGCCTTCATTGCCGCTGCTGCCCTCGCATTCTGGATGACGAGTCTGGCCGGTGGGGCCGATGTGGAGAACCCACCTCTGATCGCCGTCTTCTTCGTCGCGTCGATCGCCATCTGCGCACTCGTCGTTCCCGGAGTGTCCGGATCGTTCTTCCTGCTGGCAGTGGGTATGTACTCGACCACTCTGCGGGCCGTCGACTCCCGCGATTTCGGGTACCTCGGAATCTTCATGCTCGGCGCGATCCTCGGCCTGGCGGTCTTCGTCAACATTCTCAAATACTTCCTGCACAACCACCGGTGGTGGACCCTCATCGTCATGGCAGGACTGATGTTCGGTTCCCTCCGCGCGCTCTGGCCGTGGCAGTCATCTGCAGAGGTGGGCGCCGACGGCGAAGAACACGGAGCGGGCGGCCTGCTGGCCCCCGTCGATCCGGTACTCGGTCCGATCCTGCTCGCCTGCCTTGGGGCGGCCGTAGTCGTCATCCTCATCGTCGTCGAGGCGAAATTTGCGGCGTCGAAGGATCATGCGAAAGGCACCGATTCCTCCGAGGTGTGAGCGCAACCGAGTACGACGTGTGAGCGCAACCGAGTTTGTTCAAATTTCTCTCAAGGTCCATTCAGAAAACGGTCAGCGCCCACTAGGGTAAGAGAGTTGAATCACTTTCTTACTCGTTGATCAGTTCTCTGGAGACACATGCGCCTGCGCACCCTGACCTCGTCCTCACTCGCTCTCGCTCTCATCATCACCGGACCCACGGCCGCCTCCGCGACCGGCCTCGGCAGTGCCGACGCCCCCGCCGACTCTCAAGCGGCGAAGACCGGGGAACTGACTCTGTTGGCGACGACCGATGTTCACGGCAACGTCCTCAACTGGGACTACTTCGCGAACAAGCCCTATCCGGCAGGGGAGGAGCTGGGTATGACCCGCGCCTCGACGCTCATCAAGGGAATACGCGAAGACAAGGGGGCCGAGTCCGTGCTCCTCGTCGACAATGGCGACACCATCCAAGGCAACCCATTGGCCTACTACTACGCCAAGCAGGAGCCGATCACGACGAGCGGCCAAACGCACCCGCTGGCCAAGACCTACAATCATCTGGGGTACGACGCCCAGGTCGTCGGCAACCACGAGTTCAACTACGGCCTCGACCTGCTGTCCACCTACCGCGACCAAGTCGACTTCCCTCTGCTCGGCGCCAATGTCATCGACGATGCGGAAGGCCAGACCCATCTGGACCCGTACGCGCTGGTCGACAAGCAGGTCGATGGTGAGACGATCACCGTCGGCGTCCTCGGCGTGACGACTCCCGGCAGCCGAATCTGGGACAAGAACAACCTGTCCGGAAAGGTGCACTTCGACGATCCCGTGGAGACGGCGCAGAAGTATGTGCCGGAGATGAAGCAGAAGGGCGCCGACGTCATCGTCGTGCTCTCCCATTCGGGCAAAGATCCGAAAGGTCAGAGCTGGGATCCTGACCAGCTGCAGGAGAACGTCAGCATTTCGGTGGCGAAGGTGCCTGGAGTCGATGTCCTCGTTGCCGGCCATACTCATCAGAACGAACCCAGCCAAGTCGTCAACCGTGACGACGGCAGCCAAGTGCTCATCACTCAACCGAACTACTGGGCGCGTTCGGTCTCCGAGGTGGGACTGCCGATCAACCTCGACACCCATCACGTCGACTGGGGCGAGACCGAGCCGCACGCGGACGCTCTCGTCACCCAGGGCGACGTCGCTGAGGATCAGGAGATCAAGGATCTCGTCGAGGAGCAGCACCGGACCACAATCGACTACGTGAACACGAAGATCGGCTCGGTGACCGAAACGCTTTCGGCGAAGACTTCGTACTACGAGGACACTGCGATCCTCGACTTCATCTCGCACGTACAGACGGAGACGGTGGAAGAAGGTCTGCAGGGGACGGACTATGAGGACCTCCCCGTGATCTCGCAGGCATCGCCTTTCAGCCGCACGGCGGAGTTCCCCGCCGGGGACATCACGATCCGCGATGTGGCCGGGCTCTATGTCTATGACAACACCCTGGCAGGCGTCGAGATCAACGGCGCCCAACTGCGCGACTACCTCGAGTACTCGGCACGCTACTTCAAACAGACCGAAGAGGGCGCCGAATTCGACCCGGTCGACGGCACCAACGCGATCGACGAAGTCTTGGAATCTCCGATTCCGGATTACAACTATGACGCTCTTGCCGGAATCGACTACGACATCAATGTCTCCAAACCGACAGGTGAGAGGATCGAAAACCTCAAACAGGCCGACGGCAGCGAGGTCGGAGACGACGATCGCTTCATCCTCGCCATCAACAACTACCGCCAGTCCGGGGGAGGCGGCTACCCGGTCGACGGACTCAACGAGGTCTACAACGAACAGGTCGAGGTGCGCCAGGCACTCATCGACTGGGCTGAGGCGAAGCAGATCGTCGACCCAGCCGACTTCTTCGATGAGAATTGGCAGGTCGTCACCAGCAGCCGTGCACCCGGCGGAGACGACGATTCCAACGACAACGAGGATGCTGACACCTCCGGCGAAGCAACTGCAGAGGCAGACTCGAAGGGGCCCGATGGCGATGAGTCCGATGCTGGTGGAAGTTCCGACGCGGCGGGGTCCGGGAGTGCCGGAAACTCCGACGGAGGGGACGACACCGGAGAAGCAACATCCGAGGACGATGATTCGACGAACGGAGCTTCCGACGGCAGTGCATCGGACGGCAACGCTGACGACGGTGCAGCCGACGACTCGGCGGCCGGCGCAGGCGGCGGGGCTGATCTGCCGCGGACGGGTCTCGAGGTCGCCACAAGCGTCGGCATCGCAGCTGCCATCATCGCACTCGGTGCGGCCCTCGTAGTCTTCTCGCGCCGTCGTCGCCGTTGAGTGACCGGCGGAGGCCGGTGGGATGCGGCGGCCCGACGGTTCGTCGGATGACCGTTCCGCGTTCACCGGGTTTCCCTGAGCTCCGTCTCACGTAGAGTGAGGGTGACAGCAGTCAGCTCTGAAGAAGGAGAGAGTCAAGCATGGCCAACACAGCATTTCAGGGATCTCCGGTGAAGACCGTCGGCGAACTGCCAGCCAAGGGAGAGCAGTCCCCAGCTTTCAGCCTCGTCGGCAGCGACCTCGGTGATGTGAACTCACAGGACTACTCGGGCAAGCGCGTCGTGCTCAACATCTTCCCCAGCCTCGATACGGGCGTGTGCGCCGCCTCGGTGCGCAAGTTCAACGAACTCGCCGCCGGCCTGGAGAACACCACCGTTCTCTGCGTGTCCAACGACCTTCCGTTCGCTCAGGCCCGCTTCTGCGGTGCCGAGGGCATTGAGAACGTTGTGACGGCATCGGGATTCCGCAGCTCGTTCGGCAAAGACTTCGGCATGACTATGGTCGACGGCCCGCTCGCTGGTCTGCTCGCCCGGTCCGTTGTCGTCCTCGACGAGAAGGGCACCGTGACCTACACGCAGCTCGTTGACGAGATCACGACCGAACCCGACTACGACTCGGCAATCGCAGCTCTGGGAGCCTGATCTTTTCTTCGCGGGTCGACGCCTCGACCTGTGAATAATGAACCGGGTGGGACTCACACGAGTCCCAACCGGTTCCTCTTTGTACGCAATGAGCGCCGGTATGGGCCGGCGGCCCGGCTGCCGATAAGCAGCACATGCCGCCGTGCTCACATATCGACGACGGTGATCGGAAGGGCATAGTCGACACCGGCGAGTTCTCCACCATTCGTGGTGATGCCCGGAATCATGTCCTTCGGTGCCGGATGGTCGCTGAGCGCGTCCAAATAGACCTTGTGAGCTTCCAGGGACCGAACACCACGGTCGACGTGCGCAGCTGTGAGCGCCACGGCGTGCGTGGGCTGGGCACCGTTGATGAGTAGCCGATCGGCCTTCCACGCTTCGAGGCCCTCGTCCTTGAGGTCGGCGAAGACCCAGGGATTGTCGGCATCGCGGATCGCATCGACGGTGGCAATGCCGGCATGGCGATGGTCGACATGGTTGAGGCCCCACTGCACCTGGAGGTCGAAGGTCGTGACGACAACTGCGTTCGGTCGGAACTCGCGGATCTTCCTGGCAATCGCTCGGCGGAGCTCATGCGTGGGTTCCAGGAGGCCATCCTGGAAATCGAGGATTTCAAGATCGTCGACGCCGACGATATTGCATGCCCGACGCTGTTCCTCGGCGCGCAGCGGTGCCACTTCTTCCGGGCTCATATCCCGGATTCCCGCCTCCCCACGGGTGAGCAGGAGATAGGCGACTTCCTTGCCCTCATCGGTCCATTTCGACACTGCGGCCGAGCCGCCGTATTCCATATCGTCGGGGTGGGCGACCACGCAGAGTACACGGTCGATATCAGAGTCATCGAGAAGCGGGATCTCAGTCATGTCTCCAGGCTAGGCGGCGGCTCTCAGTTGCGCTAGGGAGCGGGGAGGATCAGAAGATTGGGTACGATATGGAAGACCCACCGATCGAGTGAAGGCAGGCAACGATGAAGAGACCACTCGTGGCCGTGGCTTTGGTTCTGGGGCTGGCCCTCTCCGGATGTTCGGCCTTCCGGGTCAGCAGCTCCGATGAAGCCGGTTCGAAGCCTGCGAACGTGGGTATCGGCGACGGGCAGTCTCCTTCGCCGACAGCAACCGGTCCGACGGTTCCCGACGGCATGAGTGAGACCACTGTTGACCTGGGTGGACAATGTCCCGTCGAAGTCAGCCTGGCGTTGAGTGCCGACTGGGCGGATGGGTCCGGATACGACGGATATCGGCTCTATGAATCCGCTTCCGGTGCGATCATCACCGTCAACTGTCTCGATGACGACGAATCTTCACCACAGGCATTGGTGGACAAAGCGCGGGAGCGGATGTTCAGCACTTCGGGATCCTCACTGGGAAATGAGTCCACAGGATCACTCAGCGGGGGAGAGTACTGGTCCTTCCACGGAACGCTGGCCCCCGACGATATGCGCGCCGTCGACAAGGAGGAGTCAGTGATCTTCGGCGTCGTAGCCGGAGTGTCCGTCGACGGTCGTCTATTCAAGATCAGCGTCGACATGCTCGCACAAGCCGATGACACCGAGGCGCGGGACCAGTTCCGACAGATGCTGCCGACGGTCCGCCTCGGCGATCAGGTGCTCACAGCTCCGGACTTGCGCTGAGGCTGTTGACCGCCTGACATGCGTTTGAGCAGTTCGCGGGCCGCTATCCTTCCCGCTCTGGTGGCGCCGACCGTGGAACTGGCCGATCCGTAGCCGACGAGGAACAGACGTGGGTCGTCTTTGACCGCGACTTCGGTCTCCATGGAGATTCCGCCATCCGGTGTGCGCAGACGTAAGGGCGCGAGGTGTTTGAGCGCTGCTCGGAACCCGGTGTTCCAGAAGATCACGTCGACCTCTTCGACTCGTGATTCGGCGAACGGCGCCCACGACTCGGGTACTGCCAGATGGTCGGTGGCAGATGGGCCCAGGCCTTCTGCCGTGGTCGGCAGTTCGCTGTCGCCGAGCCCGGGGAAGTGGACACTGTGGGGAAGGATGCGGTCGAACATTCCTCGAGAGATCAGAACTCCTGAGTCGATTCCGTCTCGGAACTCTCTGCGGATCGGCAGCCCCGTGGTTCGGACGACGCTGGCGGGAGCCAGACCGGACAGAGTTCGTTCGCGCACGGCGCGTTCGACTTCGAGACCCCATTGGCCGTCGAATTCTCTGGACGTGAAGTTCGGGGGACGGCGTGTGGCCCAGAGCGTGTCGGTCACCTCGGCGAGTTCGAGGAGGAACTGTGTGGCGGAGATTCCGCCGCCGACGACGAGCGTGCGCAGTCCGCGGAAGTCCTCGACGTCGCGGAAGTTCACGGTATGCAGCTGGTGGCCTTCGAAGTCGGCGATGCCGGGGATGAAGGGCACGTAGGGCTGAGTCCAAGTGCCGGTTGAGTTGATGAGGTAGTCGCAGGAGAGCGTCACCTGTTCGCCGTCGATCGTTGCGGTGATGGTGAACCGTCCCTGTCCTGGTTCTTCGGACCGGACGGTGTCGACTTCAGCCGGGCGGATGACACAGAGTTCGAGTTCGTGCTCGAAGCGGGAGTAGTAGTCGGAGACGACTTCGGAGGCGGGCACGTTCGGATCGGGACGGCCGAGAGGGAAACCGGGGAGGTCGGAGATATGGTTTGTCGTTCCCAGGGTCAATGAGTCCCACCGCTCACGCCAGGCTCCACCAGGTCCGTCTCCGGCATCGAGGATGATGAAGTCTTTGCCTGGTGCGAGGCCGTCGCGCCACAGGTAGTGGGCTGCGGACAGTCCGGCTTGGCCTGCCCCGATGATGACAACAGGCCAATGAGAATCGATCAGGAGCTCGTTGATTCGGCACACCATGGGGCCATTGTTTCAGGTTTCTCTCGTCACGGTCCCATCGATGGGATTGGAGCGATGTGCTGATCCGTTTCGGCAGTGAGCTAAGGCGTCATCGGGCAGATTGGGCGCAGTCGGGTCCACGAGGATTGGAATAGCAGTCTTCGTCGACGAGGTAGCGGTGATAGCGGTAGACTTCAATGCCGATATCGTTGCTGGCGACGTGAGCGAAACCATCGATAGGAAGCCAAGGGCCGCCGTCGACTGAGAACTCACCGCTGAATGTCGCGGTCATCGAGGCCGACACTTTGCCTGACTTTTGGTATTCGTGTCCGATCTGCGGGGTGCCGCCGGGCAGTGGTTTCGCGCCTTTTGCGGTGGTTGTCGTGCCTGAACCATCGCCGAAGTCCCAGTTGAATCGCTCGGGGGTGATTTTGACTTGGACCGCGTAGGTCAACAGGGTCATGTCGATATAGCTGACGTCGGTGTCGGTCCAGAAAGCTGCTGGTTTGCCGACGACAGCCCAGTCCTTTGGCCAGGCGTAGATTGTGGGTGCCGGAATGTCGAAGTTCTGGAACTGCGATTCCGGGATGCGGGTCGGGGGATCAGGTCGGGCAGGGGCCCCGCCACCGCCGCCGCCTCCACCACCTGGTCCGGGCTCGCTCACACACAGATAACCGACGTCTTCAGTCGGGCAGTCAGGCTGACCGCCGCCTCCTCCGCCGGCGCCACCTCCGCCCCCGGACCCACCGCCGCCGTTGCCGCCTCCACCAGAGCCGCCACCTCCGGAGCCTCCGCCGCCGGAGTCGCCCCCGCCAGGAGGTGGCTGGGGCGCTGGTGGTTTCACCGCTTCACACCCGCTTGTGTCGCCAATCGTGCAACCTGGTGCCGCCTCCGCAGGCGGAGGAAACATGAACAGGCAAAGAGCGACGATTGCAAAACAAAGAATACTGTGGGAAGTCCTATTTCCTAACAACGTCGTTCCCAGAGAGTTTGCTGGTCAACCTTCCAGCTTTCGTCATCTAGCTGAATAGTGTGTTGCATCGTCACTTTTCCATCAGGATTCAAAGTCGGAGTTTGGCCTGCCGGGGTCATTGACCACTTAGAGGTGTCAACACAAAAGTTCACTAGGACGGAGCCAGATCTCGCTGTCTCATCCAGGTTCGTGACTTCAAATACTTCGACCTTCAACGGTTCGATTTGCCCCTCAAAGGTAGCTTCATCGGAGGCTACTGATTTGGCTTCAGTCTGAATTGACTTAAGCGCATCGCCGGATGCGAACTTCGGAAAATCATCAGCTACCTCGGACTTCCCGGAATACGCTGCATTGATGGCCTGAATGAAGTCGTCGAACGCCAATAGCGCCCCCTCGACGGCCTTCTTCTCCTCTTTATCGAGGGTGAGGTCGGTTTCGTAGTCGGGGATGGCCACCTCGGCGGGGTTATCGGTCGACCCTGCGTCGGGCTGCTCTGCGGGCAGGGTCGACGTCGGCGCGGCTACCGGAGAATTGTCGGCACAGCCGACGACCGAGACCAAACTCAGCGCGGAGAAAACGGCAACGAATATTCGGGCAGGTCGACGATGCGGTCGGGACGATCCAGTTCTCATTCCACGCCTCTGTGGTCTGCAACTGCGGCGCGACCCCATCGGCCGACACCCGGATTCCCTACATTATTCGACAGGCACGCTTTTTAGAACAGGCGAAGTCGAATCTGTGGATAACTCACGTCCGAGTGCGTGGAAGCATGAAACTCTCGGCGACTATCGCTATTTGTTCGCGGCCTTTGCCGCCTTGGCCGCAGCCTTCTGCTGCTTTTTGAAGGCACGCACCTCTTGCAGAGTGACGTCATCGACGACGTCGGCGATCGAACGACGAGCGTCCGCTTCACCGTAGTCACCGGCGGCCTCCTGCCAGCCCTCAGCCTGGAGTTCGAACTGCTTGCCCAGCAGCGCCAGGAAGATCTTGGCCTTCTGATCACCGAAACCGGGTAGCTTCTTCAGCCTTTTGAGGACCTCGGCTCCACTCGGGTCACCATCAGTCCAGATCGCCTCGGGGTTACCGTCGTACTCGTCGACAATGGCCGCCGCCAGCTTCTGCACCCGGCCAGCCATGGACTTCGGAAACCGGTGCACCGCAGGGGTCTGCGCGAAGATGTCGAGGAAATCATCCGGGTTCATCTCGGCGATCTCGTCGATATCGAGCTTGCCCAGTCGATCTGCCAGCTTGGCCGGTCCGGCAAAGGCGCTCTCCATGGTCACCTGCTGGTCGAGCAGCATTCCGACGAGCAGAGCGAAGCGGTCTTCGGCCAAGAGTTCATCGGCCTTCGGATCTCCAGACAGGAACAGTGAAGTCATGACTCCATCTTCGCACGCCCGCCACTGCATTCCACTGCCGATATCATCGGGGGATGATCTGCCCCTGCTCCGGAATGACACCCGGTACCGACTATGACGACTGCTGCCGTCCGGCCCTCGACGGCGAATCGTGGCCCACAACCGCCGAGGCGCTCATGCGCTCCCGCTACACCGCCTTCGTCCGCGGCAACGAAGACCACCACCTCTTTCGCACGTGGCACGCCAAGACCCGACCCGACGACGTCGGCGTCGATGACGCCACCACCTGGCTCGGCCTCGAGATCGTGTCCACCACGGACGGGGGACCGGACGATGCCACGGGAACAGTGCACTTCCGTGCGCGATTCCGGGACCACCTCGGCGAACATGTCCTCGAAGAGAACTCCTCCTTCGTCCGCCGAGCCGGACGGTGGATGTACTTCGAAGCCCTCGATAACTGAGAACCAGCAACAGCTTCGAGAACCGATGACGGCTGTGCCTATACTGGTGGTCGGCGCATCCAACGCCCAGCCGAGGTCGTGTTCCCAGCACACCGACCGCATGGCGAAGGGGAGAGAATCCTCGGACGAAACCGGCACGGTGATTTCCTGACCAGGTTTCGTGCTGGGGGAGACTTGGTCGCCATAGGAAGCGACACCATGACCAAGGACAAGGATTTCAAGAAGCTCGTTCGCGCGCGGATGACCGAAACCGGTGAGAACTTCACCACGGCCCGCACCGCACTGCTCGCCGAGAACCAGAGCGCACAATCAGGCACCGATTCCAACATCGATCCGCAGATACTGCGGTTTCGGGCGAAGACACTGAGAACGTTCATGCCCGACGGTCGCATCGTCTCCGTTCCGACGAAACGACGCGCCCTCGTGCTCGTCCTCATCGAAGTTCTCGCCGCCCTCGACGCGGACCGGGTCTACGACGAGAAGCAGCTCAACGCCATCCTCGGGGAATTCCATCCTGACTTCGCTCTGCTGCGGCGTGAACTCATCGACTACCGCCTGCTCGAGCGCAATGCCCACACCGGTGAGTATTGGGTCAACCCGAACCCGCCTACCCACACCGGTTCACAAGCGCAGGAGATGGCGGGGCTCGAGGTATTTCTGCGCTGAACCGGCGACAGCGTATCCTTGAAGCTCGAACCACAAACGGGCAGACACGAGGAGCATCCATGGCCTACCACGCCGATTCGACCGATCTCGACGAAAAAGAGATTCTCAGCTGGGACATGTTCGGCCAATCGGCGCGTGAGATGGCGCAGACCATCGCGGATTCCGACTACGACCCCGAGATCGTCATCGCCGTGGCCCGCGGCGGACTGCTGCCCGCCGGAGCTCTGGCCTACGCCCTCGGGCTCAAGCTCTCCGACGCCATCAACGTCGAGTTCTACACCGACGTCCACGAGACCCTGCCCGACCCCATCCTGCTCGCCCCGATGCTCGACATCGAAGCGATCAAGGGCAAGAAGCTCCTCGTCGTCGACGATGTCGCCGATTCCGGCCGCACCCTGGCCCTCGTGCTCGAACTGCTGCGCAAACACGGCGCGGAAGCCCAGTCGGCCGTCATCTACGCGAAGTCCGCATCGATCATCGACCCGGACTTCGTGTGGAAGCGCACCGATCAGTGGATCGTCTTCCCTTGGTCGGCCGAGCCTCCGGTCGTTCCCAACAAGTAAGCTGACCGTATGGAGGAGGCACGGGACATCGCCGCCCCGTGCGGACGTGTGCGTGCCCAAGTCGTCGGCGACGTGATCCGCGCCCGAGGCATCCGCTACGCCCGCGCCCGCCGTTTCTTCCCTCCCGTCGATGAACCCCCTGTGGACTTCATCGACGGCGGTCAGCCCGGCCCGGCGAGCCCGCAGCTGCGCCGCGACCCGAACGCCGGAATGACCTTCGATCAGCTCGGCGGGCTCCCCATCAGCGAAGACTGTCTGCGCGTGAGCGTGACCATGCCGAAGGACACCACCACCGAGGCGGGGCTGCCCGTCCTCGTGTGGATCCACGGTGGAGCCTACGTCGCCGGGGCCGGAGATGCGGAGATCTACAACCCGCACGCCCTGGCCGCCGAGCAGAACATCATCGTCGTCTCCGTGACCTACCGACTCGGCGTCCTCGGCTACCTCGGCACCGGTCGAGCCGACCACCTCAACCTCGGAGTGCTCGACCAGATCTCCGCCCTGCGGTGGGTGCAGTCGAATATCTCCGCCTTCGGCGGCAACCCGGACAATGTTACGATCGCCGGCCAGAGCGCCGGGGCAGACGCCTGCGCTCACCTCATGATCGCCGAGGGCACCGAAGGACTCTTCCACCGGGTGCTCATGGCCTCAGCCCCTCTGGGACTGGCCGGCGGCACGGACGCGATGAACTGGGCGATGAACAGAGTCGCCCAGAAGATCGATCCGGCAGCCAGCGTCGACGACATCCTCCAGGCGCAGGAGGAAGTGCATAAAGCCGCCCTCGTCGGAGGACTGCATGCCGGAATGTGCTTCGGAGTCCGCTACGGCCAGTACCCCCTGCCAACACGATCAGAAGCCGCCGAGGCCTGGGCCGAAGTCGCCCCGAAATTCGACGTGCTCATGACCCGTACGGAACGCGAGATGGCGTTCTTCGCCGGCTTCGTTCCCGCGCTGCGCCGCCTCCATAATCGCACCCTGACCTCCCCGATGCTCGAATCCCTCATCTCAGGAATCACCTCGGCGGTCTATACCCGGGCCGGACGCGAATTTTACGACCGCCACCGAATGTCCGGCGGTCAAGGTGCCCGCCTGCTCATCGTCTCCCGCGGAGACGGCAGCTTCTTCGATGCCGCCCACTCCGGAGACCTGCCGCTGATCTTCCCTGGCGACATCTGGCACAGCTCCTTCCTCGACTATGGTTCGACCACCGATATCGCCGGTCCCGAACTGCGCCGGATCTGGGGCGAGTTCACAACTTCGGGCACCCTTCCGCGCGTGCGGGTGCCCGGACTCGTCGACATTCTGGGCTGACCGGTTCGACTGTTCGATCCCCACACGCGATTCCACTGCTGTCGTCTTTTCACAACCGCCGTGTCACCGGCGTGCACTACCGTTGGACCATGGACGCTCATCAGATCTCGGCAGCCCGTCTGATCTCGCAGGGACTCGTCGGGCCTCCACCCGAGTCACCGACAGGAACCGACCTCTCAACCGCCGGCGCAGTCGTCGAGCATCTCGGCTGCGTCCAAGCTCAAGCTCTCGGCGGTGCACTGGTTTCCATCGCCCTGCGCCTAGGACCGGATGTCACTGACGGTGTGGCGGCGGTCCGGGCCGCCATCGATTCTGGAGAGATCGTGCGTTCCTGGACCCAGCGCGGCACCATCCATCTGACCACGGCCAAGGACATCGGGTGGATCCTCGGCCTCACCGGGGCACGGATCATGAAAGCCACAGCCAAGCGGCGCGAGCATTTCGGCATCACCGACGCCATGCTCGATACTGCAGCGGAACTCGCCACAGCAGCCATCCGGGAACGGGGACCGCTGATGCGCGAAGAGCTGCTCGAAGCCTTCGCTCCCATCGGCGCCGGAGACGAATACGGCCACGCCCGGTACCTCATCACGTCCCTGGCGCTGCAGAACATCATCGTCCAAGCGCCCTTGATCGAGGGCAAAGATGACATGAAATACGTGCTCACCGCCGATTGGGTGCCCACACCCACGAACCTGGACGCCGAGGCGGCCGACCACGAATGGATGAGACGCTTCGTCACCAGCCACGGACCGGTGACACTCGACGACGCGACACGGTGGACCGGACTGCCGAAAACGCGGATGAGAAAGGCGATCCAAGCCGGAATCGACTCCGGAGAGATCGTGAGCACCGACATCGACGGCGTTGACTACGTGCACGCACCCGACCTGGAAGACCGACTGACCGAATGGGAGGCTGGGGCACGGGAGACCATGCTGTTGCCGGGTTTCGACGAGATGATCCTCGGATACAAGGACCGCAGCGCCACACTCGACCCCGCCCACGAAAAACTCGTTGTGCCCGGAGGCAACGGAATGTTCAAGAACACGGTGGTGACCGGCACCCGTGCACGAGCCACGTGGAAGCGATCACCCCGGAAGACCGGACCGCGAGTCCTTGTCGACACGTTCCCCGGGGAAACGGTCGATCTGAAGACCGTCGAATCGGTCAGCGCTACCCACCCGGCCTTCGCCTGAGAACGCAGACACGACCGACAATGGACGAACTCCTCCGGACGCGCACACCGATGGACGGCCAGGTTGAATCGGATGACCGACCGGCCCTGCCGCTGGGGAGACTCGCCGTTGGTATCATCCTCAACCCCAAACATCCGGCGACGCTGCGAGCGTACGCCGACCTCGTACCGGAACTGCGACTAACCGGCGCGCACTATCGAAGCATGACGACGAGTGTCGAACGTTCCGGTCGTTGGCAAGCCGAACAGCTCATCGAATGGGGAGCCGAGACCGTCATCATCCTCGGCGGAGACGGCACCATCCGTAGCGGCGCCCCAGTGCTCGCTGAGGCAGGAACGCTCACATTCCTCATCCCGACCGGGACCGCAAACGTGCTCAGCCGCCATATCGGCCTCCGCTCAATCCGGCACGCAATCGACCACTGCGTGCATACGGTGGCATCGATCATTCGAGGAGGTCCGAGGAACTCACGCGGCGTCCCGATCAGTACTGCGGAATTCCAACGGGCCGACGGCAGCCGGCAGTGCGCCGAGTTCATCAGCCTTGCAGGAATCGGGGGAGACGCCCGGGCGATCGCCCACCACCACTCCGCCCCCGGACTGCTCGGCTATGCGTGGGGCGCAGCCAGAGCCCTCTTCGCTGCGAACTTCACCGCGAGCACAGCGGACACTTTGAGTACGGGGGACACATCGAGAACAGGGGACACCTCGGGCGAAGAGTCGAGCGCCTCGGTGCCGGTGTGGTCGGTGATGGCGTCGAAGGTGGCCCGTCCCGCAGGACCCATCGCCGTGTTTCTTCAGGCACGAATCGATGCGGAGACCTTCTCCATGCTCACGGTCGGCCCACTCCCTGAACGACTCAGCGCCCGCTGCCGAGCATGGGCAGGAATCGCCGCAGCATGCCTGCAGGGCAGACCACAGGCGCACCCGCTCATGAACTATCGCAACACGACAGAAACCACGGTCTCGGTCGAATCACCGACGCCGGCACACCTCGACGGAGACCTCATCGGCGACTGCTTGGACCTGCGGGTGAACGCCGGAGGCAAAAGCCTGCTGGTGTCAGCGCCGACGACGTGAAGTGCCGAAGATGCCGCGCGCGATCTCGCGTGCGGCGGTCCGCGTGAACTGCTTGAACGCCGAGGACTTCACCACCTGGGTGAACAGGTTCTCATCATCCTTCTTCGCCGACTTCTTCCGGGAGCCACCGGACTCCTCCGGGAAGTCGATCTTGTCCGCAGAGCCCTCGCCGCCCCGACCGTCGGCGGGAGCATCGGCAGGTGCCGACCGCTGCTCCTCGGCGTGAGCTTCGGAGCCGCCTTCGAGACGTTTCGCGAGGATCTCGCGAGCAGATTCGTTGTCGATCGCGGTGCCGTACTTCTCGTGCTGGGACGAAGCCGCCACCGCCGCTTTGATCTCGTCCTCGCTCATCGGCCCCATCTTCGATTCCGGAGCCCGCATCCGCGTCGGCGCCACCGGAGTCGGAGCACCATCGGGATCCATGACGGTGACCACGGCTTCGCCGATGCCCAGCGATGTGAGCAGCTCTTCGAGGTCGTAGTCGGACTTCGGGAAGGTCTGCACAGTCGCCTTGAGTGCCTTGGCATCGTTGGGTGTATGTGCCCGCAGCTGGTGCTGAATGCGCGAACCCAACTGTGCGAGCACATCCTCAGGCACATCCTTCGGAGTCTGCGTGACGAAGAAGATGCCGACACCCTTCGACCGGATGAGTCGGACCGTCTGCGTCACCGACTGGAGGAAGGCCTTCGACGCACCGGCGAAGAGCAGATGAGCCTCATCGAAGAAGAACACGAGCGATGGCTTGTCGGGATCGCCGACCTCCGGCAGATCCTGGAACAGATCGGCCAGCAGCCACATGAGGAATGTGGAGAACAGCGCCGGCGACTGGCTGAGCTTCTGCAGCTCGAGCACGGAGACGATTCCCGCACCGCTGTCGTCGGTGCGCAGCAGATCAGCGGTGTCGAACTCCGGCTCACCGAAGAACACGTCACCGCCCTGGGCAGCGAGCTCGGAGATCTTGCGCAGGATGACTCCGACGGTGGCCTTCGACGCCCCGCCGATCCCCTCGAGGTCGGCCTTGCCCTCGTCGGAGGTGAGGAAGGTGAGAACAGCTTTGAGATCCGAGAGGTCGAGCAGCGCCAGTCCCGCCTGATCGGCATAGTGGAAGACCAGCGAGAGGACGGACTCCTGGGTGTCGTTGAGTTCGAGGACCTTTGACAGCAGGATCGGTCCGAACGACGTCACGGTCGCCCGCAGAGGTGTGCCCAGTCCCGAATCGCCGAGGGTGTAGAACTCCGTCGGATTGTCCTTGGGCTGCCAGTCCTGACCGGCCGCATCGAGGCGCTTGCGCAGCTTGTCGGATTCGACGCCGGCGGCGCCGATGCCGGAGAGATCGCCCTTGATATCAGCGGCGAAGACCGGCACTCCGGCCCGGGACAGCTGCTCGGCGAGTACCTGCAGGGTCACGGTCTTGCCGGTTCCCGTGGCACCGGCGACGAGACCGTGCCGGTTGAGCATGGACAACGGGATGGAGATCGGCGTCTCCTTCGAAGGTTCCTCCCCGTCGAGGGCGACCCCCAGGTCGAGAGTCTCCCCATCGAAGGTGTATCCGTCTTTGAGTGTCTGCAATGCCTGCTCAGTCATGAGTCAATCTTTACACAGCGGCACCGAGGTGGTGGACGAATTCTGCATGGATTCGTCCATCGGTGCCCAACTCCGGGTGGAAGCTGGCACCCCAGACCGCACCCTGCCGGACGAGGACGGGAGTGTCATCGTGTGAAGCGAGCACCTCGGTGTCGGGCCCGAGATCGAGGATCTGCGGAGCCCGAATGAACGTGCCCGCAACCGGTTCGTCCAGTCCCCGCACCGTCAACGGTGCAGTGAAGGACTCCCGCTGTCGACCGTAGGCGTTGCGGGCCACGGTGATATCGAGCCCGCCGAGGCGATCGTATCCACCCAGCGAATCGTCACTGAGCCGGTCCGCCAAGAGAATGAGTCCCGCACAGGTGCCGAAGACCGGCAGACCACCGGCCATGCGTTCGCGGAGAGTCGGGTAGAGATCCGTGCCGGCGGCGATGCGCACCATGGCCGTCGACTCTCCGCCGGGCAGGATGAGTGCATCGATGCCGGCGAGGTGGTCGGACCGGGTGACCTTGAGAGTGTCGACCCCCAGGGAACCGAGCATGAGCAGATGCTCACGGAAGGCTCCCTGGAGAGCGAGGACGCCGACTCTCACCAGCCGCGCTCGGCCAGGCGATGCGGGGCGGCGACATCGGCGACGTTGATGCCGACCATCGCATCGCCGAGTCCGCGGGATGCTCTGACCATGGCCTCCGGATCATCGAAGTGCGTGGTGGCTTCGACGATGGCCTTCGCGCGGGCCTCCGGGTTGCCGGACTTGAAGATTCCGGAGCCGACGAACACTCCGTCGGCGCCGAGCTGCATCATCATCGCCGCATCGGCCGGGGTGGCGATGCCGCCGGCGACGAAGGTCACGACGGGCAGGCGTCCGAGGCTGGCGACCTGCTTGACCAGGTGGTACGGGGCAGCGATCTCCTTGGCTGCGACGTAGAGCTCGTCTTCGCTCTTGGCTCCCAGTGCCCGGATCTCGGAGTTGATGGTGCGCAGATGGCGCATCGCCTCGGAGACGTCGCCGGTGCCTGCTTCGCCCTTCGAACGGATCATCGAGGCGCCTTCGGTGATGCGGCGAAGAGCCTCGCCGAGGTTGGTCGCACCACAGACGAACGGCACCTTGAAGACGGACTTGTCGATGTGGTTGACGTAGTCGGCGGGGGAGAGGACCTCGGATTCGTCGATGTAGTCGACGCCGAGGGTCTCAAGAATCTGTGCTTCGACGAAGTGTCCGATGCGGGCCTTGGCCATAACGGGGATGGATACGGCGCTGATGATCGAGTCGATGAGATCGGGATCGCTCATCCGGGCGACTCCGCCCTGGGCACGGATGTCGGCGGGGACGCGTTCGAGGGCCATCACGGCGGAGGCACCGGCCGCCTCGGCGATGCGTGCCTGCTCTTCGTTGACGACGTCCATGATGACGCCGCCCTTGAGCATCTGAGCCAGTCCGGTGTTGAGGAGGGTCTGTGTTTCGGTCATTGTGGTGCAAGTCCATTCACTGTCGCGGAGTCGATCCGGGCGACACCGAGTACAGCACAGAGCGATTTGGCTCTGCTGCCGGGTGTCGGAGGGATCATGGTTCTTCGGGGTGAACGGCCGTTCCAGACCAGCCTAAACCGAGAGGTGGCTCAACGAGAGGGCCAGATACCTAGGAGAATTTTAGGCCAGATGGACACGGTCGCACTATGATCGACTGATGGTTTCGAAGTCACGAGACGGTACCCAGGCTGAGGGAATCGCTCTGCCGGTGAACGTGGACAAGGGGCTGCCGACTCCGCTGCCGGATCAGCTCACTCAGGACCTGCGCCGTCTTATCTCGGAAGGGACCCTGCGCCCGGGGGATACAGTGCCCTCAAGCCGTCGACTGGCCAAACATCTCGGAATCTCACGCGGCAGCGTGGAGACAGCCTACGCGCAGCTCGTCGTAGAGGGATTCCTCATCACCGCCGAGCGCTCGGCGACGAGGATCAACCCCGACCTTCCCGCCGCTTCGACAACTGTGCGCCCGAAGAATCGAGTTCCGGATTCACCGAGGCGGCGCCTGCGCAACTATGTCGATCTGCGTCCGGGATTCGGCGGTGACGATCCACTGCGCGAACCGGCCTTTCGCCGGGCGTGGAGGGAATCACTCGACCTCGACCCGGGCCCGATCGACCCTTTGGGTCAACTTCGTGCTCGCTGGGCGATCGCGGACTACCTGCGACTGACTCGTGGGATGGCCGTCGACCCCGACGAAATCATCCTCACCAGCGGGTCTCGCGATGGCCTACGGCTGCTGCTGAGCATCGGCGTCAGCGGCTCCATCGCCGTGGAGAACCCGGGATTCCCGGGCCTGCGGCAGGCCATGAGCGGCTACCAACTCGTACCCCTCGACCTAGTCGATTCTTCATCGGCGCCGGCCGACGTCGGCGCGGCCGTTGTGACACCGAATCACCAGTTCCCACACGGAACACCGATGCCGGTCGACCAGCGCGCCCGACTGCTGGACTGGGCGGCCCGCGGCGATGCGATTCTCATCGAGGACGACTATGACAGCGAGGCCCGCTTCACCCGCACCGTGCTGCCGACCCTCTTCGACCTCGCATCGACGACCGGCAGCTCTGCTCAGGTCGTTCATATCGGCACCTTCTCCGCTCTGCTGACCTCGGCCGTATCGACCGGATACGTCATCGCTCGCGGACCGATCTCGGAGAGGCTCATGAGCATGCGCACGGCTCTCGGGCCCGCGTTCTCGCCGATTCTGCAGATGGCCATCGCCTCTTACCTGGGCTCCGGTGGGCTGCGCCGTCGCATCTCCCGGGGGCGGCGGCGACTCCGGGCCGCCGAGGAGGTCGTGGCTGAGATCGGCCCGATCCCCGGTCTCGTCCACGACGGCCGGACGCTCGTCATCGAGACGTCTCAGGTGCAGGCCGCGAGTCTGCTGCGTGATCTGGCCGACCGGGGCATCCTCGTTGCCTCATTGGCTCGCGGCTGGACCGGAGGCGATGAAGTCCGGCACGGACTCGTCATCGCCCATTCGAACGTCGAGGCCCCCGTGCTGCGGGAGGCCCTCGGCGAGGTGAAGACCTTGTTGAGTAGGATGCAGTCATGAGGAGTTCCGGATTTGCAGTCGACGGCATCATCAAGCTGCTGCTGGCCGTGGCCGGCTTCATCTTCCTCGGCGGGCTCGAGGACTTCTTCCTCGCCCCGCGCTGGCTGGTCATCACCGCTCTGGTGCTGCTCTTCCTCAGTGCCGCCACCCAGATCTCCTATGCCGTGGGCAAGGGGGAGAAGCGCTATCTGAAGTTCCCGATGGTCTTCGATGCACTCCTCATCGTCGCTGTCGTCGTCGGCCTCATCCTCGCCGCTGCGGGCAACCCCGCAGGCGCCTGGATTCTCTTCGGACTGGTGGGCGTGGGATCTTTGGGCATCGCCGTGGTCTTCACAACCGGCGAGAACGGCCCGTCCTTCAGCGAAGAAGAGTCGCAGAATCCCTGATCACCGCCGCACAACTTCCGTCGATCAAGCGTTGGCGCACATTTGCGGTCGTCTACGGCCACATATCCGCTGTAGGGCTTGATCGACGCGAACTTTGCTCACCTAGGGCGTGCGGCGGGGAGACGAACGCGACAATGCTTGATCGGCGGGACCGCTGCGGTCAGCGATTGAACGCGATGGCGGCGATATGACCGTCGGGAATGCCGGCCTCAAGATCGTGGATGTCGACATCCGGATGCGGTGAGTTCGGCCGCGGCCCAGCGCCGATAAAGTCGAGACCGGGGTCGCGCGCCAACCCCGTGCTCAATGCCTTGAGGAAGGCCTCCGTGCGTGCCCACACGCGGACGAAGCCGGCGGCGAATTCGTCATCGGGAAGCGCTTCGAGCTCGGCCCGTTCTCTTTCGTGGAGCAGCTCCATCGCCTCAAGGGCGACATCGCGCTCGGGAACCGCTTCGATGTCGAGTCCGACCGGATCGTCGGAGACAGCGACGAGGACGAGGCGACGCGACCGGGACACGGAGAACTCGCACTCGTCATGGCGGGGCTTGCCCGCCGAATCGAGGCGGATCTCGATCGCAGCAGGATCCTGCTCCAGATGTGCACCGAGGACATGGCGGAGGACGACACGGCCGGCCGACCAGGTGGCGGCCGCCTCGGCGTCGAATTCCTTCGCATAGTTGCGTTCCTGCTCAGTGAGCACGGAATCGTCTTCGCGCGCCCACGCCGCCTCAGCCGAGGTGTCGGCGAGGACGAGCGTCACGGGAAGGTCGGTGGGCAGTACGGTGAAACTGGGGTGGTGAGCCATCGATCAGCGGCCCAGGGCCTTGTTGATCTTCTTGAGCTTCCGGTTGAGCACGAAGATCCGCACCGAACCGATGATTCCGGCGATGAGGATGCCGCCGATCGCAGCGAAGAGCATCGCCACGCCCAGGGGCAGTTCGAACTGCCAGCCGAAGTACTTGAACTCGGCCGGGACGTTGTTCTGCAGAATGAAGATGAGCAGCAGGACGACGATGACGGCACCGAGGATGAGGGAGACCCACATTCCCGCAGACATTCCGGATCCGGCCTTCGTCGACGGGAGCTCACCGGTGTGTCCTGCCGGAGGCTGTGTCTGCTCACGCTGCTCGTGTGGCGACATCTCTCGGGTCTTGTCCACGGCTGCGGTCTCGCCCGTCGCGGGAGTATCGCTGCCGAGGACTGAATCGGTTTCGGACAGGAGCTCTTCGGGCGTCTGCGAATCGCCACGCGGGTCTTGAGTACTCATGGGCCCATCATATCTGCTGATGGGGCCATGGGACGGGAACAGGGAAAGAGTGATTGCAGAGAGCAGACGAGCCCCGGCAGCTGCCGGGGCTCGTCCTCAGATGATGTCGATCAGACAGTCGATCAGACATCTGTCTGACGGTTGATCAGACGGTCTTGCTCAGCGAGGAGATGATCTCATTGAGCGTGGCCGAAGGACGCATGGCGGCTTCGGTCTTCTCGTCGTTCGGGTAGTAGTAGCCACCCAGGTCGACCGGGCTGCCCTGAACCTCGAGGAGTTCGGCCACAATGGCGTCCTCCTTCTCGGTCAGCGCCTTCGCCACAGGAGCGATGGCCTCGGCCAGAGCTTCGTCCGAGGTCTGCGCGGCCAGTTCCTGCGCCCAGTAGAGGGTGAGGTAGAAGTGGCTGCCGCGGTTGTCGATCTCGCCGACCTTGCGCGACGGCGACTTGTTCTCTTCGAGGAACTTACCGGTCGCGGCATCGAGGGTGTCGGCCAGCACGCCGGCCCGCTCGTTTCCGTGGACGTTGAACTCGTGGCGGAAGGATTCGGCCAGGGCGAGGAACTCACCGAGGGAGTCCCACCGCAGGTGGTTCTCCTCGACGAGCTGCTGCACGTGCTTCGGTGCCGAGCCGCCGGCGCCGGTCTCGAACAGTCCGCCGCCTGCGATGAGGGGAACGACGGAGAGCATCTTCGCCGAGGTGCCGAGCTCGAGGATCGGGAACAGGTCCGTGTTGTAGTCACGCAGCACGTTGCCGGTCACCGAGATGGTGTCCTTGCACTCACGGATGCGGTCGATGGAGAACTGAGTGGCCTCCACCGGGTTCATGATGCGGATGTCCAGGCCCTCGGTGTCGTGGTCCTTGAGGTACTCCTCGACCTTCGACGTGATGTTGCGGTCGTGGGCACGGGTCTCGTCGAGCCAGAACACGGCGGGGGTCTCGGACAGGCGGGCACGGGTGACGGCGAGCTTGACCCAGTCGCGGACGGGGATGTCCTTCGTCTGGCAGGCGCGCCAGATGTCACCAGCGGCGACCTCGTGGCTCATGAGCACCTCGCCGGCAGCGTTGACGACCTCGACGGTTCCGGTCTCCGGGATCTCGAAGGTCTTGTCGTGGCTGCCGTACTCTTCGGCCTTCTGCGCCATGAGACCGACGTTGGGAACGGTGCCCATGGTCCGCGGGTCGAAGGCGCCCTTGGCCTGGCAGTCCTCGATGACGGTCTGATAGACGCCGGCATAGGAGGAGTCGGGGATGACGGCCAGAGTGTCCTGGGTCTGGTCATCCTTGTTCCACATCTTGCCGCCGACGCGGATCATCGCGGGCATCGAGGCGTCGACGATGACGTCGGAGGGCACATGGAGGTTCGTGATGCCCTTGTTCGAGTTGACCATGGCCAGGTCGGGTCCGTCGGCCAGGCCCTTCTCGATACCGGCCTTGATCCCGGCAGCCGCATCGGCGGGCAGGGTGTCGAGTCCGGCGAGGATGGCGGCCAGTCCGTTGTCGGAGGTCAGCCCCGCCTCGGCGAGGACGTCACCGTATTCGGCGAAGACCTCGGGGAAGAACGCCTCGATGACCTTACCGAAGAGGATGGGGTCGGAGACCTTCATCATCGTGGCCTTGAGGTGGACGGAGAAGAGGACGCCGTCGGCCTTGGCAGCGGCGATCTGGTCCTTGACGAATTCGTCGAGGGCGGCGGCGTTCATCTTCGTCGAATCGACGATCTCGCCGGCGAGGACGGGCAGGGACTCCTTGAGGACCGTGGTGTCACCGGCTGCGGTGCGCAGACGGATCGTCAGGGTGTCATCGGCCTCGATGATCACGGACTTCTCGTTGGCGCGGAAGTCGTCCGAGCCCATGGTGGCGACGCGGGTCTTCGAGTCCTTCGACCATTCGCCCATCGAATGCGGGTGAGCCTTGGCGAAGTTCTTCACTGCCTGCGGAGCGCGACGGTCGGAGTTGCCCTCACGCAGCACCGGGTTGACGGCCGAACCCTTGACCTTGTCGTAGCGTGCCCGAACGTCCTTCTCCTCAGCGGTCGAAGGCTCTTCCGGGTAGGCGGGCAGGTCGTAGCCCTGGGACTGCAGTTCGGTGATCGTCGCCTTCAGCTGCGGGACGGAAGCCGAGATGTTGGGCAGCTTGATGATGTTGGCATCGGGGGTCTTGGCGAGATCGCCCAGCTCCGCGAGTGCGTCGCCGACCTGCTGGTCTTCGGGCAGACGGTCGTTGAACTGGGCCAGCACGCGTGCGGCGAGAGAGATGTCCCTGGTCTCAACCTCGACACCGGCCGACGTGGCGAAGGCTTCGATGATCGGCTTGAGCGAATACGTCGCCAGAAGCGGCGCTTCATCCGTGCGCGTGTAAATGATTTTAGCCATAGTTAAGGACCACTCCGCATCTTCTTGGGGTTTATCGCCCTCCATCCTACCTTCTGGGCCATTTCGGTAGGCGGCCCCGGCCGATGATGGTGCTCACATCCCCAGGTGGCACCCGGTAGTCTTCTGTGTCGGCACGGACAACAGAAAGAGGACGACAGTGGCCAAACTCTACTTCCGGTACGGAGCGATGAATTCCGGCAAGTCGACCGCTCTTCTGCAAGCGGCCTTCAACTACGAGGAACGCGGCCAGCGCGTTCTGCTGGCCAAGCCGCTGATCGACACCAAAGGCGCATCGCAGATCGTGTCCCGATTGGGCGTCACCCGTGAGGTCGACTTCGTCATCCCCGCCGACGGTGACGTGGAGCGGATCTATGCCGAACATGCCGACTACGTCGACCACGATGCCCTCATCGAATCCATCGACGCCCCGAAGATCCCGGTCGCGTGCCTGCTCATCGACGAAGCGCAGTTCCTCAGCCCCGTCCAAGTGGATTCGCTCATGCGAATCGCGACCGCCTCCTCGGTGCCGGTGATGTGCTACGGAATCCGCACAGACTTCCAGACGAAGGCATTCCCCGGTTCAGCGCGACTGCTTGAGATCGCCCATACCCTCGAGGAACTCAAGACGATCTGTCGCTGCGGTCGCAAGGCCATGTTCAACGGCCGCCTCGTCGACGGACAGTTCATCTTCGACGGCGATCAGGTCGCCATCGACGGCAATTCCGTGACCTATGAGTCACTATGCCCGAGCTGTTATCTCGAGTATTCCGGCGGTAGGCTTTCAACGACAGACTCCTGACCGATACCGACTCAGCTTCCCCGTCGAATCCAGTTCGTCGATTTCCGTCGATCCAGTCGAAATCCGTTCGCACTCTCAGTTCTCAAGGAGCCTCCATGCGCATCGCCGTTCGTGCCTTCAACGACAATCCCGGTTCTCCCGTCCTCGTCTTCGGCAACGCGCTGGGCACCCGGATGCCCCTGTGGACGTCCGTGGCCGCGCGCCTGGCCGACGACTTCCAGATCTACCTCACCGATCTTCCCGGACATACCCTCCCCGCCGGTGATTCCCTCGCCGAGGCGGCCGCCTCGGTGACGATCGATCAGCTGGCCTCCGGTGTCGTCGAGTCCCTCGCCGAGCTCGGGGTGGAATCCTTCGCCTACTGCGGAGTCTCGATCTCCGGAGCGATCGGCCTGACCTTGGCCCTCAACCATCCCGAAAGACTCACCGGACTCGTCGCCTGTGCGACGGCCGAGAAGTTCGGCACCCCGGATTCCTGGGACGAACGCATCGGCGAGGTCCGCGCCGACGGCACGCGCGGACTCGTCGACGACACCGCTGATCGGTGGTTCGCCGCCGGTTTTCTCGGCGAAGACATCGCCACGGGTCACCTCATCCTGTCCGACCTCGCACTGGTCGATGACGAAGCTTATGTGGCGGCCGCCTCGGCGCTGAAGACCTACGACGTGAGCGGGAAGCTCGGCTCGATCACCACCCCGACGCTCGTCATGGCCGGCGCCCAGGACCCCGGCTGCACCCCCGAGGCGATGTCGTCCCTGGCCGAGCAGATCGAGGACGCACGCTCCGTCACGATCCCGGACTCCGCCCACCTCCCGATGGCCGAACACCCCGAGATCGTCGTCGACCACATCCAGGAGTTCTGCGGCCAGCTGTAGGAGCCACTGCGGCGAAGGGCCGCGAAGCACCCATGCGCTCACGGAGCGCGGGCGATTCTCTCGGTAGAGAGACCACATCTGGAGTATGCTGAGCGTTAGCACAGGCACACCTGCTCGATGAGGAGTGAGAATGTCCCCGCGCCCGAATTCCGCTGAGTTCACATCCACTGAGATCGGCATGCGATCTCCCGGGGAGCGAGAACCCGGCATCAGTCGCTCCACACTGCGAATCCGGTGGACCGGTTTCCTGCTCGGCCTCATCTTCTCCACGCTGATCTATGCGATCATGCCCGCCGGTGTCGAGCACGCTGCCAAACTGACCGCAGCGGTCGCAGTGCTCATGGCGGTCTGGTGGATGACGGAAGCACTGCCGATCGCAGCGACGTCCCTCGTCCCGCTCGTGGCGTTCCCCGTCCTCGGAACCGACGTCGAGATGGAGACGGTCGGTGCCTCATATGGAAATCCGATCATCTTCCTCTTCCTCGGCGGCTTCCTCATCGCCTTGGCCATGCAGCGATGGAATCTGCACCGTCGCATCGCACTCGTAACGCTGAGCATCATGGGTGACCGACCGGGACCGATGATCGCCGGATTCATGATCGCCACCGGGTTCATCTCGATGTGGGTCTCGAACACGGCGACCGCGGTGATGATGCTGCCGATCGGAATGTCCGTGCTCATGATCGTGTCGAAGGTGATCGGCACGGCCATCAACGACGGTGCGGGCCACGACGCGGCAAGCCGGGACGCGGCAAGCCGGGACGATGCAGGTCGGGATGCTGCCGGCCGGGATGCTGCCGGCCGGGACGGCGTCGACGGTGCAGCCGGGGACCCCAGCGACAGCGGCGATGACACCGGCATCGGCGCCGTTGTGAAATCGAATTTCGGCACCGCCCTCATGCTCGGAATCGCCTACTCCGCGTCGATCGGCTCGTTGGGCACGATCATCGGCACTCCTCCCAATCTCTTCCTCGTCGGCTATCTCAAGGACAACCACGACATCTCCATCGGTTTCGGTCAGTGGATGATCGTGGGTGTGCCGCTGGCAGTGGTGATGATGGCCATCGCCTGGTTCCTGCTGGTCAAGGTGCTGTTCAAACCGGAGATCGACAGGATTCCCGGCGGACGTGAACTCATCCGTGAGGAACTGGCCAAACTCGGCCCCATGTCCACCGGTGAGAAGCTCGTGCTCGCGATGTTCGTCCTCGCCGCCGTCAGCTGGATCTCACTGCCGCTGATCTTCGAGGAACCGCCGATCAGCGACGAAGGCATCGCCATGGCCGTGGGCCTCCTGCTCTTCCTCATCCCCGGTGGGGCGAACCGCGGCGTGCGCCTCCTCGACTGGGACACCGCAGAGAAGCTGCCCTGGGGAGTCCTCCTGCTCTTCGGCGGCGGACTCGCTCTCTCCGCTCAGTTCTCTGAGTCGGGTCTGACCGAATGGATCGGTACGACAACGAGCGGCCTCGGCGTTCTGCCGAGGGTCCTCGTCGTCGCCATCTTCGCCGCTATCATCCTCTTCCTCACCGAGCTGACCTCGAACACCGCGACGGCGGCGACGTTCGTCCCCGTCGTCGGGGGAGTGGCCATGGGACTCGACCTCGACCCGCTGCTGCTGACGATTCCCGTCGCCCTGGCCGCGACATGCGCGTTCATGTTGCCGGTGGCGACCCCGCCCAATGCGGTCGCCTTCGGTTCCGGCTATGTCACCGTGGCTCAGATGGTCAAGGGCGGGCTGTGGCTTAATGTCATCGGCATCGTGCTCGTCACTGCCACGGTATATCTGCTCGCCGTTCCGGTATTCGGTATCACTGTCTGAACTCGGGCGGAACTGGCAGACTGATGTCATGACTGAGCTGTTCGAACCGCTGACCCTGCGTGGTACAGAGATTCCCAATCGCATCTGGCTGGCACCGATGTGCCAGTACTCCTGCGAAGCCGAAGACGGAATGCCCGGCCCTTGGCATCTCGTCCACCTCGGTGCCCGAGCGCAGGGCGGATTCGGGCTCATCCTCACGGAAGCCTCCGCAGTCGTCCCCGAAGGACGCATCTCACCGCAGGACGCTGGGATCTGGAACGACGATCAGGCCGAATCATGGTCGGCGGTCGTCGACTTCGTCCATTCCCAGGGCAGCGTGATCGGCATCCAGCTCGCGCACGCCGGCCGCAAGGCCAGCACCTATCGCCCCTTCACAGGTGAGCCGAAGGGCAGCGTCCCCGAATCCGATGGAGGATGGCCGACGCTCGGCGCGAGCCCCATCGCCTATCCGCAGCTGGCCGAGCCCGTGGAGATGACGAAGGGCGACATCGCCGAGGTGGTCGCGGCCTTCGCAGCCGCGGCTCGCCGTTCGATCGACGCAGGGTTCGACCTCGTCGAGCTCCATGCCGCCCATGGCTATCTGCTCCATTCCTTCCTGTCACCACTGTCGAACCAGCGCAGCGACGAATACGGCGGCGATCTCGCCGGCCGGTCCCGACTGCTCCACGAGGTCTATACGGCCGTGCGCGCTGAGGTCGGCGAGAATGTGCCCGTCTTCGTGCGCATCTCGGCAAGCGAATGGACAGACGGCGGTTTCGACATCGCCGAAGCCGCAGAGGTCAGCCGTGCGCTGTCGGAGGCCGGAGTCGACCTCATCGACGTCTCCTCGGGCGGCAACTATCCGGTGCGGATCCCCATCGGCCCCGGCTACCAGGTGTCCCTGGCCGCAGCGGTCCGCGCCGAAGGAGCCTTGACCGGAGCCGTCGGACTCATCACGGATCCGAAGCAAGCCGAGACGATCCTCAGCTCGGGACAGGCCGACGCGATCTTCATGGCTCGAGCCGCTCTGCGCGAACCCTCGTGGCCGCAGCGCGCCGCCCACGTCCTCGGAGTCGAACCCGGACCCTATCCGCCGCAGTACACCCGCGGCGCCTGGTGACCCGTCACTGAACCGTCGGCAATATCAGCACAGATTGAGGAGTATGGACATGAACACGATCGAAACCGAACACGTCATCATCCGCTCTATCGCGGTCTCGGAGATGGCAAACAACGTCTACCTGCTGACAGCTAAGGAGACGGGCTCCCAGGTGCTCATCGATGCCGCAGACGATGCCGAGGCGATCACGGAGCTCGTCGCCTCCGGAGCCGAGGACACGGAGGCCGAACCGACGCTGCGGGCGATCATCACCACGCACCGGCACTGGGATCATATTCGGGCGCTGCCGGCCACCTCGGCGAACTATCCGGAGGCGATGACCATCGCCGGTGCCGCGGACGCGGCCGCCATCACCGAGGCGGAAGGAGTGGAGATCACGCACTCTGTCGATCACCTCGATGTCGGGGACTTCGGCGGGTTCGTCCTCCAAGCCATCGCACTGCGCGGGCACACTCCCGGCTCGATCGCACTGCTTCTGCGCGACGGCGGTCAGACCATCCTGTTCTCCGGTGACTCGCTGTTTCCGGGCGGCCCGGGCAAGACCTGGTCAGCGGAGGACTTCACCTCTCTCATGGACGACCTCGAGGAGCGGGTCTTCGGCGAACTTCCGGACGAAACTCTCGTTCTGCCCGGACATGGGGACTCGACGGCCCTGGGTGAGGAACGTCCGAAACTGGGGGAATGGCGCGAACGCGGCTGGTGACCGACGCCCCGCCGTCACCTGACGGGCTGGTGGCCGCGATTCCGTCCTCAGCTCAACGGAGGGCGAGGGCTCAGCGGAGGGCGAAAACGCTCGGCGCGTTGCTCAGCTCGGCAGCGCCGCGAAGCCGATGAGCGCCCAGACGATGGAGAGCAGACCCACGGCGATGATGCCGATGTTCCATCTCGTCTCGATGACACGCTGTCCGCTGGGGTTGGCCAGCTCTGCGTCGCTGAGCGCCGCATAGCGATCGAGCACGGCATCGACGGCCGGGCTTGGATCCTCGACGAGCTGACGCCTGCCCTGTTCATCCTTCTCCCATTTCTTGCCCTTGCCGGCCAGCGGCCATGAGGCGAACTTCTTCTCATGAGTGCGCACACTCAGACCGAAGTGCGTCTCGAAGCCGTCGACGAGATTCCACGGGATCGTCACGGTCTGCAGAGGGTTGACCAGGACGAGCTGCTGTCTGTGCAGCTCGACACGGGGATAGCGATAGAAGACGAAGACCAAGGTGCCGACGGCCAGCGGGATGCCCGCAGCGGCCAGACCACGCAGGGTGAAATCGCCGAACACGATCGAGAGCACACCGAAGGCACAGAGGCCGCCGACGATGAAGAAGAGGGCCGTCGAACTCGTCGTCCGCACGACGGTCGGCTCGGTTTCATTGCGATCTATCTCACTGTCAGCCACCTGATCATCCTATCCATTGAGACTGAACAAAAGTTGTCTGTTCTCTTGGTCTCGAAACGGTAACGATTCGGAAATTTGCTCATTATGTGGACTCCGTCACAGTCGCCCGTGAATTAACTTTGATGCAATCCATGTGAAAAGCATGAACGCGGTCACATGCGCTTCGGTCTCTGCCGACCCGCTGCATGTGACCGGAATGCACTCCGGTCTGGGAGTGTAAGAACGAGGGTGACTCGCCCTAGAACAACAAGGAGAGAACGTGAACAAGCGCTTCCTCGCGGCCGGTGCCTCTGTGGCTGCCGCTGCAATGGTGCTCACCGCCTGCACACCCCCTGGCGGAGGCAGTGACGATGAAGCATCGAATGACACCGCCGTCAACATCGGTTGGAACGAATCCTTCCGTTCGATGAACACGCTGACCGCAAACGGCAACGCGACGTCGAACGCCATTCTCACTTACATGATGAATGACAACTTCGGGTACTACGACGACAACCTGGAGGTTCAGGAAGGCGCGCTCGGCAAGGTCGAGCAGGTTTCGGAAGATCCGCTCAAGGTCAAGTACACCTTCAACGACGATGCCAAGTGGTCCGACGGCACCCCCGTCGACGCCGCTGACCTGGCGCTGACCTGGGCTGGCACCTCGGCGAACTTCAACACCGTCGAATCCAACAACAACGACGACGGAACGGTGAAGAAGAACGACGCGAAGACCGTCTACTTCGACTCCTCGACCGCCGGTTCGGCTCTGGTCAAGAAGTTCCCCGAGATCTCCGAAGACGGGAAGGAGATCACCCTCGAATACTCGAAGCCCTACGCTGACTGGCAGACCGAGTTCGGCACCGGTGCCGACGGCGTCGGTGTGCCCGCCCATATCGTGGCGAAGAAGGCACTCGGGGTCGACGATGCCGAAGAGGGCAAGCAGGCGATCCTCGATGCAATCAAGGACAAGGACACCGAGAAGCTCTCGAAGATCTCGAACACCTGGAACACCGGGTTCGACTTCACGTCGATGCCGAAGGACAAGGACCTGCTGGTCCATAACGGTCCGTACAAGATGACGAAGTTCGAAGAGGGACAGTACGTCACCCTCGAACTCGACGACAACTACACCGGGCCGGTGAAGCCGAAGGTCAAGACCGTCACGGTCCGCTACAACGGTGACCCGATGGCGATGATCCAGGCGATCGAGAACGGCGAAGTCGACATGACTCAGCCGCAGGCGACCGCTGACGTCCTCTCCGCAGCCGAGAAGATCGACGGCGTCACGGTCGACGCCGCCGATGGTGCGACCTACGAGCACGTCGACTTCACCTTCAACAACAAGGGGCCCTTCGACCCGGCTGCCCACGGTGGCGACGAGGAGACGGCGAAGAAGGTCCGTCAGGCGTTCCTCAAGGCGCTGCCGCGTGAGGACATCGTCGAGAAGATCATCAAGCCTCTCAACGACAAGGCCGTCACCCGCGATTCGTACTCGCAGGTTCCCGGCTCGCCGATGTACGACGCGATCACCAAGGTCAACGGCGTCGCAGACGCCGCCGATGGTGACGTCGCGGCCGCGAAGAAGCTGCTCGAGGAAGCGGGCGTCGACGCTCCGACCGTGCGTGTCATGTACGACAACACGAACTCGCGTCGTCAGCAGGAGTTCCAGCTGATCAAGGAATCGGCCGAGAAAGCCGGCTTCAAAATCAAGGACGTCGGAGACGTCAATTGGGGCACCCGCCTGGGCGACGGCACCTACGATGTCTCGCTGTTCGGCTGGCAGTCCGAAGGCACCGGAGTCACGGAGAACGATGCGAACTTCCGCACCGGCGCTCAGAACAACTACGGCGGCTACTCGAGCAAGGAGATGAACAAGATCCTCGACAAGCTGCTCGTGTCCAAGGAAGATGAGCAGCAGGAGCTTCTCATCGACATGGAGAAGCAGCTGACCGAGGACGCATTCGGTGCGCCGATCTTCCAGTTCCCCGAACTGACGATCTACCGTGACAGCGTGAAGAACGTGAAGTCGACGTCCGTGTCGCCGACGATGTTCTGGAACTACTGGGAGTGGGAAGTCAACTGATTCGCGACTGACGCGATCGGTTCTTCTCCACCCAAGCCTTCTGTGGGGATCACTGTGTGATCCCCACAGTGGCGTTTTCGGAAGATTGAAACGGAAGCCCCATTATGATCAGATTCATCCTCCGACGATTGCTGTCGACGGCGCTCGTACTCCTCGTCGTCACCTTCGTCCTCTACCTGCTCCTCAACGTCGCGCTCGACTTCTTCTGGGACCTGCGCGCGAGCACCTCACCGAATATCGAGGCCCTCTACGAGTCGCGTCGACGACTCCTCGACCTCGACACTCCCGCAGTCGTCCGCTACTTCAAGTGGTTGGCAGGCGTCGGCGGCTGCGCCATCGGCCAATGTGACTTCGGCATCGCCTGGAAGTCCGGCCAGGAAGTCACCGAACAGCTGCAGGGCGCGATCATCAACACGATCAAGCTCATCACCGCCTCGACGATCGTGGCCATCATCCTCGGCATCGCCGTGGGCATGATCTCGGCCATCCGCCAGTACTCGGGCTTCGACTACTTCATCACCTTCGTCTCCTTCCTCCTCTACTCGCTGCCCGTCTTCTGGGTGGCGGTGCTGCTCAAGCAGTACGGTGCGATCGACATCAACAACTTCATCAACGATCCGACCCTGGAATCCTGGTGGCCGATCATCATCGGCTGTGTGGCCATGGGCCTGTTCTGGATGGGTGCGCTCGGAGGCAGCGCGAAGCGTCGAGCCATCACCTTCGCCGCTGCCGCGCTCATCACCTTCGGCACGATCTACTACATCCTCGCCAGCGGCTGGATGCAGCAGCCGACCATCGGCCTTCTCGGCGTGGTCGTCATCGGCGCCGGTGCGGCCATCGTCATGACGTACCTGTCGACGGGACTGAAGAACCGCCGCGTGCTCTATGCCTCGCTGACCACAGTGGTCATCGGCGCGCTGCTCTACTGGCCCCTGATGAACCTCTTCTACTACTTCGACATGAACTGGCTGTGGATGTTCGGGCTCTTCATCGTGGCGATCGCGGTCGCCATCGGCGTCGGACTGGCATTCCGGGGACCGGATCCCTGGGACACCGCACGCACGACGAGCTTCACCGCCATCATCGTGGCAGTGCTCATCTTCGCCGACCGCGTACTACAGGGGTGGCAGGAGTATTCGGACGACCCGGCCATCAACAATCGCCCGATCGCGACGATCGGCGCTTCGGCGCCGAACATCGACGGTGACTTCTGGATCACGAACCTCGACTCGTTCACCCACCTCCTGCTGCCGTCGATCGCCCTGGTCCTCATCTCCTTCGCCTCGTACACCCGCTACACCCGCGGTTCGATGCTCGAGGTCATGGGGCAGGACTACATCCGCACGGCACGAGCCAAGGGCCTCAACGAACGTACGGTGATCATGCGCCACGCACTGCGCAATGCGCTGCTGCCGCTGGCCTCGATCATCCCTGTCGACATCATCACGATGATCGGCGGCGCCGTCATCACGGAGACGATCTTCGGCTGGAACGGCATGGGCAAGCTCTTCATCGACTCGCTGAGGCAGGCAGAGCTCGACCCGGTCATGGCCTACATCCTCATCACAGGCCTGCTCGCCATCATCGCCAACCTGGTCGCGGACTTCCTCTACGCCGTCCTCGACCCGAGAATCCGAGTGAACGCATGAGTACCAACAACGACAAACAGAACGCTCTCGCTCTCGACGAAGTCGGGGACAATGCGATCGAGTCGAAAGAGACCGAAGGACTGTCCCAGGGCAAGATCGTCCTGCGCAAGTTCCTCCGTCACAAAGGTGCGATGATCTCCATCGTCGTCCTTCTGCTCGTGGCGATCTTCGCCTTCAGCGCGCTGGGCTTCGCAGGCATTCCCGGCTGGTGGAAGTTCACCCACACGGCCTCCGGGCCGGTGGTCAATCCCGGAGGCGCCCCGACCTGGTCGTTTGCGAACCCGTTCTCGCTCGGCGATCATCCGTTCGGTCAGGATGAGATCGGTCGTGACAACTTCGCCCGAGTGATGAAGGGGACCCAGATCTCCCTCGTCGTCATGTTCATCATCGGCATCGTGTGCCTCATCATCGGCACAGTCGTCGGCGCCCTCGCGGGCTACTACCGCGGCTGGATCGACTCGGTGCTCATGCGCATCACCGACGGCTTCGTCATCCTCCCGGTCATCGTCGTCGGATCGATCCTCGGCGTCCTCGTCGGCGGAGCGAATGGTCCGCTGCTCGGTGTGGCACTGGGCTGTATCCTCTGGGTCGGTCTCGCACGTCTCGTCCGCGGTGACTTCATGTCCCTGCGCGAACGCGAATTCGTCGATTCGGCCCGAGTGGCCGGTGCCAGCGACTTCCGGATCATGTTCAAGCACATGCTGCCCAACGCCATGGGCGTCATCATCGTCAACACGACACTGATCATGAGCCAGGCGATCGTCCTCGAAGCCTCCCTGAGCTACCTCGGCTTCGGCATCAAGCCGCCCGGCATCTCGCTCGGTCAGCTCATCAGCGAATACCAGACCTCCTTCGCCACCCGCCCGTGGCTGTTCTGGTGGCCCGGTCTGTTCATCATCGTCATCGCTCTGTGCGTGAACTTCATCGGCGACGGTCTGCGCGACGCGTTCGACCCGCGGATGAAGACCATCCCGAGCTGGAGGAAGATGAAGAAGGCCGAGCGCATGGCACAGAAGGAGGCCAAGTGATGGCTGAGAAGAAGACAGACGTCCAGCCGAAGAAGGGCTCTCCGATCCTCGAGGTCAACGACCTCGGAGTCCAGTTCTGGGTCAGCGACGAATGGTGGATGGCCGCCGAGCACCTCGACTACACGGTCAACGCCGGCGAGGTGCTGGCGATCGTCGGCGAATCCGGTTCCGGTAAGTCCCAGTCGAGTATGTCTCTGCTCGGCCTCCTGCCGACCAACGGACGGGCCACCGGCTCGGCGAAGCTCAATGGGCGTGAGCTCATCGGGATGCCGCCGGAGAAGATGCAGGCGGTGCGCGGCAACGACATCTCCGTGATCTTCCAGGAGCCGATGACTGCGCTCAACCCGGTCTACACCGCCGGCTACCAGATCGTGGAGACGCTGCGCGTCCACCTCGACATCGGTCCCAACGAAGCCAAGGAGCGGGCACTCGAGCTCATGCGGCTCGTCGAGATCCCGGATCCGGAGGACCGGTTCCATTCGTTCCCGCACCAGCTCTCGGGCGGTCAGCGCCAGCGCATCATGATCGCGCAGGCTCTCGCCTGTCAGCCGAAGCTGCTCATCGCCGATGAGCCGACCACGGCTCTCGACGTCACGGTGCAGGCCGAGATCCTCAAGCTCATGCGCGAGCTCAAGCACAAGCTCGACGCCGGAATCATCCTCATCACCCACGATATGGGTGTGGTGGCGGATATGGCCGACTGCATCATCGTCATGCGCGCCGGCAAGGTGGTCGAATCGGGAACTGCGGAGGAGATCTTCTACAACCCGCAGCACCCGTACACGAAGCAGCTCCTCGAGGCTGTGCCCCACCTCGGTGCGGGAACCGACAGTGAAGCATTCGGCGGCAGCGTCGGCGATGTCGAAGCCTCGCTGTCCGATATCACCTTCGATCAGGCGTCGCACGCTTCCGACCCGGTCGGGCTGTCCGAAGCCGGCGGTGGTGGCGATGGCCTCTCCGAGGCCGGTGCCGCCGATATGGCCTTGGCCGAGGCGCGAGCCCAGGCGAACGAGCAGGATCGCCCCAAGATCGAGATGGACTCCACGGAGACGTACTACCATCCCGGTTCGCAGGCGGACTTCTCGAAGCCCTCTGCTCTGCAGCTGCGCGATGCCGCGATCGAGTACCCCGCGATCGGCCGGAAGAAGGCCTTCCGCGCCGCTCATCACATCAATCTCATGATCGCTCCCGGCGAAGTCGTGGGCCTGGTGGGGGAGTCCGGTTCGGGTAAGACGACGATCGGGCGTGCCGCTCTGGGGCTGCTGCCCACCGTCAAAGGCGACATGGTCGTCAACGGCACGAGCATCAAAGGCCTGAGCAACAAGCAGATGCGGCCCCTGCGCAAGGAAGTCGGAATCGTGTTCCAGGATCCCGGTTCCTCGCTCAACCCGCGACTGCCGGTCGGGGAGTCGATCGGAGAGCCTCTCTACCTCCATGAGGGGATGAAGGGGCCGCAGCTGAGCAAGCGAGTCGAGGAACTGCTGACCGCGGTCGAACTGCCGACCTCCATGCGCAACCGCTATCCGCATGAGCTCTCCGGCGGTCAGCGCCAGCGCATCGGCATCGCCCGTGCTCTGACTCTGCGACCGAAGCTGCTCATCGCCGATGAGCCGACCTCGGCGCTCGACGTGTCCGTGCAGGCGAAGGTCCTCGACCTGTTCGAAGGTCTGCAGAAGGAATACGGCTTTGCGTGCCTGTTCATCAGCCACGACCTCGCCGTGGTCGAGCGCATCGCCGAGCGCATCGCGGTGATGCGCCACGGCTACCTCGTCGAGATCGGCAAGTCCTCGCAGGTCGTGGCGAACCCCGTCCACCCGTACACACAGCGACTGCTGTCGGCGGTTCCGGTTCCGGATCCGAAGGAGCAGCGCAAGCGTCGGGAGGCCAGGGACGCGGTTCTCGAAGCCACGATGAACGCCTGACTTCGCCCAAGCTGACGGCCACCTGCACGCGAGAGCGTGCGGGTGGCCGTATAATTGTCTGTTGGGTCCGGGCTGGACCGATCTCTCTATCTCAAAAAGGTTCTTGATGACTGAAGCCATCACACGACGGGAAAACCGCCGAAACGTAGCAATCGTCGCACACGTCGACCACGGTAAGACCACTCTGGTCGATGCCATGCTCCGGCAGACCGGTGTGTTCAGCGAACACGGCGACTTCGCCGAACGCGTCATGGATTCAGGCGACCTCGAACGCGAGAAGGGAATCACCATTCTCGCGAAGAACACCTCGGTCCTCTACAACGGGCCCTCCGCCGGCGATGAACCCATCGTCATCAACGTCATCGACACCCCGGGCCACGCCGACTTCGGCGGAGAGGTCGAACGCGGACTGTCGATGGTCGACGGCGTCGTCCTCCTCGTCGACGCCTCCGAAGGTCCGCTGCCGCAGACCCGCTTCGTCCTGCGCAAGGCGCTGGCTGCGAAGCTGCCCGTGATCCTCGTGATCAACAAGACGGACCGCGCCGATGCTCGAATCGACGGAGTCGTCGAGGAAGCCCAGGACCTGCTCCTGGGACTGGCCTCCGACCTCGCCGATGAAGTCCCGGACCTCGACGTCGATTCCGTCCTCGACGTGCCCGTCGTCTTCGCCGCCGCGAAGGCAGGTGCCGCCTCCCTCGAACAGCCCGCCGATGGAGCGGTCCCGGACAACCCCGACCTCGAGCCGCTGTTCAAGACGATCCTCGAGACGATTCCGGCACCGGAGATCAACTCCGACGGCATCCTCCAGGCCCATGTCACGAACCTCGACGCCTCGCCGTTCCTCGGCCGTCTGGCGCTGCTGCGCATCTTCGGCGGCACGCTGAAGAAGGGCCAGCAGGTCGCGTGGGCTCGCGGTGACGAGATCAGCTCGGTGAAGATCACCGAACTGCTCGAGACCCAGGGCCTCGACCGAGTGCCCGCCACGGAGGCTTCGGCCGGTGACATCGTCGCCGTCGCAGGCATCCCCGACATCATGATCGGTGACACGCTCACCGACATCAACACCCCGAAGCCGATGCCGGCGATCATCATCGACGATCCGGCGATCTCGATGACGATCGGCATCAACACCTCCCCGCTGGCCGGCCGTGAGAAGAATACGAAGGTCACCGCCCGAATGGTCAAGGACCGCCTCGACCAGGAGCTCGTCGGCAACGTGTCCCTCAAGGTCGTCCCGACCGAACGTCCCGACGCCTGGGAGGTCCAGGGTCGCGGTGAGCTGGCTCTGGCCATTCTCGTCGAGCAGATGCGCCGTGAGGGATTCGAGCTCACGGTCGGCAAACCCCAGGTTGTGACCAAGCAGGTCGACGGCAAGGTCCACGAGCCCTTCGAAGAGCTCACGATCGACGTTCCGGAGGACTACCTCGGCGCCGTGACCCAGCTGCTGGCTGCCCGCAAGGGCGTCATGTCGACCATGACGAACCACGGCACCGGCTGGGTGCGGATGGAGTTCAAAGTTCCCGCCCGCGGCCTCATCGGCTTCCGCACACGGTTCCTCACCGAGACCCGCGGCACCGGAATCGCGAACACGATCTCGGCCGGATACGGACCGTGGGCCGGCAACATCGAGTTCCGCATCAACGGATCTCTCGTGGCCGACCGTGCCGGTGCAGTGACTCCGTATGCGATGATCAACCTGCAGGACCGCGGAACCTTCTTCGTCGAACCAACCTCCGAGGTCTACGAGGGCCAGATCGTCGGCGAGAACTCGCGCGCCGACGACATGGACGTCAACATCACGAAAGAGAAGAAGCTGACGAACATGCGTTCGGCATCGGCTGACAGCTTCGAGAACCTCACCCCGCCGCGCAAGCTGACCCTCGAGGAGAGCCTCGAATTCGCCCGTGAGGACGAATGCGTCGAGGTCACCCCGGGTGCCATCCGCATCCGCAAGGTCGAACTCGATCAGAAGGAGCGCGCCAAGCTCTACGCGAAGCTGCGTCGCCAGAACGCCTGAGCCGGACCCCCGGACCCGGCAGCACCGAATGACCTCGAGCACCCAGGAACCAATGACTGTTACGCCACGCGTCCTCCTCGTGCACGCTCATCCCGACGATGAGACGATCACGACGGGCGGCACGATCGCCGCATTGGTCTCCGAGGGTGCCGAGGTCATGGTGCTCACCGCCACCCGCGGTGAGGGCGGCGAGGTCATCCCCGCAGACCTGAAGCAGCTCGAAGGCGACCGCCCCGGTCTCGCCCGGGTCCGGGAGCAGGAGATCGCCGAGGCGATGCGTGCGCTCGGGGCGCGCATGCACACCTTCCTCGGCGGGACCACCCGCACCTTCGAGGATTCGGGAATGGAATGGGGACCGGACGGGCACGCCCGGCCGGCTTCGTCGATGAGCGACAATGCCCTGTGCGCGACCGATGTCACGACGGTGGCCAGGCATATCGCCGCCGTCATCGATGCCCTCGAACCGCACGCGGTCATCACCTACGCCGCCAATGGGGGATACGGTCACCCGGACCATGTTCGGGTGCATGAGGCCACGACGATGGCATTCGATCTCGCCGAATGGCGGACCGGTCGGCTCCTCTATGTCGACACCCCCACCGAGGTGGCCCGCCGTTCGTTCGACCCGAACCAGAACGGTTTCGCTGAGACCGGTTTCGCCGCAGCCGAAACGATCCCGGCCAAACCTCCGGTCGGTCAGATCGTCATCGATCAGGACATCACCGCGGTGCTGCCGGCGAAACGGGCAGCCCTGGAGGCCCACCGCACCCAGGTGAGCGTGTCCGGCGACTTCTTCGCTCTGTCCAACGGCGTCGGTCAGAGGATCGGCGACCGCGAATTCTTCTCCATCGGCGCCGGGACCGCGATCCCGCCCGAGATCCTCAGCGCCGGACCGGCCCCGCACGTGCTCACCGGTCTCGACATTGCAGCAGTGGAGACGCAGGAGAATGCGGCGGCGGCCGCGCCTCTGCGACGTCGTCGTGAACCGCGCAAACCCGGAATCTTCGCCTACCTCCACTCCGCTGTGCTCGGTCTGCTCATCGCCTTCCTCGGCACCATGCAGCACCTCAACGTCACGGTGATCAACCTCGGTGAGACCCCGATCATCCTGCCGTGGGGGCTCGTGCTGGCCCTGGCGCTGGCCGCGGCGGGGCTGTGGCACCTGAAGACGATGTATCGCAGCAGCGCCCCGATGCTGGTCGCCGCCGTGATCATCGCCGTACTGTCCTTCGTCTTCGGCCAGCCGACGTGGCTGCCCGGGGCCGATATGATCGTCACCGGACTGCTGCGTTCCGTTGTGTGGCTGCTCGGACCGATGGTCCTGGCCGCCATTTTCTCCTTCATCAACGTGCGCGGGCACGATCGCACTCGCTAGACTCGTGCGAACCGCACCGAATCAGTCGTTATCGACACCCTCGGGAGAATGATGCCGACCAATACCTTTTCCGATGGAACCTCGAACGCCGGCGGGCCCGACCCGTCCGGCAGCGCTGCCCGCAAGAAGACGATCTGGCCCTTCATCGTCCTCCTGGCAGTCGTCGTGCTGGCCGCCATCTACGTGGTGATCGGCTTCTTCAGCGGTCGTATGCTGGCACCGGGAACGACCGTGGCCGGAATCGATATCGGCGGCAAGTCCGCGACAGACGCCGAGACCACCCTGCGCAATGATCTGCGCGATGACGCGGAGAAGGTCATCGTCTTAAAGGCCGGAGAGCCGACGGCGAAGCTCGACCCGGAGAAGGCCGGAATCACCTTCGACGCGGAAGCGACAGTCGAGCGCATCACCGGCTTCAGCCTCGACCCCACCGTCATCTGGGACCGCCTGTTCGGCGAAGATGAGGTCGACCCCGTCATCGAGGTCGATGAGGAGAAGTTCGACAAGGAAACCGCGAAGGTCACCGAGGCACTGACCGTCGAACCCAAAGACGCCGAACTCGAGTACGACAAGACCACACCGAAGGTCAAGGACGGCAAGAACGGCCAGACTGTCGACACCGCCGCCGTGCGCACCGCCGTGGACGAGAATTGGCTGCGCACCGAGGGTGCTCTGCCGGTCAGCCCGACGAGCGTCGATCCCGATATCACCACGGACGAAGCCGAAGACATGGCCGACGGCTTCGCGAAAGACGCCGTGAGCAAGGATCTCACGATCACCGCGAAACCGGCGAAGGACGCGGACTCCGAGGTCAAAGGCGGTGACCTCACAGTGTCCCCGAAGACCGTCGCGAAGACTCTGACGTTCAAGGCTGAGGACTCGAAACTCAAACCGGTCTTCGATCAGGACGCTCTGCAGAAGTCCGTGCTGGCCGCGAACAAGGACATCGGTCGGCCGGCCGAAGACGCGAGCTTCGAGATCAAGGACGGCAGACCCGAAGTCGTTCCCTCCCGCGACGGAATCGGGATCAAGGCCAAGGAGCTGACCACCGCAGTCACCGATGCCATCAACGGCAAGGACGACAAGCCCACCGTCACGTTGTCCTCCGTCAAACCCGAATTCACGACGAAGGACGCGAAGAAGGCCGATGTCTCCGACACCGTGTCTCACTTCTCCACCGGGTACAAATCGGAACCCGGCCGAGACACCAACCTGCGGGTGGCGTCGAAGAAGGTCTCCGGCACCGTCGTCCAGCCCGGGGAGCAGTTCTCCCTCAACGAGGCTCTGGGCCAGCGCACCGCCGCGAACGGCTACAAACCTGCCGGCGTGATCTCCGAAGGGCAGATGAAGGAGGACTACGGCGGCGGAGTCTCGCAGGTGTCGACGACGCTGTTCAATGCTGCGTTCTTCGCCGGCTTCGACCTCGACGAGCATCAAGCTCACTCGCGCTATATCTCCCGCTACCCGGAAGGGCGGGAGTCGACTCTCGACTGGTCCTCGATCGATATGAAATTCACGAACAACTCGAAGACCCCCGTCGTCCTCGACATGTACCTCAAAGACGGAGAGGTCCACGCGAAAGTCTTCGGCGTCAAGAAGTACGACGTCTCGGCCGACGCCTCGGACCGGTTCAACCACACCTCACCGGGATCGGTCACCGAAAGCGGGCCGTCATGCACTCCGCAGTCACCGAAGGGCGGCTGGTCGATCCGCATCACCCGTACCATGAAGGACATCGCTTCGGGCAAGACCACGAAGGACGGCTTCACCACGGTCTACCGGCCGGTGAACAAGGTCGAGTGCAAGGACTGAGCCCACTTCGATCGAGTGCACCCGTCTGAGCGCGGCGGCAGTGTCGAGCTCTCTCCGACGGGGCCGCGCCCAGTCGGTGCAGAGCCGACAGCTGCCGGTCAGCGGGCTTCGGCGTACCAGGACCGGTGACGCACAGTCGCACCGACAGAGGCGAAGAGACCCAGCGACGCGTCATTGCTCGACTCGATATCGACGAGGTAGGACCGGACTCCGCGCTGCGCAAGCAGCGCCGCCGCGGCAGAGACCACCGAACGACCGGCACCGCGACGCCGCAGATCGGGGCGAGTGATGAGGTTGGTGATAACACCCCACTTGCTGCGTTCGACGACCCTGCACGCCGCCACCATGGACTTCGAGCCATCGGGATGCTCGGCGTACGCGGTGACGAACTCACACGGCTGATCGGCTTCGATGAGCGTGCGGAACGCCTCTGCCGAACCCGGTTCCTCACCGGGGCTGCGCTGGGACGTCCACGCGGCGAAATGCTCGGTAGTCGGCGCATCGGCGACGTCGATGATGAGTCCGGGAGCGGCCGCCTCGGCGGAGGAGGACGCGCCGCCGGCCGCTTCGACCGTGGCGCCGGTGAGCAGCAGGGTGGCCTCCGATGGGGTGTAGCCGCGAGCAGAGAGAAGGGGAGCGAGCCCCTCGCATTCGGGCGCCAGCGCCGAGGAATCGTCGGCCGAATAGATCTGGATGCGACTGGGCCTGTTGCGGGTCCGGTACCACTCTTCGACGGCGTCGAGGCTCTGCTCCCAGCCCAGACCGGAATCGGTCACCGGCAGGCAGGAATTGGCGCGGCGGGTCGCGGATTCCGAATGACGCAGCAGCCAGCCTTTCTGCAGCAGGCTGACCTCGGCGGCCGACTCGGTGCCTTCGTTGCGCAGGTTCTCCACGTGCAACCACGACACGTCGTGGGGGAGCCAGGCGGCAGCGGAGATGCGCCGCAGATCCACGGCGGAGACGACCTCATGCGTGCGTCCGGCCTTCGTCGGGGCCGGGGGGACCTCATGGACGAGGAGGACCTGGTCGCGAGCGATGCGCAGCGGACCGCGCTTCGTATCGATTTCGAGCCCCGCCGCGTCGACGGCTGTGACGACGCCGAGGGCATCGGACGTCGAATGGGTGTCACCGGGCTCGAGCGAATACCGCACGACCACTCGTCTGCCGGGCTGCAGATCGTCCACTTCTGGCCTTCCTCCGCGAAATTGATGCCCTCCCACCCTATGACACGCACATCCCGGACCGGCGCAGGCGTGAGCGGTGATGTCAGATGCAATGCGAATCACCTGAGACCGGTGGGCACGGGAATCCGGCGAAGGCGTATTGTGGGATGTATATGCGCACCATCTGTGAGTCTTTCGAGGAGTCAGCCCAGTGACGTACATCATCGCCCAGCCCTGTGTCGACCTCAAGGACAAGGCCTGCATCGACGAATGCCCCGTCGACTGCATCTACGAAGGCGAACGCAGCCTGTACATCCACCCCGACGAATGCGTCGACTGCGGTGCGTGCGAGCCTGTGTGCCCCGTCGAAGCCATCTTCTACGAAGACGATGTGCCCGATGAGTGGGAAGAGTATTACAAGGCCAATGTCGAATTCTTCGACGACCTCGGTTCGCCCGGAGGCGCTGCGAAGCTCGGCAACACCGGCAAGGACCATCCGATCATCTCGGCCCTGCCGCCGCAGAACCACGACGACTGAACGATGACGAACGCTTTCGGACTCAACCTTCCGGACTACCCCTGGGACCGCCTCACCGAATTCCGGCGGCGGGCCGAGGCACATCCGGACGGAGTATGTGACCTCTCCATCGGCACGCCCGTCGACCCCACCCCCGAGGTGATCCGTCGTGCGCTGTCGGACGCAGGAGACGCCCACGGCTACCCGACGACGGCCGGCACCGCGCAGCTGCGCGAGGCCATCGCCTGGTGGTACGAGCATTGGCATTCGGTCCAGCTCGATCCCGCGACTCAGATCCTGCCGACCGTGGGATCGAAGGAGCTCGTGGCCTGGCTGCCGACGCTGCTGGGGCTGCGTGAACGAGGACTGAGCGTCGCCTGTCCCTCCGCCGCCTACCCGACCTACGAGATGGGTGCGACGATCGCCGGGGTCGACTGCCTCCGCGTCGACGCCGCGCAGATCGTCGACGGAGCCTCCTTGGACGGCATCGGGCTGCTGTGGATCAACACTCCGAGCAACCCGACCGGCGAGGTCCTCGACGTCGACACCGTCGCCGAGGTGGTTCGGCGTGCTCGTGCCGCCGGAGTCGTCGTCGCTTCCGACGAATGCTACGGACTGCTCAATTGGGAATCCGATGAGCCGGCACCGAGTGTGCTCTCGGCCGCGGGGGAGTCTTTCGCCGGCGTGCTGAGTGTGTACTCGATGTCGAAGCAGTCGAACCTCGCCGGGTACCGTGCGGCGTTCGTCACCGGTGATGCCGAACTCATCGCCGATCTCACCCGATCCCGCAAACACGCGGGAATGATCGTGCCGTTCCCGATCCAGGAGGCGATGGTCGCCGGACTGCGCGACACCGCGCACGTGCTCGCTCAGAAGGGGGCCTATCGGTCACGGCGCGAGCAGCTGCGAACTGGTCTCGAAGAGTTCGGATTCCGCATCGACCATTCGACCGCCGGTCTCTACCTGTGGTCGACCGCGGACAAGAACTGTTGGGAATCCCTGGCTGACCTGGCCGAACTCGGCATCGTCGCGGGTCCCGGCGAGTTCTACGGGGCTGCGGCGGCCGACCATGTGCGGATTGCGCTGACTGCCACCGACGCACGGATTCGGGCCGCGGCTGAGAGGCTCAGAGCCGCCGCGAACTGAACCCGGAGCGGGGTTGGGCGCTCGGAAACCGACGGTTTCCGAGCGTCCGCTAAGTTCGTGCTAAGACTTCGTTCAGGGCAAAATATCTGTCATCTGCCCTGCTCAGGAGTATTACCGACCAGTAGATGCAGGGTGCAGTGATTTTTTGATTCCCGCAGTTGTCGGTAGTCTTTGAAAGAACTGTGCAAGATACCTCAGGAAGTTCTTGAGGTCGATCAACGGTGAGGAGATCGAATGACTTCGGAGGCGAACCTCAGGATCGCTGATAAGGAGCTGACACTGCCCGAGGTGTCGGCCGCAGCGGGCAACAACGGATACCGCATCGGCTCTCTGCTGAAAGAGACCGGCTCGGTCACATACGATCCAGGGTTTGCCAACACCGCAACCACCTCGTCGTCCATCACCTACATCGATGGTGACAACGGCGAACTGCAGTACCGCGGGTACCCGATCGAACAGCTCGCCGAACAGTCGAACTTCGTCGAAGTCTGCTACCTCCTCATCTACGGTGAGCTGCCGACTCAGGAACAGTACGACGCCTTCGACGCTCGCCTGCGCGGACACACCATCGTCCACGAGGATCTGCGCCGCTTCTTCCGCGCGTTCCCGTACGATGCCCATCCGATGCCCATGGTGGCAGCTGCGGTCGCGGCTTTGTCGACGTTCTACCAAGATGACCTCGATGTCTTTGACGAAGACCAGATCGACACCTCGTCGTTCCGTCTGCTCGCGAAGATGCCGACCATCGCCGCTCTCGCGCACCGGAAGAACATGGGCCTGCCGGTCATCCACCCGGATAATTCGCTCAGCCTCGTGGAGAACTTCCTGCGTGTGAACTTCGGCGTTCCCGCTGAGGAGTATGAGCCGGATCCGCTGGCGGTCAAGGCCATGGATCAGTTGTTCATCCTCCACGCCGACCACGAGCAGAACTGCTCGACCTCGACTGTGCGTCTCGTCGGCTCCTCGCAGGCGAATGTGTTCCAGTCGATCTCGGCCGGCGTCAATGCCCTGGCCGGACCGCTGCACGGCGGCGCGAACTCCGCAGTTCTCGAGATGCTCGAGCAGATCGCGGCCTCGGACGACGGACCGAAGAAGTTCATGGAACGCGTGAAGAACAAGGAAGACGGCGTTCGTCTCATGGGCTTCGGACACCGCGTTTACAAGAACTACGATCCGCGTGCGAAGATCATCAAGAAGACGGCGGACGAGGTGCTCGCCCGTTCCGGCGGCGACCCGCTGCTCGAACTGGCTCAGCAGCTCGAAGAGATCGCGCTGGCCGACGACTACTTCGTCGAGCGCAAGCTCTACCCGAACGTCGACTTCTACACGGGCCTCATCTACAAGGCGCTCGGATTCCCGACGAATATGTTCACCGTGCTCTTCTCGGTCGGCCGGCTGCCCGGCTGGATCGCGCAGTGGCGTGAGATGATCAAGGACCCCGAGACGAAGATCGGCCGTCCTCGCCAGATCTACACGGGTGAATACAACCGGACCTATAAGGACATCAGCGAACGCTGAGTCCCGGTGATCGGCAGTCCGCTTTTCCGCGGACGACTGAGCACCGCCACGGTACGGGGAATGCCGCGATCAGACGCAACGGCGTCGGAGCAGAGTCTTCTGCCCGACGTCGTTGGTCATTCACTATTCCCGATCGCTCGGGCTCTGCCGCAGCATCCCTCACCCCTCGTGCCATAACCACCAGCAGGAGCGGGGCGTTATGGCAGTCCCGGGACGTCTTGCGACGATGGCGGTGTTTCGGCACGAAGCATGCTGGATGGCGGGCGCCGGCACAGAAATGAATGCGCAGAGCACACGCTGCCCCGGGAGTGAATGAATGTGCTGAGGGCGCGTCCACACGATGTGAACGCGCCCTCAGCGATTCGGCTGGGCCGACGGTCAGTGCAGGTCGGGGTTGAGCTCGATGCCCTTGGAGTCGCGGGCGATCGCCTCGACGGTGCCGGTGACCGAATTGCGGCGGAAGAGGATGTTGTTCTTCCCGCTGAGGTCGGCTGCCTTGACCACGGCATCGCCTTCGCCGGGAACCGTCACGCGGGTGCCGGCGGTGATGTAGAGGCCGGCTTCCACGATGCAGTCGTCGCCGATGGAGATGCCGACTCCGGCATTCGCACCGAGCAGGCTGCCCGAGCCGATGGAGATGCGGTGTGTTCCGCCGCCGGAGAGCGTGCCCATGATCGAGGCTCCGCCGCCGATGTCCGATCCGTCACCGACGACGACGCCCTGCGAGACGCGGCCTTCGACCATGGCCGAACCCAGCGTGCCGGCGTTGAAGTTCACGAAGCCTTCGTGCATGACCGTGGTGCCGGGAGCCACGTGGGCGCCGAGGCGGACACGGTCGGCATCAGCGATGCGCACACCGGAGGGGATGACGAAGTCGGTCATCCGCGGGAACTTGTCGAGTCCGTATACGGCGACGGGTCCGCGGGCCAGCAGCTTCGCGCGAGTGGCCTCGAAGTCTTCGGGCGAGCAGGCGCCGAAGGACGTCCACACGACATTGGCGATATGGCCGAAGATGCCGTCGAGGTTGACATCGTTGGGAGCCACGACGCGGTGGGAGAGCGCGTGCAGACGCAGGTAGGCATCGGCCGCCGAGGCGGGACCGGCGTCGAGATCGATCGTGGTGGTGACGACCTCGGAGCGGGTGCTGCGAGCCTCATCGGTGCCCACCAGGGGGTCGAGGCCATCGTCGGCTGTGCGGGCGGTGGCGGCCGCCTCGGCGGCGTCATGGGTATCACCGGTGCTCAGGGCGGGGTACCAGACGGAGAGGACGGTGTCGGAGTGAATCGTGGCGAGTCCACGTGCGGAAACTATGCGTTCTGTCATGCCTCAAGCCTAGACGGTGGCGCCGTACTAGGCTAAGAGACATGACTGTCGATCCATCTGCTGAGACTGATGACATATTCGCTCCTGCCGGCGAGCTCGGTGAGTACCTGTTCGCCGCACTGGGCGACCCGGCCGAACTCACCGGCCGCCTGTGCGCCGTCGAATCCGTGTCCGGGAACGAAACCGCCCTGGCCGACGCCGTCGTCGACGTGCTGGAGAAGATCAGCGCGGGACCGGGACCAGACCTGGAGATCCTCCGCGATGGAGACACCATCGTCGCCCGCACGAACCTCGGTCTGTCCGAGCGCATCGTCGTCGCCGGCCATCTCGACACCGTTCCTGTCGAAGACAACCTTCCGCCGGTGCGCACCCACATGACCGGAGAGAACTACCCTGACGATGAGGTCATCTGGGGCCGGGGAGCCTGCGATATGAAGGCCGGAGTGGCGATGCAGCTGTCCACGGCGGCAGCACTGACGGCACCGAGCCGCGATGTCAGCTGGGTCTTCTACGACCACGAGGAGGTCGATGCCTCGCTCAATGGGCTCGGCCGCGTCTCCCGCAACCACCCCGACTGGCTGGCCGGCGACTTCGCGATCCTCGGCGAACCCTCGAATGCCTCTGTCGAAGGCGGCTGCAACGGAACCATCCGCGTCGACGTCACCACCACCGGGGTCCGCGCCCACTCGGCCCGGGCATTCATGGGCGTCAACGCCATCCACTCCGCCGCCGAGGTGCTCACCAGGCTCGCCGAATTCGAAACCGACACGGTCACGGTCGACGGCCTCGACTACCGCGAATCCCTGTCCGCCGTGAACATCCGCGGGGGAGTCGCCGGAAACGTCGTGCCCGACGAATGCGTCGTCTCCGTGAACTATCGCTTCGCCCCAAGCAAGTCCGCAGCCGAAGCAGAGGCCTTCCTGCGCGAGCTGTTCACCGGATTCGACGTCGTCGTCACCGACGCCGCCGAAGGGGCACGCCCCGGGCTCGACAGGGCGATCGCGCAGGACTTCATCGACACCCTCGGTCTGTCCCCGGCCCCGAAGCTCGGCTGGACGGATGTGTCGCGATTCAGCGCGCTCGGCGTTCCGGCGGTGAATTTCGGTCCCGGCAACCCGCTGTATGCCCACAAGGCGGATGAGCATGTGAGAGTCACCGAGGTGGAACAGGCCACCGCAACTCTGCGCAGCTACCTCCAGGGCCGGTGAACGAGATGACCAGAGCGACGGACGATCCGACAGGCGATGCGATAGGCGCCTCGGCAGGTGATTCTGCGGGCACCCTGACAGGCACTCCGACAGGAGATCCGAAGTCCGACACAGCCGGCGACCCGAGCTACTACAGCAAGGGGCCGCTGCGGCTGAGCGGTGACCAGGTGCCGGATGCGACGACGGACCAGCGTCTCCTCGAATCGAAGTCGGGCACCGACTGGGTGCACGAGGATCCGTGGCGCGTCATGCGCATCCAAGCCGAGTTCGTCGAAGGATTCGGCTCACTGGCAGAGATCGGACCCGCCGTGTCGATCTTCGGCTCCGCCCGTCTCAAAGCCGGCACGCAAGCCTATTCGGACACCCGAGAGATCGCCCGCCGCATCGCAGAGAACGGCAATGCGATCATCACCGGCGGAGGACCCGGAATCATGGAGGCCGGCAACCACGGCGCCTGCGAGGGCGGGGGAGTGTCCATCGGACTGGGCATCGAGCTGCCCTTCGAAACCGGCCTCAACGAGCACGTCGAACTCGGCGTGAACTTCCGCTACTTCTTCGTGCGCAAGACCATGTTCCTCAAGTACTCGCGGGGATTCGTCGTCATGCCCGGCGGCTTGGGCACACTGGACGAGCTCTTCGAGGCCCTCACCATGGTCCAGACCGGCAAGATCACCTCGTTTCCGATCGTGCTGTTCGGAACCGACTATTGGCGCGGACTCGTCGATTGGATGCGCGATTCGCTTCTCGCCGCGGGAACGATCAGCGAAGCAGACCTGCACATGTTCACCCTCACCGACGACATCGATGAGGTCGTCGCCGCGATCGGACCGGGAGCGAATGACTCAACCGCGTCGAATCCTGTGGACGGCCGACAGTGAGGGGCGGCACTTCACCAGCGGCGGAGACCGAACGGTTCGATCTTGCCCGCGCCCGGCCCGGCACCCCAGCGATCATGGCCGTGATCAACCGCACCACCGATTCCTTCTACGAATCCGCCGCCACCCTCGACGAGGCGATCACCGCCGTCGAGGCGGCGGCCTCCGCCGGTGCCCGCATCGTCGATATCGGGGGAGTGCGCGCCGGTCGCGGCCCGGAGATCTCCGCGAGCGAGGAGATCGACCGCGTGTGCCCGACCATCGAAGCCGTCGCCGGGTCCCACCCGCACATGCTCATCAGCGTCGACACCTGGCGCCATGAGGTCGCCGAGGCCGCCTGCCGGGCCGGCGCGGGACTGCTCAATGACACTTGGGCCGGGGTCGACCCGAAACTCGCCGAGGTGGCCGCCCGACACGAGGTCGGCATCGTCTGCTCCCACACCGGGGGATTGGATCCGCGCACCGACGCTCACCGCAACCGCTATGGTCTGCAGGCCGGTGACGTCGTCGACTCGACCCTGTCCGGCGTCATCGAGCTCGCCGAGGCGGCCCGCGCGGCGGGCGTTCCCGACGACCGAATCATCATCGATCCGACACCGGACTTCGGAAAGAACACCTATCACTCGCTGCGGCTGCTGCGCGAACTCGAACGGTTCACCGCCACCGGCTACCCGGTGCTGCTGGCGATCTCACGCAAGGACTTCGTCGGTGAGGCGATCGGAGAGGTCGCCCCGCAGCACCGCCTGTACGGCACGATCGCCGCCACCGCGCTGGCCATCGAGAAAGGCGCGGCGATGATCCGTACCCACGACGTGCGGGCGACTGCCGACGCCATCGACGTGACCGTGGCGATCACCGGCGAAGCGGCACCGAAACACACCGTGCGCGGACTGCGCTGAGCGTTCCGCGCACTTGCCTATGCGAAAATGGGGGCATGCCTCTGTGGATTGTCATCGGTGTCGCGGCCGCGATCTTCGTCCTCGTGTTCGTCGTCGCGGCGACCTTCAACGTCTTCTCGTCCGAAACCGTCGACGAGGCCGAAGAACGCTGGACCGGGCTGCCTGCGGAGTTCACGAGTAAGGACCTGGAGTCGGTGCGTTTCCGGCCCGCCCTGCGCGGCTACCGGATGGACGACGTCGACGAGGCCATGGCGGTGCTGCGCGCACGCCTGAGCGAGCTCGAATCCGCGACCACCTCCGCCGAGGCGGCAACCACAGCCGGCCCGACGACCGCTCCTGACGGACCGGAAACCGCTGCCGGATCACGATGACCCGCCCCGCAGACCTGCCCGGAATCACCCTCGCCTCCGAAGTCTTCGACTCCTCCCGCTTCAGCCGCCTTGGCGCTCTGTTCATGAGCCTGCCCGTGTGGCTGCAGGCCGTGGCCGTGTACTTCGCATCCCGGGTCGTGAGCATGTCGATCTTCGCCGCGGTCCTCAAACGTCAGGACCCGGCGAACTGGTCGTCGTCCCCGGTGAGCACGACGCTCAATGACTTCCTCAACTTCTGGGACGGCGGCTGGTACGGACGCGTCGCCGATGAGGGGTATCCGCGCATCCTGCCCGTCGACGATACGGGAGCGGTGGCGGAGAACCAGTGGGCATTCTATCCGCTGCACCCGTCGATCGTGTCCACTCTGGCCGACCTCACGGGGCTGAGCTACGAGGTCATCTCGCCGATCGTGTCCACGCTTGCCGCGGGGCTGGCCTCGATCGTCGTCCTCCACCTCTTCCGGAAGTACGTCGACGCCGGACAGGCCCTGATGGGACTGGCGCTCGTGATGTTCTTCCCGCCGGCCGCCATCTTCTCCACCGGCTATGCCGAATCCCTGACTCTCCTGCTGCAGGCGACGGCGCTCTTCCTCGTGGTCGAACGCCGCTATCTCACCGCACTCCCTGTCGTCGTCTTCATGGATCTGTCGCGACCCATCGGCGTGGCGTTCTCGTTCTTCATGCTCTTCCACCTCATCGACCGCTTCCTCCGCCGCCGCAGCGATCCGTATCCGGCCGGTGAGGCGATCCGGTCCTGGACCCTGGGCGTGCTCTCCTGCGCGGCGGCCCTCATCCACCCGATCCACGCATGGTGGGCGACGGGATCGCTGACGGCCTATACCGACACCGAGGCGGCCTGGCACACCGGAGAGACCACGTTCGTCGTCCAGTGGGTGGCTCGGTCGATCAGCCTCATCGGTCCGCTCGGCCCGGTGCTGCTCGCCATCGTCATCGCCGGAATGCTCGCCCTGATCTTCTCTCCGGCCGGCGCGCATATGGGACGGACCCTCCAGCTGTTCTGCCTCGGCTACGGTGTGTACCTGCTCATCTTCTTCAACCCGCAGACCTCCACCCTGCGACTGCTGCTGCCGCTGTTCCCGATGGCGCTGACCCTGGCGCTGGTGCGCTCCCGAGGCTACCGGGCAGCGATGCTGGTGGCCTATATCCTTCTCCAGATCGTGTGGGTCGCCTACCTGTGGCACTTCACTCCGCCCGCCGATCTGCCGCCGTGACCGTCCATTGAGTGGGAGAGTTACCGGGAACGCGCGGATCATGGAATAATCGGGAGTACATCTTTCGGTCCACCTGGTGTGAACCGTCTTTGTATGACAACGGAAGGAAGAGCCCATATGGCAGCCCAGAAACCCCGCACCGGCGACGGACCTCTGGAAGTGACCGAAGAAGGCCGAAGCATGGTGATGCGGCTTCCAGTCGAAGGCGGAGGTCGCCTGGTGATCGAACTCAGCAGAGATGAAGCCACCGGACTCCACGACACTCTCGCCCAGACACTGGGGCTCTGAGCCGACGGCCGCAGAACACGGCCGGACGGAGACGCACGAACAGCAGAGACTTACCTGTAAGTCTCTGCTGTTTTCGCTTCACCGGGTCTTCTGCAGAAGCAGCAGACCTTCGCCGATGGGCAGCAGCACCCGCTCGAGGTGTTCCTGTTCCGCGATGCGGTTGAGCATGCCGCGGGCAGCTTGGGTACGCGGGCTGCGATCGACGGGATCGGCGACGGCGCCTTTGAGCAGCGTCTTGTGGATGACCAGCAGACCCTGGGAGTCGAGCAGCCGCAGTGACGGCTGGATCATCCTCTCCAGATTGCCCGGCTCCACGTCGATGAAGACCATGTCATAGGCCGCGGGAGCGAGTCGTTTGAGCACCTCTTCGGCACGGCCGCTCATCAGCCGCAGCCGACCAGGTCTGATCCCGGCCATGTCGACGAGGTCGCGAGCAGCGCCCTGAGTCGTGGAGTTCGTATCGATGGACGTGAGTATCCCGGCGGTGGGCATTCCGCGCAGCAGCGACAGGGTCGATGTTCCGACACCGGTGCCGACTTCGACGGCCGCCACCGGGGTGAGCAGTCGGGCAAGCAGAGTCAGCGTCTTCGCCGTGGTCTGGGACACCGGCGCGATCCCGAACTCATGAGAGTGGGTGCGAGCGGCATCGAGCAGCGGATCGGGACCGTTGTACTGTTCCGAGAAGGTGAGATCACCTGCATTTTCGCGTGCCAACCGGCCCCTCCCATCTGGTGCTGAGTTCTCCCAAGTCTAACCGCATTCGGGATCGATTCCGTGGGTGCGCCACAGCCGATCGAGTTCATCGACATCGAGGAATGCCGTGCGTTCGACGCGCTCGTGAGAATGCGGAGTGCCTTCGTCATCCCAGTGGATGCGGGCTCGAGCGAAGATCTCGGCCGGCAGAGCCCCGGCCGCATTGACGACCCGCCACCACGTGACGTTCGACCCGAATTCCCGCATCACCCGCCCGACGTAACGGGGTGAGCAGTCGGCGACGGCGCCGACCGTTCCGTAGGCGACGACGCGCGCGGCGGGAACGAGTTCGACGATGCGCAGCACCCGTTCGACGGCTATCTCGTCCACTGCACCTCCCGGCATGATCGAGATGTCGAACCTGTGCTGACCATGAGTCGATGCTACCGCCGTCCACGGTAGACTTGAGACCATGTTCGGTATCAACGGCACCGAGATGGTGATTCTGATCGTTGTGGCGTTGGTCGTCATCGGACCCAAACGCCTGCCCGAATACGCTCAGAAGCTGCGCGACTTCGTGCGCCAGATGCGTCGCATGGCCGAAGGCGCGAAAGACAGCGTCCGACGCGATTTCGGCGACGACTTCAAGGACGTGGACTGGCAGAAGCTCGACCCGCGTCAGTACGATCCGCGCCGGATCGTGCGCGAGGCACTCGTCGAAGAGGACGCGGCCATCCGCGAATCCAAGCGTCAGGAACGGAACGCCGGCGAATCGTCATCGGCAGAGTCCTCAGGTGCTGCAGCGTCGACTCGGACCGACACCGAGGCGGCCCCCGCCCGGGAATTGTCACCCATCGAACGGTTCCAGACCCAGGTCGACCTGCGCGACCGTTCCGCCGCGGCACCGTTCGATCCTGAAGCCACCTGAGCCACCCCGGAAGCCACCTGGGACTGAGGCCGACGGCGTCTGTTGGGAATGTTTTGCATTCCCGCCTCCGTGCAAGCGTCAGTGGCTCAGTTCTTCATCACCGCGGGATGTTCGGGATTCGAGCACAGCTCATCGCCGTAGCCGCGGCAGAAGTACGACCCGCCCTTCTTCCACTCGATCCCGGAGAAGAGCTCGCGCACCGTCACTGCGTAGAGGCCCTTGTCCGCCACTGCCGAGAACACCTCCCGAGCCGCCTTCGCGGTCGACGGATGAATGGAATGCATGAGCACGATTGATCCGGGGCGAGTCAGAGACTGCACACGTCGGACCGTCTTCTTCGCATCTCTGTGCTGCCAATCTCCGGTATCGACGTCCCAGACGATCGCAGGGCCGCCCAGAGCATGTGCTGCGCGTTTGTCGAGGGCACCGTACGGTGGACGGACGAGGGGCTCCTCCTTCACTCCGACCGATCGCAGTGATCTGTCCGTCCGGTCGCGCTCTCTGCGGATCGTCGCCGAGGAGGTCTTGTCCATCTGCACATGCGAGAACGTGTGATCGTCGACTTCATGGCCGGCGGAGATGATGCGCTCGGCCACTTCGGGGAAGGCATCTGTGTTCTTCCCGAGGAAGAAGTATGTCAGACGGATGTTCGCCTCATCGGCTGCGTCGAGGATCGTCTGTTCGGTCTTCGCCTCTCCGGGACCGTCGTCATAGGTCAGCGCGACACAGGGCAGCAGCGCGCAGGAGAAATCGGGGGAGGGCAGATCGAACGGCCGCGGCAGTTCGAGACTGCTGTGCAGCGCCTTCTGGACACGGACGCCGATGGAGGACAGATCGGTGTCGGAGACCGCAGCGTCATTGATCGTCAGCGTGCCGGTGTCATCGGCGCCGACGGCTGCCCGGTCGAGAGGTGCGGCGAAGAGCCGGCGGGCATTGACCGTGCTGTCGTGGGCGAGATCGGTCAGCAGCAGCCTCGTCTGCGGATGCGGCGACTGAACATCGACTGCGGTGACGACGAAGTTCCCGCCGCTTGCCAACACCCGAGTGCTGATGTTCACAGCACGCGGGTCGACTCGAGACGCAGGAGCGTCATCGATGCTGGTCTGCGCTGGTGTGAAAGCCGTCGCCGGCCACCTGTGGACAGGTGCCGTCTGCACGGGGTCGAAGGCAGAGCGATCGGCGAAGCCTCCGAAATCGTCGATCAGCGACAGCACATGTTCTTCGATCGCCGCATTCAACGAGGCGGCCGTGGGCAGACCGAAGGTGTGGACGTCCAGTCGAGGCGTGCGTTCGTCTGAGACGAGCGCGTAGCTGCGCAGCACTGCGGAGAGAGCGTCCCGGTTCTCGGCGGCGATCGTTCGGTGCGCGGGTTCCACCGACCGTCCGGGGGCGGGGTCCGCTCGAAATGCAGTGACGACAGCTCCGGCCAAGAGGACGAGAGCGGTCAGAGCGCTGAGGCCGGCGAAGACAGAGTAGACGAGGGTATCGCGAGGGGAGAGAGGAGACACCGACTCAGACCGGGCTCAGGCCCAAGGACCTGCCGGACAGGCCGCGACTGCGTCGCCGCAGCGACTCCGCAAGGGCGTCGAAAGCCCCCGCCGCAGGCGAAGCGGGATTGCCGAGCACGACAGGGGTACCCGCGTCCGAACCTTCCCGCAGACGAGTGTCCAAGGGGATCTGAGCGAGCAGCGGAACCTCCCGATCGAGGGTGGCGGCGAGGTTCTCGGCCACGCTGGCACCTCCGCCGGAGCCGAACACCTCCATCCGAGTGCCGTCGGGCATCTCCATCCATGACATGTTCTCGATGACTCCCGCCAACGTCTGCTTCGTCTGTGTGGCGATGGATCCCGCACGTTCGGCGACTTGGGCGGCCGCCGACTGCGGCGTGGTGACGACGAGGAGTTCGGAACCGGGCAGCAGCTGTGCCACGGAGATCGCAATATCACCTGTGCCGGGAGGCAGATCGAGCAGCAGCACGTCGAGGTCGCCCCAGAACACATCGGTGAGGAACTGCTGCAGAGCGCGATGGAGCATGGGACCGCGCCAGACGACGGCCTGGCTCGGCGGGACGAACATGCCGATGCTCATCACCTTCACATTGTGAGCGACCTGGGGCAGGATCATCTCATCGACGCGGGTCGGCTTGCCGGAGAGACCGAGCATTCCGGGGATGGAGAAGCCGTAGATATCGGCATCGACGATGCCGACGCGCAGACCTTTGTCCGCCAGGGACACGGCAAGGTTCGCGGTCACCGACGATTTTCCGACGCCGCCTTTTCCGGACGCGACGGCGTAGACCTTCGTCAGCGACTCGGAGCGATTGAACGGGATGTCGCGGGTACCGGTGCCCTGCAGCTTCTCCTTCATCGCCTTGCGCTGTTCGGGGCTCATCGTGCCCAGCACGACAGCCACCTCGGTGACCCCGTCGACTCGGGCCACTGCGGCTTCAGTGTCCCGGGTGATGGTGTCCTTCAGCGGGCAGCCGGCGATCGTGAGGAGAACAGTGACGGTGACCTTGCCGCCCTCGATGCCGATCGATTCGACCATATCGAGTTCGACGATGTTGCGGCGGATCTCCGGGTCGATGACGCCGGTCAGTGCCTCTCTCACAGCGTCTTCAGAGGGACCAGTCATACCCACGTCCTTTCCTTCCCGGATCAGTGCTGCCGGGCTCTCAACCCTACCGCTTCGCCCGTCGTTCCGTCATCCGCTGCGCGGGCCGCCTCGGCGCTGTTCGGTCGACCGGGAATCGGTGTCGTCGGACCGGTCACCGTCCTGTCTCTCCTCTTCCAATTCCTTGAGCAGATCCTTGAGCTCGGACCGGATGAAGTCACGGGTGGCGACCTCACGCATGGCGATGCGCAGCGCCGCCACCTCCCGTGCCAGGTACTCGGTGTCGGCGAGATTGCGTTCGGCGCGCTGCCGATCGTGTTCGAACTCGACGCGGTCGCGGTCGGTGCTGCGGTTCTCTGCGAGCAGGATCAGCGGGGCCGCATAGGACGCCTGCAGGGACAGGATGAGGGTCAGCAGGGTGAAGTTGAGCGACCTCGGGTCGAACTGCCACGATTCGGGCAACAGGGTGTTCCACAGCAGCCACACCGCACAGAAAACCGTCATTCCGACGAGGAACGCGGGAGTGCCCATGAACCGGGCGAAGGCTTCGGCTCCCCGCCCGAAGGTCTCGGGAGACACGGCGAAGCTCGGGAGCTTGCGTTTGCTCGACCTCGGGATCTCGAAATCATCGACGGCCATATCTACCCCCTGCTGCGATCGTCACGACCGGTGGTTCGCCAGTCCTCGGGCAGAAGCTCGTCGAGGACGTCATCGACGGTGACCACACCGACGAGGCGATCATTGTCGTCGGTGATCGGCACCGACACCAGATTGTACGCGGCCAACAGCTTCGCCACTTCGCCGAGAGGAGTCTCCGGCGACAGCGGTTCGACCTCGGTGTCGAGCATGATGCCCACGGCCTCGTGCGGGGGATGGCGCAGCATCTCCTGGATGTGGACGAGGCCGAGGTACTTGCCAGTCGGGGTCTCCACCGGCTGACGGCAGACGAAGACCGCCGCGGCCAGGGCTGCAGGCAGGTCCTCCCGGCGCACATGTGCCAGGGCCTCGGCGACGGTGGCTTCCGGGGTGAGGATCACCGGTTCGGTCGTCATCAGACCGCCGGCGGTGTCGTCGTCGTAGGCGAGAAGAGTACGCACATCCTCGGCCTCATCGGGCTCCATGAGAGTCAGGAACCGTTCGGCCTGATCATCACTGAGCTCGCCGAGGAGGTCGGCCGCGTCATCAGGTTCCATCTCCTCGAGCACGGTCACGGCTCGTTCGGTCTCGAGCCCCGTGAGGATCTCGATCTGGGTTTCGGCCGGCAGCTCCTCGACGACGTCGGCGAGGCGTTCGTCATCAAGTGCCCGGGCCACCTGGAGGCGACGGGACGAATTCATCTCGAAGAGCACATCGGCGAGGTCGGCAGGCTTCGTGTCCTGGTAGGCGGCGATGAGCTGGGTGGCTTCCTGATCGACCTCGGAGTCCACCGGATGGTCGGCATCCGTCCAATCGATCTGCTTGGTCTCACCGCGCCGGCGGAACGCGGCGAAGGCGCTGCGTTCGGGCACACGTCGCACAAACAGGCGGGTGACCTCCCAGTCCTTGTTCACCTGCTGTTCGATGCCGACGTCTTCGACGAGCACCGGTGAGTTGTCCTCCCGCAGACGCAGCCGCCGGTCGAGTAGGTCATTCATCACCAGGGTCTCCGACTCGCGCTGTTCGAACCGGCGCATATTCACCAGACCGGTGGTGATGACCTGCCCGGAATCGATCGCGGTGACCCGTCCCATCGGCACGAATACGCGGCGGCGGCCCGGCACCTCGACGACGAGGCCGATGACTCGGGGGAACTGCCGCATCGTCGCACGGTAGACGATGACGGCGTCGCGGACACGGCCGACCTGATCTCCGAGAGGGTCGAACACAGGGGCGGAGACGAGCCGGGCGACGAAGACTCTTTTCGGTGGACCACTCATGGTCTCAGACTACGTGGTGCGTGGAGATTTCAGTGGTTGCCGCAATGAATTGAATCCAGATCACAGTCGCCGGCGGTGAACCGACCGGGCGTCGGGTTCCATCCGCCCTCTTCTCCTATTCATCAAGCCGTCCTGCCTGCTTCATCTCGTTGTCGCCCCGTCTCCCTAGGGTCGTTTCTCGGCAGAACCCACCACAGTCGAATACAGGAGAAATCCATGCAGACACGACGAATCCGCCCGCGCACCGCTGCCGCAGGCTTGGGAGCCTGCGCCGCGCTCTCACTCTTCGCTCCGCTTCTCTCACCGACCTCGGCAATGGCCGCGGACGCGCCGGCCGAACTCTACGAAGGCCACGTCCAGGTCGACCGCGGCAAGGCCGACGATCCGAAGAAGTTCACCGGACAGGTCTTCGACGACGTCAACGAGAACTCGAAGCTCGATGGTGATGAGAAGGGCGTATCCGGCGTCGCGGTGAGCAACGGAGTCGACGTCGTCCAGACCGACGGAGACGGCCGCTACGAGCTGCCCGTGCGAGAGAACATGACCGTTTCGATCACTCAGCCCTCCGGATGGCAGGTGCCCGTCGATGAGGACAAGGTCGCACAGTTCAGCTACAACCACCTGCCCGAAGGCTCCGGCGAACTGGAGTTCGGAGGCATCGAACCCACAGGTGAGACGCCGAAGGCCGTGAACTTCCCGATGATCGAATCGCAGGCCTCGGCGAAGGACGACCAGAACTGCCCGATCGCGTCTGACACCCAGGCCTATGACATGACGGAGATGGGCTACGCCCGTGACGGAGCCGTCGGCGACCTTGCCGACCGCAGCGATTACGGAGCCTGCGGAGTGCTCCTGCTCGGCGACAACGTCGGTGACGACCTCAGCCTCAATGACGAACTGCGCGATATCTACTCGCAGATGAACGGCCCTGTCCGCGTGGCACCGGGCAACCACGATCAGGACTACGACGCCGTCGATGACTCACATGCCCTCGACACATTCCGTGATCAGTTCGGACCTTCGTACTTCTCCTACGACGTCGGCAAGACCCACTTCGTCGTCCTCGACAGCATCGAATACGAAGGCAAGGCGAACCGGAAGAAGTACAAGGAGAAGATCTCCGAGGAGCAGCTGACCTGGCTGGAGAACGATCTGAGGAACGTGCCGAAGAACGCGCAGGTCGTCATCGCCACCCACGCGCCCATCCTCACGCACAAAGAGGTCGTCGTCGACAATGCGAAGGACTTCTACGACGTCATCGCCGACTATCCGAATGCTGTGACCGTCGGCGGGCACACCCACACGCAGGAGAACCTCGTTGCAGGGGAGACGCGGAAGGAATGGGCGGAAGCCGGGATCGAGAAGCTGCCGAACACGCAGATCGTCGCCGGTGCCGTCTCCGGTGACTGGTACTCCGGAGGCCTCAACGCCGATGGACTGCCGTACTCATTCACTCAGGACGCTTCCGAGCCGGGCGTGCTCACTCTCGAATACGACGGGGCATCGCGCAGCGAACGTTACACCGTGCGCAACGAATCAGATGACCATCAGCTGCTGCTCGGAGTGAACTCGCCGCAGTGGCGTGACTGGGCGCAGAAGGCACAGGAGTGGCAGGACGCAGACAAGGAAGGTGAGGCGCCGGAGGCAGTGTCCGAACGCGTCGTCACCCGCGATGACCTCAAGGAAGGTGAGACCTGGCTGACGTCGAGCTTCCTCGCAGGCACCTCCGACGCCCGCGTCGAGGTCAGCTTCGACGGCAAGGCACCGAAGCGTTCCGAGCACACTCAGCCGGGCAAGGGCGAAGCCCTGGCGAAGGGCTGGGAGTATACCGATCCGTACACAGCTTCGCAGAATCTGCGCACCTCCGGCAGCGTCGGCCAGTCGAGCTCGCACCTGTGGCGGACCGAGATCCCCTCGGATCTCGATCTGGGCACCCACACCGCCGAGGTGACCGGAACCGACCGCTACGGTCGTGACTTCACCCAGACGGTTCGGTTCACCGTGGTCGAGGACGAGGCCGCGGCGAAGACCGAATCGCAGAAGCTGCTGCGTCAGGACGGCTTCGACGCTCAGCAGAAGAAGGAAGTCCGGGATCCGAAGGGTCTTGACTCCGAAGAGGCACAGTCGGTCCGCAACGACTGACAGTCCAGCAGGAGCAGCATCTCAGCGCGGCCCTCGGATGGCACCGCTTGAGTGCTGGACTTGCTGAGAGAAGCGGGGCCCGCCGAACGGCGGGCCCCGTCTCTGCGTTCAGAGTGAAGTGAACGCAGAGGTGAAGTCCGGTGCGATCTCGCTCAGTGTCGGCGGCTGCCCCGATGCCCCGGCGACGGGTGTCGCCGAAGCATGGGCGTCGAGGATCGCCAGGCTGAGAGCATCGGCCGCCGCTGCGGTGATCATCACGAGCTCGCGAGTGGCGGCGTCGCGGTCTGTCGGCAGCTCATCGGCTCCGGTGGCGATGCCGAAGACCGTGTCACCGTCGAAGAGAGTGTGCGAGGGCTGCACTGCTCGTGAGATGCCGGCATGCGCTCCCGCGGCCATCCGTGTGGTCTGAGCCGGGTCGAGTCGTGCGTCAGTGGCGACGATCGCGATCGTCGTGTTCTTCGCCGCCGTCCCGGAATCCGCCGGCGGTGCGGCGGGAAGACCCTGCACCGTCGGCAGATCGAGACCGATCGAGCGCAGCAGCGGCTCCAACCACAGGCCGCCCGACGGGGTGCCGATCGTCCCCAGCGAATTCGCCGCGACAAGTGCCGCGACGGTGGTCCCGCTGGGCAGTCGGACGGCGAAGGATCCGAGTCCTCCACGCAGAGTCTGAAAGCCCGACCGGGCACCGAGGCCAGCTCCGACGCTGCCACGGACCTCGTCGATCCGACCGGACAGCGCCGCGTGTGTCGCTTGGGCGCCTTCGTTCGGTCTCGGCGGGGCCACGGAGCCGTCCCCGCGACCGAGGTCGTAGATCGCGGCGGCGGGGACGAGCGGAATGACCGCGCCGGCGAGTCCGGGAGCGGGGAATCCGAGTCCCGCCTCGGCGAGGGTGTCGACGACGCCGGACACGGCACCCAGGCCGAACGCGGACCCGCCGGTGAGGACGATGGCATCGGCGCCGTAGGAGTGCGTACCCGGCGCGATGACGTCGGTCTCACGCGTGGCGGGACCGCCTCCGCGGACATCGACGCCGATGGTCGAACCGGACGGGGGCAGCACGGTGGTGATCCCCGTCATTCGGGCAGCGGTGAACTCACCGGCATGGCCGAGGCGGATACCGGGGATCTCGAGGATTCCGCGCCCGCGGAACGGGCCGGGCTGCGCGATAGGGCCGGAACCGCGTGCGGCATCCGAGGCCATCAGCAGTCCTGGGACCGCCCCTGCACCCAGGCCTCGATCTCGGCGCGGGTGCGGGGGAAGTCGGCGGAGAGGTTCTCGACTCCGTCGGCGGTGACGAGAACGTCGTCCTCGATGCGCACGCCGTTGCCGCGGAACTCCTCGGGCAGCAGCAGGTCATCGGACTTGAAGTACAGTCCGGGTTCGATGGTGAAGACCATTCCCGGTTCGATGGTCGCGTCCAGGTACATCTCCGCTCTCGCCTGAGCACAGTCATGGACGTCGAGGCCGAGGTGATGGCTGGTGCCGTGGACCATCCATCGGCGGTGCTGCTGTCCTTCCGGAGACAAAGACTCGGCAGCGGAGACCGGCAGCACACCGAACTCTTCGAGACGTTTCGCGATGACCTCCATGGCCGCCTCGTGGACCTCACGGAACTTCACCGGACGGTTGGGGTGGTCGGCGGCCACGGCGAACGCTGCATCGGAGGCTTCGAGCACAGCGTCGTAGATCTTCGCCTGCACCTCGGTGAAGGTGCCCGAAACGGGCAGGGTGCGAGTGATGTCCGCAGTGTAGAGCGAATCGGCTTCAGCTCCGGCATCGACGAGGATGAGATCGCCGTCGCGGACCTGACCGTCATTGCGGATCCAGTGCAGGGTGCAGGCATTGTTGCCCGAGGCGGCGATCGTGTCATAGCCGACTCCGTTGCCGTCGGAGCGAGCGGCGGTCTCGAACGCGGTCTCGACGACTCGCTCACCACGACGGTGGCCGAGCGCCTTCGGCAGCGATTCCACGACATTGTCGAAACCGGCACGGGTGATGGCGACGGCTTTGCGCAGCTGCTCGACCTCGTGGTCATCCTTGATCAGGCGCAGCTCGGAGAGCATCTGAGCCAGTTCGGCATCCCCGGCCTCGGACGTCTCGAGATCGGCCTGGACCTGGGTGCGAGCGAGGTCGATGACTCCGTCGATGCGGGAATCGGCCTGGCGGACGAGGCGGACCGAGATGGCCCCGAGATCCTTGGTGATGGCGTCATCGACGGTCGCGGAGCTCTCCGTGGCGATGCCGGTCATGGTGGACATCGCTTCGAGGTCCGCGCGCGGACCGACCCAATACTCGCCGTAGCGGGAATCGGAGAAGAACTCCTCGGTATCGGCACCGGCGCGGGGGCGGAAGTACAGCGTCACGTCGTGGCTGTCACCCTCGGGTTCGAAGACGAGGACGGCGTCGGGTTCGGAATCGGCTTCCAGACCGGTGAGGTGGATGAACGCGGAATGCGCGCGGAAGCGGTAGTCGGTGTCGTTCGAGCGGACCTTGAGTCCGCCGGCGGGAACGACGAGCCGTTCACCGGGGAATGCTGCCGAAACGGCGTCCCGTCGGGCCGGGGTGAAACCAGCGGCGGCGAGAGCTTCGGCGTTGAGCGGAGTGCGATCCCATCCGGAGGCGACGAAGTCGCGGAAGGCGGTGGAATTCGGGCGATGTGAGCGGTTGTTGACGCGGTCTGCGAGGTTCTGAGTCGAGTCTGGGGTATCTGAGTTCTGCTCTGTCATGTCGCCAGTCTAGACGGGCGGAGTGACATGGTGCGTACAGGTGGAAGTCGGAACGACAGATGCAGATACACTGTCACCATGGTCATCGATCTCCATGTGCACACCGCATTCTCGGACGGGACCCAGACCCCTTCCGAACTCATCTCAGAAGCCTCGATGGAGGGCATCGACGTCGTCGGTCTCACCGACCACGACACCACCGCAGGTTGGACCCTTGCCGAAGATGCCGCCCGCGTCTACGGGCTCGGACTGGTGAGGGGAATGGAGATCTCCTGTCGCTACGAGGGAATCAGCGTGCACCTGCTCTCCTACCTCCACGACCCATACGACACGGGGCTGGCCGAGGTCGTGCAGGAGACGCGGCGGGCACGCCTCGACCGAACGCACCTCATCATCGAGCGACTCGCCGAAGACTATCCGATCGACATAGATGCTGTGCTCTCGGTCTCCGGCGAGGACGCCACGATCGGACGTCCGCATATCGCCGATGCGCTGGTGGCAGCCGGCGTCGTCGAGAGCCGCACAGAAGCGTTCTCATCGATTCTGTCCAGCCAGGGCAAATACCACGTGTCCCTGCCGACGATCGACCCGATCACGGCGATCGGGCTGATCCGGGAGGCCGGGGGAGTCTCGGTCTTCGCTCATCCGCGTGCGGCCATGCGCGGTCGCGTCGTTCCTGATTCGGCGATGACCGAATTCATCACCGCCGGACTCGACGGACTCGAAGTCGACCACCGCGACAACCCTCCGCAGGAGCGTGAGGCGATGCGGCGTCTGGCACATGAGCACGATCTCATCGTCACCGGTTCCAGCGACTACCACGGGACAGGCAAACCCAACCGCCTCGGCGAGCACGTCACCTCAGACCATATGTTCGCCAAGCTGCTCGAGCGTGCGGCCTCACGGCCGGGCGGAGTCGACTACATCCAGGGCTGATTCCGGCAACAGCCGCTGGCCGCGCCAACCTGCACCCCGGGACCGACCCCGACGTCATCTCAGGGCTGAGGTCAGCCGAGGATTCTGCGCAGATGCAGCTTTCCCCAGGCGAAGCTCAGCCCATAGGACAGGGCGGCCATGAGGGCGAGCAGACCCAGATACTGGATGACGAGCAGGACCGGCGCAGCATCGACGTCGAAGAGGCGTTCGAAGAAGAGCTCGAGGAAGAACACGTGGACGAGGAACGCACCGAATGATGCCGTCGCCATCGTCGTGAAGACCTTCTTCGTCCGCTCGCCGAGGCGGATGCGCGAGACGAGGAGGATGACGCTGATAGCGAGTCCGATGATGAGCGGGTTCGCATTCTCGATCGGATAGGACCGTCGCGACTCCCACCACAGCACGCCGAGCGCCGAGACTGTGAAGAGCAGGCACAGCGTCCAGATCGGCGGACGCAGCTCATATGCGTGGTGGATGACGAAGGCCCCGACGGTGAAGTAGACGACCTGATACGTCGCGAAGTCCCATTTCCATGCATCCTGATCCGAGCCGATGAGTTCGAGCGCGAACGGAGCCCAGACGGTCGATCCCGCGAGGACGACGGCGAGGGTCGCGAGCTTCCACGGGCGCTGTCCCTTCCAGAACAGGACGAGCGTGCCGAAGACGAGGATGAGCGGAATGTACGCGTAGAGATACCACAGGTGGAAGGCCGGTCGTCCGGCCTCGAGGAAGCTGCGGGCGAGGTCGTGGCGGACGTTGACCTCATCGGTGTCGAAGAGGTTGAAGCCGAGCACGAAGATGACCGACCAGGCGGCCAAGGGCACGACATGGCGGACGATGCGGTCCCACATCTTCGCTTCGGTGCGTGGGGGTGCGCCGGCGAGCACGGCCCAACCGGCGATCATGAAGAACATCGGCACGGCCCAGGGATTGACCGCCTCGGCGAGGTGGCCGAGCCACCAGGCATCGCTGCCCTCGTCGGAGCGTCCGATGAGGACGCCGCCCGAATGGCCGATCATGACTGTGAGTCCGGCGAGCACTCGCATGACGTCGACGTCATGGCGATGCGTCTTCGGGATCCTCGGCTGTGCAGTCGGGGTCTGGGACTGTGCGGTCGGGGCCTCAGACTGTGTGGTCGGGGAAGGTGTCGTCGTCGGCTCCGCGGTGGAGAGGTCGACCCGGGCAGGAGCTGCGGGGGACTCGTCGTCCAACCGGCGTGAACCGAACAATGACTCACTCTCGTTCGTACTCGATGACATGGCGTCCGATCATCATCGGTCACAGAATTGAACGGGATCGGGGGTCGAATTGAACACAGGATGAACGTAGGGCCCCGACCGGGTGGTCGGGGCCCTACGTAAAGTCTGCGCGGCGAATCGCTCTCGCCTGCGGACGGATCAGTCCTCGCTGGAGTCGGTGGCCTGGTGGCCGCCCTGACCTGTCTGACCGCTCTGCGCGCGGTTGACCGGCTTGCCGCCGCGGGTGCGGCGACGGCTGCGCTGGCGGCGCGGCTTGCGGTCTTCGCCACCGGAGGCGGAGAAGGAGTCACGACGGTCGGACGAGCCGCCTCGGCGGGATTCGGAACGGCCGCGACCGGAACCGCGAGGATCGGACCCACGGCCCTTGCGCTCACCGGTGGACTTCTCGTCCTCACCGTCGGAGGGCTGGCGCGGCAGCCGACCCTTGGTGCCCTTCGGAATGCCGAGGTCGGAGAAGAAGTGCGGGGAGGTCGAATAGGTCTCCGCGGGCTCATCGAAATCGAGGCCCAGGGCCTTGTTGATGAGGCGCCAGCGGGGCATGTCATCCCAGTCGACCAAGGTCATGGCGACACCGGAGTTGCCGGCTCGACCGGTGCGTCCGATGCGATGGACGTAGGTCTTCTCGTCCTCGGGACACTGATAGTTCACGACGTGGGTGACATCGTCGATGTCGATTCCGCGGGCCGCGACATCCGTGGCCACGAGCACGTCGACCTTTCCGTCGCGGAAGGACTTCAGGGCCTTCTCGCGCTGTGACTGACCGAGATCTCCGTGGAGGGCCTTGACCGCGAATCCGCGATCCTCGAGTTCGGCGGCGAGCTTGTCGGCGGTGCGCTTGGTGCGGGTGAAGATGATCGTGCGACCGCGGCCCTCGGCCTGGAGCATGCGGGCGACGAGCTCGGATTTGTCCATCGAGTGGGCACGGTAGACGAACTGCGTCGTGTTCTTGCCCGTCAGCGACAGGTCCTCATGGTCCTGTGCGCGGATGTGGGTGGGCTGATTCATGTACCGCCGGGCCAGGGTGATGACCGCTCCCGGCATGGTGGCGGAGAAGAGCATCGTCTGGCGGTGCGCGGGCACGGCGTTGATGATCTTCTCGACATCGGGCAGGAAGCCGAGGTCGAGCATCTCGTCGGCTTCGTCGAGGACTACGGTGCGCACGCGGTGGAGCTTGAGGATCTTGCGACCATAGAGATCGAGAAGGCGACCGGGCGTGCCGACGACGACGTCGACGCCGGACTTCAGGCGGTTGATCTGCGGGTCGAAGTCCATGCCGCCGTAGATCGTCATGATGTCGATATCGCGCTGCACGGAGGCGGTGACGAGATCGGCCGCAACTTGCTTGGCCAGCTCACGGGTGGGAACGACGACGAGGGCCTGCGGCAGACGCGGCTCCTTGCCATCGCCCACGCTGTCCGGAGTCGATTCCGGGTCGGAGGTGACCGACGAATCCTCGGTCTTGCCGACGACGCGCTGGAGAAGGGGGATGCCGAATCCCAGGGTCTTTCCGGTGCCCGTCTTCGCCTGCCCGATGATATCGGCGCCCGACAGTGCCACGGGCAGCGTCAGCGCCTGAATGGGGAAGGGGTGGGTGATTCCTGCCGAGGCCAGCGAGGCCACGATCGGTCCGGCGACTCCCAGTTCCGCGAAATCCGCTTCCGTCTCCGCCATATTCCAAACTCCTTTTAGCGCGTATGCGCTTGTCATGGTGCGAACCGGTAGTCTTGAACTATGCCCGATTCTGTCCCATTGGCCGGTAATGATGCTGCAACGCTCGCACTTCTGGCGTTCGGCGAGCTGACCGGTTTCGAACGTATGGCCACTAACGCGACGACCGCAGCGGATCTGGATGACAAAGTCATCCTGGCGCGGCTGGCCTCTCAGTCATTCGCGAACTTCGAACAGCTCTCACAGCACATCGATCAGATGGGCCAGGATGTGATCGAGCTCTGTCAGCATTTCGAACCGACCTTCAGCACTCTGGCTGAAAGGACTCGTCCTCGCGACTGGTACGAAAGCCTCATGAAGGGATTCGTCTTCGACGGAATCATGAATGATTTCTACCGCACGGCGGTGAACGAACTCGCGGAGCCCGGATACAGCCTGGCTATTGCAATTCTCGATGATACACGTGCCAGCGAATATGCGCGCAATCGTCTGACATCCGAAGTGGCCGTCGACACACAGCTGGCTTCGCGGCTGGCCCTGTGGGGGCGCAAGCTCGTCGCAGAGACCCTGGGCCGTGCCCGCAGTCTGCTCACCGACCCGGTCCTCGGCCTCGACGAAGACCTCGTCGTCGAACTGATCCCGGCGGTGACGTCGAACCATTCGAAGCGGATGTCGGCACTCGGCCTCGTCGCCTGACTCTGTATCTGAGACACCATTCCGCAGCGGATGCAGCAGGGCCCCGGTCATCATGACCGGGGCCCTGCTGCTGTTGATGTGTTTCTCAGGCGCTGAAGCCCACACGACGCGGTGACTCGGCACCGATTTCGAGGTAGCCGAGCGAAGCGGAGGGAACGAATACCTGACGGCCCTTCGTGTCGGTGAAGGTCAGCAGCCCCTCGGACTGGATCGTCTCTTCGACGCGGGCTGCGAGTGCCTTCGCATCTTCGTCCGTTTCGAGGATGATCTCGCGCTGAGTCTGCTTGACGCCGATCTTGATTTCCATGGTGCTCCTTGTGCCGATGCTCGGTGATCGATGACGGATTGGACTGTGTTCAGCTTAACGTCCGCAGGCTTGGGTTTCTTCCCCATGGATTCCGCTGAAGGCTGAGCGGCCGGTGGAACGTCAGCGATCCGCGAACGACCGCAGTCCGCCCCAACTCATCTGGGTGAGCAGTTCGACGGCTGTGTCGACGTCGACACCGCGATGAGAGTCGATCTGCTTGACGACGACCTCGGCGGTGCCGATGAGAGCCCGGCACAGCAGCTGTGCCTCATCGTCGCTGAGGCGGGCGAAGTTCTTCAGCGCCGACACGACCCGTGTAGCCGAACTCTCCCGCAGCGCGCGCAGCTTCTGTTCGGCTTTCGGCTCGTAGACGTCCGAATTGAAGATGATGACGAACTCTTCGCGGTGTGAGACCACGAAGTCGAAATACGCGCGATAGGTCGCGTGGACCTGCTCATGCGGATCGGTGGTCGATCCCAGAGCTTCGGCGAGCCGAGAGTCGAGCAGCGCGGCCGAGGAATCGATGAGCGCCAGGTAGAGGTCCTGCTTCGAATCGAAGTGCTGATAGAGCACAGGCTTGGACACACCGGCTGCCTCGGCGATCATGTCCATTGAGGTCGTCCGATATCCACGGGTGGCGAAAACGGAGCGTGCGACTCCCACTAATTGGTCGCGGCGCTGGTCACGGGGCAATCTCTGTTGTGGACTCGACATTCTTCAATGCTACGCGAAGACAGGCTGTGCATCGGGCATCCGCGCTGTCACATTGACGACGCGCCGGTCAGGGGCTCGGAAGTCTCATGTCAGCGGGCCGTGATGGAATACGAGTATGGATGAGATGACGCAGCGGATGGGCAGCACCCTGCTCTCCGGCGGCTGCCTGAATATCATCGGACGGCCGGGAACCGGGAAGACGACTCTGCTCGAGTCGCTCTATGCACAGCTGGTGTCGACGATCGACCCCGCCTCGGTCCTCGTTCTCACACCCGACCGTGATCACGCCGATGTGCTGCGCAACCGTCTTCAGCTGCCTGCCGATGCCGTTCTGTCCTCCGCCCCGGCCCGCAGTCTGGCGTCGTTCGCGTACGGCATCGCCCGTGCCGCACATACGACGCGGACCGGGGAGGACCTCGAATTCATCTCCGGTGCCGATCAGGATGTGTTCCTCGCCGATCTCCTCGGCGGCCACGAACTGGGCCATTCCCGCGGCCCGGCGTGGCCGGCGGAGATCACCGCCGAGGTGCGCTCGACCTCGGCCTTCCGAACCGAGGTCCGCGACGCGCTCAACCGCGTGATGGAGTTCGACTTCGGCATGCGCACTCCCAGCCCGTCGTCGGAGACCTCCGAGCACGTCTTCGACTTCGGTCGCAGCGCCCTGGATCGTGCCCTTGCCGACAACCCTGACCCTCGGTGGGAGGCCGTGGCTGAGATCCTCGACGAATATCTGGGCATCATGTCCATGCCCGGATACGGGGGCGTCGACTCCGCGACCGTTCTCGCCCTCGCCGCTTTCGAGATCTTCCGTGAACCCGCCGAGGTGACGGCCGGACGTTCGTGGACGTTCGCCCCCGACCGATTGCCCTCAGTGGTTCTGGCCGACGGGGTCCAGGACTTCCCTGCCGCCAGTTGGGGAATCCTCGAACAACTGCGCGCCAGGGGGAGTGCCATCGCTCTGTTCGGCTCGCCCGAGACGGTGACCGGACGTTTCCACGGAGCCGACGCGTCGATCATCGATCGGGCGACGGCCGAGGCCGGCTTCGAAACGGTCGTGCTCGATCGTCAGTGGGATGTCGACCCTGCATTGGCGACGACCATCGACGGCTTCGGAGCCAGGATCACCACGCGCTGGTCGACCGGTCATATGCCGCGCCCACGTTCCCTCGAGGATGCTGTTGATTCTGCGGCTTCCGCTGAGGCGTCAGCGAGCGTGCCGCAATCAGCTCCGACGGCGGCACCTGTTGAAGGGCTGTCTACCGTGTCGTCCGAGCCTGCCGTGGAGACGCACGTATTCGAGGGCAGTGCGTCCGGACACCGATATCTGGCCCGTCGGATCACGAACTTCGTCGAACAGGGGCACAGCTGGTCCGATGTCGCACTCATCTGCCGCAATTCGTCGAGTGCTCGCGCGATCGCCAATGAGCTGAGAGCCTCAGGGGTCTCGATCGCCACTCTCATGCAGCCGCTCAATGTCGACCCCGCGACCGCACCGTTGTTGGACCTGCTTTCGACTGCCCCTGATTTCGACGATGACGAGTCGATCGCCGACCTCGCTCTGTCCCTGGCCGGCAGCATCTACGTCCGCCTCGACCCCGTGCAGATCCGCCGGTTCCGACGAGCAGTGCGCAGACAGTTCCCTGCATCCAGCAGCACGGCGTCGCTGGCTCAGGCACTGCGCAGCCCGATCGACGATTCGTCCCCACAGGGACTGGCCACGATCTCGCGGATGCTCCACGCCGCGGCAGAGGTCGGCACGACCGACCCCCACCAGGCGCTGTGGAGCATCTGGGACGCAGCCGGGGTCGCGGAGAGATGGCAGTCCGAAGCCCTGCGTGATCCGGAATCGGTGACCAACGGCTATCTCGATTCCGTGCTGCGACTCTTCGCCTTGGCCGAGAAGATCGCCGACCGCGGCGGATTCACCGCCCGGTCGTTCGCCGGCATCGTCGCCGAACAGGACATCGCCCAGGACTCCCTGGCCGATACCGCCGGATTCGCCGATCACGTCCTGGTGGGCACGCCGTCCTCTCTCGCCCATGTGCGTGTGCCTCTGGTGATCATCGCCGAAGTCAACGAAGGCGTGTGGCCGAACCCGAAGCTGCGCGGCGGAATCCTCGGCCTCACCGACCTCACAGCGGTGCTTGCCACCGGTGAGACGGTCACGGGCGACCCCGGCTACCACGCCCATGCGAAAAGGACGAACCTGCGCGAGGAAGGCGAGCTGTTCTACACCGCACTCAGCCGGGCCCAGGAGCACGTGATCGTCACTGCCGTCACCGATGCGGAGACAGAACCGTCCCCGTTCTTCGATGTGCTCGCCGCCGGCTCGGCTACGGGCTCCGAGGCAGGCGACGGCTATGCGATCACTCATGAGGATGAGCTGCCTCCGCTGACGCTGCCGGAGATGGCTGCGCACGCTCGTGCCCACCTGCTGCAGACCGCGGCAGCCGAATATGACGAAGGCACGAGCGCTGCGACGGCGGCTTCGGAGACCAACCCGGACGAGAGCCCGGAGAGCTCTGAGACTCCGGACGGCTCTGGGATGCCGGACCCGGACACACAGTCGTGGGCGGCACTGATGCGGGCACTCTCGAACGCCTCACTGGCGGTGGAATCACCGACGCAGTGGCGCGAAGCAGAGGACGTCACCACGAATGAGCCGCTCTACACAGACTCGGATACGGTCCGCGTCTCGCCCTCCCAGGTCGAGGCATTCACCGACTGCTCCCTGCGGTGGTTCCTCACCCGCAACGGCGGTGACCGCCCGATGTCGACGGCCCAGAATCTCGGAACCATCATCCACGCCGCCGCCGAGAACTATCCGGAAGGACCCACCTCAGCGATCCGAAGCTTTGTGGAAACGGAGTTCGCGTCTCTGGAATTCGATGCGGAATGGGAACGCGAACGGGAATTCGACGTGGCGATGAGCATGGCCGACCGCCTCGGCGATTACATCAAGAAGACGCCGGGCCGCCTCGTCGGAGTCGAAGCGCAGGTCTATGCGGTCGGCGTGGACGCAGACGGACGTGAGTGGAAGGTCACCGGACGACTCGATCGAGTCGAGGAAGTCGAGGGCGGACTGCGCATCGTCGACTTCAAGACCGGCAGGAATGTCGTCGCCGGCAAGGAGATGGACCGGCACGCCCAGCTGGGTGTGTATCAGGAGGCGATCAATTCCGGCACCATCAGGGTCGGTGAGGACCGGGAGATCGACGCGCATGCCTTCGGCGCCGAACTCGTCTTCCTGCGCAAGTCTGCCCGAACGGTTCGGGAGCAGTCGGCGCTGGACGTCGATGAGAACCCCGACTGGGCGCGAGAGCTCATCGACGACGTGTCCGGCAGGATGCGTGCCGCGAGCTTCCCAGCCCGGGTGGACCCGCAGAAGTGCCTGTCGTGCCCCGTCCGATCATCGTGCCCGGCGATCGGTCCGAAGATGTTGGAGGAGACCTGATGCGCTTCACCGCCGAGCGCCTTGCCGAGCTCACGGCTGCCGACCCTGCCCAGGCTTTCCCACCCAGCCCCGAGCAGAAGGTGATCATCGAAGCGGACCCCGCACAGTCGATGAAAGTCACTGCCGGGGCCGGTTCCGGAAAGACCACCGTCATCTCGCAGCGCGTGGTGTGGCTGGTCGCGAATGAGTACGTCTCTCCGGAAGAGATCCTCGGGCTGACCTTCACTCGCAAAGCCGTCGGTGAACTCGGCGGACGCATTCGCCTGCTGCTGTCCCGCCTGCGGCACAACCTCGGGCGCGGCCAGGACCTGTCCCTGCCCGGTCTCGACAACCCGACCGTGTCCACATACAACTCCTACGCCGCATCGATCGTCAGCGAACACGGGGTGAGCATCGGCATCGAACCCGAAACGGTCCTCCTGGATGACGCTGCAGCGCACACCATCGCAGGGAATCTCATCGATTCCACACCACCCGACGAGATCCCCGGAGACTTCTCACGCGAGACCATGATCGCCGACATCATCGCCTTGGCCGGGCAGATGAATGATCACGGTCGAGATGTCGACGAAGTCACGAACTATCTCGAGCAGTGCCTGGCCGCGCTGGTGTCCAGCAAAGGAAAACCCGTCGACCCCAACGGGCGACGGGCGAAGCTCGAAGCCAAGATCCGAACGGCTCGGCTAGCCGATGCCTATATGCGTGCGAAACGCCGCAACCTGGCCATGGATTTCTCCGACCAAGTGCGATTCGCTCAGCGCATCCTCGACGAGGTGCCGGCCGCAGCCGAGGCCGAAAGGGCCCGGTGGAAGATCGTCCTCCTCGACGAGTTCCAAGACACTTCGGTGGCTCAGCTGAAGCTCCTGCGCGATCTCTTCCATTCCACTGCCGTCACCGCGGTCGGCGATCCCCGCCAGGCCATCTACGGCTGGCGCGGTGCCAGTGCGGACAACATGGTCCGGTTCTCCTCGGATTTCCGCGATGTCGAATCCCTGTCTCTGAGCACGAGCTGGCGCAACGACCGGACGATCCTGCAGGCCGCCAATCGCATCGCCGCCGGACTCGCCGACAGCAATGAGTCCCCGCTGTCGGCCCGCGATGGAGCCGGAGACGGAGAAGTCAGCGTCGAGATCAACTCCGGTGCCCACGACCCTGATTTCCTCACCAACGGCCTGCGTGCACTCACGGAATGGTTCCGCACCGTCCCCGTAGGTTCGTCGAAAGCCGTGCTGTGTCGCAAACGCGCCCACTTCGCACCGGTTGCGGCGGCTTTGGAGGCCGCCGGGTTCGCTGTTCATGTCCATGGCTCCTCCGGGCTGCTGACCGACCCCTTCGTCGCCGATCTGCGTGCAGTGCTCACCGCTGCGGTCGATCCGATGGCCGGTGACGAGATTATGAGGCTCATCAGCGGACGGATGCTCGGCCTCGGCGCGGGCGACATTGCGGGACTGCAGGCCTTCACCCGTCGTCAGACGGAGAGGCGAGCCGCAGACAGGGCTGAACCGGCCACCGAGGATGTCATCGCCGAAGCCATCGACCAGGCGACGATCGTCGAGGGCATCGATGAACTCATCGAGGTCCAACGTGCTCTCGACCAGGGAGCGCGAACAGGTGCCGACAAAGGACTTGTCGCCGATTACGAGCAATCCGGTCTGAGCTCGGAGGCGCTGCATCGTCTGGTGCGGCTGGCACGCGCGCTGCGAGCCACCCGGTCGGGTACGGGCACCGTCGCCTCGATCATCCGCACCGCCATGTCAGAGACCGGAATTGATTCGGATATCTGGGGTCTCAGCGACTCCCCGCGCAATCTGCACCGAGCGTCCGTCGACGCGTTCCTGTCCGCGGCCAGCCAGTATTCGGCCACCGATGACAAACCCTCGATCACCGGCTTCCTGTCCTGGCTCAGCCTCATGGAAGCCCACGATGCCCTCAGTGTCGCTGAACCGACGACGGCAGCGGACGCGATCAACATCATGACCGTCCACGCCTCGAAGGGCCTGGAGTTCGACGCCGTCGCCGTTCCCTCCCTGGTGGTCAAGGACTTTCCGACCGAACCGCGGGACAAGGAAGGGTGGATGGACCGCACCGCCCTGCCGTACCCGCTGCGCGGTGACCGCGCTCATCTCGTCGACTTCGACCTGCGGGAAGCCGAATTCGATACGAAGAAGGCCCTGGACGAGTGGATCGGAGACTTCATCCGCCCACGGATCGCCGACGCGCACGAGGGGGAGGAGCGCCGCCTGGCCTATGTGGCATTCACCCGCGCCAAGAGGCATCTGTGGCTGGGAGCCGAACTGATGGGCTCACGCGCCGTCCCCGACGATCCCTCGCCCTTCCTCACCGAAGCGATCGAGGCCCTGGGGCTGGAGGTGGAAATTCCCGAACCGGCCGACGAATCGGCGGCGGACCGGATCGAGACCACCCCATGGCCGGTGCCCCGCACGAGGCAGGTTGCCGCCGCACAGCGCGCAGCAGGCTGGGTCGACGCGAGCCCGGACGTCAGCTTGGAGTCTCTGGCTGAAGAGCCGGGAGTGATCGGACGCTTCGCCTCTCAGGCCCTGCGCATCGGCGACCGCCCAGAATCCGTGTCCGCGGCGGCGATGCCCGATCGTCTGTCGGCGACGGCCCTGGTCGCCTGGCGACGGGACCCTCAGGGATTCCGTACGCAGACCCTCCGCCCGATCCCGACTTCGCCGAGCCGAGCGGCCGAGATCGGAACGACCTTCCATTCCTGGGTGGAACAGCATTTCGGTCAGTCGAGCATCGACATCGGCGAAGACGAATCGGTGCGACCGATCGACGCCGAGACGATCGAACGTCTGCAGGCGACGTTCTCAGCCTCCGAGTTCGCGACGCGTCGAGCCGACCATGTGGAGATGTCCTTCGAACTCGTCCTCGGCAGATTCCGGGTGCCGGGGAAGATCGATGCCGTCTTCATCACCGGGGATCATGCCGAAGTCGTGGATTGGAAGACGTCGAAGAAGCCCGATGCCGCAGTGCTCGAAGTGATGAAATGGCAGCTGGCGCTCTACCGGTTCGCGATTCTGCGCGTGCATCCGGAGATCACCGAGGTGACCGGGACGTTCTACTTCGTCGGCAGCGATGAGATCGTGCAGTTCACGGATCTTCCTGACGAGGACGACGTCGTCGCATGGCTGGAAGCCAACGATCTCGGCTGAGTTCAGTGGAGCCGGGACTTCGGCCGAGTACAGCGGATTCCGGCTGAGATCAGCGGATCCGGCCGGTCTCTTCCCCGTTATCACCTTCGTCGGAGTCCCGAGTCGGTTCGGTCCGCACCTGCGATCCCGGCTCGGAGTCGAACTCTGAATCGTCATCTGAGCCTGTTGCCGCGGGTTGAGCTCCGGGAATGAACACATCGGCGGCTGCGGTCTCTGTGATCGCGGCTTCGACGTCGGGGGAGTCGGCTCCTGCCGCTGCCGTCGCTGGCTGTGCACCGCGAGAGCTCTGTGCATCACGAGAGGCGGCTTTGCCAGAGACCGCATCGCCGGCAGAACCGGCAGCGGAATCCGCGGTCGGCCCCTGAGCGGGTGCAGCGTCATCGGCTGTGCTGCCGAAGAGGACCTCATTGAATGAACGGAGGAGCTCGGCGGCATCCTCGATAGCCGTCTCATCCCCGGAGTCGACGGCTTCGAGCAGCCAGTCGAGCACTGCGAATTCGGCCAACAGCTCGGCACGGGCGATGACGTGCTCATCCGCGTGGGGCCGGGAGTTGCGGTATTCCTCGTAGAAGGTCGGCAGGGCGGCAGGATCGATCAGCGCAGAAGCCGCTGCCAGATCGATGGCCGGATCGGCGACGCGCAGACGACCGATCTCCGCGAGAGCGAGCACTCGTTCCTGATCGGTATAGACGCTCGTCTCATCGAGAGAGCCGTGGATGGGTGTGGCGAGGAAGTGCCAGAGCGCGACCTTCTCGAATTCCTCTTCCCAGTGCTGCAGCAGAGACGACGGCACTCGACCGGTGCTCGCCGCCTGATCGAGACGTTCGAGGATGAGGAACTGCGATCGCGAAGGATCCTCCACCGGGAAGCCCGCATCGGAGACGGGCTCGGGCGCTGCCGAATGCAGAGTCGCCAGAGCCTGCGCCAAGGAACTCGCCCGCGAGGTGTCGGCGATGGGCACATCTCCCAGGGGTGCACCCGGCAGCGGATCGGCCAGCGTCACCGTCGTCGGAGACGTGGTGTCGAAGTAGTCGGCGTCCACCTCGGTGATGGCCCGCAGGCGCGGCCAGACGAAGTCCGCATGCGGATACATGGAATCGTAGATGCGTCCGGCCTCAGCAGACGAGCCGATGTCCGCGGTCCGATCGAGTTGGGTCTGAGCCGTTGCGACGAGCTGCTGATCGTCATCGTCGAGCAGGACTCTGACTCCGGCGTCCAACGGCGGCAGGGGAGTCCATGAGGTCGGGACGAAGCCGTCGAGCATCGTCGCCGCGATCGCAGTCAACTTGAGCGCCTTGGTATCCACCTTCCCCAATCTACCGTCTGGGTTCGGCTGTGACACGGGACTCGCCGTCGAGCGTGTCTGCTGAGGCGACTTTCGGTTCCGATCGGGCAGGCACGGTCAGGGTCGTTGTGTCAGGACGCTGAGATATCGTGGGGGCATGAAGCCATTGCCTCCAGTGCAGCCGATCAGTCTCGCCCGACACGGAATCGATCGGGACCATCTGACTCGGGGCCAGGACGGAGACCTCAGCGAGATCTGGACCTCAGGGGCCCGAGCCGTCTTCGAACATCGCGGGACGCTGCTCGTCGCCGGCGGCGGACTGTTCCTGACGGACCGCGAACAGGTTCCGGAAAGACAGACGGAGGTCTACCTCGGTCGTGATCCGCAGGGCACCCGTTATATCGGAGTGTCCCTGGACGACGACGGTCGCAGCCACATCGATGCCCGACTGGACGCTTCACGCGCCCGGGACGCCTCCGACCAGCTCACCGCGCCGGGCGAGGGCATCGACAGTTCCGAACCTGTCTGGCTGCCCCTGCGTCACCTCGCCGAGGCTCTCGACGATGTGCAGGTCTCCCTGGCCTGTGAGATCGTCGGCTTGGGAAACTGGCATCGCGCTCACCGATTCTCACCGCGCACCGGCACCCCGACCACTCCCGTCCTGGGCGGATGGGTCCGCCGCGACCCGGAGACCGGAAGCGAACACTTTCCCCGCACCGATCCTGCCGTCATCGTCGTCATCGTCAACACCGATGAGGACGGTGTCGAGCGTGTCCTGTTGGGCAACAACGCCGCGTGGGAGTCCGATCGGTATTCGCTCTTGGCCGGATTCGTCGAACCGGGGGAGACGCTCGAACACGCCGTGATTCGCGAGATCTGGGAAGAAGCTCACCTCGAAGTCACCGAACCGCGGTATCTGGGCTCCCAGCCGTGGCCGTTTCCCTGCTCGCTCATGCTCGGCTTCTCGGCAGTCGCTCCCAGCCGCGACTTCGCCGCTGACGAAGCGGAGATCGCCTCCCTGCGCTGGTTCACCCGGGAGGAGCTGAAGGACGCCATTGCCAGTAGTGAGGTGCGCGCCCCGTCGACGATCTCCATCGCCGGTCAGCTCCTGCACAGCTGGTTGGACAACGCATGAACGCTTCGGCCACGGCCCTGCTCGAGGCCCTGGACGATGAACAGCGTGCTGTCGCCACCCACTTCGACTCTCCGGTGATCGTCCTCGCCGGTGCGGGCACAGGCAAGACCCGCGCCATGACGCACCGGATCGCCTATGGAATCGCCTCCGAGGTGTTCCCGGCCAACCATGTCCTCGCTCTGACCTTCACAGCGAAAGCAGCGGGGGAGATGCGTTCACGACTGCGCGGTCTCGGAGTTCCTGCGGTTCAGGCGCGCACGTTCCACTCCGCGGCGCTGCGTCAGCTGCGGTTCTTCTGGGACCGATTCGCCGAGGGAGATTTTCCGCGGATCATCGAGAACAAGGCGGGCATCATCGGCTCGGTCATGCAGAGTCTCGGGCTGGAGACCAGCCGGGAGCTGACCAGGGACGTCGCGTCGGAGATCGAGTTCGCGGCTTCTTCCCTGCTCGGTGTCGAAGACTATGCGACGAAGGCGGCGGCCCGGGACCTCCCCGGCCAGCTGAGTGTCGAGGACATGGTTCGGATCTTCGAAGCCTACGGGGAGGCGAAGACGCGAGGACGGCTGCTCGACTTCGACGATGTGCTCCTCGTGCTGTCGGGTGTTCTGGCCGAGTATCCTGCCATCGCAGCCGAGATCCGCGAACAGTACAGACACTTCGTCGTCGACGAATTCCAAGACGTCTCGCCGCTCCAATACGATGTGCTCTCCCGGTGGCTGGGCCCCCGTGACAATCTCTGTGTCGTCGGTGATCCCGCCCAGACGATCTATACCTTCGCCGGAGCCGACGCGAGTCTGCTCGGATCGCTGAGCACCTCGATGCCCGAGGCCAGAACGATCCGATTGGTGCGCAACTACCGGTCGTCCCAGGCCATCGTGTCCACGGCGAACAATCTGCTGCGGCACACCTCGCGGACCGCGCTGACTCTGCGGACCGACAACCCCATGGGCCGTCAGCCGCGCATGGTGGAGTATCCGACCGACGAGGCCGAGGCCACCGGAGTGGTCCAAGCAATCTCCGCCGAGATCCAGGCAGGACGGCGTCCTCGCAACATCGCGGTCCTCTTCCGCACCAACGGGCAGAGCCCGTCCTACGAGCAGGCGCTGGCCGCAGCCGGAATCCCCTACGTGCTGCGTGGCGGAGAGCGCTTCTTCGCTCGCAAAGAAGTCAAAGAAGCCGTGCTCATGCTCAAAGCCGCACGAGCGACCTCGAGCGGTCAGCGTCTGCCAGAAGCTGTGATGGAGGTCCTCGGTTCACTCGGCTTCACTCGTGAGCCGCCTGCGGCCGGAGCCGGCAGGCAGCGCTGGGAATCGCTCAAAGCTCTCGTCGACCTCGCCGAAGAACATCAGCACGGTCAGGAGCTGCCCGTGCCGATGGAGGTCTTCCTAGACGATCTGTCGGATCGTGCCGAGCATCAGTTCGCCCCGGACATCGAAGGCGTCACTCTGGCGTCCTTCCACGCCGCGAAGGGCTTGGAATGGGACAGCGTGCACCTGGTGGGCCTCAGCGAAGGATTGCTGCCCATCAGCTACGCCCAGACACCGAGAGCCATCGCCGAGGAGCGGCGTCTGTTCTATGTGGCACTGACTCGTGCCGGCACAGACCTGCGGATGAGCTGGTCGCTGGCCAGGTTCGATTCGAAGCAGAAGCCGCGGAGATCCTCGCGCTTCCTCACCGAACTCGGGCAGTCCGGGCCGACGATGGGGGACGGTCGCGCACCGTCGAGCTCTGCGACTCTCAACCGCTGCAGCAGCTGCGGGCGGGCATTGGTCTCACAGGTCGATCGTGCCGTCGGACGATGCTCTAACTGTCCTGCCGACATCGACCTCGAGCTGTTGGACCGTCTGCGCCGGTGGAGGGTTCGGATCGGAATGGAGCAGGGGCTGCCGCCCTACCTCGTGCTCACGGACACCTCGCTGTCGGTCATCGCAGAGGTTCGGCCGCGCAGCCTCGACGAACTCGCTCGGGTCCCCGGGATCGGTGCGACCAAACTCGAACTCTACGGAGCGAACCTACTGGGCCTGCTCGGCGACTGACCCGAAGTCGGGGACCGGTGTGCGACATCGGCACCGGTCGTGGAAAACCAGTCCGGTGTCCGTGATCTCTCCCGCATCCAAGGTGACCACTCGACGGACGGGTTCCACCTCGGGTCGCAGCAGGGCCTGTCGCAGCATCTGGATGACATGCGCTGAACCGAGGATCCGCGCTGCGGGGTCGCTCAGGCTCTCACGTTCGGGTAGAGCACGCAGACGCGGATGCTGATCGAGCCACCCGGCATCACTGTCCTTTCTATGCAGGCATGCGCAGACAGAGCACGGCGTCGACCCGGGACGGATGAGCCCCGTGATCTCCACCGTCTGCTCACCGAGGACGACTTGGCAGTGGTCGACTTCGCGATCGCTGAGCCACATCGCGGAATTCAGATCCGGAACCAGATGTGAACTCGTGATCACCACTGGTGCCGCCATGAGGTCGAGCTCTTCGACACGGTGGTCCGCGGCGACGGCGAATCCGAGGGCGGCCAGCTGTCCGCCGAGATGGGCACGCAGCGGGCCGGTGACCAGGACCGGCCGCGATCCGAGGACTTGTGAGACGCGATCCGGCGACAGATTGAATGTACGCGCGGCGGCGAAGACCGGTGACCCTTTCGGCACAGTGCCGCTGTCTGCATCGTCGGGGACGAGCACACTCGCCTCGCCGAGGAGGGTGATGAGGGAACTTGCCCTGCTGAGGTCGACCCCGAGCTCCTGAGCGCGCGCATAGAACTGAGCCGAGCCGATGCCGAGGCGGAGATCCTCGATGAGACTGGCATCGCCGGGCAGCAGACCATCGATGAGCACAGGATCATCGGCACCGAACTGGATGCACGAGGACGAACGCCACGTGATCGGAACGCTCGGAAAGATTCTGAACATCTCGGCCCCTTCGCCTCGGCATTGTGGAGACTTCCACGGTAGTGAACGAGAGCCGGAATAGCCACGGCAGGGGATCGGCTGTGGATAACCCTGTGGAAAAACGGCTGAGGACAGGCCGGGAAACGTGTCCCGACATGCCCTCAGCCGCATAGTGCCCCAGGCGCTCGCGAAGACTCGTGCGGCTTCCCCTTCCGCACGCATCCTCGGGTTTTCCGGGGTCAAGCATAGAACTTATTCCGCAAAAGCCTCCGCGTCAATGCACCGTCATGCACAGACACGTCAACAGCTTGTGGATAACCTGTGGGAATCGCCGTGGAGTCTGTGGAGGAAAGGTGCCTTGAGTGTCTATCCGGCTGTTGATAAATCGACTCCCAGACGGCTCCGCTCCCGTTCCGCGGGGAGCGGTATCGCCGAGGCGGCTGTGGACGAGGGAATCGCCCCTGATTTTTCGACAGACTCAGGAAACTCACAAACTCGGGATCCCGGAGAGCGTTCGTGTTGAGAGCCATTCCATTGACGCTGTCACCGCGTCAGTGCCGTTCCCTATGATGGTCCGGTGAGCAGAGCACAGCGGTGGAGTGAAGAAGAAGTGCTGAGGGCGATCGCCCGGGGCGAGATCGAAGTGCGCCGATCGGCGCGGCGGAAGAAGACCGTCGCGGTCTCGAAGGAGATCGAGACCTACGTGCTGCGCACTCCCGCGCGCTACAGCGTGGAACACAACATCCGATCGCTGACGGACCTGTTCAATCGTCTCTCCGCCCGTGACCATTCCTCGGACGCCGATCTCGTCGAACTGGCCGACGAGATGAGCCGACGGTACTTCAGTGGGAAGCTGCGGCCGGCGTCGATCCGCTGGGTGACGAATCAGAATGTCAGCAGGTGGGCATCGACGACGACATCGACGGGTGATATCCGCATCTCCCACCGTCTGCAGTCAGTGCCCCGCTGGGTGTTGGAGACCGTGGTGGTCCATGAGCTCGTCCACCTTCAGATCGGCCCGCATTCGAAGGAATTCCATGCCTTGGCCGATCGTCATCCGCAGCAGTCGGACGCGAAGCTCTATCTCGAAGGCTTCAGCGACGGAGAGCGATTCAGTCGCGGGAGCTGAGCGCTGCCGCGGCTGAGCGGAAGAGGCCGGGCAGCCGGTCCGGCAGATCGGGCATGAGGTCATCGGGCAGCCGATCGAGCCGGAACCACGCGACGTCGAAGGACTCATCCGACACATGTGGCGAATCATCAGTCGATGCCTGCGCGGCGAAGATGACGTCGAAATGACGGGTGCAGGTCCCGAACGCGGCCGACAGGTCGTGCACATGCAGATCGATCGGGGCCGCTGTGATGCGGGCAAGCGGCCGCAGACCGCTTTCCTCTTCAGCCTCTCGGCGCGCGGCATCACGGAGTGAGGTGTCGGCAGGTTCGAGGTGGCCGCCGAACTGACCCCACAGGCCAGCCTTCCGGTGGTGGTTGAGCAGAACCGCCTCGGCAGCCGGGTCGATGACCAGGCAGCTGGCGGTGACGTGGTGCTCGCCGCTGGAGCGGCGCAGGGAATCGGCACCCTGCCGGTCGAAGAGCTCTGCGAACGACGCGGAGAATGTATTCTGCGGTCCGCGCTCCACTTCCCGTCGGGCGGTGTCGAGATCGATCATTCAGCGATCGTCGGGATCGTCGGAGCTGTCTTCGTCAGTCGATCCGGAGTCATCAGATCCCGAATCCTCTGAACTGTCGGTCGATTCGGCGTCGCTGCCGCCGGCCCCGTCGAGGCCCTCGGCGAGGATGCGTGACAACGCCTCATCGATGCTCGACTCATTGGTCCACTCGGCATGACGACGCTCGGAGTATCCCAGTGGGTCATCGAGGTCCTGTGTGGTCGGCAGCAGATCCGGGTGAGAGAACACACGATCGCGGGCTTTGGCCCCGCCTTGCGTCTCGAGGTAGGCGAACAGCGCAGCCGCATCGCGAAGGCGACGGGGATTGAACTGGAGACCCACGAGAGTGGAGAAGGTCTTCTCCGCCGGTCCCGCGGTTGCCCGGCGACGGCGCAGAGCCTCGCGGACCTGATCGCGGCCGGGCAGATGCTTGCAGGCCTCGTAGACGACGACGTCGACCCAGCCGGCGATGACGGCGAGGAGGTTCTCCAAGGACGTCAGCGCCTTCTTCTGGTCCTCTGTCGTCGGCGGGTTGAACAGTCCCTGGCGGATGTTGTCGCTGAGGTCGGAGATGTTCGAGGGATCGATGTTCGATGCCATGTCCTCGATCTGCGAGGTGTCGACCTTCAGTCCCTGCGCATAGCGAGTCAGGGCCGTCTCCACCTGGGCACTCAGCCACGGTGCGCGCTCGAACAGCGCCAGGTGGGCGAGCTCCTGAGCCGCGAGGTAGATGCGGACCTCGGAGACGTCGACATCGATCTCCGAAGCGAACGTTTCGACGTTCTTCTCGATGACCACGGCGGTGTCGTAGGGGAGCAGGGGCAGTCCCACCTCGGTGCCGGTGAGGACGCTTTCGGACAGCGCACCGACGGCCTGTCCGATCTGCATGGCGAACATCGAATCGCTCATCGAACCGAACATGGACGAAGCACCCGCGAGGATGCCCTTCATCTCGGCCGGGACCTGGGACTCCAACGTATCGGTCAGTGCCGAGGACATGTTCTCCTTGATGGGCAGCACGAACTTCTGCCAGCCGGGCATCGTCTCCTTGACCCAATCGGCGCGGCGCAGGGGACGAGCGGAGCGGTTGGCGACGGACAAGTCGGTGGCCTCTGCCAGCCAGAGTTCGGCCAGACGGAACGCATCGGTCGTGGCTCGTTCGGAGTCGTCGGACACTGCGGGGTCGGGAGTGGGCACGGCCTTCTGCGCGATCGACACGGCCTGCGCCTGCGGGTCGGCACCCTGGCCGAAGAGCCCCTGCATCTGGCTCATGATCGTGGACATCATCGCCGGATCGATCGGGAAGCCCTGCGGCATGCCCGAACTGTTCTTGTCGTCTCCCTGACCGGATCCGGGACCATTGGCGCCGAAGAGCATTCCGAAGATCTGCTCGAACGGATTCTGCTCGTTGTTGTTGTCATCGGTCATTGTTCTACAGCCCCCAAGAATCGGTTTGACTCAACGTTAACGGTTCCGAATGTGCGAAGCTTCCCAATTCCGGGAGGTTTCGCAGGATGTTCGCACCGGGCGAAAGGAGTCTGTGAAAAGGGCACTGAGGTTTCAACTAGACTGGTGGGGCGGTGCAGCGAAAGGATTACATGACAGAGAACGCCCCTCGGGCCGTGCCGGCGTCACCGGCATCGACACGCGGCACCAAACGACGTCGGACTCCACGTCTGGCGACGACTTCGGGCGTCCTCACCTACGTCTTCATCGCCTTGGCCGTGCTTCTGCCGGTTCCGTACATGCTTCAGCTGCCGGGACCGGTTTTCAACACCCTCGGCGACTACCAGGGCGACCCGATGATCAGCGTCTCCGGAGCCAAGACCTATCCGACTGCAGGTCGCATCGACATGCTCACCGTCGCCGTCAGCGGCGGGCCCGGCCGCGACATCTATGCCTCGCAGGCGCTCGGCGCGCTCATCAGCGGCGAGCAGACCGTGGTCCCCACGGAGGCGTACTACCCTTTGGAAACCACTCGTGAGGACGTGACCGAATCGAATGCGGTCGAGATGTCCTCGAGTCAGGACGTCGCCATCGCGGCCGCCATGGGCCAGATGGACAAATCCTATTCCGTGCATCTGTCGGTCGACGACGTCGTCGCCGATGCTCCCGCGCAGGGCAAGCTGCGCAAGGGCGACCGGCTCATGTCGGTCAACGGAGAGAAGTTGGATTCCGATCCCGAGGCCGCACAGATCATGAGCAGGACCGTGCAGGAATCGGACTCCGTCGAACTCGGAATCGAGCGCGAAGGAAAGAAGAAGACCCTTACGCTGACTCCCGCGACGGTCGATGACCGCAAGGCGATCGGCATCACGATGAAGCAGGACTTCGAATTCCCCGTCGACGTGAAGTTCAACGTCGACGGCGTCGGCGGCCCCTCGGCAGGGACGATGTTCGCTCTGGCCATCATCGATGAGCTCACGCCCGGTGCGATGACCGGCGGCAAGCATGTCGCCGGCACGGGGGAGATCACCCCCGGCGGAACCGTCGGCCCCATCGGCGGTGCCCGCCAGAAGGTGGCTGCCGCCACCGAGAAGGGAGCGACGCTGTTCCTCTCTCCCGCCGACAACTGTGCGGAGGTCATGGCCGCCGCAGACCAATCCAAGATCACGGTGGCGCGCATCGATACTCTCGATGACGCGCAGACCACCGTGGAGCAGTACGCCGCCGGCAACACCTCGGACCTGCCGAAGTGTCCCGCCGATGGTGCCGACAACAATGAGAAAGGGCAGTAGTGAGCACCTCGTCCTCACCCACCTCCGCACGCATGCCGGCGAATCGGCCAAGACGTTCGCCGCTGCTGCTCACCCTCGTGTCTGTGGCGATCCTGCTGATCGCCTTCATCGCCTTCACCCAGGTCTATACCGAGGTGCTGTGGTTCCGCCAGATCGACGCGGCAAACATCTTCCGCACCATGTGGCTCACGCGCGGACTGACGTTCCTCGCCGGATTCATCGTCATGGCCGTCCCGGTCTGGCTGAGCCTGCACCTGGCCTACCGCCATCGCCCCGTCTACGCGCCGACGACTCCGCGACAGGAAAACCTCGATCGCTATCGTGAGGCCATCGAGCCTCTGCGTCGGGTCGCGACGATCGCGATTCCGGCAGTCATGGGTGTCCTCGCCGGCATCACCGCCTCGGCGCATTGGAACATGATCCTCGAGTGGATCAACTCGACGTCCTTCGGCTCGAAGGATCCTCAGTTCGGTCTCGACAAGTCGTTCTTCGTCTTCGTCCTGCCCGGTCTGCGCCTCATCGGCAACCAGCTGGGCATGGCTCTGCTCATGGCTCTCATCGCAGCACTCGTCGCCCACTACCTCTTCGGCGGCATCCGTCCGGGGGAGCAGAAGGGCATCATTCTGACGAAGGCCGCTCAGTGGCAGCTGGGCATCACCGTGGCGGTGCTCGTCATGGTTCAGGCCGGTCGGCTGTGGCTCTCCCGCTACGATCGGATGACCGCTGCCGGCGGAATCGTCCCGGGCGTCACCTATGTCGACGATCGTGCCGCCCTGCCTGCGATGGCGATCGTCTCCATCGCGGCGGGCCTGGTGGCGCTGCTGTTCGTCTACACGGCGTGGAAGGGCAACTGGCGGATCTCGATCATCGCTACGCTCACGCTCATCGTGCTCGGCGGCGTCTCGATCATCGCCTACCCGGCGCTGCTTCAGCAGTTCCAGGTCAACCCGTCTCAGCAGAGCAAGGAATCGGAGTACATCCAGCACAACATCGATGCCACGCGTGAAGCGTTCGACTTCGATGACATCGAGGTGACTCCGTACTCGCCGAGTACCAGCGGCAAGAAGGGCGACCTGCGCAAGGACGCCGAGACCGCGGCCTCGATCCGTCTGCTGGATCCCAACCTCGTCTCGGACACCTTCCGCCAGCTGCAGCAGGTGCGCCCGTACTACTCGTTCCCGCAGAAGCTCGATGTCGACCGCTACGACATCGACGGAGAGATGCGAGACACCGTGATCTCCGTGCGCGAACTCGCCCCGAGCTCGGTGAACAATCAGAGCTGGTTCAACCGGGCGATCGTCTACACCCACGGATTCGGTGTGGTCGCGGCCAACGGAAACCAGCGCAACCCGGACGGCGAACCACTGTTCATGGAGTCGGATATTCCCCCGAAGGGTGAGTTCCCCGAATACGAGCCGCGCGTGTACTTCGGCGAGTCCTCTCCGGACTACTCGATCGTCGGTGCTCCGAAGGGTGCGACTCCGCGTGAGCTCGACTATCCCTCCGATGAGAAGAGCGGCTCCGGTCAGGTGAACAACACCTTCTCCGGTGACGGCGGACCGTCGGTGGGCAATGTATTCAACCGTCTCGCCTACGCTCTGAAGTTCCAGGACGAGCAGATCCTTCTCTCGGACGCCCTCAATGAGGAATCCCAGATCCTCTACGACCGTCACCCACGTGAGCGTGTGGAGAAGCTCGCTCCCTTCCTCAAGGTCGACGGCGATCCGTACCCGGCCGTTGTGGACGGGAAGATCAAGTGGATCCTCGACGGATACACGACTGCCGAGGACTACCCGTACTCGACACCGCAGCCGCTCCAGCAGGCGACCGAGGATTCGACCACGGCGTCGGCTCCGGATTCGGTGGCGACTCTGCCGGATGATGAGGTCAACTACATCAGGAACTCGGTGAAGATCACCGTCGACGCCTATGACGGTTCAGTCGACATGTACCAGTGGGACAAGGACGATCCGGTTCTCAAGACCTGGATGAAGGTGTTCCCCGGACTCATCAAGTCCTCCTCGGAGATGTCCGGTGATCTGATGAGCCACGTCCGCTACCCGGAGGACCTGTTCAAGGTTCAGCGTGACCTGCTCACGAAGTACCATGTCACCTCCGCCAGTGAGTTCTACTCCGGTCAGGACTTCTGGACCCTGCCGACGGATCCGACGACGAAGGCGAGCAGCGGACTGACGCAGCCGCCGTTCTACATGACCCTGCAGATGCCGGGTCAGCAGTCGCCGTCGTTCTCGCTGACGAGCTCGTACATTCCTGCTCGATCGTCCGAGGGACAGTCGCGCAACAACCTCACCGGCTTCCTCTCGGCTGATGCCGATGCCGGGAACAAGAAGGGCGAGACCGCCGAAGGCTACGGCAAGCTGAGACTGCTGCAGCTGCCGCGCAATACCACTGTGCCCGGACCTGGTCAGGCACAGAACAACTTCAACACCGCACCCGATGTGCAGCGCAGCCTGAACCTGCTGCGTCAGGGTGAGTCCGAAGTCGAGAACGGCAACCTGCTGACTCTGCCGATCGGCGGCGGCCTGCTCTACGTCCAGCCGGTCTACGTCCGGTCCGCCGGAGAGACCTCCTACCCGCTGCTGCAGCACGTGCTCGTGGCTTTCGGCGAGGACATCGGGTTCGCCCCGACCCTCGACGAAGCGCTCGACCAGGTGTTCGGCGGCGACTCCGGAGCCAGCGCAGGTGACGCCGGCACCGAGGACAGCGGAGACGGCGAATCGGGATCCACTTCCGGCGGAGAGAACGCGGACTCCCCGTCCGGCTCGCCGGACAAGGCCCTCAACGACGCTCTGCAGGAGGCGAAGAAGGCCATGGAGGAGTCCGATGCCGCTCTGAAGGACGGCGACTTCGCCGAGTACGGCAAGGCGCAGGACCGTCTGAAGAAGGCGCTTGAGGATGCCGTTGCGGCCGATCCCTCGCTCGCCGAGGATGGAGCGGGCGGCGAGTCCTCCGCTCCCGCCTCGGCGCCGGCAGACGAAGGCGGTGACTCGGGCAACTGAGCCTGAGGCGAACCGGTTCGGCCCGCTGAGGCAGCGCCGACGGAGTTCGCGCCTCTCAAGACGAACGCCCCTGGGACATCCCAGGGGCGTTCGTCGTTCCCAGCGGAGTACCCGAGCTCCACCAACCCACCGACAACCCTTGTTACTACCTGACGGCGGCCCAGCAACCTCGCGCGAGGTTGCTGGGCCGCCGTCAGGTAGTAATAGAGGTGAGGGGATGAATGAGAAGAACCCCCAGTCAGTGAACTGACTGGGGGTTCTGCCGCTATCGTGGCGGGGGAGGGATTTGAACCCCCGACCTCCGGGTTATGAGCCCGGCGAGCTACCGAACTGCTCCACCCCGCGGCGTGTTCTTAACTTTACACGAGGGGCCACCTGGCGGCCAAACCGAATACAGGTGACCTCCGCCACATGGTCACTTGCTGTTCACTCGTAGGGGTTGCGTATGGTTGAAAGTTGAACTAAAGTCATTTTTGTACTTCAAATTTCAACCAAAAGGAGAAATCATGACTGCTCTGCCTCAGGGACTCACCGCCGGAACCTGGAACATCGACCCCATCCACTCGGAGTTCACCTTCACTGCTCGCCACGCAGGCGTCTCGAAGGTCCGCGGACACTGCGAAGAGATCGCCGGCAGCGTCAACGTCGGTGAGACCCTCGAAGACAGCGTCGTGTCAGCCGAGGCCTCGGCGAACTCGATCAACACCCGCAACGAACAGCGCGACGGTCACCTCAAGAGCGGTGACTTCTTCCTCGCCGAGGAGCACCCGAAGCTGAGCTTCAAGTCGACCGGAATCAAGGCTGACGCTGCTGATGAGTTCCAGACCGTCGGCGAGCTGACCATGCGCGGCGTGACCAAGGAAGTCGCCTTCGCCACCGAATTCGCCGGTGTCGCCACCGACCCGAACGGCAACCAGGTCGCCGGCCTCTCGGCCACCGCCACGGTCAACCGCAAGGACTTCGGAATGTCCTTCGAGGCTGTCCTCGGCGGAGGAGAGCTCCTCGTCTCCGACAAGATCAAGATCGAACTCGAGCTCGAGCTCGTCAAGGCCTGATCTGTTCTGAGCAGGGTTCTGTCTGAGGCACGAGTGCGCCGTCAGCCGATCTGACCCCAGCAGGCAGCTTCACTGCCCGACACAGAAGGGGCGAACCGCATCAGCGGTTCGCCCCTTCTGTCGTACCAGACCTCACCGATCACGGCTCAGCGAATTCAGCGCATTCTGGTTCGTCGAGTTCTCATTCTGCCTGTTCTCGAGTCGAAGACTGCTCATCGCCTTGGCCGCAGAGCGTCCGGGTTCTCTCGCAGATGCGCACCGAGGGCGATGAACAGCTGTGAGCCCTTGTCGACGTCGGCGACGGACTTGCAGAAGGAATACCGGATCGACGACCGATAGGCGTCGTACGCCGGACTCCCCGGCCGGCACAGGGCAGGGACGGGAATTCCGACCAATGAGAATTCTCGGGCCAGCAGTTCATTGAGCTCGAAAGCATCGAGATCCGTTACCGCAGAGAAGTCGACCACCGTGAAATAACCGGCGCGCGGAGTCGATACCTCAGCACCGGGCACTGCGCGACAGGCGGGGACCAGAACCTCTGCGCGGGCCCTCAGCGAAGCCCGGTTCTCGGCGACGAACTGCGAATCGCCGCTGAGCATGTCGGCCAAACCGATCTGCATCGGACCGCCGGCCGTGAACGAGAGGAACTGTTTGACCGTCTGAACAGCCTGTCGAACCTCGGGTGAGGCGATGACCCAGCCGATCTTCCATCCCGTGGTGTTCCAGGATTTGCCCGCCGAGGAGACCGTGACGACCCGTGCAGAATCCTCGATCGCCACGGCGGGAGGGACATGCCCCTGATCGGTGAGGACGAGCTGTTCGTAGACCTCATCGGAGAGCACCCAGGCGTCGACCGACTCGGCCGCCCGACCGATGCGGGCGAGATCGTCGGTCGAGAAGATGAACCCGGTGGGATTGTGCGGAGTGTTGACGAGGATGATCTGAGGTTCTACCTCGGCGACCACCCGATCGAAGGCCTCCCAATCCGGGCCGAAGCCGCCGTGGCCATCGGGCAGGATCGGCACCGTGTGCAGCGAGCCGCCTGCGGCGGCGATCGCCGCAGGATAGGAATCGTAGAACGGCTCGAATGCGACGAGCGAACCGCCGCGGGGCAGCAGAGCGAGGATCGCTGCTGTCAGCCCCTCTGTGGCTCCCGCCGTGTAGAGCACCTCGCCGGGGGCGACGTTCTGACCGAAATCACGACCGCGTTGAGCGGCCACAGCCTCGAGCAGCTGGGGGAATCCCTGACCAGGGGCATACTGATTGAAACCGGCCCGCATCGCCTCGGCGGTGGCGGCGATGAGTTCGTTCGGAGGCTCTGTGCCGGGAGCACCCTGCCCGAGGTTGACGGCTCCCACCTCGGCGGCGAACTTCGTCATCTGCCCGTAGATGGTCTCACCGATCGACCCGTCAGGGTTGGTCAGACCTGCCGATTCGGCCATCGAATGCCACAGCGGGGCCCCCATGATGTCCGGCATCATGACACCTCCGCAGGGGCGACGCGCCCGAGCCGGTCCAGAGCCGCCTCGTGGAGCCGCGAATTGCTGGCCAAGGCGTTGCCGCCGAAGGGACCCGGGGTCCCGGCGGTGTTCGTGAACGTTCCACCGGCTTCGAGGACGATGGGCACGAGCGCACCCATATCGTAGAGCGCGAGCTCCGGTTCGCAGGCAAGGTCGACCGCGCCCTCGGCCAGCAGCATATAGGAGTAGAAGTCGCCGTAGCCGCGTGTGCGCCACAGCGAATCGCAGAGGTCGAGGAACTCGTCGAGGATTCCGAGTTCCTTCCAGCCCGACAGCGAAGAATACGACAGCGACGCATCGGCGAGAGCATCGACCGAAGACACGGTGATGCGTTCGGCTGGGGATCCGAGCTCGGTGGCATAGGCGCCCTGACCGGCTTCCGCCCACCACCGGCGACCGAGTGCGGGAGCGGAGACCACTCCCAGCAGCGGCTGGTCGCCGTCGTAGAGCGAGATCAGCGTCGCCCACACGGGTACTCCGCGCACGAAGTTCTTCGTTCCGTCGATCGGATCGATGATCCATCGTCGCGAGGAGTCCCCGTGGGCTCCGAATTCCTCACCGAGCACGCTGTCCTCGGGGCTAGCCTCGGTGAGGCGAGTCATGATCGCCTTCTCCACCGCGCGGTCGCATTCGGTGACAGGGGTGAGGTCGGGTTTGGTTTCGACAGCGAAGTCCTGGGCCCGGAAATGCGGGTGGCTGATGGCATCGGCAAGATCGGCGAGTTCGATCGCCAGGTCGAGGTCGTTCATGCCTCCAGCCTATCCAGTCGAGGGCAGCAGCCGGCGCAGGGACTCCAGCCGTGAGACTCCTCCAGGCCCGGCCTTGCCGTCGGCCACCCACTCATCGAGTCGGCAGCCGGGGGAGTCGGCGAGGTGAGTGCACCCGCGGGGGCACTCGGCCGTGGCGTCGACGAGCTCCGGGAACGCCGAGATCAGGGTCTCCCGGTCCACATGGGCCAAGCCGAAGCTGCGCACTCCCGGGGTGTCGATCAGCCATCCGCCGCGCTCCAACGGCAGACACACGGCCGAGGACGAGGTGTGCCGCCCGCGCCCGGTGACATCGTTGACGTGCCCCGTTGCGCGGTCCGCGGCGGGAACGAGGACGTTGGTCAGGGTCGATTTGCCCACGCCCGAATGGCCCACGAGGACGCTGATGCGTCCGCGCAGACGGTCGGCCACCTCGGCGTGGGGTTCGGTCTCGTTACGATCAGAATCGTCCGCGTCACGGGCGGAATCGTTCGCGTCATGCGCAGAATCGTTCGCGGTCGATTCGGTCGTGGCCGTATCGAATGACTCGGCAGCGGGGGCGACGGAGGACTCGACGATGTCGACCCCGGAGGCGGAGAACCGTTCCTTCAACTCCGTGGCCGGGTGCAGGTCGGTCTTCGTGACGATGAGCAGGGGAGTGATCCCCGCATCGAAGGCGGCGACGAGGGCCCGGTCGATAAGTCCGAACGAAGGGTCGGGGTCCATGGTGGCCGTGACGATGCCCATGACGTCGACATTGGCCACGAGGACGCGCTCGGTCGGGTCGGTGTCATCGGCGCTGCGGCGCAGCAGGGTCTGCCGTTCGGTGATCTCCACCAGTCTGGCCAGGGTTCCCTCCGCTCCCGAGGTATCGCCGACGAGGCGGACGATGTCGCCGGGGACGACCGCCTGCTTGCGCAGGTGCGAGGCGCGCACCGCCGTCACCGAGGTGGCCCCGCGTGAGCGTTTCCCCTTCTTCCGAGTCGGGGGAGTCGAGGGGAAGTTCCCACCGTCGTCGGCGAGGATGACGCGGTACCGGCCCCGATCAACCGCGGTGACCAGACCGGACACGGCATCCTTGTGGTCCGGGCGGTTCTTCGTCCGGGGGCGCGAACCGCGGCGGTTCGGTCGGGGACGGTAGTCCTCGTCGCGGAAGATTTTCGCCATATCAGGCTCCGGGGGTGAGCATGGCTTCCCACAGCTGAGTGAAAGCAGGCAGGGTCTTGGCGACGGTGCCGGCGTTCTCGACGACCATTCCGTTGTTGCGCAGGGCGAGGACGGCGCCGGCCATGACCATGCGATGGTCGTGGTAGGTGTGCCACAGTGCCGGGCGCAGCTGGCTGGTGCCGGTGATCGTCAGCGCATCGGGATGCTCGACGACGTCGACGCCGATGGCTCCGTACTCCCGGGTCAGGGCGGATAGGCGATCGGTCTCGTGCCCGCGCAGATGTCCGATTCCGCGCAGCTGCGAGGTGCCGTCGGCCAGAGCCGCGAGAGCCGAGACCACGGGGGTGAGCTCGCCGACGGCTGACAGGTCGAGATCGACAGCGGTGAGCCGCTCCGGGCCCTGCACATGCAGTCCGTCCCGGTCGAGGCGCACCGTCGCTCCGAAGGCTTCGGCGATCTCACGGAAGCCGTCGCCGGCCTGGGTCGTGTGCGCGGGCCAACCGGCGATGGTCACGGAACCACCGGTGGCGACGGCTGCCGCAGCGAAGGCGGCGGCGTTGGACAGGTCGGGTTCGACCTGGACGTCGAGACCGCGGGGGAGCCCGGGTTCGACGATCCAGCGTTCGGGTTCGGGTTCGCTGATGTCGACGCCCGCGTCCCGGAGGACCTCGATCGTCATATCCACGTGCGTTCGACTGGGCACCGTGTCCGCGGTGTTGGTCAGTTCGAGGCCCAAAGGCATGACGGGGGCCGAGAGCAGCAGTCCCGAGACGAACTGACTGGAGGCGCTGGCGTCGATGCCGAGGTGGCCGCCGCGCAGGTTCGAGTCGGCGTGGATGGTCATCGGCAATGTTCCGTCGACGGAGGTGATGGAAGCACCGAGCGCGCGCAGAGACTCGATCGTCACCGACATCGGCCGCACCCTGGCCTGCTCGTCGCCGTCGAGGGTGACTTCACGTCCGGTCAGCGCGGCGAGCGGGGGAATGAAGCGCATCACGGTTCCAGCGAGGCCGCAGTCGATGGTGAGCGACTCCGAATCCTGTACCGCTGGAGCGTTCCCGCCGGCGAAGGGGATCGGCTCGATGTGGAGTTCATCTTCGTCTTCGTCGATCACAGCACCGAGGCGGCGCAGCGCTTCGACCATCAGCAAGGTATCGCGGCTGCGCAGCCATCCCCTGAGGTCCGAGCCGGAACGGGCCAGAGCCGCGAGGATGAGATAGCGGTTCGTCAGGGACTTCGAACCGGGAACGGAGACGGTGGCAGAGACGGCGGAACCGGCGACCGGCGGCTGCCAGTCGCCGGTCACCGGGGGAGTGTGCGTGGAGATGTCAGTCAACTCCGAGTGCGCTCAGAGCCTGCTTCGACGTGTCTTCGACACTCGACCACAGGTCTTCGGCCGCATGCTGTGTCCGCCACCACAGACCGGGGCGTCCGGCGGTGTCGACGGCGGCGAGCAGGGCACCGCCGAGCATCGATGTGCGCAGGAGGGTGCGTTCGTTGCGGGCCTTCTTCTCGTCCTTCGACGTCGTCTTGTCGGCAGACAGACGCTCACCGACGGTGTCGAGCAGGTAGGTGCCGACGAGGATCGATGCGCTCAGCCGTGGGAAGCGCCCGATGGCCAGCATCGAACCGGCAGCGACCTGTGCCACACCGGTTGCCCGGGCAAGAGTCACTGCGTCGACCGGAACGTCGACCTGCTTGCGGGCCTGGTTGAGGAGCGGGCCGACCGATGCGGCCGCTGCCTCCGGCTTGCGCAGTCGTTCGACGCCGTTGAGGATGTAGCCGGCGGCCAGCATGGGCCGTGCGATAAGACGAATGGGAGACACAGTGGTCCTTCCTACGTGGCGGTCATCTCACTGGCAAGCATAACTGCTGAGGTGGGAATAGTGGGACGCCAGTCCGATGTTGTACCGGGTGAAGCCATTCGACGGGTGCACCCGTCGCGAAGTCGACAGGCAGAAGGAGAAGTCTATGAGCGCCACTGCCGTCCTGGAGAGAACGGGCGTACCATTGACTGCGATGACCGAATCAGTCAAAGAAGCCCCCGAAACGGACGCCGAGAGGTCGGCGCGTTTCGAGCGGGATGCTCTGGAATATGTCAACCAGCTCTACGCAGCTGCTCTGCGTATGACACGCAACCCGGCAGACGCCGAGGACCTCGTCCAGGAAGCCTATGCGAAGGCCTACGCGGCCTTCCACCAGTACAAGCCCGGAACCAACCTCAAGGCGTGGCTGTACCGGATCCTGACGAACACCTTCATCAACAACTACCGCAAGAAGCAGCGCCAGCCGCAGGAGCACGGCAGCGAGGACATCGAAGACTGGCAGATCGCACAGGCGAACAGCCACTCGTCCTCCGGCGGTCGTTCCGCTGAGCTCGAAGCTCTCGATCACCTTCCCGACTCCGACGTCAAGGAGGCGCTCTCGGCCCTGCCCGAAGACTTCCGGATGGTCGTCTACTATGCCGATGTCGAAGGCCTGCCGTACAAGGAGATCGCCGAGATCATGGAGACGCCGATCGGCACGGTGATGTCGCGTCTTCACCGAGGCCGCCGACAGCTGCGCGAGATGTTGGCCGACTACGCCGCCGAACGCGGTTTCGTGAGTCCCGAGGGAGGTGCGAAATGAGTGACGAAGAATGCTGCGAAAGCGTGAGGACCGAGTCTCTCATGCGCATCTACCACTATCTCGACGGAGAGCTGACGACGACGGAGATCCGCGAGATCTCGATCCACCTCGAACAGTGCCCGTCATGTCATGACGAGTACGAGATCGAAGCGCTGCTCAAGGAGCTCGTCCGTCGTTCGTGCAGCCACGATCGTGCCCCGATGGGATTGCGTGAGAAGATCCGCCAGCGGATCGCACTCGAACAGAACTCCTGACCGGCGGCCCGGGTACAGCCCGGAACCTCGGACACAACGAAGGCGGGAAGAGATTCGAATCTCTTCCCGCCTTCGTCGTTCACTGAACGAATCAGCGAATCATGCGTTTGGACGCTTGCCGTGGTTTGCTTTCTTACGGCGGCGATCGCGACGCTTACGGCCACGCTTGCTCATTGTGCCCTCCTTTGATAGACGCTCAATTGTCTCATAATGCCCGAGCAGAGCAAAGTCGGCGCAGGTCACAGACCTTGCCGATTCGGCTCGACGGGATGGTGCGGTTGTCACCTCGGGTGCTGCTCGGCCGAGTAACGCGAAGACGCCTCAGCTGTCGCCGAGGACGTCCTGGACTCCCAGCCAGTTGAACCAGCCGCGGTGGAGAACCAGCCAGGCCAGCAGACCGTAGCCTTCCTGCGCCGGCAGATGGTCCCGTGACGAAGCGACCTCGCGCTGCCAGACCGGATGGCCGAGGAGCGGAGTGAAGGTGTCGACATAGGTGATGCCGCGCCGCTTGGCCACATCGGAGAAGCTGGCGTTGAGCTCAGCGATGCGACGATTGCGATCACCGTCGTGCTCCGGCGGTGGGCCCAATACGAATGTCGAGACCTTCCGGGCCAATGCTTCGTCGAGGATATTGGCCACATCGAGTCGGGCCCGGGCCACGGAACGACCCGAATCGAGATCCCCGGATCCCAGCGCAAGCACCAGGCGGTTGTCCCCGTCCGGAGAGAACCGCAGGGACGCCTCGGCGATGGTGCGGGCATGAAGGCCGGCGGAATCCTCTGCCGGCACGGCCAGGGGATACACCTTGAGCTCCGGCAGACTCGGCAGAGTCCGCGCCGTCACCCGACCGACCCATCCGAGGCCACGGCCATCGCCGTGGCCGGCGACCAAAGGGCCTCCGACCACGGCGATGGTAGTGGTGACGTCGCTGCTCACCGGCTGAAGATCCGGTCGACGAGTTCCTTCTGCTGTGCATCGTGGAAGTGCTTGAGTCCAGTCGATGTGGCTGCAGAAGCGGCACGGGAGATGACCTTGACCTCACGGCCGCCGAGGAGCTCGGGCAGGTGCAGCGCCATGAAGGGCCATGCGCCCTGGTTCTCCGGCTCTTCCTGTGCCCAGACGATCTCGGCGTCGGCCGGGAAGCGGTCGAGCACGGCGGTGATGGCCGCTTCGTCGAGTGGGTAGAGCTGCTCGAGGCGGACGAGAGCCAGCTTCTGGTCGTTGTCCTTCTCGCGCTTGGCCTTGAGCTCCCAGTAGAGCTTGCCGGAGACGAGGACGACGCGCTCGACCTGCGAGGCATCGACGTCCGTATCGTCGATGACGGCCTGGAACTTGCCCGAGGTGAACTCCTCCGGCGAGTTCGCCGCTGCCTTGAGACGCAGCATCGACTTCGGGGTGAAGACGATGAGCGGACGTTTGTTCGTCGTCGAGGCGTGGCGACGCAGCAGGTGGAAGTACGAGGCACCCGAGGACGGGTAGGCCACCGTCATGTTGTTCTCCGCGCACAGCTGGAGGTAACGCTCGATGCGACCCGAGGAATGATCGGGTCCCTGCCCCTCGTAGCCGTGGGGCAGGAGCATGACGACACCGGAGTTCTGCTGCCACTTCTGCTCGGAGGAGGAGATGAACTCGTCGATGACGGTCTGCGCACCCTGTGCGAAGTCACCGAACTGAGCCTCCCACGCCACGAGGGCGTCCTTGCGTTCGACGGAGTAGCCGTATTCGAAGCCGACGGCGGCGTACTCGCTGAGCAGGGAGTCGTAGACCCAGAATCGAGCCTGCTCCTCGGTGAGGTTCTGCAGCGGCGTCCATTCGTTGCCGTTGACGGAGTCGATGAGCACCGAGTGGCGCTGGACGAACGTTCCGCGGCGGGAGTCCTGGCCCGCCAGTCGCACCGGCACACCGTCCATGAGCAGTGAGCCGAAGGCCAGCAGCTCGGCGAAGCCCCAGTCGATGCCGCCTGAGAGCGACATCTCCTTGCGCTTCTCGAGCAGCGCCCGCAGCTTCTTGTGAACGGTGAAGCCCTCGGGGATCTCGGTGAAGGCCTCGCCGATGCGCTGCAGCGTCTCGGGACTGATGGCCGTCTCGGCATCGTTGAAAGTCTCGATGTCGCTGGGCTCGTAGGGAGCATTGAACGCTTCCCCGTCGTAGGGGCCGGTCTCGGCCTCCTTGGTCTCGGCGAACGCCGATTCCAGCTTCGACTGGTAGTCCTTGAGCGCCTCGGCGGCCTCTTCGTCGGTGATGCACTTCCTGCCGACGAGGGATTCGGTGTAGAGCTTGCGCACCGAACCCTTCTTCTCGATGAGGGAATACATCGTCGGCTGGGTCATCGACGGATCGTCGCCCTCGTTGTGGCCGCGACGGCGGTAGCACACGAGGTCGATGACGACGTCCCGGTTGAATTCCTGGCGGTATTCGAAGGCCAGGCGGGCCGCCCGGACAACGGCCTCGGGGTCATCGCCGTTGACGTGGAAGATCGGGGCGTTGATCGACTTGGCGACGTCCGTGCAGTAGAACGAGGAACGCGCCGAGGCGGGGGGAGTGGTGAACCCGACCTGGTTGTTGATGATGACGTGGACCGTTCCGCCGGTGCGGTAGCCGCGCAGCTCGGAGAGGTTGAGCGTCTCGGTGACCACGCCCTGACCGGCGAATGCGGCATCGCCGTGGACGAGGACCGGCAGCACGGTGAAGCCCGACTCGCCCTGGTCGATGAGATCCTGCTTGGCGCGCACGATGCCCTCGAGTACCGGGTCGACGGTTTCGAGGTGGCTGGGGTTGGCAGCGACGTAGACACCGGTGGTGTTGCCTGCCGGTGAGGTGAACGAACCCTTGGTGCCCAGGTGGTACTTCACATCGCCAGAGCCCTGGACACTGTCCGCGGACATGGTGCCGTCGAACTCACGGAAGATCTGCGCATAGGACTTGCCGGCGATGTTCGTGAGCACATTGAGGCGACCGCGGTGGGCCATGCCGATGGCGACCTCGTCGAGGCCGGTGTCGGCGGACTGGTTGAGGATCTCGTCGAGCAGGACGATCGCGGACTCTCCGCCTTCGAGGCTGAAGCGCTTCTGTCCGATGTACTTCGTCTGGAGGAAGGTCTCGAAGGCCTCGGCGGCATTGAGGCGGCCGAGGATGTGTCCCTGCTCCGAACGGGTGAGCTCCTGATGCGGAACCTCGATCTTCGACTGGAACCAGCGGCGCTGGACCGGGTCGGCGATATGCATGTATTCGAACCCGGTGGTCCGGCAGTAGCTCTCGCGCAGCAGTCCGAGGATGTTGCGGAAGGGCATCATCGGCTTCGCGCCGAATCCGCCGGTGGGGAACTCGCGTTCGAGATCCCACAGGGTCAGACCATGCTGGTTGATGTCGAGATCCGGGTGCGACCGCTGACGGTAGACCAGCGGATCGATATTGGCCATGAGGTGGCCGCGCGTGCGGTAGGCATCGATGAGTTCGATGACGCGTGCGGTCTTGTTGACGTCGTCCTGGTCTTCGGCCGAGACGTCGGGAACCCAGCGGACCGGCTCGTACGGCAGACGCAGGGATTCGAAGACATCGTCGTAGAAGCCGTCTTCGCCCAGCAGGTAGCTGTGGACCAGCTTGAGGAACTCGCCCGAACCGGCGCCCTGGATCACGCGGTGATCGTAGGTCGAGGTCAGGGTCAGCACCTTGGACACGGCCAGGGAGTTGATGGTCTGCTGGCTGGCACCCTGGAATTCGGCGGGGTAGTCGAGCGCGCCGACGCCGATGATGCAGCCCTGGCCCTTGGTCAGACGCGGCACGGAGTGGACGGTGCCGATTCCTCCGGGGTTGGTCAGCGAGACGGTGGTGCCGGCGAAGTCGTCGGCGGTGAGCTTGCCCTGCCGTGCCTTGTCGACGAGGCCGTCGTAGGCGTCGACGAACTGGCGGAAGGTCAGCGTCTCGGCCTTCTTGACATTGGGCACCAGCAGGGTGCGGGATCCGTCCTTCTTCGGCACGTCGATGGCGAGGCCGAAGTTGATGTGGGCGGGGGAGATCATCACGGGCTTGCCGTCGCGGACGTCGTAGGAGACGTTCTGCGAGGGGAAGTTCTGCAGGGCGCGGATCACGGCGTAGCCGATGAGGTGGGTGAAGGAGACCTTCCCACCACGGGTGCGCTTGAGGTGCGAGTTGATGACGATCCGGTTGTCGATGAGCGCCTTGGCAGGCAGGGCCCGGACCGAGGTGGCGGTCGGGACTTCGAGCGACTCATCCATGTTCTTGGCGATGAGCTTCGCGGGGCCGCGCAGGGGAGTGATCGTCTCCTCCGGTGCGGGCTTCGGTGCGGCGTCCTTCTCGGTGACCTTCGGCACGGACTTGGTCTCGGCCTTCAGCGTCTCGGACTCAGCCGAGGACGGGGTGACTCCGCGAGAGGTCGCCGGAGCGGCGGCGGGGGCAGGGGCCTTGGCATCCGACTTCTTTGCGGCCGGCTTCGCCTCCTGTTTGGCGGCCGGCTCGGCAGCGGACTGAGCGCCTCCGCCGTTCTTTTCGTACTTGTCGAAGAAGGGCCACCAGGACTGGTCGACCGAATTCTTATCTGACTTGTACTGCTCATACAATTCCTCGACCAGCCACTCATTCGACCCGAAGTCTTCAACGGTGCGGTTCGGAGTATTGACGGACACGGCGTTGATCGCCTACTTCCTGATTCAAGACTTGCTGCTTAACGACATCTCCAAGCCTAACGTGATGTGCCATCGAATGTGCAGTTAAGGGACAATAGTGTTATGCGTTTCATCTCAAATGACCCGAACACCGATCTCACCTACTCCGATGTGTTCCTCGTCCCGAACTCCTCGGTGCTGACTTCGCGCTTCGAGGTCGACCTCACGTCCACCGATCCGACCGGCTCGACGACGCCGCTCGTCGCCGCGAATATGACCGCGGTGTCCGGTCGTCGGATGGCTGAGACGATGGCCCGTCGCGGGGGACTGGCGGTGCTGCCGCAGGACATCCCGCTGACCGCAGCGCAGGAGACCATCGCCTGGGTGAAGAGCCGGGACCGGATCTTCGAATCTGCTCTGCGCTTCGCGCCCGAGGACACAGTGCTCAATGCCCTGCACGTGCTGGCCAAGCGTCCGCACGGCTGCGGCGTCGTCGTCGACGCCGCGGGTAAGCTCGAAGGCATCATCAATGCCGCGGATCTGCGCGGAGTCGACCGCTTCACCTCGGTGGCGGAACTGGTGGACTCCTCACCCCATGTCATCCGCGCCTCCGACGTCGACTGGGAGGACACCGCGCAGCTGGAGTCCCTGTTCGAGTGGATGACGGAATCGCGGGCCGAGTTCGCCGCCGTCGTCGACGACGAGAACACGGTGCTCGGCAGCCTGACTCCGAAGTCGCTGCTGCGCTCGTCCATCTACACCCCCAATCTCGATGATCAGGGACGGCTGAAGATCGCCGTGGCCATCGGCGTCAACGGTGCCGCGGTCGAACGCGCCACGTCACTGGTCGAGGCCGGTGCTGACGTCCTCGTCGTCGACACCGCGCACGGTCATCAGGTGAAGATGCTCGACACGCTGTCGGCGATCGCCGATGCCGAACTCGGGGTGCCGATCGTGGCCGGCAACGTCGTCACCGCCGAAGGGGTCCGCGACCTGGTCTCCGCCGGTGCCGACATCGTCAAGGTCGGCGTCGGCCCCGGAGCCATGTGCACGACTCGGATGATGACCGCCGTCGGTCGTCCGCAGTTCTCTGCTGTGCTCGAATGTGCCGAGGCGGCTCGCGAGCTGGGTGCCCATGTGTGGGCCGACGGCGGAGTCCGCTATCCCCGCGACGTCGCCCTGGCTCTGGCCGCCGGAGCCTCGCAGGTCATGGTCGGATCCTGGTTCGCCGGGACCCACGAATCTCCCGGCGACCTGCTGATCGACGGTGAAGGCCGGAAGTACAAGGAGAGCTTCGGAATGGCTTCGGCACGGGCCGTGGCCAATCGCACCCGCACCGAATCGGCCTTCGCCCGAGCACGGAAGGGGCTGTTCGAAGAGGGCATCTCGTCGTCGACCATGTACATCGACCCCGAATCTCCCGGTGTCGAGGACCTGCTCGACGGCATCACTTCGGGCGTCCGCAGCTCCTGCACCTATGCCGGCGCCGGCAGCCTCGGCGAATTCGCGCGTCTGGCCGCGGTCGGAGTCCAGAGTGCCGCCGGTTACGAAGAGGGCCGACCGCTGTCGGGAAGTTGGTAAGATCTCCTCATGCACAGTGACAGTCCCGGCCGGCGGGAAGCCGGCGCCCCAGATGACGATCCTCACCCCGCGAGGGTCTCACGCTTCACCTCTTCTGCTCAGCAGACAGCGAACGGCGGGGACAGTCACTGATGGAATGGATACTCCTCGCCCTCGCGCTGTTGCTCATCCTCGGCACCGGCGTCTTCGTCGCCGCCGAATTCTCACTGCTGACCCTCGACCGTCATACCGCCGATAAGGCGGTCGAGGACGGCGTCGTCGGCGCGAAGACGCTCCGGCGCTCGATGACCCACCTGTCCACCCAGCTCTCGGCGGCGCAGGTGGGCATCACGATCACCACTCTGCTCACCGGTTACCTCATGGAACCGTCCTTGGGCAGGCTGCTCGCGCCGCTGTTCGAAGCTTGGGGCGTCGGTCCCGGTCTCGCAGCACCGCTGGCGCTGACCATCGCGCTCATCGTCTCCACGGTGGGATCGATGATCTTCGGAGAGCTCGTGCCGAAGAACCTCGCCATCGCCGTTCCGCTGGCGACGGGCCGCATCGCGGCTCCGATGCAGTACCTATTCTCCATCGTCTTCAAGCCGGTCATCGCAGTCCTCAACGGCACGGCGAACAAGATCCTCATGTCGATGGGCATCGAACCGCAGGAGGAGGGCTCGGTCGGTCGCTCTCCCGAGGAGCTGACCTCACTCGTGCGCCACTCCGCAGAGGAGGGAGTCCTCGACGAGCAGACGGCGGGTCTGCTGGAGCGGACCCTGAGCTTCTCCGAACGCACCGCCGAAGACGTGATGACCCCGCGCACACGCATGTCCACGGTCGACAAGGACACCACGGCTCGACAGATCATCGAGCAGGCACGTGACACCGGATTCTCCCGCTTCCCCGTGGCGGCCGAGGACAAGGACCACATCGTCGGCGTCGTCCACGTCAAACAGGCCTTCGCCGTGCCTCCGGGCAACCGCGACGACGCCTATGCAGGAGGGCTGATGACCGAGGTTCGTGAGATCCCGGAGACCCAACGCCTCGATCCGCTGCTCTTGGAGCTGCGGGCCACAGGTCTGCAGATGGCCGTGGTCGTCGATGAGTTCGGCGGCACGGCCGGAGTCGTCACCCTCGAGGATGTCGTCGAAGAGCTCGTGGGAGAGGTCGCCGATGAGCACGATCGGATGCGCGTCGCGGCACGACCGGCTCGCGACGGCTCCTGGATCGTGCCCGGTCAGCTGCGGCCCGATGAGATCTCGTCGACGATCGGTGTGACGATCCCGGAGGGCTCGGACTACGAGACTCTGGCCGGATTCGTGCTCAAGGAGCTCGGACGGATTCCCGAACCGGGTGACGAGGTCCGCACGGACGATGCCCGCATCGTGGTCGAACGGATGCACGGTCGACGCATCGAACGACTCCGGGTGGTGCTGCGCGCCGCCGACGCAGGAGCTTTCGAAGCCGGAGGTGAGAAGCGATGAGCGCCGATTGGTTCGGACTGGTCTGGCTGGTCGTCCTCCTGCTGGGCAACTCCTTCTTCGTCGCCGCCGAATTCGCTGTCGTCGCGGCCAAACGCTCACAGATCGAGCCGCGCGCGGCCGAAGGCTCTGCAGCGGCGAAGACAGCGCTCTATGCGATGGAGCACGTCTCACTGATGCTGGCGATCTGCCAGCTCGGCATCACCGTGTGCTCCCTGCTTCTGGGCAACGTGGCCGAACCGGCCATCCACCATCTGCTCGCCGGTCCGCTCGAGGGCCTGGGCATTCCCGCGGGACTGTCATCGACGATCTCCTTCATCCTGGCGCTCGGCGTCGTGACCTACCTGCACGTGGTCATCGGCGAGATGGTGCCGAAGAACCTGGCTCTGGCGGCGTCCGGCCAGGCCGTGATGCTGTTGGCGACACCATTGGTGTTCCTGGCCCGAGTCTTCGGATTCGTCATCCGTCCTCTCAACGGACTGGCCAACGGGATCCTGCACCTGTTCAAGATCGAGGCCCGCGACGAGGTCAACGAGGCCTACACGATCGAGCAGGTCGAATCGATCGTGGCCGAGTCGAAGCGCGAGGGACTGCTCAGCGATGACACCGGGCTGCTCAAGGGCGCCATCGAGTTCAGCGACAAGACCGCGTCCGACATCATGGTCCCGATGTCCGAGCTCATCACGATCTCGGACAAGGTGACCCCGAACGAGCTGGTGACCCTGGTCGGCAAGACGGGCTTCTCTCGGTACTTCGTCGTCGGTGACGACGGATATCCGGAGGACTATCTCCACATCAAGGACGTCCTCTACGCGGATACGGAAGAGGCGTTCGATGCTCCGGTGCAGAGCAAGCGCTTCCGTCCTCTGTTCACGGTCACGGCCGATGACGAAGTCGAGGAGGCTCTGGCTCAGATGCAGAAGGCCGGAATCCACGTCGCCCGCGTCATCGACTCGCAGGCGCAGGTTCTCGGTCTTCTCTTCCTCGAGGACGTGCTCGAAGAGCTCGTCGGTGAGGTTCAGGACGCGATGCAGCGAGGGCGATTCGACTTCCGCAGCTGAGCATCCTGCACCCGAGCATTCCGAGCCGGCTCAATTGCCTGCCTCACCCGGTCGCCCCGGCGGCGGATTCCTGTCTTCAGGAGTCCGCCGCCGGGGCGCTGTACGGTTTACGGTCTATTCGGGGCGCTGTTTTCGAGGCGGCGTATTCGACGGCGCTGTAGGAGCCCGCCCGGGGGAGGCGCCGTTCGACGTGGAGACCCACTCGTGACCGACTGTGTAACGGTTCGTAACGAAACAGTGATTCAGGACAGCTGGAGTAGGGCGCCTGTAGTGATTCATGACCAGTCGCTGGTGGTGAAAGACCTGGTCACACGCCGTGTATGACCTGAAGGTGACATTCTGTAACAATGTCTTTATAGTGTTGTGACATAGGCTTTCGGACGCCCGACAGAGGGCCTCCACCGCACAACTTTCACCAACAGTATGGAGCACTATGTCGAGTCAGCTCTCGACCGTCGAGGCGCCGCCGGTTCGCCGACGTGATCTGCGCAAGCAGAACGCCTCTTCGCAGGTTTCGACCATCAACTCCGCGCATCCCGTGACATCGCAGTCGCGGAACGCCGCATCCGCAGCCCTCTCGCCCCGCCGTGCGGCCATGGCCGCCGAGGCCCGCGCCGCAGCGGGTTCACCGCGACGGGCGGCGATGGCCAAAGAGGCTTCGCAGCCGATGACCCCGGCGGGTCATACGTCCGCGCTGGCTGCCGCTCACCTCGGCAACCGCGGTTCCGACGGTTCGCTGCTGCGCTCGGTCCGCAGCCGCCAGGTCACGACCTTCTCCGCTCTGGCCACCGTCTCGGTCACCGGCACCGCCATCGCCGCTGTGATGGTCGCCGGAAACATGAGCGGGAACCAGGAAGTCAAGGTCGACGACACCGCCGCTCAGTCCGAACCGCGTGCGATCAACGCCGAGTCGGTCTCCGCCGACATCAAGGTCGACAAGGACGATAAGACCTCGATGACCATCGGCGCCCCGAGCGCCAAGCAGACCAAGGTCGATGCGGCGTCTCGAGCGATCACGAAGACCGTTCTGCCCGGTTGTGACGAAGCGGCACCGAAGGGCGACGCAAGCAACGGCGAACTGCCCGACGGATGGCTGTGCGAGATCGGTGTGGGCAATCACAAACTGCGCACCGATGCGGCCGTGTCGTTTGCGAAGATGAACGCGGCCTTCAAGAAGGACACCGGCAAGGACATCGCCGTCACCGACTCCTACCGGTCGCTGGAATCGCAGGTCTCCGTCGCCGCACGCAAGCCCGGCTTCGCAGCTCGTCCGGGAACCTCCAACCACGGTTGGGGACTGGCTCTGGACCTCGGTGCAGGCACACAGAACGGAACCGGCGAGCAGTACGAATGGCTCGTCGCCAATGCTGAGAAGTTCGGGTGGGAGAACCCGGACTGGGCCAAGCGCAACTCCTACGAGCTCTGGCACTGGGAATACGTGCCGGGTCGCAAAGCCATGAAGGGCGCCTGATCTGGTCGAACATCGCTGATCACAGCCTTCTTGACGCCGCGTGCAGTCCCTCGGGTCTGCACGCGGCGTCGTTTTGGGAGGTGGTGCCCAACGGTGATAGAGTTGCATCCGTTGCCCGCGTAGCTCAGTGGATAGAGCGTCTGCCTCCGGAGCAGAAGGTCGTAGGTTCGAATCCTGTCGCGGGCACCACAACACCGCCCATCTCAACGGCTGAGGTGGGCGGTTCTGCATTCGCGGCCCGAGTGCTCGGCAGTGCAGACAGGATCTAAGGTAGTCGGAGACGAGACCCGAACCGTGATGTGAGGCATGCGATGTCGGAACCTGCTGATGAGCCCGTCCAGACGAGCACGGGGGATGACGATAGCGTCCTCCGTGCGCTGGGCCTGCGCAAGAGCTTCGGCCGCGGCGATACGGCGGTCGACGCCCTCGACGACATCAGCGTCGACTTCGAATCGGGCCGCTTCACCGCCATCATGGGTCCCTCCGGCTCCGGGAAGTCGACGTTCATGCACGTGCTCGCCGGGCTCGATCGTGTCGATTCGGGCTCGATCATCATGCGCGGCCAGGACATCACCCGTCTCAACGACCGACAGCTGACCCAGCTGAGGCGCGACCGCGTCGGCTTCATCTTCCAAGCATTCAACCTCGTCCCGACGCTGAGCGCAGAGCAGAACATCGAACTGCCGGTGTCGCTGGCCAGGAAGAAGATCGATCGTGAGTGGAAGGCCGAGGTCGTCGAACGACTCGAGCTCGGCGATCGACTCCAGCACCGGCCGCATGAGCTCTCCGGCGGACAGCAGCAGAGAGTCGCCGTGGCCCGGGCGCTGCTGACCCGGCCGGATGTCATCTTCGCCGATGAGCCCACCGGGAACCTCGACTCCCATGCCGGCGCGGAGGTCCTGTCCCTGCTCGGCCGCGCCACGACCCTGTACGGGCAGACGATCATCATGGTCACCCACGACCCCGTCGCGGCATCGCATGCCGGTCGGGTCGTCCTCCTCAAGGACGGGCGTGCCACGGGCGAAGTCCGCCAACCGACCCGAGAGAGCGTGGTCACTGCGCTGAGCGAACTGAGCTCTCTGTGATCGCAGTCGCCCTCGCGCAGATTCGGATCCATTGGGCCCGGTTCCTCGCAATCGGCCTCGGCATCGCATTGGCTTCCGGATTCGTCGCGACCACCCTGATCATCAACTCCTCACTGCAGGACAGCCTCGAGCATGCCGTGGGTCGCTCATTCGAGAAGTCCGACCTCACCGTCGTCCCGAGCAGAGACGTCTTCGTCGGGGGCGACGAGGCCTCCCCGCTGCTGGGGCCCCTGGCCGAAGTCGACGGTGTGGACACAGCATCTCTGTCGGCCCGCACAGTGACCACTGGGCGGGGAGCGGCATTCTCCGAAAGTTCCTTCGCACTGTCACCGGTGCCCGCGGATGAACGGCTCGACTCCTTCGACATGGTCTCCGGTCAGCGCCCGGACTCGACGACCGATCTCGTCCTCGACACCCGCACGGCAAGCGATCTCAAGGTGGGAGTCGGTGATGAGATCCGCTTCACCGTCGATGCGGTTCCGGTGGAGAGCGGCAACGATGACATGCCCATCTATCGGGGTCCGAGCCAGAGCAGCGTCACCTTCTCCGTCGTCGGCATCGCGGAGATGGGGCAGGATCCGGCGATGCCCGGCGCCACGCGAGCACTGACGACCGCCTCTGGCTATCAGGAGTACTTCGCTCAGCAGGGTGATGTCATCGCCATCCAGATCGCTCTCGAAGACGGTGCGGACCCGGAGGCGGTGCGATCCAAGCTGCAGAGGGTCATCGACGATTCGGACCTGGACGGCAGCCTCGAAGCGCTCACCGTGGACGATGCCGTGCAGGCGAAGACCGACCGTCTCTCCGGCGGCAATGTCGTCGTGACCGGACTGCTGCTCGTCTTCGCCGGAATCTCCGTCATCGTCGCCATCCTCGTCGTCTCCAACACTTTCTCCGTCATCGTCGCCGGACGCCGCCGCGAATTCGCGCTGCTGCGCTGCCTCGGTGCCACCCGCCTGCAGATGTACGGCTCGGTCGTGGCCGAAGGACTCTTCGTCGGACTTCTCGGGTCGATCTTCGGCGTCCTCGCCGGCGTCGTCGTCAGCCGCGGACTCATGGCCGCGGCCGTGCGCTACTGGCCAGAGGAGTTCCCCTACGACACCCTCACCGTTCCCGTCTCCGCTCTGGTCGCCGGTGTCGTCGTGGGCGCTCTGCTGACGATCGTGGCCACCATCCGTCCGGCTCGCAGCGCCATCGCGGTGACACCGCTCGAAGCGCTCCAGCCCTTCGACGCATCCATCTCGCCCAACACCCGTGCCCGACCCCGCCACCTCGTGGGCTTCGGGTTCATCGGCCTCGGCATCGTCCTCGTCATCGTCTCCGTCTATGCGGTGTCGACCACTCAGTTCTGGATCCTCGGCGGAGCGCTCGGCGGAGGGCTCGTGGTCACGGGACTGGTCATCAGCGCCGCGAAGATCATCCCTCCCGTCGTCGCGTGGACGGGGGAGGTGCTGTTCAGCCCCTGGGGCGTGCCCGGACAGCTGGCGACCCTGAACACCCTGCGCAATCCGCGCCGCACCGCGGCCACAGCCACTGCGCTGATCATCGGTGTGACCCTGGTGGCGACGATCCTCGTCGGCGGCATGTCGACGAAGGCGACGCTCAGTCACGGACTCGACCAGCGCTATCCCGTCGACATCTCCGTGCCGCTGTCGGGCCTCGTCGACGATGACCAACTCGACGATCTGCGCGAGATCCCCGGGGTGTCCACCGCTGTCATCGCCCACCGCGCCGAGGCCGTCGAGGACTTCAAGGGGTCCCGCCCCGAGATCTTCGTCCTCGACCCGGACAGCGCCGAGACAGTGCTCGGAGACTCGGCAGCCGATATCGTGACCGGTCGGGTCACCGTGCCCGACGACTATCCGTCTCCGACGGTGCGGGTGAAAGGGCTCAACGAGATGAGCGTGCCCGCGCACAGGGACGGGCTCTCCAGCCTCGCCTTCTTCACCACCCCCGACGTCGGCAACGCCCTCGGCATCTCGGCGACGACGACGGCCGTGCTCGTCCGTCTCGATGAGGACGTCGAGGTCGACGAGATCACGCGCATCCGCCAGTCCGTTGCCGAGACACTCGACGTCTCGAGCGAAGAGGTCGGCGGTTCGGCCGTCGCCCGCGGCGCCTATTCCGAACTCATCGACGTCATGCTCGCAGGGGCCGTGGCGCTCCTCTTCGTCTCCGTGATCATCGCGCTCATCGGAGTCTCGAACACGGTCAGCCTCTCCGTCATCGAACGCCGGCGGGAGAACGCGCTGATGCGGGCGCTGGGCCTGAGCATCGCGCAGCTGCGGACCCTGCTGGCGCTCGAAGCCGTGCTCATCTCATCGGTGGCCGCGCTGCTCGGGCTCGTCCTCGGCGGTGCCCTGGGCATCGTCGGCACACGGCTGGTCACGCACGACTACTCCACCGACCTCATCGTCGACTTCTCCGCACCGTCCTTCCTCGGCATCCTCGGCGTGGCGATCATCGCGGGGATCCTCTCCGCGCTGGCACCGGCCATGCGAGCATCTCGGCTCTCACCTGTCGAGGGGCTCAAGCTCGATTTCTGATGCGCCCCGGCCGCCGGACGGGAGGTCGGCGTATGATAGGAAAGAGCTCATGAACTCCGCGCACATCCGCATTCTGATCGTCCTCGGAATCGTCTTCGCCGCCTTCAATCTGCGGCCCGGAGTCACCGGTCTCTCACCGCTGCTCGATGCTATGGGCGCAGAGATCGAACTGAGCGCGGTGTTCCTGGCGATCATCGGCATGCTGCCGCCTCTGCTCTACGGACTCAGCGGCTTCCTCACCCCGCGGCTCTATGCCCGCTTCTCCGGGCTCGGCCTGACCCTGGCCGCGATGGTGATGGTCACGATCGGACTGGGCGTCCGCGCGGTCATCGATTCCCCGTCGCTCTTCCTCGCCCTCAGCGTGCTCGCCCTGCTGGGAATGGGCATCGGCAACGTCGTCCTCCCGCCGCTGGTGAAATCGTATTTCCCCGACAAAGTAGCGCTCATGTCGACCGTGCACGTCGGGATGCTCCAATTCGGCACATTCATCCCGCCGCTGGTCGCCGTTCCCCTCGCTTCCGGCGTCGGATGGAGGGGGTCGCTCCTCGTCTGGGCTGGATTCGCGGCTCTGGGAGTGGCCGCCTGGATCGTCATCCGCATCGTCAGGCCGGCACCCGCCAACGAGGTGGCCGCCGCCGTGGTCGGCGGCAGCGAGCTCTCCCGCCTGCTGCGCAGCCCACAGGCGTGGGCGCTGATGACGATGACCGGGCTGACGTCATTCAACAACTTCATTCTCTTCACCTGGTTGCCGAGCCTGCTCACCCGCTCCGGATTCGATGCGGCCTTCGGCGGAGCGATGCTGGCGCTGGTCACCGCCATCCCCCTCGTCCTCGGCTTCGTCCTGCCGACCCTGGCGCAGAAGATGCGTTCGGCCTATCTCATCGTCGTCGGCTTCTGCCTCAGCCTGGCCGTGGGCTACCTGGGTCTGTGGCTGCTGCCGACGGCGGCTCCCGTCCTGTGGACTGTGCTGCTGGGCATCGGCATCTCCACGTTCCCGCTGGCGCTGACGCTCATCACACTGCGGGCACGTGACGCCGAGGCGGCGGCCGCACTGTCCGGGTTCGTCCAGGGCGGCGGCTACCTGCTGGCGGCCACGGGACCGCTGATCTTCGCGTTCCTCATCCAGAGCTTCGACAGCATGTGGCCGGCATTCGCCGTGGTGCTCGCCTCGGTGGTCGTCAAATTCTTCGTCAGTCACGCTGCGTGCCGGCCCGGCGCGATCTGAACTCCAGTGGGCTTCCGTCCCGATCTGCCGCGGGCATCCGTCTCGTCATGAGAGCGAAGATGACACCGGATTCGTCCTCGCAGTCCGGCCCCGAGTACTCTGTTCGAGTGACCCCGGAAGACCTGCAGACTGCACTCGCGCGCGCCTTGGCGACGGCCGAGGCAGGTCTCGTGGCACCGGGATTCGACACACCCGTCGATGTCCTCGCCCCGACTCGTCCCACACTCGGCGACTGGACGACACCGGCAGCGCTGCGCGCAGCCTCTGCACCCGAACGGCGAACCGAACTCGCGGCACATCTGTGCACTGAACTGAGCCGCCACCCCGAGGTGGCAGACGCCGTCATCGCCGAGCCCGGGTTCGTCAACGTGACCCTGACTCCGGCCGGCCGGGCGCAGGTTGTCTGCGACATCGTCACTGTGGCGGAGACCGACGCCGATGGGAACGCGGGCCAGGATCGTACCCCGCTGCGTTCGCTGCTCGCACCCTCGGACCGGGAGTCGGCACAGGAACTCCTCGCAGACGGAATCGATGTGCACATCGATCCGTGCGCAGTGGACGACCTCCGACGCGGGCATGCCGCCGCGTGCCGCGAACGGCGGCGGGCACAGCGAGCGGGAATCCCGACCGACGGCATCGATGCTGCGAGACTCGAACATCCGTGTGAGACTCGGATGCTCAATGCAGTGGCGGGCCTGCCGTCAGCGCTGGAACGATCACGCCGCCTCGGCGAGGCCGATCCCTTCCTCATGGCACTCCTCGACCTTGCTGACACCGTCGAGGACTGGATCCGCCGCTGCCCGGTCACCCCCACGGTCGATGAGGACATCACCGTCACCCATACCTCCAGGCTCCTCGCTCTGAGGGCCGTCATCATCGTCCTCGCCGCAGGACTACGACAATTGGGCGCTTCGGCCCCGGAGAGGATCTGATGCCCGCACATATCGCAGGGACACTGCACGCGACACCGGCCCCGGTGTGGCTGCCCTACCCCGATGACGTCAACGCGCTGCTGCCGAGTCTGTGGTCGGACAATGTCACGAAGACCGCCGAGGGAGTGCTCACGATCGCCGGTCATTTCGTGACGGACCTGGCCGAGCAGTACGGCACCCCCACCCTCGTCATGGACGTCGCCGACTTCCGCAGCCGCGCCGAGACCTACCTGAGCACCTTCTCCCACGCGTTCTCCGTCGACAAGAGCCTGGCCGGAGCCGACGTCTTCTACGCCGGAAAGGCGTTCCTGTGCACGGCGGTCGCCCGATGGGTGCATGAGGCTGGCCTCGGACTCGACACCTGCTCTCTGGGAGAGATGATGATCGCCCGCGCCGCCGGCGTCCCCGGCGACCGCGTCGGACTGCACGGAAACAACAAGTCCGCGGCAGAACTCGAATACGCCCTCGACTACGGTGTGTCCAGGATCTTCGTCGACAGCCTCGACGAGGTCGCTCGACTGGAATCCATCGCAGCGGCCAGAGGTGCCGTTGCACCCGTCATGCTGCGAGTCACCGTCGGCGTCGAAGCGCACACCCACGACTTCATCGCCACGGCTCACGAAGACCAGAAGTTCGGACTCTCCCTCGCCGATGGCACGGCAGCCCGGGCGGCTCGCCTGGTCGCGGAATCCGAACATCTGCGTCTCGACGGCCTCCACTCGCATATCGGATCGCAGATCTTCGACATCTCCGGATTCCAGGTCGCCGCCGCCCGCGTTCTCGCGTTCCGCGCCGAGATAATGGGCGAACACGGCATCGACCTGCCCGATGTCGACCTCGGCGGCGGTTTCGGAATCCGCTACACCTCGCAAGACACCCCGATCCCGGTCGCGGAGATGGCCGAGGAGCTCGCCTCCGTCGTCGCCAAGGAATGCCGGGGGCTGGGTACGAGCGTTCCCCGGATCTCCATCGAACCCGGACGAGCGATCGTCTCCCCGGCGGTGTTCACGCTCTACGAAGTCGGCACCGTCAAGCAGGTGAGCACCGACAGCGGCCTGCGCACCTATGTCGCCGTCGACGGGGGTATGAGCGACAACATCCGCACCGCACTCTACGACGCGGACTATTCGTGCACTCTGGCCAACCGGAACTCTTCCGCTGAACCCGCCATCGTGCGCGTCGTCGGCAAGCACTGTGAATCCGGCGACATCATCGTCCGCGACGAGTACATGGGCGCCGACGTCACCGCGGGCGACCTCGTCGCAGTCCCGACCACCGGGGCCTACTGCCGGTCGCTGTCCAACAACTACAACCACCTGCCCCGGCCGGGCGTGCTCGCCGTCGAGGCCGATAGAGTTGAGTGGATCGTGACACCCGAGGACCACACGCAGATGTTCGCCACCGACCCGGGCATGGCCGGGGGAGGAGCACCGAACTGATGGGCGTGAGAGACAAGAGCGAAAAAGGTGAGGAAATGCAGGCATTGAAGGTTGCCATGCTCGGATGCGGAGTCGTCGGCACGGAAGTCGCCGCCCGTATTCAGAACCGGGCAGAAGGCCTGGCCGAACGCATCGGCGCTCCGCTGGAGCTGAGCGCCATCGTCGTCCGCGATGCCTCTAAGGCCCGTCCGGGAATCGATGAGAAGCTGTTCACGACCGACGCCGAGGCGGCCATCGCCGGCGCCGATATCGTCGTCGAGCTGATGGGAGGGATCGAACCCGCACGCTCGCTCATCACCGCGGCGCTGCGCCAGGGATCATCCGTCGTGACCGCGAACAAAGCGCTGCTGGCCGCCAGCTACGGCGAACTCATGTCTGCGGCCGATGCCGCCGGTGTGCGCCTCGAGCACGAAGCAGCGGTGGCCGGTGCGATTCCGATCATCCGTCCCGTCGGCGATTCGCTGGCCGGTGACCGGATCGAGCGCATCATGGGCATCGTCAACGGAACGACGAACTACATCCTCGATCAGATGGACTCCGAAGGCTGGGACTTCGATCAGGCGCTCACCGCCGCTCAGGAGCTCGGATACGCAGAGGCCGATCCGACCGCTGACATCGGCGGTCACGATGCGGCTGCGAAGGCCGCGATCCTGTCGTCTCTGGCCTTCCATGCTCCCGTGTCGATCGATGACGTCCACGTCGAGGGCATCGAAGGCATCACCGCCGAGATGGTCGAGACCGCCCGGGACCAGGGATTCGTCATCAAACTCCTGGCCGTGTGCGAACGCGTCGTCTCGTCTCCGGCAGGTGCCGGGCTCTCCGCGCGCGTGTACCCGGCTCTGCTCGACAGGGGCCACGCATTGGCTTCCGTGCGCGGTGCCTTCAACGCGGTGTTCATCGAAGCCGAAGCCGCCGGAGAGCTGATGTTCTACGGCCAGGGAGCCGGGGGAGCCCCGACTGCCTCCGCCGTGCTCGGAGACCTCGTCTCGGTGGCCAGGCGCAAGGTGCTCGGCGGACGCGGACAGTACGAACGCCCCTTCCACGAGGACTACCCGATTCTGCCGATCTCGGCGATCACGACCAGGTACCACATCACCCTCGACGTGGTGGACCGTCCCGGCGTGCTCGCCGCGGTCTCCGAAGTCTTCGCCGACGAAGGCGCCTCCATCGAACTCATGCGACAGACGATCGGCGACGTCGACGAGCAGGGCGTCCAGCATGCGAAGCTCGTGTTGGCCACCCACTCGAACACCGACTCGGCTCTGCAGAAGACGGTTGATCGCCTCATCGATCTGCCTGTCGTCCACACCGTCAAATCCGTGATCCGCGTAGAAGGACAGTGACAATGAACTACCCCAGACACCAGTGGCAGGGCGTCGTCGAGGAATACCGCAGCCTCCTCGACATCTCCGCTGACACTCCCGCAGTCACCCTCGGAGAGGGCGGGACCCCGTTGATCAAGGCGGAGAAGCTCAGTGCGCGCACCGGTGCTCAGGTGTGGGTGAAGTACGAAGGCCTCAACCCGACCGCCTCCTTCAAGGACCGCGGCATGACGATGGCGATCACGAAGGCCGTGGCTCACGGTGCCAAGGCCGTCATCTGCGCCTCGACGGGCAACACCTCGGCCTCTGCAGCCGCCTATGCCACGAAGGCCGGACTGACCTGTGCGGTGCTCGTGCCCAGCGGCAAGATCGCGCCGGGGAAGATGAGCCAGGCCATCGCCCACGGGGCGACTCTGCTCGAAGTCGACGGAAACTTCGACGACTGCCTGACGCTGTGCCGGAAGCTCTCCGAGTCCTACCCGGTCCACCTCGTCAACTCGGTCAACCCCGATCGCATCGAGGGCCAGAAGACCGCGGCCTTCGAAATCGTCGACGTCCTCGGCGACGCCCCCGACATCCATGCGCTGCCCGTCGGCAATGCCGGCAACATCACGGCGTACTGGAAGGGCTACAACGAATACCGTGAACACGGCATCTCCAAGCGGCTGCCGCAGATGTGGGGCTTCCAAGCCGCCGGAGCCGCACCGCTGGTGCTCGGTCACCCGGTCGACGAACCCGATACGGTGGCGACCGCCATCCGCATCGGCAACCCCGCCAGCTGGACGCAGGCGGAGACGGCGCGTGACGACTCCGGCGGCCTCATCGATTCGGTCACCGACGACGAGATCCTCGCCGCCCACAAGATCCTGTCGGGCGAAGAGGGCATCTTCGTCGAACCCGGTTCGGCCGCCTCGGTGGCGGGACTGCTGAAGATGGCCGACGCCGGCCGCATCCCGGCCGACGCGACGATCGCCGTCACCGTGACCGGTCACGGACTCAAGGACCCCAGCTGGCCCCTGCATACCGCAGACGGCTCCGATATCGAAACCAAGCGCGTCTCCGTCGACGCAGTCAGCGCCGCACGTGCCCTGGGACTCGAGGACAGCTGAGCGTGCGCGTCCGACTCGAGGTCCCGGCCACCTCGGCGAATCTGGGGCCCGGCTACGACTCGTATGGGCTGGCGCTCGACATCGTCGATACCCTCACCCTCACCGTCCATGACGCAGCGGTCGATCCTCACCGCTGCGTCGAAGTGACGGGGGAGGGCGCGGACGTGCTGCCCCGGGACCGCTCGCACCTGATCATGCGGATCATCGGCGAAGTGCTCGACGCGGAGTTCCCTGATGTCGCAGCCGAGCTGAAACCGCGTCTGACGCTCGAGTGCGTCAACCGGATCCCCCATTCCCGCGGCATGGGCTCATCGGCGGCAGCGGTCGTCGCCGGGATCGGCCTCGCAGCCGAACTCGGAGCCTGGTCGACCGGAGCGGAACTGAGCCTCGATCGGATCCTCGAGATCGCCACCGCCGTCGAAGGGCATCCCGACAATGCCGCGCCCGCGATCTTCGGCGGACTCACCGTCTCCCTTTCCACGCCCGTGAAGTCGTGGCAGGTGCCCGTGCGCACCCTCGAGACGGTCACGGTTCTCGTGCCCTCCTTCCGCCTCGACACCGAGGTCGCGCGGGGGCTCATCCCCGCGGGCATCGATCATGCGATCGCGGCAGACAACTCAGCCCGGGCCGGCCTGCTCGTCCACGGGCTGAGCAACGACGCGGACGTGCTCTTCGACGCCACCCGCGATCAGCTCCATCAGGAGTTCCGTCGCAGCGCCTATCCGGAGTCGATGGCGCTGGTCGACACGCTGCGCGCCGAGGGACTTCCGGCCGTCATCTCCGGAGCCGGACCTACGGTGCTCGTCCTCGCCGAGGCGGTGCCCGACACACTCGTCCCGGCAGGCATCGACGTTCACCGCACGGCGATTGACCTCGACGGTTATCGCGTGAGCCGAGAAAATTGAGGAAACGATTCGCCAGATCGGCTGCGAACAAGTAGACTGTGGGTGTTCCGACAGGGCACGGCTTCCCGCTGTTCTTCACAGATCCGTCGCCGATGTCATACATTCTGGAACATCTCCTGCTCAGTCTTTAGCAGGTTTTCTTTCACAACGCACCGTCAATGGTGTTTCCGTCGCCGTGAGCAAACGGCACATGCCGCACGGCCGAAAGAGGGAGAAGGACCTTCGTGTCTGAAACCACCACTCAGGATTCCACCCCGCGCACAGGCAGCCTCACAGCGCTGCGGCTGCCTCAGCTCCAGGAAATGGCCGCCGGTCTGGGAATCAAGGGTTACCGTCGTCTTCGCAAGAGCGAACTGATCGACGCCATCAACAGCCACTCGGGCGGATCCGCTGAGACGAAGTCCGCCCCCGCCGAGAAGAAGTCCGCGCAGCCGGCCGCCAAGGCCGAGAAGCCGACGGAGAATCAGGACGAGAAGAAACAGGAGTCGACGACTCGTCGCTCCTCGCGTCGTTCTGCCGCTTCCGCGTCCGAGGATGCACCGGCGCTCATCATCGAACCGACTTCGGACTCCTCGTCGGACAACGAATCCGGCGCTGCTCAGTCCGGGGGAGCACACTCCGACGAGACGAGCAGCGACCAGGATCGTCAGCGCTCCCGCCGCAGCCGTTCGCGTTCCCGCGGCGCTGATGCCCCGGGCGAGAGCCGCGACAGCAGCGGTGAGGAATCGCCCGAACGCGGCGGCCAGGATCGCTCCGGCAACCAGGATCGCTCCGGCGATCAGAACCGCTCCGGTGACCAGGACCGCTCGGACCGTGACCACCGCGGTGGACGCGACAACGATCGTCGCGGCCGGAACAACGATCGCTCCGACGACAACCGCGGCGGCAATGACCGCAATGGGGGCAACGGCCGGAACAACAACGACCGGGACGGCGGCAACGATCGCGGACACCGCAATGATCGCGGCGGCAACAACGATCGTCGCAATCGCAGCAACGACGATGACGACCGCGGCAACAACCGACGCGGTCGAGGCCGGGACCGGAAACGTCGCGGCCGCGGCAACGACGAGCCGGACATCCGCAACGACGATGTGCTCATCCCCGTCGGCGGCATCCTCGACGTCCACGACAACTACGCCTTCCTCCGCACCTCCGGCTACCTGCCGGGACCGAACGACGTCTATCTCTCGGCTTCCATGGTGCGCAAGAACGGTCTGCGCAAGGGTGACGCCGTCGCCGGCGCCATCCGTCAGCCGCGTGAGAACGAACAGCGCGGCAACAAGCGCGAGAAGTTCGATGCTCTCGTCCGCCTCGACTCCGTCAACGGACTCACCGTCGACGATGCTCGCAGCCGCGTCGAGTTCTCCAAGCTGACTCCGCTCTACCCGCAGGATCGTCTGCGCCTCGAGACCACCTCGAAGCTGCATTCGACCCGCCTCATCGATCTCATCACCCCGATCGGCAAGGGCCAGCGCGGACTCATCGTCGCCCCTCCGAAGGCCGGCAAGACGACGATCATGCAGCAGATCGCCAATGCGATCACCGAGAACAACCCCGAAGCGCACCTCATGGTGGTCCTCGTCGACGAACGTCCCGAGGAAGTCACGGACATGCAGCGTGCGGTCAAGGGCGAAGTCATCGCCTCGACCTTCGACCGCCCGGCCGACGACCACACCACTATCGCCGAACTCGCCATCGAACGCGCCAAGCGTCTCGTCGAGATGGGCTCCGATGTGGTCGTGCTGCTCGACAACATCACTCGCCTCGGTCGTGCCTACAACATCGCGCAGCCGGCATCCGGCCGGATCCTCTCCGGCGGTGTCGACGCCAATGCGCTCTACCCGCCGAAGAAGTTCTTCGGTGCGGCACGCAATATCGAAGGCGGCGGCTCGCTGACCATCCTGGCCACGGCCCTCGTCGAGACCGGTTCGAAGATGGACGAAGTCATTTTCGAAGAGTTCAAGGGCACCGGCAACATGGAGCTGCGTCTGAGCCGTCAGCTCGCCGACAAGCGCATCTTCCCGGCCATCGACGTCAACTCCTCAAGCACCCGTCGCGAGGAGATGCTCATGACCAATGAAGAGACGAAGGTCATGTGGCAGCTGCGCCGACTGCTCTCGGGACTCGAGCAGCAACAGGCCGTCGAACTGCTCATGTCGAAGCTCAAGGAGACCGGCTCGAACGTCGAGTTCCTCATGCAGGTCCAGAAGACGACTCCGCTGCCGAAGTCGTCGACCGACAACAGCTGAGATGGTCGACGAACACCCTCACGACCAGCGTCAGCGCACTGCTCGATGAGCATGCCCGGGTACAGGAGGAACTCTCCGATCCCGCGGTCCACGCTGACGCCGGCCGGGCCAAGAAGCTGACCAGGCGGTACGCGGAACTCGACAAGGTCGCCGCGGCCGCCCGGCACTTCGCCCAGCTCGAGGCCGACCACGCAGCCGCCGTGGAACTGGCCGACGACGCCGACTTCGCCGCAGAGGCCAAGCGACTGTCCGCAGAGATGGAAACGGCCGAGGGTGAGCTCAAGGATCTCCTGGTCCCTAGCGACCCGGACGACTCCCGAGACGCGATCATCGAGATCAAAGCCGGCGAAGGCGGAGACGAATCCGCACTGTTCGCCGGTGATCTGCTGCGGATGTATCAGCGGTGGATCGATGCGCGGGGCTGGTCGAGCCAGATCCTCGACGCCACCCATTCGGACCTCGGCGGATACAAAGACGTCAGCATGGCTGTCAAGGCCAAGAACGACGGCGCCTACGGCTGGGTGAAGTTCGAAGGCGGAGTGCACCGAGTCCAAAGAGTCCCCGTCACGGAGTCACAGGGGCGCATCCACACCTCCGCGGCCGGTGTGCTCGTCTTCCCCGAGGTCGATGAGCCCGAAGAGGTCCAGCTGGACGAACACGATCTGCGCATCGACGTCTACCGCTCATCCGGCCCCGGCGGGCAATCCGTGAACACCACGGACTCAGCCGTGCGCATCACCCACCTGCCGACCGGAATCACCGCGAGCTGCCAGAACGAGAAGTCCCAGCTGCAGAACAAGGACGCAGCGATGCGCATGCTCCGCGCCCGGATCCTCGCCAAACAGGCGGAGGAGGCCGCAGCGGAAGCCGCGGACATTCGCCGTTCACAGGTGCGCACCGTCGACCGTTCGGAACGCATCCGCACATACAACTTCCCGGAGAACCGGATCACCGATCACCGCACCGGTTACAAGGCCTACAACCTCGACCAGGTGCTGGCAGGCGACCTCGATCCCGTCATCGGCTCCTGCCGAGACGCCGACAAGGCCGCTCGCCTCGACGCACTGGGGGACTGAGCTGGACACCGCCAGGCCGACCCGCGTCTACGACATCCTGCGTGGGGCCACCCATCTCTTCACCGAGGCAGGAATCCCGAGCCCCGAAAGCGATGCGCTCGAACTGCTCGCCCACGCGTGGGAGATCGATCGGGCAGCTCTGAGCCGCCGCCGTCTCTTCGACGATCCCGTACCGGTGATTGTGAGCTCGCGATTCGCCGAACTGTGTGATCGGCGCCGGCAGCGAACACCGCTGCAGCATCTCACCGGCATCGCCCACTTCCGGCACCTGGAGCTGCAGGTGGGACCCGGAGTCTTCGTCCCCAGGCCGGAAACCGAGCTGCTGGCAGGCGCTGTCCTGACCGAACTGTCCGAGCTCGACTCGACGCCGAAGACCGCCGAAGTCCGACGTCCTTTCGTCATCGACCTGTGTTCCGGATCGGGAGCAGTCTCCCTGGCCGTCGCCACCGAATTCGACGGCGTCGACGTCGTCGGAGTCGAACGCGAACCCACCGCCCTCGATTGGTCATTGACGAACCTCGAGCACAGCCGCCTCGGCGAGTCGACTGTCGAGTTCATCCTCGGTGATGCGACGACGATCGCCGAGGCGCGACCCGATCTGCGCGGATATGCCGACATCGTCGTGACTAACCCGCCCTACGTTCCCGATTCCGCGGTGCCGAGGGATCCGGAGGTCGCCGACCACGACCCCGCGGCCGCTCTCTACGGTGGGGATTCAGGTCTGGAAGTACCGGGGCTCATCATCCTCGAAGCCGAGCAGCTGCTGCGACGCGGCGGACTATTCCTCATGGAACACAGCGAGGAACAGGGCGCCGGCGCACGGGAACTGCTGGCAGCCACGGCCAGTCTGAGACACCCCCGCAACCTTCCAGGACTACACTGGACGCGACCGGTATACGGTGGCACGCCGCGAGGCGTAGGAGACCGCGGAGACGAATCCGTGCCCCGCACCGCTCAAACACCGAGACCACAGCCCGAACATTCGAAACGGAGAACTCGTGTCGAGACGATTCGACGTCAGCCAAGCCGAAATCCGTGAGCTCGTCTTCGACGAGTGCGCGCGAGTCGTCGACACAGGCAACCTGCTCGTCATCCCCACCGATACCGTCTACGGAATCGCCGCCGATGCCTTCAGCGCTTCGGCCGTCGCTGCCCTGCTCGGCGCCAAGGGCCGCGGCCGAGACATGCCGCCTCCGGTCCTCGTCCCGCGTGCGGAGACCATCTTCGGTCTCGTCGACGGGGTGGACGAGACCGTGCTGGCACTGACCGCGAAGTTCTGGCCCGGACCGCTGACGATCATCGCCAACGCCCAGCCCTCCCTCGATTGGGACCTCGGCGACACCCACGGAACCGTGGCCGTGCGCATGCCCGATGACGAGTCTGCACTGGCACTGCTCGGTCGCACCGGGCCGCTGGCCGTGTCGAGCGCCAATATCTCCGGACAGCCCGCCGCCCAGACCGCCGACGAAGCGCAGGAGATGCTCGGCGACGATGTCGACATCTATGTCGACGGGGGAGTGCGCGAGTCGGGAATGTCGTCGACGATTGTCGACCTCAGCGGTGACGTGCCCCGTATCCTGCGCCGCGGCCCGATCTCCGCCGAGGAGCTGCGCGAGATCGTCCCCGAGCTCATCGACCTGGACGGCTGAGTGCGCGCCTATCTCTTCATCCTCATCGTCTCCGCCCTCGTGGCGTACCTGCTGACCCCAATGGTCAAGCGGGTCGCCGAACGAGGAAAGATCTTCTCACCCTTACGCGACCGCGACGTCCATTCCGTCCCGACGCCGAGGCTGGGGGGAGTGGCCATGTTCGGCGGGCTCCTCGCCGGGCTGATCTTCGCCTCCCAGATGCCGTTCCTCAATCGGATCTTCGTCGAACTGGGACCGATCATCGGCATCGCCGGAGCAGCCGGACTGCTCTGCCTGCTCGGAGTCATCGACGACATCTGGGACCTGCATTGGATGGCGAAGCTCGCCGGCCAGGCTCTCGCCGCGGGCTTCATGGCGATCAAGGGCGTGGCCCTGCTGTCGATTCCCTTCGGCGGCGTCATCATCGGCTCACCGCGGATGTCGATCATCGTCACCGTCCTCGTCGTCCTCGTGACCATCAACGCGGTGAACTTCGTCGACGGGCTCGACGGGCTCGCCGCGGGCGTCGTCGCCATCGGCGGAAGCGCGTTCTTCATCTACTCCTACTGGCTGGCCCGTGACGCCTCACCGGAGTCCTACGCGAACCTCGCCTCGCTCATCATCGCGATCCTCGTCGGTGCCTGCCTCGGCTTCCTGCCGCACAACTTCAACCCGGCCAGGATCTTCATGGGCGACTCAGGGTCGATGCTCATCGGCCTGCTGCTGGCCGCTTCGACGATCAGGGTCACCGGTCAGGTCGACCCGGCACTGATCGGCCAGGAGCGAGCGTTCGCCACCTTCATGCCGATCATCCTGCCGATCGCTGTGATGTTCCTGCCGCTGCTCGACCTCGGACTGGCCGTGGTCCGCAGACTGCGTGCCGGGCAGTCTCCGTTCTCCGCCGATGCGAAACACCTCCACCACCGGATGCTGCGCCTCGGGCATTCCCATGCTCGCGCGGTACTCATCCTCTACACCTGGACGGCGCTCATCGCCTTCGGTTCCGTGCTCCTTCTGTTCCAGGGCTGGCTGTTCTCCGCCTGCGTCATCGGCGGTCTTGCGGCCATCACCCTGATCTTCACCTTCTATCCCCTTCGCATGCGTCAGAAAGCCAGAGAGGAAATCTCGTGACCGATCCGATACCGCGCCAAGAGACCGAAGTCGAAGCAGCCTGGACCCGTGTGTGGAGGACGCTGCTCATCCGCGGCATCATCCTCGTCCTCGTCGTCGCTGCCCTCGGAATGGGCATCGGCTGGCTGGTCTCGGGGATGACGGGACTCGTCGGCGGCGCCGTCGGCGGGGGACTGGCAGCAGTCTTCATCATCATCACCCTCGTCATCATGTATCTGGGACGGAACATGGGGCTGACCGCGATCGCCGGGTTCTTCGGGCTCGGGTTCCTGTTCAAGGCCTTCATCTTCATGATCGTCATCTGGCGCATCAAGGACGCGACTTGGCTCGACGGCACGGTCGCCTTCTTCACGATCGTCGTCGCCGTGATCGGTTCGTCTCTCGTTGAAGCGATCACCGTGGTCAAGGGACGCGTCCCATACGTCGATCCGGAAGCTCGATAGGCGAGCAGAGGCTCGTCTGCGGACCCATCCGAGACACGTGGAGGGGTGCTGCGCATGATGAATGACGTGTCGTATAAAATCGTTGACAGAAATTGCACAGAGAAGCCTGATGAATTTGTCGGTGACTCTCTACAGTTGGTAGAGTAGTCCCGGTGCTTGGGCGGATCTTCGCCCTTTGTCGCTCCTGAACCTCAAGCCTCGCCTTCAGTGCGGGGCCAAGGCCAGGCCATCAGGGCCCTTGACCATGGGAGAGTAGTAAAAACGTGGGAACACTCAACGCCGCGAACACAACAGTCAGTGCTGCAGAAGGCGGCTTCCACGCACCGTCGATGGCTGAGTTCTTTCCAGCCTCGTTCCTCTTTGAGGGCACACCGTTCGAAATGAACCGCGTGATGCTCATCCGCATCATCGCCACCGTCGCAGTCGTTGTGCTGCTGGCCGTCTGGGCCAAGCGCATGAAGCTCATCCCGACCCGCTTCCAGTCGAGCATGGAGCTCGCCATGGAGTTCGTGACCGTCGGCATCGCCGAGGACACGATGGGCAAGGAGAAGGCCAAGAAGTTCATGCCGCTCATCGTGGCGATCTTCTTCGGCATCCTGTTCTGGAATGTCACGAAGCTCATTCCGTTCCTCAACATGCCGGGCACCGGCGTCATCGGCATGCCGATCGTGCTCACCCTCGTGGTCTATGTGACCTACCACTGGGCCGGCATCGCAGAGAAGGGCCTCGGCCGCTACCTGAAGGATTCGCTCATCCTGCCCGGCGTTCCGCCGGCCATGCACATCCTGCTCATCCCGATCGAGTTCATCACGAAGTTCGTCACCCAGCCGTTCACTCTGGCGATCCGACTCTTCGCGAACATGATGGTCGGCCACCTCCTGCTCGTGCTCTGCTTCTCCGCTACGAGCTTCTTCCTCTTCGACGCCGCGAACGGATTCCAGTTCTTCGGCATCGTCACCTTCGCCGGCGGCATGTTCGTCTTCATCCTGGAGATGCTCATCGTCGTGCTGCAGGCCTACATCTTCGCTCTTCTGTCCTGTGTGTACATCAATGCCGCGATCTCGGACGAACACTGAGATCGCACCCCTAGATCCGTAACTCACGAGTTGCACGGTCGGGCCAACCACCCGGCTTCATTATGAAAGGAAAAGCATCCTATGGATATGCTCGCCGCAGTTGAAGGTAGCGTCTCGACGATCGGTTACGGCCTCGCCGCAATCGGCCCCGGTGTCGGTGTCGGCATCGTCATCGGCAAGACCATCGAAGGAACCGCCCGTCAGCCCGAGATGGCCGGCGCCCTGCGCGGAAACATGTTCCTCGGTATCGCTCTGATCGAGGCCCTGGCCCTCATCGGTATCGCCACCCCGTTCTTCCTGCCCTGATCTCGAAGAGGACTGAAAGATGACTCCGGTAAACATCGTCGCCTCCGCGGAGAACCCGCTTCTCCCGGCGCTGTACGACATCGTCTGGAGTGCCGTCTGTCTGCTGATCGTCTTCCTGGTTGTCTGGAAGTACGTCCTTCCCGCCTTCAACAAGACCCTCGACGAGCGCGCTGAGCGCATCCAGGGTGGAATTGAGAAGGCTGAGAAGGTGCAGGCCGAAGCCGATCAGGCTCTGGCCGAGTATCAGAAGCAGCTCGCCGACGGTCGTGCCGAAGCTGCACGACTGCGCGCCGAGGCTCAGGAAGAGGGCGCCCAGATCATCGCCGACATGAAGGCTCAGGCTCACTCCGAGGCTGATCGCATCATCGCTCAGGCACAGACTCAGATCGACGCCGAACGTCAGTCCGCCATGGTGCAGCTGCGTTCCGAGGTCGGCACTCTGGCCACGGACCTGGCTTCGCGCATCGTCGGTGAGTCCCTCACTGATGACCAGCGTTCGGCCAACGTGGTCGATCGCTTCATCTCCGATCTCGAGTCCAACTCGTCCGCACAGCCGGTCAAGGGGGCGTGATGCTCCAGTCGAGCAGATTGTCCCTGCAGGCCGTCCTCGAGACCGCGAACTCCGAGATCTCCGGGGGAGACCCCCGACAGATCGGTGAGGAGACTCTGGCAGTCGTCGGCATCCTCGTCGAGAATGTCAGACTGCGCAAGGCTCTGGCAGACTCCTCCGAGTCGGCCGAGAGGAAGCAGCAGCTGCTGCGGACTCTGTTCTCGACTCGGATCACAGATGCGGTTCTGCGCATCAGCGATAACGCAGTCAGCCGCCGCTGGGCGCGGACCCAGGACCTCGTCACCAGCCTCGAAGTCGCCGGTGTGACAGCGGTTGCCGCTGCCGCACAGGCAGATGGGCAGCTGGGGCAGGTCGAAGAGGAGATCTTCCGCTTCGCGCGTCTGCTGGAATCCAACCACGAGCTGTCGCGCGCGCTTGACTCGCAGGCGACAGACGAGAGCAAGCGTGCCCTCGTCTCCGACCTGCTGGGCGGCAAGGCACAGCCAGACACCATCAAGCTGGTCGAACAGGCTGCTCTGCACCCCCGCGGACTCCGCGTGGCGAAGGCACTCGACCAGTACAGCGATATCCTCGCCGCCCGTCAGCAGCGGTCGGTTGCAGACGTCACCGTCGCCAGACCCCTGAACGAAGCGCAGACCGAAAGGCTGCAGGCGGCATTGTCGGCCAGCTATGGTCGCGAACTCGTCCTCAATGTCCAGGTCGATCCCGAGGTCCTCGGGGGAGTCCGGGTGCAGGTCGGCGACGAGATGATGAACTCGACCGTGGCCGATCGACTGGCCGATGTGCAGCGCAAGCTCGCAGGTTGACACTAGTGGCCGGCTTCTCCGGCATCGGCGGCCCACCGGTCGCCGGACGCAAGATTTGAGTAAAGGAAGCAGGGAAACCAGATGGCGGAACTGACAATTCGCCCGGAAGAGATCCGGGACGCTCTCGGGAAGTTCGTTGACTCGTACAACCCCGCGAGCTCGGAAAAGACCGAGGTCGGCAAGGTCGTCACCGCTGGTGACGGTATCGCTCACGTTTCGGGACTGCCCGGCACCATGGCCAACGAACTCCTGCGGTTCGAAGACGGCACCCTGGGCCTGGCGCAGAACCTCGACGAACGCGAGATCGGCGTCGTCATCCTCGGTGAGTTCTCCGGAATCGCCGAAGAACAGAACGTGTACCGCACCGGCGAGGTCCTCTCGATTCCGGTCGGCGACGGCTACCTCGGCCGTGTCGTCGATCCGCTGGGTCGCCCCGTCGACGGCCTCGGCGACATCGAGACCGTCGGTCGTCGTGAGCTCGAGCTCCAGGCCGCCGGCGTCATGGACCGCCAGGAAGTGCGCGAGCCCCTCCAGACCGGCTACAAGAGCATCGACGCGATGATCCCGGTCGGCCGTGGACAGCGTCAGCTGGTCATCGGTGACCGCAAGACCGGTAAGACCGCTCTGGCGATCGATACGATCATCAACCAGAAAGCCAACTGGGAGACCGGAGACCCGAAGAAGCAGGTGCGCTGCATCTACGTGGCCGTCGGCCAGAAGGGCTCGACCATCGCCGGCGTCCGCCGTTCGCTGGAAGAGGCCGGTGCGCTGGAGTACACGACCATCGTGTCCTCGCCCGCCTCGGACCCCGCAGGCTTCAAGTACCTGGCTCCTTACTCCGGTTCCGCCATCGGTCAGCACTGGATGTACGACGGCAAGCACGTCCTCATCGTGTTCGACGACCTGTCGAAGCAGGCTGAGGCCTACCGCGCCGTGTCTCTGTTGCTGCGTCGTCCGCCGGGCCGTGAAGCATACCCCGGTGACGTCTTCTACCTGCACTCGCGTCTGCTGGAACGCTGCGCGAAGCTCTCCGATGAGCTCGGCGGCGGTTCGATGACCGGTCTGCCGATCATCGAGACGAAGGCGAACGACGTCGGCGCGTTCATTCCGACCAACGTCATCTCGATCACCGACGGTCAGATCTTCCTGCAGTCCGATCTGTTCAACGCCGGTCAGCGTCCCGCTGTCGACGTCGGTGTGTCCGTGTCTCGAGTCGGTGGTGCCGCTCAGACGAAGGCTCTCAAGGGAGTCTCGGGCACGCTGAAGATCTCGCTGGCTCAGTACCGTTCGCTCGAGGCATTCGCGATGTTCGCATCCGACCTCGACGATGCGACCAAGCGCGATCTGGCCCGCGGTGCGCGCCTGACCGAACTGCTCAAGCAAGGTCAGTACGCTCCGATGCCGTTCGAGAAGCAGACCGTGTCGATCTTCGCCGGAACCAACGGCTACCTCGACGAGATCCCGGTCGACGATGTGCTCCGCTTCGAGACCGAACTGCACGATCACATCGAGCGCAAGACCGGCATCTTCACGACCATCCGTGAGACGCTCAAGCTCGACGATGATACGACCGAAGAGCTGAAGAGCGTCCTGGCCGAGTTCACGCAGAACTTCGCCAGCTCGGACCAGAGCGGGTCGAAGGCCGGCAGCGAAGACACCGCAGCCGCGTCCTCTGACGAGGTCGAGCAGGAGCAGATCGTTCGGCAGAAGCGTTGAACCTGTTCCGTAACGGCGAAAGGAAGAACTGATGGGAGCCCAGCAGAGGGTCTTCAAACAGAAGATCCGCTCGACTCAGTCCTTGAGGAAGATCTTCAAGGCGATGGAGCTCATCGCTGCTTCGCGGATCCAGAAGGCCATTGCCCGCTCGCAGGCCGCCAGCCCGTACGCGAACGCCCTCACCCGGGCCGTGTCGGCGGTGGCCAGCGAGTCGAACGTCGACCACGTGCTCACCACCGAGTCGGACAACGTCAAGCGAGCCGCAGTGCTCGTGATCGGTCCGGACCGCGGCTTCGCCGGTGCCTACTCGGCGAACCTGCTGCGTGAGGCCGAGGAGCTCGTTCGGCTCCTGAAGGGCGAAGGCAAGCAGGTGGAGCTCTTTACGGTCGGAGGCAAGGCCAAGAACTACTACACCTTCCGCGATCGCAAGATCGAGAAGTCTTGGACAGGAATCTCCGAGAATCCGACGGCTGAGGTCGCCCGCGAGATCGGCGAAGCGCTGTTGGAGAACTTCGATCCGGAGGCCGAGAACTCGGGTGTCGATGAGATCTACATCGTGTTCACGAAGTTCGTCTCGAGCGTCACACACGATCCGGAATACCGGAGACTGCTGCCGCTGGAGGTCGTCGACGCCGATGAGGCGACGACAGGCGGACAGTCCGCAGGTTCGACCGATGCATCCGCGTTCCCTCTCTATGAGTTTGAACCGAGTGCAGAGGCTGTCCTCGACGCACTGCTGCCGCGGTACATCGATTCGCGCATCCTGTCGGCCCTGCTGAGCGCTTCGGCCTCGGAGCAGGCATCACGTCAGGCAGCGATGAAGACGGCCACGGACAACGCGGATGATCTCATCAAGACCTACACCCGGTTGGCCAACACGGCTCGCCAGGCGGAAATCACCCAGGAACTCACCGAGATCGTCGGTGGGGCGGATGCCCTCGCGGCATCGGCAGCCGGCGACTGACCGGCGAGAGCAGAGAGAAAGAGACCATGACTGCCACAGCAACGGAAACCTCTCCGGCACAGGGCACTGCCCTCGGCCGGATTTCCCGAGTCATCGGCCCGGTTGTCGACATCGAGTTCCCGCTCGACTCCGTGCCCCAGATCTACAACGCACTGACCACGTCAGTGGACCTCTCCGAGGGAACCAGGAAGCTGACCTTCGAGGTCGCACTGCACCTGGGCAACGGGCTCGTCCGCGCCGTGTCGCTGCAGCCCACCGACGGACTCGTCCGCGGCCAGGAAGTCGTCGACACCGGCGCACCGATCTCCGTTCCCGTCGGAGACGTGACCAAGCACCACGTGTGGAACACCACCGGTGACTGCCTCAACCTCGCCGACGGCGAGGAGCTGGAGATCTCTGAGCGGTGGCCCATCCACCGTCAGGCTCCGGCCTTCGACGAACTCGAGTCCAAGACCGAGATCCTCGAAGTCGGCATCAAGAGCATCGACCTCCTGACCCCCTATGTTCAGGGTGGAAAGATCGGTCTGTTCGGTGGCGCCGGTGTCGGCAAGACCGTCCTCATCCAGGAGATGATCTTCCGTATCGCGCACAACCACTCGGGCACCTCGGTGTTCGCCGGTGTGGGCGAGCGGACCCGTGAGGGCAACGACCTCATCATGGGAAATGGATGAGGCAGGCGTGTTCAAGGACACCGCGTTGGTGTTCGGCCAGATGGACGAGCCCCCAGGCACCCGTCTGCGCGTGGCGCTGTCGGCGCTGACCATGGCGGAGTACTTCCGCGATGTCCAGAACCAGGACGTGCTGCTGTTCATCGACAACATCTTCCGCTTCACCCAGGCCGGTTCCGAGGTCTCGACCCTGCTGGGTCGCATGCCCTCCGCCGTGGGCTACCAGCCCAACCTGGCTGACGAGATGGGTCTGCTACAGGAGCGCATCACCTCGACGCGTGGTCACTCGATCACGTCGATGCAGGCGATCTACGTTCCCGCCGATGACTACACCGACCCGGCTCCGGCGACGACCTTCGCCCACCTCGACGCGACCACGGAACTCAGCCGTGACATCGCCTCGCGCGGTCTGTACCCGGCGATCGACCCGCTCGCATCGTCCTCGCGCATCCTCGATCCTCTGATCGTCGGTGACGAGCACTACCGCGTGGCCAACGAAGTTAAGGCGATTCTGCAGAAGAACAAGGAACTGCAGGACATCATCGCCATCCTCGGTGTCGACGAACTCGGTGAAGAGGACAAGCTCGTCGTTCACCGTGCACGTCGCATCGAGCAGTTCCTCTCGCAGAACACCTACACCGCCGAGAAGTTCACTCAGGTTCCCGGTTCGACCGTGCCGCTGGCCGACACGATCGAAGGCTTCTCGAAGATCTGCTCCGGCGAAGTCGACCACATCCCTGAGCAGGCATTCTTCAACGTCGGCGGTCTTGACGATGTCATGCGCAACTACGAAGAGATGCAGAAGTAAGCCATGGCGACACTCGAAGTGAATGTCGTGGCTGCTGATCGCGAGGTATGGGCCGGTGAGGCCAAGCGCGTCATCGCCCGTACCCTCGACGGCGAGATCGGCATCCTGCCGGGCCATGAGCCCGTGCTGGGTGTCGTCGCCGACGGCGAAGCGCGGATTCTCACCCCCGGAGAGGACACCATCAGGGTCAAAGCCGATGGTGGATTCCTCTCGGTGGAGAACAACCGTGTGATCATTGCCGCTGATCAGGCCGAACTTCTCTGATCCGCAGGTTACACTGGCAACCGTGAACCCTTCTGTCCTGCTGATCGTTCTGCTCTCGTTGGTAGGACTCGCGCTTGCTCTGATCGTGGTCGTCACGATCCGACGCAGGTCGATCTCGAAGCTCTCGGGTGCCTTTGACTGTTCCATCAACGTGGGCGAGGAGTATTCTTCTCGCCCACGTTGGCGTTTGGGTGTGGCCGTCTTCTCGGTCACGTCCTTGGACTGGTACCCCGTCTTCGCTCTGACCCGGCGGGCAGCGTTCCGACTGCCGCGCGCGGATCTCGATATCCTGGTGCGGCGCAAACCCACCTCGGGGGAGCAGTACTCAGTTCTGCCAGAGGCAGTCGTCGTCGACTGCTCCTACGGCAAGGCGGACGGTCGACCGCGTTCCGTGTCCCTGGCGATGGACACCGAATCCCTGTCCACGATGGCTTCGTGGCTCGAATCCTCACCTCCTGGCTTCAATCCGACGATGGGACGTTTCACTTAATGGATGTCTTCCGCTTGACCGGGCCCGCACAGTTGGCGGGAACCATCGATGTCAGAGGCGCCAAGAACAGCGTCCTCAAACTCATGGCCGTTAGTCTGCTGGCCGTGGGACGCACCACCATCACGAATGTCCCGGCTATCCTCGACGTGCGGATCATGGTGGAGCTGCTCGTCCGCCTCGGCTGCGAGGTCGACTACGATGCCACCGAGGGCATCGTGAGCATCGACGTCCCAGCAGAAGTCGGCATCCAGGCCGACTACGAACTCGTCCGCGCTATGCGGGCCTCGATCTCCGTCCTCGGACCGCTGACCGCACGGATGCGGGCCGCTCATGTGGCTCTTCCCGGCGGTGACGCCATCGGCTCCCGCGGACTCGACATGCACCAGGCCGGGCTCGAAGCCCTGGGCGCCGTCGTCCATCTCGACCACGGCTACTTTGTCGCCGAGGCTCCTGACGGGCTGCGCGGCACCGAAATCGTCCTCGAATTCCCCTCCGTGGGCGCCACGGAGAATCTCGTCATGGCGGCGACGCTCGCTCATGGCACCACGACCATCGCCAATGCTGCGCGCGAACCCGAGATCGTCGACATCTGCACGATGCTCGTCGAGATGGGAGCGCAGATCGAAGGCATCGGCACCTCCGACCTCACGATCACAGGTGTCGAGTCTCTGCAGCCGGTCACCCACCGAACCGTCGGCGATCGCATCGTCGCCGGCACTTTCGCCTTCGGCGCCGCATTGAGCGCTGGAGAAGTGACCGTGCGCGGAGTCGGGCTCGACATCATGCCGAACATCGGGACGAAGCTGCGTGATTCCGGAGCGACGGTCGAAGACCTCGGAGAGATCAGCCTCGGTGACGGGACCCGCGGAAAGGGCTTCCGTGTGATCGGCGCTGCGCGACCACATGCCATCCGGGTCGCAACCATGCCGTTCCCGGGATTCCCGACCGACCTGCAGCCGTTCGTCATCGCTCTGAACTCGGTCTCGGACGGAATCGGGCTGCTGTCGGAGAATCTGTTCGAAGCACGCTGGCGCTTCGTGCAGGAGATCGCCCGCCTCGGTGCGAAGGTCCGCATCGACGGCAACCATGCGCTGGTCACCGGCAGCGAGAGTCTCTCAGGTGCCGAAGTGGAGGCCTCCGACATCCGGGCCGGTGCGGGCTTGGTCATGGCCGCGCTGCGTGCCGGGGGAGTGACCGAAGTGTCGGGAATCGATCACATCGAGCGCGGTTATGAGAACTTCGTCGAGAATCTTCGCTCGCTCGGCGTCGACATCGAACGAGTCGAGAAGCGAGACGTCCTCAGCTTCGACTAGTTCTCCGAAACAGGAAGTCCCCTAGATTTCCTCATCTATCCGAAGCCACCTCTCTCGTTCAATTGTTCTCTCGAGTGTCCATGGTCCCCTCACTCGTTCAAGCCAGCCCTCGTCCGTCCATAGGTGCACGGGCCGAAATCCGCGTCTCCCCTTGATCGGGGGTTGATGACGGCAGGCTTTTCGTCGGTGGACCTGGTGCGCTGGGGGCACTGCGACGGCACAACTCGCATTGCGGTCGCAGCGGAGTGAGCGGCGCTGTGATCATGCTGGGGTGCGTCGGCGTATGTGAGGGTGAGCAGGAAGTCCCGTCTGCCACATGATCCTCAGTTTGCAACGGCCTGTGAGGTCGAGTTGCGAGTTGTCCACAGGCCGATTTCTCAGCCTGTTGCTCCTGCCTCTCGTCGCTCATGCTTGAAGGCATGTATGTTTGTCTGTCGACGGCCGCACTGCTCGCAGCCGGGTGGGACCGTCATCCGATCAAAGCTGCCGAACGATGCTGTCTGAGAAGACTGGAACGCGGCAGATACGTGGTCACCGTGGAATGCTCTGACCCGTCCCACAATTTCGTCAGTGCAATCGCAACAGCCCCGTCAACTACCCTGCCAAAGGATTCGACAGGCCTTCGCAGGCGTTTGGAGGATCTGAGGATCCTCGTCAGGTCGTATGTTGATCGCCTGCCTCCGGATGCGGTGTTCTCTCACCGCAGCGCCCTCATCGTTCATGGCCTTCCGGTTCCCTATATTGATCCTGGTGACGTATTTGCCGAATCGGTGAGTCCCCACAGCGGTGTGCGGCTTGCGAATATGCTCGTCAGACGACGCAGCCGTGATTTTGCTGCGCAGGAGATCATCGAAGGGCTTCCCGTGACCACGGTCGTGCAGACGCTGCTCGACATCGCTCGGGACTATCCGCTCGCGTTCTCCGTCGCTGTGCTTGATTCAGCTGTGCGCAGTTCAGCCGTGACTGTCGATGAGCTGCGCTCCTATAGCGTGTCTCATCCAGTGCGCACAGGCACTCGGAAGATCGTCAACGCGCTCGAGAATGTCGACGCGCGTCGAGAGAGCGTGGCTGAGTCGATCTGTGCGGTGCGGTTCGTCGAGTATTCGGTGCCCGGTTTCGAGCCGCAGATTGAAGTCCGGGACGAGAACGGCATACACCTGGGCCGGACCGACTTCGCCAATGAGCGGGCGAAGGTCATCGCAGAATTCGACGGAGCAGGAAAGTACCATCTCGAGGGATCGGATCCGCAGGAGACATTCGAGCGTGAACGGCGACGGGAGTACGCGCTGCGGAACGAGGGTTGGTTAGTCTTCCGCATCCGGTGGAGCGATCTGTTCTCCGCCGACCTTTTTCTGCGCATCGGTGAAGCGGTGCGACGACGCCTGATCATGGACGACCGGAGCCGGAGCTGAGGCCAATTCTCATGCGCGATCAAGGCGTACAACGTCTATCGATCGGTAGACGGCTCGATAGACGCTGGTGGCCTTGATTGAAGACTCCCGGGTGGGCAGAGGATCGATGAACGCTGGCCGGCTTGAACGAGGTAGCCCGGGTGGGCGGAGGATCGATGAACGCTGGCCGATTTGAGCGATGCGCCAGGTGGTTAGGTAGCCGATCGACCGCAGGCGGTCAGAAGAGGCGTGTCTCGGGGTCGTCCATTCCGCGCAGTGCATCGTAGTCGAGGACGACGCAGCGTATGCCGCGGTCCTCAGCAAGAGTGCGTGCCTGCGGTTTGATCTCCTGAGCTGCGAAGACTCCCTCAACAGGGCTGAGAAGGGGATCGCGATTCATCAGTTCGAGATAGCGGGTGAGCTGTTCGACACCATCGATATCGCCACGACGCTTGATCTCCACGGCCACCGACTTCTGTCCGTCGTCCCGAGCCAAGATGTCGACGGGACCGATCGCCGTCATGTATTCGCGACGAACCAGACTATACCCTTCACCGAGGGTCTCGATGTGCTCGGCGAGCAGCTCCTGCAGATGCGCTTCGACCCCGTCCTTGACCAGTCCGGGATCGACACCGAACTCATAGGTGTCGTCAGAGAGCACCTCGGCGATGGAGATGACGAGACGGTCGCCCGTCTTCGTCTGGGAGACCTCCCACAGTTCGGTGAGACCGGCTTCTGCCCGCTCGGCATCAGGTTCGATATGACGAACCGTGCACGGGGGAGTCATCCAGTTGAGCGGCTTATAGGAACCGCCGTCGGAATGGATGAGCACCGAGCCGTCGGACTTGAGCATGATGAGGCGGGTGGCCATCGGAAGGTGGGCGGTCAGACGACCGGCATAATCAACGGAGCATTGGGCTATGACTAGACGCACGCGCTTCAGCCTACGTGAGACAATGGCTCAATGCCACGATCTTCATCCTCGCGTCGCAAGAACAAATGGCAGCAGGCTCCCCGCCATCTGTCCGACTCCGTATCAGGCATGAGGACCAGCCGTTCGCTGCCGGACGGAACCTGGTCTGTGCAGACCGTGAAGGGCAACGAAACCGGCAAGGTCTATGTCTGCCCGGGCTGCGGACGTGACGTCACTGCGGCCTCGAGCCATGTCGTCGCGTGGCGGCAGGACGCCCCGCACGGAATAGAGATCGGTGTCGAGAGCAGAAGGCACTGGCACCAGCGCTGTTTCGATCGCTTCCGGTGAGAACAGACTGTCCGAGGGTGCTCGAATGAATGGTCGCAGCCGACCGAGCTCCGAAGCTGTCAACGACGAAGGGACCCGCACCAGCGGGTCCCTTCGTCATTGTCGTCTCAGTCGGCCTCAGCCGAGCGAATCAGCCGGCCTCAGCGCAGCGAGTTGCGCGAGCGTGAGGTCTTCGAGTTGTTCTGCTTCGAGCCGGAGACCTGCGCATTGATCGAGATGGTGTCCTCGTCGGTGGCACCATTCGGCAGGTCCTCACCCGCCGTGTTCTCGGCATCATCGTCGGAGCCGGTATTCGACCCCGAATCGGTCTTCGAGCCAGGTGTCGATGTCGAACCGTCGGCCGACTGAGCGGACGTCTTCGCGGACCCGCTGTCCTGGGCGCCGGAAGCATCCTTCTTCGCCGGTCCGGTCGACTTCGCGCCCGTGGACTCGGCCGATCCGCCCTTCGTCGCGGCATCCTCGGAGCCGGTCGACGCTGAGCCATCGGTCGACTTCGCGTCGTCGCTCGACTTCGCCGAATCGTCGGCTTTCGCCGCGTCCGAAGCGTCGTCGGCGAGCAGGTCTTCGAGTTCCTGGCCGTCGGCGATCTGCTCGGTGGCGTGAGAAGCCGATTCGGCCTTCGCCGGATCCACTGAGTCGCCGCCCATGACTCCGGGCATGGCGAACAGCGAACGGAGCTGATCGAGCTGAGCGGTGATCGTCTTGCGCTGCTTCGTGAGCAGATCGACCTGCGACTGTGCGGAGGCGACATTGCGCTTGGCCTCTGCCGCGGACTCCTCGATGGTCGCCTCGGCGGTGGCCCGAGCCTCGGAGATGAGCGTCTGGGCACGGGACTTGCCGTCGGCGATGATCTCGTCGGCTTTCTTCACTGCATCGGTGCGGGTCTGCTCCGCACGTTCGGCAGCTTCCTTGGCCTCGGTGTCGGCCTTCGCCGCACGTGCCTGAGCCTCTTCGACGAGCTTCTTGTTCTCTGCCTGAGCCTCTTCGTAGCGCTTCTTGCGCTCGGACTCGGCATCCTTGCGCTTGTTCGCGAGTTCGACGTCGAAGTCGTTTCCGGCCTTCTTCGACGCCTCATCGCGGGCCTTCGCAGACTTGAGCAGCTCATCGGCCTGTGCCTGAGCGGCTGCGATGGTCTCTTCTGCTTCGGTCTTGGCCTCGGCACGCAGGTCCGCAGCTTCCTTCTCGGCGGTTGCCCGCAGCTCGGAGAGCTCGAGATCGAGGCTCTCGCGAGCCTCCTTCGCGGAAGCGGCATTCGCTTCCTTGGCCTGGTTGGTCTCGCGTTCGGTAGTCGCGCTGAGTTCGGCCGCACGCTTCTCCGCGGCCTTGATCGTCTCTTCGGCGCGCAGTTCGGCCGAGGAAATGATCGCATCGGCTTCCGAGCGTGCATTGGACAGAGTGTCGTTGCTCTCGGTGTGCATCCGCGCGCGAGCGGAAGCCGCCTCCGCGCGGGCCTTGTTGCGAATCGTCTCGGCATCGGAATTGGCCTGAGCCAGGGTCTCGCGGGCCTGCGATTCGGCGATCTTGAGCAGGTGGTCGATGCGGCTTCCGGGAGGCCCGGCGGCCTCTGCGTTGTCGTTGGCAGCCTTCTTCAGCTGTGCCTTGGCTTCCGAGAGCTCTCCGGCAATCTGCAGCTTCGCCCGATCCGCATTGATGACCTGGCTGCGCGCATCGGCCAAGGCCTTGCGGACCGACTCGACCTCGGTGCGCAGCTGCTGCAGACGCGAATCGACTTCACTCTTCTCGTAGCCGCGCATCGCTGTGCGGAATTCTTCGGTGGGCGTCACTGAAGCGAACTCCTGTCATCTTGGAAAGGGGGTGTTCTTAGGCTGTCCTCGTCCTACTCTAACGGAGACTCCATGAGTGTTGGATCCGAATGCGAGAGTGTGGACATGGTCTGCGACCGCCGTCGGACGGACCCCGTGATGCAGGCCACATGGGCCTCGACTAGGCTGGTGGATGTCGAAATGCATACGTGCCGGGTCACGAGTCCGGGCGCGGATATCCGAGGAGGAAATATGGCTGATGCAGTGATCGTCGCCGGAGCACGCACACCGTTCGGGCGGCTGCAGGGAGAGCTGTCGAAACTCAGTGCCGTCGAGCTCGGCGCCGAAGCCATCTCCGGCGCACTCGATCGTGCCGGAATTCAGGGCTCTGACGTCGAGTACGTCATCATGGGCCAGGTTCTGCAGGCCGGCAACAGTCAGGGTCCCGGCCGTCAGGCTGCGGCCAAGGCCGGCATCCCCATGTCCGTTCCGGCCGTCTCGGTCAACAAGCTGTGCCTGTCGGGAATCAACACGATCACCCAGGCGGCCCAGCTGATCCGGGCCGGTGAGTACGAGGTCGTCGTGGCCGGAGGTCAGGAATCGATGAGCCAGGCTCCGCACATGCTCATGAAGTCGCGTTCGGGGTACAAGTACGGCGATGTGGTCGCCAAGGACCATATGGACTACGACGGCCTCTGGGATGCTTTCACCGACCAGGCCATGGGCGGCCTGACCGAGGAAGCCAACGCCGGTGATCGCGAATTCTCCCGCGCCGAGCAGGACGCGTTCTCCGCTCGTTCGCATCAGCGGGCTGCCGCCGCGCAGGAAGGCGGGGCCTTCGAGAACGAGATCGTCCCCGTGACCATCAGCTCGCGCAAGGGCGATGTCACCGTCTCCGCCGACGAGGGGGTGCGTCCGGACACGACAGCCGAGTCCCTGTCCAAGCTGCGCCCGTCGTTCCGCAAGGACGGAACGATCACCGCCGGCAACGCTTCGCAGATCTCCGACGGAGCCTGCGCCGTCGTCGTCATGTCACGCGAGAAGGCCGAAGAGCTGGGTGCTCCGATCCTCGCCGAGATCCGGTCGCATGCATGGACCGCCGGACCGGACTCGACTCTCCAGCACCAGCCCTCACAGGCCATCAAGGCTGCTGCCGAGCGCGAAGGCGTCGCGGCCGATTCCTTCGATCTCTATGAGATCAACGAAGCCTTCGCCGCGGTCGGTCTGGCCAGCGCCAAGGACCTCGATATCGACGAAGACAAGGTCAACGTCAACGGAGGCGCCGTCGCACTGGGTCACCCGATCGGCGCCTCGGGAGCTCGGGTCGTCCTCACTCTTGCCCTCGAACTCCAGCGCCGAGGCGGCGGCACGGGCATCGCCGCGCTCTGCGGAGGCGGTGGGCAGGGTGATTCGCTCATCGTGTCAGTCCCTGCGCAGGCCTGATCGAGGCGTTCGACTCGAATCAGACAGTTGAGACGGTGGGGAGCCGATCGGCTCCCCACCACTCGGGATAGAAGGGACCATCACCATGCTCGCAGCATTCTCAGTCGCCCCCAGCGGGGGGAGAAGGGGCCGACGCATCGGTCCACGGCGCCGTGGCAGCGGCTGTCGAGATCGTCCGCAACTCCGGTCTGCCCCACCGGACGGACTCGATGTTCACGACCATCGAAGGCGAATGGGACGAAGTCTTCGCCGTCATCAAGGAAGCCACCGAGGCTGTCGGTGAGTTCGGCACTCGGGTATCACTGGTGGTCAAGGCCGATATCAGGCCGGGCTATGCCGGCGAGATCGACGGCAAACTCGAACGCCTGGAGAAGGCGATCGACGCTCGAAGCGAAGCCTGAGACGAATTCTTCTGAAATTTTCAGTGACGTGAGTCTCATCTGGCGTTAGTCTTTTTCCATCGGATGCATCGATCGAAGGAGGCAGACAATGAATGGTGCAAAGCTCTTCTCTGTTGCCACGGCACTCACGCTTGTCGCGTTGCTGGGCTTCATGCTCGCAGGATTCTTCCCGATCATCGTCGACTTCGCCTTCGGCATCGAAGCCGTCGCAGTCATCCTTGCGATGGCGGGAGTGGTCGCGGTGTCCTTCGTGACAGTGCGCAAGTCGATGGAGAACGCGGCCCGTCACTACTGAGAATCTCACGCCGGGCTGCTCCGGCGGCACAACGGCCTTGGTCTGCGGCGGCGACTGAACCAGTCGCGCCGGACCAGGGCCGCTTTCTGTTCTCATCCGGGCATCGGTTACGATATTTGAGCCTCCGTAGCTCAGTCGGATAGAGCAACCGCCTTCTAAGCGGTAGGTCGCGGGTTCGAGCCCCGCCGGGGGCGCTTCTCATGCTCGCATCTGCCGATCCCGCAGGTCCGGTCGATCGGCGTCGGTGCGGAGCAATTCCGCGCCGATACGGCGTGGCAGTTGGTGCCGAGCTGGGAAAACATAGAGAGTGGAGGCGTGATGACTGAGAGCAAGAGCGCCGTAACGCCGCCGGTCGGCCAAGCGTTGAACGATATCGTCAAGCGAGTCTCGGAGACGCGCTTCACCCTGCGCAGCGAGGACTTCGCCGACGCTCGGACAGCACACTCGACACTGACCGCGGAGCTCAACGACTACGTGCTGCCGCGGATCAACCGCTCGCGGACTCCGTTCCTCATCGCCGTGGGCGGATCGACCGGCGCAGGCAAATCGACACTGGTCAACTCCCTCGTGGGTCGCAGCGTCAGCCCCGCCGGAGTGCGTCGACCGACGACGGGCAATCCGGTCGTCATCTTCAACCCCGTCGATGCCAAGTTCTTCGAGTCGGAGCACTACCTGCCCGACCTGCCGCGCAGCTCCGACCCGCAGTCGAGCATGCCCGGAGTCGTTCTCATCGCCGATGAGAACGTCGAAGCGGGCACGGCCATCCTTGACTGTCCCGATATCGACTCCATCTCCGAGACGAACCGTGCGCTCTCCCGCAGAGTGCTGCTCAGTGCCGATCTGTGGCTCTTCGTGACGACGGCGAATCGGTATGCCGATGCCGCGCCGTGGGCACTGCTGAAGACGGCCGCGGCACGCAGCACCTCTGTGGCCATCGTCCTCGACCGGGTTCCACCCGAGGCCAACCGCGAAGTCAGGCATCATCTCTCCAGTCTCCTCTCCGAAACGGGCCTGGCGAATTCCCCGATCTTCTCCGTCGCCGAGCTCGAACTCGAAGACGGACTGCTCCCTCATGCCGCGATCTATCCGATTCGCTCGTGGATCTCTCAGGTCGGCACCGAGGGCACCTCTCTCGAACGCATCCGAAATCGCACGCTCACCGGTGCGATCTCTGCCCTGCCGGCACGAGTCCGCGAGCTCGCCGACTTCGCCGAAAAACAGGAACAGGCACACATCACCCTGGCCGATTCGTTGGAGAAGAGTTTCCGATCCGCTCAATCCGGACTCGCGGAGGTCTTCTCCGACGGTCGGGTGCTGCACGGAGAGGTCAATGCCCGCTGGCAGGACTTCGTGGGCACCGGACAGCTGTTCCGCGGCCTGGAACCGACGATGGCTCGGATGCGCGATCGCATCTCTGCGGCGGTGACCGGAAAGCACGACGCTGCCACACCACTGCATGTGGCGATTCTGCGCAGCGCGGCCGTCTCCCTGCGCGAACAGGCCATCGACGTGGTCGATGAGGTGAATGCCGAGTGGCGAAATACTGCGGCCGGCGCAGCGCTCATCGAAGACCAGCCTGAGCTCCGCACGGTCGGGGGAGGGCTCGAGGACGCAGTGAAGTCCGCCGTGAGCACCTGGTCCGACGAAGTCAATGCGCTCGTTCGCGATATCGGTCAGGGCAAGAAGTCGAAGGCTCGAATTCTCTCCTTCGGGGTTGCCGGCGTCTGCGCCGTCGTCGAATACGCGGCCTTCTGGGATCCGCGACGCACCCGCGGTGCCGGGCAGAGCACTCAGCAGGGAGCCGGTGTCGCACTCAACCTCGCGGAGACGATCTTCGGAGCCGACGAAGCGGCCGGGCTCATCTCCTCCGTCCGCCAGCGCTTCCTCGATGCCGCTGCGGGAATCGTCGCGGACTGCCGCACCCCTTTCGATAACGCACTGAGACTATCCGCGGTACCGGCGCGGCAAGCAGGCGCCCTGCGCGCCTCCGGTGAACGACTTGAGGTGGCATTGTGAACAGTTCAGCACAGACCGAGATTCGGAGCTTGGCCGAAGGCATCCGACACGCGCTGTCACTGAGCGAGGACAAGCTCGCCAGTGACGTGCGCACCGATGCGCAGAATCTACTGGATCGGGCAGAGGATCGCCTGGGCCTGGGCGAGGACTTCACCGTTGTGGCCTTCGCCGGCTCCACCGGATCCGGCAAGTCCTCACTGTTCAATGCGGTTGCCGGTCTCGAGATCGCCCGCGTGGGCGTCCGCCGGCCGACGACCTCTCGACCGACCGCATGTGTCTGGGGCGAGGGCGGCAACGATGTCCTCGACTGGCTGCACGTGCCCGAACGCAGCCGTACCTGGCGCGAATCGGCACTCGACGGAGACGATCAGAGGCGTCTGCACGGACTGATCCTCCTCGACCTGCCCGACCACGACTCCACGGCGGTCGAACACCGTATCGAATCAGATCGCCTGGTAGGTCTCGTCGACGTCGTGTTCTGGGTCGTCGACCCGCAGAAGTATGCCGATTTCTCGCTGCACTCGGAGTACCTGACCAAACTCGCCGAGAACAGCGCAAACATGGTCGTCGTCCTCAATCAGATCGACAAACTCAGCCCGGAGGAGCAGAAGGCCGCAGCCGATCATCTCCGCCAGCTGCTCAACGAGGATGGGCTGAGCGAGACGAATGTGCGCATCTCCTCGGCAGTGACACGAGAGGGCATCCCGGAGATCCGCAGCATCCTTGCCGACACCGTCGATTCGAACGACGCCGCGGCCGAAAGGCTGCTGGCGGATATGCAGGCGATGGCAAAGCGGATCCGCAGGGAACTCGGCGAACCGGTGTCCTCTCCGGACGAACTGGCGGGCGCATCACGGTTGGCCGAAACGATGTCGGAAGCCGCCGGTGTCGAAGCCGTGGCACAGACCGTCCACGATGACTACATCCGCCGCGCCTATCGCAAAACCGGGTATCCCGTACTCGCGTGGGCTCAGCGCAATGCGCCCGATCCCCTGGGCGCCAAGCACGGTCAGGACCGGGACGAACTCGTCCGGGCCTCGGTGCCGGCGACGACGAAGGCCCAGAGCTCACATGTACGGCTCATGGCCCACGAACTCATCGCGGAATCCGTATCGACAATGCCGCAGGCCTGGCAGAACGAAGCTGCAGAAGCCGAGAAGAAGAGCACGGACGAACTGTCCGATAACCTCGACTCGGCCGTCACAGCTGTGGAGATCACTCGCCAGAGTCCTGGCTGGTGGTCGTTGGCCCACACCCTGCAGATCGTCTTCTTCGTCGCGTCGATCGTCGGTCTCCTCGGCATCATCGCCTCCGCGCTCGTCGCCGCCATCGGCTCGGGCACTCTGCCGACGTGGTGCTGGATCGTCAGCTTCGGACTGTTCGTGATCGGCGTGATCGGTTCGTTCGTGACCTCGCTGGTGGCGAAGTCCGCGCGGGCCAAAGGCGCCAAAGAGGCGGCCGCCGAGGTCGACGGCAAGCTGCGAGACGCAGTCGGCCGCGTCGCCCAGAGCTCGTACCTCAATCCGGTGAAGACCGTCATCGGAGAGCACCGACAGGCATACGAGATGCTCGGCTGAGACTCGGACGCATCTGTCCGACTCGAACACACCTGAGTGCGCGACTCGGACCGCAATGCCCTGTGGACACAGAACTGCTGTCCACAGGGCATTTCCTGTCCCTGGACATCGGACCGACTGATCGGGCTGACTGGAGCTCCATGCGGACGCAGATGACCGTATGGTTCGATCACACCGATTTGGAGACACCGATGTCCGCAATCCCGATCACCCTCACCGGCACCATCGCCACAGAGCCGACCGCGCGCACGCTGCCGTCCGGGCGAGCCTGTGCCTCTTTCCGGCTCGCTGTCAATCACTGGAGAGTCGACAAGAGCACAGGAGAGTTCGTCACCGACGGCACCTCGTGGTTCGGAGTCGACTGCTACGGCGAACTGGCCAGCAATTCCGCGATGTCGCTGAGCACCGGAGCAGCGGTGATCGTGTCGGGCAGCTTGCGAAACCGAGAATGGGCCACCGAGGAGCGGAGCGGAATCTCGCCGACGGTGGTCGCGGAGCATATCGGACCCGATCTGAGATACGGTACCGCTCACTACAAACGAGCCAAGGCAACTGACCGCTCTCAGTCGAGTTCCGGCCAGACGAACACTGAGTCATCAGGGCCGAGCGAAGCGATCTGGGGTGCTTTGGCTCCGATGGAAACTCCATCAGGAGACGATGTTGGGGCCGGTGAGGCTGCGGGGCTCACAGCCACTGGACCGGACAGCGCTGCGCACACTGATTCGGATGACGACCGCGCCACCGACGAGACCGGTACCGCCGGCCGCGACACCGGCGTCGAATCCGGGGGCAGTGCCGGAACCGACATCGACGCCAGCGGCGAAGAGGACCCGATCGCGCGCGACACCGCAAAAGCCGCGGCCCCGTTCTGAGCGTGGATTCTTCGCTTCGGCGTCGTCTCGCTGCCGCGCTCGGCACGTGTGATCCGCTAGAGTGAGACTGTCAATCGTCCCCTCTCGCCGAGGTTGTAGATGCGTCTCGTTCCTGTGCTGGGTGCTGCAGCACTGACTCTGGCATTGTCGGGCTGTTCACTCTTCGGCTTCGGAGCCGATGACTCTCAGCCCCAGCCGAAGCAGACCCAGGCGAAGCCCGTCGCCGAAGTCGACAAAGTGCTCAAAGCACTCAAACCCCTGACCGGCGACAAGGAGTCGGTGCCGTCGACGAAGAAGTTCTTCTCAACGATGCTCGACGCCGGATATGAGCCTGAGCAGCTCGAGGCGACGATCGACGAATCGCCGCTGGGCAATGAGGTCCCTTCGAAGATGTTCGGGGTCAAAACCGACAAAGGCTGCGTCGTCGGAGAGATACGAAAAGGGAAAGCCACTGCCGACCTCGTCGAGCCCACGGAATCGACGGGCTCCTGCCTGTTCGGCGAAGTCGAACGGCCGGAGGGCGTCAAGGCACCCAAGGGTGAGAAGCGCGACGAAGACGGCGACTCCAACGGTGCCGGCCACATGCCCGGCGAGGACATCAACGGCAAAGACGGTGAGACCGAGAGTCCCGCGCCGAGTGAAAACGGCTCCGAATCGACGAGCACCGGGGGATCGGAGGGGACCGCGGGTTCCGAAGGATCCGAAAGCGCCGACAGCTCTGAGGGCACCGCCGGGACGTCCGGCGAGGGCACATCTGGAGAGGCTTCGAGCGAAGGCGGATCCGGTGAGACCTCGAGCGAGGGAGACACCTCAGGAGAAGCCCCGTCACTCGGCGGGGGCTGAGCCGACTGCTGCGGGCGACCGCGCACCTCAGTCGACGCTCAACATCCCCGGCGGACGCCGAGCGTCAAGTAGCGCTGGAGTGCGCCGAACCGATAGCCTGAGAGCACTATGGCCGAATTCATCTACACCATGCACAAGGCGCGCAAAGCGCACGGTGACAAAGTCATCCTCGACGATGTATCGATGTCGTTCTACCCCGGAGCGAAGATCGGTATGGTCGGCCCCAACGGCGCCGGCAAATCTACGATCCTGAAGATCATGGCAGGAATCGAGCAGCCTTCCAACGGCGAAGCTCGACTCAGCCCCGGATACTCAGTGGGCATCCTCATGCAGGAACCGCCCCTGAACGAAGAGAAGACCGTTCTCGGCAACGTCGAAGAAGGCGTCGGCGAGATCAAGGCGAAGCTCGACCGCTTCAACGCCATCTCCGAGGAGATGGCGAACCCCGATGCCGACTTCGACGCTCTGATGGACGAAATGGGCAAGCTGCAGGAGGCCATCGACGCCGCTGATGCTTGGGACCTCGACTCCCAGCTCGAACAGGCGATGGATGCGCTGCGCTGCCCGCCGCCGGACGCAGAGGTCTCCGTCCTCTCCGGTGGTGAACGCCGCCGCGTGGCACTGTGCAAGCTCCTGCTCGAGAAGCCCGACCTGCTGCTCCTCGACGAGCCGACCAACCACCTCGACGCAGAATCGGTGCTGTGGCTCGAGCAGCACCTGCAGAGCTACCCCGGCGCCGTCATCGCGATCACGCACGATAGGTACTTCCTCGACCACGTGGCCGAATGGATCGCCGAAGTCGACCGCGGTCACCTCTACCCCTACGAGGGCAACTACTCGACCTACCTCGAGAAGAAGCAGGAGCGCCTGCAGGTCCAGGGCAAGAAGGACGCGAAGCTGGCCAAGCGCCTCAAGGACGAACTCGAATGGGTCCGTTCGAATCCGAAGGCGAAGCAGACGAAGTCGAAGGCCCGTCTGGCTCGCTATGAGGAGATGGCAGCCGAAGCGGAGAAGACGCAGAAGCTCGACTTCGAAGAGATCCAGATTCCCGCCGGCCCTCGCCTCGGCGATGTCGTCATCGAAGCGGACAAGATCGAAAAGGGCTTCGATGGGCGCAAGCTCATCGACGGACTGAGCTTCTCCCTGCCGCGCAACGGCATCGTCGGCGTCATCGGTCCCAACGGCGTCGGCAAGTCGACCCTGTTCAAGACCATCGTCGGCATGGAAGAGCTCGACGGAGGAAACCTCAAGGTCGGCGACACCGTGAAGATCTCCTATGTGGATCAGTCGCGCGGCGGAATCGATCCGGACAAGAACCTCTGGGAAGTCGTCTCCGACGGACTCGACTTCATCCAGGTCGGCAAGGTCGAGATGCCGTCTCGTGCCTATGTCTCCGCGTTCGGATTCAAGGGGCCGGACCAGCAGAAGAAGGCCGGAGTCCTCTCCGGTGGTGAACGCAACCGCCTCAACCTCGCGCTCACCCTCAAACAGGGCGGAAACCTGCTCCTGCTCGATGAGCCGACGAACGACCTCGACGTCGAGACCCTGGGCTCCCTGGAGAACGCTCTGCTCGAGTTCCCCGGCTGTGCCGTGGTCGTCTCGCACGATCGTTGGTTCCTCGACCGCGTGGCCACGCACATCCTCGCCTGGGAAGGCACTGAGGAGAACCCGGCGAACTGGTACTGGTTCGAAGGCAACTTCGAGGCCTACGAGAAGAACAAGGTCGAACGACTCGACGAAGATGCGGCCCGTCCGCACCGAGTCACGCACCGCCGACTCACTCGCGACTGATCTCAGTCCGGTCTGAGCCGTATCGGCTCCGACCCTGCGTTCCCACAGGCGATGCCCCGGTCATTCCGACCGGGGCATCTCTGTGTCCGTGGTGTTTCGGATATCAGTCCTCTGAACGGCTGGTGAGACCGCCGAGGCGCGCGATCCCTCTGAACAGGAGACGCACGAGGATCGTCCCGATGATTCCGCAGACGACGGCCAGCAGCCCGCAGACCGCCGTATGCAGATCGGTGCGTCCCATGAACGCGACGAGGCTGAGCAGACCGATGACGAGGAACAGCGCTACGTTCACCAGCCGGCTGAGGATGGTGCCGATGATGTCCATCATCGTCGGGTCCTGACTTGTCACTGAACCTCCTTGACCCGGACCATGCCTTCTTGGGCCACAGTAGCCAGCAGGGTTCCGTCCTGAGCGAAGATGCGCCCGTAGCCGAGCCCGCGTCCGCCCTGCGCGGCAGGGGACTCCTGGACATAGAGCATCCACTCGTCGACGCGCACCCGGTGATGCCACCACATGGCATGGTCGAGGCTGGCCACTCGCAGACCAGGAGTCCGCCAGGTCAGTTCGTGGTGACGCAGCACCGGTTCAAGCAGATTGAAGTCACTGGCGTAGGCCAGGGCAGCGGCGTTGAGCACAGAATCGTCACCGAAAGTCGCGCTGGTCCGGAACCAGGAATGCTGTTCGGTGATCGAAGAATCAGAGGTGCCGGACGTGTGCAGAGACGGCTCGACGGGGCGGACTTCGAAGGGGCGCTTCCGCAGCCAATCGCTGACGAGCGGGGAATCTTCGTCGCCGAGGTAGTCGAGCAGCTCCGGGCAGTCCTCGGGAGCCGGCAGGTCGGTCGGCATCTGCTCGGCATGCCTGAGGCCCGACTGCTCGTCCTGGAAGGAAGCGCTCAGCGACAGAATCGGCGCTCCCTTCTGATAGGCGTGGACGCGGCGGGCAGAGAACGAACGGCCGTCGCGCAGCCGCTCGACTCCGAACTCGATGGGTTCGCTGACATCGCCGGCGCGCAGGAAGTACCCGTGGAGCGAATGGATCAGGCGATCGCTGGGGAGCGTGGCCGCGGCCGCAACGACACACTGTGCGAGCACCTGCCCGCCGTACACCCGACCATCGGGTTTGTACTGGCTGTGCCCGATGAAGAAATCCGTCTCGCTGGAAGCTGCGGTGAACTCGAGCTTGCGCAGATCGAGGATCTGGTGCAACGTCGCTACGTTCGCCTCCGCTTCGGTGGATGCTTCGTCGGTCATGGGCTTCTCCCTCGGATGGCTCGGCCAATCGTGCGTACGAGTCACGATCCTATCGCGTGCGGCATCGGCGTGATGAAGGTGGCATGATGGGAGGCATGCACTCAGGCGCCACCAACCCCCTTCTCGACGAGTTCACCCGCGTACTGTTGGAACTGAGATGGGGTGATATGGACGCGTACGGCCACGTCAACAACGTCACCCAGCTCAAACTGTTGGAAGAGGCGCGAGTGCGCGCCCTCGGCTCTCCCACTCACAGCTCCGACGCACCGACTACGCCCGGACAGCACGGAGTGTTCGAGACCGTCAGCGGGGTCGAGATTCCGACGATCTTCGCCGACGCCTCGGCGACGACGGAGCTCCTCGTGGCCTCCCACGCGATCGAATATCGCGCTCCGATTCCCTATCGCACCGGACCCATCGCCGTCGATCTCGTCATCAGCGAGGTCAGCCCCGCCTCGGTGACGGTGGGATATGTCATCTGCGAACCGGACGGTTCGCGCACTTATACGGTCGCCGAGACGATCATCGTCTTCATCGACATCGCCAGCGGTCGACCACGCCGCCTCAGCGAAGCCGAGACCGAAGCGATGGAATCGGTGCTCGGCACGCCCGTCCCGCTGCGGAGGACCCGGCGATGACGGAACTGCACATCAACGACCCGCTGGCGATGCGGGATCTCTCTGCTTTCACGTCTCTGGCCCATCGGGCGGATTCCGACGGAGCGATGCGGCTGCAGGTGGCCTCCGACGTCCTCGCCGCCACCGTGGCACCGCTGTTCCCGCACGGACTCGGCGACTCGACGCCGCTGGTGCTGGCCATGCGGATGCTGCGCCTGGACGATCATGAACTCGACGGCTTCGACGAGGCGGTGCCGCTGTCGAACCTCCTCGACCGGTTTGCGCGCGACGAGAACGGAACCACTCTTCCGGTGCCGCCGAACTCCGTGCTCGTGTCGTGGACGGGGATCGCGCCTCCGCGTGGGGGTTGGGCCGAATACGACACGATCACGGTCGGACAGCTCCACGAGACGGCGGAGGCAGGGATCGCAGAGATCAGCACCGGTGCACCCGAGGGATCCGGAGGACATGCGGTCAAAGCTCTGCGCTCCCGGGTGTGGTCACGCGAGATGACAGGTGAGCAGGGGACCGGACTGCCCGGAGGACTGGCCTTCGCCGCCACCGCTCTGCGCTTCGTTCCGCCCGTCGGTCGCGATGATGACCGGCAGCTGCGCATCATGGAATCCGGAGGCTGGCTGCGCCTCGTCACCCCGGGCGGTCACCTGCTCACGCGCGTGCGGGGTCGGTGACACGCGCGCTCAGGGTCGGTGATCAGCGGATGTTCGGATTCGTGTTGACCATCGCGGTCGCGGCCCGCTGGAAGTAGTCCCAGAACATCTCGTCGTACAGCGGCGGCAGACTCACATCATCGAGAGCCGCACGCATACAGCGCAGCCAGCGGTCACGGGCGTCGAAATCGATGGGGTAGTCGAAATGCCGCATCCGCAGTCGCGGGTGGCCGCGCTGCTCCTGATACGTCGACGGACCGCCGAAGTACTGTTCGAGGAACATCTGCAGACGGTGCTTCGCCCCCTCCAGCTCGTGGCCGTCCGGATACATCGCAATGAGCTGTGCATCGGCGTCGACATGCTGGTAGAACACGTCGACGAGGCGGGCGAACGTGTCATGTCCGCCGACGGCCTCGAAGATGGAGCCGTCAGTTGTCTGCGTCATCACTCGATCCTTCACTGGGGGAGTCTTCCTGCGCGGTGCTGCGGATCTCCTGGCCACTGGGCAGCGGCGAGGGATTCTCGGAGTCGCCTGCGGCCGCGGGGGCCATTGCCTGCTCCTTGTCCGGCAGGGTGCGCAGAACCGTCTCCTGCACCATACCGATCTGTCCGCCGCGCTTGGCCAGCTGGGTCATCAGTTCGGCACGGAAGGCACGCTCGACCATCCACTGCAGGTTCGGTTTGGTCTTGACCATGGTGCGGATGACGCGGTGGGAGCCCGACAGCGACTGGACACCGGCGATCTCCGGATCTTCGAGCATCGCCTTCGACAGCTCGGGATCCTTCCGCAGAGTGCGCGTGATGTCCTCGGTCATCTCGCGGTATTCATCCATCGAGGTCCGGTAGTCGATGGGGATGTCGAGGACGGCGCGTGCCCAACCCTGGGACAGATTGCCCACGCGCAGGATCTCACCGTTGCGCACATGCCACAGGGTGCCCGTGAGGTCGCGGATCTGAGTGCGACGCAGGCCGACGTCCTCGACTTCGCCGACGGCCTCGCCGAGGTCGACGGTGTCACCGATTCCGTACTGGTCTTCGATGACGATGAAGAATCCCGACAGGTAGTCGCGGACGAGCTCCTGAGCACCGAAGGCGATGGCGACACCGGCGATACCGGCAGAAGCGAGGATCGGGGCGATGTTGAAGCTCAGGGCATCGAGGATCATGAGGACCGCGATGACGCTGACGAGGATCGTCGTCACCGACGACAGCATCCGTCCCACGGTCTTCGCTCGCTGGGCTCGGCGTTCCTTGATCGTCTGTTCATCGATCCCGGTGCGTTGGGCCTCAAGGGCAGTGGCGGAGAACTTCGTTCGGCCGGCGCTTTCAGCCTTCTCGCTGCCGACGGTGCCCTTGGCGACCGCGGTGGTGAACCTGCGGATGAAGAGCCGGATGACGAGATTGACGACGATGGCGCCGATGATGATGACGGTGATCTTCAGCGGCGCGCCGAGGAGGAACGACGCCCAATCGAAGTCACTTGCAGTCTGAACAGTGGTATCAATTGCTTCGGAAGTCATGATCATTCGAGATTAGCTGTGAAGGTTCAACGATCCCTTGGAAGCGCTGGACGCACGCTGAACCTGCAATGCGCGCTCCGCATCGGCGAGGTTCTCCCGCATCAGCCGCACCAGGCCCTTCGGCGCGGACGGGTGATCGTCGAGCCACCGCCGGGTGGCCTTGACTGTGGCAGAACTCACCGGCGGGTACAGTCGCAGAGTCATCGTCTGCGCCATCTCCAACGTGCGCGTCTCCCACCAACCGGCTACCCGGGCGAAGTACTCATCGGCGAAGGACCGCAGCGGTGCTTCGGCGGCGATGAGCTCTCCGGAGTCCTTCTGCAGACCGGTTCCGAAGCCCAGCGCCAGTGCCCCGAGTTCGGAGTTCGGCAGATCGGCATCGTCGACGATGCGGGTGAAGGTGCGTGATTTCGACGCCGAGGTGGGCCTGGAGGCGCGTGCGGTCGCGGCGTGGCGAACACCGGTGGCGCTGGGGTCCTTGCGGCTCATCTCCGCCACGGCGGAATCGTCGACGGCGTCGTTCGCAGACAGACCGATGATGATCTCCCACGTCAGGTCCGTGTCCAGAGTGATCCCATAGACGTTGTCCTTCTCAGCCCGCAGCCAGGACTTCAGGCGGTCCAGCTGCTCGGGCGTGGTTGCATGACGGATGAACCCGCGCACGAGTTGGAAGGCCTGATCCGTTCCCTCCTCGACCGTTTCGAGCAGTTCGATGAAACGGTCGGCCACCTCGGCGTGCTTCGTCTCCCGCTCCTGCGGAGGCAGGTAGGAGGCGACCGCGGTGTCGAGCTGACGCATCTGCGTGAGCAGCCCGGACGAATGGGTGATGGCGCCCAGATGGGTGAGCACAGTGTTGATGTAGTCGTGGACGGGCCGTTCGCCGTCCCGGACCTCGTCCCACAGGGTGGCCAGAACGAGCAGCTGAGTGAGCGAATCGTCGAAGTCGCCCAGCCGGTGCGCCGCCGTTTCCATGCTGCGTGAGTCGAAGCGGACCTTGGCATAGCTGAGGTCGGCGTCGTTGACGACGATGACATCGGGCAGAGCCAGGCCACGGGCCTCGGTGACCTCGGCAGATTCGCCGTCGATGTCGAGCGGGAACGAATGGGTGCGCTTCAGTCGTCCCTGTCCGTTGTCCGAGTAGAAGCCGATGGCCAGTCGGTGCGGTCGCAGCGACGGCGTGGGCTGTCCCGGAATCGACCACGGCTTCTGAGTCACCTGCAGGGTCGAGATCGTCTGCTCGTCCGTCTTCGCCGCGTCGCCGGCTGCCTGACCGTCTTCGGCGGTGACGACGGCTTCGAGGAGGTTGACCCCGGATTCCTCGAGCCACAGCTTCGACCAGGCCTCCAGGTCCCTGCCCGAGGTGGCTTCGAGCTCGCTGAGGAGATCGGAGAGTTCGGTGTTCGACCAGGCGTGTTTGTCGAAGTAGCTCTTGAGACCGGAGAAGAACTCGTTGCGACCGACCCAGGCGACGAGCTGTTTGAGCACCGAGGCTCCCTTGGCGTAGGTGATTCCGTCGAAGTTGACTTCGACATCGGCGAGGTCCTCGATCGGGGCGACGATCGGGTGGGTGCTCGGCAGCTGATCCTGGCGGTAGGCCCAGGACTTCTCGATCGTGGCGAACGTCGTCCACGCATCGGCGAACTCGGTCGCCTCGGCCGTCGCCAGCGTCGACATGAACTCGGCGAACGACTCGTTGAGCCACAGATCGTTCCACCAGCGCATGGTCACGAGATCTCCGAACCACATATGAGCCAGTTCGTGGAGGATCGTCACCGTCCGGCGTTCGACCAGAGCCTCGGTGGGACGGGACCGGAACACATAGTTCTCGAGGATCGTCACGGCACCGGCATTCTCCATCGCTCCGGCATTGAACTCCGGGACGAAGAGCTGATCGTACTTCTCGAACGGGTAGGCGACATCGAATTCGCGTTCGAAGAACTCGAAGCCGGCCTTCGTGATCCGGAACAGCTTCTCCGCGTCGAGATGCTCGAGCAGCGAGGCACGGCAGTACAGACCAAGGGGCACGACAGATCCGTCGGAGGACGTCAGCTGCGAATGCACGGATTCATAGGGGCCGGCGATGATCGCGGTGATATACGACGAGATCGGGGTGGTGGGGGCGAACTGCCACACCGCCATGCCCGGTTGCGGGGTCTCTCCGAGTTCGGCGAAGGTCTCCTTCGGATCGCTCGGCGTCGGGGTGGGCGAATTCGAGACGACCGTCCACTTCTCCGGTGCGACGACGGTGAAGGAGTACGGAGACTTGATATCGGGCTGTTCGAAGACGGGGAAGACACGGCGCGCGTCGGGGACCTCGAACTGGGAGTAGAGGTAGACCTCGTCATCGATCGGGTCGACGAAGCGATGCAGGCCCTCGCCGGTATTCATATAGGAGAAATGAGCATCGACGATGAGCTCGTTCTCAGCCGCGAGACCGGGAAGGGTGATGCGGGCCGGTGCGACCACCTCGGTGAGGTCGAGGTCGGTGCCGTTGAGGCGGACGCGCTCGACGCTGGCGGTGATGGCGTCGATGAACGTCGTCGAATCCGATGCTGCAGCGAAGCGGATACGTGAGCGGACGCGGAAACTCTCACCAACTCCTGTGAGGATCAGAGTGTGCTCGTAGCTCGAGACGTCCACGTTGGCTGAACGTTCGCGTGCTTCGTCGCGGGTGAGGTTGTGTTGCGGCACAGTGAGGTGACCTTCGCTTCGGGAACCGGGTGTACGCGGTCATTCTTTCATGGACATGCGCTCCCGGTGCGATATCGGCACCACGGATCGGGATTCGACCGCTGTCCCCGCACTCGGCGGGTATTGGTAGATTGAGTACTGACACGATGGGTGCCCGACACGGGCCCGCAAGCGGATGAAAGAGGAGAGACAGTGAGCAGAGAAACACTCGATCTGTGGTTCGACACGGCCTGCCCATGGGCATGGATGACCTCGCGCTGGGGTCTCGAAGTGGCCAAGGTCCGCGACGTCGACGTGAAGTTCCACCCGATGAGCCTGAACTTCCTCAACCGTGACAAGGACATTCCCGACGACTACCGCGCACTGATGAACCGGGCTCTGGCTCCGATGCGCATCGTCACCGCCGCTATCGCCGAACACGGGGATGACATCGCCGAACCGCTCTACACCGCGATCGGCACCCGCATCCACCCGGGTGGAGAGGAGGACTTCGAGAAAGCTGTGTCCGAGGCCCTCGCCGAACTGCAGCTGCCTGCCGAACTCATGAAGTACGGCGAGACCGAGGACTATGACGCCCAGCTCCAGGCTTCCCACGACGAGGCTCTGAGCTTGGTCGGCGACGATGTGGGCACGCCGATCTGCCGCGTCGCCGGAACCGCGTTCTTCGGTCCTGTCGTCACCCCCGCTCCGAAGGGAGAGGACGCCGGACGGCTCTTCGACGGCGTCCTCGCCGTCGCCTCGACACCGGGATTCTTCGAGCTCAAGCGCACCCGCGACCAGGGCCCGAGCTTCGACTGAGACGGGGCGGTCCGCACAATCAGCGGACTCGACCGATCCACACACCGCACCGAAAGGCAGACATATGAAGGTTCACCTCGGCACCGACCACGCCGGATTCGAATTCAAAGAGCTCCTCAAAGCTCACCTGGAGAAGGCAGGGCACGACGTCGTCGACCACGGCGCTCATGAATACGACGCCCTCGATGACTACCCGGCATTCTGCATCGCCGCGGCGCAGGCCGTCGTCGATGATCAGGCCGCCGGACTCGACGCTCTCGGCGTTGTGATCGGCGGATCCGGAAACGGCGAGCAGATGGCCGCAAACCTGGTCAAGGGCGCACGCACCGCTCTGGCCTGGAATCCGGAGATCTCGAAGCTGGCCCGCCAGCACAACAACGCTCAGATCGTCGCCGTCGGCGCCCGCCAGCACCCCGAAGCCGAAGCGATCGCCATCGTTGACGCCTTCCTGGCCGAGCCGTTCTCCGGCGACGAGCGCCACGAACGGCGCATCAACATCATGGCCGACTATGAGGAGCAGGGCCAGCAGGCTCTGTGAAAGTAAGAACACTGTGACGAGGAGGACACTGTGAAGATCCACGGCGCCGTGCTGCGGGAGATGAAGCGGCCCCGGCCCTTCGCCGGGTCGCAGCCGATCTCGATCGAGTCTCTCGAACTCGATGAACCGGGTCCCGGTGAGGTGCTCATCCGGATGACGGCCGCTGGGGTCTGTCACTCGGATCTCTCAGTCGTCGACGGAAACCGTCCCCGCCCGTTGCCGATGCTCCTCGGTCATGAAGGTGCGGGAGTCGTCGAGCAGCTCGGTGACGGTGTCGATGACCTCGAGGTCGGCCAACAGGTCGTCACAGTGTTCCTGCCTCGGTGCGGGGAGTGCACGAACTGCCGTACCGACGGGAAGCTGCCCTGCACCCCGGGCAGTGCGACGAACGGTGCCGGAACTCTGCCGTTCGACGGTCACAAGGTCCGTCTCCATGAGGACACCGGCGCCGAGGTGCTCCACCACCTCGGCGCGTCCGTATTCGCCACTCATGCCGTGCTCAACCGTGCATCGGTCGTTCCCGTCGACGAGGACGTCCCCGCGTCCATCGCCGCTGTGCTCGGCTGCGCCGTGCTTACCGGAGGGGGAGCGGTCCTCAACGCCGGACGTCCCGGACCGGACGACGAAGTGATGATCGTCGGGCTCGGCGGGGTCGGAATGGCCGCACTCATCACGGCGCTGTCCATCGAGACCGCCGGCGTCATCGGCGTCGACGCGAACCCCGACAAACTCGTACGGGCGAAGGAACTCGGCGCCGTCGAGGTCTTCACACCCGAGCAGCTGGGGGAGCGGAAGGCACCGATCGTCATCGAATGCGTCGGACATCCTCGGGCCTTCGAGACCGCGTTCTCGGCCACCGCTGTCGGCGGGACGACCGTGACCGTGGGACTTCCCGCACCAGATGCGCAGTCGAGCATCACCCCGGTGACTCTGACCGCCGAGGCGCGGACCGTGATCGGCTCCTATCTCGGGTCCGCGGTGCCGAGCCGAGACATCCCCATCTACGCCCAGCTGTGGCGGGAGGGCAAACTGCCCGTCGAGGAGCTCATCTCCGACACGATCTCACTGAGCGAGCTCAATGAGGCATTCGACGCGCTCTCCGACGGAACGGTCATCCGTCAGGTCATCGACTTCGAGGCCTGAGCTCTCGACGTAGGCGCTTGAGGCTGCCAGGAACGACAAAGCCGCTCGGATCATATGATCCGAGCGGCTTTGGTCTGTCGGGATGACAGGATTTGAACCTGCGACCCTCTGTTCCCAAAACAGATGCGCTACCAAGCTGCGCCACATCCCGCGACGGCTCCTATCTAACCACAGGCGGGTCGGGACTTGCACCTTGCGAATCGAGCAAACCCGCTAATGCGACGCACCTCACAGTGCAAATAGGCAAGTGACGCAGGTCACCGAATGTCGATTTGGCGGTCGAGGAAGTTCTCGACTATAGTCGAACTCGCAACACGGGGATGTAGCTCAATGGTAGAGCCTCAGTCTTCCAAACTGATGGTGCGGGTTCGATTCCCGTCATCCCCTCCACAAGCCGGTCTGACCCGTTGGTCAGGCCGGTTTTCTCATGCCCGGACAGGTAGGATCCTCCCATGACCACCGCCGTTCGACCCCTGCAGGGCACGCTCCCGCACGGTGCACAGAGCACCGCACGGCCCAGCCGGCGAGCGATCCTCACCGGTGCCGCCATCGGGATCGGCGCGATCGGTCTCGGCTCAGCGATCACGGCAGCCCTCGCCGAGGCGGCCCGCCCCGACCCCGTCCGTTCCGTCACAGCTGCCTACACTTCCTCCGGCCAGCGCGAAGCCCTCGACGTCGAAACCGCGCAGACGCTGCCCGCGCAGTCGCGAGTCATGCCGGAACTCGCCGACCCGGCGCCCGCGAGGAGGCAGCAGGAGTTCCTCGAGGCCTGCGAACCATGGCTGTCGTTGCTGCCGGTCCACCACCGCGACCTGGCGGTCTCGGCTCTGCTCGACCTGTGGGTGCTCAGCGACGATCTGCCCGCCGCGGTCGCCGGATGGGCCGGCCCCTGGCGGTACGTCTGGCCCCGTGACACCGCGTTCTCCGCCATCGCCCTGGCGCGAGTCGGTCGACAGGATTTGGCCTGGAGTCATCTCCTCTTCCTGCAGTCCGTGCAGGCCGTCGACGGCTCGTTCGCCGCCAGAGTCGGCCCGGCAACGGGAATGGCTCCCGACGACCGGGAATCGCAGTTCGACTCCCTCGGCCTCGTCCTCTGGGCGGTATCCGACGTGCACGCGGTGTCCACGGCGACGGCCGAACCGTTCGACCTCGGCGACCTCGATGACCTGCTGCGACGGACCACCCGGCGCCTCTTCGACCTCACCTCCGACGGTCGCAGCCTGCCTCCCGTCGGCCCGGACTATTGGGAGGTGGGAGAATCGCAGGTCACCCTCGGTCTGGCCGGGCCGACCCTGGTCGGGATGAATTCGCTCACCGCATTGACGAAGGCGGATCCGGAACTGTGGAGCCGCCTCGGCGGAGATCCTGAATCCGTCCGGCGCACAGCAGATGACTACCGTGCGACCTTCACCCGGACCTTCGAAGCCAATGGGATGCAGCGGTATCCGACCTCGGGCGGGGCCGATTCGGCCATTGCCTACCTGCCCGCCGCCGGACTCGTACCGGAACAGGCAGAGGGGATCTATGCACTCGACCCTGAGCTCCTCGGCGGAGTCTGGGACCGGCTCGTCCAGCCGGCAGGCGGGATCAAGCCCGGTCACGGATGGATCATCGACCGCTCCAGCTGGACGCCGTCGACCTCGCTCATGGGGCTCGGTTTTGCGCGCCTCGGGCAGGTGGAGAAGGCCGAGGAGATCCTCGACTGGCTCGCCGACCACCGCACGAGCGCCGGATCCCTGCCGGAGAAGATCAGCGCCGAAGGTGTCCCGGTGTCCGTGGCACCGCTGTCGTGGACGGCAGCCAACGTCATCATCACCCTCGACGAGCTCTACGTGAACCGAGGTGGACCGGATTCGTGAAATCACCCCTGTTTCGCGTAACGGGCGGGGTTTCGCGTAACATAGGTGATTGCGTCTTGCGGACGTGCGCGAACTATTCGTGGACTTTCGCTCCCTCTAAGGTCACGAGATGACCGATCAGGCTGTGAGATGGCCGTTTGCGGTCACGAACCCGGATGATCAGGTCGGAGATGACCGAAAATGCATGACTGTCGAATTTGAAAGGTCACACTGTGAAGAGCTCCGTCGAGCAACTCGACCCCACCCGGGTCAAGATCAGCGTGGAAGTCCCATACGCCGAACTCAAGCCGAGCGTCGACGAGGCATACAAGACCATCGGTGCCCAGGTGACCGTCCCCGGTTTCCGCAAGGGCAAGGTCCCCTCGCGCATCATCGATCAGCGCATCGGTCGTCCTGCTGTGATCCAGGAAGCCGTCAACAACGGTCTTGATGACTTCTACCGCAACGCGGTCGAAGAGCACGACCTCAAGCCGATGGGCCAGCCCGAGGTCGAGATCTCCGAGGTTCCCGGACTCGACGGAACCGAAGACGGCGAACTGGGCTTCACCGTCGAGGTCGACGTGCGTCCCGAGGTCAAATTGCCTGCCTACGACACGATCAACATCGAGGTCGACCCCATCGACGTCACCGACGCCGATGTGGATGCCGAGCTCGAGCAGCTGCGCACCCGCTTCGGAACCCTGGTCGCCGTCGATCGCCCCGCAGCCACGGACGACTTCGTCACCCTCGACCTCGTCGCCACCATCGGTGACGAAGAGATCGACACCGCCTCCGACATCTCCTACCAGGTCGGCGCCGGCACGATGCTCGAAGGCATGGACGAGGCCCTCGACGGGCTCTCCGCCGGAGAGACCACGACCTTCGAGACCACCTTCGCAGGCGGCGAGCACGCCGGCGAACAGGGCACCGTGAAGATCACCCTGGGTGCTGTCAAGGAACGCGAACTGCCCGAGGCCGACGACGACTTCGCTCAGCTGGCCAGCGAGTTCGACACGATCGACGAGCTGCGTGAGGACCTGCGCGTCCAGGCCGGCAAGACCAAGGAGACCGAGCAGGGCGTCCAGGCACGCGACAAGGTCCTCGAACACCTCATGGAGACCCTCGACGTGCCGGTTCCGGCCAAGATCGTCACCGACGAGGTCGAGCGTCACCTCGAATCCGAGAACCGTTCGGACGATGACGAGCACCGCAAGGAGGTCACCGAGGAGACCGAGCGCAACCTGCGCACGCAGTTCATCCTCGATGCCGTCTCCGAAGCCGAGAACGTCGAGGTCAGCCAGCCCGAACTCATCGAGTACCTGATCTCCGCTTCGCAGCAGTACGGAATGAACCCCAACGAGTTCGCTCAGATGCTCGACAGCTCCGGCCAGGTCAACGCGCTGGTCGGCGAGGTCTCGCGCCGCAAGGCACTGGCCGCCGTCCTCGCTGGTGCCACGGTCAAGGACACCGCCGGAAACGTCGTCGACATGGAGGCCTTCACCTCCGCCGGTGACGACGCCGAGGAAGCCGACGCTGACGCGCAGAGCGCGGAAGCCGCGGACGAAGCACCTGCAGAGGCTGCCGAAGAGAACTGAGGGAGAGCCGCCTCGGCGGTGGAATCCTGATGAGACGGTGGGTACGGATCACGATCCGTACCCACCGTCTCTGCATCTGCGCTGATCCCGATCACGCTGAGGGCGAACACAGGCCTCGCCGCGGACTAAAACCCAGGGGAGAGCGGTTAGAGTCCATAGCAAGCCATCCACAGAACACAGGAGTGAAACGTGAGCGCACACGACATGACAGCTCCCGTCGGCCTCGACGCCGGTGGGGGAATGGGTCTCGACGACCACATCTTCAATCGTCTTCTCAAGGAGCGCATCATCTGGCTCGGTTCGGAGGTGCGTGACGACAACGCCAACGCCATCTGCGCGCAGATGATGCTGCTGGCCGCCGAAGATCCCGAAGCGGACATCTCGCTCTACATCAACTCGCCCGGCGGATCCGTCACCGCCGGTATGGCCATCTACGACACCATGCAGTACATCAAGCCCGACGTCTCGACCGTGGCCATGGGCATGGCCGCCTCGATGGGACAGTTCCTGCTGTCCTCGGGCACCCCAGGCAAGCGCTACGCCACCCCGCACGCGCGCATCCTCATGCACCAGCCGCTGGGCGGCATCGGCGGAACGGCCACGGACATCAAGATCCAGGCCGAGCTGATCCTGCACATGAAGAAGCAGATGGCGGAACTGACCGCTCAGCAGACGGGCAAGTCGCTCGAGCAGATCCTCCAGGACAACGATCGTGACCACTGGTTCACCGCTGAGGAAGCCCTCGAATACGGCTTCATCGACAAGATGGTCACCCGCGCGTCCGACGTCGAGAACAACTGAGCAGGAGTGAGGGAAGAATGAATTCAATGAACTTTATGCCGGGTTCGACGGCGTCGAACATGCCGCAGTCGCGTTATGTCATGCCGCAGTTCGAAGAGCGCACACCCTATGGCTTCAAGCGCCAGGATCCCTACACGAAGCTCTTCGACGATCGTGTGGTGTTCCTCGGCGCTCAGGTCGACGACACGTCCGCCGACGATGTCATGGCTCAGCTGCTGGTCCTCGAATCACAGGATCCGGACCGCGACATCACTCTCTACATCAATTCGCCCGGTGGCTCCTTCACCGCGATGACAGCCATCTACGACACGATGCAGTACATCAAGCCGGAGATCCAGACCGTCTGCCTCGGTCAGGCCGCCTCGGCCGCCGCCGTGCTGCTGGCCGCCGGAACTCCCGGCAAGCGTCTGGCGCTGCCGAACGCGCGAGTGCTCATCCACCAGCCGGCGATGCAGGGCCAGGGCCAGGGTCAGGCCTCTGACCTCGAGATCCAGGCCGCCGAGGTGCTGCGGATGCGCGAATGGCTGGAGGGCACTCTGGCCAAGCACTCCAACAAGGAGGCCGCTCAGGTCTCGAACGACATCGAACGCGACCTCTTCCTCACGGCCGAGCAGGCCAAGGACTACGGTCTCGTCGACCAGGTGCTCTCTTCGCGCAAGAACGCGAACTGATCACCTCTCGGAGGACCGGAAAACGCTGAGAACGGGTTCGTGCGATCGTGATCGCGCGGACCCGTTCTCGGTTCCTTCCTCCGACACACCGAGACGTGGCTGGGGGCTCGTGTCCGCCACGTGTGGGAAGCTATTGAGGTACAGGAAACACGAGCGGTAGAGTTGGGGCCAAGCGTCCTGGCGAAAGGTTGTGACAGTGGCTCGCAGTGCGGACGGAGCAGACCTGCTCAAATGCAACTTCTGTGGGAAGTCTCAGAAGCAGGTTCGGAAACTCATCGCCGGACCTGGTGTTTACATCTGCGATGAATGCATCGGATTGTGCAATGAGATCATCGAAGAGGAACTCAGCGAGTCCACTCCGGAGCAGGCCGAACTCGAGCTGCCCAAACCACGTGAGATCTTCGACTTCCTCCAGGAATACGTGGTCGGCCAGGAACCCGCGAAGAAGGCACTGTCGGTAGCCGTCTACAACCACTACAAGCGCATCCGCTCCCTGCAGTCAGGCGATGAGAAGACCCTCGGCGCCGGCGATTCCGAAGTCGAGATCGCGAAGTCGAACATTCTGCTCGTCGGTCCCACCGGCTCGGGAAAGACCTACCTGGCGCAGTCGCTGGCCAAGCGACTCAACGTCCCCTTCGCCGTCGCCGACGCCACCGCGCTGACCGAAGCAGGCTACGTCGGTGAAGACGTCGAGAACATCCTGCTCAAGCTCATCCAGGCTGCGGACTTCGACATCCAGCGCGCCGAACACGGAATCATCTACATCGACGAGATCGACAAGATCGCCCGCAAGTCGGAGAACCCGTCGATCACCCGTGACGTGTCCGGTGAAGGCGTGCAGCAGGCACTGCTGAAGATCCTCGAAGGCACTCAGGCCTCGGTTCCGCCGCAGGGCGGGCGCAAGCACCCGCACCAGGACTTCCTGCAGATCGACACGACCAACGTGCTGTTCATCGTCGCCGGCGCCTTCGCCGGGATGGAAGAGATCGTGGCCGGCCGCAAGGGCAAACACGGCATCGGATTCGGTGCCCTTCTGCAGTCGAAGAACGACGAAGAGGACCTCTACGCGGACATCCTCCCGGAGGATCTGCTCAAATTCGGTCTCATCCCCGAATTCATCGGTCGCCTCCCTGTGCTGGCCACCGTGTCCAACCTCGACCGTGCCGCACTGATGTCGATCCTCACCGAACCGAAGAACGCACTGGTCAAGCAGTACCAGCGGATGTTCGAGTTCGACAATGTCTCCCTGACGTTCGAGACCGAAGCCCTCGAAGCCATCGCCGATCTCGCACTTCTGCGCGGCACAGGAGCTCGCGGCCTGCGCTCGATCATGGAAGAGGTCCTGCAGCCGGTCATGTTCGATGTGCCCTCACGAGAGGACATCGCCGAGGTGGTCGTGACCAAGGACGTCGTCGAGTCCAATGTCGCCCCGACCCTCGTGCCGAAGTCACGGAACAGGACGAACAAGAAATCAGCCTGAGCCTCTGACACATGAGGCTCCTGGCTGACACACGCCCACTGCGCTACGCGTCGTTCCGACGGCTGTGGGCAGCCAACATCGTCACCGTCATCGGTGCGCAGATGACGGTCGTGGCGATTCCCGCACAGATCTTCCATATCACCGGGTCGTCGGGCTATGTCGGGCTCGCCGGTGCGTTCGGTCTGGTTCCGCTCATCGTCTTCGGGCTGTGGGGTGGGTCGCTGGCCGACGTCATCGATCGGCGCAGGCTCCTCGTGATCTCGACCGTAGGTCTGATCGTCACGAGCGCGATACTCGCACTCATCGCGGTGCTGAGCGTCGACAATGTCTGGCTGCTGCTGTCGGTGTTTTCGATGCAGCAGGCCTTCTTCGGGCTGAACCAGCCGGCTAGGGGCGCACTGCTGCCGTCGATCATCCCACTCGGCCTGCTGCCCGCGGCGAACTCGCTGAATATGACCGTGATGACATTGGGAGCCGTCATCGGGCCGGTCCTCGGCGGAGCGCTGATCCCGCTGTTCGGGTACCAGCTGCTCTACGTCATCGACGCCGTGTTCCTGTTCGCCACGCTCTACGCAGTGATCCGATTGCCGTCGCTGCCGCCGCAGAAACAGCCCGATACGCGGTCGGGATTCAAAGGCATCGTCGACGGATTCCGGTACCTGCGGACGAACACCGTCGTCATGGTCTCTCTGCTCGTGGACATCATCGCGATGGTCTTCGGAATGCCGCGAGCACTGTTCCCGCAGATCGCCGCCGAGACCTTCGACGGTCCGCCCGAAGGCGGCATCGTCTTCTCTCTGCTCTTCGCTTCTCTGGCCGGTGGCAGCGCAGTGGCCGGAATCTTCTCCGGGTGGGTCTCACGCGTGCAGCGCCAAGGACTGGCCGTCATCGTCGCCATCGCCGTCTGGGGCGCCGCGATGACCGTCTTCGGGTTCTCCCTCGAGCTTGCGCGCGGTTTCTGGCTGACCGCGCTCGTCGTCGCATTGGCTGCGATGGCGGTCGGCGGGGGAGCCGATATCGTGTCCGGTGCTTTTCGGCAGACGATGCTGCAAGAGGCCGCCACCGATGCGATGCGTGGTCGGATGCAGGGAATATTCATCGTCGTCGTAGCCGGCGGACCTCGTATCGCGGACGTCCTCCACGGCTCCGTCGCGGCCGTCTCGAACACCACGGTCGCCTCGGCGGGCGGCGGCATCGCCGTCATCGTCCTCGTGCTCGCCTGCGCCGCGATCTTCCCGACCTTCCGAAAGTACCGAGTCGAGCGCGGCGGCCACGAGCACACCGTCCCCACCGCCTGATCCCACGGTACGACGGGGCAAGAGGTCTTCTGCAGCACTACGCACCGCTGCCCTCACACAACCCTGTAAGCGGCAATCCCCCTCGGTGCCTTCGTATCCCTCCTTGTTCCTGACAAAGCGCACCGTTGCAGCGAGGTGAAGACGGGCGACGGGTAAGGGATGCGAGAACGGGGCGAGGGAGGGTCTGCGCGAACAGCGGCCTCGACAGCCTCGTGGAGACGACGACACCCCGGCTCGCTGCCATCACAGCGGGTCGGGGGTGTCTCGGCGACTTCTGCCAGCTCGAGGTTCGCAGGTGCGTCACCTCGAAGCTGGCACGGCGCGTCAGCTGGTGGTCGCCGAGTAGACGGCGTTCTCCGCAGGCTGGACGACGACGAAGCCGGGGCCGTGGAACGCCAGCTGCACGGACTCGCCGGAGCCGCGGCCGAAGAACGTGCCGACGTTGACATCGGTCTTGATCTGCGGTGCCAGAGCAGAGGACCAGCACACGGCGGCCTGCGGGTCGACGAAGGTCGGCTGCTGCGAGCAGTCGAGGACCATGGGCTCGCCCTTGCAGCAGATGGCGGCGGTGCCCTGCCCGGCGAGTTCGAGGTTGAACAGTCCCGAACCGCTGACCATTGCTCCGACGCCGCCCTTGATGCGCTTGATCTCCCAGCTGAGAGCGTCGTCGAAGGCGAGCAGGTTCGCCGTGTTGACGGTCAGTGCGTCCTGCGGTCCCTCGAGGGCCATCATGAAGATGTTCGAGGCTTCCCGGGCGAAGAACACTTCACCGTGTCCCTCGACGCGCATGACGTTGCCGCCTTCGCCGGTGGCCGCCTTCTTCATGAACTGGCCGACCGACTTCGAGCCCTGGTGGGTGAAGCGGACATCGCCCTGGTAGGCGACCATGGCGCCCTTGGTGGCGATCATCGGGGCATTCGGCGTGACCACCGAACGCAGCATCTTATTCGATTGGAGGGTCCACCGCTCCTGGTTCTGGACCTCGGCGTTGCGCTTGGAAAACAGTTCGCTTCTCACGGTTCTGGGGGCCTTTCGTACAGGGAGGACGTCGGTACTTCTTCAGTTGTCGAGAACCATATTACGGGGGAGGGGCCGCAGAATCGGGCCAATTCGTGTTTCCGTTCCGGAACATACGCAGAGCCCCACCGCATCCGCTGCTCCGACTCTGCGGATAAACGGGTGCCGTGGGGCTCTGCGGGGGCCTGACGTGGGCTCAGGCTGACCCGGAGGTTCGGCTCGGCCAGTGCCCAGTCGTGGTGGACGAGTGCTCAGTTCTGTTCGACGAAGCTGATCGCGGCGATGGTGATCTCCTCGCCGGCTTCCTCGGTCGTCAGGGACTTGATGCGGCCGGCGGCCATGAGGTCGCCTTCTGCCGCCTTGATCGCAGAGACGACGGAGGCCGGGGCCTGAATCGTGACCGAGGCGACCTCGGTCTTCTGCGAGACCTTGGCCTCGGTCTTCGTTCGGCGGATCTCGGTGAGGGTTGCAGCCACCGACGCCAGCAGCTCGGGATCGACGGACGAATCCGGGTGGCTGAGCGCCTCATCGGCCGGCCACGCGGCACGGTGGACCGAACCGGTGCGCCACCAGGACCAGACCTCTTCGGTGACGAACGGGGTGAACGGTGCGAACAGACGCAGCAGCACGTCCAGGGCGGTAGCCAGAGTGACGTGGGCCGACACCTGGTCGTCGGTGCCAGAGGCGCCGTAGGAACGATCCTTGACCAGCTCGACGTAGTCGTCGGTGAACTCCCAGAAGAAGCTCTCGCTCACGCGCAGAGCATGAGCGTAGTCGTAGGCGGCCATGTGCGTGCCGGCCTGTTCGACGACATCGGCCAGCTTCGCCAGCAGGGCCCGGTCGAGATCGTGCGTGACCGCACCGAGCTGACCGATGAGGCCGGCGTGCACGCCCTGAGCCAGAGCGAACTTCGACGCGTTGAGCAGCTTCATCGCCAGACGGCGACCGATCTGCATCTGCGTGACGTCATAGGCGGTGTCGGCGCCGAGCTTCGCGCTGGCAGCCCAGTAGCGGACGGCATCGGGACCGAATCCCGGCTTCGCCTCGCCGAGGATGTCCGAGGGCACGACCACGTTGCCCTTCGATTTCGACATCTTCTTCCGGTCCGGATCGAGGATCCAGCCCGAGAGTCCGGCATGCTTCCACGGGGCCGCATCATTGAGCGAGTTCGCCCGGACGACGGTGGAGAACAGCCAGGTGCGGATGATGTCGTGTCCCTGCGGACGCAGGTCGAACGGGAAGACCTTGTCGAAGAACTCCTCATCACGCGACCAGCCGCCGAGCAGCTGCGGAGTCAGCGACGACGTCGCCCAGGTGTCGAGCACGTCCGGGTCCGCGGTGAAGCCGCCTGGCACATCGCGCTGGTCGTCGGTGAAGCCGGCAGGCGCCTCGGCGATGGGGTCGCAGGGCAGCGATTCCGGAACGATCGGGTTCTCGTAGTCGGGCTGACCGTCGGCGTCGAGGCGGTACCACAGGGGGATCGGGACTCCGAAGAAACGCTGCCGGGAGACCAGCCAGTCGCCGTTGAGGTTCTCCACCCAGTTCTCGTAGCGGGAGCGCATGTACGCAGGGTGCCATTCGATCTCACGACCGCGGGCGATGAGCGCATCCCGCAGTTCGGCCGAGCGACCGCCGTTGCGGATGTACCACTGACGGCTGGTGACGACCTCCAGCGGTTTGTCGCCCTTCTCGTAGAACGGGACCGGGTGGGTGATCGGCTCGATCTCGCCGATGAGGTCACCGGAGTCGATGAGCATCTGCGCAATGTCCTTGCGGGCAGAGAACGTCGTCTTCCCCGCCAGGGCCTCGTAATTGGCCTTCGCATCGGCCTTCGGTGATGCGGCGATCCACTCGGGCACCTCGAGATTGAGGCGGCCGCCGCGGTTGATCACCGCGCGGGTCGGCAGATCCAGTTCGCGCCACCAGGTCACGTCGGTGAGGTCACCGAAGGTGCAGACCATGGCGATGCCCGTACCCTTGTCGGACTTCGCCAGCTCATGGGCGCGAACCTCGACGCTGACGCCGAAGAGCGGCGAAACGACGTTGGTGCCGAACAGGGAGGCGTAGCGTTCGTCATCGGGGTGGGCGACGAGCGCCACGACGGCGGGAATGAGCTCCGGGCGCGAGGTGAGGATGATGATCGGCTCAGCCGAGGTGTCGGCCAGGCCATCGGCGCCCTCGGGGAAGAACTTCACCTTGTGATAGGCGCCTTCCCGCTCGCGGTCCTCGAGTTCGGCCTGAGCGACCGCGGTACCGAAGGTCACGTCCCACATGGTCGGGGCGTCCTGCGAATAGGCGTGCCCGTTCTTGAGATCGGTGAGGAAGGCGCGCTGGCTCACGGCACGGGAATCGTCATCGATCGTGCGGTAGGTGTACTTCCAATCCACCGACAGCCCGGTGGAACGGAAGAGGTCTTCGAACACCTTCTCGTCCTCGGCCGAGAGCTTCTCGCACAGCTCGATGAAGTTCTGGCGAGAGACCTTGACGAAATCACGCGAATTCTTCGGCGCCTTCGCCGGCGGCTGGAAGTCGGGGTCATAGTGCTGGCTGGGATCGCAGGTGACGCCGTAGTAGTTCTGCACCCGGCGCTCGGTCGGAAGGCCGTTGTCGTCCCATCCCAGCGGGTAGAACACGTTCTTGCCGGTCATCCGCTGGTAGCGTGCGATGATGTCGGTCTGCGTGTACGAGAACACGTGTCCCACGTGCAGCGACCCCGAGGCGGTCGGCGGGGGAGTATCGATCGAGTAGACCTGCTCGCGATCGGTGTCGACGTCGAAGGCGTAGACGTTCTGCTCGCTCCACGCGGCGTCCCATTTGTCCCGCAGGCCCTCGAGGGCCGGCTTGTCAGGCAGGTTCACTGACTCGTGCGTCGAGTCCGAAAAGGCAGGTGTGTTCATAGTTGCTGATTTTCTCACTCGGTTCGCTTTCGGCCAAACCGGTTCGCGCCCGCTGACATGCGAATCCTCGATGGCGCGAGACGGCAGCGCACCTGCTCAGGCTCACCTTCGTCGGTCCGGTGGGGCGGCTCACACCCTGAAGGGGGAGTGAGACGGTTCTGTCGCAGGCAATGAGAATATGGACGCATGGCCCCTTTGGACCGAATTCCGAGTGAGAACCCGCCACCCACGTCGACCGCGTGGATGAACCCGGCACGGGCGATCGCGATCATCGCCGTCGTCGCTATTCATTCCCTGGGCACCGTCGTCGAAGAGAACTTCGCAGGAATGGGTCCCGACTGGTGGCTGGCCAATGCCATCGACTCCGCATGTCGGTGGTCAGTGCCCGTGTTCATCATGATCTCTGGGGCTTTGGCCCTCGACCCCGCGAGGGGGACCAAACCGCGGAAGTTCCTGTCCAAACGGGTCTGGCGAATCGGCATCCCCCTCGTATTCTGGACCATCGTTTATGTCCTGTTCCGTCGCTACTACCTGCAGCCGGACGACGAATCCTGGAATCCCGGCATCGCGATCCTCACCGGATCACCGTTCGTCCAGCTCTACTTCCTCTACGTCCTCGCGGGGCTGACCCTGCTCACCCCGTTCTTCCGCCTGCTCAGCCTCCACGGCTCCCGCAGGCTGCAATGGGGGACGGGGCTGATCTTCCTCGGCATCGGCATGGCCGACCAGTGGGTGTCGATGATCTTCGACGTCGGCGAAGCCAATATCGCCACTCGGTTCCTGCCGATGGCCGGCTTCTACATCCTCGGATGGGTGCTGCGCGATATCGTCCTGTCCGTCCGCGGCGCACTCGTCGCTTGGGCGACGCTGGCAATCGCGATCGCCGGGACCGCCGTCTGGGCCGGACTGGGTCCCGGAGAGAAGCCGTGGATGTTCCCGTACGAGTACCTCGCCCCGGGGGTCGTCATCGCCTCCATGGCCGCCTATCTCCTCCTGCACTTCCATCTGCGTGAGGGATTCGGCCTGCTGCACCGCTTCTACCCGTATTCCTTCGGTGTGTTCCTCCTCCATCCGCTCCTGCTCTACCCAGTACGCAATGCCATGGGCCTGCCGGACACCGTGCCCGGCGTCCTTCTCCACGCTGTCATCATGCCGATCGCCTACGCGATCGTCAGCGCAGCAATCACCTGGGTTGCCGTGAAGATCCCCGGCTTCCGCACCGTCTTCGGGGAAGGCGGGCCCCGCAACCCACATTCCCGACCGAGCAAGTCGACGACCCCGACTGAAGACGCCCCGCCCGAGCAACCGGGCCAGGCCGATCGGTCCCTGAGAACTTCGATCGACATTGATCTCGGTTCCGAGGACACTGCCCCCGGACGAGAGCCGACTCCGTAGACTGAAACCCGAACAGGTAATCCGCGCGACCGGAGTTCCGACTCGTCACAGCAACCGCCCCCCACAGAGGAGAACACAGATGGAAACTCTCAGAGCCGTAGTCACTGGAGCCAGCTCCGGAATCGGTGCCGCCACTGTTCGACAGCTGCGCGAGCAGGGCTGGGACGTCGTGGCAGTGGCACGCCGTGAGGACAAACTCAAGGCCCTCGCCGAGGAGACCGGAGCCGACTACATCGTCGCCGACCTCACCGATGACGCCGCCGTCGCATCCATGGCTGAGCAGGTGCTCGCCGGGGGAGTCGTCCATTCCCTCGTCGCCAATGCCGGTGCCGCCTTCGGAACCGACACCGTCGCCGAGGCGTCCATCGACGGATGGCGGGACATGTTCGACATCAACGTCCTCGGTGTCCTGCGCGTCGTCAAGGCCCTGCTGCCGGCCCTCATCGACTCCGGCCGCGGGGACATCGTCGTCATGTCCTCGACCGCGGGCCATCAGGCCTACGAAGGAGGCGGAGGCTACGTCGCCGCGAAGCACGGCACCCACTCGATGGCGGCGACCCTGCGACTCGAACTCGCCGGCGAACCCGTGCGGGTCATCGAGATCGCCCCCGGAATGGTCGCCACGGACGAATTCACCTACAAACGCGTCGGCGGTGACGAAGCGAAGGCCGCGAAGGTCTATGAAGGCGTCGAGAACCCGCTGACCGCTGACGACGTCGCCGACGCCGTCGTGTACACGCTGACCCGACCGCACCACTTCAATGTCGACCTCATGGTCATTCGACCGATCGCCCAGGCCGCCCAGCACAAAGTCGCCCGCAACCGCGGACTCTGAGCGTGCACGGCTCCTGCCCGGGGCCGCCTCGGCGAAGTGACTGAGATGTCCTGTCGAGTGGTCTCGGGCGGAGTCGACGGTATACGATTGTCTTGCGTCGATCCGGCTATCACCGGGGAGCATCCGGAAGAACGGAGCCAGCGTGCACAGCGCTGTGTTCTCAGTAGACCCGGACGGGTGGACCCGTCATCGTCTTAGTCAATGAGCGATCTGCTGACTGACCGGAACCGGTCGGAGAGCGGATAAGCGAGGTGGTACCGCGGCAGACTGTCGTCCTCGTGACAGTGACCGCAGTGACCCAGAAGGACGCTCATGACTCAGCCTCTTTATCCCAAGGTTTCGACCTCGACGTTCGGACTCTCCAGTTCCCCGAACTTCCCTGCCATCGAAGACGCTGTGCTGCGCTACTGGCAGGAGGACGACACCTTCAAAGCCTCGATCGCTCAGCGCGACGCCGGCGAGAACGGCGAGAACGAGTTCGTCTTCTACGACGGCCCTCCCTTCGCCAACGGCCTGCCCCACTACGGTCACCTGCTCACCGGCTACGTCAAGGACGTCGTTCCGCATTTCCAGACCATGCGGGGCAAGAAGGTCGACCGGCGATTCGGCTGGGACACTCATGGCCTGCCGGCCGAGCTCGAGGCCGAGCGTCAGCTGGGCATCACCGACAAGTCCGAGATCGGCCGCATGGGTCTGGCCGCCTTCAACGACGCCTGCCGTTCCTCGGTCCTGCGCTACACCCAGGAATGGGAAGAGTATGTGACCCGTCAGGGGCGTTGGGTCGACTTCGACAACGACTACAAGACGCTCAATGTCGAATACATGGAAAGCGTCATCTGGGCGTTCAAGCAGCTCTGGGACAAGGGCCTGGTCTACGAGGGCTACCGCGTCCTCCCGTACTGCTGGAAGGACGAAACGCCGCTGTCGAACCATGAGCTGCGCATGGATGACGACGTATACAAGATGCGTCAGGATCCGGCCGTGACCATCGGCTACAAGCTCAAGGATTCCGACGAGTGGGTCCTCATCTGGACCACGACACCGTGGACGGTTCCGTCGAACCAGGCCGTGGCCGTCAACCCAGAGATCCCCCTGGTCGCCGTGGTGCCCGGTGAGGACGGGGCCGAGGAGCTCCAGGGCAAGACCCTCATCCTCGCCGAGGCGCGCCTCGGCGCCTATGCACGTGAACTCGGCGAAGACCCGCAGGTTCTGCGGACCTTCCCCGGCAGCGAACTCGTCGGTGCAGCCTACGAACCTCCGTTCCCTTATTTCGAGGGACGCCAGGAGGAATTCGGCGAGCGGATGCACACGATCCTCGCCGCCGACTTCGTCACCGTCGAAGACGGCACCGGAATCGTCCACCAGTCGCCGGCCTTCGGTGAAGAGGACAAGGAGCTCACCGACTCCTTCGGAATCACCGCTGCCCGTCCCGTCGACGACGCCGGTCGCTTCGACTCGACCGTCCCCGACTACGCCGGCGAGCAGGTATTCGACGCGAACAAGGCGATCATCAAGGACCTGCGCAACCACACGGGGCCGATGGACGGCCGTTCCGCACTGCTGGTCCGCCACGAATCCTACGAACACTCCTACCCGCACTGCTGGCGCTGCCGGAACCCGCTGATCTACCGTGCCGTGTCCTCCTGGTTCGTCCGCGTCACCGAGTTCAAGGACCGCATGGTCGAACTCAACGAGCAGATCAACTGGGTGCCCGACAACGTCAAGCACGGACAGTTCGGCAAATGGCTCGAGAACGCCCGTGACTGGTCGATCTCGCGCAACCGCTTCTGGGGTTCGCCGATCCCCGTCTGGATCTCCTCCGACCCGGCTTACCCGCGCACCGACGTGTACGGGTCGCTTGACGAGATCGAAGCCGACTTCGGCCGCCTGCCGCGCAATGACTCCGGCGAAGTCGATCTTCACCGCCCGTGGGTCGACGATCTGACCCGCCCGAACCCGGACGACCCGACCGGAAAGTCGGTGATGCAGCGCATCCCGGAGATCTTCGACGTGTGGTTCGACTCCGGATCGATGAGCTACGCCCAGGTGCACTACCCGTTCGAGAACTCCGAATGGTTCGACAACCACTTCCCGGCGGACTTCATCGTCGAATACGTGGGACAGACCCGCGGCTGGTTCTACCTGCTGCACGTGCTGGCCACGGCGATCTTCGACCGGCCCGCATTCACCAACTGCATCTCCCACGGCATCGTGCTGGGCTCCGACGGGCAGAAGATGTCGAAGTCTCTGCGCAACTACCCCGATGTCAACGAGGTCTTCAACCGCGACGGCTCGGATGCCATGCGCTGGTTCCTCATGGCTTCGTCGATCCTGCGCGGCGGCAACCTCGTCGTCACCGAACAGGGCATCCGCGACGGTGTCCGCCAGGTCGTGCTCCCGCTGTGGAACACGTGGCAGTTCTTCGCCACCTACTCCAATGCCGCCGACGGTCCGGCTGGTGAGAAGACCGGATACCAGGCGCAGACCCGGTACGACTCGTCTCAGGTCCTCGACCGCTACCTGCTGGCCAAGACCCATGACCTCATCACCGAATTCGGCGTGGCCATGGACGGCCTGGACATCTGGGCGGCCTGCGAGCTCGTCCGCAGCTACCTCGACATGCTCACGAACTGGTACGTGCGCCGCTCGCGCCGCCGGTTCTGGGACGGCGGCGCCGACACCCATGAGTCCTTCGACGTGTTCTTCACCTGCCTGGAAGCATTCTGCCGGGTGGCGGCACCCCTGCTGCCGTTCACGGTCGAAGAGATCTACCGCGGGCTGACTGGCGAACGGTCGGTGCACTTGGCCGACTACCCGGACGCTGACGCGTTCCCCGCCGATGCCGACCTCGTTGCGGCAATGGACCTCACCCGAGACATCTGCTCGACGGCTTCCTCGGTGCGCAAGGCCAATCAGCTGCGCGTGCGCCTGCCGCTGTCGCAGCTGACCGTCGCCACCGACACGGACCTGAGCTTCGATTTCACCGAGATCATCGCCGATGAGCTCAACGTGCGGTCCGTCGAGGTCCTCGATGTCGCCGAGGCGGAAGCCGCCGGATTTTCCCTGTCCCAGAATCTCGTGGTCAACGCCCGTGCCGCCGGTCCCCGTCTGGGCAAGCAGGTCCAGCAGGTCATCAAGGCCTCGAAGACCGGCGACTGGTCCGTCACCGACGGCACCGTGGTCAGCGGCGGAATCGAACTCGTCGAAGGCGAATACACGCTCGAATCCGTCGCCGAGTCCGGCACCGACGGTATGGAGCTCGCAGCCCTCGACTCCGGCTTCCTCGCTCTCGACACTCGGGTCACACCGGAACTCGAGGCCGAAGGCATGGCCCGCGATGCCGTTCGCGCCATCCAGGGCATCCGCAAGCAGCTCGACCTCGACATCTCCGACCGGATCGCCGTGACCATCGAAGCCGGCAGCGAGGTGACCGCCGCGCTCGAGCCTCACGCCGACCTCATCGCCGGTGAGACCCTGACGACATCACTGACCTTCGGGACAGCCGATGCCGACGCCGAGGCCTTCACCCCGGAGGAGCTGCCCGGCGGCACCCGTCTGGCGGTGAAGCGGGCATGAGCGACGACAACACCCCAGCCGAGGATCCGGTGGCCGAAGCTGAGGAGCTGCTGGCCGCTGTCGAAGATCCCCAGATCGAGGAAGAGACAGACCCGGAACCGCTGCCCGAACCGGTCGTCGATGAGGCGACACGTGCCGAACTCGCCCGCGTCTACGCCCGGCTGCTGGCCCGGGCGGGGGAGACACAGATCGAACTGCGCCTCGACGCGACCCGGCGAGCGTGCGAGGTCCTCGGCGACATCCATACCGCGGCCCCGACGATCACGATCACGGGCACGAATGGGAAGACCTCGACGGCGCGGATGATCGATTCGCTCATCACCGCCCACGAGCTCCGCGTCGGCAGGTTCACCAGCCCTCACCTGCACTCGGTGACCGAACGGATCTCGGTGGGCGGGGCACCCGTGTCCGCACACACCTTCGTGCGCATCTATGACGAGATCGCCCCTTATCTTGAGATCGTCGACGCCCAGCTCGAGGCCGAAGGCCGCGCCAAGCTGACCTACTTCGAGGCACTGACCGTCCTGGCCTTCGCCGTGTTCGCCGATGCCCCTGTCGATGTCGTCGTGACGGAAGTCGGCATGGGCGGCGCTTGGGATTCGACGAACGTCGCCGATGCTCAGGTGTGCGTGTTTACGAAGATCGGCCTCGACCATCAGGCGTTCCTCGGCGACACCATCGAGGAGATCGCCGCGACGAAGGCCGGAATCCTCGACCGCAGCGTCGAGGAGAGTCCGGCCCCGGAACCCGTCGCCGTATCTGCCGTCCAGGACGAAGCCGCCCAGGCGGTCCTCGACGAGGAGGCTGCTCGCCGAGAGGTTCCGCTGGCCACCGAGGAACGCGACTTCCGCCTCCTCGACCGGCAGCGGGCCGTCGATGGTCAGCTCATCACCGTTCAGGGGCGGCGAGACGTCTACTCCGACCTGTTCCTGCCTCTGCACGGAGTCCACCAGGCCCATAACGCCGCCGTTGCGATCGTCGCGGCCGAAGCCTTCCTCGGTGCCGAAGACAAGCCGCTCAACCAGGAGACTGTGGCCGAGGGGCTGGCACGTGTGACCTCACCGGGCCGCGCCGAACTCGTGCGCACCGGGCCCAGCGTCGTCGTCGACGGCGCACACAACCCGGATGCCGCGCATGTGCTCGCCGAGACCCTCACCGAGGCGTTCGACTTCGACTATGTCGTCATGGTGCTGGCGATGCTGGCGGACAAGGACGCCGACGGAGTCATCGAAGAGCTTCACCGCAGCGCCGATGTGTTCGTCGTCAGCGAGAACCTCAACTCCCGTGCGCTGCCGGTCGACGACCTCGCCGAGGCGGCCAGGGAGTGGGTCGACGAGGATTCCGTCCTCGTCGCCTCCGACCTCAATGCCGCCCTGATGAAGGCCATCGACCTGGCCAACAGCGTCGATGCGAAGAGTCCGGGAATCGTCGTCACCGGTTCCATCTACACCGTGGCCGAAGCCCGCCTGCTGCTCGGACGAGGGGAGGAGCGATGAAGTCGAAGTACCCCGTGCTGTGCGGATCGATCCTCATCTGCGAACTCGTCGTCGTCTACTTCGCCGTGCTCACGACCTTCGGCCTGTCAGTGAAGTCAGCACAGACCCTGACCCTGACACAGCTGCTCATCGGAGCCTCGGTCGTCGCCGTGCTGGCGATCGTCGCGGTCCTCCTGCTGCCCCGTCGGATCGGCCAGAAACGTCCCGGAGTGATCATCGGCTGGGTCGTGCAGGCGCTGCTGCTGGCGTCCGGGTTCGTGCTCACCTCGATGTTCTTCGTCGCAGCGCTCTTCATCGCCCTGTGGGCCGTCGCCGTCTACTGGTCGGCTCGCATCGATCGTGAGGTCGCCGCGCGCGACTGAACCTCTTCATCGCCGGGGCGGGACCGCCTCGGCGTCCGGGTAGACTGTAAACCGACGTCCACACGCAATTGGAAGGACCGGAATGGAACGTACGCTCATTCTCATCAAGCCCGACGGAGTCGCTCGCGGACTCGTCGGACAGATCGTGGCCCGAATCGAAGCCAAGGGCTATGCAATCGACGCCCTGGACCTCCGTTCGGCCACCGCCGCCGAACTGGCAGCCCACTACGCCGAACACGAAGGCAAGCCCTTCTACCAGCCGCTGGTCGACTTCATGTCCGAAGGACCGATCGTCTCGATCATCGCCTCCGGACAGGGCGTCATCCCCGGCTTCCGGTCCCTGGCCGGCGCCACCGACCCGACGGCTGCGGCTCCGGGCACGATCCGCGGCGACCTCGGTCGCGACTGGGGTGAGAAGGTGCAGAAGAACCTCGTGCACGGATCCGATTCCACCGAATCAGCCGAACGTGAGATCGGTATCTGGTACCCGGCCGAAGGCTGACGACCACCTGCAGATTGCGCACGGCCGATGACCGCGCCGTGCCGGTGGAAGCAGTGAGGGCGCCCCACCATGTGGTGGGGCGCCCTCACTGCATTCACAACGTCGTCATGGTCACAAAGTCAGAGCAAGTTGGAGAAGAACGCCCAGAACTGCACGACGATGCACGCGAAGATGATGAGCATCCACAGCACGGACAGGGCGATGTTCTCCTTGGCCAGAACTCTCAGCACGGCATTGTCGGCGGCTCGACGGCCGAAGGCTCCGGTGAGCAGATTGCGGGCGGTGACGGCCATGAACATCGGAATCGTCACGGTCCACACGATGATGCACCACGGGCAGCCGACGCCGATCTTGTAGATCGAGATGTAGAACAGGAACATCACCAACGCGACGCCGCAGGCCAAACCGATGTTCAGGCCCACCATCACCCAACGGGGCAGGCGGGTTCCGGACAGGATGAGCACACCGAGCAGCAACGGGAAGACGAAGGCCGCGATGCCCATGAGCTGATTGGGAAAGCCCAGGAGCTCTGCTTCGGCGTGCTCCATAACCGAACCGCAGGAGAAGAACGGGTTGAGATCGCAGGAGAGCACGACGTTCGGATTCGCCAGCTTCTCGTACTTCTCCGCCGACAGAGAGAACGAGGCGAGGAAGCCGATGACGGAGGCGACGATGAGGAAGATCCCGAACGGTGCCGATCTGAGCACCCACGACGAGGCGGTATCGGCGGTTTCGAGGTCATCGGAGTGAGTCAGTGCGGTGTTCACTCCTCAAGAATGCCTGGCCGCGTCCCGCGCGGCAAACCCCGCACCACATGAATCCCCAGAGACAAGGCACTTCTGTGACATAATGGGGAGACGGATACCTGTTCTCACACCGAACAGGAGAAGTGCCTCCACCGAGTCGAGGGTACGACCTCGCAGGTCGACAACAAGATGAGGCAGCACGGAAGGCCTACGCGCTGAGCGCGAGCCTGATGTGCCATCCACAGGTTTCGGTCCATTGCGGACCATGCAAGGATCCGAAGATCCGTACGGTGTGGACGGCGTCTTCGGACTGGGAGATACGATGAACGATACCGACGGTACAGAGTCGACAGATCCGACCGAAGGCATTCTCGCGGACCTCGCGAATCTGCAGCAATCGGTCAACGCCAAGAACGCCGACCACGAGGATGTCGACGACAGCGTGCGCGCACGCCTGGACGACATCGCCGAGGCGGCCGAGTCGCAGCGCATCGGCGATGCCGATGACAGCGACGACGCGGAAGACGAACCGGCTCCGCGTCGAGACAGCCCGAAATCCGCACGCGATGCCGTCGCCAACCGGGGTCTTGTCTTCGAGGAGTTCGTCCGCGGAGATTCGAACGTCAACGCCGATGACAACGATGACTCCGACGGCGACGACACTGATTCCGACGACTCCGATGACGCGCCGACGACTGCGCAGACGGCGCCGAGCTTCGACCCGCGCAATCCCTTCGCCGCGCCCGCTCCGGCGGCCGCCGCACCCGAACCTCGCACCGCCCCGGCCGTGCCCTACGACGGTGGCCTGATCTTCCAGGTGCCGAAGGCCGAGCACGCCGAGGTCGTCACGATCGAGGATGACTCCGACGACGACTGGGACGACTCCCACGACTCCGACGACGACACCTCGTCCTCGCAGGAGAACAGGCAGAACGACAGCGACGAGGACGAGAGCTCGAACGGCCCGCGTCGTCGCCGGGGCGGTCGCGGTCGTCGCTCGCGCAACCGCGACGACTCCCACGAGGAGTCCTCCGCCTCCAGCGACGACTCGAAGGACTTCGAGGACGACTCCTCGGATGCCGCCGAGGGCCAGAGCTCGAAGGCCTCGAAGCGAGGATCGCGATCGAACAACCGCGGTTCGAAGCAGAGCTCCGATTCGGACTCTGACGACTCGCATGCTGATTCGGACCATAAGGAGTCCGGCCACAAGAACTCCGATGATTCGGATTCGGATGACGGTGACGACGATACCGACAGCGGTTCACGCCGTCGCCGCCGTCGCCGGTCGCGTACCCGCAGCACCGACCGCGACGAAGTCACCTCGCTCAAGGGTTCGACCCGCCTCGAGGCCAAGCGCCAGCGTCGCAAGGAAGGCCGCGAAGCCGGACGCCGTCGTCCCATCATCACCGAGGCGGAATTCCTCGCCCGGCGTGAATCCGTCGACCGCACCATGCTCGTGCGTGAAAGCGGCGACCAGACACAGCTCGTCGTCGTCGAAGACGGAATCGCCGTCGAGCACTACCTCAAGGAGAACCGCCAGCAGGCCTCGCTCATCGGCAACGTGTACCTGGGCAAGGTCCAGAACGTGCTGCCGAGCATGGAAGCGGCCTTCATCGACATCGGCAAGGGACGCAATGCTGTGCTCTACGCCGGTGAAGTCAATTGGGACGCACTCGGCATGGACGGCAAAGCGCGCCGCATCGAAACCGCGCTGAGTCCCGGCGATGCCGTGCTCGTGCAGGTGACGAAGGATCCGATCGGGCACAAGGGCGCCCGCCTGACCAGCCAGATCTCACTGCCCGGCCGCTTCCTCGTCTACGTGCCCGGCAATTCGATGACCGGTATCTCGCGGAAGCTGCCCGATAACGAACGGGCACGCCTGAAGAAGCTGCTCAAGCAGCTCGTCGGCGACTCGAACGGCGTCATCGTGCGCACCGCAGCCGAGGGCGCCACTGACACCGATCTGTCGCGCGACGTCGAACGTCTGGCCAAGCGGTGGGAGACGATCGAGAAGAAGTCGAAGTCGACGAAGGTGCTGGCACCGCAGCTGCTCTACAGCGAGCCCGACATGATCGTGCGCATCATCCGCGATGTCTTCAACGAGGACTTCAGTTCGCTCGTCATCGACGGCGACGGAGCATGGAACACGATCCACGAATACGTCGAATCGGTTGCCCCGGACCTGCTCGACCGCGTCCACAGCTACAACGAGGACGAGGACATCTTCAACCACTACCGGATAGAAGAGCAGATTCAGAAGGCGCTCCAGCGCACAGTGAGTCTGCCCTCGGGCGGTTCGCTCGTCATCGACCGCACCGAGGCGATGACGGTCGTCGACGTCAACACCGGCAAGTTCACCGGCTCCGGAGGCAATCTCGAGGAGACGGTGACCCGCAACAACCTCGAGGCCGCCGAAGAGGTCATCCGCCAGATCCGTCTGCGAGACATCGGCGGAATCATCGTCGTCGACTTCATCGACATGGTGCTCGAATCCAACCGGGATCTCGTGGTGCGCCGCCTCGTCGAATGTCTCGGCCGCGACCGGACGAAGCACCAGGTCGCCGAGGTGACCTCGCTGGGTCTCGTGCAGTTGACTCGCAAGCGCATCGGCACCGGACTCGCCGAATCCCTCGTCAGCGCCGGTGAGGATCTCACCGGTAGGGGACTGCTGCTGCCCGGGTCGGAAGAAGACGGGTCGAAGGCACACCGCGGCACCCGGTCGTCGAACCACGACAACCGCCGTGACCGCAAACGCCGTGGTGACTCCGGCTCGAAGTCCAAGCACAACGAGCCCGAGACCACGGAGGAGCCCGTATCGTCGGACGCCTCCCGGTCGGCCGTTGCCGCGATCGCGAAGGCCACTCTGAAGAAGGACGACGCGGAACCGACCGAGTCGAAGTCCGACGCTCAGTCTCAGACCGATGACGCGGCGAACAGCGACGAGAGCGGAAAGTCCCGATCGCGTTCGCGCAATGGGCGCCGCCGTTCGCGCTCGAATCGCAGAGACGATGCGCAGACGGAGACTCCGGGCGAGAAGCCAGTCGCAGAGAAGTCGAACTCGGAGAAGCCGAGCAGCGACGAGCCGACGTCGGCAACGGAGCAGAAACCTGCAGCCGAAACGAAGCCGACCGCCGAAGAGCCGAAGGATCTGCCGCTGATGATCGGAGCGGACAGCGAGACGAAGGTCGCCGCCGTCGAACCGGTCACGAAGGCGCCGGCGAAGAAGAGCGAACCGGTGAAGAAGGCTCCTGAACCCAAGCAGGGGCAGCTGCCGACCTCGTTCGTCATCATCGGCGAGGACTGAGCACTATTCCTCGCTGAGATACGACAGCGCCCCGCCGACGTCATTCGTCGGCGGGGCGCTGTCGTCTGTGGCCGTCCCCGGGTCGGTCGGTCAGCCTGCCGACTGCTGATTGCGGGTGGTGCTGATGGTCGGCTGCGCCGCCTGATCACCGCAGAGGACGATCATCAGGTTGGACACGAGGTCGCTGCGTTCGGTCTGTCCGAGCTTGACGATCTGACGTCCTTCGATCTCCTCGATCGCCGTCTCCACCATGCCGACGGCTCCTTCGACGATGAGCTGGCGAGCAGCGACGACGGCAGTGGCCTGCTGGCGTTGGAGCATGGCACGGGCGATCTCCGGAGCATAGGCCAATTGGGTGATGCGCGATTCGATGATCGTCACTCCCGCTGCCATGACTCGGGCTGCGACCTCGTCGGAGAGTCGCGAGGTGATCTCGTCGGCATTGTCACGCAGCGACATGCGGCGCGGATCCGAGGAATCGTAGGCATAGGAGTTCGCGATGTGGCGAACAGCGGTCTCGGCCTGGATCGCGACGAACTCCTCGAAGTCATCGACCTCGAACATCGCCTGCGCTGTGTCCCTGACCTGCCAGACGACCACGGCACCGATCTCGATCGGATTGCCATCGAGGTCGTTGACCTTCAGCGTCGAGGTCTCATGATTGCGGATGCGCGTGGAGATCTGGTCCTTCGTGTAGAAGGGGTTGACGAACCGCAGACCCGACTGCCTGACCGTCCCGACGTATTTGCCGTAGAGCTGGAGGACGACGGCGTGTCCGGGCGCCACCGAGGTGCAGCCCTTGAACAGGAACATCGATGCGATGAAGGACAGAACGGCGACGATGATGAGAACGACGCCGACGACGACCTGGGCGAACGTCATGACGAAGCCGACGATTCCGAGGAGCACCGCGAGGAGCAGCAGGACGATGGCACCGACGGTGGCGAAGTAGCCCGAGACTCCGCCTGCCGGCTTCTCTCGGGCCTGCTCGCCATCGGGGGAGACGATGCGTGTGGGGGCAGAGTTCGGCCGACCGGGACCGGGGGAGCCAGGGGAGGAGTGCTGCGACTGTGCAGCGGTGCGTCGGGGGCCGTTGTCGGGTGCCTGCGACGGGGCGGGCCCAGAACCGGTGTTCGGCCTCGGACCCGAACCGGAACTCTGCCTGGTGGTACGACGACTCTGTGGTGCCGGGGGCAGAGGGGTGCCCTCACCGTGGTGCGGCGGGGCACCGGTGTTCGCCTGAGCACCGGCAGGCGGACCATACTGGGTCGTCGATCCCGAACCGCCGATCGCCCCGGACTGTGCGCCCTGCGAACCATAGTGACCATTGGGATTCGTCACCGCCTCGGCGCCGGGATAGGACGCGGGCTGACTGTGGCCGGTCTGGATATGAGTGCTCGGATCACCGCTGGGGACCGGGCCGCGATCAAGGTTCGGATTCGATGAGCGATTCGGCTGCTGACCTGGCTGCTGAGGGTTCTGAGTCATGCCCCCAGTCTAGGTCAGGTAATGAGACGCCGATCTCAAATCCCCCTCGAACGTCCTGTTTGATAACGGTTCGATAACTGAAAAGGTCCCATAACGTGGAACGCTTGAATGTGACTCAAGTCTCAGTAGGTTGTCACACTATGAATAGTCTTCACATCACAGCCGCGCCGGTCTCTCCGGTCGACGATGCCATCAATTCCTGGTTCGATCCGATCGCGACGTGGTTCGGCAGCATCATCTTCTTCCCGATCACCATCGGCGAGCTCTCGTTTCCGTTCGTCGTCCTGTGGCTGATCTTCGCGGCACTGGCCTTCACCGTCTACTTCGGAGTCATACAGGCCCGCGGAGTGAAGCTGTCGCTCGAGATCATCCGCGGCAAGTTCTCCTCGAAGTCCGACCCGGGCGAAGTCACCCACTTCCAGGCCCTGGCGTCCGCCCTGTCGGGAACCGTGGGGCTGGGCAATATTGCGGGTGTCGGCGTGGCTATCGCGCTCGGCGGTCCCGGCGCCACCTTCTGGATGATCGTCGCCGGACTGCTCGGCATGTGCACGAAGTTCGTCGAATGCACGCTCGGTGTGAAATACCGTGAGATCGACGAGAACGGTGTCGTCCATGGCGGGCCGTTCAAATACCTGCCCGTGGCCTTCCGCCGTTTCGGCAAGCCGGTGGCATCTGTTCTCACCGGGCTCTTCGCGATCGCCATCCTCATCTTCGGCGTCGTCGGCGGCGGAATGTTCCAGGCGAACCAGACCTTCGCTCAGGTGCGCACAGCCACCGGCGGAGACGACGGACTCCTCGCCGGCCCCTTCGCCTCACTCATCTTCGGACTCATCTTCGCCGCCCTCGTCGCCCTGGTGATCCTCGGGGGAATCCGCTCGATCGCGAAGGTCACCGACAAGCTCGTTCCCGGAATGGCCATCTTCTACGTCGTGTCCTGTCTCCTCGTCCTCGGACTCAACTTCTCGAACATCCCGGCCGCCATCGGTGAGATCTTCGCCGGTGCGTTCAACCCGCAGGGTGTGGCCGGCGGCATCGTCGGCGTCATGATCATCGGGTTCCAACGTTCGGCGTTCTCCAACGAGGCCGGCATCGGCTCGGCTCCGATCGCCCACTCCGCGGTCAAGACGCGGCGCCCGATCTCGGAGGGATTCGTCGCACTCCTCGAGCCCTTCATCGATACCGTGATCGTGTGCACCATGACCGCACTGACGATCATCGTGGCCAACCAGGCCTCGTACCGCAATGACCTCGGCGAGGGTGAGATCGGCGGCGTCGCACTCGCTTCCGATGCGTTCTCCACCGTCGCATCCTGGTACCCGATCCTCCTGGCTGTCGCGGTCGCGCTCTTCGCGTTCTCCACCCTCATCACCTGGGCTTACTACGGAGAACAGGCCTGGGGCTTCCTATTCGGCCGGGCGAAGGCAAGCGTCACCGTATTCCGCACCCTGGTCTGCGTCTTCGTCGTCATCGGCTGTGTCGCCACCTTCTCGAAGGTCGTCGAATTCGCCGATGCGGCCCTGTTCATGTGTGCCTTCATCAACATCCTCGGCCTCTACATGCTCATGCCGGTCGTCAAGAAGGAGATGAAGAAGTACCTCGCCGACCGCAAGGCAGGCACCCTCAACGATCCGGACACCGCCGACGCTGTCCCGGTCGAAGAGCCCGCCTGAGTCTCAACCTCCTCTTCGAGGTGAGGGGGGACAGCCACTATCAAGGAACACTGTGCGCCGCGGCCATTCGGACGCGGCGCACAGGTGTGTTCGAGCATCGCTAGACTGGGTGCGTGGATGAGAACAGAGACGACAGAACACGCGCAGTCGAACGGCTGCAGGAGCTGCGGGGCAGCATCGACAACATCGATGCCTCCCTCGTCCATCTTCTGGCCGAGCGCTTCAAACTCACCGAACGCGTCGGCGAGCTCAAAGCCGACCATGGTCTGCCTCCAGCCGATGAGTCCCGGGAGGCCCGGCAGGTCGCCCGGCTGCGGGAACTCGCCGAGGAGTCCCACCTGGATCCCGAGTTCGCGGAGAAGTTCCTGGCGTTCATCGTCGCCGAGGTCATCCGTCGGCACGAACGCATCGCGGAGTCGCGCGAGAGCTGAGCGGGCGCGCTGGGGAGCTCGCATTCTCCGGAGGTGAACGAGAGATGGCTCACAATCTGCAGGTCGGCCGCCGAACATGGGAGATGGGTTTGCCGATGGTGTGTTCTCTCGACTAGAATTGATCGTCGGTGCGCGTGAAGCACCACGGCTGGTGATTCCTCTCAATGGGATGTCTGCAGGATCCGTTCTGCGGCAGCCAAGGGACAACCGCCGTTCGTTTGTTTTCAACAGAAAGAGGGTTCGACCATGGTCTACGCCATCGTCCGCGCCGGAGGCCACCAGGAAAAGGTGAGCGTCGGCGACATCATCACAGTCAACCGAATGAAGGCGAAGGCTGGAGACAGCGTCGAACTCGATGCCGTACTTCTTGTCGACGGTGAGACGGTCACGACCGATGCCGACGCTCTGGCGAAGGTCTCGGTCAGCGCTGAGGTCGCCGGTGAACTCCGCGGTCCCAAGATTGTGATCCAGAAGTACAAGAATAAGACCGGGTACAAGAAGCGTCAGGGCCACCGCCAGGACCTCACCCGTCTGAAGATCACGAACATCAAGTAAGAGGAGACTTCTCACATGGCAAGCAAAAAGGGAGTCAGCTCGACCCGCAACGGTCGCGACTCGAACCCACAGTACCTCGGCGTGAAGCGCTTCGGCGGCCAGGCCGTCAAGGCCGGCGAGATCATCGTCCGCCAGCGCGGAACCAAGTTCCATCCCGGAGCCAATGTCGGCCGTGGAGGAGACGATACCCTCTTCGCTCTGACTGCCGGCGCCGTGGAATTCGGCACCCGCAACGGTCGCAAGATCGTCAACATCGTCGGAGCCTGATCCTTTCCGGATCCGTTCCGTCGTCAATATGATCTCTCCCTGAACGAGGGAGCATGAAGGGTGAGTCGAACGACTCACCCTTCATCTGATATAAGGACATTATGGCCACCGAGTTCGTAGACCGTGTCACCGTTCACCTCGCCGCAGGCGCAGGTGGGAACGGGTGTGCCTCGATCAGGCGTGAGAAGTTCAAACCGCTCGGCGGTCCCGACGGCGCCGACGGCGGCAACGGCGGGAACATCATCTTCCGCGTCGACCGTCAGACCACGACGCTGCTTCCTCTCCATCACCGTCCGCATGTGCGTGCCGACGACGGGGGAATCGGCAAGGGCGATCTGCGGCACGGCGCCGATGGACGAGACCTCATCGTCGCCGTGCCCGAAGGCACGGTCGTGAAGAACACCAACGGCGATGTCATCGCCGACCTCATCGAGGACGGTACCGAGTTCACCGCCGCTGCCGGAGGCCGCGGCGGACTCGGCAATGCCGCGCTGGCATCGACGAAGCGCAAGGCCCCCGGCTTCGCGCTCCTCGGGGAGCCAGGGCAGAGCCTCAGCCTCGTCCTCGAACTCAAGACGATCGCCGATATCGCCCTCGTGGGTTACCCATCGGCGGGCAAATCAAGCCTCATTGCCGCGCTTTCTGCCGCGAAGCCGAAGATCGCCGACTACCCGTTCACGACGCTCGTGCCCAACCTCGGGGTCGTCCAGGCCGGGGACACGCGCTACACGGTCGCTGATGTTCCGGGACTCATTCCCGGCGCATCGGAGGGCAAGGGACTCGGCCTCGAGTTCCTCCGCCACGTCGAACGCTGCGCCGGTCTCGTCCATGTCATCGACATGGCCACCTGGGAGCCCGGACGCGATCCCGTCTCCGACCTCACGATCATCGAATCCGAGCTCGCCGCCTATGCCGTCGACCTCGATGACGGCAGCGGACTCCTGCCGCTCTCCGATCGCCCGAAGCTCGTGGCGCTGAACAAGGTCGATATTCCCGACGGCCGAGATCTCGCCGATATCGTCCGTCCCGACCTCGAGGCCGCGGGCTACCGGGTCTTCGAGATCTCAGCCGTCAGCCATGCCGGTCTCCGGGAGCTCTCGTTCGCCATGGCCGAACTCGTGCTCGCCGAACGGGAACGTCGCGCCGAGCTCGAAGCGACACCGCAGCGCATCGTCATCCGTCCGAAGGCCGTCGACGATCGCGGCTTCGAAGTCCGTTCCGAACGATCCTCCGACGGACCGCTCTTCCGTGTGCTCGGCGACAAGCCTCGGCGATGGGTGCAGCAGACGGACTTCGGCAACGACGAAGCAGTCGGCTACCTGGCCGACCGGCTCGAACACCTCGGCGTCGAAGAGGCGCTGTTCAAGGCCGGTGCCAAACCCGGTGACACGATCGTCGTCGGCGGAGACGACGGTGTCGTCTTCGACTGGGACCCCACGACCGTCGGCGGTGCCGAGCTGCTGGGCTCCCGCGGATCGGACGCCCGACTCGACGAGGATGCGCGAGCCACACGCAAGGAGCGCAAGGCGGCCTATCACGAGAAGATGGACGCGAAGGCCGCGACGCGGGCCGAGTTCGAACAGGAGCGCTTGGCCGAACGCGCTCACCGCGAGAGCAGCCAGGGTGCGCCCGCGACGCGGTCTGCTGAGGGAGCCGACGAGGAGTGAGCGCCGCGGTTCAGGCGGGCTCCTCCGCAGCGTCCGTGCGTAACGACATCGCCCACGCCCGCCGTGTCGTCGTCAAGGTCGGTTCGTCCTCTCTGACGACGATCGACGGCGGACTCGACGAGGCCAAACTCATCGCCCTGACCGATGTCATCGGGGCTCACCGGTCGGCCGGTCACGAAGTCATCCTCGTATCCTCCGGAGCGATCGCGGCGGGGCTGGAGCCGATGGGGCTGAAGAAGCGTCCCCGTGATCTGGCCAGCCAGCAGGCAGCCGCTGGGGTCGGTCAGGGACTGCTCATGGCCGCATACACGCGCGCTCTGGGACGCTACGATCTCGTTCCCGGTCAGGTTCTGCTCAGCGCCGATGATCTGATCCGGCGCACCCAGTACAAGAACGCGCAGCGTGCCATCGACAAGCTCCTGGCCCTGGGCACACTGCCCGTCGTCAACGAGAACGACGCCGTGGCCACTGAGGAGATCCGCTTCGGTGACAACGACCGATTGGCGGCGCTCGTCGCCCACTTGGCTCACGCCGATGCGCTCGTGCTGCTGTCCGATGTCGACGCTCTCTACTCCGGGCCTCCCGACCTGCCCGGCTCCCGGCTGATCGACCGGGTCCACGGTCCCAGCGATCTCGACGACCTCGCCATCGGCGGTGTCGGAACGGCAGGGACCGGCACCGGCGGAATGGCCACGAAGGTCGACGCCGCCATCATGGTCGCCGATTCGGGCATCCCGGCCGTGCTGACCTCGGCACCGCAGGCCGCCTCGGCGCTGTCGGGAGAGGCCGTGGGCACCTACTTCGCGGTCACTCACAAACGACGCGGCACCCGCCTGCTGTGGCTGCGGCACCTTGCCCGGACGTTCGGAACGGTGACGATCGACAGAGGCGCCGAAACCGCTGTGCTCTCCCGTGGAACCTCACTCCTCGCTGCCGGCGTCACTGCGTGCAGCGGGAACTTCGAAGCAGGTGACCCGGTCGAGATCCGCAATCTCGACGACGCGGTCATCGCGCGCGGAATGACGAACTTCTCCTCGGACGAGCTGCCGCTGATGTTCCGCTCCACGACCGAGGAACTTGGCACCCGTCTGGGAAATGACTACCGTAAAGAGGTCATCCATCGAAACGATCTCGTTCTCACACAGGTGAGCGGGGGGAGATAGCCCATGACAGCAGCAGCCGAGATCCACCCGAAGACCGTCCGCGGAGTCACTCGCATCGTGCGCAACGCGAAGTCCACCTCCAGTCTGTTGGCGACGGCCTCGACCGCGGAGAAGAATGCGGCACTCGGGGCCATCGCCGAGGCTCTGCGCAGCAACACCGACCGCATCGTCAAAGCCAATGACGCCGACATCGCCGCCGGCACCGAGAACGGGATGAGCGAGTCTCTGCTCGACCGTCTGCGCCTCGACGCCGATCGCATCGCAGCGATCGCCGATTCCGTCGAGGACGTCATCGACCTCGCCGACCCGGTCGGCAACGTCGTCGTCGGACGCACCCTGCCCAACGGCATCCGACTCACTCAGAACCGTGTGCCGATGGGCGTGATCGGCGCGATCTACGAAGCTCGTCCGAACGTCACCGTCGATATCGCCGTCCTCGCACTCAAATCCGGCAACTCCTCGGTCCTGCGCGGCGGTTCGGCCGCACAGAACTCGAACACGGAGATCATCTCCGTCCTCCGCAGGGCCGTCGAATCGGCGGGCCTGCCGGCCGACTCGATCAGCGGCATCGACCAATACGGACGCGAAGGCGCGCACGTGCTCATGCACGCCCGCGACTACGTCGATCTGCTCATTCCCCGAGGCGGCGCCGACCTCATCAACATGGTCGTGCAGGAATCGATCGTGCCCGTCATCGAAACCGGTGTGGGCAATGTGCACATGTTCATCGACTCGACAGCGACGGTGAAGACCGCCGTCGACCTCGTCCTCAACTCGAAGACGCACCGCCCCAGCGTATGCAACTCGCTGGAGACGCTGCTTGTCCACGAGAAGGCCGCGAAGCGTGTGCTGCCGAAGATCCTCGAACGCCTCGACGGTGCCGGAGTCATCGTCCACGCCGACTCCGATGTCTCAGCACTGGCACCGGCAGGGATGAAGGTCCGACGAGTGTCCAGGCGCGACTGGGCCAAGGAATACCTGGGACTGGAGATCGCCATCAAGCTCGTCTCCGGGATCGAAGAGGCCATCGACCATATCCGCGCCTACAGCTCCGGCCACACCGAGGTGATCGTGACGAAGGACCTCGACAACGCGGACACCTTCGTCACCGCCATCGATGCCGCAGCGGTCGGAGTCAACGTCTCCACACGATTCACCGACGGGGGAGAGCTGGGCTTCGGCGCAGAGGTGGGCATCTCCACGCAGAAGCTGCACGCTCGCGGACCGATGGGGCTCGAGCAGCTGACGACCACGAAGTGGGTGATGATGGGCAACGGTCAGGTCCGTTCCTGAGTCCGATTCCTGAGTCCCAACCGACTCCGACGCTCCGCGTTCAGGGCACGCACTGCCCGACCTGGTGAGACATCGGAACAGTAAGAAGTCATGTCGATGCCGGAATCCCCGGTCGTTCATGAGAAACTGAGAAGGTAATGACGCCGATGCGCTCTGCGCGCATCGGATCACTGAGTAAGGAGAAATGACGTGAACGCAGCCATTATGGCCGCAGCCGAAGGCGGGGAACACGCAGCCCACGTCGAGCTGCCGATGGATCCGATCTGGTACGGCCTCATCACCCTGGCGATCTTCATCACGATGGGCGTTGTGTCCCGATCGTGGAAGGGCATCTCGCACCGCCACTGATATGGCAGAGCACAGACGCAGAGTCGGTGTCATGGGCGGTACCTTCGACCCCGTCCACAACGGCCACCTCGTCGCGGCAAGTGAGGTTCAGGCGACCTTCGACCTCGACGAGGTGGTATTCGTCCCCACGGGACGGCCGTATCAGAAGGACGTCGAAGAGGTCAGCAGTGCCGAGCACCGGTATCTGATGACCGTCATCGCAACGGCATCGAACCCGCGATTCACCGTCTCTCGAGCCGATGTTGACCGACCGGGACCGACCTACACGATCGATACGCTGCGTGACCTCGCCCGCAGCTACGGTCCGGACACCGAGTTGTTCTTCATCACCGGCGCGGATGCTTTGGCTCAGATCTTGACGTGGAAGAATGTGGATGAGCTGTTTTCCCTGGCCCACTTCGTCGGGGTCAGTCGGCCCGGGCACGAACTTCACGGTGAGGGACTGCCGGTCGATCGGCTGAGTCTCGTGCAGATCCCTGCGCTGGCGATATCGTCCACGGATTGCAGAGAACGGGTGATGGATGGTGCCCCCGTCTGGTACCTCGTACCGGACGGCGTAGTGCAGTACATCGCGAAATACGAGTTGTACAGGAGTGAGAATGGCTGAGGAGCAGTTCACGTCACGTCGAGCACGGCGAGAAGCCGAGAGGCTGGCGGCGGAACAGGCGTTCGAAGCACGAGAGGTTCCTGAGCAGCCGAAGGAGGCTCCGAACTCTCGCGCCGGTCTCCTCAGTCCGCTGCCCCCGAAGAAGCCCGATGCGAAACCCGCCGCCGAGAGCAGCGATGACACCGCCTCGCGCATCGACCCCGAACCCTCGCAGCGGACCAGCCACGAACGTGGTGCCCTGGCATCGGACCACCCGCAGGAGTCGCGGCCGCCCGTGCAGGCCGAGGATCGTCTCGACCCGACGCGGGCCCCGTTGCCGCACTTCCAGACTCGTTCCGAGAAGAAGCGGTACCTCCGTGAACACGGACTCTCGCTCTACGGCGATCTGTCCACCGGCGCACTGCCGGTCGTCGCGGATGAGAAGGAACTGGCCGAACGCCAGGCCGCAGCCGAAGGTCGACTGACCGGACCGATTCCGGAAGTCTCGGAATCAGGATCTGCGGAAACGAAGTCGGGATCCGCTGAGCCGGGATCAGATTCCGTCGAAGCGGAATCTCCGGCGCCCCCTCCTGATGACTCGTCCACCGATTCGACATCGGATGCGAAGACCGACGAGACCGAGCACGAATCCTATGACACCGCCGGCTTCGGTGGAGCCTCGGAAGAAGTTGCCGCTCGTGACTTCGAAGCCCCCGTCACGTCGAGCTCGGCACCGCGTCCGACGACTGTGGACAGCGAACCCTATGATGCGCTGTCGATGCCGTACTCGGCCCTCGACGGAGACGCTCCGGCACTCGGAACCGACGCGGCCAAGCCCGCCGACCGAGCCGGGAAGGACGAAACCGCTGATACGGGCCAGGCGGACAAGCCCGCTGATCAGGCTGAGAAGAACGAGCCGGCCGACCAGGTTGAGAAGGGCGAGCCCGTTGGTGGTCCCGAAACCGCCGACTCATCGGACCAGTCCGCGGCCGAACCGGAATCCACTTCGCGGTCGCGTCGGATGCCGATAGTGCAGCCGCCCTCGACGTCCGGAGTCCGAGTCGTCACCGCAGCCTCGGCGCAGAGCCCCGAGGTCGACGAGGCCCGAAAGAGGGACTCCCGTGGTCAGCAGACACCGGATTCCGGTCCTGCGGACGAGGCCCACTCCGGCTCTGCCGCCGCAGGCGCCGACGAATCGACCGGTGAAGCAGGCTCGGATGACGCGGCACGCGCCTTGGCCGCAAACCCGGAGACCCGTCCGATGGACGCGGTGCCCGAAGCCTGGTCGCTGCCGAATGCCGACTACGAAGACGAAGAGACCGTGAACCCTCCCGGTTCACGCATCCGCGCCAGCTCGGTGACCGGGCAGGACGGACAGATCCTCATGGGCGAAGAGCCCTCGAAGATGCCCTATATCGTCCTCGGCGTCGCCGCATTCTTCGCCCTGGCCCTCATCGTCATCGCCCTCGTCATGTTCCTGTGAGCAACACCTGCGACACACCACCTCCACAACCGCATCCATGCGAAAGGATCTTGTGAGCGAGACCGCCGAATCCACCCAGCTGCTTCGAACCGCGGCCAAAGCCGCGGATGAGAAGCTCGGAACCGACATCATCGGCCTCGATGTGAGCTCCACGCTCTACATCACCGACGCGTTCCTCATCGTCTCCGCCGACAACGAACGTCAGATCGGTGCGGTCATCGACGCGATCGAACAAGAGGTCCAGCTCGTCCACGACCGCACCCCTCTGCGCCGAGAAGGCCGGGGAGGGGACTGGGTGCTGCTCGACTTCGGAGAGATCGTCGTTCACGTCTTCTCTGCCGAACAGCGCGAATACTATGCTCTCGAGCGGCTGTGGAAGGACGTCCCGGTCATCGATCTGCAGCTGCCGGAACCCGGCTCGAACGAATGACGAAGACCGTTCTGTTCTGGCGGCACGGGCAGACGGACTTCAACGTCGCCGGCCGATTCCAGGGGCAGTCCGATGTCCCCCTCAACGACACGGGCCGGGCACAGGCCGAACAGGCCGCCCGGCGCCTCGCCGAGCTCGGTCCCGAACTCATCGTCTCCTCCGACCTCTCGCGCGCCGCTGCGACCGCAGACAGCCTGGCCACGCTCCTCGGCCTCGAGCCTGTCCGGGACCGGAGGCTGCGAGAGACCGCCTTCGGTGAGTGGGAGGGCTCCACTCGCGCCGAGGTTGCTGAGACCTGGCCGAACGAACTCGCCGAATGGGCCTCCGGTGCCGATATCGCACCGCCCGGCGGTGAGTCCCGCACCGAATCGGGCGGCCGAGTCGCAGGCGCCATCACCGATATCGTGCAGTCCGCGGAAGCGTCGACGATCGCGATCGTTGCCCATGGTGCGGTGCTGCGCGCTGCGGCCGAGATCCTCATGGAGATGACCGGAACCGGTCGACTCGGCGTTCTCGGGAACTGCGGTCACGGAGAGTTCGAATTCACCGGCGACAACTGGATCCTGCGCAGCTGGGGCGCAATCTCCCGCTGAGGTGATCGTCCGCACCAATGCGGACTCAGCTACCCTGTCGTCCGCTTCGCAGCAACGTCTCTGATGAGTTCGACGAGCGAGTCGGCCGACTTCGCCCAATCGAAGACCTGGGACTGACGCTGACCGGCTGCGGACAGCTCCGCCCACCTCTCGGCATCCGTGAGTCGGGTGACCGCCTCGGCGATCGACTCCGGATCCTCCGGGTCGAAGTACTCGGCCGCGTCGGCAGCGATCTCCCGGAAGATCGGAATATCCGAAACAGCCACAGGCACTCCCTGCGCCATCGCTTCGATGACGGGCAGACCGAAGCCTTCCTCGCGCGAGGCGGTGACCAGGGCCGTCGACTGGTCCAGCAGTCGGGCGTACTCCTCATCGCTGATTCCACGGTGGAAGACGACCTTGGCCCGGCCCGGGATGAGGGCACGCAGCTGCGCTTCCCGCCGACCATCGATGCGGCTGGCGATGTGCAGGGTCCACCCCGGCAGATGCTCGAGAGATCGGATCAGGGACTCGACGTTCTTGTACGGCAGGAACGCACCCATGTAGATGAGGGACTTCGCATCGTGCCGGTTCGCCGCCCGCGTGGCGGTGGCGGCCACCTCGGCGGCGTTGGACACCACCTGCACCGGACGTTCCGTCAGACGGTGGGCGGCGATGAGGTCCTTCGTCGTCTCGGACACAGCCGCGACGGCATCGGCGCGGTTGAGCAGCAGCCGCTGCGGGGCGAAGCTCAGGTGATACGCCCGCCACAGCAGTCGGACCGGCAGCGGCAGGTCGCCGGGCGGCTTCGGATGGGAGTAGTAGATGAGGTCGTGGATGGTGAGGATGAGCCCGTACCTGCGACCGAACGAACCCATCGTCTGCATCGTCGAGAACACGACATCGGCTCCCAGCGCATTGAGCTTTCCGGCGATGGCCACCTCGGCGGGCGAGGTGGGATCGTTCAGCTCAACCCACGAACATTCGGGAAGCAGCGCCAGCTGTGCCTGATCGCTGATGATCACGGTGACGTCGATCTCGGTGCCCTCCACGGCTCGCAGCAGGGCGGAAAGCAGACACGAACCGTACCGGGAGATCCCATCGTGATGGGTCGTGCGGGTGAAGCGTGCGTCGAAGAAGACCGACAGCCTCGGGCAGGGGCGAAGGCTCTTTGTGCTTTTGCTCATGGAACTCCGAGTCGATAGTCTGAAACTTCGAAAGTCTGTGTCTGTCAGAATGAGCACGAAGGATCAGCGAGTGAAGGAACGATCACCTGTGCCCGCGGCCGTTGAGGCCCGGTCATGATCCTAACGCTAATCGCTCTGGCCGCACTTGTCGTTCTCACTCCTCTCCTCACCCGTTTCGCAGGTCGGGAGAGCGGTTGGCCGCTCGCCATCGCCTACCTGGGTGTGGCTGCGCTGTTCACCCCCACCGCTGCACAGGTGATGGCCGGGAACAACCCGGAGACGTCGTATCCGTGGATTCCCAGTTTCGGCGTCGACCTGGCGCTGCGGGCCGACGGCATCGGTGTGGTCTTCACATATATCGCCCTGATCATCGGGGCGGTCGTGTTCATCTATTCGACCCGCTACCTCAGCCCCGGACGGAACACGAGCTTCTACTGGCTGATGGTGATCTTCACCTTCTCCATGGTCGCGCTCGTGCTCACCAACGATGTGCTCGTGCTGTTCGTGTGCTGGGAGCTGACGTCTCTGGCATCGTTCTTCCTCATCGCCCGTTCCGGATCACCCGGTCAGGCGCCGGCCCTGCGGACGATGTTCTTCACGTTCATCGGCGGCCTCAGCCTGTTGGTGGCCACCGGAGTGATCATCGCCGTGACCGGGACGACGAACCTCGCCGACGCGATCAGCTCGCCGGTGTGGGCGGGACAGCCCGAGGTCACGACGCTGGTGGCTCTGCTCGTCGGCATCGCAGCCATGACGAAGTCGGCTCAGTTCCCCTTCCACCCCTGGCTGCCCGACGCGATGGCCGCAGCCACCCCCGTGTCGGCCTATCTGCATGCCGCGGCCGTCGTCAAAGCCGGCATCTTCCTCATGCTCCGGTTCTCTCCGACCTTCCATGCCGCACCGGCATGGAACGTTCTGCTTGTGACGGCGGGACTGCTCACCGCCTGCCTGGGCGGCTGGTTCGCTCTCAATCAGCATGACGTGAAGAAGCTCATGGCCTACTCGACGGTGTCTCAGCTGGGCCTCATCACCGCCGTCATCGGTGTGGGCACCGAGGCGGCGATCGCCGCCGCCACTCTCCACGTCATCGCGCACGCACTGTTCAAGTCCGGTCTGTTCATGATGGTCGGAGTCGTCGACCACCTCGCCGGCACCCGCGACCTGGCACGGATTCCGAAGCTCATGCGCACCGCCCCGGCGGCGTTCACGGTGATGATCATCGGCTGTGCGTCCATGGCCGGGATTCCACCGCTGTTGGGCTTCGTGTCCAAGGAAGCCCTGTTCACCGCGTTGGGGGAGACTCCGGGCGGGCCCTGGGCGGGTTGGGTGACCCTGCTGGTGGCAGTCGGCGCATCCGTGCTCACCTTCGCCTACTGTGCGAAGACCGTCTGGGGCAGCTTCATCGACGGCCGCGAACCCGAGGAGGGCTGCATCCACCGCGGTTCACCCATCATGCTCATCGCCGCAGCCCTGCCGATCCTGACCTCGATTCCGCTGAGCTTCGTCCTCTTCCTCCTCGACACTCCGCTCGACCACGTGGTGCGGGCGGCGGTGCCCACGGCCACGGAGCCAGTGCATCTGGCGCTGTGGCACGGATTCAACATCGAACTGCTCGCTTCGGGCCTCATCATCGCCGTCGGCGTGCTCATCATCCTGCGCCGTTCGCGCGTCTTCGTCTTTTTCCACAAGGCCACGCTGCCGTTCGACGGATCCGATGTCATCGCCGGGCTGACGGCAGGGCTGAAGAGGCTGGGGCACGGACTCTCCGCCTTCGTCCGTCCGATGAATTCCGGACCCTATCTCGCGATGTCCCTGGGCGGGCTGAGCGTGCTCGCGCTCGGGTCGATTCCCGTCGTCTTCGCCGGTCTGCCACCGCTGCAGGAGAACCTCAACCGCCCCGTGGACCTCATCCTGCTCATCCTCATCACCGTGGCGGTGCTCGTCCTGTGCACCTCGCATTCGCGACTGACCACCGTCGTGGCGCTGTCTGCCATCGGAATCCTCGCCACCGTGCAGATCCTGGCTCTCGGCGCCCCCGACGTCACCCTGACCCAGCTGCTCGTCGAAGCGATGACGATCATCGTCATCATGCTCGTGCTGCAGAAGCTGCCCCGGTCGTTCTGGAAGTACCCGAAGCGCAAGCAGACACCGCGGCTGATCCTCGCGATCATCGTCGGGGCGAGCGTGGCCGGACTCACTCTGGCGCTCAACGGTCGTCGGGAACGGTCCGACCTCGGCCTGTACTACCTCGACAAAGCCCCGGAGATCAGCGGCGGAAAGAACATCGTCAACACGATCCTCGTCGAGTTCCGTGCCCTTGATACCCTCGGTGAGCTGACCGTCCTCGGCATGGCCGGAATCGCGATCGTCGCGGTGATGTCGACGGTCAAGGACAAGTTCATCGACCCGCCGGCCGAGAACATCCCGGAGCCGCCGCGGCCGCCGTGGGTGTCGATCCGCCCCAAAGGCACCACCGCCTATCGTGCCGTCCACGAGGCCTGGCCGAACGTCATCCCTCTGCAGCTGACCCTGAAGATCCTCGGCCCGCTGCTGGCGGTGAGCTCGCTGCTGATCTTCTGGCGCGGCCACAATTCCCCGGGAGGCGGCTTCATCGCCGCCCTCGTCGGGTCTGCCGTCATCGGCCTGGCCTACCTGTCCACGCCGAAGGACCGGGCGATCGGTCCGCCGCGTGCGCCCCTGTACCTCATCGGCTCCGGAGTCGCCACAGCAGTGGTCACGGGAATCATCGGCCTCCTCTTCGCCGGTTCGTTCCTCCAGCCGATGCACACCGAATTCGCCGGTCAGCACTGGACGACATCGATGCTCTTCGACGTCGGCGTCTACTTTGCGGTGCTCGGCCTCATGCTGCTCTCGTTCAACCTCCTCGGCGTCTCGGACTCCGCGGCCACGCCGGCCGGCGACGACGTGCTCACCAACGGCATCATCCGCCGCGACGTCGAACGCACCCGCGAACGGGCCGATGAGCTGCTCTACGGTGAGCTCAGCGGCCCGATGGAAGCCATCCGCGGCGAACGCCCCGAACGCAGCCGGCGTCGCGGCGCCGACAAGTCCGAGGAAGCGAAGGTGCGGGCGAACTCGACGCATATCCTCCACGGGGACCCACCGGCCGACGGAGACGAGGAGGAAGCATGATCCTGGCACTGACGATCGGCGTCCTCACCGCCGGCGGCGTCTACCTCATGATGCAGCGCTCCATGGTCCGGGGAGTCTTCGGACTCACCCTCATCTCCCACGCCGCGAACTTCATCTTGCTGTCGGCCGGAGTCGGCGCCTGGAGAGGCGAGCCGCTCGCCGGTCGCGGAGACCTCGCCGAGGCGGCCGACCCGCTGCCGCAGGCGTTCGTCCTCACCGCCATCGTCATCACCTTGGCGGTCACGATCTTCATGCTCGCTCTGGCCGTACTCGGCCATGACGATGACCAGAAACGCAATCCCGAGACGGGGGAGGAGCGCGACTCATGAACTCCGCACTGCTCCTCCTGCTCATCGGCATCCCGCTCCTGGCCTCCGCGCTGAGCGTGCTCATCACCTCACGCACCTTCGACCGGCTGCTCCTGCTCGCTGTACCTATGCTGGTCGGCGGCAGCGGCATCGCCCTGCTCGGGGTGCACGCCTCGACTCCGGTGCTCGCCCATTCGGTCGGCGACTATGTGCCGGGTCTGGCGATCGTGTTCGTCTCGGACACGTTCACCGCGCTCATGCTCGTCCTCACCTCTTTGGTCGCGTTCGTCAGCAGCCTGTTCCTCGTCACCACCGGAGAGGACCAGTACCGGTTCGTCCCGGCACTCATCCTGATGATGCTCACCGGTGTCTACGGTGCGCTGCTGACAGGTGATCTGTTCAACTTCTTCGTCTTCGTCGAAGTGATGATGCTGCCCGCCTATGCGCTCATCGCCGTCACCGGCACCTGGCGCAGACTCGGAATCGGGCGACTCTACGTGATGGTCAACCTGCTGACCTCGACGATGCTGCTCATCGGCGTGGGATTCGTCTACGGCGCCACCGGCACGGTCAACCTCGCCGTTCTGGCCGATCAGGGACGCCCGACCGGTCAGGCCGCGATTGCTCTGGGCGTCGTCATGCTGTCACTGTTCATCAAGGCCGGCGGCGCGCCCTTCCACGGGTGGCTCGTCCGCAGCTATCCGAACACCTCGGCGGGCATGATGTCGCTGTTCTCCGGTCTGCATTCGAAAGTCGGGCTCTACGCGATCTACCGCATCTACACCACCGTCTACGGTGAACCCGCCCCGTGGGCGGTCGCCATCCTCATCGTCGCGGTGGCGAGCATCCTCATCGGTGCGATCTCCGGATTCGGGCAGGTGCGCGTGCGCAATGTGCTCGGATTCCAGATGACCGCCGGCGTCGGCCACATTCTCATCGGCGTCACCCTGCTGACTTCGGCGGCCCTCGGTGCCGGTGCGTTCTACATGATGCACCATATGATCACGATGGCGGGTCTGCTGCTCATCATGGGCGCCGTCGAACAGACCTACGGCACCGGTTCCTTCCGCAAACTCTCCGGGCTCGCCTCACGCGAGCGGTGGGCGACCATCCTCATGATCCTCGGACTCTTCTCCCTCGTCGGTCTGCCGCCGACCTCGGGACTGTGGGGCAAGGTCGGACTCATCAGGGCGTCCACCGATACCGGCGGCGGCTTCGGCTGGATCCTCGTCTCAGCCGTCGTGGCAGGCGCACTCATCAGCCTGCTGGCGCTTCAGCGCACCTGGCGCAACACCTTCTGGGGACCTCCGATGCAGACGTACCGTCCGGACTCTGCTGAGACCGGGCGCGCCCCGGCCGAACCGATCATGCGCAGCGTGCGCATTCCCGCCCGACTGCTGGTGCCCGCCACGATCATGATCGGTGTCTCCGTCGCGCTCTTCTGCTACCCGGAGCCTCTGCTCGACCTCACGCACCGGGCAGCCGAGGGTCTGCTCGACCACAGCGACTACATCGAGGCGGTGATGGCACCGTGATGCGCCTCATCCACGGAATCTCCTACGTCGGCTTCATCGTCTGGGCGATCATCACTGGGTCGGCGACCATTGTCGCCCGACTCTTCCACAGCGACTACGCCCAACCGATGATCGTCGAGCTGCCGATGCGCTGCGCCACCGACCTCGAAGTCACGCTCTTCGCATCCTCGATCACCATCACTCCCGGCACACTGGTCACAGCGATCGCCGCCGGCACGTCGATGACTCCGCCGGTGATCTTCGTCCACGCCCTGTTCGAGGAGTCGGAGGAATCCGCCCTCGACGGACTCATCGATATGGAGTCGCGACTGCTGTCCATGACCCGCGGTCGGGCGCCGGGACCACACGCCGATCCGCAGGGAGGACGCTCATGATCGTCATCGCCGCCATCTGCGCGGTCATCCTCGCCGCTGCCATCATCATCGGCCTCATCCGCGTGCTCACCGCCCGCGACCAGGGCTCACGCGCGGTGGTCTCGGACCTCATCTACTTCTCGTCCATCGCGATCGTCACGATGCTCGGCATCGCCGTGTCCTCGTCGATCGTCCTCGACGTGATCTTCCTGTCCTCTATGGTAGGGATCCTCGCCACGATCGCCCTGTCGCGCATCCTCACGAGGGGGCACCGCTGATGAACGAAACACTGGCCACGACCCTCGTCGGGATCTTCGGAATCACGGGTTCCCTGCTCCTGCTCGGTTCCGCATTGGCGATGTTCCGGGTGCGCGACGCACTGTCGCGGATCAACGTGTTCTCTCCGGCCACCGGGCTGGGCATGCCGTTCATCGTCATCGCGGCCTTCGTATTCGACTTGTACTCGTCCGGGTTCTCCTGGACCTCGCTGATCATGGCAGTCATCGCCGTGCTGTGTCTGATCATCGTGTCCTCGGTCGCGAGCAACACCTTGGCCAGGTCAGCCGTGCTGTCCGGACAGCCGGTGTTCCGCAAGACGGCACCGAATCGGCTCGCAGCGCCGCCCGAAGGCGTCATCGACGGCGACCCAGACGCGCAGGAATCCTGAGTCCGCCGTTCTCTGAGGGCGCCGTTCGCTCGGTACGTTCAGCTGCTCGGGTCCGTTGCTGTCGCGGTGGTGGGTCGCTCAGCCACGTGGTCGCGTCGCTCAGTCCCGTCCGGTCGTACGCATCGTGATGTTGATCCTGCCACCGCCGAGGTGGTCCAGCCGTCCCGCATCCGGTGCGGTTCCCGCTTGGATCGATCGGACCCCGTGATAGGCGAAGCGGGCAGGTCCTCCGAAGACGAAGGCGTCGCCCGACGCCAGGCGCAGATCGTCGAAGGGACGGTTGCGGGTCTCGGTGTTCCCGAACCGGAAGAGGCACGTATCGCCGAGTGACAGGGAGACGACGGGGGCGGGATCGAATTCGTCCTTGTCCTGGTGCATGCCCATCTTCGCGTGCTCGTCGTAGTAGTTCACGAGCGCCACATCCGGGTGGTAGGCCGTAGGATCGAATCCCCAAGCGGCAGCGGTTCCCGGGGCGAACTCCGCGGAGTCCTCGACGACCGTAACTGCCGACTGCAGAACCTGTCGGCCCAACCGGGTCATCCAATCGGGAAAAGGCAGCACCACCTTGTCGTTGACGTCGACGGCACGCCGGTCGTAGCGCCCGGGCTGCCAATGCCAACCGAGACCGATCGTCGTCACGCTCATCGGGTGGCCGGCGATCGTCGTGGCATGGGGTGGAACCGGACCCGACTGCCATTCGGCGTAGCGGGCGATGATCCACTGCTGTGCCTGGGCATTGAGGAAGCCCGGCACCCAGACCGCGCCGGGTGCGACGATTCTCGGTCGGCGGTCGAAAGCCTCATCGGCGAAGAGCGAATCCATGCCTACCAGGATGCCAGAGTAGGCACAGATACCGCGGGGCCGGTGACATTCGAATCACCGACCCCGCAGAGTCATCGATCAAGGGCTGATCGGTCCGGCTCGGAGTCCGCCGGACTCGGAGTCAGCCCGATTCAGAGTTCGCCGACGGGCACCTGTTCGTCTGCGAGTCGATCGGCGGTGACGGCCTTACCGATGAGCGCACGGAGTTCGTCGCCGTAGTCCCAGACATTGACGTTCATGGCCGCGGTGACCGTGCCGTCACGGTGCCAGAAGACGATGAACTCGCCGCTGGACTTATCGCCGCGGATGACGACGTCGTCCTCGGGGGCGCCGTGGCCGACGTATTCCATGCCGAGGTCGAACTGGTCGGTGTAGAAGTACGGCTGCCAGTCGTAGGATTTGGTTCCGCCGCTGATCGTCGAGGCTGCGACCTCGGCCTGGCGCACAGAGTTGTCCCAGTGCTCAACGCGCAGACGTTCGCCGAGCAGAGTGTTCTGCGCATTCGCAATATCGCCGATTGCCAGCACGTTGCCGTCCGAGGTGCGCATCTGCTCGTCGACGATCACTCCGTTCTCGGTCGACAATCCCGCCGAGGAAGCCAGGTCGATGGCGGGATCGGCGCCGATTCCGATCACCACGAGATCGGCGGGGACGCTTCCCGCGGACGTCTCGACGGCTTCGACCGCGGAGCCACCGGTGAACGCGGTCGTATCGGCGTTCTTGAGGAAGTTCACTCCGTTCTTTCGGTGCAGATCCTCGAAGTACTCTCCGAGCTCCTGTCCGAGGACGGAGGAGAACGGGGGAGCGTCGGTATGGAGGACGACCGTGACATCGCAGCCGTGGGACTTCGCCGCTGCCGCGACCTCCAGGCCGATCCAGCCGCCGCCGATGACCGCGACCTTCTTGCCGTCGCCGAACTGCGAGCGGATGGCCACTGCGTCCCCGGCATCGCGGAGAGTGTGGATATTGCCCAGCTGGGCGCCGGGGACATCGAACGTGCGGGGCACCGCTCCGGTCGCGAGGATCACCTGCCCATAGGACAGCTCTCGTCCGTCGTCGAGGGCCACCGTTTGGGCTTCTCTGTCGATGGAGGGCACCGAGGTGCCGAAGAACGTCGACACATCGTGAGCGGGATACCAGTCTTCTCCTCGGAGCGCCGAATCGGCAGGATCCGACCCTTCGATCATCACCTTCTTCGACAGGTCCGGCCGGTAGTACGGAGCTGCAGGATCGGCGCCGACGAGAGCGATCTGCGCCGTGTAGCCGGCGTCGCGCAGCGATTCGACCACGGTGCCTCCTGCGAGGCCTGCGCCGATGACGACTGTTCCGAATTCTTCTGCCAATGTCGGTCCTTTCGTAGAGGGGACTCTCTTTCGACTCTACCCGCCGAGATCAAGGGGCTCCACCGGATCCGCCCCCGGTGACAGGCCGTGCCGGTCGATCCCCGTCTGGGGCCGCGCGATTTTGGTCGAACGCCGGGAGCAGGCGTAAGCTGAAACCGGAAGAGGGGCTTTAGCTCAGTTGGTAGAGCGTTTCGTTCGCAATGAAAAGGTCAGGGGTTCGATTCCCCTAAGCTCCACCAGGACGGACTCGGAATGACAACCAAGACGGCGATCATGACCGGCATTCTGGGCCTGGCCGGCGTTGCCCACTTCTCCCGGCCCGAGCTCTTCGACTCCATCGTCCCGCCTCGGCTGGGCCACCCGCGCTTCTGGACCTACGCCAGCGGCATCGCTGAACTCGGTTGTGCGGGACTGATGGCCAACACAGGGACACGGCGCCTCGGGGGTGCCGCTTCCGCGGTGCTCATGGTCGGCGTCTTCCCTGCCAACATCTACACAGTGGTCAAACACTGGAACGATCCCAAGGGGCGGGCCATCGCCTTGGCGAGACTGCCGCTGCAGATCCCGCTCATATGGGCATCGGCCGAGATTGCCACAGACAGCGACTGAATGCGATGTGACCGATCCGACCGATTCGATCTGGTCTGATAGGACCTTCTGACGAGCGGTCTGTGTCGCACCGTCGGTCCCTTCGTATCAAGCCAATCCATTTGTACTGGTGGGAGCCTTGCTGCGGTTCGCTTTCCGTGGCATATTCGGTTCATGGTGGGCAATTTTCCGAGCAACGTCGACGCACTGGCTGGAATGCACTTCTCCGCTGCCACAGCCGCCTTCCAAGTCGAAGGGGCACGCACCGCAGTCGGTCGCGGACGCAGCATCTGGGATGATTTCGTCGACGCACCGGGCAACATCGTCGACGGCAGCACTGCCGAACCTGGACCCGACAGCTTCCACCGGTACGACGAGGACATCGCACTGCTTGCAGGGCTCGGCGTCGATAGGTACCGCTTCTCCATCTCCTGGTCCCGAGTCATCCCGAACGCCGGCACCGACGACTCCGTGAACCACGCCGGACTCGACTACTACGACCGCCTCGTCGACGGATTGCTCGACGCCGGGATCACCCCGGAACCGACGCTCTACCACTGGGACCTGCCGGTCGCACTCGAGAAGGACGGCGGATGGCTCAACAGCGACACCGCCTACCGTTTCGGCGACTATGCGGCGGTGGTCGCTGACCGCCTCGGCGATCGTGTCCGCCACTGGTACACGATCAACGAACCCGCTTCGACATCGCTGCAGGGCTACGCTTTGGGGGAGTTGGCCCCTGGGCATACTCTGCTCTTCGAATCCCTGCCCACCGTCCACCACCAGTTGTTGGCACACGGGATCGCCGCACCCATTCTGCGTGAGCACGGCGCTGTTCAGGCCGCACCGACGTTCAACCACAGTCTCATCCTTCCTGTTTCAGAGTCTGCCGAGGACAAAGCCGCCGCGGGCCTGCTCGACGCGATCCACAATCGACTCTTCACCGACCCGCTGCTTCTGGGAACCTATCCAGACCTCAGTGCCTTCGGCGTCGAAATGCCCATTGCGGACGGCGATATGGACCTCATCTCGGCACCGAACGAGGTCTACGGCTTCAACTACTACAACCCGACCACGGTTCGTGCCTCGGCCGGACCGGTGCCGTTCGAGATGGTGCCCACTCCCGGAGCGCCGGTGACCGGGTTCGGTCCGATGTGGCCGATCCGACCGGATACGATGCGCGATTTCCTCATCGACATGGCTCAGCGCTACGCGTCGGTCTTGCCGCCGATCATCATCACCGAGAACGGGGCATCGTTCCCCGAACCGGACACCACGGAAGCGGAGATCGTCGATTCCGAGCGGATCGACTATCTGCGCGACCACCTCGGCGCGGTCATTGATGCGAAGGCGGCAGGTGTGCGCATCGACGGGCACACCGTGTGGTCGCTGTTGGACAATTTCGAATGGGCCGATGGATGGAGCCAGCGCTTCGGCCTCGTCCACGTCGACATGGAGACCGGAACTCGGACGCCGAAGGCCTCCTACCGCTGGTATCGGGATCTCATTGCCGCGGCTCGGTCATGAGCGCGGTCAGCCCTCCACCTCGCCGAGGCGGACCTGCCGCGCGAACGCGAGTCTCGGTGGGGTGGATGGTGTGGTTCACGCTCGCCTGGCTGGCGATCTGGACGGTTCAGCTGACACCCATCCAACTTCTCCTGCCGCTGCAGCTCGACACTCAGAGCGGACACTGGATCGACGGGGTCGTCTGGTCCGGGCTCGTGCTCTTGGCCGGAGGCTTGGCCGGGATCATCGCAGCACCGATGGCAGGTCGGCTCTCCGACCGCACGCGCTCCCGCTTCGGGAGAAGACGCCCCTGGGCGATCGGGGGATCGGTACTCGCGGCACTCGGCCTCGTGCTCACGGGCAGTGCAGAAGGGCCGCTGTGGGTCGGCGCCGCCTGGGTGGTCACCTCGGTCGGTGTGTCCGTGGCATCGTCGGCATTGACCGCACTCATCGCCGACCAGCTCGATGACCAACGCGGTGCGGCGTCGGCCGCGGCCAGCTCTGCTCAGGCGGTCGGAGTCGTCGTCGGCGTCGCCGCGATCGTGCTGCTGGGCCTGAGCACGGGCGCGTCCTATATAGTGCTCGCCGGGTTCATCTTCGTCGTCGGCACCGTCACTGCGCTGCTGCTGCCCGATCCGCCGCTGCCACCCGCAGCCGTGCTCGAGATCCACGCCCGACGCGAACTCATCCGGCCACGGGAGTCCTCACTCGTCGATCCGAGCTTCACACGGCTGCTCATCAGCCGCTTCATCGTCAACGTCGGCAATGCCTTCGGCACCTCGCTGCTGCTGTTCTTCCTCCTCTACGGCATCATGATCCCCGCCGCCGACGCCGAGAACAGTCTGCTCATCCTCATCGTCATCTACACCGTCTTCGTCGTGGCCGCCTCGATCCTCGTCGGCATGGTCACGGACAGACGAGGCAGCCGACGCCTCTGGACGGTCGTCGCCGCACTGGTCCAGGCCTGTTCCGGAATCATCATCCTCATCAGCCCCAGCTTCACGATGACCGCTGTGGCGGCCGGAGTCATGGGCGCCGGATACGGTGCCTATATGGCGGTCAGCCTCGCACTCGCCACGGACCTTCTGCTCGACCCCGATGACCACGCCCGAGACCTCAGCCTCGTCAACAGCTCCGCGAATCTCGGCCAGCTGATCGGCCCGCTCCTGGGCGCCGGGCTCGTCGCCTTGGTCGGCGGGTTCTGGCTGCTCTTCGCAGCGGCCGCAGCCGTCTCCGTGCTCGGGGCAGGACTCACTCTGACGGTGCGCCCGAGGCGCGCGGTGCTGCGAGCACCGTAACCGGATTGATGGACTCCTGTTCTCGAACTGAAGTTCACTTTGGTGCCGCGATCGGGCTGCGCCAGGTCAGGACAGCCCGAGCAGCTTTCCGCTCTTCGCCAGTTCCGGATCCGTGCAGGAGGACAGGTCGAAACAGCAGGGACGACGTTTGCCCGACTCGAGCTTCGAGATCGCGACGTCGACACGACGAGCGCGGGTATCGGCGTTCTTCGTCGCCTTGATCCAACGCACCCATTCCCACCGTGCCATCGGCGTCAGACCGGACCACACATCGTCGAGATCGCCGGCGGAATCGAGAGCCGTGCGGAGATCCGCGGGAACCGTTACCTCCGGCCAGTCCTTCGTCGGCGTCAGACCGACCTCGACCGACGCGCCTTCTTTCACACCGAGCTTCTTCCATTGGTCCTCATCAAGACTGATCCAATGGCCGCGAAGGCCATCGGGTTCGACGACAGTGCTGAATTCCGTGCCGTCGAGGGCGCCGGTGACGGCCACCTGCCCGCGGGAGGGCAGCTGATCGCTGGCATCTTGCGGCAGGCGCAGAATCGGACGGTCGCCCAGCAGCTCGGCGGTCGCAGTGAACATGACGTCGGCAGTCGTGGTGGTCATGATGACTCCTCATGGAACGGATTCGGGTCCGGATATTCGGCTTCGACTGAAGCGATGGCTTTAAGAATAGCGGGCTGAGCCCGGGCTGACTTCTCGATTCCTGACGAGTCAGCCGATCGAGCGACCGACCCACTCCGGGCGCTCCGTGACGACCTGAGAGATCCGCTCCGCCGCCGTGTCCGGGAAGGGCACGACGCGATCCGTGGTCTGATCGACGTGGAGGGCCATGATCTCCTCGGTGGACACGAGTCGGTCCCCGACATACATCTCATAGGCCAGGTGCAGCTTCTTCTCTCCGGCACTGACGAGGCGCGGGACGACGGTGAGTCGGTCGCCGAGAGCCGCCTCGTCGAGGTAGCGGATATGGGATTCGACCGTATACAGGGACGCCTTCTGGGATTCTCGGTAGGCGGCATCGAGGCCGAGCTGATCCATCACCTGGTCGGTCGCGAATCCGAAGACGAGGACATAGAAGGCCTCGGACATGTGCCCGTTGTAATCGATCCACTCGGGCACGACCTCGGTGCTGTACGTGCTCAGCTTCGACGCCGAGGCGGTCGCCGCCGTCGGTGCGGAGGACGGGGGAGCAGAATCCGCGGCGGGGGATGCCGGGTGCCCCGAATTGCCGTCCGACGACTGGGCTTCGCTGGAGTCTGCCGTGGCGTCCAACTGCGTCGTGAGCCGACGCAGGGCGATGATTCCGGCATCACGATGAGCCACGAGGTCGGCAATGGAACGGTCACCGGCTTCGATATCGCAGCCGGCCACGACATCATCTCGCAGCTGCTGGCTGAGCTCGGGAGCGGTCAGGCGCGTCCACGGGGACTTCAGCGACGGACCGAAATGGTCGAGCATATGCGCCATTCCGCCCTCACCGCCGGCGAGATGGAACGTGAGCATCGGCCCCTGGAACGGCCACCGCAGACCCGGACCATCGGTGATCGAGCGGTCGATCTGCTCGACCGTGGCCTCGCCCTGCTCGACCATGTACAGGGCCTCCCGCCACTGTGCTTCCTGCAGTCGGTTGGCGATGAAGCCGGGGACTTCACGGTCCATGCGGATGACGGACTTGCCGATGTGGGTGAAGAAGTCTGCGGCCCAGTCGACAGCGGTGGCCGACGTTGACTGTCCGCCCACGACCTCGACCAAGGGGATGAGGTAGGGCGGATTGAACGGATGGCCGACGACGAGTCGTTCGGGGTGGGCCGCCTCGGTGGCCATTTCGGTCATGCTGTAGCCCGAAGTCGAGGAGCTGATGACGATATCCGGCGGGCACACCTCATCGATCTGGGCGAGGAGGCCGCGCTTGAGCGCGAGATCTTCGGGAGCGGACTCCTGGACGAACCCCGTGCCCGCGACCGCCTCGGCGAGGTCGGTGTGGATCGACCACGCGGTTCGGTCGGCGCCTGCGACCATGTCGAGTTCGGCCAGGGCCGGCCACGCCGCGTCGAGGAGTCGGTTGAACTTGTCGCCGGCGTCGGGAGCCGGATCCCAGATCTTCACCCGGTAGCCCTGGGCGAGGAAGTACGCGGCCCAGCCGCCGCCGATCGTTCCGGCGCCGATGCACGTGATGGTGTCGACCGCATCGAAGTCGGGGAACTCCGGCGAGCCAGCAGCGGGCGATGCGGGGGTGGAATCGTTCACAGATCGTCTCCTGTGATGGTCGGTGTCTGCACGCGCAGATCGAGGATCTCGCGGGCTTCATCGGGGGTGGCCACGGACGAGCCGAGGCTGGTGATGATGTCGACGGCGCGAGTGGTGAGGTCGGCGTTCGTGGCCTTGACTCCCTTGGACAGGTAGAGGTTGTCCTCGAGCCCGACGCGGGCGTGACCGCCGGCGAGCACGGAGTGGGCCACCCACGGCAGTTGGTTGGCGCCGATGGCGAAGGACGTGAACTGCGCACCCTTCGGCAGCATGTTCACCATCGCCGCCAGCAGTCCCGGGTCGGCGGGGGCACCATAGGGGATGCCCATGCACAGCTGGTACAGCGGCGGGGCGTCGATGAGTCCCTCTTCGACGAGGACGTTGGCGAACCACAGATTTCCGGTGTCGAAGATCTCCAGCTCGGGACGCACGCCAAGGGTCTGGATGCGCTTCGAGCCTTCGCGGAGCATGTCGGGGGTCGAGACGTAGAGGTTCGACCCTTCGCCGAAGTTGAGGCTGCCGCAGTCGATCGTGCAGATCTCGGGCAGCAGCTCCTCGACGTGAGGGAGACGGTCGAGGGCGTTGATGAGGTCCGTGCCGGGCATCGTGGTCAGCGGATCCTGTGGGTCGATGACGAGGTCGCCGCCCATTCCGGCGGTGAGGTTGATGACCGGGTCGACATCGGAGGCGCGGATGCGGCGGACGACTTCGCGGTAGTAGGCGACCTCCCGTGAACCCTGTTTGGTCTCGAGGTCGCGGACGTGGATGTGGACGACCGACGCCCCGGCTCGGGCAGCCGCGATGGCATCGTTCGCGATCTCTTCGGGGCTGACGGGAACGTGTTCGCTCTTGCCGGTGGTGTCTCCGGCTCCTGTGACGGCACAGGTGAGGATGACCTTGCGGTTCATAATGACTCCTTCAGTCGATCGGTGGATGTATCGGTTGTGTGCTCTGTTGTGGTCGGGGTGGCTGTTCGGGTCGAGGCTCGCACCGGCGACGGGTTCAAGATGGCGCGGTCGAGGTAGGAGCGCAGCCGCAGCGAGAGGGCGTCGGTGTCCATCACTCCGGTGAGCACCTTGATGCCGAGGCCGTCGAGAAGGGAGGTCAGCTCATCGGCCATGGCGCGCGGATCGCCGGCTCGGAAGCAGCCGGTCCGCTGACCGTCCTCGATCGTGGACTGAACGGTGCGCGACCAGCGTTCGTAGCTGGGCGGATAGTTCGTCAGTGTCGAGCCTTCCAGGGCCATTCGGGCCCAGGCCTGCAGCCAGATCGACCATTCGCCGCGTTCCGTGCGCCCCAGCGGCGACTGCAGCTTCAGCAGGCGTTCGAGCCTCTGTGCAGGGTCCGCAATGTCATCGAGCCACGCGATCTGGCGGTCGAAGGCGAGTTTGACCGAATAGTCGAGAGCGGCGTCGAAGAGGTCGGATTTGTTCGCGAAGTAGTAGTGGATGCTCGGGGCTGAGACTCCGGAGACGGCCGCGATATCGGCGATGCGCACGTCGTCGAAGCCGTGCCGGCCGAACAGCGTCCATGCCGCCTCGGCGATGCTGCGTTTAGGATTCGCATCCTCGTCGCCGCCTGGAACGGTCGCCGTATTCGGCGGAGGCGCGGAGACCTGTGACTCGTCGCCGAGCAGCCACCGTACGGTCACGCCGGTGGCGGTGGCGACGCCGAGGAGCTCATCGGCGGTGAATCGGCGGCGACCGGACAGGGCCTTGGACAATTTCGTCTCATCGATGCCGATGGCCGCGGCGATCTTGCGCTGTTTGAGCCCCGATCGCCGGATGGCCTCCCGGACACGGAGTCCGGTGGCCTCGGAGCTCCGGCTGTGCTCGGAGCTCTGGTTGTCCTCGCGATGGGGATCATCCTCGGTGTCGGACGTCTGCGCACCATTCATGAGGTCGAACCTACCTCAGCATCGAGACCTGTCGCAAGGAAATATGAATAATAGTCAGAACTTGCGATCTGCGGTCCGGGCGAGGAATTCGTGTCGATCCGCACCGTCCGACCCATCACAAACCGGTTCTCTGCGGTTAGTCTCGTTATCGGTGGGCGATCCCCACCCCCATCGACCGCCCCGAGGAGCACCCATGACCGACAGTCTTCATTCCCGCATGCACGTCGTATCCGATGAGACCCGAAATCTCGTGAATCTCGTGCTCGAGTACTCGCGCCGTCGGACTCTGGCCGAGGACACCCCGCTCGACCATCCGACTTCAGAGACCGAGCTGCGTCGACTGGCCGGGCCCACCGTCACCGAGGAGGGGCTGGGGTCGGCTCGAGCGCTGGCGATCTTCGAGCACATCTTCGCCCCCGCCTGCATCTCCACCGACCATCCGAAGTATCTGTCGTTCATCCCCAGCGCCCCCACGAAGGCGGCGGTGGCCTTCGACCTCGTCGTGTCCGCCAGTGCCCTCTACGGTGGTTCGTGGCTCGAAGGTGCCGGAGTGGTTCACGCCGAGAACGAGGTCCTGCGCTGGCTGGCCGGAGAGTTCGGGCTGCCTGCAGGCGCCGGAGGGGTGTTCGTCCAGGGCGGGACGATCGGCAACCTGTCTGCCCTCGTCGCCGCCCGCAACGCACAGAAGGAGAAGCTCGGTGAGACTCGGCCGGGACGTTGGGTGATTGTGTGCAGCGCCGAGGCGCACTCCTCGGTCGCCTCTGCGGCCGAGGTCATGGATGTCGATATCGCACCCGTGGCCACCGGCGACGACGGGATCCTGCGCCCGGAGGGGGTGCGCGAAGCTCTGGTCGAACACGGGGATGCCGTGATTGCGGTGGTGGCCACCTCGGGGACGACGAACTTCGGCACCATCGACGACATCGCCGGCATCGCCGCGCTCAAGGACGAGTTCGACTTCTGGCTCCACATCGACGGCGCCTACGGTCTGGCCGCGATACTCTCACCTCAGGCACGTCACAAGTTCGCCGGAGTGGAGATGGCCGATTCGCTCATCGTCGACCCCCACAAATGGCTCTTCGCCCCCTTCGACGCCTGTGCGCTCATTTACCGCGACCCGAATTCGGGACGGCGAGCGCACACGCAGAAGGCCGAGTACCTCGACACGCTCACCGATGCTCAGGACTGGAGTCCGTCGGACTTCGCCATCCAGCTGACGCGTCGGCCGCGCGGTCTGCCGCTGTGGTATTCGCTGGCCAGCTATGGTGCCGAAACCTACCGGGAGGCGATCGGCCATTCGATCGATCTGGCCCGTGAGATCGCCACGGAGATCAAGCGGCGGGAGAACCTGCGGCTGGTGCGCGAACCTGAACTCTCCGTCGTCGTGTTCGAACGCGATGGGTGGGAGCGGGCCGACTACGATGCGTGGTCGGATCGGCTGCTCGAGGATCAGCGCGCCTTTGTGGTGCCGAGTTCGCACAAGGGGCGGCCGAATGCCAGGTTCGCGATCGTCAATCCGCTGACCACGTTCGACGACCTCACCGACATCCTCGATTCGATGGAGTGAGTGTCGCGGTCGACGTTGGGTTTCTCTGACCTGACGGCCGCGCAGGGGTGACGGTCGCTCAGTCTTCGGGGGCATCCTCGGTGGTGGTCGTCGGCTTCGACCGGGGGCGGAGTTCGACGATGAAGGCCGGAAGGAGCGCTTGGGTGATCGGACCGATCCCCAGCGCATAGAGGACCGTGCCGACGCCGACGACTCCGCCGAGCAGCCAGCCGATGGCGACGACGCTGACTTCGATGAGGGTGCGCACCAGCCGGATCGACCGACCGGTCACGCGGGAGAGGCCTGTCATCAGTCCATCGCGCGGGCCCGGCCCGAATTGGGTTCCGATGTACATCGCCGAGGCGGCCCCATTGAGGACGACGCCTGTGACCATGAGCGCGATGTTCCATCCGAGTTCCTCCGGTCGGGGCAGGAACAGGCGGGTGAGGTCGAGTGCGGGGCCGACGAGGAGCGCGTTGAGGATCGTGCCGATGCCCGGCTGCTGGCGCAGGGGGATCCAGATGAGCAGTACGAGGAACGCCAGAATGGTGACGATGGTCCCGAAGGTCAGCGGCACTTGGTTCTTGATGCCTGAGTGGAGGACGTCCCAGGGCATCATGCCCAGTCCCGCGTTGACCATCATGGCCATCGAGGCGCCGAAGAGGTAGAGGCCGAGGAGCAGCTGGGGGAGGCGTATCCAGAGTCGTCCGCCGCGCAGCTGCGCGATGGGGCCGACATTGGCCAGCTGTCGTTTCGGTGCTCTCATCGTGGTCATCCGGTGGCTTTCTGTGCTCTGAGGTAGTGGTCCTCTCATTCTGACCGAAATTGGTCTTGCGTGAAATAGCCACTTGCAGGAAAGTGGTCCTATGGAGGTCGGATCATGAGCACAGTGGCCCTCGGAGCGAAACGTCTGGCCAGTGTCATCGGGGACGGCCCGTGGAAGACACCGGCCTTCGAATCCCTGGCGGCGGCCGTGGCCGCAGCGATCACGGACGGACGTCTGCCGGTCGGTGCCAGACTGCCGAGCGAACGGGAGCTTGCCGTGGCCGTGGGCGTGTCCCGGACGACGACGGGCCGGGCCTATGCCCACCTGCGAGAACAGGAATTCATCGTCACCCGACGCGGTTCCGGCAGCGTCGTCCAGCTGCCCAGCGTCCCCGGCGGCCGCATCGACCACCTGCTCTCACCTGCCGGCGCCGACGAGGCGGAGATCGACCTCACCTGCACGGCACCGGTCGCGGCGCCGGACATCCTTGGCGCCTACGACCGGGCACTGTCACGTCTGGGTGCCTACCTCCCGGGCACCGGTTACTATCCGTCCGGGCTTCCGGTGCTGCGCGAGATCATCGCCGACCGCTACACCAGGCGGGGCGCACCGACCGACCCCGACCAGATCCTCATCACCTCCGGGGCCCTCGGCGGGGCGGCCATCGCCGTCCGCGCCCTCCTCGACGGGGCCGCGCGCCTCGGCGGGACTCGGTCGACCTCGCGAGTGCTCGTCGAAAGCCCCACCTACCCGAATGCGATCGCCACACTCGAAGGCGCGGGTGCGAGTCTCGTGACCTACCCACTCGAGTTCGGGCCCCAGGGGCACCATTGGGACATCGACGCCATGGACCAGCTCATGGGGCAGATGCGTCCGCGCAGCGCCTATCTCATCCCCGACTTCCACAATCCGACCGGCGCCCTGCTGCGCGAAGCTCAACGCAGCGATCTCGCGGAGGTTCTGAGGCGGCATCGAGTCGTGCCCGTCTTCGACGAATCCCTCGTCGAACTGGGGCTGGAGGAGGGGCCGACGCCAACTCCGATGTCTGCCCTGATCTCCGACTCGGTGACGGTGGGCAGCGTGAGCAAGATCTATTGGGGAGGGCTGCGCATCGGATGGATGCGCATTCCCCGCCACCGGGTGGACCACTTCGCGTCCTCCCGACTCGGACTCGATCTGGGAGCGCCGGTTCTCGAACAGCTCGTCACGGTCGAACTCATGGCCAACCACGAGGCGGTCGTCGCCGAGTGCCGCACTCGGCTCAGAGCCGCCCGTGACATGCTCGCCGCGCAGGTGAGGTCATGGGTGCCCGAGTGGAAGTTCATCGTCCCCTCCGGTGGTATGGCGCTGTGGGCCGAACTGCCGGAGGCGCGGTCCGGGGTGCTCTCGATCGCTGCCAGGAACCACGGACTCCGCCTCGTCGCCGGGCCGAACTTCGCTCCGGCCGGTGGACTCGATCGTTGGGTGCGCCTGCCCTATACGGTGACGGAGACCGAACTGGAACAGGTCGGGCCCAGGTTGGCCGCTGCCTGGGAGGAGGCGAAGTCGATGGCTGGACGGGGACCGACCAGTCGGGCCCGCATCGTGGCGTGAACACCACGTGCAGGGGCGGAGAACCTGAGTACGATGAAAATATGGGAGACGACAGCGGACTCAGTCATGATGAACAGTATTCGACGGCGACGACCGTTGAGGAGTTCCGATCCAATATCGCCGAGGTGGAGCGCCGGATCGCCGCTGCCGCCGAACGCGCCGGCCGGGAACGGACCGAGGTCGAACTGCTGCCCGTGAGCAAAACCGTTCCCCAGGAGCGCATCCGCCTGGCCGTGGCCGCCGGCTGTGCGAAATTGGGCGAGAACAAGGTGCAGGAAGCCCACCGCAAATCCGAGGAGATGGCCGATCTCGACATCAAATGGGCCGTGATCGGGCACCTCCAGTCCAACAAAGCCAAGGACGTGGCGAAGTTCGCCGGCGAATTCCAAGCTCTCGACCGGCTCAAGGTTGCCCGAGCACTCGATCGCCGGCTCCAGGCGGAAGGCCGCAGCCTCGACGTTTACGTCCAGGTCAACACCTCCTCCGAAGACTCCAAATTCGGCATGCCGCCGGAAGAGCTTCTCGGCTTCCTCAGAGAACTGCGATCGTTCGACTCCCTCAAGGTCCAGGGCCTGATGACCTTGGCCATCTTCTCCTCGGACATCGACCGCGTCCGTCCCTGCTTCGAGCTGCTGCGCGGTCTGCGCGACCAGGTCCGCGAGGCCGATCCGGATCTCCTCGGCCCGGGCCGGCTGTCGATGGGCATGTCCGGTGACTTCGAGGTCGCCATCGAAGAGGGAGCAGACTGCGTGCGCGTCGGTCAGGCCATCTTCGGCAGACGGGCGCTGCCGGATTCCCACTACTGGCCCGAAGCTGACTGATCGGGCCATCCGTCGTGCCTGCTCCTCGTCCGCAGTCCGGACGTGACACACCCCGTGTGCAGGAGAATGCGGACGCCGTCCGCAGCTCCTCGGTGCAGACGCTCTGGTGGTTCGGCGGCGCTGTACTCGGGGTTATCCTCGGTGTCGGTGTCTCCGGTTTCGCCGCACTGGCCGAAGTAGCACTGACCCCGTGCCTCATCGGCCTGCTCTTTCTCACGTTCCTCGACATCCCCTTCGATTCGGGGCTGCGCGCGGTGCGCGACCTGCCTCTTCTCGCCGTGACGGCAGCTGTGAACTTCCTCATCGTCCCACTGGTCGTCGCCGGTCTCATCGCCGTCTTCGACATCGCCGATCCGCTGCTGCCTGCCGTGCTCATCGTGCTGCTGTGCCCGTGCATCGACTATGTCATCGCGTTCACGCGCGCTGCCGGGGGTGCCGCAGATCGGCTTCTGATGCTCACTCCCGTGCTCATGATCGCCCAACTGGTGTTGCTGCCGGTGATGCTGTGGGCGGTCTCCGGAGGTCGGCTCAGCATCGATCTGCCTGTTCGCCCGCTGGTCGGCGCGCTGGTGCTGTTCATCATCATTCCGCTCACTGCCGCAGTCATCGTTCGTCTTCTTGCCCGCCGTGCTCCACGACTGGGACGGCCTCTCGCCGCGACCACACGTCTGATGGACCCGGTCATGGCGCTGACCCTGCTCGTCATCACCGCCTCCGTCACCCCGCTGATCGCCGGATCTGCCGGACAGCTGGGGACCGTGGCCGTCGTCTTCGCGCTCTTCGCCGTCGTCATGATCATCATCGGTTGGATCGTCACCCGCGTGTCCTGCCTCGGTCCCCGGCGATCTCGCGCCGTGATTCTGTCCGGCGCCACACGCAATTCCCTGGTCATGCTTCCGATCGTGCGTGCGATCACCGGTGAGGAGATCGGTCCGGCAGGCGTCGTGACACAGACCCTCATCGAACTGCTCGTGCTCATCGTCCTCGTCCGCGTGCTGCCTCGTCTGGTGCCCGATACTGCCGTGACCGAAAACCGCTAGTAATCGGTCTTCTCTGCGCGGACAATAGAACTATGTTCACGTCCGACCAGTGCTATCAGGCAGTCACCTCCCGGGACCGACGCTTCGACGGGATGTTCTTCACCGCGGTGCGCACGACCGGGATCTTCTGCCGGCCGTCCTGTCCGGCGCGGACGCCGCGGCGGGAGAATGTGGACTTCTTCGTCACGGCCGCGGCCGCGGCAGACGCCGGATTCCGGGCCTGCCGCCGGTGCCGTCCTGACGCCAGTCCGAATTCCCCGCAATGGGACACCCGCGGAGACATCGTAGCGCGAGCCATGCGCCTCATCCGCGACGGTGTCGTCGATCGCGGGGGAGTCGACACCCTCGCCGCGGAACTCGGCTACAGCACTCGTCAGCTCGGGCGCCTCATCCATGCCGAACTCGGCGCCGGACCCCTGGCGCTGGCGCGCGGGGAACGGGTCCGGACCGCACGGACGCTCATCGAAGCCACCTCGATGCCGATGAGCGACATCGCCTTCGCCGCCGGCTTCTCCAGCATCCGCCAGTTCAACGACACCTTCCGCGCGATGTACTCGATCAGCCCACGGCAGCTGCGCAGAGCGGGTGCCGAGCATGCGGTGGCCGAGGAACTCGTCCTCAGACTGGCCTACCGGCCGCCGTTCGACTTCGACCATCTGCTCGAGTACCACGCTGTGAGAGCCGTGGAGGGGATCGAGCACATCTCGGACGGCGCATATACTCGATCGATGCGGTTGGCTCACGGTCCCGCAGTGATCACGGTGCGGCAAGGGGCGGGGGAATTCGTCGACTGTCGTCTCCGGCTGGCCGATACTCGTGATCTCGGAAGCGCGGTCGCTCGGGTCCGGCGCCTCCTCGATCTCGATGCCGACCCCGAGGCGATCGCCGAGACGTTGAGATCCGCGGGCCTGGATCGTCTGGTCGACGAGTATCCGGGAATCCGTTCGCCGGGCCACAGCGACCCCGTCGAACTCGCGTTGAGGACCGTGCTCGGGCAGCAGATCTCTCTGGCCGCAGCCCGAACTCATCTGGAACGCCTCGTCGCAGGAGCCGGAGAATCGCTGCCGAAGGAGCTCAGCCTCGCTGGAGTCGACCGGGTCTTTCCCACGGCCGAGGCGATTGCCGCAATACCCGCGTCGGACTGGGCTCTGCCGGCCAGCCGGAAACGGACCATCCACGCCCTGTCGGTCGCTTTGGCCGATGGCAGTGTGGACCTCGGCGCCGGCAGCGACCGCGAGGACGCGAGCCGGAATCTCCTGGCACTGCCCGGAATCGGGCCGTGGAGCAACGGCTATATCCGCATGCGCGCGCTCGGCGATCCCGATGTCTTCATGGACTCCGACCTCGGCGTCAAGAAGGCTCTCGCCGATCTCAACGAAGCCTCAGCAGTCGCCGGTGATTGGAAGGAGATCGCGATGAAATGCAGCCCCTGGCGCTCGTATCTCACGCACCTCCTGTGGGCTCATCACGCTCGCAGCGCAGAAACCTGAACGTGACACCGAACGAAACTGACGACCGTTGACTCACCTATACGAAGGACACACAGACATGACCACGTCGACTCAGACAAACACCCCATCCGACGCCACACCGGAACTCAACGCCACGATCGAGCTGCCGGACGCCTCGGCGCCGGTGTACACGACGATCCTCGACACGGAACTGGGGCCGACCCTGCTCACCTCCGACGGCGCCCACCTGACGGGTCTCTACCTGGAGGTCTCCGAAGTGATCGATGCTCGGCTCGGCCGAGCGTTCGGCGTCGAAGCGACCCCGGAAGATGACCTGGAGATATTCCACCGTGCCGAGGCGCAGCTGGGGGAGTACTTCGCGGGCCAGCGCACGCAGTTCGATCTGCCGTTGGCGGCGAAGGGAACCGAATTCCAGCGCTCCGTGTGGCAGGCACTGACCCAGATCCCGTACGGCAGCACCGCAGGCTACGGAGAACTGGCCGAGATGTTGGGACGGCCGGGTGCGGCGCGTGCCGTGGGCGCCGCCAACGGAAAGAACCCCATCAGCATCATCGTTCCCTGCCACCGCGTCATCGGCGCGGACGGATCTATGACCGGCTACGCATGGGGAGAGGAGAAGAAGCGAGCCTTACTCACCCTAGAATCCCCCTAATTACTACCTGGCGGCGGCCCAGATACCTGGCGCGAGGTTGCTGGGCCGCCGTCAGGTAGCAAGAAGGGCCGGGATCCTTATCGGATCCCGGCCCTTCGGCGGTGGAGGTAAGGGGATTCGAACCCCTGACCTTCTCCATGCCATGGAGACGCGCTACCAACTGCGCCATACCCCCGCTTGCCTGAACAATATTACCCAGGTGTGGGTGGGAGACCAAATCGGCGGAGAGTGACGCTCGCCACATGGCATGACGCTGTTGGAAATCCGGTGGTGAAGTGCTCATCTCGGGCCGCTCCACCCACACCAATGGTTGCTCCACGGCCCGAGTCCGATGAACTCGGGCCGTGGCGAGTCGGCTGCTCGAGGAGGACTCTCCACAGCGGCTCAGATGAATGGCCGGACCTGGCTGAGGTAGCGCACGATGTCCCGTTCGCGCTGTTCGCGCACACGCTGTTCGCGAGCGTGTGCGCGCAGACGAGCCTGTTGGCGTCGGGCTGCCTTGAGGCGACGGGTTTCCGCGGTTGGGGCCGGGCGGCGAGCCCACCGGATGAGCTTCATTCCGGTGGTCAGGGCCCAGCGGCGTGGATAGGTGAATGGGAATGTGGTCGACACAATTCTTCCTCGTGGTTTTCGGGCAGGGGATATCCGCAAAACGGCAGGAGGTATCCCGGAATGACGGTGAGATAAACAGATTCCGAAAATGCCGTCTAATGACAATGGATCACCCGAAAAAGGGTGCAATTGACAAAGGCGGGTAATTGTCATTGTTGCAATGGGCCAAAGAGATGACTGACTCATTGAAATGGCAACGGAATCCGGAGAATCTTTGAAGCCGGTATGGCCGGAGGTCAGGGAGAAGGCACACGATCGAACGGTGCGCGGACGCGATGACCGCCGGTCAGAGACCGAACTCAAAGATGTCGGCGTGATGTGACCGGATCAGGATTGGCTGCTGGCGGCGCTACAGCGCCGAAGAGCATGCTGGGATGATCTGGACACGTGCCGGACGTGAAGAATGCCGGGTATCAGGCAACCGGTGGCTCAGAGGACAACGGTGGCCGGAAGCCAACCGGTGGAAAAGACGTAAGAGACGGCTGTGTCAGCCGACGAGTCCTTGTCCGCCAATCGGGCAGGCAGCATTTTCATGCCAAGCCGGTCGAAGGTCGGGGCCTGCAAGAAAGTTCATCATCGTCACTGCTCTCCTTTCATGGTCGTGGATCTCGTGGGGACGGCGTCAACGTCCGCTATTGTCAGGGTGCAATCAGGGTGATGTCTGCGAATCCGTAATTGCACTGTCGAATTTAGCACAGCTTTCAATGCTTGTGGGAGTTTTGTTCATTATTTTCCCAAATAGTTCCACTTCGTCTGTGCGTGCTTGAAAAGGAACTCTCGAAATCGTCAGGTCGATGCTCTGTTTGCGCCGACGTAGAATCGGGAGAGACGAGCATCAGTCGGACACGAAGCTTCAGGAGTTGAGAATGTCAGAGACCGCCACCGCCAGACGTCTGGTCGTCGGATACATCGCCACGGATCGGGGCCGGGACGCGATCTCACTGGCCATTTCGATCGCGCGGTCCATCGAAGTCGAACTCGTGGTCGCCATCGTCCGTCCGGAATCCTCGACGATCCTCGCCGGCAGCGCCGTGCCGAAGGACGGCGCCGGGATCGTGGCTCAGCAGATCGACGACTGGCTCGACGAAGCCCTGGCCCTCATCCCCGATGACATCCGCGCCAGAGGGTCGATCCACATCGCCTCGAACGAGTCAAAGGGCCTCATGGAGGTGGCTGAGAAGGAAGGCGCCCTGGGCATCGTCATCGGTGCACGGGCCACGACCCTCATGCGCCAGCTGCGCATCGGCACGGTCGCCTCGTCCCTGCTGCACTCGTCGTCGGTGCCGGTCGTGCTCGCCCCGTCGGGCAGGTCCGATATCGGACCGATCTCGCGCGTGACCGCACTCTACGGTGCTCGGCCCGGTGCTGCGTCAGTCATCGGCGCCGCCATCGAATCGGCTGTCGGACTCGGAGTCGACCTCAGACTGCTGTCGCTGATCGAGAACGACGGCCTGTACGACGACGAAGTCGCCGAGATCACCGAATTCGCCGAACAGTACGGGGGAGCGGTCGTGGCAGACCAGGCATCGGAGATGCTGTCCTCGGGACGAGCGGCGGTGAGAACGAAGGCCGGTGCTGATATCGAAGAGGCGGCCGAGACCATCGACTGGCAGCCCGGTGACCTCGCATTCATCGGCTCGAGCCGCCTGGGCCGCGGCGGCAAGGTCGCCATCGGCGCGCGAGCCCGCCGACTGCTGCGCATTCTGCCCGTCCCCGTCGTTGTCGTACCCCGCCGGGCCGTCACCCGACTGCAAACGGCCGAATCCGACTGAGGTGCGGACACGACAATCGCAGCGTTCCGACATCCAGCTGGGTTCGCACAGCACTGCCGCGTGGATCTACCCGGGTGACCCGCACCAGCGTCCACTGCTGATGGTTCACGGATTCCGCGGCGACCACCATGGAATGGACCTCATCGCCGGCAGCATCACCGACCGCGAAGTGATCGTGCCCGACCTGCCCGGATTCGGGCTCACCGCTGCGTTGGACGCGGGTTCATCGCTCTCCGCCTTCGTCGACCACCTCGTCGCGCTGCGCGGTGAGATCGCTCGGCAGAGGGGACTGGCTCCGATCCTCGTGGGACACTCCTTCGGGTCGATCCTGGTCAGCCACCTCGCCGCGTCCCATCGGGACTCCGTCGACGAGCTCGTGCTCATCAACCCGATCACCAGCCCCGCTCTGGAGGGGCCCGCACGGTTCCTCACCGCTGTGACTCGCGCCTACTATGCCCTCGGCGCGCGGCTGCCCGAACGAGCCGGTCGCTCCCTGCTGAGCAACCCGGTGATCGTCCGAGCCATGAGCGTGGCCATGGCCACGACGCGCGACCCCGGCCTGCGTCGGTACATCCATGATCAGCACGGCAAGCACTTCTCGTCATTCGCCGACAGGAAGTCCCTGTCGGAGGCCTTCGCGACATCCGTCGCGCACACCGTCACCGAGGTGGCCGACCACCTGACGATGCCCACGCTCGTCATCGCCGGCGATAAGGATGCGATCGCCCCGATCGAACCCACCCGTGGGTTCGTCGCCGAACTCTCCGACGTCGAATTCGTGGAACTGGGCGGGGTGGGCCACCTTGTGCACTATGAGCGGTCGGTCGAGGCCGCCTCGGCGATCATGGATTTCTGTCACCGACGACGCTGACGGCGAAGAGCGATCCGCCGGGAAGCGACGAAGGGCCGCTGCGCATCAGCGCAGCGGCCCAACGTGTAGCGATCTGGAGATCAGCGGCGGGAGTCGCGAGCCCAGCGGTAGACGATCGGGACGAGGAAGGCGAAGCTCGATGCGAGCAGACCGCCCCAGAACACCCAGAACTCGGTGCCTTCAGGTGAGGAGAACGAAGCTCCGAAGAGGTAGAGCCCGAAAAGGAAGAGCGCGAAGGCGAAGACGAAGACGATGACATCGGCAAACGATGCGGAATTGCGGGTTCTCTTCGGGGCGGCGATATCGGACATGGTCTCCTCCGGCGATGTTTCTGGTGGTCAGCTGACTCTCAGCAACAGTCTACATCGCGTAGAGGACTTTGCTCATCTCCGGTCGTGGTCGGCGCTTCGCTCCGGGACCAGCCAACCGAGCAGTGCGGAGACGATCGAGACGATGATCGCGGCGAAGATGGCGGAGAAGAAGAACGAATCGATGGTGAACTCGAACGGCGTGAACCCGCTGAGCCAACTCGTCAGCGCGAGCATGATCGCGTTGATGACGATGGAGAACAGTCCCAGGGTCAGACACGTGATCGGGGCCGAGACGAAGCTGAGGATCGGTTTGATGAAGGCATTCGCCAGCCCGAAGATGAGACCGATGACGAGGTAGGAGATGATCATCGCCGGAATGGCTCCGGCCTGCTCCTCGACGACCCGATTCCCTGTGATCGTCACACCCGGCAGGATCCAGGCGGCCACCCAGATCGCACAGGCGTTGACGATGACGCGAGACAAGAAGTTCATGAGCGTCATCCTCGCAGACCGATCTGCGTTCTTACTGAGTCGAAGTTGGGAATGAGGTCCGTGCCATGGTGATGAAACTCAACGTCGCCTGGAGGTCTCCCACTCGAAACGGGCCGCCAAACGCAGTAACCTGAGGGTGAGCCTTTCGGCTCGACTTTCTCAGAACAACTGCGTGCACCTACCGAGTGATTTGATCCAGGTCACCACGGCGGCACGACCTCCCGGACGAGCGGGAGCAGAAACTGGATTGATATGACAGACAGCGAAATTCCCGCCTCGGTTCAGCACACCGAGCCGCAGCAGTCCTCACCGACTCTGTTCTCGGCAGTCGGCCGCAGCTACTTCCCGATAGCGTTCGTCGCGCGCATGCCGTTCGCCATGATCGTCGTCGGTGTCCTCACCCTCGTCGTGGCCGGCCGCGGATCGCTCAGCCTCGGCGGAATCAACTCCGCCATGGTCGGACTGGGCACCGCCCTGTTCGGGTCCTTCATCGGGGCCGCCGCCGATCGCTGGGGACAGCGCTACGTGCTGCTCGTCGCCGGGATCCTCAACTGTGCGGCGCTGACCTTCATGGCATGGGTCGTCTTCAGCCCGCTGCCCGATTTCGTCGTCTTCATCGCCGCCTTCGCGATCGGTGCCACCTCGCCTCAGGTGGCACCGATGTCGCGTTCACGCATCGTCGACATCGTCATGTCGGTTCTGCCGTCACCGAGGCGGCCGAAGGTCCTCAACGCCACGATGGCCTACGAATCCGCCGCCGATGAGGTCATCTTCGTCTTCGGCCCCTTCCTCGTCGGTCTGCTGGCAACCTTCTTCTCCCCGGTGGCGCCCATCATCGGGGCGATCGTCATGACGCTGATATTCGTCTCCGCTTTCGCGCTCCACCCGACGGGCAGGTCCAGACGGACCGGGACGTCGAGCAGCCTCGGCGAGCGCGCACCGGCGAAGGACATGTTCACCGCCGGGGTCTTCGTCATCATCCTCGGCGTCTTCGGCGTCGGAATGGTCTTCGGCTCGACGCTCACAGCTCTGACCGCCCTGACCAATGACATCGGACGGCCGGAGGAAGCCGGTCTCATCTACGGAGTGATGGGCATCGGCTCCGCGGTGCTCGCGATCTCGGTAGCGCTCTTCCCCGCATCGTTCGCGCTGTGGGCACGCCTGCTGTGCTTCGCGCCCATCCTGGTCACGGGATCGGTCATCCTCGCCTCGACGGAATCGATGTCGATCATCGTCATTGCGCTGCTGCTCATGGGCACGGGAATCGGACCGAGCCTCGTCACCCTGTTCAGCCTCGCCGCCGAACGCGCGCCGCTCGGGCGATCGGCGACGGTGATGTCGATGGCGGGATCGGCGATCATCGTCGGCCAATCGGTATCCTCGGCGATCAACGGCATCCTCGCCGAGGATCAGGGAACGGCTGTGGCGATGGCAGTTCCTGTGACCGCCTCGGCGATCGTCCTGTGCGCGGGCCTGCTCAATCTGCTCATCGGACGACGCAGCGACCGGAAGGCAGTCAAGCCGTCACGGCAGCGCGTGACCGACGCCGAAGACGAGACCTGAATCACTCCGACTTTCCGCTTTTTGGGACGGCGTGTCCCAGGCGCTGCCAGGTGTGACCACGGCAAAACCGAGGAGTAGGATGTCCGCTGGTCCATCGTGAACTGCGCCACCGATCGTGGCCCTTCACACCACTACGGAAAGCACACAATGTCTACAAGCACCTCGACGACCGAGGCCGTCCGCAGCGATACCCGCTTCTTCGGACACCCTCTGCCGCTCATGCAGCTCTTCAGCCTCGAATTGTGGGAGCGCTTCTCCTACTACGGGATGAACGGCATCCTCGCCCTCTACCTCTACTTCAGCGTCACCGATGGCGGCATGGGGATGGAGCAGGGCACGGCCGTCGGAATCGTCGGTGCCTACGGCGGTGCTGTCTTCCTCGCCACCATCCTCGGCGCATGGATCGCCGATCGCCTCGCCGGTGCGGAGAAGGTCCTCTTCTACTCTGCGATCATCATCATGGTCGGCCACATCTGCTTGGCTCTCATTCCCGGGTTCGGGGGAGTGGCGGCCGGCCTCATTCTCGTCGCGCTCGGCTCCGGCGGTCTCAAGGCGAACGCTTCGGCGCTGGTCGGCGAACTCTACGAAGAGAAGGACCCGCGGCGTGACGCCGGCTTCACCATCTTCTACATGGGTGTGAACATCGGTGCCCTGTTCGGCCCGCTCATCACCGGTCTGCTGCAGTCGAAGATCGGCTTCCACTACGGATTCGGTGCCGCAGCGGTCGGCATGGCCCTCGGTCTCGTCATCTACCTCACCGGCCGGAAGAACCTTCCGCCGGAGTCCCGTATCGCCGTCAACCCGCTGCCGAAGAACAAGCTCTACCTCTTCATCGTGGCCATCGTGGTCGTCGTTCCCCTCGCAGTCATCCTGTGGATGACGAAGATCGTCAACCCCGAGAACCTCGACTGGTGGATCGCCGGAATCTCTGCCGGCGCGGCCGCTTGCTACTTCATCGTCATGTACACCTCGTCGCAGACGAATGGCGACGAACGCTCACGCGTCCTCGCCTACATCCCGTTCTTCATCACGGTCGTGGTGTTCTGGTCGATGTACCAGCAGATCTTCGGTGTGCTCACCGTCTATTCGGATACGCAGCTCAACCGTTCGATCTTCGGTTGGGAGATGCCGATCAACTGGATCCAGCTGATCCCTGCGTTCTTCGTCATCGTCTTCGCCCCGCTGTTCGCGACGATGTGGATGAAGCTCGGGCCGAAGCAGATCTCGACGCCGGTCAAGGCCGGCCTGTCGCTCGTGCTCATCGGCATCGGCTTCCTCATGTTCCTGCCCTTTGCTGAGGCCGGCCCCAACCAGACTCCGCTGCTGTGGGTGGCACTGACCCTCGCAGTGTTCGTCTTCGGTGAGCTGCTCATCTCGCCGGTGGGTCTCTCGTTCTCCACGAAGGTCGCGCCGAAGGTCTTCCAGTCGCAGATGATCGCCGTGTTCTTCCTCGCCTCGGGCGTGGGCACGGCACTGTCCGGTGTGCTCGGCGGCTACTTCGACACCGCCAACCAGACACCGTACTGGCTGTCGGTCGGCGGCTCGTCGGTCGTGCTCGGCCTGCTCGCGCTGACGCTGACGAAGCCGATGCTGGGGCTGCTGCGCGGAATCCGCTGAGTTCAGCTGCGGCGCGTTGAGCTCGCGCAGTTCGACGGCCCCTCCGAGTCGGTGACTCGGAGGGGCCGTCGGCGTACCGGGCGACCGTCCCCCACCGTAAGTGTCGCTTCAGAGCGTTGCAGCAAGACGATGCGGCGCGACGAGTGATGGATGCAGAACCAGCCGGAGGCTATGCGAGTCCGGGTGAGAGATGCTGGTGCTCGTCGAGAAACTGACTAAGGCAGTCAGACTCCGATGAAGATGGGCAGTGCGTCGGGGTGATGTGCATGGACGATCGTGAGGAACACGAGCGCGTCGAAGAGCAGGTGCACCGTGACCGTATAGGGCAGTGACTTCGTGCGGGTGAAGATGAAGGCCTGCACGAGCGCGAAGGGGATCGTCAGCAGCGGCCCGATCGACCGGTAGCCGAGCTCCCAGAGGAACGAGACGAAGATGACCGTGGTGAACACATTCGCCGTCCAGAATGAGAAGTGTTTGCGCAGCAAGGCGAAGACCGTGCAGATGAAGAACAGCTCATCCCAAATGCCCACAGCGTTGACCCCGAAGAACAGACGGATGATCTCCGACCAGTTCGTCAGCGGCGGCCAGTTGAGGTAGATCCCGGTGCGCATGAAATACTGCGGCAGCACCGCCCAGGCGACCACGACGACGAAGACCAGCCATGCCCATTCGAGCCGCGTCCACGATTGTCCGCGACGCATCGGGAACTGGATCGTGTGATCCTTGAAGACATACCGGGTCACCAGCCACGGGCCGATGACGACGGCGGAGAGCACCACACCCATGCGGGCGATATTCGTCCAGGAGATGTCCGCCTCGACCGAGATCGCCGAGATGAGCGCGAGACACCCGGCGATGATGCTGAGGTCCCTGGCGAATCCACGGTTGACGCTCCATGCGATGGCCAAGGCCGCGAGCATAGGCGCGTATCCGAAGGTGCGGACCTGCGGAAACGTCGTTCCCAGACCGAAGAGCACCACCGCCGAGATCGCCAGAAGGGCAGTCGCGGCGGCCTCCCAGCTGATCGGTTTCAACTGCGAGGGCGCGATGGTTACTGCTCGGTCAGTGTCCACGCTCCACACTGTAGACGAACCCGGCGCGAGCTGCACCGAACGAACCGGGCTTGGCCTGCATCGAATCATCCGGCCTGCACCGAATCATCGGGGTCAGCCTCGATTCGCCAGTAGGATCGACTCGAGGGAAGGACATCATTGGACCCAGAGGACTACTCCGAGCTCGTCGCCGGGCTGGCACCGGATCTGCGTACTGAGACGACGCCGATACGCAACGCGGTCGGACGCATCACGGGGACGGACATCATCGCTCCGCGATCGGTGCCGGACTTCGCCGCCTCGGCGATGGACGGATTCGCCCTCGACGGGGCAGCTCTGAACGCCGCCCGCATCGGCGATCCCATCCGTGTCATCGGCGACATCCCCGCCGGCCACCGAGCCGTCGCTCTGCAGCCGGGATGTGCGGCGCGGGTGATGACCGGGGCTCCCGTGCCCACCGACGCCGAGGCGGTCGTCCCCGTCGAACTCACCGACGCTCGGCAGACCGGGCCCGCCCCCGAAACCATTCGGATCGACTCTCTCCCGAGTTCCGTGCCACCCGGATGGAATATCCGCGCAATCGGTGAGGACATGAAACGCGGTGACCCCGTCCTCACTGCGGGGGAGCGGATCACCGCCGCCGGGCTCGGCGTCCTGGCGATGCTCGGCATCACCGAAGTCGAAACGATCCGCACACCCCGCATCGGTCTGATCGTCACTGGAGACGAAATCCAGGTCACCGACCCGACAGATGACACCCCCACCGAGGCGGTCGCCGCCTCGATCTTCAACTCGAACCTGCCGATGCTCGCCGCCGCAGTCGGCGGCCTGGGCGCCGTACCCATCGAAGCCACGAGCAGAGACGACGCTGAGGAGCTGATCAGCGTGCTCACTTCGATGCAGGCTGAGGCCGACCTCGTCGTGACGACCGGCGGAATCAGCGCGGGCGCCTTCGAGGTCGTCCGCCAGGCACTGGAGTCCGACCATTCGACGTTCGGTCGACTTGATATGCGCCCCGGTTCCCCTCAGGGATTCGGACGCTTCGGGACTCTGCCGCTGATCCATCTGCCCGGCACTCCACAGGGCGCTTTTGTTGCCTTCCACCTGTTCGTCGGCTCGCTGCTGACGGGTAAGAGTCTGCGGCAGAGATGGCGGAAGGGCATCCTCGCCGGCCCCAGCCTGCGACAACACGGCAGGGCCGTCACCTTCCGTCCCGGCACCTTCACGGAATCGGGGGAGATCCTTGCAGCTGATCGGGCCGGACTGCCGAACTTCGCCTCCGCCGATGTGATCATCAGAATCCCACGCGGCACTGGTTCAGAGCGCGACTCAGATTCCCCACGCAGCTCAGGGGAGCTGAGCGCGGGCACGGTCATCGAGTACCTTGAGTGCTGACGCCAAAGTCAGAGCACAGACATTGCCGAGTTCAGAGCACAATTGCCGCCGAAGCCAGGACGCAGCCGCGGCCGGAGCGGCTCGGGCACACCAAAGATCGCCGCATTAGGATGGAAACATGTCCATTTCACGCCTCAACCCTGCCGATCGGGCCCGCTACGCTCGCCAGATCCGGCTGTCAGGATTCGGTGAGAGCGCGCAGGCGGCACTGCTCGATTCGCATGTCCTCGTCATCGGCGCAGGAGGACTCGGCGCACCGATCCTCAGCTACCTCGCGGCCGCGGGTATCGGCACGATCACCGTGGTCGATCCCGATGTCGTCGAGCTGAGCAATCTGCATCGACAGGTCATCCACTCCGAGGCGACCATCGGCACTCGCAAGATCGATTCCGCACAGGAGCGGATGACCGAGGTCAACTCGTCGATCGAGGTCCGCACGATTCCTCAGCTTCTGACCCCGGACAACGCACTCGGCCTCTTCGACGGCGTCGACATCGTCGTCGACGGCAGCGACAACTTCGCCACCAGGTACCTCGCCAACGATGCCTGCGAGATCCTCGGCATCCCATTGGTCTGGGGGACGATCCTCGGCTTCGACGGACAGGTCGCCGTCTTCGACGCGAAGCACGGTGCGACTCTGCGCGACCTCTATCCCGAGGTTCCCGCTCCCGGCAGTGTGCCCGACTGCTCGGTCGCCGGAGTCCTCGGACCACTGTGCGGAAGCATCGGATCTGCCATGGCGATGGAAACCATCAAGGTGCTCACTGGAATCGGCACACCGCTGTTCGACAGCGTGGCCATCCACAGCAGCCTCGACGCCGGTTGGGAGACAGTGCCTGTCCGACCGAACCCCGGCAGGCCTCCGGTCACCGACCTCGAGCAGCATCGCAGCGACTATGCACAGCACTCGTTCGACTCCCTCCACACAGAAGGCGACGTCGGAGGGGACCGAACCGAACCGAACACAGAGGACAGCGCCCTGGGGCCGGCCACTCTGACCTGGGCGGACATCGACGACGGCGCCATCCTCGTCGACGTACGCGAGGACGATGAGGTCGCCTCGGGGATGGTCCCCGGTGCGATCCACATTCCGATGGCAGAACTGCTCGCCGACCCCGACAGACTGCCCGGCCAGCAGGATCCCAAGCAGCAGTCCGCTCTTGCGCTCTATTGCCGGTCGGGCGTGCGCTCTGCGAAGACGGCGGCGCAGCTGCGCTCACAGGGCATCGGGGTGGCCTCGATCAACGGCGGCTACCTCGCATTTCTGTCGCAGCCGACTCCTCAACGGCGCTGACGAGACTTCAGCCCGCCAGACGTCCCCGTTTCGCAGCGTCGGTGGTCACTGACGGAACCTCACCCGCCGGCGAACGGCGGGAGCACGTCGACGGTGTCACCATCGGACAGGGCCACGGAACGATCGGTCGCGGCCACGGAGTTGACGAGGAAACTCGAACGCGACAGCACGGTCGCGGCTTGGGGTTCGGCCGCCTCGGCGAGGGTGCCCACGAGTTCATCGACGGATCCGGCACGGATCTGTGATTCGCGGGCGCCGAACGCCTCACGGGCTGCGGCGAAGAACCGAACGGTGATGGTGGGCACTTATCCTCCGATGGCGCTCATGGGACGCTGCGGCTGCTCGAACGAATCCGTGTCCATCCCATGACCGGCGAGCTTCTTCCAGTGCGCACCCTTCCACAGGTTCGCAATCGATTCATCTGAGGCGCCATCGCGCATCGCGGTGAGCAGATCGACCTCGGTGCGGGAGAACAGGCAGGTGCGCACACGTCCCTCCGCTGTCAGCCGGGTGCGGGTGCAGTCTGCGCAGAACGGACGCGTGACCGAAGCGATGATGCCGACGGTGCCGAGAACCGTATCGGGCCGGCGTCGATCGGCGACGAGGAACTTCTCGGCCGGGGCACCGTTGCGCGGCGCCGAGTCCGGGGTGAGGACGAAGCGGGGTTCGAGAAGCGCGAAGATATCGGCGGCCGTGATCATCGACGTCCGATTCCAGGAATGGCCGGCATCCAAGGGCATCTGCTCGATGAACCGCAGACTCAGGTTCTGCTCGAGGCACCACTGCAGCAGATCGGGAGCCTGCGCATCGTTGACCCCCGGCAGCAGCACGGCATTGATCTTCACGGGGTCGAGTCCGGCGGCCTTCGCCCCGTCGATGCCTTCTACCACCCGTTTGAGGAACGGGCGCCTGGTCATGGTCTCAAACGTCTCCGGATCGATCGTGTCGAGCGAGACGTTGATGCGATCCAGTCCCGCTTCCTTCAGCCCTGCGGCACGCTTGTCCAGGCCGATCGCGTTCGTCGTCAGCGCGATGTTCGGACGCGGCTCCAATGCCGCGACACCGGCGATGATCTGGTTGATGTCCTTGCGCGTCAGCGGTTCGCCACCGGTGAACCGGACCTGATCGACGCCGAACTTCTCCACCGCGATGCGGACGAAGCGGACGATCTCGTCACCGGACATGGCGGAATCGCGCGACATGAATTCGACGCCTTCTTCCGGCATGCAGTAGGTGCAGCGCAGGTTGCAGAAGTCCGTGAGTGAGATGCGGAGGTCGCGAGCGCGCCGATCGAAGGTGTCGAGCAGAGAATCCTCGCCGTGGGCGGTGAACTCCTCGCCCGGGTCGACCGTCGGAGTTCGCAGCACCGGCATGGGCAGGCCGATCTTCTCCATTGCGTCATCCTCCTTGAAAAGCGTGTCGATATCATCATCCCATGACTACAGCGAAGATGCACCGTGAGCGGGTATTCGAGACGATCGCCCCACTGACCGAACCGGTGGAGCTGCCGCTGACGTCCCTGCTGGAGGCGCCGAGGCGGCTGACCGCCGACATTGAATCACCGATCGATGTGCCCGGCTTCGACAACTCGAGCATGGACGGCTATGCCCTGGCCGCCGCCACCGTGGAGGAGCTGTGCGGACGTCCGATTCCCGTGCGCGGCCGCGTCGCCGCGGGAGCACGCGGTCAGCAGGTGCAACCGGGCACCGCAGTCGAGATCATGACCGGGGCACCGCTGCCGCCGGGCACCGATTCGGTCGTCAAGATCGAGGACACCTCGCCGGGACGCTTCGGTGCCGATACCGTGACCATCACCGCCGAGGTCGAGCCCGCGCCGGGAACATTCGTCCGTCGCCGCGGCTCCGACGTCCGCGCAGGTCAGACCGTGCTGAGAGAGGGCACCATGCTGACGCCCGCCCACCTCGGCGTGGCCGCCGCGTGCGGGGTGAATGAGCTGCCGGTGCTCGGCCTGCCGCGCGTCCTCGTCGTGAGCACAGGGGATGAGATCGCCGCCGAGGCGGCCGCCGGGATCAACGACGCGAATTCCGTGACGCTGTCGGCCGGGCTGCGCCGCCTCGGCGTCGAGGCCGAGGTTGCGTTCGTCCCCGACGACCCGCAGCAGCTGCTCGACCGAGTGCGCAGCAGCGATGCGCAGCTCGTCATCTCCACCGGCGGGATCTCGAAGGGGGCACACGAAGTCGTCAGACTCGCCGCCGATCTCGACGGGCGATCGGCGATGACGTTCGAACCCATCGCTATGCAGCCCGGGGGACCGCAGGGCTGTGGTCGCCTGGCCGATCATGCATGGATCGCCCTGCCCGGCAACCCCGTGAGCACGCTCATCAGCTTCGAGCTCTTCATCCGTCCCGCTCTGCTCGGCCTGGCCGGCCACGAGGCTCCCCGGGAGGTCGCCTACCACCGTCTGGCCCACGGATTCGACGAAGCCCCTCCCGCAGGAAAGCTCCAGGTCCGCCGCGCCCAACTCACGGATGCTGGCCTCGCGTTCGTCGGGGACTCCCGCTCCCACCTGCTCCACAGCTATGCCGAAGCCACCCACCTCGTCTTCGTCTCTCCCGAGGAATCGGGCGCAGACGATCCGTACTCAGCTGCGGGAGATAGGCTGATGACGTGGAAGATCGCATGAAACTCAGCCACGTCGACGCCTCCGGAACCGCGCAGATGGTCGATGTCGGCGACAAGGACGTCACGAAGCGCCGAGCCGTCGCCTCCGGCCTCATCACCACCCGTCCCGAGGTCATCGACCTCATCGCCGAGGCGGGACTGCCCAAGGGAGATGCCCTGCCCGTGGCGCGCATCGCCGCCGTGATGGGAGCCAAGCGCACCTCCGACCTCATCCCGCTGTGCCATCCGCTGCCGCTGACGGGAATCGACGTCGAGTTCGAGCTCCGCGACGACGCAGTCGCCATCACCGCCGCGGTGAAGACAGTGTCGAAGACCGGTGTCGAAATGGAGGCCCTGACGGCCGTGACCACTGCTGCACTGACGATCTTCGACATGATCAAAGCCGTCGACAACCAAGCTGTCATCGGCGACATCAAGGTCGTCGAGAAGACCGGCGGGAAAAGCGGAGATTGGACACGGGAATCATGACCACCGGGACAGTTGTGACCACGGGAGTCGTCGAGACCCCGATTTCGACTGCGGAGCTCGAACCCGAGGTCCTCACCGCCACCTGCGGTGCGGTCGTCACCTTCTCCGGCGTTATCCGCGACCACGACGAAGGCCGGGGAGTTGCTCGTCTGCACTACGAATCCCACCCCCTGGCCTCCACTCAGATCGCCGAGGTGGCTGCGGACATCGCCGCCCGCCATCCTGCGGTGAGGCTTTCCGTCGTCCACCGCGTCGGCGACCTCTCGATCGGCGACGTGGCCCTGGCTGCCGTCGTCGCCTCCGCCCACCGGAAGGATTCCTTCCTTGCCTGCGCCGAACTCATCGACGAGGTCAAGGCACGGGTGGCGATCTGGAAGCACCAGCACTTCAACGACGGCACCGACGAATGGGTAGGAGCGCTCGAATGACCCGGCTGCGCATCAGCGATGCGGCACGTTTCCTCGGCGTCAGCGATGACACAGTGCGCCGGTGGGTCGCCGACGGTCGACTGTCCCAGCACAAGGATGCCTCGAACCGAGCGGTCGTCGAAGGCAGCGAACTCGCCGCACTCGCCCAGTCGTCAGCAGGCGCTCTGCCCGACCCCAGCGGAGTCGTGAGCTCCTCACGCAACCGATTCGCCGGTCTCGTCACGGACGTCAGCATCGACGGAGTCATGGCCCAGGTCAGCATGCAGTGCGGCCCCTTCCGCGTGGTGTCGCTGATGTCGGCCGAAGCCTGCCGCGAGCTCGAACTCGAGCCGGGCAGCCTCGCAACTGCCTCCGTGAAGGCGACGATGGTCTCGATCGACACCGTCCCGGATTCCTGAGCGCCGGTCAGCAAATACGGGCAGCTGGACGTCAGCAAGTCTCATAATCGGAACAGAAGTCGACAGGGAACCGCATCCGCGGGTTCAATGGGCACATGAGGAAAACCCTTCTCGGGCTCTGCACCGCCGCAGCCCTGACCCTGTCCGCCTGCTCCTCGGGACCGGATTCCGGGGCCGAAGCGGATCAGCCGGCTGAGATCACCGTCTTCGCCGCGGCCTCGCTCACCGAGGTCTTCGAGGACATCGCCGACGCATTCACAAAGGCCGACCCGAACGCTCCCGACGTGAAGTTCTCCTTCGCCGGCTCCTCCGACCTCGTCTCCCAGATCTCCGAAGGCGCCCCCGCCGACGTCATCGCCACCGCCGACCAGAAGACGATGGAGACCCTCGAATCCGAGGACCTGCTCGCCGGCGATCCCCACATGTTCGCCTCGAACGCGCTCACCCTGGCCGTGGCCGAGGGCAACCCGAAGGCGATCACGAACTCAGAGGACTTCACGGGCAACGACCTCGTCGTGTGCGCGCCTCAGGTGCCCTGCGGGGCAGCCACCGAGAAGTGGGCCGACCTCAATGACGTCGCACTCGATCCGGTCAGCGAAGAGAACTCGGTGACCGATGTGCTCGGCAAGGTCAGCGCCGGACAGGCCGATGCGGGAATCGTCTACGTCACCGACATCGCACGCGCCGACGGCGAAGTCGAACAGGTCGACCTCGACGGAGCCGACAAAGTCATCAACAAATACCCGGCCGGCGCCGTCAGGGCCAGCGAGAACCAGGATGAAGCCGACGCCTTTGTGAAGTTCCTCGGCTCCGACACCGCCCAGAAGCTGCTGCGCGACGCCGGATTCGCCGCAGCCTGACCATGCCCGCACCAACCCCGCCCCAACCGGAGACACCGTCAACCCGCCCGGAGGCGTCCCCGCCTCGCCCATCGAGGCGGAGCAGAACGGATTCGCTGGTTCCCGGTTGGCTGTGGCTGCCAGCCGTCATCGGCATCGTGTTCCTGCTCCTGCCCGTCATCGGTATGCTCACCCGGGTCGACCCGCAGAGCCTGCTCGCCGTGATCACCGCCGAGGAATCCCGCCTCGCGATGCAGCTGTCCCTGCTGACCTCGGTGACCTCCGCACTCATCAGCGTCCTCATCGGCTTCCCCCTCGGGTACCTGCTCGCCACCCGCCCGTTCCCGGGCCAGCGCATCGTGCGCACCCTCATCCTGCTGCCCCTCGTGCTGCCGCCGGTGGTCAGCGGCCTCGCCCTGCTCTACACCTGGGGCCGGTCGGCCATCCTCGGCGGGGGACTCGAATCGGTGGGACTCAGCCTCGCCTACACCACCTCGGCGGTGATCATGGCGCAGGTATTCGTATCCCTGCCGTTCATGGTCATGTCCGTCGAGACCGCCACCGCGGGGCTCGGCCGCCGCTATGAGCTCACCGCCGCCGAGCTCGGTGCGAAACCGAACCGTGTGTTCTTCACGGTCACTCTGCCTCTGCTCAGGCACGGAATCATCACCGGCGCCGTGCTGTGCTTCGCACGCTCACTCGGAGAGTTCGGGGCGACGCTGACCTTCGCCGGATCGCTGTCCGGCGTGACCCGCACGATGCCGCTGCAGGTCTACCTCGTGCGCGAATCCGATCCGCAGGCGGCCATCGGCCTCTCCCTCCTGCTCATCGTCATCGCCGTGCTCATCATCATCCTCGCCTACCGGTCCCCGCATGCTCCCCGACTGAAATCCCCACACACCGTTCCGACACCCACCCCCGCCGAGGCGGCTCCGCGCTCCATGGTCACCGAACCGAAACCTGGGGGAGAGGTGCCACCGGAGGTGCGGTCCGTTGGCCGGACGGGATCGGCGCAGCTCATCAGCTCGAAAGTCCGGCTGGATGCCCGCGGAATCGACCTGGACCTCGCCTCCGATCTGCCGGGAACCACCGCGATCATCGGCCGCAACGGGGCTGGAAAGTCCACCCTGTTCCATGCGCTCACCGGGGCTCTGACCCCCGATTCGGGACGCCTGCGCATCGGACACGACACAGTGTTCGACATCGATGCCGGGCTGTGGCCGCCCGTCCACGACCGCGGAATCGTCCATCTCGCGCAGAACCCCCTCCTGTTCCCCCATCTCAACGTCATCGACAATGTCAGCTTCGGGCTGCGCGCTCATGGTTCTCCACGCGGCACAGCACGTGAACGGGCGCAGGCGATGCTCGACCGCCTCGGCGTGGGGCGATTCGCAAACCGCAGGCCCGATGCCGTCTCCGGCGGACAGGCGGCACGCATCGCTTTGGCCCGTGCACTCGTCGTCGAACCGAAGCTGCTGCTGCTCGACGAGCCGCTGGCCGCACTCGATGTCGATGTGGCGGTCGAGACCAGGCAGGTGCTGGTCCAACTGCTCCACGGGCGCAGCGCACTGCTCGTCACTCACGACATCGAGGACGTGAAAGCGTTGGCCGATTCCCTCGTCCAAGTGGAGAACGGGACCGTCGTCCACTCCGCCCCGGTGGGACAAGTCGACCCCGAAGCCGCAGGTGAGGGTGCCGATTTCCTCACCAGCTTTTGCATGCGGGACCGCGACGGAATAGTGTGCAATCAATCACATTGAAGATCGGCAAACAAGGGAGCACACCGCAGTGTCCGAATTGTCCTACTCGTCGGGAACATCGACAGAACCGCTGCTCGGGATCACCATCGCCGAGCACATCAAACGCACAGCAGCGCAGAACCCCGATGCACTGGCATTGGTCGACCGGCATTCGAATCGCCGCTGGACCTACTCCGACTTCGATCGTGATACCGACGCAGTGGCCATCGGTCTCCTCGAGCGCGGGGTGAAGAAGGGCGACCGGGTCGGGATCTGGGCGCAGAACGTCGGCGAATGGGCGCTCGTCCAGTACGCCACGGCGAAGATCGGTGCGATCCTCGTCAACGTCAACCCCGCCTACCGCAGCCACGAACTCGAATTCGTCGTCGAACAGTCCGGAATGAGCCTGATGATCTCGCAGATCGTCGCTCCTCCGCACTCGGACTTCCACGCCATCGCCACCGAGGTGGCCGCCAAGATCCCCAGCCTCGACCTCGTCTTCCTCGACACCGTCTCCGACGACCTCATCGGTGACGTCACAGTGGGCGAGCGGGAGTCCTTCGCCCATCTCATCGGGCAGGGACGCGAGATGCTCGAGGATTCGGGAACGAAGTACGAGGTCAGGCTGCAGCAGGTCATCGACGATCTTTCGGCCGATGATCCGATCAACATCCAATACACCTCCGGCACGACCGGATTCCCCAAGGGCGTGACGCTCAGCCACCACAACATCCTCAACAACGGGTTCTTCATCGGCGAGATGCTCTCCTACACACCCGCCGATACCGTGGTCGTTCCCGTGCCGTACTACCACTGCTTCGGCATGGTCATCGGCAATCTCGCCGCACTCAGCCACGGCTCCGCGATCGTGCTGCCGGCGCCTGCCTTCGACCCGGTGGCGACGATGGCGGCAGTGACCGAGGAGAAGGCCACATCGCTCTACGGTGTGCCGACGATGTTCATCGCCGAGCTCGAGCATCCGCAGTTCGCGGAGTTCGACTTCTCCTCACTGCGCACCGGCGTCATGGCGGGATCGCCCTGCCCGGTCAACACGATGCGTCGAGTCATCGACGATATGAACATGTCCGAGGTCGCCATCTGCTATGGAATGACGGAGACCGCACCGGTGTCGATGATGACCCGAGTGGACGACTCCCTGCAGAAGCGCACCGAGACCGTCGGCCGCGTCATGCCTCACCTTGAGATCAAGATCGCCGACCCTGTCACCGGACAGACCGTTCCGCGTGGCCAGAAGGGCGAATTCTGCACTCGCGGCTACGCCGTCATGCTCGGCTACTGGAATCAGCCGGACAAGACCGCCGAGACCATCGATGCAGCTCGCTGGATCCACACCGGTGACCTGGCCATCATGGACGACGACGGATACGTCGACATCTCCGGACGGATCAAGGACATGGTCATCCGCGGAGGCGAGAACGTCTATCCGCGCGAGGTCGAGGAGTTCCTCTACCACCATCCCGCGATCCGCGACGTCCAGGTCGTCGGCGTCTCCGACGAGAAGTACGGTGAGGAGCTCATGGCATGGGTGATCCTCAAAGACGGATTCGATTCGCTCTCCGCCGAAGAGGTGCGTGAGTTCTGCTCCGGCAAGCTCGCCCACTTCAAGATCCCGCGCTATGTCGAAGTCCGTGAGTCGTTCCCGATGACGGTGTCGGGAAAGATCCGCAAGGTCGAGCTGCGTCGAGAAGGCGAGGAGCTCGCTCACAAGACCGACGCCTGAGTAGGGCGGGCACGTCTCCGACGGGAACTGCGGTCGGGTCGTGTTCGAGGTCACAAGTCGGTTGCAGTTCTGTCTGCCCCGGGCGTGCCGTTCTTCTGCCTGCCCATATTCACTAGGATCACTACATATGAGAGCTGAATCACCCCCACTGGTGTCTTTGAGCAATGTCGAGAAGCACTACGGCGACTTCCACGCGCTGAAGAACGTCGATCTCGATATCGCCGAACGCGAGGTCGTCGTCGTCATCGGACCGTCCGGTTCGGGCAAATCGACCCTGTGCCGGACGATCAACCGCCTGGAGACCATCACCTCCGGCAGCATCACGATCGATGGCAGGGAACTCCCCGCAGAGGGCACGGCTCTGGCTCAGCTGCGTTCCGATGTCGGCATGGTGTTCCAGTCCTTCAACCTCTTCGCCCACAAGACGATCCTCGAGAACGTCACTCTGGGACCGATCAAGGTGCGCAAGACCCCGAAGGCCGAAGCGGACAAGCAGGCGATGGCTCTGCTCGAACGCGTCGGCGTCGCCCATCAGGCCGACAAGTACCCGGCCCAGCTCTCCGGCGGTCAGCAGCAGCGTGTTGCGATCGCCCGGTCTCTGGCGATGAAGCCGAAGGTGATGCTCTTCGACGAGCCCACCTCGGCGCTGGACCCGGAGATGATCAACGAGGTCCTCGATGTCATGGTCGGACTCGCCGAGGAGGGCATGACCATGGTCGTGGTCACCCACGAGATGGGCTTCGCCCGCAAGGCCGCCCACCGCGTGGTGTTCATGGCCGACGGGGAGATCGTCGAAGTCGCCGGACCCGAGGAGTTCTTCACGAACCCCCAGAGCACTCGAGCCAAGGACTTCCTGTCGAAGATCCTGACCAACTGACACCACCGCTTTCACACTGCATCAACTCACTCACAAGGAGAGACCATGAAGAAGCTCAGACTGGCGGTCGCCTCGGTGGCCATCGGAATGCTGGCACTCAGCGGCTGCGGCCAGGGCGGAACCCCGGACGCACCTGCCGAAGGCGACGGAGCCAAGGCAGAGGCACCCGAATACAAGGTCAACGAAAGCGCGGACATCGCCGACTCGAAGACCTGGAAGGCCGCGAAGGACGCCGGCGAGATCACCATCGGCGTCAAATACGACCAGCCCGGACTCGGAAATGTCTCGGCAGGTTCGGAGCAGCCCGAAGGCTTCGACATCGAGATCGCCAAGATGGTCGCCGCGCAGCTCGGCTTCAAGCCCGACCAGATCAAGTACACGGAGACCGTCTCGGCCAACCGTGAGCCCTTCCTGCAGCAAGGCAACGTCGACATGATCGTGGCCACCTACACGATCAACGACGAACGCAAGAAGGTCGTCGACTTCGCCGGACCCTACTACGTGGCCGGTCAAGACCTCCTCGTGGCCGCTGATTCGGACATCGCCGGTCCCGAGGACCTCGACGGCAAGAAGGTCTGCTCCGTCGACGGTTCGACACCTGCGCAGAACATCAAGGACAAGTACAAGAAGGCCGAACTCGTCACCTATGACGCCTATTCGAAGTGCGTGACCGACCTGCAGTCGGGCTCCGTCGACGCGGTGACCACCGACGATGCGATTCTGCGCGGCTACGCCAAGCAGTACGAAGGTGAGTTCAAGGTCGTCGGCAAGCCCTTCACCGAAGAGCCCTACGGCGTCGGTCTGCCCAAGGACGACAAGGCCCTGCGGGACGCGGTCAACGATGCTCTGGAGAAGGGCATGGACGACGGCGATTGGAAGAAGGCATTCGAGTACACCCTCGGTTCCACCGATGACGTCGAAATGCCCGAAGTCGACCGTTACTGACCCAGTCCACAGATTGACATGATGCGAGGGCGCCGAATGCGGTGCCCTCGCATCGATTAAGGTATCTGCCATGGATTTCCTGGAGCTTCTCCAGATGTTCCTCTCCGGTGCGTGGGGAACGATCAGACTCTTCACCGTCGCCTTGATCGGATCCATGATCCTCGGCACGGTGCTCGCCGCCATGCGGGTCTCGCCAACTCCGGTGCTGCGCATCGCGGCGTCGACGTATATCAACGTCGTCCGGAACACTCCGCTGACCCTCGTGATGTTCTTCTGCGCCTTCGGACTGCCGTTCCTCGACATCCGTTTCGGGTCGTCGAGTTCGTTCAACTCCTTCGTCTACGCCACGATCGCCCTCATCGCCTACACCGCCTGCTTCGTGGCCGAGACCTTGAAGTCGGGAATCTCGACGATTCCCGTCGGACAGGCCGAAGCCGCCCGAGCCGTGGGCCTGAGCTTCGGCCAGACCCTGGGCGAAGTGGTCCTGCCGCAGGCCTTCCGCACGGTCATCCCGCCGCTGGGCAGTGTGATCATCGCGATGCTCAAGAACACGTCGATCGCCTCGGCGTTCAACAACCGAGAGCTGATCTCGGCGATGCGCAATGCCATCGAAGTCCGCGGTGACCTCGTCATTCCGCTGCTCTTCGGCACCGCGCTGGCCTACCTGATCCTGGCTCTGCTGCTCGGCCGTGTCTTCGACTACCTGGAGAAGAAGCTGGTGATTCTGCGATGAGCGCACCGACCCAAGTGCTGTTCGACGAGCCGGGCCCGAAGTCGCGCCGGAACAACATCATCCTCTCGATCGTGTCACTGATCGTGCTGTTGGCACTCGTGGCCTTCGTGATCTGGAAGTTCGCCGACGCCGGTCAGCTCGAACCCGATAAGTGGTATCCGTTCACCTTCGCGCAGATCCAGATGGTGCTGCTCGAAGGCATGCTCGCCACCCTCAAGGTGGCGGTCGTGGCATCGGTCCTCGCACTGGTGGTGGGCGTGGTCTTCGCCCTCCTGCGGCTCTCACCCAAGAAGGTCGTCTCCGTCCCCGGAACGATCGTCCTCGAATTCTTCCGCGGCGTGCCGGTGCTGCTGCTCATCTTCGCGATGTTCCTCCTCTTCGGCAACGACATCGGCCCCTTCTGGTCGGTCGTCTTCGGCCTGACCCTCTACAACGGAATGGTGCTGGCCGAGATCATCCGCGCCGGCATCCTCGCTGTCCCCACCGGGCAGCGTGAGGCGGCGATGGCGATCGGGCTGCGATCGGGACAGGTGATGAGTCTGGTGCTCATGCCGCAGGCGCTGCGTGCGATGATGCCGACGATCATCGCTCAGATCGTCGTGCTGCTGAAGGACTCGGCTCTGGGCTTCATCGTCACCTACCAGGATCTGCTCTACCAGGTGAACCTCATCGGGCGTGAGTACAACAACCTGCTGCCGACGTTCATCGTCGGAGCCGCCCTGTTCATCATCATCAATATGATCGTCGCCGGGTTCGCCCGTTGGCTCGAATCCCGCCTCCAGCGCAAGACGACCGCCGATACCGAGGCGGAGGGGCTGACCTCGAAGCTCGTCGACTGATTCATGTGGTGCGTGACGGGGCCCGGTCGCTGGCGACCGGGTCCCGCTCAACCATGTATCGTTCAGATAGGAGTCGGCAATGAAGGAGTGCATCAATGCCACAGCCTCAACTCAGCCCCACACCGGTCCGCGTGGTGAAGAACATCGACCGCGAGCGGTACGAACTGTTCACCGATGAGACCCCGGGGGAGTTCATCGGGTTCCTCGCCTACCAAGTCATCGATGACCACACCGTGGAACTGCAGCACACGATCATCTCCGAAGGCTTCTCCCGACGAGGCTTCGCCCGCACCCTCGTCACCCAGGTGCTCGACCTCATCCGAGCGGATGGGGCGTCCATCGTGCCGACCTGCTCCTATGTTCAGGACTACCTCGAACGGTTCCCGCAGTACGGCGATCTCGTGGCCCATCAGTGACCGAGTCCCACCCCGCCGGCTGCGGAGCGGGCCGTTTCGCTCCGAGCCCGAGTGGTGACCTCCACATCGGCAACATCCGCTCCGGACTGCTCAGCTATGTGCGGGCCCGGCAGACGGGCCGGCGATTCCTGTGGCGGGTCGAAGACCTCGATCGGGTGAAGGCCGGGTCAGCCGAATCACAGCTCGAAGTCTTCGCCGAACTCGGGGTCGAACCCGACGAACCGCCTCTTGTCCAGTCAGCGCGGACTGCCGAATACTCGGCCGCGATCGCGAAGCTGGCGGCCGATGGTCTCGTCTACGAATGCTACTGCTCACGCAAGGACATCGCCCAGGCACCGAGTGCTCCGCACGCTCCACCCGGAGCGTACCCCGGAACCTGCCGCAGCCTCGGGGAAGAGGAGCGCGAGTCCGCCCGGCTGAGGCTTGAAGCGAACAACCGGCAGCTGGCTCTGCGCCTGCGCGCGGACAATCGAGAGCACCGCATCGACGATGTGATGCTCGGCCGGGTGGACGCGCTTGTCGACGACCTCGTGCTGCGCAGAGGTGACGGCGTATTCGCCTACAACCTCACCGTCGTCGTCGATGACGCAGCGAGCGGAATCGACGAGATCCTGCGCGGGGACGATCTCGCCTCCTCGGCGCCACGGCAGGCATATCTGTCGAAGCTGCTGGGGCTGCCCGAACCGGGCTGGGTGCACGTGCCTCTGGTGCTCAGTGAAAGCGGGCAGCGACTGGCCAAACGCGATGGTGCGGTGACCTATCAGCAATTGCGCAGCCTCGGGTGGACCATCGAGGACGTCTTCGCTTGGATGCAGCAGTCGTTGGGATTCGGCGGAGATAGTCGCCGGTGGCGGTCCGTCGATGACATGGTCAATGGTGTCGCCTTCGCTCGGATGTCGTCAGCGCCGGCGGTCTTCGTCCCGCCCACAGCACCCTGAGGCCGATCGGCCGTCAGGCTGCGGACGCGTCGACGGCGTCTCGGATGACCCCGTCGTAGATCGCTTCGAAGGTGTCGAGGGTGTATTCGATATCGTGTTTGGCCACGACGTCGAGCGACGCCTTCGACATGTCATCGAGGTCGTCGTCCGGCATCCGGCAGATGCGGGTGAAGCGATCGGCCAGCGCATCGGTGTCACGCGGTGGGAACAGATACCCGTTGACGCCGTCGCGGACGAGGTGCGGCAGTGCCACCGCGTCGGCAAGCACCACCGGTTTGCGTGAAGCCAGTGCCTCCAACGTGGCGATGGACTGCAGTTCGGCGGTCGAGGGCATGCAGAAGAAAGTGCAGCGCTGGTAGGCGTCCATGAGCTCCTTGTCGCTGATCTTCCCGAGGACATGCACGCGATCGGCGACGCCGTGTTCGGCGGCCAGCTGCCGCAGCGGTTCCTCCTGGTCGCCGCCGCCGACGATATCGGCTTCGAGCCCCAGCTCCGGGTCGGTCTTCGCCAGGGCTTCGACGATGTCTGCGGCATGCTTCTCCGACGACAGGCGCCCGACGAAGAGGACTCGAGGCGGGATGGCGCGTGATGCGGAGCAGTCGAGTTCGCGCAGATGGGCGAAGCGCTGCAGGTCGATTCCGCAGGAGACCGCCCGGATAGGCGAGGAGAACCCGTTCTCGGTGAGCAGATCGGCGGCCAGCTGTGTGGGTACCGTGATGAAATCGGCGGACTGGAATTTGCGACGCAGGTCCCACCAGGCGATGGCGGTGCCGCCGTCGAGCACGACCTTCGGGGCTTTGAGATAGGGGCGGACATTGTCGGGCATGAAATGGTTCGTGGCGACGACCGGAATTCCCCGTCGACTCGATTCGGAGAACGCATAGCGGCCGATGACGAAATGTGCCTGAGTGTGGACGACATCGGGGCGGACGCTGTCGAGGAGGCGCGAGAGCTCGGGCTTCGTCTCCCACGGCATGCAGATCATCCACGTCGGGTGCAGGGGCCACCTGTGAGCGGTGAGGCGGTGAACGGTGACCCCGTTCTCGACACTGACGGAGGGCTTGCCTGTCGCCGAAGGACAGGCGACGTGGACGTGATTGCCGCGGGCGGCAAGGCCCTCGGCCAACCGTTCGGCGAACTTCGCGGCACCGTTGACTTCAGGGGCGTACGTCTCCGCCGGGATGAGGATTCGGCGATTCGGAGTGGGACGGTGCGCAGACAGGATTCAGCTCTCCTCGGTGTCGGTCATGGTGTCGGAACGCCGGGCGTTCCTGCGCTGAGCTTCTCGATCTCTGACATCGGGATGATACCGCGACAATACAACGACGGCCGCGCAGGCGACCAATCCGGTGAGGGTGATGAGAACGATGAGCCAGACGGGGGAGTGGGCCGCCTCGCCGAGTACGACGGTGCCCAGGATGACGGCCCCGATCGGGTCGATGACGGTCAGCCCGGCGATGACCATCTCGGGGGGTCCTGCCGCATAGGCGTTCTGGACGAACAGGGACCCCAGTGCCACAGCCGCGAGCAGTGCTGCGACGTTGATCCAGGTGACCTGATCGAGTCCGGCTTTCAGGAACTGGACGCTGACCAGGTGCGCGTTCGTCGCCACACAGGCGAAGAGCAGCCCGGCTGCGATGATGAGCACGAGCTGAGGGGCGTGACGGAAGACCAACATGATCACCAGGCCGATGACGACGGCGACGGCGGTGATCCAGAACAGCGGCATCGCATCGGCACCGAGGTGGACTTCCGACTGCGCTGTCGTGGCCGAGAGCGCGACGAAGAGCGTCACCCCGGCGGTGCACCAGACGACGGACTGGACGAGCCGTCTGTTGACCTTGAGCCCACGGTGACGGACGCCGAGCAGCACGGAGACGATGAGTGAGAATGCCCCGATCGGCTGCACCACCATCACCGGTGCCAGTGCCAGAGCCACGAAGTTGCCGGCCGTGCCCACACCGAGGATGCTCAGTCCGAGCAGCCACCGGCGGTTGCGCAGCAGCTCGGTGAAATGTGCCCAGCTGAGTCCGTTGTGGGAGTCATCCTGCCCGGCAACCGCATCGTGCTGATACAGGGCGCCATAGGCCAGTGCCACAGCCGAGACGACGGCGAGGGCGATTGCCACTATGGTCACGATGAGTCTTCCGGTTTCGACGGTGCGGATGCGGGGAGCAGATCGCTTCGAGTCTATCGCGCGGACCGACGCCGAAGATGGCCGTGGACTGTGTTTGTGCTGACTGTAAGGCAACCCTGCGGCGACGGGTGGGGAAACCTTCATCGTTGTGAGCTAAAGCACTCGTCGCGGTTTTGTTCGCCGGCCCAGGGGTTTGCTAAGCTGGAACACACGTCCGCAGGAAACTGCGGCATTCCTCCGTAGCTCAGTTGGCAGAGCATTCGACTGTTAATCGAAGGGTCGCTGGTTCGAGCCCAGCCGGGGGAGCCACCAAGGCCCCGTCCGATCGGACGGGGCCTTCGTCGTGCCCGGTCATCTCGGAGCACCGCCTCTCGTGCGCTCGATCAAGTCGCAGCGCGTCTGTCGGCCCGTGGACAGTGCGATATCCGCGCTCCGCCTTGATCGAGGCCTGATGCCGTGCTCACTGTCGCCGGACAGCTGCGGGAATAGGCGTGGTGCGCAGCGGGTTCGCCAGACATGAAGTCTTTCGGATTCCTCAGTTTCGGTCACTACGACAACGGCGGCGACCTCGACGCCGGGCGGATGCTGCGCGATGCGGTGGAGATCTCCGTCGGTGCCGACGAGCTCGGCGTCAACGGCGCCTACTTCCGAGTCCACCATTTCGCGACCCAGGCGGCCTCTCCCATTCCGCTGCTGGCGACGATCGCCGCGAAGACCAGCAACATCGAGGTCGGCACCGGGGTCATCGACATGAGATAGAGCATGTCGCGGTTGTGACACTCGATCCGTAAGCTTGGTTGCATGGTCGAACTGGTAGCGCTGAGGAAGACGAACGAGGTGGCCGCGTACGTCCGCGCCTCCATGGACCGCAAGGGCGACCGCTGGACGGTCGATACGCAGCTGAGGAAGATCAGGGCGCTGGCCGAGGCCAAGGACTGGAACGTCGTCGAGGTCTACGAGGACAACGCCGTGTCGGCGACGAAGAAGCGCAGCGCTGGCACCCGCTGGGCCGAGATGCTGGACGACGCCCGCGCGGGCCGCTTCTCGATGGTGGTCGCCGTGGACATGGACCGGCTGCTGCGCAGCACGAAGGACCTCAACACCTTGATTGACCTGGGGCTGCGGGTCGTCACCGTGGACGGCGAGATCGACCTCTCGACGGCCGACGGTGAGTTCCGAGCGACGATGCTCGCGGCACTGGCCCGGTTCGAGGCCAGGCGTAAGGCGGAGCGTCAGATCAGGTCGAACGAGCGCCGACGCTTCGAGGGCATCCCGACGAGCGCCTGGAAGGCGTTCGGGTGGACGCGAGAGGGCGAGCTGATCCCGGAGGAGGCCGACGCCGTCCGGCGGGCCTTCGCCGCGTTCCTCGGCGAGCCGTCGCTGTCGATCCGGCGAATCCGCGAGGATCTGAACGGTGCCGGTCATCTCACCGCCCGCGGGTCGGAGTTCTCCGTCGATGCCGTGCGCTACCTCCTGGCGAACCCGCTCTACGCTGGCTACATCAAGCACTACGCGTCGGGCGAGCTGTACCCGGTGCAGGGCGACGCGTTCCCGCCCATCGTCGGCGAGCAAACGTGGCGGGCCGCGGTGGCGAAGCTGGAGGACAACGTGCGAAGGTCGGCGAGGCAGGGTAACCAGCCGAAGTACCTTCTGTCCACGATCGGGCTGTGCGGGAAGTGCGGCGCGACGCTCGTCTCCGGGACGAACAGTCGCAAGCAGCCGACGTACCGCTGCGGCGAGCAGTTCCATCTCACCCGCCAGCGCGAGCCCGTCGATGCGATGGTGACCGAGGCGGTGCTCACCCGCTTGTCCTCGGTGGATGTGCACAACCTCGTGATGCCGCAGGAGGACGATGGGCCAGATCACGAGGAGTTGCTGACGGAGCGGAACGCCCTGGTCGAGCGGGTGAAGGAGCTGAGCCCGCTGCTGCGTGACATCCATCAGCCGGTCCTGGAGATCACGGCGGCGATCAACGACGTGAAGGCCCGCATCGATGAGATCGACGCGGAGCTGCTCGACCGTTCGGTGTCGGTGGCGGCGAAGTTGCTCGCGGACGTGGACGAGCCGGTCGGCACCGCGGAGCGCCGCGAGGTGGTCGAGGCGAAGTGGAAGACGTTGGACGTGGACCGCCGCCGGATGCTCGTGGACGAGCTGGTGACGGTGACCATCGAGCCCATCGCGCCCGGTCACGTGAAGTTCGACCCCGACCTCATTCGTATAGAGCCGCGTCGCGACTGACACGCGAGTCGACTCGTCAGTGGACTGGTGAGTCGACTCGTGGGAGAATGGTTGCAGACAAGAAGATCCCACCGGGGGCCAGACTTTGAAGCTGGCGGTACTACTCCCGGATGAGTAGCCGGTCAAACAGCCCAATTACCGTGGCGGGGAACCGGATGCACACTCATGTTTGAGGACTTCCGATGTCTGTCGTTATCGACGCTCCCCGCGCATCTGCGCTGGACTGCCCTGGGCTCGACCAGGATTCGACCCCCGATCCGCAGGCTGATGGGCTCGATCCCGTCATCGCTGCCGCCCTCGCCGCCGGTCGCCGAGCTGGTGAGCGCCTGGCCCGCACGCCGCTGACTCCGCGCCAGCGGGCCGCGGTCGCCGCCGTGATGGGTGGTGATCGCTGATGAGCGCCAACTCCGCCGCCTTCGCCCACGTGAACGGCTTCCGCTGGCGTGTGGGCGACCCCACCCTCGCCGACAGCGAAGCGCACCTCTACGACCTCGGCGTGCTCCGCTCCGTGCTGGAGGAGGCCGTCGAGATGGCCGTCGCCGATGCCCGCGCCGACGGGGTGACCTGGGCCAAGATCGGCGACGCCCTCGGCGTCACGCATCGGGCCGTCATCAAGCGTTACCGCAAGGGTGGTGCCCGATGAACGCCGCCGAACGCACCAGCGCCACCGCTCCCGCTGACCTGACCAGCCCGACCGATGGGCCTGGCCTGGCATCCGCCGGAGGCGGGCTGCCCGTCGTCGTGATGCCCGTCCTCATCCGTGCTCCGCACTCCAAGAGTTCTGGAAGCCTCATCCGTTCCTACGGGCGCGGCAAGGGCTTGTCGATTGCCGCGCCATGCAACAACATGCCTGGTCAGCTGCCGGTTTCGCCTTCGCTCCACCGCGTGACCCCGCAGGATCATTTGGGGGTCAATAGGGGGTCATTTAAGGCGCCGCACGCTCCTTCCGACGTCCTGGGCGGTGGTCGCCGTGGCTAAGCAGGAGAACAACCCGACGAGCATCGGGCTCACGCAGTACCTCGATCCGTCGTACTGGACCTGGGCCGCCGAGGACGCGAACGGGGCCGCGCTGCTCCAGCAGGGAGCCGGGGCGATCCTCGCCTACGTGGTGCAGCGGCTCGAGGCGATCGGCTGTGAGGTCGTCGAGGCCTACGGCATCGTGCACGACAAGGACGAGCGCGAGGTCTGGAGCGACACCGAGAAGACCCTCGTGGTCGAGCCGAAGCCGGATCACCTGCACGCGGTGATCAAGTTCGCCAGCCGCGCGAAGAGCGCGCCTCTGGATCGGCTCGCGTTTGGCATCGGCGTCGAACCGCAGTACGTCGAGAAGCCCGGTCGCGGGCGGTACGCCTTCGACAACATGCTCTCGTACCTGACGCACGTGAAGTACGCGGACAAGCACCAGTACGCGCCTTCGGAGGTCGCCACGGTGCGCGGGCCGGACTACCTCGGCATCGACGCCCAGCGCCGGGAGACGTGGCTCAAGGGTCGCGCCCACGTGAAGAAGAAGGTCGTCGCCGAGAACTTCGAGGACATGCGCGAGCGCGTGCTCCAGGGCGAGATCACGCGCGATCAGATCATGCTTACCGATGAACTGTTCGACATCTACTCGCGGCATCAGCGGGAGATCGACGATGCCCTGTCCGCCTACGGTCAACGCCGCGCGTACCGGGCGGCGGCGAAGCTCCGCGCCGGTGAGTTCTCGACGCACGTGGTATTCGTGCACGGGGATGCCGGTATCGGCAAGACCCGGTTCGCCACGGACTTCATCACCGAGGCGATCAACGCGGCGAACGCCCACGGCGAGCGGTGGCAGGTCTACCGGGCCGCCACGGGGAACCCCCTCGATGACTGGCGCGGGGAGGAAGTGCTGCTGCTCGACGATCTGCGCGCCTCGGCGATGGACGCGAACGACTGGCTGCTGCTGCTCGATCCGTACAACGCCTCCCCGGCGAAGGCGCGCTATAAGAACAAGGGCGAGGTGGCCCCGCGTCTCATCGTCATCACGGCGACGATCGAGCCCGTCGAGTTCTTCTACTACGCCCGTCAGAAGGGCAACGTGGACGAGGCGCTGGACCAGTTCATCCGCCGCCTGGCCTCGGTCGTGAAGGTCTACCGTGCCGACGAGATCAACCGCTACCTCGTGCAGCACATTGGAAGGATCGAGCCCTACGAGTGGCATCAGTGCAGCGTTCCGGCCGCCGCGCACACGCCCGGCATGTACGGGAACGCGTACCACCGGAACGCCGGGTCGCGGGAACTGACCTACGGTCCGGAGACCTCGGCCGACCACGACGCGGACGGCGCGGTCGCGGAGCTGCTGAGCGGGCTCGCCGTGCGGAGTCCGGACGTGCCGCTGGCACTGATCGGAGGTGCCGCATGAGCACCGAACTGGACGCGCTCTTCCAGGGGGTCGAGGGGGCCGGAGGCCCCTCGCAAGCAGGCATGGAGGACACGAGCGTCAGCGATGTGTCCGACATGCCTACTGCTTGCCACTCTGGCGTACAGGTGGAGCAGCAGACCGACTCCCAGGTGAACACGGGTCGGGCTGATGCGGAGGCTGTGCGGCAGAGTCACGGCGGCGCGAAGCGTCGTCGTGGGGGCCGCGCGAAGCTCGATACCGACTTCGGAGAGGCCACGCTCGCGGCGCTTCGCACTCGTGCGAAGCGGCTCGGGCTGGCTCCGAGCACGTGGGTGCGGGCCGTCGTGCGCGATGCCCTCCACGCCTCTCGGAGCGAGGAGCTGGACGCCGCCGTGGCCGCGCACCTGCTCGGCGTCGAGGCGCGCGCGCAGGTGTCGGCGGACGCGCGCGAGCTGGCCGCGCAGATCCGCCCGCTGGCGATCAACGTCAACGACCTGGACCACCGAGCACGTGCCGGTGAGGCGGTGGCGCTGTCGTCGGAGGTGCCCGAGCTGATCGAGCTGCTGCGCGAGGTCCGCGCCCTGCTCGGTGATCGGACGGCCTCGTGAGCACGACGCACTACAGCCCGAGCACCAGCGCCGCCGACACGGAGCGCTATATCCGGGGCAAGGAGGACGAGCGGGGCGTCGCGATCACGTGCGATGTGCCGGGAGGCCCCGGCGCGTTCTCGGCGCGCGCTCGGGCGCTCACGCAGAACACGACGCGCGAGGTCGAGGCGCTGCACTACCGCCAGTCGTTCAGCGACGAGGAGTTCGACCCGAAGAACCCCGAACACGTGCAGCGGGTGAACGACCTGGGCTACCAGCTCGCCAAGAAGATGCACCCGGATTCCGACTGCCTCGTCGTCAGTCATGTGGATGGGCGGGGAAAGAAGCCGCACAACCATATTTTGGTTCTCAATCACAACAACCGCACGGGAAAGGCGCTCTCGGACTATCGCACGTTCCACGACCGCAAGGCCGGGAATCAGAAGGGCGTGCAGTCGGCGAACGACGAGCTGATGCGCGAGCACGGGCTCTCGGTCGTGAAGCGGCTGGAGCACGCGCCGAAGGACTGGGAGCTGCGCCGCGAAGACTTCGCCGAGGGGTCGCTCGACCGCGAGATGGGCGACCGGATGAGTGCGGCGCTGGCCGATCCCCGCGCGGTGGACAAGGCCGGTCTGGTCTCGGTGATCGAGGAGCAGAACCAGCAGCTCGGTGACGACCGGGATCGGGTGCCACGGATGCGGCTGCACAGCCCCGTCAGCAAGAAGGGCAAACGCGCCGGGCAGGAGACCTGGACGCTCTACATCGAGGACCGCCGCGGCGAGTCCGGGCGTGCCGAGCGCCGCAAGCGCACGAGCGCACTCTCGGCGGACTTCACCCCGGAGGGCGCGCAGGCGTTCTTCGACTACCACCAGCAGCAGAAGGAGCAGGAACATGAGCGCAGCACTCGACAGGCTGAAGCAGCAGAACGGGCCCGTGCAGTCGCCGCAACCGCTCGGCAGTCCGGAGACGATGGAGCTGTTGACCTCGATCCTCGCCGCCGTCGAGGCGCAGAATACGAGGATCGCCACGCTGACCGAGCAGCAGAAGAAGCTCGCGGGGTTCGTGAAGGTGGACAGCGAGGAGCAGGAGAAGCAGCTCTCCGCGATCTCGCATCAGCTGACCTCAACGTCGCCGCCGCCGGAGTCGAACGAGAACAGCGAACTGCTCGCCGGAATCGCGTCCACTCTCGCGGGTATGAGCGTGAACCTCAACGGGGAGAGTCTGAAGGGCTCAGCCTCTAAGTCCGAGGCTGCCGCCAAGCATCTCGATGAGAGCCGGGCTAAGTTCGAGCGGGCCGCGAACGGTGCGCAGAAGGCCTGGCGGGAGTCGATCACCCAAGCCAGCGCCGAGGCGACGAGCGCGATCAGCACGGCCCGGGATCAGGCTGTGCAGTCGATCGAGAGGGCCGCTGCCGACGCCGGGGCCGTGGCAACAGCCAAGATTGACGCCGCGAACGAGCGGGCCGAAAAGATCATCGCCACAACGGCGAAGCTGGAGGCCCGTCAGCTTTGGTCTGTCGCCGCGTCGATGTGCCTCGCGCTGCTGCCGGTCGCAGTGATCGTCGCGGGTGTTTGGATGGCCGTCGCCGGGCTTATCACGGGCGCTCAGTGGGCCCTCGACGTGGACGGGAGCGTGTGGCTCGGGATCGGTCGCTGGCTCGTGGTCTCCATGGGCCTCGCCGGGGCCGGCTACGGACTCTTCGCGTCCGTCCGCTGGGTCGCCGGTCTCGTGGAGACCTGGAAGGGCCGCGGGATGCCGAGGTGGCCCCGTTGGCGGTGATGGCTGGATCCGATCGAGCTACCGGTTCCGATCAGCAGTCGAAGGATTTTCGCAGCAGCCAGTCCTGCGGCCTCGGTGCCGCCGCCGTAGCCTGACGAGCATCCCGGCCGTGACGGCCATCGCGACGGCGATCCCGGCACCGATGATCCAGGGATTGCCGAGGAGCCCTCCGACGCCTGCGAGTGCTCCGCCCGCCGCGATGAGCGGCAGGCCGCAGCAGAGCAGCAACGGAAGCGCGCAGCATGCCAGTAGGAGCAGCCCGGTCCCTGCGGCGACGATGGGACCGGCGCGCCGTTCGTCGCGGTCGTGATCGGCGCTCATCGTCTGCACCTCTTCCGGATGAGATCTCCCCGATTGCATGCGTTGCCGTTCATGCGCAGCACGAGAGCAGTGACGGGTCGGTGGTGAAGGACTTCGCGGCGATCCGGATGCCTTCGGTCATGGTCAGGTAGGGGGCCCAGGCGTCGGCGACTTCGGCGATGGTCTTGCCGAGCACGTGGACGCCTGCGGCGGCGAGTTCCCCGGCGTCCTTGGCGACGGCGGTGAGGCCGAGGATCTCGCTCGTATCGGCGTTCACGACGATCTTGATGAACCCGCGGGTGTCGCGGTTGATCACCGCCCGGGGCACATACTCCAGGGGCAGCACGCGGCAGTCGCAGCGGATCCCCGCGGCGACGACCTCCTTCTCGGTCATCCCGACCGCGCCGATCGCCGGTCCGGTGAACGTCACCCGCGGCAGATGGGAGTAGTCGACGGACCGGTCGGCGTCGGCGAACGCGTTCTCGGCGACGAGGGTGCCGTGGTGGGCCGCGACGTAGACGAACTCCGGGTGCCCGGTCACGTCGCCCGCGGCCCAGATCCGCGGGTTCGACGACTGCAGATGGTCGGAGACGACCACCTCGCCGGAGTCCCCGGTCTTCACCCCGACCGCATCGAGGTTCAAGCCGTCGGTGACGGGACGGCGTCCGAGGGCGACGAGCACCTGGTCGGCGCGGAACTCCTGCGAGCCGCCGGACACGTCCGCGGTAACCACGACCTGCCCGGTCGCCGCGTCCCGGGACACCCGGGTCGGCACCGCGCGGCGGACCACCCGGATGCCCTCGTCGGCGAACACCTCCTGCAGTGTCCGGGACACCTCCGGCTCCTCCTTCGACGCGAGCCGGGACCGCACCAGCACGGTGACCTGGGAGCCGAGGCGGGCGAACAGCTGCGTCTGCTCCAGGGCGACGTAGCCGCCGCCGAGCACCAGCATCGACTCGGGGACCTCGGTCAGGTCCATCGCCGTGGTCGAGGTCAGGTACCCGGCCTCGTCCAGGCCGTCGATCGGCGGAGCCCACGGCCGCGCACCGGTGGCGACCAGGTAGTGCTCGGCCTCGATCGTCTCGACCGCTCCGTCTGCGGCGGTGACCTCCAACACCGGCGCGTCCGGGGTGCCCGCGAACCCGGCGTCTCCCCGCCGGACGTGCCACCCGTATGAATCGGCGACGTCGGCGTACTTCTCGCCCCGCATCGTCTCGACCAACGCCTGCTTCCCGGCGATCAGCGCGGGCATGTCCACTGGGCCTGCCGTCGTCGCGATCCCCGGGAACCGGTCGGCGGCGTCGGCGGCGACGTGCCGTGCATCGGCGGCGGCGATGAGGGCCTTCGACGGCACGCAGCCCGTGTTCACGCAGGTGCCGCCGAGCGTGCCACGCTCGATCATCACCACCGACTTCCCGAGCATGGTCGCGCGAATCGCGGCGGCGAACGCTCCGCCGCCCGATCCGATGATGGCGAGATCGTACTTCGTAGGCATCGCTGCTCCCGTCAAGGCTTGGACTTCTGTTCCGTTTCAGCCATACTGGACCTTCCAGTGCAGGGGAAGGTCAAGCGTGGCCCCTGCCGAATGATCGGAGTCCGCAATGCGCATCGGAGAACTCGCCGAACGCGCGGGCACCACCTCGAAGACGCTCCGGTTCTACGAAGAGCAGGGACTGCTGCCCCCGGCCGACCGGACGCCATCCGGGTACCGCGACTACGCGCCCGACGCCGTCGCCCGGATCGACTTCGTTCACCGTGGCCAGGCCGCAGGCCTCACCCTCGCCCAGATCCGCCAAATCCTCGACATCCGCGACAGCGGCCACGCGCCCTGCGAGCACGTGCGAGACCTCCTCGACGCGCGCCTGGCCGAGATCGAGCAGCAGATCGCCCAGCTCACCACCCTGCACGGCACCATCGCCGACCTCCGGCACGACGCCGCGCACCCGGACCCCGACACATGCAGCCCAGACCAGGTCTGCCGGTACCTGTAGAGGGACGCGGACCGAGAAAACGAGAGCCATAACACGAACATGCGCTATGAGAACCCGCTCTACCTCGCCGAGGAGGCCGCCGCTCTCGATCTGCTTTCCGACCAGCGAGTGGCGTTGGGCATCAGTCGCGGGTCCCCGGAGCCCGCCCTGAGCGGATGGGAGGCCTTCGGCTACGAGGATCTCACCGAGCCGAAGGCCGCGAACATGGCCAGAGAGAAGTTCGATCGGTTCCTCCGGGCCGTCCGCGGCGAGGAACTTGCCCCGGCCGATCCGCAGCAGTTCGGTTCGGGGAAGCGTCTGCGCATCGAACCGCATTCCCCTGGCCTTGAACGCCGCATCTGGTGGGGAGCCGGGTCCGCCTCCACCGCCGAATGGGCTGCACAGCAGGGTGTGAACCTGATGAGTTCGACTCTGCTCACCGAGGCGACAGGCGCCGCATTCGGAGACCTGCAGGCCGAGCAGATCGCCAGGTACCGTCAGGCATGGAGCGCCGCGGGGCACGGATGGACTCCACGAGTGTCCGTCAGCCGCAGCATCTTCCCGATCACCACCGACCTCGACGACCTCTACTTCGGTCGGCGAGGGGCGGGCCAAGGGGATCAGATCGGCATCATCGACGACACACGGTCGACGTTCGGCCGTACCTACGCGGGCGAACCGGACAAGCTGATCGAAGAGCTCAAGGCCGACGCGGCGATCGCGGCAGCTGATACCCTCATGCTCACCATCCCCAGTCAGCTCGGCGTCGACTACAACCTGCATATCCTCGAGTCCTTTGCCCAGCACGTTGCGCCGGCGCTGGGGTGGGCTCCTGCCGGATAATGCTGAGACGCGGGGCCGAACCGAATTGCATGAACGTAGGATGAGACGAGGCAGAGACGACGAATAGCTGAGGGGGCCGCGTGAGCGAGAGCACGAAGATGACGCAGACGCAGCAGCGCATCCTCCTCATCGGCCTCGTTCCGCTCTTCATGTCCCTGCTGTCGGTGTCCAGCATCAACGTCGTCCTGCCCTCGATCGCTGCTGATATCGACGCCTCCACTTCGGCGCTGCAATGGGTGCTCACCGGTTATGCGCTGTCCTTCGGCGTGGTCCTCGTCGCCGCCGGACGTGCCGGAGACGTCTTCGGACGCGGACAGCTGTTCGTCATCGGAGTCGGTCTGTTCGGACTGTCCTCGCTCGTGGCCGGAATCGCCCCTGATCCGCTGACGCTCAACATCTCCCGAGTGACAATGGGGTTGGGCTCCGGATTCCTCAATCCGCAGGTCGTGGGCCTGCTGCAGCAGTACTTCCAGGGGCCGCCGCGCGGTCGTGCATTCGGGCTGATGGGCACCACCGTCGGTTTGTCGGTGGCCATCGGCCCTGTGCTCGGCGGTGCCCTCATCGCACTCTTCGGCAGCGACCTCGGCTGGAGAGCGACCTTCCTGGTCAATGTCCCCTTCGCCATCGCCTCCCTCATCCTCGCCCGGGCCTGGCTGCCTGCCGGAGCATGGCGACCCGCAGTCGACCAGGATGCGAAGAACTCCGATAGCGGGAAGGATCTCGACCCCGTGGGGGTCATCCTCCTCGGCGTCGGCGTGCTTCTCATCCTTCTGCCCTTCGTCGAATCATCGCTGGGCTGGTTCATCTGGCTGTCCCTGCCGATCGGCATCGGCATGATCTGGGTGTGGGCCCGGTGGGAGCGTCGATACGCGCGTCTGGGCCGTCCCCCGATGGTCGATCTCGATCTCTTCCGCATCCGCAGCTTCAGCAACGGTTCGATCATCATCGCCCTCTACTTCCTCGGCGTCACCAGCGTCTGGGTCCTCGTCGCCATGTACATGCAGCAGGGGCTGGGACACACAGCCCTGGCCGCGGGAATGATCGGTCTGCCGGCCGCGCTGTGCTCGGCGGTCTCAGCCGATGTGTCCGGACGGTTCGTCTTCCAGATCGGGCGCCGCCTCGTTGTCTGGGGGATCGCGCTGTGCCTCGTCGGTCTGGTGGCCACGATCGCCGTCGTCGCGCTGCTGTCCCAGGGCATCGGCAGCGAATGGTGGATGCTGCTGACCCTGGCGTTCATCGGCACCGCGCAGGGCATGGTCATCAGCCCCAATCAGACTCTCACCCTGCAGGAGGTCCCCCTGAGGTACGCCGGGTCCTCGGGAGGAGTGCTCCAGACCGGGCAGCGCATCGGCACTTCGATGGGGCTGGCGATCATGACCGCGCTGGCGTTCTCGATCACCGCGGTGAGCAATTGGCATTGGGGGATGATGGGGGCGTTCGTCGCGATCGCCGTCATCGTCATCCTCGCCGGTATCGTCGGTCTCATCGAGGTTCGCCGAGGCGGTCCCCGCCGGGCTTGAGTGCCGCTCGCGGCGCGCCCGGCCGAGTCAGGCAATCGTCAGCTGTCAGCGCAATAATGTTACGGATTTTAGACAATCCGCTGTGTCCGAATGTGGAAGACTGTGAACGCACATCAGCCCATGGAAGGAAACACAGTGGTCGAGGCCGTACCCGATGACGAGCTGGAGCTCGAGGAACTCGTGCGCTCGGGCGGGATCGAAACCTATTTCGCCCCCGTCGTCGACGCACTGACCTTCCACCGAGTCGGCCACCAGATTCTGCAGGCTCCCACGGGTTCCCCGGAGTTGGGTCGCGCCGAGTCGGAGAACCTGCGCCACGCCATGCGCGCCTCGACGATCACGGGTGATATCGATGCCTCTCTGCGTGACTCTGCGCTGCGCACGGCAGAAGGTGCCGGACTGCCGAAGTCGAACCGTCTGTTCCTCCATGCCGAAGCTGAGTCTTTCGCGACCCTCGAGGACCGCACCGGAGAACCCGACCGCTCGGTCATCCTCCAGCTCGACGCCACTCGGGTCGCCTCGTCCCCGGCCTCCGTGCTGCGCTCGGTGCGCTCCGCACGCGCCATGGGATGGGGAGTCGGCATGTCTTCTGTGGGCGCCGACCTGCGCAGCACCGCTTTCGTCCCGCTGGTCAATCCTTCGGTGGTCGGACTCCACCCGGACGTTCTGCGCATCGACTGCGATTCTCATCTGGCCGAACTCAACCGCCTTCTCCACGCCCACCTCGAGCGCACGGGAGCGGTCATCCTCGCCGACGGTGTCGAGACTGAAGACGACCTGGACCGTGTGCGTGCGCTCGGGGCACGGTTCATGTCCGGACCCTACTTCGGTGAGGCCACGAAGCAGCCGCAGGCGTTCTCCGAGCCGAGCGAGGATGCCCTCGTCTCTCACTACTCTCGCAATCTGCCTGCGCTGGGCACCCCGTATTCGATCTCTCAGGGACTGCGGCGCGAGCCTCTGGTGATGAACCGCGAACTTCTCGTCGCTCAGATCGCGGCATTGGAAGAACGCGCTCTGGCATCGGGTACCGCAACCATCACCCTCGGCGTGTTCGGGGAGGACGACGAATTCTCCGAGGCGACGCGACTCCGGTACGAGAAGATCCGGGACACCGTGGGGCTCACGGCGATGTTCTCCGGCGGCTTCGACGGACCGCCGATTCCGGGAGTGCGCACCGGACTCGTCGACGCGTCCGATCCCATCCGCAACGAACACGGCGTCGTCGTGGTCGGGCCGGACTGGTCGGGCATGGTTGCCGCGTCGAAACGCAACGACCCGGGCAGCGACGGACAGACCGTCTTCGATGTCTACATCACGACCGACCGATACACATGCGTCGACGCCGCACGCAGCGTTCTCACTCGCGTCGCACCTCTCACCGCAACGGCGAAGCTGCGGACCTGAGCAGCGCGAGTCCGGGTGTCTCGACTCCGCTGAACGCACGTGTGATCCGAATGGGGAAGCGGACTCCGATGGTGCTAATGTTGTCTCGGCTGGCCCCCGTAGCTCAGCTGGTTAGAGCAGGGAACTCATAATTCCTTGGTCGTCGGTTCAAGTCCGACCGGGGGCACCATGCAGCGCGGCCCCACCTCTGTGAACATGAGTTGAGTGAGCTGTTTCCCTCCTCGGAGACGGTGCGCGCCGCTGTCTCCGACAGCAACTCGATGTCGTCGTCCTGGGAGTTGCGACAGCCCTGCTCCCATCACTTCGCCTGATTGACGACAGGCACTACCGACACCCGACGCCACCAGCGTCTTTGATGCTTGGCTGCACGTCGATCATCGACTATCATGTGGTCAGCACCTCCTTTCGGATCGTAGGGGAAGACGTATCCGAGGTAGGAGGCAGAAATGGATATGACACAGGGCGTACTCTTCGTCCACTCAGCACCTCGTGCGCTGTGCCCTCACATCGAGTGGGCAGCGGGCGGGGCTATCGGCGCACAGGCACGCTTCGACTGGACACCCCAGCCGGCAGCACCGGGCCTCGTGCGCGCAGAAGTCTGCTGGCGCGCGCCTGCAGGCTCCGGAGCTCGTATCGCATCCGCATTGCGCGGTTGGGACTCGCTTCGCTATGAAGTCACCGAGGAACCCTCGGCCGGAGTCGACGGCGGACGCTGGAGCCACACTCCCGATCTGGGCATCTACCACGCAGTGACCGATACCGCCGGCAACATCCTCGTTCCCGAGGACCGCATCCGCTCCGTCATGGAACGCGCTGCAGGCGACCCCGCGAAGTTCTCCTCGGAGATGGCGATCGCCCTCGGCGAGGCCTGGGACGAAGAACTCGACGCATTCCGCCACGCAGGCGAGGGCGCACCGGTGCGCTGGCTCACCAAGGTCGGCTGAGCCTTTCCTCTCGCCTCCGGGCCGCACAGTCACGTGACGGTTCGGATGGCTCACTGAAGCTCAATGGGCACACCTACCTGCCTCGGGTGTGCCCATTTTGCGTGCTCGCGAGCCTGAACCTCCTGCGCCACCAGGATCATGCGCACATGCGCAGACCGTTCTGATCCTTTCAAGCTACGTTCTTTCGCACAATTGGAAACGGCCCACTTTAAGCTGGATAGCACAGTTTCAAAACCGTGCTTTCCGGCTCAAAGTGGGCCGTAATGCTGTCTGGGGTCGCGCAGAGCCTCAGACGGAGCGGAACGCGACGACGGCGTTGTGACCGCCGAAGCCGAACGAGTTCGTGATCGCTGCGATATCGCCCGCCGGCAGCTCCTGGGGAGTGTCACGGACGATGTTGATTCCCTTGACCTTCGGGTCGACCTCGTCGATGTTGATGGTCGGGGGAGCGGTGCGAGTCTGCAGCGCCTTGACCGTGAGGATCGCTTCGACGGCACCGGTACCACCGAGGAGGTGGCCGGTCATCGATTTCGTGGCCGAGACCAGTGCATCGGAGACGTTGTCGCCGAGCAGTTCGCTGATGGCCAGCGATTCCGGAATGTCACCGACTGGAGTCGATGTGGCGTGTGCGTTGACGTGCTTGATGTCGGCCGCGGTGAGGCCGCCGGCGTCGAGTGCCTGCTGCATGGCAGCCAGCGCGTGCTTGCCCTCGGGCTCTCCGCCGGTGATGTGGTAGGCGTCGTTCGAGATGCCCCAGCTGGCCACCTCGGCGTAGATCTTCGCTCCACGAGCCTTCGCATGCTCCTCGGTCTCGAGGATCAGCGTGCCCGCGCCTTCGCCCATGACGAAGCCGTCACGGTCGATGTCGTAGGGACGCGAGGCGGTCTCGGGCGAATCGGAGCGACGCGACAGCGCCTGCATCGAATTGAACGAGGCGAGGGTGATCGGGTGGATCGCGGCTTCGGAACCACCGGCGATGATGATGTCGGCCTTGCCCGAATTGAGAACGTCATAGGCGTGGCCGAGGCTCTCGGTCGATGATGCGCAGGCGGAGACCAGGGTCTGGACCCCGGCGCGGGCCTTGAACTCCATTCCGATCGCGGCCGCGGGCCCATTGGGCATGAGCATGGGAACGGTCAGGGGCATGACCCGGCGCGGGCCTTCCTCCTGGAGGGTGTCCCAAGCATCGAGCAGAGTCCAGACTCCGCCGATGCCAGTGGCCCAGGAGACAGCGGTGCGTTCCGGATCGGTCTCCTCGAGGCCGGCGTCGGCCATGGCTTCACGAGCGGAGATGAGAGCGAATTGGCTCGAGGGGTCGAGGCGCTTGGCCTGAACCCGCTTGAGGTTGTCGGGCACGACCTGTGGGTCGACCTGCGCTGCGAAGTCCACGGCGAGGCCGTACTTCTCCGACCAATCGTTGTCCATTGTGTGAACGCCGGATTGACCTGCCAGGATGGCTTCCCAAGTGGCATCGACAGTCGCGCCCAGGGGGGTTACCGCACCGATTCCGGTGACGACAACTTTAGATGTCATGGTACAAACCTCGTCGATAGTGTGGACACGGCCCGTCTGTGGACGGGCCGTGTGCGGCTGCTGTGTCTCAGGCTTCCTGAGCTTTGTTGATGTAGTCGACAGCGTCCTGAACGGTGACGAGGTCCTTGACGTCGTCATCGGGGATCTTCACGCCGAACTTCTTCTCGGCGTTGACGACGATGGTCATCATCGAGATGGAGTCGATGTCGAGGTCATCGGTGAACGACTTGTCGGCTTCGACTGCTTCGACAGCCAGGCCGGTCTCTTCGTTGACGATCTCTGCCAGCCCAGCGAGGACTTCAGCTTCGGTGAATGCCATTTCTTTCCTACTTTCTGATTTCGGTCGAGGGTTTTTCGACCGTTTGAGGAACTTTTCGACGAGTGTCCCGCCGAATATCTTAGGACATTCACGGAGAGTTTTCCGTGAATGGGTGTGTCTCAGGGCAGGCGTACGACCTGGGCACCGTAGACGAGGCCCGCCCCGAAGCCCATCTGCAGGGCGAGACCGCCGCTGAGCTCGGGCTGTTCGCGCAGCAGCCGTTCGGTGGCCAACGGGATCGATGCCGCAGAAGTGTTCCCGTTGTCGGCGATGTCACGAGCGATGACGACGGACTCGGGAAGCTTCAGCTGCTTGGCGAGCTCATCGATGATGCGCATGTTCGCCTGGTGCGGAATGAAGGCAGCGAGATCCTCGGCTTCGATTCCGGATGCGGCGAGGGCTTCCTTGGCAACCTCGGCGCCGTCCCACACCGCCCAGCGGAAGACGGTCGGTCCATCCTGACGCAGGGTCGGGAAGGACAGCTCGCGATCGTCGCGGATGTCATAGAGCGAATCGGTCATCCGGATCGTCGACCAGTTCTCGCCCTTCGAACCCCACACGGTCTTCGAGATGCCGGGTTCGTCCGCGGAGCTGACGACGACGGCGCCGGCTCCGTCACCGAGGATGAAGGAGATCGAGCGATCCTCAGGGTCGATGACCTCGGAGAGCTTCTCGGCGCCGATGACGAGGATGTTGTCCATCGTTCCGGCGCGCACGAGAGCATCGGCCTGGGAGATGCCGTAGCAGTAGCCGGCGCACGCGGCGCTGATGTCCCACGCCGGGATCGGGCCGGTGCCCAGCCGCGCGGTGAGAGCGGCGGCTGCTGAGGGCGTGAAGTACTCGAAGGTGACTGTGGAGATGATGATGCCGCCGATGTCCTCGGGCCTGAGGCCCGCCGAGGCGATCGCTTCGAGCGCGGCCTCTTCGGACATATCGAGGACGCCGACATCCTTGCTGGCACGACGACGGGTGATGATGCCCGTACGCTGACGGATCCATTCGTCGGAGGAGTTGATCGGTCCGGCGATATCGTCATTGCTGACGAGATTCTCCGCACGGTAGGCGCCGATTCCGGCAATGCGGGAGAAAGTGCCGAGCTCGGCAGTCTTGAGTGTAGGCATGGCGTCTTCTTTCGATTCTCAGGCGTGGGCTGCCGCGAACTCACGCGCGCCGTCGAGGTCGGCGGCCGATTTGATGGCGAATGTCTCGACGCCCTTCATAGCGCGTCGAGCGATTCCGGTGAGTGTTCCACCGGGGACGAGTTCGATCATTCCGGTGATCCCGGCACTCAGCAGCGTCTCCTGGCACAGGTCCCAGCGGACCGGGTTCGTGACCTGCCTGACCAGGCGGTCGACGTACTCGCGCCCGGTTTCGACCGCGGTGCCGTCGGAGTTGCTGAGGATCGAGACGGTGGGATCGGAGACCTCCATCGCCGAGGCGGCGGCAGCGAGATCATCGGTGGCCGCGGCCATGTACTCGGTGTGGAAGGCACCGGCCACGGCCAGCGAAATGACCCGGGCGCGCTCCGGCGGGTTCTCGGCCAGTGCCTCGAGAGTGTCGAGGGATCCGGCGGCCACTGTCTGACCTCCGCCGTTGACGTTGGCGGGGCTGGCGCCGGCGGCCTCGATGGCGGCGAGAACGTCCTCAGGCTGGCCTCCGACCACGGCGGACATCCCTGTCGGGGTGGCGGCTGCAGCCGCGGCCATTCCATCGGCTCGCACCTTGACGAAGCGCATGGCATCGGCAGGTGTGAAGACGCCTGCGATCTGCGCGGCGGCGATCTCTCCCACCGAGTGTCCGGCGACGACGGCAGGGCTGACGCCGAGTTCGGCAGCGCAGGCGATGGCGGAAGCGACGAGCAGAGGCTGTGCCACCGCGGTGTCCTTGATCGTCTCATCGTCGGATTCGGTTCCGTGCAGACGCAGATCGATCCCCGAGGCGGTCGAGAGTTCGTCGATCTGTGCCGAGAAGGTGTCGAGTTCGAGGAATGAACTCAGGAAACCGGTCTTCTGGGCTCCCTGGCCCGGACAGGTGATTGCAAGCACTCAGTTCTCTTTTCGTTGGGTTCCGTTGATCAATCTAATGGATGCTGTGCCGATCTCAATGAGATTTGTCGTTGTTCGACAATACGCCGTCCTCGGACAGTCGCCCATAGACCAAGGCGATGTGGATGACGAAGGCATCACGCGACGTCGTCGGATCGAGCCCGATGGCATCGGTGATCTTCCGCAGCCGGTAGCGGACGGTGTTCGGGTGCACGGACAGCGCCTTGGCCGTGGCTTCGAGCGAGGACCCGAATTCGACATAGGCGCTCACGGTCTTCAGCAGCTGGCCCGTTCCCGAGGTCAGCGGCACGTAGTAGCGTTCGATGAGTTCGGTCAGAGCGATCTGGTCCCCGGACAGGGCGCGCTCGGGCAGAAGGTCATCGGCCTTGACCGGACGAGGGGAGTCCGGACGAGCGGTCGCCGCCTTGAGCGCCCGGATCGCCGCCTTCGCCGAGGTGGCCGCCTCGGCGAGGCCCGGCACTGCGGGTCCGACGATGACTTCGGAAGGGCCGAAGCAGTCCGAGAGGTCCTCGACGGCATCGTCGAGCTCGGTGACCCCGCCGAGGACGATGAGCAGGCGGTTGTCGTGGATGCCGACGAGCGCATCATCGGCCCACCGACTGGCCTTGCGGCGAATGCCGTCCAATCCCTTCTTCGCCGAGCGCTGCGGGGCACGGCCGACGATGACGCACACCGGGCCCTCGGACTGCCATCCGAAGGCCGCCGTGCGGCTGGCGAGTTCGTCGACGGAGTCGCCGCGGACGAGGGCGTCGACGACCATCGCCTCGAGTCGGGCGTCCCAGCTGCCTCGGGCCTCGGCGGCCCGGGCGTAGACGTCGGCCGCGGCGAACGCGATCTCACGGGAGTAGACGAGGACGGCCTCACGCAGGGCCGGCTGTTCGACGGGGCGAGCGATGTCCGGGACACGCTCCTCGACGACCTCGACGACGATCTTGAGCAGCTGCAGGGTCTGCTGCAGGCTGATGGCGCGGATGAGGTCGCGTGGTGCGGTCTTGAAGATGTCGGAGACCACGCGCAGATTCGTATCGGGTTTGCGATACCAGTCGACGAACGAGGAGATGCCCGATTGGGCGAGCAGTCCCACCCAGGAGCGGTCGGATGATGACATCGTGCGGTACCAGGGCAGCTGCGCCTCGAGCCGCTGCAGAGTCACCGAGGACAGGACACCCACTCCGGCACGCAGTCTGCGGGCGGTTTCGGCGCGACGGCGCAGCGTCTCGGCATCAGACATCATGAACACGAGTTTAGATGACTGACGACAATCCGGTTGTCACCGACATACAAAGATCCTGAAAAGATGACAAATATGGCCGGAGTCTTGAAGACTCCGGCCATATCAGCGCTCAAGTGGGCGAGTGAGCTCAGGCGCCTGCCCCTTCGGTCGAACCGGAGCTGCCGGCACGGACATCGTGGAGCTGGTACTTCTCAGCCGCCTCGGCGGCCTTGTCGATCGAGATCTTGCCGGTGTCGGCCAGCGAGATGAGCGCCTGCGTGACCACGGACGGGCCGTCGACGAGGTAGTAGCGGCGTGCCGCGGGACGAGTATCCGAGATTCCGTAGCCGTCGGTTCCCAGCGAGGTGAAGTGGCTGGGCACGTACTGACGGATCTGGTCGGGAACGGCGCGCATATAGTCCGAGGTCGCGATGACCGGGCCTTCGGTCTCGGCCATCTTCTCGGTCACATACGGGATGCGCGGTTCGGACTGCGGGGTCTTCAGGCGCTCGTTCTCCGCGTCGAGCCCATCGCGGCGCAGCTCGGTCCACGAGGTCACCGACCACACATCGGCCGAGACGCCCCAGTCCTGATCGAGCAGCTCCTGAGCTTCGAGCACCCACGGCACCCCGACGCCCGAGGCCATGAGCTGAACCTTCGGACCGCCGTTGTCGGGGCCCTTCTTCAGCAGGTAGAGGCCCTTGAGCACGCCGTCGACATCGAGGTCCTCCGGTTCGGCCGGCTGGACCATCGGCTCGTTGTACATCGTGATGTAGTAGAGCACGTCGGGGTCACGCTCATCGGCGGGATCGTACATCCGGTGGATGCCGTCCTTGACGATATGCGCGATCTCGTAGCTGTAGGCCGGATCGTAGGAGACCACCGACGGATAGGTCGAGGCGAGCACGTGCGAATGTCCGTCGCCGTGCTGGAGACCTTCGGCCACGAGGGTGGTGCGTCCCGCAGTGGCGCCGAGGACGAATCCGCGGGCCATCTGGTCACCTGCTGCCCAGAAGAAGTCACCGGTGCGCTGGAAGCCGAACATCGAGTAGAAGATGTAGAACGGGATCATCGGCTCACCGTGCGTGGCGTACGAGGTGCCGACCGCGGTCAGCGCCGCGGTCGCTCCGGCCTCGTTGATGCCGACGTGGAGCAGCTGACCGTCCGTGGCCTCCTTGTAGGCGAGGAACAGGTCGCGGTCGACGGAGATGTAGTTCTGCCCATGCGGGTTGTAGATCTTCGCAGTCGGGAAGAACGAGTCCATGCCGAAGGTGCGGGCCTCGTCGGGGATGATCGGCACGATCCGGTGACCGAACTCCTTCTCCCGCATCAGGTCCTTGAGTACGCGCACGAAGCCCATCGTGGTGGCGATCTCCTGCTTGCCGGATCCGCGGCGCCCGGCCTGATAGGCCTTGTCCGACGGCAGCTTGAGATCGATATGAGTCGACCGACGCTCGGGGGAGTAGCCGCCGAGCTCCGCACGACGCTCCTGCATGTACTTGATCTCGGGAGCGTCGACTCCCGGGTGGTAGTACGGAGGCAGCTTCGGGTTGTCCTCGAGCTGCTTGTCCGAGATCGGGATCTGGAAGTGGTCACGGGCGAGCTTGAGATCGTCGACCGTGAGCTTCTTCATCTGGTGCGTGGCGTTGCGGGCCTCGAAGTGAGGTCCGAGCGAGTAGCCCTTGACCGTCTTGACGAGGATGACTGTCGGCTGACCGGTGTGCTCCATCGCGGCCTTGTAGGCTGCGAAGACCTTGCGGTAGTCGTGGCCGCCGCGCTTGAGGTTCCAGATCTGTTCGTCGCTGTAGTTCTCGACCATCGCCTTCGTCCGCGGGTCGCGGCCGAAGAAGTTGTCACGCACGAACCCGCCGGACTCGCCCTTGTAGGTCTGGTAGTCGCCGTCAGGGGTGGCGTTCATCAGGTTGACGAGCGCACCGTCGCGGTCCTTGGCCAGCAGCGCGTCCCATTCGCGACCCCAGACGACCTTGATGACGTTCCAGCCGGCGCCGCGGAAGTAGGACTCGAGCTCCTGCATGATCTTGCCGTTGCCGCGGACGGGTCCGTCGAGACGCTGCAGGTTGCAGTTGATGACGAAGTTGAGGTTGTCGAGCTCTTCGAAGGCGGCGACGTGGAGCATGCCGCGGCTCTCGGGCTCATCGAGCTCGCCGTCACCGAGGAAGGCCCAGGTCTGCTGCTGTGAGGTGTCCTTGATCCCGCGGTTGTGCAGGTACTTGTCGAACTGCGCCTGCGCGATCGCGTTCATCGGTCCGAGCCCCATCGACACCGTCGGGTGCTCCCAGAAGTCGGGCAGCTGGTGCGGGTGGGGGTAGGACGGCAGACCCTGCGGCTTGCCGTCGATGAAGTGCGACTGCTGCTGGCGGAATCCGTCGAGCTGCTCGGCGCTCATCCGGCCTTCGAGGTAGGCGCGGGCGTACATGCCGGGGGAGGCATGGCCCTGGTAGAAGATGTGATCTCCGCCGCCGGGATGATCCTTGCCGCGGAAGAAGTGGTTGAGGCCGACCTCGTAGAGAGTCGCCGAGGAGGCATAGGTGGAGATGTGTCCGCCGACCTCGACACCGGGACGCTGGGCACGGTGGACGAGCATGGCCGCATTCCAGCGGTTCCAGCGGCGGTAGCGGCGTTCGACCTCTTCGTCGCCGGGGAACCAGGGTTCGTTCTCCGGACCGATGGTGTTGACGTAGTCGGTGGCCGTGAGGCTGGGCACGCCGATCTGCTTCTGGCGCGAGCGCTCGAGCATGCGCAGCATGACATAGCGCGCTCGAGACCGACCGCCCTCGTCGATGAGGCCATCGAGGGAGGCCAGCCACTCAGCGGTCTCCTCCGGGTCGATGTCGGGCACCTGGCTGGGCAGCCCGTTGAGGATGGGTCCGCCCTGATTCCGATTGTCCACGATGTGGTCCTCTCTTCAGCTCCACGATCTTCTTTGGTGTAGAGACCGTGTCCATCGGATGGTGTGTGCTCCGCAGGTTGTCTGAGCCCAGAGGCCACCCGATACACCTGTCAGCCTAGTACGCGCACCCGAACTTCGCGCTCCCGCGAAGTTGTGATCTCTCTGACGCACGTGCCCGGCGATGAGACATGGTCGCAGTCCGGTGCGCTGTTTGGGTGCTGTTTGAGTGTGCTTGCCGCGCGCGGACGCGCGGATATTTGCACCTTGACCACTGTTGGCGGAACAATACAGGCATGAGCAACTCCGCTTCTGAAAGGACATCCTCCACTTCGACCCTCGCAAACGAGCTGGGACACAACCTCGGCTTGAACAAGGGCGACTATGTGCAAGAGGTCGGTTATGACGATGACGTCGATCAGGCACTCTGCGAGGCGATCGAGAACATCATCGGAGACAAGATCGCCGACGGCGAAGAGGATGATGTCTACGACGTGATCCTCATGTGGTGGCGGTCCGACGACGATGACCTCATCGACGGCCTCGTCGACGCCCAGACCACGTTGAAGGAGGGCGGAGTCGTGTGGCTGCTCAGCCCGAAGGCGAACCGCCCGGGACACATCAGTCCCGCAGACATCTCCGAAGCGGCTCCCACCGCCGGAATGCACGTGACCTCCACGGTCAGTGCCGCCGATGACTGGGCCGGATTTCGGCTCGTGGGCAAGAAGAACTATTCATGATCCTGCGGCCCGGTGACCGGGCCCCGGATCTCACCCTTCCCGATCATCTCGGATCGGTCATCACCCTCACCGAGGCTGCCCCGCACGCTGCCCGCGTGCTCGCATTCGTTCCGTTCGCCTTCTCTCCGATCTGCGGAGACGAGCTCGCCGCCCTCGACGGGTGGCAGGAGCGGATGCGGCAGGGCTCGCATGCGGTCGACGTCATCGTGGTGTCCACGGACTCCAAGTACACCTTGGCGGCGTGGGCGGCGCAGGCGAGCGCCGACGTCACTCTGGCCTCGGACTTCTGGCCCCACGGTGAAGCCGCACGTGCCTTCGGGGTCTTTGATGAGATTCACGGAGTCGCCGAACGAGGAGTCTTCGTCATCTCATCTGCGGGTATGATCGTGAGTGGCAGGCAGGTCGCCCGCACAGAGACTCGGGACTTCTCCGAGGATTTCGCTGCAGCGCTGTCCAGCCTCTGACAAACGACCCACCACCGAAGTGCCGATCGTCGGCACCTTCGGAGACTGCTGAGGAGGACACCTCATGGCCACGCTGTTCACGAAGATCATCAATGGAGAGGTCCCCGGCACCTTCGTCTATCAGGATGACAAATGCGTGGCATTCCTCGATGTCGCTCCGATGACCGAAGGCCATGTGATGGTCGTTCCCCGTGAGGAGATCTCCCATTGGATCGACGCCGATGCGGACCTTCTCGCTCATCTCACCGCGGTGGCGAAATCGATCGGCGAAGCACAGAAGCGAGCATTCGACTGCGACCGCATCGGCCTCCTCATCGTCGGCTACGAGGTTCCGCACCTGCACATCCACGTCCTGCCGACGACGTCGATGGATGACTTCGACATCTCTGACCGTGCTCCGATGCAGACTCCGGAACAGCTGGAGGCGCCTGCCGAGAAGATCCGACAGGCGCTCTCCGAACTGTCCTGAGCCAGTCGGCGCCGGATTCGGCCGGGTCAGAGACCGTGGGCCTCGAGCCAGCGGTCGAGCGAGTCTCTCACGAGCTCGGCGCCGACGGCTCCGCCGTAGTTGGCACCGAATCGAGGGTCGTCGACGTACATCTGGCCGAGGCCGCGTACGTAGCCCGCGAGGTCTCCCTCGGGATCATTCGCTGGGGTGCCCGGAACCGCTCGCAGCCACTCGATATGGCGTTCGGCGAGTTCCTGGCAGCGGTCCGATTCGGGCCGTGCCCCATCCTCGGCGGCGGCGATCCAGTCCTCGGACAGAGAGCCGACGCGAGCCTTCCACTCCCGTTTCTCCTCGGGGGACTGCCGGGACCACCATTCGTCTCCCCGCCGGTAGGCGTCGGCACCCCAGCGCCTGGTCACTTCCTCTTCGTGTTCGCGATGGTCGAAGCCATCGAACATCTCTTCAGCCATGAGCGGCTCACCTGCCTTCAATCGTGTGATGGTCGCGGTGACGGCGGCGAGCTGTCGGTCGAGCCGGTCTCTCTCGCGTCCGAGCGAGACCAGATGCTGCGACAGCGCTTCGACCGGATCGTCTCTCCGATCGAGCACCTCGGCGATCGTCGTCAATGACAGACCCAGCTCCTTGAGCAGCATGATGCGCTGGAGTCGCACCAGTGCCGCTTCGTCATAGCAGCGGTAGCCGTTGGCGGCGATCGAGGTCGGCGGCAGCAGACCGATGGCGTCGTAATGACGCAGAGTTCGGCTCGTCGTTCCCGTCAGCCGCGCGATTTCCTGAATGGACCAGTCCATGTTTGACAGCTTAGAAGTTGACGCAACGTCAAGGTCAAGGTCGGATTGATCGACACGAGGAGAAAGTTCTGACCCTGTCTCGGAACGCCGACTCAGGCAGCGTCGCGAATGGCGTCGAGTGACGTGAACAGGTCTCGGGCGAGGTCGTCGACATGTTCGAGCCCGACCGACAGGCGGACGAGGCCGTCACCGGGTTTCGCGGTGGCCGCCACGGGCCGATGCGTGAGCGAGGCCGGGTGCTGGATGAGCGTATCGGCACCGCCGAGGGAGACCGCGTGCACGATGAGATCGCAGTGTTCGACGAAGGTCCGGGCCGCTTCGAACCCTCCGGCGAGTTCGATGGCGATCATCGCGCCGCCGCCGTGCATCTGCGAACCGACGAGCCCGCGCGGATCGGAGTCGGCGAGACCGGGGTAGTGGACACGGGCGATCTCGGGGCGTGTCTGGAGGCGCCGGGCGAGTTCGCCTGCGGTGTCCTGGGCGGCGCGCATCCGCACTGCCAGCGTGCGCAGTCCGCGGTGCAGGAGATAGGCGCCCATCGGGTGCAGCAACCCTCCGGTGATGGCGCGGACCCGACGCAGACGCATCGTCCAGTCGCTGTTCGTCGCGATGATCCCGCCCATCGCGTCGCCATGACCGCCGAGGTACTTCGTGGCACTGTGCAGCACGAGAGCTGCCCCATGGTCGAGCGGACGCTGGAGCACTGGGGTGCAGAAGGTATTGTCGACCAGTACCGGCACATCTCCTGCCGCTGCGACGACGGCGCCGATGTCCACGAGGTCGAGGCTCGGGTTGGCCGGAGTCTCGATGATGACGAGGCCGGTGTCCTCTCGGATCGCCGAGGCGATCTCATCTTCTTTCGCCCAGGTCACCGAGGTGCCGAGCAGTCCTGACTCGAGCAGGTGATCGCTTCCTCCGTAGAGTGGGCGAACGGCGACGATATGAGGAGTGCCAGCCTCGACCGCGGCGAGGAGCGCAGCGGTCATGGCTGCCATTCCAGTGGCGAAGGCGACGGCGGATTCGGCGTTCTCCAGTTCGGCGAGCGCGGACTCGAAGCGTGCCACACCGGGCTGCCAGAGCCGCTGGTAGACAGGAGAGTCCCCCTCTTTCAGAGCATGGCCTCCAGCGAGGCTCTCATAGGAATCTCCTCCCGTGCGGACATCGTTGACCGGGTTGGTGGTGGAGAGGTCGATTGCTGGAACGTGGACGCCTTCGTCTGCGAGACCGTCCATCCCGCCGTGGACCATTCGGGTCTCAGGGTGCATAGATGTCATAAGCGTATTCAATCCAGTTCTCCCGACGTGCGCAATGAATGTGCAATGACCTGCAGGTATTCGATGCTCTCCAGGAGAATCTGCGATGAGGTATGGGAGACTGTGACTCATGTCGCAGAATGTCTCACTCGATGGCACCGATCTTCGCCTCCTGCAGGAGCTCAATGCCGATGCACGCGCATCGGGCGCGGTTCTGGCCGCGGCCGTCGGCATCTCGGAATCGACGGTGTCCCTGCGTCTCAAACGACTGAGATCGCTCGGTGTCATCCGCGGCTTCCATATCGACGTCGATCCGACGGCGTTGGGAGTCGGCCTGCAGGCGCTCATTTCGATTCGGTTGGCCAAGCATGATCGGACCGAGATCGACGCGTTCACTGCGGCCGCGCCGAAGTTCCCGGGGGTGGTGCGGATGTACCATATGGCCGGAGCCGACGACTACCTGCTCCACATCGTCGCCACAGACACCGCGGCCGTGCAGTCCTTCGTCCTCGACTATCTCACTCGGTATCCCGCCGTGGCCCATACACGCACGAACCTCATCTATCGTGTCGAAGACGGCTCCGCTTGGATCCCCGAGGAATGATCCCAGAGGTGCCCTGAACTGCCATACTGTCCTCATGGCAGAGAACAAGACCCAGCCGACCGACGCCGATGTCGCCGCCTACCTCGATTCGGTGACTCCCGAGAAGCGCCGCGAGGACGGACTCGCCCTCGACTCGATCTTCCGTGAGGTCACCGGCGAAGAACCCGTGATGTGGGGTCCCTCGATCGTCGGCTACGGCCGCTATCACTATCGATCCCCGGTGAACCCGCGCAACCACGGCGAGTGGCCCGCGACAGGGTTCTCCCCTCGCAAGAGTCAACTCTCGCTGTACGGACTCAAGGACCTGCCCGAGGCGGCGAATCTGCTCCCGGAACTCGGGAAGTACACAGAGGGTGCCGGCTGCGTCTATGTGCGTCGTTTGGAGAACATCGACGAGGCGGTGCTGCGCCGACTCATTGCCATCGCCGCGGCCCGTCCCGACGATCCGGAACCGGCCGACTGATCACAGGCACCGGTTGGAAGCCGATGGATGACTCCGGTTTGCTGATCACGGGTCCGTGATCAGCTGCGGGCGGTGATACTCAGCCCCTGTTTGCGCTGGTGGACAGAGAAGTACTGCAGTCCCGCCTCGGCGTCGGCGAGGAATCGGCGGCGGGACTTACGGGGCAGCCACACGAGCTGGCCGGGGGACAGGTCGATCGTTCCCGTTTCGGTCTCAAGGATGCCTGCACCGGCGAGGACGTGGATGAGGACGTCGAGAGACGGACCGGTATGTTCTCGGATCTCCCCGCCGGGGACCAAGGCAATGACATTCGCGTCGAGGTCACGCCGCTGCGTCGGCAGCTGCCAGACGGATCCGGAGTCCTCGGCGGTATCGCTGAGTTCGGTGACGTCGAGGACGACGCGAGGGGCCGGTGTGCCGGCGCGACGGACGATGCGCACCCGAGCTTCACCCTCTGTGCTCTCCAACGGCTCCCAACCGACCGCACCGGCGAACTCGCGGACCATCTCCACACGCAGGCCTTCGGGTACGTGATCGTTGACGAGGATCAGGCCTGTGCCGACCTCGAGTTCCTCATACGCCTTGATGATGAGCGGATGCCGCTCCGGCTTCGGTATGTTCCGGACGTCGATGACGGGTTCGTCTGCCACAGCAATACCTCTCAGTCGCTTCGATGATTCCGCATCGAAACTATCACCACAGTGGGAAATCGAGATTACGCTGAGGAAGGAAGCAAGCCTCCGACCTGTACACCACTGAGGAAGGAATTCACGATGACCGAACAGGCGTCCGCACAGAACCTGGAGAGTCTCAGCGCAGAGCTGCTGGAGAAGGCTCGCGGGGTACGCAGCGGGCGGGCCGCTAAGGGCGTGTTCACCGGAACCTATCTTCGGCAGGCCCTGCTCACACTGCGAGCGGGTGCCGAGCTCGCAGAACATGATTCCCCACCGGAAGCGACGTTGCAGGTCGTGACAGGTCAGGTGCGGATGGTGACGGCCGATGAGACCTGGGAACTGAGCGCCGGAGAACTCATCGCCATTCCCCCTCAGAAGCACTCGGTGGAAGCCCTGACCGATGCGGCATTCCTGCTCACGATCCGTACGGAGATCGACAAGGGGTGATCGACTCCGGTCCCGGTATTCGACTCCGGGGCCGGTCTGCGACTCCGACCCCGCCTCGGCGGATTTCGATTCAGCGCCAGCCCCGCCTCGGCGAGATTCGGGGCGAAATATGGAAAAGGCACCCCGTGCTCACAGGATGCCTTGACGGTGGGCCCAGAGGGACTCGAACCCCCGACCCTCTCGGTGTAAACGAGATGCTCTAGCCAACTGAGCTATAGGCCCCACCTGCGTCGACGACGACTGCGACAGCGCTTGATCAGTATGCCATACCCGAGGGTGAGCAGCGAAACGGGAGCGCCGGCGTACACGGTGAGGATCAGATCTGTGACCGGGAGGATCGCAGCAGCCGCGCCGCATTGGCTGCGAAGTTCTCTGCTGCATCGGCGGGGTCGACGTCGAAGAGTCTGCGGTTCTGTTCGACGGCCACGGAACCGAGAGTGAGCGTGAGGATTCCATGAGAGAGTTCGGCTCCCAGCCGATCGGTCGCCAGCGCCTGCGGAGTGACATCCGTTGGGGCGATCGAATAGCCGAGCAGCACGATCTCGGCACCGTCACGGTATTTCAGCAGCACCTCGCGAAGTGACATCGCGGCGGCGAGTGGATCGACGGTGGCGGGACAGAGAGTATCGACTTCGGCCTTGAGGCTGCGCGAGATGAGGATGAGAAGAGACTGCTTGTCCTTGACGTGCCAGTACAGCGCAGACGGCTGAACGTCGAGTTCGCGGGCCAGCCGGCGCATGGACAGATCGCCGAGACCGTAACGCGAAAGGATGGTCAGGGCAGTGGTGGTGATGCTTTCGGCGGTCAGTGCCAATGAGACATACCTTTCATTCTTCCAAAGTGGCCGGTCCCGATTTTTCAGATCGCGTTCCCATCGCTATAGTAGTTCCTGGTCACGGGATATAGCGCAGCTTGGTAGCGCGCCTCGTTCGGGACGAGGAGGTCGTGGGTTCGAATCCCGCTATCCCGACCAAGGGAAAGTGCCGCATCATCGCTCAGACGAGGATGCGGCATTTCTGCATTCACAGCCGATCACCGTCGCGATGGGGGTGCGCTGCACGAATGCAGCGCACCCCCATCTTCACGACTCGCGCTCAGGAGGATGAGCCTGGCTTCCGGGAGCCGGCATCGGATCGGTGGGCCGCCTCGGCGAAGTTCTCTGCGAGGAGATCGGGATCCGTGCCCCGCCACCGTGCGATCGCCTTCATCACCTGGTAGATGATGATCGCCGAGGCGGTGCCCAGGGCGATTCCTTCGAACTGCAGTCCGCCCGGGGTCCAGGTGAAGTTCGCGATGGCGACGATGAGTGAGACTGCTGCGGTGTTGAGGTTGATCGGATTGGAGAAGTCGACCTTGTTCTCCACCCAGATGCGCACGCCGAGCATGCCGATCATTCCGTAGAGCACGGTTGCCGCGCCGCCGAGGACTCCGGGTGGGATCGTGGCGATGATCTCGCCGAACTTCGGCAGCATGCTGAGGATGAGGGCGATGATCGCCGCGCACAGGTAGGCGGCTGTGGAGAAGATGCGCGTGGCTGCCATGACGCCGATGTTCTCGGCATAGGTCGTCGTACCGGAACCGCCGCCGGACCCGGCGAGGATGGTGGAGAATCCGTCAGCGAAGAGCGTTCGGCCGGTAAGGCGGTCGAGGTCGCGGCCGGTCATCGCGGCAACCGACTTCACATGGCCGATGTTCTCGGCGATGAGGACGAGGACGACGGGCAGGAAGAGGCCGAGGTAACCGAGGTCGAAGGCCGGAGCATGGAACGCGGGCAGACCCACCCAGTCGGCTTCGGTGACGGTGGAGAAGTCGAGTTCGCCCTGCAGCCACGCCGCGCCATAACCGACCAGGACGCCGATGAGGATCGAGAGCCGGCCGAGCATACCGCGGAAGAGCACCGTGGTGAGCAGAATGGCGATGATCGTGATCACGGCCGTCAGGGGAGCGGCCTTGACCCAGTCCCAGGCGGCGGGGGCCAGGTTGAGGCCGATGAGTGCGACGATGGCACCGGTGACCACCGGGGGCATCGTCACCTCGATCCAGCGGACACCGACGAAGTGGACGACGAGACCGACCAGTGCCAGGGTGACGCCCACGGAGATGATTCCGCCTTGGGCCAAGGCCATGGCGTGCGGTTCGAGGTCCTCTCCGGCTGTCGCCGAGAATCCCGTGACTGCGCCGATCGGGGCGAGCAGCCCGAACGACGATCCGAGGTACGAGGGCATCATGCCCTTCGTGATGAGCAGGAAGAGCAGCGTGCCGATGGCGGTGAAGAACAGCGTCGTCGACGGCGGGAATCCGGTGAGCAGGGGGACGAGGAACGTCGCGCCGAACATCGCCACGACGTGCTGGGCACCGATGCTGATGGTCCGCGGCCAACTCAGACGCTCCTCGGGCAGAACCTTCTCACCGGGACCGATCGTGCTGCCGTCCCCATGCAGACGCCAGCCGCGGCGACTGCCCGTTCCATCGTGAGTGTCCGTCTGTTCCGAATCCGCCATAGTGCTCCTCGTTCCGTTCTTCCCGTTTGCGGATCGTTGTCCGGGCGTCGGACAGCGGTCCGAGCCGGCGAGAGAAGTCTATGCTCCCGCTCGACGCCTCGACGAGTCCGCGATTGTCCTATGCGCTCGGTTCGGGTGTTCTCCCACTCCGATGCGGAGTCCGATACAGAGGAGAGGATCGCGGTTCAGATAGCGCATTGAACGGTGTTCAGGAGATCTGACCTGGACTGACACAGAATCTGCGCAATCACTCGGAGACAAAGGACCAATCGATGACGACTGTGAACCCTGACCAGACCGTGAACCTCGACCAACTTGTGAGCCCTGACCAATTCGCCGAGTCCATCCTCGACGGGGCGGCAATCACGGAAGCGGAGGCACTCGCGCTTCTGTCCACACCGGATGAGGACCTCTTCGGGCTCGTCCATGCCGGATCGCGACTGCGGCGACGATACTTCGGCATGACGATCAAATTGAACTACCTCGTCAATCTCAGATCGGGTATGTGTCCGGAGACCTGCACCTACTGTTCACAGTCGCTGGGGTCGAAAGCGGAGATCCTCAAATACTCGTGGTTGAGCACCGAGGAGGCCATGGATCAGGCGAGCATGGGCATCGGCGGGGGGGCCTCGCGAGTCTGCCTCGTCGCCAGCGGTCGCGGCCCCAGCCGCCGGGACGTCGACCGCGTCGCAGAGATCGTCGGACGCCGCAAGGGCGAGAACCCGGAGGTCGAAGTCTGCGCATGCCTGGGCATCCTCAAGGAAGGGCAGGCCGAATCGCTCAAGGAAGCGGGAGCTGACGCCTACAACCACAACATCAACACTGCCGAGTCCTTCCACGACAACATCGTCAAGACCCACACCTATGAGGACCGGACGAACACCGTCGAACTCGCCAAGACCGCCGGACTCTCACCGTGCAGCGGCCTCATCGTCGGACTCAGCGAAAGCGACGAGCAGATCATCGAAGCGCTCTCTGCGCTCAAGGCTCTCGACTCGGAATCAATCCCGATCAACTTCCTCGTCCCTTTCGACGGCACCCCGCTCGAGGGGCAGTGGAACCTCACCCCCATGCAGTGAATGAAGATCGTCGCGACGGCACGATTCGTCTGCCCCGACCGTGAGATCCGACTTGCCGGCGGTCGAGAGATCCACCTCAAGTCGCTGCAGCCGATGGCCCTGCACCTGGCGAACTCGATCTTCCTCGGCGACTATCTCACCGCTGAAGGTCAAGCCGCAGCCGATGACCTCGCCATGATCCGCGACAACGGAATCACCATCCTCGGCCAGGAAGAGAAGACGGCCGGTACCTGCTGTTCGGACGCTCAGACCACCGCCGAGGCGGCCGACCACACCGATCCCGTCATCCGCCGACGCGGCGCAGGCACCGTCGCATCCGCCAATGCCTGAGAGTTGTCCGCTCAGGACCGGCGCAGGCTGCGCTTGAGGATCTTCCCGGCCGAGTTCTTCGGCAGTTCGGCCACGAACTCCACTTTCTTAGGCACCTTGAATCCCGCCAGACGAGATTTGACGTGGACGATGACATCCTCGGCGGACAAGGGAGGCTGGCCCTCCTTGAGGACGACGAAGGCGGCGACCGCCTCGATCCACTTCTCGTCGGCAATGCCGACCACGGCCACCTCGGCGACCTGGGGCAGATCGAAGATCGCATCCTCGACCTGACGGCTGGCGACCAGGACACCACCGGTGTTGATGACGTCCTTGACCCGGTCGACGACTTCGATGAAGCCGTCCTCGTCCACTTTGACGAGGTCGCCGGAATGGAACCAGCCGTTGTCGAAGGCTTCAGCGGTGGCTTCCGGACGATTCCAATAGCCTTCGCACAGCTGCGGCGACCGGTAGAGAATCTCGCCTTCTTCTCCGGGACCGACATCGACGCCGCCGGCGTCGACGACTCGGGCCTCGACGAACATGACCGGCCGTCCGGCCGAACCCGGGTGGCCATCGTGCTCCTCGGGACGCAGGACTGCGCACAGAGGGCCGAGCTCCGACTGGCCGAAGCAGTTATAGAAACCGAGCTGCGGGAGCCGCTGGCGCAGACGCTCGAGAATCGGTCCCGGCATGATCGAAGCTCCGTAGTAGGCCTTGCGGAGGCTGTCGAGGTTGCGGGTGCCGAGGTCGGGGCTGTTGGCCAGAGCCACCCAGACGGTGGGGGCTGCGAAGAACGAATTGATCTCGCGTTCTTCGAACAGCGCCAGCAGCTGATCGGGAACAGGGGCGGGGACGATGATGTTGTGCGCGCCGATCGACAGCAGCGGAAGCAGGAAGACGTGCATCTGCGCCGAGTGATAGAGCGGTAAGGCATGGACGGCACGATCCGTGGCTGCGAAGTCGAGCGACATCAGCGACGACAGGTACTCGTGGATAAGAGCACGATGAGTCATCACAGCTCCCTTGGGCGCCGAGGTGGTGCCGGAAGTGTAGAGGAGCTGCGCTACGTCCGTATCAGAGACGGAGAACTCTGCGGTGCCTGCCGGTGCGATCGAATCCGAGGTGGCGACCGGAACGAGGTCGGCGAAGTCGAACACCTGCGCGGCCGCACCGGTCGGAGTCTCGGTGACAGCGGACATGAGGTCGGCATCGGCGAAGACGATCTTCGCACCGGAATTGCTGAGAATGTAGTCGAGCTCGTCGTTCTTCAGCTGATAGTTGACCGGCACATGGATGAAGCCGGCCCGCGCGCAGCCGAGGTAGAGGAGGACGAAGAGGTCCGAGTTCTTTCCGTAGGCGGCGACCCGGTCGCCTTTCGTCACACCCAGGCGGACGAGTTCTCGGGCCACCGCTGTCACGGCAGAGTCGAGTTCTGCATAGGACCAGGTCCGGTCGGCGAATTCGATGGCCGTATCGGTGGTGAATCGGCCGGCGCTGCGACGGATGAGGTCGGAGACCGTGGACGAATTTCCGATGGCGGGGGATTCGGAGGAGTCGTGTGTAGTTGTCATGATCCAAATATATGAGCCAGATCACGTTCCTCGAAAATCGTCCGCCGATCTCTTCATCGTGTTCCGTCTGATTCCAGGGACCACTGGCCAGGCCATGTTCCCCGGTCCCGATGTAATAGTGTGGAGGCATGAGACATCCGAAGGTGAGTGACTGCGTTGAGGTCTTCGACTCCCTGTGGCCACCGGCCTTGGCCGAGTCATGGGATTCCGTGGGATTGGCCGTGGGTGACCCGGACAGCGAGGTCCGATCGATCCTCCTGGCTCTCGATCCGATGGACGCCGTGATCGCCGAGGCCGTCGTCCTCGGCGCGGACCTCGTGTTCAACCATCATCCGCTCATGCTCAAACCGGTGAAGTCGGTGAACGCCGCCACGCTGAAGGGCGGCGCCGTGCACACCCTCATCAGCAACGATATTGCGCTGTTCAATGCGCATACGAACGCTGATTCGGCCCGAGGCGGAGTCTCCGATGTGCTCATCTCACTCCTGGGCATCAAGGACGCGCAGCCCCTCGCCGCTCACAGCACCCCCGCCGAGTCGGGCATCGATTCGCTGCCGACGGGAATCGGTCGCGTCGGCGATCTCGACGAACCCACCCCCGTCCGCGACCTCGCCAGACGGCTGTCGTCACAGCTGCCGCGCACCACGACCGGTGTGCGCATCGCCGGTGACCCCGCAGCGACGGTCACTCGCGTGGCGGTCTGCGGCGGCGCCGGCGACTCACTGTTCGACGAGGTCCGGGCCAGCGGCGCCGACGTCTATGTGACCGCCGACCTGCGTCACCACCCGGCCACCGAGGCGCTCGACACGGCGAATCGCCGGGAAAGCGGGCTCTCGCTCATCGACGTCTCCCACTGGGCGTCGGAGACGGTCTGGCTCAATGCAGCGGCCGAAGCGCTCGAGACGGAATTCGCCCGGCGCGGATTCACCGTCTCGCTGCAGCACTCGGCGGTCAACACCGACCCCTGGGTCGAACGGTACTGACAAGGAGACCGACGATGCTCATCACGGACAGCCAGAGAACAGCGCTGCAGACTCTCATCGAACTCACCGCCAACGGGCGCGCACTGCGGTTCGAACATGACAATCCGAAGCGAGCGGAAGAGCTGCGGGAGCTCGTCGCCCGCCACAAGGAACTCGGTGAGAAACGCACCGCTGCCGCTGCCGTCGTCGACGGCCACCAGCAGGCAATATCCGAAGCCACCAGTCTCATCGAGGCGCAGCGGTCGAAGATCGAGAAGAAGACCGCCGAGCTCAACGACGGAACCGGCCTGACGAGCAGAGACATGGTGAATCTGCAGGAGGAGATCGCCGGTCACGAAGCTCGGGTCTCCGAACTCGAAGAATCGCAGCTGGAGGAGATGGAGAAGCTCGAAGCCGCCGAGGACGACCTCGGCGCCGTCGATGACCGAATCGCCGAAGTCACATCCTCCGGCAAAGAGGTGCAGACCGCAGTGAAAGATCGGAAGGCGGAGCTGCAGGAGCTCATCGCCGAGAACGAATCCGCGGCTGAAGGCCCGAGAAGCGAAATGCCGCAGCAGCTGCTCACGACATTCGATGCCAACGTTCGGCAAGGAGGTCCCGGAGCTGCACTCCTCAACGGACCGAACTGTCAGGCCTGCGGTCAGGAGATCGGCGGCGCAGCCTGGCACGGAATGCTCGGCGCCGATGTCAACGAAACCTATGAGTGCGAGGAATGCGAAGCGGTGCTGCTGCGTCGCAGCTGAGCCCCGCTGAGGAGACCCGTCGACCCCGTCGGACGCGGGTCAGTCCCGGAGGACGATCATGAGGTTTGCCGGCTTCGACTTCGTCGCTGCCCCGAATTCGACCTCGTAGTACTCTTCAGCCCGAGCCACCAGGTCCTCCACGGTGTCCGGCAGAGCACGGTCAGCGGAGAGCAGTCGACCGGCGAACTCGCCTCGGTAGAACTTCGCCCAGTGGGAGACGACACGGCGCTTCCCACTGCTGACGGACACCGCACCCATGGTCACGACCTGATCGGTGGGACCCGGCCACACGGACCGGTAGTCGCTCGAACGGCAGTCGAGGGCCACCTCGGCGGGATCAAGTGAACAGGACTTCGCCAGGATCGGCTTCCAATAGGAGGTCAGCTTTCCCAAGGTCCCCAGATCGGTCTTCATCGCCAACCGGTAGGCGGGGATGTGATCGAGCCCGTGCACCCGACCGAACAGGGCGGAGAAGATGTGAACGTCGTGGAGGCGCTCACGCAGCTGCGCGTCATCCTCCGACTGCGCCACGAGAACGCTAGCGCCCATCGCCTCGTAGAGGACGCCGGAATAGGTGAGCAGAGCCGGAGCGCAGGGGATCTCATCGAGCACCGTGTTGCGTTCGACATCCTCGGTGAGTGACGCCCCGACACCGAGCTGTTCGAGGGCATCCCGACGCTTCGACACCTTTTTGAGGGCGGCCAGGACACGTTTGCGCTTCGTGGTGAGTTCCGGAGCCGAGAGACTGTCGAGGTCGAGCGTGGGGCCGGATGACGACGGAGTCTTGCCCTCGGAGGGCGGCAGCAGGATCTTCACCACCCCATCGTATGATCCGGAGCTGACCCGGCCGGGACCGGGGGCAGATGAAATTGATCACGTTCACCCCCGGGACCCAGGGCACACGAGATCTGCGTGCATGGGGGAGGCCTCGAGCGACTACACTGGGATGCTTGAGGACAGGTCACCAGACGGTCGCGGCTCTCATTGCGAGGGCTGAGGAACGTCCGGGCTCCACAGAGCAGGGATGGTGGGTAACACCCACCCGGGGCGACCCGCGGGCCAGTGCAACAGAAAGCAGACCGCCCAGTTCCGACTGGGTAAGGGTGAAACGGTGGTGTAAGAGACCACCAGGGCGGCGGGTGACCGTCGCCGCTGGGTAAACCCCATCCGGAGCAAGATCAGACAGACGACGTTCGAGGCTGCTCGCCGAGTCGTCGGGTGGATTGCTTGAGGCCGGTGGCAACATCGGTCCCAGATAGATGACCGTCAGGCGAGAAGGGCGACCGACTCGTCGACAGAACCCGGCTTATCGGTGGCCTGTCCTCACTCTCAGCTTCCGTCGGCGTGCCTTCGTCGGCGGCATCTGCTGCGCCTTCGTCGATTCCCGACGAGGTTCTTCACAGCGTCAGGACGGACTGCGTCGGACCTTCGCTTTGCCGTCGTTGACCGCGATCATCGCAGCTCCCACGATTCCGGCGTTGTTGTACAGCTTCGCCGGCTTGAGCTTCGCTCGCGTCTTGATCAGCGGCAGGAACTCGTCATGGGACTTCGAGACTCCGCCGCCGACGATGATGATGTCGGGGGCGACGAGGAGTTCGATCCGCGAATAGTACTGCTGCAGCCGAGCCGCCCATTCGGGATAGGTCAGTCCCAGTCGGGTTCTCACCGATTCTGCGGCCTGCGTCTCAGCATCGGCGCCGTTCATCTCGATATGGCCGAGTTCGGTGTAGGGGACCAGCCGGCCCTGAGCGAACAGGGCGGTTCCGATTCCCGTGCCCAGCGTCGTCAGCAGAACGGTCTTCTTGCGGTGCTTGCGACCGGCGCCGAAGGCCATCTCCGCCAGTCCGGCGGCATCAGCGTCGTTGAGGAAGTACACGGTGCGGCCCGTGCTCTGTCCGATGATCTCGGCGATGGGCGAACCGATCCAGCTCTGATCGAGATTCGCCGTGTACTCGACACGCCCTTCGCGGATGACACCGGGGAAGCCGCAGCCGACAGGCAGAGAGTCGAGGGTAGCGCGGTCGCTGACGAGTTCGAGTTCGACGGCGCGCTCGCTCAGTGCATCCAGCACAATAGCGATCGTGGCGGCCACTGCATCCGGTGTGCTCGGTTTCGGGGTGAGTTCGCGCAGTCGTTTGAACGGCAGCTTGCCCGTCGCCGTGTCGACGAGTGCCGCTTTGATTCCGGTGCCGCCGATATCGATTCCGATCGCGAAGCGCGGGGAGGTCTCGCCGCTCATCTCATCACTCCTCGTGTGCGGGTCCCGCGGCGATCGCGGTGTCGGCATCGGGCAGGGTCAGGATATCGGCACCGGACTCGGTCACCACCATTGTGTGCTCGAACTGGGCGGAGCGTCGGCGATCCTTCGTCACCACGGTCCAGGAATCGTCCCAGACGTCCCAGTCGATCGTGCCGAGGTTGAGCATCGGCTCGATCGTGAAGATCATGCCCGGCTCCATGGTCTCGGCGTGGGCGGGAGCGGCGTCGTAGTGCGGGATGATGAGGCCAGAGTGGAACTCACGTCCGACCCCGTGTCCGCTGTAGTCGCGCACGACACCGTAGTCGAAGCGCTTCGCATACTTCTCGACCACTCGTCCGATGACGTTGATCTGTCGTCCTGGTTTGACGGCTTTGATTCCGCGCATCATCGACTCGTAGGTGCGTTCGATGAGCAGGCGAGACTCCTCGTCGACGTCTCCGACGGTGAACGTGTAGTTCGTGTCCCCATGCATGCCCTGGTAGTAGGCGGTGATATCGACGTTGACGATGTCGCCGTCTTCGATGACGGTCGAATCGGGGATGCCGTGGCAGATCACCTCGTTGACGGAGGTGCACACGGATTTCGGGAACCCGCGATAGCCCAGCGTCGACGGGTAGGCTCCGTGATCGCACATGAACTCGTGCGCCACCTTGTCGATGTCATCGGTCGTGATGCCCGGGGCGATCATCTCGCCGACGGTGGCCAGGGCGTTGGCCGCGATCCGACCGGCCGCGCGGACCGTCTCGACCTCCTCGGCGCTGTAGTAATTGTTTCCGCGGCCCTCATCGGCGTCGGCGCGGCCGACATACTCGGGGCGGGGGATGTCCTTCGGCACACCGCGTTCGGGCGAGAGGGTGCCGGGTGTGAGCAGGGCGAGTGTGAACAGTCATGATGGTCTCGATCCTATGCTGGAAACGCGGCTTTGTCCCGCCGCCTGCGCGCCTGTCGATGCCGCAGCGAGGGCCGGGTGGAGTCTAGAATCGGTACCAGCCGTGCCAAGGGAACGGGAGGCAGATTGAGCGACGACACGACATCGGCGGGCCACGAGTTCGCTGGCCTGGGCGAAGTGGTGAGCCTGACGAGCGCACCGCAGCAGATCGCCGATCACATCCTCTCCGGAATCGCCGTGGGAGCGCTGCCCGAAGGCACCTTGCTGCCGGGAGAACGCACCTTGGCCGCGGATCTGCAGGTGTCCCGCTCGAGCGTGCGGGCAGCCCTGCTGCGGCTCGAGCGCCTCGGTGTCGTAGAACGCCGTCGCGGCCGTGGGGGAGGGACGTTCGTCAAGACCGCCCGCCCCGAGGCGCTGGCGCCGATGGCCGGCCGAATCGACGAATTCCACGCCGAACGACGCAACCTCCTCGATGCCCGTGCCGTCTTCCAGAATTCCCTGGCCGCGACCGCGGCGCGCAGACGCACCGAGGATGAGCTGAGCGAGCTCCGGGAGCTGGCCGAAGTCTATTCCCAGCGCGCCGAGGCGGCCGCGGCGCGCACCGCGGATGCGCAGTTCCATTTCGCCATCGCCCGTGCCGGGCACAATCCGGAGCTCGTGCGCATGGCCATCGACCTCGATACGAAGATCAACGCCGGTTTCCGTCACGATCCGTTCTCCGCTGAGCTCTTCGACCATGCCGTCGACGACCACGCCGCGATCGTCGAAGCGATCGCCGCCGGCGACGCCGCAGAGGCCGGCCGACTGTGCGAGGAGCACTTCAGGTACACAACCATCGTCCCCCGCCCCTAACACCTCCCCTTATTACTACCTGACGGCGGCCCAGATACCTCGCGCGAGGTTGCTGAGCCGCCGTCAGGTAGTAATTGGGTCAGTTGGCTAGGGCGTGGGCCACGGACACGGCCTCGAAGCCGAACGCCTCGGCGACGTTGTCGTTCGTGACATGACCGTTGTGGATGTTGAGGCCCCGAGCCAGAGCCGCATCATTCGACAGCGCCTGATGCCATCCCTGATCGGCGATCTTCACAGCAAATGGCAGAGTCGCGTTCGTCAGAGCCGCCGTCGCCGTGTTCGGCACCGCACCCGGCATATTCGCCACGCAGTAGTAGACCGAGTTATGGACGGTGAACGTCGGATCGTCGTGAGTCGTGGGACGAGAGTTCTCGAAGCAGCCGCCCTGGTCGATGGCGATATCGACGAGAACCGAACCCGGCTTCATCCCGGCGACCATCTCGTCGGTCACAAGCTTCGGAGCCTTCTTGCCTGGAATGAGCACCGAACCGATGACGAGATCGGCCGAGGCCAGTGACTTCGTGATCTCATACGTGTTCGACACCTTCGTGCCGATGGCACCGGCGAAGGTCTCATCGATCTGCCGCAGCCGCGGAATGTTGATGTCGATGACCTCGACAGTCGCCCCGAGACCCAGAGCCATCCGGGCGGCGTTGGTTCCGGCCACACCGGCACCGATGACGACGACATTCGCCCGCTCGACGCCGGGGACGCCGGACAGCAGGATGCCGCGACCGCCACCCGCCTTGAGCAGGCTGTGGGCACCGACCTGCGTCGACAGGCGTCCGGCGATCTCACTCATCGGAGCCAGCAGAGGCAGTCCGCCGCCGTCGGGCTGGACGGTCTCGTAGGCGATGGCTGTGGTGCCGGCCTCCATCAGGGCCGTGGTGAGTGCCTCGTCGGCGGCGAGGTGGAGGTAGGTGAACAGGACGAGGTCCTTGCGCAGGTACCCGTATTCCTGGGCGATGGGTTCCTTGACCTTGAGCACGAGGTCGCCGGCGGCCCACGTGGCGGCGGCGTCGGGGGCGATCGTCGCTCCGGCTGCTTCGTATTCGGCATCGGTGATGAAGGAGCCCTCGCCGGCTCCTGCCTGCACGGTGACCTCGTGGCCGTGGGCGACGAGTTCATGGACGCCGGCAGCGGTGATGGCGACTCGGAACTCGTTGTTCTTGACCTCTGTGGGCACTGAAATGCGCATGATGTGTCCTTCTCTCCTGATGGTGTGCCGCAGGGGCGGCGGCGACCGACTTCTCCGTCTGCCGTCGATGGTGTCAACTCTATTCCTTTGAAGGTTTGGAGAGCAAACCTTTAAACCTGTTTTCGTCATCAGAATTGCGGAATCAGTGTGTCTGAGTACCAGATATCGCGGAAATCATGATTCCAGTCGTGCTCAGACGGCACCAAAGGTGCAGATGAGGCCGCTTCTGGTGCGTCTGCGACAGGTGCCGTCAGTTCGTCTCCTGAAACGGTAAGCTGAAGGGGTCAATGCAGAACCCCGCTGAGGAGAGAAGGCTCGCCATGGGACTCTACGAAGATATCGACGACCCGAACTCGAAGTACTACTTCAACCTCGAGACGAACACCGTCGAAAAGGGTCTGGTCAGCGATTGGACCCACCGCATGGGGCCATACGAGACCGAGGAAGTCGCCCGCGCCGCCCTGGACAAGGCACGTGAGCGCAATCAGAAGTGGGACGAAGACGACGAGAAGTGGAACGGCTGAACTGATGTCGCGTCAGGAGGAATTCGTTCTCAGGACCGTCGAGGATCGTGAAGTGCGATTCATCCGACTCTGGTTCACCGATGTCCTCGGACAGTTGAAGTCCGTGGCCATCGTCCCCGCCGAACTCGAAGGTGCCTTCTCCGAAGGCATCGGGTTCGACGGTTCGGCAGTCGAGGGACTGTCGCGAGTGTTCGAGGCCGATATGGTCCTCAAACCCGACCCCTCGACATTCTCTCTGCTGCCCTGGCGCGGGGAGACCGAACCGACCGGGAGGATGTTCTGCGACATCCACGTTCCCGGGGGAGAACCGGCACCGGCTGACCCGCGCAACGTCCTCAAACGCACTCTGGCGAAAGCCGCCGAACGCGGCTTCACCTTCTATGTGCATCCTGAGATCGAGTTCTACCTGTTCAAGACCGACAATCTCGATCCGGTCTCCGGGATCAGCGACGGCACCGCGCCGATGCCCGTCGACACGGCCGGCTACTTCGACCATGTCAACGGCGGAACGGCCAATGACTTCCGCCGCGAAGCCGTCACCATGCTCGAAGCCATGGGACTGTCGGTGGAGTTCTCCCACCACGAGGCCGGACCCGGTCAGAACGAGATCGATCTGCGCTATGCCGACGCCCTGACGATGGCCGACAACGTCATGACGTTCCGGTCGGTCATCAAAGAGGTCGCGATCTCCCAAGGTGTCTACGCCTCATTCATGCCCAAGCCGATGGCCGAGCACCCGGGCAACGGGATGCACACGCACGTCTCCCTGTTCGAGGGCGAGAACAATGCTTTCTTCGAGCCCGGTGCCGAATATCAACTGTCGAGGACCGGTCGCCAGTTCATTGCCGGGCTGCTCACCCACGCCGCCGAGATCTCCGCGGTGACCAACCAGCACGTGAACTCGTATAAGCGGCTGTGGACGGGCCACGAAGCCCCGTCCTACATCTCGTGGGGCCACCGCAACCGTTCCGCTCTCGTGCGGGTCCCGCAGTACAACTCCGGCAAGTCCTCATCCGCCCGTGTCGAATACCGTGCACTGGACTCCGCTGCGAACCCCTACCTGTCCTATGCGCTCATGCTCGCGGCGGGACTCAAAGGGATCGAAGAGGGCTACGAACTGCCCGAGGAAGCCGAGGACAACGTCTGGCTGCTCTCGTCCACCGAACGTCGGGCGATGGGCATCGAAGCGCTGCCGCGCAGCCTGTCCCATGCCCTTGAGCTGATGGAAGGCTCGGACCTCGTCGCAGAGACCCTGGGCGAGGAGGTGTTCGACTTCTTCCTGCGCAATAAGCGACAGGAATGGACCGACTACCGTGCCCAGGTGACTCCCTACGAACTCGCCAAGCATTTCACCTCGATGTGATGGCAGCGATCACCTCTCGCACCACCAGCATCCCGGATGCGACGGCTCGATTCCTCCGTGAGGTCGACGAGCTTCTCGGACAGCCATTGGCCACCGACTCGCGGTTCGTCGACCTGCTCATGGCCGTGCCTGACCCGCACGGGGCGGCGCTGGGTCTGCTGCGCGTGGTCGAGGCAGCAGGGGAGGAATCACCTGCGCTGCTGGACGCGGTGAGGTCGGGAAACAACGGCGACCTCGCCGAGGATGAACTCAACCGTCCGCTCCTGGCGCGCCTGCTCGCGGTGGTCGGCACCTCGGAAGCGATGGTCGACCACCTTGTCCGGCACCCCGATTCCCTCCCTCTGCTGCTCGCTCCGGACCCGTTCCTGCTGATCTCCACACCAGCCGCCTCGGCGGTGTCACTGCGTGCTGAGATGCTCACGGTCCTCGGTGCGGACCCCGACGACCCGGCTCCGCGTGCCACCGTGACCGGAGATGAAGGCGTCAAGACGCTGCGACGGAACTACCGAGACGCTGTGCTTCGCCTCGTCGCCGACGACCTGTCGGCGGAATCCCCGGACGAGATCGTCGACCATGTCATGGCCGTCCTGTCCGACCTGGCCGCAGCCGCGCTCGATGCGGCCCTGGCCATTGCGCGGGCGGAGATCGAAGAGGCGGCCGACATCCGTCTTGCGGTCATCGCCCTGGGCAAGACCGGAGCACGCGAACTCAACTATGTCTCCGACGTCGACGTCGTCTTCGTCCTCGACTCCGCCGAGACCGATGGAGCCAGGAATCTGGCGACCGACCTTGCCCAACGCATGCGCAGCATCCTCTCCGACGCCGGCGGCGAGCCCGCGCTGTGGGAGGTCGACACGGCGCTGCGTCCCGAGGGCAAAGCCGGAGCGCTCGTGCGCACGCTCTCGGAGTTCGAACACTATTACGCCGATATCGCCGAGAACTGGGAGTTCCAGGCCCTCCTCAAAGCCCGACCCGTCGCCGGTGACGTGGAGGTGGGGGAGGCGTTCTCCGAATCCCTTCTGCCCTTGGTCTGGAAGGCGGCCAGCCGGCCGGGCTTCATCGACGGGATCCGGGCGATGCGCCGACGCGTCGTCGACCTCATCCCGGCTGTGGAGGCCCCACGCCAGATCAAACTGGGTCGCGGCGGACTGCGGGACGTCGAATTCTCCGCACAGATGCTCCAGCTCGTCCATGGACGCAATGATGAGGACATCCGGACTCCGAACACCCTCGTCGCTCTTGGTGAGTTGGGAGAACACGGCTATATCGGCCAACAGGATGCCGCCGTCTTCTCCGCCGCATACCGGTTCATGCGCGTCGTCGAACACCGAGTGCAGATCCCGAGGATGATGCGCAACGCGCTCATCCCCGACGATGAGGGCAAGCTGCGGATGCTGGCGCGTTCCGTCTTCCGCTCCGGTTCCCGGACCGGCGACCGCCTCGAAGAGGCGCGCCGTGACTATGCGAAACAGGTCACCCGCCTTCACGAGCAGATCTTCTATCGTCCCATCCTCGAGGCGGCCGTCGGCATCCATGGTGCCGTCGTGGATGCGCAGAAACGGGGAACGAGTCTCCAGGCGGCCGCCGACCGTCTCCAGGCCTTCGGATATGTGGACCCGCAAGGAGCATTGGGCCATATCAAGGCCCTGACCACGGGGATGTCGCGCACGGCCATGGTCATCAAGCAGGTGCTTCCTGCCCTGCTCGACTGGTTCTCCGATGGTGTCGAACCCGACCGAGCGCTGCTGGCCTTCCGACGGCTCAGCGAATCGCTGTCATCGTCCGGGTGGTTCCTCAAGATGCTCCGGGACTCCGGTCTGGCCGCGAAGTCGGTCGCCGAAGTGCTCTCCCTGTCCGGGTACGCGACGGAGCTTCTGCTGCGTCAGCCCGCGGCTGTCGCCTGGCTGGATCGCTATGAGAACCTCGAGGCCCGTGACCTGGAGATCCTCAACGCCGAGGTGGACGGACTGCTCCGTCGCCACGGGGCCGACGCGGTCACTCCGATCCGTGAGACCTACAGCCGTGAGCTGCTGCGCATCGCTCTGCGCGACGTCCTCGATGTCGGAGACCGGGCCGAGATACCCGGCGATCTCTCCGATCTCATGGACCTGGCGGTCCGCGGTGCCCTGGAGGCGGTCCGAACCGACTTGGACGGGCCAGAGACTCCGGACTACGAATTCGGGATCATCGCGATGGGCCGCTGGGGCGGACGGGAGATCGGCTACTTCTCCGACGCGGATGCGATGTTCGTCTACCGTCCCATTGCCGACGACCTCGACGCCGAAACGCGTGGGAAGCTGAGCAAACATGTGACGAAGGTGGCCCTCCAACTGTCAACGCGCCTCAAGGCGAGCGAAGGTGCTCAGGGCGTCGACCTCGACGCGGATCTGCGTCCGGAGGGCAAGAACGGACCGTTGGTGCGCAGCTTCTCGTCCTACCAGGCCTACTATGCGAAATGGTCCCAACCGTGGGAGGCACAGGCACTCCTCCGGGCACGTCCGGTGGCAGGCGACGAGGGACTCATCGCCGATTACCTGGCACTCATCGATCCGCTGCGCTATCCCGTGGAGATGCCGCAGAAGGCGCTGACGCAGGTGCGCACGCTCAAGGCCCGGATGGAAGATGAACGTCTGCCGCGCAGTGCCGATAAGCGTCGACATCTCAAACTCGGTCGAGGCAGCCTCTCCGATGTCGAATGGACCGTCCAGCTCCTCCAGCTCCAACACGGGCATCGCCTGGAAGGTCTGCGTACGACTTCGACTCTGCCGGCACTCAAAGTCGCCTCGAACGAAGATCTGCTGCCCGCCGAGGATGCCGAACAGCTGGCGGCGGCATGGCAGCTGGCCACCGATGTGCGTTCGGCCGTGATGCTCTTCCGCGGTCGCACCGCCGAATCGCTGCCGACCGATCACACCGAACTCGAGGCCACGGCCCGTCTGCTCGGCTATCCGGCAGGGGCGGCCCATGACCTCGAAGACGATTACCTGCGTACCACCAGGCACGCACGGTCCGTGATGGAGCACCGCTTCTACGACTTCTGAGGCACTGGCTGCGGCAGATCGCCGAGGTGAGAATTCCCCCGGGCGCCAGCTGAGTCAGATTTCGGTCGACGGGTCAGTCGGCGAATTCGAGCCCGAGCAGGGCATTCTCGATCACCTCGGGCAGAGCCGGGTGGATCCAATACTGCCCGGTGGCCATCTCGTCGGCCTTCTGGCCGAAGGCCATGGCCTGGATGAGAGGTTGGATGAGCATCGAGGCTTCGTGGCCGACGATATGCGCGCCGAGGATGTGCCTGGAGCTGCGATCGGCGATGATCTTCACGATTCCCGGATCATCGGCCATCGCCCAGCCGTAGGCGACATCGGAGAACTTCTGCACCTTGACAGTGACGTCATGTCCGGCCTCCGCGGCCTGCGCCTCGGTCATGCCCACATAGGCGACCTGAGGGGAGGAGAACACAGCGCCGGGAACGGCATGATGGTTGACGACGGTGAGGTCATCGGCCAGTGCACTGCCCGGCGCGCCTGCCGCGACATCGGCGGCGAGGTTGCGGCCGACGACCTTCGCTTCGTGGTTGGCGACGTGCTTGAGCTGGTGCGGTGAGGAGATGTCTCCGAGAGCGAACATTCCCGGCACCGGCTGTCCGGCGGAGAGGACTCGTTGGTATTCGTCCACGGACAGGCGCTTCCCACCGGTGATGTCGAGACCGGCGGCCTCGACATCGAGTTCGGCGGTGTTGGGGACCCTTCCCGTGGCCACGAGCACACCGTCGGCGGTGATCGACTCCGGCAGGTCCGCCTCGGCGAGGCGCCCGCTGGGTGCGAGGGTCACTGTGACCTCTCCGTCGGCGATGTCGATCTGCTTGGCCTGAGCCCCATGGACCACGGTGTGGGCGGAGTCGAAGATCCGGGTGAACTCGTCGGCGACCTCCTCGTCGATATTGCCCAGGAGACGTGGGCCGCGGGCCAGGACGGTCACCTCGGTGCCGAGGGCGGCGAAGACATGGGCGAATTCCATGGCGACGATCCCGGAGCCGATGATGACCAGGCGCTGCGGCTGATCGGCGCGGCGCATCACGGTGTTCGAGGTGAAGACAGGGTACTCGGCGGTGTCGATGCGGGCGGTGTCGAGTCCGTCGATGTCGGGGATGACGGGGTGGGCGCCGGCTGCGATGACGATGCGATCGGCGGTGATTTCCTCACCGGAGGCGGTGGCCACGGTTTTCTCGCCGGTGAAGTGAACGTGTTCGGGGACGACGGTGACGTTGGGTTGGCGGTCGCTGCTGCGGTACTCGCGTCCTCCGGATTCGATGGCGTCGATGCGGGAGAAGATGCGCTCCTGGAGTCCGGCCCAGTCGACCTTCGGGTGGGTCGGGGTCAGGTTGTAGCGATCGGCCTGGGTGGCCTGCTCGGCCAGGGTGGCGGGATAGACGAACATTTTCGTCGGGATGCATCCGACGTTGAGGCAGGTGCCGCCGAAGTGCCATTCCTCTGCGATGGCGGTCTTCAGTCCCGCGAATCGCTTGTCGAGGAACATATTTCCCGAACCGGTGCCGATGAGCAGCAGGTCATAGTGCGTCAAAGTCCATCCTTCCGATGGTGCGTGATCCGACCGGCCGCGTGGGCGACCGCAGAGCCGAAAGGGCGCCACGGGTGATAACCCGTGACGCCCTCACTCTATTCCACTCGGCTGCGGGATCTCAGTTCGTTTGGGATCCGCGATCAACGCCGATCAGAGTGCGTAGTACAGCTCGAACTCCGTCGGTGTCGGACGCAGGCGAGCGACGTCGAGTTCGTTCTCACGCTTGATGCGGATCCACGTCTCGATGAGGTCGGGAGTGAACACATCGCCGGCGGTGAGGAAGTCGTGGTCCTTCTCGAGCTCGAGGAGCGCCTCGTCGAGGGTGCCGGGAACGAGCTTGATGTCCTTGGCCTCCTCGGGCGGGAGTTCGTAGAGGTCCTTGTCGATGGGCTCCGGCGGTTCGATGCGGTTGCGGATGCCGTCGAGTCCGGCCATCAGCTGGGCCGAGAAGGCGAGGTAGGGGTTCGATGAGGGGTCCGGAACACGGAACTCGAGTCGCTTGGCCTTCGGCGAGGATCCCGTTACAGGGATGCGGATCGCGGCCGAACGGTTGCGGGCGGAGTACACGAGGTTGACCGGGGCCTCATAACCGGGCACGAGGCGACGGTAGGAGTTGATCGTCGGGTTCGTGAACGCCAGCACCGCGCCGGCGTGCTCGATGAGTCCGCCGATGTACCAGCGGGCCAGGTCGGAGAGTCCGCCGTAGCCGTTCTCGTCGTAGAACAGGGGCTCGCCGTTCTTCCACAGCGACTGGTGGCAGTGCATTCCCGAGCCGTTGTCGTCGAAGAGCGGCTTGGGCATGAAGGTCGCGGACTTGCCGAGCTCGAAGGCGGTGTTCTTGATGACGTACTTGAAGTCGAGCAGCTGATCGCCGGCATGCTGGAGGGTCTTGAACTTGTAGTTGATCTCCTGCTGACCGGCGGTGCCGACCTCATGGTGCGCCCGCTCCATCTCGAAGCCGATCTGCTCGAGCGTCAGCGACATCTGGTCGCGGATGTCGGCATACTGATCCTGCGGGGAGACCGGGAAGTAGCCGCCCTTGAAGGGGGTCTTGTAGCCCTGGTTTCCGCCGGGCTCATCAGTGCCCGTGTCCCATGCTGCTTCCTGCGAGCCGATCTTGTAGAAACTGCTGCCGGGAGTGTTCTCGTAGCGGATGGAGTCGAAGAGGTAGAACTCGGCCTCGGCTCCGAAGAAGACGGTGTCGGCGATGCCGGTGGACTCGAGGTAGGCCTCGGCCTTGGCTGCGACCTGTCGGGGATCGCGCGAGTAGGGTTCATCGGTGAACGGATCGACGATCGAGTGCGTGACGACCAGTGTCTTGGCCTCACGGAAGGGGTCGATGTATGCGGAGTTGACATCGGCCAGCAGCTTCATATCGGATTCGTGGATGCCCTGGAAGCCTGTGATGGAGGACCCGTCGAAGAGCAGACCTTCGGTGATCTCCTCGGTGCCGTATGCGGCGGCGGGGAGGTTGAAGTGCTGGACCACACCGGGCAGGTCGCAGAAACGGACATCGACGAATCTGACGTCGTTGTCCGAGATGAAGTTGACGAGTTCTTCAGCAGACGAGAACACTTAGGTCTCCTAGTTCGTGTACGGTGGCCGTTTGTTGTGACCACGGTCAATCTTAGTCGCCGAAGAATGAAGTGGTGATGTCGCCCATGTTTCGGGCATGTTTCCTGAGGATCCACTCAGGCCGGATTTCGTAGGCTGGGGGAGTGATCAATCGTGACGACCTTGGTTCCTGGCTCGAAGGACCCCGGTTCGACAGGGAAGAAGACGACTGGCCGGGAAAGCGGCTGGGTCTGCCTGTCAACGGCTCGCATTCTCTGGCCCCGGCGTGGAAGCGCATCCTCGCTCTGCTTGTCGACTGGCTGATGTGCCTGGCGATCGCCAATCTCATCGATCCGGCGAATCCGATCCTCGCACCCGCCATCTTCGCTCTCGAGAATTTCGTGCTCGTGGGCGCGCTCGGCTATTCGGTGGGGCATCGCCTCTTCGGCATCGAAGTCCGACGCCTCGACGGCCATGTGCCGGGGCTCCTCAAGTCGCTCATTCGCGCCGTTCTCGTGGTGCTCGTCATTCCGGCGCTCATCTTCAACCGCGACAACCGCGGTGTCCACGACCTCGCTGCCGGAACAGTAATCCTCCGCCGCTGACCCCCTCTATTACTACCTGACGGCGGCCCAGCAACCTCGCGCGAGGTATCTGGGCCGCCGTCAGGTAGTAATTGGGGATAGATAGGTGGGGACACGGAAGCGGCGCCGACTCGGAGTGAGTCGGCGCCGCTTTCGTTTACCCTAAGCAGGGAACCTGTGGATCAGCGTCCGCGCATGGCCTTGTGGTTCGGGCGGGCCTTGTTCGGGTCGATGCCCTTCGGGATCGGCGGGCGCGAACCCTGCGTTCCCAGAGCGGCCAGACGATTGCGCACGGCCAGGACCTCGGCGCGGTTGAGCTTGCGCGGCAGCTTCTGCACTGCCGGGACGACCTGCTTCATCGCCAGCTGGCCCTCTTCCTTGCCGCCCTGGAAGGTGTGGACCGGGACGTTGGGGAGGATGCGCTCGTGACGCTTCTTCTCCTTGGCCAGCAGCTTCGCGCTGCGGCCCTTCGGTCCTTCGCTGAGCAGGACGACACCGGCACGACCGGTCGAGCGGAACACGAGGTCCCGGCTCTTCGGGTCGACGGCGATTGGCTTCTCGTCCATGAGGTATCCGCGACGAGCGGTGTTGAGGACGGCACCGAAGGCTCCGGGCTGTCCGTCCATCTGAGCGAATGCGGCGGTCTCGGCGAAGCGTCCGAGCATGAACATGCCCAGCAGCAGACCGACCATGAAGCCGAGGATGGTCGTGAAGATCGCGGTGGTGCCGCCGATGAGCAGACCGATGAGGAGGCCGATGATCGTGCAGCCGAGCACGGCCGCAGCCAACAGCCACGGGGTCGCCTTGTTGTGTTTGGACGACAGCTCATAGACCTGACGCATCTGCGCCAGACGGCCGGGCTTCTTGTTCGGATCTTTCGGCTTGCGCCGGAAGAGTCCCTTACGCGGTTCTTCGCTCATTCTCTCACTTGCTCTTGAGGGGCGTTGCGGCGTCGCCTCCGGCAATCAGGAGGAGGCCGACGCTCATTGCTCAGCAGTCAAGTCTACCTCTTCGCCGGGGCCGAAGGTATCCACAACGGCCTGCGCCTCCTGTTTGGCGGGCGTGTGCTTGTCCAGGTGCGCCAGATGCGAGGGAATCTCCTCGCCGCGGCGGCGCATGGCGGTGGCCCACAGGCGACCGGCACGGTACGACGAACGCACCAGCGGGCCCGACATGACGCCGAGGAAGCCGATCTCCTCGGCCGCATCGCGCAGCATGACGAAGTCGGCGGGCTTCACCCAGCGGGTGACGGGATGGTGACGGGGAGACGGGCGGAGGTACTGCGTGATCGTGATGAGGTCGCAGCCGGCATCGTGCAGGTCCTGCAGTGCGGAGATGATCTCGTCGTTCGTCTCGCCCATCCCGAGGATGAGGTTCGACTTCGTCACCAGACCGGACTCGCGGGCCTGGGTGATCACCGACAGCGACCGCTCGTAGCGGAACGCAGGGCGGATCCGCTTGAAGATGCGCGGAACCGTCTCGACATTGTGCGCGAGCACCTCGGGGCGGGAGGAGAAGACCTCGGCCAGCTGGTCCGGTTTGGCGTTGAAATCCGGGATGAGCAGCTCGACACCGGTGCCGCGCCCGTCGACGTAGGAAAGGTCGTGGATCTGACGCACCGTCTCGGCATAGAGCCAGGCGCCGCCGTCTTCGAGGTCGTCGCGGGCCACGCCGGTGATCGTCGAGTAGCGCAGACCCATCTCCGCCACCGAGGCGGCCACACGGCGAGGCTCGTCAGCATCGAATTCGGCCGGTCGGCCGGTGTCGATCTGGCAGAAGTCACAGCGCCGGGTGCACTGTTCGCCGCCGATGAGGAAGGTCGCTTCGCGGTCCTCCCAGCATTCGAAGATGTTCGGGCAGCCGGCCTCTTCGCAGACCGTGTGCAGCTCCTGCTTGCGCACGAGCGACTTCAGTGCGGTGTACTCGGGACCGATATGCGCCTTCGCCTTGATCCAGGCCGGCTTGTCCTCGATCGGAGTCTCGGAGTTGCGGGCTTCGACGCGGAGCATGCGGCGGCCCTCTGGTGCGATCGTCATCTGAGTTCTCCTATGCGTTGATGGTCTCGTGCAGGATGGCGTCGAGGCGCTGCGCCACATCCTCAGGAGTGACGGTGCGCCCGAGTTCGGCACTGATGGACGTGGTGTCGGCGTCGGTGATCCCACAGGGGATGATCGATTCATAGGCGCCGAGGTCGTTGCTGCAGTTCAGGGCCAACCCGTGCATCGTCACGCCTTCGTGGATGCGGATGCCGATTGCGCCGATCTTGCGGTCGCGACGGAGTTCGTCGCCTTCCAGCCAGACACCGGCGCGGCCCTCGATCGTGGTCGCTTCGATCTCGTATTCGGAGAGCAGCCGGATCATCGCGTCTTCGAGCTGGGACACGAAGAGCCGCACCTCTTTGGGGTCGTTGAGCTTGTAGATGCAGTACGCAACAAGCTGCCCGGGACCGTGCCAGGTGATCTTCCCGCCGCGGTCGACGTCGATGACGTCGGTGCCGTCAGTCGGCCGCTCGAAGTCCTCGGTGCGCTTCCCGGCCGTATAGACCGGCGAATGCTCGAGGAGCAGGATCGTCGATCGACGATCACCGGCGAGCACTTCTTCGTGATATCTCTTCTGCAATTCCCAAGTCTGCCGATAGTCCGAGAGGACTGGGGCGAACCCGAGCGTTTCTGTGGCCAGGGGCATGGCTCCACACTATGACTCTTCACCCCAGTGTTCAATTTGTTTCCAATCACATCTGGCGACCGCCACCGAGGCTGTGGCCCTTGACACACAACCACTGCAGAGAGAATGATTGAACATCTTCAAACGACATGAAACATCATCAATGGAGATGACGAACGATGACATGGGAGTTCCAAGTAACGATCGCTGACGATATCCACCGGATCGTCGATTCCGAAGGTCGGAGCGCGTGGGGCGTCGTCCACAATGATTTCGATGCCGATGATCCCCGCGTCCTTGCCCTCACCGAGGTGGCTCTTCCCACTGGTGCCCGTTCCGTTCTCGTCGTCCCCGCATCGCCCGGCGGGCTCGTACTCGACGTCGTCCGCGCATATCAGGGACTGACCGAGGCCGAGCTGTGCACCCTGTTCCTCGGCATCATCGAGCAGCTGCGAACGTGCACGCGCCCGGAGGATCGGCTCACTCTGTCCGCGTTCGCGCTCGACGCGGACGGTCGGCCGGTGATCATCCCCGGTGTCCGGGCAGCGCCGGTGACGACCTCGCGCCGAGCAGTGGGAGAGATGATCTACCACGCCGTGTACGGGCGCCCGTGGGCCGAGGTGCTGCTGCCCGTCGATCTCGCGCTGACCGAATCGTCGACGGCTCTGCGAACGCTCGTCGCCGAACTTCTCGACGAAGCTGCGTCCGATGTCGGTTTGAGCACCGCCCTCGCCGAGGCGGCCGATTCCCTCCGTACCCTCGACCGTCCCGCTGCACTGCCGCTTGTCCCGGCCGAGAGCGAAACCGCACCGGAATCGGCGCTCACAGCCCGACTGCGCGCGGCATCCGGACTCAGACCGAACCGCGACTCGAGTGAGGGCCACGGGTCGACGCTCGGCACACCGGCTCCGCCTCTGCGCGGCAGGGGAGTGTCCCCGCTGCGTGCTGTCGCGAAGAACTCGCGCCACTCGAGACGGGAACGGAGGCGATCGGACGGGCGACGCCATCCGTGGACGACGGTGCTCAGTGCCGTGGAGTCGCGGTGGTCTCGGATCCGGAGCCGGGACCGAGACCGTGGGCGGCCACGGCTCTTCGGCCGCAGCACCCTGCTCATCAGCGTCGCCGTGTGTCTGACGCTTTTCGGCGGAATCGTCGTCTGGACCTCATGGTCGAATACGGCAGCTGTGAGGGGCGGGGAGGCCTCATCCGGCCAGGCAGCGGACTCGTCGCCCGAGCCGACTGCAGCGATGGATGTCGAGGACGTCACCGGCGTCCTCGAACAGCTGTGTGAGTCGCGAGCAAGGGCTCTCAGCCACGGCGATTCCGCGGCTCTGCAGGCACTGACGGTGCCCGAATCCGCCGCGGCTGCAGCGGATGAGCTCATCGATCCTGCCGCGTATGCGGACTCGGACTATTCGATCGACGTCGAGGACGTGAAGATCGTCGCGACCGACTCTGACCGGGTGGTCGCCGCGGCGCTCATGCATTCGAGCGCGGGCAGCGGTGATGCTCTGCAGGAGTTCGCTGCGCAATCGGTCGAGTTCGAGCTGCAGAGGGTCGGGGAACGATGGCTTGTCGCAGAGGTCCGCGAGGTCGCAATGCCGTGAATGCCCCGAGGGGCCGACCACGAATGGTCGGCCCCTCGAAAGGTGTGCGGAAGAGTCAGGCTCAGAGGTCGAGATCGGCCTCGAAGTTGCCTTCTTCCAGACGTGCCTTGATGGTCTGCAGGAAGCGTCCTGCATCCGCGCCGTCGACCAGCTGGTGGTTGTAGGTCAACGGCAGGTACACCATGTCACGGATGGCGATCGCCTCGTCGCCATCGGCCGTCTGCACGGCGATGGGACGACGCACGATCGCACCCGTGCCGATGATGCCCATCTGCGGCTGGTTGATGATCGGTGTGTCGAACAGCGCACCGACGGAACCGATGTTCGTCACCGTGAAGGTTCCGCCCGAGAGCTCGTCCGGCATGATCTTGTTGTTGCGGGTCCGGTCAGCGACATCGTCGATGGCCTTCGACAGACCTGCGACGCTCAGGTCACCGGCATCCTTGATCACGGGCACGAGCAGTCCGCGCGGAGTGTCGACCGCGACAGCCAGGTGCTCATGATCGAAGTAGGTGATCTGCTGCGTCTCGAGATCGTACTGGGCGTTGACCTTCGGGTGCACCTGCAGCGCCTCGACGATGGCCTTCGCGAAGAACGGCAGGTAGGTCAGCTTGGAACCGTGCTTGGCCTGGAACGCTTCCTTGTTGGCCTTGCGCAGCTTCACGACACGAGACATGTCCACTTCGATGACCTGCGTGAGCTGAGCGGAGACATCGAGGGACTCGCTCATGCGCTTGGCGATGGTCTGGCGGATGCGCGAAGCCTTCTCCGTGGTGCCGCGCAGCTTCGCGACTTCCTCGGGGATCTCGACCTTGAACGGAGCCTTGGGAGCTCCGGTCGGCGCGCCGGCCTGAGCAGCCGGTGCGGCGGCAGGGCCGTTCTTCGCGGCCGTCTCGACATCCTGTTTGCGGATGCGACCGCCCACTCCGGTGCCGGTGACCTGCGAAAGGTCGACACCCTTCTCGCGAGCCAGACGGCGCACGAGGGGAGTGACGTAGGCGGCGTTCTCGCCCACGGTGTCGGCTGCGGCAGGGGCCGGCGAGGCGGCATCCACCGGCTCCTCGGCCTGCGCGGCCGAAGCGGACTGCGCCGATTCTGTCACGGCGGGCTTGGGAGCTGATTCCTGCTTCGGTGCTTCCTGCTTGGGAGCTTCCTCAGCGGGTGCCTCCTGCTTGGGAGCTTCCTCAGCGGGTGCCTCCTGCTTGGGAGCTTCCTCAGCGGGTGCCTCCTGCTTGGGAGCTTCCTGCTTCGGAGCCTCCTGAGCGGGAGCCTCTTCCTTCGGTGCTTCCTCAGCCGGTGCGGATTCGGTCGGGGCACCGGAGCCGATGCGGGCCAGCGGCGCGCCGACCTCGACGGTGTCGTCCTCTTCCGCCAGGTGAGCCTGAACGACTCCGGCGACGGGGGAGGGGACCTCGGTGTCGACCTTGTCGGTCGAGACCTCGAGGAGCGGTTCGTCGACCTCGATCTCTTCGCCGACTTCCTTGAGCCAGCGGGTCACGGTGCCTTCGGTGACGGACTCGCCGAGTGCGGGCATTGTGATTTCGGTGCCTTCGGACGAACCGGAATCCGAAGAGGCAGGAGCGGATTCCTCCGCGGGTGCCTCCTCGGCTGCCGGTGCCTCTTCGGTGGGAGCTTCTTCGGCCGGTGCCCCTGCAGGCTCTTCGGCGGGCTCCTCAGCAGGCGCCTCGGCCGGTGCCTCGTCCTCGGAGGAGGCACCGCTGCCGTCGCCGATGTAGGCGAGGTCGCCGCCGACCTCGACCACGTCGTCTTCTTCGGCGAGGATCTTCTCGAGCGTGCCTGCGTACGGGCTGGGGATCTCCGTGTCGACCTTATCGGTCGACACCTCGAGCAATGGCTCGTCTACCTCGACTTCTTCGCCCACTTCCTTGAGCCAGCGAGTGACAGTGCCCTCGGTGACCGACTCGCCGAGAGCCGGCATCTGAACGGAATTCGACATGAGTTTTCGTCTCCTCGGATCTTATGAGTGGAAGTGCAGGGGTTTTCCGGCCAGGGCCAGGTGGGCCTCGCCGAGAGCTTCGTTCTGCGTGGGGTGCGCGTGGATGAGCTGCGCGACTTCCTCGGGGAATGCTTCCCAATTGACGATGAGCTGAGCTTCACCGGCCTGCTCGGACAGACGCGCACCGATTCCGTGGACGCCCACGACCGGGCCGTCCTTCTCACGGATGACCTTGATGAGGCCAGTGGTGTCCAGGATCACGGACTTGCCGTTGCCGCCGAGGTTGTACTCGAGTGCTTCGACCTGATCCTTGCCGTACTTCTCTTCGGCCTGAGCAGAGGAGAGTCCGACGGAGAAGATCTCCGGCTCGCAGTACGTCACGCGTGGGATGCCCGATTCCACGACGGGAGCCGGTGACAGCCCGGCGATCTCCTCGGCGATGAAGATGCCCTGACCGAATGCCCGGTGAGCTAGCTGGAGTCCGGGAACGATATCGCCGCAGGCGTAGATGTTGCCGACGCCGGTGTGCAGGCGCTCGTTGGCCAGGACGAATCCGCGATCCATCGGGATGCCCTGCTCTTCGAATCCGAAGCCCTCGGTGACCGGGCCGCGGCCGACGGCCACGAGGAGGTACTCCGCTTCGAGCGTCGAACCGTCCTCGAGGGTGACCTTGACACCGTCAGCGGTCTCTTCGACGCCCTTGAACATGACGCCGAGCTTGAACTTGATCTTGCGCTTCTTGAACGCGCGCTCGAGGTTCTTCGAGATGGTCTCGTCCTCGTTGGCCACGAGGTGCTTGAGGCCTTCGACGATCGTGACGTCGGCTCCGAAGGAGTTCCAGACGCTGGCGAACTCGACGCCGATGACGCCGCCGCCGAGCACGATGGCCGAGCCGGGGACCTTGTCGAGCTGCAGAGCCTCGGTGCTCGTGATCACGCGGTCGGTGATCTCGAGTCCGATGGTCTTCGACGTCGAACCGGTCGAGAGCAGAACGTTCGTGCCCTTGACGGTGTGGTTGCCGTCTTCGCCGGTGACCTCGACGGTGTCCTTGCCGACGAGCTTGCCGGTGCCGAAGTAGGTGTCGATTCCGCGAGCCTTGACCAGACCCTGCAGACCCTTGTAGTTGCGGGTGATGACCCCGTCCTTGTACTCGAGCACCTTGGCGATGTCGATCCCCTTGAACTCGGCTTCGATGCCGAAGGTCTCGGAGTTCTTGGCGGTGTCGGCGACTTCTGCGGCGTGCAGAAGAGCCTTCGTCGGCACGCAGCCACGGTGCAGGCAGGTGCCTCCCACCTTGTCGCGTTCGATCAAAGCGACTTTCATGTCGAGTTCAGCGGCTCGCAGAGCAGCGGCATAGCCACCGGTTCCGCCGCCCAGAACGACAAGGTCGTAGGTCAATTCGTCACTCACGGATTTCTCCTCGTAGCTGTGAATAAGCCTGCAGTACGCAGCTTTCAGTCTTATCTTTCCACTTTTCTTGCGCGGGGCGAAGAAAAACGCTGTCTGATTGGACACAGGTGGGCATCATCACGTTCACCTCGACAGCGTGTAGAACCATCGTCCTCAGGCCTTCGCCTTCGCGATTTCGATGAGCGTGCGAACCGCAGCTCCGGTCGCCGCCTTCGGTGTGTAGCCGAAAGGCGCGGACCCGTTGAAGCTCGGTCCGGCGATATCGATATGCGCCCAGTTCGCATCCTCGCCGACGAATTCCCGCAGGAATGCGGCTGCGGCGAGCATGCCGCCGGGACGCGGTCCCGAGTTCGTGAGATCGGCGGCAGTGGAGTCGAATCCGGAGAGCATCTCCTCGGGGATCGGCATCGCCCACATCTCCTCACCGGCCACGGACGCCGAGGCGATGACCTCAGCCCGTGCGGCTTCCGAACCCATGACACCGGAGGTGCGTTCGCCGAGAGCGACGATCTGAGCACCGGTGAGAGTGGCCACATCGATGAGCAGGTCCGGATTCTCGGCCCCGGCGTCGGTGAGCGCATCGGCGAGGACGAGGCGGCCCTCGGCATCGGTGTTCGTGACCTCGACGGTCTTGCCGCTGCGCATCGTGAGCACATCACTGGGCCTTTGCGCCGAGGATCCGGGCATGTTCTCGGCCATCGGCAGCCATGCGGTGACGCGCACCGGCAGTTTGAGGTCGGCGATGCCGAACAGCGCCTGCACAACGGCCGCGGAACCGGCCATATCGGACTTCATGTCCTCCATGCTCTTCGCGGGCTTGAGTGAGATGCCGCCGGAGTCGAAGGTGATGCCCTTGCCGACGAAGCTGAGATGACGCTTGGCTCCGCGCGGTGCGTATTCGACCTTGACCAGCCGAGGTCCGCGAGTCGACCCTTGGCCGACGCCGATGATTCCGCCGTAGCCGCCGGCCTTGAGCTCCTTCTCACCGAGGACGGTGACCTTGAGTTTGCGTTCCTTGGCCTGATCCTTGACGATCTCGGCATAGGACTCGGGGTAGAGATCGAGCGGGGGAGTGTTGACGAGGTCGCGAGCTCTGTTCGTCGCGGCCGCGATGACTTCTCCGGCGTCATGGGCGGCAGCGAAGGTCTTGCCCTTGGGGCCGATGACGGTGATCTCACCCGACGTCTTGCCTTCGCTGCGGTAGTCGAGGAATCGGTACGCTCCGAGTCCGGCACCCACAGTGACCGCTTCGACCTCGGCCGCAGTGACGGCAGGCAGGGCCAGAGCGATCGAGTCAACTGCGTCCAGGGCGCGCAGTGCCGCACCTGCACCTCGGCGCAGCGCTTCGGCCTTCGCAGCGATATCGGAGTCGTCGGCATCGAAATCGCCGAGCCCGACCAACAGGACGGAGTCGGCTGTGACACCCTTCGGAGCGGGAACACGGGCGGTGGAACCGGCCTTTCCGCTGAACCCGATGGCCCGAGCCGCATCGTCGAGGGCGGTCTTCGCCGCCTTCGCGCCTTCGAGCCCGAGGACCGTCGAATCCGCTGCCGCCAGCACCAGTACGGAGGCGGTGGCCTTCACCGGTGAGGTCGTGGAGTAGCTGCTGAGGGTGGATGCACCAGCCATGAGTTCCCTTTCAGTCGTCTTTGAACGTTGATTCGATCCTAATGCCTAAGACGTGCGCGTGCTGAAGCGGTGAAGCCGGCGCCTGCTGAAGCGCCGAGGGACTCTGACATATTCTTGACTCCGTGTACTCATTGATCTTCAGACTTCTCTTCGTTCCGATGGATGCCGAACGGGCCCATCACCTCTCGTTCACCGCCCTGCGGCTCCTTGACTCCATTCCCCTGCTCGGACGTCTGCTCCGCTTCGTCTGCGCCCGCGGCACCGTCCGGCCCGTCGAGGTGATGGGCCTGCCCTTCGCCAATCGCGTCGGTCTGGCCGCCGGGTTCGACAAGAACGGCGTCGGGGTCCGCGCGCTGTCGTCGTTGGGCTTCGGCCATATCGAGGTCGGAACGATCACCGCCCATGCGCAGCCGGGCAATGATCGCCCGCGGCTGTTCCGTCTGCGGAAGAACCTCGCCCTGCTCAATCGGATGGGGTTCAACAACGATGGTGCCCGGCAGGCATCGTTCAACATCACGACCGAACGTGCGAAGATCGACGCCCTCCCGCAGAGTCTGCGTCCGATCGTGGGCATCAACATCGGAAAGACGAAGGTCGTCGAGGCGACCGACGCGGTGGCCGACTACGCGGCCTCGACTCGTGCGCTGGCTCCCTTGGCCGACTACCTCGTGATCAATGTCAGTTCACCGAACACCCCGGGTCTGCGTGATCTGCAGTCCGCGAGCAGCCTGGCGCCGATCATCACGGCAGTCCGCGACACGGCCGCCGAGGTGGTGGACAGTCCGCGCTCGACGCTGGGACATGTGCCCCTGCTGGTCAAGATCGCTCCGGATCTGGCCGACGAGGATGTGGTCGAGATCTGCGAGTTGGCTCTGCGCACCGGCGTCGACGGACTCATCACGACGAATACGACGATCGACCGGTCCGTGCTCACCGGCGCCGAGGCGGACTTCGCCGCAGGTCAGGCCGGAGGGATCTCCGGACGCCCTGTGGCCGAACGCTCACTCGAGGTGCTGCGTCTGGTGAAGAGGCACGTGGGCGACGAGCTCACGGTCATCTCCGTCGGGGGAGTCGCAGACGCGAAAGACGCCCGGGCACGAGTGGCCGCGGGCGCCGATCTGGTTCAGGTCTATTCGGAGATGATCTACTCCGGTCCGTTCTTCCCGGGCCGCATCGTCCGCGGCCTCGAGTCGAGCCGACTGCTCACTCGGGGTACTGACGCCTCTTGACCTGAGGCTTGGGCATGCGCAGCGGACGCAGCTGGATGCTGCGCATGACCGCATAGAAGGTGATTCCGCGTTCGACTTCACCGAACTTGTTGCGCAGACGGTTCTTCAGGATGTAGTTGAGCACGAATCCGTCGAGCACGATAAGCGCAATGAGACCCCAGACAGCATAGGTGAAGTACTGCTGGATCTGCACCGGCTGGGTGAACGCGATGACGAGGATGAGGATCGCGGCGGGGATGAAGATCTCGCCGATCGAGAAACGGGCATCGATGTAATCCCGGATGTACCGGCGCTGAGGTCCCTTGTCACGGCGGGTGAGGTACTTCTCCTCACCGTTCATCATTCCGATGCGCGCGCGATCACGGTCCTGCCGAATCTGCTCCTTGGCCTTTTTGTTCGCAACCTTGCGATCCTTGTTCACCAGGGGCTGGCGGCGCGCAGACTCCTGTTGGCTGCGCTTGGGTGTGGGCCGGCCCTTCTTCGCCTCCGCATCGCGCCGGGCGTCGGCTTCTGCGGAGAGGTCATCATGGGCAGGCTGAGAGGCGGAGGTTTCGTCTTCCGCGCGAGATTTTTTGCTTCCGAACACGAGATGAATACTACCTTTGGAGAATGAGCGAATCGACTTCAGCACTTGACAGTGCACAATTGCATGCCGAACTGGACTCCATCTTCGACGAGGTCCTCGGCAATCTCACCGATCTCGTGGCCATCCCGTCCGTTGCCTGGCCGAGCTTCGACGCCGCGAATGTCACGGCCAGCGCCGAGGCGGTCGCCGGCTTGGCGCGCAACCTCGGCCTCGACGTCGACATCCTCAGTGCGGACCAGCCCGACGGAACCCCGGGCTACCCGGCCGTCGTCGCCTCGGTGCCGGCACCCGAAGGTGCCCCAACCGTCCTCCTCTACGCCCACCACGACGTCCAGCCGCCCGGACGCGCCGAGGATTGGGATACCGAGCCGTTCGTCGCCACCCGCAAGGGTGATCGGCTCTTCGGCCGGGGAGCCGCCGACGACAAGGCCGGAATCATGGTCCACCTCACGGCTCTGCGGCTGCTGGCCGACCGCCTCGGCGTCGGTGTGACCCTCTTCTTCGAAGGCGAGGAGGAAGCCGGCAGCCCGAGCTTCCGCAACTTCCTCGAGGCCTACCGGGACCGGCTGCGCGCCGATGTCATCGTCGTCGCAGACTCCGGCAACTGGGCCGCGGGAACGCCGGCGCTGACAACGAGCCTGCGCGGAATGTGCGCCGTCGAATTCGAGGTCTCCACCCTCGACCATGCCGTACATTCGGGAATGTACGGGGGAGTGGCACCGGACGCGATGCTCGCGATGACGAAGCTGCTGGCCACACTCCACGATGACAACGGCTCCGTCGCGGTCGCCGGGCTGCACTCGAGTACTGAGACGGACATCGACTACGACGAGGCGACTCTGCGCACCGATTCCGGAGTGCTCCCGGACACCGAACTCATCGGCGCGGGCACCCTGGCCTCCCGGCTGTGGACCCAGCCGTCGATCACCGTCATCGGCCTCGACATCCCGGATGTGGCGGTCTCGTCGAACACCCTGCAGTCCTCCCTGAAGGCCAAGCTCTCCATCCGACTCGCACCCGGGGACACCCCCGTCTCGGCGGTCCGCGCCGTCGAGGAGCATCTGCGGGCGAATCTGCCCTTCGGCGCGCAGCTGAGCATCGGTGAGACCGAGGGTGGCAGCCCCTGGCAGGCCGATGAGAGCGACCCCGTGGTCCAGACCGCTCGGCAGGCACTCACCGATGCCTGGGGAACCGAGTCGGTGACGATGGGCATCGGCGGATCGATCCCCTTCATCGCCGATCTGCTCGACGTCTTCCCCGGCGCGTCGATCCTCGTCACGGGTGTCGAAGACCCCGACGCCAGGGCCCACAGCGCCAACGAATCTCTCTACCTGCCCGATTTCAGGGCCGCGATCGTCGCCGAAGCGCTGCTGCTGCAGCGCCTCGGGGACATTCGATGACACGAACGGGGAATAGCTTGCCGGGCACCGATGTTGTCACCGGTGTAGCCTGGGGACAGGAACGCGAAAAGGAGTAACCATGACTGTGACCGAAAAAGCCGAAGCCACCCACGAGGTGGAGCTGTCGTCGACCGCTGCCGACAAGGTCCGCAGCCTGCTGGAACAGGAAGGTCGTGACGACCTGCGCCTGCGTGTGGCTGTCCAACCCGGCGGATGCTCCGGACTGATCTATCAGCTCTACTTCGATGAGCGCTTCCTCGACGGAGACGCAGTGCGCGACTTCGACGGCGTCGAGGTCATCGTCGACCGGATGAGCGTTCCCTACCTCAGTGGTTCGACCATCGACTTCTCCGACACCATCGAGAAGCAGGGCTTCACCATCGACAACCCCAACGCCGGCGGCTCCTGCGCCTGCGGAGATTCGTTCCACTGATCAGCCTCGGCTGAGGAGGACCGCTTCTCATGGACCTGGAAGATCTGCGTGCCGTGTCGTATACGGCCACGCAGTCCCAGGTCCTTTTGTCGTATCGGGCCGGTCTCTTCCCGATGGGAGTCGGCCACGGCGGGACCGGTCGGATGGGTTGGTGGGCTCCCCGCCGCCGCGGGGTCCTGTTTCCCGGTGACTTGCGCGTGACGAAGAGCCTGCGCAAATCGATGAAGCACTTCACCTTCACCACCGACCGAGCCTTCAGACACGTCATCCGCTCCTGCGCCGATCCACGGCGCACAGGCAGCTGGATCACCGAGGAGATGATCGAGCTCTATCAGGGCCTCCACGACGACGGTTGGGCTCATTCGGTGGAGGTCTGGAACGACGACGAGCTGGTCGGCGGACTCTACGGAGTCGCCATCGGATCATTCTTCGCCGGCGAATCGATGTTCCACACTCAGCGTGACGCGTCGAAGGCGGCGCTGGCCCACCTCGTCGGACTCTTCGACGGCATCGACGTCGTCAGCGGAGAGAGCCGGACCGCCTCGGCGGATGAGGGCACGAAGCCGGGGGACTGGCTCATCGATACGCAGTGGCAGACATCACATCTCTCGACCCTCGGCGTGTCGGAGATCAGCGGCCTCGAGTACTCTGCGCACCTAGATTCCGCGCTCAGGGGCCGCATCTGTCAGGATATTCTCAACAAATGAACACCTGCGGGTGAATTTCTACCGCGTGTAGCGGTAGTCTTATGGGTGACAGAGTAAGTACCCGTCTCTCGGCCTGACCTGGAGACGCAGAACGTTGTGAAAGGCTGCACGTGGATTCTCCGAATCAGTCAGGACCGCAGCGGTCCTGGGCGAAGCGGCTCGGCATTCTGAGCGCCGTGTTGATACCGGCGTTGCTATCGGGTTGCACGAAAGAGCAGATCGCCACAGGATTTTTTCCCGTCGAATCGCAAGGCGCGACGAACCACACGGATGCCTATACAGCGCTGTGGAACGGCGGATGGATCGCCCTCCTCATCGTGGGCCTCATCGTCTGGGGTCTCATCCTCTGGGCCATGGTCGCCTACCGCCGCCGTAAGCACGATCGCGGCCTGCCGGTGCAGATGCGCTACAGCATGCCGATCGAAATCCTCTTCACCGTGACTCCGGTCGTCCTCGTCCTCGGGTTCTTCTTCCAGAACGTCCAGGTCATGGAGAAGACGACGGATGACACGACCCCCGGCGAACAGGTCATCGAGGTCGCTGCCAAGCAGTGGGCCTGGGACTTCAACTACGAGACCGAGAACGTCTACTACGCCGGCACTCAGGTTGCGCTCGACGGCACCGAAGAGCCGGAGGAGACCGCTCCCGTGCTCTACCTCCCGGTCGACACCGACCTCGAGATCCGCCTGCACTCCCGCGACGTCCTCCACTCCTTCTGGGTCCCCGCCTTCCTCGAGAAGCGGGACATGATCCCCGGTCACGATCAGAGCCTGCATCTGCGTGCCGAGAAGGAAGGCGAATACGTCGGCAAGTGTGCCGAGCTCTGCGGTGAGTACCACTCGGAGATGCTCTTCAACGTCAAAGTCGTGTCCAAGGAAGAATTCCAGGAGTACACGCAGTCGCTTGCCGATCAGGGCAACACAGGCCAGCTGGGACCGGAGTACGACCGCAACTGGTACCCGAAAGAAGGTGCTGAGAAATGACCGCCACGATGGATCAGGCGGCTCTTGACGCTCCAGTAGTTCCACGGAGCAAGGGCAAGATCATCGTCGACTGGATCACGTCGACGGACCACAAGACGATCGGGTATATGTACCTCATCGGCTCGTTCTTCTTCTTCTGCGTCGGCGGCGTGATGGCGCTCATCATCCGCCTCGAGCTCTTCGAGCCCGGCATGCAGATCATCGAGACGAAGGAACAGTACAACCAGCTGTTCACCATGCACGGCACATTGATGCTGCTGATGTTCGCCACCCCGCTGTTCGCCGGCTTCGCCAACGTCATCATGCCGTTGCAGATCGGTGCGCCGGATGTGGCGTTCCCCCGCCTCAATGCCTTCGCATTCTGGATGTACCTCTTCGGCAGCCTCGTGGCCATCTCCGGATTCCTCACCCCGCAGGGTGCGGCATCCTTCGGTTGGACGGCCTACGCGCCATTGAGCAATACGACGTTCACACCTGGCGCCGGAGGAAACCTCTGGGTCCTCGGACTCGCTCTGCAGGGCTTCGGAACAATCCTCGGCTCCGTCAACTTCATCACCACTGTGATCACCATGCGTGCGCCGGGCATGACCATGTTCCGCATGCCGATCTTCACCTGGAACGTTCTGGTCACCGGTATCCTCGTGCTCATGGCCTTCCAGCCCCTGGCTGCTGCGCTGCTGGTCCTCGGTTCCGACCGTGTCCTCGGCTCTCATGTGTTCAGTCCGGGCAACGGCGGACCCATACTCTGGCAGCACTTGTTCTGGTTCTTCGGTCACCCGGAGGTCTACGTCATTGCGTTGCCGTTCTTCGGAATCGTCACCGAGATCTTCCCGGTGTTCAGCCGCAAGCCGGTCTTCGGCTACAAGGAGCTCGTCTTCGCGACGGTCGCCATCGCTGCTCTGTCGGTGACCGTGTGGGCCCACCATATGTACGTCACGGGCGTCGTCGCACTGCCGTTCTTCGCTTTCATGACGATGCTCATCGCGATTCCGACAGGTGTGAAATTCTTCAACTGGATCGGCACGATGTGGAGAGGCTCGATCACGTTCGAGACGCCGATCGTGTGGTCGATCGGCTTCCTCGCCACCTTCCTCTTCGGTGGACTCACCGGCGTCATCCTGGCCAGCCCCGCTCTCGACCAGCAGGTGTCCGACACCTACTTCGTCGTGGCGCACTTCCACTACGTCGTCTTCGGCACGGTCGTCTTCGCGATGTTCGCCGGATTCTACTTCTGGTGGCCGAAGTGGACGGGCAAGATGCTCAACGAGAAGCTCGGACACATCCACTTCTGGATGCTCTTCATCGGCTTCCACGGCACGTTCCTCGTCCAGCACTGGCTGGGTGTCGACGGCATGCCGCGTCGTTACGCCGACTACCTGCCGCAGGACGGCTTCACCTGGATGAACCAGGTGTCGACGGTCGGATCGCTGCTGCTGGGTCTGTCCATGGTTCCGTTCTTCTGGAACGTGTGGATCACTCATCGCAACGCACCCAAGGTCACGGTCGATGACCCGTGGGGCTACGGAGGATCGCTCGAGTGGGCAACCTCGTGCCCGCCCCCGCGTCACAACTTCACCTCGCTGCCGCGGATCCGTTCCGAACGTCCTGCTTTCGACCTCAACCACCCCGAGCTGCTCGAATACTCGGGCCACTCCAATGAGGAACAGCTGACGACAGGAGGAGCAGCCAAATGAGAGCTTCGATCTTCGTCTTCAACTTCTCTGCCCTGTTCTTCATCGCAGTGGCGGTCGTCTACGGCTTCTACACCGACTTCACCGAGATGGTCGGATTCCCCGCGCTGCTGCTCCTCGGTGGGATGGCGGGAATGATCGGCGTCTACCTCTGGCTGACCGATCGTCGCGTCGGACGCCAGCCTCAGGACAACGAGGATGCTGAGATCTCCGACGCTGATGCCGACTACGGCATGTTCAGCCCGTGGAGCTGGTGGCCGATCGCGAGCGCGGGCGCTGCCGCCGTCGCATTCTACGGAATCGCCATGGGTTGGTGGATCTTCCCCTTCGGTGTCGTGCTCGGCATCATCGCGCTCGTCGGTCTCACCTACGAACACGATCGTGGGGACTTCGCCCACTGATACGGTGATCTGATTTCCTCACCACTGTGGCCCGGACTCGATATGAGTCCGGGCCACAGTGCTATTCAACTGCTGATCCACTCGACTTCATAAGCTGCGCTCTCCGTCCCAAACAGGCATATTCTCCGCTTAATACAGGCGTTCTCCGCTTCTCCAAGCAGATGGGCAGGGCGTAGTCCCGCCGCACGGACATTGCCACCGCCTTTGCGGCGCACATAGGAATCCACTTGTTCGTGGGCGGCCCTATGTGCTCTGTTTGACAGCTTGTGTCCCCACTTAGTGGACACCGGACGAGCCACTTCTACCGCACGGAATCTGAACCATGGTCGGAATGGTGTTTTGGTCTGGTTTGTTCCGAACTCATCACCTTCTTCGGTGACCATTCCAGACGATTGAGTACCAATCAGTCAGATCGCACCGCTGCAAAGAAGCTTCTGCGCCGACGTCATCGTCGATAATCGAAGAGGATGAGTGGAAACGATGCACTCGGCATACGGGCGACTGAGCCCCTTTGAGCCTCTGAGAGACCATCGGACAAGCTTGGCGCTTTACGTCCCCTGGACGCGTTGAACCGCCACCGTTGATCCCATTCAGGCATACCTGGACGTACCCAGAAGCGACCCAAGGCGCACGGAAGTCTGTGTGACCTCCTTCGGTTGGCAATATCCGGGAGTGGAGTGGCGCCTCAGGGCGAAGGGAATCGCTCATTCAGAACCTTCCTGCGAGGCCCTCAGGAGCCGTTGAGAGGCGCAGACGAACTCGTTGGTCGTCCAGATCGAATTGAGGCGCGGGAAATGGTTCTCAGGACGTTCAGTGTGTATTCATTCGCGGAGGCGATATCCGGTCCACATGGGAATGATTCAAATGGTGGGGCACTGGCTCAGGGCAGGCAGCATCGGCTCCGACCAGGCTCTACCTGTCCAAGCGAAGTGGGACTGAAACTCCCCAACAGCCTCAGATCGTCAGCTCAGTACGAAGTGCATGTCGTATCTGCCGGGGGAGGGAGGCACTGCAGATCCTTCCGGTGAATAGAACGAGGGGCTCAGCAGTTCAACTGCTGAGCCCCTCGAGCTTCACTGGTCAGACCGGTCAGCGTCCGATCTCTTTGTGGTTCGAACCCTCGACCTCATCGTGGTCGTGGTGCGAAGCTTCGAGCTCCTGCTTCGTCACCGGTGCCACACGATCCTCGAAGAAGAAGCGAGACAGACGTGCGCGGAGCTTCTCCATGCCCGTGATCTTGCCTTCGGCGTTCGGTTCCGCCGGAATGTAGGCAGGGGACTCGAACGCGGTGATCTTCCACAGCTTGTGCGGGGGAAGAGCCTCGTGGCGTTCGAGGAACTCACCATGGGGCAGACGGATGATGTGTGCCGTCTCGCGTCCGTGCAGAGCGATCTCGCGATCCTTGCGCTGAAGTGCAAGGCACATGCGCTTGGTGATGACATATCCGATGATCGGTCCGAAGAAGAACAGGAACCGGAAGATGTAGATCATGTCATTGAGCGACATCTGGAAGAACACGGCGATGATGTCACCCGATGCTGCCGCCCACATGTTGCAGTAGAAGATGATTCCTGCAACGCCGATGGCGGTACGAGTCGGGTTGTTGCGCGGACGATCGAGGATGTGGTGTTCCCGATGGTCCTTCTGCAGCCACGCCTCGAAGAACGGGTAGATGAACATGACTGCGAACACGCCGCCCATGACGATCACTGCGCTGTTGATGTTGAACGAGATCGGCCATCCGAAGATGTAGAACTCGAACCAGCCCGGGACGATGCGGAGGAATCCGTCGGCCCAGCCGATGTACCAGTCAGGCTGCGTACCTGCAGAGACCGGTGACGGGTCGTATGGACCGTAGTTCCAGATCGGGTTGATCGTGAACAGGGCCGAGATCAGCGAGAGCAGACCGAAGATGAGGAAGAAGAATCCTCCGCCCTTGGCCGCGAAGGTCGGCAGAACGGGTTCTCCGACGACGTTCTTCTCGGTGTTGCCGGCGCCCGGGTACTGAGTGTGCTTGTGCACGACGACGAACATCAGGTGGATGCCGATGAGCGCGATGAGCAGTGCCGGCACGATCATGATGTGCAGTGTGTACAGGCGGGCGACGATGTCGATGCCCGGGAACTCGCCTCCGAAGAGGAAGAACGAGATGTAGGTTCCCACCAGCGGCAGCGACTTCAGGATGCCGTCGATGATGCGCAGACCGTTGCCCGAGAGCAGGTCATCCGGCAGGGAGTAGCCGGTGAAGCCGGCTGCCATGCCCATGATGACCAGCAGAACGCCGACGACCCAGTTGAGTTCACGAGGACGGCGGAAAGCTCCGGTGAAGAACACGCGCAGCATGTGAACGCTCAGTGCGGCGACGAAGAGCAGTGCGCCCCAGTGGTGCATCTGTCGGATGAACAGTCCGCCGCGGATCTCCAGTGAGATCGCCAGAGTGGAGTCGTAGGCCTCGGAGATCTCGACTCCGCGCAGCGGCAGCCAGGGTCCGTCATAGTGCAGCTCGCCCATGGCGGGTTGGAAGAAGAACGTGAGGAACGTTCCGGACAGGACGACGATGATGAAGCTGTAGAGAGCAACCTCGCCGAGCATGAACGACCAGTGCGAAGGGAAGATCTTGCGACCGAACTCGCGGACGAGGACGGACGCCCCGACGCGGGTTTCGGCGAAGTTCGCCGCCTTCCCGATGGTGGTGGTTGGCTGTGTAGTACTCATGGGTGGTTGATCTCCCAGAACGTAGGTCCGACAGGCTCAGGGAAGTCCGACTGGGCAACCAGGTAGCCTTCGCTGTCCACGGTGATGGGCAGCTGAGGAAGCGGTCGTTTGGCCGGGCCGAAGATGACCTTGCAGTGCTCTGTCACGTCGAAGGTCGACTGGTGGCAGGGGCACAGCAGGTGGTGCGTCTGGTGCTCGTACAGCGCCACAGGGCAGCCGACGTGCGTGCAGATCTTGGAGTAGGCGACGATTCCGTCGTGTGACCAGTCCTTGCGGTCCGGATCCTCTTTGAGTTCCTTGGGATCGATGCGCATGAGCAGCACGGCCGCTTTGGCCTTCTCGTTGATCGGGTGGTCGCTGGCCTCGTGATCGCCGATGCCCGAAGGCAGCACGTGGTAGGCCGAGCCGATCGTGACCTCGTCGGCCTTGATCGGACGCTCGGAATCCACCGAGGGGATGCCGCCCGGATCGCGGATGAGGCGAGTGCCCTTCTCCCACAGCGTGTGGAACAGTTTGTCGCCCGGCAGCGGTCCGAGGTCGCGGAAGACGAGGACTGCAGGCAGCGGTGCGATCGCCAGTGCGGCGATGAGCGTGTTGCGCAGCAGGGGACGACGGGCGATTCCCGACTCTTCCTTGGCCTGGTGGAGGATCTCGAGCGCGATCGCCTGATCCTCGTCGCTGCCGCCGATGTCATGACGTTCGTCGATGCCCTCATGGTCGCTCATGAGGTTCTTGGCCCAGAGCACAGCGCCGAAGCCGATGGAGAACATCGCGACAGCGGCGCCGAGGCCGACGAACATGTTGTGGAGGCGGATGCTCTGCATCGATTCGCCCGGCGTGAACAGGAAGTACGCCACGATGAACCAGATGGTTCCGATCATCGAGAGGATGAACCAGGCGGCTACCTGCCGTTCGGCGACCTTCTCGGCGCGCGGGTCCGTGTCGGACAGTCGTGGTTTGTGCTCGGGCAGACCTGGGTTCGTGAACCCGTTCAACTCCTCGAGCTGGCTGCCGCCGCCGGAGTGCTCTTTCGAGGTCATTGAATTCCCCGTCTATTCTCGTAATTGATGGTGAACGACACTGTCGGACTCACTTGGCCCTGGATGACAGCCACACTGTCAGACCGATGACAGCGGCAAGTCCGAAGAACCAGATGAACAGGCCCTCTGCCACTGGTCCCAGCGATCCGAGCTTGAAGCCGCCGGGGGAGGGGTTGTCCGAGACTTCCTTGACGTAGGCGATGACATCGCGCTTGTCTTCGGGAGTCAGGTTCGCATCGTTGAAGATCGGCATGTTCTGCGGTCCGGTCTGCATCGCTTCGTAGAGGTGCTTCTCGGAGACCTCGGAAAGGTTCGGTGCGTACTTGCCGCGGGTCAGTGCACCGCCGGAGCCGACCACGTTGTGGCACATGGCGCAGTTGGTGCGGAACAGACCGCCGCCGGCAGCCGGGTCGCCCTTCGAAGCATCGAGGTACTCGTCTTCGGGAACTGCCGGTCCGGGGCCGAGCGAAGCAACGTAGGCAGCGAGCTGAGCAGTCTGCTCCTCATCGAACTGCGGTTCCTTGACACGTGCCTGCGGACCGTTGGCCTGCAGCGGCATGCGTCCGGTGCCGACCTGGAAGTCCACAGCAGCGGCGCCGACGCCGATGAGGCCGGGTCCGGCCTTCGTGCCTTCGGCGTTCATGCCGTGACAGGTGGCGCAGTTGGCCGCGAAGAGTTTCTTGCCTTCTTCGATATCAGAGGCGCTGGCTGTGTCCGCCTTGGCGCTCGAAGTCTGCGTGAAGAGTGCATAGGCTCCGCCGGTCAGCAGCAGTCCCACGAGAAGAAGCGCGACCAGCGCCATGGGATGTCTGCGGCGATCTGCTAGAAGCTTCACTTGATCGTCCTTTGCTTGAAGTGTTGTGAGTCCTGGGGGCCGAGCATCTCAGGCCGGCTACTGGAGCAGGTAGATGACGCCGAACAGACCGATCCAGACGACATCGACGAAGTGCCAGTAGTAGGACACGCAGATTGCGAATGTGGCTTCATGGTGCCCGAACTTCTTCGCTCCGTAGGCACGTCCGATGACGAGCAGGAAGCAGATGAGTCCGATGGTCACGTGGATGCCGTGGAAGCCCGTTGTCAGGTAGAAGACGGAACCGTAGCCGTCGGAGTTGATGGAGATGCCCTCGCTGACGAGAGTCGCATACTCCATGACCTGACCGGAGACGAAGATCGCGCCCAGGGCGAAGGTGAGGTAGAACCACTCGACCATTCCCCATTTGGCGATGTTGAACAGCGAGCCGGTCCGCCGGGGGCGGAACTTCTCTGCTGCGAACACTCCGAGCTGGCAGGTGAACGAAGACGACACCAGGATCAGCGTGTTGCCGAGAGCGTAGGGGATGTCGAGGATCTGGGTCCTCGCCTCCCACAGCTCCGGAACGACGGACCGGATGGTGAAGTACATGGCGAAGAGCGCGGCAAAGAACATCAGGTCGCTCGCGAGGAACACGATGAAGCCCACCGTGGTCACATTCGGACGATTGACAACCGGATGTGCTGGCGCTGTTTGAGATGCAGTGGCAGTTGACACACCCCCATTATTACCCGTCTCGGGGTGAGTTTTCATCTTTTACCCAGGTTTCGAGAAAGAAATTTCTACACGACGTAGCAAAAACCGCGATCTGGTGCCGAAATCTCGTTTCCCAACCAGCTTCCGCCCGCGTGTCGAAGTCGCGATAGTATGCCGCAGGTAAGGTCCGCCCCAGATATCAGGGCGGCGGCAACGCCTAGTGAGAGTTCAAACGGATGACCGATTCCACGCCCTTGACCACCTCGGCAGCTCAGGCTTCCGAGGCCAGCACCACGGTTCCGGCGGCGGCTGTGAACTGGCCCGACCTGCTCATGGCGCTGATGCACCAGCAGGACCTCGACGGCGATAAGGCGGCTTGGGCGATGGATCAGATCATGTCGGGCAAGACTCCGGATGTGACAATGGCCGCATTCCTCGCCGCTCACCATACGAAGGGTGAGACGGTCGAGGAGATCGCCGGCCTCGTTGCGGCGATGATGGACCACGCCGTCCCCCTGCCCGGCCTCGAAGACTCCGTCGACATCGTCGGCACCGGAGGCGACCGTGCGAAGACGGCGAATATCTCGTCGACCGCAGCCATGATCATCTCCGCGGCCGGACAGCGGGTCGTCAAACACGGCAACCGCGCGACATCGTCGGCGTCGGGTTCGGCCGATGTGCTCGAAGCTCTCGGTGTGCGCTTCGACATCACACCCGAACAGACCGGTCAGATCGCGCAGGAGGTCGGACTGGCCTTCTGCTTCGCCAACGTCTTCCACCCGTCGATGCAGTTCGTCGCCGCCGTACGGCGACAGATCAGCGTCCCCACCGCGTTCAACATCCTCGGCCCTCTGACGAACCCGGCTCGGGCACGGCATACGGCCATCGGCGTCGCCGACGCCCAGATGGCCCCTCTCGTCGTCGGCACCCTGGCCAAACGCGGCCACCAGGCCGTGGTGTTCCGGTCACGCGACGGTCTCGACGAGCTGAGCAACACCGCCGTCAACGATGTGTGGGAAGTCCGCCACGGCGAGATCGAGCACACGACCTTCGATGCACTCGATCTCGGCATCGAGCGGGCGACGAAGGAGGACCTGCGCGGCGGCGGCCCGGATGAGAACGCCGCCATCACCCGAGCGGTCCTCGACGGTGAGCGGTCGGCCGTGCGCGACATCGTGGCGATCAATGCCGCGGCCGCTCTCGTCGCCGCCGACGAATCGGCGGTGGGCTCGTTCACCGAGCGCTTGGCTCTCAAGCTCGAGACTGCGGTGGAGACGATCGACAACGGCGGAGGCGCGAACAAGCTTCAGCAGCTCATCGACGTCTCACACCGGGTGGCTGAGACGAACCGCGCCTGAGCTGTGTGCGTGGCTGGTCGCTCCCTGCCGGGGCAGCGACCAGCCACAATCGTCTGCGGGGGTCACGGAGATGAGTTCGGCGGTCTCCAACCAGCCGGACAGCAGGCGCGTCTCCTCGGGAAGTGAGTCTGTGTCCTTGGGCAGCGGGCCGGGGGCAGGGACCCATTCGGCCGTCGAACGCAGCGCCATCAGGGAATCTCCCATGGCGGTCCTGGCTGACACATGGCCGGCACCGGCGAGCTTCCCGTGGCGGATGATCGCCAGGTCCCAGCCGGCCTCGAACCCGGGTGCGACAGCAACCAGTTCGGGAACTCTCCGCAGCGCCGTGACCTGTTCCGCACGTGCCGCGATCGCCACCGCCGAGCGCATCGCATCACGGACCTCGGCGGCCGTTTCGAATCTGGCCTCCCCGGCCAGTCTCTGCATCCGCTCGGCAGCCAGACGCTGCAGCGACGACAGATCTCCGGCGAGCAGGTCGAAGAGCTCACCGATGGACTTCCGGTAGTCATCGGCATCCGTGATCCTCGCACACGGACCGCCGCACTGACCGACCTGGGCACTCACACAAGGACGATGCTCGCCGAGGCTGCGCTTCGTGATGGTGGCCGTGCACCTCTTGACCGGGTAAAGGGTATCGAGGAGTTCCTTGACGGCCTGTGCCGACTTCCGCGATCTGAACGGTCCCAACGGCGGGGCAGGGGAGCGTTCGAGAGCTGAGTTCGCACGGACCACCGACAGCCGAGGGAACAGCTCATCACTGAGCACGACCCAGGAATTGCGTTCCGGGTTCTTCGAACGCCGGTTGTACGGCGGAGCGAGCTCACCGATGAGACGGATCTCGCGGACTTCGGCTTCCAGCGCATGGGCGCAGGGAAGGCAGCTGACCTCCTGTGCCGCGGTGATCATCTCGGCCATGCGGCCGCGGTTCTCCGAGGCGTTGAAGTACCCGCGCACCCGCCTGGCCATATTTCCGGACTTGCCGATGTAGAGCACACGACGCGTGCCGTCGAGGAACATGTACACGCCGGGTTCCGCGGGAACGCCCTTGGCCAGATGGGATTTCGCCTGCCGCTTCGCCCAGCCCGACTGGCGGACGGTGGACAGCTCCTCCAGGGTCGTCACTCCATAGCCGCCGAAGCGTTCGAACAGATGGTGGAGGAGCTCTCCGGTGGCACGAGCGTCGGAGAGAGCACGGTGATCGGGTTCGACCTGGGTGCCGAAATGTGCGGCGAGGGTCGAGAGCTTGTGATTGCGCACTTCGTCGCGGCCGACGACGCGTCGGGCCAGAGTGACGGTGTCGAGCACAGTGGGCGCCGGCCAGTGATAGTCGAGGCGTTCACATGCCGAGCGGAGGAAGCCGATGTCGAAAGGCGCATTGTGGGCCACCAGCACGGCTCCGATGGAGAACTCCAGAAAGCTCGGCAGAACGGAGCTGATCGGTGGGGCGTCATCGACCATCGCGTGCGTGATGCCGGTGAGCCGGGTGACGAACGGGCTGATGACGGAATGTTCGGGTTTGACTAAGGTCTGGAATTCGCCGATGACCTCGCCGCCACGTGTCTTGACCGCACCGATCTCGGTGATCTCCGACTGCCCGGCCCGGGTGCCGGTCGTCTCGAGGTCGACTATGACGAAGGTCACGTCTGACAGGGGAGTGCCGAGACTGTCGAAGGACAGCTGGGAGTTGTGCAGTGCGCTGGGTGCGCGGTCGAACGGGGCGGTCATGAGGTTCAGTCTCTCAGGTCCCGCTGACATGAACTGCGGTCAGTACGGTCACACCGAGGATCCGTCGCCGTCGTCGGCCGATCGATGGCTCGGCAGATGGAAGAACAGTCCGACCGCTCCGCCGATGCCGACGGCCAGTCCGATGAGCAGGTACCACCCCGGCAGCGGCCGGAAGAAGATGGCGCCGATGAGCAGCAGCACGACTGCGCCGAGGGCTGCGGCCCAGGACAGCACCAGAGTGGGCGAAGCGGTGCGCCACCCGATCGGTTCGGCCGGTTCGGGCTCCCAATGCTCGGCATCCTCGAGGGCGTCGCGCACATCCTCGGCGGGCATATCGCCCCCGGTCGCCGAGGGTTCGGCGATCTGCCGGACGAGGTCGTCCCACTCGTCGTCGCTGATGCGCGATCGGTCGTGTCCGATCCGCTCTGGATCGGGGACGTCTCGCCACCAATCGTCCCGGCCCTCGTCGTCGGGAGTCGAAGCGCTGCCGTCGTCGTTCATGTCCGTTTCAGCAATTCCTCGGTCCGCGCTATTCCCGGGTCTCCGACGGGGAATGGACGGCCGCCTCGGGGCGGGCTGCCTGCAGGACCGCCTCGGCGATGGTGTTGGCATCGAAATCGAGGGTCGCCACATGCCGGGACTGACGCAGAGCGACGATTCTCGGCGGGTGCGGAAGGTTCGATCGCAGCGCCCGCAGCGTCCGCGGGCCCACGACATTGTCCTCTCCGGAGACCATGGCGGTGACGGGGCAGTCGACCTTCCACAGATCGTCGCGCACGAAGCTCAGCGCACGATGGAACGTGGCCAAGGGAGCCACCGGCGTCCGGTCGTAGGCGTACTCGTCGCGGTCCGGGTGGGCGATGTCCCCGCCGATGGACGGGATCGTGCGCACGACGTGCCGGAGCACCGGCAGCAGAGAAGCGAAGGGCGAGTCGACATAGAGGGCGGGGTTGACGACGATGCCCTCGGCGGCGATCGCGCGGGCGATCGGCACCCAGGAGACGGGAGAGCCGGTGAGTCCGTGGAGGAACAGCACCGCAGTCGACGAACCGGCACCGAGGCTGCGATAGGCGGCCGTCGGATCCGCCCTGAGTGTGAAATCGATCTCCATTGTTCCAGCATGGCACGGATGTGTCGTCGACGGACTTCGCTGTTCACGGTTCGTGTCGATATATGATTGCCGAGGACGACAAAGAGTCGTAGTCGGAAGGGTGCGCGTGTTCTACTGGTTTCTCAAGCGAGTCCTCGCCGGACCCATCCTGCGGATCCTCTTCCGTCCGTGGGTGCGCGGCCTGGACAATCTGCCGGCCGAAGGTCCAGCGATCATCGCCGGAAACCACAATCACTTCATGGACTCGATCTTCGTCCCGCTGCTCGCTCCGCGCCCCGTGGTGTACCTGGCGAAGAAGGACTATTTCACCGGCCGCGGCATCAAGGGCGCAGTGACGCGCTGGTTCTTCAAGCTCAACAACCAGCTGCCCATGGATCGCGGCGGCGGCTCGGGATCGCAGGCTTCGCTCGAATCGGGGCTCAAGGTCCTGCGCGAAGGCAACTCGCTGGGCATCTACCCCGAAGGCACTCGCTCGCCCGACGGCAAGCTCTATCGGGGACGCACCGGCATCGCGCGTCTCGTCCTCGAATCCGGTGCCCCCGTGGTTCCCGTGGCAATCATCGGCACGGACAAGCTGCAGCCTGCCGGTCGCATCGTCCCCAAACTCCGGCGTGTCGGAGTGGTCTTCGGCGCACCGATGGATTTCTCGAAGTATTCGGGCCTTCCGGTCGACCGCTTCATGCTGCGGTCCGTCACCGACGAGATCATGTACGAGATCATGCGCCTGTCCGGACAGGAGTACGTCGACACCTACGCGTCGACGGTCAAGACGAAGCTGCTGACGAGCGCGAAGCCGAAGAGGCCGGAATCCGAGAAGAACGCCGCGAAGGGCCGGGATACGGCGAAGGGCAAGGACGCTCCGAAGGGCAAAGGTGCGACGAAGGCGCAGCAGGATTCAACGGACCGGAACGAGCCTGAATCCGGCAGTGAGAACCCGTCGACCTCGGCCTGAACGACCCGCCGCTTTCCGCTCCGAGACGCCTGAAAGACATCCATGTGACATGTTCGAATACTGCGGTAACGGCGACACGCGGAAATTGTTACCTCGAGGTGTTTGTCCTGGCCGGGACGGCAGAATAACTTGGAGTTGTTGAATCCCACTGTAGGTTCGCTGGGAAGAGAGCTAGAATGACTATGTTCTCGGTCCTTCCAAGCGACCTTCGCTTCCCCCAGGGACTTTAAGGAGGAGTCGGTGTGAACCGCTCAAGTCATGAAAGCGTCGACGTGACGCCGATGCCGTCAGCAGCCCAAGGGCTGCTGTTCGATGATGATCTGCCCGTACTCGATGAAGAGGCCGGCTACCGCGGTCCCACCGTCTGCAAGGTCGTCGGCATCAGCTACCGTCGCCTCGACTACTGGGCACGCACCGATCTGGTGACCCCGTCGATCCGCAATGCGACCGGATCCGGCAGCCAGCGGCTCTACAGCTTCCGTGACATCCTCGTTCTCAAGATCGTCAAGCGACTTCTCGACACCGGCGTCGGACTGCAGTCGATCCGCACAGCGGTTGAGCACCTGCGCTCCCGCGGCGTCGAGGATCTCTCCCAGATCACCCTCATGTCCGATGGTGCCAGCGTCTTCGAGTGCACCTCACCCGATGAGGTCGTCGACCTCCTCCAGGGCGGGCAGGGCGTCTTCGGCATCGCCGTCGGTCGCGTCTGGAACGAAGTCGAAGGCACACTTTCGGAGTTCCCGAGCGAACGGATCCTCGAAGATGATGCGGCACTCGAGGCCATGGACGAACTCGCCGCCCGTCGCGCACGCAAGTCCGGCTGACAGCCGACAGAGAACTCACACCACCACCGAGGCGGTCCGCTCAGTCCGAGCGGACCGCCTCGGTTCGCATTAGGGACCTGATGATCTCGGACAGTAGGGGATGGATCTCGCACAGCTCAGGATCACGGTCGATCTTCATCCGAAAACAGATCTGCCGCCGCGAACCTGAGTTCGCGACGGCAGTCGAATCGCTGTTGGGGGAGCGGCGGTGAGAGTCTCACTTCTTCTCGGGCTGCTGAGCACCGTTCTTCGCCGGGGCGGCACCACGCCGGCCGCGGATGTTCTCCGAACGCAGTGCGCGTTCGAGGAGAGCGTCGAATGAACCGGCGACTTCCTCGGCGGGCTTGCCCGGCCAGGAATGGATCGGACGTGCCGAACCCTGAGCCTGCTGCATGACGGCACGTTCGGCCAAAGGCGGATTGAGCACGAGCGGACCGAACATCTCACGCATCTCCTGGATGCGATAGTCATGTTCGGTCGAACCGGCACGCACCCGGTTGACGACCAAGCCGAGCGGCTGCAGGTCGGAAGCGCCACGCTGCCGCAGCTCATCCGTTGCCCGCAGGGCACGGTCGGCAGCCGCGACGGAGAACAGACTGGGCTCGGTCACGACCGCGACTCGGTTGCTCGCTGACCACGCTGTACGGGTGAGGCCGTTGAGGCTGGGCGGACAGTCGATGAGGACGAGCCGGTAGCCCTTGGCGATCCGAGACAGCGCATCTTCGAGCCGGCGCAGATAACGCTCGGACAGCGAAGGCCGATCGAATTCTGCGGCACGCGGAGAACCGGAGATCACATCGAGGTGGCCGAGCCTGTCGCCGACCCACCCGGAGGGGATGATCGCCTCGGACAGGATCTTCTGGGACTTCGGAGCAGCGAGCACATCGGCGATGTCGACACGCGTCGAGGTCGGCACATCGAGGCCGGTCGACGAGTCCGCCTGCGGGTCCATGTCGACGACCAGGGTGGGAATCCCCCTGTTGTAGGCCGCCGAGGCCAGACCGAGCGTCACGGATGTCTTACCGACTCCGCCTTTGAGGCTGCTGATACTTAGGACAAGCACCCTCCTACGTTAACGTATCGGCGGCTGCCGAGCCGTGCCGACCACGCCGAGACTCACGTCTCAGTCGAAAGTCGACCCCCGGTCGCAGAGGTGTTCCAGGTCACTGAGTAGAGTATGTTTCCGACAGCTTGTCGAACAGTCGCCCAGTGCGGCCGATACAGAAGTGAGAGACACCTATGTTCTCTAAAGTTCTCGTGGCCAACCGCGGAGAGATCGCCGTTCGCGCGTTCCGTGCCGCCTATGAGCTCGGAGCCTCCACCGTCGCAGTCTTCCCTTATGAGGACCGCAATTCCGAACACCGCATGAAGGCCGACGAGGCCTACATGATCGGTGAGGAGGGTCACCCAGTCCGCGCCTACCTCAGCGTCGAAGAGATGCTGCGGGTGGCGAAGGAATCCGGCGCCGACGCCATCTACCCCGGATACGGCTTCCTCTCTGAGAACCCCGACCTGGCGCGCGCCTGTGCCGAAGCGGGAATCACCTTCATCGGGCCCAAGGCCGATGTGCTCGAACTGGCCGGAAACAAAGTCCAGGCACTGGCCGCCGCACGAAATGCCGGCATCCCGGTCCTCGACTCCACCCGTCCCTCGGCCGATATCGCGCAGCTGCTCGCCGATGCGGAATCGATGGAGTACCCCCTCTTCGTCAAGGCCGTTGCCGGCGGCGGCGGACGCGGAATGCGTCGCGTGGGGCAGGCCTCGGACCTCGAAGACGCTCTCAAGGCCGCGATGCGCGAAGCCGAAGGTGCCTTCGGCGATCCCACGGTCTTCATCGAGCAGGCCGTGCAACGCCCCCGTCACATCGAAGTCCAGGTTCTGGCCGACAACGACTCGAACGCCATCCACCTGTTCGAACGTGACTGCTCGGTGCAGCGCCGTCATCAGAAGGTCGTCGAGATCGCTCCGGCGCCGAACCTCGATCCCGAGATCGCTGCCGCCCTGCATGCCGACGCCCTGAAGTTCGCGAAGGCGCTGGGCTACCAGAACGCCGGCACCGTGGAGTTCCTGCTCGAAACCGACGGTCCGCGCGCCGGCAAGCACGTGTTCATCGAGATGAACCCGCGCGTCCAGGTCGAACACACCGTGACCGAGGAGATCACCGACGTCGATATCGTCGCCTCGCAGATGCGCATCGCCGCCGGCGCGAGCCTCGAGGAGATCGGCCTGCGCCAGGACGAGATGCGCATCAAGGGTGCCGCCCTGCAGTGCCGCATCACCACCGAGGATCCCGCGAACTCCTTCCGTCCGGACACAGGCACCATCACCGCCTACCGCTCGGCCGGTGGTGCAGGCGTGCGTCTCGACGGCGGAACGGTCCACGCCGGTGCTTCCGTCAGCCCTCACTTCGACTCGATGCTCGTGAAGCTGTCCTGCCGTGGCCGCGACTTCGCTCAGGCCGTCGGCCGTGCCAAGCGCGCCCTCGCGGAGTTCCGCATCCGCGGTGTGTCCTCGAACATCGGATTCCTGCAGGCCGTCCTCGACGATCCCTCATTCGTCGCCGGCGACCTGTCCACCTCCTTCATCGAAGAGCGCCCGCAGCTCTTCGACGCCCGTGTGAGCGCCGACCGCGGCTCGAAGCTTCTCGACTACCTCGCCGATGTCACCGTCAACCGTCCCCACGGCGAACCGGGTCTGCGCATCCGTCCCGGCGACAAGCTGCCGAACATCGATCTCTCCGCTGCTCCTGCTGCGGGCAGCCATGACCGCCTCGCCGAACTCGGCCCCGAGGGCTTCGCCCGCGCACTGCGTGAGCAGACTTCTCTGGCGGTCACCGACACGACGTTCCGCGACGCCCACCAGTCGCTGCTCGCCACCCGCGTGCGCACTCGCGACCTCCTCGCGGTGGCCGGCCACGTGTCGCGGATGACGCCCGAGCTGCTGAGCATCGAGGCGTGGGGCGGTGCCACCTATGATGTGGCGCTGCGTTTCCTCGGGGAGGATCCCTGGGAACGCCTCGAGGCTCTGCGCGAAGCGGTGCCCAACATCAACCTGCAGATGCTCCTGCGCGGACGCAATACCGTCGGCTACACCCCGTACCCGACGGAGGTCACCGACGCCTTCGTCGATGAGGCGGCTCGCACGGGCATCGACATCTTCCGCATCTTCGACGCACTCAACGACGTCGAGCAGATGCGCCCGGCGATCGAGGCCGTGCGCGGAACGAATACGGCACTGGCCGAGGTGGCCCTGTGCTACACCTCGGACATCCTCGATCCGAAGGAAGAGCTCTACACGCTCGACTACTACCTGCGCCTGGCCGAGCAGATCGTCGATGCGGGCGCTCATGTGCTCGCTATCAAGGACATGGCCGGACTGCTGCGTCCCGCCGCTGCGGTCAAGCTCGTGACCGCTCTGCGGGAGAACTTCGACCTGCCCGTCCACGTCCACACCCACGACACTGCGGGCGGACAGCTGGCCACCCTCTATGCCGCGGCCGCCGCCGGTGCCGATGCCGTCGATGCCGCCTCAGCGGCCATGGCCGGAACCACGAGCCAGCCGAGTCTCTCCGCGCTCGTCGCCGCATTCGAGAACACCGAGCGTGACACCGGCATCAGCCTCGACGCCGTCAGCGACCTCGAACCCTACTGGGAGTCGGTGCGCAAGCTCTACGCACCCTTCGAGTCGGGACTCGCGGGACCGACGGGTCGCGTCTACCGCCATGAGATCCCGGGCGGCCAGCTGTCGAACCTGCGTCAGCAGGCCGTCGCACTGGGTCTGGGGGAGCGGTTCGAAGACATCGAGCACATGTATGCGGCTGCCGACTCGATCCTCGGCCACCTCGTCAAGGTCACCCCGTCCTCGAAGGTCGTCGGCGATCTGGCCCTCCACCTCGTCGGTGCCGGAGTCTCACCGGAGGAGTTTGCGGAGAACCCGGACAAGTTCGACATCCCGGACTCGGTCATCGGGTTCCTCAACGGCGACCTCGGTGATCCTCCGGGCGGATGGCCGGAGCCGTTCCGCACGAAGGCTCTCGCCGGTCGTTCCGCCAAGCCGCTCGTCGAACACCTCGAGCCCGCGGATGCGCAGGCTCTGGAGACTCCCGGCCGGGACCGGAAGGACAAGCTCAACGAGCTGCTGTTCCCCGGACCGACGAAGGAGTTCCAGACGATGCGCGCGAACTACGGTGACCTCTCCGTCGTCGAGACCTCCGAGTACCTCTACGGACTCACCGGCGGCGAAGAGCACGCAGTCGAGCTGGCGAAGGGCAAGAACCTGCTCATCGGCGTTCAGGCCATCGGCGGAACCGACGAGCGCGGAATGCGGTCGGTCATGTTCACCCTCAACGGACAGCTGCGTCCGCTGCAGGTGCGTGACCGGTCGGTCGAGAGCGAGGTCAAGACCGCGGAGAAGGCCGATCCGAACAACAGCGGACATGTCGGCAGCCCGTTCGCCGGTGTCGTGACCATGCAGGTCCACGAGGGCGACAAGGTCGCCGTCGGCGATACCGTTGCCACGATCGAAGCCATGAAGATGGAAGCGACGATCACCACGCAGACGGCGGGAACCGTCTCGCGTGTGGCCATCGCCGACGTCCAGCAGCTCGAAGGCGGAGACCTCGTCGTGGTGATCGATGCCTGAACGCGAGATCCGGCTGTGGGGCGACCCCGTGCTGCGCAGCAAGTGTGAGCCGGTGACGGTCTTCGACGATCACGTCGAAGCACTGGCCGCCGACCTCGTCGACACCGCACGGCCCGAGGGCCGTGCGGCGGTCGCCGCCCCGCAGATCGGAGTCGGTCTGAGGGCTTTCGGCTACGACCTCGACGGTCGCACCGGCTATGTCATCAATCCGGAGATCGTCGAGGTCGGAGGGCAGCTGCGCGATATCGAAGAAGGCTGCCTGTCCGTCCCGGGACTGTTCTTCCCCACCCCGCGCTACGAGTTCGCTCGGGTGCGCGGGGTGGACGCGAAGAATCAGCCGATCGAGATCGAAGGCTCGGAAGTCTTCGCCCAGATGCTCCAACACGAAGTCGGCCACCTCGACGGGCAGGTCTACATCCAGACCCTGCCCGCCGAGCGCCGGCGGGAAGCCATGAAGGCGATCCGCTCGGCTGACTGGTTCCTCGCCCGGATGTCCTAGCCGATCAAATCGCACACCATCGACCAATCTGACTTGAGAAGGAGAAGTTTATGAGCATCCAGCGCACCGCCGTCATCGGCAGCGGACTCATGGGAGCCGGAATCGCCGAGGTGCTGGCGAAGTCCGGCCTCGACGTCATCGTCCGCGAGATCAACGAGGAGGCGTCGGCTGCCGGTCGCGCCCGCATCGAGAACTCCCTCGCCCGCGCCGTGGACAAGGGCAAGCTCGATGCCGCTGCCCGCGACGAGGCCCTCGCCCGGCTGCGGTTCACCACCGATATCAGCGATCTCGCCGACCGTCAGCTCGTCATCGAAGCAGCGAGTGAGAACGAAGACATCAAGAAGTCGATCTTCGCCGAACTCGACAAGGTCGTCACCGACCCGGATGCGATCCTCGCATCGAACACCTCGTCGATGCCGATCATCCGCTTCGCCCAGTCGACCTCGCGTCCAGAACGTGTGCTCGGTGTCCACTTCTTCAACCCGGCACCCGTGCAGCCGCTGGTTGAGGTCGTCTCCTCGGTGCTCACCGCCGAGGATGTCCGCGACACCGTGACCACCTTCGTCGCCGATGTGCTCGGCAAGAACCCGATCCAGGCCGATGACCGGCCCGGGTTCATCGTCAACGCCCTGCTCATCCCGTACCTGCTCAGCGCCGTCAGGATGCTCGAGGCCGGGTTCGCCACGAAGGAGGACATCGACGCGGGTATGGTCGGCGGCTGCGCCCACCCGATGGGTCCGATCAAGCTCGCCGACCTCGTCGGTCTCGACACCTGCCTCTATGCCGCAGAGAGCATGTATGAGGAGACCGGTGATCCGGCCGCGAAGCCGCCGATCCTGCTCTCCCGCATGGTCGACGCCGGTCTGCTCGGTGTGAAGTCCGGTCGCGGCTTCTACGAATACTGAGCCGAATCGGCAGTGATTTCGGCAGAGTCGACGTCTCGGCCGAAATACCCGGCACAAACATGTCCGCCCCCGAAACGAAATGATTCGGGGGCGGACATGTCTCTGTCTGCAGGTTATGGGAAGTTCAGCCGGCCAACAGCTTCTCGTAGCTGGCCAGCCGCACACACGCGACGAGCCCCTGGGCCGCGAGTTCGACCTCGTCGAGGGTCGGCATCGTCGGGGCGATGCGGATGACGTTGTTGTGCGGGTCGAGTCCGTACGGGTGAGTGGCTCCGGCCGGTGTCAGCTTCACTCCGGCCTCTCTGGCGAGTTTGACGACTCGATCGGCGATGCCCTCCATCGTCGTCAGAGTGATGAAATAGCCGCCGTCGGGTGAGGTCCACTGTGCGAGTTCGTCCGCTCCGAGTCCATCCTCCAGCGCCCTGAGCACGGCGTCGAATTTCGGTGCGATGATCTCGGCGTGCTTGCGCATATGTGCTTCGACCCCGGCGGTGTCGGAGAAGAACCGGACATGGCGCAGCTGGTTGATCTTGTCGGGGCCGATCGCAACATTCCCGAGGTTCGCACGCATCCAATCGACCGTGGCCGGGCCGCCGGCGAAGAACGAGACTCCGGCTCCTGCATGGGTGATCTTCGATGTCGAGGCGAAGATCCAGGCTCGTTCGGGATGGCCCTCCTCGGCGCACAGGGTGAGGATGTCGAGATTGTCCGGGTGGTTCTCACGCAGATGGTGCACCCCGTAGGCGTTGTCCCACAGCAGCGCGAAGTCGGGTGCCGCGGTGGGCATGGCCGCGAGTTCCCGCGCTCGGGCCCCGGTGATGGTGATTCCGGTCGGATTGGAATACATCGGCACCAGCCACATGCCCTTGACAGCCGGGTCTTCGGCCAGACGCTGCGCCTCGGCGACGATCGGACCTTCCTCGTCCATCGGGATGGTCAGCAGCTCGAACCCGAGGGATTCGGCCAGGGTGAAATGCCGATCGTACCCGGGCACAGGGCACAGCAGTTTATGCGGACCCTGACCCCACGGACGATCGTCGACGGCCGTTCCGTGCATGAGTGCGAAGGTCAGCGCCTGGGACATGAACGTCAGCGAGGCATTGCCTCCGGCCAGCAGCTGCTCGGCCGGCACCTTGAGCAACGGGGCGAAGATCTCCCGCAGTTCGATGAGCCCATCGAGACCGCCGTAGTTGCGAGTGTCGACTCCACCGGGAGTGAGGTAGTCATCGCCGCTGACGGCGGTGAGCAGATCGGCGGCGAGGTCGAGCTGCTCCGGGGCGGGCTTGCCCCGAGTGATGTCGAGAGCGAGGCCGCGCGAGGCGAATTCCTCATAGGCGGCGGAGGCCTCATCCAGTTTGGACTGGAGATCGGACGGTGCGGACATACTGACTCCTCAGGGCTGGGAACGGGCCGTTGACTCCATCCTATCGACTCGCTGATCGGCGACGACGCTAGAGTGGTCTGCAGCGGTCGCCAGGACGACCGCTGCAGACCTGGTGAAAGGCAGAATCACGATGGTGCGACCACGCGCGCAGCCCGCCCACGGACGCAGTTTCGGCGTCCAGGCCGGAGTCTATGACGAGGTGCGCCCCGGTTATCCCGACGCGGCACTCGATCTGGCGCTTGCCGGTTGGGACCGGCAATGGTCCGATCTGCGCGTGTGCGACCTCGGGGCCGGAACCGGGATCCTCAGCCGCCGGCTGCGCGACCTCGGCGCCGAACTCATCGCCGTCGATCCCGACGCGGTCGCGCTCGAACGCAATCCTGCTCCCACCGTGGTCGGCACCGCTGAGGACACCGGTCTGGAGGCGGAGAGCCTCGACCTCGTCACCGTCGCGCAGGCTTGGCACTGGTTCGACGAAGCGAGTGCGGCCGCCGAGGTGGTCCGCATCCTCAACCCCGGAGGGCGGCTCCTCATCCTCATCAACCAACTCGATGTCCGCGTCGACTGGGTGCTGCGTTTGAGCCGGATCATGCATGCCGGCGATGTGTACCGGCCGCAGTACCGGCCTCAGCCCGGAGCCGGACTGACCCTCATCGACCACACGCTCGTGGAATTCGCCACTGAACTGTCCGTCGACGGTATCGTCGACCTGGCTCGGACGCGTTCCTATTGGCTGCGCTCGAATGAGAAGACGCGGGCCCGAGTCGAATCGAATCTGCGGGAGTATCTGCGAGTGGAACATCCGGTTCCGGACACGGTAGATCTGCCCTATATGTGTTTGGCCTACCTCCTCGAACGGCGCTGATCATCAACGCCACTGAACTCGAACGGTGCCGAACGAACGAAGCGGGCCGCACCCGAATAAGGGTGCGGCCCGCTGTCAGCGTCCGAGTGTCGGAGCGGAGTCCGATCCTCGGTTCACTCAGGTCCGCCGGAGCTCGGCGCCGTTGTCAGCTGTCGACGCCGGGGGAGTGGGGCTCGTCCGACGTGGAGGATTCGACCACCTCGGGGGTGGTCTGTCCGGAAGCGTGCGAGACTGAGATCTTCCGGGGGCGAGCCTCCTCGGCGACGGGGATCGTCAGCGTGAGGACGCCGTCGCTGTAGTCGGCGCGGATGCGATCCAGGGCCACCCGGTTGCCGAGCGTGAGCTGGCGGGCGTAGGTGCCGTTGGTGCGTTCCCTGGTCAGCCACTTCACGTCCTTGTCCGCGACCTCGGACTCGCGGCGGGCGCGCACGGTGAGCGTGCGGTCTTCGACGTCGACATCGATGCTGCTCGGATCGACTCCGGGCATGTCGATGCGGGCGATGAAGACTTCGCCGTCACGGTAGAGGTCCATCGGCAGGGTGGTGGCATTCGGAGTGCGGGTCACCTCGGAGAAGAATCGGTCGAGGTCACGGATGGGGTCGAAACGTGTAGCCATGTGCTTCCTTTCGTTCGGGTCCTACATTGAGTCAAACACACTCAACTTTGAAATGATTCCAAACTCATGAAATTCTCAGTCTGTGAGCCTGGTTCCGATACTCCTCGCCCTTCTTCCCGTCACGGTGCTCATCGCCTTCGGCCTCGTGCTGAAGCGGCTGCCGGGATTTCGGAGTTCGGAGTTCTGGTCCGGTGCGGAGAAGCTCGCGTACTACTGTCTCCTTCCGGTGCTCCTCTTCACCTCCGTCGCCGAGGTGGACGTGGCCCATGTCCCGCTCGCGCGCTTGGCAGCGGCGCTCGTCATCCCCACTGTGATCGTATCCGTGGGCATCGTCCTGGCCCGCCGAGTCATCGCCCGCGATCTCCCCGCCTTCACCTCCGTACTCCAGGGCGGGATCCGGTTCAACACCTATATCGGTCTGTCCCTGGCCGGCAGTCTGTTCGGGTCCGAAGGCAGCGCCGTGGCCGCGATCGTCGCAGCAATCCTCGTCCCCACGGTCAATGTCATCTCGAGCCTCGGGTTCGAGTTCCTGCGCACGGGGCCGACCTCGCTGCTCGCTCTGCTGCGGGCGATCGTGACGAATCCGCTGGTGCTCGGCTGTGTCGCCGGAGCCGCAGTGAACATCACCGGTCTGGGCCTGCCGGATGTGGCGGCGACAGTCCTCGATCCCTTGGCGGCCGCCTCACTGCCCATCGGTCTGCTGTGCGTCGGCGCTGGTCTGCAGATCTTCTCCGTGCGTGCCCATGCCCGGGCCATCATCGCGTCGACGCTCATCAAGCTGATCGTGCTGCCGGGACTGTCGCTGGCAGCTCTGTCCGTCCTCGACATCCCGACGGTGCCGGCGCTGGTCGGACTGCTCTTCCAATCGATCGCGACGGCGAGCTCCGGTTATGTCATGGCCCGGCAGCTCGGGGGAGATGCGAAGCTCATGGCAGCACTCATCGCCGGCCAGACGATCGTCATGCTCGTGACCCTGCCGGTCGTGCTCCTCATCGCACAGTCCGTTCTCGGCTGAGCACGGGGCTTCTTCGTCTTCCGCGCGTGTCTCCCTGCCGTCTGCACGTGCCGCTCTGCCGCCGGTCCGGTCCGGACAGCACAGCGGCCGACCCCGTGATGGGATCGGCCGCTGAGTTCTCGCCTCGCAGTCCCACTCGGCTCATATCGCCGGAGATGAGGGCTGAGCCGAAGTGGTCAGTCTGCAGATGTCACTCGCCGTCGGCGGTGATATCGGGGTGGCGCGAGCCGAGCTCGGAATCGATGCGCAGGACGCCGGCTCCGTCGGTGCCGACGCGCTCGAGGCGACCGATGATCTCGGAGATGCTCGACTCCTCTTCGACCTGCTCGTCGATGAACCAGTGGAGCAGTGGCAGGACGTCGAGGTCGGCTTCGGACTGAGCGGTGCGGTAGAGGTTCCGGATGGACTCGGAGACCTTCTCCTCGTGCGCAAGTGCGGCCTTGAAGAAGTCGATCGGCTGCGAACCGGAGACCTTCGGAGCGGCGATATCACCGATCTGAGGGGCGAATCCGCGGTCGAGGCAGTGCTGGGTGAACTTGGCGGCGTGAACCTGCTCTTCTTCGGACTGGGCACGCATCCAGCGCGTCATTCCGGGCAGATCGAGATCGTCGAGCTGGATGGAGAGCTGGAGGTAGACCAATGAGGCTTCGAGTTCGAGGGTGACCTGCTCGTTGAGGACCTTCTGCATTGCGGGGCTCAGGTGCATCTTTTACTCCTTTGCGGTTCGAGGCGGATCCATTCCGCCTGCTTAGACAATATCCTGACACCTTTTCTAGAACGGTTCCAGTGTGGAAAGGCTCGGCAAACTCTGCCCAGGTTTGCCATACCTGCCTTTCCCTGCCCTTCGTGCCGAAGCGAGCCCGGTTGCGAACTCCGCTTGCGAGAACCGCTCAGAACACGGGATGCCGCGCGTGGTGGCCGGTTGCTGCTTCGAAGGCATGCGCAACTCGGAGCAGCTCGACATCAGCACCCGGTTTCGCCACGATCTGCACACCGACCGGCAGGCCGGAGTCCGAGAAGCCGGCCGGCACCGATATCGCCGGGCACCCGGTTGCCGAGATCAGGCACAGTGCCCGCATCCAATCGAGGTAGTTGTTCAGGGGCACCCCGTTGATCCGCGTCGGGTATTCGATGTCGGCATCGAACGGCAGGACCTGACAGGTGGTGAGCACAAGGACATCGTGTCCGGCGAAGTAGCGGTCGATCTCGCCGTGCAAGCGCGTGCGTGCGGATTCCGCGGACACCACCTCGGCGCCGGTGAAGTCGAGGCCCATGCGGATGTTCCACCTCACCGATTCCTTGATCTTGTTGGGGTGGGCCTCATACAGCCCGCCCCAGGAGCTGACGAAGTCGAGGGCACGACGGACATTGAACACCTCATCGGCGTCGGTGAGGTTCGGGATCTCGTCGTCCACATGCGCGCCGAGGCGGCCGAACACCTGAGCGGCGGAGGCGACGATGTCCTTCACCTCGGTCTCGACCGGCAGCAGTCCGTCCAGATCGGGACTGAACCCGACCCGGAGACCGGTGGGGTCGGGGGAGCGGTCAGTCTCGAGGGCGAATTCCGGCAGGTCGAAGACTCCGCCCGACTCGGGGATCGATCCCGGCGCCGAGGCATGTGGACCGGAGGCCACGGACATCAGCAGCGCCACATCGGAGACCGTACGGGCCATGAACCCGCTCTGCGACAGCCACGCATAGGGATTGCCCGGGGCAACGTGCGGGATGCGGCCGTTGCTCGGTCGGAATCCGACGACGTTGTTGAACGATGCCGGCGAGCGCAGCGATCCGCCCATATCCGATCCGTCTCCGGAGGCCTGTATCCCGGCCGCGAGCACCGCCCCGACCCCGCCGGAGGATCCCGATGCCGATTTCGTGCGGTCGTACGGGTTCACCGTCGTGCCGAACACCTCGTTGAAGGTGTGCGAGCCGGCCGCGAACTCGGGCACATTCGTCTTGCCCGTCGTGGTGATCCCTGCGGCCTTGAGTCGGGCGATGATGAGCGCGTCCGTTTCGGGTACGCGATCAGCCATGAGCGGCGAACCCCAGGTCGTGCGCATTCCCGCGGTGTCGTGAGTGTCCTTATGGGTCATCGGAACCCCATGCAGGGCACCGTAGCTCTCTCCGCGAGCTGTCGCGGCATCGGCGGCTGCGGCCCGGGCGAAGGCAGTCTCATCATCACGGGTGACGACGGCTTTGAGGGCAGGGTTGACCTCGTCGATGCGGTCGAGGTGGGCCTGCAGCGCCTCTCGCGCCGAGACCTCCTTGGATGCGATCCGGGCCGCCAGTTCGCGAGTCGACCACCACAGCATCTCCTCGCTCATGCGCCGTCCTTTCCGACCTTGCTCAGCACTGCAGACAGGGCGGCTCTGATGCCGGTCTCGAGCGTGGTCTCGACATCGTCGGGGGCGAAGAACGGGGAGTGATTCCCGGGCGGAGTCTGCCCGTCGGCGAACTTCGCGGGGGAGTAGCCGCCGAAGAACCAGTACACGTACGGGACTCCGATGTCATCGCCGAAGGCTCCGACATCCTCGCTGCCGGTGGCCGGCTCGGACAGATGAACCTGCTCGGTACCGAGTTCGGCTCCCACGTGGGTGAGGAACGACTCGGTCTCCTCGGGATCGTTGAAGCAGCGCGGGAATCGATACATCTCCTCGATCTCCGGTTCCGGTGCCCCGGACGCCTGCGCCTCGGCGGTGATGATGCGGCGGACACGGTCGAGGACGACTGCGCGGACCTCCTCGGTGAAGGTGCGGATATTGAGTTTGAACTCGGCGGAGTCGGGGATGATGTTCTCCTTGAGTCCGCCGTGGAAGGTGCCCACGGTGACCACGGACATATCGCGACCGGAGATCTCGCGTGACACGACCGACTGGAGACGGGTGATCATATAGGCGCCGAGGACGATCGGGTCGATCGCGTTCTCCGGCTGTGAGCCGTGCGCCTGCTTGCCCTTGACGGTCACACGCAGGCAGTCGGACATCGCCATGGCGGTTCCGCTGCTGACGTAGAGGTGACCCGCTGCTCCGGGCCACACATGCTGGCCGAAGATGACCTCGGGACGCACGATCTGATCCCACAGTCCGTCGTCGAGCATTGCGCGCGCACCTTGGCCGGTCTCCTCACCGGGCTGGAAGATCATGACGACGGTTCCCGACCACAGATCCCTGTGCGTGACGAGGTGCTTGGCGAGGTAGAGCCCGACGGTGATGTGGGTGTCGTGGCCGCAGCCGTGCATGACCTTAGTGGTCTCCCCGTCGGGAAGCGTGCCGTCCGCGGTGGAGGCATAGTCGTACCCGGTGTCCTCGCTGATCGGCAGTCCGTCGATGTCGGCACGGTAGCCGATGACAGGTCCGTCGCCGTTCTCGATCACGGCGACGACTCCGGTCCCGCCGAAGGTGTGGGTCGTGAGGCCGTGGGACTGGAGCCGGGAGGCGATCTCGGCGGCGGTATTCGTCTCCTGCATCGACAGTTCGGGAGTGCGGTGGAAGTGTTTGTAGTCGGCGATCGTCTGGTCGAGATCGGCACTGATCGACGCGCGGATGGCGGGGTTGAGAGACATGATGTCCTTTCAGCAGTGGTCTGGTCTCATCTTGGCAGGATTCGTCGAATGCGGGGGTGGGTCTCGGCAGTCGAGCACCCACCGCATTGCGTTGTCGGCAGTGTTCGTCAGTTGATGCCGACGGTATCGGTGCCGTCGCTGTCGGGCCGCTTGTCCGTGACCGATTTGTTGCGGGTGAACCAGGTGATGAGGATGGTCAGGAACACGACGATCGCGACGTCTCCGGGCGCGAGCACGGGAAACAGCTGAACGAGGACGAGAATGACCAGCGCCGCCATGCCGAGGGCGATGAGCGTCGACTTGAGCTGTTTGAGGGACGCGATGAGCTGGACGGTGACGCCGCCGAGGATGGCCGGGAGGATGTAGAGCTTCGCGACGAGGGTGACCGGCTCGGGGACGAGGGTGACGAGCCACGTGCCGAGGATGCCGACGAAGATGACCATCGAGGCGACGTGGATGATCGCGGCCCCGCAGATCGCCATCGTCGCCGCGTATTCGCCCTTGCGGGTGCCCGGCTTCGCGCCGATGGTGTCCTGAGCGACGATTGCCGAGGGCAGCAGTTTGTTCGAGACGTTGCCGATCATGAACGCCTGGTACATGCCGGCAGGTCCGAGGATCGGGAAGTAGGTGAGTGGTTCGACGATGTAGAAGACTCCGTAGACGGCGAACACGGCGAGGAAGCCCTTGAGGATCTCCCCGAAATTGATGTTCGCGTCCGCGACGAAGAGCAGATAGAAGGGCACCGAGGTGGCGATGAGGAATCCGATGAACAGCGTGATCGAGCCCCATCGGCTGGTGGTGCGTTCGAAGGCCGCGTGTGAGGGTGATGTGATGATCGATGACATGGTCTCTCCTCAGGCTTCGGGCAGTCCGAGACCGGCGTAGTGGGCGAAATAGGCGGCGACGAGGCCGATGAGCAGGGAGAACCCCAGGCCCCATTCCTTCAGCCAGTTCTGTTTCAGTGTTTTGGCCAGCAGCAGGCAGATGCTCATGACCACTGCCGAGACGATGACGGCGATGACGTGGGTCGGCGATTTCGGCAATTCGCGGAAGGTCAGGGCCGCGAAGGCTGCGAGCAGTGCAGCGCCCGGGATGATCGACATGAGCGCAGGATTGACCTTCTCGAGCTTGTGGGAGCTGCGCTTGAAGACCGGGGTGAGGATGAGGGTGGAGATCATCCAGCCTGCTCCCGAGAGGCTCATCGCCATGAGAGCGACGATGAAGACTCCGCGAGTGAAGGTCTCATCGCCGAGGTTCGCACCCATGGTGCCTGCGGCCAGGGAGGCAGAGGCCACTTCTGTGGCGGCGGATCCGATGAGTCCGACGCGGACGATGACAGGGGGAGTGCCGAACAGCGGCAGCAGGGCGATGGCGACGAGCACCACCGACAGAGATGGTCCGATCGCGGCGACACCGCCGGCACGGAAAGCCGAACGGACCTCCTGTTGGCTCATTCCCGCGGACTCGGCGTTCTTCTTCACCGCGGTCATATAGATGAGCGATTGCACGACGACGACGCCCATCACCGCCATCGCGAGTATCCAGAGTATGGGGGCATTTGCGAGGCCGATGTAGTCGGCCGAACCGCTGGCCATAGGCATGGTCAGCTCCTCACTTCATTGTCGAGTTGCAGAGACGCAGACCGACAGGGCAGGTATGGTATACCATCAGTCGCTGCGCAGGAACAAACCTATACTGACCGAACGGTCAGGGACCATAGGTTGGAGAGAAGTTCTCATGTTGCGAGACTGATCACGGCGATAGCCGACTTCTGTCCCGTTGGTGAGGACGCCGCTTTTCGGAGACCAGTCGACGTAGGCTGATGGCATGGATGCAGCAACGGCAGAGCGACTCGATCGCGCGGAAGCCTGTTGGGTCGCAACGCTCCAGCGCGTGCGGGAGACGGACCTGAATCGCACGAGCGGTGCCGACGACTGGACGAATGCGGAGCTCATCAATCACCTCATCGGCGGGGGAGTCCGATACACGAAGCTGTTGGGGCAGGCGAGCACCGCCGAGGTCGAGGCCGTAAGGGGACTCGACCATCTCGGCGATGACATGATCCAGTCATTCTGGACGCACGAGAGCACATTCAGGTCACGTGCGGACACCTGCGATCTCACAGCGCTGGTGGCTCACCGGATCGGGAACATCCCGGGGGAGCAGCTTGTCCAGATGCGCATCCTCGAGCTATCGCTCCATGCCGCGGATCTCGCACGCGGCATCGGCTGCGACTGGCCCATCGACGAAGAGCTCGCTGAGTTCATCTACGTCGAACTCGGCGAGCTCATCATCACCCTCGGGGCCCTAGGCGGATACGAGCCGCCGCGCTCGAGCGGCGATGGGGCTTCATACGCCCAGCGGGTGCTGCGACTCTCCGGGCGGTGAGCGGAAGGGCATGGGCGCAGAGAGCGCCGGTGCTCTATTCCTTCTTCGGTGAGATGTACATGGTGATGTGTGCGGTGACGAAGGCGATGCCATTCGCGTCGAGGACATCGACAGGGACGACCAGGTCGAACTTCTCCTCGCCGAATTCGGGGATCCCTTCAAGTCGGGTGACAGCCGTGACCGGCCCTTTGCTGGCCTTGGCGTTGTATTGCACAGTCATTCCCGCCGGGATCCAGCGGTGAGTGGGCGGCACGGTCGCTTCCGTCATGACGCCGGCGGCGACTTCGGCCATATTGCACGACGCGATCGCGTGATAGGTGCCGATATGATTGTGCATTCCGCGGCGGTTAGGCGCGGTGACGCGGCACAGCCCGGGGCTCAGCTCTTTGATCTGCGGGCGCACAGTACGGAAGTAAGGTGCTTTGAAGCACACGGCCTGCGAGAACAGGCGCTTGCCGAGAGGCATCTCCTGCATCTTCTTCCACAGGGCAAAGATCTTTCCGGTGCCGGGCATCGCCGCCGTCTGCGTAGTATCTGCGGTCATCGTCGTGTCCTTCCGTTGCGGCGTGAAGACTGCGCTCTTGGTCCGACTGAGGCGTTCACGGTCGCTGTGAGCTAAGTTACCTGTCAGTAAACAGTAACAGAGTGGCACTGCAGGGTGACGGATCAGACACAGCACCGACGTCGCCAGGGGAGTGCCGCCTCGGCGCGTTGTCGCTTACTCAGGCGGAGACCGAACCGCGCACTATCTGCTTGTCCCTGTCGGGATCGGCGAGGACGATGACCAGCACTGCACAGACAGCCGAGACGATGCCCACGATGCGGAACGCAGTAGCGTAGCCGAGGCCGGGATCACTCGCAGCATCGACGATGAGGCCTGTCACATAGGGCCGATGAGTCCACCCACCGCCATGAGCGCGAGGAAGACACCGAGGGTTCCCGCCGTCTGCACCGGCGGGCAGATCTCGGAGATCGCCGCATTCGCCAGGGGCAGCACGACCGCTCCGAATCGCCGGCTGCTTCGCCGCCACGTCGCCTCGTGAATCAACCCAGCTGAACGTGCGGTGCCGCACGAGGGCAGTCTATACAGTCGATCTGTCGGAGCCGGTCACCAAGCGGTTCGAGAAGCGGTTCTCGGGCTGCGGAAGAGGTGCTTCTGATCTTTACTTAACATAATGTATATTATCGGCGTTCTATCCAGAGTCGGGCTGGAGCATGTAAAAATGGCCGTGAGCGACACGCTAATCGCTCACGGCCATTTCACGACCACAACGCACATATTCGCCTGCGCATCGTCGATCGTCAGATCATCGTGCGGTCTCAGCCGCCGACGGTGACGTTGCCGGCGAGGCCGACCTTGCCGCTGTCGCCGTCGCCCTTGGAGCCGCCGTCGTCCTTCTTGTCGTCATCGCCGGATCCGCCGCCGTCATCGGCTGCGCCGTTCTCCTTGGTCAATCCGGCCTTTTCGCCGCAGACCGGCCATGCGCCCGGGCCCTGCTCTTCGAGTGTCTTCTGTGCGATGTCGATCTGCTCGGCCTTGCTGGCCTCGTGCGGCATTCCCTCACCGCCGAAGGCCTTCCAGGTCTGCTCGGAGAACTGCAGTCCGCCGTAGTATCCGTTGCCGGTGTTGATATGCCAGTCACCGCCGGATTCGCATTCGGCGACCTTGTCCCAGACGCCCTGCTCAGATGCCTGCGCCGGCTGGGCCGCGCTCATTCCGGTCAATCCGGCGGCTGCAACTGCGCCGGCGCCAGCGAGCAGGGCGACCTTGCGGAGGCTTGTGCTGTAGAGGTTCACTGTGTCTTCTCCAAAGTACGACTGCATTTCGATTCTGTAACCCGGTCGTTACCGAGCCGTTATACACCGTAACGAATCGATTGCCGCATTTGAACCCGAAACCGTGAAATCAGCATCTGAATCGGCTCCGCGGAGCCTGGACGAAGCCTGAGTGGGCACGACTCCCCTGGTCAGGCACTCACATATGCGGCCAGATGCTCGGCGGTCAGCGAACCGTTCGTCTTCGCTCCTGTGACAAGTTCGGCCGGGCTGCCTTCGAACACGATCGAACCTCCGTCATGGCCCGCGCCCGGGCCGAGGTCGATGATGTGATCGGCATGAGCCATCACTGCCTGGTGGTGTTCGATGACGATGACGGTCCGTCCCGAATCGACGAGTCCGTCGAGCAGCCGCAGCAGGTTGTCGACATCGGCCAGATGCAGTCCTGTCGTCGGCTCGTCGAGGATGATCACCTGCGCCGCATCGGCGGCTTTCGCCGACAGATGGACCGCGAGCTTGAGCCTCTGTCGCTCTCCCCCGGACAGCGTCGTCAGCGGCTGGCCGAGGCTGATGTAGCCGAGTCCCACCTCGGCGAGGATCTTGAGAGTCTTGACGACCGCGGGAATACGCGACTCCCCCGCACCGAAATGCTCGATCGCCGAATCCACCGACAGATCCAGGACCTCTCGGATGTTTCGCCCGCCCAAGGTGAACTCGAGCACCTCAGCTTGGAATCCCTTGCCCTCGCACTCGGCGCACGGTGCCGACACACCGCCCATGAGCGCCATGTCCGAATAGATGATTCCGGCGCCGTTGCACACCGGGCATGCACCTTCGGAATTCGCGCTGAACAGGGCGGGCTTGACCCCGTTGGCCTTAGCGAACGCCTTTCGAATGGGTTCGAGCATCCCCGTGTACGTCGCCGGGTTGCTGCGCCGTGATCCCTTGATCGGCGCCTGATCGATCATCACGACCCCATCACGTCCCCGCAGGGCCCCCTCGATGAGGCTGCTCTTTCCGGATCCGGCAACACCGGTCACGACGGTGAGCACCCCGAGGGCCACATCGACGTCGACGCCTCGCAGATTGTGCGACTGTGCGTCGCGGATCTCGAGCGCTCCCGCCGGTTCCCGCACCGTATCCTTGAGCGCAGCGGTGTATCCGAGGTGCCTCCCGGTGAGAGTATTGGACTCCCGCAGACCGTCGACGCTGCCGGTGAAGGTCACCTCTCCCCCGTTGCTGCCCGCGCCGGGCCCGAGGTCGACGATGTGGTCGGCGATGAGGATCGTCTCGGGTTTGTGTTCGACGACGAGGACCGTGTTGCCTTTGTCCCGCAGTGCCATCAGCAGGTCGTTCATCGATCGGATGTCGTGTGGGTGCAGACCGATCGTCGGTTCGTCGAAGACGTAGGTGACGTCCGTGAGCGAAGAGCCCAGGTGGCGGACCAGTTTGATCCGCTGGGCCTCTCCCCCGGACAGTGACCCTGCCGATCGGTCCAGGGACAGGTATCCGAGTCCGATGTCGTTGAAGGCTGCCACATCCGCGCGCAGCGATTCGAGCAGCGCCGAGGCGGCTCCCGGCTCGATCTGGTCCAGCCAATCCGTGATGTCCGAGATCTGCAGGGCACAGACATCGGCGATCGATTTTCCGGCAATCAGTGAGGAGCGGGCGGCCGCGTTGAGCCTGGTTCCCTCGCATTCGGGACAGGTGGTGAAGACCACGGCACGGTCGACGAACTCGCGGATGTGCTTCTGCATCGAGTCCCGATCCTTGGACAAGAACGACCGTTGGATCCGCGGGATCAGCCCGTCGAAGGTGATGTTCGTGCCATTGATCTTGACCTTCTCGCCTTCGGCATACAGCAGATAGTGTCGCTCCGTCTCATCGAAATCGGCGACGGGTTTGTCCGGGTCGAAGTACCCGGATTCGGAGAACATGCGCACGGACCAACCGCCGGGTTTGTACCCGGGGACGGTGATGGCTCCGTCGTTCAAGGATTTCGACTCATCGACCACCTCGTCGATGGAGATGTCCGTGGCAGTGCCCATTCCCTCACAGTGCGGGCACATGCCGCCGTTGACGGAGAAGGACTTGCGTTCGACCTGCTTGCTCTCGCCCTTGTCGATGGTCACTGCGCCCTTCCCGCTGAGGGTGGCGACGTTGAAGGAGTAGGCGTTCGTCGATCCGAGGTTCGGCTCGGCCAGCCGGGCGAAGAGAGTGCGCAGCTTCGCATTGATGTCGGAGACCGTGCCCACGGTGGAGCGCGGATTCGCCCCGATCCGCTCTTGATCGACGAGGATGGCCGTCGTCAGTCCCTCGAGGACGTCGACCTCGGGGCGGGCCATCGCCGGCATGAAGCCTTGGACGAATGCGGAATAGGTCTCGTTGATCATCCGCTGGGATTCGGCGGCGATCGTGTGGAAGACCAGTGAGCTCTTGCCGGAGCCGGAGACTCCCGTGAATACCGTGAGACGACGTTTGGGGATCGCGACGCTGACGTCCTTGAGGTTGTTCTCTCTGGCTCCGCTGACGCGGATGAGGTCATGGCTGTCGGCTGCGTGCACCGGTTCAGCCTCTCTGCTGGATGCGGATCATGTTGCCGGCGGGGTCGCGCAGGGCGCAGTCACGCAGACCGTAGGGCTGGTCCATCGGCTCCTGCACGATATCGGCGCCCTTGGTCTCCACCTCGGCGAATGCCTCATCGACGTTCGGGGTGGCCAACACGATCGCACCGTAGCTGCCCTTGGCGATGAGCGCCTCGATGGTCTCCCGTTCTGTGTCGCTGATCGTCGGGTCGGTCACAGGCGGGGTGAGCACGATCGAGGTGTCGGGCTGTCCGACGGGGCCGACGGTCAGCCAGCGCATGCGTCCGGAGCCGACATCGAGGCGCAGCTCGAAGCCGAGGATGTCACGGTAGAAGGTCAGGGATTCTTCGGCATCGGTATGCGGCAGGAAGCTGGCGTTGATCGAGATGTCCATGTCAGCAATCGTAGACTGCTCAGCTCGGTGGGACTTCTCGATTCCTGACCGGTCTCAGCGCGTTCTTCACCACGACGGTCGGCAGCCGGTGCTCACCTGCGGCGACACCGTCGCGGTAGCGGGTCGGAGAGAGTCCGACGAGTTCGCGGAAGCGGGTGCTGAAGGTGCCCAAGGAGGAGAAGCCGACGGTGAAGCAGATCTCGGTGATCGTGAGATCGCCGCGGCGGATGAGCGCCATGGCCCGCTCGATCCTGCGCGTCATCAGGTACGAGTACGGGGATTCGCCGTAGGCGGACTTGAACTGGCGGCTGAGGTGCCCGGCGGACATGTGCACGCCCGCGGCCAGTGAATCCACGCTCAGCGGCTGGTCGAACTCGCGGTCGATGCGGTCTCGGACCCGGCGCAGAGCCACCAGCTGTTCGTTCATCCCGCGTCGACTCCCTGTTTTAGCGTGCGTCCGCGGAAGAAGTCGGGATGGCGCACGGACTGGATGATCATGATCACCACACCGAGCAGCAGCACCCCGATGCCGAGGACGAAGACGAGTCCGACACCGAAGACCGAGGACCCGGATCCGTAGGCGGGGTCGAGCGAGTCGATCGCGGTGGTGACGAAGATGATCAGCAGGGTCACTCCCCCGATGAGCGGGAACAGGAACCGGAAGAAGAACGTGCGTCCTGAGGCGAAGAGGCTGCGCCGGAAGTACCAGATGCAGGCCAGGCCGGTGATGCCGTAGTAGAAGCAGACCATGAGTCCCAGCGCGGTGATCGTGTCCCACAGGGCGTTCTCCGAGAGCAGCCGCATGACGACGTAGAAGATGATCGCAGCCCCCGCCGAGGTGACGGTGGCCACCGACGGCGACTTGTAGCGGGGAGAGACGCGACCGTACTTCTCCGGCAGCGCGCCGTAGTGGCCCATCGCCAGGATGGTCCGCGAGGGCGAGACCATCGTCGCCTGCAGCGAGGACAGGGAGGACGAGAGCACTGCGATGGAGACGAGCACCGCGAAGGGTCCCATGACAGGGCCGGCGAGAGAGGCGAAGATCGATTCCTGGTTGTCCGGGTTGCCGGCACCGAGGCCTTCGGCGCCGATGCCGGCGAACGAGATGACTGCGACGGTGCAGGCGATGTAGATGATGACGATCGCGATGATCGTGAGCATAGCGGCCCGGCCCGGGGTCTTCTCCGGGTCCTTCGCCTCCTCGTTCATCGTGATCACAGTGTCCCAGCCCCAGAACAGGAAGATCGACAATGACACGGCGGCCGCCACAGTGGAGAAGTCGCCGGCGGACAGCGGGTTGAACCAGTCGAGCGAGACCGGCGTCGGATCAAAGGCGGTGCCGTTGGAAGCCTGTACGATCGCGGCGACGACGAACCATCCCAGGGCCAGCACCTGGAAGGCGACCAGCCACACCTGCAGCTTTTCCGTGGCTTCTACTCCCCTGTACGACACCCAGGCCGCGGCTGCGGTGAGGAGGATCGTGACGGGGATGTTGATCCACAGGACGCGTGTGAGCTCGGCGATCTGCGGGTCGGAGAACACTTGGGACAGAAGGAGAAAGAGGAAGTCGACGGCGACGGCCGCGAGATTGGACAGCACGAGGACAGTGGCGGCGACGAGTCCCCAGCCGCCCATCCAGCCGAGCCACGGTCCGAACGCTCTGGTCGCCCAGGTGAAGGTGGTCCCCGAATCCGGCATCGCCGTATTCAGTTCCCGATAGCCGAAGACGACCAGCAGCATCGGCACGAAGCCGATGAGCAGAACGGCCGGGGTGTGCACCCCGACCTCGGAGATCGTCGGCCCCAGTCCCGAGGTCAGCGTATAGGCCGGGGCGATGCAGGAGATGCCGATGACGGCTCCCCCGATGGCTCCGATCTTGCCGGCGGACAGGCCCTTCGAGCTCAGTCCGCTCGTGTTCGTCGACGGTGACGGCTGTGTGCTGCTCATTTCAGGACTTCTCGCCGAGGATCCTCTCGGCGGTGGCGGTGCCGATGCGCACTGCTCCGTCGACGTGCTGGTAGCCTTCGGCGGCGATATCGGAGCTGGCGAAGTGGATCGGCCCGACGGGGTCGTTCTGGAACGGGCCCCATCGGTGCAGACCGCCGAGGTCGTAGCTCGTCGCATAGGCTCCGCGGGTCCATTCCTCCGCGCCGAAGTCGGAGAGGTAGAACACTCGTGGGTCGACTGCCTTCGGGCCGAGGAACTCGGCAAGGGCTTCGAGGATCCTCGTCCGGCGGGTCTCCTCGTCCAGTGCCCACATGGCATCGGCGTTGACATCGGAGATGAAGCCGACGAGGGTGCCCTGCTCTTCCCCGTGGTTCGTGTTGTCGTAGACCTCTTGGACGAGGCGGGAGGCGCCGAACCCGGTTCCGCAGAGCCCGTCCTCGCGCCAGAACGGGGTGTCGTAGGTGGCGTGGACCTTGATGACGAGTCCCATGGACTGGTGCTGGTGGAAGATCTGCTGGAGTCGCGGCAGGGGCGGTGAGTAGCTGATGCGCGAATACAGGTTCGGCGGAACGGCGACGATCGCGGACTCGGCGCTGACTGTGAGCTCGTCGGTCGAGACGCTGACTCCGGTCTCCGACCATTCGATCCGCCGCACCGGCTGCTGCAGACGGACGATGTCCGCACCGAGTTCGTCTGCCATCTGCACCGAGACCGACTGCATTCCGCCGACGACGCGACGGTCGAGGATGAAGTGATCATCGACGAGATTCGTGAATGATCCCGCCGAGGCTGCCATGAGGATGGCTTGGAGTGCTGAGAAGGCCGTGGCGGGCTTGGTCAGCATGCCGCCCGCGACGAACAGTCCGATGTTCTCGCACGCGAGTTCGTCCTCTGACTGCTCACGCAGCCAATGGTGGAAGGAGATCGAGTCGAGTTCAGCAGCATCCTCGGCGGCCCAAGGGGCCTGCGGACCGATCCGGGCAGCGAGTTCGTCGAGGATGCCGATGAGGCGTTCCATCTCTGCCTGAGTCGACTCCCCCACCGGGAACATCTCGCCCGAGTAGACGGTGCGGGTTCCGTCGGGGGCGATGTAGACGCTGTCGCCGTCACGGTAGCGCGGGTAGGTCTCCTTGCCGAGTTCGTCGACGAGAGCGAGCAACGCGGTCTGGTCCGGGGAGATCCACTGGCCGCCGAGTTCGAACATCTGTCCGTCGATGTGCTCGGTCCAGGTGCGTCCGCCCACACGATCGCGGGCTTCGAGGACGATGACGCTGCGTCCGGCCTTCCGCAGTCGGCGGGCGGCGCTCAGGCCGGATGGACCTGCTCCGATGATGACGACGTCACAGGTTTCCTTCGACATGGTGATCTCCTCGAAAGGGGCTGGGGTATTGGCTTCAGATTAGCCAGCCCACAGTCGAAAACCAAGGTCGAAATCGTGAATGCGAATTCCGTACCCAATAAGCAATTCGTCTGCTATCGCGCTTAGATGCGACTGATTCCTACTGTTTCGATGTCCGATCCGTTCGAAATTCGTCTTTCAGCGAGTTGGGGTGCGGAATCCGCAGTCACCTGCTCGCAGCTCGGTCACGGACTTGCCGTTTGCGGTGTTCGTGATCTTCACCTTGGAACCGAACGGCAGGGTCTTGTGGGCGGCGGTGAGCTTGTTGGTATCGAAGATATCTCCGTTGGCGGTCTTCCTGCCGTCGAATCCGTCACCGCCGCCGTAGTAGGACATCGGGCAGCTGCCGGATTCGCCGGCCGATTTGCCGGAGTTCGACGGTCCGTCGTTCTCATCAGCGTCTCCACCGCCGGACGACCCCTCGTTGCCGGATGTCTCTCCGCCGCCGGTAGATGCTTCGTCCTTCTTGTCAGCGGTCTTCGACGGCTCAGGGCTCGGAGTCTCGATATGAGTGTCGATCGTGACCTCGGCCGGTTTCTCCTTCGCCTGTTTCTTCGCCTTGGCGAGGAACTCATCCGTGGCCTTCGTCGGCTCGGAGACAGCGACGGCAGGCGCTTCCGCCACGACCTGACCGCTCGAGGAGGAGTCATTGGGAACCATTGCGAGGCTCGATGCGACGACAGCTGCGGTAGCGGCGGTCGGCACGATGAACGCGGAGAGCACCGGACGGGTGCGAACGGCTGCCAGCACTCCCCCGGCGGTGTTCTGCCGGCCGGCCGGTGCATGCCGTCCGGTCTTCTTCTTTGCCGTCAGCGCGGAGAAGATCGAGCCGGACTTCTTGGTGCTCGGTGCTGAGTGTCTGCCCACAGTCGTGTTCCTCGTCGTCATCAGAGAGTAATTCGGCAACTCGGAGATGCACGGGAAGACCTCTCGCAACAGTGCGCTCGAGGAAGAGCTCCAAGTTATCTGATCGTTACCTTGACAGATTCTAGTTAAGGAACTGTTACAAAAGCAATGTGGCGCACCCAAACGGTGTGCCACATGAATGCGATTCTGCTCACGGACGGTGTCCGCGCCTCGCCGGAGTTCAGGTCCTCGAAGGCAGTTCGCGGCCGGAGACGGTCACGACCGGAGTCGGTCACGGTCAGCGGGACTTGCGTGTCACCAGCTTCCGGACACCTGCGGCTCCGGACGTCACGGTTTCCTGTGCCTTGTCGAAGGCTCGCTCGACCTTGCCGCTGCGCACGGCGTCGTCGATCGCGTGCGACACGCTTCCCAGCACACGGTTGACGCTGTTCTCGGTGGCTTCGATGAGGCGAGATGTCGAGGCTGCCTCACGCACGTTCTTCACACCGGTGCTCGCAGCTCCGTAAGCGCGTCCGGCAACCCGGCGTGCACGTTCGGTCGGGGACTTCGCGGTCGCGTCGATGACGTCGTCGGGTTCGATGGGTTCGCGGTGTGAGCTCATGGCACCATCCTTGAACAGAGCCCGGATGAAATCAACACCCTGGTTAGGATTGGACTATGAATTCCCAGCGGGAGGTCATCGCGGACCCAGAGATCATCGCGCACCGAGGCGGCCTGTGGCCGGGAACGAGCGAAAACACCCTCGAGGCCTTCACTGCTGCGGCGGCTGCCGGAGTCGAGTTGATGGAGACCGACGTCCACGCCTCCGCCGATGGCGTCCTCTTCGCTGCCCACGATGCCGACCTCAACCGCATCGCAGGACTGGCACACTCCATTTGCGAACTGCCCGCAGACGAACTCGACGAGGTCGAACTCCTCGCCGGGGGTCGACTCCCCCGCCTCGAGGCGCTGTTCGAGACGCTGCCGCAGGTGCAATGGAACATCGACGTCAAGGCCGCCCACAGCATCGGCCCGATGATCCGATTCGTTCACAATTTCAACGCCGCCGACAGAGTCCGACTCGCCTCCTTCGACTCCGGCACCCTTCGTCGTCTGCGCACAGCTCTGCCGGGCGTGCGCACGTCGACAGGGACCACGGAGACTGCCCTCTTCGCCCTCGGTCGGCTGCCGGGAGTACCCGATCATGGGTTCGCTCCTCTGCCGCCGGGCGTCGACGCCTTGCAGGTGCCCGTCTCGTTCAAACGGATCCCGGTGGTCACCGCCGACTTCGTCGACCGGGCTCACCGCTCAGGACTGCTCGTCCATGTCTGGACGGTCAATGATGAGGAGACGATGGGCTCGATGCTCGGCCTCGGAGCCGACGGGATCGTCACCGATGATGTCGAGCTCGGCCTCGAGGTGCTGGCCCGCCGACGGGGTTAGCTGTGTGGACGCTCCGGGAACACCACCGCAGCCTGTCCACGAGGAATATTCGAGCACGGTAGACTGTTACATTGCGTCCAAGGTGTGCAGTCGAGTCGGAAGGTCTTAGATATGAGCGAACGCAGTCTCCGCGGAACACAGTTGGGCTCGCGCAGCCTCGAAACCGAAGAGGGCGTCGAGCCGGCACCCCGCCAGATGGTCGAATTCGAATGCGAAGACGGAACCCGCTTCAAGGTGCCGTTCTCGATCGAAGCCGAAGTCCCCTCGACGTGGGATTCCGGCATCCACGGCATCGGTGTCCGCGTCGGCGTCAACGAACCCGATGGTGAGTCCGTCAAGCACGTGCGTTCCCACTGGGACATGTTGCTGGAGCGCCGGTCCTTCGACGAACTCCAGGTGCTCCTCGACGAGCGCCTCGCGATCCGTCGCGGTGAGGTCCCGGCCCAGAGCTGATTCAGCTGCGCTGAAGGCACCGAAGGGGTGCAGGTCAACAGACCTGCACCCCTTCTCCTTTCGCCTATTGCTACCTGACGGCGGCCCAGCAACCTCGCGCCAGGTTGCTGGGCCGCCGTCAGGTAGCAATAGGGGGTTAGGCGGGTTGTTCGTTGCGACCCAGCAGACGACGGAACTGGTTGCGGCGGCGGGTGAGCCCCCAGCCGGCGACCTTGGTGAATGCTTCGGTGATGATCGAGCCGCTCATCTTCGACTCGCCGAGCTCGCGTTCGACGAAGACGATGGGCACCTCGGCGACGCGGAATCCAGCTTCGACGGTGCGGTAGGTCATGTCGATCTGGAAGCAGTATCCCTGCGACTGGACACCGGAGAGATCGAGCGCTTCGAGCACGGGACGGGTATACGCGCGGAACCCGGCAGTCGCGTCCTTGACCCCCAGTCCCATGACCGCGTTGACGTAGACGTTCGCGCCGCGGGAGAGGAAGTACCTCGACTTGGGCCAATCGACGATCTCTCCGCCGGGCACCCACCGCGATCCGATGATGAGATCCCCGCGCCCCTCTTCGGCGGCGCGGAGCAGCTGCCCCAGGTCGAGCGAACGATGAGATCCGTCGGCATCGAACTCGCAGATGATGTCGTAGTCGCGTTCCAGCGCCCATTCGAATCCGGCGATATAGGCCATGCCCAGTCCGGATTTCTCGCTGCGGTGGAGGACGTTGATGCGGGGATCGTTCTGAGCCTGATCGTCGGCCCACTCCCCCGTTCCGTCGGGAGAGCTGTCATCGACGATGAGGACGTCGACGTCGGGCTGCTGCTCGAACAATCCGGCCAGTGTCACGGGGAGGGCGAGACGTTCGTTGAACGTGGGGATGACGACAAGAATCTTGGAAGGCACGGACCCCACGATACGCGGTAGCCGGGCCAGACAATGAGTCGACACCCCCGCCTTCGGACCACGCAGCAGCGAGTTATCTATTGACGGGAGTGCCGACTCCATCCCACATCAAGCGGAATGTTCACGTCGAATCTAATGGCCGATGCGGACTTTGCAAAATCGCTGTGACCTGGCCTGATGACTGAAATTGCAGGTCACAGGCCCAATTGCAGGAATCGAAATTTTCTATCCATCGGCGTGTCGGCTGGACAGACCGAAGGTTCGTCTCAGAGTTCGACTCGTGTGGGCAGCGCCACGTCGGAAGACAATTCGGGCAAACCGGGTGTTCCCGATCGCGGGTCGGTGCTCCATGCGGCGACTCGCGGGTCGGCGACCTGAACGACGAGGCGCTCTACCTTCCACCGCACGATATCGGCATCGGCCCCTGGGGCGAGCACTCCGCCTTCGGGGTTTCCGGCCGCCCGGTGGGCGAAGCGGGTCGCGGCGTTGAAAGCGGCACGGGCACCGATTCCTCCGTCGCCGACGACGGCATTGCGAACTCCCGCCCAGGGTGATGCCTCGGAATGGCTGAAGGACACCTGCGCTCCGGCGGCGAGCAGCTGTGCCAAGGGCTGCGGCTGCGCCGGGTCGAGGGTGATGGCAATCCCGCTGCGGCCGAGGACCTCGACCTGGTCTTCCGAAACCGAGAAGTCCAGGCGCAGGCGGTAGCCGTGACGCTGGGCATGAGCGGCATCGCCACGCAGGGCCTCGAGCACATCGGTGAGCTGGCCATCCGAGTCGACGAGAATGAAGAGGCTGAGTGCCGGCAGCTGCTCCAGTCCGAGCAGATCGGAGGCGGTGATCGAGGCGCGGCGGGCCTCGGCGGATCCCGAGTCCAGCTGCGGGTAGTCGACGACCGACAGTCCCTCCGGCGCGTCGGCGGCGAACTGCGCGACCGCCTCGGCGGTGCCGATCGCATGCACATGGGTGAACCCCTGCGCATGCAGTTCCGCACCCGTCGGGGACGATTCGTCCACGGTCAATCCCGCATGGACGAAGCCCGGGGTGAGGAAGTCCTCACCGAGGTCGATCGCCTCCGGATCGAGGGCCTTGGCCGCTTCATCGGAACCGATGAACGAGACCTTTCCGTCCGCATGTCCCAGTGCCGTCGCAAAAGGGTCGACACTGCTGTAAACATCTCCACCAAAGTACATAGTCACAGCCGACAGGCTACACCGTCGGCCGTTGCGGCTACACCTGTGTCAGGAGGGTCGGGTATCGTCATCGATTGTGAAGCCCTTGGTTCTGCTCGATACTCCAGCCCTGTACTACCGCGCCTTCTATTCGGTGCCGGATTCGATCGTCAATGCCGACGGTCACCCGGTCAACGCCGTGCGCGGGGTCCTCGACACCGTCGCCCAGATGGTGCGGCGATTCGACACCGATCGTGTGATCGCGACGATGGACGCCGATTGGCGACCAGCCTTCCGCACCGCGATCATGCCCGAGTACAAGGCGGCACGCGTCAAGGACGAGGAATCCGGCACGGAGATCCCACCCGAGCTGGCCGTGCAGCTGCCGATCATGAACCGCGTCCTCACGGCCGCAGGAATCCCCATCGCCGAGGTGGCCGGAACTGAAGCCGATGATGTCATCGCCACGATGGCCGCCCAGTCGACGAGCCCGGTGGTCATCGTCTCACCCGATCGCGATCTGCTGGCTCTGCTCGACTCGTCCGCCGAGGTCAGCGTTCTGCGCCCCCGTAAGGGCGGCGAGTGGGAGGCCCTCACGCAGGCCGACCTGCCGAGGGCCTACGGAGTGCCCGACGGCACCCGCTACCGTGAGCTCGCAGCTCTGCGCGGCGATCCGTCCGACGGGCTGCCCGGAGCCCCCGGCATCGGAGAGAAGACGGCCGCGACCCTGTTGGAGAACTTCGGTTCCCTCGAAACGATCGTCAAGGCGGCCAAGGCCGGTGTGAAGACCGGTGGGCTCAGCCCCAAGCGTGCCGCAACGATCATCGAGGTCGAAGAGACCCTGTACAAGACTCTCGAGGTCATGCGCTGCCTCACCGACGTCGACCACGGCATCGATCTCGACAGCATCCCGAACACGTTTGACCGCACCGCAGTCGATGATGCCGCCGAAGGGCAGAACATCCGCCGCTCCGTCGACAACCTCACCAGTGCACTCGAATCCGTGTCGGGCACAGCCGGCGCGCCGGCGGCACACACCGGCGCACCGGGACTCACGACGGCGCCGCGGCTGTCGAACGAGTCCGCCGAGTCGGCTCCGCGGTCTGCAGCGACCGGTTCGTGGACACAGTCACGGCTCGTCGGCTTCGACCTCGAGACCACCGGAGTCGAACCGGCCACGGCCCGCATCGTCACCGCGGCCTTCGTCGAATCGGCTACCCAGGTGCGCACGTGGCTGGCCGATCCGGGCATCGAGATCCCCGAATCGGCGCGCGCTGTCCACGGCATCACCACCGAATTCGCCCAGGCCAACGGTGCGACAGCCGCCCAGGTCGTTGCCGAACTGTGCGCGGAATTCGCCGCGCTCAGAGAAGAAGGCGCCGTCGTCGTCGGACACAATGTCGTCTACGACCTCAGCGTGATGTCCGCCGAAGTGGCCCGCCATCGCCCGGACATCGACTTCCCGTCGATCATCCCGACGATCATCGACACCTTCGTCGTCGACAAACACATCGATGCGTACCGCAAGGGCAAGCGGACGCTCATCGAGACGGCGAAGACCTACCGCATCGAACTCCTCGACGCCCATGATGCCGCCGCCGATGCCTTGGCCGCTCTGGACATTTCCCGAGCATTGGCCGAAAAGTCCACGGAAATCTCTGCGATGAGCAACGATGAGATCATGGCCGCGCAGGCCGGTTGGAGACGCTCACAGGCGGCAGGACTGCAGGCCTGGCTGCGGAAGAAGGGCAACGCCGAAGCCGTCGTCGACGGTTCGTGGCCGATGTCCTGAACGCTAGACTCGACACCGACGTACAAACGACGAAGGACGACAATGGGATTCTTTTCTCGCCTGCTCAACCGACCCGGCTCTCACGCGGAGAAGACGACAGGTTGGTTCGAGCGCGCCGTCGACGATCTGGACGCGGCCGGGCGCGAATTCTCGAAACTCAGCGATGCCGAACTCACGGAGGCCGCCGGTGAGGTCTTCGCTTCGGGCACCCAGCAGCAGACGCTCATCCGCTATTGCGCTCTGGCGCGAGAAGCCGGTGAGCGGGTCCTGGACGAACGAGCCTATGACACACAGCTGCGCGGACTCGTCGGACTCCTGCAGGGCAGCATCGTGCAGATGGCCACCGGTGAGGGCAAGACTCTCGTCGGTGCCCTGGCCGCAGCGGGCTATGCGCTGCAGGGACGGCGCGTGCACGTCGTCAGTGTCAATGACTACCTTGCCGTCCGCGACCGCAATTGGATGAAGCCGCTGTTCGACCTCCTCGGGGTGAAATCCACTGCGATCTCCGGTGCGCAGGACGACGACGAACGCCGTGAAGCCTACCGTGCCGAGGTCGTCTACGCGTCGGTGACCGAGGTCGGATTCGATGTCCTCAGGGACCGGTTCCTCACCGAGGATGCCGATCAGCGGGTCCCCGAACGCGATGTCGTCATCGTTGATGAGGCCGATTCCGTGCTCATCGACGAGGCGCGTGTGCCGTTGGTCCTCGCCGGCTCGGCCAGTGTCCAGGACTCCGACGCCGCGATCGCCGCACTCGTATCCCGGCTCAGCCCGGGCACCGACTACGAGGTCAGCGCCGACCGCCATGCCGTCTCGCTCACCGATGCCGGAGTCGACCGGGTCGAGGAGGAGCTCGACGTCGAACTCTTCGGAGAGGATTCCGAGACGCTCGCCGCCGTCAATCTCGCTCTCCACGCCCGGGCGCTGGTCAAACGCGATGTCGATTACCTCGTCGTCGACGGACGAATCAAACTCATCTCCTCTTCCCGCGGACGCGTCGCCGAACTCCAGCGTTGGCCCGATGGGCTCCAGGCCGCGGTCGAAGCCAAGGAGAGCCTCGACGCCACCGACAGCGGAGAGATCCTCGACCAGATGACCGTCGAAGAGCTCATCCACGGCTATGGGACCGTCTGCGGAATGACCGGCACCGCCCTGGCCGTCGGTGACGATCTGCGCGAATTCTACGGACTGGAGATCGTGCCCATCGACACCCACCTGCCCGTGATCCGCATCGACGAACCCGATCGGCTGTTCACCTATCAGGAGTCGAAGGAGCGGGCGATCGTCGAAGAGGTCGCCGACAATCATGCCCGGAATCGTCCCGTGCTCATCGGCACCTCGTCGGTGGCCGAGAGCGAGTCGCTGGCCGAACGGCTGACCGAGCGCGGAATCGACGTCGCCGTGCTCAATGCGAAGGACGATTCCCGGGAGGCCGAGATCATCGCGAAGGCCGGTGCCCCCGGTGCGGTCACGGTGTCGACGCAGATGGCCGGACGCGGCACCGATATCCGTCTGGCCGACGATGATGTCGCCGATGCCGGAGGCCTCCTCGTCATCGGCGCCGGTCGCTATCCTTCGTCACGACTTGATGACCAGCTGCGAGGTCGCGCGGGTCGTCAGGGTGATCCCGGCACGTCCGTGTTCTTCACCAGCCTCGAGGATGAGCTGCTCACCAGAGTTCCCGAGATCCAACGGTTCGTCTCCGAAGGAGATGAGACCGGACTCATCGAATCCAAGCGTGCACTCGGCCTCGTCGAACACGCTCAGCGCATCGCCGAGGGGCAGAACACCGCATTGCACCGTGACACCTGGCGTTTCAATGAGCTCATGGCCAAACAGCGCGACCTCGTCCTCGAACGCCGTGCCGAGATCCGCAAGGACGACGAGCCGGTCGACCAGCTGCGAGAGGAGCTCGGCGACCGTGCCGATGAGATCGTGCAGGAGCATTCGGAGGAACTGCTGGACTCGGTACTCCGCGAAGTCATGCTCTTCCACCTCGACGCGCGCTGGGTCGACCATCTCGCCTTCCTCAACGATCTGCGCGAGGGCATCCACCTGCGCACCTTCGCCAGGGAGAAGCCGCACGAAGCGTTCAACACCGAATCCATCCGCGTCTTCTCGTCGTTCTGGTCCGATGTCATCGACGATTCGAAGGCGACGATCGAGGAAGCGACGATCACCGATGAGGGCATCGACCTCGAGTCGCACGGACTCAAGCGTCCATCGTCGACGTGGACCTATCTGACGACGGAGAATGCGTTCGGCTCCGATATCGAGAACATCGTCAAGAAGGCCCGCCGCTGAGACGTCGCCGGTCAGGAGTCGGCGACGACTCCGCGCCGAATGGCTTCGATCGAGCGTCGCACGCGGACTGCGGTCTCCGGGTCGATGACCTCGGCGACCTGGCCGAGCAGGTCGAGGCTCTGCTTGGCCCACCGGACGAAGTCTCCGGCGGCGATATCGCTTCCCCGCAGAGACTCCGACAGCGTTTTGCCCTCGGTCCACCGGTACATCGGTCTGATCAGCCCTCGGTCCGGTTCGTCGGTCGTATTGAGCGCATGCTGTTCCTCGAGGTGGAAGAGGCGCCGCCAGATCGTCTCGGACTCATCGCAGACGGCCTTGAGGTCGGCGCTCGGTGCCCGGTGCGCGGTCAGGGTGTCCCTGCGGGACTGGAAGACGAAGATCGAAGCGAAGGCCGCGAGCTCCGGCTCATTGAGTCGGTCCCACAGTCCGGCGCGGATCGTCAGCGCCACCAGCAGATCGCGTTCTCCGTAGATCCGACGCAGCATCGTCGAATGCTCGGGGTCGAAACCGAGACCGCGCAGGACATCCTGAACTCGTTCGAAGACGAGAGCGATCGAGGTGGTGCGACCTTCGATACGGGCGATGAGAGAGTCGTTCTCTCGGATGAGTTTGTCCGCCCGGTTGGCCCAGCGGGCGTGGAGCTCCCGGTCCGGGCAGTCGTGGCAGGGGTGTGCCCGCATCTGCGCCTGGAGTTCGGCCACAGTGGTGCTCTCACCCTGATGCTGTCTCTTCGATTCCCAGTGGGCCTCGGCATCGACCCTGCCGTCGTGAACGGCGGCTTCGAGGATGGACAGCAGCTGCCTGCGATCACCTGCCTGCCGGTGGTTGAACTTCTTCGGCACCCGGACTCGCCCCTGAGCGGCAACGGGCTCGGTCACCTCGTGCGGGCGCAGGTGCCACACTTTGCCCTGCTCGGTGAGGACGGTGGGGAGCCTGGAGACACCGTCCTTGTTGCTCATCGGGGCGATGATGACCGCGCGACCGCCGACGCGTTTGGCCGGCATCGTCACCACATCGCCGATCTTGAGCGCGGTGAGGGACTCGACGATATCGCGCTGTTTGTTCCGCGACTTCGTCCGGGTCTCCTGCTTCTGCGTGTCAGAGATCGCCCGACGCAGTGCGGCGTATTCGGAGAAGTCACCGAGATCGCAGTGCATCGACTTCTCGTACGCCTCGATCGTGGCTTCGTTCTTGCGTACCTTGCGCGCCAGCCCGACGACGGCCTTATCGGCCTGGAACTGGGCGAACGAGGTCTCGAGCACCTTCGCGGCTTCGTCCGAGCTCATCCGCGACAGCAGATTCGCCGTCATGTTGTAGGTCGGTCCGAACGCCGAGTTGAGTGCGTAGGAGCGGTTCGAAGCCAGCGCGGCCAGTTCGCTGACCTCGATGGTCGGGTGCCACACCACGACCGAATGGCCGATGCGGTCGATTCCGCGGCGACCGGCGCGTCCGGTCAGCTGCGTGTACTCCCCCGGGGTGATCATCACATGCGCTTCGCCGTTGAACTTCACGAGCTTCTCGAGCACGACGGTGCGAGCGGGCATGTTGATGCCCAACGCCAGGGTCTCCGTGGCGAAGACGACCTTGATGATTCCCTGCGAGAACAGCTCTTCGACGAGCTGTTTGAACTGCGGAATCATCCCCGCGTGGTGCGCGGCGACTCCGAGCAGCAATCCCTCGCGAAAGTTCTGATAGCCGAGGATGCCGAGGTCTTCGTCGGCGAGTTCATCGCGCAGCGATTCCAGTGCCGCGTTGACGATCGTCTTCTCTTCCCGAGAGTTCAGGTCGGTGCCTGTGCTCAGGTACTGTTCGACGGCTTCGTCGCAGCCGTTGCGGGAGAAGATGAACATGATCGCCGGCAGCATCGCCGCCTCGGCGAGGGACGCCACGACCTGGGTGCGACTGGGCCGGCGGAACCGTGCTCGGGTGGCCCGTGCGCGCTTCGAGCGCGGTCCTCCGTGCGTGCGCGTGGCATGGTTGAGGGCCGGATCGATGCGGTCGGAATCGCTGTGCGTGAACAGGTCGTACATCCGGTGGCCGACCAGGACGTGGTTGACCAGCGGCACCGGCCGGTGGCTCGTCGAGACGATCGTCGTCGGTCCTCGGACCTCACGCAGCCAGGCCCCGAATTCCTCGACGTTGGACACCGTCGCCGACAGCGACACCATCTGCACTCGGTCCGGCAGGTGGATGATGACCTCTTCCCAGACCGGGCCGCGGAACCGGTCGGCGAGGTAGTGGACTTCGTCGAGGACGACGAAGCCGAGGTCCGACAGTCCCGCCACGTCGTTGTAGAGCATATTGCGCAGCACTTCGGTGGTCATGACGATGATCGGCGCATCACGTCGGATCGATGTGTCACCGGTGAGAAGCCCGACGTTCTCGGCCCCATGGACCTCGGCCAAGTCGTTGAACTTCTGGTTGCTCAGTGCCTTGATCGGGGTGGTGTAGAAGACCCGTTTGCCCTCACCGCGTGCCAGCTCCACGGCAAATTCCGCGATGAGCGTCTTGCCTGCTCCGGTCGGCGCCGTGACCAGCACGTCCTCGCCCTGCTGCAGATGGCTGCAGGCCTCGACCTGGAAGTCGTCGAGGGCGAACTCGGTGCGTTCCATGAACTGTCCCAAGGGAGTGCGGGCGAACTCCGCACGGGCCTTGAAGTCGGCATAGGCGGCAGAGGGACTCAATGGTTCCTCCGGAGGAGTGTTGGTCGAAAGCGGTGTGGGATCAGTCATTCTTCTCTTCGTCGGTCAGTTCGTCCTCGTCGACCCACAGGCCCTGTGCGATGAGGCGCTTCTTGCGCCGGCGATCATTGAAGAGGCAGATCACCCATGCCAGGCAGAACAGGGTCATCATGGGGATGACGAGGAAGAACATGGACATTGCGTCCGGAGTCGGGGTGGCGATCGCGGCGAACAGGAACACGATCATGACGATGATGCGCCACGACTTCTTGATCCTCTCCGCCGACAGGATCCCGAGCATGTTGAGTCCCACCATGAGCACCGGCAGGACGAAGGCGAGTCCGAAGACCACAATGATGATCATCACGAAGCTCAGGTAGTCCTGTGCCGGGATGATGTTCGTGCCGCCCTCGGGAGTGAACGAGGTCAGTGCCTTCACCGCATTGGGCAATGCGAAGAACGCCATCGTCGACCCTGCCAGGAACAGCGGGATGGCCGCGCCGAGGAAGCCCAGCGAGTACAGCTTCTCCTTGCGCTTCAGGCCCGGGACGATGAACGCCCAGACCTCGTAGAGCCAGATCGGGCAGGAGAGGAAGAGACCGATGAAGAACGAGAGTTTGATCTTCAGGTCGAAGGGCGAGGCGACTCCGGCGAAGTTGATCTCGGCCATCCGTCCACCGTTGTCGCGGATGGTGCGGATCGGCTCTTGGAGGATGTCGAGGACGGGGTCGTAGAGGAACCAGCCGGCTACCGCACCCAGGGCGATGGCGATGGCGGCGATGATGACGCGGTTGCGCAGCTCGACGAGGTGCCCGACGACGGGCATCTTCTTCTCAGGATTGTTCTTCCGTGATCGAGAGGGCTTCCGCTGACTGTTCTCTTTCACTTCTCGTGAGACTGCGGGTCCTGCTTCTCTCGCCGCGATTCCTCGGTTCCGGTGGTCTCACCGGCGCCCGGGGTGGAATCGGTCGAGGAGTTCTTGTTGAGCGCTCCCGGCTCGGTGGTCTTGCCGGATTCGTCTTCGTCGTCGCGCAGGTCCTTGACTTCGGACTTGAAGATCTTCATCGACTGTCCCAGGCTTCGGGCCAGCTGCGGCAGTTTGGGCGCGCCGAAGATGATCACGATGATGAGGATCACGATCGCGATCTGCACGAAACTTGGTTTCATGGGAGCTCCTTGGATTGTTGATTCTGTGGACGATTCTACGCGCTGCGGCTGTGCCTTTCATCCACGTCCGGACGCGGTCTTCTTCTCAACCGAGCCTGCGCAGGGCGGCCGCGACCGCCTCGGTGTCGTCGATCTCGGTGATCACATCGGCATGACAGAGCAGGAAGCGGCTGAGCCACTCCACCGAATGCACGAGCAGGCGGATGCGTAGGCTCGTGTCCCCGCTGTCGAGGTATTCCCGATTCGTCACGTCGAGTTCATCTGCCAGCCATGCTCCCCCGGCCGCGAGACCGAGGGTGACCTCGTATGAGGTCGTCGTGGCAACGCTGACCGACATCGGCGGATGCACCGCCGGTTCCCAGGACCGGATGCGGCCCAGGGCGAAGCGACGCGGAGCTCCGGCCGAGTAGCACCAGGCATCAACGTACCAGTCCGCGCCCGGGACCAAGCGGGTCGGGGCGATGGTCCGCGTCGTGAGTTCGTCGCGGGAGCCCACGTAGTAGTCGATGCGCAGGGCGGCGCCGTCCTCGACCGCCTGTCGCAGGGCGCTCAGGAGGTCCTCGTCGGCGTCGATGGGGCTGACGTCGACGGCTGTGCGCAGGTTCTCGCCTGCCGCCGCTCGCAGTTTGGTCGCGGCGGTGGCCACTGCTTCCGAATCGAGTCCGGGCAGGGACGAGAGCATATCGAGCGCGAGGACGAGGACACCGGCTTCCTCGGCGCTGAGCCGCACGGGCACGGAGACCTCTTCGGCGTTGGAGATGAATATCTGCCCGCCTTCCCACGAGGCATCGATGAGGTCATCGGGCATGTGTCCGGGTCGACCGGTGACGAAGAGCAGCTGCAGATCGTCGATGAGGGTGTCGGAGTCGATGCCGAAGTAGGCGGCGGTCTCTTCGAGGTCCGCACCTGGGTGGGCATCGAGGTAGGGAACAAGGCTGAGCAGCCGGGTGAGGCGTTCACGCGCTGAGGACACTGGCGCCTCCCAGGCGGTTGAGGGATTCGCGAATCGTTTCGCGTCTGCGGTCGACGGCACGCACGAGCTCGGGCGGGTCGACCACGTCGACGGCGTCTCCGAAGCCGACGATCTCGGCGGCGAAGGTGTCGACGTCGGAATAGCCGATGATCACATCGTCTCCGTCGGTGCGGATCTGACGGCGCCGCAGCGGATCGGCCCGGTGGGCGCGGATGTGCAGCGTCGCCTCGGCGACGACGGCCATCTCCGAACTCGACTGCAGCGCCAGCTGCGGGGAGAAGTCCGCGGGGATCTCATAGTCCCCGGGCTCGCGGCCGCTGAGCTTCGCGATCCCGCCTTCGACACGGGAGAGCCGGAAGGTGCGCCGCGCCTGCCGATCGAGGTCGAAGCCGAAGAGGTAGACACGGTCACCGCGACTGAGCAGGGCATAGGGTTCGAGCCGCACCTTCCGCACGCTCTGACCGGGCTTGTGATAGCGGAAGCCGACGGCTTCGCGGGCGTTGATGTGGTGGAGCGCGGTGGCGAAGTTCGCACTCGCCAGCCTGTGTGCCGCGGTGCCCGGGTCGACGCTTCCCGGTCCGGCGGCGGACTGGTCGAGATCGATGCCGAGAGCACGCAGCTTCGTCAGCGCCTGGGCCGAGGACTCCCCGAGTTCGGTCTCCGACCAGAATGCGGCGGCCACGGTCACGGCAGCCACCTCGGCGGGGGTGAGCTCGACGTCACCCATGGCGTAGTCGGCGGTGGAGATCCGGTAGCCGGTCTCCCCCACGTCACCGTAGGCATCGTGTTCGGCGCGGGTCGCAATGGTGATGCCCATATGCCGCAGCAGGTCCTTGTCACGGGAGAACTTGCGGTCGAAGGCGACCTCGTCGAGCCCGGAATAGCCATCGATGGCGCTCATCAGCGTCTTTCGCGACACCCAGCCGCGGGACGCGCGCAGGGCGATCAGCAGATTCATCAGACGCTCGGTCTGCTGTCTCTGTCTGCTGGTGCGGGGTGTTTTCACGATTCCACCGTAACCTAGGCCGGGCGATAGTCTTGGGACCATGATTCATTGGCGCAAAGGAATCGTCACAGCGATTCGCTCCACCCGGCCAGGATACACAGAGGTCGACGTCGAACTGGACGAGGCCGTGCCGGGCACCGATGTGAGATCCATCCGGGCGGTCGCCTACACCGATGCCGTCGGGCAGCCGCGCACCCAGGACACCGTCATCGTCAATGTCTCGGCTCTGGCCAAGCGACTGGGCACCGGAGGCTTCGGTCTCATCATCGCCCTGCCCGATGCGCTGCCGGCCGACCCGCCGGACGGTCCCGGTCATCTGGTCAAGGACCGCTACTCCCCTCTCCAGACGATGGTCCTCGGCGTCGACGATCAGGAATCGCAGCATCATTCCACCCTCGCCGAGGCGGAGCACCTCGAGAACATGCCTGTGGTCGTGGCCGATCTGCATTCGGCTCTGCCCGCGGTGATCGCCGGGATCCGGAGCGTCGACCCCTCACTGTCGGTGGCGTATGTTCTCAGCGACGGTGCGGCTCTGCCGGCCCCGTTCTCCCAAGCCGTCGCCGGGCTCAAGGACGCTGCCTGGCTGGCCGGCGTGATCAGCACCGGCCAGGCCTGGGGCGGAGATCTTGAGGCGGTGACCATCCACACGGGACTGCTCGCCGCCAAGCACGTGATGGGCGCCGACATCACGATCGTCGCTCAGGGCCCAGGGAATCTGGGCACCGGCACGAAGTACGGCTATTCGGGCCTGGTCACCGGAGAGCATCTCAATGCTGCGGCCCTGCTCGGCGGACATCCGGTGGGTCTGCTGCGGATGTCGAACGCGGACGCCCGGGGCCGCCATTTCGGCATCTCCCATCATTCGCTGACGCCGCTGAGTGAGATCGCCCGACCGGGGACGACCGTGCCGGTGCCCGATTTCTCCACCCTCACCGAGGCGGAACGGGCAGAGATGGATCCGGACCCCGATGTTGTGGCCGAGACCGTTGCCGAGCAGCTGCCTCGACTGCAGATGCATGATCTCGTCGATGTCGATCTCACCGGACTGTGGGATGCGCTGCGCGCCTCACCGGTGCGTCTGTCGACGATGGGCAGGAAGCTGCCCGCCGATGCGGCATCGTTCCTCGCGGCAGCCGCCGCGGGACGCTGTGCCGCCGAGCTCGTCCGCAGCTGAGGGCCTGTCCCTCAGAAAAGACAGCTGTGGCCGGGTTCCGAAGAACCCGGCCACAGCTGTTTCAGTCAGAATCAGCGGGTGCCGATATCAGCGCACGTTCTCGAGGTCGCACACGAAGATCAGCGTTTCACCCGGCTGGATGACTCCGCCGGCGCCCTGGTCGCCGTACGCCAGGTGCGGCGGGATCTGCAGGGTGCGGCGTCCGCCGACCTTCATGCCCTGGATGCCCTGGTCCCAACCGGAGATGACCATTCCGGATCCGAGGCGGAACTCCAGCGGGGTGCCGCGGTTGTACGAGGCATCGAACTCTTCGCCCGTGGAATGGGCGACTCCGACGTAGTGCACGCTCACGGTGTCGCCGGGTCCCGCCTCGGCGCCGGTGCCGACGACATCATCGGTGATGATGAGCTCGGTCGGGGCGTCGCCGCCGGGGAAATCGACTTCGGGCTTCTGCTTACTCATGTGTTCCTCCTGGTGTCGGTTCTCTTGAGTTGTCGTTCGGGACAGACCAGTCAGTCACGGCCTGACCGGTCTCTCAGCCCTGGGCAGAGAGTATGTCGACGACGAAGATGAGGGTCGAATCGCCCGGGATGGACGGTTCGCTGCCCTGTTCGCCGTAGCCCTTGTCCGGTGGGACGACGAGGACGACCTGGTCGCCGACCTTCTTGCCGACGAGGCCCTCGTTCCAGCCGTCGATGACCTGAGCTTCGCCGACCGGGGCGACGACGAACGGCTGTCCGCCCTTCTTCCAGTTCGAGTCGAAGGTCTTCGACGTGTCGTCCCAGAGCCAGCCGGAGTACTTCACGGCAACACTCTGGCCCTTCTTGACCTCGTCGCCTTCGCCTTCGATCGTCGTGTAGGTCTCGAGCTCGGTCGGCTTCTTGCCCTTCGGCTTCGAGATCGACGGGGCACCGTCGTCGCCCCATTTCACGGTGACGGGATTGTCCGACTGGTCGGCCTTCTTGCCCTCGGCGCGGGTCAGCGGCTTCTTCGTGTCCTCGACGTCGATGACGTAGACGAGCGTCTGCGAGGCTTGACCCTGCTCGGCGCTGCCGTTGAGCGTCATCATCACGCGTGATCCGACCTTGACGTCGATGAGTGCGTTGTACAGATCTTCGGAGATCTGGGACTTGTCCATGGGGAATCCGGCGGCGGAATCCGAGTCGTAGCTGGATTCGACGGTCTTGCCGGTCGTTCCGGAGACCAGCGTCATCTGTGCCGTGACCTGCTCGCCGTCGGCGATCTTGTCGCCGGTGCCCTCCTTGAGCACCTTCTTCTCGGTCTTGTCCATGACCAGTGGGGCCTCGAAGCTGACCTCGGGCTTCTTCCCGATCTTGCCGTCGACGGTGATGTCGTCGAGGCTGGTCGACTTCGCGTCCTGAGCTGCGACCGACGGCGGAGGTGTGGTCGAGTCCTCTGACTCATCACCCTGCCCGCAGGCCGAGAGCAGCAGCAGACCCGCCGCGATGGCGCTGAGCACTTTGGTGCGCACTGGTTTCCTTTCGTCACAGGAGGCCGCGCCCGGGTAGGGGCTCGACCGGATCACAGGGCGATCTTACAGGCCCGCGATGAGTGTTTCCGCCTGCGGGTGAGTCGTGGCGAACGGGTCCTTGAGTGCGACCGCGCGACCGGATTCGTCGTTGAGGCGCAGATGCACCCAGTCGACGGTGTAGTCCCGACGGGCCGCATGAGCCGCCCGCACGAACTCACCGCGGATCGCCGCCCGTGTGCTCTCGGGCGGGACGTCCTTCGCGCGCTCGGCCGCCTCGGCGGGGACGAGGCTCTTCGCCATCCCGGCGGCTTCCAGCTTGGGGAACAGCCCCGTTGCGGGGGTGATGTCGTGGAAGGCGATGTCGAGGCGGTGGATCCGCGCATCGGCGATATCGGTGATTCCGCGCTGCATGGACCGTTCGATGAGGGTGCGTTTCATCACCCAGTCGATCTCCGTGTCCACGGTTGAGAAGTCCTGCGATTCGACCGCGGTGAGCATCCGCGTCCACAGGTCGATGACGTAGTGGGCGAGATCATCATCGCCGAGGCTGTGCTCCCCCGATTCCACGATCCGCTGAGCCCGATCCCGGTAGTCCGACAGCAGTCCCAGCGGAGTCGTGGTGGTCCCGTCGGTGCGTTCGAGCACGACCCGTCCCGTGAGATCTCGGGCGACGAGCCGGATGTCGCGCACCGGGTGGCGCAGTCCGTTCTCCGGGATCCGCGCACCCTGTTCGATGAGGTCGAGCATGAGCACCGCGGACCCGATCTTGAGCGCCGAGGTGGCCGTCGACATCGAGGAATCACCGACGATGACGTGCAGCCGCCGGTACTTCTCCGCATCCGCATGCGGTTCGTCGCGGGCATTGATGATCGGACGCGACCGCGTCGTCGCCGAGGACAGTCCCTCCCACATGACATCCGAACGCGCGGAGAGACCGAACATCATCTCCGTCCGGTCGGCTTCCTCGTCCGGGGTGAACGCCGACCGGCGCGGGATCACGGCTCCCGCCCCGACGAGCAGCTGCCGGGAGACGAGGAACGGCAGCAGCACTGTCGTCAGCCGATTGAAGTCGAGGGTGCGGCGGATGAGGAAGTTCTCGTGGGACCCATAGGAGTTTCCGGCCGCGTCCGTGTTGTTCTTGACCATGTGCACGCGTCCGCCGATGCCGTCGGCTTCGAGCGCGGCCTGAGCCTTGTCCAGCAGGTCGATCATCAGGCCCTCGCCGGCCCGGTCCTGGGCGAGCAGGTCGCCGAGGTCGTCACATTCGGCGGTCGCGTACTCCGGATGGGATCCGACGTCGAGGTAGAGGCGTGAGCCGTTGGGCAGGAACACGTTCGACGACCGGCCCCATTCGACGACGGGGCGGAAGAGGTAGCGGGCGATCTCCTCGGGGCCGATGCGCCGGCCGTCGGGATCGGCGGTGTGGGCGAGTCCGTATTCGGTTTCGAGCCCGTAGATGCGTGCCATTCAGTCCTCCCGCAGTTCGCTCATCGCCGCATCGTCGAGGCGGCGGGACGTCCGCTGCTTCGACGTCGTGCGATCGAGGACGGCGGCCTCGAGTGCGTCGGTGGCCAGCGTCGCCTGGGTTGCGGCGGCCAAAGCGGCGACACCGTGGTTGAACACTTCGCGCAGACTCATCTGCGAGCTGCGCACCCCTGCCAGAGATGCCGTAATCGCATCGGCCTGACCGCCGATGGCCACATGTTCGGTCTCGTCGATGACGGAGCCGTCGTAGCTGAGCCTGTAGAGCTGGTCGGTCTCCGGTGTGAGTCCGAGTTCGGCGACGACGAGTTCGACCTCGAAGGGCTTGGATTCAGTCGTGAAGACTCCTGCCAGCGTCTGCGCGTACGCGTTGGTCAGTCCGCGAGCGGTGACGTCGGTGCGGTCATAGGAGTATCCGCGCAGATCGGCATAGCGGACTCCGGCCTGGCGGAGGGTCTCGAATTCGTTGTACTTGCCGACGGCGGCGAAGCCGATCCGGTCGTAGATCTCAGCGATCTTGTGCAGCGTCGGTGACGGGTTCTCCGCCAGCAGCAGGATTCCGACGTCGAAGCGCATGACGACCACGGAGCGGCCGCGGGCGATGCCCTTGCGGGCGAAGTCCGCCCGATCCTTCATCAGCTGTTCGGGCGAGACGTAGAACGGTGCCTGACTCATCGACGATCCTTTCGCGGAAACGGTGCCGCACTCATCACCGGGCGGTGGCCGTGCGGCGGGCGACGACCTCGGTGGCGGTGTCCAAGACGGTGGCGGAATCGACTTCGGTGACCCCGTTGTCGAGGTCGACGGTGAAGATCGTCGGAGCGATCTGCCGGACGAAATCCGGTCCGCCCGTCGCCGAGTCGTCGTCGGACGCGTCGAAGAGAGCTTCGACGGCCACGGAGATCGCCTGCTCCTGGTCGAGATCGGCCCGCCACAGCTTCTTCAGTGCCCCGCGGGCGAAGCCGGAACCGGAGCCGATGGAATGGAACCGGTGCTCTTCGTACTTTCCGCCGGTGACGTCGAAGCTGAAGATCTGGCCCTGGGGTCGCGATTCGTCGACTCCGGCGAACAGCGGGACGACGGTCAGTCCCCGCATCGCCAGGCCGAGGTTTCCGCGCAGCATCGCCGCGAGTCGGTTGGCTTTGCCGTTGAGCGACAGGCGGGCGCCTTCGATCTTCTCGTAGTGTTCGAGTTCGAGTTGGAAAAGCCGGATGAGGTCGAGGGCGACACCGGCAGTGCCGGCGATGCCGATGACGGAGTAATCATCGGCGGCTTTGACCTTCTCCATCGAATGCGAGGCGATGAGGTTGCCGATCGTCGCCCTCCGGTCACCGGCCATGAGGATTCCACTGGCCGTGCGGAAGCAGATGATCGTCGTGCCCTCCGGGGACTGTTCGGCCAGATCCCGGGCACCGGGGTGCGGCAGCGCTTCGGGGGCGAGGGAACGGGCGAGTTCGACGAACGAGTTGCTCGTCGAACTCAAGAATGCAGGAGGGAATCCTGCCATCTCATTGGCCGCCCTTCTGCACGAAGTTCTTGACGAATTCCTCCGCGTTCGATTCGAGCACGCCGTCGATCTCGTCGAGGATGGAATCGACGTTCTGAGTGTTGATCTGTCCCTGCACGGCCTCCGGCGGATCGACGGGGGCGTCTCCCCCACCGGTCGATTTGTCTCTCTGGACCTGTTCCTGCGAGCTCATCTCACACTCCTTCAGTCGTTCTTCACGCTCAGTCTATCCACTCCGAGTGCCTTGAGCAGGCCCTCGGCGGTCTCGATTCCCTCGACTCGTTCGGCGAGCAGTTCGCGAGTGCCCTTGAGCGGTTCGTGCATGGGCAGGCGCACCACTCCGAAGGCTCCCGCATTGAGTACGAGGGAATCCCAGCTGGCGGCCACCAGATCCTCGCCGAGGCGGCTGACCGCCACGGAGCGCAGGAACGCCCGGGTCCCGTCGGGGGCGTTGGTCACGGCGGCTTCGACCTCGGCGTCGGTGGTCATCCGGCGGATGCGTCCGGCTCGTTCGAGCTTGTGGAAGAGCCCCTTCTCCGGGCGCACATCGTGGTACTGGACGTCGATGAGGGCGAGCTTCGGGTGGTCCCAGTCGATGTCCTCCCGTGTTCGGTAGCTCTCGAGCAGCACCCACTTGGCGACCCAGTCGATGGAGTCGGCGAGAGTCTTCGGGTCGGTCGAGAGTCCGTCGAGGAACCGGCGCCATTCGGCGAGCACCTCGGTGGTCGCGGCGTCGTCGTGATCCGCGTGTTCGATGCAGGCGGAATAGAAGCGCTCTTGGATCTCCAATGCCGTGAGCGTCGTTCCGTCGCTCAGCGGCAGCCGCGCAGTCAGGCCGAGGTCGTGGCTGACATCCCACAGCGACTGCAGAGAGTCGGCGAGTTCGATCCGCGGTGCCAGTCCGGCTTCGATGAGTCCGAGGACGAGGGATGTCGCGCCGAAGCGGACGAACGTTGCGGGCTCCGCGAGGGTGGCGTCGCCGATGATCACGTGCAGCCGACGGTACTTCGCGGGGTCGGCGTGCGGTTCGTCACGGGTGTTGACGATGGGACGGCGCAGGGTCGTCTCGAGGCCCACTTCGGCTTCGAAGAAGTCCGCTCGAGACGAGATCTGGAAGCCTTTGCCCTCTCCTTCACGACCGATGCCGACCCGTCCCGATCCGCACAGGATCTGGCGGGTGACGAAGAACGGGATGAGTCCTGCCACGATGTCCTCGAAATCCGTGGACCTGTCGACGAGGTAGTTCTCATGGGTGCCGTAGGAGGCTCCCTTGGAGTCCGTGTTGTTCTTGTACAGATTGACCGGTTCCGCGCTCTTCTCAAGCGTCCGCACCGATTCCAGGGCCACGAGGTCGCCGGCCCGGTCGAAGGTGACGATATCGCGCGGAGTGAGCACCTCCGGGGAGGAGTATTCGGGGTGGGCGTGGTCAACGTAGTACCGAGCGCCATTCTCCGTGACGACATTGGCCAGATACTGGGCTTCGACGTCGTCCTGAGGGATATGGGTCAGTTGCGAGGCGTCGGCATCGGCGATGTTCATGAAGAAGCCCCGGGCGTCGGCCAGCGGGGACTCGGTGGCGAAGTCCCAGAAGTTCTGCGACGACTTCAGCCCGCGAGGACCGGCATAGGCGTCGACGACCCGGGCCGAGTCCCGCATCGGGTTCGCTCGCGGGTTGCCCGGCTGGCTGAGGCCGAACTCCGTCTCGGCTCCCATGACGCGCCTGACTCTGAGCATCTGCTTCTCCTCCAAGGTCTAGACTCGGGGACGTGGCAACGAAGAAATCTCATCTCCCCATCGCACTGATCGTCGACCTCATCCTCGTGGTTCTGTTCGCGATCGTCGGTCATTACACACATTCTCACAATTTCGATCCGCAGGGGCTGATGACCACAGCGTGGCCGTTCGTCGCGGCCCTCGTCATCGCGTGGCTGCTCACTGCCGTCTGGGATCGACCGATCGCTCCCCTGGCCACGGGCACCGGCGTCTGGGCGATCACCGTCCTCGGCGGACTCGTCCTGCGCGGAATCGCCGGCCAGGGCGAGGATCCGGGCAATGTCGCCGTGAGCTTCATGATCGTGGCGACCTCGCTCAATCTCATCACCCTCGTCGGCTGGCGTCTCATCGCCACCGCCGTCTCCGGCGGTTCGGGCCGCCGCAGACGCAGCCGCTGAACGCCCTTCGCCTCGTCGCGAGGTCTACCCGCGGACATCCGCACACGAAGAGCCCGCCGTGGCCGTCAGCTGACGGAGACGGCGGGCTCTTCGCTCTTCCCGGGTTCGGGACGGCTCAGACGAGGTCGGAGTTCGGTCGCACCTCGGCGATCTCGGTCTCGTACGGCACGGTCGGGGCTCCCCTGGTCGTGTCGAGGTGCATCATCCGCAGATGTGTGACGCGTTCGCCCTTGCGGCCGGAGATCCGCGCCCATTCGTCGGGGTTCGTCGTGTTCGGCAGATCCTCGTGTTCGCTGAACTCCTCGGCGATCGCATCCTCGAAATGTCCGGGACGCAGACCGCGTTCGCCGGTGTCGAGCAGCGATTTGATCGCCGCCTTCTTCGCCCGGTCGACGATGTTGTGGATCATCGCTCCGGAGGCGAAAGCGGAGAAGTGGAGGACTTCCTTCGAACCGTCGGCATAGCTGACCTCGACGAATTCGTTCTCCGGGGTCTCTGCGAACATCCGTTCGACACAGCTGTCGATGAGTGCGGCGACCGCCTCGGCGGGGGTGTCATGACCGGCGAGCACGCTCGAGTGCAGGGGCAGCTCCGCGGTCAGGTACTTCTCGAAGATGTCCCGGGCGGCCTCGGCGTCTGGGCGTTCAATGCGGATCTTCACATCGAGTCGGCCGGGCCTCAGGATCGCGGGGTCGATGAGGTCCTCACGGTTCGACGCACCGATGACGATGACGTTGTCGAGCTGTTCGACGCCGTCGATCTCGGTGAGCAGCTGCGGCACGATCGTCGTCTCTACGTCCGATGATTTTCCGGTTCCGCGGGTGCGGAACAGGGATTCCATCTCGTCGAAGAACACCACGACGGGAAAACCGGCCGAGGCCTTCTCGCGTGCTCGGGCGAAGATCAGGCGCAGCTGACGCTCCGTCTCTCCGACGTATTTGTCCAGCAGCTCCGGGCCTTTGATGTTGAGGAAGTAGGTCTTGCTCGTGCGGACCTTGCCCGTGCGATCGGCCAGGGAGTTCGCCACGGCCTTGGCGATGAGCGTCTTTCCGCAGCCGGGAGGTCCGTAGAGCAGGATTCCCTTCGGTGGTTTGAGTCCGTGCTCGGTGTAGAGCTCGGGATGCTCGAAGGGCAGCTCGACGGCATCCTTGATCTGTTCGATCTGGTCGGCCAGTCCGCCGATGTCGGAGTAGGTGATGTCGGGGACCTCTTCGAGCAGCAGCGAGGAGACCTCGGGCTTTTCGACGACCTGCAGTGCGTAGTGGGTGCGGGTGTCGACGACGACGGCATCGCCGACGCGCAGTCCCGCGTCGACGAGGCCGGCCGCGAGGGTGAAGACCTGTTCGTCATCGCCTGGGGCTCCGACGAGGATGCGCTGGGAGTCGACGAATTCGCGGACGTTGACAACTGATCCCACGGGTGGGAAGTCGCCGGTGCCGATGACGACGAGACCTTCGGATAGGAGCACATCGGCTCCGGCCCGCAGGCCCTCGGGTTCGACCTCGGGCGCGACGGCCACGCGCATCCGGCGGCCGCCGACGATGACATCGGCGGTCACGGCGTTCTCGCCGAGGGCGACGAGCGTGCCCCAGTTGTTCGGCGGCTCGGTCAGGCGCCGAGCCTCCTCCTTGATCCGTCCCAGTTCGTCACGGGCCGTACGCAGAGTCTTCGACAGTGCCTCATTGCGTTTGCCCGCGGTGTAGAGCTGCTGGCGCAGAGCAGCGGTGTCCTCGCGCAGCTTCTTCACCTCGGTCGTGGTCTCTGTCATCGATCCTCCTTCGGCCCTGTGCTCGTGCCAGTCGGGCTGTCTGTGACATCTGTGGTCGGCGCGTCGCCGGATCCCTCGGGCGCGTCGCGCAGGCGTCGGCCTGCCTCGCGCATCACCCGGCGCAGCTTCTTCCCATGTGCGGTGCGGGTGCCGATGGCTGCTTCGGTGACTTCGGGTTCAGTCCACGCCGCCACATCCTCAGCGGCGGCGGTGGCTCCCTGTGGGCGTTTCTTCTTCTCCAGCGGGCTCACGCCATCGGCCATTCGGCGGGCCATGATGAGGAACCCGGTGTGGGCGATCATCCGGTGGTCGGGGCGGACGGCGAGTCCGTCGACATGCCAGCCGCGGACCATGGCCTCCATGGACTCGGGTTCGGCGAACCTGCCGGAGGCACGCAGCGCTTCGACGAAGCGGGAGAGCTGCGGAACGGTGGCCACATACGCGATGACGATTCCACCGGGTGTCAGGGCTTCGCTGACCGCGTCGAGCGTATTCCAGGGGGTGAGCATGTCGAGGACGACACGATCGACGCTGCCGGGTCCGAAGGTCTGCGGCAGGGTCTCGGCGAGATCGCCGACGGTGACCGACCAGTTCTCCGGTTCTCCGTCGAAGAAGTCGGCGATGTTTCCCGCCGCGATCGTCGCGAACTCCTCACGCAGCTCGAACGAATGGACGGATCCCTCCGACCCCACGGCACGCAGCAGCGCCATCGACAGGGCGCCGGATCCGACGCCGGCTTCGACGACGGTCGCGCCGGGGAAGATGTCGCCGAGGGTGACGATGAGTCCCGAGTCCTTCGGGTAGACGACTGCGGCCCCTCGGGGCATGGAGAGCACGAAGTCTTCGTAGCGTGGGCGGAAGACCTGGAAGTCGATTCCCCCGGTGTTCGCGACGATGATTCCCTCTGTGCGCCCGATGATGTCATCGTGGCTGATGAGGCCCTTGTTCGTGTGGAAGTGCTCACCCGGGGCGAGCACGAAGGTGTGCATCCGCCCCTTGGGGTCGGTGAGCTGGACCTTCTCTCCGCGGCTGAGAACGCGCGGGGGCCGGGAATGCAGTGGCTGAGTCATGATGAGTCCACTCTACGCTGGTGAGGATTGCCTCACACAACCGGCTCAGGCCGCGAGCAGTTCGTCGAAGAACTCCTGCAGGTCGATGACTCCGACCAGGGTGTTTCCGTCCATGACCAGGCTGAACTGTGCCTTCGGTCGATGCGTGAGCGATTCGAGCAGGTGCGGGGCGGTGATGTCCTTCGGCACTCCGATCCACCCGGCCAGGGGGCGGGCGACTTCACCGGTGGGAACGGCGTCGAGGTTCTCGGCGAGGCGACCGGCTGCGGCGTGCCGGTCGACGAGGCCGTACGGCAGCCCCTTCTGGTCGAGGACGACGATGAGTGTGCGCTCCTTCGCGTTCCCGAGTGTGTTGGCATAGTCGAGGGTGTCGGCCAGGTCGGCGTCCCAGGTGGCAGCGATCGCCGGTTGGATGACTTGGGAGAGGTCGTAGGTCTCCATCTTCCGGGCGCGTTTGGCGTGGGTCGCGGCATCTCCCGCGGAGAACCACAGCATGATCGCAATGAGCGACATCCAGGCCACGGTGAGCGGTTGGGGTCGTTCGCCGGCCAGCAGCGGGGTGATGACCGACCAGCCGATGAAGCCGACGGCGATGATGCGTCCGACCCAGCTGGCCACGATCGTGCCGAGGAACTGGGATCCGGTGATGCGCCACATGATCGCCTGCAGCGCCCAGCCGCCGTCGAGCGGAATGCCCGGCAGCAGGTTGATGGCACCGAGCGCGACGTTGGCGAAGGTGACGGCGATGAGCAGCAGCCACGGCACCGAGGTGGGGCTGGCGGCGCTGAGACACCACCATCCCAGCAGGGCCAGAACGATGTTGACGATGGGGCCGACGATCGAGATGACGAAGCTCGTCATCGCGGCCTTGTCGCGCGGATTGTCCATCTGGGGTTCGAAGCGCGTGAAGCCGCCCCAGATGTTGAGCTCGATCGCGGCGACCTTCTGCCCGTAGAACTGACCGGCGACGCCGTGAGCGAGTTCGTGGAGGAAGACGGAGGCGAAGAGGAGCACCGCGTAGGCGAAGGCCACGAACCAGGCCCCGATGCCCAGATCCGGTCGGACCTGATTGAGCCACGGGGTGAAGAGGATGGTGATCACGATGGCGGCGAGGAACCACGACCACGCCAGAATCACCGGTGCGCCGAGGACGGTGCCCAAGCGCAGACCCGATGACGCACCAGGGTGGTGGTTTTTCGCGGCCATTGAAGGGGTTCCTCCGGTCGATGTCGTGGTCAGCGGACCACTGGGGGTCGGTAACTCAGCCTAACAGCGACGACGCTCCGACCGCTGGTCGCCACGTCGTGTCCGGGCAGGTCGTTACAGTGGAGTTATGGCCGAGCTCACCAGTCTCTCGCCCTCCCGGGCCAACGACTTCATCCAATGCCCTCTGAAGTTCCGCTTCCGCAGCATCGACAAGCTGCCGGAGCCGCCTTCGCAGGCGGCGTTCCGCGGCACGGTCGTCCATTCGGTGCTCGAGAAGCTCTTCACCGCACCGGCGGCCGAGCGCACGGCCGAACTCGCGCAGACGATGCTCATGCCGGCGTGGGAGGAGCTCGTCGAGAAGGACCCGGACGTCCTCGAGATCTTCGGAGAGGAATCGGAGAAGGAGACGTTCTTCACATCGGCGCGTCGGCTCATCGATTCCTACTTCGTCCTCGAGTATCCGGAGCATCTCGAACCGGAGGAGACGGAGAAGTTCGTCCGCACGACCCTCGACAACGGACTCGAGCTGCGCGGGTTCATCGACCGGGTCGATGTCGCCCCCGGCGGCGAGCAGCGTCTGGTCGACTACAAGACGGGCAAGCAGCCGAAGCCGCAGTACGGGCGGGAGGCGAAGTTCCAGATGGGCTTCTACGCTCTCGTCGTCTACCGGCTCTCCGGCGAACTCGTCCACACCCTGCAGCTGATGTATCTGGGTTCGCGCAGCGTGCTGAAGTCGCATCCGACGATGGCTGAGGTCGAACAGACGCAGTTCGAGATCGATGCGATCTGGAAGGACATCATCGCCTCTGCCGAGTCGGATCGGTGGCGGCCGAAGAAGTCACCGCTGTGCAATTGGTGCACGTTCAAACCGCTCTGCCCGGCCTGGGGCAACACCGCTCCCCCGACTCCGGAGATCACGAAGATCGTCGGGGCCTGAGTTTCAGGCGCTCTGCTGAGCGCGGAGACGTCGCAGTTCGGCGACTCCGCGGCCTTCGAGGCTGTCCCAGAGGATGCGGCCCGGACGCGGTTCGAGGTCGACGAAATGCGGGATCCCGATCGCAATGGTTCCGGCCGCCTCGGCGCTGGCCAGGCCCGGCTTCGAGTCCTCGAGAGCCACACAGTCGGCCGGATCGAGGTCGAGCAGGGCCGCCCCGCGCAGGTACGGTTCGGGATCCGGTTTGCCGGCGGACACCTCATCGCCGGAGACGAGCCCGGCGAAGCTCTCGGGAGGGCAGCTGGCGATGACCGCCTCGGCGAGCGGCCGGTAGGACATCGTGACCATGACGCTCGGGATGCCTTCATCCTTGAGTTCGGCCAGCAGCTCCAGAGCACCGGGACGGAACGGCACGGACTGACGGATCTGTGCGATGACGTTGCCCATCAGAGTTTCGACGATCTCCTCGGCGGGCAGGTCGAGGCCGGCGTCCCGCATCATTCGGGCGGAGACGATCAGCTCGTTGCCGACGAATTCGAGCCCCTGCTCTTCCGACCAGGGCAGGCCGTGGGCGTTCATGAGTTCGGTCTCGGCACGGATCCAATACGGCTCGGTGTCGACCAGGGTTCCGTCCATGTCCCACAGGACAGCGGCAGGGTCGGCTGATGCATGGTTCGTCATACGCCCAGCGTAGTCTGGAACCATGAGTATTCTTCCATCCGGGTCCGGGGCACTCGTGTTCATCGCCTTCGAAGGTCAGGATGCCGATGCTTCCGAAGCGGCGAGTTCGCTGGTCAAGGATCTCATCGAGGTCTGGGACCTGAACGACTCCGAGATCCTCGATACTGATGGGTTCTACGAATTCCGCTTCTCCGAACCCGAGATCATCCGCGACGAGGATGGAACCGCCTCGATCGCCTGGCCGGGTGTCGCGGTTCATCGGGGCCGCCTCGGCGAACGGCCGATCACTGTCATCCACGGTCACGAACCGGGTCTGAAATGGCGGGAGTTCCTCTCCCTCGTCCTCGCTCACGTCGGTGACGACGATACCGTCGTCCTCCTCGGCGGGCTCCATGCCGAGGTTCCGCATACGCGTCCACTGCCGGTGGTGGCCAATACGGAGGACTCGGAGCTCGCGTCCGAGCTCGGCATCGACGCGAACGGCTATGAGGGCCCCATCGGCATTCTCGGGCTCCTCGGAGTCGCCTGCCGATGGCGGAGTGTCAGGGCGATCAATCTGTGGGTGGGTGTGCCGGACTACCTGGCCGAGTCGCCATCGCCGAAGGCCGAGCTCGCGCTGGCCAAGGCGGTCGAACGCTATGCCGGCATCGAAGTCGACATCCACGTGCTCGAAGAGGAGAGCCGGGCCTGGGAACTCGGCGCCGACGAACTCGTCTCCCTCAACCCCAGGCTGGCCGAACTCGTCAGAGCACTGGAGAAGCAGAACGATTCGGCAGAGCTGCCAGAAGCCAGCGGTGACGCCATCGCAGCCGAGTTCGAACGCTATCTGCGCAAACGCGGCCGCGATAAGTGAACCACGGGCATCCGGGGATCCGGCGATGAACGCCGATCGCCGTCAGTCCAGCAGCGTCAGTCCAGCAGCGTCAGTCGAGCAGCGTCAGTCGAGCAGGCGGATGCCCAGCAGGGCATCGACGGCATCGGCGACTCGGTCGCCGCTGAGCGCCGCGGTCTCCGAAGCCTGGGAGTCTGCGTAGTGTTCGGCCCATTCGTCGAGGATGCCCAGGGCCCGGGGGCTGTCGAGGTCATCGGTGAGTGCTTCGCGCAGCAGGCCGATGATGTGCTCGCGCAGACCCTGTCGACATTCTGATTCGCATTTGGCCGCGTGCTTCCATGCCTCGAGGCGAGCCTCGGCGATGGACAGCTGCTCCTCGGTGAAGCTCCAGTCGCTGCGGTAGTGGTTGGACAGGATCACGGTGCGGATGACCATGGGGTCGACTCCGCGCTCGCGCAGCTGCGAGACGAGAACGAGATTGCCTTTCGACTTGCTCATCTTCTCGCCGTCGAGACCAACCATCCCGGTGTGCATATAGGTCTTCGCCATCGGCTTCTTCCGCCACGCAGATGCGTGGGCGGCGCTCATCTCGTGGTGCGGGAAGATGAGGTCGTTTCCGCCTCCCTGCACATCGACGGGGAAGCCGAGGTATTTATCGGCGATGACCGTGCATTCGACATGCCACCCCGGTCGTCCGCGTCCGAGAGTTCCACCGTCCCAGGAGGGTTCGCCTTCGCGTTCGGCCCGCCACAGCAGCGGGTCGATGGGGTTCTCCTTGCCCGGGGTCTCGGGGTCTCCGCCGCGTTCGGCCGACAGTGCTGCCATGGTCTCCCGATCGTCATGGCTGACGGTGCCGAACGGCGGGGTGATCTGAGTCGACACCCGGTAGTAGACGTCACCGTTGTCGAGGGTGTAGGCGGCCCCCCTGTCCACGAGGTCCCGGACACCGGCGGCGATCTCGTCGACGGATTCGACGACGCCGATGAAGCTGGCCGGCGGGATCACCCGCAGGGCTTCCATATCCTCGCGGAAGAGCTGGATCTGGGAGGAGGCGAGTTCGCGCCAATCGACTCCCGTGGCATCGGCCCGCTCCAGCAGCGGGTCGTCGACATCAGTGGTGTTCTGTGCATAGTCGACCTCGAGTCCCGCATCGCGCCAGATCCGATTGAGCAGATCGAAGGCCACATAGGTGGCGGCATGCCCGAGGTGCGTCGCATCGTAGGGGGTGATGCCGCAGACGTAGAGTCGCGCGGTCTGCTCGGATCCGCGCAGTCGGCGCGGGCTGCGGGTGCTCGTGTCGAATACCGTGGGCACCTTGCCGGTGCTGGTCAGACGGGGCAGTTGAGGTTCGGGCCATGACTTCACGGCACCCAGCCTAACCGAGAGGCAGGCGTTCGGCACTTCCGTACCGCCGTGATGCCTGTTTCAGATCGGCGGCCAGGGAATCACGGTGCGATCGGCGGGTGCTTCGGGGAAGAACTCGGCGGAGAGAAGCCGGTTCGCCCGGTATTTCAGTGCTTCCAGTTCGTCGGCCGACAGGCAGTCGCTCAGCTGTGTCCGCAGTGTGTCGTCCATGGCGGCGACTTCCTGCAAGGCATCGATCTCTTCGGCGCAGAAGGAGGTGCGAGAGAAACCCCACAGTACAGTGCGCAGCTTCTCCTCATGGTGGAAGGTCAGGCCGTTGTCGATGCCGAAGATGCCGATATCGGCGGAGGCGGTGCTCGGCAGTGGGCTGCCGGTGATGACATGGCCGGCTTTGCGGTCGGCATTGTTGGCCAGCAGGTCGAAGAAGGCGATGGCTCGCAGCCCCTCGTCGACCGAATGGGAGAGCACGAGATCGCGACCGTCCTCAGTGCGCAGAGCGAAGATCGGGGTGTGATCGACGGGGATTGCGTTCACCGTCGACAGGGTCACCGCTTCGTCAGCGTCGGAGGCTTCGACATAGGCCTGCAGAGAGCCGCGACCGGCGGGCAGGTCGTCGCGCAGCACGGTCGGCGGGACCACTCCGAGGTCGAGTGCGTTGGAGAGTCGGAAGGCTGCGACCTCGCGCAGTGCCAGCGTCTCCAGCGGGAAGTCCGTCAGAGGCCGTTCTCCGGAGATGGGTTTGTACACGGCCTTGATCGCCCGGCCTTCGTGTTCGAGGACGAGCAGGCGGGTGTCGTTGCTGGCGCGTGGGATCGAGCCCATCTCCGTCCAGTCCCCCGCTTCCAGAGCGTCGAGGAGAATCCCATGGTCCATCACAGTTCAGGCGCGCGGGATCCCGTTGGCACGCGGACACAGATGGCCGTCGGGTTCGAGCGGAAGGGAGCAGAACGGACAGTCTCCGCGTCCGGCGCTGACGACCTGTTCTCCGCGGCGGGCGAATTCTCGGGCAGCGGCGGCGTCGAGGACGACGCGCAGGACTTCGCGTTCGACTTCGTCATCATCGGGGTCGGCGGAGGTTCCGGCCTGGGCGTCCGCCTCGGTGAGTTCGAAGCATTCGATGACGAGTTCATGTTTGACGGTGTCCCAGCCCAGGCTCATCGTGCCGACGCGGAACTCCGGTTCGATGGGAACGTTGAGCCCGGCATTGTCGATGCGATCATCGAGCGCCGTCTGCGGAACCCGGGCGGCCGGGTCCTTGATCATCACCATGTCGAGCAGTTCGGTGATCCGATCGGAGAGGATCTCGACCTGCTCCTTCTCGACGACCACGGTCGTGAGCGCATTGCCGGATTTCGCTTGGAGGAGGAACGTCCTCTCGCCGGGAAGTCCGATTGTGCCGACGACGAAACGATCGGGTGTGGGGTGGTCGTACAGAGCTGCCATGTCTTCAGCCTAGTTCAAACACTTACATGTCGGTCCGGCCTGGGATACATTTGAGTCATGAGCACTGATCCTCGTGAGGCCCTGGACGCATTCCTCGAAGCAGTGAGAGCGCACTACGCTGCATCCGCACACCGCAACGGTGACCAAGACCCCCGAGTCGAAGCCGCTTATATGGCTTTGGCCGATGCCTTCGAAATCTACGAAGACGCGATCTACACAGCGTTCGACGAAGTCACCCCGTTCGAACTCTTCGATGATGTCGAGGATGCCAAGGACGATGACGAGTTCCTCCTCGACGATGATGACGAGGACGACTGAGTGCTTCAGACAGAATCGGACCCGCGGCGCTGAGCCGACGGGCGCTCTAGGCCGGCGGACTCCACGAGATCTGGTCGAGCACCTCGGCGATCTCATCGGCCAATTCGACCGCGCTGCCGGTGACCTCGGCCAGTTGCGCCGGGGTGCGCGGCGAGACCAAGGTGCTGGCGATTCCGTGCTGGCGGTTGAAGGCCAGGGCGATGTCCAAGGGTGAGACACCCAGTGCGGTCGCGGCGCGACGGACGCCGGCGAGCACCCGATTCGACCGCTCGTCGAGGTAGGCACCGGCGTATTCGCTCAGCTCCCCCGCCAGGCGCGAATCCTGCGGTGTCGCGTTCCGGTATTTGTCGGTGAGCACTCCGCGGCCCAGCCCGGCTCCGGCGATGAGTGAGACGCCCGCATAGTCCGTGGCGGGGACAAGCTCAGCCTCTGCCTCGCGATTGAGCAGAGAGTATTCGGCTACGGCACAGGCGACCGGAATTCCGGCACCGCGCATCTCCGCCAGCTGCCAACCGGTGTGATGGGACACTCCGACGTAGCGGATCTTTCCCAACGTCAGCAGCGTCTCAACCGCCGAGGCGGTCTCGGCACGGTCGACCTCGGCATCGAAGACGTCGAGGACGAGCACGTCGAGGTGTTCGCGACCCACTGTGCGCAGAAGAGATTCGACCTGACTGAGGATTCTCGAGCGCCCGAGTCCGACCTCGATGTGGTCGGGTTCACTCATGGACACGCCCACTCGGGCCAGCACCAGAATCTCTTCGGGAAGTCGCAGCTGCCCGAGCACCTCGGCGGACATCGTGGCCGAACTGGGCAGCTCGATGAGGTTGCCACCTGCGTCTTTGTACTCATCGACGAGGCGTTGGGCGACTTGGTCATCGACCCGATGCCCCCACTCGAAGGTCCCGAGACCCACATCGCTGACTTCCAGACCGGTGGTGCCGAGGCGTTGGTGCTTCATGTTTCTTGAGGTTACCCGATGCTGCGACTACCGTGGTTTCGTTCCTACCTCATATTCTCAAGGAGTCGTATGTACGACTGGCTGGTCGCTGCCGTTCTCGGAATCGTGCAGGCACTCACCGAGTTCCTCCCGATCTCCTCGTCGGCGCATGTGCGCATCGTCGGCGAACTCATGCTTCCCGGTTCCGATCCGGGCGCGTTCTTCACCGCCATCATCCAGATCGGCACCGAGGCGGCCGTCGTCGTCTACTTCTGGAGCGATATCGTTTCGATCATCTCGAAATGGTGCAAGGCGCTCGTCGGCAAGCATGATCGCAAGGATCCCGAGGTGCGCCTGGGCTGGCTCATCATCGTCGGTTCGATTCCCATCGTCATCATCGGCCTGCTCTTCCAGGACTACATCGAGGGCGCTCTGCGCAGCCTCTGGATCACGGCGACGATGCTCATCGTCTTCGGTCTCATCATCGGCATCGCCGACTGGGCCGGAAAGCGCGAACGCACCCTCGAGGACATGACCTGGGGTCAGGGCATTCTGTACGGCTTCGCTCAGGCTCTCGCCGTCATTCCCGGCGTGTCACGTTCCGGCGGCACGATCATGGCCGGCCGGTTCATGGGCTTCGACCGTCCTTCCGCGGCCCGCTATTCGTTCCTCCTCGCCATTCCCGCCGTCGTCGGTTCGGGCCTCTACGGCGTGGCGCAGACGCTGGGTCGCAGCGAGGCCATGGTGCTCGGCTGGGGACCGACGATCCTCGCCACGATCATCGCCTTCGGGCTCGGCCTCGTCGTCATCCACTGGTTCCTCAAGTACGTGGAGACGAAGTCCTTCGCCATCTTCGTCTGGTACCGCGTAGCATTGGGCATCGTCCTCTATATCCTGCTCGGCACGGGAGTCCTCGCCGCCGTCTGAGTCGACGTCCCGTCCTGCACCAGCATGAACTGATCCCGGCACTCGCTCATGAGTGCCGGGATCAGCGCATTCACACGACTGCCGAGATCAGCGCATTCCGCCGCCGCCGACGGCGGCAGACTGTGCGAGTCCGGCTGCGGTCACTGACATCGCTGCGAGCACCGGCCTATCACCGGAATAGTCGATGACCGTGAATGATCCCGGAGCGACGCTCAGACGTTGGAATTCGTCGAGGGGCATTCCCAGTGCATCGGCGATGATCGCCTTGATGATGTCTCCGTGGGAGACGATCATCGCCCACCGAGGCGGCGCTGGCTTCCCAACGTCGGTCCCTGACTCCGAGGCAGTCCCTGATTTCGAAGCGGCCCCGAGGTCCGCATCGGCGCGTTCCTCCTCGCGCAGCTGCGCCACGAGGTCACGGACGCGGGCCGTCGATCGGTCGGCCGCCTCGGTGATGGATTCGCCACCGGGGAACCTCGCCTGCGACGCTGACGTCACCACGGTCTTCCATAGGGGCTCTCGCCCCAGCTCTTTGAGCGTTCGTCCCGTCCACTCGCCGTAGTCGAGTTCGATGACGGCGTCATCGACGGCGATGTCATCGAATTCGGCCACCTCCGCCGCGACCATCGCGGTCTCTTGGCATCGCTGCAGCGGTGAATGCAGAAGGCGGGCGAAGTGCCGGTGCGGCAGCAGTTCGAGGTTGGCCCGCAGGGCCCGTCTCCCCTCGTCGGTGAGAGACACGCCGGGGGCGCGTCCGGCCAGGATTCCGGAGACGTTGGCGCTGGAGAGGCCGTGCCGCAGAAGAACGATGACGGGCATACCGCCAAGACTAGCCCAGATCGTCTAGGGTGAGGCTATGAAACGTCAGCGTCCACGTATGACCTACGAGTTCCGGAAGGTCTCGTTCTCTCGTGATGTGCCGCGTTCGGTCAGCCTGCAGGAACTCAACGACCAGGCGGAATACGGACAGTGGGAACTCGCTCGGACCCGCATCTCCGTCGGCGGAGTCCGCACCGTCTGGCTGCGCCGGAAGATCATGCCGCTGACTCTGAGCAGCTGATGGTGTGAGGTCTTCCTCCCTCGTCACTGTCCTCACCGCTGGTCTCGTCACGATCGCTGCGGGAGCGGCGATGTCCCTGCAGGGACGAGCGAACGGCCTGCTCGGTCAGGTGCTCGGCCACGCCGTCTTCGCCGCGCTCGTCTCATTCGTCGTCGGACTCCTCTGTGTCGGCATCGCCCTTGCGGTCTCGGCCCGTTCACGAGGGGCGGCCCGACGACTCGTCGCACTGCTGCGTGAACGCACCGTGCCCTGGTGGATGCTCCTCGGGGGCTTGAGCGGCTGTCTCGTCGTCATCGCGCAGGCCACGACCATTCCTCGCATCGGCGTGGCCATGTTCACAATGGCTTTCGTCTCCGGTCAGGTCACCGGCGGACTCATCGTCGATTCCACCGATCTGCCGCCCGGAGGTCGGCAGCGGCTGGGAGTGCTGCGCATCCTCGGCGTGCTCATCGTGCTCGCGTCCCTGGCGTTTGCTGCTGGTGATCGTCTGCAGTCGGGGGTACCGCTGTGGGCTCCCCTGCTGCCGTTCGTCTCCGGGACGCTGACGAGTGTGCAGCAGGCCTTCAACGGCCATATTCGTGCCGCTACTGGGTCGGCGGTGGTCGCGACGACGGTGAATTTCACGGTCGGCTTCGCCGCACTCGTCGTCGGCACGCTCATCCTGCTCGGATCAGGCGTTCCCTGGAGCGGATTCCCGGCCTCCCCGGGTCAGTGGTGGATCCTCCTCGGCGGGGCCTTCGGCGTGGTCTTCATCGCTCTGACCACGGTGACCGTGGCACGGCTGGGCGTGCTGCTGCTCAGCTTGTTCGCGCTCTTCGGCAATCTGGTCGGGGCGTTGGCACTCGATGCGCTGCTGCCGATCCCGGGCTCCGACGTCACGCTGACCACGGTGCTCAGCGCTGCTGGAGTGCTCGTCGGGATCGTGACGGTGCTGCCGGTCCCGGTCAGGCGTTCATCAGGAAGTCGCCGAGAACCCGCGTCCCGAACTTGAGCGCCGAGATCGGCACCCTCTCGTCGACGCCGTGGAACATGGCCGGGAAGTCGAGGTCGCTGGTGAGCTGGAGCGGGGCGAAGCCGTAGCCGGTGATGCCGAGCTCGGCCATCGACTTGTTGTCCGTGCCTCCGGAGAGCGTGTAGGGCAGAACCTTCGCGCTCGGGTCATCGGCGAGCAGGCTCTTCTGCATCTGCGCGACCAGCGGAGTGTCGAACGGCGACTCGAGCGCCTCGCCTTCGTCCTCTGCGGAAATGTCGATGCCCTCCCCCGCGAGCTCCTTGATCTTGAGCATCACGTCTTCGTGCTGACCCGGCAGTGTGCGGCAGTCGACGTAGGCGGTCGCGGTGCCGGGGATGACGTTGTGTTTGTATCCGGCTTCGAGGAATGACGGGTTCGAGGTGTTCTGCAAGGTCGGTGCCACGAACTTCTCGACCGATCCGAGCTCGGCGAGCAGCTGCGGGATCGTCTCTGCCGTGAACTCGATCCCCGTGAGCTCCGAGACGCCTTCGAGCAGCTTTCGCGTGGCCAAGGGGATCTCCTGAGGCCACGGGTGATTGCCGATCCTCGTGATCGCGGCGGCGAGCCGCGTGACGGGGTTGTCGTCATTGCGCTGAGACCCGTGTCCGGCGGTGCCGTGAGCGATGAGGTTCAGCCAGGCCAGTCCCTTCTCCGCCGTCTGAATGAGGTAGACGCGCTGTCCGCGCACGTCCACGGAGTAGCCGCCGACCTCCGAGATCGCCTCGGTGGCTCCGGAGAACAGTTCGGGCCGGTTGCGCACCATATGACGGGCGCCGTAGTTGCCGCCTGCCTCCTCATCGGCGAAGAAGGCGATCACGAGGTCTCGGCGAGGGGTGAGTCCTTGGGCCAGCATCGCCCGGACGGAGGCGACGATCATCGCGTCCATGTTCTTCATGTCCACCGCGCCGCGGCCCCACAGCAGACCGTCCTTGATGACGCCCTCGAAGGGGTCGACACTCCAGTCCTCCGCGGCCGCGGGAACGACGTCGGTGTGGCCGTGGACGACGAGAGCCGGAGCCTGCGGATCCGAGCCCTTGACACGGGCGACGAGATTGGCCCGTCCCGGTGAGGATTCGACGATTTCGGACTTCAGGTCCACCTCGGCGAGCCAGGAGGCGATGAGCTCAGCGGCCGGCAGCTCCGGGTTGGCTTTGTTCCCGCCCCAGTTCTGGGTGTCGATGCGGATGAGCTGACGGCACAGTTCGGTCACTTCGTCCTCTGCGGCACTGAAATCAAACACGGGGACTCCCCTCGGTGGTGGGTGGATCACGCGGCAGTGCTGTGATCGGCCTGACAGTCACCACCGTATCCCACCCGCGCGTCGGAAGCCGGGGAGAATGCGAAGATGGCCTCCGGATCGAAATCCGGAGGCCATCTCCTCGTTGTGCGCGAAGGGGGACTTGAACCCCCACGCCCGATAAGTTGGGCACTAGCACCTCAAGCTAGCGCGTCTACCAATTCCGCCACTCGCGCTGGCAACAGAGATAACTCTACATGCGCGAAACGGTGTCGCAAAATCGAAATCGGCTTTTGTGACGCACTGCACTTCTCACGCCATCAGTTGAGGTGTGCCACCTGCGTGAGGACGTGCGGTTTGCCGTTCTTCAGATCGAAGACAGCCGACTGCGCGGCCTCGTGGCGACGCCCTTCGGTCAGCGCATAGCCGACCGTTCCCGGCAGCAGGATCGGCTTCGCGAACGACACGTCCCAACGGTAGGACTCGAGGCGGGGATCCATCGCCGAGAACGCCCGCGAGGCGCTGTACATCCCGTGTGCGATCTGCTTCGGGAAACCGAATCCCTTCGCGGCCAGACCGTTGAGGTGGATCGGGTTGTAGTCTCCGGAGACCTTCGCATAGCGCTGGCCGATGATCGGATCCAGACGCCATACGGCGCTCGCCTGCGGCGCCGTGAACTCGAAGTGCGGCACCTGCGCCTTCGGCTTGGCTCCCGACAGCTTCCGCCCCTTGGCCAGGTACGTGGAGATCTCGTCCATCACGGGGCGTCCGTCGACCTTCGCCTCGAGCCGCACCTCGATCGTCGTGCCCTTCGTGTGCTCGAAGGGACCGGCGAGTTCGAGGTGGAAGTCGACGACCTCGCCGAGGCGGGCCTGCGAATGCATATCGACGCGGTTGTGGATGTGGACCATCCCCATCATCGGCAGCGGCACCTCGGGATCGGCCAGCAGCTGCATGCTCAGCGGGAAGCCGAGGATGTGCAGATAGCCGGGGTGGACGATGTCGTCCAGGCCGTGGCCGACGACATGGGCGAAGCCCGCATAGGCGACCGGTTCGAGCGGGATGCTGCGATCGATCGCATAGTCCGGCAGCTCCGGACCGGTGCGCGGTCCCACCGGCAGGGTCTTGAGCAGGGCACGAGCGTAGATGGGAAGCATCGAATCCGCCATCATGCACCCACCATGTTCTGACCGCACACGCGCAGGGTCTGTCCGTTGATGCCGCGAGCACCGCTGGAGGCGAGGAAGCCGATGGCTTCGGCGACGTCGACCGGCTGACCGCCCTGCTGCAGGCTCGAGAGCCGGCGGGCGACCTGGCGGGTCAATGTCGGCATCTTCGCGGTCATATCCGTTTCGATGAACCCGGGCGCCACCGCGTTGATCGCGCCCCCACGAGCAGCGAAGTCCTCCGCCGAGGCGGCGGTGAGTCCGATGACTCCGGCCTTCGAAGTCGCGTAGTTCGTCTGGCCGCGGTTGCCCGCGATACCCGACGTCGAGGCCAGGGAGACGACCTGGGCGCCGTCGGCGAAGAGTCCCTTCTCCGCCAGTCGAGAATTGATCATCGTCTGCGCGGCGATATTGACGGCGATGACGGAATCCCATTTGGCCGCGTCCATGTTCGCCAGCATCTTGTCTCGAGTGATGCCGGCGTTGTGGACGAGGATGTCCACGGGTGCTCCGAGCGCCTCGGTGATCTTGTCCGGGGCATCGGCTGCGGTGATGTCGAGCTGCAGCGACTTGCCGCCGATCCGGTTCATCACCTGCGCCAGCGCCTGACCGGCCTGCGGCATGTCGACGCCGACGACGTAGGCGCCGTCACGGGCGAGATTCTCGGCGATCGCGGCTCCGATTCCGCGTGCGGCACCGGTCACCACAGCGGTGCGTCCGGCCAGCGGGCCGGCATCGCCGGTGGACATGAATTCGCTCAGGCTCAGTCGCTGCCCGGCGTCGGAGGAGACCGTGAGGAACTGGCCGGAGACATAGGCGGATTTGCCGGAGAGCAGGAACCACAGGGCCGCTGCCACCGAGGGTGCGGTGAGGTCGACTCCGTCGAGCAGGATCCCGTTGGCGGTGGCGCCGGCGCGCATCTCATGGGCGACCGACCTGGTGAAGCCGGTGATGCCCTGGGCGGTGGCGGCCTGCTCCGGCGTCTGGCTCTGCGCATCCGGTGCCGTCGAGATGGTGATCACTCGACCACAGGCGGCCAGTGAACGCAGGGCGGCACCGACTTCGAGGACGACCGGTGACAGATCGGCCGGAGACTGCGCATCGTCGAGGACGGCGATGACAGCCCGCAGCTTCTCACCGGTCTGGGCGTTGCGGCGGACCTCGAGTCCGTTCTCCAGCAGCTGATCGGCCAGGCCTTGGGCGCCGGGACCAGCACCGAGGACGAGGACCGGCTTGTTCTCATACGACGCCGGGGTGGAGCCGAAGCGGTTGAGCTCGACCGGCTGCGGCAGACCGAGGGTCTTGGCGACCTGCTTCAGCGGTCCGTTGACGAGGGAGAGATAGGTGTCTTTCATGCTGCCTCCACAATCGCGGTGAGTCCCTGTCCGCCTGCGGCGCAGATCGAGACCAGGGAGCGCTTCTTTCCGGTGGTCTTCAGGTGCTTGGCGGTGCTGGCGATGATACGTCCGCCAGTGGCGGCGAAGGGGTGGCCGGCGGCGAGGCTCGAACCCAGTGGGTTGAGCTTGTCGCGGTCGATGGTCCCCAGCGCCTTGTCGAGTCCGACCTTGCCACGGCAGAACTCCTCCGATTCCCAGGCCGCCAGATGCGAGAGCACGGTGGAGGCGAATGCCTCGTGGATCTCGAAGACGTCGAAATCATCGAAGGTCAGGCCATTGCGCGCGAGCAGGCGCGGCACGGCATAGGCGGGCGCCATGAGCAGTCCCTCGTCACCGTCGACGAAATCGACGGCGGCGGCTTCGGCATCGACGAGTCGAGCCAGCGGGGTGTATCCGTGTTCGGCGGCCCAGTCCTCGCTGCCCAGCAGCACCGAGGAAGCGCCGTCGGTCAGCGGGGTCGAGTTGCCGGCGGTCATGGTCGCCTCGGCGGCGAGCTTCTTGCCGAAGACGGGGTTGAGCTTCGCCAGCGCTTCCACGGTCGAATCGGCACGCACGTTCGTATCGCGGCTGACCCCGAGGTACGGAGTCGTGAGATCGTCGAAGAATCCGGACTCCCATGCCGCGGCGAGGTTCTTGTGCGAGGCCACGGCGAGTTCGTCCTGAGCCTGTCGGCTGATGCCCCAGGCAGCCGTGGTGATCGCCTGGTGCTCGCCCATGCTCAAGCCCGTGCGCGGTTCGCCCGTGCTCGGTGCCTGCGGTGCGAGGTAGGCAGGGCGGATCTGCGAGGCGATCTTCGCCTTCTGCACCATCGTCTTCGCACGGGTGAGTTCGAGGAGGATCTCGCGCATCGAATCGTTGATGACGATCGGAGCGTCGGACGTCGAATCCACGCCGGAGGCGATTCCGGACTCGATCTGTCCGGCGTTGATTTTGTTGTTGAGGCTGACCACGGCTTCCAGGCCGGTGGCGCAGGCTTGACCGAGATCGAAGGCGGGCGTCGTCGGCGCCAGGGCCGAGCCGAGCACGGCCTCACGGGTGAGGTTGAAGTCCTTCGAGTGCTTAAGGACGGCGCCTCCGGCGACTTCGCCGATATTCTCCCCGGCCAATCCGAAGCGGGCGACGAGCCCGTCGATGGCCGAAGTGAGCATATCGAGGTTCGTGGCCTTCGAGTACTGCTTGTTCGAGCGGGCGAACGGAATTCGGTTGCCGCCGAGGATGACGGCGCGGTTGTTGGGAGCGGACATGTGCACCTCCGAGTGGTTGATTTAGCCGATACCGACAGTACCTGATACTGTCGGTTACATGAAATCGATCACAGACGGCCGCTCGACGAGGTGGCAGAAGCACCGCGATGAGCGTCGTCGCGAACTTCTGCGCTCTGTGCGGCTCGTCGTCGACGAATACGGCGATGACATGTCGATGGAGCAGATCTCGGACGCGACCGGAACGTCGAAGTCGGTGCTTTACCGATACTTCGCCGACCGGGCGGGTCTGCAGGCAGCCATGGGCGAATGGGCGATGGGCGTCATCGTCCGGTCTCTCGATGAGGCCGCGGCCGCCTCGGCGAAGGGCGAGGGTTCAGCCGCGGCGCAGGAGTCCCTGGCCGCGATGATCCGCGCATTCGTCACGCTCGCCGGGAATTCCCCGAACGTGTATCGCTTCTGCGACACCGCGGTCAACCGGTTCGCGCCCGAGGAGACCGGCGGTTTCTTCAATTCCGTTGCCGGGCAGCTGGCCGAACGCCTCGACCTGAGCGGGGAGCAGGCTCGGCTGTGGTCGGCCGGAGCGATCGGTTTCGTCCGCGCCGCCACCGAGACGTGGCTGTCCCGACCGGACCGGCCCGAGGAATTCGCCACCACCATCACCCATTGGCTCTGGGCAACCCTGCCCGAACAACGAGGAGTAGAAAAATGAAGCTGTCTCTTGACCCGAAAGCCATGAACGACGTCCTCGACGGACATTGGGCAGAAGCTCGCCGACTCGGGCGGACCCTGGCCGAAGCGTCGTCGACCCATGACGATCCGGCCGATGATCTCGACACCGCACGGGCGAAGACCCTCGACGGGGTCATGATGATGGCCGAGACCGGACTGCCGATGACAGGGCTGTCACCGGAGATGGGCGGAAAGAACGAACACGCCACGAACGTCGCCGGGTTCGAAGAGACCGTCACGGCCAACCCGAGCCTGCAGATCAAGGCCGGCGTCCAGTTCGGACTCTTCGGCGGAGCGATCCTCCATCTCGGGGATAAGGAACAGCATCAGAAGTGGCTGCTCGACGCTCAGTCCGGCCGTCTGCTGGGTTCGTTCGCGATGACGGAGATCGGGCACGGATCCGATGTGGCGAACGTGGCGACCACCGCCACCTACGATGAGGCGACCGAAGAGTTCGTCATCGAGACCCCCTTCCGGGCCGCAACGAAGGAGTACATCGGCAACGCCGCCCGCGATGCCCGGGCCGCCGTCGTCTTCGCTCAGCTCATCACCAAGGGAGTCAAGCACGGGGTGCATGCATTCTTCGTGCCCGTCCGCGACGAGGCCGGTGAGCCGATGCCGGGAGTCTCGATCGAAGACGACGGCTACAAGGGCGGGCTCAAGGGAGTCGACAATGGGCGCCTCGCCTTCGACTCCGTGCGGATCCCACGCACGAACCTGCTCAATCGCTATGGAGACGTCACCGCCGACGGCACGTACTCCTCACCCATCGAATCGCCGGGACGCCGCTTCTTCACGATGCTCGGCACTCTGGTCCAGGGCCGCGTCTCGCTCGACGGCGCCTCCGTGGTCGCATCGAAGATCGCCCTCGACATCGCCGTGCGCTACGGACTCGAACGCAAGCAGTTCACGGCCGGCGATGACTTCGCCGAGACGACTCTGCTCGACTACGGCCGGCATCAGCGTCGCCTCATGCCAGCCCTCGCCGCCGTGTACGCCTCGGCGTTCGCGCACGAGAAGCTGCTGACCTCCTTCGAAGAGGTCTTCGCCGGAGCCGATGACTCCGAGGAGAACCGGGCTCTGCTCGAGACCCGGGCGGCTGCGTTCAAGGCCGACTCGACCTGGATGGCGCTCGACGTCATCCAGGAATGCCGTGAGGCCTGCGGCGGTGCCGGATTCATGGCGGAGAACCGCCTCGTGGGGCTGCGCGCCGACCTCGACGTCTATGTCACCTTCGAAGGCGACAACACGGTGCTGCTGCAGCTCGTGGCCAAGCGCCTCCTCGGCGATTATGCGAAGGAATTCGCGAACCTCGACGTCGGCGGAGCCGCCCGCTTCATCGGCACCCAGGCCGCCGAACATACGCTCTACCGCACCGGTCTGGCCAATGCCGGACGGGCGATCTCGGATGCGCTGACCCCGAACCTCGGCGACAAGCGGATCAGGTCGGGACGCCTGCAGCGGACTCTGCTCGAGACGCGTCTGGAGGTCATGGTCGCCGGAGTTGCTCAGGCGCTGCGGCCTGCGACGAAGATGCCGGCCGCGCAGGCGGCCGATCTGTTCAACGTCCACCAGCATGAGCTCATCGAGATGGCACGCGCCTATGTCGAGCTCGAGAAGTGGAAGGCGCTGGACGAGAAGATGAAGGAGCAGACCGACGCCGATCAGGCCAAGGCTTTCCGTCGTCTGCGTGACACCTACGGTCTCGGACTGATCGAGAAGCACATGGCCTGGCACCTCATGTACGGTCGCCTGCCGATGGCGCGTGCACGCCAGATCAACGAGACGCTGAACCGTCTGTGCAAGAAGCTCGCGGCCAATGCCCTCGACCTCGTCGAAGCATTCGGCTACTCGGACGTCCATCGTCGGGCCACCATCGCATCCGGCGTCGAAGCCGAGCGTCAGGCAGAGGCCGCCGACTACTACCGTCGGGCGCGGGCTCGTCAGGACTTCCCGGTCGACGAGAAGCAGCTGCGCCAGGCCACGAAGAAGAAGGCGAAGGCCGCCGCACGGTGACCGCAGGCCCGTGATCCGGGCCACCAGAAGACCCCCGCAGCGAACGGTCTGCGGGGGTCTTCTGGTGTTTGGGGTGATTCGGAGCCGTCTCAGTCGGCGAGGAAGTCGGCGAGTACCGCGGAGATCTTCTCGGTCTCGGTGAGGAACCCGTCGTGGCCGACCGGGGAGTCGATGATGTGGTGCCGGACCCTCCCGGGCAGCGCCTCGGCGAGGATGCCCACCTGCTCCGGCGGGAACAGCCGGTCCGAGGACACGGAGACGACGAGGTTGTCGGTGCAGGCATCGGCCAGTGCGGTCGTGAGGTCGGAGGACCGCCCTCGGCGCACGTCGTGATCGCGCAGGGCGCGGGTGAGCACGATGTAGCTGTGCGGGTCGAACCGTGCGGTGAGCTTCTTGGCCTGGTGGTCGAGGTACGAGGTCACCTCGTAGTAGTCCTCCGAACGCAGCCGACGGGAGAAGCGTTCGTTGAGATCGGCATCATTGCGATACGTCAGATGCGCGATCTGCCGGGCCAGGCCGAGGCCGTGGCTGGGAAAGCTGCCGACGGCCGAATAGTCACCGGAATAGTAGTCGGCGTCGAGTTCGATCGCACGTTCCTGCATCATCGCCCAGGCGATCTGGTCGGCTTCGCAGAAAGCCGGTGCGGCGATGACCGCACATTTGCGGACCTTCCGCTTGTCCAGCAGAGCGAACTCCAGCGCTCTGGCACCTCCCATGGATCCGCCGATGACGGCGACCCAGGAGTCGATGCCGAGGATCTGAGCGAGGTTGTGCTCCAGGCGTGCCATATCGCGGATCGAGACCCGAGGGAATCGGGAGCCGTAGGCCAGGCCGTCATCGTAGGTCGACTGCGGCCCGGTCGTGCCCGAGCAGCCCCCGAGGGAGTTCGCACACACCACGAAGTACTTGTCGGTGTCCACGGCCTCCCCGGGACCGACGACACCCGCCCACCATTCGGTGACGCGGGTGTCGCCGGTCAGAGCGTGTTCGATGAGGATCGCATTGGACCGGTCGGCGTTGAGGGTGCCGAAGGTCTCATAGGCGATCTCGACCGTGCCGAAGGTGTGCCCCGAGTCCGTGCCGAAGCCCAGGATCCTTTCGACGGAGGTGCTCTGGGTGGTCATCTCAGGCCGCGGCCGACGCCTTCGCCGCTGCCGCTGCGAAGCCCTTGTCGAGGTCGCCGATGATGTCGTCGATGCCTTCGATTCCCACGGACAGACGCACCAGGGCAGGGTTGACTCCGGCGGCCTTCTGAGCTTCTTCGTCGAGCTGAGCGTGCGTGGTCGAAGCCGGGTGGATGACGAGCGAACGAACGTCACCGATGTTCGCCACCAGGGAGTGCAGTTCGAGGGCGTCGACGAAGGCCACAGCCGCGTCGTATCCGCCGGCGATGTCGAAGGCGAGCACCGAACCCACACCGTTGGGCAGGTACTTCTTGGCCAGATGGTTCCAGGGGCTCGACTCGAGTCCGGCGTAGGCGACGCGGTCGACCTGGCTGTGTGCCTCAAGGTAGGAAGCGACCTTGTTCGCATTCTCCACGTGGCGTTCGATGCGCAGGCTCAGGGTCTCGATGCCCTGGGCCAGCAGGAACGCGTTCGTCGGGCTGAGCGAGGGTCCGAGATCGCGCAGGCCCTGCACGCGGGCCTTGAGTCCGAAGGACACGTTGGCTCCGAAGGGTCCGTCGGCGCCGAGGTCACGGGCGAAGACGAGTCCGTTGTAGGAAGCGTCGGGTTCGTTGAAGCCGGGGAATTTCTCCGGCTGTGCGCCGTAGTCGAAGTTGCCGCTGTCGACGAGGACTCCGGCAACGGAGTTGCCGTGGCCGCCGAGGTACTTCGTAGCGGAGTGGAGCACGACGTCGGCACCGAATTCGATCGGACGCACGAGGTAGGGGCTGGCGAGTGTGTTGTCGACGAAGAGCGGCACACCGGCTTCGTGGGCGATTCCGGAGATCGCCTCGATGTCGAGGATGTCCGAGCGCGGGTTCGACACGACCTCGCCGAAGAGGAGCTTCGTGTTGTCCTGGATCGCGTTCTTCCAGGCTGCGTGGTCGTCGACGTCGACAAAGGTGGTTTCGATGCCGAGCTTGCGCAGGGTGACATCGAAGAGGTTGACGGTTCCGCCGTAGAGGCTGGAGCTGGCCACGATGTGGTCACCGGCTCCGGCGACGTTCGTAATCGCGAGGAAAGCCGCGGACTGGCCCGAGGCGGTGAGGACGGCGTGGACGCCGCCTTCGAGATCGGCGATGCGGTTCTCGACGACTTCGTTCGTCGGGTTCGTCAGGCGGCTGTAGACGGGGCCGACGTCGGTCAGCGCAAAGCGCGCCGCGGCGTGGTCGACGTCGTTGAACACGAACGAGGTGGTCTGGTGGATGGGCAGGGCGCGCGAACCGGTGACCGGGTCGGGTGCCTGTCCGGCATGGATCTGACGGGTTTCGAATGCCTGGGTCATGGTGACTCTCCTCTGTGAGTGCGGTGGCGGTGTCGCTGGTTGAGGCGATGTGATGTGTCTACTGTCATCGACTTCTCCGGCTTGCGTCCGCCTGTCTGTCATGTTGGCGTCATCATGTGTCATCTTTCGTCACACCCGGACGTGTTCGTGCGTCACACAGCTGCTCCTGTGTCATACCTGGGCCGGCTGTCTGCAGCTGCCGGCGATGCAGGCTGTCTGCAGCTGCCGGCGATGCAGGCTGTCTGCAGCTGCCGGCGATGCCGAGGACACCGGAAATCGGGGTCACGGGGAATCGCGGTCACCGGAAATCGATGTCACCGGAAGTTGCGGGCCTTCGTCGGCAGCTGCACTTCGAGGGGGATGAGTTTGTGCGCGTAGAGGCTCACCACGTCTCCCCCGCGTTGGATGAGCCCGGTGACGACGAGTGCGTTGCGGGAGGTCGCGACCGTGCGGAAGCGCTTCATCAGCCCGGCCGTGGCCACCACATTGAGCATCCCGAATTCGTCCTCGAGGTTGATGAAGGTGATCCCCGAGGCGGTCGCCGGGCGCTGCCGGTGGGTGACGATCGCGGCCACCGTCATCCGGGTTCCGTCCGCTGCACGCGCCGCATCCGCGGTCGATGAGTATCCGCGGGCGATCAGCGACTCGCGCAGGATCTCCGTGGGGTAGCCGTCGACGGTGATTCCGGTGGAGAAGAGCTCGGCCAAGGTCACGTCGAAGGCGTCCATGGCCGGCAGGGTCGGGGCCGAGTCCACGCTCGCCGTCCCCGGCAGCAGCCCCGGATGGGCACCGGCGACTCCCCCGGCCAGCCACAGCGCCTGCCGTCGGTCGAGGTCGAATCCGGACAGGGCTCCGGCTGTGGCGAGGGATTCCAGGGCCTGTCTGCCGATTCCGGTGCGTTCGGCCAGGTCCGCCACCGAGGTGAACGGCGCGTTGTCGCGTTCGGTCTCGATCACCTCGGCGAAGGAGCCGACATGCGCGACGGTGTCCAGTCCCAAGCGGATCCCCAGCTCCTCCGCCGAGGCGGTGCCCCCGTCCCCGGCCCCCGCCTCGGTGATGGTGTGTCCCGGCTTTCCGGGTTCGACCCGTTCGAGGTCCGTGGCTGCTCGGGACCGGTGGATGTCGACGGGCAGGATCGGCACTTGGTGCCGGCGGGCGTCGGCGATGAGGGACTGCGGGGAGTAGAAGCCCATCGGCTGGCTGCGCAGCAGTCCGGCGGTGAAGGCTGCGTGGTGGTGGTATTTGAACCAGGCGGACTGATAGACGAGGTTCGCGAAGCTGATGGCATGCGATTCGGGGAATCCGTAGTTCGCGAAGGCGGCGATGGTGGAGAAGATCGTCTCGGCGGTGTCCTCGTCCACTCCGCGGTCCATGGCTCCGGTCCGGAACTTCTCGGCGAGTTCGGCCATCCGCTTCTCCGACCGACGTGAGCCCATGGCCTGCCGCAGCCGGTCCGCATCGGCCCCGGTGAACCCCCCGACGTCGATGGCCATCTGCATGAGCTGCTCTTGGAACAGGGGGACCCCGCAGGTCTTGGCCAGGGACTTCTCGAGCAGCGGGTGGAGGTATTCGACCTCGTCGAGGCCCTGCCGTCTGCGGATATAAGGGTGGACGGAGCCGCCTTGGATCGGTCCCGGTCGGATGAGAGCGACTTGAACGGCCAGGTCGTAGAACGTCGTCGGTCGCAGTCGGGGCAGAGTGGCCAGCTGAGCACGGGATTCGACTTGGAAGACCCCTATCGCATCGGCTCGGCAGAGCATCTCGTAGACGGCTTCGTCGTCGTCATCGATCTCCGCCCGGTCGATGAGGACCCCGGTGTGGCGGTGGACGAGCCCGACCATCTCGTGCAGGGCGGTGAGCATGCCCAGGCCGAGCAGGTCGAACTTGACCAGGTCCATGGCCGCGCAGTCGTCCTTGTCCCATTGGACGACGGTGCGGTGGCCCATCGTCGCCTTCTCGATCGGTACGACTTCGCCGATGGCGCGGTCAGCGAGGATCATCCCGCCGGAGTGGATGCCCAGATGGCGCGGGGAGCCGAGCAGATCCTCGGCGACGTCGAGCACCGGGGCGGGCACCGGTGAGTCCGCGGCATCGGGCAGGCTCGACCACCGGTTGCTCGACTTCGAGAACGCATCCTGCTGTCCGGGGGCATAGCCGAGGCTGAAGGCGGCGTCCCGGATCGCCGATTTCGCACGGTAGGTGATGACATTGGCGACCTGGGCGGCCCGGTCGCGGCCGAAATGGTCGTAGACGTATTGGATGACCTCTTCGCGGCGGCCGGATTCGATGTCGATGTCGATGTCCGGGTACCCCTTGCGGTCCGGGGACAGGAACCGGTCGAAGAGCAGTCCGTGTTTGACGGCGTCGACGGCGGTGATGCCCAGGACGTAGCAGACCGCGGAGTTCGCCGCCGATCCCCGCCCTTGGCAGAAGATGCCCATATGGCGGCAGAATTCGGTGATGTCGAAGACGATGAGGAAGTATCCGCAGAATCCCAGCTGCGCGATCATGTCCATCTCCCGGTCCAGCTGTTCCCAGGCCCGGGGGTTCTCGGCTCGGGTTCCGTAGCGGGTGCGGCCGCGTTCGGCGATGAGGCCGCGCAGATACGTCTCCCCCTCGGTCTCATCGGGCATCGGAGCCTTCGGCAGATCGGGTCGGGCCGAGGAGAGGACGAAGGAGCATTCCCGACCGATCCGCACCGCATTGTCCAGGGCCTGCCGAGGGAAGCGTGCGAGCATCTCCTCACCGGTATGGATGCGTGCGCTCGCCGTCGCCGGCAGCCATCCGGCCAGTTCGTCCAGGGACTTCCGCGACCGCACCGAGGCGCGCACTTGGGCCGACTTCCACGCGGCCCGAGTGGCGAAGTGGACGGCATTGCTGGCCATGACCGGCAGACCCGCCCGCTGTGCCAGATCGCCGAGGTGGCGCAGCCGTTCGTCGTCATCCGGGGTTCCGTCCCGGCTGAGTTCGACGGCGACCCGGTCGGGTCCGAAGAGTGCGGTGAGTTCGCGCAGAGCGCTGAGCCCGCCGTCATCGTCGCCCAACGCTCGTCGCAGCGGACCTTTGCGGCAGCCGGTGAGGATCATCCAGTCGCCGTCCTTTGCCGCGAGCTCTTCGAGGTCGAAGAGAGGGCGGTTCTTCTCACCGCGCAGGTTCGCCTCGGTAATGGCCTGAGAGAGCTGGTGATAGCCCTCGACGCTGCGGGCGAGGACAAGCAGGTGGGTGGCGTCGGGATCGGTCTGGCCGGGGATCTTCTCGGTCAGCCCGATGGACAGCTCGGAGCCGAACACGGTGTCCAGCCCCACCTCGGCGGCGGCGTGGGCGAAGCGGACGGCTCCGTAGAGTCCGTTGTGGTCGGTCAGCGCCAGGGAGCTCAGCCCGGCGGCGGCACCGGCGGCGACGAGTTCTTCGGGGTCGGAGGCTCCGTCGAGAAAGCTGAACTGGGAATGCACATGCAGCTCCGCCCAATCCACGCTGCTCCGGCACAGCAGCGGTCCGCTGCCGGGGCTTTGAGCGCCGCCGGTGTCTTTCGGCCCCTGATAGCGGCTGAGTCTGTCCGAACCGCCGGGACCGACCGAGACCTGGTAGCGGTCGGGGCGGGAGAACGCCGGGGCGTCGGAACCGTCGGCGTGCTTATCGACCGGGTGATCGGTCGGCTGGTCCACGGGCGGCTTGGCAGCGGACAGCTTATCGACGACCGGCTTGTCGACGTCGTCCTTGCCTTCGAGGCGGCGGGCCAGCTTCGACCACGGTGTGCGCGGGTTCGAGAATCCCATCGGGTCTCCTCCTCTCAGGTGGGGTTGCCGGTCAGCGGTAGCGGCCCGTGAGGTACCACTGGCCGCGTTCTTTGCTCAGCAGGAGAGCACGACCGGTATCGGTGACCACCTGCAGACGGGTCCGGTAGACGGCTCGGCTCGGGTCCCACCATCCGGATTCGATGGGCCAGGAACCGGAGTAGTCGGTGATGGTCTCGGTCTGCCCGGTGGGGAATCTGATCGTCGCCGGCGCCGCACCCAGCCCCGAGGGGCGTGCCTCCACCGGTGATCCGTCGGCGGCGAGCACGTCGACGGCGGAGTGTTCGACGGTCGTCGGACGGGGCGCGTGCAGGGCCCCGGGCCAGGGCGCGGCAGGACTGCGCTCGGGGGCGGCCGTCTGCTGCCACGGGGTCCACAGGTTCGTCTCGGCGGGGTCCCACCCGCCTTGGAGTCCCGGAACCAGGACGGCATCGGGACCGAACAGTCCCTGCAGACGCTCGAGCGTATGGGTGATCTGCCCGGTGTTCTCGTCGAACAGACTGCGCGTGGCACCGATCGGGGTGGTCAGTTCGGCCGCGATGAGACGCAGCGCGATGATGCCGTCCTCGGAGAAGTCCTCGGCATCGGGTGCCGGTTCGTCGACGATGTCGAGCGCCTGCGGGTCAGACTGTTCCGCGCCGGGGTTCTGCCCCGCACGGGTGCTCCGCCCCGGCCCGGGTTCCTGCCCTGGTCCGGAGCTCTGTTTCGGCCCGGAGCCCTGTTGCAGCCCGGCGTTCCCGACTCCGGTGCCCACTCCGGCCAGCCAGCCTTCGGCCTGCCACCGCAGACGGTCGGCGATCGCGTTCTCCTGCATGTCCTCGATCCGCCAGGTCCGGGACGAGGACTGGCCGGCCGCGGCATCGAGTTCGATCGTGATCTGGGTGCAGACCAGCCCCTGCCTGCGCACCTTCCCCAGCAGATCTGCGCCGAGCTGGCGGGCGAGGAAGCCGAGGGTGTCGCTGCGGGTTGTCGGGGCATCAAGGTCGAGTTCGACATCGAGCTGTTCGCCCCGGGCATGATCGGCGAGCGGGGCTCCTGCCCGCCCGGAGGCCAGGTCGTGCAGATGCCGACCGAAGGCACCGAAGCGCGCGTTCACGTCTTTGGCCTCGAGACGGGCGAAGTCACCGAGGGTGCGCAGCCCCAGCTGCAGGAAGACCTCGATCAGTGCGGTCGCCTCGGCGCCGGCGTATTCCAAGGTGGTGATCGGCTGGGCGGAGAGGAAGTCCACGGTCTGCCCGGGTTCGACCCGACGCGCCTGCCCGGCGGCGAGGACCGCGGCGAAGACGGTGTCGGCGATTCCGGGGAAGAACTCCCACCCGGTGTCGGCGACGAGAGCCGAGACCAGAGTCTCGACAGCACTGGCTTCGTCGGCGTAGCCGTGTCTGAGCGAGTCGAGGGGGATCGCCAATGTGCCCGGGCTGAGCAGGGTGAACCGGGCGACGAGGCCCTCGAGGGCACCGACCCCGGCGCTGAAATGTCGGTTGTCTGCCTCTTCGTCCCAGACCGCGACGTGGGCTTCCGGACAGCGGTATCCCACGGCGCGCTTGTTGTTCCCGGCGGTGATTCCGGCGGCACGGGCCGGAGCATTGGCGGCGATCACCCTGCCCGCGTGGAGGACCGCGACAGGACGGCCCGGAGCGATATCGTGTTCGACCGCTGCGGCCACCGCCGGCCAGTCGGGCACGGTGAGTACGAGGGTGCGGCCGGACTCATCCGACATGGCTGATCACCTTCCGCAGCTGCGTGATCGCCGACCACCGAGGATCATCGGCCGTGTCCGCGTTCGTGTCCGTGTCCTCTGCAGGAACGGCGCGGGCTTCGGCTGCCACGTTCGCAGTCCCTGCGGAGCCCCCGCCTGCCACCACTTCCAGCGTCCCCGCGGGGACGCTGGTGGGAGTCCCTGAGGGTCCCGGCAGCAGGAACCGGTGGGTTCCCGTCTGTGAACGAACACGGACGAGGCAGGACTGCAGACGTCCGCGACCGTGTTCGGCACCCGACCAGCGGGTGTCGGTGATCTCGATCTGCTCCGTGCTGCCGGACATGGGGCGGAGGCTGATGAGGCTCATCCGCCGTTCACGGATCTTCGCCAGGAGTCGGGCCCGTTCGGAAGCGCTCGGGGCGAAGCCGGGGTCGACGAGGATGATGTCGAAGGACTCGATGAGGATCGAGGCCACTCGCAGCCAGTCCTCACCGGGAGTCGCGAGGTTGACGAAATGGTCGAGGTCGACACCGAGGTCGGCGATCGAGGACACGGACGGCTCGCCGAGTCCGATGCCGGCACACCACTTCTGCTCCCGGGTCGCCGCAGCGATCGTCGCCAGCCCGCAGCTCAGCGACAGCTCACCGGTGACGGTGACGAGTTCCCCACGCGGCAGGCCGCCGCGACGGAACAGCGGAGAGAGCACAGGATCCACCGGATGGGGTGGGATCTTATCGAACAGCGCCGCAGCCGTGGAGATCCCCGTCTCCCGGCTGAGCTGTTCGATGACTGGTGCTGCTGACATGACATCCATTATCGAACTGGTGTTCTAAATTGGCAAGATTCAGGCAGCCGCATTCTTCTCCCGGGCGTGTCGCCATTCGGCTTCGAACATCCATGCGATACAGAGGCCGAGGTCAAAGCCGTAACCGCCACCGACGGTGCCAGGATCCGCCGCTTTCGTGATCTTCTTGACCTCGGCGACGCGAACCGCTGTGTTGAACATCATCCGTCCCCTCACTCGACTTTCCAGAGGAAGCAGCTGAGAGCCGTCGGGCATGTAGAAGGCAAAGGCGGCGGGACCGCGCATCGCTCCGGCGAAGTCCGCTCCGGTGCGTTCGATGCGCAGCTGGTACTTGTGCACCACGGTGTGGTGACGACGGCAGAGCAGGATGAGATTGTCCATGTCCGTCGCCCCTCCCTGCGACCAGGGGCGGATGTGGTGGGCGTCGCATCGTCGGCGGCTCCGGCAGCCGGGGAACTGGCAGCAGACATCGCGCACACTCAGAGCCAGTCGCTGCCGCCTGCTCACCAGACGCTTCGACCGCCCGAGCATGAGGACGTCGCCTCCGGAGTCCTTGATCACCCCGCTGATGAGAGCCTCGCAGCTCAGACGCTCCGCCGTCGCTGCAGTGATGCCTCCGAATCCCTCGATCCGACAAGTCGTGTCCGCGCGCTCTTTCTGCGTCCCCGCGGGGACGTCTTCCTCGTGCGTCGCCCCCGTCAGCATGTCCGCCCTGGACTTCCCTCCGGCAGACGTCCCCGCGGGGACATCGGTTTCGGTCGCAGCCCTTGCGGGGATGCTCCCCTTCGGGGGCTCAAAAGCAGGGGCGGCCTCCACTGTGGCGCCGCTGCGGGTGATCACCTCGGCGGAGGCATGGACGAGCAGGCGGGCACGGTCGGCATCGACCGAACCGGCGGGCGCAGCGCGCGGGAAGGCCCGGATGACCTCCATCAGGCACATCACCTGGGAGACCGGCTCGTACGGCACTTCCCCAGCACTGTTTTCGACTTCATCCTCCGCACCGGACTCTGCCGTCTCGCCCACCTCGGCGATAGGGCGCTCGAGAACCTGACGGGCGGCGTCGAGCATTGTGGCGATCTCCGCCGCTTCATCCTCCTCGAGCTCGATCGTGATGCGAGTGCGCCCCGGCGCCACCTGACGCATGCTCACACTGTCCTGGGCCAGGTACAACGGGAACGGGCCGTTGTCGATCTTGTCGGCCAGCTGCTGGTAGTTCTGCGAGATCCGACTGATCTGACTGCCGGTGGCAAGTGTGGCCAGACGCAGCGCCTCGTCGTCGCCGATCCGCTCCCCCAGCCGGGTCACCTCCCTCACCTTTGAGAAGCTGACATCACCGCCCGCCAAACTCTCCTTCACCTTCGGCATCTCCCGCAGCGCCCTCATCACACGCACATACTCGCGAGCCGTGTGCATGCTCACTGACGCCACATGCATCACCCACTCGGTCAGGGTCTTCACTCCGACCCATTCCGCCCACAGTCCCCGCCTTTCGACCTCGTCGATGAGGGCGATGACGCGTGCATGGCAGAACGAGATGCATGATATGTTGCGCCGAATGCCATCCACGATCTGCGCACAGGTGAGGGTGCTGAGATCTACGTCGTCCACGGATCCCCCATAGTCTTTCGAATCGACGCTCAGCCCATCGAGTTCTGCGGCCTTCGCCGCACGCGGTCGCACCGTCTCCCCCGAGGTCGAATCCGGCGCTGCCGCTTCCCTCGAGCGCCTTGCCCTCTCCACGATCACATCCCATGAATCGCCCTGTTCTTCGTTGCGCATGGCTCCCCTCCCCGCGGCCATTCGGCCCTCCGGCTCCGCAGCCCCCATGACCGCCGACCGTGCCATCACTCTAGAACTCGGCACTGACACGAGAATCCTTCTTATCCCTCTTTCCACTCATCATTCATTCCATAGATTCGATTCGTTTTCGTTTCCGATGGTGACACTCGCACACCCGACCCGGGCCACCGGTGCTGTGTCCAGACAACGTGCCCAGACGATGAGTCAGCGACGGCGCATCCGGGTAGGGTGACGTCATGACCGACGAAGCCCACGAGACCAGTACGCACGAATCCTCGACGCGTGATTCCTATGACGCGATCGCCCAGACCTATACGGAATGGATCGCCGATGAGCTCACCGCGAAACCTCATGACCGCGCAGTGCTCGGGGCCTTCTCCGAACTCGTCCTCGGCACCGGTTCAGCCGAGGTCCTCGACATGGGCTGCGGTCCGGGTCGCATCACTTCGTTCCTCGCCGCCCTCGGACTCGAGCCGCGCGGACTCGACCTCTCCCCTGCCATGGTCGAACTCGCTCGGGGCCTCTATCCGACACTTCCGTTCGACGTCGGATCGATGACCGCACTGCCCTATGCCGATGATTCCTTCTCCGGTCTCGTCGCCTGGTATTCGACCATCCACATCCCCGATGAGGAGCTTTCAACCGTCTTCGCCGAGGCGGCTCGCGTCCTTCGTCCGGGCGGCTGGTTCCAGCTGGCGTTTCAGCTCGGCGATCGAGTCGATCACTTCTCCGATCTCGCAGGCTTCGACGTCGACCTCGACTTCCACCGACGCTCGATCGATGACGTGCTCACCGCCCTTGCCCCTCATGGTTTCGTTCCGGCCACCCGTCTCGAACGCGAACCCGATCGGGCAGGCCGCTTTCCGGAGACGACTGGGCAGGGGTACCTCCTCGTGCGTAAGGCCAGTCTCTGAGGTGAGAAGATGAGGGGGATATGAATATCGACATCGTCTTCCATACTCCCGAGATCCCCGGCAACACCGGAAACGCCATCCGGCTTGCCGCGGTCACCGGGGCCCATCTTCATCTCGTCGAGCCCCTCGGCTTCGATCTCTCCGATGCGAAGCTGCGCCGCGCCGGGCTCGACTATCACGACCTCGCCCATGTCACCGTCCATCCATCGATCGACGAACTGTGGAGCCACCTCGGTGAGCGTCGGGTGATCGCGTTCAGCACGCACACGGACAATTCCTTCGCCGAGGTCGAGTACCAAGACGGCGACGTCCTCCTCTTCGGGCGCGAGTCGACGGGGCTGCCCGACGAGGTCATCGACGACGACCATGTGGACATGGCGGTGCGGATCCCGATGCTGCCGGCACGCCGTTCGCTCAACCTGGCGAATTCGGCATCCATCGCCATCTACGAAGCCTGGCGTCAGCACGGCTACGCAGGCGCCTGAACCCGCGTAGACTTCTTCGCGAACGCTTTACCTGAAAGGACCATAATGACCGCAAAGGTGCTCACCGTCGCCGGATCCGACGTATCCGGAGGAGCCGGACTCGAAGCCGACCTGAAGATGTTCGACGAATACGGTGCCTTCGGCACTGCCGCCGTCACCTGCATCGTCACCTTCGATCCCAATGACGGATTCGCCCACGTCCTCGAGTTCATCGAACCAGAGGTCGTCACCCGTCAGCTCGAATCGACGATGGCCGTGCACGAGTTCAGCGCCATCAAGTCCGGAATGCTCGGCTCCGTCGATTCGGCTCTAGTCCTCGCCGAGAAGCTGAAGACCAACGATCTGCCGTACGTCTTCGACCCTGTGCTCGTGTGCAAGGGCGCAGGCACCATGGTCGACCTCAAGGATCTCTTCGTCGAGAACCTCGTACCTCTGGCCACCGTCGTCACCCCGAACCTCGAAGAGGCCGCGACCCTGGCCGGGGTCGGCCCCATCGACTCCGTCGAAGGCATGGTCGAGGCCGCGAAGATCATCCACGGGCAGGGTGCGAAGAACGTCGTCGTCAAGGGCGGAGCCCGTCTCGCCGGAGACGATGCCATCGACATCCTCTTCGATGGTGAGAACGTGACGACTCTGCGTTCGCGCAAGGTCAACAACAAGCTCGTCAACGGCGCAGGCTGCTCCTTCGCTTCCTCGATCGCTGCTGGCATCGCCACCGGTCTGGACATCAAGGACGCGGTCGTCTCCGCGAAGGAGAAGGTCGCTCACGGAATCGCGAACTGCCTCGACAACGCCACCGGCGTCGCCTCGCTCTACCATCCGGCGGCTCGGGTGAGTCCCTCCCCCGAGGTCTCGGTCACCGTCGACTGATCACTGCTGCCGTAGCTGCGTCCCCGCGGGGACGCAGCCGGACGCAATCCCGCCGGAACGTCCGCGCGGGGACGCGGCCGACGTGCAGACAGCCAGTCCGCAGACAGCAGATTGCCCCGCACACCATTCGGTGTGCGGGGCAATCTGTATGAAGCTGTTGGGAACGCCAGAGATCAGCGCTTGCCGAAGCCCTTGTAGCGGTCCTTGAACTTCTCCACGCGGCCGGCGGAGTCGAGGATGCGCTGCTTGCCCGTGTAGAACGGGTGCGAAGCGGACGAGATCTCGACGTCGATCACGGGGTAGGTGTTGCCGTCTTCCCACTCGATGGTCTTGTCGCTCTTAGCGGTGGAGCGGGTGAGGAACTTGGTGCCGGAAGCCAGATCGTTGAACACGATCGGCGCGTATTCCGGGTGGATGTCCTTCTTCATTTTCTTACCTCTGCTGAATTCTTTCAGGCGCCTGATATGGGTCCGACCCATCTGCCAGTGCCCGAATTCGTCTGCTGGACACGCTCCGAACCGTAGGAACCGGACACGGAGCGACAGTCAATTCTAACTGATGGTCGTCAGCAAAGCGATTCGACACGGATCTCCTACACTGTGGCCATGACCACGAAGGAACGCCTGTCCACTCAGTTCACTCTCCAACCTGCCGCCACCGCTCCGGAACTCATGGCCGAATCGACGGCTGCCGCTCTGCCGACGGTCACCGGCGATGTCGACGTCTTCGCCATCGATCCGCAGATCGCCGGCACCGCTGCTCTCCTCGGGGCCACGGATCTGCCGCCGGCCACCTCGGCGAACTGCGTCCTCGTCGCCGGTTCGCGAGGCGGTGAAGAACGCATCGCCGCATGCATGGTGCTCGCGAACACGCGCGCCGATGTCAACAAACGAGTCAAGAAGCTCCTCGACGTCCGCAAGGCGTCGTTCCTCCCGCTCGAGCGCGCCGTCAGCGAGTCCGGGATGGAGTACGGCGGGATCGGTCCGATCGGACTGCCGGAGAACTATCGGGTGCTCATCGATTCCCGCGTCGCCGCTGCCGACGAGCTCATCATCGGTTCCGGTATCCGCGGCTCCAAGCTGCTTCTCTCCGGGTCAACGCTGGCGTCCCTGCCCGGCGCCGAGGTAATCGAGGACCTGGCCAACGACATCGAGTGACCGTGTCCCTCAGTCAAACACCAGCTGTCCGTCCAGCCCCACCGGCGTGCCAGTTGCCCACCGTCAGTTCAGTCCCGCTCGTTCGATGACGAAGTCGATGAGCGGGGCGTAGAGGTTGGGCACGACGTCGTCATCGAGTGGGATGGTCGCCTCGATCTGTCCCTGCGCCTCGGCGACGAAGAGGGCCGGATCGTTGCAGTCGGCGTAGCCGATGGTCCGCAGTCCCCTGCTCGCGGCGGCTCCGGCCCACCCGTGGTCGGCCACGACGAGGTCGGGAGCCGATCCGCCGCGGGCGGCGACATCGTCGAGCAGAGCGTGCATGGGCTCGGCCAGGTGGGTGTGCGGGCTGCCGCCGTGGAGATGCCAGGTCCATACGTCGTCGATCTGCCGGACGTCGCCCCCGATCTCCGGGACCGGGATGAAGTGATCGCGGAAGTCGATGACCGCGCCGGCGTACTTCGCGGCCCGGGCGATGGCCATGTGCACGGGCAGCAGTCCGGCCGGGTGACCGGTGGCGAAGAGGATCCGGCCACCTGCCCGGGTGACTTCACCGACTGCCTCGGCGAGTCTCTCCAGTGCGTCGATGCAGGCGTCGGTGGAGATCGTGTCCACCCCTTCGACGAAGTCGGGATCCGGTCGCAGTCCGCAGCGTTCGACCATGAGCGCGAACACCGAGTCATAGTCCCAGCCGCGGGTGAGTTCGACGCCGAAGTCGAACTGCCGTTCCTGGGCGAGGAAGCGGTGGATGTGGGAGAGGTTGTTCTCCCTGGGAGTGGCGACCTCCCCGGTGATCCGTCCGGCTTCAAGGGCATGGGCTAGAGTGCTGCGGTTCATCGGCATTCGCTCGCTCTCGACAGTGGTTCTGGTCAATATGTCTCCGGGACGATCATACGAATGATGAGAGCAATCATCAGATCCTTCTCGGTGGGATCGCTCATAGCGACCAGCAGAATGATGGCTGCCAGAGCATTGTTAGCGATGCGCTGATGTCCGTCGCGGCCGTCACCGTGCTCATTTCCGAAGAGTTGATCGTTGGGAAACCTCTGTGCCACACGTCGGATGATGTCGCGCGCACCTTCCAACGTCAGCGACCAGTCCGGCGCAGTATTCGGAGACGCAATGATGCTGCCCTCATCGAAGTCGCGCAGAAGTGAAAAGCTCGGCACATAGGTCGAAAGCACATCCGCCACTCCCGACACCAGTTCGTCATTCGACCGGGCCAGTACGGACACGATCGTGCCGATCTCAGACAGCCTCCGTTCATTGAGCGCGGCGCCATCGATCGCATATCGCCGGAGAACGTCGTTCGCCCATTTCCGAAAGCGAACTCCCTCGGCCGATTTCACCCGGTATCCGACAGAGAGCACCAGGTCGAGGTCGTAGTGTTCGACCTGGTAGGTCTTGCCGTCCGAGGCAGTTGTCGCAAATTTTGCGACAACTGGAAGGCCCGCCAGCTCTTCGCGTTGGGCATTCGCGATGTGCTTGCCGATAGTCTTGATATCCCGCCCGAACAGCTCAGCCAGCTGTTTTCGTGTCAGCCACACAGAACCCCGTGCAGTGCGGACATCCAAGCGGACTCCGCCATCTTCAGTTCGAAAGATTTCCACTGACTCGATCATGATGACACCGTAGCCTGAGGCACTGACTCAGCCTCACCCCTCCTGTAGGGCGAAGCAGGTGACCGCTGAGGCAGCTGCGACGTTGAGGGAGTCCACTCCCCCGCTCATGGGGATCATCACGGTCGAGTCGCAGGCGGCGATCGTCGATCTCTTCAGCCCGTCTCCTTCGGTGCCGAAGACTACCGCGGTGCGTTCGGGTGCGGTAGCGGCGAACTCGCGCAGGCTCACCGAATCATCGTCGAGTGCCAGAGCCGCGACATGGAATCCGGCCTCCTGGAGCTCGGCGATCCCGCCGGGCCAGGTCTCGATGCGCGTCCACGGCACTTGGAAGACCGTGCCCATCGACACACGGATCGAGCGGCGATAGAGCGGATCGGCGCAGCGCGGGGTCACGAGCACGGCATCGGCGCCGAACGCAGCGGCGGAGCGGAAGATCGCACCGACGTTCGTATGGTCGACGATGTCTTCGATGATGACGATGCGCCTGGCGTCCTCGACCAGGGAAGCGACCGGGGCCAGGACAGATCGGCCCATCGCGGCCAGGGCACCTCGGTGCAGGTGGAATCCGGTCAGTGTTTCGACGGCGGCATCCGTGCCGATGAAGATCGGCACATCGCTCTCAGAAATGATGTCGGCTAAGTCGAACAGCCACTTCGGGCTGGTCAGGAACGATCGGGGTGACAGACCGGCGGCATGAGCGCGGCGGATGATCTTCGAGGACTCGGCGATGAACAGCCCCTCGGCGGGTTCGCGGACGCTGCGCAGGGCGACATCGGTCAGCTGCGTGTAGTCGCGCATGCCCTCGAGGCGCCCGTGCGGGCCGTCGCTCGGACCGGCCCCTGAATTCCCGGCCTCCACGCCGTCGGCAGCCAGGTCCGCTTCGTCGAAGAAACGCAGACGCTCGACGGCGATCCCGAGTTCGGCGGACCGGTCGATGACCTGCTGACGGGTCAGGGGGGCCTTGGCCGGAGTGTTCACAGCGCAATTCCGTTCACAGTGTGAGGATCCTCCAGATCGCGACGAGACCGAGCGCGACGATGACGGCGCGCAGCAGCACCGGCGAGAACTTCCGACCGATGCGGGCACCGAAGTACCCGCCGATGAGGGAGCCGATGGCAATGCAGATCACGGCGATCCAGTTGATCCGGTCGTGACCGACGATGATGTACGTGCTCGCCGAGACCGTGTTGACGACGAGGACGAGGACGTTCTTCAGTCCGTTGAGTCGCTGCAGATCATCGGGCAGCAGAAGACCGAGCAGGGCGATGAGGATGATGCCCTGGGCCGCGGCGAAGTAGCCTCCGTAGATCGCGGTGAGGAAGACGACGAGGAGCACGGCGATGTACCGGCCGGTGGACAGTCGATCCCCCACCGAGGCAGCCCGATGCTCGACGCCTGCGGCCTCGGCCCGGCGCAGGGACCGGTGCTTCAGATACCGCGAGAGATACGGCTGCCCCACGACCATGATCAGAGCCACGACGAGGAGGACGGGCACGATCGTCTCGAACGCATCCTCGGGCAGGTGCAGCAGCAGATACGCCCCGGTCAGCGACCCGAGCAGCGAGGCGGGAACGAACCCGAGGATCCGCTTCCACTGCCCCCGCAGCTCTTCGCGGTACCCGAACGAGGACGCGATGTTGCCGGGGATGAGACCGACCGCATTGCTCATCGTCGACACCACCGGCGGCACTCCGAAGGCGACGAGCGCCGGGAAGGTGATGAGCGTGCCGGAGCCGACGACGGCGTTGATGCCGCCCGCCGCGATTCCGGCGACGATGACGAGGCCGATCTGCCACGGTTCGAGGCTCAGATTCGCCAGGAACTCCATGCTCAGATCGCGGAGCGAGCGTGGTAGCGCTGACCGTCCCGGGTGAGCTTGACGTCGAGGCCGAATGTCGCCGCGAGGTTCTCCGCCGTCAGGGTCTCCTCGATCGGGCCCGCGACCAGATCGGTGCCCTCGGAGAGCAGCAGCACATGCGTGATGCCCTCCGGGATCTCCTCGACATGATGGGTGACCATGATCGTGGCCGGTGCCCACTTCGACGAGAGGATCTCCGAGAGCGCACCGAGCAGCTCTTCGCGTCCGCCGAAGTCGAGTCCGGAGGCCGGCTCGTCGAGCAGCAGCAGCTCCGGGTCGGTCATGAGTGCGCGCGCGATCTGCACGCGCTTGCGCTCGCCTTCGGACAGCGTGCCGAAGGTGCGATCGGCCAGATGCGTGATGTGGAACGCGGCCAGCAGATCGCGGGCGCGTTCGATGTCGTCCTGCTCGTATTCCTCGACCCAGCGTCCGGTGACGCCGTAGGCGGCGGTGAGCACGGTGTCGAGCACCGCTTCGGAACTCGGAATGCGGTTGGCCAGAATCGTCGAGGCATAGCCGATCCGCGGGCGCAGTTCGAACACGTCGACGCGCCCGAGCTGCTCCTCGAGGATGGTGGCCGTACCCGTCGTCGGATGCATGCGACCGGCCGCCAGTTCGAGCAGGGTCGTCTTGCCCGCACCATTGGGTCCGAGCACCGCCCAGTGCTCGCCTTCGGCGACGGTCAGCGAGAAATCGTCGAGGAGGAAATTGGTCCCCCGGCGCACGGACACAGAATCCAGATTCAGGACTTCACTCATATCCTCAGACTCTATCGCAGACGAGCCGTCTATCCTGGTTCGACATGGACCTCACGACCGACTCACTGCTGCTGACCCTGGCGCTCAATCACCGTCTGCGCTCGACCCTGCCTCCTGACGAGGTCTCCTCTGCCTTCCTCGACGACGATCGTGATGTTCCTCTCATCGTCTCCGATGAGGTCTTCGACTCGGCCGTGCCCACCGGTCTGCTGCTGTTCATCGCCGAGGCGGCCGCCGCCGGAATCACTCATGCGCGCTTGGCACTGCACCACCCGTCCCTGCCGCATACGACTCCCCCGGTCGATCGCACCGCCAGGACGAAGGTCGGACGCCACACTGCCCCCGTGGTCCTCCATCGCGGCGACGAGCAGGCCGCGATCGCCCTCATCGGCGCCGAGGCGAACGTGGAGATCATCGCCTGTGCGCCCACCGTCTTCCGCCCCGTCACGGTCGGGTCCGCCCCCGAGGCGCTGCGGCGCCTGCGCCTGCTGGTGATGGAGGGCCTGCGCCTCGTCGAGACCATCGACGTTCCCGAGGACTGGCGGCAGGGGCCGTGGCGTGACTGGCAGGAGGAGCTGTCGACGATGCATCCGATCTCCCGGCTCATCCCCACCGAGGCGGATTCCCGCGCGATCTACGCCGCCCTCGACATCCACCACCGGATGCGCACGGTGCTCGCCCCTGCGACGGTCGCCCCGCCCGAGTTCGGTGCGCTGCTGTCTCAGCTGCACCCCGCCGCCGCGGACTACATCATGGCTGTGGCTACGATGAAGGGGTGAATGAGACGCCTCAGGCCACCGCCTCCCAGATCCCCGTCCAGCTGCTCGTCATGGACGTCGATTCGACGTTCATCAACGAGGAGGTCATCGACCTCATCGCCGCCCACGCCGGAGTCGGAGACAAGGTCGCCGACATCACCGAACGGGCCATGGCCGGCGAACTCGACTTCGCCGCTTCCCTGGCCGAACGGGTCGCCCTGCTGACCGGACTGCCGGAGACCGTGCTCGATGAGGTCCGCGAGCAGATCACCCTCACCGAGGGGGCCGCCGACCTGGTCGCGGCAGTGCACTCCTCCGGCGGCCAGGTGGCGCTGGTGTCGGGCGGCTTCACCGCCATCATCGCTCCCGTCGCCGCACAGCTGGGCATCACCGATGTCTTCGCCAACGGTCTCGACATCGATGACGGGCTGCTGACCGGGCGGACGAACGGCCGTGTCATCGACCCGAGCGCAAAGGCCGAGATCTTCGAGGATCTGCTGGCTGCCGGCGGATACGACCGTGCCGCCTCGGTGGCGATCGGCGACGGCGCCAATGACATCGGCATGGTCGAAGCCGCCGGTCTCGGAATCGCCTTCTGCGCGAAACCGGCCCTCGCCGCCGCAGCAGACGCGTCCGTGGAGACACGCGACCTGCGAGCCGTCATCGACCTGGTCGCTGCGCGTGCGGACGTGTGAGCGATACCTCCGAGGGTGTGGCACCGGCGCCATTGACCACTGACTGACCGAAGACGCCTGTGGCGCTGACGATTGCTTCGTCAGCGCCACAGGCTTCTTGTCGACAGATCGCGTCGGTCAGGCGGTGCGTTCAGACTCCGTGGAAGACCCGGATCTGTGGGGACGGGTAGTGGCCCGGCTCCACGTCCCAGCTCTCGAGGTCGAAGACCGCGATCGACGAGGGACGGAACGTATCGGGAACCCCGCCTTCCGGATTGAGGTGGCCGACCACCTCGGCGACGGTCGGCTGATGGCCCACGATATACGCGCACTGCGCATCCGCGGGGATCGAGTTGATCGCATCCAGCCAGTCGTCGACGGACCCGGAGTACAGCGAAGGATCCTCGCGCAGGGTCAGGTCACCCGGTTCGTCGAGAGTTCCTCCCTGAGCGCGGTTGACGGCTTCGACGACGGCCTGTCCGGTCTGCACGGTGCGCCTGGCTGCCGAGGCGATGGCCACATCGGGTGACCAGCGCTCGGCGATCTCGGCTCCGGCCTCGACCGCTTGAGCCAGACCCTTCGAGTCCAGGGACCGTTCGAAGTCGGTCGGACCGTGCGCTTCCGCCTTGGCGTGGCGGGCGAGGATGAGCACAGGCATGAGTGGTCTCAGGCGCCAGTGGAGTGGAATCCGCCGTCGACGTGGATCATCTCGCCGGTAGTGGCGGGGAACCAGTCGGAGAGCAGGGCGACGATGGCCTTGCCGGCAGGAGTGGTGTCCTTCTGGTCCCAGCCCAGGGGTGCGCGGTCGCCCCACATGTCTTCGAGCGTTCCGAAGCCGGGGATGGAGGTTGCGGCGGTGGTCTTCAGCGGTCCGGCCGAGACGAGATTGACGCGCACGCCGTCTTCGCCGACGTACTTGGCGAGGTAGCGGGCGGTCGATTCGAAGGCGGCCTTGGCCACACCCATCCAGTCGTAGACCGGCCAGGAGATGGTCGCGTCGAAGGTCAGTCCGACGATTCCGGCGCCCTTGTTGAGCACGGGCTTCGCGGCCACGGCGATGGCCTTGAGCGAGTAGGCGGAGACGTGGATGGCCGCGGACACAGAGTCCCAAGGCGTGTCGAGGAAGACTCCGCCGAGGGCGTCCTTCGGAGCGAAGGCGATGGCGTGGACGATTCCGTCGATATTGCCGCCGAGGCGCTCGGGCAGGGCCGCGAGGTCCTCTTCGTTCGTGGCGTCGAGTTCGATGACCTGCGGGGTCTGGGGCAGGCGTTCGGCGATCACCTGAGTGATCTTCATCTGGCGGCCGAAGCTCGAGAGGATGACCTCGGCTCCCTGCTCCTGTGCGATACGGGCAGCGGCGAAGGCGATCGACGCCTCGGTGAGCACGCCGGTGACGAGAATGCGCTTTCCGTCAAGAATTCCCATGGTGGTCCTTTCGAAAGGAAGGTGGTTGCGTGTGCATGACGCCGCTTCGGGCGGTGTCTCTGTATCGAAGTCTACGGGCTGTGGCCCGGCCGGGCCGCATCGTCTGCGACCCAGGATCCGGTTGTAACCGGCCCAGCGCCGTCTGAGTCAGTGGCCCATGCCCAGTCCGCCGTCGACGGGGATGACGGCACCGGAGATGTAGGCGGCTTCGTCGGAGGCCATCCAGCGGACGACCTTGGCGACCTCAGCGGGTTCGGCGAACCGCTTGGCCGGGATGGTGGCGAGATATTCCTTCTGCTGCTTCTCGCTGAGCTCATCGGTCATGTCCGTGCGGATGAAGCCCGGGGCGACGACATTGGCGGTGATTCCGCGGGAGCCGATTTCACGGGTGATGGAGCGGGCGAAGCCGACGAGTCCGGCCTTCGAGGCCGAATAGTTCGCCTGGCCGGGCACTCCGTAGAGACCCGACACCGAGGAGATGAGGACGATGCGGCCCTTCTTCGCTCGGATCATGCCGGTGATGCCGCGCTTGACGGTGCGGAACGCGCCGGTGAGATTCGTGTTGATGACGGATTCGAACTCATCATCGTTCATCCGCATGAGCAGGTTGTCGGCGGTGATTCCGGCATTGGCCACGACGACCTCGACGGGGCCGAGCTTCTCCTCGATCTCGGTGAATGCCCGATCGATCGAGTCGCTGTCGGTGACATCGGCGGCCACTGCCAGCGCCCCTTCCGGGGCCTGACCGTTGCGGGAGGTGACTGCCACCTTGTCCCCCTGGGCGAGGAATTCCTCGGCGATGGTGCGACCGATTCCGCGGTTGCCGCCGGTGACGAGGACTGTGCGTGGATCTGACACGTTGGTCTCCTGTTGATCGACTGTGTTCTTCAAATCTATCGTGGACAAACCTATCCTGTCCTTTGGTCGATGGATACGACTCTCACAAAGGACGAGTATCATGTTTGGCAGTCATCGATCGAAGAAGGATATGGTCAGGCACTCTCAGCAGATCACAACGGCAGACACCGCCCTTGATGACGATATGCGGTCTCGGATCATCAAGTATTCGATCACCATGGGCATCAGGACGGCCTGCTTCGTGGGCGCCTATTTCGCTTTCGTCGCCGATCTGCACATCCTCATGTGGATCTGCGTGGCCGGAGCTGTCGTCCTCCCCTATCCGGCGGTGATCTTCGCCAATGCGGGCCGCGAACGCACCCGAGATGATCGTTCCGCCCTGCTCGAACAGGCCCCGCTGGCAGAGCTGCCGCCGGCGCGCGGTGAGACGATCTCCGGCGACACCCTCGGAGGGGAGACGGTCGACGACCCAGATCCCCGGGGCGGCTCAGATCCCCGAGGCGGCTCCCCTGACGAGACCGATCCAGGCGCGGATCACCGGCACGAAACGATCCGGGGCGAGACGGTCCCGGACGAGACCATCCCGGACGAGACCTTCCAAGGTGAGACCGTCGACGACAACGACGAGGACAGGAGGGACCAGGCTTGAGCGAGCAGCTGCAGTGTTCCGCGAAGGAATGCCGGGCGTTCGCGACTCGCGCCCTGCTGTGGAACAATCCCCGCGTCCACACTCCCGAGCGGAAGAAGACGTGGTTGGCCTGTGATGAGCACCTCGACTATCTGCGTGACTTCCTGACTCTGCGCGACTTCTTCATCACCGACGTCTCCGTCGACGAGATTCCGGAGGACGCAGGTTGAGCCGCTATTCGTTCCTCTTCTCCGCACGCTGGCTCAAATACATCGCCATGGCGATCATCGTCATCATCGCCTGCGTGTTCCTCGCCCTGTGGCAGAAGGACCGCCGCGATCAGCGGGAGCAGGAGATCGCGACGATCACCGCGAACTACTCCGCCGAACCCGTCGACATCACCTCGGTGCTCTCGACACCGAATTCGACGCTGGAGACCACCGATGAGTGGACCCAGGTGGAGCTGACCGGATCGTTCTCCGACGAGGACACCGTCCTCGCACGCAACCGGACGGTCGAAGACAAACCCGGCTTCTATGTGGTGACTCCGTTCGAGATCACCGGCGGATCGACGATCGCCGTCGTCCGCGGCTTCACCGCCGAACAGGATTCCGTGCCGCCCGCTCCTCGGGGTGAGCAGACCGTGATCGCTCATCTGCGTCCCGCTCAGGACGGATCCGAGGATGAGAATCCGAAGGGCCTCATCAAAGCCATCGATCCCGCGCGCATTCCGGGAATGGACGATGCCTATGCACATGTCTACGTCGAGGCCTCACCGGCGGAGACAGGCGGTGCCCCGGAAGAGGGGCTGACCCCGCTGCCGATGCCCGAGCTCGATCCGGGCAACCACCTGTCCTATATGCTCCAGTGGTTCGCCTTCGGAATCATGATCATCATCGCCGTGGTCATCTCGGCCCGACGTGAGCACAAGGCAGCCGCCGAGGCGGTCGAGCACGGCGCTGTCGAGAACGAAATGGTCGTCATCGATAAGGCCGCCCTCGACGCGGGCGCGAAGATCAGCCAGCCCGGCAGCCGCTATGGCCGCAACCGCTGGGCCTCGCCCACCGTGCGCGGGCAGGCCGAAGCCGAGGAGGATGCCCTGTTCGAGGAGCGCTTTCGCTCAAAGTGAGCTTGCTCAGGCGAGCGTGACGAGATCGAGGTACGTGTCGTTCCACAGGTCCTCGTCACCGTCGGGCAGCAGCAGCACGCGGTCGGGGTCGAGCGCGGACACCGCACCCTCATCGTGGGTGACGAGCACGATCGCACCTTCGTAGCGGCGGATCGCCGAGAGGATCTCCTCGCGGGACGCCGGATCGAGGTTGTTCGTCGGCTCGTCGAGCAGCAGCACGTTCGCGCTCGAGACCACAAGGGTGGCCAGCGCCAGACGTGTCTTCTCTCCACCGGAGAGCACCCCGGCGGGTTTGTGCACATCATCACCGCTGAAGAGGAACGAACCGAGCACATTGCGCACCGCGGTGTCGTCGAGGTGCGGGGAGTTCCGCGACATGTTCTCCAGCACTGTGCGCTCGAGGTCGAGAGTCTCATGCTCCTGCGCATAGTAGCCGAGCTTGAGGCCGTGTCCGGGCACGACTTCTCCGGAGTCGGGTTCGTCGAGTCCGGCGAGCAGACGCAGCAGCGTCGTCTTGCCGGCACCGTTGTAGCCGAGCACGACGACTCGTGTGCCCTTGTCGATGGCGAGATCGACACCGGTGAACACCTCGGTCGACCCGAAGCTGCGAGAGAGTCCTTCAGCCGTCAGCGGCACACGTCCGCAGTCGGCCGGGGCCGGGAAGCGCAGATTCGCGACCTTCTCCGTGGCGCGTTCGTCCTCGAGCCCAGCGAGCAGTCGGTCGGCACGCTTGGCCATCTGCTGGGCGGCGACGGTCTTCGTCGCCTTCGCCATCATCTTGTTCGCCTGAGCGTTGAGCGCCGCGGCCTTCTTCTCGGCATTGGCACGTTCGCGGCGGCGACGCCGCTCATCGTCCTCACGCTGTTTGAGGTAGAGCCGGTAGCCCATCGAATAGATGTCGATGGTCTGACGGGTGGCGTCGAGGAAGAAGACCTTGTTGACCACTTCGTCGATGAGATCGAGGTCGTGGCTGATGATGATCAGACCACCGGAGTAGGCCTTGAGATGGTCGCGCAGCCACAGCACGGATTCGGCGTCGAGGTGGTTCGTCGGCTCGTCGAGGATCATCGTGTCCGGAGCCGAGAACAGGATCCGGGCGAGCTCGACGCGGCGGCGCTGACCGCCGGAGAGGGTGCCGATCTCCTGACTGATGAGGGCTTCGTCGAGGCCGAGATTCGCAGCGATGGCGAAGGCTTCGGATTCGGCGGCATAACCGCCGGCGGCGATGAATTCGGCTTCGATGCGCGGGTACCGATCGATGGCCTTCGTCGCCACCTTCTCATCCGGCGAAGCCATCTGACGTTCGGCCTTGCGCAGACGTTTGACGAGGACGTCGAGGTCGCGCACCGAGAGGATGCGCTCCATGCCGGTGGCGGTGAGGTCGCCGCTGCGCGGGTCCTGCGGCAGGTAGCCGACGGTGCCGGAGATCGATACGGATCCCGATTGAGCGGGGTGTCCGCCCATGATCACCTTGGTCAGGGTCGTCTTGCCGGCGCCGTTGCGCCCGACGAGACCGACACGGTCGCCCTTGTCGACGCGGAAGGACACCTCAGACATGAGGGTGCGGGCGCCGACGGCGACTTCGAGGCCGGAGGCCTGAATCATTCTGTCTCCAAACTGCGGCCGATGAGTTCGGCCAGGAATTCTTGGGGGTGGATGCCGCGAGCCTGTGCCCGGGCGACGAGTTCATCTGCGACTGCGGACGGCACCTGACACGACACGACGGTGGTGGCCGGCGCAGCCTCTGCGGTGGCGTGCTCGGTGAGGACATCCTCGTGCAGGGACGGAACTGACGGTTCTTCTGCAGGTGCGTCCTCAGCTGCCGCAGTCGATGTCCCCGCGGGGGACGAAGCCGGGGCCCTCCGGCACAGTCGTGCCCTTCTGGAATGCGGTGGCTGCGGCGCGGGCTCGATCATCGGCGGCCTCATTGAGTTCGTGGTTGTTGTGGCCTTTGACCCACTCGAACTCGACCGTCCGCCCGCTCAGCGCCTCATCGAGGGACGCTAAGAGGTCCTTGTTGAGGACTTCTTTTCCATCGGCCTTCTTCCACCCTTTGCGTTTCCACCCCGGCATCCATTTGGTCAGGGCGTTTGATCACGTACTGCGAATCACAGTATATCTTCAGACTGTCGTCGCACTCGGCGGTCGACCAGAGCAGGTCGAGGACGGCCATGAGCTCGCCGCGGTTGTTCGTCGCGTTCTTCCACCCGCCGGCGTGCCAGGAGGTGTCGTCGATGTACCAGGCCCACCCGGCGGGTCCGGGGTTGCCGAGCGCGGATCCGTCGGCGGCAGCGATGATCGTCAATGGTTCTCCTTGGAAAGTCGGATTCCATTCTTTCACGCCGCATGCGAGTTCTCGGTCCGCGGGGCGGTGATCTCCGCGACCCCGGCACCGGTCACGGTCACCCCGCCCAACGACGATCGCCGAGGCGGGGTGACCTTCTCAGGTCGCCCCGCCTCGGCGATGGTGTCGGGTATCGGATCAGATATTGAAGCCCAGGGCCCGCATCTGTTCGCGGCCGTCCTCGGTGATCTTCTCGGGACCCCATGGCGGCATCCAGACCCAGTTGATCCGGTAGGCCGGCACGATTCCTTCGAGCGACTGTGCGGTCTGATCTTCGATGACGTCGGTCAGCGGGCAGGCCGCCGAGGTCAGGGTCATCTCGATCACGGCGGTGCCGTCGTCTTCGACCGAGAGTCCGTACACGAGTCCGAGATCGACGATGTTGACACCGAGCTCGGGATCGACGACGTCCATCATCGCTTCACGCACTTCGTCGACGCTCGCATTCTGCGGTGCGTCAATGACTTCAGGCATTGTGTTTCTCCTCACGAGCTGCTTGTGATTGGTTGAGTGCGTCCTTGAACGCCACCCACGCCAGGAGAGCGCATTTGATCCTGGCCGGGAACTTCGACACTCCGGTGAACGCCGCGGCGTCCCCGAGTATCGACTCATCCGCTTCCATTGTCCCACGAGAATGCATGAGTTCGTGGAACGCTCCTTCGATCTCGAGCATCTGTGCGACGGACGAATCGGCGGCGAGTTCCGACAGCACCGAGGCCGAGGCCATCGAGATCGAACAGCCGTCACCGGCCCACCGCACCGCGATCGTGCCGTCCTCACGCAGTTCGGTCTCGAGCTCGATCTCATCACCGCAGGTCGGGTTCACCTGGTGCGAATAACCGTGCGGTGACTCTGCGGCGTCGCGGAGCAGTTCGGTGTTGCCGATGCGTGCCCGCGACTGGTCGAGGATGACCTGCTGGTAGAGCTGCTGCATCTGTGTGCTCATCGGTTCGCTTCCCCTCTCATGCGACTCCGAAGAAGGGCCGCACTTCCGCCAGAGCAGAAATGAAGCGGGTGCAGTCTTCGACATTGTTGTACAGGTACGTGCTCGCCCTCGTCGAGGCGGTGACCCCGAAACGGCGGTGCAGAGGCTGGGCGCAGTGGTGGCCCACTCGCACGGCGATCCCCTGCGAGTCGAGATACTGTCCGACATCGTGGGCGTGCACGCCGTCGACGTCGAAAGCCACGGTCCCGATCCGGTCTTTCGCCTCGCCGAGGATGCGGATCCCGGGGATCTCAGCGATCCCGTCGAGGAGGACTCGGGCGAGCTCCCTCTCATGCTCGAGCACATTGTCCAGCCCCACCTCGGAGAGGTAGCCGATCGCGGTCGCGAAGGCCGCCACCTCGGCGACCGGCTGAGTGCCGGCCTCGAACCGCTGCGGAGCTGGCATGAACTCGGTCTCCTCCATGGTCACCGTGGTGATCATGGATCCGCCGGTGAGCACCGGCGGCAGAGCGTCGAGCAGCTCGGACTTGCCCCACAGCGCACCCAGACCAGTGGGTCCGAGCGCCTTGTGCGCGGAGAACGCAGCGAAGTCGATGTCGAGGTCGACGAAGTCCACGGGCATGTGCGGGACGGACTGGCAGGCGTCGAGGACGACGTACGCACCGACGGCGCGAGCCCGATCCACGAGGCGGTCGACCGGGTTGATCGTGCCGAGGACATTGGAGACTTGCGTGAACGCGAGCACCTTCGTCGATTCATCGACGATCGTGTCGAGATCGGCAAGATCAAGCTCTCCCGAGTCGGTCACGGGCAGCCACCGCAGCTGCGCTCCCGTGGAAGCAGCCAGCTGCTGCCACGGCACGAGATTCGCATGGTGCTCCATCTCGGTGACGACGATCGAATCGCCGGGAACGAGGGCGAAGCGCGCCGCGTCCTCTCCCCCGAAGCCGTGGCTGGCCCGATCCATGCCGAGTGCCACGACGTTGAGCGCCTCGGTGGCGTTCTTCGTCCAGCACACCTGCTCCGGGGACCCGCCGACGAGTCCGGCAGCGGCGATCCGCCCGTTCTCGAACGCGTCCGTGGCCTCAACGGCCAGGGAGTGCGCGCCCCGGTGGACGGCGGCATTGCGCTGGCCGAAGTACTCGACGAAGGTATCGATGACGCACTGCGGCTTCTGGGATGTCGCGCCCGAGTCGAGATACGACAGCGGCGACTCCCCGACCCTCGCATCGAGAATCGGGAAGTCGCCCCTCAGACGTGAGAACATCAGACGCCGGCGGTGAAGAAGCGGTCGTAGCCTTCGTTCTCGAGGCGTTCGGCCAGCTCCGGTCCGCCTTCCTCGGCCACCTTGCCATTGATGATCACGTGGACGTGATCGGGCTTGATGTAGTTGAGGATGCGCGTGTAGTGGGTGATGAGCATGATGCCGACGTCGGTGGCGTCCTTGACGCGGTTGACGCCTTCGGACACGATGCGCAGCGCGTCGACGTCGAGGCCGGAGTCGGTCTCGTCGAGGACGGCGAACTTCGGCTTGAGCATCTCGAGCTGCAGGATCTCGTGACGCTTCTTCTCGCCGCCGGAGAAGCCTTCGTTGACGTTGCGCGAGGCGAACGCGGGATCCACACGCAGGTCCTCCATGGCCTGCTTGAGGTCCTTGGTCCAGTTGCGCAGCTTCGGAGCTTCGCCGTCGATGGCGGTCTTGGCCGAACGGAGGAAGTTCGTCACGGTCACGCCGGGAACCTCGACGGGGTACTGCATGGCCAGGAACAGGCCGGCCTTGGCACGCTCGTCGACGGACATCTCGAGGACGTCCTCACCGTCGAGGGTGACCGAACCGGAGGTCACCTCATACTTGGGGTGGCCGGCCAGGGCGTAGGCCAGGGTCGACTTGCCGGAGCCGTTGGGGCCCATGATGGCGTGGGTCTCGTTCGTGTTGATGACGAGGTTGATGCCGTTGAGGATGGGCTTGAGACCGGTTTCGGTGTTGACACCGACATGCAGGTCTTCGATCTTGAGAGTGGACATAATGATCCTTCTTCTTCGGTCTTGAGGTCAGTTCAGGGTGGTGTTCGGGTCGACGAGGATGCGACCTGCGATCTCTTTGCAGTCATAGACCGCGACGGGTTCGAACGCCGGAGGATTCACCGGCTTGCCCGTCGTCAAGTCGAACTGCGAGCCGTGCAGCCAGCATTCGATGGTGCAGTCCTCGACGTCTCCTTCAGCCAAGGACACCTCACCATGGGTGCACAGGTCGTCGATGGCATGGATCGTTCCGTCGGAGTCGCGAGCGATGCAGATCTCGAACTCGCCGACCTCGATGCGCATGGTGCCGCCGGGGGCCACCTCGTCGGTGGCCGCCACGTCGATCATGGTCACAGAACACTCCGGGACAGTTCGTCTTCGATGCGAGCATTGAGCACGTCTTCGATCTCGGGCACCTGGATCTTCTGGATCACTTCGTTGAAGAATCCGCGGACCACGAGCTGACGAGCGACATCCTCGGGGATGCCGCGCGACATCAGGTAGAACAGGTGCTCCTCATCGAAACGGCCCACCGAGGAGGCGTGACCGGCACCGGCGATGTCGCCGGTCTCGATCTCGAGGTTCGGCACGGAGTCAGCACGGGCGCCATCGGTGAGGATGAGGTTCCGGTTGAGCTCGTAGGTGTCGATGTCGAGTGCCTCGGGACGGATGAGCACATCGCCGATCCACACGCTGCGCGCGTCCTTGCCCTGCAGAGCGCCCTTGTAGTGGACGTTGGACTGGGCCTTCGGAGTGTTGTGGTCGATGTAGGTGCGGTGCTCGAGGTGCTGACCGGCATCGGCGAAGTAGAGTCCGAGCAGTTCGGCCTCTCCCCCGGCTGCCGAGTAGCGCACGTTCGTGTTCAGACGCACGACGTCACCGCCGAGAGTGATGTGGATGTGCTTGAACTTCGCATCCTTGCCCACGATCGCATCGTGCTGGCCGAGGTGCTGGGAGCCGTCGTCCCACAGCTGCAGCGACACGAAGGTCACGTCCGCACCATCGCCGATGACCAGCGAGACGAGCTCGGAGTATCGGGCCAGTCCCTCATGCTCGACGACGATCGTCGCCTTCGAGTTCGCTCCGACGGTGACGACGACATGGCCGTGGCCCAGGGCCTCACCGGTGCCGTCGGCGTGGATGATCGCGGCCCGATCGAGTTCGGTGTCCGCGGGGACCGAGTAGTGAGTCACCGCAGAGGCGCGGTTGGCGGCGACGGCCGCGGCGCGATCCTCGGGTTCGAGGATGCCCAGTTCCTGAGCCGACTCGAGCGAGATCTCCTCGACGGACAGACCCTCGGGCAGATCCGACTCGAACTTCAGCTTCGCCTCGGTGGCGGTGTCCTCGAAGAACTCGCTGAACTTGCGCACGGGAGAGAAGCGCCATTCCTCCTCCCGGCCGGTGGGCACGGGGAAGTCGGCGACGTCGAAGCTGCGAGTGCGCGCATCGCGCTTCGAATCGGGCACCTGGACCTCGGAACCGTGCGAGTGTTCCGAGATGCCAAGCGGGTTGGTGGTATCAGTCACAGATTTACTCCTTTGAGTGCAGTGGGCGCTGGATCGGGTCTCAGCCGACCGCGCCTTCCATCTGCAGTTCGATGAGGCGGTTGAGTTCGAGGGCGTACTCCATCGGGAGTTCGCGCGCGATGGGCTCGACGAAGCCGCGCACGATCATCGCCATCGCCTCGGTCTCCTCCATGCCGCGGGACATGAGGTAGAAGAGCTGATCCTCGCTGACCTTCGACACGGTGGCCTCATGGCCGAGTGTGACGTCGTCTTCGCGGATGTCGATGTAGGGGTACGTGTCCGAACGGGAGACGTTGTCGACGAGCAGAGCGTCGCAGAGGACATTGTTCGACGAGCCTTCGGCGCCCGGATGCACGTGGACGAGTCCGCGGTAGCCGGCACGGCCGCCGCCGCGGGCCACGGACTTCGACACGATCGACGAATGGGTGTGCGGAGCGGCGTGGACCATTTTCGCACCGGTGTCCTGGTGCTGCCCCTCGCCGGCGAAGGCCACGGACAGCGTCTCTCCGCGAGCGTGCTCACCGGTGAGCCAGATAGCCGGGTACTTCATGGTCACCTTCGAGCCGATGTTGCCGTCGACCCATTCCATGGAAGCGCCCTCTTCTGCGATCGCGCGCTTGGTGACGAGGTTGTACACGTTGTTCGACCAGTTCTGGATCGTCGTGTAGCGGACCTTCGCATCTTTCTTCGCGATGATCTCGACGACGGCCGAGTGCAGGGAGTCGGTCTTGTAGATCGGAGCGGTGCAGCCCTCGACGTAGTGGACCGAGGAGCCCTCGTCGGCGATGATGAGCGTGCGCTCGAACTGGCCCATGTTCTCCGTGTTGATGCGGAAGTAGGCCTGCAGCGGGATCTCGACGTGGACGCCTTTGGGGACGTAGACGAAGGAGCCGCCGGACCAGACCGCGGTGTTCAGAGCCGCGAACTTGTTGTCGCCGGACGGGATGATCGAACCGAAGTACTCTTCGAAGATCTCCGGGTGCTCGCGCAGGCCGGTGTCGGTGTCCATGAAGATGACACCCTGAGCCTCGAGCTCCTCGTTGATCTGGTGGTAGACGACCTCGGACTCGTACTGCGCGGCGACACCGGCGACGAGGCGCTGCTTCTCGGCCTCGGGGATGCCGAGCTTGTCGTAGGTGTTGCGGATGTCCTCGGGGAGGTCCTCCCATGAGGTCGCCTGCCCCTCGGTGGAGCGGACGAAGTACTTGATGTCGGCGAAGTCGATTCCGGTCAGGTCGGCGCCCCAATTGGGCATCGGCTTCTTGTCGAACAGGCGCAGCGCCTTGAGCCGACGCTTGAGCATCCACTCCGGTTCGTCCTTGAGCTTCGAGATGTTGCGCACGACCTCTTCGCTGAGACCGCGGGTCGCGGTCGCTCCGGCGTCGTTCTCGTCGTGCCAACCGTATGCGTACTGCCCGAGGTCTTTGAGCTCGGGATTCGCATCGATGATCCGATTTCCTGTGTCAGTCATCGTGAACCTCCTTGAGGTCGATCATTGCTGTGGATGAGTGGTCTGGTCAGTTCCGAAGTCGGAATGTGGGTGGTGCACACATGGTCTCCCTGGGCCAACGAGGACAGCCGGCGCACATCGACGCCGAGGTAGTCGGAGAACATCGCGAGCTCTGCTTCGCAGATCTCCGGGTACTCCGCCGCCACGGCCTGGATCGGGCAGTGCCCCTGGCACAGCTGCATCGCCTCCAACGGGGTTCCGGCCGCCACCGGTGTCGACGAGGCGGCGTACCCTTCCCGGGTGAGTGCAGCGGCGAGTGCACGCGAGCGTGACGCCACGGTGGTGCCGCCCCGCTTGTCGAGCTCCGGTCCGAGTCGGTCCCGCAGTCGGCCCACGAGGTCCTCGGTGAAGTCCTCGACTGCCGACTTGCCGTGCTTGTCCTCCATATAGCGCAGGATGTTCACGGCCAATTCGTCGTAGGAATGACTGACCGAATCATGTCCGGCCGTCGTGACCACGTAGTGTCGGGCCGGTCGGCCCCTGCCCGCCTGTTTGCCGGCGAGTTCACGGACCTCGATGAGGCCCTCGCTCTCCAGCGCGTCCAGGTGACGACGGATCGCCGCGGGAGTCAGCTCGAGGGCTTTGGCCAAAGACGAAGCCGTGATCGGCCCTTCGTCGAGCACCGACTGGAAGACCTTCTGCCGGGTGCGGCGATCTTCCGTGTCGTTTGCAGCCATAATCCACCTCCTTGACTAACACAACAATATTGTTGCGTAATTTGTTTCGTAAAACTAGGTGAGCCTAACCACGGCCCGATCCGGCCCCCGCCGCCTGCGGTTTCGACACCTGTTTCGACGCGTCGTAGAATAGCCTGGTGTCATCTCCGGCCCTGACCATTCGCGGTCTCCAATACTCCTACGGCACCCACCGTGTCGTCGACGGAATCGACCTCACGGCCGAGACCGGATCCGTCCTCGGCGTTCTCGGACCCAACGGTGCGGGCAAATCCACGACCATCTCCCTGGCTGTGGGCACCCGCCGCCCCGATGCCGGGACGGTGGCGATCTTCGGACACGACCCCGTCACCGAACACGCCACGACATCGCAGCTGGCCGGGGTCATGCTCCAGGACGGCGGACTGCCGATGAGCTCGAAGCCCCTGCAGGTGCTACGCCATCTCTCCTCCCTGTATGAGAATCCCGTGCCGGTCGACGAACTCGCCGAACCCTTGGGACTCCGTGACTTCGCCGGACGCACGATGCGCCGGCTCTCCGGCGGACAGAAGCAGCGAGTGGCACTGGCCGCAGCCCTCATCGGCCGACCGCGACTCGTCTTCCTCGATGAGCCCTGTGCCGGCCTCGACCCGCAGGCCCGCGAAGTCGTCCACAGCTTCATCCGCGACCTGGCCGACCGCGGGGTCGCGGTCGTCCTCACCACCCACGATCTCGCCGAAGCCGAGGAACTCTCCGACGAAGTCGTCGTCATCGATCGCGGACGGATCATCGCCCAGGGAGCCCCCGAGGAGCTGCGCAGCGCCTCCGCCGGGTCACGGTCGCTGACGATCCGCCTGGCCTCCCCCGTCCCCGCCGCTCTCGTCGCTCGGCTCGCCGAGCTCGGTCCCGCCTCGGCGCAGGACTCACTGATCACCATCGACGGAGCACCGACAACTGAGCAGATCGCAGCCGCGTGCACGGCCATCGCCGAGGCGGGAGCGCAGATCACGGACATCGGAATGCAGAGGCAATCCCTGTCCGATGTGTTCTTCGAACTGACCGGGAGGCCGCTGAGATGACATTCAGGCGCATCATCTCCCAGACGAAATTCGAAACCCTGTCCGTTCTGCGCAACGGCGAACAGCTGCTGCTCTCGGTCATCTTCCCCCTCGGCCTGCTCGTCTTCCTCGCGAAGACTCCCCTGCTCACCGGCCTCGGAGTCATCGACGCAGGCGCCGATCCGCTGTCCATCGCCGTGCCCGGCGCGCTCAGCCTGAGCCTGGCCTCCAGCGCATTCACCGGACAGGCGATCGCAACCGCCTTCGACCGCCGCTACGGAGTGCTCCGGCAGCTCGCGACGACTCCGCTGGGCACGAACGGGCTTATCCTCGGCAAGCTCGGCGCCGTCATCGTCGTCGTCGTCATCCAGTACGCGCTCGTCTTCGCTCTGGCGGCGGCGCTCGGATTCCGGGGACCCGTCGACGCTCTCGGGCTCATCCTGGCCACGCTGTTCGGCACCGCCGCGCTGCTGTCGCTGGGACTGCTCATGGCCGGCACGGTCCGCGCCGAGGCGACTCTGGCGGCGACGAACCTCATCTGGGTGCTCATGGCCGGCGTCGGTGGCCTCGTCATCGCGCATCCGGGAGAATGGGGAACAGTTGTGGGCTATCTGCCCTCCGGTGCGCTCGGCGACTCCATGCGGTCCGCCATCGGAGACGGCGGCACAGACATCAAAGCAATCATCGTGCTCCTGATTTGGGGGCTTGTGGGAACGCTTGCAGCACGCAGGTGGTTCCGTTTCGAATGAGGAGTGAAGTGGTCACCAAGAAGATCCGCATCGCCGCTTGGGCCATGCTCATCGCCCAGGCAGGGATCATCCTGACCGGCGGAATCGTCCGGCTCACCGGCTCGGGGCTCGGCTGCTCCGACTGGCCGAAGTGCACCCCGGATTCGCTCGTGGCCACCAGCGAGATGGGCATCCACGGCGCCATCGAGTTCGGCAACCGCCTCCTGGCCGTGGCGCTGGCGATCCTCGGCGTGGGCATTGCGCTCCTGCTGTGGAAGGGCCGGAAGCAGCGCCCGGATCTGTTCTGGCTCAACATCGGACTGCTGGCCATCGTCCCCGTCCAGGCAGTCGTCGGCGGAATCACCGTGTGGACGAAGCTCAACCCCTGGGTCGTCGCCGGACACTTCGTGCCCTCGGCCGTGGCCGTCGGCGTCGCCGCCTACTTCGTCCGCCGCACCTATGACACGGGCGTCCGCCTGAACATCAAGGCCCCAGCTCCGCTGCCGACATTGGGCTGGATCATCCTCGGCCTCACCGCGATCATCGTGATCTTCGGCGTGCTCACCACAGGAGCCGGGCCACACTCGGGTTCGACGATCTCGACCCGCAACAACCTCGACAACATCTGGATCACTCGCCTGCATGCCGCACCCGTCTGGCTGCTCGTCATCGCCACGATCTCCGCGCTCGTCATCGCACGGAAGAAGGCGCAGACGGCAATGGTCGCGCCGCTGATCGTGCTCCTCATCGTCGAGATCGCCCAGGGAATCATCGGCTACGTCCAGTACGCCCTCGGTGTTCCCGAACTGCTCGTGGCCTTACACATGGTCGGGCTGTCGGCTACGATTGCGGCAAGCGTTGCCGTCCTCGACAGCGCATACCCGAGGAGCACCGATGTCAGTACCGATCGTTCCGTGCCTGTGGTTTCCTGATTGCGCCGAGGAGGCCATGGAGTTCTACTGCTCCGTCTTCCCCGATTCGCGCATCCTCTCCATCGAACGCTATCCCGACGAGTCCCTCGATGAACACTTCAAGGGGATGAGCGGGAAGGTCCTGACCGGCCGGTTCGTTCTCGACGGCACAGAGTTCATCTGCCTCGACGGCGGACCGGCGTTCACATTCAACGAAGCGATCTCGCTGACCGTCGAATGCGCGGACCAGGCCGAGATCGACCACTATTGGTCCAATCTGTCGGCTTCACCCGAGCAGGAACAGTGCGGCTGGCTCAAGGACCGTTTCGGAGTCAGCTGGCAGATCGTTCCCGCGAACCTCGGCGAGCTGATGACCGGTCCGGCACAGACTCAGGCGCTCATGCAGATGAAGAAGATCGTCATCGACGACCTCGTCAACGCCGGCTGAGAATTTGCGTTCCGACCCGAAGCGCAAGGCACAGACGTACAACGGCCCAGTTTGAGCTGGATAGAACTGTTTCAAATCTGTGCTATCCAGCTCAAACTGGGCCGATTGGATCAGCGGGCTCTTCGGCGAGTCACCAGATCCCGGGGATCAGGGTGGGCACGAACGGGTCGATGGCCACCGCCAGGAAAAGCAGCGACAGGTAGGTGATCGATCCGTGGAAGACCTTCATCGCCTTGAGTGAGGTGCCGTCCTTGCCCTGCTTGGCCCGGGAGACCAGCGAGTAGCACGACCACAGGAACCAGGCTCCGGCGCCCACGGCCACGATCGTGTAGACCGGACCCATCGGCGCCACGGGAATGAGTGCGAGCGAGCAGGCGATCATCGCCCACGTGTAGAGGATCATCTGCCGGCCCACGGACGTCGGCGGAACCTTCGACGGCAACATGGGCACATCGGCGGCGTCGTAGTCGGCCTTGTACTTGATCGCCAGCGGCCAGTAGTGCGGCGGGGTCCAGAAGAAGACGACGAGGAAGAGCAGCACGGGCTCCCAGGCGACTCCCCCGGTCACGGCCGACCAGCCGATGAGCACGGGCATGCAGCCGGCGGCGCCGCCCCAGACGATGTTCTGGGTCGTGCGGCGCTTGAGCACGAGGGTGTAGAAGACGGCGTAGAGCAGGATCGCCGAGGCGGTGAGTCCGGCGGTGACCCAGTTCGTGAATCCGCCGAGCCAGAAGATCGAGCCGATGCCCAGCACGAAGGCGAAGGTCAGCGCAGAGCGGGGACTGATCTCACCGGTGACGAGGGGTCGGTCCTTCGTCCGCTCCATCTTCGCGTCGATGTCGCGGTCGACGTAGCAGTTGAAGACCGAGGCCGAGGCCGCAGCTGCGGCTCCGCCGATGAGGGTGTTGATGACCAGCCAGATGTTCGGCATTCCCTGAGCGGCCAGGAACATCACGGGCGCGGTCGTGACGAGGAGCAGCTCGATGACGCGCGGTTTGGTCAGTGCGATATAGGCACTGATGATCGAACGCGGTCGGGTGGAGAGGCTCTGCTCGTCGATGGCCCTCTGCAGAGGTCGTTCACTCTGCTCTTCCCGGTTCTGACGAAGTTTGCTCACGCCCTAGATTCTACCTGTTGTCGAAGTTTTTGCCAGTCGCGCGAAGGCGAGTCGAGTCACTGACGATGCGGACGAGGAAGGCCACTGCAGCACACACGGGAGCCAGCACGACGAGCTGCACGATGAGCACCGAGATGAAGCTCAGCGAAGCGGATTGCAGATCCGTGCCGAGCATGCTGACGTCGACGCAGAGTCCGATGGTGCCGGCGATGATGGAATAGACGAGAGCGGTCGTCCACACCAGCCCGCCGCGTCGCGCGTTGAGCATCACCGCCAACGCGGCGGCGAAGGGCGCGAGCAGAAGCAGTGTGCCGAGCGTCCACAGACCGAGCTCGCCGAGGTCGACGCCGCCGCGCAGCGGCTGCCCGATCGCCGACGATACGGCGACGGTCGCCACGGCGAAGAGCACGGGGCAGGCCGTGCCGATCCGTGAGATCAGCCGACGAATCCCTCGGGTCCGTTCGGCCACCTCGGCGAGGTCGGGCCTCTTGCCCGCCAGCCATTCAGGTCGGCGGTCTCCGCTGTCTTGGGCGGCGGCATCGATCACGGGATCAGCACCTTCGCTCACCCTGTCACCTCTCCTGTGCAGCACGATCTCTTCTCGGTCTGTTCGGCGCACAGCAGTTGTTGAATGTCGAACCACACCTGTGCGCGAGACCACACTCTACCCGTCGGTAGCCCGAATGTCGCGCACCCCGATATTGCGGCAGGTGAACAGGAGCGGCGCTTCCGGCATCCGACGGGTAGAGTTTGAATGCACGCTCTCAGACGAACGAAGGATCGCTCGACGACATGACAACTCTGTCCTGGACTGAACTCGACAATCGCGCAGTCGACACTGCCCGCCTCCTCGCCGCGGATGCGGTGCAGAAGGCAGGGAACGGGCACCCGGGCACCGCCATGAGCCTGGCGCCCATCGCCCATTACCTGTATCAGCACGGACTCACTCACGACCCGGCCGACCCGACTTGGGTCGGCCGTGATCGTTTCGTCCTCTCCTGCGGTCACAGTTCGCTCACCCAGTACGTCCAGCTCTACCTGGCCGGGTTCGGGCTCGAGCTCGACGACCTCAAGGCGCTGCGCACCTGGGGTTCGCTGACACCGGGCCATCCGGAGGTCGGACACACCGCCGGCGTCGAGATCACCACGGGCCCGCTCGGCTCAGGATTGGCCTCGGCCGTGGGCATGGCCATGGCCGCTCGCCGCGAACGCGGACTCTTCGACCCCGAGGCGGCTCCCGGCACTTCGCCGTTCGATCACTCGATCGTCGTGCTCGCCTCCGACGGCGACCTCGAAGAGGGCGTGTCCGGTGAGGCCTCCTCGCTGGCCGGAACACAGGAGCTGTCGAATCTGCTGGTGATCTGGGACGACAACAAGATCTCCATCGAAGACGACACCGCGATCGCCTTCGGTGAGGACACCGCCGCCCGCTACGCCGCCTACGGCTGGCACGTCCAGCACGTCGACTTCACCGCCGGCGATGACTACCACGAGGACATCGAAGCCTTCCACGCCGCCGTCGAGGCCGCTCGTGCGGATTCCCGTCCTTCGTTCATCCGTCTGTCAACGATCATCGCCTGGCCGGCGCCGAACGCACAGAACACCGGAGGGTCCCATGGTGCGGCCCTCGGTGAGGACGAGATCCGGGCGACCAAGGAGGTCCTCGGCTTCGATCCGGAGTCGACCTTCGCCGTCGATGACGAAGTCCTCGCCCACACCCGTCAGGCCCTCGACCGCGGTCGTGCCGCTCACCTCGAATGGGACAAGTCCTTCGCCGAATGGCGCAGTGCCAACCCGGAGAACGCGGCGCTCTTCGACCGTCTGTCCAAGCGCGAACTGCCCGCCGGCCTCGATGCGGCCTTCCCGGTCTTCGAAGCCAGCGAGAAGGGCATCGCCACGCGTGCAGCCTCCGGTCAGGTGCTCAACGCGATCGCCGAGACCATGCCCGAACTCTGGGGCGGTTCCGCCGACCTCGCGGGTTCGAACAACACCCTGATCAAGGGTGAGCCGAGCTTCCTGCCCGCTCACCGGTCCACCGGAGCCTTCTCCGGCCACGAGTACGGACGCAATATCCACTTCGGCGTCCGTGAGTTCTCCGCCGGTCTCGTCGGCAACGGCATCGCCCTCCACGGCGGAACCCGCCCGTACAACGGCACGTTCCTCGTCTTCAGCGACTACCAGCGCCCCGCCGTGCGTCTGGCCGCCCTCCAGCAGCTGCCGAACCTGTTCGTGTGGACCCACGACTCCATCGGCCTCGGCGAGGACGGACCGACCCACCAGCCGATCGAGCACCTCTCCGCGCTGCGCGCCATCCCCGGCCTCGACGTGGTCCGGCCGGCGGATGCGAACGAGACTGCTGTCGCATGGCGGAAGATCCTCGATCGCACCGACGGGCCCAGCGGACTCGTGCTGACCCGGCAGGCCGTGCCGGTCCTCGACCGTGAGAAGTACGCCCCCGCATCCGAAGCCGCACGCGGCGGCTACGTGCTCACCGATACCGGTGACGAGCCCGAGGTGGCCATCATCGCCAGCGGTTCAGAGGTCGCCATCGCCCTCGAGGCCGCCAAAGCTCTGCAGGCGTCGGGCACCGCTGCACGCGTGATCTCCATGCCGTGTCAGGAATGGTTCGACGCCCAGCCGGAGGACTACCGGGCCGCTGTGCTGCCGCGCTCGCTGAAGGCGCGCGTGAGCATCGAAGCCGCCTCGGCGATGAGCTGGCACAAGTACCTCGGCGATGCCGGTCGTGCCGTGTCCATCGAACACTTCGGTGCATCCGCGGACTACCAGACCCTGTACGAGAAGTTCGGCATCACGGCCTCGGCCGTCGTCGACGCAGCCCAGGAATCCATCAACGCAGCAAAGGCGGAAGCATGAGTGAACGTCTCCAGCAGCTCAGCGCAGCCGGAGTCTCGATCTGGCTCGACGACCTCTCCCGCACCCGACTCGAAACCGGGGATCTCGCCCGACTCATCGAGGACTCCTCCGTCACGGGAGTGACGACGAATCCGACGATCTTCGCGAACGCGATCTCGGCAGCGAACGACTACGATTCCGCGATCGCCGAACTCGGTGCCTCCGGTGCCGATGTCGACTCGGCCATCGAGGCCCTGACCACTGCGGATGTCGCCGAGGCGGCCCGCCTGTTCCGTCCGGTCTTCGATTCGACCGACGGTGACGACGGTCGCGTGTCGATCGAGGTCGCTCCCCCGCTGGCCCACGATGCCGCCGGGACCGTCGCCTCGGCGAAGGCCCTGTGGCAACGCGTGGGCGAGCCGAATGCGATGATCAAGATTCCCGCCACCGAGAAGGGGCTGACCGCGATCTCCGAGACGATCGCGGCCGGGATCAGCGTCAACGTCACCCTCGTGTTCTCCCTGACGCGATACCGTCACGTCGTCGAAGCCTTCCTCCAGGGCCTGGAGAAGGCCCGGGCAGCCGGGCACGATCTCTCGACGATCCGGTCGGTGGCCTCGGTGTTCGTCTCCCGTGTGGATTCGGAGATCGATTCCCGGCTCGACGCCATCGAGGATCCGAAGGCCGCAGATCTCAAGGGCAAGGCCGGCATCGCGAACTGCGTGCTCGCCCACGAGATCCACTCGCAGCTGTTCGCCTCCGAGCGCTTCCGGGTCCTCGAACTCGCCGGAGCCCGCCCGCAGCGCCTGCTTTGGGCCTCGACCGGAGTGAAGAATCCCGCCTACGCCGACACGATGTACGTCACCGGCCTCGTCGCTCCGAACACCGTGAACACGATGCCCGAACCCACCCTCGAGGCCTTCGCCGACCACGGTGAGGTCACCGGCGAGATCACGTCCGAGCACTACCGTGCCGCCGACGAGGTCTTCGATGCCCTGGCACGATTGGGCATCGACTACGCCGAGGTCATGACCGTGCTCGAAGAGCAGGGACTGGAGAAGTTCGACGTCAGTTGGACCGAGCTCCAGGAGACGATCCGTACGGCTCTGGACCGCTCATGAAGCTCTCACTCTCGGTACCGGTCGGTGAAGAGTTCGATGCCGAAGCCGCGCGTCTCATCGACGCCGGTCTCGCCTCCCGACTGAGCGCTCAGGATGCCGAACTGTTCGACGGCGCCGCGGATGCCGCGGACCGGATGGGCTGGGTGGATCTTCCGCAGCAGGCCGGGCAGCTGCTCGACGAGATCGAGTCCCTGCGGGCACGCCTGCAGGAGCAGGGTCTGCGCACGATCAGCCTGGCCGGAATGGGCGGCTCGTCACTCGCCCCCGAGGTGATGGCGCAGACGGCCGGCGTCCCCCTCGAGATCGTCGATTCGACAGACCCGAATCAGGTCGCCGAAGCCATCGGCACAGACCTCGAACATACGGTTCTCGTCATCGCGTCGAAGTCCGGAACCACCGTGGAGACGGATTCGATCCGGCGCAGCTTCGCCGCGGCTTTCGACGAGATCGGCGTCGATCCCGCGTCCCGGATGATCGCGATCACCGATCCGGGGACGGAGCTCGAGGCCGTGGCCGCCGAACAGGGCTTCCTCGCGACCTTCCTCGCGGAACCCACAGTCGGCGGACGCTTCAGTGCACTCTCGGCCTTCGGACTCGTTCCCGCAGGTCTCGCCGGTGCGGATGTGCGCGGAATCGTCGATGGAGCCGCTGCGGCCGCCGGAGACCTGTCCGCCGACAGTCTGGACAACCCCGCGCTGCGGTTCGGAGCGTGGCTGAGCATCGCTCACGCCAGGACGACGGAGAAGCTCGTCCTCGCCGAGACCTCCCAGTCAGCGACCGGGCTCGGTGCCTGGGTCGAGCAGCTCATCGCCGAATCCCTCGGCAAGGACGGGCAGGGCATCCTTCCCGTCGTCGTCGACTCCCCCGCGGACATCGGGTTCTCCGACGCACGAGCGGACGCCCTGCTGTGCCTGCTCGGTGCCTCGGCGGATGACACGGAGTTGGGTGCGCCGTCCGGTTTCGAGGCCACGATCGATGGCGGCTTGGGTGAGCTGTTCCTGTTCTGGGAATACGCCACAGCCATCGCCGGATACGGCATCGGCGTCAATCCCTTCGACCAGCCCGATGTGGAAGCGGCGAAGGCGCAGGCCAGGCACCTGCTCGACGGACCGGATTCCGGTACGTCCGAGCAGCCGCAGTTCCGTGAGGGAGCCGTCGACGTCCTCGAGGTCGTCGATGAAGCCACCGATCTCGTCGGTGCACTGCAGGAGCTCTTCTCCCAGGTCGACGAGTACGGGTATGTCGGAATCCAGGCTTACCTCGATCGGATCGCCGACGCCGAGGCGGTGCAGCTGCGTCCGCTCGTGTCCACTCATGCAGGGGTGCAGACGACGTTCGGCTTCGGTCCCCGTTATCTGCATTCGACCGGCCAGTATCACAAAGGCGGTCATCCGAACGGGGTCTTCCTCCAGATCACCGGTGAGGCGCGCACCGATCTGCTGGTCCCCGGCCGCGGCTATGGCTTCGCTCAGCTGCAGCGCGCCCAGGCTGCCGGCGATGCGGCAGTGCTGGTCGAGAAGGGTCGGCCCGTGCTGCGTGTGCATCTGCTTGATCGTGCCCGTGGGCTCGAGCAGCTGCGGGAGGCGATCGAGTCGATCAGCCCGCGCCACCACTTCGGCCAAGACTGATCTGCCGAAACGGCGACTGGCCTGACGAAGCGCACAGAGAAGGACCCCGACCGATTCGGTCGGGGTCCTTCTCATCTGCCCACCTGGCGGTCGCCTCGGTGGCGGTGTTTCACGGTTTCGGCATCAGAAATCGACGAGACTTCAGGAGTTGAACCGGGTGAGGACGCCCAGCAGGATGATGCAGGCGGCCCAGATGATCGCCATCAGCGTCGTGAACCGGTTGAGGTTGCGCTCGGCCACACCCGAGGATCCCAGCGACGAGGACATTCCGCCGCCGAACATGTCGGACATGCCACCGCCCTTGCCCTTGTGCATGAGGATCAGCAGGGTGAGGAAGATACTCGTGAGCACGAGCAGCACGATGAGAATGATGTTCAGGATTTCCACGTCGGATTCAACCTATGTTTCGTCGAGTGTTTCGTCGAATGATGCGTCTGTCAGTCTACTTCGCGACCGCGGCCTTGCACAAAGCGGCGAAGTCCGGGCCGCTCAGGCTCGCGCCTCCCACCAGTGCACCGTCGACATCCGCAGAAGCGACGATCTCGGCCACATTGTCGGCCTTGACCGATCCGCCGTAGAGGATTCGGGTGGTCTGGGCCAGGCTGTCGCCGTACTTCTCTTCGATGCGCGCCCGGATGGCGGAGGCCATCTCTGCGGCATCGGCGGCGGTGGCGGTCTCGCCGGTGCCGATCGCCCACACGGGTTCATAGGCGATGACGAGTCCCGAGAGGTCAGCGGCCTCGAATCCGGCCAGGGATTCGTCGAGCTGTCCGAGAGTGAACTCGACGTGGCTCTTCTCCTGACGCTGTTCCAGGGATTCCCCGACGCAGAGGATCGGGGTGAGTTCGGCCGAAAGTGCGGCCTTGATCTTCGCGGCCACGACCTCGTTGGTCTCATGGTTGTCAGCACGGCGTTCGCTATGGCCGATGACCACAAAGCTGCAGCCGAGGCGGGAGAGGAACGATGCTGCGATCTCTCCGGTATGCGCTCCGGGAGCGTGCTGGGACACGTCCTGAGCACCGTATTTCAGCCACAGCTTGTCGCCTTGGACGAGCGTCTGCACCGAACGGATGTCGGTGAACGGCGGGATGACGACGACTTCGCAGTGGCTGTCGTCGAGTTTGGCGTCCTCGAGTGCCCAGGCGAGCTTCTGGACGGCGGAGATCGCCTCGAGGTGGTCGTGGTTCATCTTCCAGTTGCCTGCCAGCAGCAGGGTGCGGTCGCTCATGGTGTCCGCCTTCCTCATCCGAGTGCGTCGAGTCCGGGCAGGGTCTTGCCTTCGAGGTATTCGAGGCTGGCGCCGCCTCCGGTGGAGATATGGCCGAAGGCGTCATCGGCGAAGCCGAGGCTGCGCACGGCGGCCGCGGAATCGCCGCCGCCGACGACGGTCAGCCGCTGTCCTTCTTCGGTGCCTTCTACGGTCAGTGCTTGGGCTACGGCCTTGGTGCCTGCGGCGAAGGCCGGGAATTCGAAGACCCCCATCGGTCCGTTCCAGAACACGGTGGTCGAGCCGGCGATGATCTCGGCATAGGCGCCGGCCGATTCGGGTCCGATGTCGAGGCCGAGGCCGTTGGCTCCTGCGGGGGTGTCTTCGAGTTCGGCAACGGGCCGGACCCAATTCTCAGCATCAGCGGCGAAGGAGGCGGCCATGACGATGTCCGTGGGCAGGACGATGCGAGCCCCACCGGCTTCGGCACGTTCGAGGTAGCCCGTGACGTCGTCGATGCGGTCCTTCTCGACCAGGCTCGATCCGATGTCGTGTCCGAGGGCGGCGAGGAAGGTGAAGACCATTCCTCCGCCGATGAGCAGATTGTCGGCACGGTCGATGAGGTTGTCGATGACGCCGAGTTTGTCCGAGACCTTCGATCCGCCGAGGACGACGGTGAAAGGTCGGGCCGGGTCATTGAGCAGCCTGTCGCTGACTTCGACTTCCGCACGCACCAGCGAACCGGCATAGTGCGGGAGGAGTGCGGCGATGTCATAGACCGAGGCCTGCTTGCGGTGGACGACGCCGAAGCCGTCGGAGACGAAGTCGTCGGCCAGCGCGGCCAATTGTGAGGCGAATTCCTGACGCTGTGCATCGTCCTTCGACGTCTCGCCGGCATTGAAGCGCAGGTTCTCCAGCAGCAGCACGTCGCCGTCGGACAGGGCTGCGGCCTTCGTCTGCGCATCGTCACCGACGGTGTCGGCGGCGAAGGCGACCGGACGGCCGATGGCGTCGGCGAGTTCGGGGACGATCGGGGCCAGTGAGAACTGCGGATCCGGTTCTCCCTTGGGCCGACCCAGATGCGACATCACGATGACCTTGGCGCCCGCCTCGGCGAGGGACCGGATGGTACCGGCCGAAGCCAGGATGCGGCCGCGGTCCGTGATAATGCCGTCGTCCATCGGCACGTTGAGATCGCTGCGGACGAGCACCGTGTGGCCGGCGAAGATGCCCGCATCGTCGAATGTTCTCATGAGTCCCTTTCGCTGAGAATATAGCTGACCATGTCCTTGAGTCGGTTCGTGTAGCCCCACTCGTTGTCGTACCAGGCCACGACCTTGATCTGGTCTCCGAGCACCATCGTGAGCTTGGAATCGATGATCGCCGAGGCGGTGGTGCCGACGATGTCGCTGGAGACGAGTTCGTCGGTGGAGAAGTCGAGGTAGGGCGATTCGTCCGCTGCGGAGGCGAGGATCGCGTTGACCTCGTCGCGGTCGGCGCTCTTGGACGTGGTGAAGGTGAAGTCGATGATCGATCCGGCCGGAACGGGCACGCGAACGGCCAGTCCGTCGAGCTTGCCCTCGAGGTGGGGCATGACGCGACCGACCGTCCGTGCGGCCCCGGTCGTCGTGGGCACGATGTTGACGGCGGCGGCGCGGGCGCGACGCAGATCTCGGTGGGGTCCGTCGACGAGCATCTGGTCGCCGGTGTATGCGTGGACGGTGTTGAGCAGTCCGGATTCGACGCCGAGGGCATCGTCGAGTGCCTTGACGACGGTGGCCATGCAGTTCGTCGTGCACGAGGCGTTCGAGACGACGGAATGTGCGGACGGGTCGAAGGTGTCTTCGTTCACGCCCATGACGAGCGTCGCGTCAACGTCCTTTCCGGGCGCGGAGAGCACGAGGGTCTGCACGGTGCCGCCGAGGTGGGCCTCGGCCTGGTCCTGGCGGGTGAAGCGTCCGGTGGATTCGACGACGAGTTCGACATTGTGAGAACTCCAGTCGATGGCCGACGGGTCGGCCTGGCTGGTCACGGCGATCTCTCGTCCGTCGACGATGATCGCCTCGTCGGCGGCCTCGACGTCATGGTCGAAGCGCGGCCACACGGAGTCGTGGGTGAGCAGATGGGCCAGGGTCGTCGTATCGGTGAGATCGTTGACGGCCACGACCTCGAAATCGGTATCGGGTTCGAGGGACAGACGGAACAGGGCACGGCCGATGCGGCCGAAGCCGTTGATGGCGATTCGTCTCATGCCTCGATCTTAGCGATCCTCGAGCATTTCCGGGGTGAGACTGGCTTCGGTGCCGGGAATTCCCAGTTCTTCCGCATGCTTGTCCGCCGTGGACAGCAGCCTGCGGATCCGGCCGGCCACGGCGTCCTTCGTCATCGGCGGGTCGGCGAGCTGGCCGAGCTCTTCGAGGGAGGCCTGCTTGTGGGTCACGCGCAGCTGACCGGCGTAGCGGAGGTGTTCGGGGACCTCGTCGCCGAGGATCTCCAGTGCCCGTTCGACGCGCGCGCCGGCGGCCACAGCGGCACGGGCCGAACGGCGCAGGTTCGCATCGTCGAAGTTCGCCAGGCGGTTCGCCGTCGCGCGGACTTCCCGACGCATCCGCCGTTCCTCCCACACCAGCACGGCACTGTGGGAGCCCATACGGGTGAGCAGCGCGGCGATATCGTCGCCGTCGCGGATGACGACACGGTCGACTCCGCGGACTTCGCGGGCCTTCGCGCTCAGTCCCAGACGGCGGGCGGCGCCGACGAGGGCAAGAGCCGCCTCGGGGCCGGGGCAGGTGACTTCGAGAGCCGAGGAGCGTCCCGGTTCGGTCAGGGATCCGTGGGCGAGGAAGGCTCCGCGCCACGCGGCTTCGGCATCGGCGACGGAGCCGTTGACGATGGCCGAGGGCAGTCCGCGGACGGGGCGACCGCGGTTGTCGACGAGTCCGGTCTGACGGGCCAGGGCTCCCCCGTCACGAGTGACACGCAGCAGGTAGCGGTTGGAGCGGCGGATCCCGGCGGCGTTGATGACGACGATATCGGCATGCTGGCCGTAGAGGTCCTTGATCTCCGCGCGCAGTCGTTTGGCGGCCTGGGCGGTGTCGAGTTCGGCTTCGAGAACGATCGAGCCGTTGACGAGGTGCAGTGCGGAGGAGAAGCGGAAGATCGAGGACACCTCGGCCTTGCGGGCGGAGGTGCGTGTGATCTTCACCCGCGCCAATTCGTCCTTGACCTGAGCGGTCAGTGCCATAGCTCGTCCTCCTGCACCTGAATTGCTACCACTGCTCGGCGACGCCGATCCCGGCGTCCAACAACATGTCACGGTAGCATGCCGCCAACTTGAGGCTGTCATGCTGTCCCTGCCTCCGTGAGCGCAGGGGACGTGTCCAGAGTTTCGCCCCGAACATGTCTTCGGCCCGCTGCGGCAGGTCGGGTTCGAGTTCGGTAGCCGCCTCGTCGACGAGGACGTAGTCCAAGGTCAGTGACCGGGCATGGCGGTGCAGGGAGGCGAGGTGTTCGCCGAGGCTCAGATCCTTCGTCTCACCGTCGGTGGAGCTGAGGTTGAGCGTGAGGGATTTCACCGCCTTCGAGGCCACGATCGCCTCCGCCAGAGAGGGCACGAGCAGATGCGGCATCACCGAGGTGTACCAGGAGCCGGGGCCGAGGTTGAGGACATCGGCTTCCTCCACGGCTTCGATCGTCTCGTAGCGGGCCGGTGGGGCCGCCGGGTCGAGGCGCACGGTTTCGACGTGGCCGATCGTCGAAGCGAGCACTGACTGACCGCGCACCACTTGGAAGGAGCCGGGGAACTTCACATCGGCTTCGATCGTCAGCGGCACCGAGGACATCGGCAGCACGCGACCGTGGGCGCGCAGCAGGCGGGCCATCCAGTCCAGTCCGGCCACATGGTCGCCGTGGATCTGCCAGAGTGCGGCGATGAGCAGGTTTCCCACCGCATGGCCGTGCAGCTCCCCGGCGGATTCGAAGCGGTGTTGGATGACGTCACGCCAGGTCTGGCCCCATGTGCCGTCGTCGCAAAGCGCGGCCAGTGCCATCCGCAGGTCACCGGGAGGCAGTCCGCCCAGTTCGTCGCGCAGACGTCCGGAGGAGCCTCCGTCATCGGCGACGGTGACGACGGCGGTGAGGTCCTCGGTGAGCAGACGGAACGCTCTCAGCGCCGCGTAGAGTCCGTGGCCTCCGCCGAAGGAGACGATGCTGGGACCATCGTTCTGTGCGCCCGTGGTGATGACGGGCAGATCTTCGGTCTCCATGTCATTCTCTTCCCAGATCGCGGTGGCGCACGGTCACGGGAATGCCGGTCTGGGCCGACAGCAGCCGTCCGACGCGTTCGCTGATCGCCACGGAACGGTGTTTGCCGCCGGTGCAGCCGATGCCGACCATCGCGTAGCCCCGTCCCTCGTGCAGATACCCCTCGGCGACCGTGGACAGAGTCGCCGCATAGCGTTCGATGAACTCCTCGGCGCCGTTCTGCTCGAGGACGTAGTCCGCAACATCAGAGTCGAGTCCGTTGTGTCCGCGCAGGTGGGGAATCCAGTACGGGTTCGGCAGGAAGCGGACGTCGGCGATGTGGTCGGCGTCCTTCGGCAGTCCGTATTTGAAGCCGAAGCTCATCACCGTCAGACGCAGCGGTGGTGTGTCGTCATCGCTGAAGCGTTTGCGCACCTCTGCAGAGAGCTGGTGCACGTTGAGGTCGGAGGTGTCGACGATGATGTCGGCACGGTGTCTCAGCGACTCGAGTTCGACGCGTTCGGCTTCGATGCCCTCGAGCAGGGTCCCCTCCCCCTGCAGCGGGTGGGGTCGCCTGGTCGATTCGAAGCGTCGGACGAGGACTTCGTCGGAAGCGTCGAGGAAGACGATGCGCAGGGACAGGCCCTGATCGACGAAATCGCTGATCGTCTGCTGCAGCTCGGTGTACTTCGTCCGACCCTTGGCGTCGATGACGATCGCGATCTTCGGCAGCGCGCCGTCGGCACGGGCGACGAGCTCGACGAGCGGACGCATCATCTGCGGCGGCAGATTGTCGACGACGTACCAGTCCATATCTTCGAGCACATTGGCCACGGTGGTGCGGCCTGCTCCCGACATGCCGGCGACGAGCACAACCTCGATGGGGTGGTCGGATCCGTTCGATTCGGCCTGGGTGCTCACGCGTCCTCCTCTGCTCGTGCCCGTTCGGTCGGTGGGCACTGTGTCTCTCGGCACTACTCTAGGGCAGAATAGCCGAGCTCAGTCGGCCAGAGCCGCGACGATCTTCGCTGCGAGTGAGGGACCGATTCCCTTGACCTCGCAGATCTCCTCGGCGGTGGCCGCACGGACCTTCTTCACGGATCCGAAATGGCGCAGCAGAGCAGTGCGCTTCGACTCCCCGAGGCCCGCGATGTCGTCGAGCACCGAGCTCGTCATCGCCTTCGCGCGCTTGGACCGGTGATAGGTGATGGCGAAGCGATGAGCCTCATCACGCAGGCGCTGCATGAGGAAGAGCCCTTCGGAGTTGCGCGGGAGGATCACGGGGAACGGATCGTCGGGAACCCAGATCTCCTCGAGGCGTTTGGCCAGACCGACGACGGAGATGTCGACGATGCCGAGGTCGGTCAGTGCCCGCGTGGCGGCGGCGACCTGCGGGCCTGCACCGTCGACGACGAGGAGGCTGGGCCGGTAGCCGAAACGCTCATCGGGTTCCTCGGACGTCATCTGTTCGAGATAGCGACTGAAGCGACGGGAGACGACGTCGTACATCGAAGCCGTGTCATCGGCGGCGGCCTCACCGTGGATGGCGAAATGGCGGTAGTCGCGCTTCTTCGCCATTCCGTCCTCGAACACGACGAGGGAGGCGACGACGTTCGAACCCTGGGTGTGGGAGATGTCGATGCATTCGATGCGCAGCGGGGCTTCGGGCAGGTCGAGGTGTTCCTGGATCTCCTTGAGCGCCTGGCTGCGGGTCGTCAGATCGGAGGAGCGTTTGAGTTTGTGCTGGACGAGCGCTTCCTTCGCGTTCTTCCCCACGGTCTCGAGAGCCGCCTTCTTCTCGCCGCGTTCGGGCACGCGCACGGTCACGCGGGAGCCGCGCTGTTCGCTCAGCCAGGCTTCCAGGGACTCCAGGTCCGCCGGCAGGGTGTCGACGAGAATCTCCTTCGGAATGGCATCGGCGTCGAGTCCGGAATAGGCCTGCCGCAGGTAGTCGGTGGTCAGTTCCGCGGGAGTGTGATCATCGGAGCGTTCGATGATCCAGCCGCGCTGACCGCGGATGCGGCCCTGGCGGACATGGAAGACCTGGACGGAGGCCTCGAGCTCCTCGGTGACGAGGGCGAAGATATCGCAGTCGGCGCTGACCGACAGGACCACGGCGGATTTGTCGAGGACCTTCTGCAGGGCAGAGATCTCGTCGCGCAGACCGGCCGCGCGTTCGTAGTCGAGTTTGGCTGCGGCGCTGGCCATCTCCTTCTGCCGGTGGCTGATGAAGCGGCCGGTGTTGCCGGACATGAAGTCGGAGATGCTGCGGGCCAGGTCCTTGTGATCGTCCTTGCTGATCTGACCGACGCAGGGAGCCGCGCATTTGTCGATATAGCCGAGCAGGCAGGGCCGGCCGCTGCGTTCGGCCCGCCGGTAGACCCCCGCGGTGCAGGTGCGCATCGGGAAGGCCTTGAGCAGCAGGTCGAGGGTGTCCTTGATCGCCCACACCTGCGCGAAGGGACCGAAGTACTTCACGCCCTTGCGTCGCTTGCCCCGGGTGATGAAGGCGCGCGGCACCTCGTCGTTCATCGTGATCGCGAGGTACGGGTAGGACTTGTCGTCGCGGAACATGACGTTGAACCGCGGGTTGAACTCGTTGATCCACGTCCACTCGAGCTGCAGCGCTTCGACCTCGGTGTCGACGACGGTCCATTCCACCGAGTTCGCGGTGTGGACCATCGTCGAGGTGCGCGGATGCAGCTGCGCGGGGTTGGCGAAGTACGAGTTGAGTCGGTTGCGGAGGTTCTTCGCCTTTCCGACATAGATCACCCGTCGGTCGGGGTCACGGAATTTGTAGACCCCGGCCGATGTGGGGATCGCCCCGGTGGCCGGACGGTAGGTGGATGGTTCAGGCATTCGGATCAGGACTTGAGCATCGGTTTGAGGAACCGTCCGGTGTGCGATTCGGCCACCTCGGCGACCTCTTCGGGAGTGCCCTGGGCGATGATCTGCCCGCCTCCGCGACCGCCCTCGGGGCCGAGGTCGATGATGTGATCGGCGTTGCCGATGACGTCGAGGTTGTGTTCGATGACGATGACCGTGTTGCCCTTGTCGACGAGTCCCTGGAGGACCATGAGCAGCTTCGAGATGTCCTCGAAGTGCAGGCCGGTCGTCGGTTCGTCGAGCACGTAGACCGTGCGCCCGCGGGAGCGCTTCTGCAGTTCGGCGGCGAGCTTGACACGCTGGGCCTCGCCGCCGGAGAGAGTCGTGGCCGGCTGGCCGAGTCGGACGTAGCCGAGTCCGACCTCGACGAGGGTCTTGAGGTGCCGTGAGATCGCGGGGATCGCGGCGAAGAAGTCGTTGGCTTCCTCGATGGGCATGTCGAGGACTTCGGCGATGTTCTTGCCCTTGAACGTGACCTCCAGGGTCTCCCGGTTGTACCGGGCTCCCTGGCAGACCTCGCAGGGGACGTAGACGTCGGGCAGGAAGTTCATCTCGATCTTGATCGTGCCGTCGCCGCTGCAGTTCTCGCAGCGCCCGCCCTTGACGTTGAAGGAGAACCGTCCGGGCAGATACCCGCGGACCTTCGCCGATTCGGTTTCGGCGAACAGTCGGCGCACATGGTCGAAGACGCCGGTGTAGGTGGCGGGGTTCGACCGCGGGGTGCGGCCGATCGGCGACTGGTCGACGTGGACGACCTTGTCGAGGTTGTCCAGACCGGTCACGCGCTTGTGCCGTCCGGGGACCCGGGAGGCGCCGTTGAGGACGTTGGCCATCTGCGTGTAGAGGATCTCGTTGACCAGAGTCGATTTGCCCGAACCGGAGACGCCGGTGACGGCGGTGAGCACGCCGAGGGGGAAGGACACCGTGACATCGCGGAGGTTGTTCTCCACGGCCTTCTCGACAGTGACCATTCGGTCCTTGTCAACGGGGCGGCGGGTCGGCGGAATCTGGATGGCACGGCGGCCGGAGAGATAGTCGCCGGTGACCGATCCTGCGGCCTCCTTGAGACCGGGCACGGGGCCGGAGTAGACGACCTCTCCCCCGTGTTCGCCGGCGCCGGGGCCGATGTCGACGATCCAGTCGGCGGATTCGATGGTGTCCTCATCGTGTTCGACGACGATGAGGGTGTTCCCGAGATCCTTGAGCTTGTTGAGCGTTTCGATGAGTCGGCGGTTGTCGCGCTGGTGCAGGCCGATCGAGGGCTCGTCGAGGACGTAGAGGACGCCGACGAGACCGGAGCCGATCTGTGTGGCCAGGCGGATGCGCTGGGCCTCGCCGCCGGAGAGCGTCCCGGCGGCCCGGTTGAGGCTGAGGTAGTCGAGGCCGACGTCGAGGAGGAATCCGAGTCGGGCGTTGATCTCCTTCATCACCTGCGCAGCCACGGCGGCATCGCGGGTGCTCAGTTCGAGCGAGCCGAGGAAGTCGGCCGCTTCGTCGAGGGCGAGTTCGGAGACCTCGGCGATGGATTTCTCGCCGACCTTGACGGCGAGGATCTCCGGCTTGAGGCGCGTGCCCTGGCAGCTGGCGCACGGGATCTCACGCATATAGGACTCGTAGCGTTCCCGCGACCAGTCGGATTCGGTTTCCTCGTGCTTGCGCTGAATGTACTGGTAGACGCCTTCGAAGCCCGTCGAGTACGTGCGTTCACGACCGAAGCGGTTCTTGTACTTGACGTGGACTTTGTAGTCCTTGCCCGTGAGAATCGCGGTCTTCGCGGTCTTCGGCAGCTTCTTCCACGGCGTCTTCATATCGAAGCCGAGCTCGTCGCCGAGGCCCTTGAGCAGACGGTTGAAGTACTTCGAGACCTGTTTGCCGCCCGACCAGGGGGCGATGGCTCCGGAACCGAGGCTGAGGTCCTCGTCGGGGACGACGAGGTCTTCGTCAACCTGCAGACGAGTGCCGATGCCGTCGCAGGTGGGGCAGGCGCCGAAGGGCGAGTTGAAGGAGAACGAGCGGGGTTCGATCTCGTCGATCGCCAGCGGGTGCTCGTTCGGGCACGACATGTGCTCGGAGAAGGTGCGGGTCGTGCCCTCGTCGACGAGTTCGATGTCGATGCGGCCGTCGGCGAGCCCCAGCGCGGTCTCGACGGAGTCGGTCAGGCGCGGACGCAGTCCGGATTTCGCCACGAGGCGGTCGACGACCACGGAGATCGTGTGCTTGTACTGCTTCTCCAGGGTCGGCGGTTCGCTCAGGCTGATCTGCTCACCGTCGACGATGGCCCGGGAGAAGCCCTTGGACTGCAGATCGGTGAAGAGGTCGACGAATTCGCCCTTGCGGGAGCGGACCACGGGTGCGAGGACGAGGAACTTCGTGCGCTCCTCGAGTTCGAGGAGCTGATCGACGATCTGCTGCGGGGTCTGCTTCGTGATGACCTCGCCGCAGACGGGGCAGTGCGGGATGCCGATCCGCGCCCACAGCAGGCGGAGGAAGTCGTAGACCTCGGTGATCGTGCCGACGGTCGAACGCGGGTTGCGCGAGGTCGACTTCTGGTCGATCGACACCGCAGGAGACAGTCCTTCGATGAAGTCCACGTCGGGTTTGTCCATCTGTCCGAGGAACATCCGCGCATAGGAGGACAGGGACTCGACGTAGCGTCGCTGTCCCTCGGCGAAGATCGTGTCGAAGGCCAGCGAGGATTTGCCGGAACCGGACAAGCCGGTGAACACGACCATCGAGTCGCGCGGCAGCGCGATCTCGACGTTCTTGAGGTTGTGTGCGCGTGCGCCTTTCACCCACAGGGTGTCGAGATGGGAGACGCCTGTCACTTGCTCACCGTTATTGGTTTTCATCACCTGACCACTGTATTACTCGGCACTGACATTGCTGTATTCGCAGCGGTTTCCGGCTCATCTGCCGATCTCTCCGACGGAGAGGATGCGGAGAACGATATCGCCGGATTCGTCGCTGGCGGCCACGTCCACCTCGGCGTCGATGGCCCAGTCCCTGTTGTCGTCGGGATCGGCGAGGATCTGTCGGACGCTCCATGTGTGCGAACCGGGTGTGATGTCGATATATTCCCGTCCGCGGGCCTTCTGGTCGACATGCAGCTCCCCGTATTCGTCGTAGAAGTCCTCGATCGCGTCCTCCCAGGCCCGGGAGTCGAATCCCGATTCGGCGTCGAGGCGGCCGAGCTCGGTGTAGTTCGCGCGTTCGGCCAGCAGCACGCGGTGGAACAGGGCGTTGCGGATCTCTGCGGTGAAGACCTTCGTGTTCTCGGAGAACCGGCGATCGAGTGCCGGCAGATCATCGTCGTGTTCGGTGGGGTCGAGTCCCTGCAGGGTCCGCCATTCGTCGAGCAGCGACGAATCCGTCCGGGCGATGGTCTCCCCGAGCCATTCGATGATGGTCTCGAGTTCCTCGGTCCGGTTCTCTGCGGGGACGTTGTGGAGCAGTGCACGGTAGACGTCGGTGAGGTAGCGCAGCAGGCTGCCTTCGGCCCGGGCGAGGCTGTAGTAGCCGACGAACTGGGTGAAGCCCATCGCCTGCTCGATCATGTCGCGGACGACGGATTTGGGTTCGAAGCCGCCTCGGTGCAGCCAGGGATGGGTTTCGACGAAATGGTCGAAGGCCGGATCGAGCATCTCAGCCAGGGGTGCGGGGCTTTCGATCTCGTCGAGGATCGCCATGCGTTCGGCGTATTCGACGCCTTCGGCCTTGAGCTCGGCCAGGGTCTCCCCCTTGATCCTGTCGAGTTGGCCCTTCAGTATCTGGAACGGCACGGAGGTGGTCGCCTCGACGATGGACACGACGTCGAGGGCGTAGGTGTCGTCGTCTTCGTCGAGCAGCTCGAGTGCGGCGAGGACGAAGGGCGCCAGCGGCTGGTTGAGCGCGAACTGCGGGCCGAGGTCCTGGGTGGCGATGAGCTCGCTGCCCCGGACCTCGATGAGTCCGGCGTCGATGAGGGAGCGTCCGATGCTGATCGCGGTCAGTTTGAGGTCGAGTCGGCGTTCCCGGGTCTCATGCGTCTTCTCGATGAAGTCGCTGATGGTCGCGACATCGGAGCCGGGGCGGGCGACGAGGTTGAGGATCGTCGAATGGTCGATCTTCATCCGGGGCCGCAGGGTCTCGGACTCGCCTTCGATGAGTTTGGTGAAGGTCTCTTCGGACCAACCGACGAAGCCCACCGGGGCGGCTTTCTTCTTGACCTTCTTCTTTTTCTTCTTGTCATCGTTCGCAGCCTTGGCTTCGGCCTTGAGGTTGTCGATGACGTGTTCGGGGGCTTGGGCGATCACGTAGCCGCGGGTGTCGAATCCGGCGCGGCCGGCACGTCCGGCGAGCTGTTGGAATTCGCGGACGCTGAGTCTGCGCATTTTCCGTCCGTCGAACTTCGTCAGTCCGGTCAGGAGCACGGAGCGGATGGGCACGTTGATGCCCACGCCGAGGGTGTCCGTGCCGGAGATGACGAGGAGCAGGCCCTTGAGCGCAAGCTGTTCGATGAGTCGGCGGTACTTCGGCAGCATTCCGGCGTGATGGACGCCGACGCCGTGCAGAAGCAGTTTGCGCAGGCTCTGCCCGAATCCCTTGCCGAAGGTGAAGCCCTTGATGGCTGCGGCGATCGCAGCTTTCTGCTCCTTGGAGGCGAGGTCGACCGAAAGCAGGTTGGTGGCGAGGTCGATGGCTCCGTTCTGGGAGTAGGAGACGACGTAGACCGGGGCTTTGTCGTTGCGGACGAGTCCGCGCAGAGTGTCAGAGAGCGTCTCCGTCGAGTATTCGTAGTCGAGTGGGACGGGCCTGGTCGCGGAGGTGACCACGGAGGATCCGCGTCCGGTCGTCTCCGTCATGGTCGACCGGATGTCGGTCGTGTCGCCCAAAGTGGCGGACATGAGAACGAACTGGGTCTGCGGCATCTCGAGGAGGGGCACCTGCCAGGCCCAGCCCCGGGAGGGATCGGCGACATAGTGGAACTCGTCCATGACGACCATTCCGGCGTCGAGCATTCCGCCCTCACGCAGCGCCTGGTTGGCCAGGATCTCTGCCGTGGCGCAGATGACGGGAGCGTCGGGGTTGACCGTGGAGTCGCCGGTGATCATGCCGACGTTCTCGGCGCCGAAGGCGTTGATGAGGGAGAAGAACTTCTCGCTCACAAGGGCCTTGAGCGGGGCCGTGTAGTAGGACCGGATCCCCCGGGTGAAGGACTGGTAGAGCGCGAAGAGAGCGACAAGTGACTTCCCCGAACCGGTCGGGGTCGCCATGATCGTATTGTCGCCGGCGAGGATCGTGAGGAACGCCTCGTCCTGAGCCGGATACGGCTCCACTCCGATCGCTTGGCAGTATTCGCCGAAGGACTCATAGATCGTGTCGTCGTCCGCGAATTCCGCTGGGATCTCCTGCAATCTGGCCACGCTGATGCACAGACCTTTCCGATTAGACTGGTTCCATCCTATTGCTCGACACCGAGGAGTCACATATGCCGGTCTTCGCCGTCACCTATCACTACGGTCCCGATACCGATACGCGGATGGAGCACCGCCCCGCGCACCGTCAATGGCAGGCGGAGATGAATGAGGCCGGAACGATCCTCGCCTCCGGTCCCCTGGACAACGATCCGCAGCCGGGAGGTCTGCTGATCCTCCGCGCCGCCGACCGTGCAGAGGTCGAAGGGCACCTGGCCGCCGATCCCTATGCCTCGCTCGGTGTCATCGAGTCGACGGACATCCGCGAGTGGACTCCCGTGTTCGGGCCCTTCGCCCAGGGCTGAGCGGCCTCCTTCCGGTTCGGGTCTGCCCGGACGGAGCAGACCCGAACGGGGTCCGTCTCGAGAGATCGAGACGGACCCCGCTCGTTCTGTGCCGACACCGAGGCGGTGTCGGCACGACCGAATCCGATCGGCTCAGGCCTCTTCGGACTCGTCCGACTGGTCGGCGCTGACGTCCTTGAAGGAGATTCCGTCCTTCTTCATCTTCATCAGCGAGGCGATCGTGGCGACCGCCATGGCGAGGACGATGACGGTCAGGGACAGCCACGTCGGCACCTCGGGGATCGAATGTCCCCACGCCAGGAACTCCCAATCGCTCGAGTGCAGAGCGTGGATGATGAGCTTGATGCCGATGAACCCGAGGATCGCAGCGATTCCGTAGTGGAGGTACACGAGCTTGTCGACGAGCCCTCCGAGTAGGAAGTACAGCTGACGCAGCCCCATGAGGGCGAACACGTTCGCGGTGAACACGAGGAACGCATTCTGCGTGACGCCGAAGATCGCGGGGATCGAGTCGAGTGCGAACATCACATCGGTCGAGCCGATGGCGATGAACACGATGAACATCGGGGTCCAGTACTTCTTGTTGTCGTCGAGGGTCACCCGCAGCTTGTTGCCGTGGTATTCGTCGACGACGTTGATCCGCTTCCGTAGGAACCGGATGAGGCCGTTCTCGCCGTCGCCCTCGTCTTCGGAGCTGAAGGCCTGACGGTAGGCGACGATGAGGAGGAAGATGCCGAAGATGAAGAAGACTTCGACGAAGGCGCTGATGATCGCCGCACCCGCGAGAATAAAGATGCCGCGGAAAATGATGGCGATGATGATGCCGACCATGAGCACTTCCTGCTGGTACTTCCGCGGTACCGAGAAGCTGCCCATGATGATGATGAAGACGAACAGGTTATCGATGCTCAATGAGTACTCGAGCAGCCAGCCGGTGAGGAATTCGCTGCCGTGCTGGGCATCGCCGATGGCGAAGAGTGCGCCGGCGAAGATCAGAGCCAGGGCGACGTAGAACGCGACCCAGATGCTCGCTTCCCGCATCGACGGGGTGTGTGGTCGCTTGACGACCAGCAGGAGGTCGAAGACGAGGATCGCAACGACGATGATTCCCGAGGTGATCATGAACCAGACGGGAATCGGAGATTCGCTCGCTGCAGCGGCGCTGCCGCCGGCCGCGAGCGTGGAGGACAGAATATCCATGGATGCCTTTCGTGGTGAACAGGATGTATCCAGGTCGAAAGTCTCTCCCACGCGGTGAAGCTGCGTGCGCTCCGCGGCCGGACCCCGTGAGGGGTCGTGGTGACGACCGCGGATGGACGGGATACTCCCTTTCGCCAGCACACCAGTATAAACACGCAAGCATCACTCGCGCTTCACCGGTGCGGCTCAGGCGTGCCCGGCCTCCTTCATCTGACGCAGCTCCTGCTTGAGATCGGAGAGCTCATCACGCAGTCGCGCGGCGAGCTCGAACTGCAGCTCCGCGGCCGCCGTATGCATCTGCGAGGTCAGCGATTCGATGAGCTCGGTGAGGTCGGCAGCCGGCGGACGCAGCGAACCGGGCTTGCCGGCGGCTTCCCTCTGTTCGTCGGTCAGCGTCGAGTTGTAACCGCGCTTGCCCTTTCCGTAGTCGAATTCGGTGAGCAGCTCGCGGGTGTCCTCGTCTTCGCGCTGCAGACGTTCGGTGATGTCTGCGATCCGCTTGACCAGCGGTGCCGGGTCGATTCCGTGCTCTTCGTTGTAGGCGATCTGAATGGCCCGCCTGCGGTCGGTCTCGTCGATGGCGGTGCGCATCGAATCCGTGATCGTATCGGCGTACATGTGCACCTGGCCGTTGAGGTTACGTGCGGCACGACCGATCGTCTGGATGAGCGAGGTCGATGACCGGAGGAAGCCTTCCTTGTCGGCGTCGAGGATCGCCACGAGGGAGACTTCGGGAAGGTCGAGGCCCTCACGCAGCAGGTTGATGCCGACCAGCACATCGAACTCACCGGCCCGCAGCTCTGTGAGCAGTTCCACACGGCGAAGAGTGTCGACGTCGGAGTGGAGGTACTGGACGCGGATGTCGTGTTCGAGCAGATAGTCGGTGAGATCTTCGGCCATCTTCTTCGTCAGCGTCGTCACGAGCACACGCTCGTTCGCGTCGACGCGCGTCTTGATCTCATCGAGCAGATCGTCGATCTGGCCCTTCGTCGGTTTGACCTTGATCTCGGGGTCGACGAGGCCGGTGGGACGGATGATCTGCTGGACGTAGCCGTTGGAATTGCCGAGTTCGAAGTTGCCGGGGGTGGCGGACAGGTACACGCTCTGTCCCACCCGCTCCCGGAACTCGTCGAACTTCAGCGGCCGGTTGTCCATGGCACTGGGCAGGCGGAATCCATGTTCGACGAGGGTGCGCTTGCGCGACATATCGCCTTCGTACATGCCGCCGATCTGCGGCACCGTGACATGGGATTCGTCGATGACGAGGAGGAAGTCCTCGGGGAAGTAGTCGAGCAGACAGTTCGGCGCCGAACCGGGATCGCGACCGTCGATGTGCCGGGAGTAGTTCTCGATCCCGGATGTGAAGCCCATCGACTCCATCATCTCGAGGTCATAGGTCGTGCGCATCTTCAGCCGCTGCGCTTCGAGCAGCTTGTTCTGCGACTCGAACTCGCTCAGGCGTTTCTGCAGCTCCTCCTCGATCCCGCTGATGGCCGTCGCCATCCGGTTCTCACCGGCGACATAGTGGCTGGCCGGGAACACGTGGATGGTGTCCTCGTCGCGGACGATCTCACCCGTCAGCGGGTGGAGGGTCTGCAGCGATTCGATCTCATCGCCGAAGAATTCGATCCGCAGAGCGAGTTCCTCGTACTGCGGGATGATCTCGACGGTGTCTCCGCGGACCCGGAAGGTGCCGCGGGTGAAGGCCATATCATTGCGGGCGTACTGCATGGACACGAAGCGTTTGAGCAGTTCGTCCCGGTCGCATTCGTCGCCCTTGTGGAGGGTGACCATCCGGTCGACATACTCCTCCGGAGTGCCAAGACCGTAGATGCACGACACCGTCGAGACGACGACGACATCACGCCTGGTCAGCAGAGAGTTCGTGGCCGAGTGGCGCAGACGCTCGACTTCGTCGTTGATCGAGGAGTCCTTCTCGATGAACGTGTCCGTCTGCGGCACATAGGCTTCCGGCTGGTAGTAGTCGTAGTAGGAGACGAAGTACTCGACAGCATTGTTGGGCAGCAGCTGTCGGAATTCGTTGGCCAGCTGTGCTGCCAGTGTCTTGTTCGGCGCCATGATCAGCGTCGGTCTCTGCACCTGCTCGATGAGCCATGCCGTCGTCGCCGACTTGCCCGTACCGGTGGCACCGAGGAGGACGATGTCGCGCTCCCCCGCGTCAAGGCGTTCGGAGATCTCCTTGATCGCCGTCGGCTGATCACCGGAGGGCGAGTACTCGGAGACGACTTCGAAGGGCGCCACCTCGCGGGTGACGTCGGGGCGGTGGCCGATCGCTGGCAGGGGGCGTTCTGAGCTCATAGTCCAACCCTAGCCCCCGGCCCTGACATTGGGCAGGCCGGAGCCGGAACGAGGCCACCGACTGAATGCCTGGTGCCGTATGTCACCGCGTCAGTCGAAGCTGTCGGGAACGAGCCTGCGACGCATCTCGAGGAAGTACAATTCCTTCGACTCCGCATAGGTTCGCGTCATCTGCGCGTCCGTCACGCCTGCTGCCTTCGCTTCGGCGGCGAGTTCGCGCTTCACCTGCAGGTACCTCTCCCGCTCCCCCGCATCCTCGGTGAGCAGGTCCCGGAATGCTCGGGCGAAGTGCGCACCGACGGAGTCGGCTGTGCGCACATGCAGGTTGACGGCCCGACCAGGATCCGTGTTCGCGTGGAACCACTTCGGCTCGGTTCCGCCCTCGCCGAGGTGGTCACTCATCTCTGTGCCCGGATACCCGAGCTCGGCCAATCGAGGCTCCAGCTCCCGGGCGGCGATGAGATCGGGGACGAGGAGCTGCAGGTCGATGACGTCCTTGGCGGGCAGTCCCGGCACCGAGGTGGAGCCGATGTGTTCGACGGTGAATTCGTCGCTGGTGCCGTGCCTCAGCTTTGCGACCACTCGCTGTGCGTCACCTGCCCAGTCCGCGTCTGCGGGGTCGACGAGGTCCAGAACAGTTCGCGGGGCCCGCCGGCCGGCCGTGAGATTGGCGGCGAAAGGGCGGATCCGCGATTCGATGAGGTGTCCGACGGCAGCTTTCGTCTCCGCGACCGAACCGGAGTTGTCGATGATGACGTCACAGGCCGCGCGGCGGGTTTCGTCGTCGGCTTGGCGGGAGATCCGTGCGGCGGCGTCGTCGCGGCCCATTCCGCGGGAGTCCATGAGTCTGCGCAGCCGCACCTCGGCGGGCACATCGACGAGGAGGTTGAGGTGGTAGGCAGGTGTCATCGAGTTCTCGACGAGCAGCGGCACGTCGTGGACGACGATCTCGGCATCGGCGTGACTCGCGAAGTGTTCGGCCGTGCGGTCGCGGATCGCCGGATGCATGAGTCCATTGAGCTGTGCCGTGCGGTCGGAATCGACGAAGGCCGCCGATGCCAGGGCCGGTCGGTTGAGCGAACCGTCGGGCAGCAGCACCTCGGCCCCGAAGGTCTCGGCCAGCCTCTCGAGCAGAGGCTGTCCGGGTTCGACGACTTCGCGGGCGATCTTATCGGCGTCGACGAGCACTGCCCCGTGGTCGACGAGCATCGCGGACACCGTTGACTTTCCGGCGCCGATTCCGCCGGTGAGACCGATTCTCAGCATGGGATCATCCTACTGATCCAGTCGGTAGACCCGCACTCCCTCATCGGCGAAGATCGGATCGCCGACAGCGGCGTCGAGGAAGCCCGCGTACTCTCCATCGTCTCCCGGCAGGAGGGGGGCGTCGGGGGCGAGAACGATGAAGTCGACCCCGACTGCCCGCAGCTCAGCGATCGCCGAGGCGACTTCCGGGCTGTCCCCGTCCGGCATGGGCTCCCCGTCGAAGACGGAGCCGTGCAGCAGTTCGTCGAGGGCATCCTCGGGGGCGGAATAGGTCACCGGCGATTCCGGACTCGACCCGATGAAATAGCCTCCGGTCTCTCGGTAGCGGAATCCGCTCACCGACTGCCACACCATGGCTTGGTCGGCGTGGGGCTCGGCCCACGCGAGAGGGCGGGGGAAGGTCTTGACGACGGATCCGGCGGGGACCACCTCGGCGATGGATTCGGTGAAGAAGTCGGGAACGGTCACTTCGTGGGCGGTCTGTGGAGCGGGGAGGACGGCCACGGCGGCGAGGACGAGCAGGATGAGCAGAGCGCGGGCGCGACGCAGCCTCCGGTGCTGCAGCACCCATTGGAGACCGATTCCGAGCACCGCGAACAGCGCGATCGTCGAGTGGAGGACGAGGCGCATCGGCAGGATGTTGTTGAGGACGGGGATCGCTTCGATGAGGGCGAACGGACCGGTTTCGACGAATACCCGACCGCCGAGGAGGATCGGCGAGCCTAATGCCAACAGGAAGACGAGGAGGCCGGTTGCGCCGGCGATGCGCACCGGCAGAGCGTGATCGGATCGGCGTCCGAGGCAGGCGACGATGAGCACGGCGGCCACCAGCGCGGGTGCGCCGACGTATGCACCGAGTTCGGCGGGGTCGATGTCCATGATCCGCGGCAGCGGGGAGACCCCGGAACTCAGCCAGGCCGGCGCCGCGGGCAGGATCGGGTCGAGCAGGTCGGTGTTCCACACTCCGTGCGGGCGGATGGCGCCGGATGGGGCGTTCGGACCCGCCATGGTCACCAGCAGCGGGATCGCGCACAGCAGGGCGATGATCCCGGCGACGGCGGAGCCGAGCCCGAGAGCCAGCCAGGACCGGGCTCTGAAGAACCGTCGGCCGAAGACGGCGAGGCTTGCCAGGAAGCACAGTGCGGCGAGGAATGTTCCGGCCAGGACTTCGGTGGAGACGTAGAACTGGAATCCGAGGAGAAGACCGAACCCGGTGCCGAGCAGCCAGAGGCGACGGCGGCGCAGCGGTGAGCGACCGTGCTCGGTCGTGGTCCTTCCGAGGTCGAGGAGCGCGAGGATCGCCCACGCGGTCAGTGGCGGGGTGACGATATAGGCGAGGTTCGGGTGGCCGCCCAGTTGGGCGATGACATAGCTGGAGAAGCCGACTCCGCCGGCGGCGATGAATGCGGGCAGACGGTCGAGGAAGAGGCGGAAGAGCACCGCTGTGGCCAGGCTGCCCAGCACCGGGAAGGCGAGGATGAGCAGGTTGTAGCTCACGATGGGACCGGCCACCCACGTCACGGGAGCGAGCAGGATCGCGAAGCCGGCCAGGGAGGTGTTCCACGCCCCGTTGACTCCCCCGCCGAGGGCGTTCATCGATTCCGTGTACAGCAGCCTCCCGGTCTCCCCCGGTCCGAATCCGAGGCCGTCGGCGAGCACCTGTGCACCGTGTCCGAGCCACCAGATGAACAGGGAGGTGTCATCGTTGGAGGCGACGACGCTGCCGCCGGGATCGGCAGCGACGGAGCCGAAGACGGTCAGGCTGCCGACGCAGAGGATGAGGGTGTACCACAGCCAGGGGCGCAGGCGCGCCCTGATTGTGGGGGCATACACAAAGGGCTCCCGGCTTTCCGACCGGGAGCCCTTGTGGGAGCTGTTATCAGCTGCCTGCAAGCTTCTCACGCAGAGCTGCGAGAGCTTCGTCGCTGGCCAGGGTGCCCTCGTCGTTCGCCTCTTCGGAGGAGAACGATCCGGTGGCCGGAGCGGCTTCGGCAGAGCCGACGGCATCGGCTGCGGAAGCCTCGGCGTCCGCTGCGATGGCCTTGGCGACCTGCTTCTTGTGCTCTTCCCAGCGTTCCTGAGCGGCGGCGTACTGCTGCTCCCAGGTCTCGCGCTGAGCCTCGTAGCCCTCGACCCATTCGTTGGTCTCGGGGTCGAAGCCCTCGGGGTACTTGTAGTTGCCGTCCTCGTCGTACTCCTGCGGCATGCCGTAGAGAGCGGGGTCGAGGAACTCTTCGGCCTCGGGGTCGACGCCTTCGTTCGCCTGCTTCAGCGACAGCGAGATGCGGCGGCGTTCGAGGTCGATGTCGATGACCTTGACGTAGATGGTCTCGTCGACCGAGACGACCTGCTCCGGCAGATCCACGTGGCGCACGGCCAGCTCGGAGATGTGGACGAGGCCTTCGATGCCGTCTTCGACGCGCACGAACGCACCGAAGGGAACGAGCTTGGTGACCTTGCCCGGCACAATCTGACCGATGACGTGCGTGCGAGCGAAGTGCTGCCAAGGATCTTCCTGGGTGGCCTTGAGCGACAGCGAAACGCGCTCACGGTCCATGTCGACGTCGAGGACCTCGACGGTGACCTCGTCACCCACGGTGACGACCTCACCCGGGTGATCGATGTGCTTCCAGGACAGTTCGGAGACGTGGACGAGTCCGTCGACACCACCGAGGTCGACGAACGCACCGAAGTTGACGATGGAGGACACGACACCAGGACGGACCTGGCCCTTCTGCAGGGTCTGCAGGAAGTCGTGGCGGACGGCCGACTGGGTCTGCTCGAGCCAGGCGCGGCGCGACAGGACCACGTTGTTGCGGTTCTTGTCGAGCTCGATGATCTTGGCTTCGACCTGCTGGCCGATGTAGGGAGCGAGGTCGCGGACGCGGCGCATCTCGACCAGGGATGCGGGCAGGAAGCCGCGCAGTCCGATGTCGACGATCAGGCCGCCCTTGACAACCTCGATGACGGTGCCGGTGACAACGCCGTCGTCTTCCTTGATCTTCTCGATGTCGCCCCAGGCGCGCTCGTACTGAGCACGCTTCTTGGACAGCATGAGACGACCCTCTTTGTCTTCCTTCTGAAGGACGAGGGCTTCGATGTCGTCCCCGACCTCGACGACTTCGCCGGGATCGACATCGTGCTTGATGGAAAGCTCACGTGCGAGGATGACGCCTTCCGTCTTGTATCCGATGTCGACGAGGACTTCGTCACGGTCGACCTTGACGACTTCGCCCTCAACGATGTCGCCATCGTTGAAGTACTTGATGGTCTCATCGACGGCGGCGAGGAAATCCTCAGCGGTTCCGATGTCGTTGACAGCGACCTGCTTCGGCTGCACCGATTCCGGCGTGGTGGTGGTCATATAGGTAGGGACTCCGATGGAATATTGGTCCAGATCCGGTACCCTGGCGGCAGGTCGTGTAAGTTGCCGCAAGAACCGAATCCGGTCTCGATTGCGAATTTGGACTTGTATGCACAGGCGCATACGGTTGTCAATGCTAGCACCTTTTCAGGCGTGAATGCACGCCGAAGAGTCGAATTATCACCACCTGGGGCCACGGAGGAACCATGAGCGAAGGAACTGACGGAGCCGAGGTCATCAGCGGTGGCTATCTCCCCATCGACGAAGAGGCTTCAGTCCGGGCCAATCGCAGCTATTGGGACAACTCTGCCGAGGAGTACCTGGCCGAACACGGCACGTTCCTCGGCGCTTCGGATTTCATCTGGTGTCCGGAGGGAATTCACGAATCCGATGTCCGCCTCCTCGGCGACGTCGACCGGAAGCAGGTGCTCGAGGTCGGCTGCGGTGCCGGTCAGTGCTCCCGGTGGCTGGCCGAACAGGGAGCGATCACCACGGGCGTCGACGTCTCCGCCGGAATGCTCGAACAGGCCTCACGTCTGCAGCGGGAACATCCCCTGACCACCGAGGCGACTCCCCCGACATTCCTCCTCGCCGATGCCCGACAGCTGCCGTTTGCGTCGAACAGCTTCGACGGTGCGTTCTCCTCCTATGGGGCCCTGCCCTTCGTCAAGGACGCCGAAGTCGTCTTCGCCGAGGTGGCCAGAGTGCTGCGCAGGGGCGGGCAGTGGGTCTTCTCGACGACCCACCCGATGCGGTGGATGTTCCCCGACGTCCCCGGTGAGGCCGGGCTGACCGTCGAGTATTCGTATTTCGATCGCACTCCGTACGTCGAGCTGTCCTCGGACGGTCAGCCGGTCTACGCCGAGCATCACCGGACGATGAGCGACTGGGTCAGCCTCCTCGTCGACGCCGGCTTCACGATCGATTCGGTGACCGAACCCGAATGGCCGGAAGAGAATCGGACCGCTTGGGGCGGCTGGTCGCCGCTGCGGGGGGCGCTCATGCCCGGCACCGTGATCTTCTCCACCACTCTGAACAAGGACTGAGGCGCCGCCCAGCCGAGCACTGAGGCGAACGCTCGGTCAAGCAGCGCCGCGCGCAACAACCTCGTTCAAGCGCCAGCTCGCATTTGGACAGGTACACGCCGCGTTAAGTGGGCGCGGCCTTGATCGAGCACGGGCAGCATCGATTTCTGCGCTGGCCCTTGAACGAGGAACGCTATAGCGCTCAGCCGGTCAGTGGGCGGCGGCGTGCCAGGAGCGACCGGTGCCGACGTTGACGTCCAGGGGCACATCGAGTTCGAATGCCGAACCCATCTCCTCGGTGACGATGGTCCTCACCTCATCGATCTCGTCGGGACGGACGTCGACGATGATCTCGTCATGGACCTGCAGCAGCATCGGCGACTGCAGGTCTTTCAGCCGCTCGGCGACCTTGAGCATGGCGATCTTCATGATGTCGGCGGCCGAGCCCTGGATCGGTGCGTTGAGTGCGGCGCGTTCGGCCATGTCGCGCAGCTGCCGACGGTCGCTGTGGAGAGCCGGCAGATAGCGGCGGCGGCCCATGATGGTCTCCGTGAACCCCTTCGCCCGGGCCTGTTCGACGATGTCGTCGAGGTAGGCCTTGACCGCTCCGAAGCGTTCGAAGTACTGGTCCATCAGCCCCTTGGCTTCGTCGACGCCGATCGCCAGCTGACGAGAGAGCCCGTAGGCGGAGAGCCCGTAGACCAGCCCGTAGGACATGGCCTTGACCTTCGAACGCATCTCCGAGTCCACTTCGTCGATGCCGACGCCGAAGACCTTCGAGCCGACATAGGAGTGGAGGTCCTCGCCGTCCTTGAACGCCTGGATGAGCGCGGCGTCTCCGGACAGGTGAGCCATGATGCGCATTTCGATCTGCGAGTAGTCGGCGGTGAGCAGAGTCCCGCCCGACACCTCGGGGTCGGCGATGAAGATCTCCCGGATGCGGCGACCTGATTCGGTCCGCACCGGAATGTTCTGCAGGTTCGGGTCCAATGACGAGAGCCGACCGGTGGCGGCCACGGTCTGCTGGTACGTGGTGTGGATGCGGCCGTCGTCGGCGACGGTCTTGAGCAGTCCGACGACCGTCTGCTTGAGCTTCGTCGAATCCCGGTAGGCCAGCAGGTGCTGGAGGAAGGGGTGTTCGGTCTTGACGAACAGTTCGGCCAGCGCTTCGGCATCCGTCGTATAGCCGGTCTTCGTCCGCTTGGTCTTGGGCATATCGAGCTCGTCGAAGAGCACGGTCTGCAGCTGCTTGGGAGATCCGAGGTTCACCTCGTGGCCGATTGCGTCGTAGGCCCCCTGAGCGCTGGCTTCGGCCTGCTTGGTGAATTCGTCGATGAGGTTCGACAGTCCGGCCTCGTCGACAGCGATTCCCGTCGCTTCCATGCGCGCGAGCACGGGCACGAGCGGCAGCTCGATCTCGCGGTACACCTGCGTCATGTTCGCGTCGTCGACGGCTTTCGCGAGCACCTCGTGGACTTCGAGAAGGGCGGCGGCGCGCTGGCCGTGCGTGGTCACTGCGACATCCGAGTCGAGAGCGAGGGCGAGCTGCCCGGAATCGGATTCGGGTTCGCTGAGGTCGATTCCGGCGCGATCGGCGGCGATCTGCCCAAGCTCGTACGCACGGGCATCGGGGACGAGGAGGTAGGCGGCGAGAGCCGTGTCCCCGGCGATATCGGTCACGGACAGTCCTATCGACTCCCACGCCTTGATCTGCAGCTTCGAGCTGTGGAGGATGAGCGAATGCCCGCCCAGTGCGGAGCCGAGCTTGCCGACGGCTTTCTGCCCCGCCTCGGCGAGGTCGACGACCCACGCCTGCCCGGGTTCGGCGGAGACCGCGAGGGTCCGTGCCTGACCATGGCCGAGTTCGAAGGTGGCATCCGAATCGAGCGCCAGCACATCGTGGTCGGAGATCTTCGTCATCAGTGCGTCGATGTCGACGGTCTCGATGCTCGTCTCCCGTGTCGGTGCCGGCTCGGATTCGGTGCCGGCTTCGGGGAAGATCGCGGCCAGACGTTTGCCGAGGGCTTGGAACTCGAGCTGATCGAACAGGCTCGACAGCTCGGTCGGGTCGCCTTCGCCCCACGCCAGGTCATCGAATTCCAGCCCCAGGTCGACGTCGTCGAGGAGGCGGTTGAGTCGATAGTTCCGCTCCACCTCGGTGATGTGGTCGCGCAGCTTCTCCCCGACCTTGCCGCCGATCGACTCTGCGTTCTCCAGCACTCCGGGCAGGTCGCCATGGGCGGTGAGCCATTTGGCGGCGGTCTTGTCACCGACTCCGGGCACGCCGAGCAGATTGTCGGCCTTCTCACCGACGAGAGCGGCCAGTCCTCGGTAGTTCGCGGGACTGACCCCGTACTTCTCCTCGACCGCGGCCGGAGTCATCCGGTTGAGATCGCTGACTCCGCGCTTCGGGTAGAGGATCGTCACCTTGTCGGTGGCGAGCTGGAACGAATCCTTGTCACCGCTCATCACCTCGACGACCGCACCGGCCTCGGTCCCCATCCTCGCCATCGTCGCCAGGGCGTCATCGGCCTCGAAGCCCTCCTTCGTCACGACCCGGATGCCCATCGCCGTGACGATGTCCTTGATGAGGTCGATCTGCGGGTGGAACTCGGGCGGAGTCTTCGCCCGGCCGGCCTTGTACTCGGGGTATTCCTCGAGTCGGAAGGTCTGGCGTCCGAGGTCGAAGGCCACGGCCACATGGCTGGGCTCTTCGTCGCGGAGGACGTTGATGAGCATGGAGATGAAGCCGTAGATGGCGTTCGTCGTCTGACCGGTGCTGGTCGAGAAGTTCTCGACCGGCAGGGCGTGGAAGGCCCGGTAGGCCAGGGAGTGTCCGTCGATGAGCAGGAGGGATTCGTTTGAGTGACTCACATGGCATAGCCTAGCGTTCGAAGCTGACTTGAAGGAGAACCGATGCTGCGTCCCGACGTGTCCCTGAACGCTCACACCACACCTGAGGAGATCGACACGCTGCTCGAGCAGCTGCGTGCGCCGGGTTCCGGGGGTGAGCTGGCCGAGAGGATGGGGATCGAGTTCGTCGAACTCGCCCACGACCATGTCACGGCCACGGCTCCGGTCGTCGGCAATCGGCAGCCGATGGGTCTCTTCCACGGCGGCGGCCATGTCGTTCTCGCCGAATCGCTGGCCTCGATGCACTCGTATCTGCTCTCCGGCGGCAAGAACGTCGTCGGGGTCGATCTCAATGCCACTCATCTGCGTGCCGCTCGTGAGGGTGTGGTCACCGGACGCGCCGAGGTGCTCCATCAGGGACGCACGATCGTCTCCCATGAGGTGAAGATGACCGACGAGGCGGGAAAGCTGCTCTCGATCGTGCGGATCACGAACATGATCCTGAAGACCGAACCGAAGGGCTGAGGAACCAGCCTCCACGACGAAAACAGAGCGAAAGCCCACACACGACGAAAGCAGAGGGCCGGCGAATCCATTTCGGATTCGCCGGCCCTCTCTGGTTCCGGGTTCGGACCTGTCTGGTCCGGGGGCGTTACTTCTTCGTGCCGATCTGCTTGAGCACGGTCTCAGCGACTTCGCGCATCGTCAGGCGACGGTCCATCGAGGTCTTCTGGATCCACCGGAAGGCCTCCGGTTCGCTCAGCCCCATGGAGGTCTGCAGCAGGCTCTTGGCGCGCTCGACGAGCTTGCGGGTCTCGAAGCGTTCGGTGAGATCGGAGATCTCCGATTCGAGCGAGCTGATCTCGGCGTGACGCGACAACGCGATCTCCAGCGCCGGGATGAGGTCCGCCGAGGTGAACGGCTTGACGACATAGGCCATGGCGCCGGCATCGCGGGCACGCTCGACAAGCTCCTTCTGCGAGAAGGCGGTGAGCAGGACGACGGGGGCGATGCGGGCGCGAGCGATGCGTTCGGCCGCGGAGATTCCGTCGAGGATGGGCATCTTGATGTCCATGACGACGAGGTCCGGGCGCAGCTCCTCTGCCAGGCGGATGGCGGATTCGCCGTCCGCAGCTTCACCGACGACGTCGTAGCCGACTTCGCGGAGCATTTCTACGATATCGAGACGAATCACGGCCTCGTCTTCGGCCACGACTACGCGGCGGACCGGCACGGACTCATCTGAAGTTGATTCTTCGCTGTTTGAAAGCACGGCACCAGTCTAGACCAGCCGCTCAGCGTCATGGACAGCGGACTGCTAAGTTTCTTCTGTGAGGGTCCCCACGGCCGGTGACGGTGGCCACCGGAGGGCATCCTCGGCGGGTGGCGATTGTGCAATCGGTCCGCGCGCGCAGTAGAATCGTCCCCGTTGCACAGGCGGTGCCTAAGGGCATCGCTCGTGACGAGCCGGATTGGCGGAATCGGTAGACGCGGTGCACTCAAAATGCATTGTCGAAAGACGTGCGGGTTCGAGTCCCGCATCCGGTACAGACGAAGGCACTGTCGACCATGATGTCGACAGTGCCTTCTGTGTTCCCCGGCGGCGGGTTCGCAGTCTGTGGAGCGCAGATCGAGAGTGACGACTTCCGTCCCGTGCTGACGCGCTGCCTGGATGAGCGCTGCCATCAGCCCCTTCCCCACGCCTCTCCCCTGCGCTTCCGGAGCGACCGCGACCTTTTCGATGTCGACGTGAAGTCGGAAGGTGGGCCGGGTGTACCGAGTCCAGTACGCGAACCCCGTGATCTCGTCGCCGTGACGAGCGATGGCCGCCGCGGTCTCCCCGGACTCGGCTCCAGCAGCCAGGCGCTCGACGAGTTCGCCGATCTCCCCGGTCGTGGGTGCGGTGACCCAGCCGAGTGCCGCTCCCCCATCGACAAGGCGGCCGAGCAGCGATGTCACCTGTCGGACATCGTGCTCGGCCAGTCCCGCGGCGGGGAGGAGATCAATTCCGGCTGCGGGCCTCCTCGGTGAGGGGCTCCTCGACATCTGCGTCCTCTTCGGTCGGAACGTAGCCGTTGATGCGCGGGGCATCGTAGCGTTCGACGTCCAGGATCTCATGCCGCTTGGCCACGATGGCCGGGACGAGCGCCTGACCGGAGACGTTGAGCGCGGTGCGGCCCATGTCCACGATCGGCTCGATGGCCAGGAGCAGTCCGACGCCCTCGAGCGGCAGACCCAGAGTCGACAGGGTCAGGGTGAGCATCACGGTCGCACCCGTCGTGCCAGCCGTGGCAGCCGAACCGATGACGGCGACGAAGATGATGAGCAGATACTGGATGAGGGAGAGGTCGATGCCGAAGAACTGGGCGACGAACACCGCGGCGATGGCCGGGTAGATCGCAGCGCAGCCGTCCATCTTCGTCGTCGCACCGAAGGGCACGGCGAAGGCGGCGTAGGAGTGGGGCACCCCGAAGTTGTCGGTGGCGACCTTCTGCGTCACGGGCATGGTGCCGATCGACGACCGGGAGACGAAGCCCATCTGAGTGGCCGGCCAGACTCCGGAGAAGTACTGGCGCACCGACAGCCCGTTGGCGCGAGCCAGGGCCGGATAGACGATGAAGAACACGATCGCGAGGCCGATGTAGACGGCGACGACGAACCACAGCAGCGACCCCATCGTGGACCAGCCGTAGGAGTTCACGGCGTTGCCGATGAGGCCGAGCGTGCCGATCGGGGCGATGCGCACGATCCACCAGACGACCTTCTGCACCACGGCCAGGGCCGCCTCGGTGAACTGGAGGAACGGCTCTGCGGCCTTACCGACCTTGACCGCGGCGATGCCGATGGCACCGGAGACGATGATGAGCTGGAGGATGTTGAAGTTGACCTCGGAGGTGACCGCTCCGGACTCATCCGGTCCGGTGGCCACCTCGAGCCCGAGGAAGTTCACCGGGATCAGTCCGGTGAGGAAGCCGAGCCAGCTGCCCTGGGAGTCGGGTGCACCGGCGTTGAGCGAAGCGGCATCGGCGTGGGCGCCGGGCTGCATGACGACGCCGATGATGAGTCCGAGGATGACAGCGATGAGGGCGGTGAGGGCGAACCACAGCAGCGTCGACATTGCGAGCCTGGCGGCATTGGTGACCTTGCGCAGGTTGCCGATGCTCGCGATGATCGCGGTGATCACCAGCGGTACGACGGCGGCTTTGAGCAGGGTGACGTACGACGAGCCGATGGTGTCCAGGGTCTGGCCGAGCCAGTTGTCAGTCGTTTCGCTGACCGGTCCCCATGAGCGGGCGATGAGCCCGAGGATGACACCGGCGATGAGTGCGATGGTCACCTGCACTCCGAAGGACTTGCTCCACGCGGGCAGTCTCATTGAATTCCTCTCCTAGCGGGTCCTCCCCTTTTGGGATCCGCAGGGAGGATTAGGCAACAGAGAGCACAACTGTTGAGCAATCCTTGAAATTCCGCGATTCGCTGTGATCTGTATCCCAGTCCGGAAGCACAGACGCCGGCGGCGCCTGTCTCGTCAATACAGGGCAGGCGCAGCCGGCGCTTCGGCTGGGAGTCGGTCAGTGGCGGGGCGAGTGGCCTTCGCGCACGATCGGCACCTCACGGGTGATGGGCGCTTCGGCCACGACTCCGTATCCGGCCAACGGGTCCTCCTCGGAGTCCGAGGCGTCCTGATAGGCGGCAGTCACGCCCTTAGCGGCATCACCGATGGTGTGGATGCGCAGGGCGTTCGTCGAGCCAGGGATCCCGGGGGGCGAACCGGCAACGAGGATGCTCTGGTCGCCTTCGCGGGCCGTTCCGTCGGCGAGGAGCACAGCGTCGACCTGTCGTGCCATCTGGTCGGTGTGGCGCACGGTCTTCACGAGGTACGGCCGGACTCCCCAGGTCAGCGCCAGCTGGTGGCGCACCTGCGGGTCGGGTGTGAAGCCGAGGATCGGCCAGGCCGGACGCAGGCGGGACATGCGTCGCACGGAGTCGCCGGTCTGCGAGAAGGTGCACAGCAGGTCGATATCGAGTTGCTCAGCAATCTGCACGGCCGCCGCGGTGACGGCTCCGCCCTTCGTGTGCGGGACGGTGCCCAACGGCGGAATCCGTTCGAGGCCGTGCTCCTCGGTGGAGCTGATGATCCGGCTCATGGTCCGGATCGCCTCGACCCAGTGGGCACCCACCGAGGTCTCACCGGAGAGCATGAGCGCATCGGTGCCGTCGAGGACGGCGTTCGCGCAGTCGCTGGCTTCGGCACGGGTAGGCCGCGGTGCATCGATCATCGTCTCGAGCATCTGCGTGGCGACGATCACGGGCTTGGCCTGCTGGCGTGCGATCTCGACGGCCCGCTTCTGCACGATCGGCACCTGCTCGAGAGGCAGTTCGACGCCGAGGTCGCCACGGGCGACCATGATTCCGTCGAAGGCGTCGATGACCTCATCGAGCTGGTCGACGGCCTGCGGCTTCTCGAGCTTGGCGATGACAGGAGCGGTGATTCCGACTTCGTCCATGACCGCACGGACATCGTTCATGTCCTCCGGGCTGCGGACGAAGGACAGGGCGACCCAGTCGAAGCCGAGCTGCAGACCCCATTTGAGGTCGTCGACGTCCTTCTCCGACAGCGCGGGGACGGATACCGGGACCCCGGGGAGGTTGATGCCCTTGTGGTTGGAGATGGTGCCGCCGATCTCGACCTCGGTGACCACGTCGGTATCGGTCACCTCGGTGGCGCGCAGGCGCAGGCGCCCGTCGTCGATGAGCAGCGGATCGCCGACGGAGACGTCTTCTGCCAGGGTCGGCAGGGTCGTGGCTACGAGTTCTGCGGTGCCGGGGACGTCACGGCTGGTGATGGTGAACGTGGCGCCTTCGACGAGCTCTTCCTTGCCGTTTGCGAAGGTGCCTACGCGGATCTTCGGCCCCTGGAGGTCGAGCAGGACGGCGACGGGGCGTCCGGTGTCGAGGGCGGCCTGGCGGACCCAGGCGAACTTCTCTTCGTGCTCTTCTCGTTTTCCGTGGCTGAGGTTGAATCGGGCGACATCGACGCCTTCATCGACGAGCTCGCGGATCTCTTCATAGGAGTTCTGGTTCGGACCTAAAGTTGCGACTATCTTTGCACGCCTCATACGCTCCACCCTACCTAAAGTCTCAGCGGGCGGTCACCACCGCTCTCCGCTGGTCACGAGCGGTGTGAGTGCGGCACTTCGCTGTGCCGCACCACCGCCGCTTCTCATTGTCTGACATGCATCATCTTAGCATTTGAACCCTTCGTCGGCAGGTCGGACGGGCGCCGGCAGTCTCGTCGATCCGGTGAGGAACCGGTCGACCTCGGCGGCCGCCGCACGTCCCTCCGCGATCGCCCACACGATGAGCGACTGTCCGCGTCCGGCATCGCCGGCGACGAAGACTCCCGGCTCAGCCGCGTAGTCCTCGGCTCGTGTGAACGCCCCTCTGGCTCCCGCTTCGAGCTCGATCGCGTCGGTCTCCGGTCCGCTGAAGCCCAGCGCGAGCAGCACGAGATCGGCGGGGATGACGTGCTCGGTGCCCGGTGTGGGGACGCGGCGGCCGTCGGCGAACTGCGTCTGCGCGACTTCGATTCCGCAGACCTTGCCCGAATCGTCACCGACGAACCGTGTCGTCGAGGCCAGGTAGCGCCTGGTTCCGCCCTCTTCGTGTGAGGATTGCACCTCGAAGATCCGCGGGACGGTCGGCCAGGGCGAGCTGGCATCGCGGTCGACCGGCGGCTGGCTGCCGATGGCCAGGGTCGTCACCGAGGCGGCTCCCTGGCGCAGAGCGGTGCCCAGACAGTCGGCGCCGGTGTCTCCGCCGCCGATGATGACGACGTGCTTGCCGGCCGCATCGATGAGCTCGCTCGGGTCCGCCGCCGAGGTCGCCTCGGCCGCCTGAGCTCTGTTCGACGGCACGAGGTAGTCCATGGCGAATTCGATGCCGTCGAGTCCGCGTCCCGGCAGCTCCATATCGCGGGGCACGGTGGCACCGGTGGCCACCAGCACCGCGTCGAACCGGGTCTGCAGAGCCGCGAAGTCGATATCGCGGCCGATTTCCACGCCGGTTTCGAACCGAGTCCCCTCGGCACGCATCTGCGTCAGCCGGCGGTCGATATGGTGCTTCTCGAGTTTAAAGTCCGGGATCCCGTAGCGCAGCAGCCCTCCGAGGCGGTCCTCGCGTTCGAAGACGACGACGGTGTGCCCGGCCCGGGTCAGCTGCTGTGCCGCGGCGAGTCCCGCCGGCCCGGAACCGACGACCGCGACGGTGTGCCCGGTGATCCGGTCGGGGACGACCGGGGTGATGAGTCCGGCGGCGAATCCGTCGTCGACGATGGAGACCTCGACCTGTTTGATCGTCACGGCAGGTTGGTTGATGCCGAGGACGCAGGCGTTCTCACAGGGGGCAGGGCAGGCCCGACCGGTGAACTCGGGGAAGTTGTTCGTCGCGTGGAGCAGCTCCACGGCACGCGGCAGCTCCCCGCGGTACATGGCATCGTTGAACTCCGGAATGAGATTGCCCAGCGGACATCCCTGGTGGCAGAAGGGCACTCCGCAGTCCATGCAGCGTGAGGCCTGTCGGCGCAGCTGTGCCGGATCGCCCTTTTCGTAGACCTCGGAGTAGTCCATAAGCCGGATCGGCACGGGCCTCCGGGCGGGGAGTTCGCGTTCGGTGGTGGTGAGGAATCCTCGCGGATCAGCCATGTGCGGCCTCCAGAATGGTCTGCCAGGTGTTCTCGGAATCGGCAGTTTCGCCGCGGTTCTCGAGCTCTTCCTGGATGTCTTTGATTCGCGCATAGGCGACGGGAATGATCTTGGTGAACCGGGACAGGATGTCCTGCCCGCGGTCGAGTCCGGCCAGCAGTTCGCCGGCCAGCGGAGAACCGGTCGCCGCGACATGGTCGCTGAGCAGTCTCTGCAGAATCGGCACATCGGAGTCGCCGATGCCGCCGAATCTGAAGACGCCAGCGGCTCGTTCCTTCGGGTTGAGTCGACTGGGGTTGAAGTCGAGGACGAAGGCCGTGCCTCCGGACATCCCGGCCGCGAAGTTGCGTCCGGTGGGTCCGAGGATGACCGCCACTCCCCCGGTCATGTATTCGAGTCCGTGGTCTCCGATGCCTTCGACGACGGCTTCGACGCCCGAGTTGCGTACGAGGAATCTCTCGCCGACCGTTCCGGACAGGAACATCGACCCGGCGGTCGCGCCGTAGCCGATGACGTTGCCGGCGATGACATTGTGTTCCGGTCGGGTGGAGTTCTCCGGGCGCGGCGCGACGCTGATCGTGCCGCCCGACAGTCCCTTCCCGACGTAGTCATTGGCGTCGCCGCGCAGATTGATGCTCACACCGCGCGGCATGAAGGCGCCCAGGGACTGGCCGGCCGTGCCGTTCAGGGATACGCGCACGGTTCCCGAGGGTAGCCCGTCCGCGCCGTGGGCCTGAGTCACTCGGTGGCCCAACAGGGTGCCGACCGACCGGTCCGTATTCTCCACCTCGGCATTCAGGTGCACCGGGGAGCCGGCAGCGACAGCCGCTCCTGCCTGCTCCAGCAGTCGAACGTCGAGTTCGCCCGCGAAGTCACGTGGTGTGCGCGTCTGGCTCACCCTCGCCGAGGCGGGAGCGCCGTCGAGATCGGTCGGAACCGTCAGGATCGGGGTCAGGTCGAGATCCAGTCCCGAGGCAGCCGCCCGATCTGCGTCGATGCGCAGACGTTCGACGGCGCCGATCGCCTCGTCAAGGCTGCGCAGTCCCAGCTGTGCGAGGTAGCCGCGGACCTCCTCCGCGATGAAGGTGAAGAAGTTCACGACGTGGTCGGCCTGACCGTGGAACCGTTCGCGCAGCTTCGGGTTCTGCGTGGCCACGCCGACCGGGCAGGTGTCCTGGTGGCAGACCCGCATCATGATGCAGCCGGAGACGACGAGGGCAGTGGTGGCGAAGCCGAATTCCTCTGCCCCGAGCAGGGCGGCGATGATGACGTCGCGACCGGTCTTCAGCTGCCCGTCGACCTGAACGCTGATCCGTTCGCGCAGACCGTTGAGCACAAGAGTCTGCTGGGCTTCTGCCAGTCCCAGCTCCCACGGAGTTCCGGCGTGTTTGAGCGAGTTGAGAGGGCTGGCGCCCGTGCCCCCGTCATGGCCGGAGATGAGCACGACATCGGCTCCGGCCTTCGCCACTCCGGCGGCCACCGTCCCGACTCCGATTCCGGAGACGAGTTTGACGTGGACGCGGGCGGCCGCATTGGCCCGACCGAGGTCGTGGATGAGCTGAGCGAGGTCTTCGATGGAATAGATGTCGTGATGCGGCGGCGGCGAGATGAGACCGACCCCGGGCGTGGCGTGGCGGGTCTTCGCGATCCACGGGTACACCTTCTCCCCCGGCAGCTGACCGCCTTCGCCGGGTTTGGCACCTTGGGCCATCTTGATCTGCAGGTCGTCGGCGGCGGTGAGGTAGTGGCTGGTGACGCCGAACCGACCGGAGGCGATCTGCTTGATCGCCGACCGACGTTCCGGGTCGAGCAGGCGCTCGGTGTCCTCGCCGCCCTCGCCCGTATTCGACTTTCCGCCGATCCGGTTCATCGCGATCGCCAGCGTCTCGTGTGCTTCGGCCGACAGCGAGCCGTAGCTCATGGCCCCGGTGGAGAAGCGACGCATGATGGCTTCGGCGGGTTCGACTTCGGAGATGTCGATCGGTCCCGATTCAGTCGGGACCAGGTCGAAGAGCCCGCGCAGAGTCATCAGCTCGGCGGACTGTTCGTCGACGGCACGCGTGTACTGGCGGAAGATGTCGAAGCGACCGGTCGCCGTCGAATGCTGCAGTTTGAAGATGGTCTCCGGGTTGAACAGGTGCCCCGGGCCCTCCCTCCGCCACTGGAATTCTCCGCCGACGAGCAGGTTCCGGTGCGCCGGACGCGGATGGTCCTCACGATAGGCGTCGGCGTGCCGCGCCGTCGTCTCGGCCGCGATATCGTTCAGCGTCTTGCCGCCGAGCTGATGCGGGGTCGAGGTGAAGTGCTCATCGATGACCGAATCCGCCAGTCCGAGGGCTTCGAAGGTCTGCGCCCCGTGGTAGGACTGGACGGTCGAGATGCCCATCTTCGACATGATCTTCAGCAGGCCCTTGTTGAGCGCCGTGAGCACATTGGACACCGCCGCCTCGGCGCTGATGCCCCGGATCCTCTCGGACTTCACGAGGTCCTCTGCCGACTCCATGAGCAGGTACGGGTTGACCGCCGAGGCTCCGAAGGACACGAGGGTCGCCGCATGGTGGACCTCGCGGACGTCTCCGGCCTCGACGATGATGCTCACCTGGGTACGGCTGCGCTCGCGCACCAGGTGATGGTGCAGGGCCGAGGTGAGAAGCAGCGACGGGATCGGTGCGTATTCCGAATTCGACTCCCGATCCGTGAGGATGAGGAACACGGCCCCGTTCGCGACTGCGGCGCTCGCCTCCGCGCACAGTTCCGCGAGGCGTCGGGCCATCGCGTCCTCACCGGCGCCGATCGGGTACAGCCCCGACAGCGTCACCGACGGGCGTGTGATTCCCTCGCCGAGGTGGCTGCCGGCCAGGTGCGCGATCGCCGTGAGTTCGTCGTTGTCGATCACCGGCCGCTCGAGCAGGATATGGGCGGAGTCCGGCCCGGTGGAGCACAGCAGGTTGCCTTCGCGGCCGATTCCCGCCGACATGCTCGTGACGATGTCCTCGCGGATGGAGTCCAGCGGCGGGTTCGTCACTTGGGCGAAGTTCTGGTGGAAGTGGTCGAAGAGCAGCCGAGGGCGGGTACTCAGCGCCGCGATCGCGGTGTCGCTGCCCATCGCGCCCAAAGGTTCGGCCCCGGTTTCGGCCATCGGGGCGATGAGCACACGCAGCTCTTCCTCCGTGTATCCGAAGGTCCGCTGTCGTCTCCGAACCGAGGCGCCGGGGTGGCTGACGTGGACGCGGGTGGGCAGTTCGGCCAGTCGGGTGGCCGAGGCGTCGACCCAATCCCGGTAGGGATGTTCGGTGGCGAGGCTGTTCTTGACCTCCGTGTCGGAGATGATGCGTCCGGCCTCGACATCGACGAGGAACATCCGGCCCGGAGTCAGTCGTCCGCGGGCGGTGACCTCGGCTTCCGGCAGGTCGACGACTCCGGCCTCGCTGGCGAGCACGACGGTGTCCTCGGTCATGATGTACCGGGCCGGGCGCAGGCCGTTGCGGTCGAGCACGGCTCCGGCGAGTCGGCCGTCGGTGAAGGCGACGCAGGCCGGCCCGTCCCAGGGCTCCATGAGCAGCGAGTGGTATTCGTAGAAGGCCCGCCGCTCCTCGGACATGGCCGGGTTGTTCTCCCAGGCTTCGGGAATCATCATCAGCATGGCCTGCGGCAGCGACCGGCCGGAGGCGACCATGAGTTCGAGTACCGAGTTGAAAGAGGCGGAGTCCGAGGCTCCGGCGGGAATGATCGGGAAGATCCGCTCGAGTCCCTTGGACGTCCCTGCGACCGGAGATTCGAGGAGGTCGCTGGCCAGGGCGGATTCGCGTGCCTGCATCCAGTTCCGGTTGCCTCGCACCGTGTTGATCTCGCCGTTGTGGGCGATCGTGCCGAACGGCTGTGCCAGCTGCCAGGAGGGAAAGGTGTTCGTCGAGAACCGCGAGTGGACGAGAGCGATCGCCGAGGTGAGGCGTTCGTCGCCGAGTTCGGTGAAGAAGCGGTCGAGCTGAGCGGTCGAGAGCATGCCCTTGAACGTCAGCGTCGTCGGCGACAGGGACGGGAAGTAGAGTCCGGCGTTGTCGAGCCGCTTGCGCACGATGAAGGCTCGTCGGGCGAGGTCGTTGTCATCGCGGGCTGGGTGGTCGGCGTCGAGGCCGAAGAACACGTAGCGCATGGACGGCATGGTCTCGGCGGCGATCCGACCGAGCACTCCGGGGTCGACGGCCGCGGGTTCCACGTGGAGGACCTGCAGTCCCTCTTCCGCCGCGATCCTGGACACGAGTGCGTCCTGGTCGACGCCTGCGGCGTCAACGTTGAAATCGGGCTGCGTCTCCGCGGTGAGCGGGGCGGTGACGGCGTTGAGATCGGCTGCGTAGTCCTGAGCGAAGAAGCCGATGCCCATGGCATAGCTGCCCGGCGCCGGAAGTGAGATTCCGGATTCGCCGAGAACGGCGGCGAAGTAGTCGTGCGGGATCTGGATGGTCAGTCCGGCACCGTCTCCGGTCCCGTCGTCGGAACCGATTCCGCCGCGGTGTTCGAGCCTGCGCAGAGCGTCGAGGGCCTGGGTGATGACCGTGTGGTCGGCTCCACCCCTGTAACGGGCGATGAGGGCCAGACCGCAGTTGTCGTGTTCGAGCGCCGGATCGTAGAGCCCGATGCGGCCAGGTGGGGCCGTGGTCTTGGGGGTCGACTGAGCGCTGTGGTTCATATGCTGCCTTCTCGGTGTTGAGTGCTTCCCGAAAAGACGGCGCTGTCCCTTGCGGTGTGGACAAGTTCGAAAAACAGCGTTTCCGAACCCGGCTGTGAGATCACTCTCACAGCCGGAGTCCTAACTTACACCATGTGCAATTTCAGAAAAAGCAGACAAAGGAACGAACAGCGAACCAATTCGTCTCATTTGTTGGACGTTTGCGGGTTCTCTTCGTGGGAGGCAGGCGCCGAATTTCCGCGCACATCGGGCACGATCGAGATCGCCGAGGTGACGGCGCCGAAGAAACCGAAGCTGTGGCGACCGCTGAGGTCGATGCCTGGCTCGTCGTCGAATTCCGAGTCGTCAGCGTTGTCTCCGGCCGCCGCCAAGTCGCCGTTCGGTGCCTTGTTCGGGGAGGCGTCGGTGCTCGAGGCAGGGGGCGGCGGCGTGGGGGCGCCGCGGCGACCGTTCCGATCGTCGGGATCGGCCACCCGCGCAACGGACGGCAGTGGGGCTCCGGAGTTCGCGGCCGCCTCGGCGATATTGGGCGCATTGATCTCGAAGGTGTGCTTCCCGCGGCGGTGGCGGCGCAGCAGGGTGCGGGACCCGTGCATGTAGACGCCGGTCTCATGTGTGCGGTGGCGCAGGCGGGAAACGACGAGCCAGCAGAGGCCGATGAGCAGGGCGAGGATGGCCGTCCAGACGTTGAACGGCAGTCCCAGGAGGAGGCGTGCATTCTCGGCTGCCGGGGTGCCGACCCGCAGGGCTTCGAGCAGGATGCGGCCGAGCCCGAACAGGCACAGGTAGAGAGCGAAGACCTGACCGTAGCCGAGCCGGAGGCGTTTGGACACGATGATGAGCACGACGCAGGCGATGAGGTTCCACACCGATTCGGTGAGGACCGTGACGCGTTCGAGGCGACCGTCGAACCAGTCGCTGAAGGCGCCGGCGACGTGGCCGAGGATGAGCCCCGGTGCGACCGAGTCGAGCAGCGGTCGGAACCTGATGCCCTGGAAGCGGGTGAGCAGCCAGACGGAGAGGAAGCCGAGGATGGTCGCTCCCCAGAAACTGAATCCGCCGTCCCAGAGGGCCAGTGCCCGCAGGGGACTGCCGTCGGGGCCGAAGTAGGTCTCCGGCGCCGAAAGCAGATGACCGAGGCGTCCGCCGACGACGGCGGCCGGAAGGCCGACGACCGTGATGGCCCACAAGTCTCCCTTATGGCCGCCGCGGGCGCGCCATTGGATGCTCGTCATCCACAGAGCGAGTCCGATGCCGAGGACGGTGAAGACGACCCATGCCGGGCTGAAGCTCATGCACACCCTTCTGCGAGCTCGGCGGCGAGTCGACCGACTCCGGCCACTCCTTCGGAGTCCAGCGCCCGGACGAGGGCAGAACCGACGATGACGCCGTCGGCGTATTCGGCGACTTCTGCCGCCTGTTCGCGGTTCGACACGCCGAGGCCGACGCAGGCGCGTTCGGCTCCTGCTTCCTTCAGCCGGGCGACGAGATCTCGGGCATGGTTGTCGACTTCGGAGCGGACACCCGTGACACCCATGGTCGAGGCGGCGTAGACGAAGCCGGAGCTGTGCTCGACGATTCGGGCCAGCCGTTCGGGCGTCGATGATGGTGCGGCGAGGAAGATGCGGTCGAGGTTGTGCTTCTCCGACGCAGCCAACCACGGTCCTGCCTCATCGGGGATGAGGTCGGGGGTGACGATGCCGCCGCCTCCGGCGGAGGCGAGGTCGCGGGCGAAGCTGTCGATGCCGTACTGGAGCACGATGTTCCAGTAGGTCATGACGACGGCGGTGCCGCCGGCGGAAGCGATGGCTTCGACCGCGGTGAAGATGTCGCTGGTGCGCACCCCGTTGTCCAGTGCCGTCTCACCGGCACGTTGGATGACGGGTCCGTCCATTCCGGGATCGGAGTACGGCATGCCGACCTCGATGATGTCGACGCCGTTGCGGACGAGTTCGACCATGGCCTCGACCGATCCCTCCACCGTGGGGAAGCCGACCGGAAGGTAGCCGATGAGAGCGGCCTTGCGGCCCGCCTCAGCGACGGCGTTGAGGGTGGTTCCTGTGCGTGGGCCGGAGTGCGTCATACCTGCACCGCTCCTTCGTCGATGTAGTCGAACCATTTCGCGGCGGTCGTCATGTCCTTGTCGCCGCGGCCGGAGAGATTGACCAGCAGGACCGCATCGGGTCCGAGCTCACGGCCGATGCGCATGGCCCCGGCCAGAGCGTGGGCGGATTCGATGGCGGGGATGATGCCTTCGGTGCGGGAGAGCAGCCGCATGGCCTCCATCGCCTCGTCGTCGACGACGGGTTGGTAGGTCACCCGGCCGGTGTCGTGGAGGTGGGAGTGTTCGGGACCGACCGAAGGATAGTCGAGTCCGGCCGAAACCGAATGGGAGGCCTGAGTCTGTCCGTCGGAGTCCTGGAGGATGTAGGTGGCCGAACCGTGGAGGACGCCGGGGCGTCCGCCGGAGAACCGGGCGGCGTGGTGGCCGGAGTCGACTCCTTCGCCGCCGGCTTCGAAGCCGAAGATCTTCACGTCGGCATCACCGAGGAAGGCGGCGAAGAGGCCCATGGCGTTCGATCCTCCGCCGACGCAGGCGCAGACGGCGTCGGGCAGGCGGCCGACCATGTCCTGGATCTGTTCGCGGGCTTCGACGCCGATGACGTTCTGGAAGGAGCGCACCATCGCGGGGAACGGGTGGGGTCCGGCGACCGTGCCGATGACGTAGTGGGTGTCGGCGACATTGGCCACCCAGTCGCGCATGGCTTCATTCATCGCGTCCTTGAGGGTGCGGGTGCCGTTGGTCACGGCGTTGACCGTGGCTCCGAGCAGACGCATGCGCGCGACGTTGAGGGCCTGCCGCTGGGTGTCCTCCTCACCCATGTAGACCACGCAGGACATGTCGAGCAGCGCGGCGGCGGTCGCCGTGGCGACTCCGTGCTGCCCGGCTCCGGTCTCGGCGATGACGCGGGTCTTGCCCATCCGCTTGGCCAGCAGAGCCTGGGCCAAGGCGTTGTTGATCTTGTGGCTGCCCGTGTGGTTGAGGTCTTCGCGTTTGAGGAACACGCGCGCACCGCCGCAGTGCTCGGCGAAGCGCGTGGCCTCGGTGAGCAGAGACGGCCGGCCGATGTAGTTGCGCTGCAGAGTGAGGAGTTCGTCGGTGAAGGCCGGATCCACCTGGGACTTGCGCCAGGTCTCTTCGATCTCGTCGAGCGCCGGGATCAGTGCTTCGGGGATGAACCTGCCTCCGAACTCGCCGAAGTACGGTCCGGTCTCCTGGCTCACATCGGTCATTGCGGTCCTTCTCGATCTCCTCGTGGCGTCGGCAGACGCAGGCGTTGAGCCTCCGCCGTGCCGGACGTCGGAATGGGTGCGGTATGGGCCATCGTCGGCCACGTGCAGCGGCCGATGGCGGCGGGGTTCAGGATGCGGACAGCGAGCGGCGTTCTCGACCGAGGGCGGTGTACTCCTCGACAGCGGCCTGAGGACGGCCGCCGGTGACGAGGGCTTCGCCCACGAGCACGAGATCGGCGCCGGCATCCGCGTACTTCGACACCTCGGCTCCTCCGGCGACACCGGACTCGGCCACGAGGGTGCATCCTGCGGGGGCGAGTTCGGCCAAAGGCGCGAACCGATCGGTGTCGACGCTCAGATCCTTGAGGTTGCGGGTGTTGACGCCGATGAGTTCGGCACCGAGTTCAGCAGCGATCTCCAGCTCTTCGCGGTTGTGGGTCTCGACGAGCGCGGTCATCCCCAGCTCGGTGGCGAGGGCGTGGAACTCGCCCAGCTGCACGGGGTCGAGGGCTGCGACGATGAGCAGAACGATATCGGCGCCGTGGGCACGAGCCTCATGGAACTGGTATTCGTCGACCATGAAGTCCTTGCGCAGGACCGGGATGTCCACGGCGGCGCGCACCGAGTCGAGGTCGGCGAGGCTGCCGTTGAAGCGGCGAGCTTCCGTCAGCACGCTGATGGCCCGGGCTCCGCCGGCGGCATACAGACCCGCGAGGGTGCCAGGATCGGGAATCTGCGCGAGGTCCCCGCGGGACGGCGACTTCCGCTTGACCTCGGCGATGACGCCGAAGTCAGCGGACAGGTCGAAGGGGCGGGCCGGCTCGGCCGCCGCGGCTCGTGCCGTGATCTCGCTCAGCGGAACTGCGCTCCGGCGCGCCTGCAGGTCTTCCCGCACGCCGGAGACGATGTCGCCTAGGACCGTCATTTCTTCTTCGGCTTGTTGCCCAGTCCGACGGCACGCAGGATCAGTCCGACGACGACGCCGAGGGCGACGATGCCGATGGAGATGTAGGTGATCGTGGGGTTGTGGATCGTGAAGCCCACACAGCCGACGCAGACGCCGATGAGCATGATGATGACTCCGGTCCATCCCGCCACCGAGTTGCCGTGTCCGGGATCGGCGATCGCGGCGTAGTCGATCGTGGATTTGTCGAGATCTGCGGCCCCGTTGCGGGCGATGGACTGCGACATGGCGCTCCTTTGTGTGAGTGCGTGACACGCGTATGGAATCTTTCCTCCATTGTGTCACGCTTCTTCTGCTGACCGGACACCGACCCGGTCACAAGGTCATTTCGAATCCGGCTCGTCGTCGGGACTGTTCGGCTCTTCGTCGTCGGGACCGTTCGGCTCTTCGTCGTCGGGACCGTTCGGCTCTTCGACGTCGGGGGCGTCTTCGACGACTTCTCCGCGAGACAGGGCGTCCCAGGTCGCGGCCGAGTCGAATTCTCCGCCGGCGGCTTCGGCGGTGCGGGCGTAGCGGTTGGAGTTCGTCCACCCGTTCGAGGCGATGGCGACCCAGACGATGCCGATGACGCCGATTCCCGCGGCCACTGCCGCGATGATCGCCCAGGAGGTGGCTCCCGGCGCCGAGGCGGCGCTCAGGGCCGTGATCCCGTAGCCGATGCCGGCGATCCCGGCCAGACCGAGGACGACCAAGCGTCCGATCCGACCGAGCATTGCGGCGAGCAGACCCGAGACGGCGATGATCGCCACACAGGCGGTGGCCACGGGCGAGGCCTGCGAGCTCGCATCCTCGGTGACCTTCGCCACACCGGTGGGTCCGAGTGTGTCGCCGCCGGCGCCGGCCTGCCAGGCAGAGATCGTCAGCGCCCACAGTGCGGCGGCGATGACGAGGACGATGAGGACTCCGCGTGATTTCGTCATGGCCTCACCTCCGGCTTCCTTCGCCCGTGCGCAGCGCGTCGGCCGCGGCGGCCGCACGCAGCACGGCCGCGGCCTTGTTCTCGGATTCCTGGTATTCGGTCTCCGGCACGGAATCGGCGACGAGCCCACCTCCGGCAAAGACGCTCATCGTGCCGTCCCGGAGCACTCCGGTGCGGATGGCGATGGCGAGATCGAGGTCACCGGTGAAGGACATGTAGCCGACCACTCCCCCGTAGATTCCGCGTCCGACGGGTTCGAGCTCGTCGATGATCTGCAGCGCTCGGGGTTTGGGCGCACCGGAGAGAGTGCCGGCGGGGAAGGTCGCCCGGAGCACGTCGATGGCGGTGGTTCCGGGCTCGAGTTCACCGCGCACGGTCGAGCTGATGTGCATGATGTGGCTGTAGCGGACGATGTCCATGAACTCGCTGACGTCTATGGTTCCGGCCGCGCAGACCTTCGCCAGGTCGTTGCGGGCGAGGTCAACGAGCATGAGGTGCTCTGCTCGCTCCTTCTCATCGGCCAGGAGCTCCCGTGCCAGGGAGTCATCAGCTTCCGGTGTGGCACCGCGGGGGCGAGAACCGGCGATCGGGTGCGTGACCACCTCGCCGGACCGGACGGTGACGAGCGCTTCCGGTGAGGAGCCGATGATGCTCACCGGCTCCCCTCCGTCGTCGTGGAGGTTGAGCAGGTACATGAATGGGCTCGGGTTCGCATGCCTCAGCATCCGGTACACGCTCAGCGCATCGGCATCGCAGGGGGTGTCGAAGCGCTGGCCGATGACGACCTGGAAGATCTCTCCGTCGACGATCTTCTGCTTCGCCGTCTCCACACCGTCGAGGTATACCTGCGGTTCGGTACGGGTTGCCACCTCGGGGTCGGCCTTCCTGGGGCGCAGAATATCGGCTGGGCTGGGCTGCTGGAGGCGCTCACACATCGCGGCGATGCGGTCGACTCCCGAGGCGTGGGCCTCGTCGATGCCGGTGTCGGTGCCGTTGACGTTGAACACGTTGGCCACGAGGGTGACCGTGCCCGAATAGTGGTCGAAGACGGCGATGTCACCGGGGATCATCAGCTGGACCGTCGGCAGGTGGTGTTCGTTGGTCCGCGGCGGGCCGAGCCTCTCGAAGCGGCGGACGATGTCCCACCCGAAGTAGCCGACGAAGCTCGAGACCATGGGCGGCAGCTCCGATTCCGCCTCGGCCACGGCGAGGAGCTCGAGAGTCGCGGTGACCGCGTCGAGGACGTCGCCGTCGGTGGGAATGCCCACCGGCGGGGTGCCGGTCCAGTGGAATCCGTCATCGGTCGAGATGAGGGTGGCCACCGGTGCGCATCCGATGAAGGAGTACCGGGCCCAGGAACCGGCGACGGCGGATTCGAAGAGGAAGCTTCCCGGTCCGCCGTCGGTGAGTTTGCGGTAGAGACTCAGCGGGGTCTCCGAGTCCGCGAGCACCTGGGTGTGGACCGGTACCAGCCGGTGTTCGGCGCCGAGGGCTCGGAACTGGTCGAGGCTGGGTCGGATCGGCAGGTCGGTCGGGTTCGCCGCTGGGTCAGTCGACACTGATGGTCCTTCCGGTGAAGCAGGTCGGGGTGTTCGTATGGCAGGCGGGTCCGGTCTGGTCGACGAGCATGAGCAGGGCGTCGGCATCGCAGTCGAGGGCAAGTGAACGGACATGTTGGACATGGCCGGAGGTCTCGCCCTTCACCCAGTATTCCTGCCGGGACCTGGACCAGTAGGTGGCCCGCTTCGTCTCGAGTGTGCGGGAGACGGCCTCAACGTCCATCCAGGCGAGCATGAGCACGTCGCGGCTCGTGGCCTCTTGGACGATGACGGGGACGAGTCCGTCGTCGTTCAGCCGGATGATCTCCCTCCAGTTCTCCGGGGTGGCATCGATATCGCTGCTCATCGGACCTCGATTCCCTCCTTCCGAAGTGCGTCCTTGATCTCGGCGATGCTCAGAGTGCCGAAGTGGAATACGCTGGCGGCCAGCAGAGCATCGGCGCCTGCTTCCACCGCCGGGGCGAAGTGTTCGACCTTGCCGGCTCCGCCCGAGGCGATGAGCGGCACGTCGACGGCGGCGCGGGCGGCGCGGATGAGCTCGAGATCGAATCCCTCACGGGTGCCGTCGGCGTCGATGGAGTTGAGCAGGATCTCGCCGACCCCGCGGTCGGCGGCTTCCCGGATCCAGTTGATGGCGCAGCGTCCCGTGCCTTCGCGGCCGCCGCGGGTGGTGACCTCGAATTCGGATTCCGTGGTCGTCCCCTGTGTCCGGCGGGCGTCGAGGGAGAGGACGAGGACCTGGTTGCCGAAGTGCCGGGAGATCTCGCTGATGAGCTCCGGGTTCTTCACCGCCGAGGTGTTGACCGAGACCTTGTCGGCCCCGTCACGCAGCAGACGGTCGACGTCGGCGACGCTGCGGATGCCTCCGCCGACGGTGAGCGGGATGAAGACCTCTTCGGCGCAGGCGCGGACGACGTCGTGGACGGTCTCGCGGTCACCGCTGCTGGCCGTGACGTCGAGGAAAGTGAGTTCGTCGGCGCCGGACTCGCCGTAGCGGCGGGCGAGTTCGACGGGGTCGCCGGCGTCCTTGAGGTCGGCGAACTTCACTCCCTTGACGACGCGTCCGCCGTCGACGTCCAGACACGGGATGACTCTGACAGCTACCACGCAGTCCTCCTAGATTCCCAGGCCCCGGTAGCGATCCATTCGGCGGGCCAGGCGCCGGGCCGATGGTTCGCGCATGAGCGAGATGAGTTCGTATTCGAGTGTCGCCCCGACGCGGGCGACGAAGTCCAGAGGTTCGTCGCTGGCATCGGGGTGTTCGGCGATGATCCGGTCGACGACTCCGTTGGCCTGCAGCATGGGAGCATGCACGCCCTGGCTCTGTGCCATCTCGGCGGCTCGCTCGGTGGTGCGGTGCACGATCGCCGAGGCGCCTTCGGGCGGCAGGGGCGAGAGCCAGCCGTGTTCGGCGCTGAGCACCCGGTCGGTCGGGATGAGTGCCAGTGCCCCGCCCCCGGAGCCCTCACCGAGGATGAGCGAGACGGACGGGGCGTCGAGGTTGGCGAGGTCGGCGAGGCTGCGGGCGATCTCGCCGGCGATTCCGCCTTCCTCGGCTTCCTTCGACAGGGCCGCGCCGGGAGTGTCGATGACGGTCACGAGCGGCAGGTGCAGCTCCGCGGCCAAGCGCATTCCGCGCCGGGCCTCACGCAGGGCCGCCGGTCCCATTGGGGCACGGGAGTCCTGCCGGAACCGGTCCTGACCGAGGACGATGCACGGCGCGGAGCCGAACTTCGCCAGGGCCAGCAGCAGTCCGGGATCCTTCTCCCCTTCGCCGGTGCCGTTGAGCGGCAGCACGGTGTTCGCTGCGGTGCGCAGCAGGTCACGGACTCCGGGGCGTTCGGGACGGCGCGAGCTGGTGATCGCGGCCCAGGCATCGGAGTTCGGGTCGACGGTGTCCGGAGCCGTGTCCGGATCCGGCACCCGGCTGGGGACCTCCTGGGCGCCCATGAGCACATCGAGGACGCGGGAGACGGTGCCGGCGATGCGTTCGGGACCGATGACGGCGTCGACGATGCCCATCTTGTGCAGGTTCTCTCCGGTCTGCACATTCTCCGGGAACTGCTCCCCGTAGATGGCTTCGAACACCCGGGGGCCGAGGAATCCGATGAGGGAACCGGGTTCGGCCACGGTGACGTGCCCCAACGATCCCCAGGAGGCGAAGACTCCTCCGGTGGTGGGATGGCGCAGGTACACGAGGTAGGGCAGTCCGGCCTTGCGGTGGGCGATGACGGCGTTGGTGATCTTCACCATCGACAGAAACGCGATGGTGCCCTCCTGCATGCGGGTGCCTCCCGAAGCGGGTCCGGCCAGCAGCGGCAGCCCTTCGAGGGTCGCACGTTCGATGGCGTCGACGAGACGTTCGGCCGCGGCCACACCGATGGAGCCGGCGAGGAAGCGGAATTCGCCGGCGATCACGGCCACGCGACGGCCGTCGATGGTCCCTTCGCCGCTGATGATCGCTTCGTCGACCCCGGACTTCTGCGCCGCGGCATCGAGTTCAGCGGCGTAGTCGTCCGAGATCCCACCGGCGGGTCGGACGGGCGCGGTGTCCCAGGACAGGAACGATCCTTCGTCGAGGACGATGTCGACGAGTTCATGGGCATTCAGACGCGTCATGACGGTCCTATTCAGTTTCCGTCGGCGAGCCACGCCACGATGGATTCGGCGTCTTCGTCGAGCAGCGGCGGAGCATCGTGAGCCGTGCGGGTGGTTTCGACCTCACCGGAGGCTCCGGCGTCGAAGAAGCGCAGGGGCGGTCCGGGCAGGTCGATGTCACCGAGCACCGGGTGGTCGACGGAGACCTTGAGCCCCTGGCTGAGCGCCTGGTCCCACTGGTAGACCTCGGGCAGGCTGCGGACCGTGCCGGACGGGATTCCCGCCTCGGTGAGCTTGGCCAGCAGATCGGCTGCGTCGAAGGCGGAGAAGCGGTCTTCGATGAGTTCGATGAGGGCGGGCCGGTTGGCCACACGGGAGGCGTTGTCGGCCAGTCCTTCGGCTGCGGGATCGATGTCGAAGGCGGCGCAGAACTTCTGCCACAGGTTCTCGTTGCCCACGGAGATCTGCACAGCTCCGTCGCGGCAGGTGAAGAGCCCGTACGGCGACAGCGACGGGTGGTGGTTGCCGCCGGGCTGCGGTTCCTGTCCGGCCACGGTCGCTCTTGTTCCCTGGAAGGCGTGGACGCCGACCATTCCGGCGATGAGCGAGGTGCGCACGACCTTGCCTTTGCCGGTCCGTTCGCGTTCGAGGAGCGCGGCCAGCACACCGTAGGAGCCGTAGATGCCGGCGAGCAGATCGGCGATCGGCACTCCCACGCGCTGCATGTCATCGGGTCCGGAACCGGTCAGGGACATCAGTCCGGCTTCGCCCTGGGCGATCTGGTCGTAGCCGGCGCGGGAGGCTTCGGGGCCGTCGTGGCCGAAGCCGGTGATGGAGAGGATGACCAGGCGCGGGTTGATCTCCATGCAGCGGGCGGTGGAGAAGCCGAGGCGGTCGAGGACTCCGGAGCGGAAGTTCTCGATGAGCACATCGGCGCGGGCGATGAGTCCGGTCAGGGTGTCTTTGCCCGTCTCGGATTTGAGGTCGAGGGCGATGGATTCCTTGTTGCGGTTGCACGAGAAGAAGTAGGTGGCTTGAGGGTTGTCCTCGGGCCCGACGAAGGGAGGACCCCAAGACCGCGAATCGTCGCCCTTGCCGGGGTTCTCGACCTTGATCACTCGCGCGCCGAGGTCGCCGAACATCATTCCTGCATGGGGGCCGGCAAGTGCTCGGGAAAGGTCGACGACGGTATATCCGGTCAGGGGTCCTGCCGCAGTCTCGGGTGTCTCGTTCGCCATTCCTAGTCCTCCTTGAAGTGGGTGCGTCTGCTGACGAGCATACGCAATCGTGCGACCTCCGCATGGGCGCGGCGACCGTCTGCATGCTGGATCGCCATCACCGCGTAGGTGGTGCCGTCGGTGAGGTCCAGCAGGGGCCAGGGGTCATCGCCCTCGGGTGAGAACGTCACCCCGAGGATCTGTCCCCAGTCGAACCGTCGGGTGCGCACCATGTTCTTGACCACCAGGCCCTCTGCGGTGGGTCGAGCGTGTATGTCGGAGATGCGCAGCAGGGCGGCTCCGAAGAGAATCCCCAACAGGTTCATCCATATCATGTCGAGCACTGTCCACGGTTCCCAGTCCACGACGAACAGCGCCACGGACAGGATCGCGAACCCCGTGGTCACGGCAATGGAGCCGACGATGCTGATGATGCGCACCTGCCGGGGCCGGAACACGGCGAGTTCAGATTCGGCAGGCGCCAATGTTCGTCACCAGGATCGCACGCGCCCCGACTCCGTAGAGTCGGTCCATGACGTTGTTGACTTCCTTCGCTTCGACCATGACCCGCACTGCGACCCATCCGGTCTCCTGCAGAGGGGACACAGTCGGGGATTCGAGGCCGGGGGTCAGCGAGATCGCTTCGGGCACCAGCCGCTGTTCGATGTTGTAGTCGACGAGCACGTACTGGCGGGCGACCATGACCGATTCGAGGCGGCGTTTGAGCACGCCGATGCGGGATTCGGCTCCGGCGCGCTGGATGAGCACACCTTCGGATTCGAGCAGCGGCTCGCCGAAGGTCTCGAGTCCCGCGGCGCGCAGAGTAGAGCCGGTTTCGACGACATCGGCGATGGCATCGGCGACTCCGAGCTGGATGGAGACCTCGATCGCACCGTCGAGCTGCACGGTCGTCGCGGCGATGCCGCGTCGCTGCAGGTCGGCGTCGACGAGGTTCGGGAAGCTCGTGGCGATGCGCGCACCGGCCAGCTGGTCGGGCGAGGTGAAGGAGCCGACGGTGCCGGCGTAGAAGAAGCGGGAGGCGCCGAATCCGAGTCCGAGCACCTCTTGGGCTTCGGCCTGTGACTCGAGCAGGAGGTCGCGGCCGGTGATCCCGGCGTCGAGGATGCCGGATCCGACGTAGATGGCGATGTCGCGGGGACGCAGGTAGAAGAATTCGACTCCGTTGACTTCGTCCTGATGGACCAGTGTCTTGGTTCCGCGTCGAGTGGAGTATCCGGCCTCGCTGAGCATATCGGAGGCGGCTTCGGACAGTGCGCCCTTGTTGGGCACGGCTACACGCAGCATGGGTTCCCTTTGGAGTTCGATGGCGACGGGTCGGTCAGGTTCGTGAAAGGCGCTTACAGGTGGGTGTTGACGTCGTCGAGGGTCAGCCCCTTGGCGATCATCATTACCTGCACGTGGTAGAGCAGCTGCGAGATCTCCTCGGCGAGCTCTTCCTTGGTTTCGTATTCGGCGGCCATCCACACTTCGGCGGCCTCTTCCACGACCTTCTTGCCGATCGCATGGACTCCGGCGTCGAGTTCGGCCACGGTCTTCGAACCGGCCGGTCGATCGAGGGATTTCTGCTGGAGTTCGGCGTAGAGAGTCTCAAAGGTCTTCACTTCTCCAGCCTAATGCATGCCTCTCAACCGCAGCATTCGGGGTCTCATGTTCCAGAACACCGCAGGCAGGCAGTCCCCGGCCGCGCGGTCGGCGCCGCTCAGTCCTCGGGATCGCGGCCGATGTCGGTGGCCGGACGGTGCGGTGCCGAGATCGTCTGGCGGGAGCGCTTCGACCAGTCGATGAGTCCGAGGATGACCATGACGAGGAAGAACAGGTACACGGCGCCGGAGAAGACGAGTCCCCCGGAGATCGCCAGCGGGATGCCGACGAGGTCGACTGCGAGCCAGACGAACCAGAATTCGACGATCGCCCGGCCCTGGGCGTACATGGCCACGATCGAGCCGATGAAGATGTACGCGTCGGGGTATGGGTTCCAGGACCATCCGCCCAGGGCGAGGACCCAGCCGAAGATTCCGGTGCCGATGACGAGAGCCGCGAGGAGGATCGCCCGTTCCTTCCACGTGGCCCAGCGGACGAGGACTTCACCGGAGGCGGCCTTGGACTTCTTCCACTGAGTCCACCCCCAGATCGCGGCGACGATGATGACGACCTGTCGGGAGGCGTTGCCCCCGAGGCCGGCGGAGATGCTGGCGGAGAAGAGCAGGATGGAGCCGAGGATCTGCACCGGCCAGGACAGGATGTTCCGCCGCAGCGCGAGGACGACCGTGGCCAGGGCACAGATGTTGCCGAACAGGTCGGAGTACGGCACGGGTTTGCCCAGCAGTTCGAATGCCGGGGTGTTCAACCAGGCGAACAGGTCCATCGCAGGCTCTCTTCAGGTATGGGCCGCTGAGTCATCCGGCCCGGATCGGTCAGTGGGTGTGAGCGGCGGCGAGGGTGCGCAGCTCGCTGATGGCCGCTGCTGCGTCCTCGGCACCGTAGACGGCGGAGCCGGCCACGAGGACGTCGGCGCCGGCGTCGACCACGCGGTCGATCGTCGGTGCGGAGACTCCCCCGTCGACCTGCAGTTTGATCTCGAGTCCGGCGGCGGAGATCGCTTCACGTGTGCGGCGGATCTTCGGCAAGCACACGTCGAGGAACTTCTGACCGCCGAATCCGGGTTCGACGGTCATGATGAGAATCTGGTCGAACTCGCCGAGGAGGTCGATGAAGGGTTCGATCGGGGTGGCCGGTTTGAGCGCGAGACTCGCCTTGGCTCCGAGGCGGCGCAGCTCCCGGGCCAGGCGGACTGGGGCGGCGGCCGCCTCGGCGTGGAAGGTCACGGAGGCGCAGCCGATCTCCGCGTACACGGGAGCATTGCGATCGGCGTCGGCGATCATCAGGTGGGCGTCGAGCGGGATCGGTGAGATCGCCTGGATGCGTTCGACGACGGGAGGGCCGAAGGTGAGGTTCGGGACGAAGTGGTTGTCCATGACGTCGATATGGGCCATATCGGCGGTGCTGATCTTCTCGAGCTCACCGCGCAGGTCGGAGAAGTCCGAGGACAGGATGGAGGGGTTGATGTCGATGGACATGGGTCATTTCGCCTTTCGGAGGAGGGCCAGGAACATTCCGTCGCTGTTGTGCAGGTGCGGCCAGAGCTGAGCGTATCGCCCGCCGTCCCGGGTCACCGAGGCGAACGATTCCGCCTCGGTGCCGGTGATCGCCGACAGCACGGTCGGGGTGTCGAGCACCTCGATATCCTGCGTCCCGGACTTGGCGCGCAGGCGCAGGACTTCGTCGACGATGAGCACGGTCTCGGCATAGTGCGGCGAGCACGTCGAGTAGGCGACCACTCCCCCGGGTGCGCAGGCGTCGAGGGCTGCGGTCAGCAGTTCGCGCTGGAGTCCGGACAGGGCCGTGATGTCCTCGGGTCGTCGGCGGTAGCGGGCTTCGGGACGGCGGCGCAGGGCCCCGAGTCCGGAGCAGGGCACGTCGACGAGGATCTTCGAGTAGGGGCCGCGGGCGTCGCGTCCGTCGCGGAGGGCCGCGGTGACGTTGCTCAGTGCCTTCGTCGAATCGCGGACGAGGTCGACGCGGTGCTCGCTGGAGTCGAAGGCCTCGAGAGTCAACGCTTCGCCGGCGGCTGCGGCTCCGAGGACGGCGGCCTTGCCTCCGGGGCCGGCGCACAGGTCGGCCCAGGTTCCGGCGGGTGCGTCGACCTCGGCCAGGGCCAGGGCGACGAGAGCAGACCCCTCGTCCTGAACGCGGGCGCGCCCGTCGGCCACGGCCGCGACGTCCCGGGGCACCGCGGTGTCCAGGGTGACGCCGATCGGCGACAGCGGAGTCGGCTCCCCAGGCAGTTCGGTGCGGTCGATGAGCCCGGGCAGGGCGGTCACACCGACCTTCGCCGGAGCATTGTCGGCGGCCAGCAGCGCTTCGAGTTCGGCGGCGTCGCGGCCGTGTCCCTTGAGCGCTTGCGTGAGTGCCCGGACGACCCATTCGGGATGGGAATGTTCGATCGCCAGTCGAGTCGACTCCGAGGTCTCAGCGGTCACCCGGTCGAGCCACACGTCCGGTTCGGCTTCCGAGATGCGGCGGAGCACGGCGTTGACGAACCCTGCGGTCTTCGCAGCCGAGCGTTTGACCACGGCCACGGTCTCGGACAGAGCCGCGTGGTTGGGCACCCGCATCGACAGCAGCTGGTGGGCGCCGAGGCGCATCGCGGCCAGGGGTTCGGGATCGATCTTGTCGATGGTGCGGGACGAGGCGATTTCGATGACCGCATCGTAGAACTTCTGCCGACGCAGGGCTCCGTAAGTGAGTTCGGTCGTGAAGGCCGCATCCTGGGCACCCATATGCGTGCGGGAGAGTTTGGCCGGCAGCAGCAGGTTCGCATAGGCGTCCTTCGTCGCCACATCGAGGAGGACTTCCCAGGCGATGCGCCGCGGCAAGTTCTTGCCCGTTCGTTCATCCTGCGGTGCTCCGCGTTCCTGACCTGTCCGGTCCCGATCGCCTCTGCCGCGGCCGTGGCCGCCGCGGCGGTCGGTGCCTCGGTGGCCGCCTCGGCCGCGGCTGCCGCCTCGGCGGTCTCTGTCTGCTGACTCAGCCATGGCTCTTATGATTCCTCATCGGTATAGGGGTCGAAGGTCACGTCACCGCGGCCGCGCAGGAAGTCGGCCGCATTCATCCGGGGCTTGCCGAAAGGTTGGATCTCCTCGACACGGACCCAGCCGTCGCCGCAGCGCAGCACCGGCCGCTGCTGCCAGGTCGTCAGTTCGCCGACGGGGCCGGAGGCCGTCGCCTCGGGTGCGGGTATGAGCCCGAAGAGCTTCGTCCTCTTGCCGTCGAGTTCCACCCATGGCCCCGGTGCGGGACTGGTTCCGCGGGCCCGGTTGATGACCTGGGCTGCGGGTGCCGACAGGTCGAGGTGGGCATCGTTGACGGTGATCTTCTCCGCGTGGCTGGACTCACCGGACTGCGGAGTCTCCACAGCGGTGCCCGCGGCCAGATCGTCGAAGGCAGCGACGAGTTCGGGAGCGCCTCTGCGCGCATAGTCCTCGAGTGCAGAACCGACGTCGGGATGATCGAGCGGCAGTTCGAGTCGGCGCAGCACGGGGCCGGTGTCCATGCCCGTGTCGATGCGGAACACGCTGACTCCGCTGGTGATCTCGCCGTCGATGAGTGCGCGCTGGACGGGGGCGGCTCCGCGGTAGGCGGGCAGCAGGGAGAAGTGGAGGTTGAACCAGCCGAGGCGTGCGGTGGCCAGCGCGGCGGGTCCGGCAATAGCTCCGAAGGCGACGACTGCAACGGCGTCGACGGCGAGTTCCCGCAGCTGGGTGATGACATCGCCGCGGAGTCGACTGGCCTCGATTACGGGCAGTCCGAGTTCGAGGGCGCGGGCCTTCACCGGTGACGGTGTGAGGACTCTTTTCCGCCCCACGGGTGCATCGGGTCGGGTGAGCACCGCACGGATCCGATGGTCCGAATCGGCTAAGGCCTCGAGGGCGGGAACTGCGACATCAGGGGTGCCGGCGAAGACGATATCCACACGGGGAATTCTACTTGTTCGACCGTCAGTCACAGCGACCGGGGATCATCGATGCGCACTCGCACCTGTGGCTGCTTCTTCGCCGAGCGGGAGGCGATGATCTCGGCCGCTCTCGTTCCGACCCGGTCTCCGGCGGAGAACGGGTAGGCGCTGACGCTGCGCTGCCCGTCCTCGGCGTCTTCGCGCAGGAGCTCCTCGACTTCGCCGATCTCGCCGATCACCTCGTCGATGTCCGCACCGGCTCCCGTGAGTTCGATGATCCGTCGGTAGGGCGGGAAGCCGAGGACCTTTCGGTCGCTCAGCTGCCGTGACATGAACGTCGTCGGGTCGAAGGCGGTCAGGGTCTGCCGGATGAGTTCGTCTTCGTCGCCGAGGTAGACGACTCCGCCGTCATCGCGCGAGCGGACGAGGGAGGCGGCGCGCAGTCGACGGGCCACGCTTTCGTCGATCGAGCGCATCCACGGTCCCGGCCACAGCGAGTCCAGGAGGATCGCCGCGGCGTAGCCGCCGAGCACATAGGGTTCGGCCCCCGTCGTGGCCACCACGAGTCGCGGGGTCTCGTCGAGTGCGGTGGAGATGTGGTCGCCTCCGGATTCGACGATCTCGACGTCCGGCAGCGCTCGGGCGAGCTCTTCGACGGTGCGGGCCCGGCCGCGCACGATGGACCGCACCTGGTGCGAGCGGCACCGCAGGCAGCTGAAGGTCTCCGAGTGGTACCCGCAGGATCGGCAGGCGAAGGGACCGACCTCCGACTGCGTGGTCAGCGTCGCCTGGCATTGGGGGCAGCGGGCGACTTCCTGGCAGCGGGCGCAGGCGAAGACCGGATAGTAGCCGGACCGCGGCACCTGCACAAGCACGGGACCGGGCACTCCCCCGTCGCGGGGACGCGGGCGCAGGGCCGTGCGCATGATCTGCCAGGCCCGGCTGGGGATGCGCTGCCAGGCGAACGGGTCCCGGTCCTCGTCGGGGACGAAGACGACCGGGGCGGCATGCCGCCTGGCCGGGCCGACCGGTGTGACGTCGGCCAGCCACCCGATTTCGACGAGCCGCTGCACTTCGGCGCTGCGGTCGGTGGAGACGAAGAGCAGTTCGGTGTCCTCGATCGTCGACCGCAGCAGACAGACCTCCCGGGCGTGCGGGTACGGGGCGTGCTGATCGAGGAAGTTGAGGTTCGCGTCGTCGGTGCAGATGATGAGCCCGAGATCGGCGACGGGTGAGAAGGCGGCCGCTCGCGTGCCGATGGAGACTCTCGTGTGACCGAGCAGTCCGCGCAGCCAGGCCTGCCATCGCAGCTCCGGTGACTGGTCGGCGCTGAGCACCGAGACCTCTGCGAGCCCGGCGTGGGTGAACGCCGCATGGAGCACGGCGAGTTCACGATGATCGGGTACGAGCCAGAGCACGGATCGGCCTGCGTCGAGGGTTGCCCGTGCGGCATCGAGTCCGGCGCGGATCCAGCTGAGACCCGGAGTCGACCCGGGAGTGCAGGCCAGAGCCCGGCGCCGAGGCGGTGCCGAGGGCTCGTCGGCCGTCGGCTCCTCCCCTGCCGCGAGAACCCACTCGCCGAGGCGGCCCAACAGCTGCGGATCATCCGCCGCACCGTCGTCCGGTCCTGCTATGGGGTTTTCGGTCTTCGCGTCGGCTGGATCGGCCGGTGTCCCGGACTTCTCCGCCTTGAGCACTGCCTTCTCCCCGCGGGCATGGCGCGGCGGGATGGCCAGGCGCAGCACATCGGCGAGCGTGCCGCCGTAGCGACGCGCAACGGCTTCGCTCAGTGCGAGCAGATCCTCACTGAGCACCTGGATGGGTCCGCTGATGCGTTGGATCGTCGCCAACGGCCCGATGTGCTCCGAGGAATCTGCGCGTTCGAGCAGATAGCCGTCACGCAGCTTCCCTGCGAATTTCACCCGCACGCGCACACCGGGCAGGGCCGCCTCGGCGAGCTTCTCCGGGACCGCATAGTCGAAGGTCCGCGCCAGGTGCGGGACGGGATGGTCGATGAGCACACGGGCGACCGGATCGGTCGGGGCCAGGGGCACCTGGCCCTCAGCCGAGGTTCCGGTGTCGATCGGGAGGGGTTCGTCCACGCCGACGGCAGACTAGTTGGAGGACACGGCGCGCAGCAGATCCTCGGCGCGGTCCGTGACCTCCCAGGTGAAGTTCGGAAGTTCGCGGCCGAAGTGGCCGTAGGTCGAGGTCTGCGAGTAGATCGGGCGCAGCAGATCGAGTTCCTGGATGATCATGGCCGGGCGCAGGTCGAAGACCTCGCGGATGGCTCGGGAGATCGCATTCGGATCGACCTTCTCGGTTCCGAAGGTCTCGACGTACAGGCCCATCGGGTCGACACGTCCGATCGCATAGGACACCTGCACTTCGGCACGGTCGGCGAGACCGGCGGCGACGACGTTCTTCGCCACCCAGCGCATCGCGTAGGCTGCGGAGCGGTCGACCTTCGAGGGATCCTTGCCGGAGAACGCACCGCCTCCGTGGCGGGAGAATCCGCCGTAGGTGTCGACGATGATCTTCCGCCCGGTCAGACCGGCATCGCCCATCGGCCCGCCCGTGACGAAGGGACCGGCGGGGTTGATGTGGATGTTCGCGCCCGAGGTGTCGAGACCGGAATTCGCGATCACCGGATCGATGACGAGTTCCTTGATCTCAGTGTGCAGCTGGGACTGGCTGGTGTCCGCCGAGTGCTGGGTGGAGACGACGACGTTCTCGATCGATACGGCTTCGTCCCCGTCGTAGCCCAAGGTCAGCTGCGTCTTGCCATCGGGGCGCAGGTAGTCGAGGCGACCGGACTTGCGCACCTCTGAGAGCTGCTCGGCCATCCGGGAGGCCAGGTGGATGGGCAGGGGCATGAGCACGTCGGTGGAGTTGTCGGCATAGCCGAACATCAGCCCCTGGTCTCCGGCGCCGAGGCTCGTACCGTGGTCGGAGGATTCGACGGCTTCGCGGAAGTCCAACGGGTTCGTCACACCGGAGTGGATGTCCGTGGACTGGCTGCCGATGGACACGGAGACTCCGCAGGAATGTCCGTCGAAGCCGGTGTCCGAGGAGTCGTAGCCGATTCCGGTGATGAGGCTGCGCACAATTCCGGCGACATCGGCATAGGCGGCAGTATTCACCTCACCGGCGACGTGGACGAGTCCGGTGGTGACCATGGTCTCCACGGCCACTTTGGCGTTGGGGTCCTGACGGAGCAGGTCGTCGAGCACCGCATCGCTGATCTGGTCGCAGATCTTGTCGGGATGTCCCTCGGTGACGGACTCGGATGAGAAGAAACGCAGATTTGTGTGTGTCACGTTGTCGATTCTACGTGGGTGAACTGGTCGGACACGGCCGCGATGACCTTTTGTGAAACATGGTCCTTCGACCCGTGGAATTCCTCGCCGACGGCGATGTCACCGCGCTCGGCGGAGATGATCTGGACCATGGTGTCGTCGTGGCCGAAGGCACGGTCGTCGGAGACGTCGTTGAACACGAGCAGGTCGACGCCCTTGCGTTGGAATTTGGACCGTGCGTAATCGAGGGCGGTTGTGCCGGCGTCACCGGTCTCGGCGGCGAATCCGACGATGATCTGCTCGCGAAGGCCGGTCTGCCGACTGCGCTCGTCGACGAGACCGCGCAAGATGTCCGGGTTCTGCACGAGCCGCAGGGTGAGCCCTTCGTCTCCGGACTTCTTCATCTTCGAGTCCGTGGTCTCGGCGGGTCGGTAGTCGGCGACTGCGGCGGCCATGATGATGGCATCGGCGCGCATCTGGGCCGAGTGCATCGCCTCCTGCAGTTCCAGGGTGGATTCGACCTGGGTGATCGTGATGTCACTGGGCAGTCCCGACAGCAGTCCGGTATCGATGTTCGCGGCGACGAGTTCGACGTGGGCGCCGGCGGCATGGGCCGCCTTTGCCAGGGCGATGCCCTGTTTGCCCGAGGAGCGGTTGCCGAGGAAGCGGACGGGGTCGAGCGGCTCTCGGGTGCCGCCGGCGCTGATGACGATGCGGCGGCCGGACAGGTCACCGCGCAGGTCGGATGCCGTGCTCACGGGATCGTTCGCGGAGGCGTTCTTGACCGAGAGTGCATAGTCGACGATGTCTTCGGGCTCCGGCAGGCGTCCGGGACCGGAATCGGGTCCTGTGAGGCGTCCGACAGCAGGGTCGAGGACGTGGATGCCGCGGGAGCGCAAGGTTGCGATATTGGCCACGGTGGCGGGATTGAGCCACATCTCCGTGTGCATGGCCGGGGCCACGACCACCTCGGCGGTGGTGGTGAGCACGGAGGCGGTGAGCAGATCGTCTGCCCGTCCGGCGGCGATCTTCGCGATGAGATCGGCGGTCGCCGGGGCGATGATGACGAGTTCGGCCTCCTGCCCGATCCGGACATGGTTGACGGTGTCGATCTCGTCGAAGACGTCGGTGGTCACCGTCTGCCCGGACAGGGCTTCGAGGGTGGGGCCGCCGATGAATTTCAGCGCGTTGGCCGTGGGCACGACCTTGACGCTGTGGCCGAGGTCCCGGAGTCGCCGGATGATGTGTGCCGCTTTGTAGGCGGCGATCCCACCGGCGACGCCGAGTACGATTCTCACTGGTCGCTGAAGTCGATCGCGCCGTCGTTGCTCACGGGAGCGGTGGCTTCGGCCTCGGGTGCGGCCTGGATGAAGTCGGCTTCGGAGACCTCGCGGGCGACGATCTTCGACTCGTTGACCTCACGCAGAGCGATCGACAGAGGCTTCTCGTTGGTGCCGGGCGTGACGAGCGGACCGACGTTCTCGAGCAGTCCCTCCTGCAGCTGGGCGTAGTAGGAGTTGATCTGACGGGCGCGCTTTGCCGCGATCGAGACCAGTTCGTACTTCGAACCGGTGACGTTGAGCAGATCGTCGATCGGAGGATTAGTGATGCCTTCAGGCTGTGCGGGCAAGGAGATTCCCATCTAATCGGAGGTGGATATACCCATCAATGATAGGAGTTCTTCGGCCGCAGTGCGAACGTGGTCGTTCACGATGGTCACGTCGAACTCCGATTCCGCGGCCAATTCGCGTTTCGCGGTGGCCAGGCGCCGTTCCTGCTCCTCCTCCGTTTCGGTGCCGCGACCGGTCAGTCGGGAGACGAGTTCCTCCCAGCTGGGCGGGGCGAGGAAGACGAAGCGGGCGTCGGGCATCTTCTCTTTGACCTGGCGGGCGCCCTGCAGGTCGATCTCGAGCAGCGCTGGAATCCCCTGTTCGAGCTTCTCCTCCACCGGCGCCGAGGGTGTGCCGTACCGGTGGCGTCCGTGGACGACGGCGTATTCGAGCAGCCGGCCCTCGGCGATGAGGGCGTCGAAGGCGTCGTCGGTGAGGAAGTGATAATGGACACCATCGATCTCTCCGGGGCGCCGGGGCCTGGTCGTGGCCGACACGGAGAACCAGACCTCGGGGTGGTTCTGCCGAATATAGGTGCTGATGGTGCCTTTTCCGACGGCGGTCGGACCCGCGAGGACGGTGAGTCGATTATTCACAGATCTGAGGTTGTCACACTCAGGAATATTTCTCCAACAGGGCGGACTTCTGGTGCACGCCCAGACCCTTGATCCGCCGGGAGGTGGCGATGCCGACCTCTTCCATGGCGGCCTCGGCTCGCCGGTCGCCGACTCCGGGCAGAGCCCTGAGCAGATCGAGCACACGCATCTTCGCGAGTGCTTCGTCGTCTGCCGCCTTCTTGAGCACGGCCGCGAGATCGGTATCGCCGGTCTTCAGCGCCGACTTGACTTCGGCTCGTGCCTGACGCGCCTTGAACGCTTTGTCCAACGCAGCGGAACGCTGTTGCGGGGTCAACGGTTCGAGTGCCACTTTGTCTCCTCTGTCACCATGAACGGGCAGGTAGGGAAGTTGTCTCAGTCTAAGACAAAATCCCTGCCGAGAGGCGATATGAGCCGAAATTTGTGGCACGGCGAGCCGGATTCCACCCGTCGAACGACTACCGATTCGGGCGACCACGGACCGACCTGCGGTCGGCACACCGGTGCTCAGACCGCTGCCGTCAGCTCACGATTGAGCGCGGCTGCCGCATCAGCCAGACCATCGGGTCCGGCACCGAGTACGGCCCGGGACGCGGTGGCGAGCACCTGTCCCGACGTCAGGGCTCGGTCGCCGAAGACCGCGCGCAGCTCGGGCAGACCGGCGCCCTGTGCGCCGACACCCGGGGCGAGGATCGGTCCCCCGCAGTCGCTGGGGTCGAACCCGAGGTCTCGTGCGGCCGTGCCGATGGTCGCTCCGACGACGAGCCCGAAGGGACCGAGTTCCTCGTTCGTCCCCAGTGCCTGAGCGTTGCGCGCCCGTACGCGGGACACGATCGATCCCGCCACCGAATCGCCGTCTCGCACGGCGTGCTGGACCTCGGTGCCTTCCGGGTTCGAGGTCAGAGCAAGGACGAATATGCCCTTGCCATGAGCGGCCGCGAGCTCGAAGGCCGGTTCCAGGGCGCCGAACCCGAGGTAGGGCGAGACCGTGATCGAATCCGCGGCCAGCGCCGAGGCGGGGTCGAGGTAGGCCTTCGCATAGGCGCCCATGGTCGACCCGATATCGCCGCGTTTGATGTCGAGGACGGTGAGCAGTCCGGCGTCCCCGGCCGCGGCCAGGGTCTCTTCGAGAGCGGCGACTCCGGCGGAGCCGTACTGTTCGAAGAACGCGGACTGCGGTTTCACCGCGGCCACCGAGCCCTTGAGTTCGGAGACCGTGCGCAGGGCGAACTCCCGGACGCCTGCGGCGGTGGCCGGCAGCCCCCAGGAGGACAGAAGATGCTCGTGCGGGTCGATGCCCACACACAGCGGTCCGTGCTCGTCCATGGCGGCCGCCAGCCGGGTGCCGAACATCAGGCGCTCCAGTCCTGCAGACTGCGCACGTCGAACTTCGAGTCCCGGATAACCTCGAGGGAGGTCACGGCGGCGGCGAATTCGGCCAGCGTCGTGATCAGCGGGACGGAGTTCGCGGTCGCGGCGGCGCGGATCTCATAGCCGTCGGCACGTTCCTGCCGGCCCGAGGGCACGTTGATGACCATGTCGATGGTGCCCGCCGTGAGGTAGTCGATGACAGTTCGGTCCTCGGCGTCGGCCTCGAAGTGCTTGTGCACCTGCGTGGTCTTGATCCCGTAGCGGGAGAGCACGGCCGCGGTGCCGGTGGTCGCAACGACGTCGAAGCCCATATCGACGAGTTCCTTGACCGGCAGCACCATGGCGCGTTTGTCCCGATCGGCCACCGAGACGAACACCGTGCCCGAGGTCGGCAGCTTCACTCCGGCGCCGAGGAGGCCCTTCGCGAACGCGGTCGGGAAGTTGTGGTCGATGCCCATGACCTCACCGGTCGAGCGCATCTCGGGCCCGAGAATCGAGTCGACGATCTTGCCTTCGACGGTGGTGAAACGACGGAACGGCAGGACCGCCTCCTTGACGGCGATCGGATGGTCGAGCGGCAGGGTCGAGCCGTCGCCTTCTTCGGCCAGCAGATCACCGCGCAGATCGTCGATCGTGCGGCCAACGGCGATGAGCGCCGCGGCCTTGGCCAGCTGAGTCGACGTCGCCTTCGAGACGAAGGGCACGGTCCGTGAGGCACGCGGATTGGCTTCGATGACGTGGAGGACATCGGCGGCGATTGCGAACTGGATGTTGAGCAGTCCGCGCACACCCACACCCTCGGCGATGGCCTTCGTGCCCTGACGGACGCGCTCGAGCACATCCTCGCCCAGGGTCGGCGAGGGCAGCACACAGGCGGAGTCGCCGGAGTGGATTCCGGCCTCCTCGATGTGCTCCATGATTCCGCCGATGTAGACCTCATTTCCGTCGAAGAGGGCGTCGACGTCGATCTCGATGGCGTCTTCGAGGAACCGGTCGACGAGGACCGGACGATCGGTCGAGATCTCCGTGGCGCTGGCCATGTAGTCGAGCAGCTGGGTGCGGTCGTAGACGATCTGCATTCCGCGCCCGCCGAGGACGTAGGAGGGACGCACGAGCACCGGGTAGCCGATGTTCTCGGCGATCGCTGCGGCTTCGCCGGCGGTCACCGCGGTGCCGTGCTTGGGTGCGGTGAGTCCGGCCCGGTCGAGGACGGCGCCGAATTCTCCGCGGTCCTCGGCCAGGTCGATGGCTTCGGGCTGGGTGCCTAGCACCGGCACGCCGGCTGCCTTGAGCTTGTCGGCCAGGCCCAGCGGGGTCTGGCCGCCGAGGGTGCACACGACTCCGAGGACCTCGCCGGCGGCGAGCTCGGCGTGGTAGACCTCCATGACGTCTTCGAAGGTCAGGGGCTCGAAGTACAGACGGTCTGCGGTGTCGTAGTCGGTCGACACGGTCTCCGGGTTGCAGTTGACCATGATGGTCTCAAATCCGGCCGACCCGATCGCCATGGTGGCGTGCACGCACGAGTAGTCGAACTCGATGCCCTGTCCGATCCGGTTCGGACCGGAGCCGAGGATGATCACGGCCGGGCGGTCGCGCGGCATGACCTCGGTCTCGGAGTCGTAGCTCGAGTAGTGGTAGGGGGTCTTCGCCTCGAATTCGCCGGCGCAGGTATCGACCGTCTTGAACACCGGGCGCACGCGCAGGGCGTGGCGGATGCCGGTGACGACGCTCGTCTCGAGGCTGCGCAGCCCCGCGATCTGCTCGTCGGAGAATCCGTGGTTCTTCGCGACCTTGAGCACCTGGGCATCGAGTTCGTCGGCGTCGCGGATGTACGCGGCCACCTCGTTGATGAGCTGGATCTGGTCGAGGTACCAGGGGTCGATCTCACAGGCGTCGAATACCTCTTCCGCGCTCAGTCCGGCGGCGAGTCCGCGCTGGACGGAGTGGATGCGGTCAGCGGTGGCATGCGAGATGGCCTCGAGCACGGATTCGCGGACGTCGTCATCGGTCACGTCGGGCAGGTCGGCCCAGCTGAAGGAGGCGTCCTTCTGCTCGAGCGAGCGCATCGCCTTCTGCAGGGCCGTGGTGAAGTTGCGGCCCAGCGCCATGACTTCGCCGACGGATTTCATCGTCGTCGTCAGGGTCGGGTCCGCGGCCGGGAACTTCTCGAAGGTGAAGCGCGGGATCTTCACGACCACATAGTCCAGCGTCGGTTCGAAGCTGGCCGGGGTGACCTTCGTGATGTCGTTGGGGATCTCGTCGAGCGAGTAGCCGACGGCGAGCTTCGCCGCCATCTTGGCGATCGGGAAGCCCGTGGCCTTCGACGCCAGCGCGGAGGACCGGGACACGCGCGGGTTCATCTCGATGGTGATGATGCGTCCGGTCTTGGGATCGACGGCGAACTGGATGTTGCAGCCGCCGGTGTCCACGCCGACGGCGCGGATGATGGCGATGCCGATATCGCGCATCGACTGGTATTCCCGGTCGGTCAGGGTCAGTGCCGGGGCCACGGTGATCGAGTCACCGGTGTGCACACCGACGGGGTCGACGTTCTCGATCGAGCACACGACGACGACGTTGTCCTTGTTGTCGCGCATGAGCTCGAGTTCGTATTCCTTCCACCCGAGGATCGATTCCTCGAGCAGCACCTCGTGGGTGATGGAATCGGACAGTCCGGCGCCGGCGATGCGGCGCAGATCGGCTTCGTCGTAGGCCATGCCCGAACCGAGGCCGCCCATGGTGAACGAGGGGCGGACGACGACCGGGTAGTTGAGCTCCTCGGCGGCGGCCAGGGCTTCGTCGAGGGTGTGGCAGATGGCCGATCTGGCCACCTCGGCGCCGCAGGCTTCGGCGATGTCTTTGAACTTCTGCCGGTCCTCACCGCGCTGGATGGCATCGACGTCGGCGCCGATGAGTTCGACGCCGTACTTCTCGAGCACTCCGGCGTCGTGCAGCGCAATGGCCGCATTGAGCGCGGTCTGTCCGCCGAGGGTGGGCAGGAGCGCATCGGGGCGCTCCTTCTCGATGATCGTCTCGATGACCTCCGGGTCGATCGGCTCGACATAGGTGGCGTCGGCGATGTCCGGGTCGGTCATGATCGTCGCCGGGTTCGAGTTGATGAGGATGACGCGCAGGCCCTCGGAGCGCAGCACACGGCAGGCCTGGGTGCCCGAGTAGTCGAATTCGCAGGCCTGTCCGATGACGATGGGGCCGGAGCCGATGACGAGGACGGAGTTGAGGTCTTGTCTCAGTGGCATGGGGTGTTCTCCTTAGGCCTGGGCAGCCGAATCGGCCTGGGAAGCGGACATGAGGTCGACGAAGCGATCGAACAGATAGCTCGAATCGTGCGGGCCGGCCGCAGCCTCGGGGTGGAATTGGACGGAGAAGGCGGGTATGTCGAGGCAGGCGAGTCCCTCGACGACATCGTCGTTGAGGCACACGTGGGAGACGGTCACCCGGCCGTAGTCGGCCTTGTGCGGAGCGATGGTCTCGCCCTTAAGCGGTGCGTCGACGGCGAAGCCGTGGTTCTGCGAGGTGATCTCGACCTTTCCGGTGGTCCGGTCCAGCACGGGCACGTTGATGCCGCGGTGGCCGAAGGGCAGCTTATAGGTGCCGAAGCCCAGTGCCCGACCGAGCAGCTGGTTGCCGAAGCAGATGCCGAAGAACGGCAGACCCGCGTCGAGGACGGCGCGCAGCAGTTCGACCTGGTCGTCTGCAGTGGCGGGGTCGCCGGGACCGTTGGAGAAGAAGACTCCGTCGACGCCCAGGGCTCGGATCTCTTCGAAGCTGATCGACGACGGCAGCAGGTGGACGTCGATTCCGCGTTCGGTCAGTCGTTCGGGGGTCATCGATTTGATGCCGAGGTCGACGGCGGCGACGCTGAACCTCTTCTCCCCCGTCGCGGGGATGAGCGTGGGTTCGGTGATCGAGACTTCGTCGACGAGGTTGGCTCCCGCCATCTGCGGGGAGGCCTGGACACGGGCGAGCAGCTCGGATTCGGGCGCCTCGGCGGCGGGTCCGGAGAAGATGCCCACGCGCATGGCGCCCTTGTCGCGCAGATGTCGGGTCAGGGCTCGGGTGTCGACGTCGGAGATTCCGACGATCCCGGACTCGGTCAGCCAATCGACGAGGTCGCCTTCGGACCGCCAGTTCGATGAGATCCGGGAGGCGTCGCGGACGACGTAGCCGGCGGCCCAGATCTGGGCGGATTCGTCATCGGTGCGGTTGATGCCGGTGTTGCCGATGTGCGGAGCGGCCTGGATGATGATCTGTCGGTGGTACGACGGGTCGGTCAGCGTCTCCTGGTAGCCGGACATGGCGGTGACGAACACGGCCTCACCGGTGGTCTCGCCGAGGTGTCCGTAGGCGGATCCGTGGAAGGTCCGGCCGTCTTCGAGGACGAGGACGGCGGGGGTGGTTGAAAAGCTCATTGTGCCTCTTCGATCATTTCGCGGATGCGGTCGACGGTGGGGGTGGTGGATGCGGCGTAGCGGGCGCGGAAGCCCGTGTCGACGAGGGTGTCGCCGAGGTGCCAGGTGATGCGGATGATGCCTCCGCGTTCGACGAACTTCCCGATCATCCCGTTCGTGGTGTCCACGGAGACGATGTCGCGGCGCGGGATGAGGAAGTCCTCGCGTCCGGCCAGGTCCATGATCACTCCCCCGTCGGTGACGACGAGTTCACCGGTGGTGCGGATGCCCAGACCGTGGACGGCGACGCGTTCGAGCGGATGGCCGGCCCTCGTCGTCGACACGTAGGAGCCTTCGACGGGTTCGGACACGGCTTTGATGCCCATGTGGGGCTTCGGCGGGGTGGCGACCTCTGACTGGGCCTGTTTGCGTCGGCTCCATCCCCAGGCGATCGCGACGATCACGACGAGGATGACTGCGGCGACGATGAGTGTGCCTACTGTGGTGTCCATGTTGCTCCTGCCGGGTGGGGTGTGGTGAGTGCCCCTGCGGCCAAGACCCGGTGGCCGTAGAAGAAGGTGTCGGTGACCTTCGCGGTCACCTCGACGCCGGCGAAGGGGTTGTTGCGTCCCTTCGTGGCGTGGTCGCCGGGTTCGATGCGGTGCGGTGCGGCCGGGTCGACGAGGACGATGTTCGCACTGGCCCCGACCTCGAGGCTGCCGTGTCCGGAGGCGCCGGTGACGCGGGCCGGGGCCGAAGACATCACACGGGCCACATCGCCGAAATCGAAGTCGAGTTCGGCCATGGCGGCGACGACGATGGACAGCGCGGACTCCATGCCGACCATGCCCATGGCCGCTGCGGTCCATTCGCTACATTTGTGTTCGGCGGTGTGTGGGGCATGGTCGGTGCCGACGACGTCGATCGTGCCATCTGCCAGGGCGGCCCGGAGCGCCTGCACGTCCTCATCGGTGCGCAGCGGCGGGTTGACCTTGTACACGGGGTCGAAGGTGCGCACGAGTTCGTCGGTGAGCATGAGATGGTGCGGCGTCACCTCGGCGGTCACGGCGATCCCCCGGGCCTTGGCCCAGCGGATGAGGTCGACGCTGCCGGCCGTGGACACATGGCAGATGTGCAGCCGGGACCCGACGTGTTCGGCCAGGAGCACATCGCGGGCGATGATCGACTCCTCGGCGACCGCGGGCCAGCCGGGCAGACCGAGTTCGGCCGAGACCGTTCCCTCATTCATCTGTGCGCCTTCGGTCAGGCGCGGTTCCTGTGCGTGCTGGGCGATGATTCCGTCGAAGGTCTTGACGTATTCGAGGGCGCGGCGCATGAGCAGCGGATCGGACACGCAGATGCCGTCGTCGGAGAACATCCGCACGCGGGCACCCGAGCGTGCCATGGCCCCGAGTTCGGCGAGCTGCCGGCCTTCGAGACCGGTGGTCACGGCACCGACGGGGACGACCTCGGTGAATCCGGCGGCGCGGCCGAGGCGGTGGACCTGTTCGACGACTCCTGCGGTGTCGGCCACGGGAGCGGTGTTGGCCATGGCATGGACACAGGTGAATCCGCCCGATGCCGCCGAACGGGATCCGGTGAGCACCGTCTCGGCGTCCTCTTTGCCCGGTTCGCGCAGGTGGGTGTGCATGTCGACGAATCCGGGCAGCGCCACGAGGCCCGCGGCCTCGACAGTCTCATATTCGCCTGCGCCCAGCAGCTCGGGATCGACGATGCGTCCGTCCTGGATCGCGATATCGGCGACTCCGCGTCCGAGGACGTCGGCTCCGCGGATGAGGTAATCAGTCATTGGTCTCCTCCTGACCGGTCAGCAGACGGTAGAGGACCGCCATGCGCACGCTCACTCCGTTCTCGACTTGGTCGAGGACGAGGGCGCGGGGTGAATCCGCTGCGGCAGCGGAGATCTCGAAACCGCGGTTCATGGGGCCCGGGTGCATGATGAAGGTCGACTCCGGCAGGTCGGCCAGCCGGGCCGCGCTCAGTCCCCACAGGCGGGCGTATTCGCGTTCGTTGGGGAAGAAGGACTCGTGCATCCTCTCCTGCTGGACCCGCAGCATCATCACGGCGGCGAAGTCCTCGGTGCTCAGCGCCGAATCGAAGTCGAAGTGAACGGTCACCGGCCAGTTCTCCACTCCCCACGGCAGGAGGGTGGGCGGGGCGATGAGATGGACGTCGGCGCCGAGGCGGGCGAGCAGGTGGACGTTCGACCGGGCCACACGGGAGTGCAGGATGTCTCCGACGATAGCGACCTTCGCGCCGTCCAGTCCCTGGCCGCGCGGTCCCCCGGACACCGGCCCCGAGGCGGGAACACCGGCCAAGGCCCGGCGCAGGGTGAAGGCGTCGAGCAGTGCCTGGGTCGGATGTTCGTGGGTGCCGTCGCCGGCGTTGACGACGGGGACGTCGATCCACCCGGTGTGAGCGAGACGGTGGGCGGTGCCGGCCCCCGAGTGGCGGACGACGATGGCGTCGGCGCCCATGGCCGAGATCGTCTGGATGGTGTCCTGGAGGCTCTCGCCCTTCGATACTGACGAGCCCTTCGCGGAGAAGTTGAGAACATCGGCCGAGAGCCGTTTGGCTGCGGCTTCGAAGGACAGCCGGGTGCGCGTGGAATCTTCGAAGAACAGGTTGACCACGGTGCGTCCGCGCAGCACGGGCAGCTTCTTGACCTCTCGTTCGGAGACGAGGGTCATCTCCTCGGCGATGTCGAGGATGCCGATGGCATCGTCTCGGCTGAGCGAAGTGGTGTCGAGCAGATGCTTCATTCGCGGCCTCCCGAGATGCTCACGGAGTCGTCACCGTCGGTTTCGGTGAGAGCGACGTTGACGCGTTCGCTGCTCGACGTCGGCAGGTTCTTGCCCACATGGTCGGCGCGGATCGGCAGGTCCCGGTGACCGCGGTCGACGAGGACCGCGAGGCGGACCTTAGCGGGGCGACCGACATCGGCGAGAGCATCGAGAGCGGCGCGGATGGTGCGTCCGGAGAAGAGCACATCGTCGACGAGGACGACGGTCTTCGCATCGATTCCCGCGGTCGGGATGGAGGTGGGTTCGGGTGCCCGGTAGGAGCCGCCGCGCAGATCGTCGCGGTACATCGTGATGTCGAGGCTGCCGGCCAGTTCGGATGCGGTCTCCGGCTGCCCGGAGATGGAGGCGATCGCCTCGGCGAGTCGGTGGGCCAGCGGGACTCCGCGGCGTGGGATGCCTAAGAGGACGAGGTCGTCGCTGCCCTTGTTGGATTCGATGATCTCGTGCGCGATGCGGGTGATCGCCCGCGAGATATCGGGGGCGTCCAGCACTGTTCGCTGTGTCATATTTCCCCTTCTCCGCCTCTCTGGACGGTGGTTAAAGGAGTGGTTCGATTCGATTGTAGACCCGGTGGGATGCCGACCGGAGGGCGGGTCCGGAATCCGGACCCGCCGGCTCAGATGAGTGTCGGTTTGACGTCGAGGATGCGGGAGAGCAGCCCCGAGACGAATCCGGGAGAGTCATCTGTGGAGAACTGTCGGGCCAGGGACACGGCCTCGTCGATGGCCACCTTGTCGGGTACCTCGTCGTTGAACAGCATCTCCCAGGTTCCGATCTCCAGCAGCGACCGGTCGACGGCCGGCATCCGGTCCAGGGTCCAACCTTCTGAGTAGGTGGAGATGATCTCGTCGATCTCCGCCTGCTTCTCGGTGATGCCCTTGACGATCTCGACCGCATATTCCTTCATCGGATAGTCGGGATCGTTCGACCGCATGGTGACGAGTTCATCCATGGCCAGCCGACGCTGCCCGGCTTCGAAGAGCAGCTCGAGAGCCCGGCGACGGGCTCGGGTACGTGCCGATGCCACTTACTTGACGCGACCGAGGTAGTCGCCGCTGCGGGTGTCGACCTTGACCTTGACGCCCTCTTCGAGGAACAGGGGCACCTGGATCTCGTAGCCGGTCTCGAGCGTCGCCGGCTTCGAACCGCCGGTCGAACGGTCGCCCTGGAGTCCGGGTTCGGTGTGGGTGATGGTCAGTTCCACAGACGGCGGGAGCTCCACAGACAGCGGGATGCCTTCGTGGAAGGAGATCTGCAGGTCCTGGTTCTCGAGCATGTAGTTCGCGGCGTCGCCGACGAGCTCTGCGGAGATGTTGACCTGATCGTAGTCCTGGGAGTCCATGAACACGTAGTCGGTGCCGTCATGGTAGAGGTACTGCATATCGCGACGGTCGACATTCGCGGTCTCGACCTTGGTGCCGGCGTTGAAGGTCTTGTCGATGATCTTGCCGGTCGTTACGCTCTTGAGCTTGGTGCGAACGAACGCCGGACCCTTACCGGGCTTGACGTGCTGGAATTCCAGCACCTGCCACAGGTGGTTGTCGAGGTTGAGCACAAGGCCGTTCTTCAGGTCGTTCGTTGTCGCCACTAATTCGTCCTTCTTCGGTTCAGTCCTGATCACCGAATGGTGATCGCAGTCGGCAGTACGCGCCGCTCAGCCCCGGGTTCGGGGTCGACGAACGCGCCACTGGGCAAGTCTAGCAAGATTGAGCGGGAGCCTTCCATCCGGGCGAGATCAGTTGAGGCCGATGCCGATGCCGAGGGGAACCGTCGGCGAATCCTCGCCGATCTCCTGGTAGGCGGTGAAGAGGATGGAGGCATCGGGGATCTCGACGGTGCTGGGCTCGCCGATGTCGCTGAGGAGCACCATCCGCAACATCGCTCCGCGGGCCTTCTTGTCCCTCTTCATCGTGTCCAGCAGCTGCGGCCAGACGTCGGAGCGGTAGCCGACGGGCAGCCCCAGCTTGCCGAGCAGTTCGCGGTGGAGGTCGACGACCTCGTAGGGCAGGCTCTTGATCATCGACGCCACCTCGGCGGCGAAGACCATGCCCACCGACACGGCGGCGCCGTGGCGCCACTGGTAGCGCTCCTTGTGCTCGATCGCATGGCCGAGGGTGTGGCCGTAGTTGAGGATCTCCCGGCGTCCGGATTCCTTGAAATCGCCGGAGACGACGTCAGCTTTGACACGGATGGAACGTTCGATGAGTTCGCGCAGCACCGGACCGTGCACATCGGCGATCTCGTCCTTCGAGTGGTTCGACACCAGATCGAGGATCGCGGGGTCGGCGATGAATCCCGTCTTGACCACCTCGGCGAGTCCGGTGAACAGTTCGTTCTCCGGCAGAGTCCCGAGCGTGTCGAGGTCGACGAGGACTCCGGCGGGTGCGTGGAAGGAGCCGACGAGGTTCTTGCCTTCGGCGGTGTTGATTCCGGTCTTGCCGCCGACGGAGGCATCGACCATGCCGAGGACGGTGGTGGGGATGTGGATGACCTTGATTCCGCGCAGCCAGGTGGCGGCGACGAATCCGCCGAGGTCGCTCACCGCTCCCCCGCCGACGGTGACGATGGCGTCGGTGCGGGTGAAATCGGATTGTCCGAGGACCTGCCAGCAGAACGCGGCCACCTGGACGTGCTTGGCCTCTTCGGCGTCGGGGATCTCCGCGGCCACGGCCTCGAGGCCGGCCGCGGCGAGGTCGTCACGAACGGTCTCACCGGTGGTGCGCAGGGCGCGCGGGTGGATGACGAGGACCTTCTCGACGCGGTTTCCGAGCAGCTCGGGCAGTTCGCCGAGCAGTCCCTGGCCGACGAGGACGGGGTAGTTCCCGCCGGCGTCCACATTGATGCGTGTGAGGCTCATTCGTCCGTCTTCCTGATCATTCGAAGTCATATCGGGCCCAGCCTAGTCCTCGCTGAGTCGCCGTGGCGACGCGGGTTCGCCGAAGGTCACGGATATCTCAGTCCGCGGATTGGGTTCCGCCCTCATCGGAATGGGCGTATTTCGCGTACTCTTCGGCACGCTGCAGACCGGTGAGGACGTCGACGACCCGGTTGACCACCGTCGACGGCGGTGAGTTCGAGGCCTGGACGCGGAAGGTCGCGACCTGTTCGTAGAGCGGTTCGCGCTCGTTGACCAGCGCCAGCCAGTTCTCCACCGGGCTTCCCGCACCGCGCAGCAGCGGCCGGTGCGGGGCGGTCAGCCGCTGTGCGACGGTCTCGACGTCGATATCGATGTGCACGACCTTGATCGCCGGGTGCTTCAGCTGTGCCCGGGTGCCGGGGTTGAGGATCGCTCCCCCGCCCAGGGAGACGATGCCCGGCCGATCAAGCAGCCGACGCAGCGCTCTGCGCACGACCTCTCGTTCGATGCGTCGGAAGTGATCTTCGCCCCGTTCGACGAAGATCTCCGAGATCACCCCGTACTTGTCGACGATGTTCGCGTCCGTGTCCGTCAGCGGCAGACCGAGCCGGTCGGCCAGCAGCCGACCGATCGTCGATTTCCCTGCCGCCGGCGGACCGGAGAGCACGATGCGCGAGAGCGCGGCGGGGACCGGTTCCAGGGGCGGAACCGGTTTGGGCAGCGGGGTGTGGTTCATCGTCCGATGCGGAGGTTCTCCGGAATGGCCGCGACATAGGCGTCCAGGTTCCGCTTCGTCTCGGCAACGGAGTCTCCGCCGAACTTCTCGACGACCGCCTCGGCGAGCACGAGTGCCACCATGGCTTCGGCGACGACGCCCGAGGCGGGCACCGCGCACACGTCGGAGCGCTGGTGGTTCGCCTTGGCGGCCTCGCCGGTTTCGACGTCGACCGTCGCCAGGGCGCGCGGCACCGTGGCGATCGGCTTCATTCCCGCCCGCACACGCAGCGGTCCGCCGGTCGACATTCCGCCTTCGGTGCCGCCGGCGCGGTTGCTCGTGCGGCGGAATCCGTCGGGTCCGACTTCGAGTTCGTCATGGGCGCCCGAGCCGGGACGCTTCGTGGTGAGGAATCCGTCTCCGACCTCGACTCCCTTGATCGCCTGGATGCCCATGAGGGCACCGGCCAGGCGGGAGTCGAGACGACGGTCCCAGTGCACGTGGGAGCCGAGTCCAGGAGGCAGATCGTAGGCGAGGACTTCGACGACTCCGCCGAGGGTGTCCCCGGCCTTCTTCGCCGCGTCGATCTCGGTGACCATCGCCGCCGAGAGGCCCGCGTCGAAGCAGCGGACAGGATCGGCATCCAGGGCCTCGACATCGGCCGCGGTCGGCAGTGCGGGCAGCGCATCGGCCGAGTGTTCGGCTCCGCCGATGGCCACGGTGTGGGACACGAGGGTGATGCCCAGTTCGCCGAGGAACTTCGCGGCGACAGTGCCCAGTGCCACGCGCATCGCGGTCTCACGCGCCGAGGCGCGTTCCAGTACGGGACGGGCTTCGTCGAAGCCGTACTTCTGCATGCCGACGATATCGGCATGCCCGGGGCGCGGACGGGTCAGCGGGGCGTTGCGTGCCAGTCCTTCGAGTTCGGAGGCGTCGACGGGGTCCGGGTTCATCACGGATTCCCATTTCGGCCATTCGGTGTTGCCGACCTCGATCGCCACCGGTGAGCCCAGGGTCTGTCCGTGCCGGACACCGCCGAGGAGGCGCACTTCGTCGGCTTCGAACTTCATTCGTGCGCCGCGGCCATAGCCGAGTCGGCGGCGAGCCAGGCTCGCTCGAATATCGTCCCTGGTGATCGGTACATGGGCGGGAAGCCCTTCAATGATCCCGGTCAGCGCTTCGCCGTGGGATTCGCCTGCAGTCAGCCATCTCAACATTCCACCGATTCTACAAAAGTATTGGGGCGAACAGGCACCCGAGCCACATGCCGGAAAGCATGGCGGGTCCGAAGGCGATGGTCACCCCGCGGACCCGACCGGCGCGCACCGCACCGATGAGCGCCCAGACGCCGGCGATGAGCATCATCACCACGAGAACGAGGGTCGGTGCCCACAGGTCGAAGAGACCGGCGACGGCGAAGACGATGAACGCGAGCTTGACGTCCCCGAGACCCATCGTCCGCGCCCTCAGCACTCGGCCCACCAGGTGCAGTGCGGCGAAGAAGGCGAGGGCGAGGACTCCGGCGAAGAATGACGAGAACCACATCGACAGCTCTCCGAGTACGGAGCCGGTGATGATGAGCCCCAGGGCGACCACCGTCAGGGGGATGACGATCCGATCGGGCAGTCTGCGGACGCTGACGTCCGCGGTGACGAGGAATGGAGTCGCTCCGGAGACGAGGCCCAGCAGCAGGGCGGAGACGATGCGATCGGCGGAGTTCGGCTGACCCGGGGCGAACGTCTCTTTACTCAGCGGCGCATACGCACTCCATCCGGTCTCCAGCGGAGCGAGCACTGCGAGGGTGAAGACGACGGCGGCGACTGCGGCGATGATGAGACCCGCCACGATCGGTCCCGGTCCGCGAGCCCATCTGGAGGCCTGCCACTGCTGCAGGTGTGCGGAGTCGTTGAGCCAGACCCGTGGGGTTGCGGCGAGGATGAGGCCGCAGGCCAGGGCGGCCAGAACCGTCACGCCGATGGTCATTCCGTGCAGCACTCCGGCATCCATCGCGGGCTCCGGTTCAGTCCCGAGCCCGGGCGGGCGGGCCTTCGAGTGCTGCGTACATGGCTGCAGCAACCCGAGAGGTCAGTTCTTGTCCGGTCGGCAGGTTCTCGATCGTCGGCAGGTTCTCCGTCGTCCCTGCGTCGTCGGCCTGGGCGGCGGCGAGGAACATCTCGAACTGAGCGACGGCCTGTTCGACGAGCATCGACGTGCCGTCGACGGGATGCAGGCCGTGTGCTGCGGCTGCGGTGAGGAACGCCGACTCTGCGGCGTAGGCGACGTCGAGGGCGACCCCACCGGGAACCGGCGTCTCCCAGATCGGGTTCGGGGCCGCCTCGGCGGGCAGGGTGGAGATGACGATCGCCGACGGGCCGATCCGGGTCAGATCCCCCACTGAGGAGGTCAGTCCGATCCGCTCGGCCAGGTCGAGGACCCGGCGTGCACGGTCGGGATTGCGGACGCGGAAGTCGACATGAGCGATCCCGAGATCACGGCAGGCCACGAGCGCCGAGGCGGCCGTGGCCCCGGCACCGAGGATCGTCGCCCGTCCGGCTCCCGCACTGCCGGTTCCCGCACCGTCGGCCGCGTACGGGACGGATTCCATGTGCGGGGCGATGGCGCGCACGATGCCGCGCACGTCGGTGTTCGCCACCTGCACCTCACCGCTGCCGCGGACAAGCGTGTTGCCGGCCGCCGTCAGTGTGGCCGTCTCGTCAACGGTCCACCCGCGAACGCCTGCGAGGGTGACGAGTCGGTCCTTCAGCGGCATCGTCAGCGAGAACCCGACGTGCTCGGGATGGGAGTCGAGGAATCCCTCGAGCTCTTCCGAGCCGAGTTCGAACCGGGAGTACTCGCTGGACTCCATATTCAGTGCTGCGAAGGCGGCGCGGTGGAGCAGCGGGGATTTCGAATGTGCGATCGGCGAACCGAGCACTGCAGCGAGGATCCTCACCGGCTATCCGTTCTCCTTGCTGTGCTCCCGCAGCCACTTGCGGTAGATCTCGACGTTCTTCTTGTGGTCCTCGTAGTTGTCGGCGAACTTCGTCTCGCCCGTGTCCGGGTTCGTTGCGACGAAGAACTGCCAATCGCCGTCGGCGGGATCGAGCGCCGCCTCGACGGCTCCCTGGCTCGGCGAGTTGATGGGTCCGGGAGGCAGCCCCTTCTTCTTGTACGTGTTGTACGGCGAGTCGGACTGGCGTTCCTTCTTCGTCGTCGTCAGGTCGGAGCGGGCACCGTGGATATAAGCCACGGTCGCATCCGATTGGAGGAGTCCTCCCGTCTGCGATTCGTCGGAGATGCGGTTGAGGAAGGACCTCGCCACCTTCGAACGCACCTCGGGGTCGCCCGGGGATTCCTTCTCCACGAGGCTGGCCAAGGTGAGGATGCGGTTGGCGTCCTTGCTCTCGATTCCCAGTTCGTCGATTTCGGTCTCGGTCTTGTCGACCATCTCCTGGACGATGTCCTCGGCGGTCTTCTGCTTGTTGAGGTCGTAGGTCGCCGGGTACAGATACCCTTCGAGGCTCGGTGCGTCGATCTCGAGTCCGTAGTCCTTCGGGGTCTTGTCGTCGATGGCCTTGTCGACCTCATCCGCGTTCATCCCGGATTCGATCATGATCGACTTGATCTCTTCGACCTGCTTGCCTTCGGCAACCGTGATCTTCGGCGGGGCGATGGGGTTGATGAGCGCTTCGACCGCGGCCTTCGAGCTCATCTTCTCCCGCATCGTCCAGGTTCCTGCCTGGATGGTCGCGTCACGGCGTTCGATCTCATCGAGGAAGGGTTCGGAGTTCATGATCACTCCGGATTCGACGAGCTGGTTGGCGACGGTGCGGGCCGACGAGCCGGGAGCGATCTCGATCGAGACCTCGTTCGTGCCCTGGCCCTCATAGTCGCCTTTGGGTCCGAACAGGTCGTCGAAGACTCCCCCGGCCGCGCGCACGCCGAAGAATCCTCCGATGCCGAAGACGAGGATGCAGATGATCACGATCGTCGTCGTCCGTCGCCGGCGCATCATTCTGCGCCGCTTCTTCGCACGGACTTCTGCGCGGGTGAGTCCTTCGTCGGACGAGAACTCTTCGGTGATGGGGCTCATGCGTCGTTCTCCTCGTCGGGCATCTCACGACCGGCGGGAACACCGGTGTTGTGTTCGTACTCGAGGGCGTTCTGGAGGATGATCACGGCGGCTTGGGCATCGACGATCTCGCGTCGCTGACGCGATGACTTCCCGGCCGCGGCGAGGGCATGGTGGGCCTCGACCGTGGTGAAGCGTTCGTCGACGAGACGAATCGAGGTGCCGGTCGCCGCGGCGATCCGGCGGGCGAATTCCAACGCCGAGGTGGCTGCGGCCCGGGCGGCTCCGTCGAGGGACTTCGGGTCCCCCACCAGGAGTTCGATGGGTTCGTATTCGTCGACGATCTCCCGCAGCTGCTTCAGTGCCGCCGGTTCGTCGCTGCGACGGACGACGGTGAGCGGGGTGGCCAGAATCCCGTCGGGATCGCTGGAGGCGACACCGATCCGCACGGAACCGATGTCGAGACCCAGCCGGCGACCTCGGCGGAAACTCACTGGATGGCTGCCTTGACCGCCGCAATGGCAGACGGGATCGCCGCGGGGTTGCTGCCCCCACCCTGGGCGAGGTCGGGCTTGCCGCCGCCTCCGCCGCCGAGTTCACCGCAGGCCAGCGATACGAGTTTGCCGGCCTGCAGTCCGGCGGTGCGCGCCGCCTCGGTGGTGGCGATGACGACGACAGGCTTTCCGCTGCTCACTCCGATGCCGACGATCACCGCCTGGCGGTCGGCGACGCGGTTGCGCAGGTCGGTGACCAGGGTCCGGATGTCTCCGGCATTGGCGATATCGCCGAGCTCGGCCTGCACGAACAGCGTCTGGCCCACGGTCTGCGCCTCGTCGAGGAACTTGCCCGAAGAGGCCAGCAGCTGCTGAGCATTGAGGCGGGCGATCTCCTTCTCTGCGTCCTTGAGACGGCTCATCAGGTCGGACACGCGCGATGTGACATCGGTGCCGGGGACTTTGAGCATCTCCGAGAGCGAAGACACGATGGCCCGTTCTGCGGCCAGGGACCGGAACGCGTCCATGCCGACCGCGGCTTCGATGCGTCGGACTCCGGAGCCGACGGAGGCTTCGGAGAGCACGGAGATGGGACCGACCTCGGCGGAAGCTCCGACGTGGGTGCCGCCGCAGAGTTCGCGGGAGAAGGGCCCGCCGATGTCGACGACGCGCACGACGTTCGGGTACTTCTCGCCGAAGAGCGCCATGGCGCCGGACTTCTTTGCGTCGTCGAAGGACATGTATTCGGTGCCGACTTCGTAGTTCGAGCGCACCGCGAGGTTCGCCACCTCTTCGATCTCGGACCGCATCTGGGTGCTCGGGGCTTCGGGGAACGAGTAGTCGAAGCGCATGTATCCGGGCTGGTTGAGCGAGCCGGCCTGCACGGCGTGGCTGCCGAGGATCTCGCGCAGCGCGGCGTGGACGAGGTGGGTGGCGGTGTGCGCCTGTGCACCTTGGAACCGGTGGTCGTGGTCGACGGCGGCGAGCACTTCGTCGCCGACGCGCAGCTCTCCGTCGATGACCTCGACCCGGTGGGCGGGCAGGCCCTTGACCGGGTTCTGCACGTCGGTGACGCGGGCGGTGAAGCCATGGCCGGAGATGAGGCCGACATCGGCACGCTGGCCGCCGGACTCCGCATAGAACGGAGTCAGGTCGAGGACGACATCACCGCTCTGGCCGGTGGTGAGCACCTCGGCGGCGACACCGTCGGAAACGATTCCGCGGACCCGGGAATCGGCCTCGAGGCGGTCATAGCCGACGAATTCGCTGATGCCTTCCTCGAGCAGGGCCGAATAGGCCGACAGGTCGGTGTGGCCGCCGCCCTTCTTCGCCTTGGCATCGGCTTTGGCGCGGGTGCGCTGTTCACTCATCAGTGCGCGGAATCCGGATTCGTCCACGTTCAGTCCGGCTTCGGAGGCCATCTCGAGGGTGAGGTCGATGGGGAACCCATGGGTGTCGTGGAGGGCGAAGGCGATGTCGCCGCTGATGGTCTTGTTCTCGCCGCTCAACGACTGCGCGGCAGTGGTGAACAGCTGGGTGCCGGATTCGAGGGTGCGCAGGAACGCCTTCTCCTCGGCGAACGCGACTCGGGAGATCCGGTCGAAGTCGGTTTCGAGTTCGGGGTAGGACAGCTTCATGGCCTGCATGGACACGGGCAGCAGCTCGGGCAGGACCTCTTCCTTGACGCCGAGCAGGCGCATGGCGCGCACGGCGCGGCGGAGCAGACGGCGGAGGATGTAGCCGCGGCCTTCATTGCCGGGGCGGACGCCGTCGCCGATGATGATCAGCGCCGAACGGACGTGGTCGGCGACGACGCGCATCTGCACATCGGCGTGCTCGTCCTCACCGTATTTCCGACCGGCCAGGCGGCTGGCGGCTTCGATGACGGGGAAGACCTCGTCGATCTCGTACATGTTCTCCACGCTCTGGAGCAGGAAGGCGACGCGTTCGAGACCCATGCCGGTGTCGATGTTCTTCGCGGGCAGGTCGCCGGCGATGTCGAAGTCGACCTTCGAGCGGACCTCGGAGAGTTCGAACTCCATGAACACGAGGTTCCAGATCTCGATGTAGCGGTCTTCGTCCGCCACGGGTCCGCCCTCGACGCCGTAGGCGGGGCCGCGATCGAAGTAGATCTCGGAGCAGTAGCCGCCGGGGCCGGGCTGCCCGGTGTGCCAGAAGTTGTCTTCGTTGTCGCGCAGCTGGATGCGCTCACGGGGAATGGAGGTCTCTTCGAGCCACATGTCGATGGTCTCGGCATCGTCCTCATGCACGGTTGCCCACAGCAGTTCGGGAGCGAAGCCCAGTCCACCCTCGGCGACGGGGTTCGTCAGCAGTCCCCAGGCGAACTTGATGGCGTCGCGCTTGAAGTAGTCGCCGAAGGAGAAGTTGCCGTTCATCTGGAAGAACGTGCCGTGGCGGGTCGTCTTGCCGACCTCTTCGATGTCTCCGGTGCGCACGCATTTCTGCACGCTGGTGGCACGGTTGAACGGCGCAGGCTCGCGTCCGGTGAGGTACGGAATGAACTGCACCATTCCCGCGATGTTGAACAGGATGGACGGATCGGAGCTGATCACCGACGCCGAGGGGACCACGGTGTGCCCGTTCGCTTCGAAGTAGTCCAACCAGCGCTGTTTGATCTCTGCCGTCTTCAATCCAAGGCCTTTCAGATATTGCCTGTGCGTCGCCCGGCTGATGAGCCCGACGCGACACTTACTCGTGCGTACCCGCACTTACCAGGGACCAGTTTAATGGCTCAGTCGCAATATGCGAGATGGCGCGGCGTGCCGGGGCCGTCGAAGTCGACCGCTCCCCGAGTCCGTAGCTCCCACTCCACTCGGCGGACCGCTTCCTCCCGCGCGGCGCGCGCTCCACCGAGTTTCGACCGAACGGCCCACTTTTGGGTGACTAGCCCCTGTTTGAAACAGTGCTGCTCACCTTAAAGTGGGCCGCAGCCGAACCAGTTGCCACCTGCGCGGTTCAGCGGACTCCCGCGAATTGAATGCACGACTGCCCGGAACCAAGAGGCCCCGGGCAGTCGTGGTGGCGCGATGCGCTGTGTTCAGCAGATCAGCGCGAGTAGAACTCGACGACGAGCTGAACGTCACAGGTGATCGGCACCTCTTCGCGCTTCGGGGCGCGCAGGAGAGTTGCCTGCAGGCCCTCGAGGTTCACGTTGAGGTAGCCCGGCGTTGCGGGCAGGACGTCCTTGTGACCACCGGCGGCGGCGACCTGGAACGGATCCATCGAAGCCGAACGCTCGTGCACCTGGATGGTCTGGCCTTCCTTCACGCGGAAGGAGGGACGGTCCACGCGCTGTCCGTCGACCGTGATGTGACGGTGGACGACGAACTGACGGGCCTGTGCCATGGTGCGGGCGAAGCCCGAACGCAGGACGAGGGCATCGAGACGCGATTCGAGGAGCTCGACCATGGTCTCACCGGTCAGACCGGGCAGACGGTTGGCTTCCTTGTAGGTCTTGAGCATCTGGGCCTCACGGATGCCGTACTGCGCGCGCAGACGCTGCTTCTCCTTGAGGCGGACCGAGTAGTCGCTGTCGTTGCGACGACGGGCGCGGCCGTGCTCACCTGGAGGGTACGGACGACGCTCGAAGTACTTCTCGGCCTTGGGTGTCAGAGCAATGCCGAGGGCGCGCGAGAGGCGCGTCATGCGGCGATTACGTGCTGGTGCTGGCACTGTATTACCTTTCATCAATGTGTTCTGTCACGAAGGGTCCCGCAGGTTCTCGCCCCGAACGCGACTGTTGTTTCCCCGGATGGGAAAGAGGGATTGAGCGTCGAGATCCGCTCGCACCGACCGCCTTTAGGGTGCAGGCACAACAGCTGCCTATCTTACCGGGTCCATGTCGACCGCCGCAAAGCGGAGCGGCGCCTCCCCGGCTGTGATCTTCCCGACTTCATTCCGACGGCGCGCCCCGGGCGATCGAGCGGTCCGCGCTCACTTCGGTCACTGCCGGCAGCCTTCTCCGTCGGTCACTGCCGGCAGTCGTCTTCGTGGCTGTCGATGGCGGCATCGGCGACGGCCGCTCCGGAACCGCTGTAGATGTTGATCACCGCGTGGACCCCGGCACGGGCGAAGTGCGCGGCCTGGTCGGGTCGTTGGACGACGGCGGCGATGGTTCCGGGGAAGCCGGCGATGCGCAGCTGTTCGAGTGCGAAGGTGTTCGAATCGTGCAGGGCCATGGCAGTACCACGGTGTGGGCGCTGCCGCCGACGACGAGGCGGTGCCAGAACTCGTGGTCGGTGGCATCGCCTTCGAGCAAGTTGAAGCCGTCGCCGCGCAGGCCTTCGACGACAGTGTGGTCGTTGTCGATGCCGATGACGCTGCGGTCGCCGCGTTCGACGAAGCGCTCGTAGGCGCCGCGGCCGATCCGGCCCATTCCGAGGACGACGACTTCCGCGTCTCCGGTGTCCAGCGGCTTATCGTTTGCCCGCAGACGGCTCTCGTTCTCGTCCGGCAGGACCGCATCGAGCTTTGCGACGGTCTGGAGACTGTAGGCATTGGCAAGCGAGGAGACGATCATGCCCAGGGCCACCGCGAGGGCGATGATGGTCAGCCAGTTGTCTTCGAAGAGACCGTTGTCGACGCCGACGGCGACGACGATGAGGGCGAATTCGGAGAAGTTGCTCAGGGCCAGGCTGGTGCGCACGCTGGTGCGGTTGCGCAGACCGAAGAGCCTCCCCATGAGGTAGAAGCTCGCGAAGTCGAACGGCAGCAGGACGACGCACAGCAGCAGAGCCATGAGCAGATCCGACCAGGTGGGGACCGCTTGGAGTCCGATGACGACGAAGAACCCGACGCGGAAGAGCTCCTTGACGCTGAACAGGGCCTTCGACATCTCCACGGCTCGCGGGTGGGTGGAGAAGGCCGAGCACCAAGGCTCCGAGGTCGCCGTGGATGCCGACGGATTCGAAGGCGACGCAGCCCGGCCCCAAGGCCATGACGACGCCGAAGAGGACGAGCAGCTCACCGCGTCCGGCCCGGTCGAGGATCCGTCGCAGCACCCAGACGGCGGGGACGAGCAGGACGAGGGCGAAGGCCCATGGGCTTGGGGACTCTTCGCCTGCGATCGTGATGAAGGCGACCGCCGCGAGATCCTGGAGGACGAGGATCGCGATGGCGATCTGACCGTAGTAGGACCCGTCGTCGGAACGATCTTCGAGCACCTTGACCACGAGCACCGTAGAGGAGAATGACAAGGCGAGGCCCAGCAGGGCCAAGGTGCCCACTCCCCCGTCGACGGTGACTATGCCGATGGCGGCGGCAGCTCCGATCGTCCCGGCACCGAGGAGGACCACCGTGATCATGTGCGGCGCGGCAGTGCCGTGGGCTTCGGGCTGGAGCAGGGAGCGCAGATCGAATTTCAGTCCGATGGTGAACAGAAGCAGGGCGACCCCGATGTCCGAGACCTGCTGGAGTCCTGCGAAAGCGGTGAAGCCGAAGAGGTGCAGGAGGAATCCGGCCGCGAGGAAGCCGACGAGCGGCGGAATGCGCAGCTCATGGGCGATGAGTCCGAGCGCCAGCGCGGCGGCGATGGTGATGACGATGTCTGCCATGCCGTCCTCCTCGATCGGCCCCGTCCGCGACGGCGCTGAGCGTCACCGCGTATGACTACAAAGCGATCAGGGCCGCAGCAGCCGCCGGAGGTTCTCGAGTCGTTCGGCCATACTGCGTTCCATCCCGTTCGTGCTCGGAGTGTAGTAGCGCTTCCCGCGCAGGGTCTCGGGCAGATATTCCTGGTCGGCGACCCCGTGCGGATAGTCATGCGAGTATTTGTAGCCCTCGCCGTGGCCGAGTTCCTTCGCCCCCGGGTAGTGAGCGTCGCGCAGGTGCATGGGCACCTGTCCGGCGAGTCCGTTCTTCACATCGGCGATCGCGGCGTCCAGGGCTCGGTAGCTGGCGTTCGATTTCGGTGCCAGGGCCAAATAGGTGACCGCCTCGGCGAGGGGAATCCGTCCTTCGGGCATGCCGATGTTGGCAACCGCGGTCGAGGCGGCCACCGCGATGGGCAGCGCCTGCGGATCGGCCATTCCGATGTCCTCGGCGGCAGAGATGACGACTCGGCGAGCGATGAAGCGCGGGTCCTCACCTGCGACGATCATCCGTGCGAGATAGTGCAGGGCCGCGTCGACATCGGAGCCGCGGATGGATTTGATGAACGCGGAGACGACGTCGTAGTGCTGGTCGCCGTTCTTGTCATAGCGCAGAACGGTCTCGCTGCTCGCCTCGGCGCAGGCGGATTCGGTGATCGAGATCGGCTCGTCGCCGGTCTCCTCCGTTTGGGCGGCTGCGATTCCGGCGGCGGCTTCGAGGACGGTCAGCGACCGGCGGGCGTCGGCTCCGGCGATGCGGACGATGAAGTTCCGGGCCTCCTCGGTGAGGGTGAACTGTCCGGCCAGCCCGCGATCGGATTCGACGGCGCGGTCGAGCAGATTGCCCACGGCCTCATCGTCGAGAGGACGCAGGGTGAGCATGAGCGACCGCGACAGCAGAGGCGAGATGACGGAGAACGACGGGTTCTCCGTGGTTGCGGCCACGAGCACGACGAGCCGATTCTCCACGGCCGGCAGCAGGGCATCCTGCTGAGCCTTGGAGAAGCGGTGGATCTCGTCGAGGAACAGGACTGTCGTGCGTGAGTACATCTCCCGTTCGCGGCGGGCGTTCTCGATCACCTGGCGCACGTCCTTCACGCCCGCGGTGATGGCGGAGAGTTCGACGAAGGTGCGGCCCGGGGCATGGGAGATGACATGGGCCAGCGTGGTCTTCCCGACTCCGGGCGGACCCCACAGGATCACCGAGGAGGCTCCCGCCCGGTCTCCCCCGCTGGCTTCGACGAGCTGGTTGAGCGGGGATCCGGGGAAGGTCAGGTGCTCCTGGCCGACGACCTCGTCGAGAGTCCGCGGACGCATCCGCACCGCAAGCGGGTCCAGGGCACGCCCCGAGGAGGTCCCAGAGGAACCGGCGAAGCCCGGACCCGATGTTTCCTGGTCCGGGCCGTCGGAGAACAGATTGGGTTCTTGGCTCATCAGGCCTCGGCGTCGTCGTCTTCCGGTTCGAAGTCGACTCCGGCCTCGGCGCGCTGGGCGTCGGTGATCGGGGCCGGTGCCTGCGTCAGCGGGTCAAATCCGCCGCCGGACTTCGGGAAGGCGATGACCTCGCGGATCGAGTCGACCCCGGCCAGCAGGGACACGATGCGGTCCCAGCCGAAGGCGATGCCGCCGTGCGGGGGTGCACCGAACTTGAAGGCTTCGAGGAGGAAGCCGAACTTCTCCTCGGCTTCTTCTTCGGAGATGCCCATGATCTTGAAGACGCGCTCCTGCACATCCTTGCGGTGGATGCGGATCGATCCTCCGCCGATCTCGTTGCCGTTGCACACGATGTCGTAGGCGTAGGCCAGAGCGGCACCCGGGTCCTCTTCGAGGATGTCGAGGAATTCGGGCTTCGGTGCGGTGAAGGCGTGGTGGACGGCCGTCCACTGTCCGCCGCCGACGGCGACGTCTCCGGCTGCCTGAGCCTCGGCGGCCGACTCGAACAGGGGCGCGTCGACGACCCACACGAAGGCCCAGTCGCCGTCCTTGATCAGGCCGGTGCGGGCCGCGATCTCGTTGCGGGCGGCGCCGAGGAGAGCGCGGGAGGAGTTCGCCTCACCGGCGGCGAAGAAGATCGCGTCACCGGGCTGTGCACCGGCCGCCTCGGCGAGTCCTGCCTTCTCCTCATCGGAGATGTTCTTGGCCACGGGGCCGGACAGGGTTCCGTCTTCGCCGATGAGCACATAGGCCAGACCCTTGGCGCCGCGCTGCTTGGCCCAGTCCTGCCAGCCGTCGAGCTGACGGCGCGGCAGCGATCCGCCGCCGGGGTACACGACGGAGCCGACATAGGGCGACTGGAAGACGCGGAACGGGGTGTCCTGGAAGAACTCGGTGAGGTTGTGCAGTTCGAGTCCGAAGCGCAGGTCCGGCTTGTCCGAACCGTATTTCTCCATCGCCTCGTGGTAGGTGATGTGCGGGATCGGCGTGGTGATGTCGTATCCGATGAGCTTCCACAGCGCGGTGAGGATCTCTTCGGCCAGGGCGATGATGTCCTCCTGCTCGACGAAGGAAGCTTCGATGTCGAGCTGGGTGAACTCGGGCTGGCGGTCGGCGCGGAAGTCCTCATCGCGGTAGCAGCGCGCGATCTGGTAGTAGCGTTCCATGCCGGCAACTTGGAGCAGCTGCTTGAACAGCTGCGGCGACTGCGGCAGGGCGTACCAGGAACCGGGCTTGAGGCGGGCCGGGACGAGGAAGTCACGGGCACCTTCCGGAGTGGACTTCGTCAGGGTCGGGGTCTCGACCTCGACGAAACTGTGGGCGTCGAGGACGGACCGTGCGGCCTTGTTGACATCGGAGCGCAGGCGGATCGTCTTGGCCGGGCCCGAACGGCGCAGGTCGAGGTACCGGTAGCGCAGGCGGGTCTCCTCGCCCACGGCTCCGGAGTCCTCGGCGTGGTCGGAGACCTGGAACGGCAGGGCCGCCGCTTCGGAGAGCACCTCGACGGTGGTGTCGATGACCTCGATCTCGCCGGTGGGCAGGTTCGGGTTCGTGTTGCCCTCGGGGCGGACCGACACGGTGCCCGTGGCCTTGACGACGGTTTCGTTGCGCAGCTGGTGGGCATCGTCCTCACGGACGACGACCTGCACGATTCCCGAAGCGTCACGCAGATCGATGAAGGCGACACCTCCGTGATCGCGACGACGATCGACCCACCCGGTGAGGGTGACGGTTTCTCCTGCGTTCGCGGCTCGCAGGCTTCCGGCTTCGTGGCTTCGCAGCACCTAGGGCTCCTTTGTGATGTTGTGGTCTAGCGCGTGAACAATGATAGTCGCCCTGCGCTCAGCTCCGGTACACGCGGGGCCAGAGGTCCTCGTCTGCCGGAGTCCAGGTGTCCGGATCCGCTGTCGTCTGCTCTCCCGAGCGGATGTCCTTGACCTCGTGACCGGACTCACCGTCGGTGAACCAGACGAACGGAATGTCGCGGCGCTCGGCATAGCGGATCTGCTTGCCGAACTTCGCGGCGTTCGGCGACACCTCGCAGGGAATGTTCCTGGACCGGAGCGTCGCGGCCACGACGTCGGCATCAGCCCGTCGGGCCTCCTCGGTGACGGCGATGACGACGGCCGAGGGGGTGCCGCGGGTGGCGCGGATCTGCGAGTCCTCGCCGAGGATGAACGCCATGAGGCGGGAGACGCCGATGGACATGCCCACCCCGGGATAGTTCTTCTTGCCCACCGTGACGAGCGAGTCGTAGCGACCGCCGGAGGACACGGAGCCGAGCTCTTCGTGGCCGATCAGCTGGGTCTCGTAGACCGCTCCCGTGTAGTAGTCGAGGCCGCGGGCGATCTTGAGCTGGGCGACGACGACTCCCGGAGCGCGTTCGGCAGCGGCTGTCAGGAGCGTCGTCAGCGATTCGAGTCCCGCATCGAGCAGGGGGTGCTCGACGCCGAGGGCGCGCACCTGATCGGCGAAGTCCGGGGAGTCGGATTCGATGGCGGCGAGTTCGAGGCACAGACGCTGCTGTTCCTCATCGGCGCCGGCTTCAGCGGCGAGCAGTCTGCCGACCTCGGCAGGACCGATCTTGTCGTACTTGTCGAGGCAGCGGAGCACGGCTTGGATGTTCGTCAGTCCGATTCCGCGGGCGAAGCCTTCGAGCAGCCTGCGGTCGTTGACGACGATCCTGATTCCGGGCACGCCGAGCGGGGCGAGCCGGGAGAACGCATCGGCCACTGCCAGGGGGATTTCGACCTCGAAGTGTCCGGGCAGCTCGCCGTCGGCGATGACATCGATATCGGCCTGGATGAACTCCCGGTAGCGGCCCGCCTGTGGGCGTTCGCCGCGCCAGACGGGCTGGACGCGGGCGGCCTTGAACGGGAAGCTCAGGTCGTTCGCGTTGTCGGCGATATAGCGGGCCAGTGGCACCGTGAGGTCGAAGTGGAGTCCGAGCGGGTTGCGTTCTGCGCCCTCCGAGTGGAGGCGGGAGACGGCGAAGATCTCCTTGTCGATCTCTCCGTCCTTGGCCAGCTGGCTGATCGGTTCGACGGCGCGGTGGTTGAGGGCGGAGAACCCGTGCAGGGCGAAGGTGTGTTCCAGCGTGTCGATGATGGCCTTCTCGATCACGCGTTCGGCCGGAAGCCGTTCCGGGAATCCGGACAGACGGGCTGACTTCGCCATGGTGCTCCTTGCTTTCGGTGCTGTTGCGATGCCGTGCGGCACCGTTGTGTCTTGTGGTGTGTGTCGTGTGATGTCTGAAACGAGTGGGGGGGGGCAGTCGCGGAGGCGTCAGAAGAACGGGTTCGTCGCGAGTTCCGTGCTCACGCGGGAGGCCGGACCGTGTCCAGGATAGATCGGCACGTCCGGGAGCGCGGCGAATGTCCGCAGCGACTCCTGCATCGCCTGCGGGTCTCCCCCGGGCAGGTCGACGCGGCCGATGGCTCCGGCGAAGACGACGTCGCCGGTGAAGATGACTTCTTCCGCGCCGTCGACGACGCGCAGGAGCAACGACCCTTCGGTATGGCCGGGAGCGGCGACCGCGGTGATGGTCAGCCCGGCGATCTCGAAGCTCTGCCCGTCGGTGATGTCGACGGCTTCGGGCGCGTTCCAGTCCTGCACGAGCGGGGCGAGCATCGCCGCGAACTGCGGATTGAGCGTCGTCGCGGGGGAGTCCAGACGGTACCGGTCCGCGGCGCCGAGGTGGACGGGCAGGTTCCAGCGCGCGAGCACATTGTTAAGGCCCAGAATATGGTCGGGATGACCGTGGGTGAGGAAGATCGCCTGCGGTTTGAGTCCCTCCTCGTCCAGCAGCTTCTCGAGTCCGGGGGCACAGTCGTATCCGGAGTCGATGAGAATGCAGTCATCGCGTCCGTCTGCACGCACGGCATAGCAGTTGACGTCGAGGAATTCGGCGTTGGTCGAGAACACATCCATGTGCAAAGTCTATCTACACGCGTGCCGATGGTTATGCTGGGATAACGTCTATCCCACAATCGAGTGATCGGCGGGTGGAATGACCCGCCGGTTCGACCGATGGAAACAAGGTGAGAACCATGTCGACCCCGACACCGAAGCCGACCCCCCGTCCGTCGTCGCTGCCGCGTCCGCAGGCCGCACAGGTGGTCAATGCCAGCCATATCGACCACGACGCCGAGGTGGCTCGCGCGGTGACTTATGGTCGTGCCGATGCGGACGGCAATGTGTTCGTCACCACTCCCGACGGCGAGCGGGCCGTCGGTCAGTACCCGGACGCCACCCCCGACGAAGCGCTCGAGTACTTCGCGAAGAAGTACGTCGAACTCGCCGAGAACGCGGTGCTGCTGCGCAATCGCCTCTCCGCCGGTGCGCCCGGTCGAGAGGTCGTCTCTGCGGCGAAGTCGCTGCAGGAGACACTGCCGGAGGCCAATGTCGTCGGTGATCTCAAAGGACTGAGCGCCACGCTCGACACCCTCATCTCCGATGCCGAGGCCACGGAGTCCCGCCAGGCCGCTCGCGCCCAAGCAGCGAAGCTAGCCGCCGCCGAGGACCGTGAGGCACTCGTCGTCGAGGCCGAGACCCTGGCCAAACAGGATCCGTCGAAGATCCAGTGGAAGCAGTCGGGTGCCCGCCTGCGTGAGCTCTTCGCCCAGTGGAAGGACATGCAGCGCAGCGGTCCGCGTCTGCCGCGTGCCGTCGATCAGGAGCTGTGGGGCCGGTTCTCGCAGGCTCGCAACACCTTCGAGCACAAGCGCAAGGAGTTCTTCGCCGAGCTCGACAAGGTCAATGCCGAGGGCAAGAGGATCAAGGAGAAGATCGTCGCCGAGGCGGAGTCGCTGTCGGCCTCGACCGATTTCCGCACCGTGTCCCAGAAGTACAAGGACCTGATGAGCCAGTGGAAGCGCGCGCCGCGTGCGTCCCGCAAGGACGATGACGCGCTGTGGGCGCGCTTCCGCGCCGCACAGGACGTGTTCTTCTCCGCCCGCGATGCGGAGAACGCTGCCCTGGACGAGGAGTTCAAGGGCAACCTCGTCGTCAAGGAGGAGCTGCTGAAGAAGGCTCAGGCGCTGCTGCCGATCACGGATCCGGTGGCAGCCAAGCGCGAGCTGCGCACCATCCAGGACGTGTGGGAGGACGCCGGAAAGGTCCCTCGCGCCGATGTGTCCCGGATGGAGAACGGACTGCGCGATGTCGAACGTGCACTTGCCGATGCCGAGGAAGCCGCGTGGCAGCGCAGCAACCCGGAGACGAAGGCCCGCACCTCGGGTGCTCTCAGCCAGCTCGACGAATCGATCGTCGAACTCGAGAAGAAGCTCGAGACCGCGAAGTCCGGCGGCGATGAGAAAGCCGTCGCCGAGGCGCAGGAGGCTCTTGACGCCCGCCGCGCCTGGAGGGATCAGCTCGCACAGACCGCCGCAGAGCTCGACTGAGGCCGCGGTCCTCATCCACAGCTTCTGACGTTCGAGTCAGCGCCTGTCCACAGGCGCTCACCGGAGTCTTGTCAACGCCTCCGTACCCGACGATAGTTCGAGTATGGAGGCGTTGTTTCACCTGCGGGACTTCGGGTACGAGCAGCTCACCGAGCTCACCCTCGACGGCCTGCTCATCCGACTGACCGAATCGACCTGGGTGCGCAAAGGCGCGATCCTCTCCCCTGCGGAGCGCATGGCCGCCCTGCATTCGCTCATCCCGCCCGGCCTCGCACTCTCGCACGACAGCGCCTGGTGGGTGCATCGCGGTCTCGGCCGGGCTCCGGCTCCGCTGAACTTCATCACTCTGCCCCGACGACGATGGATCGCCGATGACGGTTTCGACGTCCATGAGACGACTCTGGCCGACGACGATTGGTGCCTCATCGACGGGCTGCCCATCACCACGGAGGAGCGCACGCTCTACGATCTGCTCTTCCCGCACTTCCGTTTCCGGAACGCAGAGTCGCCGCGCGCGCTGCGGGGAATCATCGCGGAGATCCCCACCGGTCTGCGCCATCGCCTCCGGGACTACCTCACCGAGGTGGCCCGACGGCCGTTCGTCGCACAGATGCGTGCGGTGTTGGACAGGGAGGATCAGCCGCCGGAGATGCGGTAGACGTCGAAGACCCCTTCGACCTTGCGCACGGCGGAGAGCACCGTGTCCAGATGGCTGGCGTCGCTCATCTCGAAGACGAACTTCGATTGCGCCACACGAGCCCGCGAGGTGCCGACCGACGCGGACAGGATGTTCACATGGGTCTCGGTGAGCACCTTCGTGATGTCGGAGAGCAGACCGGCCCGGTCGAGAGCCTCGACCTGGATCTGGACGAGGTAGATGCCGCTCGTCTTCTCGCCCCAGGACACCTCGACCATGCGTTCGGGTTCTCGTTTGAGGGAGGTCACGTTCGGGCAGTCGACTCGATGCACGGAGACACCTGAGCCGCGGGTGACGAAGCCGAGGATCTCGTCGCCCGGCACCGGCGTGCAGCAGCGGGCGAGCTTGACGAGCACATCGTCGACGCCTTTGACGATGACGCCTTCGGACGAGGAATGGTGTCCCGAGGACTGGCCGGTGCGGTTGCGCGGCTCCGGCGGCAGCACGACCGAATCGTCGTCCTCCCCGACTTCCTTGGCCAGCAGGTCGACGACGTGCTGGGCCGAGGACACGCCGTTGCCGATCGCGGCGTAGAGGGCGCTGACATCGGGCAGCCGCATCTCCGTGGCGACGACTTGGAGGGCCTCCTGGCTCATCAGTGAGGCCGCGGAGATCGAGTGGCGGCGCATTGCTCGGGCGAGCTGTTCGCGGCCGTTCTCGATCGCCTCTTCGCGGCGCTCCTTCGAGAACCACTGGCGGATCTTGCTGCGCGCACGCGGGCTCTTGACGAAGCCGAGCCAGTCGCGGCTGGGTCCGGCGTTCTCGTCCTTCGAGGTGAAGACCTCGACGGAGTCGCCGTTCTTCAGCTCCGTGTCCAACGCGACCAGGCGACCGTTGACGCGGGCGCCCATGGTCTTGTGCCCGACCTCGGTGTGCACTGCGTAGGCGAAGTCGATGGGGGTGGCTCCCGACGGCAGGCTCATCACCTCGCCCTTGGGCGTGAAGACGTAGACTTCCTTCGAGTTCACCTCGTAGCGGAGGCTGTCGAGGAATTCGTCGGGGTCGGAGACCTCTCGCTGCCAGTCGAGCAGCTGTCGCAGCCAGGCGGCGTCGTCGACCTCACCGGCGTCGGAGACCTTCACCGAACGCGCGGTGTTCGAGGTCACGGCCTTCGACGACTTGTTGAGATCCTTGTACTTCCAGTGAGCGGCGACGCCGAATTCTGCACGGCGATCCATCTCGTGAGTCCGGATCTGGATCTCGACAGGCTTGCCGGCCGGCCCGATCACCGTGGTGTGCAGGCTCTGGTACATGTTGTACTTCGGCATCGCGATATAGTCCTTGAACCGTCCGGGAACAGGGTTCCAGCGGGCGTGGACGATGCCGAGGGTGGCATAGCATTCGCGTACGGATTCGACGAGGACGCGAACTCCGACGAGATCGTAGATGTCGGCGAACTCGTGTCCGCGCACGACCATCTTCTGATAGATCGAATAGTAGTGCTTGGGGCGCCCCGTGATGGAGGCGTCTATTCCGGATTCCTTGAGTTCGCCCTGGAGCTCTTCGGAAACCGTGGCCAGATACTTCTCTCGCTCGGGAGCCCGATCCGCGACGAGCCGGACGACTTCGTCATAGACCTTGGGATGGAGGACCTGGAAGGACAGGTCTTCGAGTTCCCACTTGATCGTGTTCATGCCCAGCCGGTGTGCCAGCGGGGCGAAGATGTCGAGGGTCTCGCGGGCCTTCTTCGTACTCGACGAGGCCGGGACGAATCGCCAGGTGCGCGCGTTGTGGAGACGGTCGGCGAGCTTGATGACGAGGACGCGGATGTCCTTGGCCATCGCCACGATCATCTTGCGCACGGTCTCAGACTGCGCGGCCTGCCCGTAGGTGAGCTTGTCGAGCTTCGTGACCCCGTCGACCATCGCGGCGACTTCAGATCCGAATTCCTCGGTGAGTTCGTCGAGCGAGTACGAGGTGTCTTCGACGGTGTCGTGCAGCAGAGCGGCGGCGAGCGTGACCGGCAGCATGCCGATCTCCGCAAGGATCGTCGCCACCGCGATGGGGTGGGTGATATAGGCGTCACCGGACTTGCGAGTCTGCCCGCGGTGGGCCTCCTCGGCGACCTTGTAGGCCCGGACGACGAGGTCGATGTCCGCCTTCGGATGGTTCGACTGCAGGGCCCGGATCATCGGGCCGAGCACTCGCGGGTAGCCAGGGTTGTTCTGCGCCCTGGCCGCCCACCAGGCTAAGCGGGAGATGCCTCGCGGACGGCGCGATTCAGCGGACGAAGCCACAACATCTCCTCTCTCGGGAATCAGACTTCGGCGTGTGTCACCGGTGGGACGTCTGCTCCCCCGTTCTTCAAGCGTAGTTCACGCACGGCCTCCTCCTGTGCCTTGACCGCCGGTTCATTCGCCCGGAGGAGAGCATAGAGGGGGCTCGCGACGAACAGCGTCGAAGCGGCTGCCACTATAGTACCGATGAACAGCGACAGCGAGATATCGACGAGCGTTCCCGCGCCGAGCAGGAATACGCCGATGAAGAGGATCGAGGCGATCGGGAGCACGGACACCACCGAGGTGTTGATCGAGCGCACGGTCGTCTGATTCACACCGAGGTTGACGAGTTCGGAGAACTTGAGGTTCCGCTTCTCCTCGAATCTGGTCGTGTTCTCTCGGATCTTGTCGAAGACGACCACCGTGTCATAGAGCGAGAAGCTGAGCACGGTGAGGAAGCCGATGATGGCCTCCGGAGTGACTTCGAAACCGGTGGCCGAGTAGATGCCCATGGTCACGATCATCACGACGAAGAGTCCGACGATCGCTGCCAACGACATCTTCCAGGTGCGGAAATACAGTGCCATGACGACGAGCGCGATGGCGACGAAGATGACGAGCGCACGGATCATCTTCGACGTCACGTCCTGTCCCCATTCGGGACCGACGAACGTCGAGGTGACGTCTTCGACCTTCACGTCGTACCCGGAGACGAGGGCGTCGCGGACGTCCTGCATCTGCGGATCTGTGAGCTGGTTCGTCTCGATCTGAACAGCCGTGTCGCTGGTCGGCGTCAGACGCGGCTCGGATCCGGAGACCACCTCGTTGACGATGCCCTCGCCCTTCGCCGCCGAGGTGTCGGTGACATGGTCGACCTGGAACTGCGAACCGCCCTTGAAGGCGATGCCGAAGTTGAAACCGAAGATGAGCGGGACGAGCAGGGACAGGAGGACGAGGACGCCGGAGATGCCCAACCACAGCTTCGCCTTGCCCACGAAGGGGATCGATGATTCGCCGCTGTGCAGGCGGTTGCCCCAGGCAAAGAACCGTTTCACTTGTCAGCCTCCTTGCCATCGTCAGTCGCCGAGTCGTCGTCGGCATCATCGTCCTCGGCTCGCCGAGCGGCGGCCTTCCGCTCTGCGATGGTCATTCCGCCCGCCGCAGTCGCGGTCTTCGCCGCTTTCGCGCTCTTCGACTTCGCGGCCTTGGTATTCTTCGTCGTCGAAGTCTCCTCCGATTCGGATCCGGTCGTTGCCGCGTTGGGCGTCTCGGAGCCGTCCTCGGGTGTCATTCCGGCCTTGCGCATCCGCGCCTTCTCGCGGCGCTTCGCCTCGGGCGTCTTGTCCTTGTCATCGATGGACAGGTTGAGTGCTCCGCGGTAAGCGGCGGGTTTGACCCCGAGCAGTCGCGGATCCATACCCGACATCGGGTGGCCTTCGCCGAAGAACTTCGTCCGGGACAGGAGCTGCAGCATCGGGTGGGTGAACAGGAAGACGATGAGCACGTCGATGATCACGGTCAGACCCAGGGTGAAGGCGAAACCTCGCACCGAGCCGACGGCCAGGATGTAGAGGATGACCGCGGCGAGCATGTTCACGGCCTTCGAGGCGTAGATCGTGCGCTTGGCTCGATCCCAGCCGACCTCGACGGCGGAGAGCAGATTGCGCCCGCTGCGCAGTTCGTCCCTCACACGTTCGAAGTAGACGATGAACGAGTCCGCCGCCATGCCGATGCCGATGATGATACCGGCGACACCTGCCAGGGACAGTCGGTAGCCGTATCTCCACGATGCCAACAACAGCAGCAGATACGTGAGCACACCGGCGACGACGAGGCTCGAGACGGTGACGAGGCCGAGGACTCGGTACTGCAGCAGCGAGTAGACGACGACGAGGAGGAGTCCGACGAGTCCGGTGAGCAGACCGATCTTGAGGTAGTTCGATCCCAGGGTCGGCGAGATCTGGTCCTCGCTCTGGACCTGGAAGCTCAGAGGCAGCGAACCGTTCTTGAGCTGATTGGCCAGAGTCTGCGCCTCGTCGAGGGAGAAGTCGCCGGTGATCTGGGCATTGCCGTCGGTGATGACCGCGTTCGATGACGGAGCCGAGAGCACGAGGCCGTCGAGCTCGATCGCGAACTGGTTGTACGGCTGCTGCTTGCCGGTGATGTCCGAGGTGATCTGCTTGAAGATCTCACGTCCGGTCGCATCGAAGGAGAGGTTGACGGCAGGGTTGTTGGTCTGCACGCCATTGGCTCCCGCGGCATAGCCCGCGTTGGCATCGGCGAGGTGATCACCGGAGAGTTCGACGGGCCCGAGGATGTACTTCGCCTGGCCGTCTTCGGAGCACGAGACGACCGGTTCGTCCGAGGGCTTCTGCTGGCCGCCCGTCCGGTTCTTCTTGTTCGTGCAGTCGAGCTCCGAGTATTGCTTGATGATCTTGTCGGTCTGCCACTCGGCGGCATCCTTCTCGGGATCGAAGAGGGGCCGCGGTGTCGAGTCGGTGACCTTCGAACCCTCGCTCGAGCCACTGCCCTCCCCGGACTTCTCCGCGTCCTTGCGCTCCGATTCCGAGGACTTCGTCGCCTCCGACGACTCATCGGTCTTCTTCTCGGCCGTTCCGCCGGCCTTGACGACATCGCCGCCGCCGGAGGGAGCCTGCTCCTCGCCCTGGTCGTCGCCCTGCGAGTCGGCTCCGGTGAGGTCCTCGAGGCGTTTGCGCTCTTCATCGCTCAGCCCGTCGTCGCCGCCCGACTCCTCGCCGCCGCTCTTCTCCTGCTCCTTCTGGATCTGCTCCTGTGAACGCGGGTCACCGACCAGCGCCACACGACGGAACACGAGCTGAGCCGACGAACGCACGAGGTTCCGGGTCTCCTCGTCGGGGTTGCCCGGGAGGTTCACGACGATGTTGCGGTCACCCTGCGTCGTGATCTCGGCTTCGGAGACGCCCGTCGAGTCGACGCGCTGGCGGATGATCGCCACGGCCTGATCGAGCTGCTCCTTGCTGATGTCCGTGCCCTCGGACACCTGCGGTTCCAGAATGATCGACGTTCCGCCCTCGAGGTCGAGAGCGAGTTTCGGAGTCGTCGTGGCATTGGACCAGATGACTCCTCCGGCGATGATTGCGGCCAGCACCAGAGTGATGATGGTCAGCCACAGGAAGCGCAAACCAGGGCGTGGTTTTTCTTCGATATCGGACACGTTTCAGCTTTCAGTCGGGAGCAGAGTGCGAGAACGGATCAGTTCTTCTTGTCAGTATCCGAGTCCGTGGAGTCCTCGTCCGCAGCAGCGGAGTCGGCATCGGTCTCAGCGGCAGCGTCGGCGTCCTCGGTCTTCGCAGCCGACTCGTCAGCGACGACGTCCTCGGCTGTGTCCTCGTCCGTGGTGTCCTTCTCGGCGCGCTTGCGCTCGTTCATGGCGTCGAGCTCGGCATCGGTGATGGCCGGCTTCTCGTCGTCGGCGGCGTCGGCATCGGCATCAGCGGCAGGAGCGGCGGCGCCGGGGGCATCGACGGGCGCTGCGGCCTGGTTGTTCTCGATCTGGCCGATGGCCTGACGGTGCACGCGCAGGACCGTTCCGGGTCCCGACTCGATGGTCACCTGGTTGCTCTCTTCGTCGATGGAGAGAACGGTGCCGAAGACACCGAAGGTCGTCATCACCTTTGCACCGGGCACGAGACCCGATTTGATCTCCTCCGCACGCGCCTTCTGCTTACGCCGAGAATTGAACAGGAAAAAGATCAGCAGCGCGGCAAGCGCAAGAGGGATCAGCAAATCCACAGATATCAGCCTTTCATATGAATGAATCAGTGAACCAGCTTAGTTCGTCCTCACCTCTCATAGCGAACTCAAATGCGGGGTTCAGAACTCATAATTTGCTGGGATCTGCATTTTCAGGTGGTCCCAGGCCGCCGTCGTGGCCACACGTCCACGTGGAGTGCGGCTGATCAGCCCCTCTCGAACGAGGTAGGGCTCGGACACGGTTTCGACCGTATCGGCTTCTTCGCCGACGGAGACGGCGAGGGTTCCCAGCCCCACCGGACCCCCGCCGAAGCGCTTGCACAGGACCTGCAGAACTGACCTGTCGAGACGGTCGAGTCCGAGTTCGTCGACTTCGTAGACACGCAGGGCATTGGTGGCGGCCTCCTCGTCGATGATTCCGCTCCCCCGCACCTGTGCCCAGTCGCGGACGCGGCGCAGCAGGCGGTTCGCGATTCGCGGGGTCCCCCGGGACCGCGTGGAGATCTCTTCGAGTCCGGCGAGTTCGGAGTCGATGCCGAGCATCCGGGCCGAGCGCTGCAGCACCGTGAGAAGGTCGGCACTCGAGTAGAAGTCAAGCAGCGCGGTGAAGCCGAAGCGGTCGCGCAGCGGTGCCGGCAGCAGACCGGACCGGGTGGTCGCTCCGACGAGGGTGAACTGCGGCAGATCGAGCGGAATGGCCGTGGCACCGGGGCCCTTGCCGACGATCACGTCGACTCGGAAGTCCTCCATCGCCACGTACAGCATCTCCTCAGCGGCCCGGGCCATCCGGTGGATCTCGTCGATGAAGAGGACTTCGCCTTCCTCGAGGGAGGACAGGATCGCGGCGAGGTCACCGGCATGCTGAACGGCCGGACCGGACGTCACCCGCAGGCTCGAGTTCATCTCATGGGCGACGATCATCGCCAGAGTTGTCTTGCCGAGCCCGGGAGGGCCGGAGAGCAGCACATGGTCGGGAGCCTTCTGTCTGGCCTTCGCGGCATCGAGCACGAGCGAAAGCTGTTCGCGCACCTTCGGCTGCCCGATGAAGTCGGCAAGCCCTTTCGGGCGCAGGGCCGCCTCGTCGTCGCGTTCGGCCGTTTCGGCCCGGCCGGAGACGAGCCGTTCGCGTTCGGCACCGGTCATCGTCTGATCGCCGAACTCCAGCTCATAGGAGTCGACCTCGTCTCTGCCCGTTCCAGGTTCGAACGATTCGGTCATTTCTTCGCACCCAGGACCTTCAGCGCGGCCTTGAGGACCACGGAGGTGCCGGCATCAGCACCGGTCTCCTTGACGACCTCGGCGACGACGTCCTCGGCCTGGGCTTCCTTCCACCCGAGTCCCACGAGTGCGTCGACGACCTGTTGGTTGCCGCCGCCGAAGGACAGGGTCGGTCCTGGAGCGGCAGCGGTGAGCTTCGGCAGCTTGTTCTCGAGTTCGAGGATGATGCGCGAGGCGCCCTTCTTCCCGATTCCGGGGACCCGGGTGAGCGCATTGGCGTCCTGATTCGTGATCGCTGCGGCGAGCTCGTCGGGTCCCATCACCGACAGGATCGCCATCGCCAGGCGCGGACCGATCCCGGAGATCGACAGCAGCACCTCGAAGGTGTGGTTCTCGTCCTCGGTGCCGAAGCCGTAGAGAGTCATCGAGTCTTCGCGCACCACGAGGCTGGTGACCAGTTCGATCTCGGCTCCGTGCCGAGTTCCGGCCAGGGTGTCGGGGGTGACATGGACCTTGCGGCCGACACCGTAGGTGAGGACGACGAGGTGGTCAGCTGCGATCCGATGCACCGTACCGCTGAGGAAACTGATCACGAGCAGCCTTTCTTAAGGGGAACACGTGTACGAATCCAGGTTAGCAGGCGCCCGCTCCCCCATGCTCATCTGGCGCGCCGCATGGCCTCGGCCCACTGCTGTTGGGCCTTCGTCAGTCCGCTGCCCTGCCGGCCGCCGGCCTTGCGTTCGGTGAGGTCTTTGTTCTTCCCCGGCGTCGATTGGGCCGACAGCGCCCCACGCCAGGAATGGCAGATCGCGATCGCCAGGGCGTCGGCGGCATCGGCGGGCTTCGGCGGGGCGTCGAGCCCGAGGATCCGCGTCACCATCGAGGTGACCTGCTTCTTGTCCGCACGTCCGGAACCGGTGATCGCGGCCTTGACCTCGGACGGGGTGTGCATGGCCACGGGCAGTCCGCGGCGGGCCGCCAGCCCCATGGTCAGCCCCGAGGCCTGGGCGGTGCCCATGATCGTGGACACGTCATTGCGGGCGAAGACGCGTTCGATGGCCACGACATCGGGTCGGTACGTGTCCAACCATGTGTCGAACGCCTCGGCGATGGCACCGAGGCGCAGGTCGACGGAGTCGGCGGAGGGAGTCCGCAGGACGTCGACGGCGACCATCTTCGCCTTCCGGGCGGGCAGGGTGTCGATGACACCGAGCCCGCACCGGGTCAGTCCGGGATCAACGCCGAGGATGCGCATCAGGCATCGAGTTCGGCGAGGACCTCATCGCTGACATCGGCGTTCGAGTACACGTTCTGCACCTCGTCGCTGTCTTCGAGCGCATCGATGAGGGAGAAGACCTTGCTCGCGGTCTCTGCGTCGAGGCTGACCTCGAGTTCGGGCACAAAGGAGGCCTCGGCCGAGTCGTAGTCGATTCCAGCGTCGACGAGGGCCGTACGCACGGCCACGAGGTCGGTGGCCTCGCAGATGATCTCGAACTTCTCGCCGACTTCCTTGACCTCTTCGGCTCCGGCGTCCATCGTCGCCAGCAGAATGGCCTCTTCGTCGGTCTCCTCGGCACCCACGGTGATGACGCCCTTGCGGTTGAAGTTGTACGTCACCGAACCGGGATCGGCCATCGAACCGCCGTTGCGGGTCACGGCCACGCGCACCTCGGAGGCGGCTCGGTTGCGGTTGTCGGTGAGACATTCGATGAGCAGAGCCACACCGCCGGCGGCGTAGCCTTCGTACATGATCGTCTCGTAGTTGACTCCGGAGCCGTCGAGACCGCCGCCGCGCTTGACCGCACGGGTGATGTTGTCCGCAGGGACCGAGTTCTTCTTCGCCTTCTGGATCGCATCGAACAGCGTCGGATTGCCGTCGGGGTCGGGTCCACCGTTGCGTGCGGCCACCTCGATGTTCTTGATCAGCTTGGCAAAGAGCTTGCCGCGCTTGGCATCGATGGCCGCCTTCTTGTGTTTAGTCGTTGCCCATTTGGAATGACCTGACACTGGTGTTCCTTCCTGTAGTTACAGCCTCTCAAGTCTATACGCTGACCGTCCGGACTCGTGCAGACGTCCGTTCGCGATTCCGTGCATACTCCCGCTGAACCGCAATCGCGAGTTCAGTCGATGACCAGCGGCACTTCGGGAACGGACCCGGCGGTTGCCAGATCGATGAGGCCGAGCAGATTCTTCGGATAGATCGTCTCTGTCGTGGTCAGGAGCTCCTCCCGGGTCCACCAGCGGAATTCGAGCAGGCTGCGTTTCTCGATATCCGTCCAGACTGCGTCTTCGAGTTCGATGTCCTCGCTGGTGCGGAACGCGAAATAGGTTTCGACTTGGCGCAGAGACTTCTCCGTGAATTCGAAGACTTCGTCACGAGTGGCCAAGGGACCGATGAGTTCGTGCGGTTCGCATTCGATCCCGGTCTCCTCTGCCAGTTCCCGCGCTGCCGTCTGCGCGGCCGACTCACCGAGTTCGGAACCGCCGCCGCAGGTCATCCACCATTGGTGACTGGGGGTCAGCAGATCTTGGGCTCGGATCAGGAGAACCTCGTCGCGCTCATTGAGTAAAACGACCCGTGAGGCTTTACGAGGTTTCATGTTTCTCCAGTGGTCGGCGGCGAAGGGAGGCAAGTGTTTGCAGAATAATGACGCTGGGGGATTTCGGCAAGAGCGCGACAGCGGTCCAGAGAACGATATCGGGTCTGCCCTTTACCGACCAACTCGACGTTCATGACGCGGTGTCAGAGGCAGAGGCGGCCTCTGGATCGGCCGCTTCCGGGATGTGTCGCTCTTCGGCCGGCGGTGTCCGGTTCCCACCGCTCAGTCGGCGGTCCCACCAGTCGAGGATGGCTTCGAAGCGCTGCCTGCGGTGGCGGGGCTGCCCGGCCCGGGAGAGTTCGTGGTTCTCGCCGGGGAAGATGAGCATCTCGGTGTCGACTCCGACTCTCTGCAGGGCCGCATAGTACTGCTGGGCCTGTTCCAGCGGGCAGCGCAGGTCGAGTTCCGAGTGCATCACCAGGGTCGGTGTGCCGACCTGCGGTGCGTGGGCCAGGGGCGACTGGCGTGTGATCGCCTCACGGCTGCGGCTCGTGTACTCCTCGGTGAAGAAGCGGCCGATGTCGGAGGTCCCGACGAAGCTGTCGGGGTCGAGGTAGCCGCGTTCGACGATGGCGGCACGGAACCGATGGTCCGCGGCGATCGTCATGGCTGTGAGATATCCCCCATACGATCCGCCCTGGATGCCCAGACGGCTGCGGTCCAGCGACGGATCGGATTCGAGGGCGTGGTCGAGGACGGCGAGCACATCGGCCATCGCGGGTTTCGCCATATCGCCCTGGACTGCGGTCCCCCAGCTGCGGGTGCGGCCGCCGGATCCGCGCGGGTTCGAGAACACGACGGCGTAGCCTGCCGACGTGAGCACCTGGGTCTCGTCGAACCACGAATGTGTGTACTGGGCGAAGGGTCCGCCGTGGATGTTGAGGATGACGGGGAACGGTCCCTCGCCGTGCGGTTTGGCCAGCCAGCCGGTGATCGTCCCGGAATCGCCTGGCACCCGCAGGACCTGAGGCAGGACGGAGTTCGCCGGTGCCGGATGCTCCTTGACGATGACAGAGGACCCCATCTCCGTGGCGGCCCCGGACGCCGTGGGCCCGCCGAGAGCGATGCGGCCGAGCACGGCCGGAGAGTGCGGGGTCGATCCCGTGAAGACGAGCGTCTCGTTGTCGGCATCGAAGCCGTTGACGACGGTGGTGTCGTCGGTGAGGAACTCGAGGTCGTCGATGCCGACCTCTGCGGCGTCGAGGCCGATGCGAACGATTCGGGTGGCCCCGTCCGTGTCGACAGCGGCGACGACCGCTCCCCCGCGGATCTGCGGCGGGATCGGTGCCAGCGCCACGGTCTCCGGGTCGGTCAGCCGCCTCGTGGAGCCGGTCGACACCGTGTGGATGAAGAGCCCGGGCATTTGCCCGACGAAGTCGAGTTCGTCCCGGGTCAGCGCATTGCCGAGCAGCAGCACCCGATCAGCGTCGATCCACACGTGCAGACTCACACTCATCGGCGGCAGGTCAAGCGGGCGCGACTCCTCGCGGCCGAGCAGCCACACGGTGCTGCGCAAGTCGGGCCGCCCGCGATCGGGTTCGACCGCTGCGATCACGCTCGCCCAGTGTCCGTCCGGGGAGAACTGCGGATCGTGGACGTCGCTGTCCGGGGTCGTCAGCAGAGTCGACAGCGGAACCTCGGACGCCCCGCGCAGGCCCACGGTGCCGAGACCGGGTTCGGCGAGGTCGACGAGGAAGGCCCGTGCGGGTCGGTCATTCGTATAGCCGAGGCCGTTGGCCAGGTAGGATGCCGTGGTGATCCGGCGTGGGGCTTCTTCGGTCGCCGGAATGGATTCGTCGAGTCCGTAGCGTCCGGGTTCGGCGACGCGGGCGACGTAGAGGGCCCTGGAACGGGAGTCGTCGAGCGCGAATTCGGCCACGCCGAGGTGGTTGTCCGTGATCTGGTGTGCCGTCTCCAGGCTGTCACCGACGTAGAGCTGCGGGGCTGCCTTCTTCTCCGCGCTGAGGTATCCCGACCAGTTCGGACCGCACTGCGGGGTCGAGTCCGACCATGAGTGGGTCAGCCGTCTGGAGGTGTCCTCGGTCAGCGAGAACAGCTGGGAGAGGTAGCTGTTGGACTCGAGGTCGGGTCGTCGGATCGTGATGACGGTGTCATGGCCGCGCAACACGGGTGAGGAGTACTCGGCAAGAGTGCCGAGGTCTTCAGGATTCATCTGTTCCATTCCTTTTTGAGCCGTGCCTGCACATCGGCGTGCACTTGCGGCAGGGCCTTGGTCTGGGCGATCACTGGCAGGAAGTTCGCGTCTCCGCCCCAGCGCGGGACGACGTGCTGGTGCAGGTGAGCGGCGATTCCCGCGCCGGCCACCGGCCCCTGGTTCATGCCCAGGTTGAATCCGTGGGGTCCGGATACCGCCCGGATGACGCGCATCGCCTTCTGCGTGAACTCGGCGAGTTCCACGGTCTCCTCCCCGGTCAGATCCGTGTAGTCGGCGACGTGGCGGTAGGGGCAGATGAGCAGGTGGCCGGGGTTGTACGGGTAGAGGTTGAGCACCGCATACACGGCCTGGCCGCGGGCGACGATGAGTCCGTCCTCATCCGACTTCGACAGTGCCGCGCAGAACGGGCATTCCTCGGGCTGATCGCCCTTCGGTTTGTCCTGACCGTCGATGTAGACCATCCGGTGCGGGGTCCACAGACGTTGGAATCCGTCGGGTTCCCCGGGGAACCCGGCGGCAGCCTCGGGGTGGGGAATCCCCTCGCCGAGGCGGCCGTCCGGGTTCTCCTGAGCGGATCGGTCGTCGTCGCCTCCGCTCATACCTGAGCCTTGGTTTCGATCGAGTCGAGGATCCGTCGCACCGCCTCGGCGACGGGGACGCCGTTCTCCTGTTCACCGCTGCGGAAGCGGAAGGACACGGCTCCTGCGTCGCGGTCCTCTCCTCCGGCGATGAGGGTGAAGGGCACCTTCGACTTCGACGCATTGCGGATCTTCTTGGGGAATCGATCGTCGCTGTCGTCGATCTCGACCCGGACTCCGGCCTTGCGCAGCTGGTCGGCCACCTCGGCGAGGTAGTCGTTGAACTCGTCGGCCACGGGGATGCAGGTCACCTGCACGGGTGCCAGCCACACGGGGAAGGCACCGGCGTAGTGCTCGGTGAGCACGCCGAGGAAGCGTTCGATGGAGCCGAACTTCGCGGAGTGGATCATCACCGGCTGTTTGCGGGAGCCGTCGGCGGCGACGTATTCGAGTCCGAAGCGCTCGGGCTGGTTGAAGTCGAGCTGGACGGTCGACATCTGCCAGGTGCGGCCGATGGCGTCGCGGGCCTGGACGGAGATCTTCGGACCGTAGAAGGCCGCGCCGCCCGGGTCGGGGACGAGTTCGAGTCCGGTCTCCTGGGCGACTTCCTCGAGCACGCTGGTGGCTTCGGCCCACTGCTCGTCGGAGCCGATGAACTTGTCGGCTTTCTTCCCGTCCTCGTCGCGGGTGGAGAGTTCGAGGTAGAAGTCGTCGAGGCCGAAGTCGCGCAGCAGGCTGAGCACGAAGTTCAGCAGGTGGCGGATCTCTGCGGCGGCGTCTTCCTGGGCGACGTAGGAGTGTGAGTCGTCCTGGGTGAGTGCACGGACGCGGGTGAGGCCGTGGATGACTCCGGAGGCCTCGTCGCGGTAGACGGTGCCGAACTCGAACAGGCGCAGCGGCAGATCGCGGTAGGAGCGGCCGCGGGACCGGTAGATGAGGTTGTGCATCGGGCAGTTCATGGCTTTGAGCCGGTAGGGAGTGCCCTCCTTGACGACCTCGCCGGACTCGTTGCGGACCTCGTCGACGGACATGGCCGGGAACATGTTCTCGCCGTAGTAGGGCAGGTGTCCCGAGGTGTAGTAGAGAGTCTCTTTCGAGATGTGCGGGGTGCCGACATACTCGAAGCCCTCGTCGATGTGACGGGCGCGGACGTAGTCCTCCATCTCCCGTTTGATGACGCCGCCCTTGGGGTGGAAGACAGGCAGACCGGAGCCGAGCTCCTCGGGGAAGGAGAACAGGTCCATCTCGGCGCCGAGCTTGCGGTGATCGCGACGTTCGGCCTCGGCGATGCGGTCCTGGTAGGCCTTGAGGTCATCCTTCGAGGCCCATGCGGTTCCGTAGACGCGCTGCAGGCTCGCGTTCGCCTGGTCGCCGCGCCAGTAGGCGGCCGAGGAACGAGTGATGGCGAAGCCGTTGCCGATGAGCTTGGTGTTGGGCAGGTGGGGGCCGCGGCAGAGGTCCTGCCACACGACTTCGCCCTTGCGGTCGACATTTTCGTAGACGGTGAGTTCACCGCCGCCGACCTCGACGGAGGCCTCTTCATCGGTGCCCTTGCCCTTGTCACCGATGAGTTCGAGTTTGTAGGGCTCGTTCGCCATGCGGGCGCGGGCCTCGTCCTCGGTGACGACGACACGGTTGAAGGTCTGTCCGGACTTGACGATCTGGGCGGCCTTCTTCTGAATCGCCTTGAGATCTTCCGGGGTGAAGGGTTCGGCGACATCGAAGTCGAAGTAGTAGCCGTCGGTGATGTAGGGCCCGATGCCGAGCTTGGTTCCGGGGAAGAGCTCCTGGACGGCCTGTGCGGTGACATGACCGGTGGAGTGGCGCAGGATGTCGAGTCCGGCGTCGGAGTCGATGGTGATCGGAGCGATCCGATCGCCTGACTGCAGCTGACGGCTGAGGTCGGCGGGTTCGCCGTTCAGCCACATGGCGACGACTGTGCGGTCGGTGGAGAAGATCTCCGTTCCGGTCAGACCCTCTTTCCAGGGAATGCTTTCGCCCGCGCAGTCGATGCTGTCTGCCACTGATCTTCTCCGTTCGTTAAGTGTTCAGTCGACCAACCCGTTCGGTGGGTTGGTCACCCTCAGATTCTAGTACCAATTCGCTTGTGACAAATCAGTTGGGTGGCAGTCGAATGACTGCCACCCACACTGAGTCTGCTGGGGACTTTACCCGAGCGTTCAGGACCGCATGCGCCCTGTCACCTCGGGGTTCAGTCGCTCACTGCTTGTAGAACTCGAAGTCCTTGCCCTTGCCGAGGTCCTCGCCGAGTTCAAGTTTGAGGTGCATCCCGTCGAGCTCGGCCTCGGGAACGCCGAAAGCGAGCTCATAGGTCTTCTCACCGCCGGCAGGAACCGGATCGGTGAAGACCAGAGAGCCCCTGTAGCTGTTCGCGGAGTCAAAGACGTCGTCGTATTCCGTGCTGCCGCCGTTGTTGGCGGACAGATTCGTGAGAGTCATCTCGATGTCGGAGCTCGAGTCGTTCTTCACGGTCATCGTCACGATGGCGACCTCACCATTCGATGACTCGGCGCCTGAGGCTGACGACGATGCAGTGCCGGGGCGGACATTGATCGCTGCGGTGACGTCGGTGCCGATCTCGACCTCGCCGGCCTGGGCGGGCGGAGCGTCTCCGCCGTCAGAGCCGCCGGATCCCTGGCTGGGATCCTGACCCGCGCCCTGGCTCGGGTCGGCGGGGGCGGAGGAGCTGGCGGCTTCGTCAGCAGCCTTGAAGATGAACGCGCCGAACATGACGGTCGCGACGATCACGGCGATCGAGATGACCACCGACACAATACCGAGGATGATGCCGGTGATGTTGAGGCCCTTATTGCTGGCGAGGCCCTTCTTGACTGCGGAGAGTCCGACGAAGCCGAAGATCACCGCTGCGATGCCGAAGAGTGCGCCGCCGCCGAAGACGAAGGCACCGAGGACACCGACGATGCCGCCGATGAGGGCGAGGATGCCCCAGATGTTCTTCGACGTGTTCCCGCCGCTGCCAGACGGGTACTGACCGTAGGCGGCGTTCGGGTTGGCTGGGATGAACTGATCGGAGGAACCGTCTGCACCTGCGTAAGCCGGCTGCTGACCGTACTGGTTGGCATCGTACTGCGCGTTGGCGTCATAGGGATTCTGCCCGTACTGGTTGTCTCCGTACGGGTTCTGGTCGCCCTGACCCTGGCCGTACTGGTTGTTCGGGTCCTGACCGTACTGATTCTGACCGTACTGGTTCTGGTCGTTCGACGCACCGTAGTTGGGCTGCGAACCGTACTGGGGAGCCTGCTGTCCGTATTGCTGCGAGCCGTCGTTGCCGCCCTGGCCGTAGTTCGGCTGCGAACCGTAGGGCTGGTTGCCCGCCGAGCCGTACTGCTGACCGGACTGCTCCGAGCCGGACTGGCCCGGCTGCTGGCCGGAATTCTGATCATTGCCGTAGTTGGGGGCATTCGGCGGCTGGTTGTTCGGGTTCTGCCCGTTGGGGTCGTTGGGCGAACCGTCACCCGAACCGTACGGGTTCTGAGGAGTAGACATAGGTGCTCCGAAGTCATCGTCGTTTAGTACAACACCTAGCGTACTAGCAAACCCCTTTGTTACCGCATGCTGACGGCGTTTCAGTCCTGGAACACGCTGAACTGAACGTACACAATTGTGTTTCGCGCGTTCCGCACACTCTAGGGTGAGCAGCCCCTGTTTGAACATGGGCTGTCCGCCTCAAACCGTGCTTCGCCGAAAGAGGAGACTCCAGGAGTGGGCTGATGAGAGTCAATGGGCAGAATCGGGTTAATGATCAGAATCTGCGCGAGCGTGAATGCACGAAGCCCCGAGTGGATCACTCGGGGCTTCTCCTGTGCGCGATACTGGGATCGAACCAGTGACCTCTTCCGTGTCAGGGAAGCGCGCTACCACTGCGCCAATCGCGCTCTATTCATTTGTTGCACCGGAACCCGAGGATCCCTGTGCGCGATACTGGGATCGAACCAGTGACCTCTTCCGTGTGAAGGAAGCGCGCTACCGCTGCGCCAATCGCGCTGGTCAACCGCCATTTCTGCCGGTCATCCGAGGTGGCGACGGGATTCGAACCCGTGTATACGGCTTTGCAGGCCGCTGCCTCGCCTCTCGGCCACGCCACCGCCAAGGCAGTGCCATGACGCCTCCGAGCGGATGACGGGACTCGAACCCGCGACCCTCACCTTGGCAAGGTGATGCTCTACCAACTGAGCCACATCCGCATTTCTCGCTGCCCGGTTTCCCTGGCAACGAGATATAACTCTATACGCAGGTGGCGGCATACGCAAAATCAGAATCGGGTGATCGTGGTCACACGTACCGATCAAGCTTTCAGGGTCACCATCTTATAGTGGTTGGGTGAACGCAGAGAGCTCGCAGACCCGCCCCAAAGGCTGGTTGTCACGCCACCATCGACAAGGTCCCCGACCGTGGAGGAAGCTGCGCCTGGGCTTCCTCCGGTGGCGACGCACTGTGCTGGCCAATGCGCACACGGCAGCCATCTATCGCAGCATCGTCGGCGGACTCGGCACGATCATCGTGCTCGTCGGCCTCGCCCTTGTTCCACTGCCCGGTCCCGGCTGGCTCATCGTCATCATCGGATTATTCATCATCTCCAGCGAGTTCCGCTGGGCTCAGCGCCTTCTGCACTTCGTACGGGTGAATGTCGAACGCTGGACGCAGTGGATCATGGCGCAGCCCCTGTGGGTGCGGTGGACTGTCGGGGCAGTGACAGCCGCCTTCGTCGGAATCATCGTGTGGCTGACTCTCAGGCTCACCGGTCTGCCAGATTGGGTGCCGGACCTGCGCGTCTTCGATCTGATCGGACTGCGCTGAGACGACCGTCTGGCCTGCGCTGAGACGAAAGACGCCCGTCGCACCTCGATCTGAGGTGTGGCGGGCGTCGTCAGTGTCGACCGTGCCTGTTTCTGGAGGGTGCAGACAGTGTCCGGCGTCTGCCGGCGGGGCTTTGACGAACCCGGTCCTGGATCAGGACGACAGAGCGGTCAGGCGTGAGAGGCAGCGCATGTACTTCTTCTTGTACCCGCCGGCCAGCGACTCCTCCGTGAAGACCTTGTCGAGGGCCGCGCCGGAGTTGATGATGTGCACATTGCGGTCGTAGAGCCGGTCGACGAGCGCAACGAACCGCAGAGCCACGCTCTCGTTGTCGATGGTGCGCACGTTCTCCCACACAGCCGCGTCGATGCCATCGACCATCCGCCCGTAGCGTGAGGGGTGGACAGTGGACAGGTGGCTGAGCAGCTGAGAGAAGTCGTCACGGGCGACGACCCCGTCGAGCTGGCTTGCGGCCGAATCGAGCTCGGATTCAGGCAGCGGGTCTGCCGGAGCGGTGAGCTCCCGAGCACGATAGTCCTTGCCGTCGATACGATAGACCTCGAACTGATCGGCCAGTGCCTGGATCTCGCGCAGGAAGTCCTGAGCGGCGAAGCGCCCCTCCCCCAGCGAACCGGGCAGAGTGTTCGACGTTGCGATGATCTTCACCCCGGCGTCGGTGAGCTCACGCATCAGTCGCGACATGAGCACGGTGTCGCCGGGATCGTCGAGTTCGAATTCGTCGACGCAGACGAGCTTCATCTTCGACAGGTCGTCGCGGGCTCGGGCGAAGCCCAAGGCTCCGACGAGGTTCGTGTACTCAACGAAGGTGCCGAAGGTCGCCGGCTTCTCATTCGCATGCCAGGCAGAGGCCAGCAGGTGGGTCTTCCCGACGCCGTAGCCGCCGTCGAGGTAGACGCCCTTCGCGCCGCCGGACTTGCCCTTCGAGAACAGCTTGCCGAAGAATCCCTGGCTGGTGGAGCGTTCGGTGAATTCCCGCAGCTTGTTCCGCGCTTCTTCCTGCGAAGGTTCGGCGGGGTCCGTGCGGTAGCTGTCGAAGGACACGTCCTCGAACTGAGGCGGCGGCACGAGGCCTGCGATGAGCTCTTCGGGGGCAACCTGTGGGGATCGGTCGCTCAGTGCGACCAGAGTCTGCTCGGCATTCACTCGGCCTAGTCTAAGGCAGGCTCGAGCACCCGGTTCAACTCGGCCGATACGAGGTGGCGTCCATCACAGAGCGCGGATCGACGCGGATCGGCGCGGATTCCGCCACCTGACAACTGACAGACAACGCGCGGTACACCCCGCCATCGGCGTCAGGCTTGACAGGCTCAGTTGTTGAAGTCGAAGCCGAGGCGGCCGAGCTGCTTCGGATCGCGCTGCCAGTCCTTGGCCACCTTGACGTGCAGGTCGAGGTAGACCTTCGTGCCGAGGAGCCGTTCGATGCCCTGCCGGGATTCCGAGCCGATGGCCTTCAGTCGGCTGCCGCCCTTGCCGATGATGATGGCCTTCTGACTGGGACGTTCGACATAGAGGTTGACGTGGACGTTCCACAGCGGATTCTCCTCGCTGCGTCCCTCCCGCGGATACATCTCCTCGACCTGCACGGCCAGCGAATGTGGCAGCTCATCCCGCACACCCTCGAGGGCTGCTTCACGGACGAGTTCGGCGATCATCTTCTCCTCCGGCTCATCCGTGAGGTCGCCGTCGGGGTAGAGCGGAGGAGATTTCGGCAGATGTGCCGCGAGCACCGAATCGACGGTGTCGACCTGGAAGTCCTCGACCGCGGAGACGGGGACGACGTCGGCGAAGTCGGCGAGTTCCCCGACGGCCAGCAGCGCCTCGGCGATCTTGTCCTTGGGCACCCGATCGACCTTCGTCACGAGCGCCACGATCGGGGTCCGTCCGTCCAGCAGCGCCAGCTGGGAGGCGATATAGCGGTCACCGGGGCCGATCGGCTCATCGGCGGGCAGGCAGAAGCCGATGACGTCGACCTCTCCCAGTGTGGACGCCACAAGATCATTCAGCCGCGAACCGAGGAGGGTGCGCGGTTTGTGCAGTCCGGGGGTGTCGATGAGGATGAGCTGGTGGTCGTCCTTGTGGACGATTCCGCGAATGGTGTGACGGGTCGTCTGAGGTTTGGCCGAGGTGATCGCGACCTTCTCCCCCACCAGAGCGTTCGTCAGCGTCGATTTGCCCGTATTGGGCCGCCCCACGAAGCAGGCGAAACCGGCCCGGTAGTCCTCGGGGTAGTCCGTGCGAAATTCCATCTCAGTCTTCTTCCTTCGTCCCCGAACCACCGGCTGCGGCGGTCTGCGCGTCGTCTCTGCTGTCCTCGTGGGTGCGGGTGACCCGCACGTGGGTGATCCGGTGGCGGCGGCCCTGCCCCTCCATGGCTTCGATCTCGAGTCCTTCGATCTCAGCGTGGGAACCGTCGATCGGCACCCGGTCGATGAGCTTCGACAGCAGCCCGCCGACGCTGTTGACATCGTCCTCGTCGATCCTGACATCGAAGTATTCCGCGAAGTCGGAGATCGACATGCGGGTGCTGATGATGAACGATCCGTCGTCGGCGGCGACGAGTTCGTCATCGCCGTTGTCGTATTCGTCTTCGATCTCGCCGACGATCTCTTCGACGATGTCCTCGATCGTCACAAGCCCGGCGGTGCCGCCGTATTCGTCGACGAGGATCGCCAGATGCGTCGAGTCCAGCTGCATCTGCCGCAGCAGGTCATCGGCCGGCTTCGTCTCCGGGACGAACAGGACGGTGCGAGCCAGGTTGCCCACGGGACGTTCGGCCTCCTCGGGGTGGAGGTGGAGACGACGCGCGACGTCCTTGAGGTAGGCGACTCCACGGACGTCGTCGAGATCCTCCCCGCAGACGGGGATGCGGGAGAAGCCGGAGCGGAAGAACAGGTTCATCGTCTTCTGCAGACTGACGTCCGCATCGACGGTGATGAGGTCGGTGCGCGGCACCATGACTTCGTTCGCCGAGGTGTCCGAGAGGTTGAACACGGACTGGATCATCTCGCGTTCGCCGTCTTCGATGACGTCGGATTCGCTGGCACGTTCGACGAGGTCGCGCAGCTGTTCGGAGGTCACGAACGGACCGTCCTTGTACACCTTGTCGGGTGTGAGCAGATTGCCGAGCACGACGAGGATGCGGGTCAGCGGTTTGAGCGCGACGAGGACGATGCGCACAACCCAGCTGAGGTTGAGGCTCACGGCCAGCGACCGCCGTTTGCCGATCGTGCGCGGGGACACTCCGGCGATGATGAAGACCGACACCGAGGCGGTGATCACCGTGAGGAAGACCATGAGCGGGCCCACGGAGTAGTAGGAGTCGTAGGCCAGGGCGATGAAGACCGTAGCGAGTGCTTCGAGGAAGTTGCGGACGAAGATGATGACGTTGATGTTCGTCGGCAGGTCCGCGAGGATCCTCTCCACGCGCACAGCTGAGCGTTTGCCGTCCTCCTTCGCCTCCTCGACCGCATGGTGGGAGACGTTGAGCAGCGCAGCATCCACAGCGGAGAGGGTGGCTGCGATGATGAGGCACAGTGCCGCCCCGAGGAAGAACATGAACACGATCAGACCTCGGTGGGGGTGGGGATGTCGGTGCGACCGTCGTAGCGGGCCGCGAAGAAGGTCAGCAGCAGATGCCGCTGGAGTGCGAACATCTCCTCCCGCGCCTCCGGCTCACCGTGGTCGTAGCCGAGCAGGTGGAGGAATCCGTGGACGGTGAGCAGAAGGATCTCGTCCATCGCCGAATGGCCGGCCGCACGAGCTTGGGCCTCGGCGACCTCGGGGCAGATGATGATATCGCCCATCTGACCCTCGGTCGGTTTGTCCGGCTCACCGCGGTGGAGCTGATCCATGGGAAACGACATGACGTCGGTCGGACCTTCGAGGTCCATCCAGGTGACGTGGAGTTCGGACATGGCCGCCGAATCGACCATCGTCACGGCCAGCTCTGCACCGGGGTGCATGTGCAGGGCATCGCCTAAGTATTCGGTCAGGGCCACGACTTCGTCCAGGTCCACCTCGGCGTCGGTCTCGTTGAGGATCTCGGTGTTCATTCGGCATTCCCCCACAGGTCGTAGGCTTCGACGATCTTCGTCACCAGCGAATGCCGGACGACGTCCTTGCTGCCCAGCTCGCAGAACTGCAGGTCGTCGATCCCGTCGAGGATGTCGCGGACGACCTTGAGTCCGCTGCGGGTCTTGCCCGGCAGGTCGATCTGGGAGATGTCGCCGGTGACGACCATGCGCGATCCGAAGCCGAGTCGGGTGAGGAACATCTTCATCTGCTCGGCGGTCGTGTTCTGGGCCTCGTCGAGGATGATGAAGGCGTCGTTGAGGGTCCGCCCGCGCATATAGGCCAAGGGAGCGACCTCGATCGTGCCGGTCTCGATGAGCAGCGGGATCGACTCGGGGTCGACCATATCGTGCAGAGCGTCATAGAGCGGGCGCACATACGGGTCGATCTTGTCGTTGAGCGTGCCCGGCAGATATCCCAGTGATTCCCCGGCTTCGACGGCCGGCCGGGTGAGGATGATCCGCGAGACCTCTTTGTGCTGGAGGGCATTGACGGCCATGGCCATCGCCAGATACGTCTTGCCGGTTCCGGCCGGGCCGATGCCGAAGGTGATCGTGTGGTTGCGGATAGCCTTGACGTAGTCGTGTTGGCCCATCGTCTTCGGACGAATCGACTTTCCCCTGGTGGAGAGGATGTTCGTGCCCAGCACCGCCGAGGCGGCCGCCCCTTCGGAGGAGAACGTCGTGACCCGGTCGATCGTCTCTTCGTTGATGCGATGGCCGGCCGTGTGGAGCTTCTTGAGTTCCCCGATGACGCTGACGAAGGCTTCCACGCGCTTGGGATCGCCGGTGACCTGGACCTGGTTGGCCCGAACATGGATGTCGAGGTCGTCGAAGGTCTTCTCCAGCGCGCGCAGGTTCTTTTCTCCGGGGCCGAAGAAGGCGACGAGGTCGATGGAGTCCGGGATGACCAGGCGCACGGTGTCGCGTTCGGCGCCGCGCGTGTCCGTCACGGCGTCCTTGTCTGCGGCACCGTCACCGGGGGCGGCGGTGTCCGAGTCGGTGGGGTTCATGGGGTTCGTGTTCGGTGGGGTGATGTCCAGAATGTTCCTTTGCAAGTGGGCGCACCATCTCCGGCAGCGCCTGAGTGTGCTTCCATCCTAGTCCGATGCCTCACCAACGGCCCAATGAATTCTGGGCCAGGACGAGGCCGGCGGGTCCCGCCGATGACGAGCGCAGGATCGTCGGTCCCAGCAGCACCGGAGTCGCTCCACAAGCGCTCAGGGCGTCGAGTTCTCTATCACTGATGCCGCCCTCGGGTCCGACGACGAAGACGATGCGCTCCGGCAGCGGCGAGGACTCGTCGGCGGTCAGCGCCGCCAGCGCTTCGGAGAGCCTGCGCTCGGCGGTCTCGTGGAGGACGAAGACCGCGTCGGTCTCGTCGAGGGATTTGGCCAGGGAGGCACCGCGGACGAGTTCGCGCAGCACCGGAAACCGCGAGCGTCGGGCCTGCAGGGAGGCTGCATTCAGGAGGTTCTCCCACTTCGCTGCCATCTTCTCCCGCTTCTTCGCCGGCCAGTCGGCGATCGAGCGTTCGGCGGCCCAGGGGATGACTTCGTCGACGCCGATCTCCGTGGCCGTTTCGATGGCCTGCAGGTCCCGGTCGCCCTTGGCCAGGGCTTGGACGAGCACGAGCCGTGGGCCCGTGCTGTCTTCATTCGTCACCGCGGTGACGTCGATCGTCACCTCGCTCGCCGAGGCGGCCGTGACGGTTCCGCGCACACGTGTGCCCTCACCGTCGACGATGTCGATCACCTCACCGGGGCCGATCCGACGCACCCGCACCGCGTGCCCGGCCACGTCCTCACCGAGGGTGAGGGCGGACCCGACGACCGCCTCGGCGGCGGTGGCGGAGCGGAAGACGGGAAGACTCACCGACCGGCGAACCTCTCACGCATGCGGGAGAACATTCCGCGGTTCTCGGTCGAAATCTGGGCACGCGGTGTCTCTTCTCCGCGCAGTTCGGCGAGCTTCTCGAGCAGTTCGCGCTGTTCGTCGTCGAGCTTGTCCGGGGTGAGGACGTCGACGGTGATGAGCATGTCGCCGCGGGTCTCCGAACGCAGGCGGGTGGCGCCGAGTCCGGGGAGCTTGACGACGGTGCCGGACTGGATGCCGGCTGCGATGGTGAGGTCCTGGGTGCCGTCGAAGGTCTCGAACGGGATGGTCGCGCCCAGCGTCGCTGCGGTCATCGGCACGGAGACCGCTGCCCGGAGGTTGTCACCGTCTCGCTGGAAGACCTCGTGGCGGGTGACCATGACCTCGACGAACAGGTCACCGGCGGGTCCGCCTCCGGGGCCGACCTCACCCTGGCTGCTCAGCTGGATGCGGGTGCCGTCGGAGACGCCGGCGGGGATCCGGATCTTCATGGTCCGCTGTTTGCGCACGCGTCCGTCGCCCTGGCAGTTGAGGCAGGGGTTCGGGATGACGGTGCCGAAGCCGTGGCAGGAGTTGCAGGTCTGGTTCGTGACCATCTGACCCAGCAGGGTCCGGGTCATGCGCTGGACGCTGCCGGCTCCGTGGCACAGCGAGCAGGTCTCGATCTTCGTGCCTTCCTGCGTGCCGGCACCCGAACAGGTGTCGCAGACGACCGCAGTGGTGACATCGAGATCGACGGTGCCGCCGAAGGCCGCGGTCTTCAGGTCGATATTGACTCCGACGAGGGCATCCTTGCCGCGCTGGGTGCGCGGGATCGGGCCTCCGGCCTGACCGCCGCCACCGCCGAAGAAGGTCTCGAAGATGTCTCCGAACCCGCCGAAGCCGCCGCCGGCGGGGAAGCCCTGGCCGTTCTCGCCGCCGCCCATATCGTAGTTGCGGCGCTTCTCCGGATCGGAGAGCACGTCGTAGGCCAGTGAGATGGCTTTGAATTCGTCTTCGTGACCGGGATTGACGTCCGGGTGGTACTTGCGTGCCAGCTTCCGGTACGACGACTTGATCTCAGCCGCGGAAGCATCTTTGGACACTCCGAGTGTTTCATAGTGATCGGCCACAGAAACTTCTCTCTCCCTGACGTAGTGGTCTTCTCTGTTCGTGGTGGTGGCTGCGCTGCTGCGCGGTGCTCACCAGTGTCGTGCTGCCCGTCTGCAGGCGCCCCTGGTCGTCGTCACTGCCGCGGCCCTACCCTCGGTCGAGGATCGAGGACACGTATTTGGCGACGGCACGGACTGCCGAGATGGTCGTCGGATAGTCCATCCGGGTCGGACCGAGCACTGCCAGTCTGGCCGACGAACCCGCGTCATGACCATATTCGGCGGCGACGACGGAAGTCGAACTGAATGATTCGTGAGTATTCTCACGCCCGATGCGCACGCTGATCCCCTCGTGGTCTTCGGCCATCGAGGTGAGCAGCTTGAGCAGGACCACCTGCTCTTCGAAAGCTTCGAGGATCGGGGCCATCTTCTCTCCGAATTCGCTTCCGGAGCGGGCGAGGTTCGCGGTCCCGGCCATGATGATGCGCTCTTCGCGGGTGGCGGCGACGAGGTCGACGACAGCGGCCCTGACCTGCGTCAGACCGGAGTCGTCACGACTGCTCGGCTCGGTCGGTTCAGGGGCGGCCGCCTCGGCGGGGCTCGATCCGAAGACCTGCGCGAGCGTGCGCCCGGCGAATTCGGCGTTGATCTGGTCGCGCAGACCGCGGACGGCGTCTTCGTCGAGCGGGCTCGGGGCGATCACGGACTTCTGTTCGACCTGACCGGCGTCGGTGATGAGGACGACGAGGATCCGCCCGGGGCCGAGGCCGACGATCTCGATGTGTTTGATGCGCGCCCGCGACACCGTGGGATATTGGATGAGCGCCACCTGTCGGGTGAGACCGGAGAGGACGCGGACCGTGCGGTCGAGCATCTCGTCGAGGTCAACATCGCCGTCGATGAGCTGGAAGATCGCGCGACGTTCGGCGGTGGTCAGCGGTTTGAATTCGTCGATGCGGTCGACGAACATCCGGTAGCCGAGGTCGGTGGGAATCCGGCCTGCGGAGGTGTGGGGTTGGGCGATGTACCCCTCTTGCTCGAGCTGGGCCATGTCGTTGCGGATCGTGGCAGGAGAGACGCCGAGGGTGTGGCGCTGCACGATGGCTTTCGATCCCACGGGTTCGTTGGTGGCGACGAAGTCCTCGACGATGGCGCGCAGCACCTGTGCTCGTCTGCTGTCGTTCATCGCGGGCCTCCTCTCCGTGTCGCTGGCCGATCGCGGTCTCGTGCCTGTGTTTGGCACTCCTTGAGTCTGAGTGCCAATTCTACGCTTCTCGTTCCCGGAATTCATTTCTGGGGGTGGCCTGCGGGTCTGCGCGCCTGCGCGGCCGACCTTGATTATGGTGGGTGCCCGTGAATGCTTTTGATCGTTACGGCCCTGATGTGCTCTCCGGTTCCTCGCCGTCGTCGCACCGTCCGAAGAAGTCCCGTCAGGTCGAGCTCGGCCTGGGCATGGTTCTCGAGGATGCGATGAGCGGCTATGTCGGTGCCGTCGTCGGCGCGGAGAAGACCACGGCCGGTGTCGTCGTCAAGCTCGAGGACCGCGTCGGCAAGGTCCGCGCCTTTCCGCTGGGACCGGGCTTCCTCCTCGAGGGGCAGCCCGTCGATGTGCAGCTGCCGAAGAAGAAGGCGCAGCAGCCCGGGCGGACGGCTTCGGGCTCTCGCGCCGTGGTCGGTGCGAAGGCTCGAGTGGCCCGCGGCTCGCGGATCTGGGTCGAGGGCAAGCACGATGCCGAACTCGTCGAGAAGATCTGGGGCGATGATCTGCGCATCGAAGGCGTCGTCGTCGAACCCTTGGGCGGTCTCGATGATGTCGCCGACAAGCTCGAGGCCTTCGGTCCGGATCGGGACCATCGCGTCGGCGTCCTCGCCGACCATCTGGTGAGCGGGACGAAGGAATCGAAGATCGCCGAGGCGGTCCGCGCCGATCCGCGCTACCGCGACGTCGTCCACATCATCGGTCATCCCTACGTCGACATCTGGCAGGCGGTGAAGCCCCATGTCGTCGGCATCCGCGAATGGCCGGTCGTCCCTCGCGGTGAGGATTGGAAGACGGGAATCCTCCGTCGCATCGGATGGCCGCATGCCGACCATCGGGATGTCGCTCGCGGATGGGTGCGCATCCTCGGGAAGGTCAGCACCATCGCCGATGTCGAGCCGACGCTGTCGGGGCGGGTCGAGGAGCTCATCGACTTCGTCACCGTCGGCTGACTGACTCAGCCGGGTCGGCATCTTTCCGTCAGATCGGCGCAGGCTGCTTGTGGCGAAGCTTGTGGCGAATCTGTCACAGGAGTGAGGCTTTCCCGACATCCCCGAGACACGTCGCTCGGCTAGTGTGAATGGCAAGCACGTGTCGAAAGGATCCCCATGTCGCATCACCCCGAACAGCCCGGCAGCCGACCGATGCCGCCGAACTATTCTCAGGCTTCGGGTCCGCAGCAGCCCTACGCGCCGCAGAACCAGCAGTACTCTCAGCCGCGCACGCACGGTGGTCAGCCGGGGTACGGCGCGCAGCCCGGGTACGGGTCTCAGCAGGCATACGGCGGGCAGCAGAATTACGCCGGGCAGCCCGGATATGGCGCTCAGCCCGGCTACGGCATGCCTCAGATGCACAATCCTGCGATGTTCGACTCACGCTCTCTGCCCGAGCGGGCCTACGGGCCCGGCTCCGAGCAGTTCTGGATGGCGCACGAACCCGACCGGAACACGGCCATGTGGACCCACCTCGGATCGCTGATCTTCGGGTTCATGCCGCTCATCATGTTCCTCGTGAAGAAGGATGAATCTCCGTTCGTCCGGGAGCATTCGCGTCAGGGACTCAACGCGATGATCACGAACACGATCGTCACTTCTGCGGCCATCTTCGTTTTCATGATCCTCGGTTTCATGCTGGCCTTGGTGACCTTCGGGTTCGGCCTCTTCATCGTGTATGCAGCCGCCATCGTCCCGATCGTCTACTGCGTCTTCTATATCATCGCTGCCGTCGCAGCGAACAAGGGCGAGGGCTACAAGTTCCCGCTCACCATCAACTTCGTCAAGTGACCATCTCCCCATCACCCCGCACACACTGGGTTAGTGTGGAGTGATCGCAATCTCTGAAGGGACTCTCATGTCGGACAACCCGCAGCAGCCGAACAACGGACAGTCACAGCCGATGCCTCCGAACTATTCGCCGCAGTCGGGCTCGCAGCAGCCCTACACTCAGCAGCCGCAACAGGGTTCGCAGCCTCACCAGGGCAGCCAGCCCCGGTACGGCTCCCAGCAGAATCCGGGGTACGGTTCGCAGCCTCAGAACCCTCAGCAGGGCTCGCAGCCCGGTTACGGTTCCCAGCAGGCGTATGGCAGTCAGCCCGGTTACGGTTCCCAACAGCCCTACGGCGCTCCCCAGGGTCAGCCGCAGCCGGGATACGGTTTCCAGGGAGCATCCTCGGCGCAGTCAGCTGCCGCAGGTGTGCCCATGGGAGCCGAACTGCCGGACGCAGCCTATGGTCCGAACTCACTCGGATTCTGGAACGCGGATCAGAGCGAACGGACGACCGCGCTGTGGTCACACCTCGCCCACGCCGCCACCTACGTGGTCGGTGTCGGCTGGATCGTCACGCTCATCCTCTTCATCATCAACAAGGACAAGTCGCCGTTCCTCCGCCATCATGGTGCGCAGTCGCTCAACCTGCTGATCATCGGCGTCATCGCCGGGTTCGGCATCGGACTGATCGGTGGAATCCTCTCGATCGTCGGCATCGGACTGCTCATCCTCCTGCTCCTGCCGGTGCTCTCGATCTACATGATCGTCATCGAGATCATCGCCGGAACGGCAGCCAATCGCGGTGAGGGCTACCGAATCCCGATGACTCCGAACTGGGTCAAGTGATCTGACGGTCTCCGAGAATCTCTCGTCAGCAGATTCGCCGAACAGCTCGCCCCGCCGCCCGATTCGGGTGGCGGGGCGAGACTCATTCACACGTATTCGGTGAGGATGCGCACCATATAGTCGGCCATAAGGCGTCCCGGCAGGGTCGGCTGGAACCAGCCTGCCTCCGCACCATCGGCGGCGAGCAGTCCCTGCTTGATGAATGTTCTGATCGCCTGCTGGCTGCCTGGTGCCAGAGAGTCCAGTCGCAGCTCTCGGTCGATGCGGGCGGCGAGCATGATCCGTTCGACCTCCCGGGTCTGGTCGTCGAGGACCTCACGACCGATCGACGGGGACTCCCCCGCCATCAGTCGGTCGGCCCAGGCGCGCGGGTGCTTGGCGTTCCAGAACCGGACTCCCCCGACATGTGAGTGCGCACCGGGTCCGAAACCCCACCAGTCCGCATTGCGCCAGTACGCCATATTGTGCTCACAGCGCGTATCGGGACCGGTCGACCAATTGCTCACTTCATACCAGTGCAGGCCGGCGGACGAGATCGCGGCGTCAGCGATCTCGTACTTGTCAGCCAGGTCGTCCTCATCGGGCATCGGCAGTTCGCCGCGGCGGACCATCGCGCCCATCTTCGTTCCCGGCTCGACGATGAGGGAGTAGGCCGAGATGTGGTCGACCTCGTTGGACAGGGCCACGTCGAGAGAGCGTCTCCAATCGTCGATCGACTCCCCCGGGGTGCCGTAGATGAGGTCGAGGCTGAGTTCGAGGCCCGCCTCCTTGACCCACCGGGCCACCTCGGGGATCTTCTCCGGATCGTGAGTGCGGTCCAAGGTCGCGAGCACATGCGGCACGGCCGACTGCATGCCCATGGAGATGCGGTTGAAACCGGACCCGGCGAGGGTCTCGATATACGCGGGGTCCAAGGTGTCGGGGTTGGCTTCGGTGGTGACTTCGACGTTTTCGGCCAGGGAGTATCGGGCACGGATTTCGTCCATCACCCCGGCGAGCACATCCGCGGCGAGCAGCGTCGGGGTGCCCCCGCCGAAGAAGATCGTCGAGACCTCACGGTCGCCCGCCCCCGCCTCGGCGAGGGTGGACACGGACAGATCCAGCTCACGGGCGAGATTGCCGCGGTAGTCCTCGCGGGAAGCGCCCGGGCCGAGGTCGTCGGCGGTGTAGGTGTTGAAGTCGCAATAGCCGCAGCGGACCCGGCAGTACGGGACGTGGACGTAGAGACTCAGCCCCCGCCCGGCGGAGCCGATCCCTGCCGATGTCGGCAGGGAACCGTCGCGCGGAGGGACCTCACCGGTCGGTTGTGCGGGCACTTACTTCTTGCTGTCCTTCGTCTCCGGCTCATCGGAGGACAAGGCCGCGATGAACGCCTCCTGCGGAACCTCCACGGTGCCGACCATCTTCATCCGCTTCTTGCCTTCCTTCTGCTTCTCGAGCAGCTTGCGCTTACGGCTGATGTCGCCGCCGTAGCACTTCGACAGCACGTCCTTGCGGATGGCGCGGATGGTCTCACGGGCGATGATGCGCGAGCCGATGGCCGCCTGGATGGGCACCTCGAACTGCTGGCGCGGGATGAGCTTGCGCAGCTTCCCGGCCATCGCCACCCCGTAGGAGTAGGCGTTGTCGCGGTGGACTATCGCGGAGAACGCGTCGACCTGGTCGCCGTGCAGCAGGATGTCGACCTTGACGAGGTCGGAGGCGTCCTGGCCGTCGTCGGAATAGTCGAGGGAGGCGTAGCCCTTGGTTCGGGATTTCAGCTGATCGAAGAAGTCGAAGACGATCTCGGCCAGTGGCAGGCGGTAGCGGATCTCCACACGGTCCGAGGACAGGTAGTCCATGCCCTGGAGTTTGCCGCGGCGGTCCTGGCACAGCTCCATCACCGCACCGATGTAGTCGCTGGGGGTGAGGATGGTCGCCTGCACCATCGGTTCGCGGACTTCCTTGATCTTGCCCGTCGGGTATTCGCTCGGGTTCGTCACCACGGTCTCCGTACCGTCTTCCATGGTCACGTCGTAGATCACGGACGGGGCCGTGGAGATGAGGTCGAGATCGAATTCACGTTCCAGCCGGTCACGCAGCACTTCGAGGTGGAGCAGGCCGAGGAATCCGCAGCGGAAGCCGAAGCCCAGAGCCGTCGAGGTCTCGGGTTCGTACGCCAGGGAGGCGTCGTTGAGTTTGAGTTTGTCGAGGGCGTCACGGAGCACCGGGTAGTCGGAGCCGTCGATCGGGAAGAGACCGGAGAACACCATCGGCTTGGGTTCGCGGTAGCCGCCGAGCGGCTCGGACGCGGGACCCGCGGCCGCGGTGACGGTGTCGCCGACCTTCGACAGTCGCACGTCCTTGACACCGGTGATGAGGTAGCCGACCTCGCCGACGCCCAATCCCTTCGTCGCTTTGGGTTCGGGCATGGAGGCGCCGATCTCCAGCAGCTCATGAGTGGTGCCGGTCGACATCATCTCGATCTTCTCACGTGGGGCCAGCGAACCGTCGATGACGCGGACATAGGTGACCACACCGCGGTAGGTGTCGTAGACGGAGTCGAAGATCATCGCGCGCGCTGGCGCGTCGGCGTCGCCGACGGGTGCGGGAATATCGGTGATGATGCGGTCGAGGACCTCCTCGACGCCTTCGCCGGTCTTGCCGGACACGAGCAGGCAGTCCTCGGGTTCGCAGCCGATGAGGTTGGCGAGCTCTTCCGCGTATTTCTCCGGCTGCGCGGCCGGCAGGTCGATCTTGTTGAGCACGGGGATGATCGTCAGATCGTTCTCCATGGCCAGGTACAGGTTGGCCAGAGTCTGGGCTTCGATGCCCTGAGCGGAGTCGACGAGCAGCAGGGCGCCTTCACAGGCGGCCAGCGACCGCGAGACCTCATAGCTGAAGTCGACGTGGCCGGGTGTGTCGATCATGTTGAGTGCGTACGGAGTCTCCTCGTGTTCCCACGGCATGCGCACGGCCTGGGATTTGATGGTGATTCCGCGTTCGCGTTCGATGTCCATCCGGTCGAGGTACTGGGCACGCATATCGCGGTTCTCGACGACGCCGGTCATCTGGAGCATGCGGTCGGCCAGGGTCGACTTGCCGTGGTCGATATGAGCGATGATGCAGAAATTGCGAATCAGCTCGGGTGAGGTGGCAGACGGTGAAATCCGCTTTGAAGCTTCCTTATTCACCTGAGGTGACATGAACGCCCTTCCTTTGACAGACCAGGTCCCCAGACAGACCGGATCCCCCATTGTTTCATGACTTGCGCACGGACCTGGAATCCGCGGGTGTGCTGGCGCTGTACAGGCTCTGAACGAACGTGTTCTTTGCGATTGACCTCCCTCCGAGAGGTGCCGCAGACAGGCCGCGACGACTGTTCCCGCCCCTCGCACGGAATGCCGTCGATCGGGGAAGATGGTGTCATGAGCGAATTCAAAGTGATGAGCTTCAATCTCCGCTATCCCGCCATGGACGGTCATCCAGTCGACGAGCGGCTGCCGATCGCCGCCGAGCTCATCCGGCGAGCCCATCCCCACCTCATCGGCACGCAGGAGGGCGAGCTCGACCAGCTCGAGACGCTCATCGGCCTGCTGCCCGAGGAATACATCTGGCTCGGCGAGGGGCACTCCGGTGGCAATTCCGGCGAGTTCACAGCCGTGATCCTCGATTCGCAGCGCTTCGAGGTCGAAGCCGTCGACATCAGCTGGCTCTCGGAACAGCCCGACACCGTGGCCTCGGAGTCGTGGGGAGTCTCCCATGCGCGCACCCTGACGACGGTCGACGTCCGCGACCTCACCTCCGACCGACGGCTGCGCGTGCTCAACACCCACCTCGATCACAGATCCGAGCGCGCACGTGTCGAATCAGCTCGGATCATGGCCGACACCATCGCCGAGGCGGCCCACCCCTGCGTGGTCACCGGTGACTTCAACGTCGCCACCGGTTCCCCGGTCTACGACTTCTTCTGCTCCGAGCTCGACCTCACCGACACCGCCGTCGAGGTGCCCGGGGAGGACATCGGCACCTTCCACCGGTACAAGGGTCCGAAGGCGGGCGAACCGCGCATCGACTGGATCCTCACCACCCCGGGCCTGCGCACTGTGTCGACTCGCATCGACACGTTCGCCGTCGATGGGAAGTACCCTTCCGACCATTTCCCAGTCGAGGCTGTCCTCGATTTCACATGACCGTGTCGGTTTCATATGTCTGCGTCGGTTCGCTGTTCTGCGCGACCTGCGGCAGTCGACTCGTTTAGGCTGGACATATGAATTGGAAATCACTGGTCAATCGGGCCGCGAGAATCGGAGTCCGTGAGGGGCTGCGCTACCTGCGACAGTCGCAGTCGAAGAAGAACTCCGGAGGCTCCTCGCAGCCCACGGATGCCCGCCGGCAGGATCCTCCGCGGTCGGGCGGTGGAGGTGCCACCTCGGCGAGGCCTGATGACCGTGCCGGCTCAGGCGGTTCGGGTTCGTACCCCGGTGATTTCACGGGGTCGATCAAGGTCAGCTACGCCCCCGATCTCGACGGCGATGCCGATCCGGGCGAGGTCGTCTGGGGGTGGGTCCCCTTCGAGGAGGACCACTCACAGGGAAAGGATCGCCCGTCGCTGGTCGTCGGCCGTGACGGCAGGTGGGTGCTCGCGCTCATGCTCACGAGCAAGGATCACATCCCCGGCGGCGTCGGCGAGGTCCGCGAGGACCGGCACGCCAAGTGGATGAACATCGGCACCGGGGACTGGGATTCGCAGAGAAGGCCTTCTGAACTCCGCCTTGATCGGATCATCCGCCTCGACCCGGATTCGATCCGCCGGGAAGGTGCGGTCATCCCCCGCGACGTTTTCGACCGCGTTGCCGAGCACATCTCCAGCTGAGACCCGCCTGACAGCCCGGACGGACCCTTGTGTGCACTGCGCGACGGGGCTGCACGGGATTTCCAGCCCGCGACCCGAGGCTGTATCATAGGTGATTGTGTCTTCATCAAGGCGTGTGTCTCGCCGAGGTCGGGTGAAGATGCCGTCGGATTCGATGTCGTCGATGTGTTTCCCCGCGGAGATGATCATGTCGGTTCGATGCGCCCTCACGACCATGTACCACTAACACGGAAGAGTGTTGAAATTGGCTAATATCAAGTCCCAGATCAAGCGGAACAAGACCAACGAGAAGGCTCGTCAGCGCAACAAGGCTGTCCGGTCCGAAGTTCGGTCCTACGTCCGCGTCGTTCGCGAGAACATTGCTGCCGGCAACAAGGAAGAGGCACAGCAGTCTTATGCTGTGGCTGCCCGCAAGCTCGACAAGGCTGTTTCGAAGGGTGTTCTGCACAAGAACAACGCTGCGAACCGCAAGTCGCGCCTGGCCACGCAGATCAACGCTCTCTGAGTCAACGACTGAGGCTATAGCTGCACGGGGTCCGAACCACATGGTTCGGACCCCGTTCTCTTCCCTTATTGCTACCTGACGGCGGCCCAGCAACCTCGCGCGAGGTTGCTGGGCCGCCGTCAGGTAGCAATTAGCGTTGGCGGGCTAGGCGGGCTACTTCGGAGACGAACCACTCGACCGCATAGACGGGGTCGCGTCCGCCGCCCTTGACGGCCGCATCGGCTTCGGCCGCGGCGATGAGCGACTGGCCCAGCGCCACCTCATTCCACCGCCGCACTTCCCGGCGGGCACGGTCGACCTGCCATGGCGCCATCTTCAGCTCCGAGGCCAGCTCTACGCTGGTGCCGGAGAATCCCTGCACCTTCGCCATGCCGCGCAGCTTCATCGCCACGGCCGCCACCAGCGGGACCGGATCGGACCCGGTCGACAGCGCATGCCGGAGCAGACTGAGCGCGTTCTTCGCATCCCCGGCAACTGCCGCATCGGCGACCTTGAAGCCGGTGGCCTCGACCCGGCCGCCGTAGTACTGGTCGACGACCTCAGCGGTGATCGTGCCTTCGGTGTCTTCGATGAGCTGGTCGACCCCGGCATTGAGTTCGGCAAGGTCGGAGCCCAGCGCGGACATGAGCGCAGCCATTCCCGCTTCGTCGATGCGCCGCTTCGCTGTCTTGAAACGGGTCTGCGCGAACTTCGCCCGATCGCTTTCGTTCTTCAGCACCGCCGCGTCGATGCGCGGGAAGCCTGCGGAGTCGATCTTCTTGACGAGTTTCGCTCCCCGGTTGCCGCCGGCGTGCAGCAGCACCACGACGGCGTCATCGTTCGGGGCATCGAGATAAGCCAGCGCGTCGTTGAGGAAATCTTCCGAGCACTTCTCGACGGCATCGACGACGATGAGCTTCGAGGAGGAGAACAAGGACGGTGACGCCGCCATCGCCAGCTCACCGGCCTGGTATCCGGCAGCATCGAACTCGATCTCCTCGGGATCCTGCTTCCGTGCAGCCGATACGATGCGGTCCTTAGCCATGCGCACGAGCACCGATTCGCCACCGGAGATCATGACGACAGGGGCCGGTTTCGCCGAGCTCCACGGGATCAGGGTCTTCTTCACTGCCATGGACCCCAGCCTATCGCGGCCGTCCGACACGACCGACATGACGGACCCTCACTCACGGGCTCACCCCTTGTCCTCAAGACAGTCGTGTCCGGTGCTGAAGCGACTCTGCGCGTAGAGAGCGACCGAACCGCAGCGATCGGTGCGCAGCACGGGCACGGGGCCGAAGGCCCGCAGAGACTTCTCGCTCGGATGTCCATAGCTGTTCTCCCCCACAGAGACGACACCGAGACCGGGTGCCGCGGCGGCGAAGAATTCGGGTGCCAGGTCGGAGGAGCCGTGGTGCGGCGCGACGAGCACATCGACCTGCTGGACCTGCTGGGCCAGCACGTACTGCTCCTCGGCTCCGACGTCGCCGGGCAGCAGGGTGCTCAGCCGCTCCTGCTCGACCCGCACCACCAGGGAGTCGTCGTTGCGCAGCTCTTCATCCTCCGCCGCGGGCACCGACCGCACCGGAGGCCACAGCACCTCAAGACTGGCCGAGTCGAAGTCGAGCGTCTGGCCACGGTGGGTGGGGACCACCTCGGCGCCGGTGTCAGCGCTCACGCGCTCTGATTCGGGCGAGGCAGCGACATTCGCGGAGACGTACAGACGGTCGACCCTGCGCCCCCACGTCGTGCCCGCGTAACCGGCGAAGTGGTCGGCATCGAAGTGGGAGATGAGCAGATCGAACTCTTCGATCCCGGATGAGTCGAGGCAGGTGTCGATGGGTTTCGGCTCGCGCCCCGTGTCGACGACGAGACCGCGACCGCCCCCGAGGTTGATCACCGCGGCCGACCCCTGACCGACATCGCAGACGAGAACCAACCAATCCGCGGCCGGCGGCTTCGACCTCACCGAAACGATGACGGCGGCGGTGAGCAGGCAGCACAGAACGAGGACGGGCAGACCCCAGAGCCGCCGGCGCACGAGCATCCATGTTCCGGCCACGGCAAGGACCAGCAGCCCGAGTGCCAGCATCGTTCCGACCGGCGGCACCGGCCAGTCCAGTGCTGCTCCCGGCAGTGCAGCACAGAATCGGGCGACGAGGACGATCCACCACGCAGGGAAGCACCCGACCCAGGCCAACAGAGCCGAGGCGAAGTCTGCTCCCGGCAGTCCGGTCGTCCCGATGCCGGTGGTCACGAGGCTGAGGAATCCTGCCACCGTCGCCGGCATGACCGCGGGCGCGGCAAGGGCGTTCGCGGCCACCGACCAGAGTCCGATCCGCGGATCGATCGCCACGAGAACCGGGGTGCACGCCAGTTGGGCGACGAAGGGGACGATGAGCGCGGTGACGAGCACCGTGGGCGCCAGCGGCAGGTGCACGGCGAGGCGGCGCAGCAGGATCGGGACGACGAACATGATCGCGGCCGTGGAGACCACGGACAGGACGAACCCCACCGAGGTGGCCAGGACGGGGACGAAGGCGAGAAGCAGGCTCGCCGTCGAGCACATGACCGCGACCGGCGAGATCCCGCCGCCGCGCAGGAACACGAGTGCCGCGGCGATCGCCATTCCGGCGGCGCGGATGGCGCTGGGTTCGAACCCGACGATGAAGACGTAGCCGAGGCAGGTGAGCACCCCGACGCTCACGCGCAGTCGCGGTCCGGCTCGGCAGGCTCCGGCGAGCAGTCCGGCACCGAGGCTGACGATCGTGACATTGCTGCCCGACACGGCCGAGACATGGGTGAGGGAGACGACGCGCATGTCATCGACCATCCGGTCGTCCTGCGGTGAGGTGTCGCCGACGACGAGTCCGGGCAGCAATCGGCCGCCGTCGTTGCCGGCGGCCAGCGAGTCAACCTGCAGTTCCGTGCGCAACGTTTCACGCCACCGCCACAGCCGATTCGGTTCGGCCAGCACGTGTGGGGCCGCCTCGGTGGAGCGGATGTCGTCGAGGCGCGCCGTGTGCATCCGCACCCGGGCTCCGTCCGCGACGGTTTCGGGACTGAGCACGTGGGTGAACCCGGTACGGGTGACCAATGTCAGTCGCGTCCATCCGGACGCCCCGGGTTCGCTGTGGCCGACGACGAGCCCAGTGGTTTCGGCCTCTGCGTCCGGCCCGTGGGCGGCGGCCAGGGCGGTGATCTGGATCGCCAGCAGGCAGGTGAAGACGAGGATTCCGACACCGAGGTGGTGGTACCGTCGCAGGACGACGATCCCGACGATTCCGAGCACAGGGATGCCGAACAGCGCCCACGGTTCCGGTGACAGGAGCGCGCAGGCCCAGAGTCCGGTCGCACAGCAGAGGAGACGCACGGAGCCCGGCCACAGTGCCGCCTGTGCCCGCACCCAAGCAATTACGGACCCGGACCTCCTCCGCAGTGCGCTGCGGCTTCGCTCCCACCTCCGTTGCCCAGATCGTCGCGTACGCGGGAGCGAATTCGGACGCTCCGGGTCAGCCGACGGTGACAAGGTCTTTGAGACTTTCGAAGGTCTTCGGTCCGATGCCTTTGACGAGCAGCAGGTCCTCGACACTGGCGAAGGGCTGCTGGCTGCGGTGGCTGATGATCGCCTCTGCCGTGACAGGGCCGACTCCGGGCAGGGTCTCCAGGGTGGTGGCATCGGCGGTATTGAGATCGACCTTTTCGGCCCCGGGTGCCCCGCCGTTCGCCCCGGCAGATGCGTCGCCGGTTCCCGTAGAACCGTTGCCGGCCCCTCCTGCCGCTGCTCCCCCGGCTCCGCCCGAACCGCCACCCGGCCCAGTCCCACTTTGACCGGTTCCGTCCGCCCCGCTACCTGCGCCTCCGGGTGGTTCTTCTCCCTCCTGCGGGATATGGATCTGCTCACCGTCGGCGAGCACGCGCGCCAGATTCACCGCTTCGCCGTCGGCGCCGGGGCTGAGTCCGCCGGCGGCTTCGACGGCGTCTTGGACTCGGGCTCCCGCTTTCAAGGTGACCACAGAGGGATCGTTCACCGCCCCGGTGATATGGACGATCACCTTCCCGTTCGCCTCGGCACCCTTCGCCGAGGCGGCTCCTTCCTTGCCCTCGGCTGTTCCCACCGCCCCTGCGGCAGGTTTCGCACCCGTCTCCCCCGGTTCGGCCCCGCCCTCGGTCGCAGCCGACGATGGACCGGCGGCGGGGACTTGACCGCCGTCGCTGCCGCTGGTGCCCGGCGTCTGCTGCGGCGTGGGCCGGAAGAGGAAGAAGGCGAGAACGAGGATGCCGACCGTGGCGATGCCGAGCGCCGCGAGCACGGGCAGCCGCACTCGGCGGGGTTCGACGGGTTCCTCGTCACCGGCGGTATCTGCGGTATAGATGTCGCCCGGCACCCAACCGCCGCGCTCGGCGCTGGCGCCCAGGAGGCCGGCGAAACGATCATCCGGAGACACAGCCATGGTCCGAGGGTAGGGACTGGAGTCACGACTGGGCTATGACAGAGACCGAGCCTGTGGACAGGCCTTCTGCGTCCACAGGCTCCAGGGGTCAAGTCACACGATCGTCCCCAGGCCCGGGTGCAGGCCCGGGTGTGTGAGTCAGGGTTTCGTCTGCACAGTCACTCCGACCGTGCCGGGCCCCACATGCGCGGTGATGATCGTCGACAGCGTCCTGAACGAGGGCTCGAATCCGAGTTCGCGGAGCCGTGAGCTCAGCAGCTCGGCGTCGGCTGCATCCATCTCCCCTTCGGCGTTCTGCACCTCCACGTGCACGGTGTCCTCCGGGTCGGCCACCTCGGCGGCGGCCTGAACGGCGAGAGTGACGAGCTTCTCCAGCGCTTTCGCGCGAGTGCGCACCCGAGCGAGCGGAACGACGACTCCGGCGTTGAGGCCGAGCACGGGAACGATCTGCAGGGCCCTGCCAAGCAGCGATGATGCGGCACCGATCCGGCCGCCTCGGCGCAGGAATTCGAGGTTGCCGGGGGCGAACACGGTACGGGTCTCTGCCGCGCACCAGTCGGCGATGGTTCCGGCGATCGATTCGGCGTCGAGCCCCTGCCGGATCCCGGCCACGGCCACGGACAGCGCCCCGGCCAATCCCGCCGAGGTGGTCCTCGAGTCGACGACATCAACGAGGATGTCCTCGGCCTCTGCGGCTACGACCGCGGAATCGCGGGTGCCGGAAAGCTCCGCGGACATCGTCACGACGATGATGGCATCGGCCCCGTCCTCCCGCAGCCGCCCGTAGGCCTCGGAGAATTGGGTCGGGGTGGCCATGGAGGTCGTGACCTCGACACCCTCGGTCATCTTCGCGCACAGATGCCCGGCATCGACCTCACCGTCGGCGAAAGCGACTCCGCCGATGAGCACGGTCAGCGGCACCACGGCGAAGAGGCCGCCGGTGGCCTCGCCCAGCTCTTCGCGTTCGCTTGCTGAGAGCTGCGCCGTGGAGTCGGTGACCAGCCCGATTCTCATGGACGGCCCAGGGCTCGGTAGGTCCAGCCCGCTGCACGCCACAGTTCGGGAGTGAGCACATTGCGACCGTCGACGAGCACCTTCCCGGTCACGAGCTCAGCGGTCGCCGCTGGGTCGAGGTCGCGGTATTCGCGCCATTCCGTCAGCAGCAGCACGGCTTCGGCCCCGGTGATCGCCTCGGCGGTGTCGGCGACGTAGTCGAGTTCGGGGAACGACTTCTGCGCATTGCCGATCGCCTGCGGGTCGGTGACGGTGACCAGCCCGCCCTGGGTGGCGATGAGTCGGGCCACGGCCAGTGCCGGGGAGTCACGGACATCGTCGCTGTCGGGCTTGAAAGCGGCACCGAGGATGGTGATCTTCTTGCCGATGAACGATCCGCCCAGGGCGTCGCGGGCGATGTCGACCATCCGGACACGCCGGCGCATGTTGATCGAGTCGATCTCCTTGAGGAAGGCCACCGCCTGATCGGCGCCGAGCTCGCCGGCCCGGGCCATGAAGGCGCGGATGTCCTTGGGCAGGCAGCCGCCGCCGAAGCCGAGTCCGGCGTTGAGGAACTTGCGGCCGATCCGGTCATCCATGCCGATCGCATCGGCGAGCTGGGTGACATCGGCGCCCGAGGCTTCGCAGAGTTCGGCCATGGCATTGATGAACGAGATCTTCGTGGCCAGGAACGAGTTCGCCGCCGTCTTGACCAGCTCGGCGGTCGCGAAGTCCGTGATCATCCGCGGGGTGTCGTCGGCGAGGATCGACGCGTACACCTCGTCGAGAGTCGCGGCCGCAGCCTGCCCGAGCTCACCGTCGGCGACTCCGTAGACCAGACGGTTCGGGTGGAGAGTGTCTTCGACGGCATGGCCTTCACGGAGGAACTCCGGGTTCCACATCATCGCGGCTCCGGTGTCGGCGATGATTCCGGCCAGACGCTCGGCGGTGCCCACGGGAACGGTCGACTTTCCCACAACCACTGACGTCGAAGTCAGGTGCGGGTGCAGCGATTCCACGGCCGCATCGACATAGGTGACATCGGCGGCGAATTCGCCCGGCTTCTGCGGGGTGCCCACGCACACGAAGTGCACCGTGGCGTCGGCGGCGCGGGAGACGTCGGTGGTGAACTCGAGCTTTCCGCGTTCCTGAGCCTTCACGAGGAGTTCACTCAGTCCCGGTTCGAAGAACGGCGGACGGCCCGACATCAGCGCCTCGACCTTCTCGGTGTCGACGTCGACTCCCGTGACCTCATGACCCAGGGACGCCATGGCCGCCGCATGGACCGCGCCCAGATATCCGCAACCGATGACTGAAATCTTCAAACCGAGCTCTCCTGGCAGTTGGCATGCGTTTTCGACCACACTATATGCCACCCGGTTGCACGATATGTGGAGGTTGAAACAGTAGGCTTGGAATTGTGAAGCGTTTCCTTGATTTCCTCACCAACTCACCGGCCGCCGTGACGTTTGCGGTGCTCACCGTGCTCGGCATCATCGCCTTCGCCATTCCCGGACTGCACTCCGCAGCCTGGATCATCGGACTCGTGCTGTGCCTCGGCGTGATCGCCGCACTGCTGATGTTCCACGGCGAATGGCGCCGCGCCCAGCAGCAGATCGATGCGCTGCGGCAGCAGCTCAGTGTCGAGCGCGGGCGGATGGACACGCTCGGGCTGACCCCGGTGGAGGACGCGGTCGAACTGCTTCCCGATGAGCGTCGCGCCCGCCGCATCCTCGAACTCATCCCGGACTCGTCGGGTCTCGTCCAGTCCCTGCGACTGGATGCGACCTTCGCCACCGTCGCCGTCGATGAGCTCGAACCGCTCACCACCTTCTGCGCCGAGTTCAAGAAGGCCAGCTTCGACAATCCGCGCTCGCACACCGCATTCATGAACCTCTATCGGGCCGCCGAGGGGCTGTCGCTCTGGGTGAAGGAAGAGACTCAGGTCTCCCCCGATGATTCCGGCATCCGTGAGATCCGCCCCGGAGATGCCCGCAAGGACGGCTGGCGCGGCTACACCGAAGCCCAGAGCCGCGGCGAACGCCTCAGCGACGACTTCGTCTCCTCCCGGTGGGAGTTCAACCAGACGGCCCTCGAACTCGGACTCGTCTCGGGCACCCCGCCGTTCAACGACTGAAGTACCGATCAACAGGTGAGGGCCCTCAGAGATTGAGGGCCCTCACCTGATTCACGTGTTCGCCTGTTCGGCTCAGTGCCGGATCCACCAGGTATCCGTCGGAGCCACAGGGGTCCGCCGTTTGTGCTCCGAACGGCGGTACTTCTCGATGAGCGCCGAGGCGGCCGCGGGCTCGATCTCCTTCCCCTCGAGGAAGTCATCGATCTGGTCGTAGCTCAGACCCAGCGAGGATTCGTCCGTCTGCCCCGGTTCGTCATCGAGCAGATCCGCGGTCGGAACCTTGACGATGAGATGGTCGGGAGCACCGAGGTGGCGCAGCAGTTCCCGTCCCTGCCGTTTGTTCAGACCCGCCAGAGGGATGACGTCGGCCGCACCGTCACCGAACTTCGTGAAGAACCCGGTGACCGCCTCGGCGGCGTGATCGGTGCCGACGACGAGCGCCTTCTTCTCCCCTGCCAGCTCGAACTGGGCGATCATCCGCATCCGGGCCTTGACGTTGCCCTTGCCGAAGTCGGTGAGCGGCTCTCCGGTGGCCTTCTCGTATTCCTCGGCGGTCGCATCCGTGGCGGCGCCGATATTGATCGCCAGCTCATGGTCGGCGGCAATGAAGGACAGAGCATCCTGAGCGTCAGACTCATCGGTCTGCACATGATGAGGCAGACGCACGGCCCAGAACTCGGACTCGGCACCGCGACGGCGCAGATCCTCCACCGCCAGCTGGCAGAGCCTGCCGGCCAGGGTGGAGTCCTGCCCGCCGCTGATGCCGAGCACGAGGCCTTTGACGCCGGTGGTGAGCACATAGTCGACGAGGAACTCGACCCGACGGGCGATCTCCGTCGCCGGGTCGATCTGCGGCCGCACGCCGAGGGCGTATCGGATCTCGTCCTGGACTCTGTCGTTCGTCATGCTCTCACCAGTCGTAGTCGAAGGGGCGATGCGCCAGTGCCCGGCGCCCGTACCCATGCAGTCTCCCAGAAGCTGTGTTACGACGAAGTATCGCCGTCACCTCAGGCGTCGGGAACGATGTTGACGAGCTTCGGTGCGCGCACGATCACCTTGCGCACTCCGGCTCCGCCGAGGGCCTTGACGGCGTTCGGCGATTCGAGAGCCAGCTTCTCCAGCTCGTCTGCCGCGATGTCCGGGGTCACCTCGAGACGTGCACGCACCTTGCCCTTGACCTGGACCACACAGGTCACGGTTTCGGCGACGAGGTGGTTCGGATCCGCCTCGGGGAACGCCGCGTAGGTGACCGTCGACTCGTGTCCGAGACGCGACCACAGCTCTTCGGCCAGGTGCGGGGCGAACGGTGCGAGCATGATCGTCAGCGGTTCGAGGAGGTCCCGGGTCGCGCCGCCCTGCTTGGTGGCGTGGTTGGTGAGCACGATGAGCTTGGAGATCGCAGTGTTGAACCGCAGATGGTCCATGTCCTCGTGCACGCCGTCGATGACCTGGTGGAGGACCTTGAGCGATTCGGCGTCGGCCTCACCGTCGGCGACCACGGACTCACCGGTGGTCTCATCGACGAAGAGTCGCCACACGCGCTGCAGGAACCGCTGGGCACCGACGACGGCGCGGGTGTCCCAGGGGCGGTCCTGTTCCAGCGGACCCATCGACATCTCGTAGACGCGGAAGGTGTCGGCGCCGAAGGCGTCGTACATCTCGTCGGGCATGACGGAGTTCTTCAGCGACTTGCCGATCTTTCCGTACTCCCGGTTGACCTGCTCGCCGCCCAACCAGAAGGTCAGTTCACCGTTCGATTCGGTCTTCTCCTCCACCTCGGCGGCGGGGACGTAGACACCTCGGGAATCGGTGTAGGCATAGGCCTGGATGTATCCCTGGTTGACCAGACGGTGGAACGGCTCGGACGAGGAGATATGACCGAGGTCGAAGAGGATCTTGTGCCAGAAGCGGGCATAGAGCAGGTGGAGCACGGCGTGCTCCTGCCCGCCGACGTAGAGATCGGCGCCGCCGCGCGGCTTCGAGGCCCGCGGTCCCAGCCAGTACTTCTCGTTGGCGGAGTCGACGAGGCGTTCGTCATTGTGCGGATCCGCGTAGCGCAGCTGGTACCACGACGACCCGGCCCAGTTGGGCATCGTGTTCGTCTCACGCTGGTAGGTCTTCGGACCGTCACCGAGGTCGAGCTCGATGCTCGTCCATTCCTGGTTCCGGCTCAGCGCCGGTTCGGGGCGGCTGTCGGCATCGTCGGGTGCGTAGGTCCGCGGTGCGAAATCGTCGACCTCGGGCAGCTGGACGGGCAGCATCTCGTCGGGCAGGGCGATGGGGGTGCCGTTCTCGTCGTAGACGATCGGGAATGGTTCGCCCCAGTAGCGCTGGCGAGAGAACAGCCAGTCGCGCAGACGGTACTGGGTGGACTCGGTGGCCAGTCCCTTTCCGGACAGCCATTCGGTGACCCGGGCCTTCGCCGCGTCGATCTCGAGACCGTTGATGTCGATCTCGGCGTTGGACGAGTTGATCATCACGCCGGTGCCGGTGAACGGAGCGTCCTCATCGTGGTCGGTCGGAGGCTGCACGGTGCGGATATAGGGCAGTCCGAAGGCCTTCGCGAAGTCCCAGTCTCGGGCATCCTCTGCGGGCACGGCCATGATCGCGCCAGTGCCGTAACCCATGAGCACGTAGTCGGCGATGAAGATCGGAATCTGCGCCCCGGTGGCCGGGTTGAGCGCATAGGAGCCGGTGAAGATGCCGGTCTTCTCCCGGCTCTGCTGCCGGTCGGCGTCGGTCTTGGCCGCGGCGGCGCGCTGGTAGGCGGCGATCGCCTCGGCGGGGGTGGCCTCTCCCCCACGCCACGACTCTGGTGTGGACTCGTCCCAGACCTGTGCGGTCAGCTCGGCGACCTGCGGGTGCTCGGGGCTGAGAACGAGGTAGGTGGCGCCGAACAGGGTGTCCGGGCGGGTCGTGTAGACCTCGATGTCGGAGGCGTCGTCACCGGCGACGGGCAGGCGCAGCAGGGCGCCCTTCGACCGGCCGATCCAGTTGACCTGCATCGCATGGATCGCATGCGGCCAGTCGAGTGCGTCGAGGTCATCGATGAGGCGATCGGCGTAGGCGGTGATGCGCATGTTCCACTGACGCAGCCGGCGGGTGAAGACCGGGTAGTTTCCGCGTTCGGACAGACCGTCGGCGGTGACCTCTTCATTGGCCAGCACGGTGCCCAGCCCGGGGCACCAGTTGACCGGGGATTCCGAGACGTAGGCGAGGCGGAAGTCCTGCAGGACGTTCTCTCGCTCGGCCGGACTCAGATCCGACCAGGCGCGGCCGTCGGGTGTGAGGCGCGCACCGGAGGCGAACTGCTCGATGAGCGTGCCGATCGGACGAGCCGCGCCCTTGGGCTCGCCGTCAGGGGTGGTCGCCTCGGGGTCGTACCAGGAGTTGAAGATCTGCAGGAAGATCCACTGCGTCCATTTGACGAAGGAGTCATCGGTGGTGGCGAAGCGGCGGCGCGCATCGTGGGCCAGACCCAGGCGACGCAGCTGCTCGGTCATGTTCGTGATATTGGCATCGGTGGTGATGCGCGGGTGCTGACCGGTCTGCACCGCATAGAGATCGGCGGGCAGCCCGAAGGCGTCATAGGACAGGGCGTGCATGACGTTGTGTCCGCGCATCCGCTGGTAGCGGCCGTAGACGTCGGTGCCGAGGTAGCCCAGCGGGTGGCCGACGTGCAGTCCCGCACCGGAGGGGTACGGGAACATGTCCATGATGTACAGGGACTCGCGCTGGCTGAGGTCGGCCGGCGGGCCGTAGGGCGACGGGGACTCCTGGGAGTCGAGCTCGCCGAGGTCTCCGGTGGGGTTCGGGGTGTGGAACGTGCCCGATTCCTCCCATGTGCGCTGCCAAGACTTCTCGATCTCTTCGGCCAGCGCCGCGTCATAGCGGAAACCGGTCTCCTCAGGGTTCGTCGTCATTACCTTCCTTCGCTGAACAGACGTGAGCAGGTTCTGACCATCGTACTCTGAACGTCCCCTGATTCGACTTGGTTAGACTGCTCACAGGTCAGCGGACGCCGGTTATCTCGGCAAACGTGATCGATTTCACTGAGACCCGGCCGAACTGTAAGATAACCGAGCAGTAACTTACGTCCTCGAAGGAGACTCATGAGCTCAACGACCATGCCGCAGTCGTCAACACCCGTCGTCGGTTTCGAGGTCGATACCGCCTCGTCGACCACCGATGTCTTCCTCAGCACAGTTGCTGAGAACCCCAGCCGCCCCCTGGTCGCCAAGCCAGACGGTGATGACTGGAACGAACTGACCGCGGCCGAATTCCTCGCCGAGGTCAAGGCGGCCGCGAAGGGGCTCATCGCCCTGGGCGTGGGAGTCGGCGACCGGATCGCGATCTTCGGCCCCACCTCCTATGAATGGACACTCAGCGACTACGCCATCTGGTACGCCGGCGGAATCTCCGTGCCCTTCTACGACACCTCTTCGGAGAGCCAGCTCAACTGGATGCTCACCGACGCCGATGTCACGCGTGGGCTCGTCGCCTCACGCGATCATGCCGATCGGGTGCGGGCGGCGGCGAAGTCCGCCGGACGCGAAGAGCCCGCCCTGCGAGTCTGGGATGAAGGCGCCTTCGCCGATCTCGCCGAGGCCGGCAAGGCCATCAGCGATGAGGAGCTCGAAGCAGCCCGATCCCAGGTCGGCTCCGAGTCCGTGGCCACGATCATCTACACCTCCGGCACCACCGGAAAGCCCAAGGGCTGCGTGCTCACGCATGCGAATTTCGTGCAGACCTCCCAGGCCGCACGTCACCAGATCCCCAGTGTTCTGGACACGAAGATGCGCTGCCTGCTGTTCCTGCCGCAGGCTCACGTCTTCGCCCGGTTCATCGAGGTCCTGGCCATCAGCAACGGTGCACTGCTGGCCCACCAGTCGGATCTGACGAAGCTCACCGACGCCATGGGCAGCTTCCGCCCCTCGTTCATCCTCGGTGTGCCACGCGTCTTCGAGAAGGTCTTCAACTCCGCACTGGCGACCGCTCAGGCAGGCGGCAAGGAGAAGATCTTCCGCAAGGCCGAGCAGGTCGCCGTCGCGTATTCGAAGGCCCTGGACACCGGCAAGGTGCCCACCGGTCTCAAGCTCCAACATGCCCTGTTCGACAAGCTCGTCTACTCCAAGCTGCGTGCGGTCATGGGCGACAACGTCACTCATGCGGTCTCCGGAGGCGGCGCGCTCGGCTCTCACCTCGGCCACTTCTTCCGCGGACTGGGCATCATCGTCCTCGAAGGCTACGGACTCACCGAGACCACGGCGCCGATCACCGTCAACATTCCGGAGAAGTCGAAGATCGGAACCGTCGGCGTGCCGCTGCCGGGCGCCTCGGTGGCGATCGCTCCCGACGGTGAGATCCTGGCCAAGGGCGTGCCGGTCTTCCGCGAGTACTGGAACAACCCGGAGGCCACGGCCAAGGAGTTCCACGACGGCTGGTTCGGCACCGGTGACCTCGGTTCGCTCGATGACGACGGCTACCTCACGATCAGCGGCCGCAAGAAGGAGATCATCGTGACCTCCAGCGGCAAGAACATCGCCCCGGCTCCGCTCGAGGATGTGCTGCGTCGCCACCCGATCATCGGCCAGCCGGTGCTCGTCGGCGAGAATCGGAAGTTCGTCTCCGCTCTGATCTTCCTCGATTCGGAGATGCTGCCCGGATGGCTGAAGAACCATGATCTGCCGCCGATGGATCTGCGCGAAGCCGCCGAGGACGATGCGATCCAGGCCGAAGTGGCCAAGGCCGTCGAACAGATGAACAAGACAGTCTCGCGCGCCGAAGGAGTCAAGAAGTTCACAATCCTGCCGATCGAACTCACCGAGGACAACGGCTACCTCTCGGCCAAGCAGTCGGTCAAACGCCACCTCATCAACAAGGACTTCGCCGCCGATATCGACGCGCTCTACGCCGGCTGAGGCACACACGCCGCCGGCGACGGTCGATCGCCGCCGACAACGGACAGTCGCTGAGCACAGCGTGCGGGCACGGCCCGGGCACGGACTCGAACGGTCCGTCCCGGGCCGTCGTCGTCCCACCTCGGCGAGGGTGAATGCCTGCCGTCCGGGAGGACGGCGGGGCGGGAAAATCGTCCCGCCTCGGCGAGGGCTTGCCTCAACGTCGTAAGCTGAGGACAGAAGTCGAACTCGTCGATCCCATGGGAGGCAGCGTCATGTCCGAGTCCACCGATCACACCCCCAGCTACGTGACCGAAGGTGCGGAATTCAACCGCGATACGAACTACATCGACGATCGCATCCTCAACGATCCGAACGCTCAGTGGCCCGTCGAACCGGGCCGGTATCGCCTCATCGCCGCCCGCGCCTGCCCCTGGGCGAACCGGACGATCATCGTCCGTCGCCTCCTCGGGCTCGAGGACGTCATCTCCCTCGGGACGCCCGGTCCCACCCATGATGCGCGGTCATGGACGTTCGACCTCGACCCGGGCGAAGTGGATCCGGTGCTCGGCATCGAACGGCTGCAGCAGGCGTTCTTCGCACGGTACCCGGACTATCCGCGCGGAATCACCGTGCCGGCCGTCGTCGACGTGCCCACCGGAGTCGTCGTGACCAACGACTTCCCGCAGATCACGGAGGACTTCTCCACGCAGTGGACCGACTACCACCGTGAGGGCGCCCCGAATCTCTGGCCCGAGGAATCCCGGGAGGAGATGGAGAAGGTGATGCGGCTGATCTACACGGAGATCAACAACGGCGTCTACCGGTGCGGTTTCGCCGGCTCTCAGGACGCCTACGACGCCGCCTTCGACCGACTGTTCACCGCTCTGGACGCGATCGAGGATCGGCTCAGCCGGTCAAGGTTCCTCATGGGTGAGACCATCACCGAGGCGGATGTGCGACTGTTCACGACGCTCGTGCGCTTCGATCCCGTCTACTTCGGTCACTTCAAGTGCAACCGTCAGCCGCTCACGGCGTTCGAGAACCTGTGGGGTTACGCCCGCGACCTCTATCAGACCCCGGGTTTCGGAGACACGGTCGACTTCGAGCAGATCAAACAGCACTACTACATCGTCCACCAGGATGTGAACCCGACACAGATCGTGCCCAAGGGCCCGGATCTGTCCGGCTGGCTCAGCGATCACGGGCGTGACACGAAGTTCGGCGGGTCTCCGTTCGGAGAGGGAACCGCGCCCGGTCCGGTCAAGCCCGGTGAAGAGGTCGATCCCGCTCATACGGCATCTGCTTGGGTGAAGTGATGCGGGGGTGAACCGGCTCAGTTTCTGGAGTCGAACTCTCCGGGCTCGATATGGTCGTCTTCGGTCGTGTCGAGCCCGGCGGCCTTCTTCCGTCGGTGCTTGCGCACCTTGAGCACGACCCACACGACGACGAAGACGATGACGGCGACGATGACGAGATTCTGGAAGTAGCCGGCGTAGGTCTCGACGACCGACCAGTTCTCTCCGAGGGTGAAGCCTGCGACGATGAGGATCGTATTCCAGATCGTGCTGCCGGCCGTGGTCAGCAGCAGGAACTTGATCAGTCGCATGTCCCGCATGCCGGCCGGGATGGAGATGAGCGATCTGAATATCGGGATCATCCGCCCGAAGAACACGGCCTTGTCCCCGTGCTTGTCGAACCAGTCGACGGTCTTGTGCACGTCATCGACGTCGACCAGCGGCATCTTCACCGCAATGCGGGCGATGCGTTCGATGCCGATCCACTTGCCCAGAGCCCACAGCAGGACTGCGCCGACGACCGAACCGATCGTGGCGAAGACGATCGCGGCCACGATGTTCATCTGTCCTTGGCTGGAGGTGAATCCGGCCAGAGGCAGGACGAGTTCGCTGGGGATGGGAGGGAAGATGTTGTCGAGGAAGACCATGAACCCGACACCAACCGGCCCCAGGGTCTCCATGATCGTCACGGTCCAGGCCGAGAAACCGCTGAGGCCCTCCGCCGCACTGCCGCCTGCTGCGAGGACATCGGCGGGGACTCCGCCTGCAGGCAAGCCGGCTCCAGGCACGCCGCCGGAGAGAGCGTCGGTGGCAGCGGGCGCGGAATCGGCGGCTGAAGCGTGCGAATCAGTGAACAGCATGGTCAAAAGTCTAGATAAGGGCGCGGCCTGCCGCTCACAGTACGCTCACAGCGGCTAGTGTGGAAACGAACACCTCGGACCGGAATACGAACGCACCTTGCTGAAACGCATCGAAGGAGCATACACGTGGCACCTGCCAAAGTACTGGCCTCGCGCAACACCGTCGCTGAGGTCGGACACAATGCCGTCAACAAGCCCGGGCCCGCCCACCTCATGCGCGCCGTCCAGCGTTTCGGACAGCGTCTGGGCAATCAGTTCGGTGCCGCGATCACCTACTTCCTCGTACTCGCGGTCATGCCCATCGCCATGGTCAGCCTCGCGAGCATCGGCTTCGTCCTCGACATCGCACGCCCAGAGCTCCTGCCCGAGGTCACGAAGCAGATCGAGACCTTCACCGCGGGCAACTCCTCATTGACGAAGACGCTCGAAGGCTACCTGCTGCAGTGGCAGGCAGTCGGAATCATCGGTATTCTCACCGGTCTCTACACGGGGCAGGGATTCATCGGCAACCTCGGTGCCGCGGTGCGGGCACAGCTGCACGACGACTTCGACGATGCCGTTCCGGAGAAGTCCTTCGTCGCCAAGGTCCTCGGCAATGTCGTCACCCTCATCGGACTCATCATCGGCCTGCTGCTGGCCGTGGCGCTCACCGTCGTCGGCACCGGCCTGCGCTCGATCATCGCCGATCTGCTCGGACTCTCCGGCTTCGCCGCGAGCCTGCTGTTCATCGTTCCGGTCATCCTCACGTTCGCAGCCGCCTGGATGATCTTCTGGTTCCTGTTCACGATGCTGCCGGAGAGGCCGGTCGACAAACAGGCGAAGAACCGCGGCTCCCTCATCGGCGCGACCGCGTTCCTCATCCTCATCAACTTCTCCACCGTGCTCGTCAATCTCTTCGCCGGAAACAAGGCCGCCGGCGTGTTCGGATCGATCATCGCGATCATGCTCACGCTCAACGTCTTCGCCCGCATCATCCTGTTCATCGCCGCCTGGATCGGCACGGCGAAACCGCCTCGGCCGCGTGAAGAGGAGCCGGAATACCGGTTCGTCGAACCGAAGGTGCAGGCGCAGAGCCTCGGCGCACTCATCACCGGCGCGGGTATCGTAGCGCTGACCCTGCTGGGCTTCAAGCGGTTCGATGAACGCCGGTCCGATCGCGAATAGGCGAGACGGTAGACTGTTGGCGCATCCGTTATAACTGACCGAGGGGACACGACCTTTGACTGACGCTACGACTGCTCGCCTGGACGATTGGGCGAAGAAGCAGACCGCCGCCGAAGAACTCATTCCGCTAGTCGGACGCCTGTACCGTGAGAACGACGTGCTGCTGACCCTGTTCGGGCGGTCGCTGCTGAACAAGTCGGTGACCGGCATGATCAAGGCACACCGCTACGCTCGCCACTTCCTCGGCGAAGAGCTCGACATCCAGATCACCCACCGCATCGTCAAGGCGCTGTCAGGGCTCAACCTGGCTCCGGCCCGCATCGACCTGGGCCGCCTCATCGAGAAGCTCGATGATCCGAACGCCGATGTCGACGCCTTCCTCGCCGCCGAGCTCGCCGAGGTCGTCGAATCGCAGTCCGGCAAGGGCGAAGTCCGCGACGTCGTCCTCTACGGCTTCGGTCGCATCGGTCGTCTGCTCGCCCGCATCCTCATCGACCGGGCCGGCGGCACCGGAATGCGTCTGCGCGCGATCGTCGTGCGCCGCAATGGCGACAACGACATAGTCAAGCGCGCCTCCCTGCTGCGCCGCGACTCGGTGCACGGAGCCTTCGACGGCAGCATCGTCGTCGATGAGGAGAACAGCACCATCCAGGCCAACGGCACCCTCATCCAGGTCATCTACTCGAATGATCCCTCGGAGGTCGACTACACCGCCTACGGAATCAACGACGCCATCATCGTCGACAACACCGGAAAGTGGCGCGACGAAGAGGGCCTGTCCAAGCACCTCGCCTGCCCCGGTGCATCGAAGGTCCTGCTCACAGCTCCCGGCAAGGGCGATGTCAAGAACATCGTCTTCGGAGTCAACGACGACGCGATCCTCGACACGGACACGGTCGTCTCGGCCGCATCCTGCACGACGAACGCGATCACCCCGGTGCTCAAGGCCATCAACGACAAGTTCGGTGTCCGCAACGGCCACGTCGAGACGGTCCACTCGTTCACCAACGACCAGAACCTCATCGACAACTTCCACAAGGGCTCCCGCCGCGGCCGTGCCGCCGGCCTCAACATGGTCCTCACCGAGACCGGTGCCGCCAAGGCCGTGGCCAAGGCTCTGCCGGAACTGGCCGGGAAGCTCTCGGGCAACGCGATCCGCGTACCCACCCCGAACGTGTCGATGGCGATCCTCAACCTCAACCTGGACAAGGCCACCACCGTCGACGAGCTCAACACCTTCCTGCGCGAGGTGTCGATGCATTCGCCGCTGCGCAACCAGGTCGACTACGTCAGCTCCCCCGAGCTCGTGTCCACCGACCTCGTCGGCTCCAAGCGCGCCGGTGTCGTCGACGGCCTGGCCACGATCGTCGATGAGGACCGCGTCGTCGTCTACGTCTGGTACGACAACGAATTCGGCTACTCCTGCCAGGTCGTGCGCTGCGTGGCCAAGATGGCCGACGTCGACGTCCCGGCCTTTCCCTGATATCGGCGAGGCGGCCCGCCGATCCGTTCGGATGAGCGGTCGGTGACCGGCTGAGACAGGCGCCCGGAGTCCCAGGACTCCGGGCGCCTTCGTCATTCACCGGCAGTGCCGCGCCCTATACCTCCCGCGGCCGCAAGTTCTGCACTTCGGGCCGCACCATCCCTCACCGGTACTGCCACGCCCTACACCTCCCGCCGAAACCTCTCGAAAATGACAGAACCTCCCGCAGGAACGGGAGGTTCTGCCGGCAACGAGGTGTTCTGCCTACTTCGCGGCGTCGGACTCCATGGCCTCATGCAGCCAGATCGGGGTGAAGGTGGCGAATCGCTCCGCCAGATCGTCGTCGCTGTCGAGGATGACGGCGAGTCGGTCATCGGCATTCGCCAGCTCATTCGCCCAGATGGGACCCAGGCAGGCCAGCAGCAGGCAGGCGATGACGACGGCGCCGGCCAGGATCGGAGTCTCGGCCCACAGCAGCATGCCGAACAGGATCCCGACGATGGCGAAGCCGACTGCGACGGCGAGTCCGGCGTTCCGCGTCCGCGGCGCCTTGGCACGGGCCGGTCGCGACGCAGCGATCGAGTCGAGCACGTCCCGGTTGATCCGCGTCCAGGCGATGATCGCGCCCAGCGCGCAGACGATGCCGATCATGATGAGGCTGAACGCCGAGAACAGCAGCACCGCATCGATGCGATCGCCTTGGGCTTGGAGGGCGGCCCCGAGTCCGGCGACGAGCATCGCCAAGGCAAGCACCAGCATGCTCAGCAGACGGGCGCGGCGCACGGCGATGAGTTCGGCGATCACCCTGGCCAGGAAGACCCTCTGTGCCGCGGGGTCGTCGGCCTGGCTCACCGCACGTACCCGAGCTGCTTGTCCACGGTGTGCGGGAACTGCTCCCCGGCCAGATACTGTTCGAACAGGCGATGGAACTGCTCGGCCAATCGCATTCTCCAGCCGTCGGTGTCTCCGCTCATATGCGGGGTGATGATGACATTGTCCATCGACCACAGAGGATGGTCGGCCGGCAGCGGCTCTTCATCGAAGACGTCGAGTCCGGCCCCGGCGATGTGCCCTTCGCGCAGGGCGGTGACGAGCGCGTCGGTGTCGACGGTGTCGCCGCGTCCGACGTTGATGAACACGGCAGTGTCATCCATGGCGGCGAATGCCTCGGCGCCGATGAGTCTTTCGGTCTTCTCCGTCAGCGGTGCGATATCGATGACCCAATCGAATCCAGCCACATGCTCGGGCAGGGTGGCGGAGTCGATGACCTCGCCGAAGTCGGCGTCGCCGCTGCGGGCTCGCGATCCGGCGCCGGTGATGTCGATGTCGACGGCACTCAGCAGACGGGCGATGCCCCGGCCGATCGCGCCGGTGCCGACGATGAGCGCCTTGGTGCCGGCGATGTCGCGGGTCGACCGACGATTCCACTTCCCCTCGGCTTGGTCGGCGAGAGAGCCGATCGAGCCCTTCGCGTGCATGAGGATGTAGTTGAGGACGAACTCGGCGATCGGGCGGTCGAAGATCCCCCGCGCGTTCGTCACCGTCACCGGCGAGTCGACGAGTTCATCGAAGAGGAGCGAATCGACGCCCGCTGCCGCGGCGTGGACCCAGTCGAGCCGGTCGGCGCTGCCATAGGCATCCTTGAGCGCTGTGGAGAAGAAATCCCACATCAGCAGCACATCGGTGCCGGGCAGCGCCTGGGACAAGGTCGACGCCTCGGCGATGCGCAGTTCGATCCCGTCCCGCTCCCCCAGATCAGTGATCAGTTCGGGGATCTCGGTCCCGGGTGAGTTGAGTATGGTCAGTACCGTCATTCCTCGGCTCCTTGGACAGTGGGCTTTCTGCCACACTAACCGATGAAGCCTCGACCGGGGTGGAAACCGACGCGGACTCAGCACCTGCATCCTCTGCTCCGATGTCGAGGTTCTCCCGCTTCGCCGGTTCGTTCTTCAGCGTCTGCGCCAGCGGAGTGTTGGGCAGGAAGCAGAGGAAGACGAATCCGAGGACGGCCAGCGGAGCCACCCACAGGAACAGGGGCACGAGGGCGTCGTTGTAGGAGGTGATGATGAGAGAATGCATCGGCTCCGGCAGCTTCGACACGATCTCCGGGGTCAGCCCCGTCGAGGAGATCTTGGGCATGTGACCCTGTGGGGCCGCCTTGGCGATCTCTGTGACTCCGGACTCGATGTTGTCCATGAGTCGCTGGGTGAACACGGATCCGATGAAGGCCATGCCGAGGGTGGCTCCGACCTGGCGGAAGTAGTTGTTCGACGCGGTCGCGGTACCGACCATCGATACCGGGAAGGCGTTCTGGACGACGAGGACGAGAGTCTGCATGCTCAGTCCCAGTCCGAGTCCGAGCAGCGCCAGGCAGCCGATGGTCTCCCAGGCCGCGCTCTCCGCCTTCAGCTGGGAGAGCAGGACGAGCGAGGCGGCCATGATGAGGATGCCGGTCAGCGGGTACTTCTTGTACTTGCCGGTGCGGGAGACGATGAATCCGACGAGGGTCGAGGACACGAGCATGGTGCCCATCATCGGCACCATCATGAGCCCTGCGACGGTGGCGTCGATGCCGTGGACCATCTGCAGGTAGGTGGGCATATAGGAGAGCACACCGAACATGCCGATGCCGACGAAGAGGCCGGCGATCGTGCACAGCAGGAAGTCGCGGTTGGTGAACAGGTGCATCGGGATGACCGGTTCGCTGACCTTGAGTTCGACGAACACGAAGGCGACTGCGGCGACGACTCCGGTGATGATGAGCCCGTTGATCTGCCAGGATCCCCATTCGTAGTCGTGTCCGCCCCAGGCCGAGGTGAGCACGATGCAGGAGGTGACGATGGAGACGAGCGCCATGCCGGCGACATCGATCTTCGGCCGTGGGCCTGCGCCCCTGTCGTGCTTGGGCACCTTGAGGAACACGGCGGCGGCGATGAGGGCGATGATGCCCAGCGGGAAGTTGATGGCGAACGCCCAGCGCCAGCCGGGTCCTTCGGTCAGCCAGCCACCGATGAGCGGTCCGGCCACTGACGACACGGCGAAGGCCGAGCCCATGATGCCCATGTACTTGCCGCGTTCGCGGGCGGGGACGACGGAGGCGATGATCGACTGCGAGAGGATCATCATTCCGCCGCCGCCGATGCCCTGGAGCACGCGGCCCAAGATCAGCGTCGACATCTCGTTCGCGATGAGGGCGAAGACCGATCCCAGCAGGAAGCAGCAGATCGCGAACATGAACAGCGGCTTGCGTCCGAACAGGTCACCGACCTTGCCGTAGACGGGCATCATGATCGTCGAGGCGAGCATGAATGCGGTGGAGACCCACAGCATCTGGTCGACGCCGTCGAGCTCGCCGACGATGGTCGGCAGCGCGGTGGCCAGCACCGTCTGATTGAGCGAGAACATGAACATCGCGATCATCAGGCCCACGAAGAGCAGAATGATCGCAGAGGTGGCCATCGGCTCGGTCTGTGAGCCGGGTCCCGCTGCTGCGGAGTTCTTCGAGGTTGTTGCAGGCATCGCCTTCACATCTGTTTCGTGGTTGCTTCTCATCACAGCTTTCGTCATTGCAGTCGGTCCAGAACCTTACGGAACAGGCTCAGGGAGTCTTCGAAGATCGCTTCCGTTCCGCCTTTGTGCTCGACCGTCTCGGGATGGGCTTTGATCGCCTGCCCCGCGTGATTGAGCGGGACGCGGCAGAGTTGGGTGAGCATGCGCGCGCTGCGCCAGGCGGAATCCTCGGAGGAGAACTCCTGTCCGAGGTGTCGCAGTCGGTCGAGCACGTGGCTGGTGACGATCTCCTCGAGTTCTTCGGCCCGGTCGAAGCTCTTGCTCACGATTTCCGGGTACAGGGCGAAGAGACGGCGACGCCGAGCCGGAAGTTTGGGGTCGACGGAGCCGATGAGTAGCGCTTCGCGGACGAAGCGCGCCGTGTCCTCGGCGAGCGTGTCGAGTCCGGCAGGGCTGTGGACGTAGTCGTAGGCAAGGCCTTCGTCGACGCTGACCTCGGGCCCGAGGCCGACGATCGCGTCCTCTTTCGTCTCGAAGTAGTTGAAGAAGGTACGCGTGGACACGCCGGCGTCTGCGGCGATGTTCGCCACGGTGGCGCAGGCCAAGCCGTCTTCGAGGACGCGGGTGATCGCCGCCTCATGGAGGGCATTGCGGGTCAGCCGCGCATTTTTCGAGCGCAGTGTTTCTTCTACGGGCATAGGTACATTTTGCACCACATGCAAACTTTCACCAACTGCAAATCTGCAATTGTGCACTATTTCACGGTGTGCAGAGTTCTACATGAGCATCTTCAGCCGCGCCCGGTGCTGTTCGAGGGTCTGCAGCTGACCGAGCAGTGCGGCCTGGCCGGCGCCGTCAGCAGTGTCCTGGCGCTGCAGTCGGGAGTGGAGCTCCTTGGCGATGCGTTCGAGGTCGTAGTCGAAGAGGCGGGCGACGATGCCGCGGGCGAACCGATCGATCCCGTCTCCTTCGATGACCGGCAGCGGTGTCACGAGCAGCTGGGCCACATAGGGCTTGAGATCCTCGGCAGCGGCTTCGAGGACACGTTCGGCCCATTTCGACTGGACTTGGCCGGCTGCCCCCAGTCCCCCGGCCTGTTTGATCGCGTCTTGGATCCGCCGGTAGCCGGGGTGTTCGAAGGCCTTCGCGGAAAGCGAGTCGAAGAGCTTCGCGTTGACGACCTCGGGGTGCTGGAGGGCGACCATGAGGGCGCCCTTCTCCGTCTTCAGCCGGGCGGGGTTGATCGGGGCCGAGAGGTTCGAGACATCGGGTCGTTCCTCATAGACGTACTCGATGCTGCGTTCGTCGGAGATCTCCCCCGCCGAGGCGGAACCGGGCCCGTGTGTACCCCCGGACGGGGCAGTCCCCGGCTCGGTTCCCGGACCGGGCCCCTGCCCAGGAGCCGGCTCACGCCCCGGACCAGGTGCGGCCGACGGCGAGGATGCAGGTGCGGTCGGTGCCGGTGGTGGACCGTCACGGTAGGTCGATTGGCGGGTGGGTGCCTCGGCGGTCTGGCGGTTCTGCTTCGCTTTGGGGTGGCGGGTCGCGGTGCGGACGGCGGCCTCCACCTCGTCGATGTCGACGCCGATGCGGCCGGCGACGAACCGGTAGTAGTGGGAGAGGCTGTTGCGATCGCGGATGTCGGTGAGCACATCGGCGGCGGCACGGACCGCGGAGATCCGACCTTCGACGGTGTCGAGGTCGAAGCGGGAGATCGCGGTGGTGATGACGAATTCGAAGAGCGGCTTGCACCCGTCGATGAGTTCGCGCAGGGCCGCGTCGCCCTTCTGCATGCGCAGATCACAGGGGTCGAGGCCGTCGGGTTCGACGGCGACGAAGGTCTGGGCGGTGAACAGGTTCTCGAATTCGAAGGCCTTGAGCGCAGCCTTCTGACCGGCGGCGTCACCGTCGAAGGTGAAGATCACCTGCCCGGTCGGGTCATCGCCGAGGAGCCGTCGGATGATCTTCACGTGTTCGGCGCCGAAGGCCGTTCCGCACGTGGCCACGGCCTGGTCGACTCCGGCGAGATGGGCGGCCATGACGTCGGTGTAGCCTTCGACGACGACGACGCGTTTGGTTTTCGCGATCGACTTCTTCGCCAGGTCGAGTCCGTAGAGGACCTGGTTCTTGTGATAGAGAGCGGTCTCCGGAGTGTTGAGGTACTTCGGTCCCTTATCATCGTCAAAGAGTCGGCGAGCACCGAAGCCGATGGTCCGGGACGTCATGTCCTTGATCGGCCAGATCACCCGTCCACGGAACCGGTCGTAGATACCGCGACCGCCCTCGCTGGCCAGACCTCCGGCGAGGATCTCCTCATCGGTGAAGCCGGCCTTGTGCAGGTGGTTCGTCAGGGCATCCCAGGATTTCGGGGCGAAGCCGATTCCGAACTCTCGGCTCGACTCGGCGGGGAAGCCGCGCCCGGTGAGGAACTCGCGGCCGATCTGTCCGGCCTCGGACTCCAGAGCCTGGGCGAAGAAGCGCTGCGCGACTTCGTGCATCTCCAGCAGCCGCTGCCGGCGACTCGCCTGCTCCCGGTCCGGTCCCTTCCCGTCCTCGTAGCGCAGGTGCATTCCGGCCTTGCCGGCCAGCGTCTCGACGGCTTCGACGAAGCTGAGCTGCTCGACCTTCTGCAGGAAGGTGAATACGTCTCCGGACTCTCCGCAGCCGAAGCAGTGGTACATCCCGACCTGCGGTCGCACGGTAAATGACGGGGTCTTCTCGTCGTGGAAGGGGCACAGGCCCTTGAGCGATCCGATCCCCGCGGTCTTGAGGGTGACGAATTCCCCGATCACCTCGTCGATGCGCGTGCGGCTGCGCAGTTCGTCGATGTCCTCGCGTTTGATGAGTCCGGCCATGGTCTAGAGCCGATCCTCCGCTCCGGCGTTGAGGTGGTGGTACAGGGCCCAGGCGGAGTGGTCGGTCAGGGACGCGATCTGGTCGACGATGACGCGCAGCCGTGCCGCGTCGTCGGCGGCCTCGGCGTGATCGGCGCGGAACATCGGGTCGAGTTTGTTCGGTGAGTGCCAATACCAGTCGGCGAGTTCGTTGATGACTGCGGCCTGGATGTCGTGGAGCCGCAGCCGATCCTCGGCGACCATCACCGTGAGTGTGGCCATGCCCTTGAGCACGGCGATCTCGACGGTGGTCGCCTCGGGTACGACGAGCGAGGCCGAGTACCGCGCGAGCGGCTCCCACCCGAACTCCTCACGCGTCGCGGATTCCGCGGCACCGACGAAGCGCCCGATGAGCTGACTGGTCATGTGTTTGAGACCGGCCTGAGCACGTCGGGATCCGTCGAAGACCTCCTTGGGCCAGTAGGCGGCGGCCTGCAGCCGGCCGAGCGCCTTGTCCATCTCCGCGTCGGTGGTCTCCGGCAGATACCACTGGCGGGTGATCTCGAAGAGTTCGGCGCGGCGGCTCTCGGCGGCGAAGTCGGCGAGGTCGAGGTGGCCTGCGACGATGGCGTCCTCGACGTCGTGGACGGAGTACGAGATGTCGTCGGCTAAGTCCATGACCTGGGCTTCGATGCATTTCTGGCCGTTGTCGATGCCGTCGCGGTAGAAGTCGAAGACGGCCCTGTCGTCATCGTAGACACCGAATTTGCGAACCCCGGAGTCGCGGCGACCGGCCGTGGCTTCGTCTCGCGGCCACGGGTACTTCGTCAGGGCGTCGAGGCTCGCACGGGACAGATTGAGACCGGCCGGGCGGCCGTCGTCGGCGATGACCTTCGGTTCGATGCGGGTGACCAGGCGCAGGGTCTGGGCGTTGCCTTCGAAGCCGCCGATGTCGGCGCAGAGGGCATCGAGGATCGTCTCTCCGTGGTGGCCGAAGGGCGGGTGCCCGAGGTCGTGGGACAGGCAGGCGGTGTCGACGATATCGGGATCGCAGCCGAGGTAGCGGGCGAGTTCGCGTCCGACCTGGGCGACTTCGAGGGAGTGAGTCAGCCGGGTGCGGACGAAGTCGTCCGTTCCCGGGGACACGACCTGGGTCTTCGCGCCGAGGCGGCGCAGACCCGAGGAGTGGAGGACGCGGGCACGGTCGCGCTGGAAGGCCGAGCGTCGTGGATTCTTCGCCGGTTCGCTCACCCACCGTTCCTCGTCCCAGGGCGAGTAGACCGCCACGGTACCCGTCCGCACCGAGGTGTGCGGGTGAGTGTCGAAGGGCATTCTCATCCTCCTGAGATGTCGAGTTCGGCCTCCGACAGCAGCGACTTCCCGCTGGGATCGAAGATGCGGGAGTCCAGCCAGCCTTCGGGCAGGTGCGGCTTCTTCGGCCGGGTGGTGCGGCCGCGCGAGCCTTCGGCGGCTTCTCCCGGGTACGGGGCGTCCTTGTCGAGCTGGTCGAGCAGTCCGGCGAGCTCCTCCAGGGAGGACACCATGGCCAATTGGCTGCGCAGCTCTCCTCCGACGGGGTAGCCCTTGAAGTACCAGGCGATGTGTTTGCGCAGGTCACGAACGCCGAGGAATTCGTCCTCGAAATGGTCGACGAGGTATTCGCCGTGTTTGTACACGGCTCGGGCCACCTCGGCGAGGCCGGGACGGTGGCGTTCGTCGCTGCCGTTCAGCGCGTTCGCGAGGTCGCCGAACAGCCACGGCCGTCCCTGGCAGCCGCGGCCGATGACGACGCCGTCGCAGCCGGTCTTGGCCATCATGGCCAGGGCATCCTCGGCGGCGAAGATATCGCCGTTGCCGAGCACCGGAACGGTGTCGCCGAGGTGGTCCTTGAGCCGGGCGATCGCGTCCCAGTCCGCGGTGCCCGAGTAGAGATCGGCGGCGGTGCGTCCGTGCAGGGCGACGGCGGCGACGCCGGCGTTGCGAGCGGTTTCGGCGGCGTCGAGGAACGTCGTGTGGTCGGCGTCGATGCCCTTGCGCATCTTCACGGTCACGGGCACGTCCCGGCGTGCCGCCTCGGTGACGGCCGTTGTGACGATTGACGTGAACAGGTCCTGCTTCCACGGCAGCGCGGAGCCGCCGCCCTTGCGGGTGACCTTGGGGACGGGGCAGCCGAAGTTGAGGTCGATGTGATCGGCGCGGTCCTCCTCGACGAGCATCCGCACGGCTTGGCCCATGGTCACCGGGTCGACTCCGTAGAGCTGGACGGAGCGCGGGGTCTCATAGGGTTCGTGGTGGATGATCCGCATCGTCTTCGGGCTGCGCTCGACCAGCGCCCGAGTGGTGACCATCTCGGTCACATAGAGTCCTGCCCCGTATTCGCGGCACAGTCGGCGGAAGGCGGTGTTCGTGATCCCGGCCATGGGCGCGAGCACGACGGGCGAGGACAACTCGATGGGCCCGATGCGCAGGGCTGTTTCGGGCTTCTGGGATGCGGTTTCTGGGGCAGGGCTGATGACACTCACGCAACCATTATCCCAGTCAAGTCAAAATCGCACATTCGCCTGCTTCTCCTCACCTGTTCACGCCCGGAATCCGTGCCGCTGCGGACGCGCTCCTCCCCCGTGGCGTCGACTCACATGTTCACATCAACTGATTCGGAGCGCAGAAATTCCCGCACGTCCCATTCGGTGTCGACGGAGAGTTCGGAGGCGAGTCGGTCGTCGTGGGTGACGATCACCATCGCACCGCCGAATCCTTCGAGAGCGGTCACCAGCGCTTCGAGCGATGACAGGTCGAGATTGTTGCCCGGTTCGTCGAGGATGAGCAGCTGCGGCGCCGGATCCTGGAGGAGTCCCGAGGCCAAGGCGACGCGGAACTGCTCCCCTCCGGACAGGGTCCGGCAGATCTGGTCGGTGCGTCCGGCACGCAGTCCCATGGCCGCGAGCACTTCGTAGACGCGGTGCGGGTCGAGCTGCGGATTGCCCGATCGCACCGCTTCCATCACCGTCAGCTCTCCCGGCAGTCGGTACTGCTGGTCGAGGTGGGCTGTCGGGGCGGCGACGGTGATGTCGAGGTCGCCGAAGAGTCCGGCGACCGGCGGACCGGAGTCGAACCGGGTGTGTCCCCCGGCTATGTCACGTTCGCCCTCGCCGCTGGTGGCCTGTCCGTTCGCGGAGCCGCTGTCCGCAGCACGGTCATCCGCGGTGCCACCGTCTGAGGCACGGCCGTCCGCGGCCGCCAGGATCGCCGCCAGCAGGGTCGATTTCCCGGCCCCGTTCGGTCCGGTCAGTCGGATCCGCTCCGGCCCGACGATCGTCTGTGGTCGCTCGGACTTCGCCGAGGCGGCTGTGGAGATCTCGAGGACCCGCTTGGTCGCATGGACCTGGGTGTCGGGCAGGTCGAGGCGGACGCTCGAGGTCCGACGCAGGGCATCCTTGGCATCGGTGAGTTCGTCCCAGGCCGCCGCCTCGTCGGCGGCTTTGTCGCCACGCCGTTTGGCCGCTGACTTCTCGGCGAAGTTCGTCAGCCCGTTCATGACGATCTTCGGTCGACGTTTGCTCTCCTTATCCCTCTTGGCTTTCCGGTCGGCTCGTGCGAGCTTCGTCTCCAGTTCGATCCGCTGTCGCTTTTCGACCTCGTGGGACTTCTTCGCATCGGTGACCTTCTGCTGCTTGGCTTCCTCTTCAGCGGCGACCATGGCTTCGTAGTCATCGAAGTTCCCGCCGTAGACGCGCAGCCGCTCGGTCATCTCGATGATCGAGGTCATATGGGTCAGCAGAGTTCGGTCGTGGGAGATGACGAGGGTCGGTCCGCGGCGTTCCGTGAGCAGCGTCGTCAGCAGCGCCCGCCCATCCTCGTCGAGGTTGTTGCTCGGTTCGTCGAGGATCAGCCAGGCGTCGCCGACCAGCGCCGCTCGGGCCAGTCCGATGCGTGTGGCCTGCCCGCCGGAGAAGCTGCTCAGACTCCGGTCGAGGTCGCTCGCGCTCAGGTGCAGACCGAGTTCGGACAGGGCCGCCAGGGCACGCTCCTCGATGTCCCAGTCATCGCCGATGAGGTCGAAGTCGGAGCCGGTCGCCTCTCCGTCCAGGGCGCGGCGCAGAGCTCGTCGAACGGAGGCGATGTCCAATGCGGAATCGACCCGCTGCGTGGAATGCGGCAGCAGCTGATCGATGTAGACCGCACCGTAGGTGCCCGTGACGGTTCCCGCCGAGGCGTGCAGGCTACCTGCGAGAATTCGGGCGAAAGTGGATTTGCCGATCCCGTTGTCGCCGACCAATCCGACGAGGTCAGCAGGGATGGTGGCAGTGAGTCGGGAGAAGATCTCGGTATCGTCGCCGAGGCGGTAGTCCAGTTCGGACACAGTGATTGCTGCAGGCATGAGGGTCCTCATTTCGTGTACGCAGAAGCGCTGCGGGCCCGTGGCACCCGCAAGTCACGGTATGAGGATTCACTTCACAGCAGAGACGTCTTTCGTCGGAAATGGAACATAACAATGATCGCCGAGGCAGCTCGCCGGGTCAAGACCACCCCTTATTACTACCTGACGGCGGCCCAGCAACCTGGCGCGAGGTTGCTGGGCCGCCGTCAGGTAGTAAAAAGGATGGGGTCAGACAATGATGAGCATGAGTTCGGCGGGTTCATCGTGGGGGTTGGCCAATTGATGCGGCACGTCGCCGGGAGCTTGGGCGCAGTCGCCGGCATGCAGGGTCGTACGACGATCGATGGTGACGATCTCGATTCTGCCCTTGAGGACGAAGAAACTCTCACGCGATCCGCTGCGGTGCGCGGCGAAAGCCGAGGTCTCGCTGCGCGGGTCGAGACGGTAGTGGACGACGTCCATGTTCTCGATCGCCGACGGCAGGTCCCGACGCCAGACTCCTTTCCCGAAGGTCGAGGACGTGGGGATCGTCTCGCTGCGGGTGATGGTGACTTCCGGCGCGGCCAGGAGTTCGCCGACGTCGACGCCGAGGGCACGGGAGAGGCCCATGGCATTCGAGACCGATGTGTCCTGCTCTCCTCGTTCGATCTTCGACAATGCGGCCCGGGACAGTCCGGCCCGAACCGCGAGTTCGTTGAGGGTGAGGTTGTTGTACTTGCGCCGGGCTCTGATGCGGGCGCCGAAGACACGTGCGCCGAGATCCTCTTCTTTCGCCATTGGAGCATCATATTCTATTCTTGGATCATAGAATCACATCTCACAAAGGAAACTTCACCCTATGGCGGCAGTGCTGGCTCTCACACCGATCCTCATTGCCATCGTCCTGCTCCTGCTCAAACAGAGCTCCTGGGTCGCCGCTCTCGCCGGCGCCGTGCTCGCGGCCGGTCTCGTCGCCTTCGTCTTCCCCACCCCCGCCTCGGTGTTGGTGGAATCGGGGATCGACTACTTTCCGCTCATCCTCGAGGTCGCGCTCATCCTGCTCTTCGGCATGCTGCTCGCCCGGCTGCTCGAGTCCGCGGGGTCGATGTCGCAGATCTCGTCCTGGGTCGAGTCGCTGTCACCGGGGCGCCCGCTCGGGGTCGCGCTCGTCGTGTTCGGCATCGTGCCCTTCGCAGAATCGGTCACCGGCTTCGGCATCGGCGTCACCGTCGGAGTACCGGTCCTGCGCCATCTCGGGTGCACTCTGCGGCAGTCGGCGATCCTCGGCCTCCTCGGTCTCATCGCGGTGCCGTGGGGTGCCCTGGGTCCGGGCACCACCGTCGCAGCGGCGCTGGCGGGCCTGGACGTCGACGAACTCGGTCTGGCCACGGCGTGGATCAATGCGATACCGGTCATCATCGTCGCGATCGCGGTGGTCGCGATCATGCGCCCGTCCGCCGTCTCGGCGCTGGGGATCGTCGGCGCCGGCGCGCTCATGTGGGCGGGGATCCTCGCCTCCAGCTCTGTCATCGGCATGGCCCCCTCGGGGATCATCGGATCGCTCATCGTCATCCTCCTGGTCGGTGCGCTGTTCATGATCCGGAAGAGGGCCACGGGACTGACGCGTCGCCTCGGCGTGGCCGTTCTTCCCTACGCGGTGCTCACGGTGGGCCTGCTGTTGGCACGGGCCATGCACGCCGCGCTCCCGTCGACGGCCACGCAGATCATCGCCTCTCCCCCGTTCTGGCTGGCCGCCGCCTGCCTCATCTCCGCCATCACCGTCGCCGGCAGACGCGAAGTCACGGTCGCGGCGGTGCGTTCCTGGGTTCCCATCGGGGTGGGCACGGCCGCGTTCATGCTCATGGGCTGGATCATGACGACGACGGGGATGAGCGAGGCGATCGGCGGACTGCTGCCGGCAGGGCTCGTCCTGCTCACTCCGTGGCTGAACTCCATCGGCGCGGTGCTCACCGGGTCGAACACGGGGGCGAACTCGATGTTCACCGGCACCCTGACCGCCGTCGCCGCTTCCTCTCACGTCTCGGCACTGCTGGTGGTCGCGGCCGGAAACGCGGCCGGTTCATTGGCCGCCCTCGCTGCTCCTCCCCGGGTGGCCATGGCCGCGCAGATCGCGGATTCGTCGGCGGCCGCCTCGGCGCGGGACATCTCCTGGGTGCAGGGCCGGGCGCTCGCGGTGGCCGGGATCAACGCCCTGGCCCTCGGCCTGTGGATCCAGTTCTTCGCCTGAGGGTCGTTCGGTGCGCATCTCAGACGCGGATGATCTCACGGGGGAAGTTCGTGAACGGTTCGCAGCCGATGTCGGTGATGAGCACCGGTTCGGACAGTTCGATTCCGTAGCCGTTCATCCACATTCCGCCGATGAGGTGGAAGGTCATTCCCGCCTCGAGGATCTGGTCATCCTCGGTGCGGATCGAGATCGTCCGCTCGCCCCAGTCCGGAGGGTAGCCGATGCCGATCGAGTAGCCCAGCCGGCTGGGCTTCTCGAGTCCCGAGAGTGCGAGAACACGATTCCAGGTGCGGGCGAGTTCCGCGGTGGGCACCTCGGGTGCGGCGACGTCGAGAACCGCGGACAGCGCCTCGGCGACGACGCCTTCGAGGCGCACGAGCTCCTGCTTGGGACGGCCTGTCACCGCGGTGCGCGCCAGCGGGACATGGTAGCGACGGTGGACTCCGGCGAGTTCGATGCTCACCGATTCGTCGGCGACGAACTTCCGGTCGGTCCAACTCAGGTGCGGTGTGTCCGCGCTTTCGCCGGTGGGCATGAGCGGCACGATCGAGGGATAGTCACCCCAGACTCCGTCACCGCCTCTGGTCTGGGCCTCGGAGATCGCCGCGGCCACCTCGTTCTGGCCGACACCGACGCCGATCGTGCCCAGCGCCGCATCCATGGCCGCGGTGGTCACTTTTGCGGCCTTGCGCATGAGCTCGATCTCGGCCGGGGATTTGACCGCGCGAATCCAGTTGACGAGTTCGAAGCAGTCGACGAGGCGCCATTCGGGCACCCCGTTGACGAGTGCTCGGAAGCCCCGCGGAGAGAAGAAGTGCGAGTCCATCTCGACGCCGACGGGCATGGTCGAGGCACGGGCGACCTCCCACCGCTGGCGCAGGGCGAAGGCGACCCAGTCGAAGGGGTGGATATGGGGTCGCTGCACATAGCGTTCGGGATAGCCGACGATGTCTTCGGGCGGCAGCCATGAGGTGTGTGAGGCTCCGCGGGCGTCCATATCGCGCATGAACAGCGTCATCGGCCCCGACGACGGCACGAACAGCAGCTGCGGGGTATAGAAGGACCACGCGTTGTATCCGGTGAGGTAGTAGATGTTCGCCGGGTCGGTGACGATGAGCGCGGCCAGGCCCTGGTCGAGCATGCGATTGCGCACCGAGGCGATCCGTCCGAGGTATTCCTCGGCGCTGAACGACAGTTCGTTCGCGCCGATCGTGTCGACCTCGCCGGGAACCGGCTGCGGGCGGGCTTTGACCTCTTTGCCGGCCTGCCCCTGCTCGGCTCCGGGACGCATCCCGTACACATCCGGGCGATTATCCTCGCCGCCGTAGAACAGCTCACCCTCATTCATGATCCCAGTCTGGTGATCCTGCTCACATACTGTCAATCACTGTCGATGCGCGTGTTGTCGACGGCGTGTCGATCCGCGCATCGGCGGGGATCGGCGGCCTCTGAAACCGAGTTCCGGACGGTCCGCGAAGTGCGGATCCGGGCGCCCGCGATACCGTCGCCTGGACACGGATACTCGTCGGTCACCTCGGCGATTTCTGACGAATCCAGAACCAAACATTTTCAGTTTCGACGGAATTCGCATACGAAACAGCGCATTTCAGCAGATTCGGTGATAGATTGGCCTGAGACGCACATCACGGAGGTGAAGAATGGACCCGCTCCTGCCGAACGGCAGCGGTTCCCGACTCGGGAATCTCGACGAGAAATCTAAGGCGATCATCGTCGAACTGCAGCACGACGGAAGGAAATCCTATTCGGCCATCGGCAAGTCCGTCGGCCTGTCCGAGGCCGCCGTGCGCCAGCGGGTGTCGCGGCTCATCGACTCGGGCGTCATGGAGATCGTCGCCGTGACCGACCCGCTGAGTCTGGGATTCGCGCGGCAGGCGATGGTGGGGCTCAAGGTCCGCGGGGACATCTCCGCGGTCGCCGAGAAGCTGCACGACTACGACGAGATCGACTACCTCGTCGTCACCGCCGGTTCGTTCGACCTCCTGGTCGAGATCGTGTGTGAATCGGATCGGCATCTGATCGAGTTCGTCAATGAGGAGCTCCGCTCGATCGATGCCGTCGTCGATACGGAGCTCTTCATGTACCTCTCACTCGAAAAGCAGAAATACAACTGGGGGACGCGATGACAGACAATGTCACCAGGGCCGGCACTCCTTATCAGGATGCCATCCGCAACAACGTGTGGATGCACATGTCACCACACCAAGCACTGTTCAACGGTGGTGAGGCGCCGGTCATCGTACGCGGCGAGGGTCACCACATCTTCGACGACAAGGGCAAGAAGTACCTCGACGGACTCGCCGGCCTGTTCACCGTTCAGGTGGGGCACGGTCGTGAGCAGATCGCGAAGGCGATGTACGACCAGACGCTGAAACTGCCCTTCATGCCGTTGTGGTCGTATGCCCACCCGCAGGCGATCGAGGTCTCGGAGCGCCTGGCCAGCTATGCGCCGGGCGACCTCAACCGAGTTTTCCTCACCTCCGGCGGCGGCGATTCGGTCGAATCGGCAATGAAGCTGGCGAAGAACTACTTCAAGCTCGTCGGCAAGCCCGGCAAGCACAAGATCATCTCCCGCGCCACCGCTTACCACGGCACCCCGCACGGTGCACTGTCGGTGACCTCACTGCCGGGGCTGCGTGAGCAGTTCGCTCCCTTGGTCCCCGGCGCTCATAAGGTGCCGAACACGAACTTCTACCGGGCACCGGAGCACCTCGCCCATGACGAGAAGGCCTTCGGTCGGTGGGCCGCCGATCGCATCGGCGAGGCCATCGAGTTCGAGGGCGCCGACTCCGTCGCCGCTGTGTTCCTCGAACCCGTGCAGAACTCCGGCGGCTGCTTCCCGCCGCCTCCCGGATACTTCGAGCGGGTCCGCGAGATCTGCGACGAGTATGACGTGCTGCTGGTCTCGGACGAGACGATCTGCGCCTACGGCCGCATCGGCGACATGTTCGCCTGCAACGACTTCGGCTATGTCCCGGACATCATCACCTCGGCCAAGGGCATCACCTCCGGCTATGCGCCACTGGGTGCGATGATCGCCTCCGATCGTCTCTTCGAGCCCTTCGGCCCCGGCGGCGATGAGACCTTCTACCACGGCTACACCTTCGGCGGTCATCCCGTCGCCTGTGCCGCCGCGATGGCGAATTTCGACGTCTTCGAAGAGGAGAAGCTCAACGACCACGTGCACGAGAACGCTGCAGCGTTCAAGTTCACGCTCGAAAAGCTCAAGGACCTGCCGATCGTCGGCGACGTCCGCGGTGAGGGATTCTTCTACGGAATCGAACTCGTCAAGGACAAGGACACGAAGGAATCGTTCACCGAAGAGGAATCCGAGCGGATTCTCAAGAACTTCGTGTCGGCGAAGATGTACGAGAGCGGTCTGTACTGCCGCGCCGATGACCGCGGCGACCCGGTCATTCAGCTCTCGCCTCCACTGACCGTCGGTCAGAACGAGTTCGACGAGATGGAGCAGATCATCCGCGGCGTCCTGCAGGAAGCCTGGACAATGTTCTGACCTCCTATTGCTACCTGACGGCGGCTCAGCAACCTCGCGCGAGGTTGCTGAGCCGCCGTCAGGTAGTTCTGGGGCGAAGTTCAGCGGTTCTGGTCGCGTTTACGGGCCTCGCGACGCGTCATCGGAGGCCGCTCCCCTGCTGGATCCATTGGACCCGTTGGACGTGCTGGTCCTGCCGGACCCGCCGGAGCCTCACTCTCGGGTCCTGGGTGCCCGTCCGAAACTCCGGCCACCTCGGCGGACGTACGCTCGATCGTCTCTCCACCGGGCACGGCTGGTACCGGCGTTGACACGGTTGTGGCGGGCTGCCTCGGCGGGCGCCGGCCGGAGCGGACGACGAGGACACCGAGTCCGGTCGTCAGCGGAATCGCAATGACCAGACCGATCGAACACACGAGGATGCTCACCACCTCCACCGACATGTCCCCGAGCGTGAACGTGTCCCACAGCGGCTGATCGTGCGCGGAGACGATGATGAGCGTCATCAGCGCCGAGCCCACATAAGCGAAGGTGATCGTATAGACGGTCGAGGCGATATGGTCCCGGCCGATGCGCATCGCTCGGGAGAACAGCTGACCGAGTTTCATCTCGGGGGCAGCGGCCGCCAGCTCCCACACCGCCGAGGCTTGAGTGATGGTGACGTCGTTGAGCACCCCGAGTCCGGTGATGAGGATCGCGCACACGATGATGTCGGTCATCCCCAGATCGGTCGTATCGACCAGCAGGTAGCCGTCCTCCGAATAGGCGATGCCCAGGTTCGCCCAGGACGTCATCCACGCACCGAGGATGCCTGTGATGATGATGCCGAGCACCGTTCCGAACAGCGCCGTCGACGTCCGAGTCGAGATTCCGTGCGCCAGATAGAGGGCGATGACCATGATCAGGCTCGCCGAGACCATCGTCACCAGCACGGGCGGTTTGCCGTCGAGCATGGCCGGGAGCATGAAGACGAACAGCACGGCACCGGCAAACCCGAGTCCGATCAGTGCGCGCAGTCCTCTCACACCGGCGACGAGGAGGACGACGATCGCGTAGATGATCGCCAGCGCCAGCATCGGAACGTTGCGGTCGAAATCGATGAACACGTAATCGGTGCCCATCTCCGCCCGGTCCGGGGACTGTGTGAAGTCGAGGACTTTGATCGTGTCGCCGACATCGACGCCGGCTTTGAGCGCGTCGGGCGTGACGTACAGGCTGCCGGCCTGGCCGTTCCCCTCCGCGGTGTACTTCGTGCAGTCGGCTCGCACCATCGGATCCGACTCCCCTGACTCACATTCAGAGGCGTCGACGGCGGTGACCGTGACCTTCGTATCGGTGGTGCCTTCGGCGGTGTTCGTTGTCGGTCCGCCGCCGGGCAGTTCCTTGTCGGGGCCGGACGGCCACAGGACGAACAGTCCGGCGATCGTGACCACGATGAGCGGGACGAGGCAGGCGAGCATGATCAGGCGAACCTTCGGCGACGCCTTCGGTTCGTTGTGGGACGTCATATGCACGGCGGTCCTTTGCGAAATGGCTGACCAAGGAGAGCTGTGGCGGTCGACCAAGGGAGGATGTGCGGCTGGTGCTCGCCGAGGCGGCCAACCGCTATCGGGACTACCTGACGGCGGCCCAGCAACCTGGCGCCAGGTTGCTGGGCCGCCGTCGGGTAGTAATTGGGGTCAGACTCCGGCGAGGTGGTCGGCCAGGTACTTCTCCACCTGATCGATGCTCACGCGTTCCTGGCTCATGTCATTACGCTTGCGGATCGTCACTGCCTGATCATCGAGGGTGTCGAAGTCGACGGTGATGCACAGCGGCGTTCCGATCTCGTCCTGGCGACGGTAGCGACGGCCGATGGCGCCGGCATCGTCGAAGTCGATGTTCCAGCGTCGACGCAGCGTCGCAGCGAGATCCTTCGCCGCCGGGGTGAGCTTCTCGTTGCGGCTCAGCGGCAGCACCGCAGCCTTGACCGGAGCCAGGCGCGGATCGAGCTTGAGAACGACGCGCTTGTCGACGCCGCCCTTCGTGTTCGGGGCCTCGTCTTCGCTGTAGGCCTCGACGAGGAACGCCATCATCGACCGGGTCAGGCCGAAGGAGGGCTCGATGACATACGGGGTGTAGCGGTCGCCGCTGGCCTGGTCGAAGTACTGCAGCTTCGCTCCCGAGACCTCGGTGTGGGTGCCGAGGTCGTAGTCGGTGCGGTTGGCCACACCCATCAGCTCGCCCCATTCGGACCCCTGGAATCCGAAGCGGTATTCGATGTCGATGGTGCCGGCCGAGTAATGTGCACGGTCCTCGGCGGGAACGTCGAGGCGACGCACGTTGTCCTCGGAGATGCCGAGGTCGAGGAACCAGGACCAGCAGTCTTCGACCCACTGCTTGTAGTAGTTGTCGGCCTCGTCCGGGTGGACGAAGTACTCGATCTCCATCTGCTCGAACTCACGCGTGCGGAAGATGAAGTTGCCGGGGGTGATCTCGTTGCGGAAGGCCTTGCCGATCTGGCCGATGCCGAACGGCGGCTTCTTCCGAGCCGCGGTGAGCACATTGTTGAAGTTCACGAAGATGCCCTGCGCGGTCTCCGGGCGCAGGTAGTGGAGCCCGGCCTCGGAATCGACGGGGCCGAGGAAGGTCTTGACCAGACCGGAGAACTCCTGCGGCTCGGTCCACTGTCCGCGGGTGCCGCAGTCGGGGCAGACGATATCGGCCATGCCGTTCTCCGGGGCCTTCTTGTTCTTCGCCTCATAGGCCTCGACGAGGTGGTCCTCGCGGTGGCGCTTGTGGCAGTTGAGGCATTCCACGAGAGGATCGACGAAGGTCTCGACGTGGCCGGAGGCTTCCCAGACGCGCTTGGGCAGGATGATCGAGGAGTCGAGGCCGACGACGTCTTCGCGACCGCGCACGAACTGCTGCCACCACTGGCTCTTGATGTTGTCTTTGAGCTCCACACCCAAGGGCCCGTAGTCCCATGCCGAGCGGGAACCGCCGTAGATCTCTCCTGCTTGGAAGACGAATCCTCTGCGCTTGGCCAGGGCGATGACGGCATCCAACTTGGACTGTGCCACTTGTTCTCTCCTTGTTTCAGTTCGCCGACGGCCGGCTGCCGTGGCTCGCAGGTACCAGCCTATCTGGTCACACCGCCGCGTCCTCAATACCGGCCAGACCAGCCGCGACGCTCGGCCCGACCAGCCCCGACGCCAACCCAGGCACCCGACCTGAACCCAGGCGGACGAGCGCCGGAGGCGACTGATCTCACACTCTGTTTCCCGCATCGGGACCGCCTCGGCGGAGGTGCGGCATGTAGACTTGGGGGTACACCCAAACCTTTCTCCGTACCGACGTCTTCACGTCTGTCCAAGCGAGTTCTTGGATCTCTACGGTTTCGGCCCGGATTGCTCACGATGATTGCACAAGCGGCCGCAGGGTAGATCGCCACTACAGTCATCTGCGATCAAGTGTGTGCCGACGTGAGAGAGATCACTCATGACCGATGTGTCCGCAAACGACGAAACCACTCCGAGATTCTCCGAACTGGGACTCCACCCGCTCGTGCTCAAGGCCGTAGAGGCCCAGGGCTACGAAGTCCCCACCCCCATCCAGGCCGAGACCATTCCGACCCTCCTGTCGGGCCGTGACGTCATCGGTCTCGCCCAGACCGGAACCGGCAAGACCGCGGCTTTCGCCCTGCCGGCTCTGTCCGACCTCGCCGAGGCGGGGCGCGCCGACGATGGCCCGTTCGCTCTCGTGCTCACCCCCACTCGCGAACTCGCGATCCAGGTCGCCGAGGCGTTCACCTCCTACGCGACGGAACTATCCGACTTTTCCGTGCTCCCCATCTACGGCGGTCAGGCCTATGGACCGCAGCTGGCGGGTCTGCGCCGCGGCGCGCAGGTCGTCGTCGGCACTCCCGGTCGTGTCATCGACCACCTCAAGAAGGGTTCGCTCAAGCTCGGCAGCCTGCGCCACCTCATCCTCGATGAGGCCGACGAGATGCTCAAGATGGGCTTCGCCGAAGACATCGAAGAGATCTTCAGCCAGGTCGGTGAGGACCGCCAGGTCGCTCTGTTCTCCGCGACCATGCCGACCTCGATCCACCGCATCACCGGCAAGTACCTGAACAACCCGCAGGAAGTCCGGGTCGCTGCGAAGTCGCAGACCGGCGCGAATATCCGCCAGCGCTACTTCATGGTTCAGCACTCGCACAAGCTCGACGCCCTGACCCGCATCCTCGAGGTCGAGGAGTACGAGGGCATCATCATGTTCGTGCGCACGAAGCAGGCCACCGAGGAGCTCGCCGAGAAGCTGCGCGCCCGCGGATTCAAGACCGCCGCGATCAACGGTGACATTCCGCAGCAGGCCCGTGAGCGCACGATCGACCAGCTGCGTGAGGCGAAGATCGACATCCTCGTCGCCACCGATGTGGCCGCCCGCGGACTCGACGTCGAACGCATCACGCTCGTCGTCAACTACGACATCCCGCACGACACCGAGTCCTACGTCCACCGCATCGGCCGCACCGGTCGTGCCGGACGCTCCGGCGAGGCGATCCTGTTCGTCACCCCGCGCGAGCAGCGCATGCTCGGCTCGATCGAACGCGCCACGAAGCAGAAGGTCGAGCCGCTGACTCTGCCCAGCGTCGAAGAGCTGACGAACACCCGCGTCGAGAAGTTCACGAAGCGCATCGACGATGTCCTCGCGCAGACCGAACTGTCCGAACTCACCGACGTCATCGAGCAGTACTCGCTCTCCCGCGATGTGCCCGCCTCGAACATCGCCGCCGCTCTGGCCTCCCTCGTCCTCGAGTCGAACACTCTCCAGGCCGAGCCGATGCCCGAACCGACACGCCGCCAGGGCCGTGACCGCGACCGCGACGGTGGTCGCGACGGCGGCCGTCCGGGCCGCGGAGGTCGTGCTCGCGATGAGAACATGACGACCTACCGTCTGGCGCTGGGTCGCAACGAGCGACTGCAGCCAGGGGCCGTCGTCGGTGCGATTGCGAACGAAGGCGGAATCACCTCGAAGCAGATCGGCCATATCGACATCCGTTCGAACCACACGCTCGTCGACCTGCCCAAGGATCTCGATCCGTCGGTGCTGCGCAAGCTCTCCCACACCGAGATCCAGGGCCGTCCCATCGACATCCGTCCGGATTCGGGTCGTCCGGGACGCCCGTTCAAGAAGCGCAACTTCGACAAGCAGCCCGGCGACGGCCGCAACTTCAAGGGCGATCGCCGAGGCGGCAAGAAGTTCGGCGGACGGGGCGACCGTCCCCGCGACCGCTACTGATCTGACTCAGACGGACGGCCCCGCAGCACTGAGCTGCGGGGCCGTCGTCGTCCGAGAGGCAGGTAGTCATGCTTCTACTCTGCAGCACTTCGGTGACTCGCCCCTCTCGAACCGCCGACGAACCACGCTCAGGTGGGCGAAATGGTCACGTCGCGCACGGTTTTTCGTGACCATTTCGCCCACCCAGTGGCCCACGGGGCGCCCACCCAGTGTGATCGAGTCGCCCAGCTGAGCGAACCTCAGAAGCCCTTGGCCGCCTGCCCGCGGCCCTCAGACGCCGCCTCAGGCAGAGGGCGTGTCGACGGCGCCACCGAAGCGACGGTCGCGGCGGGCGTACTCTTCGATCGCCGCCCACAGGGTGCGCCGGTCGACGTCGGGCCACAGCACGTCCTGGAAGACCATCTCGGCATAGGCGGACTGCCAGAGCAGGAAGTTCGAGGTCCGCTGCTCCCCCGACGACCTCATGAACAGGTCGACGTCGGGCACGGCGGGTGCGTAGAGGCGGGAGCGGACGGTCTTCTCCGAGACCTTGCCCGGTTTGAGCTTCCCCGCGGCCACCTCGTCGGTGATCTCATTGATCGCGTCGATGATCTCCGAGCGTCCGCCGTAGTTGACACAGAACTGGAGCACAAGGCCGGTGTTGTGCTTCGTCATCTCCGCAGCGGTTTCGAGTTCGTCGATGACCGAGCGCCACAGACGACCACGCCGCCCGGACCAGACGATGCGCACACCGAGGGCGTTGAGCTCGTCGCGACGTCGTCGGATGACGTCGCGGTTGAAGCCCATGAGGAACCGCACCTCTTCGGGTGAGCGCTTCCAGTTCTCCGTCGAGAACGCGTACGCCGACAGATAGTCCACGCCGACCTCGATCGCGCCGTGGATGACGTCGAGCAGCGACGCCTCACCGGCCTTGTGCCCTTCGGTGCGCGGCAGTCCCCGCTGATTCGCCCACCGACCGTTGCCGTCCATGACGATCGCGACGTGCTTGGGCACGAACTTCGCGTCGATGCGCGGAGGCTTCGCTCCGCTGGGGTGGGCCGGTGGTGCAGGGTAGCTCATGTGCTCTCCAGAACTCTCAGTGATCGGATATTGCGCTCGAGGTGCCAGGACACCCAGTCCGAGACCATCTTCGACCCGTCGATCTGATCGTGCAGGTCAGAGGCTTCGGCCCGCTCCCAGTCGCCGGACAGGAGCGCGGCCATGTGTTCGAGCGCATCGGTGTCGGGCAGCGCCGCACCGGAGGGACGGCAGTTCGTGCACACGGCGCCGCCCAACGCTGCGGAGAACGCGCGGTGGGGTCCGCGGCTGCCGCACTGAGCGCAGTCGAGCAGGCTCGGTGCCCACCCCGCCACGGACATGGCGCGCAGCAGGTACGCATCGAGGGACAGCCGCGGCGGGTGTTCGCGGTTGCACAGCGAACGGATCGCAGAGACGAGGAGAAGGAAATGCGTCCGGGACTGAGGTTCGGCTTCGGTGATGCTGCGTGCTGTTTCAGCCATCACCGAGGCAGCCGAATAGACATCGAAGTCCGTGGCGATTCCACGGGCGAAGGGTTCGACGAGTTCGACCTGGGTGACGATGTCGAGGCTGCGCCCGACATGGCATTGCAGGTCGACGAGCATAAAGGGTTCGAGGCGGGAGCCGAACCGCGATTTCGTCCGGCGCACCCCCTTCGCGACGGCACGGACCAGGCCGTGGCTGCGAGTGAGCACGGTGACGATGCGGTCTGCTTCGCCGAGCTTGTGCCCCTGGAGCACGATGCCTTCATCACGATAATTGTGCACCCGCCCATTATCGCAGAGCGCGGCGGGGAAACATTCCCGCCGCGCTTAAGCGACTGCTGTGAGATCGACCGTGGCGACTGCTCAAAGCGCCCAACGGCCTCGCGCAACGCGAAGGTCGCAGATCACGTCGCTGGCGACGACCTTTTCGACTTTCGCGTTGACCGAGAGCCCAGCGGCCTCAGTTCTGGCGGTCCCGAGCCGCGCGGTTGACGGCCGAGACGACGGCCTTGAGCGAGGCCTTCGTGATGTTCGGGTGCAGTCCGGCACCCCAGACGACGCGGTCCTCGACGGCGAGTTCGACATACGCCGCGGCGTTGGTGTCCGCGCCGGAGCCGATGGCGTGCTCGGAATAGTCCTGAAGGCGGACGTCGACGTCGAACTGCTCGATGAGGATCTTCACCAGCGCATCGATCGGGCCGTTGCCGCGGCCTTCGTAGGTGCGTTCCTGACCGTCGACGATGAGGTCGACCTCGATGCGCTCCGCGGACGAGCCGGCACCATCGACGTTGCCCGACTCGGTGCGCAGGCCGACGATCTGGAAGCGACCCCAAGCCGTCTCCGGGTCGTCGGAGGGCAGGTACTCGTAGTTGAAGATGCGGCGGATCTCCTCGCTGGTGACCTCACCGCCGGCTTCGGTGTGCTGCTGCACGGCGCGGGAGAATTCGACCTGCATGCGACGCGGCAGGTCGAGTCCGTGCTCGCTCTTGAGCAGGTAGGTCACTCCGCCCTTGCCGGACTGCGAGTTCACGCGGATGATCGCCTCGTAGGAGCGGCCGAGGTCCTTCGGGTCGACCGGCAGGTAGGGCATGTCCCATTCCATGAGGTCGACCGGAGTGCCCTGCGCGTTCGCCTTCTTCTCACGATCGGCGAAGGCCTTGTTGATCGCATCCTGGTGCGAACCCGAGAACGACGTGAAGACGAGGTCGCCGCCGTAGGGGTGACGTTCGTGGACGCCGATCTGGTTGCATTCGGTGACAGTGTGGATGACTTCGTCGATATCGGAGAAGTCGAGCTCCGGGTCCACGCCCTGCGTGTACAGGTTGAGGGCGACGGTGACGAGGTCGAGGTTGCCGGTGCGCTCACCGTTGCCGAACAGGCAGCCTTCGATGCGGTCGGCTCCGGCCATCATTCCCAGCTCCGCTGCGGCCACGCCGGTGCCCCGGTCATTGTGCGGGTGCAGGGACACGGCCACCTCGTCGCGGTAGGGCATATTGCGGCAGAACCATTCGATCTGGTCCGCATAGGTGTTCGGTGTGCCGCGTTCGACGGTGGCGGGCAGGTTGACGACGGTTTCCCGGCCGGCGGCAGGCTGCCACATGTCGAGGACGCTGCCGACGATGTCGAGGGCGAACTCGGGTTCCGTGTCGACGAAGATCTCCGGCGAGTACTGGTAGCCGAAGTCCGCGTCGGACAGCATCGTCTCGGCGTGCTTCATCACGGCCTGGGTGCCCTGCAGGGCGATATCGCGAGTCTGATCGAAGCCGTCACCGTCGAAGCCGAAGACGACTTTGCGGAAGACCGGCGCGGTCGCGTTGTAGAGATGCACGGTGGGCTTCTTCGCGCCGACGAGGGATTCGACGGTGCGTTCGATGAGATCCTCACGAGCCTGCGTGAGCACGGAGATGCGGACGTCATCGGGGATCGCGTCCTGTTCGATGATCTCGCGGACGAAGTCGAAGTCGACCTGGCTGGCGGCCGGGAATCCGACCTCGATCTCCTTGAAGCCGAGCTTGACGAGCAGGTCGAACATCTTACGTTTGCGGTCCGGTGTCATCGGATCGATGAGCGCCTGGTTGCCGTCGCGCAGGTCGGTACTCAGCCACCGCGGCGCCTTGGTGATGATCTGGTCCGGCCAGGTGCGATCGCGCATATCGAGGGCGATGCGGTCCTGGAACGACTTGTATTTGCCGAACGGCATGGGAGAAGGCTTCTGCAGTTTCATTGTTCCTCTAACTTAAGTTTCTCAACGCTTGACCAGCATACGAGGACTCCGCGACGAGCGTGCTGTCCGTTCAGGACTCGTCGCGGCAAGGAAGGAGGAGGAACCTGAATGCCACACAGCCACCGTAGTCCCCCTTCCGCGTTGCGTCCGAATCCAGTCCACATCCTAAGATCGCCGAGGCGGCTCCGCCCGGATCGGGCTCGATCCGTCCGGTCCGGGCAGGGTCCCCCGATCTCAAGGACGCCGCCCGGTTCTAAGGACGCCGCCCGAGCCGTGCCCGTCGGCCTACTTGAGGAAGTCGACCGAGGCGCGGCGGACGTTGAATCCGACCCCGGTGTCGTCGGACTTGCAGGTCATGCCCTCTTCGCTGGAGGTGCAGGTCATCCCCGCGGCGGAGATGGAGTCCCCGTATCCGAGGACGCGGGCCGGACCGTTGCTCGCGGGCGCGTCGGCACAGGAGAATCCCGCACCTTCCTTGTTCGCCACGACGATCGAGCCCCAGTTGTCGAGCTTGCAGTCCTCGGGCTTCTGCGGTGGAGAGTATTCATAGTCCTTGATCACGCAGCGCGCGCGTTCGGAATCGATGGTGCAGGCGATGTTGCCGGACGGGGAGGTGAAGGTCTCCTCGGCGACGGGTGCCTTCGAACTGCCCGAATCGGACGGCTCGGGGTCGTCGGTCTGTCCGATCGACGGTTCGTCGGTGGGCCCGACGGTGGTGGTGTCGTCGCCCTGGGTGGAGTCCCAGACGATGTAACCGACGATACCGAGGGCGAGGATGAGCGCGATGGCCGCGAGCACCCACAGCCACGCGGGGACCTTCTTCGTATCATTTCGCCGACCATAAGGGTCGTGTGGGCCGCCGGGATTCCCCGGTCCGCCGGGGCCTCCCGGCCCTCCTGGTCCGCCGGGTCCTCCGGGTCCGGCAGGGCCGCTCTGCCCATAGCCGGCGGCATATCCGGCTGGTGCGGCAGCGTAAGCGGGAACGTGGCCGGCCTGTCCGTATCCGGGGCCGCCGGAGTGACCCGTGCCGGGCTGAGCGTAATCGGGTCCCGCCGGCGACTGCACCGGTCCGGCCGCCTGCGGTTGAGATGCTGGGGCCTGACCGGCGGCACCGAACTCTCCACCCCACTGCCCCTGGTGCGGGTGAGGATCTCCCTGATGCGGGTGCGATTCGGGCTGCTGCGAATGCGGCTCGGCCTGGTGCGCGTCAGCAGGCACCGGCTGCGAGCCGGGCAGCGGGTTCCACTGCTTCGGAGCCGAGGGAGCCTCGGCGGCGGCGATATCGTCGGAGTTCACCTTGCGCGGCGCGGCCGGCAGCCCTCCGGTCTGATATCCATCGGCGGCGGCCAGTCCGCGCAGCTCTTCGAGGCTGAGCACCTCGGTGGCATCGGTGCCGTCGGATTCGACCATCGACCGCAGCCTCTGCAGTTCTGCGGGAGTGAGTGCTTGGGTGGAGCCATCAGCGGCCGCGGACTCATCGTCGCCGATGAACAACTGGGTTGTGATCGACTCCGGAGACTCCTCGGCCGGCTTCCGACGCCCGGGGCGCGGAGGATGGTTCGGCACAGGTGGAATGCTCATGGAGTCATTTTCGCATAGTCGCTACCGGCGAGTTCTCATGCTTCGTGAGATAATGACTTCATGTCCGATGGAGTCCTCCGGCGCGCGGGAGTGCCCGCGCTTCTCGCCTGCGCTCTGCTGGTGACCGCCTGCGGGGCCGAGGCCGACGACGGCACGGACGATTCCTCGGCGGCCGAATCCGCCGGTTTCGCCGCTCCGGCACAGCAGACGGGTTTCGGTGATTTCGCAGCCCCGGCCCAGGATTCCCCCACCGGAGCCGTCTCCGCATCGACGACATCCGATCAGTCCGGCACCGAGGCGACCGGCCCGGCCCATCCCGTCCCTGTCCCCGGTCTGACGAAGGAGTATACGGACCAGATTCCGGCAGAGACCTCGCAGGTCCTCGTCGCGACCTCGCCGTCGGCCGACTCCGAGAAGTCGAGTCTGAGCTTCTATGAGTTCACGGACAAGAAGTGGAAGAAGCTCAAGACCTTCGACACCCACAACGGCTCCAAGGGGTGGCTGAAGGATCGCCGTGAGGGCGACAAGACCACCCCGATCGGAGTGTTCACGCTCAGCGACGCCGGCGGCTTCAAGGCGAACCCGGGCACCGATCTGCCGTATACCCAGGACGATCGTCTGCCCTCCTCGGCGACGCTGGCCTACGGGGAAGACTACGAATCGGTCTTCGACTACATCATCGCCATCGACTACAACCGCAAGCCCGGCACCCCGCCGACGGACAAGACCCGACCGATGGGCTGGGACAAGGGCGGCGGAATCTGGCTGCACCTCGACCACGACTCGGGCACGAACGGCTGCGTCACCCTCGACGAGGCGGACCTCAAGTGGATCATGCGCACCATCGATCCCGACGCCCACCCGCGCATTGCCATGGGCCCGGCCCCCGAACTGAAGAAATAGCAGAGCCGAAGAAGCAGAAGAGCAGGAGCCCGTGCGCCGACTCATCATCTCCCTCGTCCAGTCGATCAACGGATCCTTCGCCGAAGACGGCTGGTCGACCGGAGTGTCCACGGACGCTGATTTCCGGCGCTTCCTCGCTCTGCGCCGTAATGCGAATGCGATCATCATCGACCGTCGGACCGCGCTGAATCCGCAGCTGCCCGTCATCAACGCTGTCGGCAAGACGCTCGAGCACACGCCCGTGTATGTGCTCACCGAGTCCGATCCGACGGCCCTGCAGAGCGAGCTCGACGCTCGCGGACTCGACTACCGTGCTCAGCATTTCAGTGCGGACACCGTCACCGAGGTGGCCGCCTCACTCCCGACGGCTGCGTCCCCCCAATCGCGAAAGTCCCCAGAGCCGGCACCATCGGACGACGTAGTGCTGCTGTGCGAATCAGGTCCGAATCTCGCGTTCCGGCTGCTCGAGCACTATCCGGGCGCGGAACTGCATCTGAGCGTGAGCCCGCGCTATATCCGCACGCCCGGCAGTCATTTCTCCGGGCTCGAGGCGAAGATCGATCTGGACCTCATCGACGTCTGCACCGAGGACGGCCAGGTCTTCCTCCGCTACCGCCGCGCCTGAGCACGAGACTCAGCCGTCTTATTTCTCAGCGTTTGCGTGGATCTCCGTGCTCACGTCGAAGCGTTCGGGTGAGTGCAGGATCGGGGTGAGTGCTTCGGCCACCTCGGCGAGGGGAACTGTATCGACTCCCCCGGTCAGATCATTACGATCGTCGCCGCCGATGGGGGCCATGATCCGCAGCTCTCTGAAGTCCACGGTCGTCGATTCCGCCGAGGCGACCTCGATGAGCATCTTCTGCGCAGCACCGAAGACGCTGATCGCCCCGGACCCGGTGAGCGCCTCGACGCTGGCGACTCCATTGAGGGCGAGATGGACGAACCGGGTGGGCGCCGGTTCTGCAGACGTTGCACTGTCAGTGGACGAATCGGCTGAGCGCTCAGACGTGCCGCCTCCTTCCGACCGATCATCGGCCAGGGACTGCGAGATCGCACAGGCGGTGAAGTGTCCGCGCAGATAGGAGTCGTAGTCCGCATCGAACTTCTCCAGACCTCGGTCGAGCACCGGTTCGTCGATGTACCACCCGCCGATGGCGGCGATGACGGCATCGACCGGGGGCAGGTCAGCGGAGGCGAGCGCCGAGGTGACGGCTTCCGGTTCGTCCACCCAGTCCGGCACGATCACCGGTTCGTACGCCGTCTCCGTTTCCGGGCGACGACGCACGATCCCGGTGACCGTGTGGTGCTGACTGAGCAGTCGGGCGAGACCGGCTCCGACGTGGCCGGAGGCGCCGAAGAGGAGGATGTGCATGACGGCAGTCTATGCTCCCCGCTCTTCAGCGTCCTATCTCCGCAAGCGCACCTCCGCAGAGGAACACGCGACTATTTGCGGATATAGACCTTGATGCCGGTCTTCTTCGTGTAGGTCATGTATCCGCGTTCGAAGTTCTGGCGTTTGACGCCGTTCTTCACGGTCCGGTCCGACTTGGGCAGTCCGAGCTTGCTGCGTTCGGTTCCCATCTTCTTCCACTTCGTGAGGAAGCCGCCGTAGATGACGTCGCTGCCCGTCTGCGGCGACCAGGTGATCATTCCGGAGCGGAAATTCTGGTACCGAGCACTCTTCCGGTGTTTGAACGTCTTCTTGTCGCTGCTGGGGAACCCGAGAACGCCCTTCTCGTACTTCACTCGCTTGTAGGCGACGCGGATCTGGCCCTTGGTCAGGAAGTGCGCACCGGTGGATTTCGACCAGTACACGGTGCCTTTGGCGAACGTCTGGTAGGCACCGTTCGGGTTCTTCAGCTTCTTCTCCGGGCCGACCGGTTTGCCGGTCTTCGCCACGTTCTTCTGGTAGTACGTACCGATTGCGCCCTTCGTCGGGTACGTCTTCGGTTTCGGTGCCGGGCTCTTGACGGGGGCCTTCGTCGGAGGTGGGGACAGTTCCGGCATCAGTGCTTTGGCTCCCGAGCGGATGCTGCCGAGCTTGTTGTAGAACGCGAGTCCCGGGCATTCGGTGTAACTGGTGTCCCGGTGTCCGGCGACGACGTTGAGGCTGACTTTCTTGCCCAGAGCAAACTTGCTCGTGCCGCCCCCGCCGGAGGTCAAGGTCATCTTCCCCGTGGGGTTGAAGCCGTACTGTCCGGCTTTCCACGCGACGAGGCGCTTGACTGAGGTCTGTGCGGCCGAATTCGGGGCCGCCGAGGAATAGGTGCCGAGCACGCTGATGCCGATGGTCCAGGAATTGAACCCGGAGGCGTGAGCTCCGGTCACTGCCTTGTCGAGGCTGCCGGCACGGCCCTCGTACATGGTGCCGTATTTGTCGACGAGGAAGTTGTACCCGAGGTCGCACCACCCGCGGTTCTGCGTGTGGTAAGCGAGGTAGCCGCGGATGATCGCCGGTGCCTGTGCTTTCGAGTACGAGTTCGAACCCGCTGTGTGGTGGATGAACACGCCCTTGGCCGACGACGTCTTGTCCGTGGCGCAGCGGACGAGCTTCTCATCGGCTCCCCACTGTTTGCGGGTGACGATCTTGGCCCGCAGGTCCTTAGCCGAGATCTGTGCGTTGAGGGCCGGTCCCGTGGCCGAATGGGTGCCCACTCCCCCAGCGGACTTCGCGACCTGCGCGTCGGCCTTGGTGACCGCAGTGGACACCTGGGTGATTCGCAGATCATCGGTATCGGCCTGTGGGTCGGCGGCCCGGACTTCAACGGCATCGGAGTCGAGCACCGGCAACGCCACGGACTGTGACTGGTGTGAGGCAGCAGGGATCTGAGCTGCTTCTGCGGAAGAGAGGTCCGGCCCGCCTTCGTCGTCCGTGGGCAGGGTCTCCCATGCCGACCAACCGTTCCCATCGCGGGTGCGGATCTCCAAGTCGGGGTCGTCCCCCTCCCAAGTGGCGCCGACGATTGTGACGTCCGAGGAATCCAGTGGAAGCGTTGTGACCTCGTCGGTCTGAGCATCGACGGTCGTCTCGGCCGGAATGCCGTCGGCGGCAGAAGCGCCGGGCGTGTTCGTGGGAGTTTCCGGTGCGGCGGCGAGCGCTGGTCCCGTTAGGGTCGCAGTGAGGAGAATTCCGGTGAGTGCCGAGGCGAGGAATGGCAACGGTTTCATCAGTTATGGTCCTTGAGGTCGTCCATGACCAAGTGAGCGTTCTTCTCACTGGATGGGGCCGAATTACGGGCACCCAGTGTGACCGCAGGAATATCGTAAGGTGATTCTCAGACTTTTGGAAGTGGGTACTTCAGCAGATGGCCGATCGCCGCGAATTGACGCGCCTCGAGGCTGTCCTCGACGCCTTCGCCGACAGACTGCTCCCCCGCGTCCCCGCCGGGATCCGAGAGTTCCTCGCCTTCGGAATCAAACAGGCGTGGGCGTGTCTCTTCGGTGCTCTCATGCTCGCCGCGATCGTCGCCACCGCTTGGCTCTACCCCGATGACGCGGCCATCGCCCGCAACGACTTCCTCGTCATCCTCGCCGTACTCATCCAGATCGGCATGCTCGTCGCTCGACTCGAGACCGGTCGCGAGCTCATCGTCATCATCGTCTTCCACATCGTCGGCACCGGAATGGAGATCTTCAAGACCGCCGTGGGTTCATGGAACTACGCCCCCGGCGGGGTCCTCCACATCGGCGCGGTACCGCTGTTCACCGGGTTCATGTACGCCGCCGTCGGCTCCTATATCGTCCGCGTGTACCGACTCTTCGACTTGCGGTTCAGCCATTACCCGCCGAGGTGGCTGACCGTGATCTTCGCCGCTGCCATCTACATCAACTTCTTCACCCACCACTTCATCGTCGACCTCCGACTGCTCCTCGTCGCAGCCACCGTGATCGTCTTCTTCCGCTGCCGCATGTACTTCCATATCCACCGCAGAACACTGACCATGCCGGTGCTGCTGGCCTTCGTCCTCGTCGCTTTCTTCATCTGGGTGGCCGAGAACATCGGGACCGCGGCCGGGGCCTGGCTGTACCCGAGTCAGGACGACGGCTGGCACCTGGTGCCGCTGACGAAGCTGGTGGCGTGGTTCCTGCTCATGATGATCTCCGTCGTTCTCGTGACTTTTGTCCACAGACCCAGGCCTCCTGACACCTATACTTGCTGAGAACCGAAACATTCAGGACAGCCGAAGGAGACTCATGGCGGCACCCGATGCGCAGAATGAGAAAGAATCGAGCGCATTGCTCAAGGTGCTCCGCCCATCCAGCGGTTCCAACCTGTCGGTCAGTGCACGTGTGCTGCTGCGCGTCGTCGCCGCAGTCCTCGTGCTTGCTCTCATCCTCGCCCTCGTCGGACTGTTCCTCGTCCGTCGGTCCTTCCCGACCACCGATGGTGAGATCTCACTGTCGGGGCTCGACGCGCCGGTCACCGTCCACCGTGACGAATCGGGCGTTCCCACCATCGAGGCCGAAACCGCCCACGACCTGTTCCTCGCCCAAGGATTCGTCCACGCTCAGGACAGGTTCTGGGAGATGGACTTCCGCCGGCATGTCACCTCGGGACGGCTCTCCGAGCTGTTCGGCAAATCCCAGCTGGGCACCGACACCTTCATCCGCACACTCGGCTGGCGGAAGGTCGCCGAACAGGAAGTGAAGAAGCTCGACAATACGAGCCTGGGCTACTACGAGGCCTACGCAGACGGTGTCAACGCCTACCTCAAGGACAAGTCCCCCACCGAGCTGTCCCTCGAATACGCCGTCCTCGGCCTGGAGTCCGGCAGCACCGAGGTCGAGAAATGGACCCCGGTCGACAGCGTCGCCTGGCTCAAGGCCATGGCCTGGGACCTGCGCTCGAACCTCGAAGACGAGATCGACCGGTCGATCCTCAGCTCGGAGCTCACCGACGAGCAGATGAGCGACCTCTACCCGGACTACCCGTACGCCACCCGGCCGACGATCCTCGGCGGCAAAGCCGGTGAGAAGGCCCCGAAGGACCGCACCGGTGACGACGTCGACAACCAGCCCCCCGGCAACGATTCGGCGCGAACCGAGGAACCGGCACAGCCCGACGACCAGGCCGATGCCGGCGGTTCCGTCACCGGGACGCGCCCCTCCGGGAGCACCGACACCGAGGCTGCACCCCCGACCGATGATCTCCTCGAACTGCGCAACACCGTCTCCTCCCTGCCGCCGATGCTCGGCCAGAACAGTGACGACATCGGGTCGAACTCGTGGGTGATCTCCGGGGAGCACACGAGCACCGGTCGACCGCTGCTGTCCAATGACCCGCACCTCGCCCCGGCGATGCCCTCGGTCTGGTATCAGGTGGGCCTGCGATGCAAGAAGGTCACCGATGAGTGCCCCTTCGACGTCACCGGGTTCTCCTTCTCCGGCCTGCCGGGCGTCGTCATCGGGCACAATCAGTCGATCGCCTGGGGGCTGACGAACCTCGGAGCCGATGTCACCGACCTCGTGGTGGAGAAGATCCGCGATGGGAAGGTCATCCACGACGACGGTGACGAACCGCTGCAGGTCCGCAAGGAGACGATCGAGGTCGCCGGTGAGGACTCGCGTGAGATCACCATCCGCTCCACCCGCAACGGTCCGCTGGTGTCGAAGCTTGACGGCACCTACCGCAAGGTGCTCGACTCGACGACCGGAGCGGATTCTCAAGATCCGAAGTCCGGACCGGCCGAGGAGCACTACGGGCTCGCCCTCGACTGGACGGCCCTGCGCCCGGGCAATACCGCCTCGGCGGTGTTCGCCATCAACAAGGCCACGAACTGGCAGGAATTCCGGCATGCGGCGTCCCTGTTCGACGTCCCCTCGCAGAACCTCGTCTACGCCGATGTCGCCGGCAATATCGGCTACCAGGCCCCCGGGATGATCCCACGCCGCGGAAAGGCCGACGGCAGCGTGCCCCGCCGAGGATGGAAGTCCGAGGAGGATTGGCAGGGCTGGCTCGACTTCGAGGATCTGCCGCACCTGTACAACCCCGAGCGCGGGTGGATCGTCACCGCGAACAATCCCGTCGCCGCCCCCGGTGAGACCGTGGATCTGGGTGAGGACTTCGACTACGGAGATCGTGCCCGACGCATTACGAAGCGCATCAAGGACGCCGTCGCCGAGGGGCGGAAGCTGCGACCGACGGACATGGCGGAGATCCAGGACGACAACCAGAATCCGTTCGCCGCGAAGCTCGTGCCCGAAGCGGTGAAGATCCACTCCCACGGGGACGAGGACATCCTCGAGGCGAAGAAGCTGCTCAAGCAGTGGAACGGCTTCGATTCCGCCAGCAGCGCCGGGGCCGCCTACTTCAATGTGCTCACGAAGACGCTGCTCGAGCAGACGATCAGCTCGAAGCTGCCCGAAGGCGTGTCCCCCGGCGGCGGTTCACGCTGGTACCTCGTGCTCTCGGAGATGCTCGAGGACCCGAATTCGCCGTGGTGGTCCGGTGACGGCGTCGAAGGCCGCGAAGAGGCCCTGCGCAAAGCCATGAAGTCGGCGTGGGAAGAGACGGAGGACCTGCTGGGACCCGAGCCCGTGACGTGGCGGTGGGGAATTCTGCACCGGCTGACGATCCGCAACGCCAGCCTCGGCGAATCCGGGATCACACCGGTGGAGAAGCTGTTCAACCGCGGTCCCTATGAGGTCTCCGGCGGTTCGGGCGTCGTCCATGCCACCGGATGGGACGCCTCGGTCGGCTACGAGACGAACTGGGTGCCGTCGATGCGGCAGACGGTCGATCTGTCGAACTTCGACGCCTCGAACTGGATCAACCTCACGGGTGCATCGGGGCATGCCTTCCACCCGCACTACGACGATCAGACGAATGACTGGGCCGCCAATGTCAATCGTCCCTGGCCGTATTCGAAGCAGGCCGTGGAAGCGGCGGCGGAGGACACACTCAGGCTCGAACCCTGAGGGCAGGGCTTCAGTCCTTGGGCAGGATCTTCGCCTCGAGGAAGTTCGCGACATCGTCTTCCCAGCGCACCGGGTCGATGTTCCATTCCTTCGTGTGATGGGCCTTGCTGTACGAGGGCATCGTCACCAGGTCCCGCCTGACCCCCGCCAGGGCATGGGAGGGACCGGAGGGGACGAATTCGTCGTCATCGGAGTGGATGAGCAGCACGGGCACATCGAGTTCGGCGGCACGGGTCACCCAGTCCATGCGGTCGAGGTCGAGCGGGGTCTCCAGTCCGGTGATCGGCCGCGCCCACGGCTGTGTGATCATTTCGAGCGTGAGCTTGGCGACCGGCGTCGGCAGCAGGTTCTTCTTCGCCTGACCATCGAGCACATTCACCCAGTCGACGACGGGCCCGTCGAGGACCAGCGAGGTCACGAATCGGCGGTTGCGTCCGCGGGAAGCCGCCTGCAGGGCGATGGCCCCGCCCATCGACCAGCCGAAGAGGACGACGTTCTTCGCCCCACGTGAGACGGCGTAGTCGATGGCCGCGTCGACGTCGATCCATTCGGTATCGCCGAGGCCGTAGCGCGATGTGGTCTCCACCCGCACTTCGGCGTCGTTGCGGTAGGACATGGCGATCGCGGGCACACCGAGGGTGTTGAGCACGGGTGCGGCACGCAGACCTTCGGCGCGGGTGCTGGCGCGGCCGTGGATGAGGATCGCCCAGGTGTCCTGCGGCTCCGGATGATCGGTCGGCAGCAGCCATGCGGGCAGGCTGCCGGCATCGGAGCGGATCTCGATGTCGTCGAAGTTCACGCCGGCCGCGATCGGATCGGGGTAGACGATGCCGGTCCAGCGTCCTCGCCAGGCCCGGCGGATATCACCGCGGGTGACGGACAGGATCTCTCGGGAGACGGTGCGCGAGCGCGGATCGTACTCGACGATGTCGCCGATCACCGCGTGTCCCGACCCCTGATTGAAGTAGAGGCCGTAGGTGCCGGGCACCGTGGTCTCCTCATCGGCAGGCAGATGGATGCGCATATTCGGCGGAAAGCCGTCGATGTGCAGGATGTCGAGTTCTTCCGGCGCATTCTCCGGGACCACAATCCTGCGGGCGAAGTAGGCGGCCAGCCCCGACGATGCCACAGAGATGAGGGCACCGAGCCCGGCGCCGACACCGATACCGGCGGCAAGCAGTCGAGCGGGGAACTTCGTGTCGCGGACCATGAAAACCTCCTGTGTTCATTGTTGCCTACGGAATGATCAGGCACCAAACGCTGTTGTGGGGAATGAGCGAGTGCCTCTCGCTGTTGCGATCAGCAGAGGCGGAGACCGATTCCTCCTCGCCGCACACACCGTCATGGACAGATACCGGAGGTCACGATGACTCAGTCATCAGATATCAACGCTGGAACTTCGACGAACGAGGGGGCCGTGGCAGAGGAGATCCGCTGGCAGGACGTGCTCACTCCCGAGGAGTTCGCAGTGCTGCGCCAGGGCGCGACAGAACGTCCCTTCACCGGTGAATACAACGATGAGACGGCTGCCGGGATGTATCAGTGTCGAGCCTGCGGAGCCGACCTGTTCCCCTCGGACACGAAGTTCGCCTCGCACTGCGGATGGCCGTCGTTCTACGCGCCTCTGGCCGAAGACCGGGTCCGCTACATCCGCGACACCTCCATGGGCATGGAACGCGTCGAGGTCCGCTGCGCGAACTGCGATTCGCATATGGGCCACGTCTTCTCGGGCGAGGGCTACGGCACACCCACCGACCAGCGCTACTGCATCAACTCGATCTCCCTGAAGCTCAACACCGACGCTTCGGACAGCTGAGGTGGCGACGGACTCTCGGACAGCGCCTCAGACCGTCGAGGCGACCGAACCGGTCGTCAAGACCTTCGACCAGATGCTGCCTGCAGAGCTCTACGGAATTCTGCAGCTGCGCTCCCGCGCCTTCGTCGTCGAACAGGAATGCGTCTTCCTCGACGCCGATGGAGTCGATACCCTGCCCGAGACGCTGCACTTCTTCTACCCGAGGTCCGCGACGGCGATGTCGGACACACACGGGGCCGAGCACGGACGCGACCTTGCACCCTGGGCCTACGCCAGGCTGCTGCCGGCCGATGTCCCCGACGGACCGGCCGCCCGACCCGGAGCGCGCAGCATCAGTCGTGTCGCCACCCATCCCGATGCCCGTGGACAGGGCTGGAGCCGCCGACTGCTCACCGATATCGTCGGCGCCTGGTCGGACTCGCCGCTGACCCTCAATGCGCAGTCGCATCTCGAAGGACTCTACGGATCCTTCGGCTTCGCACCCAACGGGCCTCGCTTCGACGAGGACGGCCTCGAGCACACCCCGATGGAGCGCCCCGCGGGCTGACCTCATTTCTGTTCTGCCTCGGCGGGCTGAGCTCAGCTCGCGCCGGCCTCGGCGGCGTCGACGGAGGCGATGATCTTCTGCATCACCGCATGCAGTTCGCGCACTTCGTCGACGTCCATGCCGAGCTTGGCCATCATCGTCCCGGGAATCGCCTCGGCGGTCTTCCGCAGGTCACGGCCGGTGTCGGTGAGGGTGACTTCGACGATCCGTTCGTCGCTGTCACTGCGCGTCTTCGTCACATAGCCCAGCGCTTCGAGGCGTTTGACCAGCGGCGACACGGTCGCAGGTTCGAGACGCAGCAGTCGAGCGATCTCGCGCATCGGCAGCTTCGCATGCTGCCACAGCGCAAGCATGACCAGGTACTGCGGATGGGTCAGACCGATCGGTTCGAGCACGGACCGGTAGGCGCCGATCACCCCACGTGAGGCCACGGCCAGGGCGAAGCAGATCTGGCTCTCGAGCGCCAGCGGATTGTCCATCTGCTCCGTCGAACCCTCTGATTCCAGCATCGTGTCTCGTCGATCCTCCGCGTCGGCAAACAGGGCATGCGCCGCCCTTTCGCATATTAGTTAGTGCACTAACCATCAGTGTACACTTGAGATGAAACCAGCCCAGTTCTCGCCCCTGCGGCGCCTCGTCGATAGGATCCTCAATGTCGTCCTCCTCGCAGCCTTCCGCCGATGGTTCGAACCGGCACCAGGACCCGAAGCAGAAGAAGTCGGCGCGGAACACCCAGCATCCGGAGTCCCAGCGCGGAGTCGGCTGGCTCAACAATTTCTTCCGCAAGATCGTCGGGCCGGCGCAGGTCGACAACACTCGACCGGGCGGATACTACGAGGACGAGACGCTGCGGCATCAACAGCTCGATGCCATGGGTCTGGAGATGCGCACCGACGCCAACGGTCACTCCTACGTGGTGAAGAAGGGCAGCAAGTAACCACCTCCCGCTCCTCGAGAATGCAAAGGGCCGCCGCACCGATACGGTGCGGCGGCCCTTTCGCTATCCGTCTCTGGCGCTGGCGGGCGAACCTCTCACCGTCAGTGCCGAACGAACGACTGACGGTCAGCGCCAGTCGGTGACGATGTCGACGAGTTCGCGGCGCGGTCCGGTGTAGAACGGGACCTCTTCACGCACGTGCAGACGCGCCTCGGTGTTGCGCAGGTCGCGCATCAGGTCGACGATGCGGTGGAGTTCGGGAGCTTCGAAGGCCAACAGCCATTCGTAGTCGCCGAGAGCGAAGGAGGCGATCGTGTTCGCCTTGATGTCCTTGTACCCAGCTGCGGCCATACCGTGGTCGCGCAGCATCTTCGACCGTTCGGCGGGATCGAGGAGGTACCAGTCGTAGGACCGCACGAACGGGTACACGCAGATGTAGTCGCCGGGCTCGGGATCGGTGAGCAGAGCCGGCAGGTGGGCCTTGTTGAACTCTGCCGGGCGGTGGATTCCGACGTTGGACCAGACGGGTTCGAGCACTCCGCCGATCAGGCTGCGACGGATCGCCGAGTACGCGGCCTGGACGACCTCGATCTCGGGGGCGTGGTACCAGAACATGACGTCGGCATCGGCCCGCAGAGCCGAGACGTCGTAGATTCCGCGGACGACGAGGCCGCGTTCCTTCAGCGGCTCCAGAGCCGCATGCAGCTCATCGGCGAGTTCCCTGCGATCGGCATCGCCGAGTTCTCCCGCAGAGGCGAAGACGGAGTAGGCGATATACCGCGTCTGCTCGTTCGCTTCCTCGATCTGGGCGTCGGTGGGCTGAGTGTATTCGCTCATATCTGCTCCTTCTGTCATCTCTTCATTCTCAATTGTCTTACGAGTCGTCGGCTGACCGGTTCAATCTCTGGGCCGCCGAGTCGGCACGGGCGATGCAGGCGGGAATGCCGATTCCCCCGTACGCGGATCCGGCGAGTTCGAGACCGGGCAGGTCTGCGATCTCCGCATCGACGGCGGCGATCCGTCCGGCATGGCCGGGCAGGTACTGCGGCAGGGCGGAGTTCCAGCGTTGGACTTCTGCGCTCAGCAGGCGCGATTCCGGGCGGGAGGTGATCGCCTGCCAATCGGCGAAGGCGCGTTCGACGATCTCCTCGTCGGACAGGCTGCTCCACACCTCTGGTCCGTCGCCGAAGCGTCCGATGCTCATCCGCACCAGGGCCGTGCCCGCGGGGATATGGGCGGCCGTCCACGGCCATTTGTTCGACACGAAGGTCGAGGCCTTGATGAATGTGCCCTCGGTGACGGGGACGAGGAATCCCGAACCGTCCAGCTCGACTCCCCCGAGATCGACGAGCGCCGCGACCAACGCGGTGGAGGCGTAGGGGACGGACTGCAGTGCCGCGGCCGCGGTGGGGGCCGCCTCGGCGAGGAGTCCCGCGCTGACGTGGGCAGGGGTGGCGAGGACGAGCCCGTCGGACTCGATATCGGTCCCGTCCGCGGTCACCGTCCAAGCGCGACCGTCACGCCGGATACCGGTGACACCGGCGCCGAGGCGGACCTGACCTCCTCGGGCCTCGATCGCCTCGTGCAGGGTCGGGATGAGGCGGTTGATCCCGCCTTCGAAGCTCATGAACACCGGTTCTGCCGGTCGTCCCGGGGCAGCCGCTTGAGCATCGCGTGCGGCAAGCAGCTGCGCCACGAGGTCGAGCACCGAGGTGCCCTCGACGGCGGCGGGCAGCAGGGCAGGAACCGTCTCGGCCAGGGACAGGTCCCGGCAGCGGCCCGCATACACTCCGCCGAGCAGCGGATCGACGAGGGAGTCGACGATGGCATCGCCGAGGCGCTCGGCCAGGAACGCACCCAGCGAGACATCGTCGCCGTCGATCGGGGGCGTCAGCTGCTCGGCAGCCAGACGTTCGGCCGCCTCGGTGCCGATGAGGGATTCGACCTCGGCGGCTTCGGCGGGTACTCCCATGATCGTCCGTTTGGGAATCGCGTGCAGGTCTCCCCGGCTCAGCACCTGCGAATTGTGGTGTGTCGAAGGGAACACCGAGTCGAGGCCGAGTTCGGCGGCCAGGCTCTTAGTCTCCGGACGTCGGTTGAGGCTCGCTTCGGCTCCGGTGTCGATGCCGACGGGCACGGCACCATCGAGCGTGGTCGATTTCAGGCAGCCGCCGAGGCGGCCGCCGGCCTCGAGCACGGTCACGTGGTGATCGGCGGAGAGACGGTACGCGGCGACGAGACCGGAGATCCCTCCCCCGACGACGGTGATCTGTCCCATCCGATCAGCCGCGGCTGCCGAGGATCTCTGCCGAGACGCGGTGCACGAGGTCGACGATGCGACTGGGCACCTCGGGGTCGGTGTCGGGAAGGACGCCGTGGCCGAGGTTGAAGACGAATCCGCGGTCGAGATCGAGTCCCTTGCGCACGATCGCCTCGACGCGGGCCGACAGCGCCTCCCAGGGGGCGAAGAGCAGGGCCGGGTCCAGATTGCCCTGGAGCGCCTGACCGGGCTTGACCCGAGTGGCGGCGTCGGCGAGGTCGACGCGGAAGTCGACGCCGACGGCGGTGGATCCGGCCCGGGCCATGGAGCCGAGGAGCTCACCGGTCTGCACGCCGAAGTGGATGCTGGGCACATCGTGGCCGGACAGTGCGTCGAAGACGGCGGTGGAGTGTTCGAGGACGTGGTTCTCGTAGTCCTCCCGGCAGAGGTAGCCGGCCCAGGAGTCGAAGAGTTGGAAGGCCTTGGCTCCGGCGTTCAGCTGCACGTCGATGAAGGTCGCCGACATCTGTGCGAGCTTGCCCAGGAGCGCGGAGAACGCCTCGGGGTCGGAGGCCATGAGGGACTTCGTCTTCTCATGGTTCTTGCTCGGCCCGCCTTCGATGAGGTAGCTGGCCAGGGTGAACGGGGCGCCGGCGAACCCGATGACGGGGGTGGTCTCGTCGAGTTCGGCGGTCACACGCTGGATCGATTCGGCGATATCGGGGATGTCGTCGGCGTCGAGTCCGGGCAGGGCGTCGATATCGGCGCGGGAGCGCACCGGGGACGCGATGACCGGGCCGACGCCGGGGACGATCTCCACATCGACACCGGCGGCCTGGAGCGGGACGACGATATCGGAGAAGAAGATGGCCGCGTCGACGCCGTGGCGGCGGACCGGCTGCAGAGTGATCTCAGAGACCATCTCGGGGTCGCGGCAGGCATCGAGCATCTGGGTGCCTTCGCGCAGCTTGCGGTACTCGGGCAGGGAGCGGCCGGCCTGCCGCATGAACCAGACGGGAGTGTGCGAAACCGGCTCCGAACGCAGGGCAGCCAACAAGGGTGATGTCATGGCTCCATCTTCCCATTCTTCGATCGCACATGCCCACTCGATCTCGGTTTCAAGACGGGCCGTCTTGCCGTCTCAGAATGCGGCCGAGGACAGCGCCGTCAGGAATGTCCGGGGCCGCCTCGGCGTGGATGATTCCCCTGCCGGCACGGCTGATCTATCGTGGCAACTGTGGTCAACACCTCACCTCTCAATCGCATTCCGGCGGAGTTCTCCGCCGTGACGTCGGTGCTGCGTCAGGCGCGCAGCACGAACAACGTGTCGATTTCCGAGATCCCCGCCCCGGCCCGGCTGGCCCCCTACTCCTATGCTCTCGGCGCCGAGGTCAGCGCCGACGAGACGTTCCTGCGGGCCAGCGGCGAGACCATCGATGAGCTCGCCACCGGCCGCATCGTCGTCCTCTTCGATCCCGCCGCCCCGGAGGAATGGGAAGGCTCGTTCCGGGTGGTCTCCTATATCCGCGCCGAACTCGAACACGAACTCGGCAATGAGACGATGCTCGGCCATGTGGCGTGGAGCTGGCTCGAGGATGCACTCGACTCCAACGACTGCCAGGTGCTCGCCGCCGGCGGGACGACCACTCGGGTGCTGTCCGAGAGCTTCGGCACCTTGGCCGATCGCCCGGCCACGATAGACTTGGAGCTGCGCGCTTCGTGGACACCCGTGATTGACGAGCCGGATCTGATCGGCAATCACTTCGAAGCCTGGATCGATCTGCTCAGCACAGTCGCCGGACTGCCACCACTTCCTGAAGGAGTCACAGCCCTGCCCGGGCGCCGTCGATGACAACCGAACTACCGCTTTTGGAAACACCCGCGAACGGCATCCCCGACGTCGTCGACACCCCGGAGGATCTCTCCTCCTCGATCGCCAGTCTGGCCGCTGCCGCGGGACCCATCGCCATCGACGCCGAACGAGCTTCGGGAATCAGATACGGTCAGCGCGCCTTCCTCGTTCAGCTGCGCCGTGAGGGTGCAGGCACGTTCCTCCTCGATTCCGAGTCTCTCGGTGATCTCAGCGAGCTCAACCCGGCGCTTGGGTCCGATGAGTGGGTCATCCATTCGGTGACACAGGATCTGCCGTGCCTGCAGGAGCGTGGGATGCGCCCGGCGGCCCTGTTCGACACCGAGCTGGCCGCCAGGCTGCTCGGATGGGAGAGGTTCGGTCTGGCCGCTGTCGCCGAGCGCACTCTGGGTGTGCGACTGGCGAAGGAGCATTCGGCCGCCGATTGGTCGACGCGTCCGCTGCCGAAGGAGTGGCTGAACTATGCCGCCCTCGACGTCGAGGTGCTCCTGCCGATCCGCGACATCCTCCACCAGCAGCTGCTCGATTCCGGCCGGTGGGAGTTTGCGCGGCAGGAGTTCACGCACCTGCTCGATTTCACTCCGAAGCATTTCGCTGAGCCGTGGCGGCGCACGCATGGGCTGTCGAAGATCAAGTCACGCCGGGACATCGCCCGGGTCCGTGAGCTCTGGCGGGCACGGGACTCCATGGCGCGCGAGGCCGACCTGGCTCCGTCGAAGATCCTGCGCGATCGTGACCTCGTCGCCCTCGCACAGTCCGGTGTGAAGTCCAGCGATGACATCCTGGCGCAGTGGCGCCGGCTCTCTCGCGCCGAGGCGGCCCGGCTCTTCCGTGCCTACCGCAAGGCCTCCCGGTTGGGTGCCGAAGAGCTGCCGGGACGGTTCGAACGCGGACGGTCGAAGCGCAGCGCGTTCAACCCGGCGGAGCTCAAGGAGCGGGTGGCGGCGCTGAAGGCCGCAATGTCGGAGCTCTCCGACGAGCTGACGATCCCCCATGATGTGCTCCTCCAGCCGGCAATCGTGAAGTCCCTGGCTGCGGAGTCGAACGTCGATGTCGAGGATTACCTCGCCGAGGCGGGGGCACGGCCCTGGCAGGTCGAGCTCAGTGCTCCCGTGCTGCAGAAGGCCTTGGCCGGACTCCCCCAGTCCTGAACCTCACACCGCACGGCGTGAGCTCTGCACCTCACACCGCACGGCGGGAACTCTGATCGGCTCGATCGGCCACCTCGGCGGGCAGGGCCTTAAGAATATCGGACACGATCGTGCCGACGTCGAGGCCCACCTCGGCGAGGATCTCTTCGCGCGTTCCCTGCGGGAGGAACTCATCGGGCACGCCGAGTTCGAGCACACCGATCCGCGAATCGGCTTCGCGCAGGTCGGAGCGGATCTGGGAGCCGATGCCGCCGATCTGCACGCCGTCTTCGATGACGGCCACGAGGCTCTGGTCGGCGGCGAGGTCGATGACGGATTCGGGTACGGGCAGCACCCATCTGGGATCGATGATCGTCGCGTTCAGTCCGTGTTCGGCCAGGCGGTCGGCGACGTCACCGGCCAACCTGGCGAAGGGTCCCACGGAGACGATGAGCACATGCGATTCGGACCCGGCCGGTCCCTCACGGAGGATGTCGACGCCGTCGTCGAGCCGCCTCAGCGCCGGGATGTCGGTACCGACGCCGCCGCGGGGAAATCTCACCACGGTCGGGGCGTCTTCGACGGTCACGGCTTCGCGGAGCTCTTCGGTCAGTCGGGCGGCATCGCGGGGTGCGGCCAGGCGCAGTCCGGGGACGACGCGGAGCATCGCGATGTCCCAGATTCCATGGTGGCTGGCTCCGTCGGGGCCGGTGATTCCGGCGCGGTCGAGCACGAAGGTCACGCCCTGGCGGTGGAGGGCGACGTCCATGAGCACTTGGTCGAAGGCGCGGGAGAGGAACGTGGAGTAGATGCACACGACCGGGTGGAGTCCGCCATAGGACAGACCGGCGGCGGAGGCGACAGCGTGCTGTTCGGCGATGCCGACGTCGAAGACGCGGTGTGGGAATTCCTCGGCGAATTTCGCCAATCCCACGGGCAGGAGCATGGCCGCGGTGATGGCGACAATGTCCTCGCGCTCTTCGGCGAGTTTGCAGATCTCGGTGCCGAAGACGGAGGTCCATGACGTGGATTTCGAGGGTGTCGATCTCCCGGTGACGGGGTCGATGACGCCGACGGAGTGGAACTGGTCGGCGTCGTCGTTGACGGCCGGGTCGAATCCGTGGCCCTTCTGCGTGATCATGTGGACGATGATGGGGCCGCCGTCGAACTGTTTGGCCAGCTGCAGGGCTTTTTCAACCGAGGGCAGATCGTGTCCGTCGACAGGTCCCAAGTATTTGATGCCGAGTTCGTCGAACATTCCGGTCTCGGGCGGGCTGACCATGTCCTTGAGTCCGCGTTTGACGCCGTGGATGGCGCTGTAGGCGGCGCGACCGGGGCGACCGGATTGGCGCAGAGTCTCTTTGCCCCAGCTCAGGAGCTTCTCGTAGCTCGAGGTGGTGCGCAGTTCGTCGAGGTGGGCGGCGAATCCGCCGACGGTCGGGGCGTAGGAGCGGCCGTTGTCGTTGACGATGATGACCAGTCGCCTCGGCGGGGTGGAAGTGTCGACAGCGATGGTGTTGAGCGCTTCCCAAGCCATTCCTCCGGTCAGGGCTCCGTCGCCGATGACGGCGACGACGTGGCGATCAGTCTCACCGGTGAGTTGGCGGGCTTTTGCGATGCCGTCGGCCCAGGACAGGGACGCGGACGCATGCGAGTTCTCGACGACGTCGTGGGCGCTCTCGGACCGGCTCGGGTAGCCGGAGAGTCCGTCGCGCTGTCGGAGGGTGGAGAACTCCTCCCGGCGGCCGGTGAGCAGTTTGTGCACGTACGTCTGGTGGCCGACGTCGAAGATGATGGTGTCGCGCGGCGAGTCGAAGGTGCGATGGAGGCCCATGGTCAGTTCGACGACGCCGAGGTTGGGGCCGAGATGTCCGCCCGTGCCGGACACAGTCGTGATGAGGTAGTCGCGGATCTCTTTGGCCAGTACCTCGCATTCTGATGCGTCGAGGCGGCGCAGATCGGCAGGCGAGCCGAGGGATTCGAGAAAGGTCATGCGGCCTCAGTTCTGACGACATCGTTGGCGGACAGATTCCATCCGCCCCATCCTATCGCTCACCGGCGCGCACCTCACCCTTCGCAGCATATCGCCGCGCTGCAGTACCTCTCACCCTTCGCGACATATCCCCGCGCTGCAGTACCCCTCACCCTTCCCGTCACACCGCCTCGGCGCTGGCAATTCACACCCCTGCGAACAAACCCCTCACCGTTAGTGGCACACCACCCCGTTGCAACGCGGTGTTGAGCGACTGCCGATGAGTGATGGTCGCATTCGCGCCCACTCCCACTCACGCCGAGGCGGCCGACCACCAGCGCACGGATTCCCGAGGACGCGCTCACGCTTCCTGACAATCCCGCTCGACAGCGACCGTCCCTCACCCTTCGCCGCACAGCGCACCGCTGCACCGAGGCGATTTGCCACGAACGGTGGCGGATTCCTTGGCAACGGTGTGTTTTGTCACGAACGGTGACGGATGCCGAACTGAGTGGAGGACGTGACACGAACGGTGAGGGATGCTCGATCAACGGCGCGGCCGCACGCATCCGGGCACGACGAAGGCCGGTGGGAAGAATCCCACCGGCCCTCGTTGTGTTCCGGTTCAGCGCCTAAGCGCGTCTCCTGCGATCAGGCTTCTGCGAGCTGACGCAGAACGTACTGCAGGATGCCGCCGTTGCGGTAGTAGTCGGCTTCACCCGGGGTGTCGATGCGGACGACGGCGTCGAATTCGACCTTCGTGCCGTCTTCCTTCTCGGCGGTGACCTTGACGGTCGCCGGGGTCTTTCCCTCGTTGAGCTCCGTGACGCCTTCGATGGAGAAGGTTTCGGTGCCGTCGAGTCCGAGCGAATCAGCGGATTCACCGGCGGGGAACTGCAGCGGCAGAACGCCCATGCCGATGAGATTCGAGCGGTGGATGCGCTCGAAGCTCTCGGTGATGACGGCCTCGACGCCGAGCAGCTTGGTGCCCTTGGCGGCCCAGTCACGCGAGGATCCCGAGCCGTACTCCTTGCCACCGAGGACGACCAGCGGGGTGCCGGCGGCCTGGTAGCTCACGGAGGCGTCGTAGATCGTCGTCTGCGGTCCGCCCTCCTGCGAGAAGTCGCGGGTGAAGCCGCCCTGGACTCCATCGAGGAGCTGGTTCTGCAAGCGGATGTTCGCAAACGTTCCGCGGATCATGACTTCGTGGTTGCCGCGGCGCGAGCCGTAGGAGTTGAAGTCCTTGCGCTCGACGCCGTGCTCGACGAGGTACTTTCCGGCCGGGGTGTCGGCCTTGAAGGAACCTGCGGGCGAGATGTGGTCGGTGGTCACCGAGTCGCCGAGCTTCGCGAGCACGCGAGCACCCTTGATGTCCTTGACGGCTTCGGGCTTGAGGCCCATGCCGTCGAAGAAGGTGGGCTTGCGCACGTAGGTCGACTCGTCGTCCCACTCGAAGACCTTGCCTTCGGGGGTGTCGAGCTGCTGCCAGCGCTCGTCACCATCGAAGATGCGACCGTATTCGTTGTCGAACATATCGGTCGAGATCGACGAGGAGATGACCGACTCGACCTCTTCAGGCGAGGGCCAGAGGTCGGCCAGGTAGACGTCGACGCCATCCGAGTCCTTGCCCAGGGGCTGGTTCTCGAAGTCGAAGTCCATGGTTCCGGCCAGCGCGTAGGCGATGACCAGCGGAGGCGAAGCGAGGTAGTTCATCTTCACGTCCGGGCTGATGCGACCTTCGAAGTTGCGGTTGCCCGACAGGACAGCGGTGACCGAGAGGTCGTTGTCCTGGATGCTGTTCGAGATCTCCGAGTCAAGCGGACCGGAGTTGCCGATGCAGGTAGTGCAGCCGTAGCCGACGATGTAGAAGTTCAGCGCCTCGAGATCCTCGATGAGGCCGGCCTTCTGGTAGTAGTTCGTCACGACCTTCGAGCCCGGAGCGATCGAGGTCTTGACCCACGGCTTCGAGTTGAGTCCGCGCTTGCGGGCATTGCGTGCCAGCAGTCCGGCGGCCATCATCACCGAGGGGTTCGAGGTGTTGGTGCAGGAGGTGATCGAAGCGATCGCCACGGCACCGTTGGCCAGCTCGAAGTTGCGTCCGTCAGCGGTGCTGACTTCCACGGACTTGTTCTCTTCGCCGGGAGCGGCGTAGTTGTGGATGTCCTTGGCGAACTGGTTCTTGGCGTCGGAGAGCTCGATGCGGTCCTGCGGGCGCTTCGGTCCGGAGATCGAGGGCACCACGGTGGACAGGTCGAGTTCAAGGTACTCGGAGTACTCGACTTCGTTCTCCGGATCGTGCCAGAGTCCCTGCGTCTTGGCGTAGTCCTCGACGAGCTGGATCTGCTCATCCGTGCGGCCGGTGAGCTTGAGGTAGTCGATGGTGACTTCGTCGATCGGGAAGATCGCGGCGGTCGAACCGAACTCGGGGCTCATGTTGCCGATGGTGGCGCGGTTGGCCAGCGGCACCTCGGCGACGCCCTTGCCGTAGAACTCGACGAACTTGCCGACGGCACCGTGCTGACGGAGCATATCGGTGATCGTGAGGACGACGTCTGTTGCGGTCACACCGGAGGGGATCTCACCGGTGAGCTTGAAGCCGACGACGCGCGGGATGAGCATCGACACGGGCTGGCCGAGCATGGCCGCCTCTGCCTCGATGCCGCCGACGCCCCAACCGAGCACACCGAGGCCGTTGACCATCGTGGTGTGCGAGTCGGTGCCGACCAGGGTATCCGGGTACGCCCGGAGAACTCCGTCGACCTCGCGCGGCATGACCACGCGAGCCAGGTGCTCGATGTTGACCTGGTGGACGATGCCCATGCCCGGAGGCACGACCTTGAAGTCTTCGAATGCGGTCTGGCCCCAGCGCAGGAACTGGTAGCGCTCACCGTTGCGCTGGTATTCGATGTCCATGTTCAGTTCGACGGCGTCGGCGGTGCCGAAGCGGTCGATCTGCACCGAGTGGTCGATGACCAGCTCGGCCGGAGCCAGCGGGTTGACCTGATCCGGGCTGCCGCCGAGCTCGACGACCTTCTCGCGCATGGTGGCGAGGTCGACGATGCAGGGCACACCGGTGAAGTCCTGCATCACCACGCGGGCCGGGGTGAACTGGATCTCGGTATCGGGTTCGGCATTGGGGTCCCAGCTGCCGAGGGCTTCAATATGTTCCGAAGTGATGTTTGCGCCGTCTTCCGTGCGCAGCAGGTTCTCCAACAGCACCTTGAGGCTGAAGGGAAGCTTCTCCGACCCTTTGACCTGGTCCAGGCGATAGATCTCATAATCCTTATCGCCCACGGTCAGGGTGCTCTTCGATTTGAACGTATCGACGTTGCTCATCGTGATTCTCCTGTTTCATCCGACACTCATCCAAGAAACCGGATCCGCCCGACTCGGCAGCCGGACCCTTGCATCACGCACCGATTTACGCGACACATATGTTTCCAAAAGTATCTTGACGTCAAGATAAATTCTATCGCATTTGAGGGGCTTTGACCACCATGGCACACGGAGTTGCGATTCGTTTCGATCGGGTTTTCCGCACGCCCTCGTGCGGGCATCACCAGGGCCGCGACCGGGCCTGAACGCCTAGCGTGGAAAGCACAGTCACACGATGCATCGCACCAGCGTGCCACCACCGAGGAGATCCCATGGACCCGTTCACCCTAGGCGCCGGATTCGGCTTCGGCGCAATGCTCGTCGGCATCATCTTCGCCGTCGTCTGCAGCTCGTTCGCAAAGGAGAAGGGCCGATCGGGCGGCTGGTGGGGGCTATGGGGCTTCCTCACGACGTTCATCGCCCTCATCGCGCTCGTCCTCCTTCCCCGCCGCTCGGTCACCGCCGCAGGACCGTGACCGTCTCCAAGTGCGCGGTCAACGGGAAGAGATCGAAGCCGGTGAGACTCTCGATCTCAAATCCCCCGCCCGTGAGCGCCGCAAGGTCCCGGGCGAGCGTGGCCGGGTCACAGGACACGTAGACCAGGGTGTGTGCGGAGGATTCGATGATCGCCGAGGTGGCCTTCCTCCCTGCGCCCGCCCGTGGCGGGTCGAGGATGACGACGTCCGAATCGGGCAGACGGGCCCGATCCACGCTGAGTGCGAGGAACTGTGCCTCGAGATCAGCGGCATTGTCTCGAGCATGTGCAATGGCCGTTGCCACTCCCTCGACTCCGAACAGGGGTGCGCCGGTGGCCCGGGCGGCGGAGATGCCGAGGAGTCCGACCCCGCAGTAGAGATCGGTGATCGCATCGACATCGGCCGGCAGTGCATCGACGACTGCGGAGCTGAGCAGTGCAGCCGCGTCCCGGTGGACCTGCCAGAAGCCGTCGGCGCCGACCGTGAAATCGCAGCCGTCGACCGTTTCGGTCAGGGTGCGGTCGCCGCGGAGTACCCGCAGGGCTGGAGCATGCGCATGGGAGCGGCCGCGCCCACGGGAACGACCACCGCGGCCACGGCCGCGGTTCTGCTCCGGTTCGGCCGCCTCGGCGAGGAGGGAGAAGGAAGTCGGCAGCCAGGATTCGATCTCGTTTAGCACCTGCGCGGTGGGCTGACCGCGGACGATGAGCGCACCGTGGTCGCCGGCCCACGCGAATTCGAGGCGACGGACCCCGGGCACGTACAGCGCCGCGATGTCGAGGTCGTGCAGCGCGCCGACGGCCAGGGGCGGCGTGCTCACGGGAACGACCTCGTGTGATCGGGGGGCGAGCATTCCGGCCCGCCCCTCGTCGTCGACGGCCAGCTGCACACGCGTGCGCCAGTCCGTGCCGTCGGTCTCTCCCGGTGCGGGCAGCACCTCGGCGTCGGAGTCGATGTGGCCGATGCGTGAGAGCTGGTCGCGCAGTACCTCGGCTTTGAGGCTGCGGGAGTGGGCGAGGTCGACGTGGGCGAACTCCATTCCGCCGAAGCCGGCCGGACCGGTGGAGACATAGTCGAGGCGACGGTTCGGCACGCGGTGGGCGGAGGCGTCGACCACCTCGGTGACGGCGGCGCGGAGGAATCGAGCGGGTGGTCCCGCCTCGGTGCGGGCACGGACCTTCTCACCGGGCAGGGCTCCGGAGACGAAGACGACCTGACCGTCGTGACGGGCGATGGAGGTGCCGCCGGCCGCCGGCGCCTCGATGTCGAGGGTGAGTTCCTGGGCGGGTACCGAAGTGTCGCTCATACGTGTTCTAGGCCTGTCTGTACAGCGAGGTGTCGGAATCGGGTCCGTCTCCGCTGTACTGTCGAGAGAAGGATTTCAGTCGCCAGGGCACGGAGACCACGACGACGTTGGGCACCAGCAGCAGTCGGGTGCGCAGTTTGAGGGCGATCTGGTTGTGCAGGATGTGCTCCCACCACCGGCCCACGACGAACTGCGGGATGTAGACGATGACGAGGTCACGCGGCGATCTGCGGCGGATGGCGAGGATATGCGCAAGCATCGGGCGGACGAGTTCGCGGTACGGCGAGCCGAGCACGGTCAGAGGCACCGGCAGCTCCATCTCATTCCACCGTTTCTGCAGATCGGCAGCGGCCTCTTCGTCCACGGCCACGGTGACGGCTTCGAGCTGGCTCGACCGGGTCACTCGGGCGTAGGAGACGGCGCGCATCGTCGGTTTGTCGATTTCGCTGACGACGACGATGGCGTGGGTGTTCGACGGGATCGTCCGTGAGTTCACATCCGCATCAGGGGCGAGCTCACGGGTCACGCGCGAATAGTGGCGGTGGATGGCCCCCATGACGAGGTAGAGCCCGGCCATGGCGGCGACCGCCAGCCAGGCTCCGGCGAGGAACTTCGAGACGATGACGACGATGAGGACGCCGGCGGCGAGCACACAGCCGATGGTGTTGACGACCTGGTTGAAGTGCATGCGCACACGCGTCTTCGAGTCGATGACCAGGCGCAGGCGTTTGCGCCAGTGCAGGACCATTCCCGCTTGGCCGAGGACGAAGCTGGCGAAGACCCCGACGAGGTAGAGCTGGATGAGCACCGTCGCCGAGGCGGATGTGGCGATGACGAGGACGATCGCCGCCGCTGCCAGCAGCAGGATGCCGTTTGAAAAGGTGAGTCGGTCGCCCTTCGTCGCGAGCTGCCGTGGCAGGAATTCGTCGCGTGCCAGACGCGAGGCCAGTCCCGGGAAGCCTTCGACCGCGGTGTTCGCCGCGGCGAGGAGGACGAGGGCGGTGATGAGGACGACGATGAAGAACATCACCGGCGCGTTGTCGAAGATCGCGTGAGCGAGCTGTGCGAGAACGGGTTCCTGTTCGTACTCGGCGCTGACCGGGCTGCCGTCTCCGCGGACGAGGTAGAGATGCGGATCGTCGACGTATTTGATGCCGGTGACCGACGCCAGATAGGTCAGCCCCGTGAGCATGAGAGCGGCGAGCAGGCCTGAGAGCAGCAGGGTGTTGCCGGCGTTCTTGCCGCGTGGCTTCTTGAACGCGGGAACCGCCGTGGCCACGGTCTGCACACCGGCCAGGGCGACCGCTCCGGAGGAGAACGCGCGGAGGACGATGAGGACGGTGGCCAGGCCGAGAGTCGCCTGGTCGCCGATGTTGCTGTGCACGACCGTATAGTCGGCGGTCTGGGCCTGCGGGGTGTCGCCGAGTCCGACCCGGATGAGACCGACCGACATTGTGAGGAAGACGGCACCCAGGAACAGATAGGTCGGCACGGCCAGCAGCATCGGAGTGGCTCGTGAGCCGCGCAGACCGGCGAAGCAGATGAGCAGGATGCCGACGATGGCCACGGGCACACGGTAGGGCGCGAGCATCGGGAACGCTGTGGTGATATAGGCGGCGAAGACCGTCATCGACACGGCCAAGGTGAGCACGTAGTCGACGAGGAGGGCCGCGGCCACGACGAGTCCGGCACCGGAGCCGAGGTTCTTCGACGCCACCTCGTAGTCTCCGCCGCCGGAGGGGTAGGCCTTGACGTTGATGCGGTAGCAGGCGACGATCACGAGGATGACGATGCCGACGGCGATGCCGATCCACGGGGCCACGCTCAGGGCAACCAGCGAGGTCAGCGACAGTGCCAGCAGGATCTCGTCGGGGGCGTAGGCCACCGAGGAGAGCATGTCGGAGGCGAAGACGGGCATCGCGATGCGCTTCTTCAGCGCAGGCGCACGCCTGTCCTCACTGCGGAAGGGCCGTCCAACGAGTAGTCTTTTGACGGCATCGGAAAAATTGCTGGCCACGGCAACCAATGGTAGATCACTGCGGAGAGGAAAACCCATGCACTTCGTGATTATGGGCTGCGGCCGAGTCGGGGCTTCTCTGGCCAAGGCCCTAGATGCGAATGGGCACTCCGTCGCCGTCGTCGACCGTGACCCCGACGCGTTCCTCAAACTGGGTCGGGATTTCAGCGGTTCGACGATCACGGGGATCGGTTTCGACCGTGAGACCCTGTCCCAGGCGAAGACTTCCGAGGCCTTCGCCTTCGCCGCGGTCTCCAGCGGTGACAATTCGAATATCCTCGCCGCGCGTGTCGCCCGTGAGACCTTCGGGGTGAGCAATGTCGCCGCCCGCATCTACGATCCCGATCGGGCGCAGGTCTTTGAGAGGCTCGGCATCCCCACCGTGCCCACCGTGCGGTGGACGGCCGAGCAGGTGATGCGCAAACTCGTCCCACAGGGGTCGATCACCGAATACCGTGAGCCTTCGGGCAACCTCGTCCTCGCCGAGGTGCATCTGGATCCTGGCTGGGTGGCGCGACCGATCAAGGAGATCGAAACACGGACCAAGGCTCGGGTCGCCTATGTCACCCGCCTGTCCGAGGGCATCGTCGCCCACGACGATCTGCTCCTCCAGGACGGGGATCTCGTTCATCTCATGGCTCCGGTCGACCGCCTCGGCGAGATCGAACGGATCCTCGATCAGCCCGTGCGCACCGTGGAGGAAGAAGAATGAGGGTCATCATCGCCGGAGCCGGTTCCGTCGGACGGTCGGTGGCCAGGGAGCTGCTGGACAAGGACCATTCGGTCCTGCTCATCGACCAGAGCAAGGAGGCGTTGGGTCATGAGCGCATTCCGGGTGCCGAATGGCTGCTCTCCGATGCGTGTGAACTCGCAGGTCTCGCCGAGGCGGGACTGGAGGAGGCCGACGTCGTCGTGGCCGCGACGGGAGATGACAAGACCAATCTGGTGCTCTCGCTGCTCGCGAAGACCGAGTTCGGGGTGCCGCGGACGGTCTCGCGAGTGAACAATCCGAAGAACGAATGGCTCTTCGACGACAACTGGGGAGTCGATGTCGCGGTCTCCACTCCGCGCCTGATGACCGCGCTCGTCGAGGAGGCCGTGGAAGTCGGCGGTCTGGTCCACCTCATGAGTTTCGAACGCGGCCAGGCAGGACTGCTCGAGTTCACCGTGCACGAGAACGCCGAGCTCGTGGCCGAGCGCATCGGCGGGATCACCTTCCCGCTCGATACGGTGCTGGTGGCGATCATCCGCAACTCGCGGGCGTTCGCTCCGAGTGCCGATGATGTCATCGAGGCCGGAGACGAACTGTTCTTCCTCTCCTCCCCCGATCAGGAGCCGGCGCTGCTCGCGCTGCTGCAGGAGACCGCGAAGACGGAAGGGAACGCCGACGGCTGAGTCAGGTCGTCTGTGGGCATCGAGTGATCGAGGCCGCTCAGTCCCTGTGACCGGTCAGCTCAGCCCCTGAGCCCGGTCAGTCGTCCGAGTCGTCGCGTGTCTGCAGGAGTTCGTAGACGGGGTTATGTGCGGTGAGCACTCCGTCCTTGCCGCAGAATCGTCCTTCCAGAACGATGAGGGATCCGGGACGGATGCCGCTGATCTCCCGGCGTCCGAGGAACTGGGCGCGGGCTTCGCCCGTGCCGTCGGCGACGGTGATATCGAGCCTGGGGCTGTCGCCGCTGCACGACTGCGTCGTCGCCGAGACGACTCCGGCGATGCGTGAGGTCTTCCGCGCCTCCAGCTCTTCGACCGGGATGGCCCCGGGGATCTGACTGACCAGACGCAGATCGGCCCGGGCCTCGGCCTCACGGGATCCGAAGTCACGCACGAGGCGAGGAATGAGGTTGCGCATCGGCGTTCAGCGGACCTCTGTGATCTCGGGGCCGCGTTCGAAGGGGTTGAGCTCGTCCTCGTCCTTCTCCTCCGTCTCGTCCTGGTCGACCTGTGGGGCGGTCAGCGCGATGAGCTCCCGGGGAGCCATGGCTTCCGCACCACGGTCGACGACGACTCCGCGGAAGAGTGCGGAGAGTTCGGCACGCACATCGTCATCGGTCACAGCCTTGCCGGAGAACACGGCGCGGACGAACCAGCGCGGTCCGTCGATGCCGGCGAAGCGCATGGCGCGTTTGCCGGGACGACCGGATTCCGTCTTCGCCGGAACCTCGATGGCCAGTTCCTTGCCGAGCGAGGTGTGCAGTTCGGTGGATTCTCCGCCCTGTTTGGTCACGGACTCGGCGAGCTGAGCGCGCACCGTGTTCCACAGACCTTCGGAGCGCGGTGTCGCGAACGCCTGCAGCTGGATACCTCCGCCGTTGTGAATGAGGGTCACGGCCAGCACGCGCTGGGAATCGTCGTCCGTGTCCAGGCGCACCTGCATTCCGTCGACGACGGGCACCTTGAGTGCGCCGAGGTCGAGACGATCATGCTCAGGGTATTCCTCGGAGATGTCGAACGGGCCCTTCTCGGACCGGTCGAAGGGCGCGGACTTCTCCAGCAGCGCCTCTTCCTCGTCGATGTCGTCATCGGACTCGGACGCATCGACCTCGTCGACATCGTCGTCTGCGGTGTCGGCATCCTCGGTGTCGGTGTCTGCGTCCTGAGCGTCGAGCTCGTCATCGTCGGTGAACTCGTCATCGGCGCGGACGTCGTCTTCGTTCGTCGGCGTGGATTTCTTGAACCGGGAGAACAGTCCCATGAGTCCTCACTTCTCCTTTTCGCTGAGGCCGGCGTCGATTCCGCCGGTGGATCCGAATCCCCCGGCGCCGCGGGCGCTGTCTTCAAGGGATTCGACGATGTCGAAGTCGGCGTGGGCGATCGATTGGATCACGAGCTGGGCGATGCGGTCGCCGCGGACGACGCGCAGCGGGGTCTTCGCATCGAGGTTGATCAGCGGCACCTTGATCTCGCCGCGATACCCGGCGTCGATGGTGCCCGGTGCGTTGACGACGGTGACCCCGTGCTTGCTCGACAGCCCGGACCGCGGGTGCACGAAGGCGGCGTAGCCCTCCGGCAGGGCGATCGCGATTCCGGTCGGCACGACTCGGCGCTCGAAGGGCTCGAGCACGAAATCGATCGTCGAACACAGGTCCGCCCCGGCATCGCTCGCATGCGCGTAGCCGGGCGCGCTCATGCCCGCGTCGAGGAGCTGAAGGTTGATCTTCACGGTTTCCGTCACAAAGATGCACTCTAACGCTCCAGCCTGAGCGTGGCCAAACCTCTCGCTATGGGACAATGGCCCCATGGCAACAACTCAATCCGGAACCCATGTGGTCTATCAGGAGAAGGTCCGCCCCTCGATCGGCATGTGGATCCTCGTCGTGGTCGCCGCTGCGTCGACGGCGCTCATGGTCATGCCCGTCTGGCAGCTCGGCACCATCATCCTTCCCGTCGTCAGCTTCATCCTCTTCGCCTGGTGGCTGAACTCGCTGACGCTGTCGATCATCGTCACCGAACGTCAGCTGTTCGTGGGCGAGGCTCATATCGACCGCACATTCGTTCCGAGTGCGGAAGCCTTCGACGGCGAGGAGGCCCGCCAGGCCCGCGGCGTCGATCTCGATGCTCGCGCTTTCCTCAAGATCCGCCCATGGGCGAAGTCCGTCGTCCGCATCCATCTCGACGATGATTCGGACCCCACCCCGTACTGGCTCGTCTCGTCACGCCACCCCCACAAGCTGGCAGCCGCCCTCAACCCTTAATCCCCCAATTACTACCTGACGGCGGCCCAGCAACCTCGCGCGAGGTTGCTGGGCCGCCGTCAGGTAGCAAGGAGAGAGAAACGGACCGCGCCCCTTTCGAGGGCGCGGTCCGTTTCTGCGAAGAGAAGCGATTCAGCCTGCACAGTCCGTGCAGATGGGGATCCCGCCTTCTTCGGTCGCAAGCTGCGAACGATGGCGGACCAAGAAGCACTCCATGCATGTGAACTCGTCGTTCTGCTTGGGCAGAACCCGAACGGAGAGCTCTTCGTTCGACAGGTCTGCACCGGGAAGTTCGAAGCCTTCGGCTACTGCAGTTTCGTCTTCGTCGATCTTGCTTGCCTGAGCCTGGGAACGCTGGGCCTTGAGCTGCTCGATCGAATCGCTTTTGATCTCATCGTCTTGCTTGCGAGGTGCGTCGTAGTCTGTTGCCATATGGCCTCTTCGCTCTCTGTCCGGAGGGGGTGCTGAAGAGGAGCATACTCTCCTCTTCCGAGATGTGTCCCCAGCATTGTGCACTGTATGCTTGCCGTTGGCAAGATGGAATGAACACTTGATGCGGTGATTCTCGTCACCAGCTTGTCTGCATGGACAGAGCACACATAGAGTTCACGAAGAGCTCTGCAAGAATGCTTGTGATGGACAGCACCGACAGCACTGCCTGTCGGTAGATTACCGGGTTCGTCCCCTGTGGAGGCGGCCCGAGGAAGGACGGATCCACAATGAGTGAATTCGCTGATCAGCTCGACACCCGAATCGATGATGTCCGTCATCGCATTCACGAGGCCCGGTCTGCCGGCGACGACTTCCTCGTCGAAAATCTCATCGACGACCTGCAGAACCTCATGGAACTGGCGGGTCGGAATGATGTCGACACCGGCCCCATCGCCGAGGTGATCCAGGCCGAGACCGGCGCCCTGCCGGTCATCCCGAGTCCCGAGGATTACTGAGGGACAGCACAGAGAAGAACCCTCCCCCACCGATTCGGTGAGGGAGGGTTCTTTCGTCTCCGGGGTTCAGTCCCGGGGCTCAGTTCAGGCGCACAGTCCCAGAACTCAGTTCGCCATGGTCCAGTTCGGGTAGGTCGCACGTTCGATGCGGCCGCGGCAGCAGTCGATGCTGCAGGCACCGCTGCCGGGGACCAGAGCCTTCGTGCCGGGCAGAGCCGGCGCGTCGACGGCGTCTCCGCGCAGCTGCGCGACGCGCTCCTCGACGAGGTCGATCAGTCCCCTGACGAAGGCGTCATGGGTGCCGACGGTGGCCACGCGAGTGAAGTCGAAGCCGAGCTCTTCGGCGGTCTCCTTCGCCTCGGTGTCGAGGTCGAAGGCGACCTCCATATGGTCGGAGATGAAGCCGATGGGCACGAGCACGACCCCGGTCACACCCTCCTCGGCGAGTTCGGTCATCCGGTCGTTGACATCGGGTTCGAGCCACGGCACCTCGGGCGAACCCGAGCGCGAGCAGTAGACGAGCTCGGCGGGAACACGATCGGCCTCATCGATGCGCCCCATGAGGTGGTCGATGAGTTCTTCGTGCTGGGCCTGGTAGCCGTTGGTGGTCACCGCAGAGGCATCCTGCATGACATTCGGGATCGAATGGGTGACGAAGAGGATCCGGTGCTTGGACGAGTCGATCTGCCCGACCTTCGCCCGGAAATCGGCGAGGCCCTGGTGCAGGCAGTCCGCGCAGGCGTCGGCATATCCGGGGTGGTTGTAGAACTGACGGATCTTGTCGATCGAGACCGAGAGGCCCTCGTCCTTGAGCGTGTCGATCGTCTTCGCGAAGTCCTCACGATACTGACGGCACGATGAGTAGGACGAGTAGGCGGAGGTGTCGATCGAGAGGAACTGTGTGGCACCGTTCTTGGCCAAACTGCGGACCTCATCGGTGAGATAGGGGTCCCAGTTGCGGTTTCCCCAGATCAACGGAGTGTCGATTCCGCGGCGATCGAGTTCGGCGCGCAGGGCGGCCAGCAGAGCCTTGTTCTGATCGTTGATCGGAGACTTGCCTCCGAAGCCGAAATAGTGCTCTCCCACCTCCTCGAGCCGCTCCTCGGGAATCCCGCGGCCGGCGGTGACGTTGCGAAGGAATGGAACCACTTCTTCTGGGGCCTCCGGTCCGCCGAATGACATGAGGACCAGGGCGTCGATGGGTGCAGTCGTTTTCACACTTTCGATCTTACAGACTGCACCTCAGCAAGGCCCGCTGTCCGCAGAGTGAGCCGTGCCCACTCACGGAGCAGACGCAGATCGGTCCGGCACCCAGGTCCATGCCCTCGCCTGCCGCGCCCACGCCTCCCGAGCCCTGCAGACGCCGTTCGGCCCAGCTCGCGGGCCCACGCCTGGCCCATTCGTGTCCGGTCTCACAGATTCGCACCCCTGACGGTCGATCCGGCCCGTGATTTCGCGACTCGCGCGGAAATCTGCCCGGCACGACGCGCCGAACGTGACACGATGCTTCTGAGACGCGACAAAGGAGCTTAAGGCAATGCGTGAACTGATCTTGAACGGAGTCAACGCAGACGGCACCCATCTGCTGTTGAACGACGAGAACGGGCTTCAGTACCGAGTCGTCCTCGATGAGGCTCTCATCGCCGCGGTCCGCAGGGACCGCTCCCAGTCCAAGCCCGAGGCTCCCGTGCGCCCGAAAGAGATCCAGGCCATGATCCGCGGCGGCATGGACGCCGAGGAGGTCGTGGCCGCCACCGGTGCCGACATCGAATATGTGCGCACCTATGAAGGTCCGGCGATGGCCGAGCGCGAACGCACCGCCTACCTCGCCAGCCGTCATCCCATCTATTCCGATCACGATCCCAACGGTGAGCCGACTCCGCTCATCGAGCTGTGTCAGGAACGTCTGGCGATGCGCGACGTCGATATCGAGACGATGGAGTGGGATTCCTGGAAGCAGCAGGACGGCAACTGGTACATCCAGCTCAGCTTCACTGCCGCCGACCGTGTCCGCACCGCCAGCTGGCACTACTACCGCAGATCGCTCACCCCGATCGACGATGAGGCGAAGTGGCTCGCCGATTCCGGGCCCACCGATACCGGACCGATCCCGAACTACGGAAGCGGTGCCGAACGTCAGAGGAACACCGAGGAGGTCGATGTCCTCCCGAACACCGATCAGTCGTCCGCGTCGATCGCCTCGGACGGACCGGTCCGTCCCACCGCCGGTTCCGCTCCGTCGCAGCAGGCCCGCGATCACCAGGCCGAGACCGGCCGGATCCTGGAGAACCTGCGCAAGCGCCGCCACACCGAGGAGGAGCCGCGGACTCGTCTGCGCGCGGTCACCGAGGATCCCGAGACTCACCCGCAGGGAGCGCACACCGCTCCCGGCCAGCCCGAAGCCGCCACCGATGACGAGGTCTTCGCCTTCGAGGATTCGGCTCCCTCTGCTGAGGAGCCGCAGGAGCCGACCGAGAAGGTCGGTGTCTTCGACGATGAGAATCAGCTCTCACTGCTCAATGAGCCCGGGGTGAGCGATCACTCCGATCAGTTCAAGGACTCCGCCTCGGCGAAGGATTCGAAGCCGAAGTCGAAGAAGAATTCGCGTGCCTCGATCCCGAGCTGGGACGAGATCATGTTCGGCTCGAAGCGGGACTGACCTCAGACTCTCGAGCGTTCGACCTCGGGAACCTGTGTTCCGAGATCGACGACCTCATCGCCGTCCGCGATCAGTCGCCGGTCATGGGTGACCATGACGACCGTGCGGTCGCGCAGGTTCCCGCGCAGATCGTCGATGAGCAGCCGTGCCGTCTCATCGTCCAGGTGTGCCGTCGGTTCGTCGAGGACGATCACATCGGCCCCGGTCAGCAATGTCCTGGCCACCGCCAATCGCTGTCGCTGACCGCCGGAGATCTCGGTCCCGCGGTCGCCGACCCACCGGTCGAGCCCCTCGGCGTCGGCCCAGTCGCCCAGGCCCGCCGCTCTCAGTGCGGCCGTCATCTCGTTGTCTCCGGGAACCGATCGCTGAGCGAGGGCGAGATTTCCGCGCACGGTGGAGCGGAAGACGTGTGCTTCTTGAGGGCACCAGGCGATTCGGCCGACCAGGTCCTCGGGTGAGCGTGTGAGCATATCGTGGCCGGTCCCGTTCCGGTCTCGGGCGCGGTAGCTTCCGAACCAGGGGTCGAGGAACCGCAGGAGCACACTCAGGCTCGTCGTCTTGCCCGTTCCGCTGTCGCCGCACAGCACGGTCCAACCGCCGCGTTGGGCTCTCAGGTCGAGACCTGAGACAGCAGCCTGGTCATCCCATCCGACGGTGATCGTGTCGAGTTCGAGGGCCTCGACTCCGACGAGCTCGTCTGCGGGGTCCGAACTGCGGGCCGATTCGTCGAAATCCTCGACATCGTCGACTGCCGTTTCGGCTCCCGACGAGGCCTCGGCATCGGAGTCCTCCGCACTGGTCGGTTCGGGCAGGCAGTCCAGTGCCGCGCCCAGCCCGGGCAGCTGACGGAATGCGTCGAGTGCCGAAGCGAACAATTCACCCAGTCCCAATGCAATGAGGGACAGCACGGCGACGATCTCGGTCGGAGCCTCTGTGCTCGCCGCCAGGATCACCGCGGTGGTGAACGTGCTCAGCTGCAACCACAGTTGGGCGAGTCCGAAGTTGCGGGCAGATGCCTTCTGCTTCGCCTCGAGATCGGACTCCAGACCGGCCAACAGGCCGAGCACTCGGGAATCGGCGCTGTTCGTGCGCAGATCGTCCTTCGCATGCAGGGCGCGAGAGAGCACGGACAGGATCCGGTTGCGGTCGTCCCTGATTCCGTGAACGAGGCGGCTCTCCTCCCGGATCACGACGATCGGGACGATGACGAGGTTGATGACGCCGAGAAGGACGAACCATCCCAGGGAACTCACGTCGAGGAGTGCGGCGGTGATGCTCACGCCGATGACGACCAGGGTCGAGACGAGCGGCGGGAACAGAGTCCGGGGCACCAGGTCACGGACGTCATCGGCGTCGGCGACCATGGCGCGCAGTGCGGAGTCAGAGGTCAGCAGTCGCCGATCGCTCATGCCGACGCGTTCGAAGTGCTCCCATAGCCGGGTGCGCAGTCGGGTGAGTGCGGCGAAGATCGCCGAATGCAGCTTCAGCCGGCTGACATAGAGCAGCACGGACCGGCTGAGCCCGAAGAAGCGCACACCGACGATGGCGACCATGAGCAGCATGATAGGCGGCTGGTAGGAGGCTTCGACGATGAGCCAAGCAGAGACCGCAGTCAGGGCGATGGCGGCGAGGCTCGACGCGCAGGCGGTGAGGGCGGCCACCAGCATGGTCGGGGTGAACAGGGGCAGGCTCGAGGACAGAATCGACCAGCGTCGACGCAGAGCCGCCGTCCAGGACTCTTCCCGGGACTGCCGCTTGTCGACATCCGGCTGCCTCTCGACCCCGGAGCGATATCCTGGGGCGCTTCCGGAACTTGTCCGGGACTCAGTCCCGGAGTCTTCGTCCCGCGCGGCTGCGGCAGCGGTGTCGACCGTGTCAGCTCTGCTCTGAGCCGCTGCCATGGCTGTCGTCGCGACCGCTGGTTCTGCGTTCTCGCCCACCGAGACCCGAGTCTTCTCCGGGCGGATCTCCGTGTCCGCCAGGGCACGGACCCGTTCGTCATGGCTGGCGAGGATCACCCGGTGGGTGGCGGCCGCCTCGGCGATCAAGCTGATGACGATGTCGGCGTTGTCGGCGTCGAGGTGCGCGGTCGGTTCGTCGAGGACGAGCACCTCGGCCCCGTCACCGAGGCGGTGCAGCACACGCACCAACGCCAGCCTGCGCTGCTGGCCGGGGCTGAGCGCCGCCGTCTGCACCTGCAGATCGGCTGGCAGTCCGGCGGCCGACAGAGCCGTCCGTGCGCGATCCTCATCGAGTCCGAAGAGGTCGAGTTCGGCACCGATGGTCTCAGCGAACATGCGCGGAGCCTGCGGCACATACGCGGCGGTCACCGGATCGACGGTCGAGTGCGCGTCTGCCGGCAGACTGCCGACCAGAGCGCTGAGCACAGTGGTCTTGCCGGTTCCCGACCTGCCGCTGATCGTCGTCACGCCCGGCCGGGTGTCGATGGTGCCCGACCAGGTGATGAGTGTGCCGTCGGCATAGGCGACCCGCTGCTCGCCCGGTCGACCTGATGTGTCGGGCGTGCGCTCCCCGGCCGCCGTCGAGTCGGTGACCGTCGACTCGGCGTCCGCCGTCGAATCGGTGGTGGCCGTCGGCTCCCCTCCCGCGTGCGTCTCCGACAGCAGCGCCTGGGCTCTGCCCCGGGCTTCGCGGCCGTTCTCGCTCGCGTGGTAGCCGGCTCCGAGTTCCCGCAGAGGGATGAAGCATTCTGGTGCGATGAGCAGGACCAGCAGACCATCGCTGAGGTCCATCGTCCCGTTGACCAAACGCAGACCGATGACGACGGCCACGAGGGCCACCGAGATCGTGGCGATGAGCTCGAGGGCCAGACTCGAGAGGAACGCGATGCGCAGAGTCGTGAGGTTCGCCTGATGGTAGCGCTCCCCCAGTTCCCGCAGCCGGCGCGCATGATCGCGTGAGCGTCCGAGACCGATGAGGACGGGAAGCCCCTCGGCGAGTTCGGCCAGATGGTCGGACAGTCTCTCCAGAGCCGCCATGGTCTCCGCGGTCGAGTCGGCCGTATAGCGGCCGATGAGCACCATGAACATCGGCACCAACGGCAGGCACACCGCGATGATGACCGCCGAGAGGACATCGCTGAAGACGATGCGCACCAGCAGCACGATGGGCACCACGGCAGCCGCGGTCAGCGCCGGCACCACGGTGGTGAAATAGTCGTCGAGATCGTCTATTCCGCGGGTGACAGTGACTGCCGCATTCGTGCGCGGGCGTCCCCGACCGCGCAGCAGGCCCGAGAGGATCTGCAGACGCAGTCCGCGTTTCGATGCGGAGGCCAGACGGGTGCCCAGGCTCCGGTCGAGCCAGAGGCCGCCGCCGCGCAGCAGCGCACCGAGGGCTCCGAGCACCACCCACAGTCCGGGCGCACTGTGGCCGATGATGGCTCTGACCAGGGCTTCGGCGATGAGGACGATTCCCACCGCCCGGCACAGGGCGGAGAGCACGGACAGTGCCAAGCCTCGCCGACCGGTCGGCAGCTCGAGCAGAATCGACAGAGGCGAGCTCACGACCGGATCGCCACCGGCACTTTGTGCGCGTCGGGGATGTGGGTCTCGGCGATGCGGCCGAGGAACATCCGGTAGCTGAAGATCTGGTAGGCGATGATGATCGGCAGGATCACGATCGTCACGATGAGCATGACGTTCAGGGTGTAATCCGACGAGGATGCCGCAGCGATCGTCAGCGAGTTCGCCGGATCGATCGTCGAGGGCAGCACGTTCGGGAAGGCACCGGCGAATGCCGCAGCCAGTCCCGCGATGAGGTAGATCCCGTGCAGGATGAAGGCGCGCTTCTCGGCACCGGCTCTGACCGCGAAGAACGCGGCGACGAGGGCGGCGATCGAGATGAGCACCGGGACGACGAGCCAGGTCCGCTGAGTGATCGAGTAGGCGAACCAGATGAGGAACGGAATCGCTGCCGGCAGCATGATCCGACCAGCCCAGCGCCGCGACCGTGCTCGGGCATCGTCCTGAGTCTTGAGGCCGAGGTAGATGAGCCCGTGGGCCAGGGAGAAGCCGAGTCCGCCGAGTCCGCCGACGAGCGCCGGCCACGAGATCCAGGCGAAGGCGCCGCCGATCATATCGCCATGGTCGTTGAGCGGCAGACCGATGGTCGTCAGTGCGAGCATCGCACCGATGCAGAAGGCGGTTCCGGCCGATCCCACAGCCAAGGCCCAGGTCCAGAAGGACCTCCACCTCTCCGAGTGTCCCTTTCCGCGGTATTCGATGGCCACGGCGCGGAAGATCAGTGCGAGCAGGCAGATGGTCAGCGGAATGTAGAGCGCTGAGAACAGGGAGGCGTACCAGTGCGGGAAGGCAGCGAACATCGCACCGGCCGCGGTGATCAGCCAGACCTCGTTGCCTTCCCAGACCGGACCGATCGAGTTGAGCAGAACGCGCTTGCCGCGTTCGCTGCGGCTGAGGAAGGGCATCATCATGCCCACACCGAGGTCGAACCCGTCGAGAAACAGGTATCCGATCCAGAGCACGACGATGAGGACGAACCAGATTGTGGCGAGGATTTCCATCGTGACCTTCCCTCAGTACGCGAACGACAGGACGTCGTCGCCGTTGTCGGTGATCGTGGGTTTCGTATTCGTCTGGTCGAGTTCGGGCATCGCCGAGGCGACTCCGCCCTTGACGTACTTCGTGATCAGCCGCAGTTCGACGACCATCAGAATTCCGTAGACGGTGGTGAGGCTGATCAGGGAGAACAGCAGCATCCCAGGCGTCACCTCCGGTGACAGCGCCGCCTGGGTGTACATATACACCCCGTCGAGCTGTGCCGGGTTCGGTGCGACGACGAAGGGCTGACGTCCCATCTCGGTGAAGATCCATCCGGCCGAATTCGCGAGGAACGGTGCCGTAATGGCCAGGACGAATCCGCGACTGAGCCATTTCGACTCGGGCACCGCGCCCTTGCGGGCCAGCCAGAGTCCGATGACGCAGACTCCTGCGGCCAGGGCGCCGAAGCCGATCATCATGCGGAAGCCCCAGTAGGTGACGATCATGATCGGCTGGTAGTCGACCGGTTCGCCGGCGTGCTCGCCGTACCGCGGGTCGTCGGGGATGTGGGTGCCGTAGCGCTCCTGGTATTCCGGCAGCAGCGTCGTCACTCCGTGGACCGGTGTGTCGAAGTCGCCGTTGGCCAGGAACGACAGCAGACCGGGGATTTCGAAGATGTTCTCGACTCCGTCGCAGTCGTTCGATGCGGGGTCGGCGATCGTGAGCACGGAGAATTGGGTGCCGTCGTGGCAGGCCGCCTCGGCGGAGGCCATCTTCATGGGCTGCTGTTCGAACATCAGCTTGGACTGGATATCACCGGTGATCGAGACCCCGGCGAAGGCGAAGATCCCGACGATCGCGCCGATGCGCAGGGACTTGATCCACACCGTGTGGTCCATCTTGTCCCGTCCGGGGAGTTCCTTCGACGAGCCGACGATGACCTTGCCGTCGGTGCCGACGCTGTCGATTCCGGCCTTGCGCCGGTGGTAGAGGTGGTACCACGAGATGCCGAGGAGGAAGGAACCGCCGACGGCCAGGGCGCCGAAGATCGCGTGAGTGAAGGCGGCGATAGCGGTGTTGTTGCCGAGCACAGCCCAGACGTCGGTCATCACTGGCCGACCGTCGACCATTTCCACGCCGACCGGGTGCTGCATCCAGGAATTCGCGACGATGATGAAGTAGGCCGAGAGCCATGTGCCGATGACGGCCAACCACAGTGAGCCGAGGTGGACCGCCCGGGGCAGTCGGCCCCAGCCGAAGATCCACAGGCCGAGGAACGTCGATTCGAGGAAGAAGGCCAGCAGGGCCTCCAAGGCCAAGGGCGCGCCGAAGACATCGCCGACGAAGCGGGAGTATTCGCTCCAGGCCATGCCGAACTGGAATTCCTGGACCAGACCGGTGGCCACACCCATGATGAAGTTGATCAGGAAGAGCTTGCCGAAGAACTTCGTGCTCCGCAGATACACCTCGTTGCCGGTGCGGTGGTATATCGTCTGCAGGACCGCCACGAGCATGCCCAGTCCCAGGGTCAACGGCACCATCCAGAAGTGGTAAACCGTCGTGATTCCGAATTGCCACCGTCCGATGAGGACCGGGTCCAGCTCCATGGGCGCTCCATTCAGGTTTCACACGAGCATTGTTTCTACGTCACGTAGAATTCTACAGTTCGTAGAAACCCCACCCGAGTGGTTTCATCATTCAAGACTCCCGGTTCCAAGTATGCGCTGGAACAAGGACGCCTGACCAGGGCCGCCACCGGACCGAAGCTCAGGCGCCTGTGTGGAATTCGACAGACTGTAGAGATATACTGGTGCGATCAGACCGACGAAGAAATTGAGGGCGAAAGAACTGTGGGAACACTGGGTGAACTCGAACGCAGCGTCATGGACGCCATCTGGGTCCACGACGACGGGTTGAGTGCCGCCGAGCTCCGCGAGGTCCTCTCGGATCGTGAGCTCGCACTGACGACGGTCCATACGGTCCTGTCTCGACTCGAGAAGAAGGGCTTCGTCACTCGCGATCGCAGCATCCGACCGCACCGCTATGTGGCGGTCTCGACCCGTGAGGATCACGTGGCCGAGCTGATGACCGAGATGCTGTCTCAGGCACCGGATCGTCAGGCTGTCCTCGCTCGCTTCCTCGGCACCGTCTCGGAGGCCGATACCAAGGCGCTGCGCAATCTGCTCGGGCGCAATCACTCGACGCAGTCCTGACCCAGGCCGGTCACCTCAATGACCATCGTGGGAATCATTCTGGCCGTGCTGGCTTTTCTGCTGGCATGGCCAATTCCTGCGGCACTCGCTCGATTCCGCGGTGACCCGATCTCCGAGGTCGTCCTCTGGCAGGCCGTCGGACTCTCCGGAGGGCTCTCCCTCATCGGCGCCGCTCTCGCCTTCGCCGTCGCCCCGGGCACGACGAGCCTTCCCCAGGGGCTCTTCGATCTCATCCGCGGCAAGGACCACACTCAGCTGTCGCTTCTGGCATGGATCTTCCTCGTCATCGCCGTCCTCCTCATCGCCCGCCTCCTCGGCTGTTTGATTCTGACGCTCTATTCGGCACGACAGACCCGCCTGCGCCACGACGAGATCCTGCACCTGCTCAGCGAACCGTCGAGCGCGTACCCGGATACTCGCATCATCACCACCGATGAAGCCGTCGCCTACTGCCTGCCCAAGGGGCCGCGGAAAGGCACTGCGGTCCTGTCGACCGGTCTGCTCAAGGCCCTCGACGAGGATGAGCGCACTGCCGTCATCGCCCATGAGCGGGCCCATCTGGACTTCCGGCACGATGTGCTCGTCATCCCCTTTGCCGCCTGGCATCGTGCTCTGCCGTACTTCTCGGCCACGGCGATCGGGTTGAATTCGGTGAATCGGCTCATCGAGCTCATGGCCGATGATCAGGCGCGCGACCATGTCGATCCGCAGATCCTGGCAAAGGCAGTGAGCTCCGCCGCAGCGATCAGTCCCGAGCACCGCGGTGATCTGTCAGCCCTGCGCATCCAGCGCCTGTCACATCCCTTGGACCCGGCGCGGATCCCCGTGCGGCTGATGTCGATCGGACTCGCCGTTCTGCTTCTGCTCCTGCCGACTCTGCTCATCGTCACACCGTCCGCCTTCGGCATCTGAGCCCGGACCGACAATCGGCCCGGGCTCAGTTGGGTTGGTGTTGACTCGGATCAGTTGGTGCTGACCCAGTCCGTCGATCTCAGCTGTCGATGCGTTCGGCATCGAGGACGGCGGCGCCGGAGACGATGAACTCCTTGCGCGGCCCGACCGAGGATCCCATGAGGAGTTCGAAGGTGTTCTCCGCCATCTCGGCATCGGCCATCGTCACCCGCCGCAGGGTGCGCATGCTCGGGTCCATGGTCGTCTCGGCCAACTGGTCGGCATCCATCTCGCCGAGGCCTTTGTACCGCTGGATCGGTTCCTTGTAGGTCTTCTTCTGCTTCTCGAGTTTCTTCAGCAGAGCGTGGAGCTCGGCTTCGGTGTAGGTGTAGATGACGTCGTTGGGCGTTCCGCGCTTCGTCACGACCTCCACCCGGTGCAGCGGAGGCACTGCGGCGAAGACGCGACCGGCTTCGACCAGCGGCTTCATGTACCGGAAGAACAGGGTGAGAAGCAGAGTGCGGATATGCGCGCCGTCGACATCGGCATCGGTCATGATGATGACTCGTCCGTAGCGGGCGGAGTTGATATCGAAGCTGCGCCCGGAACCGGCGCCGATGACCTGGATGAGCGCGGAGCATTCGACGTTGGCGAGCATGTCGGCCAAGGTCGCCTTCTGCACGTTGAGGATCTTCCCGCGGATGGGGAACAGCGCCTGGTGGTCGGAGTTGCGCGCGGCCTTCGCCGTGCCCATCGCAGAGTCGCCCTCGACGATGAACAGCTCCGTGTCCTCCACCCCGTTGTCGCGGCAGTCGTAGAGCTTCGCCGGCAGCGAGGAGGCTTCCAATGCGGTCTTGCGCCGCTGGTTCTCCTTGTGGGTGCGGGCGGAGATGCGCGACTTCATCTCGGCCACGACCTTCTCCATCAGCACCGCGGCCTGCTGCTTATCGGCACGCTTGGTCGAGGCGAGCACCTCGCCGAGCTGAGTCTCGACGGTCTTCGCCACGATCTGTCGCACAGCCGCGGTGCCGAGGACTTCCTTGGTCTGGCCTTCGAACTGCGGTTCGGCCAGCTGCACGGTGACGACGGCGGTGATGCCGGCGAGCACATCGTCCTTCTCGAGTTTGTCCTTGCCGACCTTGAGTTTGCGTGCGTTGGCGTCGACGACCTTGCGCATGGCCTTCAGACAGGCCTGTTCGAACCCGGCCAGGTGCGTGCCGCCCTGTGGTGTGGCGACCACGTTGACGAAGGACTTCAGCTTCGTGTCGTAGCCGGTCCCCCAGCGCAGAGCGATATCGACGCCGACTTCACGTTCGACTTCCTTGGACTCGAGGTGGCCCGAGGAGTTCAGCACCGGGACGGTCTCCCTGAAGGTGCCGGTGTTCTGCAGCCGCCAGGTGTCGGTGATCGGCGGGTCGATCGAGAGGTGGTCGACGAATTCGGTGATTCCGCCGTCGAACTTGAAGACCTCTTCGCGCTCCTCGACGACAGCACCCGTCTCGTCTCGGGCGACACCGCGCCGGTCGACGATGCGCAGCTCGAGGCCGGGCACGAGGAAGGCCGTCTGACGGGCGCGCTCGACCAGATGCTGGTAGTCGAATTGGGCTTTGGACAGGAAGATCTGCGGATCGGCCCAGTACTGGACACGGGTTCCGGTCGCGCCGCGCTTGACTTTGCCGACGATGTCGAGGCCGGTCGGTTCCTGGAATTCCTCGAAGGGGTTGTCGGGGCTCGGGGTGCCGGAGGAATCGTCGAAGCGTCCGGGTATGCCTCGGCGGAAGGACATCTTGTGCACCTTCGAACCGCGGGTGACCTCGACGTCGAGGCGCGCGGACAGGGCGTTGACGACCGAGGCGCCGACTCCGTGCAGGCCGCCCGAGGCGGCGTAGGACGAGCCGCCGAATTTGCCGCCGGCGTGGAGCTTGGTCATGACGACCTCGACGCCGGTCAGACCGGTTTTCGGTTCGATGTCGACGGGGATGCCGCGCCCCTTGTCGGTGACGGCCACCGAGCCGTCGGCCGCGAGTTCGATGAGGATCTCGGATCCGTACCCGCCGAGGGCCTCGTCGACGGAGTTGTCGATGACCTCCCACAGACAGTGCATGAGACCGCGGGAATCGGTCGTGCCGATGTACATGCCGGGTCGCTTGCGAACCGCTTCAAGACCCGACAGGACGGACAAGTGCCTGGCGCCGTAGCTTTCGTCTTCCACACAATTCCTCTCGTTCGATTAAATTCTAATCGCTGCGTGCTCAGGACCCTATTCTCTGCGGCTCGTGTCGGGAATCCATTCGGACGAACGCGACCATGGGCACTGCGGAGCTGAAACAATAGAGCCATGCGTCATCGCCTCCTCGTACCCAGCCTCCTTGCCGCTGCCGCACTGAGCCTGCCCGGCTTGGTGGCCTGTTCCCAGGGCTCGGATGCCCCCGGACGGACGGCTCAGGCGACCGAGACCACCGACCGGTCCCCCTCTGCCGGCAGCGACTCCGACGTTGGTGAAGACGCGAAGTCGGGGACCGCCTCGGCGAAGGCGGACGATGCGGACCTGGAGGGGAAGGTCATTGCGATCGATCCCGGACACAACGGCGGCAATGCGAAGCATCCGGACGAGATCAACCGGCAGGTGCCGGACGGGCGCGGCGGGACGAAGGCCTGCAACACCACGGGTACCTCGACGAACTCCGACTACCCGGAAGCCGATTTCACCTGGGCGGTGGCGAAGAAGCTGGAGAAGTCGCTGACCGGCGCGGGAGCCGAAGTCGTGCTCAGCCGCAAGGACAACAAGGGCGTCGGACCGTGTGTGGACGAGCGCGGGACGTTCGCCGACGATGCGGACCTGCTCGTGAGCATCCACGCCAACGGCAGCGAGTCGAGTTCGGTGAAGGGCTTCCACATCATCGTCGCCGATCCCGGCGAGGACGCGAAGACGGAGAAGAAGTCGGTGGACCTGGCGAAGTCCGTGGGCAGTTCGATGGGTGAGGAGTTCACTCCGAACAAGGCCTATGGAAAGGACGCGATCAGCCGGCGCCCGGACCTGGCCGGTCTCAACAATGCGTCGGTTCCCGCCGTCATCGTCGAATGCGGGGAGATGCGCAATCCGTCCGAAGCGGAGCTCATGGAGTCGAAGTCCGGGCAGAGGAAGTACGCCGATGCCCTGTTCGACGGCATCATCGACTGGTTCTGAATCGCGCACGGTGCCGCCGGTTCCGAACCGGACGCAGTCGCTGATTCCCAACGCTGAATGCCGAACGCCCCTGGGAGATCCCCAGGGGCGTTCGCTCATCTCACCTCGAGCAGAACTCGAGAACGAGACTCAGTCGAGGTAGTCTCGCAGCACCTGCGAGCGGGACGGGTGGCGCAGCTTGGCCATCGTCTTCGACTCGATCTGGCGGATGCGCTCACGGGTGACTCCGTAGACCTTGCCGATCTCGTCGAGGGTCTTCGGCTGACCGTCGTTGAGTCCGAAGCGCATGGACACCACTCCGGCTTCACGCTCCGAGAGCGTGTCGAGCACGGAGTGCAGCTGCTCCTGGAGGAGGGTGAAGCTCACCGAGTCCGAAGGCACAACGGCTTCGGAGTCCTCGATGAGGTCGCCGAACTCCGAGTCGCCGTCTTCACCCAGCGGGGTGTGCAGAGAGATGGGCTCGCGGCCGTACTTCTGCACCTCGACGACACGCTCGGGCGTCATGTCGAGTTCCTTCGCGAGCTCTTCCGGGGTCGGTTCGCGACCGAGGTCCTGCAGCATCTGACGCTGCACACGGGCGAGCTTGTTGATGACCTCGACCATATGCACAGGGATGCGGATCGTCCGCGCCTGGTCCGCCATCGCACGGGTGATCGCCTGACGGATCCACCACGTGGCGTAGGTCGAGAACTTGAAGCCCTTCGTGTAGTCGAACTTCTCCACGGCGCGGATGAGGCCGAGGTTGCCTTCCTGGATGAGGTCGAGGAAGAGCATTCCGCGGCCGGTGTAGCGCTTGGCCAGGGACACGACGAGACGGAGGTTGGCCTCCAACAGGTGGTTCTTCGCGATGCGACCGTCGTGGATGATCCACTTGTAGTCCATCGTTTCGCGAGGGTCGGTCACCTCGCCGCCGTCGAGCAGGTGCTCGGCGTACATTCCGGCCTCGATGCGCTTGGCCAGGTCGACTTCCTCGGCGGCGTTGAGCAGTGCCACCTTGCCGATCTGCTTGAGGTAGTCCTTGACCGGGTCCGCGGTCGCACCGGCGGAGACGACCTGCTGGGCAGGTGCGTCCTCTTCGTCGGCGTCGGAGACGATGAAGCCTCCGGCCTCGGCAACGGCGGCGTTCTTCTCCTTCTCTTCCGAGTTCTTCGTCTCGGTCGCCTCGGCGGGGCTCTCCTCTGTGGCCAGAGCGTCCGCTGCCGGTTCGACCTCCTCGGTGGTGTCGATGACGTCGTCGGCCTTCTTCTCCTTGGTCGCCTTCTTGGCTTCCTTGGCGGCGGTGGCCTTCGTCGTGGTCGTCTTCGCAGCGGCAGTCGACTTCACTGCGGTGGTCTTCTTCGCAGCAGTCGTCTTCTTCGACGCAGCCGTCTTCTTCGACGCAGCCGTCTCGGCTTTTGCGGCAGTCGACTTCGCAGTCGTCGCCTTCTTGGTTCCGGCAGCGGTCGTCTTCTTCGCAGTGGACTTCGACGCCGCAGTGGTCTTGGTTCCACCGGTCGAGGTCGAGCCAGCCGTTCCCTCCGACTTCTCCGTCACCGTTGTGGATTCCTTGTCGACTCTGGGCACGTGTTCACCTTTCGCGAGCGTTGAAACTTCCCCATGCATTCGGACAGTACTAAGACCCAAGTCAAGTGGTCCGCGTGCGGTCCGGGGCGAACGCACAGTTCGCCCATCGTGCAATGACTGGGTCAACGCTTAATTTTCTCACGTTATTCCCGGCTTTGCGAATCGGCCCTCCAAGGGTCCGCGGCGTTACAACCTGACTTTCCCCGGCAACAACGTGACCTGCGAAACTGTTCCCTTTTCGCCTCCCCGTTGTCTCCCCTCGCCGAGGCGGCCGACCGTCCCAGCCGATCCATCGGTGACGGAATCGATCGATGGGTGACAACGTCGGTCCGTAGGTGACGGCACGGTGCCGATGTTCAGTCGGTGACAACGTCGATCGCTCACCCTGGCCCGATCAGATGGTCGAACTCTGAGTCTCTGTCAGCCAGCGGGGCAGGCATCCCATGTTGACCGCGCTGACGATGAGTTCGGCCAGGCCGTGTTCGGATTCGAGTTCGATGGCGGCGCGTGCATAGTTCAGCGCCATCGTCGATCCACCCAGCGACCATTCGAACCAGGCAATGACGGCATAGGTGTTGGCTCTCGCCTGCGGGTGGCCGGCCTGCAGGTAGTCCTTGAGCAAAGCGATGGTGAGCAGCAGGTCTCGCGGCCGCGGCGCACGTGAGGAGAGCCCGACCAGCTCCTGAGCGGCCCGTGCTTGGGAGACGACACGGCGGCTCAGCGTGCAGAGTTCGTCACCGTCGAGCCCTTTGACCAGGGAGGGCGGGAAGTCGGGGTGGTCGAAGCTGAGGATCATCTCGAGGGCGTCGCGTGACCAGAGCTCCACGAGCAGAGTGTCGAACGCCATCACTGTCGGCAGGTCCATCAGGTCGTGGATGCGCGCCTCGTCGATCGCCTCCTCCTCGCGCCGCATCGCGTTCAGGCGCGGATAGACATCGGCGAGGATCGCGAAGGCCTCGTCCGTGCCCATCCACTCCTCGGCGTGTCCGCGACGACTGTCGGCGAAGGCTGCGGCGGGCATCGGGGAGATGACGAGATCCTCGGGGTCGCTGACGGGGTTGGATCCCCCGGCGACGAGTTCCGTGGCACACGCCGAGGTGGTGGCCTCGATCAGCGGTGTGCAGTCATAGCCGTCCTCGTCGATGCGTCCGAAGTGCTCCTGGTTGACCCACCATGCGCTGAGAGTGTCGACGCTTCTGGCGGCGAAGGTCAGGGCCAGCTCATCGATGGCCGCCCGGATGAGACCACGGTGGACCTCCGCGTATTCCGCGTCGGCACCGGCCTCGAAGGCGCTGACCGGCTGGTAGTCGTCATCGTAGAGAACGAGGAAGACCCCGGTGACCGTGCAGGCGCGCATGATGAGATCGGCGTACCAGCCGCCGCCTTCGGACAGTGTCTGCGCCGCACTCTCCCGGTCGAAGTCGATGCGCATCGTCGTCGAACTGGTCTGGGCCCCTTGCTTCTCCGTGCCGACGATGACGGCGACGAGGCTGCGGCGCGGGGTGTAGCCGAGAGTGTGCGGGATGATCCCGATGATGTCCTCGGGTGTGCGGGCCGGTGTCTTCACTGTGTCCTCCTGTGTCGGTTGGGAACCCGCCTGTTGTTGAGGTTCCCGTGGGTGAGGGTGGGCCCGTTCCTCGAGTGGACCTCCTGTCTGCGAACCACTCAATCCGACTCCGCGGCGATTCCTCCAGGCCCCGGCCGGCGCCTGTGGACGGGCCGAATCCGTCCACAGCGCAGGAGTGGATGAGTCACGGCCGTCGTCCCCACGAGATTCCGAGCCGAATTGCCTCAGACGCCTCACTGGCATACAAGTGAGGGGTGGCGAAGCGACGGATATACACAGCTCCTGGTTCTCAAGTGGTCGACATCTCGACGGGTGAGGCCCGGTTGGAGAAGGTCGACGGTGAGGCCGATTCCTATGTGCTCCACGTCAACGGGGTCCCCTCTTCGTCGATCACTCTCAGCGATCCGCAGCGGCTGGATTTTGAGTACCTCGACTGGATGCGACGCATCATCGACGTCGAACTCCCCGACCAGACCCTGCGGGCCGCGCATATCGGGGCCGCCGGCTGTGCCCTGGCCAGGGCACTGGACTCGGAACGGCCGGGATCGAAGCAGACGGCGATCGACATCGATGCCAAGCTGCTCGACTTCGCCCGCGACTGGTTCGATCTGCCCCGCTCCCCTGCCTTGGCCCTGCGTGCCGGCGACGGCGCGGTGGAGATCGGCAAGTTCCGACCCGACACCCTCGACGTCCTCGTCCGGGATGCCTTCGACCACGACTCGGTTCCCCCGTCCCTGCAGACATCGGAGTTCTTCGCCTCCTGCGCCGAGGCGGTCAAGGACTCCGGACTCTATGTCGCCAATGTTCCTGACACCGGTGACCACCACGTCCTCCGGTCCGAGCTCCGCATCCTCGGCGAACATTTCGCCCATCTTGCCGCCGCCACGGAGCCAGCGATACTCAAAGGACGTCGACGCGGCAATGTCGTCGTCCTCGCCTCCAACACCCCGCTCGATACGAACGGTCTCGACCGCAGTCTCCGCACCGCCGCCTCCTCCGCGACATTCCTGGCAGGGTCGAGTCTGCGCTCGCGCTTAGGTCTCTGACTCCACCACCTGCCCGCGCTGTTCGAGCGCCTGCCTCCCGCGTCGGCATGTGCTCGCGTCCGGCCCTCTGACCACAGCGTCCGCCCACACTCTCCTGGAATGTGAGGTACGCCCCGGTCCGAAATGACGTTGCGACTACAGACGCGGGGGAAAGTTCGGCATAATTGAATGCCGACCCAAGAAGGTGAGATGACGGAAACTTCAGAAATTCGTGTCGAGCAGACCAAGCTCGACGAGCTCTATGCCCGCCTCGATGAGCTCCGGGAGGAGACGACAGCCCGCCTGGGCACGGTGAGGATCTCCGAGGTCGGAGGCAACCACCAGCACCGCGCCGAACGCGATGCCTTCGCGACTCTGTACGAAGATCAGCTCATCCGCCTCGACGGCGCCGAAGAGGGACTGTGCTTCGGTCGCCTCGACATCGTCGATGAAGACGCCCCTGCCTATATCGGCCGCATCGGGCTCACCGACGAACAGCGTCAGCAGATCCTCATCGACTGGAGGGCCCCCGCCGCCGAACGCTTCTACCAGTCAACTGCCGCCAACCCCGACGGAATCGCCCGTCGCCGTCACCTCGTCACCGCGAACCGGAAGGTCACCGGCATCGAAGACGATGTGCTCGACATCGACGCACTCGATGACACTCAGCGGTCGAACCTGCAGGGCGAAGGCGCACTGCTCGCGGCACTGACCACTCATCGCACGGGTCGGATGGGCGACATCGTCGCAACCATCCAGGCCGAACAGGATGCGATCATCCGCCGTCCGCTCTCCGGCGTCCTCGTCGTCCAGGGCGGACCGGGCACCGGCAAGACCGCCGTGGCCCTCCACCGTGCCGCGTTCCTGCTCTACCGTCACCGGGAGCGCATCGCGAAATCCGGTGTCCTCCTCGTCGGACCGTCGACGGTGTTCCTCAAGTACATCGAGAAAGTTCTGCCCAGCCTCGGCGAGACCGGTGCCGTCCTGCTCACCCCGGGTCAGCTGTATCCGGGACTCGACACGGATGCCGCGGATGCACCGGCCGTCGCCGAGATCAAGGGCCGCTCCGTCATGGCTCGGGTGCTGAAGAACCATATTGCCAACTACCAGCGCATTCCCGATGAGGATGTCGAGATGCGGGTGCGTTCGCACACGATCGTGCTGCGTCGCCGGGACGTCCAGTCCGCGCGCGATCGGGCTCGTCGCAGCGGAGATCCGCACAACGCCGCCCGCACCGGTTTCGTCACCGGTCTGCTGAAGACCCTCGCCGAGGATCTCGCCCGTGAGATGGGCTTGGATGGACCCGGAGAGCGGCTGCCCGAGCTGCTCGAAGATCTGCGCAGCTCCGTCGACGTCCGTCGCGCCCTCAACCTCGCGTGGTTCCCCATCGGACCCGCCGCCGCTCTGCGATCTCTGCTGGGCAGGCCGCACAAGCTGCGGGCCGCCGCTCGCAAGCTCCTCACTCCCGCCGAGCAGTCGATTCTGCTCAAGCAGCGTCGGGAGGAGTTCACGGTCGACGATGTGCCGCTGCTCGACGAGCTGGCCGAACTTCTCGGTTCCGCTCCGCAGCAGACGCAGGCCCAGGACGACTCGGCCCGCGAATATGCCGAAGCCGTCGTCGATATGACCGAGACCGGCGGAATGGTCTCCTCCGAGACCCTCGCCGCCCGCTGGGAGGAACAGGGACCGTCGCTGACCCTGGCCGAACGCGCACTTGAGGACAGGGAGTGGACGTACGGCCACCTCGTCGTCGATGAGGCGCAGGAGCTCACCCCCATGCAGTGGCGGATCCTCTTCCGTCGCGTGCCGTCGAAGTCGGCCACCGTCGTCGGCGACCTCGCACAGTCCTCGCAGGTCGACAACGCCCGCACCTGGTCATCGATCCTCTCCGAATTCGTCGGCGACCGTTTCGCGCTCCAGGTGCTCACGGTCTCCTACCGCACCCCGCAGTCGGTGATGGACCTGGCCAATCGCTATCTGCATCGGCACTTCCCGCAGCTCGAGCTCGTGGAGTCGGTTCGCCAGGGAGGATCGGATCCGCAGTTGGATTCGTTCGCCGACGAATCCGAGCTGCTGTCCGCCCTCCCCGAGGCGGTTGCGGCCGAGGTGTCCGCCGCAGAAGACGGGAAGATCGCAGTCATCGCTGATGAGGGGCTCATCGACCCCATCGCCGAGGCGATCGCGGACTTCGATTTCGGGCGTTCGGTCACGGGCTTGGACCATCAGATCGCCCTCATCACCCCGCAGCAGGCCAAAGGCCTCGAGTTCGATGCGGTGGTCATCGTCGAGCCCGGCCGCATCGCCCCGCTCGGCAGCGAGGAGGGCGTCGGCGGTCTCTATGTGGCGCTGACCCGAACGACGGAACGCCTGCGCGTCCTGGCCTCCGTGTCCACGGAACTGACGGAGCTCTTTCCCGCCGAGGCAGTCCCCCAAGCCGGCTGACCTCCCCTATTACTACCTGACGGCGGCCCAGCAACCTCGCGCGAGGTAGCTGGGCCGCCGTCAGGTAGTAATTGAGGGGTGAATGTGGAAGGCCGCTTGGGTTCGGCTTCCCCTCCGAACCGCAAGCGGCCGCGCGCCGTAGCGCGCACGTTCAATACTACACAACTATTTCTGTACCGCGGTACTCGAAACGGCAATTTCTGACAGAAATCTCAGCCGTCTCAGGATCCGATCTCGCGCACGCTCCGCGACGCTCAGTCCGCGAAGTCGTCGGGGGCGGGTTCGCGGGTCTGTCCGGACTGCAGAAGCGCATCGGCACGCAGCGAATCGATCGCGGTCTCGAAGTCTTCGAGCGAGTCGAAGCCCTGGTACACGCTGGCGAATCGCAGGTAGGCGACCTGGTCGAGTTCGCGCAGAGGTTCGAGGATCGACAGGCCCACTTCGTCGGCATCGATCTCCGCGATTCCGCGCGACCGGATGTTCTCCTCCACCCGCTGTGCGAGCTTCGCAAGATCATCGTCGCTGACCGGACGTCCCTGGCAGGCCTTGCGCACACCCGACATGATCTTCTGACGGGAGAACTCCTCGGTGACTCCGGAGCGTTTGATCACCGACAGACTCGTGGCCTCCATCGTGGTGAAGCGGCGGCCGCAGTGACGGCACTGCCGGCGCCGACGGATCGCGGCGCCGTCTTCGCTGGTCCTCGAATCGACGACCCGCGAATCGGACTCGCGGCAGAACGGACAGCGCATCTCTACTCCTCGAACCTGATGTCGACAGCCCGGCCGTGGGCCGGCAGCTGTTCGCTGGCGGCGAGAACACCGATGTGTCCGGCCACCTCGTGCAGTGCCGCCCGGTCATAGTCGATGACCTGGCTGGCCTTGATGAATGAGTGCACACCCAGACCCGAACCGTGAGCGGCGGTGCCCATCGTGGGCAGCACGTGGTTCGATCCGGCACAGTAGTCGCCCAGCGACACCGGTGCCCAATCGCCGAGGAAGACCGCTCCCCCGTTCGTGATCCGAGCCCCGACCGCTTCCGCCTCGGCAGTGTGGACCTCGACGTGTTCACCGGCATAGCCGTTGACGACGGTGATCCCGGCGTCGATGTCGTCGACGAGGACGATCGCCGACTGCCGTCCGGCCAGCGCCGTCGCGATCCGTTCGGTATGCATCGCCTCCGGCACCTGCACGTCCAGCTCTGTCTGCACCGCTTCGGCGAGTGCGACGGAATCGGTGACCAGCACCGAGGCGGCCAGTTCGTCATGCTCGGCCTGGCTGATGAGATCGGCGGCGACGAAGCGCGGGTCCGCCTGGTCGTCGGCGAGGATGATGATCTCCGTGGGTCCGGCGACCGCGTCGATGCCGACCCGTGAGCGGACGAGCGACTTCGCCGCGGCCACATAGGCGTTTCCGGGGCCGGTGATGAGGTCGACGGGCTCGAGTTCCTCGCCGTCGTCGAAACCGAAGGCCAGGGCACCGATCGCCTGTGCTCCGCCAATCGCCCAGACTTCGTCGACGCCGAGGATGTGTGCGGTGGCGAGCACCGTCGGGTGAGGCAGGCCGTTGCTCTGCGGCGGGCTGGCGATCGCCAGTGAGTGGGCGCCGGCGGTCTGCGCGGGCACGACGTTCATGATCACCGTCGAGGGGTACACGGCCAGTCCGCCGGGCACATAGAGTCCGACGCGTTCGACCGGCAGGTGGCGGGTGGTGACGAAAGCGCCGGAGGCCAGCTCGGTGCGGACATCGACGGGGCGCTGATCGGCGGCGACCGTCCGAGCTCGGGCGATGGATTCGACGAGCGCGGCCTTGACCGCGGGGTCGAGAACTGCGGCAGCCTCGGCCAGTGCGGATTCCGGTACGCGCAGGGTTTCGGGGCGCACTCCGTCGAAGCGTTCGGTGAAGTCCTTCACCGCGGCCGCTCCCCCACCGGCGACGGTGTCGAGCAGTTCGGCCACCCGTCTTTCGATATCGGCATGGGTCTCGGCGGCCCGAGGCAGCTTCTGCGCCAGGAATCGCTTGTTGAGGGTCTCACCACGGAAGTCCAGAATGTTCACCCGCACCATTCTAGTCTCCGCGGCAAGACATCGGTCCTCCGGCTCGAACTGCGGACCGACCGCAACGACCTCAGACGCTCAAGCAGCGAGAGCCGAGCAGCGCCTTGAGATCGCCGTAGAGGCTCGGGTTCGGGTCGACACGGATCGACCGATCCAGACGCATCACGGTCTGCCGCCCCGGCTGGGACAGGGTGATGTGGACGTCGGTCTGTCCCTTGTTGGCCTCGAGGATCTGCTTGAGTTTCGACGCCATCTCCTCGGTCGCCTTCTCCATCGGCATGATGAGGTTGAGCGGCCGGTCGTTGGGGTCGGTGACATCGGGAATCGTCATCGACATCGCCATCAAAGAGGTCGGCCGGTCATCGGAGGTGCGGATGCGTCCGGTCAGAGAGATGACGAGGTCGGTCGCCAACAGGCTCGCCACCGGTTCGTAGGTGTCGCCGAAGAACATCACTTCGATCTCGGCTTCGAGGTCCTCCAAGGTCACGATCGCATAGGGACGCCCGGAGTTCTTCGACACCTTGCGGGTGACCTGCGTGATCATTCCGCAGACCTTGATCTGGGATCCGTCGTGGCGGTGCGATTCCGGATCGACCACCTCGGCGATGGAGGCATCGGATTCGGCAGCCAGCACACCTTCGAGACCGTTGAGCGGGTGATCGGAGACGTAGAGGCCGATCATGTCGCGCTCGAAGGACAGCTTCTCCTTCTTCTCCCACTCCGGACGGTCGGGAATGGTCACGGAGAAGCCCGGTGAGTCGTCGCCCCCGCCGAGCCCGGCGAAGAGGTCGAACTGTCCGTTGGCTTCCTGCCGCTTGACGCCGATGACCGAGTCGACAGCCTCCTCGTGGACTTCGACGAGGGCGCGGCGGCTGTGGCCGAGCGAGTCGAAGCCGCCGGCCTTGATGAGGGATTCGATCGTGCGCTTGTTGCACACGTGGCTGGGCACCTTGTCGAGGAAATCCGTGAACGAGGTGTAGGCGCCCTTCTCCCCGCGGGCTTCGACGATGCCCTCGACGACGTGGGCGCCGACGTTGCGGACCGCTCCCATGCCGAAGCGGATATCGGTCCCGACAGGGGTGAAGTGGAGCGCGGATTCGTTGACGTCCGGCGGCAGCACGGTGATGCCGAGGCGGCGGCACTCGTTGAGGTAGATCGCGAGCTTGTCCTTGTTGTCACCGACCGAGGTCAGCAGGGCCGCCATGTATTCGGCCGTGTAATGGGCCTTGAGGAAAGCGGTCCAGTAGGACACGACGCCGTAGGCGGCCGAGTGCGCCTTGTTGAACGCGTAGTCCGAGAACGGCAGCAGGATGTCCCACAGTGCCTGAGCGGCGGCTTCGGAGTAGCCGCGTTCCTTCATACCGCCGAAGAAGCCGACCTGCTGCTTATCGAGCTCGGACTTCTTCTTCTTGCCCATCGCACGGCGGAGGATGTCGGCTTGACCGAGGGAGTAGCCGGCGACCTTCTGCGCGATCGCCATCACCTGCTCCTGGTAGATGATGAGACCGTAGGTGGTGTCGAGGATCTCCTTGAGCGGCTCCTCGAGCTCCGGGTGGATCGGCGTGACTTCCTGGAGCCCGTTCTTACGCAGCGCATAGTTCGTATGCGAATCCGCCCCCATCGGACCGGGTCGGTACAGCGCCAGAGTCGCGGAGATATCCTCGAAGTTGTCGGGCTTCATCATCCGCAGCAGGGCGCGCAGACCGCCGCCGTCGAGCTGGAACACACCGAGAGTGTCACCGCGGGTCAGCAGCTCATACGCCGCCGGATCGTCGAGATTCAGATGTTCGAGGTCGAGGTCGAAGTCCCGGTTGGCTTTGATGTTCTCCACTGCGTCGGAGATGATCGTAAGGTTTCGCAGTCCCAGGAAGTCCATCTTGATGAGCCCGAGGCCCTCAGAGGTCGGATAGTCGAACTGGGTGATGACCTGACCGTCCTGGAACCGACGCATGATCGGAATGACGTCGATGATCGGGTCCGAGGACATGATGACACCGGCGGCGTGGACACCCCACTGCCGCTTCAGCCCTTCGAGTCCCTTCGCAGTTTCGAAGGTCTCTCGGGCCTCCGGGTCCGTGTCGACGAGCTCGCGGAACTCGCCGGCTTCCTTGTAGCGCTTCGACTCAGGATCCTCGATGTCCTTGAGCGGGATGTCCTTGGCCATCTCGGCCGGCGGCAGCGCCTTCGTCAGCCGCTCGCCCATCGAGAAGGGCTTGCCGAGCACACGCGCGGAGTCCTTGAGCGCCATCTTCGTCTTGATCGTGCCGTAGGTGACGATCATCGCGACACGCTCATCGCCGTACTTCTCGGTCACATAGTCGATGACCTCGGAGCGGCGACGATCATCGAAGTCGACATCGAAGTCGGGCATGGACACACGGTCCGGGTTGAGGAAGCGCTCGAAGAACAGTCCGTGCTGCAGCGGATCGAGGTCGGTGATGCGCATCGCGTAGGCGACCATGGAGCCGGCTCCCGAACCGCGGCCGGGTCCGACGCGGATGCCGTTGTCCTTCGACCAGTTGATGAAGTCGGCGACGACGAGGAAGTAGCCGGGGAAGCCCATCGAGATGATGATGTCGAGCTCGTAGTCGGCCTGTCGGCGGACGTCGTCGGGAACACCGTCGGGGTAGCGGTAGTCGAGTCCCTTCGCGACTTCCTTGATCAGCCACGAGGTCTCGTCCTCGCCGGGAGGGCACGGGAACTTCGGCATATAGTTCGCCGAGGTGTCGAAGGAGACTTCGCACTTCTCGGCGATCTCGAGGGTGTTGTCGCAGGCTTCGGGGAACTCTTTGAACAGCGACCGCATCTCTGCGGGAGTCTTGAGGTAGTAGCCGGAGCCGGAGAAGGCGAACCGCGAACCGCCCTGATCATAGGTGGGTTCGATGAGTTTGGAACCGGATTGGATCGCCAGCAGCGCTTCGTGCGCCTTCGCATCCGATTCGTGCGTGTAGTGGAGGTCGTTGGTGGCGACCAGCGGAATGTCGAGTTCCTTCGACAGCCGGATGAGGTCCTTCGTCACCCTCTTCTCGATGGACAGGCCGTGGTCCATGAGTTCGACGTAGTAGTTGTCCTTACCGAAGATCTCGCGGTACTTCCCGGCGGCCGCTTTGGCTTCTTCGTACTGTCCCAGTCGCAGCCGCACCTGAACCTCTCCGGACGGGCAGCCGGTGGTGGCGAGGAGTCCGTCGGAATAGCTCTCGAGCAGCTCCTGGTCCAGCCGGGGCCATTTCGCGGTCACCGAGTCCAGGGAGGCATAGGACGATGCCTTGAACAGGTTCCGCATGCCCGTGTTGTTCCGCGACAGCAGGGTCATATGTGTGTAGAGACCACCGCCGGACAGGTCGTCGCTCTTCTGTGATTCGTCGGTGCGCCACTTCACGCGTGTCTTGTCCCGGCGGTCGGTGCCGGGGGTGACATAGGCTTCGACGCCGATGATCGGTTTGATGCCGGCGGCGGTCGCCTGGGACCAGAAGTCGAAGGCTCCGAACAGATACCCGTGGTCGGTCGTCGCGATCGCGGACATTCCCGATGCCTTCGTCGCCGCCATCAGATCGGCGAGGCGGGCCGCACCGTCCAACATGGAGTATTCGGTATGGACGTGGAGGTGGACGAAGTCCTCATTCGGCACTGGGCGCCGCCTTCCTGAAGTTGCCGGTGTTGCCTGCCCAGCTTAGTCCATCAGCGCCCTCGCGGAGGGTCCCGGGATGTTGTTCCGGGCACGGGGCTCAGTTCGGCCGGATGCGGTCGAGTGCAGTCTGCAGATCCTCGGGATAGCCGCTTTCGAATTCGACCCACTTCTGCGTGTCGGGGTGATGGAAACCGAGTTTGACGGCGTGCAGCCATTGGCGTTCCAGGCCGAGTTCCTTCGCCAACACGGGATCGGCGCCGTAGGGCAGGTCGCCGACACAGGGATGCTTGGTGGCGGAGAAGTGGACGCGGATCTGGTGAGTGCGTCCGGTCTCGAGATGGACCTCGACGAGCGCGGCACGGCGGTGGGCTTCGATCACTTCATAGTGGGTGATCGCGTTCTTGCCTTCGGTGCGCACGGCGTAGAGCCCGTCGTGCTTCGGATGCCGGGCGATCGGAGCGTCGATGGTGCCGAGCACGGGATCGGGCAGACCCTGCACGACCGCGTGGTAGGTCTTCTCCACCGTGCGCTCTTTGAAGGCGCGTTTGAGCACGCTGTAGGCGTATTCGCTCTTCGCCACGACCATGAGTCCGGAGGTGCCGACGTCGAGTCGCTGCACGATGCCCTGACGTTCGGGCGCACCCGACGTCGCGATGCGGAAGCCCGCTGCTGCGAGCCCGCCGACGACCGTGCGTCCGGTCCAACCGAGAGCCGGGTGGGCCGCCACGCCGACGGGCTTGTCGACGACGACGAAGGCATCCTCGTCGTGGACGATGCGCATTCCCGGCACGGGGTCGGGCACGACCTCGAGCGGCTTCCTGGGTTCCGGCATCATGATGTCGAGCCGTTCGCCGGCGATGACGCGATCGGATTTGATGACCGAGCGCCCCGACATCTCCACTCCCCCGTCTGCGCAGATATCGGCGGCCGCAGTGCGGGAGAGGCCGAGCAGCTTCGACATCGCGGCGTCGACGCGCTGTCCGTCGAGTCCCTCGGGGACGAGGATGGAGCGTTCAGTCATGAGAGTCCTCTTTCACACGGGTGGAGTCCGATCCGTCGATGTCGATGCCTCTGAGGCTGACGATGACAAGCGTGACTGCGGCGGCGGAGATCGCGATGTCCGCGACGTTGCAGATGAACAGCGACAGATCGATGAAGTCGACGACGGCTCCGTGCAGGAATGCGGGTTCCCGGAAGAGCCTGTCGATGAGGTTGCCGAAGAGTCCGCCCAGGAGCAGACCGAGCCCGATCGCCCACGCGCGCGAACCGAGCTTGCGGGAGATCACGAGGATCGCGATGAAGACGCCGACGGCGATGATCGGGAAGATCCACGTCACGCTCGAGCCGAGGCCCAGCGCAGCTCCGGGATTGCGGTAGAAGGTGAATCCGGCCAGAGAGCCGATCACGGGCACCGGCGGCTGGTCTTCGAGGAGGCTGACGGCGAGGAATTTGGTGAACTGATCGATCACGACCACGATTGCCGCGATTGTGAACAGCATGGCCTTCATGGCGGCACGAGGTCTTTTCACCCGTGAGGCAGGATCGTTCATTTGGTTCATTCTAGCCCACAGCCGATCGATTCCGACTCAGGCCTGCGACCGCCCGGTGTGCGAACACGACCGAGGCCCGGGTACTCCGCAGAGTTCCCGGACCTCGGTCGGTGATACTTGAGGATCAGAGCTTGTGGTTCGAGGAACCGCCCAGCGGGCCGTTTCCGTCGAGGGTCTCCGGAGCCAGGCTCGTGGAGTTCTCGAGGTCACGCAGCTGATCGTTGAGGTAGCTCTTGAGTCGAGTGCGGTACTGGCGCTCGAAGTTCGAGAGCTGGTCGATCGAACGCTCGAGGGTCGACTTCTGCGTTTCGAGGGTCGACAGCGTTTCGTCGCGCTTGGCTTCGGCCTTGCCGACGATGTCGGCGGCTTCCTTCTCGGCGCCCTTGATGAGTTCGTCGCGCTTGCGCTCACCTTCGGCAACATGCTCGTCGTGGACGCGCTGGGCCAGAGCGATGAGACCATGAGCGTCTCCGTCGCCACCGACTGCGGCAGCACCGAGACCGGCACCCGCAGCTCCACCGGCAGCACCGGCGGCCATCGATGGGGCCGCGGAGTTGTCCTGCTGAGCGGGAGCGGCTTCCTTGACGGCCGGGGCCGGGGTCTCTTCGACCGGTGCCGGAGCGGCAGGTGCCTCGGCCTGAGCCGGAGCTTCTGACTTCTCCTCGGGTGCGGGAACCGCGGCGGGCATCGCCTGAGTGGCGTCGATGTCCTGAGCCGGTGCAGCGGAAGCGCCGCCGGCTTCGAGTTCCTTCACACGCTGTTCAGCGGTGGAGAGCTTCTGACGCAGTTCGTCGTTCTCCTGGTAGAGACGGCGAATCTCAACGACGACCTCATCAAGGAAATCGTCGACTTCGTCCTGGTCGTACCCGTCGCGGAACTTCACATGCTGGAACCGCTTGTTTACTACGTCTTCAGGCGTGAGCGCCATGAGGTCACCTTCGGTCGATCTACATTCATTACGCTGCCGCCCAGAAGGACGGCTTCAACGTCACATTAGCGTAACACCTGCAGTTTTGTCCCGCAGTAATGGCGTGTCTCGCATTCAATGACGAAGTTTTACGCATTCGAGGCTAACAACTCAGGTATGCTGACAGCCAATTCCCGTGAGCATATTCACCATTTATCAGGTATTCGCACAATGGAATCCCGATAATCGATCGGCGCATTCCGCAGGCGGTTTCCAGCGCCCATTCACAGTGATTCATCAGCCGAGATCACTGTGCGGACGGGGATCAGGCGGAGGCGTGCGAGAGGTTGAAGAACACTGACGCGATGATCTGGATGCCGATGAGCAGGACGATGAATCCCAGATCGAGTGAGACCTGCCCCAGACGCAGCGGCGGAATGATCTTGCGCAGCAGCTTCAGCGGCGGATCGGTGAGTGTGTACACGATCTCGGCAAGGACGAGGAGGAAGCCCGTGGGCCTCCAGTCGCGGGAGAACACCTGGACCAGGTCGAGCACGACTCGTGCCAGGAGCACGTAGACATAGAGGCTCAGAGCTGTACCGAGGATGTAGAAGATGATGGCCACGTGGGTCCCCCGCGCCTTTCGTTGTTGCTTGAGTGCTGAGCCTTCAGCCTATCGGCTTCAGCTGAGGACGAGTTGAGAGATTCGCCGGGCCTGTTCAGCTCTGGTTGAAGAAGCTGGCCTGAGTGTCCGAATCTGCTTCGTTCTCACCGGCGACTTCGATGTTCTCGGGCGTCAGCAGGAACACCTTGTTCGTGACCCGCTCGATCGATCCGTGGAGGCCGAAGATGAGGCCCGCGGAGAAGTCGACGAGGCGCTTGGAGTTGTTCTCGTCCATCTCCGAGAGGTTCATGATCACGGGGGTGCCCTCACGGAAGGCGGCGCCGATGACCATGGCGTCGTTGTAGCTGCGGGGGTGGATGGTCCTGATGCGATTCATTGAGGTTCCTGGCGCAGGGGTGTCTACGGGACGGATCGGTGACGGATGGATCGGTGTCACCGGTGCCGGAGTCCGCTCCTCCGCCGCAGCCGGTTCGTCGTACTGCTCGGCGTCATCGAAGGTCTCGACGACCTCGCGATCCCGGTGCGCGGTATCACGACGATCGGTGTGCTGGGTGGTCTCGTCCTCTTCTTCGACGAAACCCAGGTATTCCAGCGTCTTCTTGATTGCTGACATGTCTAAAGCTCCTCGGACTTCGGCACTTGCTCACCTGTCGCCCAAACTATCGCACGCGAGCATCTGGGCTGGTGAGTCCTACGGGTGTGTCGCGGTCTTTTCTTCCTGCAGCCAGATGATCCCGGCGAACCGGCCCGTCCGCTTCTGCCTGCGGTAGGAGAAGAGGTCCTCGGACTCCTTCGTGCAGGTGCGTGAGAAATGATCGATGGTCACATCATTGCGGCGCAGCTGTTCGGCCACGCCTCCGGCGACGTCGAGGGCCGGTGTTCCGGTCACCGACACCGAGGCGGCCGTCGGCTCGATCGCCGCGACCTCGCTCCTCAGCTCGGGCGGGACTTCATAGCAGCGGGGACAGACCGAGGGTCCGATGACCGCGTGGATGTCCCGTGCACCGGCCTCGCGCATCGCCGCCACCGTATTGCCGACCACTCCTGCGGCCATCCCCGGTCGTCCCGCATGGATCGCGGCGATGACGCCGGCGTCGGCATCGGCGAGCATGACCGGGGTGCAGTCGGCGACCATGATCGCCAGCCCGAGACCGGGGACGGTCGTCAACTGGGCATCGGCTTCGACCGGAGTCTGCCGCAGCTGCGCTTCGTCGCTGATGAGGTGCACATCGGTTCCATGCACCTGGGAGACGAACGAGAGCCGCTCCCCGCTCAGGCCGATGACCTGAGCGAGAGCGGCTCGGTTGGCTGCGACGAGTTCGTCATCGTCGCCGACGTGGCGGGCGAGATTGAACGAGGAGAAGTCCCCGCTCGAGTATCCGCCGTGCCGGTCGGTGAAGGCGATGTGGGCGGTGCGCCCGCCCGGGATGACGAACCTCGAGCGCAGCATATTACTTGAGGAAGTCCGGGATATCGAGGTCGGAGTCGAAGTTCGAGCTGCTGCGTTCGCCCGGCAGCGTGGCGGGAATCTGGTGTTCCTCGCTGCGGCGCGGAGCGGCTGCGGGCTCCTCGGCTGCCGGCGTCTCGTTCTCGGATTCGGACTCGGCGACGACGGGCGACTCGACTTCGGGCTCCGCCGGCGCGGCGGCCGGGATCGGGGCCGGAATCTGGTCGGAACCGGCGGTCTCCGCATTCGGCGAGGTGTTGTCGAATCCTGCGGCGATGACGGTCACGCGGCACTCGTCGCCGATGTTGTCGTCGATGACGGCGCCGAAGATGATGTTCGCTTCGGGGTGCGCTGCTTCCTGGACCAGGCGTGCGGCCTCATTGACCTCGAAGAGTCCGAGGTCGCCGCCGCCGGTGATGCAGAAGAGCACTCCGTGGGCGCCGTCGATGCTGGCTTCCAGCAGCGGGGAGGCGATGGCGGATTCGGCGGCCTGCACGGCACGGTCGTCTCCGGTTGCCGCACCGATGCCCATGAGCGCGGTCCCGGCATCCTGCATGACCGACTTGACGTCGGCGAAGTCGAGGTTGATCAGACCCGGGACCGAGATGAGGTCGGTGATGCCCTGGACGCCGGAGCGCAGGACCTCATCGGCGGAGCGGAATGCTTCGACGACGGAGACGCTGCGATCGGAGATCGAGAGCAGACGGTCGTTGGGGATGACGATGAGGGTGTCGACCTCTTCGCGCAGCGCCGCGATTCCGGCTTCCGCCTGCGCGGAACGGCGACGTCCCTCGAAGGTGAAGGGGCGGGTGACGACACCGATGGTCAGTGCGCCGAGCGAACGGGCCACCCGGGCCACGACGGGGGCGGCACCGGTTCCCGTGCCGCCGCCTTCGCCGGCGGTGACGAAGACCATGTCCGCACCCTCGAGGGCGTCGCGGATGGCGTCTTCCGAGGATTCGGCGGCTTTCTTGCCGATCTCCGGGTCCGCGCCGGCGCCGAGGCCCCGGGTCTGGTCACGGCCGATCTCGAGCTTGACATCGGCGTCGGAGAGGACGAGAGCCTGGGCGTCGGTGTTGATCGCGATGAACTCCACGCCGCGCAGGCCGACGTCGATCATCCTCTGTACAGCGTTGACACCGCCGCCGCCGGTTCCGGCAACTTTGATGTCCGCTCCGGATTGTGGGAATTCAGCCAAGTCGGTTCCTCGTCTCAAGCGCTTGCGCTCCGCAGGGTCTGCGTGCGCATTCGGTCTGTGTTCTCTGCCCTGAGGCTATTGGCCGGGGCAATCTCACTGCAACCATTCTCGCCGGAGTGTCGGGGTTCGGCCAAACTTCATTCCCGGTGTGTCGGGGCCAAACGGAGGCAATCGCAGCGGCTGGCCCGTACGGGTCAGCTCACGGAGGCCCGAACCGGCCGCGACGGAGTGTTCGAGACTGGCTCCGACCGAACGCCGGCCGGGCAGGCCTCAGTCGGTCACGGGCACAGAAGGCACGGAGACATCGATCTCGGTGCGGCCTTCGGCGGCGAGCTGGGCAGCAGTGCGCATCTTGAGACTGGCGTCCGAGGAATCGCCGAAGACGACCGTGGCTTTCTGCTTTCCGGTGTCGAGGCGACCCTGGAGGCTCATGGCGTCCTTGGCTTCGATCGTCACCAGCTGACGGCGCAGCTCCGGCCGCAGCTCGCCCATGAACCGGATGACCGCCGACACGGTCTCTCTGTCCGGCTGGTGTCCGCCGCCGCTGAGCACGGTGAGCTTCTTCGGCGCCTTGTCGACCGTTCCGAGGTCGACGGCGTCGGAGTCGTAGAGACGGTAGCCGGATTCGCCTTCGATCGCGATGACCGGGGTGCGGTCGGTGATCTCGATCTTCAGCGCCCGGGGACCTGCGTAGTGGACCGAGGCCGCTTCCGCTTTCGGGAACTCCCCCAGCACGGAGTCCTCGACCGTGCCCGGACGCACCTGCGGCAGCGGTCTGCCTCTCTGACTGTCGAGCACGAAGTTGCTGACCTTGTCGGTGTCGACCAGCCGACTGCCGCTGACCTGCACTTTCGTCAGTGTCAGCAGGGGTGAGAACCAGGCGACGGCGACGAGGGCGATGAGGGCCGCCACGATGCCGATGGCGATGAGACGGCGACGCCAGGTCTGCCTGCGGCGGGCACGGATGACTCCGGTGAGGTCCGCAGTGGAGTTGTCACCGGCCTGGGCCGGGGGAAGCAGCGCCATGGGCCTCAGCCCTCCAGTGCGCTCAGCAGCTCGGGCCCGAGGATCGTGACATCTCCGGCCCCGACGGTGAGCACGAGGTCTCCGGGCCGCACTCGGGCGGCGACGAAGGGGACCGCCTCGGCGAAGGACTCGAGGAAGGTCACGTTCTCGTGCGGGACCCGATCGGCGATGAGCGCGCCGGTGACTCCCGGCACGGGATCTTCGCGAGCGGGGAAGACGTCGAGGACGACGACCTCATCGGCCAGGCCGAGGGCCTGTCCGAACTCCTCACGGAATTCCATCGTCCGCGAGTACAGGTGCGGCTGGAAGATCGCCCAGACGCGTCCCCCGTCGGTGACGACTCCGCGGGCGGCGCTGAGCACGGCGCGCACCTCGGTCGGGTGGTGAGCGTAGTCGTCGATGACCCGCACTCCGCCGGCGATTCCGCGTTCTTCGAAGCGGCGGCGGGTGCCGCCGTAGCCGGCGAGTCCGGTGGCCGCACGTTCGACGTCGCCGCCGAGGCTGTGAGCCACGGCGATGGCGGCGGTGGCGTTGAGCGCGTTGTGCATTCCCGGCTGACGCAGTTCGACCTTGAGCGCCTCGTCCCGTCCGGGTAGGTCGAGGACGAAAGTCGACCCGATCCCGGAGTCGAGGTCGCGGAGCACGATATCGGCGTCCTCGGAGGTGCCGTAGAGGACGACGTCGGCGCCCTGGCTGCGGGAGTGGAGGGCGACGTCGTGGGATCCGGGATCGTCGGCGCAGGCGATGATCGTTCCGCCCCGGGTCTGGATGCCGTCGCAGAATTCGATGAAGGCTTCGCGCACCTTCTCCGGGGTCCCGTAGTGGTCGAGGTGGTCGGCTTCGACGTTGGTGAGGATGCCGATCGCCGGTTCGTAGAGGAGGAACGATCCGTCGGATTCGTCCGCTTCGGCGACGAACACGTCGCCGGTGCCCAGGTGGGCGTTCGTGCCCGTCGTCGACAGCACTCCCCCGATGACGAAGGACGGGTCGACTCCACAGGCCTGCAGCGCCACGGTGGTCATCGAGGTGGTCGTGGTCTTTCCATGGGTGCCGGCCACGGCCACTGCCCGCCTGTCGACCATGAGCGAGGCGAGAGCCCCTGAGCGGTGGAGGATGCGCAGCCCACGGCGCTGGGCTTCGACGAGTTCGGGGTTGTCCTTGCGGATGGCCGAGGAGATGACGAGGGTATCGGCCTCACCGAGGTTGTCGGCCGAATGTCCGATCGTGACGGTGGCGCCGAGGGTGCGCAGCACATCGACGACGTTGGATTCCTTCGCGTCCGATCCGGTGACGGCGACTCCGTTCATGACCATGATCCGCGCGATTCCGGACATTCCCGAACCGCCGATGCCGATGAAGTGGACGGCGCCGAGGTCGCCGACGGGAACGATGTTCTCAGGGATCGTGTTCGCAGAGGTCATGTTCAGCCTTCCAGCGCGCGGTTGACGATGGCGGCCATGCGGGCCGCGGCATCGGTGGGGTAGTTCAGCTGCAGTGCCGCCCGGCTCATCTGTGCGAGTCGGGACTCGTCGGCGAGCAGCGGCAGGATGGTGTCGACGACCGTCGACGGTGAGAATTCGGCATTGTCGACCATGAGCGAGGCACCGGCCGAGACGCTGCCGGAGGCGTTGAGCCGCTGTTCGCCGTTGCCGATGGCCAGGGGCACGTAGAGTGCCGGGACTCCGGCGACCGTGGCTTCGGAGACCGTGGCGGCTCCGGACCGGGCGACGAGCAGATCGGCGACCGCATAGGCCCGATGCATTCCGTCGACATAGTCCACGACGTGGTAGTCGCTCAGCTCGGCGGCGACCTCGCGCAGCGCGTCGCCCTTTCCTGCTCCCGTGATGTGGAGGACCTGGATGCCGGCTTCCTGGCACGCCGTGGCGGTGGCGAGGAAGGCTTCGTTGATCTTCTGCGCACCGGAGGATCCGCCGGTCACGACGAGGACCGGACGGTCGTCGCGCAGCCCGAGATCGGCACGGAACGCCGCGCGCTGTCCCTCGTCGCCGCGGTTCAGATCGGTGATCTCGGTGGGCATGGGCATGCCCACGAGCGTCGAATTGCGCAGCTGCGTGTCCGGGAAGGTGATGCCGACCCGACCGGCAGTGGTCAGTCGAGCGCCGAGGCGGTTGGCCATTCCCGGCTTCGCATTGGCTTCGTGGACGATCAGCGGGATCTTCGCCTGTTTGGCGGCGAGGAACGCCGGTGGGCACACATAGCCGCCGACGCCGACGACGGCGTCGATGCTCCGGGAGGAGATGATCTGCTTGACGGCGGAGATGTTTCCGCGGAAGCGACCCGGGAATTTCAGCAGTGCGGGGCTGATCGACCGCGGCATGGGCACTTTGTCGATGGTGAGCAGTTCGAATCCGGCGCGGGGAACGATATCGGCTTCGAGCCCATCGGGGGTGCCCAGCGCCACGACATCCCAGTCCGGGTGCTGCCGGCGCAGCTCACGGCCGATCGCCAGCATCGGCGAGATATGGCCGGTGGTGCCTCCACCGGCGAGGAGGATACTCGTCATCTCATTTCCTTTTCTTGCGGGCAAGCACGGCGAGAGAGGATCGCAGGCGATCCTTGTTGGCGGCGATGGCCGCCTCGGCGCCCGGTTCAGCACGGGCAAACGACAGCACCACTCCGACGGCGAGGAGCGAGGCGATGATCGAGGAGCCGCCGTAGGACACGAACGGCAGCGGCAGACCGATGACCGGAAGCAGTCCGGTGACGACGCCGATGTTGATTCCGGCCTGCCCGACGATGAGGGCGAAGAAACCGGCGGTGGCGACCTGGACCATGAGGCTCTTCGAGCGCATCACCACACGGACCATGCCGTATCCGAGGACGGCGAAGATGAGGATGACGACAAGGGTGCCGACGAGGCCCAGCTCCTCTCCGATGATCGCGAAGATGAAGTCGTTGTGGGCTTCAGGCAGCCAGGACCATTTCTCACGGCTGGCGCCGAGCCCGACTCCCAGCCATCCGCCGGATGCCAAGGAGAACAGCCCGTGGTTGGACTGCCAGGCTTGGCCCATGGTGTCCGCGGCGGTCTGATCCGCATGCCCGGTGAGCATCGCCTGGATGCGGTCGAGTCGGTTCTGAGAGCTGAGGACGAAGAAGCTGACGACGGCGGCCCCCACGCCGATCAGCAGCAGGAAGTACTTCGTCGGGAATCCGCCGACGAACAGGCACACGGCTGCCATGGCCATGATGACGAGTCCGGTGCCGAGGTCGTTGCCGGCGACGACGAGTCCGGCGGCAGCGAGCACTCCCGGGACGATGGGGATCATGGCGTGGCCGAAAGTGGTCATCTTCCCGGCCTTCTGAGCCAGGATGAAGCCGAGCCACAGGGCGAGGGCGACCTTGAGGAACTCCGAGGGCTGGATCTGGAAGCCGCCGAAGCCGATCCAGTTCGCATTGCCCTTCGTCTCTTTGCCGAGTCCTGGGACGAAGACCAAGGCTTGCATCAAAAGACCGACGAAGATGGCGAACCAGGCGATCCGCTTCCAGAACAGCAGAGGCATCCTGCTCGCCACGAACATGAGCACGAGGCCGACCCCTGCGAACATCGCCTGCTTGTTGAAGTAGGCGAACGAGGAGCCCGCTCCCCCGTCGTAGGAGGTGACCGATGAGGCGGAGAGCACCATGACCAGGCCCAGCCCCGTGAGCAGCACGACGCAGACGAGGATGAGGAAGTAGGTCGTCAGCGGATGAGCCGACAGGCTGGCGATGTCGCCGCGCAGATGATCCCATGCGTTCCTGATCACCGAGACGGTCTTCACCGAGCTCTTCCCCGTGCCCTTCGCCGGTTTCTTCGCGGGTTTCTTCGACGGCTTCTTCACGTTTCCGGCAGTGGATGCGGTGCCGCGTGCGGCCGATGTCCCCGAGGCGGTCCCCGTCGTTCGTTTCCCTGCCGTCTTCGCCGAGGCGGACGGTGTGGAGGCAGACCTCGTGCCGGACGTCTTCGCTGCGGTCTTCACACCCGCAGGCTTCGTCGCGGTCGCCGCGCCGGCGCGCTTCGACCTCGGCGGTGCGGATGCGGAAGCCGACGTCTTCGCGAGCTTGCGGCGGCGACGTTCATCCGCCTTCGCGGTGGTCTGCCGTCCCATCTCAGCGCTCCAGGTGAGTGTTGACGGCCTCGGTGAACAGTTCGCCGCGAGTGTTGTAGTTGAGGAACTGGTCCATGCTCGCGGCCGCGGGCGCCAGCAGCACGGTGTCTCCTGCTTCGGCCAAGCGTGCGGCAGCGTCGACGGCGGCCGCGGCAACGGCTTCCCCGCGGCGCTTCGGGACTCCGGAGTCCACCGCCAGGGCCGGTTCGATCCTCACGACCTCGAGGTCGGGGATGGTTGCGGCGATCGCCTCTCGGTAGGCCGAGTCGTCGGAGCCGATGAGCACGAGTGCCTTCAGTCGGTCGCGGTGGTCGGCGAACAGGGAAGTGAAGTCGGCACCTTTGGGCAGTCCCCCGGCGATCCAGATGATCGAGTCGAAGGCGGCCAGCGAGGCATTCGCGGCGTGGGTGTTCGTCGCTTTCGAATCGTCGACCCAGCGGATGCCCTCTGCTTCGGCGACGGTGACCATGCGGTGTGCACCGAGCGAGTGGCTGCGCAGTCCGGCGGAGATCGCCTGGCCGGGCACGTCGATGGCACGGGCCAGACAAGCGGCGGCCAGAGCATTGGCGACCTGGTGCGGGGCGGGCTGCGAACCCGCGACGCCGGTGGCGGCCGCCACGTCGTCGAGCGAGGCAAGTTCGGCCGCCGATAAGTAGCGCTGCGGGATGTATGCGCGGTCGACCAGCAGATCCTCGACGACACCGAGCTCGCCGGGGCGAGGCACGCCGGAGGTGAAGCCGATGGCCTTGGCGCCTTCGATGACGTCGGCGTCCTCGACCATGTGCAGAGTCGCCTCGTCGGCGCAGTTGTACACGCAGGCGAGCTTCGCGTTGTGGAAGATCTTCGCTTTGTCAGCGGCATATGCTTCGGCGCTGCCGTGCCAGTCGAGGTGATCGGGGGCGATGTTGAGCACGGCCGCGGCGTCGGCGCTCATCGACTCCTGCCAGTGCAGCTGGAAGCTCGAGAGTTCGATCGCGAGGACCTCGAGCCCGGGTTCCAGCACCGCCTCGAGCAGCGGGGTGCCGATGTTGCCGCAGGCCTTGGCCTTGAGTCCGGCGGCCAGCAGCATCGATTCGAGCATCGTCGTGGTCGTCGTCTTGCCGTTGGTGCCGGTGATGGCCAGCCATTTGGCGTCGTTGGTGCCGCGGATCCGCCACGCGAGTTCGACTTCGCCGATGACGGGGATGCCGGCTTCCAGGGCCGCGGCGAGCACTGGCTGGTCGGGGCGCCATCCGGGTGAGGTGACGACGAGGTCGAGTTCGCCTTCGGGCAGAGCTTCGACGTGTTCGGGTCCGCGGCGGATGTCGACGTCGAAGACCTCGAGGATCTGTGCTTTCTCGCTGACGTCAGCGGTGGCGTCTCCGTCGATGACGATGACGTCGGCACCGCGTTCGCCGAGGTGGACGGCGGCTGGGAATCCCGTCACGCCCAGACCGGTGACGAGGATGCGCAGTCCCGCCAGCGAGGAGCTCGGTCCGCTCAGCGCGGCCGGGATCTCCTTAGGCGTGGTTTCATCAGCCAATTCGGGCCACCCAATCGGCGTAGAACAGGCAGATTCCGGCGATGACGAAGAGTGCTGCGATGATCCAGAACCTCACCACGATCGTCACTTCCGCCCAGCCCTTGAGCTCGAAGTGGTGTTGCAGCGGTGCCATCCGGAAGACGCGTTTGCCGGTGGTCTTGAAGGAAGCGACCTGGATGATCACCGACAGGGTGATGATGACGAAGAGTCCGCCGAGGACGATGAGCAGCAGCTCGGTGCGCGACATGATCGCCAGTCCGGCGAAGGCGCCGCCGATGGCCAGCGAGCCGGTGTCGCCCATGAAGATCTTCGCGGGCGAGGTGTTGAACCACAGGAAGCCGAAGCAGGCGGCGGCCATCGCACCGGCGACCATCGCGAGATCGCGGGGGTCGCGCATGTAGTAGCAGGCGTTCGTGGCCTCGGACATGAGGTTGCAGTTCTGGGTCGACTGCCAGGTGCCGATGACGACATAGGCGGCGAAGACGACCACCGAGGCGCCGGCGGCCAGACCGTCGAGACCGTCGGTGAGGTTCACGGCGTTCGACACGGCGGTGACGATGAGGTTCGCCCAGATGACGAACAGGATGAGGCCGAGGATCGCGGACCCGAACGCGAGATCGAGGTTCGTATCGCGGATGAACGAGATCTTCGTCGACGCCGGGGTCTCGCCGAAGGAGTTCGGGAACTGCAGGGCGAGGACGGCGAAGGAGATTCCGACGAAGGCCTGGCCGATGAGCTTCGGCATCGGACGCAGACCCAGCGACCGCTGCTTCTTGATCTTGATGAAGTCGTCGAGGAATCCGACGACCGCCAGTCCCGCAGCCAGCCACAGGACGAGCAGCCCCGATGCCGTGGGCACGGAACCGGTGAACAGGTGTCCGAGCAGGTAAGCGAGAACTGCTGCACCGATGATGACGACGCCGCCCATGGTCGGGGTGCCGCGCTTCGTCGCGTGCGAGGTCGGACCGTCGTCACGGACGAACTGACCGTATCCCTTCTTGACGAGCACCCGGATGAACAGCGGGGTGCCGACAAGGGCGAAGATGAGAGCCAGGCAGGCTGCGAGCAGTACGGCAATCATTGGGCCCCCGATACTCCGGCGATTTCGTCTCCCAGATAGCGCAGACCGGCGTCACGGGAGGATTTGAATAGGACGATGTCACCGGGAGCGAGTTCGGCGTTGAGCAGGTCCCTCGCCTCGGCCGCGGTGGCGACCCAAGCCGCCTCGTTGCCCCAGGAGCCCTCGAGGTTCGCCGCATTGAAGATCGGCTTGGCGCCCTCTCCCACCACGATGGTGCGGGTGATGTTGAGCCGCACGACGAGTTCGCCGATGTCCGAGTGCGCGGACACCGACTCGTCGCCGAGTTCGAGCATCTCGCCGAGCACGGCGAAGGTGCGACGCGGGCTGGTCTCCTCGTCGCCGCGACCCATCGAGGCCAGGGTCTTCAGAGAAGCCCGCATGGATTCGGGGTTCGCATTGTAGGCGTCGTTGAGCACGGTCACACCCGATGGTGAGTCGATGAGCTCCATCCTCCAGCGGCTGGCCGCCGAGGAGGTCGACAGGGTCGTGACGATCGACTTCGTCGTGACTCCGCAGGCGTGGGCGATGGCGGCTGCGGCCAGAGCGTTGCCGACGTGGTGTTCGCCGATGAGCGCCAGGCGCACATCCCGCGGCTCCTCACCGGGCAGGGTGAGGGTGAACGTCGGGTGGCCGGAGGAATCAGTGGAAACGGACGTGCCGCGCACGACCTGGTCGTCGGCTCCGACCCATTCGGGCAGGGACTCACGCTGTGAGAACCACAGGGTTGACACCTCGGGAGCGAGGACCTCGCGCATCGCTGACACGCGGGTGTCGTCGGCGTTGAGCACGGCGGCGGACCCGGCGGTGAGGGACTCGACGAGTTCGGCCTTGGCCCGTGCGGTGTTCTCGATCGAGCCGAAGACTCCGGAGTGGGCGGGCCCACGGCGAGCTCGACGGCGATGTCCGGTCGGATGAGGCTGGTCAGGTAGGCGAGGTTGCCGATCGACCGGGCGCCCATCTCGAGGACGAGGAAGCGGGTGGACTCGACCGCCCGCAGCGCCGTCAGCGGGACGCCGACCTCGTTGTTGTAGGAGTTCGGCGGCCACACGGTCTCGGCAACGCCTGCGAGGAGGTCGGCGGCGAGGTCCTTCACAGTGGTCTTGCCGACGGATCCGGTGATCGCGATGACGGTGATCTCACCGTCGGCGCGCAGGCCTTCGATGCTGTGCTTGGCCAGCTGGCCGAGCGCTTCGGTGGCATCGGCGACGACGACGACCGGCAGCGGTGCGTCGTCGATGGTGGGGACGGATTCGCCGATGATCAGGGCCGCTCCCGCCTCGACGGCGGCGGCGGCGAATTCGATGCCGTCGAAGCTCTCGCCTCGGCGGGCGACGTAGATATCGCCGGGTCCGATTTCTCTCGAGTCGGTCACCACACCGGCGGTCAATGGGGTCTCGGGGTCGATGCCGTACAACTCGCCGCTCAGGGCGGTTGCGATTTCGGCTGCAGTCAGTCGCTTCATATCATCTGTGAACTTTACCTGGTTGTGCGCCGCCCAGTCGCATGGACAGCGCTGAGCGTGTCCTGGCCCGGTCGTCGAAATCGGTGACCGTGGTGCCCACGGTCTGGCCTGTCTCGTGCCCCTTGCCCGCGATGAGCACAGTTGCACTGGGGTCTGCACCGGCAATCGCCTCATCGATGGCGGCACCGCGATCGGGGACCTCGATGATCTTTTTCACACGGGCCCGCCCCGCATCCACCTCGGCGTCAATTCCCTGCCTGATGGCAGCGCGGATCGTGTCGGGATCCTCGGTGCGGGGATTGTCGTCGGTGAGAACGATCACATCGGCCTCGCGTGCCGCAGCCTGCCCCATTCCGAAGCGCTTGCCGCGGTCACGGTCGCCTCCGGCGCCGAAGACGATGATGAGTTCGTCGGAGTCGGCGTGCAGTGTCGCCAATGCCTTCGCGATCGCGTCGGGGGTGTGCGAATAGTCGACGATGGCCCGCGGCAGGATTTCCGGGTGCGATTCCTCGAGTGCCCGCGGTCCGGACACGTCGATGATCTCCATCCGTCCGGGCACCGTGGCCACGAAGCTGCGACCGATCGCGTCGATCTCAGCGGCCGGGATCCCCGACTCGATGAGCATCGAGGCCGCCAGGGCCGTATTCGTGACGTTGAAGTCGCCCGGCAGCGGTGAACGGAGGCGAATGCTCTGCCCTTCGTCGAGGTGGAGTACGAAGTCCGCTTCGCCCGGGGTGTGTTCGATGCGCCACTGGCTGCGGTCGTCGCGCCCGAGAGTGCGCACGGGCACCTGCGCTGCCGCCGCCATTCGCTCGCCCCATTCGTCTTCGATGACGATGACGGCCCTGTCGGAGAATGTGCGGGTGAACAGCTGAGCCTTCGCCTCGAAGTACTCCTCCATCGTGTTGTGGAAGTCGAGGTGGTCCTGGGACAGGTTCGTGAACCCCGCAACGCCGAAGTGCGCCCCGTCGACGCGGTGCTGGCTGAGCGCGTGGGAGGACACCTCCATCGAGCAGGTGTCGACTTCTGCCGTCCGCATCTTCGCGAACAGGGCGTGCAGTTCGGGCGCTTCCGGCGTCGTGCGCACACTGGGCACGGTGTCGCCGGCGATGAGGATGGCGACCGTGCCGATGACGGCGGTGCGGTGGCCCAGTGCCGCGAGCATCCCGTCGGCCAGATAGGTCGTCGTCGTCTTCCCGTTCGTTCCGGTGACTCCGATCAGCTCCGGCACCGAGGTGGTCCCGTAGACGGCGGCGGAGACGAACCCGAGCACGGCGCGGGGTGCTTCGACGATGAGGGCGGTGACTTTGTCGAGCAGCTGCCTGTCGGCCTCGTTCTCGCTCAGTGCTTCGGTGATGACCTGCCAGCCGGCGTCGTCGGTGAGGATGGCGTCGACTCCGCCCCGGATCAGCTCGGGGGCGAACTTCGCGCCGTGGACGTTCGCACCCGGCAGGGCCGCGTAGAGCTGACCGGGTGAGACCGCCCGCGAGTCATGCGAGACTCCGGTGACCTCTGTCTCGGGATCGCCGTGGACGGTGCCGGGTGCGACCGGCAGCAGCTGTGAAAAACGCATCATTTCCATTCTCGAGCGGGCAGGTCGGGCTTCTGCGTCGACGGTGGGATCTTGAGATGCCGCATGGCGAAGCCCGCGACGTCGGAGAAGACGGGGGCTGCGGCCTGTCCACCGTAGTAGCCGTCACGTGGCCGCTGCAAAGTCACGGAGATCGCGAGCTCGGGGTCTTCGGCGGGCAGGACGCCGACGAAGGAGGCGGTGTATCCGTCGTAGCCTCCGCCTTCGGCCGCAGGCGCCTGCGCGGTACCGGTCTTTCCGGCGACTCGGTAGCCCGAGACCTGGGCGGACTTGCCTGTGCCTTCGGCGACAACGCCTTCGAGTATCCGAAGAGTCTCGTCCGCAGCTTTCTCGCTGACGACGCGCTGCTTCTCCCCGGCCGGTGTCGGAATGGTCCGTCCCTTCGGTGAGACCATTCCGTCGACCAGGCGAGAGGGAACGTGGACTCCCCCGTTGGCGATGGTGGCGATGACGTCGGTGGTCTGGATCGCGTTCGCGGCCACACCCTGACCGAACATGACCGTGTACTTCGTACGGCCGTCCCACTCCTCGTACGGGTGCAGGATGCCCGAGGTCTCGGCGGGGAAGCCGATGCCCGAGGCGGTGCCGAAGCCGAACTTCTTCATGTACTCGTAGCGCTGAGCCTCGGTGAGTTCCTTTCCGGCGATCACAGTGCCGGTGTTCGAGGATTCGGCGAGGATTCCGGCGAAGGTGAGCTTCTCGTCGGGGTGCTCGTGGGAGTCGCGGAACTCCTCGTCGTTCGGTGCCTTCCACTTGTCCGGAACAGTGAACTCCTGCTCCGGAGTGACGAGTCCCTTGTCGAGCAGCGCCGCGGCGGTGACCATCTTCGCGGTCGAACCGGGTTCGAACATGTCGGTGAAGATACGCGAGCCGCGGTCGGGTCCGTCGACCTTGCCCGGAGAGTTCGGGTCGACCGTGGGAGCATCGGCGGCGGTGATGATGCGTCCGGTCTTGACCTCTTTGATGACGATCGACGCGGATTCGGCCTTGTGCTTCTTCCGCTGCTCCTCGATGGCCTGCTGAGCGTAGTACTGCATCGCCGGATCGATCGTCGTCTGCAGTCCCTGACCGTCGACGGCGTCCTTCATGTTGTTGTCGCCGAGCGGGATGATCTCTCCGCGCGCACCGCGTTCGTACTGCCGCTGGCCGTCCTTGCCGGACAGCTGCTCGTCATAGGCCTTCTCCAGTCCGGCCTGGGCCGTGCCGTCAGAGCTGAGGAAGCCGACGAGGTTGCCGGCGACTCCGCCGGCGGGGTACGACCGAACCGCATATTCTTCAGCAGAGATGCCGAGGACTTCGAGTTCCTTCACTTCACGCCAGGTCTCCGAGGTCAGTCCTTTGGCAACAGGGTTCCAGCGCTTGTCGCCGACGAGCTTCGGGTACAGCAGACCCGGGTCGGTGTTGAGCGGCTTGGACAGGGCTTCGGCGGCACCCCACGCCCCGACGAGTTTGCCGTCGACTTCGTACTGGGCGACGTTCTGCTGATCGACGACGAGCTGGTAGCGGGAGACGCTGTCGGCGAGCACGGTCCCATCGGAGGCCAGGATCTGTCCGCGATCGGCGGGCAGGGTCTGAGTGACGAGTCGGTTCGACAGAGCCTTCTCCGCCAGCTTCATCGAATCCATTCCCTGGATCGACACGAGGCGGACGGAGGCGATGAGGAGCGCGAGGACCGACACCGCGGCGATGAAGCCCATCCGCCACCGCAGATCGGGGCCTTCGCCCTTGCGCTTCCTCTTCAGTCGGGTCTTGGCTGAGCCCATTGCTCTGTCCTCGGTCCTTGGTGTGGTCGGCGAATGTTTCGGTCAGGCCGTTCCCTGGTCCCGGTGAGCTCGGACTACTTCGGCGCCTCCTGGCTCGGAGCCGCCACGTCCTGGCTCGGGCTGCCCCCGACGACCGGGAGCTTCTCATCCGATCGTAGATTGGGTCGGAGGTCATCACGTGTATCGGCACGCGGGCCGGGCACGACTGTGGGCTCTTTCTCACCACTGACGTCGATTCCGGGGGCGTCGATGATCTTCCCGGTCTTCGCATCGAGGAATTCCGGCGAGGAATCACGGACGAGACCGAGCTCTTCGGCGGCCAGGGAGATGTTCTGCGGGGACTCGCGGTACGAGTTGTCCTCGATGAGCCGGTCCTTCTGCTCGGCCAGGGCTTCCTTCTCACTCGTCAGCTGGTCGACCTTATAGGAGGTGTTGGCGACGAAGATGTTGAGCAGCAGCACGGCCACGAGGGTGGCCAGCAGGATCCCCAGGCACAGCATCGAGAAGGGCAGACGGGACTTGGGCAGTTCGAACTTGAGCAGCCGCAGCTTCGCCCCGCCCTGCTGACCACCGGCCTCTTCGAGCCGACGGACGCGTTCGGTGAAGTGGGGCTGACCTGCGGTCGCCTGGGAATTCCTCACGATCGTGCCTCCCTCATCTTCTGCACTGCCCGCAGTCGGACGCTCGCCGCCCGCGGATTGGTCTCTGCTTCTTTCTCGTCAGCCATTTCGGCACCCCGGATGATCTCCTTCAGCCAGGGCTGGTGCTCTTCGGGCACGACCGGCAGGTCCGGCGGCGCCGAGGAGGTCGTGGCGGCCCGGAAGGTCTTCTTCACGATCGTGTCCTCCAGCGACTGGTAGGACTCGATGACGGCCACTCCCCCGATGTGCAGGGCTTCCAGTGCTGCCGGCAGCGCGGTGCGCAGCACTCCGAGCTCGTCGTTGACCTCGATGCGCAGGGCCTGGAAGGTGCGTTTGGCGGGGTGGGACTTCTTCTTCGTCTGCGGAATCACGCGCGAGAGCATGGCCGCGAGCTGGTCCGAGGTCTCCCAGGGGGCGTCAGCCCGGTCGGTGACGATGATCTTCGCGATCCTGCCGGCCATCTTCTCCTCGCCGTATTCGCGGAGGATGCGGCGCAGCTCGGATTCGGAGTAGGTCGCCAGCACTTCTGCCGCGGTGAGTTCCTGGGTGCGGTCCATGCGCATGTCCAGGGGCGCCGGCCGGGCGTAGGAGAATCCGCGTTCGTCTTCGTCGAGCTGCAGGGAGGACACCCCGAGGTCGAGGAGGATCGCGCTGATCTCGTCGATGCCCAAGTCGTCGAGGACCTCGGGCAGCTCATCGTCGACGGCGTGGACGATATCGACTCGGTCGGCGAAGGGTGCGAGACGTTCGGTCGCGATGGCGATGGCCTGTAGATCGCGGTCGATGCCGACGAGGTGGACATCGTCGAAGGCTGTGAGCACGGCTTCGGCGTGCCCGCCCATTCCCAGAGTGCCGTCCACGACGACCGGGGTGAGCCCGGTCTCCCGTGCGGCTTCGACTCCGACGCCGATGAGTTCGACCACGCGCTCCAGGAGCACCGGTACGTGCTGAGCTGTCATTCGTGGGTCCTTCATTCGGTGGTGGTCGGGGGTGCGCTGCTGGAGCCAGAACCTTGACCGCCGTGGCCCTGCCACCGGGGAAGTGTGTCAGGACGTCCGAGCTTCGGAAACGGGGAAGTTCCCCGAAACTCGAGCACGGCGGGCAAGGATCAAACCCGAGCAGAATCAGATCACTCCGGGGATCACCTCCTCTTCGCGTTCGGCGAAGGCCTGCTGAGCGCCGACGAGGTAGTCCTCCCAGGTCGGTGCATCCCAGATCTCGACTCGGTTGCCCATGCCGATCACTGCGACTTCCCGATCAAGTGATGCGTACTGCCGCAATATGTTCGGGACCGTGATGCGTCCCTGTTTGTCCGGTTGTTCCGCAGATGCCGCTGACAGGAACACACGCTGGTAATCGCGAGCTTCCTTATTCGTCTTCGGCGCGTTCTGGATTCGCGCGTGCTCGGCTTCGAATTCCGTGGTGGGGAACAGGGTGAGGCAGTTCTCCTGGCCACGGGTCAGAACGAGTCCGGGCGACAGCTCCTCGCGGAACTTTGCGGGCAGGATGAGCCGACCTTTGTCGTCGAGCTTCTGCATATGAGTGCCCAAGAACATGTCGTCTCACCCCTTTCGAAACCCATCGGCTCCGATAGCAACCACAGTACTCCACTTCCCTCCACGGATTCCAGCTTTTTGCCCCACCGATGCCCTGAACTCATTGTTTTCCCAGGTCAGATACGTGGAGGAAAGTGGGGAAAATTTTCCAGAGGCGCGTCGTGGGAGTGTCGGACACCCGGAAATCGGGGCGTTCACGATGGGGTGGGCCGCCTCGGCGAGAGCGTGGAGAACGGCTGAGATCCGCGAGAATCCGCGGATCTCAGGCGATTCCCGCACCGAGGTGGAGGCGAGTGGGGAGGAAAGTGGAGGGTCCGCGTGGAGGGAAGTGGGGAGCAGGGTGGGGAGTGGAGTGGGGACCGCCTCGGGGAGGGAAGGGGAGTGGGGAGGGCGACAGAGTGACGAAGCTGAAAGAAACTCGTGTGGCTGGGGTGCCGGCTTTAAGGGACAATGGAGGGTATGTCGACCAGCCAAGAAGGAACACAGACCAATTCCGTGATCGGCGCCGAACACATCGAGTGGGTGCAGAATCTGACCTCGCGGGCACGCACAGCGATGAACTCGGTCCTCGAGGGCAAGGATGAGGCCGTCGGGCTCTCGCTCATCGCGCTGCTCGCCGGCGGACACGTCCTCCTCGAAGACGTCCCCGGCGTCGGCAAGACCCTGCTGGCCCGTGCCATGGGCAAGGTCGTCGACGGCTCCGTGCGCCGCATCCAGTTCACTCCGGATCTGCTGCCCACCGACGTCGTGGGCGTGAACCTGTTCAACCAGGAGACTCGTCACTTCGAGTTCCGGCAGGGCCCGGTGTTCGCGAACATCGTCATCGCCGATGAGATCAACCGTGCGTCCCCGAAGACGCAGTCGGCGATGCTCGAGTGCATGGCCGAGGGTCAGGCGACGATCGACGGGCAGACCTATCCGATGCCCACCCCGTTCATCGTCGTCGCCACTCAGAACCCGATCGATATGGAGGGCACCTACGCTCTGCCCGAGGCGCAGCGTGACCGCTTCCTCACGCGCATCTCCCTGGGGTATCCGGCGACGTCCGACGAGGTCGACCTGCTGGACAACCAGATCCAGAACGATCCCCTCGAGACCGCCGCCGCGGTGACGAACCTCGAGCAGATCACTCAGGCGCGCACGATCGTCCGCCATGTCTCCGCGAGCCGGCAGCTGCGCGAGTACATCGTGGCGATCCTCCACGCCACCCGCAACGATCAGGCGATCCTGCTCGGCAGTTCCCCGCGCGGCGGCGTCCATCTGCTGCGTGCGGCGAAGGCCCGCGCGGCCCTGTCCGGGCGCACCTTCGTCACCCCCGACGATGTGCAGGCCCTGGCCCCGTACATCCTCGCCCACCGCATCATCCCCCGCGACGGCGACGACGCGGACCTGGCAGCCGACCTCATCGGTCGGGTGCTGTCCCGCGTGCCCGTCTCGACGAACCAGTGACCGCATGCGACTGAGCACTTCGGGCATCATCTTCGTCCTTGCCGGGGCGGCCCTGATCATCACGGCCTACCGCTTCGCGCTGCCCGGCCTGCTGCCGGCCGGCCTGCTGCTGCTCGGCCTGGTCCTGCTCTCGGCGCTGCTCATCCTGTGGGGCACCCGTCGGGTGTCGATTGCGATGAGCACGAACCTCCACGAGGTGGCGCTGGCTCCCTCGGGAGACCGCTACCCGCTGGCCGCCGAGGGCAAGGAGGTCGAGGTTCAGGCGAACGTGACCAATGTCGGCCAGCTCGCGATCCCCGGCGCGACGATCGACTTCGTTCCGGCCGAGGGGTTCGGCGATTCGACCTCCGGCGATGTTCCGCCTCTGGCCCATGGGGCGTCGCAGACGGTGCTGACCTCCTTCACTCCGAACCGCCGTGGTGTCTCCGGAATCGACTCTGTCCTCATCACGGTATTCGGGCCCTTCGGCCTGGTGAAGATGAAGAAGAAGGTTCACGGGGCCTACCCCGTGGCCGTGTCCGTGCCGATTCTGCCCGCACGCATCCCGCAGGATTCGTCCATCCGGCCCGCCCGCCTCGACGACGGCGAGGTCCGCACCGGACACACCACCCGAGACTTCCACACACGGGAGTACGTCCCCGGCGACGATCTGCGGCATGTGCATTGGCCCTCGACGGCGAAGTCCGGCGAACTCATGGTCCGGCACGAAGCCGATGAGGAGACGCTCTATGCGCTCATCCTCATCGACCTCGTCGCCGATGAGGGCACCGAGGAGCCGAGCGATCTCGAGATCGAGTTCCTTCTGGCCGCCGCCACCGCGGCCGGAACGGCGTTCCTCCGGGCCGACTACGAGGTCAACGTCGTCGCTCCCGGACACCAGATCAGATTCAAAGGAGCCCGCGAGATCGACAAGCTGCGTCTGCTCTCCGCCCTCGTGCGTCCGGGCAGTGTCGAACTGCCCTCGCACGACAACCCGAATCACATCGTCATCTGCTCCGTCGGTGATCAGCGCGGGCAGGAACTCGCCTCCCACTTCTCCCGTCGCGTGCCGGTGACTCTGCGCACCCTCAGCGAGATCGACGATCTGACGATGTTCGGTCTCAGCGAGGACCTGCCGGAGTCGTGGACGACGTTCGAGTCCAAGCGATCCCGCGGCGGCACCGGTCGGAGCTCGGCCGAGCCCGGGCCGGGCACCGCCGGCGCCGGAGCCTCTGCGGCTCCGGGCAGCGCGAGCTCGACTCCGCAGGGGGTGCGCCGATGAGTCTCCATACGCCTGACACCCGTCCGCGCGGAGCCGATTTCGAGCCTCCGGCGCAGGACTATTCGGCACCGGTGTCGACGAACGACGAGCGTCCGAGCACGGGCTGGCTCGAAGCGATCGTCGTCTTCGTGGCCATGGCGCTGACCGCGGTCGCCGTGTCGGCCGTGTTCAAGGACTTCGCCTGGCTGTCGCCCGTGCTCATCTCCGTGGCCGTCGTCGTCATCGTCGGTGCCGTCTTCCGCACCGTTCCGGCGCTGCGGTCGACCGGCACCGCGGTCATCGCCCAGTGCGTGGCCGGTCTCATCACCGTGTTCGTCGTCTGTGCCGGGGATTCGCTGCTGCTCGGGTTCATCCCGACCGGTGAGGCCTTCGGCGCGGTGATCGACCTGCTCTCCGAGGGAGTCAGCGACCTCTATGCGACCGCACCTCCGGCGGCGAGCACACCGGGCTTCATCGCGATGCTCACGATCGCCTTCACCCTCATCACGATCCTCATCGACGGTCTCGTCTCGGATCTGCGGGCGCCGAAGGTCGGCGGTGTCCTGCTGCTCGTGCTGTGGATGATCCCCGTCTACTTCGCCGCTCAGGAGGTGAAGTGGTGGCATGTGGTCGCGATCCTCGCGGCATTCCTGCTGCTCATGCTCAGCCCCTATCTGCCCGCGACCCGGTGGCGCGGAGGAATGACAGCGATCCTGGCCGGAGCTCTGGCTCTGGCGATCGGCATCGGCCTGCCCCTTCTGCTGCCGCCGGTGCCGACCCTGCCGGATCGGGCGTCGAAGGGCCAGGGCGACCTGACCGTGACGAACCCGTTCCTCAACCTGCGACAGAACCTCGGCGATCGCGATGACACGACGCTGTTCCGCTATGAGACGACGGCCGAGGAATCGGATCCGATCCGGTTGACCTCGATCGATGACTTCGATGGGGAGAACTGGGCGCCGAGCCCGTTCAGCCTCGATCCCTTCGCGATCGCCGCCGACGGCATGCCGTGGCCCGAGGGGATGCCGCGGGACAAGAACTTCAACGAGGAGACGATCAACGTCGCCGTCGGCGACAACTACGACCAGCAGTACCTGCCGTCTCCGTATGCTCCGCAGCAGCCGAAGGACCTCGACCGCCGGTGGATCTTCGACGAGAAGACGCTGACGATCGTCGGCAACGGTCAGAAGACCGGCGGCCTGCAGTATTCGATGGACTATCTGTCCCCGAATCCCGCTGTCGAGGATCTGCAGTCGGCGACTCCGGTGTCCGAAAGCGACTTCGAGACCGAACTCGCAGTCCCCGATTCCCTGCCCACGAGCGTGAAGGAGACGGCGGAGCGAGTCACCGCCGATGCCGAGAATCAGTGGGAGGCCGCAGTCATGCTGCAGGCGTATTTCCGCGGCGGCGATTTCGAGTATTCGCTCGATGCTCCCGAACGCGCCAGCGGCGATGCGATCTCGGACTTCCTGGCCGATAAGCAGGGGTATTGCGTCCAGTTCTCCTCGGCCATGACGATCATGGCCCGCACGATGGGCATCCCTGCGCGCATCGGCGTCGGCTACGCCGGCGCGGATGAGGGCGAGGACGGCTACGACGTGAGCATGCAGGATTCGCATGCCTGGCCGGAGCTGTATTTCGAAGGCGCCGGTTGGGTGCGCTTCGAACCCACTCCCGGCGGTCCCGCCGGTGATCCGCCGAAGTGGACTCTCGCCAATGGTGCCGACCAGCAGGAGGAGAGCGACGAGACGGAATCGGCGAGCCCGAGCGAAGAGCCCTCCGAATCCGCGTCGCCGACCGGTGGCTCCGACGAGCCCACCGAGGAGGAGACGAGCACGGAGGCCGCAGAGCCGACCGGTTCGGATCTCGGCACGATCTTCGGCATCGCAGCGATCGTACTCGTCCTGCTGCTGCTCGCCGCGCTGCCCGCGATCTGGCGTTCGATCCTGCGATCGCGCCGGACGAAGGATCCGCACGACCTCGAAGCCGTGTGGACCGAGGTGCGTGCGCTGGCCACCGACTACGGACAGAGCCTGGATTCGAGTCGGACGCTGCGCTTCAACGAGCTCGTGCTCGCCGGCGCAGCCCCGGCGGCCGGGGCTGCCGGTGGCGCTGCCGCTGGGTCCTCGGAGGCTACGGGGGCGACCGGTGCGGATGCGGGCTCCACGGAGCCCGACATCGACCCTGACACCGGTGAGCACGCACGCAAGTCCGCCGCCGAGGTGGCCGCCGGTTCCGGTGCCGCCGGAGCGAGTGCGGGGGCTGCCGGTTCTTCGGCTTTCGATCGTTCGGACGAACGGCTGCAGCGACTGAGCAGCCCGGCCCCGTCAGGACCGACCGATTCGGGTGTTGATGACACCGCGCTGGGAGCGTTCGTCGATGCTCTCGAAGCCGATCGCTACGGAGCCACGTCCGAGTCTCTCGACGACTCCGAGGTGCGTGCGCTCGTCGACGAGGTGCGGACGGATCTGTCGGAGCGAGCGACGCCGGGCAGCCGGATCTCCGCGAAGATCTGGCCGGCCAGCCTGTTCAATCGCCCGAAATGATGGGCTGACGATATCGGTCAGAGCGCAAGCTGACGATAGGCGGTCAAAGTGCAAGAGGCGGTCCTATGTGGCCGCCTCTTCGCTGTCGCAACTCGTCCCACACCACCGCACGGTTTCCACACCGGCACGCGACGGGTTCCACGGCGCATCGCCGCTCAGTCCCGCGCTCGAGCCTGTCTCGCGTTCTCCCGGTTGAGAGTGTCCAAGGCGAGCAGTCCGCGCACGGCGGCTACGGGTCTGACAAGGGGATGTTCACCGAATCGGTAGTCTCCCCCGCGGACCAGTCGGCGTGCCAGGTCCGGTCGCATCTGCCACAGGTGGTCACGGGCTTTCTCCGCGTGATGAGAGTTCGAGACGATGCTGATCGTGGTGGCGGGGGTGAGTTCGCGGTCGATGATCGGGATCGCGTTGGCGATGTTCTCCCACGTCGTCGTGCTCTGCGTCTCAACCACTGATCGGCCGGTGAAGCCGAGTTCCTCTTGAGCGAAGCGTTCGAGGATGACCGCCTCCGGTGTGAGTCCCGTGACGGCTCCTCCGCAGAAGATGAGGAGGCTCGAACGCGCCCTCGAGTCGATCGACCGCAGACCGGCAAGGACTCGGAATCGGTTAATTCCGTTCGGCCGCTGCCCGCGGTTGGCATATCCGAGGACCACGATGATCTGGTCACTGTCCGTTGGTGTCAGACCCGTCAGGTGAGCGTTCCGAGCTCGATGACCACCGGCACCTTCATAGTCACCAAGACGTCGGTGGCTCGATCTCCAATGGGCCACCTCGGCGACGGCGAAGACGCCGGCGAGGACGACTCCGGCGGTCACGAGCACCCGTGCAACGCTCACTCGCTCCCGCGCAACGTACACGCGCCCCAGAGCAGCGGTCACGTGACCTCGAGTGGGGATTGAAAAAGGCACCCTCATATCGAGAGTGCCTTGATCGTTTCGAGCAGGATCATTCGCCGCGCTGGCGCTTCTCCCACCGGTCTTCCATCCGGCTCATGAACCCGGAGTTGCCTTTGCTGCCGGACTTCGTTCCGGAGTTCCGAGTATCGGTCTGAGTCGTGTGCGCAGGGCCCGGACGGCTGAACGCCCAGTACATTCCGGCGACCATGAGGCCGAAGCCGACGACGCCGAGGGCGATCCACCAGGTCGAGCTGGAGACGAGCGCGATCGCGAGGATCGTCGCGGCCAGTCCGGCAAGAGCGATGAGGATGCCGAGGACGAAGCGCTTCGCGGAGATTCCGGGCCCCGTGGCAGCGGCCTGGGTTTCCGAAATATTGCGTGCAAAACGAGGGTCTTCACTGCGCAGCTGCTTCTCCAGTTGATCCAACAGCTGCTGTTCGTGATCGGAGAGTGGCATCTCGAACCCCCGTTTCCCTACTCAAGTCTTTCACTCAATCATAGTCTCTGAGGCCCGAAAAAACATCTCCGGGGGTCGTCTGGAGCCGGATTCCCACGGGGTCTTCAGACTGTGCTCCCGCTCACCCGCTCTCAGGCGTCGGGGCGCTTGCGCAGAAGCGAGGCCTGCGAGATCGCTTCGCTGCCGAATCGACGTCTCACCTCGTCGAGCGCGACCTCGGCATCGCGTCCTGAATGCTCCGGTTCATCCAAGGTGGCCTGCCGCCCGGTGACGGCGAAGTCGCTGAGGCCCGCGGCCCTGACTCCGAGCAGCCGGACTCCCTGGGAACGCTGCTCGCGCAGCTTGCGCAGGGCCGGACGCAGCGCCTCGTACATCTCCCGGGCCAGATCCGTCGGAGCCGAGAGGGTCACCGACCTCGACAGTGTCGTGAAATCGCCGAGGCGGTACTTCAGTCCGAGACTCGTGGCCACCTTCCCCTCCGCACGGACCCGGTAGGCGACCTTGTCGGCCAAGCGCAGCAGTTCGTGTTCGAGGACAGAGATGTCCCAGATGTCATCGCCGAAGGTGTTCTCCGCGCTGATCGAGTGTTCCTTGGCCTGGTGGTCGAATCCGGAGGAGTCTCGGCCGTGAGCGGCCCGCCACAGCTGATGGCCGTGGGCTCCGAAGACGCGTGCGGCCCAATCCTCGTCCACAGCGGCGAGGTCGCCGATGAGTCGGATTCCGTAGCGGGAGAACCCTTCTTGGGTCTTCTCCCCCACCCCGGGCAGCGCTTCGATCGGCATCGGGTCGAGGAACTCCTGGGTTGCTGCCACGGGGACGAGCAGCTGACCGTTCGGTTTCGCCCTGGTCGAGGCGAGTTTCGCCACTACCCTGCTGACGGCGATGCCGACCGAGGCGCTCAGACCGGTCCGTTCCCGAATCTGGGCACGCAGCTGCGTGGTGATCTCCACCGGGGAGCCGAGGCGGCGCACGGCTCCGGAGACATCGATATAGGCTTCGTCGACGCTGACCTGCCGCACATCGGGGGTCACCGCGGCGACGAGGTCGAAGACTTGGCGTGAGTACGAGGAATACAGGCCATGGGACGGCGGGATCACCTCGGCGACGGGGCACAGATTCATGGCCCGCGACATCGGCATCGCCGCGTGCACTCCGAACTCGCGTGCTTCATAGCTGGCCGAGACGACGACTCCACGGCCGCTGCGCCCGCCGACGATGACGGGCCGGCCGACGAGGTGCGGACGGCTGAGCAGCTCCACGGAGACGAAGAACGAGTCCATGTCGAGGTGGAGCATAGTGGCACCGGCGTCGTCCGTGCCCAGTCGGCTCAGATCGCCTCCGGATCGTGCCAGCTGCTTCCGACTCATCTCCTGCCCCTCGCGCTCGTTCCTTTCGGCTCCGCCGAACAGTCCAGGTACTCTTGAAGCATGGTATCGCGCACCGCTGTCATGACACTGCCCATCGTTGCCGCTCTCGCGCTTGCGGGCTGCTCGGGAAACGGTGGAGACAAGGCCGAATCGACCCCTTCGGCCTCACAGGAGACCTCTGCCTCCGCATCCCCGACCGCGGTCGAGGCCGCCTCGGCAGAAGCATCGACCGAGGCCACCGGTTCGGATCCCGATACGTCGAACGCTGTGAAGGATCTGCCCGAGTACATCAAGCCGTACCCGGACTCCGAAGTGCTCTCGGCCTCAACAGTCAAGGCCCATAACGACAAGGACAAGAAGCTGCCCGAGCAGGTGAGCCTCGTCGTCCGCGCCAAGGCCGATGCCAAGGACATCTTCGCATTCTACGAGAAGGAGCTCGGCAAGGCCGACTTCGAACCCCTCGGCGAAGAGATGAAGACGAAGAGCGCCCGCGTGGTCAACTTCAAGCACAAGGACAATGACAGCGTCCTCGTCGTCACGGTCGCCGAGGATTCCGAAGACAAGGCGAATTCGATCGTGACCGTCGGCGGAAACATCGCTTCATGAACTCACATTATTCTGCGACGCCCGGCGACGTCCCCGAGCCCGCCCCGCCCGCCGCACCTGCCCCGCCCGCCCTCGTCGAGGCCCTCGATTCCCCGGAGGCCATCGCCGCCGAGGTGTCCACCCAGCTCGAGGCGTTCCTCGCCGAGAAGGCCTCTGAGTTCGAGGCGATCTCACCCGATGCGACGGCGATCGGCGAAGCCCTCATCGAGTTCACTCGCGGGGGCAAGAGGATCCGTCCCGTCCTGCTGTGGTGGGGTTTCCAGCTCGCCGGGGGTGAGGTCCGCGCCGGGACCGCAGGCGACGTCACCGTAGGTCTGGCTCAGGCAGCCGGTTCGCTCGAGCTGCTCCACGCCGCCGCGCTCATCCATGATGATGTCATCGACAATTCGAACACCCGCCGCGGTCGGCCCGCCCTGCACCGTCAGTTCGAGGCCCGCCATCAGTCCTCCGGATTCCACGGCGACGGTGCCTCATTCGGCGTCTCCGCCTCCATCGTCATCGGCGATATCTGCCTGGCGCTGAGCGAGGAGCTCTTCGAACGGTCGCAGGATGCCCTGGGCGACAGACACTCGGCCCGTGAGCTGCGTGGAATCGTGCGCCGCGATGTCATGGTCGGCCAGTACCTCGATGTGCTCGCCGAGGTCATCCCCCTCAGCGACGAGCGGATCGCCGACCGCGCGTGGGAGGTGCTCAGCTATAAGTCCGCGAAGTATTCGGTCGAGCAGCCGCTCCTCCTCGGCGCGGCCCTGGCGGGAGCGGACAGCCGGCAGCTCGAGGAGATCTCCGGCTTCGGCCTTCCCCTCGGACAGGCCTTCCAGCTGCGCGACGATGTCCTCGGCATGGCCGGCGACCCGGAAGCCACCGGCAAGCCTGCCGGAGACGACATCCGCGAGGGCAAGCGGACCGTCCTCATCGCCGAGACCGCTGCCAGGATCTCGGCCGACCAGCTCGAGGTCCTCGCCTCACGCTTGGGCGATTCGGAGCTCACCGACGCCGAGGTGGCCGAATGCGTTGACATGATCACGGACTCGGGCGGCCTCGCCGCCGTCGAATCCTTCATCGCGGACAAGCACGCCCACGCGGCGACAGTCGTCGACACGTGGGCGGAAGGTGCCGCAGGTGCAGCATCGGCGGAACGGTCGGCCGCCTCGGCGCGGGTGCGCATCGGATCGGCCGCGCAGGAACGACTCAAGGGATTCGCGACAGCCCTGAGCTACCGCTCCAGCTGAACCCGCCGATCGAAACGGCAGATCAGAACGCGAGGGCCTGCGCGCGGCGGCGCACTTCCTTCTTGTTGCCGGCGCGAAGCAGGTCGATGGGTCGGCCGGGCAGGGACTCGTCGTGGGTGAAGAGCCACACGATGGCTTCTTCGTAGTCGAACCCGGCATCGTAGAGAGTGTGCAGGGTTCCCTTGAGCGGCTTGACGACCTCGCCGTCGACGAAGAAGTCCAACGGAACCCGCAGGACCTTCGGATCACCGATCTTGATTCCGCAGATGGCGCCGTCTTCGAGCAGCCTCCGCACCTGGGAGATGCCGAGTCCGGTGAGTTCTGCGATGTCGGGCAGCGGGGCCCAGTCCTGGACGAGTTCTTCGGTATTCACGCCCTCAAGCGTAGCAATATTCGACAGAAACACCCCGCCATGCGGTGCGGAATGCTCGGGTCGGGCCCGCCTACTCGTTAGGCTGGGGACCGTAGCTTCCCCACTCGACATGAAGTCAACAGGTGACAGATGACACGACCGCGACGGCACAACCCCGTCACCGCCGCTCCTGACATCCGCGCCGCATCGAAGGTGAATTCGACCGGTCCGATCCCAGGAGCCGAACGGGTCGACCCCGAAAACGAATTCCCCACCGAGGCGGCCCCCACCACCGACTCCCCCGACGAGAACGCAACGGCCGCCTCGGCGACAACGCCGGACCCGGGCTCGCCCGCGTCCGCTGACGATATCGCGGCCGCCGACGAGAACGCGGCCGCCGACGATCGGCCCGACGACGGCGCCGATGACGCATCCGACCGTGCTTCCACTGATGACAAAACAGCGACTGCGAACACCGCGGCCGCGACCACCGGCCCGCAGTGGATCTCGGGCACCGCGAGTGCGACCGTTCCCGTCACCCACGGCGGTCGCACGTACAAGGTCAAGCAGGGCGACACCCTCTACGGTGTGGCCAGCAAGCACGGCGTCTCCGTGCCCGCACTGGCCGAGCTCAACCGCATCTCGCCGCGTCAGAATCTCCACCAGGGCCAGGTGCTGTCTCTGCCGGAGAAGAACGACCTGCCCGATGATGATCCCTCGCACGTCGTCGCCCCCGGAGAGACCCTGCAGGGGATCGCCGCGCGGCACGGAATCTCACCGGCGACTCTGCGCCAAGCCAACGCCATGGGTGATGATTCGTTCATCACGGTCGGCGAGCTCCTCCTGCTGCGCCCGTCGAAGGCGCGCCCGCGTCGCACAGCGGCCGAACCGCCGCGTGATATCCCCCGCGTCGCCGCCAGCGCCCAGGTCGAGGGCATCCGCCCCTCCGTGCTCCACGCGGCGCGGCTGAACAAATACACTCTGCTGCACCGTCGCCATCCGGCCCCGGCACAGGCGAAGCTGCTCGTCGCCTCGTTGGCTCTCGAGCTCGGTGCCGACCCAGCCCTCATGCAGGCTGTCGCCGCTCAGGAGTCCGGTTTCCAGCACACGACCGTCTCGGCCGGCAACGCGATCGGCATCATGCAGATCACTCCCCGTTCCGGCCGTTGGGCCTCCGATATCGTCGGTCGCGGACTCGATCTGCTCGACATCGAGGACAATATCGTCGCCGGCACCGTCATCCTCGGCTGGCTCGTCGAAACCGCGGAATCGGAGAATGAGGCCATCGCCGGCTACTACCAGGACCTGCGCTCGGTTCGCGCCGACGGGCTGCTGCCGGAGACGAAGGCCTTCGTCCGCGGCGTCCAGATGCAGCGTGCGCGGCTGAAGGAGGCCCTGTGAACGCCCGCCGAGATCCCCTCATCGGCACGGTGCTCAACGACCGCTACCGCATCGATGCCAAGATCGCCCGCGGCGGTATGGCCATGGTCTACCGCGGCACCGATCTGCGTCTCGATCGTGAGATCGCGATCAAGGTCATGCATGAGCACCTCATCTCCGATGACACCTTCGTCGAACGCTTCCGCCGGGAGGCGATCAACGCCGGTCGCCTCACCCACCCGAACCTCGTGGCCATCCACGATCAGGCGCGTGACGGCGACATCGTCTACCTCGTCATGGAGTACCTGCCCTCGGTGACGCTGCGCCGTGAGCTCAAGCACCGCGGCACCTTCACTCCCAGACAGGCGATCGTCGTCCTCGACGCGATCCTCGCCGCGCTCGAGGCCGTGCATTCGACAGGGATCATCCACCGTGATCTCAAGCCCGACAATGTGCTGCTGGGCACCGACGGTCAGGTCAAGCTCGCCGACTTCGGTCTGGCCCGTGCCGTGACCACGGCGACGACGACGAAGACCCTCATCGGCACCGTCGGCTATGTCGCTCCCGAGCTCGTCACCAGAGCCGGCGCCGATGCACGTACCGATCTGTACACGGTCGGCATCATGTTCTACGAGATGCTCACCGGCGCTCAGCCCTATACCGACGATGTCCCGATCCAGGTCGCCTACCGTCACGTCCACGACACGGTTCCGCCGCCGTCGGACGTCGTTGCCCGCCTCAGCCCGCGTCTGGACGCGCTCGTGCTGTGGGCGACGTCGAAGGACCCTGAGGACCGCCCTGCCGATGCCGCCGAATTCCGCCTGGCGTTGGCCGAAGCACGTGCGGAGATGAGCGAGGCCGAACTCGACCTCGGAGATCCGCAGATCGCCGCCGGCGAGCACTCCCCCGTGCTCACCGCGAGCATCGATCTCGGCGAAGTGGTCCCGAAGGAGAAGCGCTCCCGCACCGACGAGATCCCATACCTCGAGGACGAGGAAGAGGACCCCACCGACGCCGCGGCGGCCGCAGCCGAAGTCTCGGACGATGACGAGCACGGTGACGCCTCCTCAGGCGACGGCTCCGGTACGTCCGGAACCGATGGCGATGGCGAAGCCGATGATCAGTCGAAGGACGAATCGACCGGCACCGGTGCGAAGACCGGTGCCGGAGTCGCGGCTGCCGCAGCCGGAATCGGCGGAGTCACCGCTGCCGCCGTCGCGGCCGGATCAGACGACGATTCCGACGGCGAGGCATCGTCCGATCACCAGTCGAAGGATGAATCGGACGCGGACGCATCTGCCGAGAGTGACGGTTCCGACGACCGGGACGAGTCCGCGGATCATGACGTCTCGCACGCAGCGGTCGTCGGCACTGATGCCGACAACGACGATCACGATGATCGTGACGGCAAGGACAAGGCCGCGGTCGTCGCCGGCTCCGCGGCCGCCTCGGCCGGGGCATCCCCGGTCCGACGTCGCCGACGTCGCGTCCTCACCGGACTCGTCGCCGTGGTCGCCGTCCTCGCTCTCGTCGCCTGGTTCGTCGTGGCGAACCTGCCTGCTCCGACGTCCATCGTCCCCGGTGAGCTCGCCGGAAAACCCGTCGAGGAGGTCACCTCGCAATTGGAGGACAACGACCTCAAGGCCGAGCCCAAGGAAGTCTTCGACGACAAGGTGCCCGCCGGAACGGTCATCGGCACCGACCCCGTCAGCGGTGCCGAGCTCGCCCCCGAGTCATCCGTCACGGTCGTCGTGTCCAAGGGTGAGGAGAAGTTCGCGGTTCCCAAGCTCGAAGGCGTGAGCCGCGACGAGGCAGAAGCCGCTCTGAAGAAGGTCAACCTCGCGGTCGGAAAGGTCGACGAGGAGTACAGCGACACGGTCGCCGAGGACACCGTCATCTCGGCTTCGCAGAAGCCCGGGACGAAGCTGTCGAAGGGTGAGAAGATCAACCTCGTCGTCTCCAAAGGCGTCGCCCCGATCCCGGTTCCCAACGTCGAGGGCCTGACCTTCGACGCCGCCTATGCGACCTTGGCCAAGCGCGGATTCCGCGTCGGCAAGGACGAGGTGTTCTCCGATGACGTGCCCAAGGGCAAGGTCGTCTCGCAGTTCCCGAAGAGCACCGAGGCGAAGCCGGCGAACTCGCTCATCATCGTCCGCGTGTCCAAGGGCAAGGAGAAGAAGGAAGACTCCGAGAAGAAGGACGACAAGAAGGACGAGAAGAAGGACGATTCCGAGGACAAGAAGTCCGACGAGAAGAAGGACGAGGACAAGTAGGTTTCGTCTAAGTCGCGTCGGTCAGACGTCTAAGTCGAATCGGTCAGACGAACGACTCGTCGCTCATACAAATGCCGGGGGCTCCGCAGATATTCTGCGGAGCCCCCGGCATTATGCGTCGGTAGCAGCTGCTACTTCCGGCGGGTGAGGTACTCGGCGACCTGGAAGGCCATCTCCAGCGACTGGTCGTGGTTGAGGCGCGGGTCGACGAGGGTCTCGTAGCGGCGACGCAGACCTTCGTCGTCGATCTCGGTGGCTCCGCCCATGATCTCCGTGACGTCATCGCCGGTGAGTTCGATGTGGAGTCCACCGGGGATCGTTCCTGCATCCTGGTGGGCATTGAAGAACCCTTCGACCTCGGCCATGACATCTTCGAAGCGACGGGTCTTGTACCCGGTGTTCGAGGTGATCGTATTGCCGTGCATCGGGTCGCAGACCCAGGTCACGTGCGGAAGTCGGTCGCCGATTCGCGACAGGAGAGCCGGCAGCGACTCACCGATCTGTCCGGCACCCATGCGGGTGACGAAGGTCAGGCGGCCGGGCTCGGCATCCGGATCGAGCTTCTCGGCCAGGGCCAGAGCGTCGTCGGCGGTGGCCGTGGGTCCGAGCTTCACGCCGATGGGGTTGCGCACCTTCGACAGGAAGTCCACATGGGCACCGTCGATCTCGCGGGTACGCTCACCGATCCACAGGAAGTGGCCGGACACGTCGTAGGCTTCGCCGGTGCGCGAGTCGATGCGGGTCAGTGCACGTTCGTATTCGAGCAGCAGCGCCTCGTGGGCGGCGTAGAACTCGGTGGTCTTGAGAGCATCGAAGTCGGCTCCGCAGGCATCCATGAAGCGGATGGCGCGATCGATCTCGGCAGCGGTCTGTTCGTAGCGCTGGTAACCGGGGTTCGATGCGAGGAAACCGCGGTTCCAGTCGTGGACGAACCGCAGATCGGCGAAACCGCCCTGGGTGAACGCACGGATGAGGTTCAGCGTGGATGCGGAGATGTGGTACGCCTTGAGCAGACGCTCCGGATCGTGGCGGCGGGATTCCTCGGTGAACTCGTAGCCGTTGACGATGTCGCCGCGGAACGACGGCAGGGTGACTCCGTCACGGGTCTCCATATCGGCCGAACGCGGCTTCGCGAACTGACCGGCCATGCGACCGATCTTCACCACGGGCATCGATCCGCCGTAGGTGAGCACGGCCGCCATCTGCAGAACGGTCTGCACACGGGCGCGGATCTTGTCCGCCTGGGCTCCGTCGAAGGATTCGGCGCAGTCCCCTCCGGCGAGGACGAAGGCCTCTCCGCGCGAGGCGGCGGCGATCCGCTGCTTGAGCACATCGGCTTCACCGGCGAAGACCAGCGGAGGCGAATTGCGCAGATCGGTGAGCACCTCGTCGAGCGCGGCGCTGTCGAGATACGTCGGCTGCTGCTTCGGGTCCATCTCTCGCCAGTCGTCGAGACCGCGGAGATTGTCGTGGCCGGCAGCGGCGATTTCTCTGTTGGACAGAACCGGATCGGTGTGGAGACTCACTGTTTCACTTTCATGGGTTTTCGGTGCCGGTCTCGAAGTCCTCGGCCGAGACGTTGTCGAGGAAGTCTCTGAACTGGGCGACTTCCTCTTCATCGGCCTCGGGGGCTTCGATTCCGGACTCTTCAAGCAATTGTGTTTCGACGAAGACGGGGCAGTGCGCTGTCAGCGCCAGGGTCACCGCGTCCGAGGGGCGCGCGGAGATCGACTTCCCGTCATTCGTGTGCAGCTCGGCCAGGAAGATCTGACCATCCTTGCCGGTGATCGTCACGTCCTGCAGCTCGGCGCCGTACTTCTCGAGGACGTCGAGCAGCAGAGCGTGGGACATGGGACGCGGCGGGGTCAGTCCCCGCTGCGCGATCGACAGCGCATTGGCCTCGATCGCTCCGACCCAGATCGGCAGATAGTACGCGGGTTCGCTGGCCTTGAGCAGCAGAATCGGTTGGTTGGCGGGCATTTCGATGCGGACGCCGACAACCTCGACTTCAACTTTTGACATTATCCCCCGGTCAGGAGCGCGGACGCTGCTGGAAGATCATTCGGAACTTGCCGATCTGCACATCGGCTCCGTTCTGCAGTTCGATGGAGTCGATGAGCTGACGACCCACATAGGTGCCGTTGAGCGAACCCGTGTCGCGCAGCGTGAAGCCGCTGGGCGTGCGGATGAACTCGGCATGCTTGCGCGAGACGGTGACGTCGTCGAGGAAGATGTCGGCGTTCGGGCTGCGGCCCACCGTCACCACGTCGGTGTCGAGCAGGATCTGCGAACCGGAGTCCGGACCGGAGACGACGACGAGCAGAGCGTCGGCGTCCTGCAGACCTTCGAGGTCGGGCACCGGGTGGATCTCGCCGGTGTGCGGGTCGAGGATTCCCTGGAACTGCTGGCTGCCCGAATCGCTCATCGGATCCTGGCCGTCGTTCGTCGGGGCACCCTGCGGCTGGCCGTACTGAGGCTGACCGTTCTGGGGCTGGCCTGACTGAGGCTGACCGGATTGCGGCTGTCCGTACTGGCCAGGACCGGGCTGGCTGCCCTGCTGCTGGTTGGGATCGAACTGGCCGTACTGGCCGGCCCCGTTCGAACCGTACTGCTGCTGGCCGCCCTGCTGCGGATGGTTTCCGTACGGCTGGCCCTGGCTGCCCTGGGGCTGCGCAAACTGGCCGGCGCCATTGGAACCATACTGCTGCTGACCCTGGCTGCCCTGAGGCTGACCGGAATGCGGTTGACCGCTCTGCGGCTGGCCGAAGTTCTGCGGCGGATACTGATTCTGCTGAGGCTGATACTGCTGCTGGCCCTGGCCGCTCTGACCGTTTCCGGCGTAGGGCTGGTTGGCCGGTTGCGACGCACCAAAATTCTGGCCGCCCTGAGGCGTGCCGCCGTGATTCTGGCCATTGCCGTAGGGCTGGCCGCCCTGCGGGGTCCCGCCGTGATTCTGGCCGTTGCCGTACTGCGGTGCCTGTGGGGCGCCGTTGGCCGGCTGCTGTCCGTAGGGAGGGGTGTTCCCCTGGCCGTTCTGGTCGACCTGAGGGTTCATCCGAGTCGCCGACTCGTCGCCGCCGTTGCCGTTTCCGGCCCCGAACGGGAACTTCTTCGACTGCGGGACCTGTCCGTTGTCATACCAGGGCTGCGAGGGGGTCGGACGATTCTGATCGTGATTCTGCGACATTACGCCTCCTCGCTCTGAATGAGCTCTTTGTACGCCTCGCTGTCCATCAGCGATTCGAGCTGTGCGGGGTCACTGAGTTCGACGAGATACATCCACCCGTCTTCGAAAGGCGACGAGTTCACGGTCTCGGGTGAATCGTCGAGTGAATCGTTGACTTCGGTGACGGTCCCCGACACAGGTGCGATCAGGTCAGAGACGCTCTTCGTGCTCTCGACTTCGCCACAGGACTCCCCTGCGGTGACCGAATCCCCGGCTTCAGGCAGGTCGACATAGACGACGTCACCCAGCTGTTCCTGGGCGAAATCAGTGATACCCACACGGACTACTGCATTGTCATCCGTGGTCGCAACCCACTCATGGTCGCGCGAGTACCGCAAAGACACTGGATAATCCAGATCTGCCATGTCGACTCCTCTAGTTTGTCGGTGTACCAAGCATAGCGGCCTAGTCCACTTTCATAACAATCACGAAACGGAAATGTTACCGGGTCACCCTGTCAGGCATCTGCAAGTCCCGCTTCTTCGGTATCTACCTGGGATGATACCTGTTTTTCGAAGGTCACGGAACGCGGTTTTGGCAGTTGGCCCTTGATCGGTATAAGCTAGTTCTCGTTGCCCACGAGGGAGTACGGTAACGGGCTATGGCGCAGCTTGGTAGCGCGCTTCACTGGGGGTGAAGAGGTCGTGGGTTCAAATCCCGCTAGCCCGACCACCACATGTGTCGCCACTTCGCATCGACGAGGCAGCGGCACATTTTTCGTTCCCGGAACTGCTCTGCACCCTGAGCAGTCGCGAGCCCACCCATACATTGCGCAATCTCGACCCCGCTCCCGCGCCGACTCCGGCACGTGTCAGGTCCGGCGCACGTCCAAGCGGTTCGCGAAGACCATCGTCAGGATGCCGACGAGCACGAGTATGCCGAGGCCCCAGCGCAGTCCGGCTCCGGTGGCGACGACCCCGATCAGCGGGCTCGTCCCGAGGTAGCCGACCCGCATCAGCCAGTTCACAAGCGTCACTCCCCCGGCCCGGCCCACTCCGGGCAGACGGCCAGCAGCGCCGAGTGCACCGGGCACGAGCGTCGCAGACCCGAATCCGAACGCTCCCATCGAAATGAGCAGCAGGATCGGCTCCTGGGCCGTGATGGCCCCGATCCCGCCGAGAGCGATGAGTCCGCCACCGAGGCGTGCGATCCGACCGGCCCCGAACCGCGTCACGAGCACGTCCCCGCTGAACCGTCCGAGACATTGACTGCCGATGACGATGCTGAAGGCGATCCCCGCCGAGGCGGCCGGAACGTCCGCGAAATCGACCGCGGCCAGCCCTGCCCAGTTGTTCGCGACGTCTTCGACCACGGCACCGCAGATCGCCACGATCGCCAAGGGCAGCGCCGCCAAGAGAACCGCTCGCTTCGATCGCCCCGCGGCCCCGGCGCCGCCACGGCTCGCGCGCTCAACCTCTCCGGTCAGATCAGCCGCACGGGAGTCCGATCCGGATTCCGATCCGGAGTCGGCCCCGGAATCGGACGTCGAGTCCGGATCGGAATCGGCGACCCGCCTCGGCGAGGCATATTCGCCGATGAGGCGCCGACCCACGATCGTGATGAGCACGGCTGCGGTGCCGATGATCGCCAGCCACACCCGCATGTCGGCACCTGCGCTGGCGGCCGCGGTCGCGGCGGCTCCGCTGAGCAGTCCGCCGAGGCTCCACAGCGCATGCATCGATGACAGGATCGAGCGGCCGACCCGCTCCTGAACGGAGATGCCGACGACGTTCTGCGCGACGTCGACGATCGCATCGCAGCACCCCAGCAGGAGCAGGCAGATTGCCATCATCACGCCGTTGACCGACCATGCCGTCGCCGAGGCGGCCACGCCGAGCATCACCGTCCCGACGATGACGACCCGGTGCGCTCCGAACCGGGCGATGAGCGCGGCGGGCAGGGCCGAGGACAGCAGCGATCCGACTGCGAAGCAGGCGACGACGAGTCCGAACTGCCAGGAGCTCAGCTCGAGGCGGTCGACCAGCAGCGGATACCACGGCAGCAGCGCCGCGAAGACGGCCCCGTTTCCGGTGAAGTAGAGGCCGACTCCGGCAGCGGCGCTCACACCATTGCGGCCCCGGCCGGAACCGGACCGCCCAGCCTCATCGCGCGGACTCATAGTCCCACCGCATTCGACCTGCGTGACTCACTGGTTCCGGGCATGACGATTCAGTCCGCCTTCACGGCCTTCGCCGCACGCAGGTCTCGCCCGGCCTGTCCGAGGATCACTAGTCCGACCAGCACTCCGAGCAGCATCCACCACAGCGAACCGGTCATGAAGATGAGCACCATCGAGACGAGGATCGGCACGAGGCGGCGCAGCGACCACCAGACGTAGCCGCCGAAGCTCGGCATCGCGACGCCCGCCGAATCTGCGACGGATTTGACCATGAAGTTCGGTCCGTTGCCGATGTAGGTGATGGCTCCGCCCATGACGGCACCCAGCGAGACGGCGATGAGCAGCGTCTCGGGCACTCCCGCCACCTTCGGCTCGCCGGGCACCTGGGCGGCCATCTCGAAGAAGGTGACATAGGTCGGAGCGTTGTCGAGGACGGAGGAGAGGCCGCCGGTGAAGATGATCAGGGAGATCTCGCCCAGCGGGATCTTGTGGGCGATCTGACCGAGGTACTGCAGAGCAGGCATCATCGTAAGGAAGATGCCGATGAAGAGCGCCCCGACTTCGAGGATCGGCGTCCACGTGAACTTGTTGAGGTTGAACCTGGCACCACGGTCGCCGACGAGGAACGAGGTCACCGCGGAGAGGAGCATGACGACCTCACGCCACGGCACGTAGTCCGAGGCGGTCGCATGCCCGGTTTCGATCGCGTGCAAGTCGACCGAGGGGATGAACGCGACGGCGATGATGATGATCGCGAGGAACAGCAGTCCGCTGGCGCCGCGCAGGCCGAGCTTCGTCGCATACTCGGCGTCCTTGGCCAGTGCCTCGGCCGGTTCCTTCGCATACATCTTCGAGTCGAGGGCGAAGTAGCTGATGAGCAGCAGGACATTGACGAACAGCCAGTACGGCCAGAGTCCGAATGTCCATTCGAAGGGCACTCCGCGCAGCATGCCGAGGAACAGCGGCGGGTCGCCCAGCGGAGTGAGCAGACCACCGCAGTTCGCGACGATGAAGATCGTGTAGATGACGGTGTGGGTGCGGTGCTTGCGGTCCTGGTTCGTGTTGAGGATCGGCCGGATGAGCAGCATCGCCGCACCCGTGGTGCCGATGAACGAGGCCAGCACACCGCCGACGGCGAGGAAGATCGTGTTGTTGCGCGGTGTCGCTTTGATGTCTCCGACGAGGAAGATTCCGCCCGAGGCGACGAAGAGGCTGCCGATGAGCATGATGAACTGGAAGTACTCGACCAGCGCGTGGATGACGGCCGTCGACTCACCGCTGAGCAGGAACCACACGGCGATCGGCACACCGAGGACGAGTGCGACGATGAGCTTGACGAGGTTGCGATCCCAGATCTTCTCCGTGGCCGGGATGAGCGGGAGCACCGCGATGCACCCGAGCAGCAGAACGAACGGAATGATGCTCCACCAGGCCACGACCATCCGGGGACTCCTTTTTACTCACTGTCGACGAGCAGTCTCGTCATGTCGACGCTGACGCCGTCCCACTCTACTGAACGCGCGCGGCACCTCGGACCACAGTCTGCCTGGCGAACTCCGAGGTGGATCCTTCAAATCGCTGAGATGGATCCTTCAAATCACCGAGGCGGCAGCGCAGTTCGCTCAGTTCCCCGAGGCGGAGGCCGACTCCTCGGCGGGAGTTCGATCCTTGCGCAGTCCGATGAGCAGACCGATGATCGCGACGACGAAGACGAGGCCGAGCCCGACGGTCAGTCCCGGTTCGGCCTGGTAGGCCTTGGCCACGGCTTTGAAGCCGAGGAACCCGACGGTCGAATAGATGAGCGCCCACAGCGATCCGCCGACGGCGAGCGCCGGGACGTAGCGGCGGTAGCGCATCCCCGTGGTTCCGGCAGCGAGGTTGACCACGGTCTGCAGCCCGACGGTGAGGAAGCTCAGGGCCACGACGGGTGCACCGAAGCGGTCGATGGTGTCCTCGGCGCGGCGGTATTTGGGTCCGGCCATGATCTTCTCGACCCGGTGGAACTTGCGGATTCCCTTGCGGGCGAAACGGCCGAGGACGAAGGTGCCGCCGGCGCGGAAGATGATGATGCCGAACATGATCAGCCAGGTCACGGCGATCGGAAACGACCAGTCGAGCGGATTCATCGCTGAGGCACACTCTCCTCTCTGGGCATTCCCGCCGCAATGACGCGCCGCGGCCCTATGGCTCGGTCACCCTCATCATAGCCCCATCAGGTTAGGGTTCCCTCACCAAATGACGAGGCGAGACCGATCTCACCCACCGAGGCGGCTGTGCCCTCGCAGACGTACGATCAGGGCGCACCGCCTCGGCGACGTTCCGCTTCGGTCAACGACTCAGACGAGTTCGCCGTCGAGGTAGACCGCGTTGACTCGGTTCTCGATTCCGCGGACGTCGGAAGTCCGCAGGTCGCCGTCCACGACGACGAGGTCGGCCAGACCGCCCGCGCCGAGGCGACCGACCCGATCGTCATCGAGCAGGCGAGCCGCCACGGAGGTGCCGGCGGCGAGCGCCTCCGTCGTGGAGAGCCCCACCTCGGCCAACAGGCTGATCTCTTCGAGGTTCTCCCCGTGTGGGCCGACTCCGGCGTCGGTACCCAGAGCGATCGGGACTCCCGCCTCGTGGGCCCGGGCGATCGACTCCTGGTGCGCCTCGACGACGCGGCGGGCCTTGTCGACGACTGAGGCGGGCAGTGCGGCACCGGTGTCGGCGGCTTTGATGACCGCCTGTGGTGCCTGCAGGGTCGGGACGAGGAAGGTGCCGTGCTCACACATGAGGTCGATGGCCTCGTCATCGAGATAGATTCCGTGTTCGATCGAGCGCACCCCGGCACGGACGGCGTTCTTGATTCCCGGTGCGCCCTGGGCATGGGACATGACGGACGCACCTTGAGCGGCCGCCTCGGCGACGATGACGGCGATCTCGGCTTCGGTGAACTGCGAGTGGCGCGGGTCATCGCGCGGGGAGAGCACTCCGCCGGTCGAGCAGATCTTGATGTGGTTGGCGCCCGCCCGCAGGAGTTCACGGGCCTTCTTCTGCACCCCTTCGAGTCCGTCGGCGACTCCCGACGGCCGGCCCGGGTGCGGGGCCAGGAACGGCGATTCGGCTCCGGAGACGAGGTGGAAGTCCCCGTGCCCGCCGGTCTGGGACATGATGTTGACGGCGATCGTCAGGCGCGGACCGCGCACCACGCCGGTCTCCACTGCCACCTTTGCCCCGAGGTCGGTGCCGCCGGCGTCGCGCACGGTCGTGACTCCGCCCTTGAGGGTGGCTTCCATATTCGCCACGGAATTATAGAACTGCAGCGAGAACGGATCGTGGAAGTTCGCGGTGGCTGCCGCTCCGGAGCTCGTGAGGTGGACGTGGCAGTCGATGACTCCGGGAATGATCGTCTTGCCCGTGCAGTCGACGTAGTCGTCCCCGGCGTTGTGTGATCCCTGTCCCCCTTCGGTCACCGAGGTGGTTCGTCCTCCGTCGATGACGACGTCCCGGGTGCCGGGCAGAAAGCGGGTGCCGTCGAAGACGGTGGCGTGGGTGAGAACTGTGACCATGGGCGTGCTCCTCATCGTTGAAAATCAGCTGGTCGACCGCGGACGGTCGTCTACTCACATCTATCACGGACGCCTGAGCCGTGACGATAGCGCTTGTCCCGTGGCGCTAGGATCAGTCCGTGGAACCGGGATCCGCTCCGTGCGCCCCGACCTGTGTTCACGTCCGCGACACCTTATTGGACTAAGGTCACCGGCGATGCCGGTCGGCCCGGTGCCAGTCAGCTCCCGAACGACCCGGAAGATCCGTGAGAGAATACGCACCGCAGTTCCCGTCCCCCGTGCGGCCCCGCGAGGACCGCACCCTCATCGACGTCCTCCTCGAGTCGGCCGGCGCCCATCCCGATCAACCGGCCCTCGATGACGGCACTCGGGTGCTCAGCTACGCGGAGCTCATCACCGCGATCCGCGATCTCGCACTGGAGATGGCCGAAGCCGGAATCGGCCCAGGTGACAAGGTCGGCATCCGCGTCCCCTCGGGGTCGGTGGATCTGTACCTCGCGATCCTGGCCACGCTCATGCTCGGCGCGGCCTACGTTCCCGTCGACGTCGACGACCCGGATGAGCGGGCGCGCACCGTATTCGCCGAGGCGGCCGTGACCGGAGTGCTCACCGCCGGACCACACATCGAATCCCGCACCGACCGCGGTCCTCTCGACCGTTCCGAGCTGCGTTCGCCTACCCCCGATGACGACTGCTGGGTGATCTTCACCTCCGGCTCGACGGGCACTCCGAAAGGCGTGGCCGTCACCCATCGTTCGGCGGCAGCCTTCGTCGACGCCGAGGCGGCCCTGTTCTGCGTCGAGGAGCCGCTGGGTCCCGGCGATCGCGTCCTGGCCGGACTGTCCGTGGCCTTCGACGCCAGCTGTGAGGAGATGTGGCTGGCCTGGCGGCACGGCGCGTGCCTCGTCCCTGCCCCGCGTGCACTGGTGAAGTCCGGAATGGATCTGGGACCGTGGCTGTCATCGCGGCAGATCACCGTCGTCTCGACCGTGCCCACCCTGGCCGCACTGTGGCCGGCGGAGAGCCTCGACAATGTCCGCCTCCTCATCTTCGGCGGTGAGGCCTGCCCGCCCGAGCTCGGACGTCGGCTCAGCGACGACGACCGTGAAGTGTGGAACACCTACGGCCCCACCGAGGCGACCGTCGTCGCCTGCGCGGCCATGCTCGACGGGTCCGGGCCGGTGCGCATCGGTCTGCCGCTCAAGGGCTGGGACCTGGCCGTCGTCGATGCCGAGGGTGTACCCGTCGCCGAGGGCGAGACCGGCGAGCTCATCATCGGCGGAGTCGGACTGGCCCGCTACCTCGATGCTGCCAAGGACGCCGAGAAGTTCGCCCCCATGCCGAGCCTCGGCTGGGACCGGGCGTACCGGTCCGGCGACCTCGTCGTCAACGATCCCGCCGGGCTCATCTTCGTCGGTCGCGCCGATGAGCAGATCAAACTCGGAGGCCGACGCATCGAACTCGGCGAGATCGACGCTGCCCTGCAGGCCCTGCCCGGTGTCGAAGGCGCTGCGGCCGCGGTGAAGAAGACCGCGGCCGGCACGGACGTCCTCATCGGCTACCTCGCCCCCGGCGCCGGTTCCGGCGAGGCCGACCTTCCCGACTGGGAGGCCCGGCTGCGTGACGAACTGCCGGCCGCGCTCGTTCCCCGTCTGGCCCTCGTCGAGGAACTGCCCACGAAGACCTCCGGCAAGGTCGACCGCAATGCCCTGCCGTGGCCACTCGATGACGGCGCCGAGTCGGCCGGATCCGATGAGGTCTTCGACGAGGACGTGGAGTGGGTCGCCGAGCAGTGGGCCGCGGTCCTCGGTGCCCGACCGGGCAGCGATACGGATTTCTTCACCGCCGGCGGCGGTTCGCTGGGCGCCGCACAGCTCGTCTCCCGACTGCGCACCCGCCATCCCAGCGTCACCGTCGGCGACATCTACGCGCATCCGCGCTTCGGCGCCCTGTCCAGGCTCTGCCTCGGCGAGGAAGGGGCCGGAATCGGACCGGCAGGTCCGAAGCGCACGATCACACGGACTTCCCGGGGGATGCAGGCCTTCCAGGTGCTGCTCGGGATACCGGTGCACATCCTCGGCGGGGTCCGGTGGGTCGTGTTGGCGATGCTCGCGGCCAATATCGGGGTCGGTCTCGGCGCGGACCTGCCGTTCACTCCGTGGCTGGTCCTCCTCGTCCTCTTCCTCGTCTTCGTCACCGCGTGGGGGCGGATGCTCATCTCCGCGGGCGCGGCACGTCTGCTCATGATCGGGATCCGGCCCGGGGTCTATCCGCGGTCCGGTTGGGTGCACAAGCGGCTGTGGCTGGCCGAGCACATCGCCGACCTCGCCGCGGCGGTCTCGGTGGCGATCGCACCCTGGGTGACCTGGTATGCGAAGCTTCTGGGCAACCGGATCGGCAGCGATGCCGATCTGCACTCGGTGCCGCCGGTGACCGGTTTCCTCACTCTCGGCGAGGGCGCTGCAGTCGAACCCGAGGTCGATCTCAAGGGCTGGTGGGTCGACGGTGATCTGCTGCGCATCGGTCGAATCGACGTCGCCCGCAACGCCACGATCGGTGCCCGGTCGACGCTCATGCCCGGCGCCGAGGTGGGGGTCGGGGCCCTCGTCGAAGCCGGATCCGCGGTGACCGGTCGGGTGCGGAAGAACCAGATCTATTCGGGCTCACCCGCGGTTCGCGTCGGGAAGGCGAAGAAGTCCTGGCCGGCTCCCCCGCCACGGCGACGTCTGCCTTTCCTGTTCTATGCCATCGGCTCGCAGATCAATGCTCTGCTGCCGTATCTTGCGGTGGTGCCGGGCGTCGCGATCATACTCGGGGTCTCCGGGATCGAGGTCGTCGAGTCTCCCTGGCTGCTGGTGGCGTGGTCCCCCGTGGTTGCCTGCCTGTGGTTCCTCACCACCGCCCTGCTCGTCCTCGTGGCCGTGCGGATTCTGGCAATCGGGATGGAAGAGGGTGAGTTCCCCGTCCGTTCGGCTCGCGGATATCGGGTGTGGGCGACGGAGCGTCTGCTCGACATGGCCCGGGATCTGCTGTTCCCTCTCTATGCGTCGATGCTCACCCCGTGGTGGCTGCGCCTCCTCGGCGCGAAGGTGGGGCCGGGTACGGAGATCTCGACCGTCGTCTTCGTTCCGAAGATGACGACAATCGCGGCCGGTGCCTTCCTCGCCGATGACACCATGGTCGCCAGCTACGAGCTCGGCCACGGATGGATGCGCGCCGGGCGAGCGAAGGTCGGCAAACGCGCCTTCCTCGGCAACTCGGGAATCGCGTCCCCCGGCCGCCGGGTGCCGAAGAACTCCCTCGTCGCGGTGCTCTCTGCGGCACCGGCGAAGGCGAAGAAGGGCTCGTCCTGGCTCGGTTCTCCCCCGGTGCAGCTCCGCCGTGCCGCCGTGGAATCCGATGAGTCGCTCACCTATGCCCCGACCTTCGGGGTCAAGGCCGCCCGGGCCTTCTGGGAGACGCTCCGAGTCTCGTCGATCATCGCCGGCGGCGTGCTCATCACCGGAGTCGTCCTCACCATCTGGTTCTTCCTCGGGCTGCCGGGCGGGGTCGCCGCGCAGGAGACGACGTTCGTCGCCTCGGTGCTGTTGGCCCTGCTCACCTCGGGCGTCGTGATGATGGCCGCGGGTGCCGTGGCTGCCGGACTGGCCGTGGCGGCGAAATGGGTCCTCGCCGGTCCCATCCGCCCCGGGGAGCATCCGCTGTGGTCGTCGTTCATCTGGCGCAACGAGGTCGCCGACTGCTTCGTCGAGCTCGTGGCCGCTCCCTGGTTCACCCGCAATGCCGTGGGCACGCCTGCGATCGTGTGGTATCTGCGGGCGATGGGCGCGAAGATCGGCCACGGAGTGTGGTGTGAAAGCTACTGGCTGCCGGAGGCTGATCTCGTCGACCTCGGTGACAATTCGACGGTCAATCGCGGCTGCGTGGTCCAGACGCACCTGTTCCACGATCGGGTGATGAGTCTTGACACCGTGCAGCTCGATCCCGGTGCCACTTTGGGACCCAACAGCGTCATCCTCCCGGCCTCCACGCTGGGCGAGAATGCCACGGTGGGAGCGACGTCTCTGGTCATGCGCGGAGAGTTCGTGCCGGCCCATGCCTACTTCAGCGGCAATCCTGTCATACCCTGGGTGGATGCCCCAGAACTTCCCTCACTCAACGAAGAAGGCCGAGAAGACGTCGGTCGCGAAATCGACAACGAAGAAGCAGGCCGGCACGTCGCAGTCCCCGACGACGGAGACGAATCGGGCCGATCGCATGCTTGATACCTATACACAGGGCGTCGGCAACGCGGACCTTCATATCGACCATTACGATCTCGACCTCGACTACCGGATCGGGCCGAACCGGCTCTCAGCCAGGGCGGTGCTCAAGGGCCGCGTTCTCGCGGACACCACGTCGGTCGTCCTCGACCTCACGGGTCTGCGGGTGACCAAGGCCAGCGTCAACGGCAAGAAGGTCCGTTTCTCCGCCCGAGGGAAGAAGCTGCGCCTGACGACCCCGGCGTTGAAGAGCGACCAGCCGGTGGTCATCGACATCAGTTACGCGGGCAATCCGGAACCGGCGATCGGCACCTGGGGTGACGTCGGCTGGGAGGAGCTCGAAGACGGGGTGCTCGTGGCCGGACAGCCCGTCGGTGCTTCGACGTGGTTCCCGTGCAACGACCATCCCTCGAACAAATCCCAGTACAGGATCTCGGTGCTCGTCGAGTCCGAGTACACGGTGGTGTCCAATGGGTCGCTGACGAAGAAGACGCGCAAGGCCGGGCGAACCCGCTGGACCTATGAGTCGACGACTCCCCTGGCGACCTACCTGGCGACGGTGCAGATCGGCCGCTACAAGTATGGGCAGATCCCGCTGAGCTCCGGAACCACGAGGTTCGGTGCCACGATGCTCGGCGCAGCGAAGGACGCAGTCGCGGGTTCGCACCGAGATGCCCTGTCGAGCGCCGCCCGAGGGGTCGCCGGTGCCGCCGGCAGGGATGTGCCTGTTCACGACGAATCGGGCAGACGCACGAGGCACAGCCGAACCGAGTCCCCCGTTCCCCTGGGCGTCTATGCCGACGATCATTGGGATATGGCGATCGAGCGCCTCGGCGTTCAGCACGGAATGATGAACCTGTTCATCGAACGCTTCGGTCCGTACCCGTTCGACGTCTATGACGTGGTGGTGACCGATGACGTGCTCGAGATTCCGCTCGAGTCGCAGCCGCTGTCCGTGCTCGGGCCCAATCATCTGGGACCCGAATGGGAGGCCGAGCGCCTCGTCGCGCATGAGATGGCGCACCAGTGGTTCGGGAACTCGCTCACACCGTCCCGGTGGAAGGACATCTGGCTCAACGAGGGCTTCGCCTGCTACGCCGAATGGCTGTGGTCCGAGGAGTCCGGGCGCGCAAGTGCCGATGAACGTGCGCGGCAGTGGTGGGACGATCTGTCCGCTCAGCCGCAGAACATCAAGCTCGGTGATCCGGGTGGGCCGGACATGTTCGACGACCGCGTGTACAAGCGCGGCGCCCTGTGCCTGCACGCCCTGCGCCTCGAGCTCGGCGATGCGGACTTCTTCGCGGCCGTCGGCGAGTGGACGAAGCGGTACCGTCATTCCTCGGTGAGCACCGAGGAGTTCATCCGCTGTGTCTCCGATGTGGCAGAGCGTGACATCGCCGAGGTGGTCCGACCCTGGCTCGAAGAGCTGGAGCTCCCGCCGCTGCCGTAAGGGGCTGGCCGCGCACTACTCACGACCGAGTCCGGCGGCGCCGCGGTCGACGCTGCCGGGCTGTTCTGCGGCCCTGAGGCTGCCCGCGTCTCAGCCGAGCCTGCGGACGAGCACGTCCGAGTCGCCGTTGCGTCCGACGGACACGAATCCGTGGTCGGCATAGAGTTTCGCTGCCCCGTTGCCGTCTTCGACGGACAGGCTCACGGCCGGGAATCCGCTCATCCGCACCAGCGCACAGACGGTGTCGAGGAGGGCACCGCCGATTCCCTGCCCCGGTGGTCGGGCAGCACCGCCATCGAAAGTTCGGGGATGTCGGCGGCGACCCAGCCGTAACCGGTAAACGGCGCATGATCGGCGCTCGGCGTCAGATCGGCGGGTGGTTCACTCGACTCAGCATTCGCATCACCCTCGGGCACGACCTCACTCCGAACCACCTCGGTGCCGGTCTTGTCCAGGGCTGCGGCGAAGTCTCCGCCCACCCGTTCGTCGGCTTTCCCGACAACGTCTTCGATATCGGCCAGGCGCACCCAGGCGAGTCCGATGATCGGCGACTGCGCATCGGCTTCGGCGTGCGCGGCGACGGCGATGTCACCGTCACGACCCCAGTCGCGGAAGTAGAAGACGGCATCGCTGCGATGGCGGAGGTCCTCGAGCTCGATCCGAGGTTTGTCCATCGACCAGTTGAAGCACAGGTCGACGAACGGCAGGAAGGTCTCGTCATCGGTCTCGGCCGGCAGCGGACGGATACGTCCGCGCAGGGAAGAGGCGGCCGCCTCGGCGGAGGAGTTCTGCGAATCATGAGCGTCAGTGTGTGCAGCGTTCATGAGATTCCTTTCTCGACGGCGCGTTCGATCCACGCCCGGTTGCGTACTCGCCAGCCCAGGGTCAGGGCGCGGAAACCGACGAATCCGATGCAGAAGCCGGCCCAGAGCCCGGGGGCTCCCGGCCAGATGTTGACGATCGGGATGAGCAGAATCGCGTATCCGATCACAGCGACCAATTGTGCCAGAGCCAGGTACCTCGCGTCCTCGGCTCCCATGAGCACACCGTCGAGGACGAAGACGTACCCGGCGATCGGCATGCTCAGCGCCAGCACTGGCAGGAGGGCAGCCAGCGCCGACACCACCGCGGGGTCTGAGGCGAAAGCGCGCGGGATGATTCCGGATCCGGCGAACAGGACGACGCCGACGACGATGCCGAAGACGATCCCCCACAGGCACAGACGGCGGTTGATCGCGGCGACCGCCTCGGTGTTCTTCTTACCCAGTTCGAGACCGATCATCGCCTGGCCCGCGATGGCCAATGAGTCGAGGGCGAGCGCGAGGGCGAAGAAGATGCTCTGAGCGACCTGGATCGCGGCAAGGTCCGTCGTGCCCATCGCGGTGGCCAGGAATACGAGGAGGATGAGGGCAGCGCGCAGCGAGGCGTTGCGCACCAGCAGCCACCCAGAGGTCTTCGCCGAGGTGAACACGCCGGTCCAGTCGGGACGGATACTGGCGTGGAGGCGGCGGGCGGCGCGGATGGAGATGGTGAGGTAGACCGCGCACATTCCGGCCTGCGCGATGACCGTGCCCATCGCTGATCCCGCGACTCCCATATCGAGCCCGTAGATGAAGACGGCATTGAGGCCGATATTGGCAATGCATCCGGCAGCCGCGACGATCAGCGGGGTCTTCGTGTCCTGGAGCCCGCGCAGCAGTCCGGTGGCCGCGATGACCATGAGCATGAATGGAAGGCCCCACCATGAGATCGCCAGGTAGGAGTGTGCGCCCTCGGTGGTCGCCGGGTCCGGCTCGAAAGCCTCGATCGCAGTTTTCAGCAGGGGCAGTCCGATGATGATGAGCAGGATCGAGGTGCCCACTGCCAGCCAGATTCCGTCGAATCCGGCCGTGATTGCGCCCGACCTGTCCCCCGACCCCATCCGTTTCGCCACACGCGGTGTCGTTGCATAGGCGAGGAAGATCATCAGACCGAGCACCGTCTGCAGGATCGTCGAGGCGATCGCCAGCGATCCCAGAGCACCGGCACCGAGGTGGCCCACCATGGCCGTGTCCGTGAGCAGGAAAATGGGTTCGGCGATCAAGGCTCCGAGTGCGGGAAGAGCCAAACGGAGAATGTCCTTGTCGATCGCTGCCACGTCCCCGATTCTAGCGAACCGAGGCGGTGGAGCCGTTCGATATGGGTCGACGGACTGGGCCTGCGGGGCCGGTCGATATCGGTCGGCGGACTGGGCCTGCGGGGCCGGTCGATATCGGTCGGCGGATGAGGACCGGAGGTGCGCGGGCAGTTGAGGCGCAGGTCCACGAGCGCCGCACCCACCACTATTGAACGGCGATACGCGGACGGACCGCCAATAGCCAAGAACCCGATCGCAATGTCGTGTCAGTGCCGAACTGTAGAGTCAGAGGACAAACAGATCAGTACCGATTCGGACAGCTCTGAATCAGTCACTATCAGACAGACTAGTATCTCCGTTCTATTTGTAATCGTATTGTGACATTCATTCATACGCTCAGATTATATAATTGAGATAGGCAGCTTCCCCGACGACCAACTTCCACAGCGACGTGGAGAGGTGAAAGACCGATGAAGCACATCGGAGACAACGACGGACGGGAATTCGGCCTGCCCGCCGTTCCCCCTGCTGAGGCAGACCACCGGACTCTGTCCCAGTTCCGTCGGGCCCACGGACGTCGCTTGGAGATCGCCCAGGACAATGAGCTCGTCTCCCTGCTGGGCACCTATTCACAGAGCAGCCTCGCCCAGATCCGTTCCTTCGTCGCCACCAGCCATGTCGTCGCCCAAGACGTCGCTTATGCCCTCGGGCTCACAGGCAGTCAGCCCGACTCGGTCTACGAGTTCGCGTCATTCACCAGGACTGCCGCACGCTGCAACCAGTCCGAGAACAAGGGAACCGAAGTCGACCCCAGCAGCGACGACTGCATAGTCGACGTGCCTGCCGACGACGTGTTCTCATCGCGCAGAGCCTGGACCCGCCGAGAAACACTGGCAATGGCACAGGCAGTTGTCCAGGTCGAAGCCGAAACCGGGACGAAGATCGGCGTAGTCTCAGGACGGAAGAAGAATCGTGCCGTCGGCCGCCGCCATCGTCGAGTGCGGAAGCTCGCCGAGGAGTTCCTGACCGACCCCGCTCTCCTACCGGACTTTCCCGGCTATGACCCGAAGCTGACCTTCTTCACGTGGCTGCGCGGCAACGTCGAGCCGACCGAGGCCGGCGTCTATTCGAGTCTCCTCGGCGCAACGACGAGCAACGCTCTCAGGCACATGACCTCGTCGATGACGCTGACCCACGGACTGCCGAAGTTCCTCAAACGATGCCTGGACGGAGACTTCACAATCGAGCACGTCGACTGCGTGACTCGCGCGTGCCGTGACCTGCACTTCGAACATCTCCCGAAACTCGACGACTATCTGGCGCGCAGGCGCGCCGACATTACGATCGAGACGTTCAAGCGCTCGGTCGCCCTGCAGATCTCGGTGCTGCAGCCGGCCGTGGACATGCTGAAGAGCGTTTCACTGCGGCGCCGGGTCGACTTCAGCACCGGCGACGACGGAACCGCGTACCTCACTCTGACCGGGCCTGCCCCGGAGCTGCAGGCGTGCTTCAGAAGGCTCGATGCCTTCGCCCGGGCAGTTCATAAGAACAATACGAACGCGTTCTCGAATCAGCTGAAAGCAGGCGACTGCTTCGATGAGGAGCGTTCGATCTCAGCACTGATGTTCGACATTCTCACGCGCACGCGCCCACAGATGAAGCTGCGCATCATCAGCACGAACGCGACGGACAACGAGTCAATGAGCACCGATTTCTCTCTCGATGGTCTCTTCGCCGGACCCGACGGCACCCCGATGCACGAAGGCGAGGCCCTGCTCGACTACATCGAGCGGGTGTTCGACGACCTGCACACGAACGGATACGCAGCACAGACACAGTCTGCGCCAGCGGATTCGGGAGCCTCCGCACACACCGAATCCAACCCCCAGAATTCCGTTGGCCATGGTGAATCTGATGATGCAACCCGCACGCCGCAAGTCGATTCCTGCCAGGCGCCCACCACTCCGGCCGACCGCGCTTTCGAATCCCAACTGCTCGAGGCCATCCTCAGCAGCAACAGCACCACAGATCGCGATACGGCCGAAGCACTCTCGAATCTCATCGGCTCGCAGTCCAGCGGAGCTCGCCCCACGGCCGAGGGATCCGAAGCTGCAGCATCGGGCGCCGTCGACGCCTTCGGCAATCCGATCCTCGATGCCGGCGAGCGCCGCATCAGCTTCGAATTCCTTCTCGACATGCCGACCAATGAGTCTTGGCTGGCGAATCAGGCCAGCACCTTCATCACCGTTCCCATGCTGACTCTGCTCAGCCGATTCCAGTCTGATGACGACGGCCAGCCGCCACCGAACTCAGATCCCCCAAGCCCACCGCCTCCACCCGTCGATACCTCAGATCCGCCACCACCAGCCACCGGTCCCCCGGTACCACCACAGGTAGAACCACGACCATCGCCGCTCTCCACCGCGCAGTCAGCACCTCATGCACCGCTGACTTCAGGAGAGGTGTGCGACCTGGCGGGCATGCTTCCAAACGGGTCACCGATCCCAGCCGACATGGCACGGCGGGTCGCCGGCTACTCCACCACATGGACCAGGTTGCTGACCGACCCGGCGACCGGAACTCCTGTCGATGCGAAGGCAACGTCCTACGCAATCCCCAACAGCGTGCGCAAAACACTTGTTGCTCAGTTCGTGACGTGCACTTTTCCGGGATGCACTCAACCTGCTGAGGTGACCGAGGTCGACCATATCGACCCGTTCAATCACTCCGACCCGACTCAGGGTGGTCTCACCCGCTTCGGAAATCTCCACTGCCTGTGCAAGGCGCACCACTTGCAGAAGACCAACGGCAACTTCGACGTGCGGATGACCGAGCCCGGTCACCTGGAGTACGTATTCCGCAAGGGCGTCTCCGTGGAGGTCGTCTCACCGGATAACCCCATCAGCGTTGAGCATGCCCGGCTCTTCCTTGCACGATTCGGCGCTGGCATCTCCCCGGCAGGTCGAGCAATCGCACCGGAGCACACGAGCATGGACGATCCACTTGCCCGCGAGCATGTTCCTGCCTCCGAGCGTGATTCCGATGCCGAGCGTGGAACCGCTGCTGAGAGTGCATCCGATGCCGAGCGTGGAACCGCTGCTGAGAGTGCATCCGACACTGAGACAGCATCTGTCGACAATGGCAGTGCAGCCGCGAAGCACCCCGTTCCCGGCGATCGGAAGCAGGCGCGAGAATGTCCCGAACCAGCTGCGGCCGACGGAACACCCGGTTGGAGGGAACTCCTTGCCGAGGACCTCTGCGCGTTCACACCCAACCCTGCGGAGTGTAACCCTGAGAAGGCACGTGGCACCGAGCCTGCAGACCAGGAGGACGAGGAGAGCTCCGAGTTGCGCGACTGGTTCTGGGACTCGGGCGAACCTCCGCCGTTCTGAGCTGAGTCCTACCTCGTGATCGCGAACACGGAAAGGGCCGACGACACTCAGATCAGAAACGATCCGAATATCGTCGGCCTTCCAGGTTCAGCGACAGTGTTGCCCTGTTCCGGCTGAACGGTTGGTTGAATGCCTCAGCAGACTTCGAACAGTCCGGCCGCCCCCTGTCCGCCACCGATGCACATCGTGACGACGACGTACTTCACTCCACGGCGACGCCCCTCGATGAGGGCGTGTCCGACGAGGCGAGCACCGGTCATTCCGTAGGGATGTCCAACGGAGATGCCACCGCCGTCGACATTGTACTTCTCCGGGTCGATGCCGAGGCGGTCCCGGCAGTACAGCGCCTGCACTGCGAAGGCCTCGTTGAGCTCCCACAGTCCGATGTCGTCGATGGAGAGACCATGGTTCTTCAGCAGCTTCGGAATGGCGAACACGGGACCGATGCCCATCTCGTCCGGCGCACAGCCGGCCACGGCCATACCACGGTAGATGCCCATCGGTTCGAGTCCGCGTCGACTGGCTTCATCGCTCGACATGACCACAGAAGCAGACGCACCATCGGAGAGCTGCGACGCATTGCCCGCAGTGATACTCGGAACCTTCGACGCCACACCGGGCTCGAGTACGGGGTTGAGGCCGGCGAGACTTTCGAGAGTCGTCGACGGGCGGTTGCCCTCGTCGGCCTCGAGGAGCACATCCTGACGCGAGGTCTCCTTCGTCTCCTTGTCGACGACGACCTTCGTCGTCGGCAGGGGCACGATCTCGTCGTCGAACCGTCCGGCTTCCTGGGCGGCGGCGGTACGCTGCTGCGACGACAAGGAGTATTCGTCCTGAGCCTCACGGCTGACGCTGTAGCGCTCGGCAACGACCTCTGCGGTGGCGAGCATCGGATAGTAGATTCCGGGAACGTTCTCTTCGAGCCACGGATCCTTGGCCCGGAATGTGTTCATCTTGTCATTCTGAACGAGCGACACCGACTCCACGCCACCGCCGACGACGATCTCCTGACCGTCGAAGAGGATCTGCTTCGCTGCGGTTGCAATACCCATCAACCCGGATGAGCACTGCCTGTCGATCGACATTCCCGGAACCGTCACCGGCAGACCTGCTCGCAGTGCTGCCTGCCGAGCGACATTCGTACCTTGGCTGCCCTGCTGCAGAGCGGCACCGAAGACGACGTCCTCGACTTCGCCGCCTTCGAGACCGGCACGCTCCACGGCGTGCTTGATCGCGTGGCCGGCCAACTCCTGAGCCTGGGTGTCGTTGAAGGCACCACGGTAGGCCTTGCCGATCGGCGTACGTGCCGTCGACACAATGACTGCTTCCCTCATGGGTCTCACCTTTCGAAGATGTTCGTTGATTCGTCGTGAGGACGGCGGCGATCAGTCCTTCGGACCGCCAGCGACGTAGATGACCTGACCGGAGACGAAGCCGGCTCCCTCGGAGGCGAGGAACGATGCAGTGTGAGCAATGTCCTCGGGCTTTCCCGATCGGGCGACGGGGATCTGCTGGACCGAGGCCTCCACGAAGTCCTCGAAGCCCATACCCACGCGCTCGGCGGTGGCCTTGGTCATATCCGTTTCGATGAAGCCGGGAGCAATGGCGTTCGCGGTGATGCCGAACTTGCCGAGCTCGATCGCCCAGGTCTTCGTGATGCCCTGGATGCCGGCCTTGGCAGCGGAGTAGTTCGTCTGTCCGCGGTTGCCCTGTGCCGAAGTGGACGACATCGAGATGATGCGGCCGAACTTCTCTTCGACCATGTAGGACTGCACGGCCCGCGCCATGAGGAAAGCTCCGCCGAGGTGGACGGAGAGGACTTTGTTGAACTCCTCGTGAGTCATCTTGAACAGGAGGTTGTCGCGCAGGATTCCGGCATTGTTTACCAGGACGGTCGGCGCGCCGAGTGTCTCGGCAACCTGCTTGACCGCGGCATTGACCGAGTCCTCGTCAGAGACGTCGGCCTCGAGGCCGAGGGCTTCGCCGCCAGCGTCCTTGATGGCGGCAACGGTCTCGTCGGTGGGGCCCATATCGAGAACGGCGACCTTGAGTCCGTCGGCTCCGAGTCGCTTGGCGATGGCGGCTCCGATGCCGCGGCCTCCACCGGTGACGATTGCTGTACGAGTCATGAACAAGCTCCTAAAGATGATGTTGCGTCATTGCCGAGGGGAACCGAGTGGGCACCTGCGGTTCGCGTCTGCATCGGACCTGATGTGATGCAGATCTCCCATGCAGCTATGCCCACTGTAGACCAATTCCGTCACTGAACGATTGTTTGCTCACTTTTCAGACACATGGCCAGGTCGAACGCTTCAGAACCGCAGAGCCGATCTGAGAAATTCGGCACGCACGCAGTCCGACCTCGCCTTATGCTCTCCGCGACTGGGTCAGTCCCGAAGATTATCGAACGTTCAAGAATCTAGCCCAAAACCATTGACTTCACCAGAGTGATTTGGAAATGTTCACACCAGTCGAAGTCCATTACGGATTGACGACGACTCCGGGAACTGTCACTGACGACGTCCCGGACACCGTGTGGAGCAAGCTCGCTCCAGGAGCTTTTCAAAGGAGAAAAGATGAACTCTGTCTCGCGAAGTCGCCGCCGGAGACTATCGGCAGCAGCAGCTTTGGGCGCAATCGCATTGACTGCCACAGCCTGCGGAGGCGGTGGCGGTTCAGGTGAGGGCGACACGGTCGTCATCGGCTATACAGGACCGCTCAGCGGCGGTGGCGCCGCATACGGTGAGAACGTCAAGATCGGTCTCGAAATGGCCATCGACGATCTCAACGCAGACGGGGTCGAGGTCGATGGCAATCCCGTGATCCTTGAGCTGAAGTCCCTCGACGACAAATACGCACCGTCCACCGCCGCGAGCAATGCTCAGCGGTTGGCCGATCAGGACAAGGCCCCTGTGGTCGTCTCCCCGAACGCCGGAGCAATCAAGGCGATTCAGCAGATCAACAGCGGCAGGTCGAACTTCCTCATCTCTGCGTACACGTCCGATCCCGCGATCGTGCAGGCGGACAACCCCCTGACGATGATGATCCCTCCGAATTTCGAATCCTATGCTGAGGAATTCTCCGAGACTGCCATGGAGCACGGGGGCAAGAAGCTCGCTCTGCTCGGAACTCAGAGTGAGTACGGGCAGCAGTGGACCAAGTCGATCAAGGACGCGTGGAGCGAAGCCGGCGGGAAGATCGGCGGCGACAACAGCGTTGACTACGCAACTGTGTCCGATTTCGCGGGCCCTGTCTCGAAAGCCCTGTCGGAGAAGCCCGATGCGATCTTCGTCGGCGGACCATCCCAACCGACAGCATTGATCATGGAAGAAGCTCGTAAGCAGGGCTTCAAGGGCAGCTTCCTCGTCATGGATCAGGCAAAGCTGGATGAGATGGCCACGGTGACGAAACTCGACAATCTCAAGAATTCGGTCGGCGTTCTGCCGGTTTCCGAATATGAAGATCCCGGCACTAAGGACTTCCTGAAGAAGTTCGCTGAGAAGGCCGGAAAGAAGAAGGTTCCGACCAGCGAAACGGCGCTGAACTACCAGGGCATTGCGATCGTCGCGAAGGCGATGGAGGTTGCGGGGACAACGGACGACCCGGAGAAGATTCGCGAATCCATCGGTGAAGCGCTGCCAGAGGTCGACGACAAGTACAAGGTCAATGGCTTCCCGAACGAGATCACGGAACAGGGACACCTCCTCAATCCCGATCTGGAGGCAACCTTCCTCAATGAGGACGGCAAATACACCAAGGTGCCGATCGAACAGGTATCCGACGATAAGTAACTTCCGTCAGCGGCTGTATTGAAGGTGAGGCGCATGAGTGCGCCTCACCCGGCCGAACTCATGCCTGCAGAGGACCCGACTGATCATGACCCTCTTCATCCAACAGCTTTTCAACGGCCTCGCGCTGGGCGGCGTCTACTGCCTCGCTGCGATCGGTCTGACCTTGGTTTTCGGAGTGCTGCGCATTCCCAACCTGGCTCACGGTGCGCTGTATATGCTCGGCGCCTACATCACCTACTTCTTCCTCACGACCGTCGGCGTTCCCTATATCGCCGCGATCGGCATCGCGGCGATCATGCTCTTCGTCGTCGGTGTTGGGCTCGAACGCCTCGTATTCCACCCCTTGCGCAACTCCCCGCATACCCACCACATGATCGCGGCCGTCGGTGCGATGTTCTTCTTCCAAGCCCTGGCTCAAGCGATATGGGGTGCTGACTTCCGACGTATGGACACACCGATCACCGGCGAACTGCGCATCCTCGGCGCCGAGATCTCTGCTCAGCGGATCGTCATCATCGTCACTGCGGTGATCGTCTTGGCGCTGTTGGCGCTGTTCATCAAGCGGTCCATCCACGGCCAGACGATCGAAGCGATCGAACAGGACCGCGTCGGTGCATCGCTGGTCGGCATCAACCCGTCGATGGTATCGATGCTGACGCTGGGGCTGTCCGCCCTGCTGGCCACGATCGCGGCGGGCCTCGTCGCACCGATCAATCTCCTGTCTCCGACGATGGGCGATGCGCTCAATCTCAAAGTGTTCGCCATCATCATCCTCGGTGGTCTGGGTTCGCTTCCGGGCGCCATCGTCGGCGGATTCGCACTCGCCATCGCAGAAACGATGACGGCGACCTACATCTCCTCAGCCGTCGGAGAAGCCGTGGCATTCGTCGTTCTCGTCGCTGTGCTGGCCATCAAACCGAACGGACTGTTCACGAAGGCGGTGCAGCGATGAGCTCAATGAAGAATCCTCGGATCATCGGCACTATCGCCGTCATCGTCCTGCTCGGCCTGACGCCCCTGGCGTTTGCGCAGGAGAACTACACGATGCGAGTGATCACCGTCGGCATGTGCGCGGCGATCGCTGTCTACGGTCTCAACATCATCCTCGGCTTCACGGGACAGCTGAACCTCGCCCAAGGCGGGTTCTTCGGCATCGGCGCCTACGGAGTCGGGCTGCTCACCACCGACTACGATTGGAGCTTCTGGACCGCATTCGTCGCAACCGTCATCGGAACTGCGGTCATCGGCTACCTCTGCGGGCTGATCGCCCTGCGCACGAAGGATGAGTACTTCGCCATCTTCACAATGGCCATCGGCTTCATCATCTTCCTCGTCATCAGCCGTTGGGAGTCCGTCACCCACGCACATTCCGGCGTCAACAACGTGAAATTCCCCGAAGGCGGAGGACTCATCGACTTCGAATCTCCGGTTGCGATGTTCTACCTGGTCTTCGCCATCCTGCTCGTGTGCATCTACACGACGTACGCGATTCGGCGCTCGAGTGTGGGTCGCACGCTGCTGAGCATCAGGACGAGCGAAGATCTGGCGGATGCGATAGGTGTGCGCGTCGGATTCAGCAAACAGCTCGCATTCGCCGCCTCGGCTGTCCTCGGAGGAATCGGCGGCGGACTCTACGCAACTGTGGTCGGATTCATCGGCCCCCATGCGGCATCGATCGACAAGACCTTCGAATTCCTTATGTTCATCCTCGTCGGAGGCATGGGCACTGTCGCAGGTCCGCTGCTCGGAAGCATGATCGTGACATTCCTGTTCGAACTGTTCCAAGACTTCCAGGCCTATCGATTCATCGTGCTGGGACCCATCATCGTCGCCCTCGTGATCTTCGCACCGCGGGGAATCGTCGGATACCTCGGCGGATTCGTCGACAAACGCAATCGACGACGAAGGAGTGCAGAGGCCCGCGGTTCAGAACACAACGAGTCCTCACGATCGGATTCAGCCGCCTCAGTCGGCACCAACTCCGAGGAGGAGAAATGACGCTGCTCGAAATTCGCGGTCTCGGTAAGCGCTTCGGCGGGCTCGACGCGGTCAAGGACGTGACCCTGGACGTTGAAGAGGGTCAGATCACCGCGGTCATCGGTCCCAATGGTGCCGGCAAGTCAACGCTGTTCAACCTTGTCCACGGCTTCTATCGGCCCACGGCAGGGACCATCAGCTTCAAAGGCGAGGACATCACGCATTCGTCCCCGCACCGTACCGTAGCCGGCGGCATCGCCCGGACGTTCCAGACGACGAACCTGTTCGATGACAGCACCCTGTTGGAGAACGTCCTGGCCGGTCGGATCGTCCGCTCGAAGTCCAATGTCTTCGACGCCGTCTTCCACACGCCGCGCCACCGTCGTGAATCACGCATCAACGAAGACAAGGCGATGGAAGCTCTTGAGTACTGCGGGGTAGCGGAGTATCGGCACGATCTGGCCTCCAACGTTCCGCAGGAGGTGCAGAAGCGCACCGCAGTGGCAATGGCACTGGCCACGGAGCCCGAACTGCTGCTGCTCGACGAGCCCGCCGGCGGCATCCCCGAAGAGGAGACTGTCGATTTCGGCGACCTCATTCGATCATTGCCGGAGCGAGGGGTCTCCGTCCTGCTCGTCGAACACAAGATGACGATGATCATGGACCTCGCGGACACGATCCTCGTCCTCGACCACGGACAGAAGCTGGCACTCGGCGCACCGGCGGAGATCCAATCCGATCCGGACGTCATCCGCGCCTACCTCGGTTCGACTGCACAGGAGGAGAACTGATGCTCACGCTCGACAATGTCAGCACCGGGTACGATGCCACCGATGTGCTCCATGGGGTGAGCATCACCGCGCAGCCCGGAGAGCTCACCGTGGTGCTCGGAGCGAACGGCTCAGGAAAGACGACTCTCTTCAAGACCATCAGCGGACTGATGCGGGTCCGGTCAGGATCGATCGCCTATGAGGGCCGTCAGCTTCATCGAGCGCGCCCCAATGCCATCGTCAAAGCCGGTATCGCGCACTGTCCTGAAGGTCGCCATCTGTTCGGCAAGATGTCTGTGGAGAAGAATCTGCGTCTGGGGTCGTACCCGCACCGGAACAAGTCGCGAACCGAAGAGATCTACGCTGAGGTCCTCGACATGTTTCCGATCCTCAAGGAGAAGGCGAAGCAGCCGGCAGGCTCCCTGTCCGGCGGACAGCAGCAGATGGTCGCAATCGGCCGGGCATTGATGTCGGATCCGAGCCTGCTGATCCTCGACGAGCCGTCGATGGGCTTGGCTCCCATCGTCGTCGAGCAGGTCCTCGAGTCGGTCGCTCAGATCAATCGGAACGGTATCGGAGTCCTGCTCAGTGAGCAGAACGCGAAGGCGTCACTGGCGATCGCCCACCGAGGGTACGTTCTGGCCGAGGGGCGGATCGTCCTCGCTGATGATGCCTCACGACTGCTCGACAATCCCGACGTGCAGGCGGCCTACCTCGGCCTCTGACGGCGGTTCGCAGTCTTTCGGTTGAGGGCGGCGATATCGCGGAAACGAAATCTCGCCGAGGCGGCTTGGCCACCTCGGCGAGATTTCGTTGAGTTATTCTGCCAGATCGTTGAGACCCTCGGTCACGCTCGTTCAGTGCGGCGGGTTCATCAAGACCGACTTCCATTCCGTCTGACTCATCACGGTCAAAATTCAGCCAGCCGGACACATCATTGGAGACGTTGCCCGCTGTCTCACTCGTCGAGGAACCGGGAGACGTCCCCGGCTCCGACGCGGGCCACCTCGGGGAACTTTCCGGTGAAGTCGACGACCGAGGTCGGCACGACTCCGGGGACTCCGGACTCGATGACGATGTCGAGGTCATTGCCGAGCTGGTCCATGACATCCTCGGCGTGGGTCAGCGGATCCTCGTCGCCGGGCAGCAGCAGAGTCGATGACAGGATCGGCTCCCCCATCGCCTCGACGAGGGCGAGGGCCGTGACGTTCTGCGGAATACGAGCGCCGACCGAATGCTTCTTCGGATGCATCATCCGGCGCGGTACTTCCTTCGTCGCCTTCATGATGAACGTGTAGGGTCCCGGCGTCATCGACTTGATGGCTCGGAAGTCGGAATTGTCGACGATGACGAACTGACCCAGCTGGGCGAAGTCGTGGCACATCAGCGTGAAATGGTGCTTCGAGCCGAGGTGCCGAATGCGGGTGATCCGCTCGATGCCTTCCTTGTTGTCCAGGGCGCAGCCGAGGGCGTAACAGGAATCCGTGGGATAAGCGATCAAGCCACCGTTCCTGAGTGACTCAGCGGCCTTCTCGATCAGTCGGTCCTGCGGGTTCTCCGGATGGATATTCAGTAGTGTCGCCATACTTCATGCTAACCACTCTGCCGCCACAGTGCGAGGGGTCACTCGCAGACGCTCCTCAGCGCACGAGGCTGGGTATCGTCAGACCGCAGCCTCGGGCTTCTTCAGGCCTTTGACCAGCTCGGCCCGCGCGGTGTTCGGATCAGAGGCGAGGAGGATATTCACCCACCTGGCTCTCGGATCCGCGTCGACGAGCAGAGCCTTGATGAGCAGGGTGGCCGGCAATGCCAGCAGCGCGCCGAGCCAGCCGAGGACCCATACCCAGAACAACAGTGACAGGAACGACACCAAGGGAGTGACGCCGACGGATTCGCCCGTGAACTTCGGCTGGATGATCGACTGGATGACGAAGTTGAGCACGCTGTAGGCGATGACCACCCACAGCGCCGACTGCCATCCGCTGTCGACCAGCGCCAGCAGTGCCGGCGGGAGAAGGCCGATGACGAAGCCGATGTTCGGAATGTAGTTCGTCAGGAATGCCAGCACGCCCCACACCCAGATGAGCGGAACGTCGATGATCGCCAGGGCGATGACGTCGAGGAATGCGACGATGAGACCGAAGACCGTGGCCACCACCCAGTAGCGGCGGACACCGCTGGCGAAATCACCGATCGACGCCGACAGCGTGGGCTTCACATCGAGCAGCATCGCCATCCGCTTGTCGATGCCCATCGAATCCATCGCCACGAAGAACACCGCCATGATCACAGTGGTCAACAGGCCCGCAACCGACGACAGATTCGTCAGCAGCGGGTAGACGGCGTCGAGGACGGAGCGGACGTCGAAGGCCGAGAGCTGCTGCTGGATCACCGAGGAGGTCACACCGATGTCCGAGAGCAGCGCCAACGCATTCTGGTACGTGTTGACGAGTTCGTTGCTGTAGCTGGGGATGAGGATGACGAGCTCGGCGACCGACCACGCGGTGAGGCCGAAGAACGCGAAGATCATGCACAACACGAGCACGACCGAAATGCACGCCCCGATCGCTCGGGGCACCTTGATCCGGGTGAGCAGCCGCTGCACCGGGTAGACGACGATGTAGAAGTTCAGCGCGAGGAATACCGGAGCCACGATGTCCTGGAGCCCGCGGAAGAACATCAGCGCGTACGCCAATCCCGCCAGCGTCACCGCGATCATCAGCGCTCGCGCCGGCGGCCGCGCGTGCCAGGGCCGCTTCTCTCCTGCGGGGTCGGACTCTGGTGCGGATTGTGTGCCGGATGCCGTGCCCGATTCTGTGCTGGAAGAATTGGATCCCACCATCACCGAGGCGGTGGGTCCGGCCGACCCCGCCTCAGTCACCGGTCCTGAGGACGACGCAGACTCATCTGGGCGCGCGGCATCGCCGGTTCGTCCGGTTCGCCCGGTCGCACCGTCTGCGGCACCCGGCGCCTTCGCCTGCTCGTCCTCGTTCATTCAGCGTCCCCGACGCTTCTCGCGGATGCGCATCGACACCTCGATGGGGGTGCCCTTGAAACCGAAGGTCTCACGCAGACGGCGGATGATGAACCGCCGATAACCGGGGTCGAGGAATCCGGTGGTGAAGAGCACGAACTTCGGCGGACGCGACTGCGCCTGAGTGCCGAAGAGGATACGCGGCTGCTTGCCGCCGCGCACCGGGTGCGGGTTGGCCGCGACGAGCTCACCGAGGAACGCATTGAGTCGTCCCGTCGGAATGCGGGTGTCCCAGCCCTCGAGAGCGGCCTCCATCGCCGGCACGAGCTTCTCCGCGTGACGTCCGGTCTTCGCCGAGATGTTCACGCGCGGTGCCCACGCCACATGGCCGAGGTCCCGTTCGATCTCTCGCTCGAGGTAGAAGCGGCGTTCGTCATCGAGCAGATCCCATTTGTTGAATGCCAGCACCACGGCACGTCCCGCCTCGACGGCGGTCGTGACGATGCGGACGTCCTGCTCGCTCAGCGGGTCCTGGACCTCCATGAGGACGAGGGCCACCTCGGCGCGTTCGAGCGCGGTCTGCGTACGCAGTGCGGCATAGAAGTCGGCGCCGCTGGCCTGATGAGCGCGACGGCGGATGCCGGCGGTGTCGACGAAGCGCCACTGCTTCCCACCGAGCTCGATGAGCTCGTCGACGGGGTCACGAGTGGTACCGGCGACATTGTCCACGAGCACCCGGTCGGAGCCGATGAGCTGGTTGAGCAGGGAGGACTTGCCGACGTTCGGGCGACCGACGAGGGCCACACGACGCGGTCCGCCCTCTTCGACACGGGTGTCGACGGCCGAGACCTCGGGCAGGATCGTGAGCACTTCGTCGAGCAGGTCGGCGACTCCCCGACCGTGCAGAGCAGAGACGGTCCACGGCTGGCCGAGGCCCAGGCCCCAGAGTTCGGCGGCCATGAGCTCGCCGCGTTCGTCATCGACCTTGTTCGCGGCGAGGAGCACCGGCTTCTTCTTCCGGCGCAGCATCTTCACGACCATCTCATCGGTCGAGGTCGGACCGGTCGTGGCATCGACGACGAGGAGGACGGCATCGGCCATGTCCACGGCGACCTCGGACTGGATCGCAATCCGCGAGGCCATGCCCTTCGAGTCCTGATCCCACCCGCCGGTGTCGACGAGGGTGAATTCCTTCGTGTTCCACTCCGCCCGGTAGCTCACGCGGTCACGGGTGACTCCGGGTACGTCCTCGACGACGGCTTCACGGCGGCCGAGGATGCGGTTGACCAGCGTCGACTTGCCGACGTTGGGGCGACCGACGACGGCCAGCACCGGTGCGGCACCGAGGGTCTCGTCTTCGTCTTCGTCGAAGCCGTAGGCGCGCAGCAGCGCACGGTCCTCGTCTTCGAGCTCATAGCTTTCGAGTCCGGCCTCGAGCGCGGTCGCGCGCTGCTCGGCCTCCTCGTCGCTGATGCTCTCGACACGATCGACGAGGTCTTCGTGTCTCGTGGAATTCGGATTCGCTCATTGTGAGTCCTTCACCAGCTGCAGCACCGTCTCGACCACCTGGTCGAAGTCGATGTCGCTGGTATCGAGTGTGAACACTCCGTCGGCGGCCTCTAAGAAGCTCGTCGTGGCGGAGTCCTTGGCGTCACGGCCCGTGACGAGGTCTTGGGTGGCGGCGATCGCCTCGGCGTCGGCATTGCCGTGCACTTCCTTCGCCCGGCGGGCCACGCGGACCTCATCGCGGGCGGTCATGAGGATGCGCACATCGGCATCGGGTGCCACCACGGTCGTGATGTCCCGGCCCTCGACGACGATGCCCTCGGGTGCGGCGGTGATGTAGGCCCGCTGCATCTCGATGAGCTCCTCGCGGGCGTCGATGACGCCGGAGACAGTCTGCACGTTCGCAGACACATCCTCACCGCGGATCTCCTCGGTGACGTCGATATCGTCGACGGAGACGAAGAATTCGTCGGGGCTCAGCGAGATCTCCAGATCCGCACCGCGCACCTGCTCGAGCACGTCGACGGGATCGGTGACCCCGCGGTTGAGGCACAGCCACGCCATCGCCCGGTACATCGCACCGGTGTCCAGGTACTGGTATCCCAGCCGACGCGCCACCTCCTTGGCGGTGCTCGACTTGCCCACTCCGGACGGTCCGTCAATGGCTACGACGCTCATGCAGTTCCTTCTTTCTCGATGGCGGATTCGGGGATCTGCCATCCCTTCGACAGCAATCCGATCTCCAGCTCCTGCTGGATGGCCGGGACCACGGACACGTCGACCATGCCCAGTTTCCGACCGGAGGCGTGATCCATCCGGAAGTCCTCGACATTGACGCCGAGGTCGCCGATGTCCTTGAACAGCCGGGCCAGCATTCCGGGCGTATCCGGAACCAGGATCGTGACAACAGCATAGGTGGTCGGCGGCTGCCCGTGCTTGCCGGGAATCCGGTCGTGTCCCTCATTGCCCAAGGCGATCGCCTTGGCGAGCAGTCCCGTCGACCCGGGTCCGAGTTCGAGTGCGCCGATGACCTCGTCGAGCTCGGTGCGCAGATCGATGAGCACGGAGCGGACTTCGTCGGCGTTCCCGGTCAGGATCTGCGTCCACAGTCCCGGGTCCGAGGCGGCGATGCGCGTGACATCGCGCAACCCCTGCCCGGCCAGCGAGATCTCCTCGAGCGGCGCGTGCCGCAGCTGGGAGGCGACGAGGGAGGCGACGATCTGCGGCACGTGCGAAACCTTCGCGACCGCGGCATCGTGGATGCGCGGATCGAGGTGGAGCACCGAGGCGCCCGTGTCCTCGGCCATGGCGATGACCTCGCCGAGGCGGTCGGCCGGGGTGTCCTCGTCCGAGCAGATCACCCAGGGTCGGGCCGTGAACAGGTCCGACTGGGCGGCGATCGCTCCGGACTTCTCGCGTCCGGCCATCGGATGGCATCCGATATAGCGATCGAGCTGAGTGCCCGTGACCAGCCCCCGCACCGACTCGAGCAGGCGGGTCTTGACGCTGGCGACGTCGGTGACCGTGGCATTCGGGTAGTCCTCGAGCGCCGAGGCGATGACCCGAGCGGCGACGTCGGGCGGGGTGGCGACGACGACGATGTCCGGGTGCGCGGCAGGCGACGCAGCGTCGGTGGCACCGGTCGGGTCGGCCGCCTCGGCGACGGTTGTCTTCGAGTTGAGGACCTGACCGGCACCGAGGTCCGCGGCGAGCTGCTGCGCGGTCGGTGAGGTGTCTTCGAGGGTCACCTGATGGCCGTTTGCGCTCAGCGCCAACCCCAGGCTGGCACCGAGCAGGCCGGTGCCGATGATGTGGACTCTCACAGACCGACGGCCTCGAACAGTGCGCCGACCTCATCGGAGCGCAGCGGGCGGATCTTGCCCTGCTTCTGCTCGTCGAGGACGATCGGTCCGAACTTCAGCCGCACGAGACGCTCCACCGGGTGGCCGATCTCGGCGAGCAGGCGGCGCACGACGCGGTTGCGGCCGGAATGGAGGGTGAGTTCGACGACGGACTTGCCCGGGGTCGAATCGACGAGCTTGAAGTCATCGACCTTGACGAAACCGTCTTCGAGGTCGATTCCGGCTTTGAGGATGGCTCCGGCGTCCTTCGCCAGCTGACCCTTGACCTTCGCGATGTAGGTCTTCGGAATCTCGTAGCGCGGGTGGGCGAGTCGGTTGCTCAGCTCCCCGTCATTGGTGAGCAGGATGATGCCTTCGGTCTCCGTGTCGAGGCGACCGACGTGGAAGAGGCGCTCCGTGTTGTTGCGCACGTAATCGGCCAGGCAGGGTCGACCCTCGGGATCGCTCATGGTCGACACGACGCCCGCGGGCTTGTTGAGCACGAGGTAGACCTTCTTGGTCTGTGTCGAAATTCTCACTGTGTCCACGTACACGGACTGCGTTTCGGGGTCGATCCGGGTGCCCAGTTCGGTCACGATGGTGCCGTCGACCTCGACGCGGCCGTCGACGATGAGCTGCTCACAGGCACGACGTGATCCAAGGCCCGCATCGGCGAGCACCTTCTGCAGCCGCACACCCCCGCTGACGTGGGCATCCGATGCCTGACCGGCACCCGAACCGCCCTTGTTGGAGGCCTGATTGGCCGTCGCTGCGCGCTGTTTTCGGCTGGGTCGGTTCTGGCGCCCGCCGGGGGCGCGGTGATCACGGTAGGGACTCATACTTCCATTCTCTCAAATCAATCAGCGACTCGTGACATCTCGGCGGACGAATCAGTCTCATCGTCGAAATCGTCGTCGAGGGCGCCGTCGATCTCGGCGAGCACCTCGGTGTCCTCTGCACCGAGTTCGGCGACATCGGCGTCTTCGGGCAGGTAGGGGGCGATATCGGGCAGATCGTCGATCGCATTCATGCCCATCGTGTCGAGGAACGTACGCGTGGTGGCATAGAGCAGCGCCGAGGTGGACGCCTCCTTGCCGGCTTCGACGATGAGTCCGCGCAGCAGCAGGGTGCGGATGACGCCGTCGACGCTGACTCCGCGGATGGCGGCGATGCGGGGCCGGGAGATCGGCTGCCGGTAGGCGATGACTGCGAGGGTCTCGAGGGCGGCTTGGGAGAGCTTCGCGCTCTGTCCGGCGGTGAGGAAGTCCTTGACGACTTCGTGGTAGTCGCCGCGGGAGAAGATACGGAAGCCTCCGGCGACGTGGCGGATCTCGAACCCGCGCTGCCGCCGGTTCTCATCTCCGTCGTAGTCGGCTTTGAGGGTGCCGATGGCTTCGAGGACGGTGTCCTCGTCGAGGCCGAGGGAGCCGGCGAGGTCTTCGGCGGTCACAGCCGAATCGGTGATCATGAGCACGGCTTCGATGCCGGCGAGGATCTCGTCATCGATCATGAGTGCACTCCCCCAGTGTCGTTCGCGGCTTGGTCGCCGCCTGCGTCTTCGTCTTTCCCCGCAGTGAGTTCGCCTGCCCCTGCCCGTTCGCCGTCTACGGCCTCATCGCCGCTCCAGTCGCCTTCGGTGCGCAGGTCGACTCCGTCTTCGTTCATCTCGGTCCGGTGGATGAGCAGCCGGCCCAAGGGCTCGGGCTGGTCGAAGTCGCAGAGGCCGACCTTGAACAGTTCGAGCAGGGCGAGGAACCGCGCCACGACCACCAGAGTGTTCTCGGCTGATTCGAGCAGATCCTGGAAGTCGACGTCTCCGACGCGCAGCAGAGAAAGGATGTGCCCGCGCTGCTCGGACACGCTGACCAGCGGCAGGTGGATGTGGTCGACGGCCACGCTCGGCGGTGTGTGATCGCGTTGGAGGACGGTGGCGAAGATTCCGGCCAGTTCTCCCGGACCGATGTTGAGTTCCAAGGGCGGCAGCACATCTTGGAACTCCGGTTCGAGGTCGACGTCGCGTGGGGCTCGGATCGACCCGGCGGCCATCGCCTCGGCCAGATAACCGGACACGGACTTGTACGCCTTGTACTGCAGCAGCCGGGCGAAGAGCAGATCGCGGGCCTCGAGCAGTTCGAGGTCGAGGACCTCTTCTCCCTCTTCGTGCGGCAGCAGCCGTGCGGTCTTGAGGTCGAGCAGGGTCGCCGCGACGAGGAGGAACTGGGAGATCTCGGCGAGGTTCGCCTGATCCTTCAGCTCGGTGGTGTAGGCGATGAACTCATCGGTGACCTCGGCCAGGGCGATCTCCGTGACGTCGAGGCGACGCTTCGAGATCAGACCGAGCAGCAGGTCGAAAGGGCCGGTGAAGTTGTCCAACCGCACCTGGAATCCCTGCGCGGCATCATCGCCGGAGGCTACTTCGCTGCCGGAGGCAGAGCCCTCGCCGGCGACGACTTCCGCACCCGCGGATGCTTCGCCGGAAGCGACTGCCACATCACCAGCGACTGCATCGCCCGAAGCGGCCTCGGTTGAAACGGGGGCCGCTTCCTCCTCGTCGGTTACGGAGTCGCTCAGGGTGCGCCTCCGCGGGCGATGAGCTCCCGGGCCAGTCGACGGTAGGCCTCGGAGCCTGCGTGCTTCGGCGCGAAGCTCGTGATCGGTTCGGCCGCCACGGAGGCATCGGGGAACTTCACGGTGCGATTGATGACGGTCTCGAAGACCTTGTCACCGAAGGCCTCGGTGACCCGCGACATGACTTCCTTCGAGTGCAGCGTCCGCGAGTCGAACATCGTGGCGAGGATTCCGTCGACCTCGAGCGAGGGGTTGAGACGGTCCTGGACCTTCTCGATGGTCTCGACGAGCAGGGCGACGCCGCGCAGGGCGAAGAACTCGGTCTCGAGCGGGATGACGACACCATGGGCGGCGGTCAGAGCATTGACGGTGAGCAGTCCCAGCGAGGGCTGGCAGTCGATGAGGATGACATCGTATTCGTCGGCGACCTTCGACAGGACACGGGCGAGAACCTGCTCGCGGGCGACCTCGCCGACGAGCTGGACTTCGGCGGCGGAGAGGTCGATATTGGCCGGCAGGATGTCGATGTTGTCGAATTCCGTTTCGACGATGACCTCGTGCGGGTCCAGTCGCGGATTCATCAGCAGGTTGTAGATGCTGATATCGAGCTCATAGGGATTGAGTCCCAGTCCGACGGACAGTGCGCCCTGCGGGTCGAAGTCGACGAGCAGCATCTTGCGGCCGTAGGCGGCCAGGGCAGCACCGAGGTTGATCGACGAGGTCGTCTTCCCGACCCCGCCCTTCTGGTTGACCATCGCGATGATGCGGGCGGGTCCGTGCGAATCCAGGGGTGCCGGCTCCGGGAAATCCTGGGGCTCGACTGCTGCGGTCCTCTGCTGGGGGATCTCCAACGCCTCTTGCGTATTCATCACTCGGATGGCCACCTTTCGTTGCTCTTCATACAACCCTACCGCGCCCGAGGGTGCGAGGTCGCGTACACTTCCCGCAGTGTCTCCTCGGAGACTTTCGTATAGATCTGCGTCGTCGTCACCGAGGCATGCCCGAGCAGCTCCTGGACGACGCGGATGTCCGCCCCGCCCTCGAGCAGATGCGTGGCGAACGAGTGCCGGAACGTATGCGGAGAGACCTCGGCGTCGATCTTGGCAGCCTCCCCGGCGTCCTTGACGATCTGCCACGCCGAGACCCGGGAGAGCCTGGTCCCGCGAGCGTTGAGGAACAGCGCCCCGGCCGGAGCCGAGGACTTCGCTTTCGCCGCCATCGACGGCCGCACCCGTGCCACCCACGCACCCAGGGCTCGGGCCGCATGGGATCCGAAGGGCACGATCCGCTCCTTCCCGCCCTTTCCGTAGAGCCGGACGAGCCCGGAGTCGAGGTCGAGATCATCGAGGTCGACCCCCACGGCCTCGGAGATGCGCGCCCCCGTGGCATAGAGGAGTTCGAGAAGGGCCGCAGCCCTGATCTGCACCGGCTCCTCCCCGTCCGCGGTGGCGATCATCGCTTCGATATCGTCGAGCGCCAGGGCCTTGGGCAGGCGCAGTCCCTCCTGCGGCGGGCTGACCTCGGAGGCCGGATCCGTGGACGTGAGGTTCTCCCCGAGGGCGAAGGTGTGGAATCGTCGCACCGCGACGAGTGCGCGGGCACGACTCCGCGGTGCCAATCCCGAATCGAGCAGGTGAAGCGCATAGCTCTCCACTTTCTGTCGATCGACCTCGCCGACGCGGCTCACCCCGTCCTCGGTCAGCCAGGTTCCGTACCGGGCGAGGTCACGGGCGTAGGCATCGATCGAGTTCATCGACAGTCCCCGTTCGAAACGCAGGGAGGACAGATAGGACGCAAAACCGCGACGCAGATCGTCAGGCAGATTCTCTGGCAGCAGTTCAGCACCGTGCCGGGCCACGGGTTATCAGCCCTCGCCCGTGCCGACCTGCGTGGACGGCGCATCCTCGCTCGTGCCGGTCGTCTCGACGCTCGCACCGCGACCGAAGTCGGGGCGGCCGTCGACAAGCCGCCTCGGCGCATCGACCGGACGCAGTGCAACCGGCTCCCCTGCCGCCTCGGCCTGCAGCACGCGGTCGACCTGGAAGATCGCGAGCTGGGCGATCGCGTTGGTGATCCGCCCATCGGCGACGGCATCGAGCGCCTCGGAGATGTCGACCCAGGCGTAACGGAACCCGGCCTCCTCCTCACCGCGTTCGTGACGGTCGGCTTCGGGAACCTCAGTGAGACCGCGGGCGAGGTACAGACGCATCGTCTCGGAGCTGCCACCCGGAGTCAGGCAGGAGTCGCTGAGGACGTCCCAGTGAACGGCGGTGAGGTCGGCCTCTTCGACGAGCTCCCTCTTCGCCGCTTCGAGCGGGTCCTCTCCGGGGATGTCGAGCAGACCCGCCGGCACCTCCCACAGCCGGGCCCGGACGGGGTGCCGATACTGCTGCGCCAGGAGGATCCGCTGCTGATCATCGACGACGGCGACGCCGACGGCACCGGTGTGCGCCATGAGATCACGGACGAGTCCGGACGCCTCGGGAAGGTCGAAGGTCTCCTTGCGGATGTCCCACACGGCGCCTTCGTAGACGACCTCGGACGATGAGATCGGTGGGATCACCGGTTCGTCCTGCAGGATCTCTTCACTCGGTGTGCTCATCGGCTGCCTCCCGGATCTCGACTGTGGTGAAACGGCGAATGCCGCCGGCACTGTCGCCGACGGCATTCGCAGTGAGGATGGACAACGGTCACTGACGCTCGAGCGCCGCGGCGACCAGGCCCGCGAACAGCGGGTGCGGAGAGGTCGGACGCGACTTCAGCTCGGGGTGCGCCTGAGTGGAGACGTAGAACGGGTGCGTATCGCTCGGCAGTTCGACGAATTCGACGAGCTCACCGTTCGGTGAGGTGCCGGAGAACTCGAGTCCCGCCTCGGCGAGCTGGTCCCGGTAGGTGTTGTTGACCTCGTAACGGTGACGGTGGCGTTCGCTGATCGTCGTGTCTCCGTACACGCCGGCCACAACGCTGCCTTCGGTGAGCTTCGCCTCGTAGGTGCCCAGGCGCATGGTGCCGCCCAGGTCGCCCTCACCTTCGACGATCGAGAGCTGCTCGGCCATCGTCGCGATGACGGGGACCGTGGTCTCGGGGTCGAATTCGGATGACGAGGCCGCCTCGATGCCGGCGACGTTGCGTGCATATTCGATGACCATGCACTGCAGACCCAGGCACAGGCCCAGCGTCGGAATGCCGTTGGTGCGGGTGTACTCGAGTGCGCCGAGCTTGCCCTCGATGCCGCGGATGCCGAAGCCGCCGGGCACGCAGATCGCATCGAGGCCGTTCAGAGCCGCTTCCGAACCGGCCTCGGTGGAGCAGTCATCGGACTGGATCCACTTGATTGTGACCTTCGCGTCGTTGGCGAAGCCGCCGTGGCGCAGCGCCTCGGTGACGGAGAGGTAGGCGTCGGGCAGGTCGATGTACTTGCCGACGATGCCGATGGTCACTTCCCGGGACGGATTGTGCACGCGCTCGAGTACCCAGTCCCACTTCGTCCAGTCGACGTCGCGGAAGGGCAGGTTGAGGTTGCGGATGACGAACACGTCGAGGCCCCCGTCGTGGAGGACCTTCGGGATGTCGTAGATGCTCGGGGCGTCGACGCAGGACACGACCGCTTCGGTCTCGACATCGCAGGCGCCGGCGATCTTCGCCCGGATCGAATCTGGCAGCTCCCGGTCGGAGCGGAGCACGATCGCATCGGGCTGGATGCCGATGGAGCGCAGAGTGGCCACCGAGTGCTGGGTCGGCTTCGTCTTCAGCTCCCCGGAGGGCCCGAGGTAGGGAACGAGGGAGACGTGGATGAAGAACACGTTGTCTCGGCCGATGTCGTGACGGACCTGCCGGGCCGCCTCGAGGAAGGGCTGGGATTCGATATCGCCGACGGTGCCGCCGATCTCGGTGATGATGACATCGGGGCGGTCCGCCTCGGGGCGTTCGGCCTGGGCACGCATGCGCGCCTTGATCTCATCGGTGATGTGCGGGATGACCTGGACGGTGTCGCCGAGGTACGCGCCGCGGCGTTCCTTCGCGATGACCGAGGAGTAGATCTGTCCGGTGGTCACGTTCGCTGCGCCGTCGAGGCTGTTATCGAGGAAGCGCTCGTAGTGGCCGATGTCGAGGTCGGTCTCTGCACCGTCCTCGGTGACGAAGACTTCACCGTGCTGGAAGGGGTTCATCGTGCCGGGATCCACGTTGAGGTAGGGATCCAGCTTCTGCATGGCCACGGTGAGGCCGCGCTGAGTGAGCAGGTGGCCGAGGCTCGATGCCGTCAGACCCTTGCCCAACGAGGAGGCGACGCCTCCCGTGACGAAGATGTGCTTTGCCGTATGTGTGCCGCCAGGGCCAGTTCGATTCACCACGGGATTTGATTCTATCAAAGTCCGGCTCACGAATCCGAGACTGCGTCGACCTCGGCGTACAGATCGAGCAGCGTCTCGGAGATCGCCGCCCCGTTGCTCACATCGATGACCCGCTTCTTCGCTGCCACAGCCGAGGTTCCGCGTCCGGCCGGGTCGTCGAGAAGATGATTGATCTCACGCAGCAGCGCATCCGTGTCGTCGGCGGGAACGGCCTTCGCGGCCTCTCCCCAGATGCCCGCGCGGCGTTCGCTGCCGATGAATACCGCCGGCTTCGACAGCTGCATGAGGTCTTCGTGGGACAGTCCGGTCATGGTTTCGCTGGCGATGACGACATCGGCGGCGGCAGCCACATCGACGAGGTCGCCGGCGGGAGCGACGAGGACGCCGCGGTCGGAGAATTCGCGGGAGATCGTCGAGCGGTCCTTGCCGGTGCCGGTGAGGACGAAGACGACGTTGCGGTCGCGGCGGCGCTGGTTGATCTGGTCAGCGGCGTCGAGCACCGTCGCCAGGGCCGTGTGGTCGCGCAGTGCGATGGGGCTGGCGACCATCCAGGTGCCTTCGGCGAGCCCGAGTTCACGGCGGACCTCGGCGCGCGGTGTGCGCACAGTGAGATCGACGTCGATGTCCGGGTGGACGAGTTCGGCGCGTTCGACGACGGGGACGCGGCCGCCGTAGTAGTCGACGACGGGTTCGGTCGTGCCGAGCACTGCTGTTGCGGTGCGGCCGACGATCTCGGCTCCGGTCTTCTCGATGACGTTTGCGGAGTCGAAGGATTCGATGGTGGCGACGACCTTCGGGTGGAGGCGGGCGGGCAGACCGGTGAAGGCCAGGCCGGCGAGCGTCGCCGCGTGCAGTCCGTGCGCGTGGACGATGTCCACGTGCTGGTAGTACTTGTGAAGAGTGAAAGCGGTGTTGGGGTCGGCCATCGTGAAGCGTCTGCGTGCCGCGAGTTCGATCTCACGGAATTCGCCGGCCAGCTCCTCCGGGACTCCGAAGGTGCCCAGAATCGACCGGTGCGCGGCGACGGCGACCTTGTAACCGGCTCGGAGGTGACCGAGCACGGCGAGCTTCGCCACTTCGACGACGGGACCGGTGGTCTCGGCGAGCACGTGCAGAATTCGTGTGTCTGCGCTCAGTGGGTTGACCTCGCCGGATTCGCTCATTTCCTCATCCTCTTCTTTCGTTCGACGCTGGTTCTAGCCTACCTGGGCAGACACGAGTTCCGTGTAAAGACCTGCGAGTTCTTCGGCAACTTCCCTCTCATCGGGAAGCTCGGCTCCGCGTGCCCTGGCGCGGGCCCCGAGTTCGGCGCGACGGGCGGGATCGACGGCGAGTTCGGCCACGGCTGCGGCGAAGGCGGCATCATCGTCATGGGCGATGAGGATGCCTGCGTCGCCGACGAGTTCGGCGCTGCCGCCGGTGGCGGTGGCCACGATCGCCTTGCCGGAGATGAGTGCCTCCTGGAGCACGAGCGCCCGGGCCTCCCACACACTGGTGAGGGCGAAGACGTCCGCGGCGGCGGCGAGTTCGGAGATGTCGTCGCGGGGTCCGAGGAAGTGCAGGGCCGGAATCGCCGAGGCGGCTGCGGCGCCGGCGTACTGAGCGCGGACGTCGGCGAGCACCTCGTCATCGGCGGCACCGGCGATGAGAGCGACGATCTCGCCCTGCCGGTGCTCTTCGCCGAGGCGGGCGAGTCCGCGCACGAGCATCGGATAGTTCTTCTGTTCGGCGACGCGACCGACGGCGAGAACGATGAGCGCCCCGGGGTCGAAGTCGAACTCCTCGGCCAGGCCTGCACGGGTGGCGGCGGCCGCCTCGGCGGACACATGTCTGACCTCGGGGGCGGCGGCCGGGAGGAAACGGGCATCCTGCGCGCCGAGCTCGCGGGCACGGTCGACGAGGTCGGTGCTCGCGCCGAGGACGAGGTCGGCCCCGCGGGCGAGCATCGTCTCGACCCGGGTTTCGACGCGGCCGCGCAGTCCCTGTCCGCTGGCTTGGTTGTGGAGGCTGAGGACGAATTTCGGTCGAGTTCTCAGCGTGCGCAGGGTCAGCAGGGTGATCAACCCCGCCCGGAAGCCGTGGGCGTGAACGATCTGCGGGGCGAAGCTGCGCAGCAGTGTGCGCTGGCGGCGAATGAGGGCGACGTCGGAGGCGCCGATTCCGGTGCCGAGTTCGAGGACGCCGAAGCGGACTCCTGGCAACAGGGAGAAGCCGAAGTGCTCGTCGGTGGCGGCCGGTCCGATGACGCCGATCTCGTGCCCGGCGGCGGCAAGGTCACGGGCGAGTGCGTGCACATGAGTGCCGACTCCCCCGGTCGAGGTGCCGATGGTGAAGACGATTCTCATGAGTTTTTCTCCCTGTCGGTGTCGCTGGGTCCGTTGTCTCTATTGTGCTCGCCAGCCGCATGGACGGTCGTCTCGTCGTTGACGCCGGCCCGGTTGCGGTCGGCCAGCAGGCTGCGGACTTCACCGAGGAAACCGCGGTCGACGACGAGCACGATGAGACCGAAGACCACGCAGCCGATGAGCGCGGCGACGACTCCGGCGATGACGGCCGAGCTCGCGGAGTTGTCGAAGAGTCCCCCGAACCACTGCGAGGTGACGACTCCGGCGGTGCCTGCGACGATTGCGGCTCCGAGCGCGAGCAGCGACCGGCGTCCGACGAGAGCGAGACCGGCGGGACCGAGGACGCGGCGCATGTTCACGAGCAGGAACACTCCGGCCACGGTCATGCCCAACACATAGCCGCTGCAGATGCAGATGAGGGTCAGCCCGGGATTCCCGTTCGAACCCGTGACCAGGATCGCTCCGATCATGCCGACGATGACGAGGATCCACCCTGTCGTCGTGGCGGCGGCCGAATAGCGGGAGCGTTCCACCGCATAGAAGACGCGAGTGCCCCACGCCACGAAAGACCACCCGGGCACGGCCAAGGCCATGACCATGATCGCCGTGGCCATGGAGTCGAAGGGGGCGGCGGACTCACTTTCGGCGTCGATGGCGATGAAGAAGGTCTGCAGGGGGCCCGCAGCTGAGAGCAGGATGACGGCGCCGAGTCCGCCGACGGCGATGATGAGCGCCGTCGTCGTCGAGGTCACCGACCGCAAGCGTTTCCCCGCTTCCGCACGTCTGTGCTCGGTCGCCTCGGGGTCGGTGGATCGTCCCACCCAAGTCGACAGGGTCGGGAAGACCACGGTCGCCACGGTCACGGCGAGCACCGCATAGGGCAGGAGGTAGACGGCGTTGATGTAGCTGAAGAGGACGAGCGTGCCGTCCCCGCCGATGTGGTTTGCCAGAGTCAGGGTCGCGAGCACAGCGGCCTGCTGGGCGAGCAGGGCCGACATTCCGGCACCGGCGAGGCGCAGCGCACGGTGGGCGACTCCGGGCGGGAAGGAGAACGTGGGGCGCAGCTTCAGCCCGGTCGAGGCCATCGGCAGGGCGAGCGGCAGCGCGAGGGCTGCGACGCCGACGGTGGTGCCCCAGCCGAGCCAGCCGAGGTGGGTCTGCCAGGTGTCGTCGCTGCCGCCAACGGAACTGTAGGCGATGTAGCTGCCGATGACGATGAGGCTGGAGAGCAGCGGGGCGAACGCCGGCCACAGGAACTTCCGGTGGGCCTGCAGCACTCCGGTGAGCACGGCGCCGATTCCGTAGAGGACGAGCTGCGGGGAGAACATGAGCAGCAGCTCCACGGTCGCCTGCACTCCCGCGGCGCTCGTCTTCTCATCGACGAGGATCCTCGCGATCTGCGGAGCGAACACGGCCAGCAGGATCGACAGGGGCAAGGTGACGCTGACCGCCCAGGTCAGCAGCCCCGAGGCGATGCGACCGGCGGTCCCTCTGTCCGATCTGGCCAGGGGGACGGCGAGCAGCGGAATGACCGCTCCGGCCAGGGCGCCGCCGGCGACGACCTCGAAGAGGATGTTCGGGACCTGGTTCGCGCTCTGGTAAGCGGTGCCGACGGTGCCGGCGCCGACGTTCGCCGAGAACACGAGCCAGCGAAGGAAGCCGACCAGTCGGGTCAGCAGGGTGATGATCGATACGAGCAGCGCCGTGGCGGCGAGGACTCGAACGAGCTTGTTCACACGTCCTCGCGGCCGAACGAGTCGATCTCCCTCAGGCCGGGGGTCGATTCGATGACGGAGGTGAAGGACACCTTCTCGCTGGCCAGGGTGAGCCCGACGAGGACGGCAAGGATGAGGCGTCGCTGCGCCGGTGTGGCGGTCTCGGCGAGGATCACGCCGATCGCAGCCCCCAGGGCATTGGCTCCGGTGTCGCCGAGCATCGCATCTCCGGCCAGGTCATCGGGCCAGACGGCGGCCGTGACTCCGGCGATCGCACCTGAAGGTGCCCAGGACACGCGGCGTTCGTGGTCGGTGAAGGCCAGCGTGAGCGCTCCGACCTTGAGTGCCCGGCCGGGACGCAGATCGAGGAGGTTGAACAGGTTGGCCGATCCGGCGATCACTCCCCCGGTGACGATGACATCCGCGGCGGCCGCGTACCAGGGCCGGTCGTCCTTATGGCTGATCCCGAAGATCCCAGTCGGGCGGGTGCGGCTGCGCAGGATCGCGGCGGCCGCGATCGACGCGAGCGGGATGCCGGTGATCTTCAACGTCCCGGTCGTGATCTCCCCGCGGGCCAGTGCGGACAGGTGGCCGCGCAGGCCTTTGGAGGACCCGGACTCACAGAAATCGTCGACAGCACCGAGGCCGCCCGCCGCGGCCGTGGCCAGCAGGGTCGCCGTCCGCTGGCGGGGATCTTCGATGAGCAGACTGCCGGCCAGCAGTCCCGCTGCGACGGCGGGGCCTTCGGCGAGTGAGACGTCGTGTCCGGCGTGGTTGGTGCGCACCACGCTCTCATGGGTGCGCAGCCGTGATCTGAGCACGGCCTTCGTCGCGGTGAAGCCGGCGAGTCCGGCCACGGCGGTGCTGACGATGGAGCGGATCATTTCTCGTCTCCGTTCTGCGTGTCATCGGAGGATGTGTCTTCGATCTTGCCCGGCAGGATGCTTTCGGCATCCTCGGCGAATCCGAAGTGCCCGTGTCGGCCGTCTTCCCCGGAGGCCAGTGCCCGCACGGTGATGACGGGGCCGGCACCGAGGCCGAGTCCGTCGACGGTGCTGGCGCGGGACTTCTCCGACCGCAGCACGCTGACGAGTCCGTTCTGTGCCGATCCGGCGTCACCGGCGACGACCACCGAGGTGGATTCGGCGGTGAGCGCGGTGACGAAGTCGGTGACGAGGGTGCGGGTGCCCTTGTCGTCGGAGGCCTGCGGACTGGGCTCGGTATCCTCGGCGAGGGTCGAGTTCTCATCGTCGACGACGATGAACAGCGAGGTCGTCTTGTGGTCCGTGTCGGTGCGCAGACGGTCGGCTTCGACGAAGGCGTCGTAGAGCTTCGCCGCCTGCTTCTCCGCATCCGCCTGGTCGTCCTCGTCCTCGAGCATCGAGGCGTCACCGGTCAGAGCGATGACGAGGGCGGCGCGGATCGCGGTCGAGTCGTCCTTCGGCAGGTTCGGCACGAGGGTCCGCAGCTTCTTGAGGAACTGAGCGGAATCGGCGAGGCTGAGCGTGTTCGGCACGAACGAGACGTCGCCGGCGATGGTGCCGTCGGCTTCCTTGACCCGGTTGCTCACCTCTTCGACCTGCTCGGAGTCCGCTTCGGGAGCGGCGATGATGCTCACTTCCTGCCCGTCGAGGGTGCCGCCGATGAGTTCGGGGGCGGCGGCGGTGACGAATTCGTTCTGCTTGTCGATATTGCCCTTGGCCGCGTCGAGATCAGAGCGCAGGTTGTCGCGGTCCGAGCGCAGGGCGTCGACCTGGCTCTGCAGGGATTCGCCGATCGGCTCCTTCAGCGGTCCCGCACCGAGGACGATGCCGACGGCCAGCGCCAGGAACACCGAGACGAGGGAGACGAGGTGGTAGCGGAAATCAATCACGGGTCAGTCCTTGGATGAGGCCGGCGGAATCGGTCGATGCTGTGGGTTCGCCGCCGAAGAGTGAGCCGATCCAGCCGAAGAGGCCGTCGAGTTGGGCGCCGATGAGGCCGAGGAAGGTCTGTCCGGCCGAGGTCGCGGTCATCGCCACACCGAGGGCGACGAGGCCTGAGATGATGAGCACGGCCAGCTGCAGGCTGGAGATGCGCTGCCGGTAGAGCAGGGACACGCCCTTGGCGTCGATGAGCTTCGAGCCCACGCGCAGTCGGGTGATGAAGGTCGAAGCCATGCCCTTGCGGCCTTTGTCGAGGAACTCCATGACGGTGTCGTGGGTGCCGACGGCGACGATGAGTTCGGCGCCTTTGTCGTCGGCGAGCAGCATGGCGATGTCCTCGCTCGTGCCCGAGGCTGCGAAGGCCACGCATTCGACGCCGAGGGCTTCGACCCGTTCGGTGCCGGGTGCCGTGCCGTCGCGGTAGGCGTGGACGACGATCTCGGCGCCCGAGGTCAAAGCGGTGTCGGACACGGAGTCCATGTCCCCGACGATCATGTCCGGTCGGTAGCCGGCTTCGATGATGGCGTCAGCTCCGCCGTCGACGCCGATGAGCAGCGGCCGGTATTCGCGGATGTAGGAGGCCAGCATCGCCAGGTCCTCCTTGTAGTGGTACCCGCGGACGACGATGAGCACATGCCGGTCGGTGAACTTCGTCTTCACCTCGGGCACGACGAGTTCGGCCGAGAGCAGATCGGAGTCCTTGCGGATGTATTCGATCGTGTTGTCGATGAAGTCGACGAGCACGGAGTTCATTCCGGCTTCGGCGGCGTGCATGTCCTCGGCGATCGTCTCGGCCGTCTGCAGGACTCCCGTGGCTACTTCGGTCTCGCCAGAGTAGATGGTGGCGCCTTCGATGGAGATCTCGGCGTTCTCGTCGACGGTATCGAAGATCTCCGCTCCGGCGGCGTCGATGAGGGGGATGCCGGCGTCGACGATGATGCTCGGGCCGAGGTTCGGGTAGCGGCCGGAAATCGATCTGTCCGCGTTGATCACCGCGGCCGGCCGGCAGGCGACGAGAGCTTCGGCGGAGATGCGGTCGATATCGGAGTGTTTGATGACGGCGATATCGCCTGCCTGGAGGCGTTTCGTCAGATTCTTTGTGCGTCGGTCCAGACGGGCAGGGGCGGGACCGGACCGAGTCGGTGCGGTGAGGTTCTCACGGTGTCTGCGCACTTTCATGGTCCGCCCATTCTCTCATCTGCTGCCAACGCCGGCCTCCTTGACCTGCCGAGCGTTGTCGAGCAGTTCGGCCGCGTGGGCCTTCGCCGAGGCGGAGTCGTCCATACCTGCCAACATGCGGGAGAGTTCGACGACGCGTTCGGCATCGGTCAGCTCCTGCACGCCCGAGCGCACGGTCTCGGCGTCATCGTCCTTGACGATGGTCACATGGGTGTCGGCCCACGCGGCGACCTGCGGCAGGTGGGTGACGACGATGACTTGGGCATTCCGGGCGAGCTTGGCCAGCCGGCGGCCGATCTCCACGGCCGCTTTGCCGCCGACTCCGGCGTCGACTTCGTCGAAGACGTAGGTGGGGATGGATTCGCTGGCGGCGCGGACGACTTCGATGGCGAGCATGACGCGGGAGAGCTCACCGCCGCTGGCGATCTTCGCGATGTCGTCGGGGATGGAGGATTCGTGGGCGGCGAAGGTCAGCCGGACCTCGTCGGCCCCGTGGGTGGTGGGTTCGCGTTCGGAGATCTCGAAGGCGACCGATGCCTTCGGCATCGACAGGGCGGTCAGTTCTTCGCTGACGGCTGCGGAGAACTCCTCCGCGGTGGACTTGCGGATCTCTGTGAGCGCCGAGGCGGCCGCCTCCATGGTCTCGCGAGCCTCGGTGAGTTCGGCGTCGAGTCCGTCGAGGTCGCGGTCCTCGGCTTCGAGTTCGGCGAGTTCCGCGGCCGATCGGGTTTCGAAGTCGAGGACTTCGGCGACGTCCTGACCATAGGGGGCCAGAGATCCGAGTTCCGCGCGACGGGCTTCGGTCTCCTCAAGCGAGGTCTCGCCGAGTTCGTCGAATCCCGAGAGGTAGGACGACAGTTCCGCGGCGGAGTCGGACAGGCGCAGCACAGCGTCGTTGAGTGCCTCGCGGATGGTGACGAGTTCCTTGTCGGAGCCTTCGACATCGGAAATCGTGCTGATGGCTTGGTGGACGAGGTCGACGGCCGCCCCGGCATCGTCGATCTCAGAACCGAGCAGCAGGTCGTGGGCGGCGCCGACGGCGCGGGTGATCTCGGCGGCGGACCCGAGCTTCGCCGCCTGCGCGGCCAGGGTCTCGTCCTCACCGGGTTCGGGACGGACCTTGTCGATGGCCTCCAGGCAGCCGCGCAACCACAGGATGCGTTCGCGGCGGGCGGCGGTTGAGTCTTTGATGCGAGTGACGCGGGCTTCCGTCTCGCGCCAGTTCTCGAAGGCGACACGGTAGCGGTCGGCCACCTCGGCGAGGGCCGACCCGCCGGCGACGTCGAGGAGGTGCCGCTGCTGGGCGGCGCCCTTGAGGCGCAGCTGTTCGGACTGACCGTGGAGGGTGATGAGGTCCGAGGAGATGTCGGTGAGCACGGAGATCGGCACGGTCCGTCCGCCGGCCGTCGCCCGGGCGCGGCCTTTGAGTGCGACGGTACGGGAGATGATCGCTTCGTCGTCGGCGCTGCCTCCGGCTTCCTCGATGCGTTCGCGCACTGGTTCGGCAACTCCGGTGAAGATGCCCTCGACTTCGGCCTTCTCCGCGCCTTTGCGCACGACTCCGGAACCGACCTTGCGGCCCATGAGGAGGGACAGGGCGGAGACGAACATGGTCTTGCCCGCACCGGTCTCACCGGTGACGACGGTGAAGCCGGTATCGAGTTCGACGGCGGCCTCGGCGATGACGCCGAGGTGGGAGATGCGCAGTTCGGAGATCATTCAGGCCTCCTTGATCGGTCCTCGCCAGCCGGAGACGGGCAGGCGGAACTTCGCGACGAGTCGGTCGGTGAACGGGCCGGTGTGCAGGCGAGCGAGACGGATCGGTGATTTCGAACGCGTGGCTTCCACACGCGCCCCGGACGGCAGTTCGAGGGCACGGCGACCGTCGCACCACAGCACGGCGGAGAACTCGGGATTCGACTGGGAGATCTCCACGCCGAGGCGGGAGGTCGGGTTGACGACCAGGGGTTTGGAGAACAGGGCGTGGGCGGAGATCGGAACGAGGATGAGCGCTTCGACCTCGGGCCAGACGATGGGACCGCCGGCGGAGAACGAGTACGCGGTCGAGCCGGTGGGGGTGGCGAGGATGACGCCGTCGCAGCCGAAGGAGGATACGGGGCGAGCGTCGACGCCGAGGACGACGTCGATCATCCGGGACTTCGAGGTCTTCTCGATGGTCGCCTCGTTGAGAGCCCAGGCGTTGAAGATGTTCTCGCCTTCGTGCCACACGGACACGTCGAGGGCGAGCCTCTCCTCGACGGAGTAGTCACGTTGGGAGGCGCGGTGGACCGCCTCGGCGAGGTCTTCCTTCTCGCTTTCGGCGAGGAATCCGACATGGCCGAGGTTGACGCCCATGAGCGGGGCGCCGGAGCCGTGGAAGCGTTCGGCGGCGCGCAGGATCGTGCCGTCCCCGCCTAAGACGATGACGAGTTCGCAGGCGTTCTTCCACTCCCCCAGTTCGGAGGGATCGATGATGGTGCAGTGGTGGAGGATGGGTTCGTCGTCGACGGCTTCGGCCTGGCGGGCGCGAATGCCGACGATCTCGTCGGAGAGGACGACGGGGGTGACTCCGTCGTCGAGGAGGGCCTTGAACACGCTGACGGCGGCCACGGCCGACTCATCACGTTGGGGGTGCAGCAGCACCATGATGTGTCTGGTCACGACTCTCCTCTCATCATTTCGTCCAGGTGGGCGGGGATGTCTGCTTGGTCGAGCCTATCGGACTGGTCATGTGTTCGGCCTGGGCGAACACGCAGGAAGTACTCTCGGTTGCCGCTGGGGCCCGGCAGCGGTGAGGGTGCGATATCGGTGACGCGCGCGCCGTTGTCGGTGACGGCGGCGAGGACGGAGTCGATGGCGCGGCGGCGTTTGTCGCGGCTGGTGACGACTCCGTGTTTGTCCAGGGAGGCGCGTGCCAGTTCGAATTGGGGTTTGACCATGAGGAGGAGTTCTCCGTATGCGGCGGTGGCGGCCAGCAGCGGGCCGATGAGCAGGCGCAGGGAGATGAAGGAGACGTCGGCGACGACGAGGTCGACGGTCGGCACGTCGGAGTCGGCCAGTTCGCGGAGGTTGAGTCCTTCGCGGACGTGCACGCGCGGGTCGTCGCGGAGGACGGGTGCGAGTTGGTCGTGGCCGACGTCGACGGCCCAGACCTGTGAGACTCCGCGGGTGAGGAGGACTTGGGTGAAGCCTCCGGTGGAGGCTCCCGCGTCGAGCGCGGTCAGACCCCGAAGTCGGTCGGAGAGGTCGAAGGCGTCGAGCGCGCCGAGGAGTTTGTGGGCGCTGCGGGCGACCCAGGGGTCGGGTTCGGTGACAGCGACGTCATCGGTGTCTTTCACGTCTTGGGAGGCTTTGGAGGCGGTGCGGCCGTTGACGCTGACGCGGCCGGCGGCGATTTCGCGGGCCGCGCGGGAGCGAGAGTTCAGCAGTCCGCGGTCGACGAGAGCCCGGTCGAGTCTGCTCACAAGGAGCCCACCTGTGCGTCGAGATCGTTGAGTAGGGAGTTCAGGTGTTCATGGCGCTCTGCGGCCGGTGCCTCTTTGGCTTCGGCGAGGCTGGCCCGCCATGTCTCGACCGGCACGTCCCCACTCACCGAGGCGGGGGTTGGGTTCTCGCTCATTCGTCCTCCCCGATCCGGTGGGGCAGGCGTCCTTCGGCCAGGACCGCCTCGGCGTCGGTCTCCCCTGCGTCGATGGCCGCCCATGCCCGCCGGAGTTCGGCTTCGATCCGGCCGGATTCCCCGCGGTCGGTGCCGGTGATGAGGGCTTCGAGTCCGCGCAGATTCGGCAGGATGAAGGTCGGTCGGCTCCCGGGCCCAGCGCGCAGGGCGTCATGGACGTCGTGGATTCCGGTGAGGACGAGTGCCGTGTCGATTCCGGCGGCGCATCCGCCTTCGATGTCGGTGTTGAGTCGGTCCCCGACCATGAGCGGGCGATGCGCGCCGAGGCGGCCGGCCGCGAAGTCCATCATGTGCGGGGCGGGTTTGCCGACGATGACGGGGGTGGCGTCGGTGAGTCGGGCGATGAGCTCGACGAAGGCACCGTTGCCGGGGACTTTCCCGGTTTCCGTGAGGAGGGAGAAGTCGGGGTTGCTCGCCCACCATTCCGCGCCGGAGCGGATGATGTCGCAGGTGCGGACGATCTTCGCGTAGTCGATCTCCGGGTCGAGTCCTTGTGCGACGGCAACGGGACTAGCGTCGAGCGAGTCGGTGATTTCGAGGCCTGCGTCTTCGAGTGCGATGCGCAGTCCGGTGGTGCCGAGGAGGTGGACGCGGGCGCCGGGTCCGAATCGTTCGGCCAGGCGTTCGGCGAGCACCTGCGCCGAGGTGGTCACCTCGTCAGCGGAGGCGTCGACTCCCATGCCGGTGATCTTTTCGGCCGTAGCTTCTGCGGTGCGGGTGGCGTTGTTCGTGACGTAGTTGACCGGGATCGACTGCGTGTGGAGCCAGTTGATGCCGTCGGCGGCACCGTCGATGGCGTGGTTGCCGTGGTAGACGACTCCGTCGAGGTCGAACAGGACACAGTCGATGGGCGTGCCCGGGGACTCGGGCAGGCGCCCATCTGCTGTGTTGTCCTGTTCGGCGGTCAGTGTCACTGGTCTCCGTCGGCCTCGGCGGGTGCTGCGTCAGAGTCGGAACCGTCTGCGTCAGAGTCGGAACCGTCTGCGTCAGAGTCAGATCCTGCTTCGGCATCGGCGAGGATCTCGTCGAGTTCGGCTTCGATCTCGTCGTCGGTGACCTTGACCGACTTCAGTTCCTTCGCCGAGACATGCGTCTTCGACTTCGGGGCTGCCGCCGGAGCTTCGGGCTCTGCGTCGGCTTCCGTCGAGGGTTCGCCAGCTGTGACAGGAGCGGCGATTGCTTCGGCCGACGAATCATCGGCTTCGCTGGTTGAGTCGTCCGCAGGCTCAACAGTCTCAGCGTCCGCGGCCTCGCCCTCGGTTGCCTCGGCGTCAGCGGCCTCAGCGTCAGACTCTTCGGAGGTCTCAGCTTCGGGAGTTTCGGGCTCGTCTTCGACCTCTTCGACGGTCTCGATCTCGACGCCGGCGTTGAGGTCCGGCATCTCGTCACCGAAGAGGGTGCCGGTCGCCTTGGCGGTGCGGCGGGAGAGCTCTTCATATTTGTCGGCGAGTTCGGTTTCGCCGTCGATGCGCAGCACCTCGGCGTACGCGGCCATGAGTCGGACGAGTCCGCCGCTGGGCTTCTGAGTGAAGTCCTCAGCTTCGATGAGTCGGCGCGCACCGGCGATGTCGTCGAGGTCGGACTTCGCTCCGGCTGCGACGATGACGAGTTCGGTGCGGGTCTCGTTCTCGAGGTCGAGTTCCTCGGAGTTCTTCAGCAGCTCGAGGGCTTTCTCGGGCTTTCCGCGGCCGCGTTCGGCGTCGGCGATCAGCGCGATGTTGTCGTTCGAACCGGAGATGCGACGATGGGTACGCAGCTCGCGGACGGCTTCGTCGTACTGCTCCACGTAGTACGCGGCGATGCCGAGTGCTTCGCGGACGACGGCGACACGACCGGCGCGGGCCATGGCGGCCTTGGCATGTTCGTGGGCTCGTTCCGGGTCGAGGTCGAGCAGGCCGCCGGCGGCGACGAGGTGCTTGGCGACCATGTCGGCGTTCTCTTTATCGAGGGAACGCAGCTGTGACGAGATCTCTTTGTCGAGTTCGCGGCCGGTGACGCCTTCGGGGATCTCGGGTTCCTGGATGCGCGGGCGACGGGCCCGCTGTTCGCGTGCGTAGTCGCCCGTGTCGGTCTTGCGTGATGCACGACGGTCGTTGTCGATGCGGCCATGGCCGCCGCGTCCTCCGCGGTTGTCGTCGCGGCGGTTTCCGCGGTAGCCGCCCCGACGGTCGTCTCCGTCGCGACGGTCACGGTTGAAGCCGCCTCGGCGATCATCGTCATTGCGGCGATTGCCCTGGTAACCGCCTCGGCGGTCATCTCCATCACGACGGTCACGGTTGAAGCCGCCTCGGCGGTCATCGTCGTTCCGACGGTTGCCCTGGTAACCACCGCGACGGTCGTCATCGTTCCGGCGGTTGCCCTGGTAACCACCGCGACGATCATCACCATCACGGCGGTCCCGGTTGAACCCACCTCGGCGATCATCGTCATTGCGACGGTTGCCCTGGTACCCACCGCGACGGTCGTCATCGCGACGATCTCGGTTGATTCCACCACGGCGATCGTCATCACGGCGATCCCGTTGGAAGCCACCACGACGATCATCGTCATTCCTGCGGTTCTGACCGTACCCTCGGCGATCGTCGTCATTGCGACGATTGCCCTGGTAGCCGCCTCGGCGGTCGGAATGGCGTGGCCCGCGGCCGTCCCGGTTGTCCGGTCGACGGTTGCGATTGTTGTCGCGATCTGAGCGGTGACCGCCATCTGCGCGGCGGTTGTCCTGGCTGTCTCGCGAATCCCCTTGGGCCACGATTCTCCCTATGAAGTCTTTTTGATGTTCCGCTCTATTCTAGTGCACTCACTGCTCCAACGCCGTGTGGGCGGGGACACGTCAACGCCCCGATTCTGCTCACCATCGTGCCCGCTGTCACGAGCGTCGAGACCCAGGTCACCGCCTCAGCGCTCTGTTAGAATCAAGGCGAATCCAGTCGAACACGGCCGACGGCAATCGAAGAGGTTCGGCGGCAGCGGAGATCCGCGCCGCCTCGACACCAGGAGATGAATGACACCTGACGTGGAAGCCCATTGTGCGGATGACGGACGTCTCCGCTTTTCCACGATCAGAATTTCAGGTTGCACCGCCCGCTTCTCCCCCGCGGCGACCGACCTGCCCGTCGCGCTTTCTGCGAACGACAGCACAGCCCCTTCAGCCGCAGTCCCCTGCCGCGCCATGAGCAATATCACTTGCCTATGTGACCAGCATCATCGGATTGCGCATTCGGCCCCTGACTTCGCCTATTGTGATTGCCGGAAGCACGCGAGTCGACGCCGCAGAGCTCAGTCGCCGTGCAGGTCAGACGGCGCGTAGACCATTCGACTCCACAGAACTGCAACTCGTTCACCCGCTAGGAAAAGGAGAAATCGTGCCAAACACACTCTTCATCGACGGACAGTGGGTTTCAGCCGTCAACGGTGGAACCCGGAAGATCCACAACCCGGCCGACGGCAGCTTCGTCGCCGAGGTGGACGAAGCCAGCCCCGAAGATACCGAGCTGGCGATCAGGGCCGCTCGTCGCGCCTTCGACTCCGGCGTCTGGTCGTCCGTTCCCGCCAGCGAACGCGGCGATCTGCTGCTGAAGTTCGCCGCTGTGCTGCGTGAGCGCAAGGACGAATTCGCGAAGGCCGAGTCCCTGGACACCGGCAAGCGCTTCGTCGAATCGCAGATCGACATGGACGACATCGCGAATTGCTTCGACTACTTCGGCAAGCTCGCCGCAAACGATGCCGGTCGCGTCGTCGACGCCGGCACCGACACCGTTGCGTCGAAGATCGTGCACGAGCCCGTCGGCGTCTGCGCGCTCATCACTCCGTGGAACTACCCGCTGCTGCAGGCAGCGTGGAAGATCGCCCCGGCCATCGCCGCTGGCAACACTTTCATCCTCAAGCCTGCCGAGCTCACCCCGCACACGGCGATCCTCACCATGCAGGTGCTCGAAGAGCTCGGTCTGCCGGCTGGAGCCGGCAACCTCATCCTCGGTGCGGGTGCCGATGCCGGTGCCCCGCTGTCGACGCATGAGGACATCGACATGGTCTCGTTCACCGGTGGCCTCGTCACCGGTCGTCTGCTGTTCCGCAACGCCGCCGACTCGATCAAGAAGATCGCCCTTGAGCTCGGCGGCAAGAACCCGAACGTCGTCTTCGCCGATGCCGACTTCGATGCGGCTCTGGATAATGCTCTCAACGGCGCCTTCGTCCACTCCGGTCAGGTGTGTTCGGCCGGCGCCCGACTCATCGTCGAGGATTCCATCGCCGAGGAATTCGTCAGCCGCCTCGTGGAGCGTGCCGAGCAGATCCGCCTCGGCGGACCTTTCGATGAGAACGCCGAGACCGGTCCGCTGATCTCTGCGGCACACCGCGACAAGGTGCACGCCTACGTGGAGAAGGGTGTGGCCGAAGGTGCGCGTCTGCGCTGCGGCGGCAAGTTCGGTGAAGGCGATCTGGCCGATGGCTTCTACTACCTGCCGACCGTGCTCGACCAAGTCAAGCGCGGAATGTCCGTCGTCTCCGATGAGGCCTTCGGTCCTGTCGTCACGGTCGAGACCTTCTCGACCGTGGATGAGGCCGTCGAGATCGCCAACGACACCTACTACGGTCTGGCCGGGGCAGTGTGGAGCCAGGATGCGGGCAAGACCCAGCTGGTCGCCCAGCGTCTGCGGCACGGCACCATCTGGATCAATGACTTCCACCCCTACCTGCCGCAGGCTGAATGGGGCGGTTACAAACAGTCCGGCTTCGGGCGCGAGCTCGGACCCACGGGGCTGGCCGAGTACCAGGAAGCCAAGCACATCTACCAGAACCTCGAGCCGGCGGTCACCGGCTGGTTCCCCGATCACACCAAGTGATCCGCCGCAGCCTGTAGACGATTACCGCAGTTTAAGGAGAGATGAACAGTGAAGACTACTCATAGCTTTGATTACGTCGTCGTCGGCGGCGGCTCCGCCGGCGCAGCGGTCGCGGCCCGACTGAGCGAGGACCCCGAAGTCACCGTGGGACTCCTCGAAGCCGGCCCCACCGACACGGACAAGGACGTCGTCCTTGAGCTCAACCGTTGGATGGAGCTCCTCGAATCCGGCTACGACTGGGACTACCCGATCGAAGAGCAGGAGAACGGCAACTCGCACATGCGCCACGCCCGCGCCAAGGTGCTCGGCGGCTGCTCCTCCCACAACTCATGCATCGCCTTCTGGGCTCCGCGCGAAGATCTCGACGAGTGGGAAGAGAAGCACGGCGCAGCCGGATGGGGTTCGAAGGACACCTTCGGCCTGTACAAGAAGCTCGAGAACAATGAGCTGCCCGGTGACCACCACGGCCATGACGGCCCCGTCCGTCTGATGAACGTGCCCCCGGTCGATCCGTGTGGTGTCGCGCTCCTCGACGCCTGCGAGCAGGCCGGCATCCCTCGCGTGCAGTTCAACGAGGGCCAGACCGTCATCAACGGTGCGAACTTCTTCCAGGTCAACCGCAAGGACGACGGCACCCGGTCGTCCTCCTCGGTGTCTTACCTCCACCCGATCCTCGACCGTGAGAACCTCACGATCCTCACCGACACTCAGGCCAAGGAGCTCGAGTTCGACGAGGACGACAACTGCACGGCCGTGCTCGTGGTCAACAATGCCTTCGGCAAGACCAACCGGATCGAGGCTAAGAAGGAAGTCATCGTCTCCTCCGGCGCGATCAACACCCCGCAGCTGCTCATGCTCTCGGGCATCGGCCCGAAGGCCCACCTCGCCGAGGTCGGCATCGAAGCTCGCGTGGATTCGCCGGGAGTCGGCGAGCACCTGGGCGATCACCCGGAGGGCGTCATCTCCTGGGAGGCCAAGAAGCCGATGGTCGAGGATTCCACCCAGTGGTGGGAGATCGGCATCTTCTCCCCCACCGAGGACGGGCTCGACCGTCCCGACCTGATGATGCACTACGGTTCGGTGCCCTTCGATATGCACACCCTGCGTCAGGGCTACAAGACCTCGGAGAACTCCTTCTGCCTCACCCCGAATGTCACTCATGCGAAGTCGCGCGGCACCGTGCGCCTGCGTTCGAAGGACTTCCGTGACAAGCCGAAGGTCGACCCCCGATACTTCACCGATCCGGAAGGCCATGACATGCGCGTCATGGTCGCCGGCATCAAGAAGGCTCGCGAGATCGTCTCCCAGGACGCCATGTCCGAATGGGCTGGCGAGGAGCTGTTCCCCGGCAAGGACGTCCAGACCGACGAGCAGATCGCCGACTACATCACCCGCACCCACAACACCGTCTACCACCCGGTCGGCACGGTGCGCATGGGTGCACCTGAAGACGAGATGTCGCCGCTGGATCCGCAGCTGCGGGTCAAGGGCGTCAACCGTCTGCGCGTCGTCGACGCCTCGGCGATGCCCGAGATCACCACGGTCAACCCCAACATCACCGTGATGATGATGGGTGAGAAGTGCGCGGAGATGATAAAGAACGGTCAGTGATCTGACCCGATCGTCTGAATCCCAGATCACCGAGGAGGCCCTGCGCTGATTCGATGACCTGAGTGGGAACTTCGGCCCAGACTCGAAACGACGAAGGGGGCGCTGCATGTGCAGCGCCCCCTTCGTCATGCCCGGCCGCGCCGATCAGGCTGATCGCTCCGGGCCGCGACAATCAGACTGTCGCCGCTGGCCACGGTGAGCCGCCTCAGCCGGCGTCGTCGTCCTGTCCTGGGTCGCCGCCCTTGCCTTGGCCCGAGCTGCCCGAACGGCTGCCCGTGCGGCTGGCCAGCGTTCCTTCACGCCGGCCCTTCTTCTCACGAGAGACCTCGATGTAGGGATCCCGGAACTTCGGCGCCGGTTCAACGGCTTGAGGTTCGGTGACGACGTCCTCATCATCGTCGTATTCGTGTCCGAACTGTTCGTCACCGCCTTGTCGGCGTTCGACCTCTTCGGGCGGCAGGACCTTCTTCCAGCGGCGCATGCGCACACGCGGCAGAACGCCTGCGTCCTCACGCAGGGCGCGCATGAGGGCGTAGATCTGGAAGTAGGCGATGATGAAGAACGGCAGACCGACGAGGATGATCGTCGACTGCAGAGCCTCGAGGCCGCCGGTGCCGGAGAACACCAGCAGCGCGGCGGTGACAACGGCGACGGCAAGGGCCCAGAAGATACGCTGCGGCAGCGGGTTGAAGTCTTCGTGGCCGTTGTTCATCGTGTCGACGACGAGAGCTGCGGAGTCCACCGAGGTGACGAAGAAGATCACCACGAGGACGATCGCGATCACCGACACGGGTCCGGCCAGTGGGTAGTGGTCGAGGAACGCGAACAGCGCTCCCGGGATGTCTCCCTGGTCGACGACTCGGTCGACCAGTCCTCCGCCTTGGTTGAGCTCGATGTCGAAGGAGGCGTATCCGAAGATGCCGAACCACAGGATGGAGAAGGCCGAGGGGATGGCGAGCACGCCGATGACGAACTGGCGAATGGTGCGTCCGCGGGAGATGCGGGCGATGAAGATGCCGACGAACGGCGACCAGGTGATCGTCCACGCCCAATAGAAGACCGTCCAGGTGTTCTGCCAGCCGGTGTTGGCGAATGTGTCGTTCCACAGCGCGAGTTCGGGCAGCTGTTGGATATAGGTGCCGAGGGATTCGAAAACGCCCTTGGCCATGAACAGGGTCGGGCCGAAGACGACGATGAAGACGAGCAGCAGCACAGCCACGACGATGTTGAGGTTCGACAGGACCTTGATGCCTTTGTCGAGGCCGAGCGAGACTGAGATCGTAGCCAGTCCGCAGACGACGCCGATGATGATCAGCTGCCACAGAGCGTTCTCGGGGACGCCGATGACCTGGGCGAGACCGCCGTTGATCTGCAGCGTGCCCAGACCGATCGAAACGGCGATGCCGAAGACGGTGCCGATGATGGCGACGACATCGATTGTCTTGCCGATGGGACCGTGGATCTTCTCACCGAGGATGGGCTGGAAGATCGAGCTCACCCGCGGCGGCAGGTTCCGCTTGTGGATGAAGTAGGCGAAGCACAGCGCGGGCAGGGTGAAGATCGCCCAGGTGTGCAGGGTGAAGTGGTAGTACGTGAAGTTCATGGCATCTACCGCGGCGGCAGGCGTGCCCGGTTCGATGCCGAGGGAAGCACGCGGTGGATCGCCGAAGTGGCTGACGGGTTCGGCAACGCCCCAGAACATGAGGATCGAGCCGATGCCGGCGGCGAAGAGCATGGCGAACCAGGCGCCATTGGAATGCTCCGGGGGTTCGTCGTCGGGGCCGAGCTTCGCTCGCCCGTAGCGGGAAGCGGCGATGTAGATGAGGAACGCGACGAAGACGGTGACGCCGAGGATGTAGAACCAGCCGAGGTTCGTCAGCAGCCAATCCGAGGCGACCGAGACGCCTGCGTCGAGCTGATCGGTGAAGAAGATCGTCCCCAGGACGAAGATGATGATCACGGCCGCTGAGGAGAAGAAGATGGCCGGGTTGGTGCGGAGTCGAAGTGCGTCGTGCAGCTTATCGAGCATAGGGTGCCTTCCTTAGGATCTTGCCGTACACACTACAGAAGCATCAATCGATTTCAACGCAACCGCTTGTCACGAATTCGTGTCGTTGTTCTCAGCTCGATCCCTCGCCGAGGCGGCTGTTCCCATCCGAAGCACGATCGCTCGCAGTGCCCGGAGGTCCGAGACCAACGAGACGGTGCCCGAACCGTGGGTGGTTCGGGCACCGTCTCATCTGACTCAGGCCGATGATGCGTCAGTGTTTCGGAACGTCGGGGTCCCCTCCGTCATCGAGCGGATCCACCCTCCGATCGCCGCGAGCGTATGGGCCTTGAGTGCCGCGTCGGTCGACTCGAGGATCGTACTCCTCGGCCGGCGGCTCCTCGGCGTGGGGCCGGACTCCGTTTTCCGGCGGTTGTTGGTCAGCTCGGATGTCCTGCTGCTGTGCGTGGGGATCGCGGTGCACCGGCTCCTGAGAGCCAGGCTGGTCCGGACGCGGCGCATCCTGCCGAACAGGCTGTTCCACATAGGCGTGATCACGATGACCAGGATGGTCCTGACGAGGTGCGTCCGGCCGAACAGGCTGTTCATGGCGGACATCGTTTCGCTGGACTGGCTCGTCGGGCCGATGCCCGGCCTGCGGTACGGTTTCGTCGGGGCGGTGCTCAGTCTGGCTGTTCGTCGACGTCCCATGAGCCCCGGCCGCGGCCGCCCCAGCAGCACCGGCGTTGTCTGCACGACGAGCGTCACCGGAATCCTGCTGTGTATCCGGGTCAAGTTCGTCGGCATGTTGCAGCCTGCGGTCGTGCTCGAGCCGTTCGGCCTTCACAGCTTCTTCGCGCTTCGCGGCCTGGGTATCCAGCTGTTCAGCCTCGGCCGCTTGACGATCAGCCTCGGCAGCTCGAGCATCGGCCTCAGCCTTTGCGCGCTTTGCATCTGCCCTCTGTTTCTCGACTTCGGCCTCTCGAGCGCGAACATCATGTTCGGATTCGGCAGCTTCCTGTCGAATCTGGGCGGCCTCTTGCCGCTGGTGTTCGCGCTTCTTCGCCGCCGCCTTTCGGCTGACTGCGATGATGATGCCGACGATGATCAGGACCACGACGATGGCGACGACGATCCAGATGATGGTTGATACGTTCATGCGGTCTCTCCCTTGCTGTCTATTCGGATGTCACTATTCACTTGCATCCGGCGCAACGGACAGTTTCATCATGACATGCGACATAACTATGGACAAGCATGTGAGCTTCGGTGCGAGAACGCGTCGCCTACCATCCGGAAGGGATCTCCTCAGGAGGACACCGGGGTGAAAGTCGTCGTTGGACTGTCGGGATGAAAGTCAGATCGGGTTGCCGCGTTCCATCAGTTCCATGACGATCCATTTGGCCAGTTCTTCCGGATCGACCGTGAGCATATGCGGCAGACGCAGCGAACGCCGGCGGTCAGGCGTATCGGGAGTTCTGATGCTTACGTCGATATACGAGCTGACGTTCACCTTGGTGATGTGGACTTCGAGAATACGGGCCCATGGCACGCCGCCTTCGGGGAATCCGTCCACGGCGGCCCACAGACCGAAGTTGTTGACGATCACCTGTGGTGAGGGCGGGGAGGAACGGCGCAGCCCGAGAAAACCGGCAGGATTACGCAGAAACTGCTTCGTCCGATTGAACCCGATCGCAACCTCGCCGTCGCGAGCAAGCTCGGCTCTGAGAGCGTCAATTCTGTTCGTCTCCATCCCTTCCCCTCTCCTGTTTGCTACCTGGCGGGGGCGCAGCAACCCCGCGCCAGGTAGCAACACCCCCGCCAGGTAGCAATAACCGGTGAATACAGTGATGGCCCCGCCCAACCCAACAGGATCGAACGAGGCCATCACCCCAAAAAATATTGCGGCAGTCACTTACTCTCCCACAACCACCAAGTTGCAGTACCATCAGCGCGAATGGGCTTAGCTACCGGGATCGGAACGGTTAACCGGGCGTTTCCCCACCACTATCACCACCGCAAAACCAACAAACCACCACACCCAAACAACGTTTGGGTGGTAATGGTCCAAGAACCGCACAGCGAACGCGAACACCAAACATGCAACATGCCCACCCCATCAGGGCGAACAATCAAGCCATCACTAAAAACCTAGCCAGCGAGCAAAACACTTTCTCGCACACACCAACCCCATGAAAAGAGTTGATGAGTGATCGGTGTATTAGTACCAGTCAACTCCACACCTCACAGTGCTTCCATACCCGGCCTATCAACCCCATCATCTATAGGACACCTCCCCTGACTCAAAGTCAGTTGGAAATCTCATCTCGGAGCCGGCTTCCCGCTTAGATGCTTTCAGCGGTTATCCATCCCGAACGTAGCCAACCAGCCATGCTCCTGGCGGAACAACTGGCACACCAGAGGTTCGTCCGTCCCGGTCCTCTCGTACTAAGGACAGACCTCCACAAATTTCCTACGCACGCAGCGGATAGGGACCGAACTGTCTCACGACGTTCTAAACCCAGCTCGCGTACCGCTTTAATGGGCGAACAGCCCAACCCTTGGGACCGACTCCAGCCCCAGGATGCGACGAGCCGACATCGAGGTGCCAAACCATGCCGTCGATATGGACTCTTGGGCAAGATCAGCCTGTTATCCCCGAGGTACCTTTTATCCGTTGAGCGACCACGCTTCCACAAGCCATGGCCGGGTCACTAGTCCCAGCTTTCGCTCCTGCTCGACACGTCCGTCTCACAGTCAAGCTCCCTTGTGCACTTACACTCGACACCTGATTGCCAACCAGGCTGAGGGAACCTTTGGGCGCCTCCGTTACTCTTTAGGAGGCAACCGCCCCAGTTAAACTACCCATCAGGCACTGTCCCTGAACCCGATCAGGGTCCGAAGTTAAGGAATCCACTATGGTCAGAGTGGTATTTCACCGATCGACTCCACCCTAACTAGCGTCGAGGCTTCCCAGTCTTCCACCTATCCTACACAAACCACACCGAATCCCAATACCAAACTATAGTGAAGGTCTCGGGGTCTTTCCGTCCTGCTGCGCGTAACGAGCATCTTTACTCGTAATGCAATTTCGCCGAGTTCGTGGTTGAGACAGCAGAGAAGTCGTTACGCCATTCGTGCAGGTCGGAACTTACCCGACAAGGAATTTCGCTACCTTAGGATGGTTATAGTTACCACCGCCGTTTACTGGGGCTTAAATTCTCCGCTTCACCCCAAAGGGTTAACAGGTCCTCTTAACCTTCCAGCACCGGGCAGGCGTCAGTCCGTATACATCGACTTACATCTTCGCACGGACCTGTGTTTTTAATAAACAGTCGCTTCTCTCTGGCCTCTGCGACCACCACCAGCACATCCCCACGCATGGTGGGTTCACCGGGATGGTCCCCCTTCTCCCGAAGTTACGGGGGCATTTTGCCGAGTTCCTTAACCACGATTCTCTCGATCACCTTAGTATTCTCTACTCGACCACCTGTGTCGGTTATAGGGTACGGGCAACACACACCCTCACGTCGATGCTTTTCTCGGCAGCAGAGGATCACCAGATCACCCCACCAACGTGGGGCGCCCATCAGCTCTCACACCAAATGTGGGGACGGATTTACCTACCCCCACGTGCTACAACCTTAGACCGTGACTACCATCGCACGGCCTGGCTACCTTTCTGCGTCACACCTCACGCTTACCGACTCCACACTCAGGTCCCCCACTCAAACCCAACCAGGTACCCGCAGGCACCACGGGGTCATCACAGGGTTAGTATCGTGTGTTTTGGTACTGTCGGTTGTGTGTCGGTACCAGAATATCAACTGGTTGTCCATCGACTACGCCTGTCGGCCTCGCCTTAGGTCCCGACTTACCCAGGGCGGATTAGCCTAGCCCTGGAACCCTTGGTCATCCGGTGGACGGGTTTCTCACCCGTCTTTCGCTACTCATGCCTGCATTCTCACTCGAATCGCTTCCACCACTCGTTCACACGATGACTTCACCAGCGACTCGACGCTCCCCTACCCAACACCACACCATTACGGTTGTTTGTGGTGCTGCCACAACTTCGGCGGTGTACTTAGCCCCGCTACATTATCGGCGCTCAATCACTTGACCAGTGAGCTATTACGCACTCTTTCAAGGGTGGCTGCTTCTAAGCCAACCTCCTGGTTGTCTTCGCAACTGAACATCCTTTCCCACTGAGCACACGCTTAGGGGCCTTAGTTGATGGTCTGGGCTGTTTCCCTCTCGACAATGAAGCTTATCCCCCACTGTCTCACTGCCACGCTGAACCTTGACTGGCATTCGGAGTTTAGTTGACGTCAGTAACCCGGTAGGGCCCATCAGCCATCCAGTAGCTCTACCTCCAGCAAGAACCACGCAACGCTGCACCTAAATGCATTTCGGGGAGAACCAGCTATCACAGAGTTGAATGGCCTTTCACCCCTAACCACAGGTCATCCCCTCCATTTTCAACTGAAGTGGGTGCGGGCCTCCACGCGCTCTTACACACGCTTCACCCTGCCCATGGCTAGATCACTCCGCTTCGGGTCTAGGACACGCGACTAGGTACGCCCTATTCGGACTCGCTTTCGCTACGGCTACCCCACACGGGTTAACCTCGCCACGCACCGCTAACTCGCAGGCTCATTCTTCAAAAGGCACGCCATCACAGTCATCTAGATACTGCTCTGACGGATTGTAAGCACATGGTTTCAGGTACTCTTTCACTCCCCTCCCGGGGTACTTTTCACCATTCCCTCACGGTACTAAATCCGCTATCGGTCATCAGGAAGTATTTAGCCTTACCAGGTGGTCCTGGCAGATTCACACGAAATTCCACGAGTTCCGTGCTACTCGGGCAACGCACACACTGCAACTGGCTGACGTTTCGCCTACGGGACTCTCACCCACTCCGGTCCTGTTTCCCACCAGGTTCGACTACACCAACACTCGTCACAGACCGGCCATGCTGGACCGGACCATGTACACCCCACAACACCGTGTACGCAACACCAGCACGCTTGACACGCACACGGTTTAGGCTCGTCCAGTTTCGCTCGCCACTACTCCCGGAATCATTGTTATTTTCTCTTCCTGCGGGTACTGAGATGTTTCACTTCCCCGCGTTCCCCCCACATGCCCTATATATTCAGACACGGGTCACCACCCTCACGAGTGGCGGGGTTTCCCCATTCGGACACCCTCGGATCAACGCCTGTTTATCGGCTCCCCGAGGCTTATCGCAGATTTCCACGTCCTTCATCGGCTCCTGATGCCAAGGCATCCACCATGCGCTCTTACACACTCACCCAACCCCACTAGGATTGGTTCATGTGCGCGAAAAATTGTTTCATTCACCTAACTAGATGATGACAAGAAAAATCACATTACATAAACAACACTTTCGTGTTATTTGATGCTCGCGTCCACTATACGATTCTCAAACCACTACCAAACACCCACCACCACCAGACAACACACAGCTGCCAGTCGGTACCGGGGTTGGTCCTGTTGGTTGAAACCACACCCAACCAATCGGTTGGGGTTTGTGATTCCAGGACCCAATAACGTGTTCGTTCTAGCCCATACAACAATCAACATCGACACGGCAGTCACCGGACAACGCTGGAAGGTATGAGCAGAAGTTGTGATGTTCCACCCTTGAGCTCCCAACACCAACACGTGCGGCTGGTTCGCTGGGGTTCTTATGTGTGCTCCTTAGAAAGGAGGTGATCCAGCCGCACCTTCCGGTACGGCTACCTTGTTACGACTTAGTCCCAATCACCAGTCCCACCTTAGACGGCCCCCTCCACAAGGGTTGGGACACCGGCTTCGGGTGTTACCGACTTTCGTGACTTGACGGGCGGTGTGTACAAGGCCCGGGAACGTATTCACCGCAGCGTTGCTGATCTGCGATTACTAGCGACTCCGACTTCACGTAGTCGAATTGCAGACTACGATCCGAACTGAGACTGGCTTTAAGGGATTCGCTCACCCTCACGGGTTCGCCTCTCTCTGTACCAGCCATTGTAGCATGCGTGAAGCCCAAGACATAAAGGGCATGATGATTTGACGTCATCCCCACCTTCCTCCGAGTTGACCCCGGCAGTCTCCTATGAGTTCCCACCATCACGTGCTGGCAACATAGAACGAGGGTTGCGCTCGTTGCGGGACTTAACCCAACATCTCACGACACGAGCTGACGACAACCATGCACCACCTGTACACCAGCTCCAAAGAGAAGAACTGTTTCCAGAACGGTCCAGTGTATGTCAAGCCTTGGTAAGGTTCTTCGCGTTGCATCGAATTAATCCGCATGCTCCGCCGCTTGTGCGGGCCCCCGTCAATTCCTTTGAGTTTTAGCCTTGCGACCGTACTCCCCAGGCGGGGCACTTAATGCGTTAGCTACGGCGCGGAGAACGTGGAATGTCCCCCACACCTAGTGCCCAACGTTTACGGCATGGACTACCAGGGTATCTAATCCTGTTCGCTCCCCATGCTTTCGCTCCTCAGTGTCAGTTACAGCCCAGAGTCCCGCCTTCGCCACCGGTGTTCCTCCTGATATCTGCGCATTTCACCGCTACACCAGGAATTCCAGACTCCCCTACTGCACTCTAGTCAGCCCGTACCCACTGCACGCGCAACGTTAAGCGTTGCGTTTCCACAGCAGACGTGACCAACCACCTACGAGCTCTTTACGCCCAATAATTCCGGACAACGCTCGTACCCTACGTATTACCGCGGCTGCTGGCACGTAGTTAGCCGGTACTTCTTCTGCAGGTACCGTCACTTTCGCTTCTTCCCTGCTGAAAGCGGTTTACAACCCGAAGGCCGTCATCCCGCACGCTGCGTCGCTGCATCAGGGTTTCCCCCATTGTGCAATATTCCCCACTGCTGCCTCCCGTAGGAGTCTGGGCCGTGTCTCAGTCCCAGTGTGGCCGGTCGCCCTCTCAGGCCGGCTACCCGTCGTCGCCTTGGTGGGCCATTACCCCACCAACAAGCTGATAGGCCGCGAGCCCATCCCTGATCGAAAAACTTTCCACCACCCAACATGCGTCAGGTGGTCGTATCCGGTATTAGACCCGGTTTCCCAGGCTTATCCCGAAATCAGGGGCAGGTTACTCACGTGTTACTCACCCGTTCGCCACTCATCCACCCGAAGCAAGCTTCGGGCTTCAGCGTTCGACTTGCATGTGTTAAGCACGCAGCCAGCGTTCGTCCTGAGCCAGGATCAAACTCTCCAAAAAAAATTATGTTACGAATGAATCCCGGCAAGACAGCCGATCGTCACGGGGTGACAGACCGGCTCATCAAAAAATATCCCGACCAAACACACTCACCCCACAAAACGGTTGGCGGTTCGGCGAAGAACCACCCACCAGGAGTGAAATACTGTTCGATCAGGTGATTGTCTTACCAGAAATAATAAATGTTCTGGCATCACAACTTGTTCAAACAAACACGCTATTGGATTCTCAAACCACAAACACACACCCATCACCACCACCCGAAAAGACGAGCGTGTTCACTGGGGGTATCAGTTCCTATTATGTGTCACCCACCCGGTGTCCTGACACTTGGATCAAACCGTGTTTGTCCTGGTCAGACCCAGTGGAAACGGTGTTCCGTGAACCTCGTTTCCGGCGGGGCAACGAGATATAACTCTAGACCACTCCATCCGCACCGTGCAACTCGAAAGCGGAAATTCCGCTGTGACACCCGTCACCGGGTGCAAAGACCCGGGTCTACGCCCAACTTCGCTGGCACAGCCGCACGCTTCCCGACCCCGCCAGACGCTCGCCCGTTGAAGTCGTTTGCCATCACTGCGCAGGTGATTCCCAGCGTTTCAGCACGCCCCGGCCCCTACACTGACGGAATGACTCAGAAGGAGCAGCGGGAACGTCTCGGCCGCAACGACCTCGATCTCGAAGATGCCCTCATCGACGAAGCGGCCAACACAGTCACTGAGGGTGCCAAGCGGCTCAATCGGAAGTGGCCGGAACTGATAGTCACCGGGCTCTTCGGCGGAATCGATGTCGGGCTCGGCATCTTGGCCATGGTGCTCGTCAAGCAAACGACCGGGTCGGAGATTCTCGCGGGGATGGCGTTCGGCATCGGCCTATTGGCTTTGAAGCTGGCGCATTCGGAGCTATTCACCGAAGAGTTCCTTCTTCCGATCAACGCCGTCATCGCCGGCCAGGCGAATTGGATCCAGGTGTTCCGCCTCTGGCTGACGACTCTCGTGACGAACCTGGTCGGCGGTGCGGTCTTCGCCTGGCTGATCGTCATCGCCCTCCCGGATTACCACAAGACGATTGCGGATATGGCGCTCAGCTATATCAATCAGTCCTCGCTCATCGTCATGCTCTCCCTCTCGCTTCTGGCCGGCGCGACGATCACTTTGTCGACTCGCATGCAACAGGGAACGTCGAATGACGTCGTCAAGGCAATCGTCTGTATGATCACCGGCTTGCTGGTGATCGGAGCGAGCATGTTGCACGGAGCCATCAATGCGATCGTCGTCTTTGCCGCCATGATGGCGGGCGCGGACATTTCGATCCTTGATTTCCTGCAGTGGTTCGGAATCGTGATCCCGTTCAACATGCTCGGTGGGCTGCTGATCATCACCCTGCCTCGGATCGTACGCACTCGCCGTGTGCTCTGGGCAGTGCGCAGAGGCCGCATCTCGCTCGAGGAACTCGAGGAGCAGAGCGCTTAAGCCGTTGGTTCAGGCTCCGCGGTAACCGGGCATGAGCTGGTCGCTGTCGACGATCTGCTTGCCCAGGGGCATGAGCGAGACGGGGATGAGTTTGATGTTCGCCCAGCCGAGCGGGATGCCGATGATCGAGACGAACAGCGGGATCGAGGTGATGACGTGGCCGATGGCCAGCCAGACGCCGGCGACGATGAGCCAGATGATGTTGCCCAGGGTCGTCGCCACTCCTGCCGGGCGGGTTTCGATGACCTCGCGGCCGAAGGGCCAGAGTGCGTAGTTGCCGATGCGGAAGGACGCGATTCCCCACGGGATGGTGACGATGAAGATGCAGGCGATGATGCCGGCGGCCCAGTATCCGAGTGCCAGCCAGAGGCCGGAGAAGATGAACCAGATGATGTTGAGCAGGGTGCGCATGATCTCCTCGTGCGTTCGTCAGTCGGTATTCGTTCGGTTATCCGTCATCTGCCAGTCTGCTCGATGACCGCATGCTTTTCCATGGTGATGGCCCCACATCGCCAGTCCGGTTGACCGCCGGCTGCCGGAGCGCACGCTGATTGACCGCGTTCCGTTGGCCGCAAGGCTGCCGCTGAAGCCGCCTCTACAATGCAGCCTCTTGTATTCGTCGATGACAAGGTTTTCCGTTGTCGAACGGTCCCAACTGTCGTGAATACGACAATGCCGCGCCCTCCGGGTGCGGAGGACACGGCATTATCAATGACGGAGGCTGCTCAGCCGACGATGTCGACAGCACCGAGGGTCTTCTTGCCTCGGCGCAGGAGGACGACTCCTCCAGCTTCTGTCGAGAGCACATCCGCAGAAGACAGGGTCTGCTCCTGGTCGGCGACCTTGACGTTGTTGACGTACGCTCCCCCGTCCTTGATGGCACGGCGAGCCTCACCCTTGGACTTGACGATGCCGGCAGCGACGAACGCATCAGCAACCGGCAGGCCTTCGGCCAGCTGGGTCGTCGACACCTCACCCCGCGGCAGCTCGGAAGTTGCCGCACCCAGCGTCGACGAATCAAGGCCGGTGAGCTCTCCCCCGCCGAAGAGGGCGGAGGCCGCGGCGATGGCCTGTTCGTAAGCCTGGCGTCCGTGGACCAAGGTGGTGACATCCTCGGCGAGGGCCTTCTGCGCTACACGGGTATGCGGGGCAGCAGTGAACTCGGCTTCGATGGCGTCGATCTCGTCGAGCGGGCGCAGCGAGAACACCTTGAGGTATTTCACCACGTCGCGGTCGTCGGCGTTGAGCCAGAACTGACTGAAGGCGTACGGGCTGGTCAGCGACGAGTCGAGCCACACGGTGCCGGATTCGGTCTTGCCGAACTTCGTTCCGTCGGCCTTCGTGATCAGCGGGGTGGCCAGGGCGTGAACGGACTTCTGCTCGACGCGGCGGATGAGGTCGACGCCCGAGGTGAGGTTGCCCCACTGGTCGGAGCCGCCGGTCTGCAGGGAGCAGCCGTAGCGGCGGTTGAGTTCGAGGTAGTCGTTGCCCTGGAGGATCTGGTACGAGAACTCGGTGAAGGAGATGCCGGCTTCGCTGTTGAGGCGCGCGGAGACGGATTCCTTCGCGAGCATCCGGTTGACCGGGAAGTGCTTGCCGATGTCACGGAGGAAGTCGATGGCCGACAGCTGGGAGGTCCAGTCGAGGTTGTTGACGATCTGCGCGGCGTTGGGGCCGTCGAAGTCGAGGAACTTCTCGACCTGGGCGCGGATCTTCGCCACCCATTCTTCGACGACCTCACGCGGGTTGAGCGTCCGCTCCCCCGACATGCGCGGGTCGCCGATGAGACCGGTGGCGCCGCCGACGAGGGCCAGCGGGTTGTGTCCGGCCTGCTGGAGGCGGGCGGCGGTGAGCAGCTGGACGAGGTTGCCCATGTGCAGGCTCGGGGCCGTCGGATCGAAACCGACATAATAGGTCAGCGACTCCTCGGCCAGGGCTTTCTGCAGGGCGGTCTCGTCTGTGGAAACTGCGACGAGCCCGCGGGCCTTGAGTTCGCTGAAGATGTCGGTCACTTCGGTCCTTTCGAATCTTTGGTCTGTGCCGGCGCGGAGCCGACGGGGTCAATTCTACGTGTTTGCCGAGGCGGCACTTCCCTTGCCTGCCATCTGAGCAACAGCGACGGACTGAACAACTCACGGTTCGCCATCTCGTCCTCGGCGCAGGAGCACTATCCCTGCACCCGCGCCGTGGCCAAGGCCGTTCATGCGTCCGAGCAGAACCTTGCGGGAATCGTTTGGCACTCTCGACAAGCTGAGATCAGCCACCAGCCAGACGCCGAAGTCCTTGTCCTGTTCGCCGACCGATTGGCCAAAGGCCGTGATGGGCTGGTTCCCACACAGTCGCTGACGGCGGTCGGTTCGATCGGCGAAGGAGCCGGACGCATCGTATTGGACGAGCTGCTCGAGGATCTCGGCGTCACCGTGGTCTCACCGCTCAGCTGAGGCCAGCTCCCCCTCATCGGCGTATAGAGGAGCGATTCCTCAACCGGACCAGTCACACGCTGCGAGCCGACCCCGCGAACTCACGTAGACGCGTGACCTCGGCCTTCGCGTTGGCGATCTGCTGATCGACGGCCGATCGTGCCGTGCCGCCCTTGGCGTTGCGCGAGTCGATCGACCCGAGCGTCGTGAGAACCTCGCGCACAGCAGGCGTCAAGTGCGGTGAGATCCCCGCAAAGTCCTCATCGCTCAGGTCCCACAGCTCGACGTCCCGCGACTCTGCCAACTGCACGCATGCGCCGGAGAGCTCATGGGCGACACGGAACGGCACACCTTCACGGACGAGCCATTCGGCGATGTCCGTGGCCAGGGCGAATCCGCGCGGAGCCAGGTACGCCATGCGCTCGGTGTCGAACTTCAGGGTCGCTACCATCCCAGTGAATGCCGGCAGCAGCAGCTCGAGAGTGTCAGTGGCGTCGAAGACCGGTTCCTTGTCCTCCTGCAGATCCCGGTTGTACGCCAGTGGCAGCGCCTTGAGCGTCGACAGCAGACCGGTGAGGTCACCGATGAGACGACCGGACTTGCCGCGAGTGAGCTCGGCGACGTCGGGGTTCTTCTTCTGCGGCATGATCGACGACCCCGTCGAGTACGCATCGTGGAGGGTGACGAACGAGAATTCCTTCGTCGCCCACGCGATGACCTCCTCGGACAGACGGGAGAGGTCGATGCCGATCATCGTCGTGATGAACAGGTACTCGGCGAAGACATCGCGCGAGGAGGTGCCGTCGATGGAGTTCTCCACCGAATCGTTGAATCCGAGGTCCGCGGCCACAGCCTGCGGGTCGAGGCCCAACGACGACCCGGCCAGAGCACCCGAACCATAAGCCGAGACACCGGCCCGGGCATCGAAATCGACGAAGCGAGCGACATCGCGCAGCAGCGGCCACGCGTGGGCAAGCAGATGGTGGGCCAACAGAACCGGCTGAGCGTGCTGAAGGTGCGTGCGTCCGGGCATCGGCGCCTCGGGATGCTCTTCCGCCTGAGCGATGAGCACCTCGACGGTGTCGAGGACGAGACCGGCGACCTCACGAGCATGGTCACGCAGGTACATCCGACCCATCGTCGCGATCTGATCGTTGCGGGACCGGCCAGCACGCAGCTTCCCGCCGAGCTCGGACCCGGCGATCTCGATGAGTCCGCGCTCGAGCGACGAGTGGACGTCCTCATCGGACTCGGCGGCGACGTATTCGCCGGCTTCAACGCGACGCAGCAGCTCGTCGAGCGCCGAGTGCATTCCGGACAGCTCGTCATCGGAGAGCAGTCCCGCGTGGTGGAGGACCTTCGCGTGGGCCTTGGACCCGGCGATGTCGTACTTCGCCAGGCGCCAGTCGAAGTCCGTGGACTTGCTCAGCGCGGCCAGCGCATCGGCCGGACCGTCGGAGAATCGTCCGCCCCACAGGCTCAGTCGTTCGCTCACAGATCGTCCTTTCCCACCAGCACGGATGCGCCGGCCCGTTCATTGAAATGAAGAAACTCAGTTGTCATTGTTCCAGTTTTCCCTCGCCGAGGCGGCCGTCCGTCCCGTGGATTCCCACCGAGGCAGCGCGCCCGGCTCCAGGGCACGCCGACAGAAGCTCACCCCTCGGCCAGCCCACCGGCCGCATATTCGAGGAAGGTCTCGGCCACGGCTGCTCCCCCGACCGCGGCATCGGCGATGACGAGCACGGTGTCGTCGCCGGCGAGCGTGCCGAAGATGCCGACCATCGACGACCGGTCGATCGCTGAGGCCAGGTACTGTGCGGCCCCGGGCGGGGTGCGCAGCACGACAGTATTGTCCTGGGAGACTGCGGAGACGAGCAGCTCTTCAAGAATGCGCGGCAGCTTCGCGTCGAGGCTCTCCCCCGTCGACTGCTGCAGGGAACGGTCCCCACCTTCACCGGGAACGGCGTACACGGATCCCGCTGTGGATCGAATCTTCACGGCCCCCACCTCGGCGAGGTCGCGCGACAGGGTTGCCTGGGTGACGGTGATGCCCTGCGTCGCGAGCGCCTCGGCGAGTTCGATCTGGGACCGCACGGACTGGCGGGTGATGAGATCGATGATCTTCTGCTGTCGGGCGGTCTTCGTCAGCGGTGCACTGTTATTCGCCTCGGCCATCATCGCTCCAGGAGGAAGGTCATGAGTGCCTTCTGCGCGTGGAGGCGGTTCTCGGCCTCGTCGAAGACCACCGAGGCGGGGCCGTCGATGACCTCGGCCGTGACCTCTTTGCCGCGGTAGGCGGGCAGGCAGTGGAGGAAGATCGCGTCGTTGCTCAAGCTCATGAGTTCCTGGTTGACCTGGAACTTCGTGAACGGAGAGGCCTCGTCATCGCGTCCGGCAGAGTCCTGACCCATGGACACCCAGGTGTCGGTGACGAGGACGTCGGCGCCGGTCGCGGCGGCAACGGGGTCGTCGGTGACGGTGAGCGACCCCCCGGTCTGGGCCGCGAGGGCTTCGGCTTCGGCGACGATCGCTGCGGCGGGCTGGTAGTCAGCGGGGGCGGCGATGCGCACGTGCATTCCGGCGGTGACTCCGCCGAGGGCGTAGGAGTTCGCCATGTTGTTCGCCCCGTCGCCGTAGTACGTCATGGTCTGGCCCTTCACGTCGCCGCGGTGTTCGCGGATGGTGAGCAGATCAGCCAGGATCTGGCAGGGGTGGAAGTCATCGGACAGGGAGTTGATGACGGGCACAGAGGAGTGCTCGGCCATCTCTTCGAGGCCAGCCTGGGCGTAGGTGCGCCAGATGATCGTCGAGACCATCCGGGACATCACCTGGGCGGTGTCGGCGATGGATTCCTTGTGCCCGAGCTGCGCTTCACCGGGGTTGATGATGAGCGGCTGTCCGCTGAGCGCGGCGATGCCGGCGGCGAACGAGACGCGGGTCCGAGTCGAGGTCTTGTCGAAGATGACCGCGGCGGTCTGCGGGCCGGCCAGCGGGGTCCGCGAGTAGGGGGCGGCCTTGAGTTCGACGGCGAGGTCGAGGACCTCGGCCTGCTCGGCCGGACTGAGGTCCGTGTCCTTGAGGAAGTGGCGTGTCATAGCGTGTCCTTCGAAAGTCTGGTTAGGTGATGCCGGCGCCGAGGCGGTCCCCCGTTCCGTGCGAACCCTGGCTTGTCATCGGCGCTGGGCTCGTCAGCGCTGAGTTTGCGGCTCAGCCGGCGATGAGGCCGGGTAGGGCCTCGATGAACGGGGTGAGCTCGTCGGTGGTGATGGTCAGCGGCGGGGCGAGGCGCAGGCGTCCCGGGGCGACAGGGTTGATGATGAACCCGGCCTCAAGTGCGCGGGCGGCCACGGCCTTCGAGTCCGGGACCTGGCCGTCAGCGGCTCCATCCGCACCGTCAGCTGCGGCGCCAGCACCGGCTGTCAGTTCGAGCCCGAGCAGCAGTCCCTTGCCGGTGATCTCTCCGATGCCGTCGACCTTTGCCAGCTGCCCCTTGAGCCAGTCGCTGGTCTCGGACACGTGGTCGAGGAGGTTGTCCTTCTCGATGGTCTCGAGCACGGCGAGTCCGGCAGCACACGACAGAGGGTTGCCGCCGAAGGTCGTGCCGTGCTGACCGGCTTCGAGCAGCTTCGTGTTCGCATCCCCGACGGTGATGGTCGCACCGATCGGCATTCCGCCGCCGAGTCCCTTCGCCGAGGTGATGATGTCTGGAGTGACGCCCTCACCGATCTCGGGATCCTGGTGAGCGAACCACGAGCCGGTGCGGCCGATGCCCGACTGCACCTCGTCGAGGACCATGAGCGCCCCGACCTTCTGCGTCAGTTCTCGCACCGCGGTGAGGTAGCCGGCCGGATGCGTTCGCACGCCGACCTCTCCTTGGACGGGTTCGATGAACACAGCCGCGGTGTTCTCATTGATGGCTGCTTCGAGCGCTTCGACATCCCCGTAGGGGACGTGGACGACTCCGGGAACGCCGGGAGCGAAGGGCTCACGGTAGGCGGCCTTCGCCGTCAGTGCGAGGGCGCCCATGGTGCGGCCGTGGAAGGCCCCTTCGACGGCGATGATGAAGGGCCGTCCCCCGCCGGCGGCGCGGCGGGCCATCTTGAAGGCCGCCTCGTTGGCTTCGGTTCCCGAGTTCGAGAAGAACACGGCGGACCCGGCGGGCAGGTCGAGGATCTCGTGGAGTTTCTCTGCCAGGCCGATCTGGGCCGGAGATGTGAAGAAGTTCGAGATGTGGCCGAGTGTCGAGGCCTGCTCGGTGATGGCGCTGACCCATGCGGGGTGACAGTGGCCGAGGGCGTTGACGGCGATGCCGGCGAGCAGGTCGAGGTACTTCTTGCCCGCCGAATCCCACACATAGGAGCCTTCACCGCGGACGATGTCGAGCTGCGGGGACCCGAACACCGGGGACAGGACACGGGAGAAATCGTCGCGCCACGTCTGGGCCTGGTCACAAGCCTGCGCAGCCGAATCCTGCGTACCCGTCTGATCACTCATGAACGTCCTCCGTTGCTGTCGTTGCTAGCGTTCAAACCATCCGTCGGGGCCGCCTCGGCGGGGTTCGCCTGGTGCCCGTCGCCCAGCGGTGCGGGTTCGACGATGGTGTCTTCGACCATGGTGCCGATACCCTCCGAGGTGAAGACCTCGAGGAGGAGGGAATGCGCCATCCGGCCGTCGATGATGTGGGCCTGCTTGACCCCATGCTCGATCGCCTCGAGTGCGGCGGTCATCTTAGGGATCATCCCCGAATCGAGCGACGGCAGGAGTTCGCGCAGCTTGTCCGGGTCGATGCGGGAGATGAGCGAGGACGTGTCCGGCCAGTTCGCGTAGAGGCCGGGCACATCGGTGAGCATGATGAGTTTGTGGGCCTTGAGTGCCTTCGCCACCGCCGAGGCGGCCAAGTCCGCATTGATGTTGAGCGGCTTTCCGGCTTCTCCCCCGATCTCCGAGGCGATGGAGCAGATGACGGGCACCCGTCCGGCGTCGAGGAGTTCGGTCAGCACGGTGGTGTTGACCTGGGCGATTTCGCCCACCCGGCCGAGGTCGATGACTTCGCCGTCCACCTCGGCGGTGGTTTTGTTGGCGAGAAGAAGGTCCGCGTCTTCACCGGACAGTCCGATCGCGGCGTCACCGTTCTGGTTGATCCGGGACACGATGTCGCGGTTGACCTGGCCGGACAGGACCATGCGGATGACTTCGGCGGCTTCCTCGGTGGTCACGCGCTGCCCGGCCTTGAACTCGGACTCGATGCCCAAGCGTTTCAGCATGGCCGAGATCTGGGGGCCGCCGCCGTGGACGACGACGGGGCGGATGCCGGCGAAGCGGAGGAACGCGATGTCATCGGCGAACGACTGCTGCAGCTCCGGGGAGACCATGGCGTTGCCACCGTATTTGATGACGATCGTGGCACCGGCGAAGGTCTTGATCCAGGGCAGCGCCTCGGTGAGCGCTTCGGCCTTGACCTGGGCGGCGGCGAGCCGTGCGGCCGTGGATTTCGTGGACATGTCGACGGGGCTGTTCATGAGGAGTAGGCGCTGTTCTCTTCGACGTAGTCGTGGGTGAGGTCCGAGGTCCACACGGTGGCGGTGTCGTCGCCTGCGTGGAGGTCGATGGTGACGTCGACGGTGCGGTCGAACGTCACGTTCGCGGGGTCTTCGTCGGGGCCGGAGGCCGTGCACACCTGGACGCCGTTGATGATGACGTCGATCTGGGTGGGATCGAATTCCGCCGAGGTGGTTCCCACCTGAGCGACGACGCGCCCCCAGTTCGGGTCCTCCCCGAAGATCGCGGCCTTGAACAGGGCCGACCTGGCCACGGAGCGGGAGACGTCGACGGCGTCTTGCTCGCTGGCGGCACCTTTGGTGGTGATGGCGATGTCGTGGTGGGCGCCTTCGGCGTCGACGTGGAGTTGGTGCATGAGGTCGAGGCAGAGTTCGCGCAGCAGGGCGGTGAACTCGTCGGCGTCGACGTCTGCATCGTGGGCGCCGGACGACATGAGGATGACGGTGTCATTCGTCGACATGCACCCGTCGGTGTCAAGGCGGTCGAAGGACTGGCTCGTCGAAGCACGCAAGGCCTGGTCGAGAGTCGCTTGGTCGAGTTTCGCGTCGGTGGTGATGACGACGAGCATCGTGGCCAGCCCCGGTGCGAGCATGCCGGCGCCTTTGCCCATGCCTCCGATCGTGTAGCCGCTGGCCCCGGTGCGGCTGGCGGTCTTCGCGACGGTGTCGGTGGTCATGATCGCTTCGGCGGCGGACTGTCCGGCTTCGACGCTGGTATCGGCGGCGGCGACGAGTGGTGCGAGGTTGTTCACGATGGAGTCGCGGAAGTCCTGGCCGCCGACGCCGATGAGTCCGGTCGAGCATACGAGCACGTCCTCGGCCACGGTGGAGGTGCCGGCGTCGGTGAGGAGTTCGGCAGTGGTCTGCGCGGTCAGGGTGGTGGTCTCGTAGCCGAAGTCGCCGGTGTAGCAGTTCGCTCCCCCGGAGTTGAGGACGACGGCGCGTGCCTGCCCGTTGGCCGAGGCCTTCTGAGACCACAGGACGGGGTTGGCCTTACAGCGGTTGGAGGTGTAGACGGCGGCGACGGCAGTGTCGGGTCCGTTGTTGACCACGAGTGAGAGGTCTTTGGTGCCGGAGGGTTTGAGCCCGGCGGTGAGTCCGGAGGCGGTGAAGCCGAGTGGGGCGGTGACGCTCATGGGGCGACTCCTTCGAGGGGAAGGGCGGTGGTCTCGTCGAGACCGAGGGCCAAGTGGATGGATTGGATGGCTTGTCCGGCCGTGCCGCGGACCAGGTTGTCGAGTGCCACGACAACGAGGATCTTCTCCGCGCGTTCGTCGACGGTGAACTGGATCTGCGCGATGTTCGACCCGGGCGTGGCTGCGGTCTGCGGCCACTGGCCGTCGGGAAGGACACGGACGAAGGGTTCGGCGGCGTAGGCCTGGTCGAAGGCAGAAGCGAGCTGCTCCTTGAGCACCGCTGTGTCGAGAAGTCCCTCGGCGGTGCGCGGTGCGGCTTCACCTGCGTCGGCAGTAATAGTCGCGAGGATCCCGCGGGCCATGGGCACGAGGGTCGGGGTGAAGGAGATGCGGGTGGGGCCGTCGGCGGCGTCGGCGCCGAGGACTCCGTTGAGGTTCTGTTCGATCTCGGGCACGTGCCGGTGGGTGCCGCCGGTTCCGTACGGCGAGGCGTTGCCGAGGATTTCGGCGGCGGTGAGGTGCGGTTTGAGCGCCTTGCCTGCTCCGGAGACGCCGTTAGCAAGAACAGCATTGAGCCCGGCGGGAGCGGCGAGGCCAGCCTGGATGAGTGGCGCGAGGCCAAGCGTCACGGCGGTCACATTGCAGCCGGGAACGGCAATACGAGTCGCGGCCTTGAGAGCTTCACGCTGCTTGGCGCCGTTGGCGGTGAGGAGTTCGGGCAACCCGTACGTCCAGGTGCCCTGGTGTGCGGAGCCGTAGAACTTCTCCCACGCCGCCGCGCTGATGAGGCGGTGGTCTGCGGCGAGGTCGACGATGAGGGTGTCCGGGCTCGTGGATTCGAGTTCGGCGGCGATCTGTCCGGACTGGCCGTGCGGGAGCGCGAGGATGACGACATCGTGGCCGGCGAGCACCTCGGCGGTGGACTCCTGGACCACGAGGTCAGAGAATCGGGGAAGATGGGGTTGATGTCGGCCGAGCTTCTCGCCCGCGGTGGAATGTCCGCACACCGTGGTGACGTTCAAGTGGGGGTGAGTGCTCAGCAGCCGGAGGACCTCTCCCCCGGCGTATCCGGTGGCACCGGAGACGGCAACCGTAAGATCGTTCATATGTATAACCATACCAGGCAATTAATTTATATGCAGGAGGCGTCATGACCCAGGCAGTTCGTGCAATGCAGGCCGGTGGACCCGAGGTCCTTGAGTTCGGCGAGATCGAAACTCCGAAGCCGGGCCCTGGTGAGGTGCTCGTCAACGTCGAGGCCGCAGGCGTGAATTTCATCGACACGTACCGCCGTTCGGGCGTCTACCCGATGGAGTACCCGCACGTCGTCGGCGTCGAGGGCACCGGATATATCGCCGAGGTGGGCGAAGGCATTGAGAGCTGGCAAGTCGGTGACCGTGTGGCCTGGCACGAGGGCCCGGGTTCGTATGCGACGCAGGTCGTCGTGAAGGGCGATTTCCTTCTGCGTGTGCCGGAGGGCGTGTCCGCCGAGGTGGCTGCGGCGATGCCGCTGCAGGGACTGACGGCGCAGTACCTGGCGACGAGCTCGCACGAGATCAAGCCGGGACAGACGGCACTTGTGCATGCTGGTGCCGGCGGCGTCGGTCTGCTGCTCACGCAGATCATCAAGCACCTGGGCGGCAATGTCATTTCAACGGTGAGCACCGAGGAGAAGGCGGAGCTGGCGCGAAAGGCCGGCGCCGATGACGTGTTCCTCTACGGTGAGGGCGTCGACATCACGGCGAAGGTCAAGGAGCTCACCGACGGCGAAGGTGTCGATGTCGCCTATGACGGTGTCGGAAAGACGACGTTTGATGCATCGCTGGCGTCGATCAAGCCGTTGGGATCGATGGTGCTCTTCGGCGGGGCCTCGGGTCAGGTGCCGCCGTTCGACATCCAGCGATTGAACTCTTCGGGGGGAATCTTCCTGTCCCGTCCGTCTCTGGCGTGGTTCGTGCGCAGCTCGGAGGAGCTGGCGAAACGTTCGGCGATGCTCTTCAACGGCATCGAACACGGCTGGCTCAACTTCCGCGTCGGCGCCACGTTTGCTCTGGCTGATGCCGCGGATGCACATCGGGCACTTGAGGGCCGCAAGACGACCGGCAAAGTTGTGCTGACGGCCTGAGTAACGAACCGGAAACAACAGTCTCAACACGCTTCAAACTACGGTAATCCCTTCAAAACTGGTTGTAATCTACTTACCGTGACAGATGAAATTTTGGAGTAGCGCTTCAGGCGCGAAGGAGTTCAGTCTGATGCACTACGAGATTGCGCATGCGCTTCCGGAGGAGAGCAAGCTAGATCAATTCGTCGACCGCAAGAGCCACGAGGAAGACCCTAAGTACCCGGCGCTAACCGACTATCAGTCGAAGTACTTTGCACATGAGTTGCAACGTAGCCATGCGAGCGACCATGTCGGCAAGCTTGCCGGTCTTCTGTTCGACGCACAGGTTGAGCCGAAGCCTCACCAGATCGACGCGGCGCTGTTCGCTTTGCAAACCCCGTTCCTACCAGGCGTGATCCTGGCAGATGAGGTCGGCCTCGGAAAGACAATCGAGGCCGGCATCGTCATCTCGCAATACTGGGCCGAGCGTAAGCGCCGCATCTTGATCATTGCGCCGTCGAGCCTGCGTCAGCAGTGGAAGCAGGAATTATACGAGAAGTTCCTTATCCCATCCACGATCCTAGACGCCAAGTCGAAGGGCTCGTTGCTCGCGAAGGCGGGCTCCCGTACCCCTGAAGCACTCATCTGCTCTTACGAGTTCGTCCTCCGCCACGAGACCTCACTGCTGAAGTCATGGGATCTGGTGGTGGCGGACGAGGCTCACCGCCTTCGCAGCTACTGGAACGGTAAGGCGAAAGTGGCCGAGTCTGTCTCACACGTGGCCCGGAGCGCTCACAAGACGGTGTTGCTCACAGCGACGCCACTGCAGAACAAACTCGAGGAACTATACGGGCTCGTCTCGATCTTCGACCCCGACTACTTCTACTCACTTGATGCGTTTCGTGAGCGATATATCAAGAATCGCGACCTGACGGGCGACGACGACCTGGTCGAGCGTGTGGCAGTGATCTCCAAGCGCACGCTCCGCAAGGACGCCAACAAGTACATCCAATTCACAAAGCGCATGCCTTTGACGGTGGAGTTCACACCGTCGCCCGCTGAAGCACGCCTGTACGACCTAGTCAACGACTATCTACAGCGCGACGAGCTGTTCGCGTTCGCAGGTTCACAGCGCCACCTCTCGGCGCTCATCATTCGCAAGCGGCTAGGTTCGTCGACGTATGCGGTTGCGAGCACGTTGGAGAATATTGCCAATCGCTTAGCGGACGAGGTGGCCGCCGGCAAGCTCCGTGATAACCGCGGCGGATTGTTCTTGGCCGACTTCGAAGCTGGCGATGAACTCGAGGCTGAGATTGCAGAGGAAGCCGAGGAGGTCTCGAACCAGACCTCAAGCGCGCAGCTCGATAGCGAAACGCTAAAACGCATGCGCGCCGAGGTAGATGAGCTCCGCGAATACGCGGAACTTGCTCGTTCGATCATCGTCAACCAGAAGGCGGTCAAGCTGAACGAGGCCCTCGATTTGGGCTTCGAGCGCCTCCGTGAGCTAGGTGCCGCCGAGAAGGCTATTATCTTCACCGACTCGACCAAGACGCAGGAGTACATCGCCCGCACCCTGGCCGACGCCGGCCGTGACGAGGGCGTCGTCTTGTTCAACGGTTCGAATACCTCTCCCGAGCAAACGGCAATCTATCAATCCTGGTTGGCGGCCAATAAGGACGGCGACCTAATTACCGGCATCCCCGCAGTCGACCGCCGCAAGGCCCTCGTTGAATACTTCCGCGACCAGGGCACGATCATGATCGCGACCGAGGCAGCGGCTGAGGGCATCAACCTTCAGTTCTGTTCGATGCTCGTCAACTACGATCTGCCGTGGAACCCGCAGCGTGTCGAGCAACGCATCGGCCGCGTCCACCGGTTCGGCCAAAAGCACAACGTTGTCGTTGTGAACTTCAGCAACAAGGGCAACGTTGCCGAGCAGCGCATCCTGGAGCTGTTGACGAACAAGTTCCAACTGTTTTCGAGCGTGTTCGGCGCCTCTGACGAGGTGCTCGGAGCGGTGGAGGACGGCCTAGACTTCGAGAAGCGAATCAGCGATATTCTCACCCACTGCAAGACAGCAGGCGAGATCGAAGCAGCGTTCAAACACCTCGAGGATCAGTTCGCGGGCGAGATCTCAAAGGAAATGGCCAGCGCTAAGGCCAAGGTCTTCGACCACCTCGATCCGCACGTGCAGGATCGTCTCAAGGCGTACGACGAACAGTCGGGCGAGGTTCTCAACAAGTTTGAGCGTCTCCTGCTTGCGATCACACAACACGAACTGCGAGATGTCGCAACGTTCGAGGGTGACGGTCGCACGTTCGTGCTAAACCAGACTCCGACCAAGGACGCGCCAATAGGCCACTACTTCTTCAAGTCAAAGCCGCTCCCGAACGCACACCAGTATCGCTACGCGAGTCCGCTAGCACAGCACGTAACAAAAACCGCAAAGGCACACGGGACGCCCGAGCGCGAGCTGACGTTCTCGCTCGCCCAGTCGAAGCGCGCAAGTAATGCGGTCAAGGCACTCGAAGGCATGAGCGGTGACCTCACGGTCAACCTGCTGACCTTTACGATGCAGGCCCGCGACGAAGACATTTCCGAATCATACATGCTCGCCGGTGGCATGACGGACGACGGCCAGTATCTGGATGAGGAATACGTCGCAGACATCCTTGACCTCGCCTGCCTCAAAATTAGTGAACAACCGGCCACGGTCGACGTCACCAAGATCGAACCGCGGCTCGAAGCGCGGCTCGATGAGCTGGAGAAAGAGGTCCAGGGACGCAACTCTCGCCACTACGACCAGCAGGAGGAGTTGCTGTACCGCCACCAGCAGGATCGCAAGGCTGAACACGAAGGCAAAATCCGCGAGTACCGCACCAAGGAGAAAGCAGCTCGCAAAGCAGCGAAACAGGCGGATGACCCGATGGAGCAGCTCAAACTCAAGCGCGAGGCACGCAAGTGGGAGCGCAGGGCAGACGAAGCCGACGACGGTTTCCGCGATGCACGCCGCAAATTGCGGGCCGAGATCGACGAGAAACTCGACATGATCGAACAGTCCCTAAAAGGTACGCAGAACCGCGAGCACCTGTTCGCGATCCGTTGGCGCATCGTCGCATAGCCTCCTACATTCACACAACGTTTTCGAATTGTTAAGCAAGGGAAGAGTGAAACTTATGAGCGAAGAAGTCCACCAAACACCATCTTCAACCCCGAACTTCCAGACTGAGCTCGCGGCCCAGCTCGCCGAGCTAATGCCCGAGGTCATTGCCGACGGCAAGGTGGACGTGGAAAAGCTCAAGGAGCTGCTGGACAGTAACGCAGCCGATACCAGTGAGCGGTTCGGGCTGTTCTGGCCCGGCAAGAAGCGCGCCCTGCGTGCGGCTCAAGAGCCGACGACAGCAACGTTGCGACCGGATTTCGAGAACTCGAAAGATTGGGATTTCACAAAGAACGTGTTCATCGAGGGGGATAACCTCGAGGTGCTAAAAATCCTGCAGAAACACTACCACGCCAAGATCAAGATGATCTACATCGATCCGCCATATAACACCGGCAAGGACTTCGTCTACCCGGACAATTACAAAGAGGGGCTTGATACTTATCTCGAGTGGACGCGTCAGGTCAACAAAGAGGGAAAAAGGCTCTCGACCAATGCTGACACCGAAGGACGCTACCATTCCAATTGGCTCAACATGATGTATCCACGGCTGAAGCTCGCACGCAACCTCCTGAGCCAAGACGGCGTAATATTCCTCTCCATTGATGACCACGAATATGACAACCTCAAGAAACTTTGTGATGAGATTTTTGGCGAATCCAATTTTCTGAACACTTTCGTCTGGGTTAGCAACCTGAAGGGCCGTCAGATCGCTGCCAGCGGTGCGGCGGGCACCAAGGAGTACGTCCTTTGTTATGCTCGCCGAGCTGATGACGCGGGCGAATTCATTGGCTCAGGCGCAAAACTCAAGACGCTGATGCCTTCCATATATAAAGGCTTTAAATACAAAGTTGAGCACGACGAGCATGGAGCCTATGTCCTCAAGAACGAACTCCACAACACCAACTCTGTATTTAATGAAGTGACTCGCCCTAACCTAGTTTTCGACATTTACTACAATTCATCAACGGGCGATGTCAAAACTGCCGATGTATCCAATGAACACGTTTACGACGGATACATCAAGATCGCCCCAAAAAAGAACAATAACGGCACGAACAAATTTCATGCCTTTCGCTGGAGTCGGCGCAAAGTCGAATCAGAATCACATGACCTCTCATTCACACAGGGGGCCTCAGGCTGGAAAGTCCATACGAAAGTCCGAGATGTCGATGGAGCGACGGTCAAAGACCTCATCATGGACATCACTACCAACGAGGGATCGGCAGATATAAAGGCAATAGGTCTCGATCCCAAGTGGTTCGAATACCCAAAGCCGGTGAACCTTGTGAAGCTTCTCATCGACATGGCTTCAGATGAAGAGTCAATCATTCTCGACTTTTTTGCCGGGTCAGGTACGACTGCACACGCTGTGATGTCACTCAACGCGGAGGACGGCGGCAATCGGACTTTCGTTCAAGTCCAGCTTCCGGAACCGCTTCTTGAAGGTCAGCCGGCTCGACGAGCGGGTCATCATTCGATTGCCGACATTTCGGTGTCTCGAATTCGGGCCGCTAGCGCCCATATCCAGAAAGCGTCAAGCAATCGCTTGCCCGATGACAACGACCCCGACTTTGGAGTACGCGCCTACCGACTCGCGAAAACCAACTTTGCGGCGTCGAAGCATTCTAGCGAGATTGATCCGAATCAACTGGAGCAACATCTTCTCAACTTGCGCGATAGCAGTATTGCGGACGATGCAACGGCGGACGATCTCCTTGTTGAGATTCTCCTCAAACAAGGCTACTCGCTGACTGAACGGATAGTTCCAATCAACGTGGCCGGCCTCAACCTTCGTTCGGTGGGTGACGGCATCGTGTTGGCCTATCTGAACAAGCAAGTCAAGCCAACGCTCGAACAGTTGCGCGCCCTCGTGCACGAAGACCCTGCTCGTCTGATCGTCCTTGAGGATACATTTCAGGGCGACGACCAGCTCAAGACCAACTTGGCTCAGCTCTGCAAGAGCTACGGCATCGAACTATGGACGGCCTGATCATGAGATCCAGCACAACGAAAAGCGAGTTCAAGTTCGACGCCAGCCAGCCCTACCAACTGGACGCGATCAACTCCGTCGTCGACCTGTTTGACGGTCAGCCAAAGGACGCCGAGAAACTTGAAACGACGCTTCGCGGCCAGGTAGCCGCTGTCGACTCAAACGACATCACGACGTTTGACCTCGATCTCACGCAGGAGGTCGGCGCAGTTGGCAACCGCCTTGTGCTCGACCGCGAAACGATACTCGCGAACCTGCGGCGGGTGCAGGACAAGAACGGCCTCGAGGTTGCTGCGAAGCTCTTTGATCAATCCGCGCTCAACTTCGACATCGAGATGGAAACGGGCACGGGCAAGACGTACGTATATCTCCGCACAATCTTCGAGCTGGCCACGCGGTATAGTTTCACCAAATTTGTCATTCTCGTCCCGAGTGTGGCGATCCGTGAGGGAGTGAACACTAGTATCCGGCTAATGCGTTCGCATTTTGAAGAGCTGTACAAGAAACGTGGCATTACGTTCGATTCGTCAGTTTACAGCGGTAAGGCTGCGGACGAGGTCCGCGGTTTCGCGACATCGACCAACGTACAGATCATGGTCATGACCATAGATTCCATCCGCGGCAACGCCAATACTCGAATCATGCACCAGGCACGTAACCAGCTAGGTGGTCTGCGGCCAGTGGACTATTTGAAAGCAACGCATCCCGTCGTCATCATGGACGAGCCGCAGAATATGGAGTCCCTCCTCTCTCAGTCCGCATTGAGTGAACTCGATCCGGTGTTCACGTTGCGTTACAGCGCGACGCACAAGAAGCTCCGCAACGTCGTCTATCGACTCGATCCCGTCGACGCGCACGACCTCGGGCTGGTGAAACAGATCGTGGTGGCCGATGTGCAGCAACAGGGTGCGGACGCGACACCGTACATCAAGCTGGTTGAGGTCAAAAATGACAAGGGGTGGGTTGCCCGGCTGGAACTATCCTGCCGCAAGGCGGACGGTACGCTTGAGCGCCGCGTGGTAAACGTCAAGCAGAACCAGGAGCTGTCAGATCCCCGTCTGTCCGACAACGCGAGTTACGACGGCTGGCGCGTCAACGAGATGAGCATAGAACCCGCTTACGTCGACCTCACACTCCATGGCTACATGTACCAGGGCGAGAGCATCGGCGGCTCCTCGGGGGCGGTCTACAAGGAGATGATCCGAGAGACAATCAAGGAGCACCTCCGAAAGGCGACGCAGCTACGCGCCAGGGGTATAAAGGTGCTCAGTCTGTTCTTCATCGATAAAGTCGAGAGCTTCCTCGGTGATGGCTCGAATAACAACGATGCGAATGGTCAGTTCGTGAAGTGGTTCGACGAGCTGTATTTAGAGGAGCGCTCCAAGTCGTCGCAGTGGCAGGAACTGCTGCCACAGGATCCGGCCGCGCTGCGCCGCGGCTATTTCTCTGTCCTCAAAGGCAAAAAAGGAGCAGCCGACAAGTTCCACGACACGTCCGGCACCACCAAGGCTGACGATGACGCCTATGAGCTGATTATGCAGGACAAGGAGCGTCTACTTGACGCGAACGAACCGACACAGTTCGTCTTCAGCCACTCTGCCTTACGAGAGGGCTGGGACAACCCGAACGTCTTCCAGATCTGTACCCTGCGCGAAATGGGCGCCGAGACAGAACGCCGCCAGACACTCGGTCGTGGCTTGCGCCTGCCAGTCGCGAGGAGCGAAGGCGGCTACGAGCGTGTAGCGGATCGTGGCATAGCTACGCTGACTGTGGTCGCGAACGAGTCGTACACGCAGTTCGCCGACGCGCTCCAGAAAGAGTACAAGGACGCAGGCGTCGAGATCGGCCGCGTACGCAAGGCGGAGTTCTCAAAGATCCCACTACAAAACCCCGATGGGTCGCTCACCGATGAGAGGCTCGGTTACACAACATCTGTGTCAATCTGGGAGCATCTGCTCGCTCAAAGATTCATCGACAAGGACGGCGTTGTGCAACCGAAGTTCCAACCGAACACGGTTGGCTTCAGCCTCAATATGCCCGCCGATTTCGTTTGGACAGAGCCCTTTGTAATCGAATTGATAAGTCGCGCCAACATCGGCAAGTACATCAAAAACAAAAGAAAACGCTACCCTAGGACGCTTAACAAGGAACTGTTCGCTAATCCGGAATTCGAGATTTTCTGGGAGACTATCAGCCGACGCACTACGTACCGCGTCGAGTTGGAACGCGACAAGATCATTGAGAACTCGGTTAAGGCGATCAAGGAAGCACCGAATATCGATCCACTGCGAATCCAGGTCACACGCGCGGGAGTGAAGGTGCTTCGCGGTGGCACGAAGGGCCAGGAGCTTGGCTCGCGCCAGCAGGAGCTTCGCGGTAGCTACGATCTTCCGGACATTATCCAAGAGCTGCAGGAAGCCACTTCCCTGACCCGAAAGACAATCGTCGACATCCTCGTCGGCAGTGGCCGACTGGACGAGTTCATTGCAAATCCCAACGACTTCATCAGCATGGCAAAGCGCCTCGTTCAGACCGAGCTCGCCAAACGCGTCGTTGACGGTGTGCAGTATGAGAGGATCGCAGGCTCTGTCTATGAGCTGCGTGAACTCCAAAAGGATGGTGCGGAAGAAAAGGAACGTTTTCTTGACCAGATGTACAAACTCGAAAACGCAGAGAAGTCGAACTTCGACTACATCGTGTACGACTCCGATCCCGAACGGCAGTTTGCCGAACTACTCGACGGCCGCGAGGACATCAAGTTCTTTATGAAGCTGCCTGACAAGTTTAAGATCGACACTCCGGTCGGGCCATATAACCCAGACTGGGCAATCGTAAAACACGAGAGCGGCGAAGAGCATGTCTACATGATCCGAGAGACAAAAAGTACCCTTGATGTTTCAAAACTCAGACCTACAGAACTAGCAAAGACGATCGCAGCCAAACGACACTTCAAAGCCATTGGAATCGACAACTATCAGTTATCTGCCCCTGACGATTGGAACCTGCAGTGAGAATACATAATGTCCAAATTCGAAACTTTCGCACCCTTGCCGATGTCTCAATAAATTTTGATTCGGTAACCACTTTCATAGGTCCTAACGGCAGCGGAAAGTCGACAGTCCTTCACGCTCTCGACTGGTTTTTCAATGGAAAGCCTGGCGACATGAGTGAAGAAGACTGTTCTTTCGGAGCGACAGACAGGGATATCGAGGTCCAAGTTACATTCTCTGACCTAACACAACTAGACCGCGCCGAACTCGGAAAGTACGCACCAGATTCAGTTGAGACCTTCACTGCATGGAAGAGACGAACGCCAACGGGAGACGAAACACTTTCGGCTAACGCAAAAGGATTCCCAGAATTCAATGAAATAAAGAAGGCCACTACGGCAAAATTAAAAAAGGAGCTTTACTCCCACCTCAGGAACGAGCGGAAAGACTTGGACTTGCCGCTAGCCAACACTGCCACCTCAATCGACCAGGCTATAACAACTTGGGAATCCGAACATAATGATCAACTTTCCAACTTGCCCGAAGAACTTCAGACAAACTTTTTTGGCTTCAACAGTGGCGGAAAAATGAGTGGGCTTTTCGACTTTGTCCTTGTCACCGCCGATCTTCGGGCTAGCGAAGAATCACTCGACGCGAAAGCCAGCATACTCGGACGCATTCTGGAACGTACAATCGATCGTTCTGCTGCCGATGATGAGATTGCACAAATCATAGATGAGAGCCGCAAAAAGCAACAAGCAGTTTATAACGCTAAGTTCAATTCAGAACTTCTGGAATTAACGCAGCATTTGAATGACACCGTCGCGAAATACTCGCCGGGCAGGGAGATAAACGTCAACCCTTCCGAAATCGAACTCAAATCACCCAAGACTACTTTTGACGTGACGGTGAAGGACGGCGATACGTCTACGGCTGTCGAACGTCAGGGACATGGGTTCCAACGAACAATGCTGATATCGGCCCTTCAAGTTCTTGCAGAATCTGGAACCGCATCAGAACAAGGTGTCATTTGCCTAGCAATTGAAGAGCCCGAATTGTACCAGCACCCCATTCAGGCGCAAGGATTTGCAAAAGTATTGCGTGCATTGGCTGAAGATTCTGAGAACAATATCCAGGTTACCTACGCGACTCACAGCCCTTACTTTGTTGAGGCTCGACACTTCGATCAGGTTCGCCGGCTAACGCGAACTGCAGAAGAACACCCACGCGTAACCATTCACCATTCTACCGTCGCGAATATCAGAAACACACTGGATGGTTTCATGAAGCCCGAGGCAGTGGATCGACAAATAGATTCCATCCTAGCCAACCAATTGTCCCTAGCGCTCTTTTCGCAACGCGTACTTCTCGTAGAAGGCACTACCGAACTTGCCGTCTTTTACGGCATCGGAGATCGTGAAGCCGTAGCTTTTCTCGAAGCAGCCGGAGTATCCATTGTGGCGACTGGCGGGAAGACGAACATTCCAGTCCTCCACTCGATACTCAGCGCACTGGGCATCCCAACCTACACGCTATTCGATGGCGACGGAGGCTTCGAAACACGCGCTCGCGCCAAAGGCAAGAGTGATGAGAAAATTGCCAGTGAACGAAATAACCACGTAGCCGCAAATAAAACGCTACTGAAATATTTCGATCTTCAAGTCACCGATTTTCCACCTGCTCAGATCCATGACCGCGTAGCAGTATTTGACGATCATCTAGAATCGTATATGGCCGCCTATTGGCCCGATTGGGTCACTTCTTGCGAAGCAGTCGAGGCCGAAATGGGTATATCACTCTCAAAAAATCAATCCGCTTACCGACTGGCCACGTTAAATGCCAAAGGCCCTATACCCGAGATGTTAAAAGCCATTATCGAGCACGCTAAATCGATCGAATTCATTAGATGAATAATTTCACCCGCGATCGCCATAGCAGACATTCGGCTTACGGATATTATACCGTGGCGCGCCCACCGAAGCCGTTATCATAGTATTACCTGAGTTGCTTCACTTTAGTGTCCCGGTCCTGGCCCGAAAGTCTCGACGTTTTCGATCAACTTCGCGGCCGATGGCGGAAGCTCGGGTGGGAACACGAGCTCGTGACCATCGATCTCGCCCACGAACTCACGCAGCGGCCGCAGCGTGGTCACGATCTTCTTCAAGGACATCCCCGTGGCTTCCTGCATGAACCTCGATACGGCCAACGCCGTGAACACAACCGTCAGGTGCGCCTCGATCGCGTCACGAGTGCGATGGAAGATCGGGCGGGCTCGAAGGTCGGTCTTCGACATCCGAAATGACTGCTCGACATGCCACAGGTCATGATAAGAACCAACGACGTCGTTGGCCGACATCACGTTCGCGGCGATGTTCGTGACGTAGCCTTTCCAGCCGGCCAACCCGACGGCCTTGTCATAACCAGCCTCATCGAAGACCTTAGTCGACCCCTTGGCTTTGACGAACCGTGCTGCTTTCGGTTTCGATTCCCCATCGATGATGCGCATCGCGCGGTTGCGTTGCAGATTCAGCGTCTCCCGGTCCCTCACGGCTCGTTTCCGCCTGTATTGCCACACTGCCCGCCAAGCGTGCGGATGATCGACAGGTGACCATACAGGTTCGGCACGAGTCAGCGTCCGGTTCTTGTTCAACGCCACATCGGCTCGTGGGGTCAGGGTATCGATGAGCTGCCCGTCGTCGGTGTTCGTGCCGTTCCAGGTGAAGAAGGTCGCCAGATCATTCGGTGCCTTCGTCTGCCGTGAGCCCACGATGAATCTCAGCCCTGCGTCATCGATGGCCTTCAGGTTCGCAGCTGAGAGCATTCCAGCATCAGCCACGATGACCATATCGGTAACCCCGTGACGGTCCTGGAATCCCTTGACGATCGGGATCATCGTGAACGTCTCTGCCAGGGGGCACCTCCCACTTGTGGGGGATTGCCTTCGAAACAGCCGATCTCTAACGGAAACCCGGTCCGATCGACGAGGAGGCCGACAACGATCTGCAGGTCGACTCGACGTTCTTTGGAATAGCCGACGTTGCGCAGTTCGTCTTCTTTCTCTGCCTCAAAATAGAGAGTCGTCACGTCGTAGAGAATCAAAGAGATCCCTGTCGTCGCGACCGAATAGTCGAAGCACTTCTGCGCGATGGTTTCTCGGTACGCATCAGCATTGACTCGCTGCAGGCACCGGGTGAACGTGCTGCGATGTTTGGTATCGGCCCCGAGCTCGTCAAGGACTCGAATGCTGTCGGACTTCGATGTGGGTTCGACGATGCGAGCGAGGACGAGCTGGAAGAAGGCTTCGTCATCAACGACGTGGAAGCCGAGCCTGTCGTAGGCAGTGCGGATCGTATCGATAAGCAGACGCGATGCCGATCCCTTCACACGTCGACGCGAACCAGCAGAGACCTTATTTCCGGTGTCGAGGTCCAAAGACAGTTGTCCGGTGGACTCGTTGATTTTCTCGCGGCCGGCTTCTTCGAGAGCTGCTAACTGTGCCGGGGTGTGCGCGGAGCCGAGGTGTTCAATAACGGTGAGTTTGCCGTGGCGTTTCGTCACGATTTGGACCGCGGTTGCCCCGGATGCGGTCGCGACTTTCCTCAGTCGCAGGCTCATACACTCATTCTACGGACCGTTTAGTGTCCCGATTTCGCGCATATCAGCACTCTCACCAGCACCGACGCCGAATCAAACCCCAAAATCAGGCCAAGTGAAGCAAGTCAGGTGGCGCGCCCACCTCAGCCGTTATCATAGTATTACCTCAAGGCACTTTTGCTTAATTAAGATTCATCTGAAAATTTACCTTGATCAATCGCGGAAAACGTTTATCTTGACCGGTTTATGAAAATATCATTAGCAATTTGTGTACGCGGAAGATTTTTAGGTGTACCACACGGCAATGCGCTAATTTTATCATACTATTCCTCATTATGTTGAATACTATTTGTGCCGCATTGTCACTTATATCGAGCACTGACTGGCTCGAGAATGGATGGAGAATCTATTCTATATGTTGGTGACTCAACGGAGAGTGCGGAGGTCACGGCACTGGTCCGCTGTCCGCCCACTTGATGCAGTCACTTTCTAATTCACGTTTAGACTCGGCATCTTGCAAGTTCGACCGACGGCATGCATCTCTTCACATCTTCGTCGTCTGCACCGCCAGAAATTGAACTTCGGCGATAGCGCCCAAGAGTGGGAGGTGGAGGAGTACCTGTGCTGGGGCGTTTCCACCGGTCGTCTGCAATGCCTTACGGTAGACGGCCATCTGGCCGAGGTACTTCTCCCGGATATGACCAACTGGGTCGGTTCCCGGATACGACTTATGGTCGACAAGGATATGGTCCCGATTCGGTAGAAGAATGCGGGAGTCGATCCAGCCTTCCATCACCTGTGCGTCATCGTTGCGCCAGGCTATTGGGGACTCTGTGACCACCTCGGCGCCGGGGTACCTCGTCTCCACCCATTCGGTCCACCGTTTACCGACTTCGATGAGCACGTCCGCATTCAGCACACCGTCGGCATCCCAGCGCGAGAGGATCCGCTCGGCCGCTGTCCGCTTCAGTTCATCGGTCAGTGTGGAAAGAGGCAACCCCAGGTAGGCGTGGACAGCGTCGCCGACGCGATCCCAGTCTTTTCCGCCCTTGTCCACCAACGGCTCCCCCAACTTGGCAAGGATCCCCACTTCGGCCTCGACACCGATTGAAGGCACGCTGCTCGCGGTGAACCGTGCCGGCAGGTGAGGCTCAACCGAAATCGAACCTCGGATAGGAATGTCCGTGTGGGCGAAGAACGACCGCGGCAAACCAGTCGAATCAGCCGTGGGGCAGTCTTCGATGTCGATCGGCAGGGCACTGATACGAATCGGCATCTCCGTCAAAGCATCGCGTCCGTTGCTTCGCCGGTCGGCGACGCGCAGGACTCCGTGCTCGTCGACGGCAATCGCTGATTGGTCGGCGCCCGTCGGCTTCTCCCATTCGAGCAGGCCTTCCGCCACAGAACTGGTGAGGACATTATCCGTGCCCGTGGGGTCTCCGAACGCCACGATGCTGTGAGTCTCGGCCCGGGTGAGCGCGACATAGAGCAACCGTGCGGTCTCTTCCTTCTCTGCTTGCCCTGCGCGACTGACCGCATCCAGACGGCTCAATCGGACCTTTAATGGGTCATAGTCCTTGAGCACACGAGGCAGGAACCGCAGAGCACGATTCGCCAAGGGATGACGCGCGTCGAAAACCGGAGCCTTCTCCACGGTGATCTCCCGGTGCCCATAGTCTTTGGCCACGGGAACACCGACGATGACGACCGGCCACTGCAGACCTTTCGACTGGTGCATGGTCGTCACGAGCACGGCATCGTGAGCTGTCGTCTGTTCATAGGATCCGGCCGCCTCGGTGAGGTAATCGAGCAGGCCTGCTGGAGTGACCGGCGAACGCGTCTGTTCCGAAGCGTCCGCATATTCACCGGCGATCTGGCACAGGGAATCAAGCGTTGCCAGACGGTTCTCCGGTGTTGTCCACGCTTTGATCCGCTGCGGCAGGTCGAGGGCATCGATGATGCTCAGCAGCAGGTCAACCGGTGAGTGATGAGCGGCATTGAGCGCCAGTTCCGACAGGGCGGCCAGCGCGGGATCATCCCACCACGTCCGAGGCTGGTCACGCCGTTCTTTCTTGTCGACGATCCGTGCCGCATCTTCGAACCATGTGTCGTGGCTGCCATGGTCGGGCATGAGAGTGACGAGTTCGGCGAGCGCCACCGCGTCGTCCCGGTCGACGACCGCGGCCAAACCGGCGGCAACGAACTGTCCTTCCCTGGTTGAAAGCAGATCGCTGGTCGACCCTACTGCGCGGATGCCGCGTTCGCGAAGTTCAGAGACGACCCGGGAGACCTGAGAGTTCGTGCGAACGAGGACAGCGATATCGCCCTGTTTGACGTCGCCGTCGGGCAACTGAGGCGAGCGCTGCAAGAAATCTTCGACTCCCGCGGCAATGGCTTTACCCATCCGCGTGTCCGCGGATCGAGTTCCGCCAGCTGTCGTGGTCGGTACCCAGAGTTCGCGGCTGCCAATGTGGCGCAGGTGTTCACGCTGCGGCGGGATGCTCAGCACCACCTCGCTTTCCTTCTGGTCGGCGAAGACCGAGCTGAAGAGAGTATTCGACAGATCGAGAGCCGGTTCGGTCGAGCGCCAGGACGCGCCGAGGTTCTCCGAAGTGGCCTTGCCCAGTTCTGTCTTTCCATCGATGAGTGCCGAAAAGACATCGTTCATCAGCTCAGGGTCGGCTCCGCGGAATCCGTAGATGGCCTGTTTGCGATCGCCCACCCAGATGACTTCGTCGACGAGGTCGGCGAGTTCCATGAAGATCGCCAACTGGATGGGAGACGAGTCTTGGAACTCATCGACGGCGAGCAGGCGGTAACGAGAAGCGATCGATGTCCTCACTCGTTCGTTCGTGCGCAGCAGGTCAAGGGCGCGAACCTCCTGGTCGACGAAATCCATGACCCCGAGGGTGTTCTTGTGTTCCTCATACGCCGACAGTGACGCGATCGCTGTGTCAATGACGAGGGTGATCAGTGCCTCGATGTCAGAGTGGAAGGCACTGTTGGCGAGGAGTTCCTCAGACACGAGGCGAGCGCTCGACTCATCGAGAACCTGTTTGGGCACTGCTCCGGGCGCCTTCCCACCTGGCACGGCCGTGTACTTCCGCTCTGCCACCTTCGCCCATGTCGACCACGGGACTCGCGCGAACGGAGCAGCCTCCTCGGCGCCGTTCTCGAGTCCACGGAGGAAGCGGTCAAGGGTGACGATGCTGCCTTCTACGTTGCCTTCGTTGGTCTTCGTCACCTTCGGCCCCTCAGACGGAGGTTCCTCGCCGTTCTGGAAGACTCGCAGTGCGTCGCGCAGCTGCTCGATGTCGCCGGCCAACCTGTCACACCACTTCTGCCGTCCGTCTCCCCCAGCGGCAGGAAGAGCTGAGAGGAAGAGCTCCGCCGAAGCGCGTGCCGATGCTCGCAGTGCGGCCTCGCCGAGGTGGTTCGCCCGGGCCGCCTCGGCGACGGATCTGACAAGGTCGGACCAGACGACGGGTCCGTGGCCGAACGCGTTCGTATCACCGGGGCTGCCGTTATGACCGGTGCGGACGAGCAGATCGCGGTGAGTGGCTTCAGCTTCGGCAACAACCGCGTCGACGGCTGTGGTGAAGACGATCGCCTGTTCCTGTTCGTCGAGTACACGCAGTTCTGGTGAGAATCCAGCGTCGATGGCGTATTCAGTGACGAGGCGGCCGGACATCGAGTTGATGGTGCCGATGAGTGCGGTGCTGATCTCCTCGGCGGCGGTGATGTTCCCGTCATCGAGGAGTCGCTTCTGCGTCTTTTCGACGAGGTCGGCCGCGGCGCGGACGGTGAACGTGGTGGCGATGACTTCGCTGGCGCGCAGGACGGGTTGGCCGTCGTCTGTTGTCTGCGACAGTCGTTCGGAGAGCACTTCCGTCAGTCGGTACGTTTTGCCTGATCCTGCCGAGGCGGTGATGACGTGAACGCTCATGAGTGGTCCCCCGCGATGCCGTAGATGAGGTTGAAGTTGCTGTAGGACTGGTTCTTGGCCACAAAGAGACGGCCTTCTTCCAGCTCATCCGCTTTGATGGTCTTGAGCGCTTTGTCCACCTGTGTGCTCTTGGTGTGGGGGTTGACGCCGAATTCGGCGTGGACGTCTGCGCTCAGTGAGTTGAAGCGGCCGGTGGCGATGGCGGACAGTGTGTGTTCGATTGAGGCTTGGATCATCGGCCATAGTCCTGCGGGATCGCCACCGAGTCCGTTGCCGTCATCATCGAAGCTGTCGGCTGTTCCGGCATTAAAGTTCTCGTCGAGGCCGGAGTCGGTCGAGATGAATCGTCCTTGTTTGAGCATGAAGTACGCGGTGAGTGGGTTGGCACCCGTCGGCGAGTCGCTGGTGTGTGAGTAGATGCTCAGCTGGACGGCTTCACCGTCATCGATCATCGTTCGATAGCGCTTCTCGTAGTTCGCCCATTTGAGGTCGATGATTGCCGGTCGGCCGTCGCTGAACGCGCCTTCAAGATCGCGCTGTCCTCTCAGCTGAACGGTCATTGCTTCGCCGGCGACGGTCAGTACCCAGTCGTGGTCGAAGCCGGTTTCGGCGCCGACGATCGTGATGCCGCGGTTTCTGAGCGTGGTGAACAGATGAACCAACGATGCGGTTGCGGTGGACCTGATCGTGTTTTTACGTGCCAGCTGCCCCGGCAGGAGCAGCTCGGAAGCGAACCGTGGGACGAGCCGGTCGAAGGCCTTCGCGATGTCGGCGGGTGTGGTCGCCGAGGTGTCGCTGTCGTTCCTGGCCTGCACAAGGTCTTCGACCACGGCGTGAGCCAAATTGCCGATCATGCGGTTGTCTGTGGGGATGTCGAAAGTGAACCCGCGACGCAGGCCGAGGCCGCGTTCGAGCGTCCAGCCCAACGGGTCGGAGAGCAACTGGTCGATCTGGCTGAAGGACAGCGTCTCCGGCAAGAGGTGGCGGAAGTCGCCTTCGAGGACGCGCGAGACTCTGTTCGGGGCAGTGAACTGTTCGAGGCTGACGATCGACGTCGGAATGGCCACGTCATCCAGTTGCCATGTCTCGTCTGTGATGAGATCCGCGACGGTCCGAGCGACCGTCGGGTCGGAAAGCACTGCGTCGACGGATGCGTTTGGAAAGTGCTCGCGGTCTGCAGCTGAGATGTCTTCTGCCAGTCGTGAAAGTACGGGGTGGAGGGCCACGGGTTCGCCTCGGCTGGTCTCGGGGCAGAAGCAGATGAGGTTCACAGCGGCGCGGAGACCGTCGAGTTCGGCGGCTTGTCTCAGTCGTTCTTTCTCTGTCGAGGTGGAGATCCGGACTCCTGATTGCGCCAGTGCGTCGATTTCGGCTGGGTCCCAGGTCTCGTTCGCCGAGGTGGCTGAGCGCTGTGAACACCACCAGATGACGGTGTCGGTGCCTTCCGGGACTTCTGCGGGGCTGGTGACGACCGTCCAGTCGGCGGCTTGGGCGTGGGCGTCGACTCGGGTTGCAGTCGGTGCACTGGATTCTGCGATGTCGAAGAGCTCGCGGACTCGGATGGTGTTCGTACCGAGCCGGGAGATGGCGGCGCGGAAGGACGCGAGGTGGGTGGCCGCCTCGGCGATCAATGCGGTGGTGTCGTCCTGTGCTGTGTCAGCGATGCGGTTGCCGTTCAGTCTGCGCAGGCGTGTAGCCAACCAGTCCAATGCGGGGTTGAGGGAGGCGAGGTCGAGCTCGTCTGAATCGGCCGCGGGCGGCCTGGTGCGCAGGAAACCGTCTAGTGCTTGCTCGGTCTCCCAGGCTCGGGTGGCGGTGTCGGCGTTCTCGGCTGTTCGGGATTTCAATTGGTCGAGAGCGTGCATCCACGCGGACTCAGGGTCGCTGGAGATACCCGGTTCTTGGGTGAGGGCTTGCAGGAGCACCGACGACACTCCCTGCGGAACGAGCGACGTGGCGGGGGAAGTTGCGTCGTTTGTGCCGAAGGAGAGATGCAGGAACTCGGCGACTCGACGGATATCGGTCGGGGGCAAGACAGCGCCGAGGAAGACAGGGAGTATCTGGGCGGACGGATTTGCTGGGTTGGAGTCGGCGATTCCGAGCGTCGGCGCCTGTCGTCGTGCCAGCTGTTGGTCGAGGACAGCGGTGGCATCGCCGGCGATGATGCAGGTGCGCTCTCGGTCGTTCACATTTGCGAGGTACCGGGCGGCCGCCTCGGCGGTGGACCAGGTATCGGGGCCGCGCACGATGGTGAGTTGCGGCGTTTCCGTTGGTGCTGCGGACTCCGTGACGGTCACGCCTGCAGCTTCTACCGCGCCGAGGATGTCCTGCCACACCTGCGGGAGAGTATCCCTCTTGTCACGCAGTTCGATCGAATCGATTCCGAGCGGCCAACTAGCTCCGTATAGCCGGAGCAACTCGAGAGATTCGCGCACGTCGTCTGCACGACCGGGCGCAAGCGTTGCGGCGGTGTCATGTGGCGGACCGATCACGACGAGACTTTCGACTGTAGCCAAGGCGTCGAGTCGAGGGTGTGCGGAGTAATCCTGGCCGTCATTGGCCGGTTTCCAACCAGCCTCGATCGCGTCGTCGCGCAGCTCGAGCAGATGGTGGGCGGTGTTCCAGGGGTCGTTAGCGAACGACCGGCGATACCAAGGATGGTCAGCTTGTGCCAGCAACGACCGGTATTGAGCGATGCGAATGGGGCGGTCGATGGTGGGTCGGGTCGTGCCCAATCGAGTCTGGAGGATGCCGAGCAGACCTAGCGGGCCGGTGACAACGATCGTTCCCGTTGTGTCAGTCGACCACGGTGCCCGATCGAGGTTCCATCCGAAGACGATGCGCATGCTTGGTCCTTTCCAGAGCAACTATCTCGACAGTATTCGGACTGGGCAAATTCGCCAAACGCTTTACCGAAAGTGGTCTCATGCGAAAGACTCGCCCACAGCGACGATGGCCCCGCAGTGTCAGATGCCGACTGTAGTGTTGGAGCAACCCAAATGAACTGCGCCCGGACTGGAAATGTGACTGCCAGCCAAATCAATATCAGTGCCTTTCAGACGAGAGCCTCGGAGACACGGTTCAATGAATACGTCCGCACGACCACGTAAAGCTCTGGCCACTAGCCACGAAGGCACGCAACATGGTTCAGTGGCTAAGAAGTAAAATGTACCGGTTCCCCAGCGGTCGAAAGGAATACACGCGTGAAAACTGACGTCGTCAAACCTAAGGATATTTTCTACAATCCGACGCGATTTGTTGTTCCCCTGTTCCAGCGGCCGTACGTCTGGTCTAAGGAGGACCAGTGGGAACCCCTCTGGACCGACATAACTCGCCTGATCGAGATCATCAAAAATCACAATGCCTCAGCGACACACTTCCTCGGAGCGATCGTCATTCAATCGGTTCCGACTGGCTTGGGCGACCTACCAACCTGGAGCGTCATCGATGGCCAACAGCGGCTTACAACTTTACAGCTGCTATTGGATGCTCTGCACAGTCAGTTAGTGAACCGTTCTTGGGTCCAATTGGCAGGGCAGGTACAAGCACTGATTGAAAATCCCAGCGACTATCGCTTTGCTGACAACGATCAGTTCAAGCTCTGGCCGACTAATCGCGACAGACACGCTTTCGCATCTGTCATGTCTGCACCAGAGCCCGTTGACTATGCAACTTTCGGCCAATCTCGTCTCGGCGAAGCCCACAAATTCTTCTCTGATTCTATCGACCAATGGCTGGGCGATGACGGCGAAAGTGAGCGCAAGGGCAGGATGCTTGTAGCCTGCATTATGGATCGGCTCGAAATTGCCAGTATCCGCCTAGACGAAGACGAAGACGCGCAAGCTATATTTGAGACCTTAAACGCTCGAGGGACTCCACTGTCGGCAGCGGATCTCATCAAGAATTTTGTCTTTCAAAAATTCTCGGGACCCAGCGAAAAAGCCGAGCAGGCATACAATGACTATTGGGCCGACTTTGAGACGCCATGGTGGGAGCGGTCGATCACTTCCGGACGCATCAAGAACACTCGCTCTTCCCTATTTCTGTGGCAATGGCTGGTCGCACGAACTCTCAACGACTTTCCCATCCGTGAGGTGTTCGCCCAGTTCAAGCACTACGTGGTGACATCCGCAAACGACGTGCAATCCATCTTGCGGCAAATCCGAACTGCAGCTGACAAGTATCGCTCAGTGATCGAGGCCTCGGAGAATGCCAATGGAGTATTATCTCGCGTGGAGCTTTTCAGCTATCGTGTTGGCCTACTAGACTCCGAGGTCGCTCGCCCACTTCTGATCTGGCTGGACGAACCAGAACAGTCTGCTATTTCCCCGTCTGAACGCGATCAGATACTTGCAATTCTTGAAAGCTGGTTCGTCCGAAGGTCCTTAGTCAAAGCCAGCACAAAAGGATCGAACAGGTTCATCATCGACCTGTTACGACGTTTGAGTCATACGTCGGTAGGCCAGCTGGTCCAATCAACTCAAGATTATCTGTCCACGAATCACACAGGCTCCGGCTACTGGCCGGACGACGCTGAAGTTCGTGAAGCTCTTATTGATGCTCCTGCCTACACCAAATATCGACGCGATCGACTCCGAATGGTGTTCGAAGCACTGGAGGATCACCGCCGCGGGTACCCGGATGGAAAGCAGCTCACGATGGGCCCGATAGTTCGCGGAAAGGGCACAATTGAGCATCTCATGCCACAAAAATGGCGTAAACACTGGTCCGCTGAGCTTACTGAAGATGAAGAGCTTGTTCGCGACCAGAGCCTCCAGCAACTTGGAAACCTCACCTTGGTTACTCAAATACTGAACTCCAGATTTAGCAACGGCTCTTGGGAGACTAAACGCGAGCATTTCCTTACCTACGATGATGTCCTCATCACCAAAGACGCTCTAAAATTGAGCTTCGACATATGGAATGAGTCAACAATCAGGCAACGGACCTCTATGTTGATCGACCAAATCCTGGAGATCTGGCCCGTACCAGCGGCTCATGTAGGGTTGCCGGCAGAACCTGAGGCCCCGCCTACGACGAGCAACGTAGACGTCGCTCAGTTAGTCAATTCGGGCTGGATTGATGCAGGAACCGAGCTCGTGCCACGTAGTCAGAAATATGAGAACCGCTCGGCATTCGTCTCGCAAGATGGACGACTCTTCGTCGACGACACCTCTTTCCAGACCCCATCAGCAGCGGCGTATTTCATCCGAGGGTCTAACTCGAACGGGTGGACCTTTTGGATGATTAAAGATACCGAAGAATCGCTACATGACCGGCGTACTGATTATGTCGTGAGCCTTGGAGAAGAGGACACTTCCACAGACGATGGCTCTAAGTTCGAAACGTTCGACGTTTCTGAAGAAGACGAGCGCAGTGAATAACGACGCATGATTCCTCCAGAACAGTGACTCAGTTGCTTGCGCTACAACGGGGGAGCTTCTTATTTCGGAAGCTGATGGCAGACTGCAACAAAGAGAAAGAGCTGATTTGCGGTCTTTTTCGCTATAGCGTTCACCTTGTAGCCACGAACTGTATTGCGCGATCGAATTTCTGTTCGAAGACTATGCGCATGTGTGGCCCTTCCGGAGCAATTGTGTCGACAGTCTTCGGACACGGAAGAACCACGAAATTATTTGGGCCGCCAGGGTTGGATCTGGTCGGATTTCACGAATCAATGGTGCCCGTGTCAGTGGCTCCCCATAGGCTCATCTCTAGGCTTAAGAGTACAAAGGAGCAACACCGTGGCCGTCACAGACGAAGAGATCAAGACTTTGGTCGAGTATTGCGAAACCAACCTTGGGGATCCGCATCTTTGGAAGACACCGGATGGCTACCCCAACAGCCTCGCGTTGTGCATAATCGATTCGATCTACTCAACCGGATCACACTATTCGTCGGTTGTGAATGTCATCGAACGGTACAAGAGCATTCCAAGCGGCGAACGTCACGGAGCCAAGGACTTAGCAGCCTCCATCCAGAAGGTAGGCGGTGCTCGAAACTGGGCAACTACCATTGCAGAGAACCTCAAACCCGCCCATACGAGGTCTGGCGCTCCGTTGAAAGCCGACATCATTGAGCAAGCTGCCGACCTCTTGGTTCATGAAGACATCGACACAGTCCCTGATCTTGTCGCTGCCGTCGACGGTAAGCTCACGAACAATTACGTTTACCACGGCTGGAAACGCCTGCCCAGTCAAAGCTCTGGGGTGACCTACAACTACCTGCTCATCCTGGCCGGCATGCAGTCAATCAAACCTGATCGGATGGTCCTTCGTTTTCTCGCGGAAGCCCTGGGAGAAGAAGCTGACGTTGAAGGCGAGCGAGCAGTGGATCTGCTCACCGAGACTGCAAAAGCGCTCGATGTCGAACCACGCGCGCTAGATCACATTGCATGGAGAGCAGCGTCGGGCCGTGAACTCGTCGACTAGTACCCGGCCAACTAGTCAGATTTCGACCCCGTCGTTGGCAACAGAATCTTTGTTGTTGGATGCCCGAGCGCTAACAGCACGAAGAGGCTTTCCGCGGTCAGTGTTGGAATCCAACTGCAGAAAGCCTCTCCTACATGGGGCGAAGCAGTTCGCGCTACTCCTCCACGCGCTCAACCTTGCCGACGAGGAACACGTACGACAGCACACCGACGATGGTGACCGCCGCCATGTAGACGAAGGCCGGGGCGAAGTCGACGTCGGTGACGAGGAATCCGATGACGATCGGGGTGGCAATCGATGAAAGGTTGCCGATGAAGTTGAACATGCCTCCGGTCAGGCCCAACAGTCGTTCCGGTGCCAGCGCAGATACCAGTGACCAGGTGATCGAGGCGAATCCGTTACCGAAGAACGCGATCGACATGAACACGATGACCAAAGCCGACGAGTCCGTGTAGTTCGCGCCGAGCATGAACACCGTCATCGCCAGACCAATGATGATCGGCAGCTTCCGTGCCATCCCCAGCGACAGCCCCTTCTTGACCATGAGGTCGGGACTGATGCAGGGTTTGGGGACATCTGATCTGGCTTGTTCACAGGCAAGCCTGGAAGGATTGACACCATGCCACAGCCCTATCCGAAAGAGTTCCGCGACGACGTCGTCCGCGTCGCCTTGAACCGCGACGAGAAGACCACGATCGCCCAGATCGCCAAGGACTTCGGCGTCCACGAAGGCACCATCGCGAAATGGCTCCGCCAAGCAGACATCGATGCCGGCAACAAGCCCGGAAACACCACGGACGAGTCCGCCGAGCTGCGCGAGCTGCGACGTCGAACCCGTCTGCTCGAACAGGAGAACGAGGTCCTGCGCAGGGCTGCCGCCTACCTGTCGCAGGCGAATCTGCCGTCAAAAGGCTCTACCCGCTCGTGAGAGAGCTCGCCGCCGACGGGATCCCCGTGGCGGTGTCGTGCCGGGTTCTCAAGCTCTCCCGCCAGCCCTACTACCGATGGCTGGCGGCCCCTGTCCCCGAAGCCGAGGTGAATGAGGCGTATCGGGCCAACGCCCTCTTCGACGCCCACCGAGACGACCCCGAGTTCGGGTACCGGTATCTTGCCGACGAAGCTGAGATCGCCGGCGAGCCCATGGCGGTACGCACCGCATGGCGGCTGTGCTCGGATAACGCCTGGTTCTCGGTCTTCGGCAAGGCCCGGGCCAAGAATGGGAAGAAGCCCGGCCCACCTGTTCACGACGACTTGTGTGTCGTTACCGACGCCGATGGGCGCACCCGCCACGAGTTCCGGGCCGATGGACCGAATCAGCTGTGGCTAACCGATATCACTGAGCATCGCACCGATGAGGGCAAGCTGTACATGTGCGCGATCAAGGATATCTACTCCTCGCGGATCGTCGGCTACTCCATCGGGGCCCGAATGAAGGCGCGCTTGGCCGTTGATGCCCTCGAGATGGCTGTGGCCCGTCGCGGTGGTGACGTGGCCGGATGCGTGGTCCATAGCGATCGCGGCAGCCAATTCCGGTCGAAGAAATTCACCCGCGCATTGGCCCGCCACGGCATCGTCGGGTCAATGGGCCGCGTCGGCGCGGCTGGCGATAATGCGGCTATGGAGAGCTTCTTCGCTCTGTTGCAGAGGAATGTCCTCGACCGTCGCCGGTGGGCGAGCCGAGAGCAGTTGAGGCTCGCGATCGTGACGTGGATTGAGCGGACGTATCACCGACGTCGGCGGCAAGCTCGGTTGGGTCGTTTGACACCTGTTGAGTACGAAACAATTATTGAGTCACCTGCAGTCGCAGCGTGACACCCCGATTGTCACCTCTCTCTGCACCAGTCCCGGTCCGAGACCGTACCGGAGAGCAACACTCCGACAAGCGCCGCGATGAACGGCAGCGATGCCATGAAGCCCGACTCGATGTAGTCCATTCCTCGGTAGTCGACGAGGTAGGTCGGGAACCAGGTGAGGAAGAACCACAGGGTCGAGGTGAGGCAGAACTGTCCGAGGTAGATGCCCCACAGCTTCCGCCGCGTCAGCACGACCTTGACGTCGGACCACTTGAGCTTCGGCTTGGCCTCCTTCTTCACTCCGCTCTCGACATCGACGAGTCCCCCGCCTGAAGCGATGAGATCGATCTCAGCTTGGTTGACGCCGGCCTTGTCGCGCGGCTCCCGGTAGACGAACCACCAGATCCCGGCCCAGATGATGCCGACAACACCGGTAAGGATGAACACCCAGTGCCAGGTCAGAACGGTCTGCAGCCACGACAGCACCGGTGTGAGCAGCGCCAGTCCAATGAACTGACCGGAGGTGTAGAAAGCGATGACTCGACCGCGTTCGCGCTCCGGGAACCATGCGGTCGCGACCTTGTTGTTGATGGGGTAGGCGGGTGCTTCGAACCCGCCGACCATGAGTCGCAGGATGATGAGCGCGATGAAGCCGCCAGACATGCCCATGAACAGAGTGGCCAGCGACCACAGCACGAGGCACGACGCATAGAGCACCCGCGGTCGGACCCGGTCGACGAGCCATCCGCCAGGAAGCTGCATCGCAGCGTATGTCCATCCGAATGCCGAGAGCAGCAGACCCTGCTGCCCCGTGGTGAGATCGAATTCCTGAGACAGTGCCGGCATCGCAATGGACAGGTTTGCCCGGTCCATGTAGTTGATGACGACGGTGATGAAGAGCAGAACCGCGATGATGTAGCGGGTCCGAGTGGGGCGAGTGGTGACTGCGGTGTCGAGTTTCGTCATGATGTGGGTTCTCCGTTTTTTGGTGAGCTGCTGGTCACCCGGATCGGGGCACGCAGCAGGAGCAGGTAGGTGATTCCCGCAATCACTGCGACAACGGCGCCCAGGAGGAAAGGAACGAGGTACGAGTCCGTGGTTGTCACCAAGACTCCGGTGAGCCAAGGCGAGAGTGAACCGGCGAAGTAGCCGCCGAAGTTCTGGATTGATCCCAGTGAGGCGACGCGACTACCAGTGACCACATCAGCAGGGATTGACCACCCCACGGCGCTCAGTGCACCGCAGAAGAACAGCGCAAGACTCATTGCCGACAGTTGGAGAACAAAGTGGCCGGTAGTGACTCCGACAAGGATCGAGCATACGGCGAGCGCGCCGCCATAGATTGCAGCGATCTGTCGTTTGCAGACCAGAGGAGCTAATTGGTCTCGCACCCGCGAATACTTCGTGGTGAACCAGCCACCGAGGATACCGCCGATGCCTCCGACCGCGAATGGAATCGCCGTGTACCACCCAAGTGCGGCATCGGCCACAGAGTAGATGTCGTTGAGCATCAGGGGCAGAAAGGTCACGAAGATGTTCAGTGTCCACACGACGGCGACGAATCCCAGCACCATTGCCCAGGTTTGGGGCTTGGTGAAGAGCTTCAACCACGGGATATGGCCGGTTGGGGCGTTGTCGTCTTCCTCTCGGGCGCGGATGTGCTCGAGTTCAGCCTCCGAGACTCTGCGATCGTGTTCCGGAGAACGGTAGAAGGCCCAGAATCCTATTGCCACGATGACACCAAGCACGCCGAGGATGACGAACATTGCTCGCCAACCGAAGCCCATAATGAGGAAGGTGAGGATCGGCGGAGCGACGGCGGGTCCCCATTTGCTTCCCGAGTCGTAGACGCCGACTGCAGCTCCGCGCTCTCGGGGTGGGAACCACTCGGCGACTATCTTCGCTGAAGTAGGCGATACCGGGGCTTCGAAGACTCCGAGCAGGACTCGCGACACCATAAAATGCCACATGTGGTGGCCAAAAGCCATCAGCGCAGTGGCGATCGACCAGAACCCCAACGCCATGACGTATACCGGCTTCGCACCGAGACGATCGGTCAGCCATCCACCTGGCAGCTGAAAGAACGCGTATGTCAGTGAGAACGCAGTACCCAACAGCCCGATGTCCGCGGCGGTCAGACCGAGTTCGTCGATCATGTGCGGGGCTGCGATCGACAGTGACGATCGATCCATGTAGTTGATCATCATCGCTGCGAGCAGCCATCCGAGAATCCACCACCGGGCTCGTCCCGGCGAGGCTACGCGTCGCGACACTGTAGTTTCAATCTTTGAGCTCATCGTTGAACACCCCTCTCTCCTACCGATACCGTCGTGTCACCACTCCGCGAAGGAGCCGTCGGTGTGCCGCCAGATCGGGTTGCGCCACCGGTGCCCCTCGGCGGATCGTTCGATGACGTACTCTTCGTTGACCTCGATGCCGAGACCTGGTCCAGAGGGGATGTCGATCATGCCCTCGTCGTAGTTGAACACCGATGGGTCGGTGACGTAGTCGAGCAGGTCGTTGCTCGTGTTGTAGTGGATTCCCAGGCTCTGTTCTTGAATGAAGGCGTTGTAGCTGCCGGCATCGACCTGCAGGCAGGAGGCGAGTGCGATCGGCCCCAGCGGGCAGTGCAGTGCGAGTGCCACATCGTAGGCTTCGGCCATCATCGAAATCTTCCGCGTCTCTGTGATGCCACCGGCGTGGGAGACATCCGGCTGGATGATGTCGACGGCACCGGAGGCGATCACCTCACGGAAGTCCCACCGAGAGAAGAGCCTCTCCCCCAGCGCGATCGGCGTTGGTGTGTTCGCCATGACGTCGCGGAGTGAACCGAAGTGTTCGGAGAGCACCGGTTCTTCGATGAAGAGCAGCCGGTAGGGTTCGAGTTCCTTGATAAGGACCTTCGCCATCGGCTTGTGCACTCGACCGTGGAAGTCGACACCGATGCCGAAGTCCTCACCGGTGGCTTCCCGGATCGCCTGGACGTTCTCGATGACCTGGTCGACCTTGGTGTACGAGTCGATGAACTGCAGCTCCTCGGTCGCGTTCATCTTCACGGCGGTGAATCCGCGGTTCTTCGTCTCGAGTGCGGCTGCGGCGGTGTCGCCTGGACGGTCTCCGCCGATCCACGAATACGTGCGGATCCGATCCCGGACCTTCCCGCCGAGCAGCTGATGAACCGGCTCGCCAAGCGCCTTGCCCTTGATGTCCCACAGTGCCTGATCGATTCCGGAGATCGCACTCATGAGGATGGGGCCACCGCGGTAGAAGCCACCGCGGTACATGATCGTCCACAGGTCCTCGATGTTCGCCGGATCCTTGCCGATGAGCAGGTCGGAGAGCTCATCGACGGCGGCGGCCACAGTCGCGGTCTTACCCTCGATGATGGGTTCGCCCCATCCCACGATCCCTTCATCGGTTTCGATTTTGAGGAACAGCCACCGAGGCGGCACTGTGTACGTCGTCATCGACGTGATCTTCATTGGTCTGGCCTTTCGTTCGGATGTTGTCGTTGATGGAGCGGTGTTCAGTTGGTGTGCACCCACGCCGAGGCGATCGCCTGGGCCCGGGTGCGGACGTCGTCGGGGCGGTCGCCTCGGCGATAGAGCGAGGACCCCAGGCCCAGGCCCGCGGCTCCGGCGCCCCGCCATTCGGCGGCGTTGTCGACTCCTACTCCCCCGACGGGAAAGAGTTCGGTGCCGGTAGGCAACACCTCGCTCCAGGCTTTCATTCCGCCGATACCCACCGCCGAAGATGGGAAGAGCTTGACGTTGGTGGCGCCGGCTTTGACTGCGGCGAACGCTTCGGTCGGGGTCGCCGCACCTGGGTATGGGGTGAGCCCAAGCTCGAGTGCGGTCGTGATGACGTCGCAGTCGGTGTCGGGAGCGACGATGATGCGGGCGCCTGCCTGTTGGCACTTGTGGACCTGGTCGGCGGTGAGCACCGTGCCGGCCCCGACCTCCAGTGTGTCTCCGAACTTCTCGACCAACGCCGTAATCGAGGCAAGTGGGTCGGGCGAGTTGAGTGGCACCTCGATGGCGGAGAAACCTGCGTCGACGATGCCTTCGGCGATGTCGAGGACTTCGTCGGAACGGACGCCGCGGAGGATGGCGATGAGGCCGGCGGGAACTGAGTCAGGCATGGGAGTTCTCCTTAATCGGCACGAGGCCGGAGTGTTCAGCGATGCGGAAGAGTCCGGTGGCGGCCGCGCGTGGATCCGCGCTGATCGTCTCTCGGCCCGCTCGGTGCAGTGCGCGGGTGTAGCGCTTTGTCAGATCTGTGGTCCCGCAGACGACGACGGGGGCGCTCGACTCAGCGACCACGGTGAGCTGGTGAGCCACCTCGGCGCCGATGAGCATTCCCGAGAGGTAGTCGTTGATCTCTTCGGCGCGCAGGCGTCCGTTCAGGGCCCAGGTTCGGGCCGAGAAGATTGAGGACGTCAATGCGGCGGGGTTGTCGCCTCCGACGTTCAGTCCCCAATCGAAGGCCTTGGAGTGGAAGCCCGCGGTGGGTTCAGCGAGGCGGCTGAGGATTGATGACGTGCTGAGCAGGCCGAAGAGCTCTCCGCTCATCGAGGTGGTGAAGTCGGTGACTCGTTGTCGGTGGCAGCTCACCCATTTGGTATGGGTACCAGGGAGGATCACCGTGCTGGGTTCGTCCTCTTCTTCGCCGAGGAGGCCGAGCAGTTGGGTCTCTTCCCCGCGGATGACGTCGGGAGCGGTCGCCTCGGTCGGGGTTTTCTGCAGGCCGGGAACGATGTGGAGGTCACCCGTCGTCAGGTTGACCGTCGTCAGTTCCCCGCCCATGTCGCTGAGGTCGGTGGGCAATTCGAGGTAGCCCGCCTCGGCGACACCCTGTGTTGAGCCGATCATTCCGCAGGCGAACATCGGCAGGGGGCCGTAGCTGGTGAGCCAATCACCGGCCGCGGTTTCAGCGATTCGGGAGAAGTCGCCTCGGAGGTCCGCGGTGTCGGAGCTGACGGCCATGATGCCGTCGGAACCATTGCGTTCTGCGAGGACCTGTCCGTCGCTGCCGATGAGGAAAGCTCTCAGCGAGCTCGTTCCCCAGTCGAGGCCGATCATCTGTGGGGCCTCGGGTGGTGCCAGATTTGCCATAAGAGCCACTATGGGCACGTGTTCCACTATGCGCCACCGGTGTCCCTATATGTGGGATGGGTGACATACTGGGGTGATGATCGAGGATTCTGGAACTGTTATCGGCGAAGCCATCCCGCAGGGCACTCAGACCCTGGCCAGAGGGCTGCAGATCGTCAGCGCCGTGGCTCATGGCTCGACGACGCTGAAGTCGATCGTTGATTCGACGGGTATCGGTCGGTCAAGTGCACACAGGATGATCCAGCTGTTGGTGCAGATGGGGTATCTGCGGCATGGGTCGCCAGGAGAGTTTCGGCTCGGGCCGACGCTGATCGAGTATGGTTTCACCGCACTCAATCAGGATCCGCTGCCGGTCGTAGCCAGGGAAAGCCTAGAGGCGTTGGCTGAACGGACTCAGGACACGATCCATCTCTCGGTCGAGGATGGTGAGTCGGTGCTCTATCTCCACAAAATTCCGGGCACACGTGGAGCGGAGATGCGATCACGTATTGGCCACCGGATGCCGATGACTCGCACTGGTGTCGGCAAGGCGCTGTTGCTTGGGCAGTATGACCGGTGGGAGCGTTTGTTCGTTGCAGAGAACCTTGGTGCGGACTCCGCTGCGGTGGATGCATTCGTCAAGCGGATGCAGGGCTACACCCGAGACGGAGCCTCACTCGATCTCGAGGAGAATGAGCCGGGGATCCGGTGTGTGGCTGCTCCGGTTCGGGACGGCAGCGGAGACATCGTCGCCGGAATTTCACTGTCGGCGACGCGTCCCTTCATGCCGAAGGATCGGATGCAGGCGTTGGTGCCGGTGATGAAGGCTGCGGCGAAAGAGATCTCGGTGAAGTTGGGGTATGGCGCCGATCGCGACCGGCTAGGCGGTCGCAACTAATGCGGGCCCCGCAATTCTTGTAGGTCGGTCGATGACGACGCTGAACGCTGGTCGATGACCGCCACGATGCCCGCGGTACCTCCGGGTTGCTCTTCTTTGGAATCACCATCTTGAACCGCCGAGCCCGCAGATACTCACGGGGCGCTCTGACCCCATCAGCGCGGTCGGCCAGCACAGATTCCAAAATCAGTGAAGAACAACCCCGGGGCCAAGCGGAATGCCCAGCAAATACCACACGCAGAAGAAGAGACCCCAGCCAATGAGGATCGCGAGCGAAAGCGGAACCGTGAAGGCCATGAGTGTGCCGATCCCCGCGTCCTTACGATATCGCTGAACGAATCCGAGCGCGAGGACGAAATAGGCGCTCATCGGTGTCACGGCATTCGTCACTGAGTCTCCGATCATGAACGACACCATAGCGGCCTCAGGGCGAACACCGTAGTACATCATCATCGGTACGAGGATGGGCGCAAAAATCGCCCACATCGCCGAACCACTCGTCACGATCATATTGACAAACGCCACTCCGACGATGATGACAATGAGCACGACCAGGTGTGGGGCCTCGAGCCTCTGGAGCAGATCTGCGCCGTTGACTGTAAGTACCGAGCCGATTCCTGTCCAGCTGAAGTATGCAAGAAATTGGGCCACGGCGAAGAAGAGGACAATGACGGGCGCTAGATTGATCACACCCGCGATCATCGCGTCAGGAACAGCTCTGAGAGTGGTGAATGCTTTGGTGCTGTATCCGTAGACGATCCCCGCCAGAGTGAAGAAGAGAGAGATGAAGATCGCGATGTTATCGAGGACCATCGATTCGACCAGCGGCTGGCCGGATTCGATGAATGGTGAGTCCGGCAGCAGCAGGATGACGACCACTGCGCCGATGAAGACCACTCCGGCTGCCGTTGCCCGCAACAGGCCGTGAGTCTGGCTGTTGTCGAGAGAAATCGACTCGGTGCGCTCCTCCACGGGTCGACCGTGTCCGGTGGCTTCACTGGCGGTGGCTTCGCTGTCGGCATTTCCACCGTCGTTCGCGGCTTCTTCTGCCGGGGCCTTGAAGTCCTCTCGGCGTGCGAGCACGAGTTCCACGACCAGGGTGATGATCACGGCGAGAAGCAGCGACGAGGTGGCCGAGAAGAAATAGGTTGCTACCGGTGTGATCGAAGCGCTCGAGTCGACTGTCCGGGCCGCAGCCGACGCCAGCGAAGAGCGGATCGCATCGGAGGGAGTGACAAGTGGACTCGCATTGAAACCGGCGGATACAGATGCGTAAGCCACCATCACGCCGAGAACTGGGCTCCGTCCCGCAGCCTTGAAGGCCATCGCTCCCAACGGGATCATCACCAAGTAGGCCGCATCGCCCATGATGTGGGCGATCATTCCGCTGAAGGCGATCGCGAAAGTCACCCACCGTTTGGGCAACCTGATGATCGTCAGCCGGATGAGGGCTTCGAGCACGCCACTCTTCTCAGCGACGCTCACACCGAGTAGGACCACGAGCACGACCGCCAGGGGCGGGAAGGATGCGAAATTGTCCAGCGCCGATTCGATGGCGTACTTGAGACCATCGGTCGACAGCAGGTTTTTGACCTCGACGACCTCATTGGACTCGGGCAGCGTCACTGAGACACCGGCCGCCGAGAGCACCCAGCTGACGATGCCGAGCAGCAGAGCCATGATCCAGAACAGCCAGAACGGGTGCGGAAGCAGATTTCCGATCCGCTCGATGAAGCCGATCGCTCGATACAGCAGTGGGAGTCGCTCCGGCGCAATGGGTTCGGCGGTGATTCGTGAAGTCATCGGTCTCCTTTGATCGACATGAAAGTGGTGTTATTGATCGCCGAGCTGCAGTGGCGGGCCCAGGTGGCCGACGGTCGCCGTGGCATATTTGAACCGGGTCGGGCGGAAATTCTCAAGCAAGTCCTGTTGGCTGTCGGCGACGAGCTCCTCGGCAGCCAGACGGCCGAGCAGCGGGCCAAGCGTGATCCCGCTGTGAGTGACGAGGCAGTAGGTACGAGATAGCCCCGCCGCGAATCCGGCGATCGTGAAACCGTCGGCAGGCAGGGACCGATAGCTCACGCGAAGGTCGATCAGGCTGGGCGTTGAATCGTTGGTCACCGCAGTGAATCTCTCTGCCATTTCCTTGGCAAATGGTCCTTCGTTAGTTGGTGGGGCGGCAGGGTCGACTTGCGGGTTGAGGTCGAGAGCCTGGACGACGATCGTTCCGTCCTCCCCCGGTCGCAGATTCAGCTCGGGCGTGTGCACGACTGCCTTCACCCGCGTCGAGTTCGTCTTCACATAGCCGAGGAGACCCGTCACCGCAGATCCCCGACCAATCTCATCGTTCATCGGAGTCTCGAATCCTGAGGCTTGAGCCAGCGCCTGCGTCCAGCGTCCTGTGGCGAGCACGACTCGATCTGCTGAGAGCACACGTCCGTCGCCGAGGTGGACCTCGACTTGAGCGCCACCTTCGTCCACCTCGGTGACTGTTCCTCTGACCAGCTTCGCGCCATGTTCGACAGCGTGTGCACGAAGGTTGTGCAGCAGCTGTTCGGTGACCACATATCCTTCTGATGGAAAATGCGCGATCAGTTCGATGTTCTCAGGAACTGAGATGTCTCCGGCGATCTCGCTTACGCGATCGGCTGAGAGCAGCTCTGATGGATATCCGAGCTCGCTGAGGCGAGCGATCTTTTCCTCCAGTTTCGGTGCCTGGCGCGCATCGGCCATCTGCAGTCCGCTCGATCGATGGTACGTGCGCGGCCCCGGCAGAGTGTCGGCGAGTCGGGAGTGCTCTTTCATTCCGGCGATATTGAGTTCGTGATAAGCGGGGTCGAGTTTTCCATTGGCGTTCGTCCAGGCGAAGCTCGTGCCGGAGGTGCCGGCACCCAGGTCTCGAGCATCGACGAGCGTGACGTCGGCACCTGACATGACCAGATTGTCGGCGGTGCTGAGCCCGAGCATCCCCGAGCCGATGACGATGATGTGCATATGAGGTCCTCTGTATTCGTTCGTTGTCAGTTGGCGGGCAGTTCGATGAAGAATTCGGAGGTCCCCGGTCGGACCAAGGTTGCTGTCGTCTCCAGCACTTGGTCGTCTGGTGCACGCAGCTCACGGCGACGCCTCAGAGCCGGTGTTCCCGACTCGCACGTGAGCAGTTGGGCTTCACGGTCACTGACTAGTGTCGGCTCCAGATAGACGCGAATAGTATCCACTTCGACTTCACGAGACTGCAGGTGGTCGAGGATGACGAGGTCTTCGAGCTTCTGGCGAAGGATCGTCGGGGCAGCGGAGAACAGGATGACGTGTGTCTCCAACGCATGCGGACGATCGAGAGCATCGAACTTCAGACGGACGATTTCGGTGACTGCGGTGTCGGCCTCAACTCCGGGAAGCGGCAGCACCGCGTCGGAAGCGACGGTCACCTGGGCCGAGAGCACCTCGTGCCGTCCGGGCCCTCCGTGACGGGCCACGGCCGGGTTGGTGAACGACAGCAGATTGATCTGCTTCCGCGAGGTCGCGACAAATGTCCCGCGTCCCTTCTGGCGTACGACGACCCCATCGGCGGCAAGCTCGTTGAGAGCTCGTTGCGCCGTCGGCCGACTCACCGAGTACCGCGTGCAGAGTTCATTCTCGCTGGGGAGTTTCGCTCCTTCAGGAAGTTCTCCTGAGCGGATCTGCCGTTGGAGGTCTCGCTGAATGCTCCGAAACAAATCGTCCATAGGTTGACAATACATCTATACACTTGTCCTAACAAGCTGAGATTCAAAAGAGACGGAACATCGTTACCCAATGTCTGGCAGCACCGTCTTTGCAACGACGAGAGCTTTAGCGCAGCCTCACGGCTGACCACCGATTTGGCCGCGTACGAGTTCGGAATGAGAACGAGTTCTGTCTGGCGAGCTCATAGTGCTGACCAGCGAATACTCGGATAGTGTGAATTGAATCGAACATCTCAAAGACGAGTGCGCCGATCAATTCCGAGATCCTTAGGAGACCACCGATGACGTTTGGATCCCCAGCTCAAACCCCTGCCACCGACAGAGCATCAGGCACCGGACCATTCGACACACTCATCCTCCGAGACGTCATGATCGTCGACGGCACTGGAGCCGCACCGTACGGTCCCGCAGACATCGTGGTAAACGGAGACCGGATCACCGGAATCTGGGAACCGAACGGTGCGAGCGGCCTCACCGAACGTCCCTCGATCGACGGCGCCGAAGTCATGAACCTCGACTGCGCCTACGTCATGCCAGGATTCATCGACTCCCACGCCCACATCGGCAAACCCGAGCAGGCACCGAGCGCCGACTACGTCTACAAGCTCTGGCTCGGCCACGGCGTGACCAGCATCCGCGAACTCGGCGCCTTCAACGGCCTCGATTGGACCCTGAACGAAGCCCGCCGCGCCGAAGCCAACGAGATCGCGGCCCCGCGCCTGCACGTCTACCCCGCCCTGCGCGCCGGAACCCTCACCGGGCCCACCCCGGTCACCGCCGACGCAGCAACGGCATGGGTCGGCGAGGTCGCCGACCGCGGTGCAAAAGGCGTGAAGTTCTTCGGCACCTCCCCCCACCGTGTTCGGAGCCGCCGTCGAAGCGGCACAGGCACGTGGTCTGCGAACCGCCTGCCACCACGACCAACGTCGGGCCGCGCAGGTCAACGCGCTGACCTCTGCTAGATGGGGACTGAACAGCATCGAACACTGGTACGGCATCCCCGAGGCGATGTTCCGCGACCGTACCCTCCAGCACGTGCCCACCGACTACAACCACAACAGCGAACCCCAGCGCTTCAGCCAAGGTGCACACCTGTGGCTGCAGACCGCCGAACGTGGCAGCGCCGCCTGGCAGGAGACGCTCGACGAACTCCTCGAACTCGGCACCGCACTGAGTCCGACCTTCAACATCTACATCGGGTCCCGCGATGCAGCCCGCGTGCGCACCTCTGAATGGCACTCCGAGTTCACTTCCCCCACCCTGTGGGAGTTTTTCCAACCTTCGGCCGACAAGCACGGCTCTTATATGGGCGACTGGACGAGCGAGGACGAGATCGCCTGGCGCCACGCCTACGTCAAATGGATGTCCTTCGTCAACGATTTTAAGAACCTCGGCGGCCTGGTCACGGCCGGCTCGGATTCGGGCTTCATCTACAAGGTCTTCGGCTTCGGACTCATCGAAGAACTCGAACTCCTCCTCGAAGCAGGCTTCCACCCCCTCGAAGTCGTCCGCGCCGCCACACTGAACAGCGCCGTGCTTCTCGGCATCGACGACGAACTCGGTTCCGTCGAACCCGGCAAGATCGCCGACCTGCTCATCGTCAAGGACAACCCGCTGAGTAACTTCAAGGTCCTCTACGGCCACGGCCACCTACGCGCCGAGGAATCCGGCCTCAACCGCGTCGGCGGTGTCGACTTCACCCTGCGCTCCGGCATCGTCTACGACGCCCGGGAACTGCGCAACGACGTGAAGGCCATGGTCGCCGAGGAGAAGTCCGCCCAGAACTGACCGCCATAGCTCGGCCCCGGCCGGACTCATGTCCGGCCGGGGTCGACGTCTTCAGAGGCGAGGTCCTCAGTGACCGGCAGCCGCCTGAGTCTGTCGCTTAGCTGCTGCCGCCCGGATGTAAGCACGCACATGCGCCTGCAGCACGGTGAGCGGAACGCTGCCCATCCCGAGGACCGTGTCGTGGAAGTCCCTGATCGAGAAGTCTTCGCCCAGCGTCTCCTCGGCTTCCTGACGCAGCTGCTGAATCGTCAGCTGCCCGAGGTAGTAGGCCGTGGCCTGACCCGGCCAAGAGATGTACCGATCGATCTCCGTGACGATCTCATGTTCGGCGATCGCTGTGTTCTCCCGCAGGAAGTCCTGCGCCTGCTCCCGGCTCCATCCAAGCGCATGCATGCCCGGATCAACGACGAGGCGCACGGCTCGCCACATCTGGAACGACAGCATTCCCATGCGTTCGAACGGTGTCTCATACATCCCCATCTCATCACCGAGCCGCTCGGTGTAGAGGCCCCAGCCCTCACCGAAGGCTGAGATATAGAGTCGCCGGAAGTCCTTCAGCTCGAGCTCCTCGGCCAGCGAGATCTGGAACGAATGGCCCGGCGCGGATTCGTGCAAGGTCAGTGACGGCAGCGAAAACAGCGGTCGGGCCGGCAGGTTGTACGTATTGAGCAGGTACCGGTCGGGAGCGCCGCGGCCGAACGTATCGAATTTCGCGATCTCCGCCGGTGTCTCCATGATCGCGAATCGCTGCTGTGGCAGCTGTCCGAAGTATTGGTGGACGACCCGGTCGAAGGCCTTGCACGTGTACGCGGCCTCGGCGAGCAGCTGACGCTTCGTCGTTGCATAGAAATGCGGGCTCGTGCGCATGAACTCGAACAGGCCCGGCAGGTCACCGGGATAGCCGAGCTCGGCAGCGACGTCGTCCATCTCCTCCCGGATCTTCTTCACTTCGACTTGTCCGATGTCGAAGATCTGCTGCGGGCTGAGCTCCGTCGTCGAATACTCCCTGATCTGCGACCGATAGAACTCGAGGCCGCCCGGCTGGTCCACCGCGGCGATCGACTCCGGCAGGTTCGGCAGATACTCCGTGGTCAGGAAATCGAGCAGCTTCCGGTAGGCGGAAACGACTTCGGTCGAAAGGACATGCGCGGCCGCCTCGTGGAGCTCGGTGCGAACCTGCCCGGGTACGACCGGCGGGATCCGTCGAAACGGTCCGAAGAACGAGAGCTCGGTGACGTCCTCGGCTTCGGCGATGACCCGCACCGGTTCCTCCCGCCCACTCATACACACGCGTGCCGGACCGAAACCGCGCGCCACCCCGGCCCGCATATTCTCGATCTGTTGGTCGAAGTACCGAGGGATGTCGGCGAGCATGCGCAGATACGCTCTTGCCGACTCTGCATCCTCGAGCACCAGGCGATAGGCGTCGAAGGCCATCGAACGCCAGAACGCGGAATCCGCCGTCGCCGGACGCTCCCACATGCGGTTGCGCTGCGCCTCGACGAGAGTGGTCAGCTGCTGGTGGTAGACGTCGAAGTCGACTTTCTCGTCAGCACTGAGGTCAGCGGTTCTGAGCGCGTCGAGTTCGCCGAGGGTCTTCTCCCACATCTGCCGGCGACGCAGCTGCGCCTTCTCCGAAACATCGGGCAGGAAGTCGACGACGGACGCTCGGTGCGACAGCGTCCCGAATTCGGCCTCCCTCCACGTCCATTCGGCGTCGATGATCTCGGCAAGCAGTCGGCTCGTCGCTGAGACCTCGGCACGGCCGTCGTGACGATCATGTTGTCTGGACACTTGAGCACTCCTGTTCTCGATGGGGATCGGTTCGGTATCGTACGGCCCGACGACGGGCCGCACAGCTGACTCAGAGGGGATTGTTCGACGCAGGCTTGTCCCCGGCTCCGGATGCCCACGCGATGAAGTCGTCGATGTCGCGCAGCTGATCGACCCGGACCTGCTGGTCGACGTACATCATGTGCCCGGCCGGATAGTAGCGGCGGACGATCTGGTCATGGGACTCATCGGAGATCCGCAGGTGCGCCAGAACGTGCTCCGAGGCGGCGAACGGTGTCGCCGAATCGTGATATCCGAAGCCTACGTAAACCTTGAGATGCGGGTTCATCCGCATCGCGAAGGCGAGGTCCTCGGCGGTGTTGACCGTGGAGTTCTCGAACTCCTTGTACGACCAGGGGTGAACCCGGGCAGTGAGCACCTCGTAGGTGAGATCCGATTCGTAGCCGAGCTCGGCTCGCAGCAGATGATTGATCCCCACGGTGTACGGGTATTGGATCGCCGGATACGAGGGGTCGTCGCCGAGTACTTCGGAGGCGACCTTGCCCGGGTGCGCCGTGAACCGGGAGTCCAAACGACCGATCCGCAGCCGCTGGTCGCGCAGCAGCTCGGTGAAGAAAGTGAACTCATCGATGCGCAGGTCGGCCAGCGCCACGAACTCCTCATCGACGCCGATGAGCTCGGCCAGTCGCGTACCGACCCGAGCGCGCTCGGACTCGGCGAGCCGGTGTCCGCGCTCAAGCGCCCGGCTGAAGTCCCCATAGGCGAAGTCCGTTGCCTCGGCGACGACGTCCTCTAGCTCGCGTCCGGGGTGTTTGCCGTGGTAGTGCGCGATGGCGGCGAAGGTCGGCAGGTAGTGGATGTAGGGTGCCTCGTTGCCCTCCGTGAAGTCGATCGTGGCGAAGTCGAGGACGGCCGAGATGAGCAGGATTCCGTTGAACGCGATGCCGTGCCGTTTGGCCAGGTGTCCTGCAAGGGCCGCGGCCCGAGTGGTTCCGTAAGACTCCCCGGCGAGGAACTTCGGCGAGATCCATCGGTTGTTCCGAGTCAGCCACAGCCTGATCGCCTCGCCGACGACGTCTCGGTCACCGGTGAACCCGTGGAAGTCCTCGGGCTTCTCCCCCTCCGCGGTGCGGGAGTATCCCGTGGTCACCGGGTCGATGAAGACGAGATCGGCATGAGCCAGCGTGGTTTCAATGTTGTCGACGAGGCCGTAGGGCGGCGGGGTGCTGCGTCTGGGCGGCCAGATCGAAAAGATCAGCGAAGAGCTCGAGTGGACCTACAACACCGGTGACTGGATGGCCCCATGGACAATCAAGGGCGAACGAGTCAACCTCACCTTCATCCCCGAATACCACCGGCGCTCCGAATTCGACAAGAAGATCGTCAGCAGTCGCGAGGAACAGGTATTCGGCCATTTCTCCGGCGCAGTCTGGTCCCTAGCGGGGCGGGAGTATCGTGTGGAGAACATCTTCGGATGGGCGGAAGAAGTCCACCGACGGTGGTGATGGTCGGCCCCCTACGCTGTGGTCTGCACCCCGAGGAACTCTCGGATGGCCGGCATCTCTCGCCTCGCCTGCGACAGCCCCATCCGGTGGGCCGCAGCCAGGCGAGAGAGGTCGCGGGTGCTGTTGTCGACGGGCATGCGGTCGGGAGCAAAGACATGAGCTTTCCCCTCCGCTTCCAGCTCGAAGATACGTTCGCGGGTTTCGTTGTACCGCTTCCAGCGAGTCAACAAGGCGTCGGCCAAAGCCGGATACCTGCGGAATATTCCACGGTAGACTGCCGGGAATCTTTGGGACTCTTTCCGATACCCGCGCTCTTGCGTCAGGACGATGACGAATTTCTCGAAGCCCTCGCGCTGAGCCTGACTCAACGCGATTCCGCCGTCCTCCCCCATCGCACCGTCGACGTACACGTGCCCATCAAGGTGCACAGGCGGCATGACAATCGGCATCGTCGATGACGCCTGGACACGGATCATCAGATCGTCGATATTCGGAGTGTCCTTCTTCGACCACACCGCCTCGTCGCCGGTCTCGGCGTCGAACGCAATGATGCGCATGTCGCCGGCGCTTGCCTCGTAGGTGTCCCAGTCGAACGGCAACGCCTCGTCGGGTGCACCAGCACGTTGGTAGATGTACTCGCCATGGAACATACCTTTCCCACGAGCGAAGTACCGCCATCCGCCGAACTCTTCTTCCTTGGCGAATTCGACGAACGATCGACGCACTCTCCACCTATCTCCGGACAGATAGTTCACTGCAGTGGAAGCTCCCGCACTGATGCCAGCGACCCAGTCGAATGACAGGCCTTCGTTGAGCAAGGTGACAGCCATGGCACTGGTGAGTGAGGCCCGCATCCCACCGCCTTCGAAGATGAGTGCGGTATCGCTGATTCGCGTCGTCTCCACTGGCTCCGTCACTTGGTCTACCCGAGCCCTTCCCACGTCATCCTCTGCCTGAGCGCTGGTGCAAGAACCAACGCTGCAATCACACTACCAGCAAGTAACATCCAGGCGCCGAAGTAGGTGAAGAGTTTGAGCTCTGGTGCCAATGCCGGCCCGAAATCTGCAGCCATAAGGATCACTCCGCCGAGGATGAGTGCAGTCGACACGATCACCTGGATGAACTGTTCGACGGTGGAGACAAGGAGGTTCTTGATCGTCGCGATATTCAGTCCGCTCGTACCGACGTCGAGCGTGCCGTCCTGCAAGTGACCGGCAATTCGCGAGATCTGCCCAGGCAACTCAGCGATCTGTGGTGCCGTCGCTGCCGCGTAGAGCGCCATCTCGTGTCGGTCGACTCCCAGTCCCCCGACCTCACGCAGCAGCATCTTCCCGTTCTGCGTGACCAGCGCCAGCAGGTTGAGCTCCGGCACCAAACGAGTGATCGATCCTTCGAGGGTGCTGATAGCACGGAAAGCTGTCGCCACTGAGGCCGGCATCGGGAAACCGAAGTCGACAACGAAGTCGATGAGCTCACCGAACAGTGCCGCCGACGTCGAGCCCGGCGCACCGTCGCCGTATTTGAGCATGATTTGCCCGATCTCACGCTGCAGCTCTCGCAAATTCACCTCACTCGGAGTGCCAAGCAGCTCAAGAATCGCAGCTGTCGCTGCTTGCGAGTTCTGAGAGTCGAAGGCCATCAGCAGCAGGGCGATCGCTCTGCGGTCGCGTTTGTCGATGCGCCCAACGGCGCCGAAGTCGACGAGGCCGGCGCGGCCTGCGCTCGAGACGACGATGTTTCCGGGGTGGAGGTCGGCGTGGAAGATTCCCTTCCCTAGCACTTGGCGCACGACCATGAGGAAGAGGTCCTGGGCGATCTCTCTGCGCGCGATCTCGGAGAGGTCGTCGACCACCTCGGCGCCGTGGGACAGAGGGGAGCCCTCAACGAGATCCATGACGATGACGAACTCGCCGGAGAGCTCCTTATACACGTGCGGGATATGGACAACAGAATCGGTCTGCGTCGTCGACCGGCCGGTCTCGTCGGCGAGGCGGAGGGCTTCGATGTGGGCGAGCTCGCCGCGGTAGTCGAGCTCGCCCTGCAGAGAATCGACGAAGCTGCGGGCGAGCTTCGCGATGCCGATCTTCTTCGCCCAGTCGGTGGTGCGATCGAGACGGTCGGCCAGGGTGAGGACGATATCGCAGTCGGCTCGGACCTGTTTGCGGATCTTCGGCCGTTGCACCTTGACCGCGACCACGCGACCTTCCCAGGTCACGGCGCGGTGGACCTGACCGACGGAGGCACCGGCGAAGGGTTTCTCATCGAACTCGGCGAACACCTCGGCGACGGGGCGGCCCCATCGGGCTTCAAGCTGGTCCTTCACTTCGGCGAAGGGAACGGGCTTGACCCCGGCTTGGAGGGTTGAGAACTCCTCGACGAATTCGTGCGGGATCATGTCACCGCGCGTGGCGATGAACTGGCCGAGTTTGATGAACGTGACCCCCGAGGCGGCCAGGGCGTCACGGGTAGTGGCTGCGATCTCTCGGAGAGAAACGCGCAGGGTGGGAATTCGCGGTCGGAGGTAGCGGGAGAGGCCGAATTTGATGAGGATCGACTGGATCTGGGCCAGGCGGTTGACGCGGCGGTACCAGGTGGGGATCTTCGGTGCGTTGCGGATCAGTGAGCTCAGGGTGCCCGAGGGCATGATGAGTTCGATCGCCAGCAGGACGAACATCTGGATGACGATGAACCAGGCGAAGAGCAGCAGGAAGACCATGATGGCGGGGAAGCTCATCGACAGGTTCGGGTATTGGTCGGATTCGGAGATGCCGAGGAGTTTGTAGGCCTGGAGGGTGATGGGCCAGATGGAGAGGCCCATGATGAGGGAGACGATGGTGTTGCGGGCGGCTCCGGTGCCGGTGAGCATCATCCGCCGAACGAGGAATCCGACGATGAGCGCGCTGAGGACGCCCAGTCCGCTGGTGTAGAGGATCGTCACCCGTCAGCCCTTCCGTCGACTTTGTCCTACGCGATCACCAGCCTAGTTGATTAGGGAGTAGGTTCGATTGAGAGTTTGCGGTGGATCGGAATAGCTCTCTTCCGATCACGCACCGACAGCGATATCATTGTAGTGATATCAAAGGAGGGGCCGTGGAACAGATTCTCATTCGCAATCTGCCCGAGGGCACCAAAGCCATATTGCGCAGACGAGCAGCTGCTCATAACTCAAGCATCGAGGCAGAAGCCAGGGAAGCTCTTGCCGTAGGCATTGCGGCCGAGGAGCCGACTTTTGTCGGCCTCATCTCGATGAGCACCGATACTCAGGTCGAGTTCGAGCCTAAGCGCCTTGGCCTGAAGGCACGTAGCGCAGAGCTATGAACTTCCTTCTTGACACGAACGTCGTTTCAGCTCTGCGAGTACGAGGACGAAATCCGGAGGTCGAAGCCTGGTCGAGTTCGGTGCCCGCTCAAGCCCAGTTTGTATCAGCCTTGAGTATTTCCGAGATCGAGCGTGGTGTAGCGGCGAAGGAACGCACGGACTCACAGCAAGGCAAGATTTTGCGAATGTGGTTCGAGGACATGTTGCTCCCCGGTTTTGCGGGACGCGTTCTCCCCTTCGACCTGACCGCCGCCCGTGCGCTGGGCTCGTTCCGCGTACCTGATCGTGCACCGCTCGACGACGCCCTCATTGCTTCGATCGCGGTTGCTCACCACATGACTGTCGCTACCCGCAACACTAAGCATTTCGAAGCGCTGGACGGAGTGCAATTAGTAAATCCGTGGTCGGGCTATTCCAGCTGATCCCAGCCTTGTTCGCACAACACAAAAGCCCTGTTGAACGGTGGACTATTCGCCATCCGTTCAACAGGGCCTTTTTAAGTTCGGGCCTAGCCCGCTACGGTACTACTCCGGCCGGTGCTCGGCCATGACCTTTTCGAAGAGCTCGTCGCCGAGCTTGTCGTAGTTAGCGTCCTCCGGGTACCACTCGTCGAGTGAGGCGAAGTCGCCCTTGTCATCGTAGGCGAGGTCGGACACGGACTTCGCCCACTCGGTTCCAGCATCGCCCAGAGTCTTGGGTGCATCCGGAACCGAAGCCTTCTCAGCGGTCTTGTCCGACAGTTCCTTCGCGTACTTCGCCATCTGCTTCTGCACGTCATCGTCGAAGGGCTTGACCGAACCGTCGTTGTCCTTCGCCTGCTCGACGGCCTGTGCCTTCGCTCCGATGACGACCTCCATCATCGTGGCGAACGTCGTCGACATCGAGTCGAAGATAACCTGCTGGTAGGCCACGGGCAGTTCCGAGTACTTCTTGCCGGCCGTGATCGCGCCAGCCGACCGGGCAATCCCCGCGTCCGAGGCGACACCGATGTTCGGAGCCACCTCGAAGGTGCCGGCCTCGACGTTCGGTGCCAGCTGTCCGAGATCGCAGTCAACGGTTCCGCGCTGCAGTGCCTCATAGGTCTCCGGGAACGACAGCGACACCGGGGTTGCACCCAGATCGGTCACTTGCTTGCCCGCCGCGGCTGAACCGACGCGCACCTGCTTGCCTTTCCAATCATCAAGCGAGGTCATCGGCTTCGAGCACATCGTCGAGTACCCGCCCGCGGCGAGCATCGGAATGAGCGGAACGAGGTTCTTCTTCTCGAACTCCTCAAGCACCTCGGGCGTCTCCCATGCTGCCTGCACACCGGCCGCGTTCGCCGCCAGATCACTGGCCACCGGCGAGGACGGCAACGTCGACATGGCCGTGCCGATCGCGTCGAAGGCCGGGTACTCGGCCGGGGTGTACGACGGCAGAGTGAAAGCAAGGTCGACGCGGCCATCGGCCAGTGCGTCATCGACGTCGGCGTAGCTGGCGATCGCCTGACCCCACACGATGTCGGCGGTGATCTTTCCACCCGAGCGCTTCTCGATGGCCTTCTTCACGTCGAGTCCATTCGGCGCGAGGATCGATTTCTCCGACATCGCCGACGGCTGGAACTTGATCGTCACCGGATCAAGGTCGGCCAGAGCCTCATCGATCTCGTCCTGCGAGGCGTCATAAGCGAAGCCCTCCCCCGCGGAGTCACCCGAACCGGAGCCGTCGCCGCCGACGGATCCGGCGCATCCGGCCAACAGTGCCAGCGATGCGACCGCCGCGATGGCCTTGGCGGGGCGTGCTGCCGTGCGGATGCGCTTCATGGGACTCCTTTGAACGAGAGCTGAGAATTCCCTCCAATCATATGCCTGGATGAGGTCACCCTAACCATGAGTCCACTCACACCCTGCGGCAGCCACACAGACGACACATGGCACTGATGGGCACGGCCACCTCGGCGAGGTTCACCCAGACATTCCACCGCTGGTGCGGCTGATAAGGGCGGGCAGCCATTCGGTCATTCCGGGCACGGCAACCATGAGGATGAGGAAGACCACGACGACGGGCAGGAACCACAGCAGGGAGACGAAGATATCGCGGAGCGTGACCGTGACACCGAGGTTGACCTCGGAGTTCTTCGCGATCGAGTGGACGATGTAGGGGATGATGCCGACCGGCGGGGTGACCATGGCGAACTCGCCGAGGAGGACGACGAAGACCCCGAACCACAGCGGGCTCACGCCCATCGCCTCGAGGGTGGGCAGGAGGATCGGGATGGTCAGCAGCATCATCGACAGGGTGTCGAAGAACATGCCCATGACGATGTAGAGGACGATGAGGACGAGCAGGAATCCGATCCGCGAGAGCCCGAGGTCAGTGATGAGGCCGGTGAGGATGGGGGCGAGTCCGGTTATGGCGAGCAGGCTGGTGAGCATGGTCGCGCCGATCATGATGAAAAAGATCGCCGAGGTGGCCGCCACCGTATCCATGGCCGAATCCGCGATCTTCCGCCACGGTTGTTCCCCTCGCTTCTCCCAGAGGCAGAGGAGGAGTGAGCAGAGTGCGGCGGCGGCTCCTGCCTCGGTGGGGGTGAAGAGGCCGGAGAACATGCCGCCGAAGAGCACGACGAGGATGATCGCGAAGCCCCAGACGCCGGTCAGGGAGGTGAGGCGGTCGCGCCAGGTGGTCGTGGGGCGGGTGGTGTTGCCTGGGCTGTCCGTGGTGTTCGCTGGGTTCTGGGCGTTGTGGCCGCGGCCGACGAGCTTCGGTGCGATGACGCCGATGGCGAAGATGAAGGCGGCGAAGCACACGGCGAGCAGGATTCCGGGGACGGCTCCTGCCATGAGCGCGGGGCCGACGGGGACGGAGGCGATGCCGGCGTAGACGACCATGAGGATCGAGGGTGGGATGAGGTTGCCGGTCATGCCAGAGACCATGATCGTGCCGACGGCCATGCGGCGGTCGTAGCCGGCTTTGAGCATTTCGGGGATGCCTGCCCGGCCGAGAGCGTAAGTCATGCCGATGGTCGAGCCGGTGACCGCAGACAGTCCTGCCCCGGCAAAGGTGGTGCCGATGCCGATGCCGCCGGGCAGCCAGGAGAACCAGTGGTCGGCGACGCGGTAGACCTTGCCGGAGAGTCCAGATTGGGTGAGCAGCATGCCCATGAAGATGAACATGGGGAGCACGCTCATCGACCAGTCAGAGACGGCGCTGAATGGGGCGGTGGACAGGATGTTCATCGTCGCCGGGATGCCGGACACAGCGTAGACGCCGATGATCGACGGCACCGACAGCGAGATGGCCACCGGGACGGAGAGGAAGAGGAGGACGAGCATCATCCCGATGCACCAGGCTCCTCCGATGGCAGCGGAGGGGCTGGTGAAGAGGCCGATGAGGCAGACGGCGACGAGGCCGAACCCGATGGTCACGGCGAGTGTGCCGGGCCGTTCGCGGCGGGAGCCGTTCGGGAAGAGTGCCGTGGTGGGTTTCTGGGTGGTGGCGCCGGTGATGCTCGCTGTGTTGGAGTCTTCTGGCGGCAGGGGTGCGCCCTTGAGGTCGGTGTTCGCGTTCACTGCCCCTCCTCTGCCTCGGCGCGGCGGCGGAACATCGCGACGACGTCGAGGATGTAGAGGACGGCAAGGAGGACGAACACGACCGGGACGAGGTAGTACACGGGCCACGTGATGACGGCGGAGACGTCGGCGGTTGATCCGATCGCTGTGTTCTCCAGGGCTTTCATCAGTCCGAACCAGGCGAAGGCGATCGAGACAAGCGCACCGAGGATGCAGGCGAACACCGTGAACACTACGGCGGTGGCAGGCTTGGCCCGCTCGATGGCCATGGTCACGGTGATGTGTTCCTTCTGCAGCTGCGCGGCGGGAATGCCGAGCAGCGCAACGATCGGCAGGTACCAGTATTCGACGATCTCGTTGGTGCCGTAGAGCGGGGCGTGGAAGAGCGACCTGGCCAAGGCGTGGGTGACGATGTGGGACATCATCACGATGATCGCCGTAGCCGTGGTGACCGTCAGCCACCTGTCGAGGACCTTCGTGAACATCAGAAGCGCATCACCGTCTTTCCCTATGCAGCACGACGAAATACTCCTCGATAGTCGAGCCATCCATGATGATTATGGATTGTGCAGCAAGAAACTTTTGGGGTTTGAATATCACGATCACTCAATTAGTCCTCGCTGAAAAAGATTCATCCTGGACATACAATTACTCAACAATGTCCGCATTCGGACTGCAATTGGAGCTCTTCTCAGCGTCACCAGAGAAGGCAACGGCAGCGTCGAGCAATTCAACGTCAGTCACCGGTTGGAGATCCTTGGGCGAAAACGCACCGCTTAAGAACAGATACCCCCAAAGGTACAAGAACAGCGACAACACAATCCATGCGACGAAGATGCGAGACTGGTCTTCCGGAACGAAGGCCATTGCGGAGGCAAGCACCGCGATGCCTCCTCCGACTGCAATATTTCGTGCCCCCTTCAGCCAAAGCGTGATGTTTCGTCGGTCATGATGAGTCAGTCGAAAGACTTTCGTGCAGCTGAGGATGATCACCGATACAACAATGTAAGTCGACGCAATCATGAATCCGGCTTGCATGTACCTCAAGGTTCCAATAATTGCGAAATCAGCTGGATCAGGAACAAAAGGGAGCAATGCCGCGAACAAGAGGAGCAAACTAAGCGTCAATCCTTGCCCAAGTGCCTTTACGAACCGCGCCTTTCGATACTGCCAAATAGTCTGCACCCCTGCCCACAGATCTATCCTCCACCATTCACGCAAGCTCGCCCGAGACTGAACACTGCTTCTTCTTCTATCGGTACGGTGACACGATTCAACCGAATGTCTTTTGTAGCTGCGTGACTCGGGTCTCGGCAAGACGGTGGTCCTAATCAATCAAACGGAGGAAAGCGCTATCAGTCGCACTAGATATCCTCACCATCAGCGGGAACGGGTACTTTCTTCACCCAGGCTACTCTCACACAGGTCGCTAGGCAGCGCGCGCATCTTGACTGACCTCACCGGCCCGGAGTGCGTCGAGGAGGTCAACCACCTCGGCGGCGGTGGTGAGTCCGTCGGGGATCATCGCGGTGACGCGACGGGCGCCGGCTTCTTCTAGGGCGATCGGGTCGATTCCGGTGACCTGGGAGTATCGGCGGGCGCTGCGGGGCAGCAGGGCGACGCCGAGCCCGTTGGAGACCAGGGATTGGATGGCGCCGGGGTTGTCGGTGATGTGCCGGGTTCGGGGTTCGAAGCCGGCGGTGCGGCAGAGGCGTTCGGCGGTGGATCGGCACCGCACGCATCCCATGATCCACGGCAGTTCGGCAACATCGTTGAGGTGTTGGATCTGTCCGGCTCGGTTCCAGCGTTCGGGTACGAGCAGGTCGAGGTGGTCTGCGCTGAGGTCGACAGTCATATGTCCGGCCAGCTCAGGCGGGGCTTCGTCTTCGTGATGAAAGAGGAAAGCGATATCGATGGCACCGTCGTCGAGCATCCGCAGTGCTTCGGGCGGTTCGGCCTCGGAGACTTCGTAGGAGTGGTGAAGCGGTGAGTCAGCCTGTGTGCCCGCGTTTGCTTCCAGCCTGCCGAGTGCTGCGGCCAATGGGCCGATGACGAAGCTGGGGAATCCGGCGAGCCGGACATTGCGTCCGCCGAGGCCGAAGGCTTTCGCAAGGTCACTGCGCAATCCCGTCACCGAGGCGGCCACCTCGTTGGCGCGGATGCGAGCGAGTTGGCCGGCAGTGGTAAGCCGAATGCCGCGTGGGGTGCGATCGAAGAGGGTGACGTCGAGGTCTTTCTCGAGCGCATTCATGTGTTGGGACAGTGCTGGTTGGGACCAGCCGAGTTCGCGGGCTGCGGCACCGATGCTGCCGGATTCGGCGATGGCGCCGAAGATCAGGAGGCGTTTGGGCTCGCCGAGGTCGAGAGCCTGTTCGAAGACAGTAGACATAAGTCCAGCTTATGTCAGCGCAGAGGGAACTGGGTCTACCGGAGGTGGATGATGCGCACCACACTGGAAGTAATCGTCGTGACTTAAGTGCTGATTTGAGGAGTGGGAGTATGCGCAGGATCGGTCTGCTGGGTGGAATGAGCTGGCATTCGAGCATCGAGTACTACACGAAGATCAACGATGCCGTGGCCAAAAAGCTCGGCGGTCATCATTCCGCGCAGATCCTCCTCGACTCGTGCGACTTCGCGGACATCCGGGAGCTGCAGGAGGCCAACGATTGGGCAGGTAATGATGCATCCCTGACGGCGACGGCGCAGCGTTTAGTCGATGGCGGCGCCGAAGCTGTCGCGATTGCCACCAATCTCATGCATAAGTGCGCCCCGGCGATCGAGGCCTCAGTCGATGTGCCTCTCATTCACATGGTCGATTCGATCGCGACTAGGGCGAAGCGCCAGGGCTTTTCGACGCTGGCGGTTCTGGGCACCCGATGGACGATGCTCGAAGACTTCTACACAGGCCGGCTCGAAGCACAGGGCATCAAGACTCTGGTACCGGATGAGGCAACGTGCCTCGAGGTCGATCAGATCATCTGGGATGAACTCACCCAAGGGAAGTTCACCGATGCCTCCCGATCCCGCTACGTCGAAATCATGAACGACCTCAAGGCTCGTGGCGCTGACGCTGTGGCCCTGTCGTGCACGGAGATCGGCCTGCTAGTCCCACCGGAGACCGCTCCCCCTACCGGCCCTCGACTCGGTCGATGCTCATGTTGCCGCAATCGTCGAGTGGATAATGGCGGACGAGCCTGTAACCATTCGGCATTGAACATCGGAGACTGCGACGATCGGAACGGTAATCGCCACGAGCCAAAACGCATCCGGTCAAGTACGGTGCGCCTTCAAATGGAGTGTCCGACGCTACCCCGCCGGCCGGCTTCGGCCGCCCTGACCTGACCGCCTTCGCGTCTTATCCCAATCGACTCTGATCGGGCCTGCTGATCCTCTCGACGAGAACGCAGCGACATCAAAGCCACCCAACCCCGACCGTCCGGGAAGCCGGGACACGTCACATGGCCTGTGCTGCGGGCGTGTCGAGTGGGTCGTCCAGGGGCGACGCAGGAGCGGCTACGCGACGTGCTGAGAGGTGGTTCCAGTCGAGCACTAGCACACCGGCTACAGGCATGGCGCAGGTCAGGAACGGCGTCGCTCCCTACGCAGGAGGGAGCGCAGAGTCTCGGCGTTCGCGTAGCCGACCCGTAGCGCGATCTCGGCGGAGGTGAGGTCCGTGGTTGCTGAGAGGTGCCGAGCTCGTTCGATGCGAAGCCGTTGGACGAAGCCGAGCGGAGTGAGGTTGAGCGCCGCACGGACTCGTCGTTCGAGGGTGCGCCGGCTGGTGCCGAGCGACTGCGCGACGAAGGCGACGTTGAACGGTTCGTCCAGGCGGGCGCGCACGAAGCGTTCGAACTCGACGACGATCGGGTCCTCGTGCCGGAGATGTTCGTAGGCGACGAAGGCCGCCTGCGACGGGCGCTCGTCGATGATGAGGAGCTTGGCGACGTGTTGGGCCAGGTCGGGGCTGATCGATCGCACGAGTGAGAGCGCGAGGTCGATGTGGGCGAACGCGGCGCCGGCGGTGACGAGGTTCCCGTCGACCACGACCATGGTGTCGAGATCGAGGGCGACGGTCGGATAGCGCTTCAGGAACTCCGGCCCCAGGAACCAGCTGGTCGTCGCCCGCCGATGATGCATCCGTCCGGTCTCGGCGACAGCGAACACGCCGGTGCACGCCGCGGCGATCCGGGTGGTCGCCTCGTCGAGGCGCCCGAGCGAGGCGATGACCGAACGAGCATCTCGGCTCTGGAGGGCGTCGTTGGTAGCGGCGGCCGTAAGGGTTCCAAGCGCAGGGACGACGACCACGTCGAACTCTGCGGACTCCGACAGCGGGTGGTCCACCGACAGGGTCATCGATGCCGTCGTGGTCACTCGCCGTTTCGGTCCGAGGATGGCGAGTTCGATCGGGTCGATCCGCGGGTCGACATCGCCGCGGGCTCCGTCGGCCACCCGCACGATGTCGATGATCGACGCGATAGCCGAACCGAAGCAGCCGTCGATCGCGATCAGTCCGATACGCATGACGTAAACAATAGCAATACTGCCGTATACGCCACTACCCACCGGCCCTCGCTCGTCATACGCTGAACTCGTCACACGAAGAATCACAACTTCAAGGAGAGTCCCTCATGTCAACACCCGCATCACTTCCGTATGCCTTCGTCGCCAAGATCGTCGCGGCCGATGGACAGCACGACGCGGTCGCCGATCTGCTCGCCGGCGCTGTCGCACTCGCCAACGAAGAAGTAGGAACGATTGTCTGGTTCGCGGTCAGGACCCACGCCGACACCTTCTGGATCTTCGATGCATTCCCCGACGAGGCCGCTCGCGACGCCCACGCCAACGGCCCCATCGTCGCAGCCCTGATGGCCAACCAGCACCTCCTCAGCGCAGCACCCGAGATCCTGGCGGCCGACGTCCTCGCGTCCAAGCTCCCGTAGTCCGCCAACGCACGAGACGATCGCGCCCCGCCGAGCCGTCGCCAGGTCGCGACCCAACGCCATGCTGCGTTGCCGAGCGGTGCGAGGCCTATCGGCACACGGACAGGATGGCGACCGCGAGCGCTCAGCCGGCGAGGGGTCCGTCGCAGAGGAGAGCGACGTCGGTGTCGGGCAGAGCCGTGAGGCCAGCGCATCGCTCGACCACCAGAACCGAACAGCCCCTGCCCTGCGTTTCCGCAGGGCAGGGGCTGTTCGCCGGAGCCGCCTGTCGGAATCACCCCGGTCCGCGATGGCGCCGGCCCAGCAAGGCTGCTGGACATGGTCGAGGGCCGGTCGAAGGCGGCGTTCAAGACCTAGCTCGCCGACCGCGACGACGCTTTCCGTGACGCGGTCGAGGTGGTCGCGATGGACGGCTTCACCGGGTTCAAGACCGCCGCTGCAGAGGAGATCCCGGACGCGGTCACGGTGATGGATCCCTTCCACGTCGTGCGCCAGGCCGGTGACGCCCTCGACAGGTGCCGTCGCCGGGTCCAACTCGCGATCCACGGGCACCGTGGGATCAGGGACGACACGCTCTACAAGTCGCGGCGCACGCTGCACACCGGCACGGACCTGCTCACCGACAAGCAGAGCGACAGGCTACGCGCGCTGTTCGTTGATGACGCTTACGTCGAGGTCGAGGCGACCTGGGGTGTCTACCAGCGCATGATCGCCGCCTATCGCCACGAGGACCGGCAACGTGGCCGCGAGCTCATGGAGAAGCTGATCACCGACCTCAGCGCCGGCGTCCCCAAGGTGCTCACCGACCTCAACACCCTGGACCGGCCCCTGAAGAAGCGAGCCGCTGACGTGCTCGCCTACTTCGAACGACCCGGCACCAGCAACGGGCCGACCGAGGCGGTCAACGGACGGCTCGAACACCTGCGCGGCTCCGCACTCGGGTTCCGCAACCTGACCAACTACATCGCCCGGAGCCTTCACAAGCCCGGAGCGACCCTAATCGTTTCCAACCATTCACGCCAACGGCCGAGCCGGACCGCATCCGCATGGGGCCCGCCTCTATGCCTAGCCCAAATCTGATTCGGCTCTTCGCCGCGCTGCACGCTGTCGTGAAGGTCACGCCCATCAACGAGTTCGCTCACTCGCCGAATCCCGTGGAGCGCGTTGACGAGCCATGCTTCGTGCTCGATAAGCTCCTCGGGCCGCACTCGCCGCAACTCGATCGGAACCGACCGAGCGCGAGCCTCCTCGAGGATCACCGCCGAGGTGACTCCCGGCAGTGCGCCTAACTCCGGGTCCTGTGCACAGAGCGTCTCTTCATCCCACCACAGCAGGCTCGTCGTCGCTCCCTCGATGACGTACCCGTCCCCATTGATAAGCAATACCTCGTCACAGCTGTACTGCTCACCGGAGTCCTCCCGCACACGCTCAAGCAATGCGATGTCCGGGCCTTTCCGATTCGGAGTGATTCGCGGGTCGGAATATGGCGGGATGAGAACCTTCAACTCCTGCGTCCGAGTCGGTGCTGGTCGCAACCGGAATGCCAACTCACGTTTGGCGTCAGGAGAAACGTCGAGGACATCTGCGCGCGGGAACCACTCCCCCTTCGCCGGGATCTTCTCGACCACTGCCGCCCAAAAATCGTCGGTGATCGCATCACCCATCCCCACCTGCGCAGCAGCATCACCGAACCGTGTCCGATGGAGGTCGAACGCTCGTACCCGCCCGTCTTCAACAAGCCACGAATCGGCGGCCATCAGCTTCGATGAGCTGATGTCCGTCGTAGGCTCCTCGAAACGGTGATCCTGTTGATTCCACAGCCACACGTTCATCGCTCAACTCCACCCGAGTATTCGGCCACAGCGGTATCGGTCGGTCCGGCCTCCTCGGCGGGGATCATGGTGTGGACGTCAACATCGCCTATCTGCTCAGTCGAATGGATATGTGTCCTCAGTTCGGACGGGTCGTTCGCATGAACGACAACCTCGCCGGGGAACTCCACTCCACCGAGCAACCTCAGCACCGGAGCCGCCTTCGCCACTGTCTCCTCGTACTCCTCCTCGGAATCCGAGAGCGCAACGATCGCTCCGCCGACCCCGTAACTCAGAGTCTCACCCTGAACGACGAGCGTGCGGATGACGACGCTGAGATCGACGGCACCGCCGAGCGAGAAATACCCGACTGCTCCGCTGTACACCCCGCGCGGGCCGGCCTCGAGCTCTTCGATGGTCGTCATCGTCCGAAGCTTCGGCGCCCCAGTCATCGACCCTGGTGGGAACGCCGCCCGCACACACGCCACCGGGCTAGCATCCTCGGCCAAGCGTGAACTGACCGTCGAGACCATCTGATGCACCGTCGCATACGACTCGATCCCGAACAACGTGTCCACCTGCACCGATCCCAGCTCGGCCGTGCGCCCGAGGTCGTGCCGGACGAGATCGACGATCATGAGATTTTCCGACCGATCCTTCACCGAGGCGGCCAGCTCAGCCTTGATCGCCTCGTCCTCTGCCTGGTTCGCTCCCCTGGGCCGAGTACCCTTGATCGGCTTCGACTCCACCCGGCCGTCTGCGCCAATCCGCAGAAACCGCTCAGGTGAGGTGCTGAGAATCACCGCCTCTCGCGTGCGGATGAACGCCCCAAACGGCGTCGGATTGTCCTCACGCAGCCGCAGGTACATCTCCAGTGGTGACGCATGCGGATCGACGGCGCATTCGAGCATGTTCGTCAGGCAGACTTCGTAGGTCTCGCCATCGGTGATCTTCTCTTGCACTTGATCGATGAGGTCGAGGTATTCTTGCTGGCTGTGGCGTGCCTCGAGGATTGGATTGCGACGTTCCGCTGGGGTTGAGGTGTCTGCCTTCGACGAGGTGGCCCGCCTTTGGCCATCGTCGCTGACTTTGTCAGTTGAGATCGACGCGATCCGTGTGCGTGTGTAGTCGAGCCAGTCCTGATTAGCTGCGTGGCCAGTCGGGTCGTCGTCATGACGCAGTGCCAGAAGGTGAATGCTCTTGGTGACGTGGTCGATGACCAGTGCGCGATCGAGGAACATCATGACGGCGTCAGGCAGGTCGGATTCGCGCTGGTTCGGCGAGCCGACCTCGGCCTTGAGCTCGTAGCCGAGATAACCGACCCACCCAAGGCGGAAATCGAATGGCAGATCGTGGCTTAAGGCGCTCAAGCCGGGAAAAGTGGATTTGATGCCTTGCGCTTCTGTTCTTTCGCCGGTCACCGCAACGGTCGCGCTTGCGAGTTCGGCTTCGAGCCAGTCAAAGAATCCGGACGACTCAGTCACATTCTCTGACTCGTCACCGGCCGAACGCACTTCGACTACCCCTTCCGGCACAGAGCCAGTCGCTACTCTGCTCAGCGGACCGGACGGCGCACCCATGATCGAGAACCGGGACGAGTCATTGCCAGGTAAATTCCCGTCGAGCCAAACGGCCTCAGATTCGTCACCGAAGAGCTCGGCGAAGAGACGTTCGTCAGTGAATGTCTGAGGGAGAACATCGGTGTCGAGAATGTAGTGGTGCCGATCGTCAGCAGGGTGGGGAGTCGCTTCGGACCGATTGAGCGCTGCGCACGTCCCTGCAAGGAGGTCAGATTTCGAGACAATCTCCTCGCCATCCCACGCCTCATTGACCGAACCGTCATCCTGATGCTCAGTCCCCCGGTTCCATGCCACAGAAAGCTCGGCGAATTTCCGCAGCAGGGTCCGAGCCTGATCGGACGCGATCGATTCCGGATGGAACTGGACTCCCCATTGTGGCCTGGACCGATGCCGGAGCGCTTGGATGACTCCGTCTTCGGACCACGCTGTTGCCTCCAAACAATCGGGCAAGTCGGTCACTGCGAGGGAGTGGTACCGCACCGCCGAAAACGGCGAGGGGATCCCGGCGAACAGCTCGGTCTCGGTATGCCGGATCGCCGAGACCCGACCGTGTCTAGGCTCCGGAGAGTGCACCACGGCTCCCCCGTGCACATGAGCGATCCCCTGATGACCGAGACACACGCCGAGCACCGGGATCGGGGAATGTTCGATCACCTCGGCGCAGATGCCAAAGTCTGCCGATCTTTCTGGTGTTCCTGGCCCAGGCGAGATGACAACATTGTCGAATTCGTCGAGCACGCTCATCTCGAACTCAGCCCAGTCATTGGGCACAAGCGTCGGACCGCACTCGTTCACCTCGGCGAGGAGGTGGAAGAGATTGAGCGTGAACGAATCCGCATTGTCGATGAGCAACGTACGAACCACAAGGGCCTCCTCGACAGAAACTGATCGCCATTGCGACAACTCAAAATTGGACTCAGGCTCGAACAATCGATGCGAATATTGACCTCAGTCTGGTTAATCGATTTCGACCAGCGTTCTGGTTCCCAGCCCCGAGGCGCAAATCGCTTAAGTCATTCTCTGAGTACGGACGATAACGGGTCAATTCGAGCGTTGCATGCTCGACCAGGCACCGAGCCTGCCGAACAACATGCCCATCTGATTTTTCGTAATACTGCTAAACATTCAATAGGGATCGGTGCCGCACTTGTGCGGCACCGATCCCTATTGGATTGCGCGTCGGGCAAAATGTGGTCTAGTCGACGCGTGTTGAACTACTTGACTTTGACGAATACCTTGTCGGCAAACATGTCAGGGCTCACTGCGAGCACGCCTGACTCAGCGTCCTCGCTCGGTATCTTGATAGCGATGGACCCCTCCGTGGACGCGCCTTTGTAAAGCGTCTCGGCCTCGTCTAGCGCATTCGGCGCTATCACCAGGTCGTCGAGACCGTCGAAGGTGTTTCCACCTGCCGATACGTATTCAACGGTCGACATCGGCATTGACCCGCCCGGCTCGTCGCCCTGATAAGTCAACTTGACGTCGATCACCATGTACTGGTTCCCCGACTCCGGCTTCTCATTGAACTCGTCAGCAGCGAGAACCTCGTCAGTGGCGTCCAGCGTCACATCGGTGATCGTCATATCCCACTCATCGGAGCTGATCTTGGTGCCGATTGCATAGGGGTTTTCCCTAGTGCCTTCTTCGGCCGAGTCATCTCCTTCTTCGACTACCGCGTTGTCAGCTTCCTGCGCAGGCGCTTCGGCGGAGACATCATCGCTGAATGCTTCGTCGAACGATGATGCCACTACAAAAAAGAACACGAGGATTCCGACAATAGTTCCAACCACCGAAATGATCAGAGCAGCAATAGAGAATCCCTTCTTGCCTTTCAAAAAGAAGGAAATGATCGAAAGCAAGAAAGCAATCGGAAGGAGGATCCATCCGACAATGAGCGCGCCTGGAATACAGGCAAAGATGAAACCGATCAACGCAAGAACAAAAGCGATGATGCCCATCACATTCTTGCCGCGCTTTCGCCTGGTCTGGTCGGTCGCGGGACCCTGACCACTACCATTGCCATAGGCGTAGGTTCCACCCTGATGTGGGTAGGCAGGCTCAAATGCAGCGCCCGACGGCTGGGCGTACTGGGGTGGCTGCTGCGCAGGAACGCTGTGCTGCTCCGGCCGGTTTTCTGGGGATGGGTTCTGGCTCATGTCACCTCGACACTAGAAGGTTGAAACTAGAACTAGAATAGGCGACGCCCGCGGCGGTAAATACCAAATCGCATACCACTACTCCGATGGTTATGCAAACGTTACAAACGCACTACAGGCAAGACAGCAAAACTTCCATAATTTTGCACGCGGTGCATGTACTCGTGATTTAAGCTAACGCGAAGGCGTGAGTTTCTACTGTGGTGGCTTTTCTGCCGCAACCGATCCTTACCGGTTTGGAACGGCAATTCCTCAGCCAAGCACCAATCGTCGGGTCTTGTCTGCGAGCTCGGCCGCCTCGGCGAGCAGCGATTCCTCCGTATCCGCACCGGCGCGGACATACCGCCCGGTGAACGCATCCAGCGTTCCCGACGCCAGAGCCAAGGCGAGATCCGTGACCTGCTCGGGTGAGGTCCAGTCGTCGCCCTGACGGAAATCGTGGACAGGCATCGACTTCGTCATGGTCGTCTCGACGACGCCGGGGGCCATCTCGAAGATGCGTAGCCCCTTGTCATGTCCGAAGTGAACGACGGAATCAGCAATACGGAACAGTGCTGCCTTCGACGCCGAGTACACGGCATACGCGGGAGTCCCGTGCGCTCCCGACCCCGAGTTGAGGTCAATGATCCGGCTGGGACGTCCGGTCGCCTCAGCGCCCGCCATCAGCACCGGTGCAAAGACGTTGACCATGAGCGCGACGCCGAGCACATTCGCGTCGACGACGCCCTTGAGGCTCTCCGGATCCGCGTCCCACAGTGACCCCTCGGTCGACTCGATGCGCCCGGCATTATTGATGAGCACCTGCAGACGCTTCCCCGTCGATTTCTCGAGTTCAGCGACAGAGTCACGCAGCTGTTTCACCGCGGTGACGTCATCGGTGCGCAGACCGACACCGGTCACCGTTCCCCCGGTCGCCTCAGCGATCTCATCAGCAGCAGACTCTGCCTTTTCCGCCGAGGTGGCCGTCACGATCACGTCGTAGCCGGCCTTTGCGAACGCCTCCGAGAGGTGGCGTCCGATTCCGCGGGCACCGCCGGTGATGAGGGCGATCGTCTCTGATGGGACCGCAGTCGCTTCTGTTGCAGAATCGCCGGCAGGCAGGTTCGTTCCGTAAGGCAGCTTCTCGGTCATGTCAGATCTCCTCGTGAGCGATGGGGGTACAGGTGGTCGGTGGTGCTTACTGTCTGGGTGCGCTCTGCCGCGATGCTCGGAGCGAATACAACAGAACCCGGTCGAACCACTGTAACGGTCGACCGGGCTCTGTGACGCACTGTTCTCAGCTGCGGACTTCAGCGCCGTGACGCTCGGCAGCCAACTTCGTCGCCGCCTCGCGCATCGCCGAGGCCTCATCGGCCTTGAGCGTGCGATCCGGGGCACGGAACGTCAGGCGGAACGCCAGCGACTTCTTGCCCTCGGGCAACTGGTCGCCGGTGTAGAGGTCGAAAGTCTCGAGCAGTTCGAGCTCCTCCCCCGCACCTTCGCGCAACGTCGCCGCCAGAGTCTGCGTCGGCAGTTCGGCATCGACGATGAGGGCGACATCCTGACGCGACACCGGGTAGGTCGACAGCGCACCGTCCCAGGCACGCAGATCCTCTTGAGCCAGTAATGCGTCAAGATCGATCTCGAATCCGACGGTCCGTGCCGGCAGGCCAAGGTTCTCGCACACCTTCGGGTGCAGCTCACCGGCGTGGCCAAGAGTCTGCCCATCGGCGAGGACAAACTTCGCCGCACGGCCCGGATGCCACGGGGCGATCTGGTCGGCCTCGACGGTGATCTCGAGGCCGTTGACCGCAGCGATACGGCGGACGGTGTCGATGACGTCGGCGGCCTCGGCCTTGCGCCCCTTGCCCCAGACGCCGGGCAGCTCCACATTGCCGGCGATGATGCCCGCATAGTGGTAGGGCTGGGCCGGCACCGAGGCGTAGATCGCCTCGAGCTCGTCATCGCTCGGGTGGTATCCCGGCAGGTGACGCGGTCCGGGACCCTCAGGCAGACCCGCCGAGGTGGACACCAGTCCCGCCTCGAAGAGCGCAACGTCCTTCGCTCCACGGCCCTGGTTGCGAACCACGAGGTCGACGAGAGTCGAGAGCAGGTTGGTGCGCATGAGCGGCAGGTCTTCGGACATCGGGTTGGCCAGGCGCACGTGCTTGCGACGCACATCATCGGCCTCGAGCCGCAGCTGATCGTCCCGTTTGTCGTTCGTGAACGGGTAGGACAGCACCTCGGTAAACCCGTCGGCAGCCAACAGGTTAGAGATCCGGCGACGCGTCTTCTGCGCCACCGTCAGTCCGTTGCCGGCCCGAGCGGCGGGCTGGACGGACGGGATGCGGTCGTAGCCGCCGGTGCGAGCGACTTCCTCGATGAGGTCGACGTCGTCGGTGATGTCCGTGCGCCAGCTGGGCACGGTCACCGACACCGTCTCATCGTCCTTGGCCGACACGGTCGCGCCGATGCCCTCGAGCAGGGCAGTCACCTCGGCGACGGTGTAATCGACACCGACCAGCGAGGCGACACGAGCGACCTTGAAGTCGAGCACCGTCGGCTCAGGAGCCTGCCCTACCTGTGTGGTGGCGGGGCTGAGCGTTCCGCCGCCGAGTTCGACGAGCAGATCCGCGCACCGACGCGCGGCCACAGGCCCGAGCCTCGGGTCGACTCCACGTTCGAAGCGACGCGAGGCCTCCGAGGACAGCTTGTGGCGACGCGAGGTGCGAGCAATCGAGATCGGGTCGAAGTGAGCGGCCTCGATGACGATGTCGGTGGTCCCAGCATGAACCTCGACATCGGCTCCGCCCATGACTCCGGCCAGGCCGATGACCTTCCCACCCTGGCTGTCTGCACCGCGGTCGGTGATGAGCAGATCCTCGGGGTCAAGCTTGCGCTCGACATCATCGAGGGTCGTGAACTTCTCACCGGCGGTGGCGCGGCGGACGACGATCTCGTCGCCGAGCAGCGCGGTGTCGTAGGCGTGCAGCGGCTGTCCGAGTTCGAGCATGACGTAGTTCGTCACGTCGACGGTCAGGCTGATCGGACGCATCCCCGCCTGCTGCAGGCGACGCTGCATCCAGAACGGGGTCTTGGCGGCAGGGTTCAGGCCGGTGACCTGAAGGGCGGTGAACTGGTCACAGCCGGCCACCTCGTTGATGGGGTTGTTGTCCTCGACCGATACCGGGAATCCGTCGTCGGTGGCCGCATTGGTGGGAGCCACCTCGGCGGATCCGATGTCGGTGAAAGTCTGACCCTTCATCTGCGCATATTCGCGTCCGATGCCGCGCATCGACAGCTGGTAGCCGCGGTCGGGGGTGACGTTGACGTCGAGGGTGACCTGGTCGAGGCCGAGCAGCGCGATCGCGTCATCGCCGGGCTCACCGGTCAGCCCAAGATCCGACAAAACGATGATGCCGGAGTGATCCTCGCCGAGTCCGAGCTCCTTGGCCGAGCAGATCATGCCATCGGACTTGTGACCGTAGGTCTTCCGGGCGGCGATCTTGAAGTCACCGGGCAGGACGGCTCCGGGCAGGCAGGCGACGATGAGGTCGCCAGGCACGAAGTTGTGCGCACCGCAGATGATGCCGCGGCTCGGGCGCTCCTCGCCGGGCTGCGGGTCCTTCGGATCGTCGAGATCCTCGTTGTGTTCGGGGCCGACGTCGACGCGGCACCAGTTGACGGTCTTGCCGTTCGAGTGCTCTTCTTTGACGAGTTCGAGCACGCGGCCGACGACGAGGGGCCCGGTGATCTCGGGACCGAAGAAGTCCTCTTCCTCGAGTCCGATGGACGCGAATCCGGCGGCGAGGGCATGGGGATCGGTCTCGGCTGGGAGATCGACATAGTCGGCCAGCCAGTTCAGTGGGACGCGCATATCAAGCCTTCATTCCGAAACGGGCCGAGAAGCGCACATCGCCTTCGACCATGTCGTGCATATCGTTGATTCCCTCGCGCAGCATCAGGGTGCGTTCGATGCCCATGCCGAACGCGAAGCCCTGGTAGACCTCGGGGTCGATGCCGGCGGCGCGCAGCACATTGGGGTGGACCATGCCGCAGCCGCCCCACTCGATCCAGCCGGGTCCGCCGACCTTGTTGGGGAACCAGAAGTCCATCTCCGCGCTGGGTTCGGTGAACGGAAAGAAGCTCGGGCGCAGACGGGTCTTCGACTCAGGCCCGAACATCTCGCGGGCGAAGCCGTCGAGGGTGCCCTGCAGGTTGGCCATGGTCAGGCCCTTGTCGATGGCGATGCCTTCGATCTGGTGGAACACCGGGGTGTGCGTGGCATCGAGCTCATCGGTGCGGAAGGTCTTGCCGGGGCACACGACGTACAGCGGCACACCTCGTTGCAGCAGGGAACGCGACTGCACCGGTGAGGTGTGGGTGCGCAGGACGAGGCCGGCCTCGGGTGGGTCGACGAAGAACGTGTCCTGCATCTGGCGGGCCGGATGGTCGGGTCCGAAGTTGAGCGCATCGAAGTTCAGCCACTCGGATTCGATCTCGGGGCCTTCGGCGACCTCCCAGCCGAGGCCGACGAAGTAGTCCGCTGCCTGTTCCTGGATGAGGCTCAGCGGGTGGCGAGCGCCGAGGCGGCGACGATCGGTGGGCAGGGTGACGTCGATGGCCTCTTCGATGAGCACGGCCGCATCGCGTTCGGCTTCGAGTTCGTTAAGGCGTGCGTCGTGGGCCTGCTTGACCTGTCCCCTGGACTTGCCGACGATCTTGCCGGCGGCGGCCTTATCGGCCTTGTCGAGTGAGCCGATGGCTCGGTTGGCGAGCGCCAGCGGGGCTTTGTCGCCGGTGTGGTCGATCTTCGCCTGCTTGAGCTCGTCGAGAGTCGTCGCATCCGCGAAAGCCTTGAGTGCCGCGTCGACGGCCTGCTTCACGGCCGACTCGTCCAAGGGGTCGAGTTGGTCTGTCATCAATGTCCTTTTGTCCGTACTTGCCCGCAGCTGAGGGGACGTCGTTTTTCTTCGTCAGCCAGTCTATCGTCTCCCCCGGCAGGGCCCTGGTCTGGTCCGCTGGGTGGGTGGTCCACCTCGGTGATGGAGGTGTGGGACCGGTCATAGGGACTGAGCGGAGAAAAGCGTAGGGTCGGGCACATGACGACACAACGTGCATCAGATGTCATGGTCAAAGCGCTGGAAAACGAGGGCGTCGAGCGGATCTTCGGCATTCCCGGTGAGGAGAACCTCGACTTCGTCGACTCGCTGCGGAATTCATCGATCGAACTCATCCTCACCCGCCACGAGCAGGCGGCCGCGTTCATGGCCGCGACCTACGGGCGGTTGACGGGTAAGCCCGGGGTGGTGCTCACAACTCTGGGGCCGGGCGCGCTCAACCTGGCGACCGGGGCTGCGTACGCCCACCTCGGCGGGATGCCGGTCATCATGATCACCGGGCAGAAGGGCATTCGCACGGCCGAGCAGGCAGCGTTCCAGATGGTCAATACGGTGGCGACGATGGACCCGCTGACGAAGGTGAGCAAGCAGATCACCTCGGCGGCGATGATTCCGACGATAATCCGTGAGGCGTTCCGCGCCGCTCAGGCCGAGCGTCCGGGACCAGTGCACCTCGAACTGCCCGAGGACATCGCGGGGATGCCGGTCGCCGGGTTCGAGCTCGTCGAACCGCATACGAATGGTCGGCCCGTCGCCGGGGATACGGCGATCGCGAACGCCGCGAACGTCATCAAGGAGGCGAAGAACCCGCTGCTCATGCTCGGTGCGGATGCTTCCCGGGCCTCGTGCAGTGAGGCGCTGTCGCGTTTCGTCGCCCAGATGCGCATCCCCTACGTCACCACGCAGATGGGCAAGGGGTCGGTGACGGGCGCGTCGGATCTGTACATGGGCACGGCGGCGCTGACGTCCGGTGACTACGTCCACGACGCGATCGATGCGGTCGATGTCATCGTCACCATCGGTCACGATACGACGGAGAAGCCACCATTCACGATGGATGAGACCGGGCCGACCGTCGTGCACATCGGGTACCGTCCCGCCATCGTCGAGCAGGTGTATTTCCCGCAGTTCGAGGTCATCGGTGACCTGGGTCCGTCCCTGGACAAGCTCGCCGAGGTACTCGGCGGTCCCGTGCCCACCGCCGAGGCGCTCCTGCCGATGCGCGATGAGATCCTCATCAAGATCCACGAGGGAGCCGATGAGAATCGGTTCATCCCGCAGCGGATCGTCCAGGAGGTCCGTGACGTGGTCCCGGCCGATGGGATCGTGGCCCTGGACAACGGAATGTACAAGATCTGGTTCGCCCGCAACTACCGCACGACCCGGGCGAACACTCTGCTGCTCGACAATGCTCTCGCGACGATGGGCGCCGGGCTGCCCTCGGCCATCGGGGCGAAGCTGACCTACCCGGAGCGTCGGGTCATGGCCGTGGTCGGCGACGGTGGGTTCATGATGAACAGCCAGGAGCTGGAGACCGCTGTGCGTTTGGGTCTCGATCTTGTTGTCGTCATCCTCGAGGACAACGCCTACGGCATGATCCGGTGGAAGCAGGCTGCGGACGGATTCCCCGACTACGGTCTGACCTACGGCAACCCTGATTTCGTGAAGTACGCGGAGTCGTATGGGGCCACCGGCACCCAGGTTAAGACTGTCGACGGCATCAGCGACGCCTTGGAATCGGCGTTCTCGGATGGCGGCGTGCACGTCGTGGTCGTGCCCATCGACTACTCGGAGAACAAGCGCGTGCTCATCGACGAGTTGGGGAAGCGGTGAGGTACCGCCGGTGAACCGATCGGGGCTTGCCGACCGGAGATCGCTGAATCATCGAGAGCCCCAGCCGAGATCGTCGCGGATGGGGCTCTCGTCGTGAGTCTGGACGGTCTCGTAACGAGGCTCAGTACGCCAGCGGACGTTCAGGCGACTCAAACGGGTACCGAGCGCGGAAGTCATCAGCGATCTCGCCCATGGTCACGATCTTCACACCGTCGTGCCCGCCGATGTAGTCCAGCAGACGTTCGAGCATGAGCAGCACCTGCGGACGGCCGGACACGTCCGGGTGGATCGTGATCGGGAAGATCCCATAGTCGAGTTCGCGGTAGACCCAATCAAACTGGTCTCGCCACAAGGTCTCGATATCGCGGGGATTGACGAAGCCGTGGCTGTTCGGGCTGCTCTTCACGAACAGCATCGGCGGCAAGTCGTCGACGTACCAGTTCGCGGCGATCTCGACGAGGTCGATCTCCTTGCCGTGTTTGAGCGGCTTCATCCACGTTTCCGGCGACTGCGAATAGTCGATCGGCGTCCATTCGTCGCCGGCGATGGAGTAGTACGGCACGAAATCCTTGTGGCTCTGGCTGTGGTCGTATTCGAAACCGAACTTCTTGAGCAGCTCTGGAGTGTATGCGCTCAGCTCCCACCACGGGGCGACGTAGCCACGCGGCTGGCTGCCGGTGAGGTTCGTGATGAGCTCGACGGACTTCTCCATGACGATGTCTTCCTGACGGTTCGTCATTGCGACGGGGTTCTCGTGGCTATAGCCGTGGGCGCCGATCTCATGTCCGTCGTCGTGCACCATCTTGCATTGGTCAGGGAAGGTCTCGAGCGAATGACCGGGGATGAACCAGCTTGCCTTGAGATCGCGGCGTTTGAGCATCTTCAGGAGCCGGGGAACTCCGATTTCGCCGGCGAAGATGCCCCGCTGAATGTCCGAGGGAGAGTCTTCCCCGCCGTAGGAACCGAGCCAACCTGACACTGCATCGATGTCGATGCCGAGCGATACGAAAATCTCTTTGGCCATCTTGCGAATCCTCCGTCGAGTCGAAAGTGAGAACGCGGATTCGCTACGGGCGAATGCCGCGATGCTGTGAGTCTTTCACCGAAGTGTGATCTGCGCAATGGGTCTCTCACCAGGTCAGAGAGCCTGCACCTCCGCTAGGCGTCGCCCACTCTCACTCCACGGTGATGCCGAGTTCTGAGGCGAAGAGTTCGGCAAAGAGCATGAGCTGGGTGTCGTCGATGGTCGCTCCGCGCAGAGAGTGCACGCCGGAGATCTTGTGCGGTTCCAGCCCCCGGATATCGACGTTGCCGAGAGTGGCGCCTTCGCATTGGAAGACGCCGACACTGCTTCCTGGAAATGCGACCCGGCTGACTTTCGCTCGGTCGAGGTCGATCTCGTCGATCTTGCAATCACGGAACTCGACATCGGTGAGTTTCGACCCGCGTAAGTTGAGATACGAGATGCGGCAGTTGGTGAATCGCACCTTCTCCCACACGCTGTCATAGAAAACGCCGGCACCGATTCTGGTGCCGCTGATCTCCGTGTGCAATAGGTTTCCACGGGACATGTTCCAAGTGTCGGCGCGGCAGTCCGTGATCTCCGTACCGGAGATCCTCGCCCCGGTGAGGTCGATCGGGGCGTCGGCGTCGCCGAAATTGACGTTCGCCAATCGGCAGTCGAGGAATGTTGCTTGCGTGGCGTCCACCTCGGCGAGGTCGAGGTCGCTGAACTCCATTCCTTCGAGGAATTCCTCGGGACCGATATCGCCGAGGTAGCCGGTCGCCAGTCGGCCGAGTGAGGTCTTCGGAGTGTGCGGAGCTTTGGTCGTCATGTCCTCACCGTATCGGGTGCCGGTGACGCTACGTCGTTCAACAAGTAGTCGGTTTTTCGATGCGAGACAGCGTCGAAAAGCGAACTGGTCCTCGATCTACCTCGCCAACACGGCAGTTGTCACCGACCGTGGTCACACGAACTTTCGACAACACACATACGAAGAGAAGATACTGAGCTCGTGACCCTCATCTGAAATCAGCCAGTCGACTGTTCATGCTCTCCCTGATGCGGAGAAACACGTCTGCTGTAAACAGATCCTGCCAGCGAATGCGGAAGACGGCATAGCCGAGGTTCCGCAGCTTGTACTCACGGCGCCGCTCTTTCTCCATCTCCGCCCGCGGGTTGTTCCCCATCAGGTGGTACTTTCCTTCGCCGTCGAACTCGACAATGACCTTCGCCTTCTTGTTCGCGAAATCCGTGCGCGCGATGAACTGTCCCTTCTCGTCAAAGAACTCGACCTGCGGCTCGAACCCTGGCAGCGCGTACTCATCAAAACGCACCGCGCATATCGATTCGGCCACAGACTCCCGCCTTCCATCCATCAGGGTCAGCGTTGTTTCGACTCTCTTCCGCAGTGTCCTCGGCCGATGAGCTTCACAGTATTCGGTGAACGCCCGCTCTGACACTCTGCCTTGACGAAGAGCAGCATCGAGAACTGCGACCGAGAATGCCAGCGGATAGTCACGGGCAACATCAGCAAGTGTTCTCAGCATCGACGTCACTGGAGTTCCATCGAGGACGACGATGTCGTCATCGGCCAACTCGCGTCGGCGCACCAGCATAGGAGTATGCCGCACGCCGTTCCGGGGATGGATCGCCTCTGCGAACGGGTGACTTCCCTGATCGAAGTATGGGACAGGCAAACAACAATGATGGCACTTCTGTGTGACAGCACAGTTTCCGGCGGCATTCGCCCCGTGTAGGACCGAACCAGGATCCTCAGATCTTCGTCCTGCTTTCGCATCCCGGATTCTTCAACGGGCAGGTGAACATGCTTCGCTGTGGCAAATGCCTTTATGAACTCGTGGTTGGGGTGAGAGCAGCGCTTGGCAACGGCATAGATGCCGGTTCTGACTCGCCGCAAGCAACAACCCAACGCGGTGGTGATCTGGTGGGAAGTCCACCCTACGTCGTGAAGATCGGAGGTGCTCAGGCAGATGAACATGCATACCAGCATGTGCGCTGCAGCAGCCTCAGCACAATGACTGGGTTTTCGGCTGTGGATAACTGTCTACTTGAGCACACAGACCACGAACTTCCGCTGTTTTCGACCAGGGGCGAACCCGCAACCAGGACCCAGCGAGCCCCGTTCAACCGTCAGAAGACTTTTCGATGTGAAGTAGCGTAGAAAATCGAACTGATGGTTGAACGACAGGAAAGAGACCGACTGGCCCTCATAGAAATTTCGGGCGCCGTCAGTGGTCAGAGACTCGCAACGAATGCGAAACCAACCACGAACGCATCACATCCGCTGGTTGCGCGCACTCTCGTAGATGCAGACCCCGGCAGCGGTCCCGAGGTTGAGACTTTCGGCCGAGCCGTAGATCGGGACGGCAACCGACGCCTCACACAGCGACAGATCATCGGCGCTCATCCCCCACGCCTCGTTGCCGAAGACCCACGCGGTCCGTGCGGTGAGATCCAGCCCAGTGTCCCAAAGGTGGTGGAGGTCGTGCGCCTCGTCGTTGGCATCGGCGGCCAGCACTTGCAGGCCGCGGGCACGGGCGAGTTCGGTCACCTCGGAGAGTCCGACTCCGGTGACGACGGGGATATGGAAGAGAGAGCCGGCGGTCGAGCGCACCACCTTGTCGTTGTAGACATCGACCGACGAAGAGGTCAGCACCACGGCATCGGCGCCCGCTGCATCGGCGAGGCGGATGATCGTACCGGCGTTGCCCGGATCGCGCACCTGCGATAGGACGACCACGAGCTGCGCTTCCTTGTCGAGCACGGAGGTCAGCTCCACGTCGAGCGCCCTGCACACGGCCACGACGCCTTGTGAGTTCACGGTCGATGCGAGCTCGGTGAGCACCTCGGGGGCGACGATGCTGCACTGCATACGCCCATGCTTGGCCGTGGAGACGAACGACGGATGTTCCTCGGCGGCCTCCTCGGTGATGAAGAGCTCAACGATGGAGCCCTTGCGCGCCAGAGCCTCACGGACGGCCTGCGGGCCCTCGACGAGGAACTGCCCCGTGGCCTTGCGATCACGGCGCTTGAGCAGCTTCGCGGCGTTCTTGATCCGCTTCGACTGAGGTGAGGAGATGACGTCAGGGAGTTTCATGAAACCGTGTTCTCGATCCGTTGAATGCTGAAGTGGAAGAGGTGCGAACTGAAGAGACAGAAGCTGAAATGGCGACCACGCTGCTCCTGGCAGAAAGACCGACGGCCCCGAACCTGGAGTTCGGGGCCGTCGTCGATCGCCGAGGCGATCGGTCAGTCACTTATGTGACCGGAGTCTTTTGATGACGCTGCTCAGGCGGCGTCGGTCTTCGCTGCGTTGACGTCAGCAGGAAGAGCGTCCTTGGCGACCTTGACCAGGTGCGCGAAGGTGGCCGAGTCGTTCACGGCGAGCTCGGCGAGCATGCGACGGTCGACCTCGACTCCAGCGGCCTTGAGGCCCTGGATGAAACGGTTGTAGGTCATACCGTTGGCGCGGGCTCCGGCGTTGATACGCTGGATCCAGAGACGACGGAAGTCGCCCTTGCGCTTGCGACGGTCACGGTAGCTGTAGACCAGCGAGTGGATGACCTGTTCCTTGGCCTTGCGGTACAGGCGCGAGCGCTGTCCGCGGTAGCCGCTTGCCCGGTCGAGGATGACCCGGCGCTTCTTGTGAGCGTTGACCGCTCTCTTCACACGTGCCACGTGTTACTCCTTTAGAAAGTTCGTATCAGCCGGCGGTGCCGGACTCTGGTTCAAGCTGTGGGAGCCGATGTCGACTGCCCGTGGGAGATCCCGGAGACTGCCCGGGAAAGAAAGACCCGAAAGGGGTCTCACCTGCCCTTGAGCTTGCCCAGAAGCTTGCGGGCCATGGCGCGGTCGCCGCCGGTGATTTCCTGGTCAGTGGACACGCGGCGCTTACGAGCCGAGGACTTGCCCTCGAACTTGTGCTGGTTGTTCACGCCTTCACGCATGATCTTGCCACTGCCAGTCACGCGCATGCGCTTCTTGGCGCTGCTGTTCGTCTTCTGCTTCGGCATAGTGCCGTTCTCCTTTGCAATTCGTTGCCGGCGTCAACCGCCTGCAACTACTTCACACGCACAGACCAGGACGGGCCTGGAACGCGACGTTACTTAATTTCTCACGCGTCCGGGCGAGCTGAGTTCTTCTCAGCAGCAACCCGATCGCGACGGGACTTCACCTCAGCGGACTTGCCCTTGGCACCAGCCGATGCCTTCCGGGCCTCCGCCTTGGCGTCAGACTTTGACTTATGCGGGGCGATGACCATCACCATGTTGCGTCCGTCGACTCGCGGTGAGGATTCGACGGAGCCAAGGTCGGACACATCTTCGGCCAAGCGGTTGAGCAGCTTGATGCCCATCTCGGGGCGGGACTGCTCACGACCGCGGAACATGATCATGACCTTGACCTTGTCGCCGCCTTCGAGGAAGCGAGTGACGTGGCCCTTCTTCGTCTCGTAATCGTGTTCATCGATCTTGAGACGAAAGCGGATCTCCTTCAGCGCAGTGTTCGCCTGGTTCTTCCGGGCTTCTCTGGCCTTCTGGGCAGATTCGTATTTGAATTTTCCGTAGTCCATGAGCTTGGCTACGGGTGGCTTCGCCTGCGGGGCTACCTCGACGAGGTCGAGGCCAGCTTCGCCGGCGAGATCGAGTGCCTTGCGAATGGCAACGATACCGACCTGTTCACCGTTGGGTCCGACCAACCGGACCTCGGGAACCCGAATCCGGTCATTGATGCGCGTCTCGCTGATGTGTTCACTCCTTTTGCTCAAATGTGGTCGTGACAACGAAAAAGGCTCCCGTTGACACATGCCAAGGGAGCCTGCACACACGAGCAGTACGGTAGACGTACGTTCGGTGAATACACCTCGATCTGCACCCATTCGGACAACGCCCGAAGGACAGATCTTTGGACCCGATCGCTCTTCGCGATCAAGGTGGGAGACAGACTCCGCTTCGCACCAGCTACCAGTGTACTACGCTTCATGACTCTTCGCACATCGAGGCCCTGGTGTGATCGCCGCATTGATTTATATGTCAAGCTTATGGCATGAGTTCTGAAGAATCTGTTCCCGCCGAGGCGATCGCCGACGTTACGCGCGACATCGCCGAGGTCCCCGCTGTCGAGGTCATCACCTCCAGCGCCGTCCACCTCATGTCCGCCGCAGCCGTCAAGTGCGGCTTGGCCGAGGACACCGCCGAAGGTCGCGGCGCCGACCTCCAGGACCTCGATGAGGCCCGCAAGCTCATCACCGCACTGGCCGGCTTCGTCACCGGTGCCGCCACCGTGATCGGCGACCACCATGCCCGCCCGCTGCGCGATGGACTGCGCAGCCTGCAGCTGGCCTTCCGCGAGGCTTCGGAATACCCCGACGCCCCCGGAGAAGGTCCCGGAGAGGAGTTCACCGGCCCCGTCCGCTGACACTGCCCCGCTGACCGTTCACACTGCGGCCCCCGATCATCGATCGGGGGCCGTTGTCATGTCCTCATCCGCCGAGGCGGCCCGGTCCTTCACCGAGGCGCCCGGCACCTCCGCACGAATGCCCACGGAGTCACTCGCCGAGGCGGGCAACCACTCCGGACATGAGATCGCCTTCGACGCCGTCGAACCCCGGCCCGAACTGACCGAACCGCAGTCCGTTGATGAGCCCGATGATCGCGACCCAGATCGTCACGGTCTCCATAATCACATGATCGCCGTACTCGAGACCGAGTTCCGCGAGCCCGTTCCGCAAGGGCTGCAGCGCAGCTTCCACACCTCGCCGCCCTCCCTTGGCCTGCGAACCCTTCGCCGCCGATCTCTTCGACTTCGCACCACTCTCCGGCGCCCCCTCGGCGTCGCCCTGAGTTTCCGCTACCAGCTCCGCGAGCGCCACCATGATCCGCGTGCCCGGCACCACGGTCTGCTCACGCGGTGCCTCATAGTCGGCGATCGGGGTGCCGTAGATCAGCGCCCATCGATTCGGGTAGGCACGCGACCATTCGAGCATCCTCAGGGCAAGAGTCTTCACGCTTCGCTCCCCTTCCAAGGCTTCGTCGACCGCGTCGGCGATCTGTGTGAAGGCATCGCGGATGAGGATTGTCAGCAGTTCATCGCGGCTCTTCACGTAGCGGTAGACCGCGCTGGAGACGACTCCGAGCTCGCGAGCGATCGCCCGCAGTGACAGCCCGTCGACGCCGTCGTCGTCGATCATTCGGTTGCCGATTGCAGCGATCTGGGCTTCCGTCTCGATCCGTGCGCGCTGTCGTGGGGTCGTCTCCGTCATGGCTTCACCCTATGTTCCGAGAGCAAAGATAACAATAGTGAGCATTGCTCTTGAATTGTTCCCCGACGACGCCTACGCTGAAATCCGAGAGCACCGCTCTCTCAATGTTTGGCGCACCCTTGGAAGGACTCGTCATGAAAACTGCACTCATCATCGGAAACGGACAGATCGGCTCGGAGATCGCCGCCCAACTCACTGAAGCCGGAGTCGCCGTCCGCATCGCCACGCGTTCGGGCGGCGGCTCAGCCAACAACCCCGCCCACGTCAAGGCCGATGCCAGCGACCGCACACAGTTGGCCGAGGCTGCTGCCGGGGTCGATGTGATCTTTGCCTGCGCCCATGCACCCTATGACAGTCGGAAGTGGGAGCTGATCCTCCCCCGGCTCGATGCGGCGATTCTCGACGCTGCAGCCGAACTCGGCGTTTCCGTGGTCTTCCCGGAATCGGTCTATGCCTTCGCCGGGCTCGACTCCCCGATCACCGAGTCTTCGCCTTTCGCCCCGGTCGAGGACAAGGGACGCATCAGGCAGCGGCTCCTCGAGGCACGCTCTGCTCATTCGGCGACGGCAGCCAGCGTCATCGCCGGGGATCTGCTCGGCCGGACCGCGGAGAAGTGGTCGTCCGTCGTGCGGATGTGCATCACCGAACCAGTGTCCGCGGGACGTCGGGCCATGGTGCCGGCACGCACGGACGTCCCTCACGGAATCACCGTCATCGCCGACCACGCGGCCGCAATGATTCAGGCGGCAGAGAATCTGACGTCTGTCCCCGCGGGCACGCATCAGCTGCGGATCGCACCGGCGTCGAATCCGACTCTGGCCGAGATCGCCGACTTCACCGCTGACGCCCTCGGGCAGAAGCACAAGCGTCCGATCTCGGTGCCGCGCTGGGCGACTCGGGCCATCGGAGCGTTCGAACGCTCCTTCTATGAGCTCAATCAGTTGGCGCCGATCTGGTACGAACCCTGCGTCATCTCCCCCAGCGACTTGGCCGAGACTGTCGGAACGACCGACTGGCGCGAGGGCGTACGGCAGATGCTCGGCGCGGAAGCATCCGAGATTCCTGCGCAGCAGCCTCGGTGAACCGGATCAGCCTCCGAGGTGGATCCCGTTGCCCGGCCCCAGAGGCAGGTCGAAGAGGAACCAGATGCCCAGCAGCACAGCCCAGGCCAGCCAGAACGGGATGACGAACGGGAACATCCGCGAGATCACCGTACCCAGCCCGGCGTTCGGTTCATAGCGGCGAACGAGGCCGAGGAGGACGATCATGTACGGGTTGAGCGGGGTGATGACCTGAGTGGCCGAGTCACCGACGCGGAACCCGGCCTGGATGAACGCCGGTTCGTAGCCGAGCAGGGAGAACAGCGGGACGAACACGGCGGCCATGAGCGTCCACATCGACGAGCCGGAGATGATGAACAGGTTGAGCACACTGGCCAGGAGCATGAAGCCGATGACCGCGGCGAACCCGGTCAGACCGATCGCTTCGAGCCCCGACGCTCCCGCGACGGCGATCCACGAACCGATGCCGGTCCAGTTGAACAGGGCGATGAACTGGCCGAGGATGAACGCGAGGATGAGGAAGGACATCATGTCGATGATCGACTGGCTCATCATCCTCACCACGTCATTCATCGACCGCACGGTGCGTACGACGAAGCCGTAGACGACGCCCATGAGCATGAAGTAGGCGAAGACGATGAACACGATCGACGACAGCAGCGGGGACTCCGGGAGGAAGCCGCCGTCCTCGTTCCGCCATGGTGAGTTCGGGATGAGTACTGAGAACAGGATCACCGCGGTCAGCAGCAGTGCCGCCACGAGCGACCAGATCAGTCCGCGCTTCTCCTCCGGCTCGAGTTCGGCCTTGATCTCGGTGGCATCGTCCTCGCCGGAATCATCTGACGTCGCCGAGGCGTCCCCGTAGGGGCTGTCGGGTGCTTGGTATTCGCGGGCCAGGCCGCTCCCTGAGGCGTTCGCGTATTCGCGGGGCACACCCTTGCGCACCATATTCGGTTCGATGAGCCGGTCGATGATGAAGCCGGCGATGACGGCCAGCACGATCGACGAGGCGATGTTGAAATAGTAGTTCGAGACCGGGTTGACCGCGGTGTAGTCGGTGTTCGGCAGGGTCTCCATCACCGAGGTGGTGATCCCGGCGAACAGTGCGTCGAGGCTCGTGGGGACGATCGACGTCGAATAGCCGGCGCCGGTGGCGGCGAACCCGCCGATGAGGCCGGCCATCGGATGCCGTCCGGCCGCTTTGAACACAAGCGCGGCCAGAGGCGGAATGATGACGAAAGCCGAGTCGGCCATGATCGACCCGACCACTCCGACGAAGCCGACTGCGTAGGGCAGCAGCCATTTCGGACTCTTGCCGAAGGCGATCCGCACGGCCGCGGCGAGCATCCCCGACTTCTCGGCCACACCGACGGCCAGCAGAATCGGCAGCACCGTGGCCAGGGGCGGGAATCCGATGTAGTTGTCGCCCATCGTCGTGGTCAGCCACGACAGCCCCTCCCCCGTGAACAGTCCCTTGATCGCGATGGTCTCATCGCCGCCGGGGATGGCCACGGTGACATCGGCCATGGCCATGGCGGTGGACACGAGGCCGGTGATGATGAAGAGCCCGAGGAACAGCGTGAACGGTTCGGGCAGCTTGTTTCCGATGCGTTCGATCCAGTCCAGCGTGCGCTGGCCGAAACCGACCTTCCCATCTGTCGTCGTTGACATGAGCAGTCCTTCTTCTCGGAGGCGAGGGGCTGGGTGTGGAGGTGGCGATCTCAGTCGAAGAAGTGCTCGACGTCGATCGCTCCCCCATCGCGGGCGAATTCGTCGGTCACCGCAGCGGCGAGGGCATCGTCGGCGAGGAAGTCCAAAGCCGTGCACGCGAGACCGTAGGCGCCGTCGAGTGCCGCGGATTCGGCGGCAGGGGTCTTCGCGGCTGCGGCGAATTCACGGGTGTGCAGGGCCACCTCGGCGTCGGCGGTCTTGATGAGCGGATGGATGCCGGGAATCCGGTAGGAGACGTTGCCGAAGTCCGTGGACGCGGCAATCGATTCGTCGAGCACACCGGCGGGAAGCGGTTGGCGCCCGCGCGTCTGTTCGTGTTCGGCCCAACGAGCGGTCAACGTCGAATTCGTTCGCACGGGCAACGACGGCGGATGTTCGTCCCAGTCGACGGTGACGCCGGTGCCGGTCATGAGCGCGGCGCCCTTCGCCGCGTCCTCGACCCGGTCGGAGAGCTCTTTGAGCGTCTCGGGGAACTTCGAACGGACGTAGCACTGCACGGTGGCGGATTCGGTGATGATCGACGGCCTCGTCCCGCCGTCGGTGATGACCGCGTGCAGACGGGAGATCGGCGGCATCTGCTGCCGCATCAGGCCGAGTCCCTGATAGAAGAGGCTCGCCGCGTCGAGGGCATTGCGCCCCATGAAAGGCTGCGCCGAGGCGTGGGCGGCGACCCCTGAATATGTGACCTTGAGCAGGCGGCGTCCCAACCACACCTGGTCGGCGCAGTCGTATCCGTAACCGTGGACCATGATGGCTGCGTCGACGCCGTCGAAGGCACCGGCCCGGGCCATGACCTCTTTGCCGGAGTGTCCCTCTTCCGCCGGGGTGCCCAGCAGCACGACGGTGCCCGGCACCGCTGCGGGGTCTTTCTCGTACAAGGCGTGAAGGGCGAGGAAGGCACCGACTCCGGCGGTGGCGATGATGTTGTGCCCGCACGCATGCCCGATCTCGGGCAGGGCATCGTATTCGGCGAGGATCGCGATCGTGCGTCCGTCTCCGGATCCCGTCGTCGCCCGCAACGTCGTCTTCACACCGTAGAGGCCGGTCTCGACGTCGACTCCGTGATTCTCCAGCACCGAGGCGATCGCGGCGACCGAATCGAACTCTTCGAACGCCGTCTCGGCGAGGTCATGGATGGTGTGGAGCAGGCCCGTAAGGTCGCCCTCCGCAGCGTCGAGGCCTGCGGCGATTCCGGACCGACTCGTCTCCGGGGCACCGGTGAAGTCAGAGACCCACTCGGCGGCCTGCTCGGCCCGAGCCCGGGTCTGTCTGGCCATCTCGTCGAGGTAGCTGTCGTCCGGTGCGGTCGAGTGGCCGAGGTCACGGATTTCGCTCATGGGTCACAAGCATAGGTGCCCCGCCGATCTGACACGCCCGGAACGGTCAGACTTCGACGAGGCGGATGGCCAGAGAGTCGATCTTCGCGACGAGTTCCTCATCACCGGCCACGGCTTCCTGGAACCGGCGCACTTCAGCTGGGGCGACCTCGGACTCGACGCCGAGGGTGATGCCGAGCTCCGGCCCACCGAGGTGGACGCTGTTGCTGCCGGGGCTCACACCGATCCGAGCCAACCAGGGGAAGGACTCGGCGATGGCACGCAGACGTTGAGCCACCTCGGCGTCGGCCCAGGACGGAGTCCAGGGCTGGGACTGCACGAAAGCGAACATGGCCGGGCGGCGCAGCAGGAACGAGGGTTCGGCACCTGGATCGAGGACGACGAGCTGCGACTCGGCTTCGATCGCCCCGAGGACGAGCCGTTCGGATTCGATCGGCACTGGCCGGGCATCGGAATGCCATGCGGTCAGCGGTGGGATTCCGGAGAATCCCGGGGTGCACTCGCGCCCGTCCTCGGCCTGCAGGCGCACCATCGCCATCTCCGAGGAGTTGTCGGCCATCAGCCCGTTCTCCCCGACCTCCTGGTCGACGACCATGGGCACGATCGGAGCATACAGCCTGGCCCCGGACAGAGCCTTCACCACCTGCTGGTGTGCGGCCGGATCCAGAGGCGACCCAGCGACCTGGGTCATGGCCTCGAGCAGTGCCGCATCCGCAAGCCCAGTGTCGCCGGAGAACGGGTTGGGTTTGAGATCCCGGCCCTCCCACGCCTGTCCGGCGGAATCCGTCGGAGCGTCGGCATCGCCTGCCTGGACGGCAGGCGAAGTGGATCGGGCTTCGTCCAGCTCGTCCGGCTGGTGCGGTTCGTGCGAGTGCGTGTTCACAAGCTCACCGTCCTGCGACGTCGAGGGCTTCTTCCAGAGTGAACTTGCCGGCGTAGAGGGCCTTGCCCACGATCGCGGAGTCGACGCCGAAGGGCACGAGCTCGCGGAGGGCACGCAGGTCGTCGAGGCTCGAGACTCCGCCGGAGGCGACGATCGGTGAGTCGGTCTTCTGCGCGAGGTCCTTGAGCAGTTCGACGTTGGGTCCCTGCAGGGTGCCGTCCTTGCGCACGTCGGTGACGACGTAGCGGGAGCAGCCGGCTGCTTCGAGGGTGGCGAGGACTTCGTAGAGGTCGCCGCCGTCCTTCGTCCAGCCGCGGGCGGCCAGGGTGGTTCCGCGCACGTCGAGTCCGATGGCGACCTGGTCGCCGAAGCGCGAGATCATCTCTCCGGTCCATTCGGGGTTCTCGAGTGCCGCGGTGCCGATGTTGACGCGCTCGGCTCCGGTGTCGAGTGCGCGTTCGAGGCTTTCGGTGTCACGGATTCCGCCGGAGAGTTCGACCTTGATCCCCACGGCCTTGACGACCTGGTTGAGCAGGTCGGAGTTCGATCCGCGTCCGAAGGCGGCGTCGAGGTCGACGAGGTGGATCCATTCGGCGCCGCGGTTCTCGAAGTCCTGGGCGGCATCGATGGGTGAGCCGTAGTCGGTTTCGGTTCCGGCTTCGCCCTGGACGAGGCGGACGGCCTTGCCGTCGGCGACGTCGACGGCGGGGAGGAGGACCAGCTTGTTCGAACTGTCTGTCATTGTGACCTTTCTGCCTGGGTGCCACGGGGTTTGCGGGCAACCATAGTCGGTGTGCTCGGTCAGGAGCTGAGTGCGTCGGTGGGGTTGGTTCCGGAGCTGCCGGAACCGCTGCCCGGGCTGCTGTCGGCGGCGAACGAGGCGAGCCAGTTGCGCAGCAGCCTCGCACCCGCCTCGGCGGACTTCTCGGGGTGGAACTGTGCGGCCCAGGTGGTGCCGTCTTCGACGGCGGCGATGAAATCGCTGCCGTGGCGGGCGGTCGTCACCACCGTGTTCGGCGGCGGTTCGGCAGCGGCATAGGAGTGGACGAAGTAGAAACGTTCGTCCCCGATGCCGTCGAACATGGCCGAGTCTGCAGGTGCATCGACCTTCGACCAACCCATGTGCGGGATGACCGGGGCGTCGAGTCCGATGACGGTGCCGGGCCACAGGCCGATGCCGTCGGTCTTGACTCCGTGCTCCTCGCCGCGGGCGAAGAACACCTGCAGGCCGACGCATATGCCGAGCAGCGGTCGGCCCTGTTCGTGTCGGGCACGGATGAGTTCGACTCCCCCGACGTTCTCCAGTCCGGCCATCACGGCCGAGAACGCACCGACGCCGGGGACCAGCAGTCCGTCGGAGTCGTTGATGACATCGTGGTCGGCCGTGAGCGTGACTTCGGCACCGGCTGCGGCGACAGCACGCACGGCGGAGCGTACATTGCCGGCACCGTAGTCGAGGACGGCGACCGTCGTCATTTTTTCGCTCCCTTGCTCAGCACCGACCAGATCCTCCACAGAGAGAATCCGAGGACGATGACGCCGAGCGCGGCGACGACCCAGGCGACGGTGTTCCCGCCCAGGGCCAGGGCAATGCCGAATGCGGTGACGAGTCCGGCGAGGACGGCGGCGATGATCCACAGCAGTGCCGTCCGCGCCATGGCGGCGCGGCCCGGGCTCATCGTGGCGGCGCTGGCCTGCAGCTTCGTCATCGAGTCGGTTCTGATGCTGCCTTCGACGTCGTCCGCGGAAACGGTTTCCAGCAGCAGTCCTTCGAGCACATCCGGCAGGTTCTTCAACGCCAGTCCGGCCGGCACATCGGCTTCGCGACTGCCGTGGCGGTAATGGCCGGCGTCGATCTGCTCTTCGCTGCGCACGAGGAGGAGGACCTCGTGTTTGCCGGCGAGCTTCGAGATCGCTGCGGCCGCCTCGTTGCCGGCTTTGACATCGGTGTCGGCGAGGACGATTCCGCTGAATTCGCCGATCGGCACGATGGTGCCGGAGATGTTCGACAGCACGCAGGCGGCGGCCAACTGCTGGGCGACCCCGAACGGGGTCACGATGACGGTCGTGCTCACAGGACTCCCTTGGTGCTGGGAACGGAGTTGCTTCGCGGATCGGTCTCGACGGCCTCGCGCAGGGCGCGGGCGAAGGCCTTGAACTCGGCTTCGACGATGTGGTGCGGGTCGCGGCCGCGCACCAGGTCGAGGTGGACGGTCAGTCCTGCGTTGAAGGCGATGGATTCCAGCGAGTGGGAAGTCATCGACCCCGTGAAGTGGCCGCCGATGAGGTGGTACTGCTGGCCTTCGGGTTCGCCTTCGTGGACGAAGTAGGGACGGCCGGAGACGTCGACGACGCACTGTGCCAGTGCTTCGTCCAGCGGCACGGCGGCGAAGCCGTAGCGGCGGATGCCGACCTTGTCGCCGAGTGCTTCGCGCAGGGTCTGGCCGAGCACGATGGAGGTGTCTTCGACGGTGTGGTGGACGTCGATGTGGGTGTCGCCGGTGGCGGTGATGTCGAGGTCGATCATCGAGTGCTTCGACAGGGCGGTGAGCATATGGTCGAAGAACGGCACGCTCGTCGAGATGTTCGAGGTGCCGGTGCCGTCAAGGTTGACGGACACGGACACCGTGGACTCGGACGTGGTGCGCGAGTTCTGGGCCTGCCTCATGGAGTGCCTTTCGTCGGGGCGGCTGATGACGGGGTCTGCGGGCGGTCCGCGAGGATGTCCGGGGATTCGGCGAGGATCTCGTCGATGGCGTTGAGGAACGCTTCGGTCTCCTCCTCGGTGCCGGCGTTGACACGAGCGTGGCCGGTGATGCCGATATCGCGGATGAGGACTCCGCGGTCGAGCAGCTTCTGCCACAGGTCGGCCGGTGAGGAGATGTTGCCGAAGAGGACGAAGTTCGAATCGCTGTCGTGGACGGTGAAGCCCGCCTCGGCGAGGTGGCTCGCCATCCGGTTGCGCGAGTCGATGAGTCGGTCGACGTTGCCCAGCAGCAGCTCCGCGTGTTCGAGTGCCGTGCAGGCCAGCACCTGAGTGATCTCGGACAGGTGGTACGGCAGGCGGACGAGCCGGAGCACGTCGATGAGTTCGGGGGCGGCGATGGCGTAGCCCAGACGCAGTCCGGCACAGGCGAAAGCCTTGCTCATAGTGCGGGAGACGACGAGGCGGGGTCGGCCTTCCAGCAGGGTCATGGCCGAGGACTTGGCGGGGCGGGCGAATTCCGCGTACGCCTCGTCGACGATGACTATCCCTGCGCAGTTGTCGTAGGCGGCTTCGATGACGTCGAGGTCGATCGAGGTGCCGGTCGGGTTGTTCGGGGTGCAGAGGAAGACGATGTCCGGATTCGCTTGGGCCACCTCGGCGGCGACAGTGTCCGCGTCGAGGGTGAAGTCGTCCTTGCGTTCGACGTGCTGCCATTCGGCACCGGTGCCCGTGGTGATGAGCGGGTGCATCGAATAGGAGGGGGTGAAGCCTAAGACGGTACGACCCGGTCCTCCGAAGGCCTGGACGATGTGGCTGAGCACTTCGTTCGAACCGTTGGCGGCCCAGATCATGGAAGGATCGAGGTCGACTGTGTCTCCGGCGCGTTCGTTCACACCGTTCAAATAGGTGACGAGGTGTTCGCGCAGTGCGGTGAATTCGCGATCGGGATATCGGTTGAGTCCGGCGAAGTGATCGTCGACGGCTGCGCGCATGCTGTCGACGACAACGTCCGGAAGCGGATAGGCGTTCTCGTTGACGTTGAGCTGGACCGGCACATTGAGGTGCGGAGCCCCGTACGGCTTGAGGCCGACGAGGTCAGAACGCACTGGCAGAGATTCGATGTTTCCCACGGCAGTCATTCTACCGAGAGGCCCCCGCCGCCCGGGCGGCGGGTCGGGCCACGGGATTCACCGAGGCGGCCGGATCCGACCGTGTCTCAGTGGACCGGAACGTCGAGGGTCTGGCCGGGGTGGACCGTCGGGGTGTCCAGGTGGTTGATCTCGACGATATCGGCGACGACATCGCGGGTGTCGCGGTCGATGCCGAGATTCGAAGCCACGGTCCACAGCGATTCGCCTTCGCCGACGACGACTGCCTCGGCGTCGATGCCGATGCTCTCCGTCTCCGGTTCGGCGACAGCAGCGGCCGAGAACGACTGGGTGGCGAGGAGGACTGCTCCGCCGATGACGACGAGAGCGACGAGCAGGGTCCGGAGAAGGCGCACAGCCTGGCGTCCACGAGGGGTCAGGTGCAGCTCGGTGTTCTGTGCAGACATCGCATTACCTCTTTCATTCGTACGATTCCACCAGTAATCGGTAGAACGTCTGTTCTATTCAACATGCCAATCGAACAAATGTCCAGTCCAACTCGAACATCTATGCGACAATGAGAGGGAACCAGCGTTGTTGATTGATCTGTCAGAACCATCTCAGTCGGCACTGACACGAGAATTTCCGAAGCGGAGATCACGGCGTTCAGCGGCAGGGAATAGAACGAAGGGGAACGAGCAATGGTTCAGAACAAGCGAGGCAGAGGCAGGCCTCGCAACGAAGATGTTGCCAGTGAGATCGCTGCCGCTCGCAGCGATGACGATGTGGTCCAGATCCCTGAGGGATCGTCCGGTGAGGGCGATTTCCGCCTCACTCCCCGTCAGCGCCTCGTGCTCGAGACCATCGAACGTGCCGTCGTTGCCAACGGCTACCCGCCGAGCATGCGCGAGATCGGCAAGGCCGCAGGACTGGCTTCCCTCTCGAGCGTCGCCCATCAGCTCTCCCAGCTCGAACGCCTCGGCTATGTCCGTCGCGATCCGAAGCGTCCGCGTGCCATCGAAGTGGTCAATCCGTTCGAAGAGGAAGAGGCGGAGCGCGCGAAGTACGAGGAGCTGGCCAACAACACCGTTCAGGTGCCGGTCGTCGGACGCATCGCCGCCGGTGGCCCGATACTTGCCGAACAGGAAGTCGACGATGTCTTCTCCCTGCCGACGCAGGTCGTCGGCTCTGGTGAGATGTTCCTGCTCAAGGTCGTCGGCGATTCGATGATCGAAGCCGCCATCTGCCACGACGACTGGGTGGTCGTGCGCAAGCAGCACACCGCTGACAACGGTCAGATCGTCGCCGCCCTCCTCGACGGCGAGGCCACGGTGAAGACGCTCAAGCGCAAGGCGGGTCAGCAGTGGCTGATGCCGCAGAACGAGAACTACGAGCCCATCGACGGCACCTACGCGCAGATCATGGGTCTCGTCGTCGCCGTCATCCGCCGCCTCTGATCAGAATCCCGCGTACGACGAAGGTCTGAGCCGTGAGAAGTGGCGAAAGGTCTGAAATCTCGAAGGATTCCAGACCTTTCGCCACATTCAATGGCAGGAATGCCGGCTACAGCGGCACGGCGCGGCCTAACTTTGGTCAGTCTCGGCCAGTCGGGCCAGACTCTTGCGGACAAGGCCGGAGTTCGTCGTCGGCCACATCCGCGGCATCGAGTTGACGAGGAATCCGGCATACCGGGCCGAGCGCAGCCGCGAGTCGAGCACGGCCACCACTCCCCTGTCCTTCGTCGACCGGATGAGACGACCGGCTCCTTGAGCCAGCCGCAGAGCGGCATGCGTGGCCGACACTGCCATGAATCCATTGACTCCCCGCTGATCGGCGTCACGCGCTCGCGCCTGCATGAGCGGATCGTCGGGGCGAGGGAAGGGCAGACGGTCGATGATGACCAGACGGTTCGTCCGTCCCGGAACGTCGACTCCCTGCCATAGCGACATCGTCCCGAACAGGCACGTCTGATCATCGGCCGTGAACTGAGAGACGAGGGCGGGAAGTCCGTCATCGCCTTGGAGCAGGATCGGGAAATCGAACTTGTTCCGCAGGTGTTCGGCCGCCGCGTTCGCGCCCGCCCGCGAGGAGAACAGTCCCAGTGCACCGCCGTTCGAGGCTTCGACGAGTTCTTCGAGTTCGGTCAGCGCTTCCTCGCTCAGCCCGCTGCGTCCGGGTTTGGGCAGGTGGGAGGCGACGTAGAGGATCCCCTGCGTCCCGTAGTCGAACGGGGATCCGACATCGAGGCTGTCCCATTTCGGGGCATCCGGTCCGAAGAGTCCCAATGAGGCTGCGACCGCGTCGAAGTTTCCGCCCAGGGACAGAGTCGCCGAGGTGGCCACGACCGTGGATTCCTCGAAGATCCCGTTGCGCATGGTGCCGGCCACGCTCAGGGGTGCGACGACGAGGTTCGTCGTCTCCTTCTCTCTGAATGTCGAACGCGAGAGCCAGATGACGTCGTTCTTGCCCGGGTCGCAGAAGCGTTCGGCGAGTTCGAAGATCTCTTGGCACCGGGCCTTGGCCATCTGCCGGCCGGCATCGGCGTCCTCGGTCTTGCCCCCGATGTCGTTGATGATCTGGCGGGCGGAGTCGCGGATCTGTGCCAGAGCCAGCCCGAGAGCCTCGCTCATATGCAGGATGAGGCCCTCGGGCACCGATTTCTGGGCGCGTTCGAGTGCAGCCGCCGCGGAGTCGAGCAGGGAGACGACACCGTCCTGGACCGTCGTGTGCTTGCGCACGGAACTCGTCGCAGCCGAGAGCATGCTCGTGTTGATCTGCCCGGACAGGGCGCTGGTCACGCGGTCCTTGAGCTCGTGGGCCTCGTCGATGATGATGACATCGTGCTCGGGCAGGACGTTCGATTCCCCGAAGGCGTCGATGGCCAGCAGGGCATGGTTCGTCACGACGATATCGGCGTCAGCGGCCTTGTTCCGTGCGATTTCGGCGAAACATTCGGTGAACAGCGGGCAGTTCGAACCGAGGCAGTCGAAGGCGTTGACGGAGACCTGCGACCAGGCACGATCGCTGACGCCGGGCAGGAGGTCGTCGCGGTCGCCGGTGTCGGTGGTCTTCTCCCAGGTGCGGATCCGTTGGATCTCCTCCCCCAGGCCCGAACGTTCGGTGGGTTTGCGTCCCGCCTCGGCGTCGGCACCGAGGTCGAAGAGCATGCCCTCCCCTTCATCGGGGTACCCGCCGGCGAGCTTGTGCTTGCACACATAGTTCCGCCGCCCCTTGAGCAGTGCCGCTCTGGGCAGTGGATCGAGGTCCTTCTTCACGGCTTTGAACAGCCTGGGCAGGTCGCGGTGGATGATCTGCGTCTGCAAGGCCAGAGTCGCCGTGGACACGACGACCTTTCCGCCGGTGCGGGTGGCGTATTCGGCTGCCGGCACAAGATAGGCCAGGGATTTGCCGGTGCCGGTTCCCGCCTGCACGAGCAGGTGGATCCCCTTGTCCAGCGACGAGGCGACCGCCTGCGCCATCTCCTGCTGCCCCTCTCGTGGCGATCCGCCGATGGCGCCGACAGCGGATTGGAGGAGGTTCTCGACAGCTTTCACTCGTCGATGACCAGGTCCGGACGTTGGAATTCGCGCAGTTCGTCGACGAGTTCGGTCGGCACCTTGACCTGCAGGCTGGTGCCCTCCGTGCCATGCGATTCGTGTTCGACCGTGCCGAGGGCGTAGATCTTCGACACGAGGTCACCGCGTTCATAGGGAATGAGCACGGTCATGTCGATGTCCGGAACGGGAAGGCGGTTCTCGATGGCCTCGATGAGGTCGTCGATTCCTTCCTTCGAAACGGCGGAGACGAACTGCGCATCGGGATACTCAGCGCGCAGCCCGGTGATCACGGCCTCCTCGGCGAGATCGGACTTGTTGAACACGAGGAGTTCCGGGATATCCCCGGTATCGACGTCGCCCAGGACATCTCGCACGGCCTGGATCTGCCCGTGCGGATCCGGGTGGGAGGCGTCGACGACGTGGAGGAGCAGATCCGAGCCGGCGGCCTCCTCCAGGGTCGAGCGGAAGGCTTCGACGAGCTGGTGGGGCAGGTTGCGGACGAATCCGACGGTGTCGGTGTAGGTGAAGACGATGCCGTCGGCGGTCTTGGCTTGACGAACGGTCGGGTCGAGGGTGGCGAACAGGGCGTTCTGCACCATCACCTCGGCGTTGGTGAGCAGGTTGAGCAGGGAGGACTTGCCCGCGTTCGTGTACCCGACGATCGCGGCGGAGGGCACATGGTGCCGGGCGCGGTTCTTCCGCTTCGTCTCACGGGAGGGCGCCATGGCGTTGATCTCACGGCGCAGCTTGGACATGCGGGCACGGATGCGGCGACGGTCGAGTTCGATCTTCGTCTCACCGGGCCCGCGAGAGCCGATTCCGGCACCGCCTGCGACACGTCCGCCGGCCTGCCGCGACAGCGACTCGCCCCAACCGCGCAGACGCGGCAGGAGGTATTCGAGCTGGGCAAGTTCGACCTGGGCCTTGCCTTCGCGGGATTTCGCGTGCTGGGCGAAGATGTCGAGGATGAGCGCGACGCGGTCGACGACCTTGACCTTGATGACGTCCTCGAGTCCGCGCCTCTGGCTGGGGGCGAGTTCGGAGTCGATGATCACGGTGTCGGCGCCGACGCTGGCGACGATGTCCGCGAGCTCGGCGGCTTTGCCCTTGCCGAGGTAGGTGCCCGGGTCCGGCTTGTCGCGGCGCTGGATGAGCGCGTCGAGGACTTCGGAACCGGCGGTTTCGGCGAGTGCGGCGAGTTCGCGGATCGAGTTCTCGGCTTCGGCCTGGGTGCCGTTCCATATGCCGGCGAGGACGACGCGTTCGAGGCGAACCTGACGATATTCGACCTCGGTGATGTCTTCGAGCTCGGTGGAGAGGCCGGCGACACGGGTGAGCGCGGCGCGCTCGGCGAGGTCGAACTGGTCGTCCTCGGGGGTGGTGTCGTGATCATCGAGGGCTTGGGCGCCTCGGGAGAGCACACGGTCGAGCATCGCGTTGCGACGCTCTTTGTCTTCAGACGTCATTCATTCCTTTGTTCTCTGCCGTCGGTGACGATTCGCACCGACAGTGGTGTCCATCAATTCTCCCACAGCCGTCTAGACTGAAATGGTGTCAGAGCACTATTTCACCGAATCGCCGAGCAGCGAGGCCAAGTCGCGGGAGTTGAACCTCGATCTGGCCGGCCGCGCCGTCACCGTCGAAACCGTATCAGGCACGTTTTCGCCCACTCGCATCGACCTCGGGACGGCTGTGCTGCTGCGGCATCTGCCTCAGCCGCCGGCCGGGGATATCCTCGACCTCGGCTGCGGGTGGGGGCCGATCGCCCTGCACACGGCCTTGGATGCCCAGGACGCCGAGGTGGCTGTGCGAGTGTGGGCACTCGACGTCAACTCCCGGTCCCTGGAGACCACCGCGGCGAATGCGCGCAGGCTGGGTCTCAAGATGATCAACACCGTCACGGCCGCAGATGTTCCCGAGGACCTGCAGTTCGCCGCGATCCGATCGAATCCGCCGATCCGCATCGGCAAGGAAGCGCTGCACGAACTTCTGGAGACGTGGCTGCCGCGCCTGGCGCCGGGCGGTCGCGCCGATCTCGTCGTGTCGAAGAACCTCGGTGCCGATTCCCTGCAGAAGTGGATCGCCGGGATGCTCGGCGACGGCTATGCAGTCACCCGGACGGGGTCGTCGAAGGGCTTCCGCGTGCTCACGATCGAACGCGACTGAGTGGGGCTTCTCAGCTGATCGTGCCGCTAGCAACGAGGACCGCGGGCCCAGCCAAGCTGACGCGTCCGCTCGTGCCTTCGGCGTTGGGGTCGATCTCGATGCGCAGCTGACCTCCGGGGACGTCGACTCGCCACTGCAGAGGCGACTTCTCGCCTGCCCAGTGGTGGGCGGCGATTGCAGCCGCGCAGGCACCGGTTCCGCAGGAGCGGGTCTCACCGACACCGCGTTCGAACACGCGCATGCGCAGGGCGCCTTCTCCCCCTGCCACATCGGATCGGGCGGGCTCCATGACGATGTATTCGACGTTGGATCCCTGGGCCGGGACGGGGTCGAGGACGGGTGCGTCGCGCAGGTCGGCGGCTGCGAGTTCAGCGTTCTCTGCCAAGGCGACGACGGTGTGCGGGTTGCCGGTGGCCACGCTCAGTCCGGGACGGGCGACCTCGATGCCGCCGGTGGTCACGAGCACGCTGTTCGAAGGGTCGAGTGACCATTCGCCCATGTCGATCGTGTACCAAGCGTCGCTGGCGGATCCAGGGCCGGGCGTGCCGGTGCCGACGACGTCGTCTCCGGTCTGGACGCCGAGAGCAGGGTTGAGGGTGGTGCGCACGGTTTTGATGCCGTCACGCGTACCCACGAGGATGTCGCGGGCATCGGCGGAGACACGGCCGCTGGTCACGAGCGCGTGGGCGAAGACGCGAACGCCGTTGCCGCACATCTCGGAGAGGCTGCCGTCGTTGTTGTAGTAGTCCATGAACCATTCGGCACCGGCCTCGGCCTGTTCGGCCGCTCCCGGGATGCCGCTGGCTGCGGAGCGGACGATACGGATGATGCCGTCGGCCCCGAGTCCGGCCCGTCGATCGGCGAGTGTGGCGACAGCTTCGGGATGCATCTCCAGTTGGCTGTCGTCGTCGGAAAGCAGAACGAAATCGTTCTGGGTGCCGTGCCCCTTGACGAAAGTGACATCGGTCCAGGCGGCGAACGGGGTATCCGGAGTGCTCATGGCTCCATCTTATCGGTGACGGTCGTGTCAGGTCTTCAGCGCTCGTTCATGACATCGAGCACAGGCGTCATTACGTCGGCGCTCGTCGAGCACGTGCAACGCAGCCGGTCACTACGTCAGCACCCGCCCAGCACCTCGAGTGCTGCCGCCAGGTTCTGCTCGGGGTCGGCGGAACTGCCGTCGATCCAGTGGATTCGCGGATCGCGACGGAACCAGGTGTCCTGTCGGCGTGCGAACTGCCGGGTGCGGATCGTCGTCTCTTCCTTCGCCTCGGCGGCGGTGAGCTCTCCGGCCAGGTGCCGCTGGATCTGGGCGTATCCGATGGCGCGCGACGCTGTCTTGCCTTCGGCCAACCCGGCGTCGAGCAGTCGAATCACCTCATCGACCCATCCGTGCTCCCACATGAGGTGGACGCGTGTGGCGATCCGCTCATGCAGAAGGGCCCGGTCCATATTCAGGCCCAGGTGAACGGTCGGTTCGATCTCCTGATAGTCCGGCAGTTGGGCGCTGAAGGGACGCCCCGTGAGTTCGATGACCTCGAGGGCTCGAGCGATCCGTCGCTGGTCGTTGACGGTGATCTTCTCGGCCGCTGTCGGGTCGAGTTCGCGCAGCTTCTGATGGAGCGCCCAGCGGTCGGTTGTGACCTCGGCTTCGAGGCGGGAACGCACTTGTGGGTCCGTGCCCGGGAACTCCATATGATCGACCGCGGCACGCACGTAGAGCCCGGACCCGCCCACGAGGATGGGCCGCAGTCCGCGCTCTCGGATGTCCGTGATCGTTGCCCGAGCACGTGCCTGGAAATCTTGGACGTTCGCTTCCTCGGTGACGTCGAGGATGTCGATGAGGTGGTGCGGAATCCCCCGCCTCTCATCGACCGGCAGCTTCGCCGTCCCGATGTCCATCCCCCGGTAGAACTGCATCGAATCCGTGTTGATGATCTCCCCGCCGAGGCGGTCGGCCAGATCCAGCGCCAGATCCGATTTCCCGGTGGCAGTGGCGCCGACGACGGTGATGATCGGCGAAACGTGCTCAGCCACCGGCGATCACTCCCAGGTCCCGGTGCCACAGAGAGTGCGCACTTCGTGAACGGATTCGTCGACGGCTGGCACAAGCGTCGAAACACGAGCGCCCCGGTCGACGGTGTAGCGGATCCCGGCGGTAAGGCCACTGAGATTCGCGGCCACGGTCTCCGCACGCTCACAGTGTTCGAGCAATCTTTCAGTGTCCATGGTGGTGCCGGAGGTGAGTGTCTCTACGACGGCGGCATCGAATTCCGCGGCGCCGTCGATCGGGGCCAAGGGGGCGTCCTCGGTTGCGGCTCCCGACAGGTCGATGGGCAGCAGAAGATTCTCGCTCGATCCGAGCGGGCCGATGTCGACGCCGGCGGCGTGAGCGTGAAGGATCGCGACGATGATCGCGGGGTCGGCCGCCTCGGCGAGTCTGCGTGCTTCCACCGTCAGGGCCCCGACGGTCTCGACCCAGTCCGGGCCGCACAAGAGCCGGCCGGTGCGAGTATCGACTCCGCGGTCGATCCCCCACCCGCCGAGTCCAGCCACGGGCGGCAGGGTCTCGATCGGCAGCGCCCAACGGGTCTGTGTCCTCAAGGTGTCGCGAATGGCAGTCCGCAGTTCGACCATTCGGGTGGCCTCACTGCGGTCGATCTTCTCGAGCAGCACTGGGGCTGCCGGGATGATGGCGAAGGCGCCCATCTCAGCCGCGGGGGCGGATGGTCGGCATACCGAGGTTCGTCGAGCCTGCCGAGCCCTGGCCGGGGCTCGGTGCACCGCAGCTCTCGGCCTGTGCCCGGTCGTAGGCGTCACCAGCGCGGGACGGGCGTACCGAATATCCGGAGTCGGCGAGGAGGAAGTAGGGCTTCGCCTCAGTGACGGTGGCGGTGACGAAATCGCCGGGTCGCGGCATCTGGGCGCCTTCGGGGATTCCGACGTGGACGAGGCGGTTGTCTTCGGCACGGCCGCTCAGCCGTGGGGAATCGTCGTGGGGCAGCTTGGTCACGAGCACCTCGACCTCACGGCCGATCTGGGCTTTGTTCTCGTCCCAGGCAATCTCGTCCTGGAGCGCAGTGAGGCGTTCGAATCGTTCCTGAACGACGTCCTTCGGCACCTGGTTGTCCATCGTGGCCGCCGGGGTGCCGGGGCGGATGGAGTACTGGAAGGTGAAGGCCTGGGAGAACCGGGCGCGGCGGACGATGTCCATGGTGCCTTGGAAGTCCTCTTCGGTCTCACCGGGGAAGCCCACGATGATGTCGGTGGTGATGGCGGCGTGCGGGATGCGTTCGCGCACGGTGTCGAGGATGTTCATGAACCGCTTGGTCCGGTATGAGCGGCGCATGGATTTGAGGATCGTGTCCGACCCGGACTGCAGCGGCATGTGCAGCTGCGGCATGACTGTCGGAGTCTCGGCCATCGCGTCGATGACATCGTCGGAGAAGGCGGCCGGGTGCGGGCTGGTGAAGCGAACCCGCTCGATGCCCTCCACATTGCCCACGGCACGCAGCAGCTTCGCGAATGCGCCCTTGTCACGGAACTCGGCACCGTAGGAGTTGACGTTCTGGCCGAGCAGGGTGACTTCGACGACTCCGTCTGCGACGAGTGCTTCGACCTCGGCGAGGATGTCGCCGGGACGGCGGTCCTTCTCCTTGCCGCGCAGACTGGGCACGATGCAGAAGGTGCAGGTGTTGTTGCAGCCGACCGAGATCGACACCCAGCCGGAGTGCTGGGATTCGCGGCGGCTGGGCAACGTGGAGGGGAAGACGTCGAGGCTTTCGAGGATCTCGACCTGGGCTTCCTCGTTGTGGCGGGCGCGTTCGAGCAGCGCCGGCAGGGATCCCATGTTGTGGGTGCCGAAGACGACGTCTAC